>CAVSKZ010000001.1:0-674940 GCA_963728835.1 uncultured Solirubrobacterales bacterium
ATGGAGGGCCTCTCGGTCCTGGAGTACTTCATCTCCACCCACGGCGCCCGAAAGGGCCTCGCCGACACGGCCCTGCGCACGGCCGACTCGGGTTACCTGACCCGGCGCCTGGTCGACGTCGCCCAGGACGTGATCGTGCGCGAGGAGGACTGCAAGACCAAGGACTGCATCGAGATGGCGATCCGCAAGGACGACAACTCGCTCAACGACAACCTGATCGGGCGCCTGGCGGCGAAGAAATTCGAAACCAAGCGCGGGCGCGAACTGCTCAAGCGCAACCAGGAGATCACCCTGGCCGACGTCGAGGCGATAGCCGAGGCGTTCGGCGAGGAGGACGTGGTGGTCCCGGTCCGCTCGGCGCTCAAGTGCGACGCCGACTCCGGCGTGTGCCGCGCCTGCTACGGGATCGCGCCGGCTACCGGCTCGACGGTCGACATCGGCGACGCGGTCGGGATCATAGCCGCCCAGTCGATCGGCGAGCCCGGTACGCAGCTGACCATGCGGACGTTCCACACCGGCGGCGTCGCCGGCCAGGACATCACGCAGGGCCTGCCCCGCATCGTCGAGCTCTTCGAGGCGCGCAAACCAAAGGGGCTCGCGCAGATGGCCGAGGCGGCCGGCAAGGTCTCGGTCGAGGAAACCGACAAAGCCCTGAAGGTGATCGTCACCGAGTCCAGCGGCGAGGAGCACGCCTACAGCTTCCCGCCCCGGACCCGCCTGCACGTCGCGGACGGCGAAAAGGTCGAGGTCGGGCAGCAGCTCAACGAGGGCTCCCTGTACCCGGCGGACCTGCTGGCGATCCGCGGTCGCACCGACGTCGAGCTCTACCTGGTCGCCGAGGTGCAGAAGGTCTACCGCGCCCAGGGCGTCGACATCAACGACAAGCACATCGAGCTGATCGCCCGCCAGATGCTGAAGAAGGTCCGGATCGAGTCCAAGGGCTCGACCAGCCTGCTGCCCGGTCAGCTGGAAGACCGCGGGGCCCTGAAGCGGCTGAACAAGAAGACGAAGGAAGAGGGGGGCACGCCGGCCAAGGCCGAGGAGGTCATCCTCGGCATCACCAAGGCCTCGCTGGCCACCGAGTCCTTCCTCTCCGCCGCGTCCTTCCAGGAGACGACCAAGGTGCTCACCGACGCCGCGCTCGAGGGCAAGCGAGACAAGCTCGTCGGCCTGAAGGAGAACGTGATCATCGGCAAGCTGATCCCCGCGGCGACCGGGCTCAAGCACTACCGCACGCTCTCGGTCGAACCCGCGGTGCCGATCGAACCGCCGAACGAGGACGGGCTGCTCGACGAAGAAGATCTCGCCGCCGAGCTGGGCCTCGACGGCGAGGACACTCCGGTCGAGAGCTTCGGCCCTTCGTTCGCGGAGGAGCTCGAGGAGCTGGCGCAGGAGATCGAGCAGACCTCTGAGGAGTCGTAGGGGAGAGGGCGGGGGCACCCCCGCCCTCTCTACCAGTGCCTCTTCCGGTTTGAGCTTGGGTTGGCCGGGTGGCCAGTTTGAATAGATTTCTGGGCGTGGGGGCTGCTCAGAAGGTATGCGTGATTGGTGCCGGGTCTTCGGGGATCGCGGCTTGCCAGGTGCTGAATGCGCGGGGAATCGACTTCGACTGCTTTGAGAAGGGGTCGGAGGTGGGGGGGAACTGGCGCTATGAAAACGACAACGGGATGTCGTCGGCGTATCGCTCGCTGCACATCAACACCTCGCGCGGGCTGATGTCCTACGCGACCTACCCGATGCCGGACGACTATCCGGACTACCCCGACCACTTCCAGATCGCCCGCTACTTCGACGACTACGTCGACCACTTCGGCCTGCGGGAGAAGATCCGCTTCGGCACCGAGGTCAAGAGCGTGACCCCGGTCGAAGGAGAGTGGGAGGTGACCGTGGGGGGCTCCAACGGCAACCGCGAGTCGCACCGCTACCGCGCCGTGCTCGTCGCCAACGGCCACCACTGGAACCCCCGCTGGCCCGAACCCGCCTTCGCCGGAGCGGAGGAATTCGAAGGCGAGCAGATGCATGTTCACCACTACCGCGAGCCCGACGTGCTGGTCGGCAAGCGGGTGCTGGTGCTGGGGATCGGCAACTCGGCCACCGACATCGCGGTCGAGTCATCGCGGATAGCCGAGGAGACCTTCCTGGCGATGCGGCGCGGCGCCTACGTCATGCCCAAGTACCTCAACGGCAAGCCGACCGACGAAGCCGCCTCAAAGCTGCTGACGATGATGCCGCTGCCCGTGCAGCGCTTCGTGCTGTCGCGGCTGCTGGGCATGACCGCCGGCGACATGACCGCCTACGGGCTGCCCGCCCCCGACCACAAGCTGCTCGAGGCGCACCCGACGGTCTCGGCTGAGCTGCTCTCACGTCTGGGCCACGGCGACATCGTGGTCAAGCCGAACATCGACCGCTTCGCCGGCGGGCGCACCGTGCGCTTCGCCGACGGCAGCGAGGAGGAGATCGACCTCGTCGTCTACTGCACCGGGTACAAGATCACTTTCCCCTTCTTCGACGAGGATCTCGTCTCAGCGGCCGACAACAGGTTGCCGCTCTACCGCCGGGTTGCCTCGGTCGAGCACCCCGGGCTCTACTTCATCGGCTTCATCCAGCCGCTCGGGGCGATCATGCCGCTGGCCGAGGCGCAGGCGGAGTGGGTGGCGGACCTGCTCGGAGGCGAGGGGACGCTCCCCTCGCCGACTGAGATGAGGGCCGAGATCGCCGAGACAGAAGCGAAGATGCGGAAGCGCTACATCGCCTCCAAGAGGCACACGATCCAGGTGGACTTCCAGCCGTACTTGCGTGAGTTGCGCCGCGAGAGGAAGCGGGCGGCTCAGCGGGTGTGAGTGGGGGGAGGAGGTGGGGTGCCCCTCCCGCTTGCTGGGGTTTTCGCTGGCAGGGTTGTGGCGCGTTTCGGGGCGGGGATAGAGCGAAAACCGGGACGCCGCTGCGCGGGAGGGGCACCCCACCTCCTCCTCACGGCAACGTTGCTTGGGCCGTGTTGGGGGCCTCGCGGGCGCACTGGCTGGGGTCGCCAGCGCTTGAAGCCATCATCGGAATCTCCTCCTGCGGTCTCCTGCTCAGGGGCCTGGCTGGCCCACCAGACCAGCCAGAGGGCGCCGAAGACCGGGATCTTCAGAACGACCAGCAGGAAGAAGATTGGCCAGAATCCCTCCACCGGGATCAGTCTAGAGACACTGCCCAGCTCCGCAAGGCCTCTACGTGCGCCTCCTCGAGGCCGAGGTGGGGCTCTGTGGGGACGAGGAGGGTGGGCTCCTCTCGTTTCTCCGCCCACTCGTAGCAACCCTCGTTGAAGTTGTCGTCGATCCAGGCGACCGCCCGGCCGGAGGCATACTCCTCGAGCGGGCCCAGCTTCCAGTGCGCGGAGCCGAACCGCGCCGCTCCGCCGAAGGAGAGGTAGGGCAGCTCGGGGAGGCCGAGGATGCCGGGCAGGTAGTCGTTGGCTTTGTCCTCCCAGCCGGTGGCCCAGACCAGCTCGAACTGCTCGCTCAGGCGCAGCAGCCGCTCGCCGGCGACCAGGGAGATGCAATGGACCATCCCGTCCACCAGCTCGAACTTGGCGGTGGCCCGGTCCGGGGCCTGCTCGAACCCGAACAAGGAGATGACGCCGTCGACGTCGACCGCGAGGATCGGTCGGGCCATGGCTGGAGACCTACCAGCGGTAGTGCGCGAACGCCTTGTTTGCCTGGGCCATGCGGTAGATGTCGTCCTTCCGCTTCCAGGCGCTGCCCTGCTGCTGGGTCGCGTCGGTGATCTCGCTGGCCAGACGCTCCGCCATCGAGTACTCGCGGCGGTTGCGGGCGAAGTCGACCAGCCACCGGATCGCCAGGGTGCGGGCGCGGCGGGCGGGAACCTCGACCGGCACCTGATAGGTGGCGCCGCCGACGCGGCGGGATCGGACCTCGAGCACCGGGGTCAGCTGCTTGATCGCAGCCTCGAGCGTCTCGATCGGGTCCTCGCCGGAACGCTCGCCGACGATCGCCAGGGCGTCGTAGACGATCCGCTCGGCGACCTGCTTCTTGCCGTCGCGCATGACCTTGTTGACGAGTTGCTGGACGAGCCGGTTGCGGAAGCGCGCGTCGGGTTCGACCGGGCGGATCTGTGCGGCGGAGCGGCGAGGCATTACGAAGCCTTGACGCCGTAGCGCGAGCGGGCCTGCTTGCGGTCGGAGACGCCGGCTGCGTCGAGGGTGCCGCGGACGACCTTGTAGCGGACGCCTGGCAGGTCCTTGACGCGACCACCCCTGACCAGCACGACGGAGTGCTCCTGCAGGTTGTGGCCCTCGCCGGGGATGTAGGTCGTTACCTCCATCCCGTTGGTGAGGCGCACACGGGCGATCTTGCGCAGCGCCGAGTTCGGCTTCTTCGGCGTTACGGTCGCGACGCGGGTGCAGACTCCGCGCCGCTGCGGCGCGGAGACGACCTTCTTGCGACCCTGCGAGGACTTGAGTCCCGGCGTCGCCGTCTTCTTCTTCGGGCGCTTGCGGCCCTTCCTGACAAGTTGATTCGTATTCGGCACGGCCGCGCATAGTAGAGCAGACCGCCAACGACCAGCCCCGCCGCTGCCGCGAGCTCTGCGTAGAAGCCGTTCTCGAGCACCGCCGTGGCGCCTGAGAAGCGGGAGGCCTCGGCGCCGGCGTCGAGGCCGGAGGGGAGATCGACGAGGCCGATCACGAGGAGGCTGAGCAGGCCCAGCCCGATCACGATCCGGCCGAGGCCGCGACGATCGCTGCGCACCGTCGCCGCAGCGACGGCCGCCGCGAGGAGCGCTACGGGAACCAGGAGATAGGCGTGGGCTTCGCCGGCGCTCTTCGAGGCAACCGCCGGCGGCGCGGCCGCCGGCAGGCCCGAGTAGGCCGCCTGCCCGATCTCGACGCTGCGATAGGAGACGAACTGGGAGACGATCAGGCAGACCGCCGAGGCGAGGACGACGCCGGCGACCGCACGCCGCGGCGTGACCACGGCGCTGGCGCGGGTCGCCCCCCGGGTCGCTGCCGCGAGGGCCCGGCGCAGCACGCGTTCGCCGCGGGAGAAGGCGCGCAGGAGGAGGACGGCCAGGGGCCGCGCACGCTTCTCGGCAGCCTTCGCGAGCCGGGCGGCGACCGCGCCCAGCCGGCGCAGCCGGCGGGCGGCCAGGGGGCGCACGATCTCGATCCTCGCCGCCGCCCAGCGGTCCAACCGCCGGGTGCCCTTTGCGGCCGCTGCCGGCAGCCGGTCGATGCGCCGCCGCGCCGCTGCTATCATCGCGCGTCGCTCAGGCAGTTTTTTCGCAGTCCGCTTCGCCGGGCCCGTGAGGGCCTTTTTCATGCGCCGATCCCGGCTCTTGCCAGATCGGTTGCGTTTGTCCCGTCCCCGTTTCACCACCAAACCCTTACCTTAGGAACCATGGCACGCACCTTTCCCCTAGAGAAGACGCGCAACATCGGGATCATGGCGCACATCGACGCCGGCAAGACGACGACCACCGAGCGCATCCTCTACTACACCGGCCGTACCCACAAGATGGGCGAGGTCCACGAGGGCGCCGCGGTGATGGACTGGATGGAGCAGGAGCAGGAGCGCGGGATCACGATCACCTCCGCCGCCACCGCCTGCGAGTGGAAGGACCATCGGATCAACATCATCGACACGCCCGGCCACGTCGACTTCACGGTCGAGGTCGAGCGCAGCCTGCGGGTGCTCGACGGCGCGATCGCCGTCTTCGACGCGGTCGCCGGGGTCGAGCCGCAGTCGGAGACGGTCTGGCGCCAGGCCGACAAGTACAGGGTCCCCCGCTTCGCCTACATCAACAAGATGGACCGCACCGGCGCCGACTTCTTCAACTCGGTGCAGACGATGAAGGACCGCCTCGGCGCCAACCCGCTGCCGATCCAGCTGCCGATCGGCAGCGAGGAGAACTTCAAGGGCGTCGTCGACCTGATCGAGATGAAGGGGCTGATCTGGACCGACGAGCTCGGCGCCGAATACGAGACGGTCGACGTCCCCGACGACCTCGCCGACCAGGCCGAGGAATACCGCACCCAGCTGATCGAGGCCTGCGCCGACTACGACGACGAGCTGATGGAGGCCTACCTCGCCGAGGAGGAGATCCCCCATGAGCGGATCGCCAGGTCCCTGCACCGGGCCTGCCTCGACACCAAGGTCACCCCCGTGCTCTGCGGCACCTCGTTCAAGAACAAGGGCGTGCAGCCGCTGCTCGACGCGATCGTCGAGTTGCTGCCCTCGCCGCTGGAGGTGCCGCCGGTGACCGGTGTCGTCCCCGCCGGCAAGGGCCAGTCCGAGGACGTCGAGGACGAGCGCCCAGCCGACGACAACGCTCCCTTCGCGGCCCTCGCCTTCAAGGTCATGACCGATCCCTACGTCGGCAAGCTCACCTACTTCCGCGTCTACTCCGGCAAGCTGGAGAAAGGCGGCCGCGTCCTCAACGTCAAGACCGGCCGCACCGAGCGGATCGGGCGCCTGCTGATGATGCACGCCAACAGCCGCGAGGAGATCGACGAGTGCTACGCGGGGGACATATGCGCCGGCGTCGGCCTCAAAGAAACGGGCACCGGCGACACCCTCGCCGCTCCGGACGCGCCGATCGCGCTGGAGAGCATCGAATTCCCCGAGACCGTGATCGCCGTCGCGATCGAGCCCAAGACCAAGGCCGACCAGGAGAAGATGGGCAACGCCCTGCAGCGCCTCGGCGAGGAGGACCCGACCTTCAAGATCGAAAGCGACGAGGAAACCGGCCAGACGCTGATCCACGGCATGGGCGAGCTCCACCTCGAGGTGATCGTCGACCGCATGCTGCGCGAGTTCAAAGTCGAGGCCAACGTCGGCAAGCCGCAGGTCGCCTACCGCGAGACGATCCGCAAGGAGGTCAAGAAGGTGGAGGCGCGCTTCGTCCGCCAGACCGGCGGCCGCGGTCAGTTCGGCCACGTCGTGATCAACGTCGAGCCCGCGCCCGGCGAGGGCTTCGAGTTCGTCAACAAAATCAAGGGCGGCGCCATCCCAGGCGAGTTCATCGGCCCCGCCGAGCAGGGGATGAAGGAGGCCCTGGAGAACGGCGTCAAGGCCGGCTACCCGATGGTCGACGTCAAGGTCGAACTCGTCGACGGCTCCTTCCATGACGTCGACTCCTCGGAGATGGCCTTCAAAATCGCCGGCTCGATGGCGATCCAGGATGCCGCCCGCAAAGCGAACCCGGTCCTGCTCGAGCCCGTGATGGCGGTCGAGGTCGTCACCCCCGAGGACTTCCTCGGCGACGTGATCGGCGACCTCTCGCGCCGCCGCGGCAAGGTGCAGGGCCAGGACCAGCGCGGCAACGCGCTTGCCGTCCAAGCCTTCGTGCCCCTGGGAGAGATGTTCGGCTACGCGACCGAACTGCGTTCGATGACCCAGGGCCGAGCCACTTACACGATGCAGTTCGAGCGCTACGAGGAGGTCCCCGCGAGCATCGCCGAGGAGATCGTCGAGCACCGTTCGGGCGAGCCGGTCGGTGCGACCTCGTGAAGGTGACTCGGCCGCACGGTTGTTCTAGCTATATTTCCCAGGTTCGCCCGCAGGCAGTTCGTTGCGAGCGACCTGCCAACGCCCCACAAACTTAACCAGCCAAACCAGACAGAACCCGACTTTCGAAAGGTAGAACGGAGAGAGATGTCCAAGGAGAAGTTCGAGCGCGATAAGCCGCATGTGAACGTCGGCACGATCGGTCACATCGACCACGGTAAGACGACGCTGACGGCCGCGATCACCAAGACCCTCTCCACGAAGGGCAACGCCGAGGCGAAGAGCTTCGAGGAGATCGACAACGCTCCCGAGGAGAAAGAACGCGGGATCACGATCGCGACGTCCCACGTCGAGTACCAGACCGAGAACCGGCACTACGCCCACGTCGACTGCCCGGGCCACGCCGACTACGTCAAGAACATGATCACGGGCGCCGCCCAGATGGACGGCGCGATCCTGGTCGTCTCCGCGGCCGACGGCGTCATGCCGCAGACGCGCGAGCACATCCTGCTCGCCCGCCAGGTAAACGTCCCGCACGTGGTCGTCTTCCTCAACAAGGTCGACCAGGTCGACGACGACGAACTGATCGAGCTGGTCGAGGAGGAGGTCAAGGAACTCCTCGACGAGTACGACTTCCCCGGCGACGACACCCCGATCATCAAGGGCTCGGCGCTGAAGGCCCTGGAAGGCGACGAAGAGGCGCAGAAGGCGGTCTTCGAACTGGCCGACGCGCTCGACTCCTACATCCCCGAGCCCGTGCGCGAGCTCGACAAGCCCTTCCTGATGCCGATCGAGGACATCTTCTCGATCACCGGTCGCGGCACCGTCGCCACCGGCCGCGTCGAGCAGGGAATCGTCAACACCGGCGACGAGGTCGAGATCGTCGGGATCAAGGACACGACGAAAACGGTCGTCACCGGAGTCGAGATGTTCCGCAAGATCCTCGACGAGGGTCAGGCCGGCGACAACATCGGCGCGCTCCTGCGCGGCACCAAGCGCGAGGAGATCGAGCGCGGCCAGGTTCTCTGCAAGCCCGGCTCGATCACGCCGCACACCAAGTTCAAGGCCGAGGTCTACTGCCTGAAGAAGGAGGAGGGCGGTCGTCACACGCCGTTCTTCTCCGGCTACCGGCCCCAGTTCTACTTCCGCACGACCGACGTGACCGGGATCGCCAACCTCCCCGAGGGGACGGAGATGGTGATGCCGGGCGACAACGTCGAGATGACGATCGAGCTGATCCAGCCGATCGCGATGGACCAGGGCCTGCGCTTCGCCATCCGCGAGGGTGGCCGGACGGTGGGCTCGGGGGTCGTCTCGGACATCATCGAGTAATCCGCATCAAGGGCGGGCATTCGCCCGCCCTCGCCGCTCTCGCGGCGAGAAAACTGAAAAGACATACGACCAGGGGCGGCGCCCCACCACCAAGGGGCGGCGCCCTTTCGGCGCGGTAAGGACCGCGCGGGAAAGACAAGAGAACAAGCTCAGACCGTGGCAGCGATAGCAGCACAGAAAATCCGGATCCGGCTCAAGGCGTATGACCACGACGCCATAGACCGGGCTGCCCGCGAGATCGTCGAAACCGCGGAGCGCACCGGGGCCAGCGTCTCGGGCCCGGTGCCCCTGCCCACTGAGAAAAACGTCTACTGCGTGATCCGCTCGCCGTTCAAGGACAAGGACTCGCGCGAGCACTTCGAGATGCGCACCCACAAGCGCCTGATCGACATCCTCCAGCCCTCGCCGAAAACGGTCGACTCGCTGCAGCGCCTGGATTCGCTCCCGGCCGGCGTCGACATCGAGATCCGCCTCTAGGCCATGGCTGCGATCCTCGGCAAGAAGCTCGGCATGACGCAGGTCTTCGGCGAGGACGGCACGGTCACGCCGGTCACCGTGATCGAGGCCGGCCCGTGCAAGGTCACCGCCGTGCGCGAGCCGGATCGCGACGGCTACGCCGCCGTCCAGCTCGCCTTCGGCGAGGTCAAGCAGGGCAAGCTGAGCAAGGGCGAGGAAGGCCACCTGAAGAAGGCCGGCGCCGCCCCGATGCGCCATCTGGTCGAGTTCCGCGACGAGGATCTCGGCGCCGAGGAGGCGCCCAAGATCGGCGACGACGTCACCGTCGCCTCCTTCGAGGCCGGTCAGAAGGTGAAGGTCTCGGGCACCTCGATCGGCAAGGGCTTCCAGGGCGGGATCAAGCGCCACAACTTCAGCCGCGGCCCGGTCACGCACGGCTCGCACAACGTCCGCGCGCCGGGCTCGATCGGCGCCAGCACCTTCCCGGCCCGCGTCTTCAAAGGGATGCGGATGCCGGGCCAGATGGGCAACAAGCGGATCACCCAGAAGGGGCTCGAGGTCGCCGACGTCGACGCCGAGCGCAACCTCCTCCTGATCAAGGGCTCGGTTCCGGGCTCGCGCAACGCGCTGGTCGAGGTGAGGACCGATGGCTAAAGCCGCCGTGCTCGGCAAGACGACCAAGGCGGACCTGCCGAAGGGCGTCTTCGACGAGCCCTTCCACCACTCTCTCGTCCACGAGACAGCCCGTGCCGACCTCGCCTCCCGCCGCCAGGGCACGGCCTCCACGCTGACCCGCGGCGAGGTCACGATGACCGGCGCGAAGGCCTGGCGCCAGAAGGGCAGCGGCCGTGCACGGGTGGGCGCGCTCAGCTCGCCCAGCCGCTTCGGCGGAGGAGTCGCCTTCGGGCCCAAGCCCCGTCACTACACGGTCAAGGTCAACCGCAAGGCGCGCCGCAAGGCGTTGCGCTCCGCTCTCTCTACCCACGCCGAGCGCGACAGCGTCGCCTTGCTCGACGCCGCCGCCTTCGAGACGCCCTCGACCAAGACCGCCGCCGAGGCACTCGACAAGTGGGGTGCGAAGCGCTCGACGCTCGTTGTGCTCGCCCCGGATGAGGGCGGCGCGGCGAAGAGCTTCCGCAACATCGCCCGGGTCCAGGTCGCCGAGGTCAGCGCGATCGGCGTCGCCGACGTGATCGGGGCCGCCTCCCTGGTGGTCTCCGAAGCGGCGATGGCCAAGCTGCAGGAGAGGTTGGCCTGATGGACGCCCGCACGGTGATCGTACGCCCGGTCGTGTCTGAGAAGAGCTACGCGCTGATCGGAGAGGGCAAGTACACGTTCAGGGTCGACGACCGAGCCCACAAGACCCAGATCGCCCACGCGATCGAGGAGATCTTCGACGTCAAGGTCGCCGCGGTGCGCACCGCCAAGGTGCGGTCGAAGCCCAAGCGCCGCGGCCTGCACCAGGGCAAGACGCGGGGCTGGAAGAAGGCCGTCGTCCAGCTCGCCCCCGGCGAGCGGATCGAGCTGTTCGAGGGCGCAGAGACTGCATAGGGAAATAGGGATGCCGAACCGAAAGACAAAGCCAACCAGCCCGGGGCGCCGCTTTGCGACGTATCCGATGCGCGAGCAGCTGACCGCGTCGGAGCCGGAGCGCAAGCTCACCGAGGGTTTGCGCAAGTCAGGGGGCCGCAACGTCAACGGACGCGTCACGGCGCGTCATCGGGGCGGCGGCGCGAAGCGGCGCTACCGGCAGATCGACTTCAAGCGCCTGCGCGACGGCGTGCCGGCGAAGGTCGCGACGATCGAGTACGACCCCAACCGCAGCTGCTACATCGCCCTGCTGCACTACGCCGACGGCGCAAAGAGCTACATCCTCGCCCCCGCGGCGATCTCGGTAGGCGACGAGGTGCGGTCTGGCCCCGGCGCCGACATCCGCCCGGGCAACGCGCTGCCCCTCGGCGAGATGCCGACCGGCACGATCGTCCACAACGTCGAGCTCACCGCCGGCCAGGGCGGCAAGCTCGGGCGTTCGGCGGGCGCGTCGATCCAGCTGGTGGCGAAGGAGGGCGAGATGGTGACCCTGCGACTGCCGTCCTCGGAGATGCGGCTCATCCGCGCCGAGTGCCGGGCGACGGTCGGGACCCTCTCCAACGCCGAGCATCAGAACCTCAAGGTCGGCAAGGCCGGCCGCAACCGCCACAAGGGCAAGCGCCCGCAGACGCGCGGCGTGGCGATGAACCCCGTCGACCACCCGCACGGGGGCGGCGAGGCCCACCACACGCCCGGCGGCCACCCGGTGACCCCGTGGGGCAAGCCGACCCTCGGCTACCGCACGCGGAAGAAGGGCAAGCAGTCCGACCGCTACATCGTGCGCGGGCGGCGTCGCGGAAAGAAGAAGAGTCGATAGCGATGACTCCTCCCAACACAGCACCCCTCAGCCGGCTGCAAACCGGCGCTGGATCTGCGTCCTCGGGCTTGCCTTTGGCACCACCAAAGGCGGCGCCCTGCGTCCTTGCCCAGCTTGGTTTTCGCGCGGCTGAGTCGCACTGCGCTGGAAGGAGGCATCGCTGATGGGACGCTCGACCAAAAAGGGCCCGTGGGTGGAAGAGGCGCTGATGAAGCGCGTCGCCGCGATGAACGAGTCCGGCAACAAACAGATGCTGAAGACGTGGTCGCGCAGCTCGACGATCTTCCCCGACATGGTCGGCCACACGATCGCCGTGCACGACGGCCGCAAGCACGTGCCGGTGTTCATCTCCGAGTCGATGGTCGGTCACAAGCTCGGCGAGTTCGCCCCGACGCGGACCTTCCGCTCGCACTCCGGAACGGGGAAGGGTGAGTAGCTTGGCCGCCCCGGTAGTCGTCCGAGCCAGCTCCCGCTACGTGCGGGTGGCGCCGCGCAAGGCGCGGCTGATCGCCGACCAGGTGCGCGGCCTGCACATCGAGCAAGCCCGGGCCCTGCTCGAGTTCTCGCCCCGCGGTGCGGCCCAGGACATCCGCAAGCTGATCGAGTCCGCCGCGGCCAACGCCGAGAACAACCACGACCTGGTCGCCGACGAGATGCGGATCGCGGAGATCACCGTCGACGAAGGCCCGACCCTGCGACGTTTCCGCCCGCGAGCGCTGGGACGCGCCTCGCGGATCAACAAGCGAACCAGCCATATCGCCGTGGCGCTGAGCCCGGAAGACGAGGACTAGGCATGGGACAGAAGATCCATCCCGGCGGGTTCCGCGTCGGCTACATCCAGGACTGGAAGTCCAACTGGTTCGACGAGAAAGACTTCGCCGACGTCCTCAACGAGGACCTGAAGATCCGCGATCACATCGAGGGCAAGCTGGCCCACGCCGGCCTCTCCGACATCACGATCGAGCGCCACGGTGAGATCGCGGTCGACATCCACACGGCCCGTCCCGGCATCGTGATCGGCAAATCCGGGAGCGAAGTCGATGCGCTGCGCAAAGAGCTGCACAAGCTGACCGGCAAACCGGTGAAGGTGAACATCCGCGAGGTGAAGCGGCCGGAGCTGGACGCGAAACTCGTCGCCCAGTCGATTGCCGAGCAGCTTCAGAACCGGGTTGCCTTCCGCCGGGCGATGAAACGCGCCCTCACCTCGGCGATGCGCTCCGGGGCGAAGGGGGTCAAGGTCCAGGTCTCCGGCCGTCTCGGCGGTGCCGAGATGGCCCGGACCGAGGGCTACTCCGACGGCCGCGTCCCGCTGCACACCCTGCGGGCCAACATCGACTACGGCTTCTTCGAGGCGCGTACGACGACCGGCCGCATCGGCGTCAAATGCTGGATCAACAAGGGCGAGGTCATGCCCGAGGGCTTCCGCTCCGACCAGCTCGCCGACGAGGGCGACTCCCAGCCGAGCGCTCAGCGCGGCGGTCGCGGTGGAGAACGCGGCGGTCCCGGCGGCGGCGATCGCGGTCGTGGCGGGCGCGGGGGAGGCGGTCGCTGATGCTGATGCCGAAGCGGGTCAAGCACCGCAAACAGATGCGCGGCCGGATGCGCGGCAACACCAAGGGCGGCAGCACGGTCGCCTTCGGCGAGTACGGCCTGAAGTCGCTCGACCGCGGCTGGATCACCAACCGCCAGATCGAGGCCGCCCGCGTGGCGATGACCCGCAAGATCAAACGTGGCGGCAAGGTCTGGATCAACGTCTTCCCCGACAAGCCCTACACGAAGAAGCCCGCCGAGACCAGGATGGGCTCGGGCAAGGGCAACCCCGAGGGCTGGGTCGCCGTGATCAAGCCGGGCAAGGTGATGTTCGAGCTGGCCGGCGTGCCGGAGGAGCTCGCCCGCGAGGCGCTGCGCCTGGCTGGGCACAAGCTCCCGGTCAGGACCAAGTTCGTCAGGCGCGAGGGGGCCGAAGGACAGTGAAGGGGGCCGAGGCGCACGACCTCAAAGACGACGAGCTGATCGCGAAGCTGCTCGATGCCAAGCAGGAGGCCTTCAACCTGCGCTTCCGGCAGGCGACCGGCGAGCTGGAGAACACCGCGCGGGTCGGCATGGCCAGGCGCGACATCGCCAGGCTGCTGACGGTGGCGCGGGAGCGGGGGATCGACGTTGAGAAAGAGCTGAAGAGATGACGGACGACGAGCAGAAAAAAGACGACGCCGTAGACGAGACGCCTCAAGACGAGGCCGCTGAGGCCGCGGGTCCCGACGCGGCCTCGGAGGAGTCTGCGGGCGGGGGCGAGGCCTCCGTTCTCGACTCCTCCGAGTCCGCGCCACCCGCGGAGGAAGCGGCTGAGGCTGAGGCGGATGAAACGTCCTCCGATGAAGGGGAAGCTGAGGCGGAGCCTGCTGCGGCTGAGGCGGAGCCTGCTGAGCCGAATCCGGAGGACGAGCTTCCCTGGAAGGAGCGGCGCAGGCTGGAGCGCTCGCGCAGGCCCCATAAAGCTGGCTCTGCTCTTACGGTTGAGGAAAGAGCTGCGAAGCGGGACGAGGAGCGCAAGCGGAAGGCTGAGGCGCGGCGGAAGGAACGGGCTGCGGCCAAGACGGGGAGGACCGCTGGTACCGGGACTCCTGTGGCCGAGCGGGACTCTGTGGCTGCCAAGACGCGGCAGGGGATCGTCGTCTCCAGCAAGGGCGAGAAGTCGATCACGGTCCGGATCGACATCGCGCGGCGGCACCCGACCTACGAGAAGGTGGTGCGGCGCTCGCGCACGCTGCACGCTCACGATGAGCGCAACGAGGCGGGCGAGGGCGACACCGTGCGGATCGTCGAGACCCGGCCGCTGTCCAAGACCAAGCGCTGGCGCCTGGTCGAGGTCCTGGAGAAGGCCAAGTGATCCAGCAGGAGTCCCGACTGAAGGTCGCCGACAACTCCGGCGCCCGCGAGATCCTCTGCATCCGCGTAAAGGGCGGTTCGCACCGTCGCTACGCCGGCGTCGGCGACGTGATCACGGCGACGGTCAAACAGGCCAGCCCCCAGGGCGGCGTTCGCAAGGGCGAGGTCGTGCAGGCGGTCGTCGTGCGCACGAAGAAGCAGCTCGGCCGGTCCGACGGCACCTACATCTCCTTCGACGAAAACGCAGCGGTGCTGATCGACCCCGCGAGCAACAACCCGCGCGGGACGCGCATCTTCGGCCCCGTGGCTCGCGAGCTGCGCGACCGCAACTTCATGAAAATCATCTCGCTGGCGCCGGAGGTGCTTTAGCGATGGCCAAGTCGATGCGGATCCGCAAGGACGACCAGGTGGTCGTGATCGGCGGCAAGGACGCCGGCAAGACCGGGCGCGTGGTGCGCACCGAACCGAAGAAGGACCGTGTCTACGTCGAGCACCTCAACATGATCAAGCGCCACGAACGTCCGCGCTCGACCAAAGCCGCGACGAAAGGCCAGGTCGGCGGCATCGTCGAGAAGGAGGGGCCGATCCACGTCTCCAACGTGATGCTGCTCGACCCCAAGGACAACAAGCCGACGCGCGTCGGCTTGCGCCGCGACAAAGGCGGCAAGCGCGAGCGCTTCGCCAAGCGGAGCGGAGCGTCGTTCTGATGGAGGCCACCGCCACACCGCAAAGCCAGGCGGCACCGCCGCCGCGCCTGCGCGAGCGCTACGAGCAGGACGTCCTGCCGGCGCTGACGAGCAAGTTCGCCTACGAGACCCCGATGCAGGCCCCGCGCCTGGAGAAGATCACCCTCAACATGGGCCTGGGGGAGGCCAAACAGAACAACAAAGTGCTGGAAGCCGCGCAGGAGCAGCTGGCGACGATCGCCGGGCAGCAGCCCAGCGTGCGCCGGGCCCGCAAGTCGATCGCTTCCTTCAAGGTGCGCGAGGGAATGCCGGTCGGCCTCTCGGTGACCCTGCGCCGCGCCCGCATGTGGGAGTTCCTCGACCGGCTCTGCTCGATCGCCGTGCCCCGCATCCGCGACTTCCGCGGCCTCAATCCCCGGTCCTTCGACGGTCGCGGCAACTACTCGATGGGGGTCAAGGAGCAGCTGATCTTCCCCGAAATCGACTACGACTCGATCGACGAGGTGCGCGGCCTCGACATCACGATCACGACCTCGGCCCAGACCGACGAGGAGGCCTTCGAGTTGCTGTTGGGGCTGGGGATGCCCTTCTCCAAGGAGGGCCGCCCCGGGAAGCCCGACGCCGACGCGGAGGCGCAGGAAGCCGCCGAGGAGGAGAAGCGCAAGGAGGAGGCCCGCCTGCGGGCCGAGGCCGAGCAGGCCGCTCTCGAGCAGCTGAAGGAAGAGAACCCCGAGGCTTACGCAAAGCCCGAGGCAGAGCCGGAGGCGGCGGGCGAGGAGCCGGCCGCCGAGGGTGGGGAGGACGCCGAGAAACCGGCCGACGAGGAGAATCAGGAGAATGGCTAAGACTTCGCTGAAGGTGAAGCAGGGCCGCAAGGCCAAGTTCAAGTCCCGCGAATACAACCGCTGCCGTCGCTGTGGCCGGCCGCGCGCCTTCTACCGCAAATTCGGCCTCTGCCGGATCTGCCTGCGTGAGGCGGCGCACGAGGGCCACATCCCCGGCATGACCAAGTCCAGCTGGTAGAGCCACGAGAACAGAATCATGCTGACCGACCCGATAGCCGACTACCTGACCCGAATCCGGAACGCCCTTGGCTCCGGCCACGACGAGGTGGAGATTCCCGCCTCGCGCCTGAAGGTGGAGATGTCGCGGATCCTCAAGGAGCAGGGCTACATCCTCGACTTCGCCAAACAGCCGGCAACGGTCGGCGAGGAGATCAAGATCCGCCTCAAGTACACCGAGGACCGTCGTCCGGTGATCATGGGCCTGGAGCGCGTCTCGCGGCCGGGGCGCCGTCGCTACGTCGACCACACCCAGGTCCCCCGGGTGCACGGCGGCACCGGCACCGCGATCGTCAGCACCTCGGTCGGCGTGATGACCGGACACGAGGCGAAGGCAAAGGGCGTCGGCGGCGAGGTCGTCGCCTACGTCTGGTGAGCAAGATCTGATGAGCCGAATCGGAAGAAAGCCCATTCCCGTGCCCGACGCCGTCACCGTCGAGGTCGCCCCCGGCCGCATCGCGGTCAAGGGCCCGAAGGGCGAGCTGGCCCAGGCCCTCTCGGCCGACATGAAGGTCGAGCAGGCCGACGGCGTCGTCACGGTCGAGCGACCGACCAATCGTGGCGAGCACCGAGCCCTGCACGGGCTCACGCGCAGCCTGATCGCCAACATGGTGGAGGGCGTCACCGAGGGCTTCGAGAAACGCCTGGAGATCCAGGGCGTCGGCTACCGAGCTCAGCTCAAGGGCAAGAACCTGGAGATGGCGCTCGGGTACTCCCACCCGGTCTCGATCGAGGCGCCGGAGGGGATCGAGTTCGAGGTGCCCCAGCCGACCGAGGTCATAGTGCGTGGGATCGACAAGCAGCTCGTCGGGCAGACCGCCGCCGACATCCGCAAGCGCCGCCCGCCGGAGCCCTACAAGGGCAAGGGAGTCCGCTACCGGGGCGAGCACGTCGCCCGCAAGGTGGGCAAGCGCGCATGACGGTTCTCACCACCAGACAGCGCCGGCTGCGCCGTCGCCGCCGTGTGCGCGCCAGGGTCACGGGTACGGCCGAGCGGCCGCGCCTGTCCGTCTACCGGTCGAATCGCGGCGTCTTCGCTCAGCTGATCGACGACGGCAAGGGCCACACGGTCGCCGCCGTCAACTGGATCGAGCCCGAGCTGCGCAAGCTCAGCGCCGGCGAGCAGGCCAAGCGGGCCGGCGAGTTGCTGGCCGAGCGTGCCAAGACGGCCGGGGTCGAGTCCTGCGTCTTCGACCGCGGCGGCTACCAGTACCACGGGCGGGTCAAGGCACTTGCCGAAGGAGCACGAGAGGGAGGCCTGGTCTTCTAGCGCTCGTTCGCTACCTTGGACCGCTCGCCATGAAGGGAATGGACACAACCAACGTCGAGACGGTGAGCCCGCGCGGGCTCGACCTGCAGGAGCGCGTGATCGAGATCAACCGCGTCGCCAAGGTGGTCAAGGGCGGCCGTCGCTTCTCCTTCACCGCGCTGGTCGCCGTCGGTGACGAAGAGGGCGTGGTCGGGATCGGCTACGGCAAGGCTCGCGAGGTGCCGCTGGCGATCCAGAAGGGCGTCGAGAACGCCCGCAAGGACTTGATTCGCATCCCCAAATACGGGCAGACGATCACCCACAAGATCATCGGTCGCTACGGCGCCGGCCACGTCGTCCTGCGGCCGGCCAGTCCCGGTACCGGCGTGATCGCCGGCGGCGGGGTGCGGGCGGTGCTCGAGCTGGGCGGGGTGAAGGACGTGCTTACGAAGAGCATCGGGACTCAGAACCCCATAAACCTCGTCAAGGCGACTATGGACGGGCTGATTCGTCTGCGGAGGCCTGAGGAGGTTGCTGAGCTTCGTGGGTTGACCGTGGCTCAGGTTTTGGGTGTGCAGAAGAGCAATGGTGCTTCGGCTGAGATTTCAGAGTCGCCGGCGGGTCCTGTCGCTGCAGGGGACCCACCACCCCCTCCGGTCGCTAAAGCGTCCTCGGGGGCGGTTCCCCCTACAGCGCCACCCGCGGAAGAGGCGGCTGAGGCTGCCGAGGCGCCCAAAGCTGAGGAGACTCCGGCTGCTGAGGAGTCCTCGTGAGCGGGGTCAAGATCAAGCAGGTTCGGTCGGCTAACGGGTCCAACCCCAGCCAGAAAGCGACGCTCAAGGCGCTTGGGCTTGGGCGGATCGGGAAGGCTGTGGAGCGGAAGGGCAGTCCTCAATTGGAGGGGCAGCTTCGGGTTGTCTCTCACTTGGTTGAGGTGAACGATGGCTGAGACTCCGAGGTCCGAGGAGATTGGGCTGCATAACTTGAAGCCGAAGCCTGGGTCGCGGCGGCCGCGGAAGCGGTTGGGGCGCGGCGAGGGCTCGGGGCTGGGCAAGACCTCCGGCAGGGGGCACAAAGGCGCGGGGTCGCGCTCGGGGTCCAAGCGCAAGGCCAACTACGAGGGCGGCCAGAACCCGATCCACATGCGGATGCGAAAGCTCCGCGGCCCGCACAAAAAGCAGTCGATGCCCTTCGAGAACTTCAGGACGAAGTCCCAGGCGGTCAACCTCGCCGACCTCGAGGAGCGCTTCGAGGCCGACGCCGAGGTGACCCCTGAGACTCTCAAGGAGAAGGGGCTCGCCAAGCGCTCGGACCCGGTGAAGATCCTCGCTCGCGGCGAGATCTCGAAGAAGCTGACGGTGCGGGCGCACGGCTTCAGCGCTGCGGCGAAGGAGAAGATAGAAGCGGCAGGCGGTTCCTGCCACACTCTGGAGCCGTAATGCTCCAAACTATTGCGAACGCATTCAGCGTCGCCGAGATTCGCAAGAAGCTCGCCTTCACCGCGGCGATGCTGCTGCTCTACCGGCTCGGCTCCTACATTCCCGCTCCCGGCGTCGACCTCGAGGCCGTGAAGGAACTGGAGAGCAATTTCGCTGGCGGCGGCATCCTCGGCTTCCTGGACACCTTCTCGGGCGGAAGCCTCTCGCGACTCTCGCTCTTCGCGCTGGGGATCATGCCCTACATCACGGCGTCGATCATCCTGCAGCTGCTCACCGTCGTCGTGCCGTCGCTGGAGAAGCTGCAGAAAGAAGGCGAGGTCGGCCAGCAGAAAATCACCCAGTACACGCGCTACCTGACGGTCGGCCTGGCGTTCGGCCAGTCCTTCGGCTACGTCTACCTCTTCCGCTCGTTCGGCCAGCAGGCCGGCAACGACAACGCGATCGCCAGCCTTGCCGGCCCCAAGGTCCTGCTGATCGTGATCGCGCTCACGGCCGGCTGCACGCTGCTGATGTGGTTCGGCGAGCTGATCACCCAGCGCGGCATCGGCAACGGCATCTCGCTGATGATCTTCGCCTCGATCGTCTCCGGGCTGCCGCAGGGCCTGAGCGCCTGGTGGAACAACCCCGACCAGGTCTTCGTCGTGATGATGCCCTTCCTCGCGCTCGCGGTGGTCGTCGCGATCGTCTTCGTCCAGGAGGGCCAGCGGCGCATCCCCGTCCAGTACGCGAAACGGGTCGTCGGCCGCAAAATGACCTCCGGCGGCTCCACCTACCTGCCGCTGCGGGTCAACATGGCCGGCGTCATCCCGGTGATCTTCGCGGCCTCGATCATGGCCTTCCCGCCGACCATCGGCCAGATGCTGAACACGCCCGCCGCCCTCGACTTCGCCGCCTTCTTCAGCCCCGAGAGCTGGGCCTACGTCGTCGGCGAGGTCTTCTTCATCATCATCTTCACCTACTTCTACACGGCGGTCACGTTCAATCCGGTCGACCAGGCCGACAACCTGAAGAAATACGGCGGTTTCATCCCCGGCGTGCGCCCGGGCAGGCCGACCGCCGAGTACCTCGACCGCATCCTCTCGCGGCTGACCTTCCCCGGCGCGCTCTACCTGGGTGCGGTGGCGGCGCTGCCGACGATCCTGCTCAGCCAGACCGCAGCAAACTTCGCCTTCGGCGGCACCTCGATCCTGATCGTGGTCGGCGTCGCGCTGGAAACGGTGAAACAGCTCGAGGCGCAGCTGATGATGCGCAACTACGAGGGCTTCCTCAAATAGGCTTCGGACAATGTCCGAGCTGAACCTAGTCCTCCTTGGCCCACCGGGGTCCGGGAAGGGAACGCAGGGGGAGCGGCTGCAGGCGGACCTGGAGCTTCCATACTGGGCGACGGGAGACATCCTGCGCGCGGCGGTGCGCGAGGGCACCAAGCTGGGCCGGGCGGCGAAGGAGTACATGGACCGCGGCGACCTGGTTCCCGACGAGGTGATCGTCGGCATGATCGGCGAGCGGATCGACTCCAGTGAGGCCGCCGACGGCTTCATCCTCGACGGCTTTCCGCGTACGGCGCCCCAGGCCGAGGCGCTGGCGGAGAAGCTCGCGGAGCTTGGCCGGGAGCTGACCGCGGTGCTGCTGATCGACGTCAGCGACGAGGAGGTCATGCGCAGGCTGGGAGGGCGCCGGACCTGCGTCGAGGGCGGCCACGTCTTCCACGTCGACTTCAACCCGCCCCGGCAGGACGGCGTCTGCGACATTGACGGCTCCGAGCTCGTCGTCCGCGACGACGACAAGCCCGAGGTGATCCGCCACCGGCTCGAGCAGTACCACGCCAAGACGGAACCGCTGATCGAGCACTACGACACCCGCAGCCTGCTGCGGCGGATCGACGGCGCCGAGTCTCCCGATGCCGTCGCCGACGAGATCAGCCGGACCTTGGCGACCCTGCGCCTCGAGGCCGACGAGGCCATCTGACCCGTGTACCGAATGATCATCCGCAAGACGCCGGAGCAGGTCGACAAGATGGCCGCGGCCGGGGAGATCCTCGTCCGCTGCCTGCACATGCTCGCCGCCAAGGCCCGGCCCGGCGTCACCACAGCAGAGCTCGACGACGCCGCCGAGAAGCTGATCCGCTCGCATGGCGCCGAGCCTGCCTTCAAGGGCTACCGGGGCTTCCCCGCGTCGATCTGCGCCTCGCCCAACTCGATGGTCGTGCACGGGATCCCCGGTCCCTACGAGTGCAAGCGGGGCGACGTGCTCTCGGTCGACGTCGGCGTGGTCAAGGACGGTTGGGTCGCGGACGCGGCGATGACCTTGCCGATCGGGCCGGTCGACGAGGAAGGTCGCAAGCTGCTGGACGTCACGAAGGGGGCGCTGTTCGCCGGCGTCGAGCAGATGCAGCCCGGCAACAGGCTCGGCGACGTCTCCGCCGCGATTCAGCGAGCGGTGGAGATCGAGGGGCTCTCCATCATCCGCACCCTGGTCGGCCACGGGATCGGCCGGGAGATGCACGAAGAGCCGCAGGTGCCCAACTTCGGCACGGCCAGCAAGGGCCCGGTCCTGGAGGAGGGGACCGTGCTGGCGATCGAGCCCATGGTCAACGCCGGCGGCGCGCTGGTGCGGATGGGAGACGACGGCTGGGCCGTCTACTCCGACGACGGCTCGCTCGCGGCGCACTTCGAGTTCACCGTGGCGGTGACCGCGGACGGGCCCCGGATCCTCACCCCCTGGCACGAGGAGACCTAGGCGCTACGCTCTTTTCACGCGTCGTTTGCTGACATTTGCACTGCTTTTCCTCGCACTTGCGGTATCGAGTGCTGCGGCGGCGGTGCAGCCCTACGGGACCAACGACGCCGGCGGCTTCCGCAACGTGCTGCCGCCCGGTGAGAACGGGCTCGACACGCTCGCCCAGATCTTCGCCTTCCGCGGCACCGGCGCGATCCCGCCACACTTCGCCGACCAGCAGCCGCTCTACGAAGACCTCGTCTACGGATCGCCGGGGCTGACCGACGCCGGCGTCTCCGCCTACTTCAAGGACGCAACCTTCGGCGTCCCCCCCGGCGAAGTCGCCTCGACGATCGAACCGAGGCCCGGGGTGACGATCGTGCGCGACTCCGCCTACGGCGTGCCGCACATCTACGGCGAGCGCCGCGGCGACACGATGTTCGGCGCCGGCTACGCCGGCGCCGCGGACCGGCTCTTCCTGATGGACGTGCTGCGCCACACCGGGCGCGCCGAGCTCGCCTCGTTCCTCGGTGGGTCGAACGCCGAGGCGGACGCCAGCCAGTGGGGCTTCGCCCCCTACACCGAGGCCGACCTGCAGAAGCAGCTCGACCTCGCGCCGAGGCTCTACGGCCAGGCCGGGCAGCAGGCGCTCGAAGACGTGCAGAGCTACGTCGACGGGATCAACGCCTACATCTCCGCCGCCGCAGCCGACCCCGCCCTGAGGCCGGGAGAGTACGCCCTCCTCGACAAGCCGATCGAAACCTGGAAGCCGACGGACGTCGTGGCGATCGCCTCGCTGGTCGGCGGCATCTTCGGCCGCGGCGGCGGCAACGAGCTCGGCTCTGCCCTGACGATGCAGGCCTTCGTCGACCGCTTCGGCCGCAAGGCCGGCCGCAAGGCATGGCTCGGCTTCCGCTCCAAGAACGACCCCGAGGCCCCGACGACGATCTCCGAGCGCTTCCCGTATGAGACCCGCAGCGCCTTCGCCAGGCGCGGCCTGGCGCTGCCGGACCCCGGCTCGGTGCGCGACACCACGATCGCCACCGCGTCGGGTGGCCGTTCCGGCGGGGACGGCGGCTTCGGCGCGGCGATCCAGCGCGCCATCGGCGAGGCCGGCCACGCCTCCAACTGGGAGCTGGTCCCCGCCCGGAACTCGGCGAGCGGGCACCCGCTGGCCGTGATGGGGCCCCAGGTCGGCTATTTCGTCCCGCAGATCCTGATGGAGCAGGACCTGCACGGGCCCGGCATCGACGCCCGCGGCGCCTCCTTCGCCGGGCTCAGCCTCTTCGTCCTGCTCGGCCACGGCCGCGACTACGCCTGGAGCGCGACGACGGCGACTTCCGACAACGTCGACACCTTCGCCGAGGTCCTCTGCGGGGGCAAGTTCAGCTACCGCTACCGCGGCAGGTGCCGGCCGATGGAAAAGCTCGAGAAGACCGAGAGCTGGACGCCGAACGCGATCGACTCGACCGAAGCCGGATCGCAGACGCTGACGGCCTACCGCACCGTGCACGGGATCGTCTACGCCCGCGGCAAGGTGGGAGGGCGGCCAGTCGCCTTCGTGCGCCAGCGCAGCACCTACTTCCACGAGGTGGAGTCGGTGATCGGCTTCGGCCAGCTCAACGAACCTGCTTTCCTCACCGGGCCCTCCGCCTTCAAGAAGGCGGTCTCCAGCATCAACTTCCTCTTCAACTGGGCCTACGTCGACTCCGAGCACATCGCCTACGCTCTCTCGGGCGCGATGCCCCAGCGGCAGGGCACCTCGCCCGACTTCCCGGTCCTCGGCACCGGCGAGTTCGACTGGAAGGGCTTCAGGCCCGCCAGTAGGACCGCCGAGTACCTGCCCTTCGCCAAGCACCCGCAGGCGGTCGACCCCGACTTCCTCGTCTCCTGGAACAACAAGCAGGCTCCGGGATGGGGCGCGGCCGACGACCAGTACGCCTACGGCCCGCTGTTCCGGTCGCAGATGATCGCCGACAAGGTGCGGGCCGCCACGAAGGGCAAGCGCCGGATGACGATCGCCCAGCTGGTCAAGGCGATGGAGGAGCCGGCGACGCAGGACCTGCGCGGCTACCGCTTGCTGCCGACGATCTTCGACGCGGTCGGCGAGCCGAGGCAGCCGGCTCTGCGCCAGGCGCTGGCCACGTTGCGGGCCTGGCACAGAGCGGGTGCGCACCGTCGCGACCTGAACCGCGACGGCACCTACGAGGAAAACGCGGCGGTGGAGCTGATGGACGCCTGGTGGCCGAAGCTGGTGGCGGCGGAGTTCAAGCCGTCTCTCGGCAACGAGGCCTTCGAACGGCTCGCGGGGATGATCCGGACCGGCGACCATACCGGCGGCTCGCCGGACGCCCCCGACTTCTTCGACGGCTGGTGGGGCTACGTCTCAAAGGACCTGCGCACCCTCTTCGGCCCGCGGCCGAAGGGCGCCTACAGTCGCGTCTACTGCGGCAAAGGCTCCAAGCGGCGCTGCCGCAAGGCGCTCCAGCGCAGCCTCGCCCAGGCGCTGAGGGTCTCCTCGGCGGAGATGTACGGGGGTGGGAACGCCAAGTGCGCTCCAAACCCCCAACCCGCCTGCTTCGACCAGAACCGGCCGACCGTGACGTCGGGGGTCGAACTGGGCCCCTTCCCCTTCCAGAACCGACCGACGTTCCAGCAAGTGGTGACCCTGACCCAGAGGCTGCCGCGATAGGAGGCTGGTAGGAGGCATCGGCACCCCCTACCCAAAACGCTCGGCGGGAGCCTCGCTGGAGTGTTTTGGGTAGGGGGTACCGACGCCTCTGCAAGCGTTCGTTCCGCCCCAGCTTCGCGACCGAGGCGCCTCCCGGTCGAATCGCCCGATTCAGGAACCCTCGGGTCCGGAAGCTCCCCGGTGGTGCGGGGTCGGCCGGAACTGGCACTCCGCATTCGAAGCTTCTCCGTGCCTCAGAACGTGTGGATAGAGGGCCGGGGTGCCCCCTCTCAAAACACTCAAGCGAGGCTCCCGCCGAGCGTTTTGAGAGGGGGCACCCCGGCCCTCCCAACCCACCCCGCCCCGCGGCACGCTCCTTGCTATCTTTCTCGGTCGGCCCACTGGGCCGAAAGTTCGTGCCTGCCGTCCAACTCCTGGGGCGCGTGGGAGTCCTGTTGTCGATACGAAGGCCGGAGCGATGAAGGTCAGAGCTTCTGTAAAGCCGATGTGCGAAAAGTGCAAGATCATCCGCCGCAACGGCGCGGTCCTGGTGATCTGCCAGAACCCCCGGCACAAGCAGCGCCAGGGCTAGGGGCACGAGGCAGAGATGGCACGTATCGCAGGAGTCAACGTCCCGGTCGGCAAGCGCGTCGAAATCGGGCTCACCTATATCTTCGGGATCGGTCGCTCGACCTCTCAGAAGATCCTCGAGCAGGCCAAGGTCGACCCCAACACGATGGTCAAAGACCTGACCGAGGACGAGGTGATGCGCCTGCGCGAGGCGGTCGAGCAGATCGAGGTCGAGGGCGACCTGCGCCGCGAGCGCTCCCAGAACGTCAAACGCCTGATGGAGATCGGCTCCTACCGCGGCCTGCGCCACCGCCGCGGCCTCCCGGTTCGCGGCCAGCGGACGAAGACCAACGCGCGCGGCCGCAAGGGCCCGCGCCGGCTGAGCGTCGCCGGCAAGAAGACGCCGACGCTGAAATAGGGACCGCAGATGGCCGCACCGAAAAAACCCGCCAAAGGGCGCTCCCGGCGCCGCGTCAAAAAGAACGTCACCTACGGGCAGGCGCACATCAAGACTTCCTTCAACAACACGATCGTCACGCTCACCGACACCGAAGGCAACGTGATCGCCTGGGAGTCGGCCGGCTCGGCCGGGTTCAAAGGCTCACGCAAGTCGACGCCATTCGCCGCCCAGGTGACGGCCGACGCCGCCGCCAAGAAGGGCATGGAACACGGCCTCGAGAAGGTCGAGGTCTTCGCCAAGGGGGCCGGTTCGGGACGTGAGACGGCGATCCGCTCGCTGCAGGCGGCGGGCCTCGACGTGACCACGGTCAAGGACGTCTCGCCGCAGGCCCACAACGGCTGCCGGCCGAAGAAGCGGAGGCGCGTCTAGTGGCTCGCGACACCGGCGCCCAGTGCAAGCAGTGCCGCCGCGAGGGCCAGAAGCTCTTCCTCAAGGGCGAGCGCTGCTTCACCGACAAGTGCGGGGTCGAGCGCCGCTCCTACCCGCCCGGCGAGCACGGCCGCGGCCGCATGCGCCAGTCCGAGTACCGCGTGCAGCTGCGCGAGAAGCAGAAGACCCGCCGCTACTACCAGGTGCTGGAGAAACAGTTCCGCGCCTACTACGACAAGGCCTCGCGTCAGGAGGGCGTCACCGGCGAGAACCTCCTGCGCCTGCTCGAGTCGCGCTTCGACAACGTGCTGGTCCGCCTCGGCTTTGCCGCTTCGCGGCGCCAGGCCCGCCAGCTGATCCGCCACGGCCACTGGCTGATCAACGGACGCCGTGTCGACATCCCGTCCTACCAGGTACGACCCGAAGACGTGATCTCGATCAAGTCGAGCTCGACCGCCGGCGACACCATTCGCAAGGCGACGGAGCTCGTCTCGACCGTGCCGGCCTGGCTCCAGGCCGACCACGACTCCCTTACCGCCAAGGTCCTGCGCTACCCCGAGCGCGCGGAGATCTCGGCTCCGGTCCAGGAGCAGCTGATCGTCGAGCTGTACTCCAAGTAGCCGGAAGACCCGTTTCTGAACACGCATACACAAGGAACTCATGACCACTGACTTCCAGGTCCCCCGCATCACCTCGGAGAAGGTTGACGATCGCCGAGGCACCTTCACGATCGAGCCCCTCGACAAGGGCTTTGGCTACACCTTTGGCAACGGCCTCCGCCGCGTCCTGCTCTCGTCCCTGGGCGGCGCGGCGATCACGAGCGTCCGCATCGAGGGCGTCGCGCACGAGTTCTCGACCGTCCCCGGCGTCAAGGAGGACGTAACCGACATCGTCCTCAACCTCAAGGACCTCGTCGTCCGCATGCACACGGATGCCGACGAGGTCGAGGCGCCGCTGGTGGCCACCGGGCCCGGCGAGGTGAAGGCGAAGGACATCGACCTGCCCTCCGGCGTCGAGATCCTCAACCCCGAGGCTCCGATTGCGACGCTCGAGAAGAAAACCAAGCTCGAGGTCTACCTGACGATCGGCCGCGGCCGCGGCTACTCGCCGGCCGAGGAGAACAAGTCCGACGAGCAGCCGATCGGCGTGATCCCGATCGACTCGATCTTCTCGCCGATCCGCCGCGCCTCCTACTCGGTGGCGACCGCCCGCGTCGGGCAGCGGACCGACTTCGACAAGCTCACGCTCGAGCTCGAGACCGACGGCTCGATCGAGCCGGGAGCGGCCCTGCGCGAGGCCTCGGAGATCCTGATCAAGAGCCTGGCGATCTTCACCGACGCCGACAGGGTCGAAGAGCTGACCACGCGCGAGCCGGTCCCGACCCACCCGCCGGACGTGATCCCGAGCACCTCGGGGGACGGAGCGGCCAGCAACAACGGCCTCGACGAGATCCTGATCGAGGAGCTCGAGCTCGGCGTCCGCTCCTACAACTGCCTGAAGCGGGCGGGAGTGCAGACGGTGGGCGACCTGGTGCGCAAGACGCGCTCGGAGCTGAACGCGATCCCCAACTTCGGCCAGAAGTCGATCGAGGAAGTGATCGAGACCCTTCACGGCCGCGGTCTCGACCTCCAGGGAGACTGAGCGGGAGCCGATCGCGCCATGCGCCACCGCAAGAAGCGAAACAAGCTGAGTCGCGACGCGGCGCATCGCGAGGCCCTGCTCTCGAACCTCTGCAAGCAGCTGATCGACCACGAGCGGATCAAGACCAGTCAGGCCAAGGCCAAGGCGGTCAAGCCCGAGGTCGAGCAGCTGATCACGCTCGCCAAGCGGGGCGACCTGCACGCCCGGCGCCAGGCGCTGGCGACGCTGCACAACGACAAGTTCATCGTGCACAAGCTCTTCGAGGAGGTCGCGCCGCGCTACGTCGAGCGACCCGGTGGCTACACCAGGATCGTCAAGTTGGGCCCGAGGCGCTCGGACTCGACTGAAATGGTCTATCTCGAGCTGGTCTAGGGCGCCGACTCGGCTGAGGCCGAGCCGGCGCCGGGCTTTATAAGGCTAGGAAATCACGTAGGTATGTTCGGCCGCTTCGTAGGACGCTTCCCATTTCATCTCATCGGGGCAGTGTTCGCCGCCTTCGGTCAGATCAAGTTCCGTTTTCGCGGCAATGAACCGACCGTGGCCAGACGCTGATTTGTGTAACGCGCCCTCGACCGACAGCGTCACATCGCTGTCGAAGGTGCAATCCAGTTCGATTAAGTCGAGGATGAAGCAATCGATTTCAATCTCGAGGCCTAACGTCGAGGCGCTGCCTAAGTTTAAGGCGGTCGCATCGAGGTCGATAGTGGGCAGGGCGCTGGTGCTCACTACGCAGTTCTCAGCGGCCCCCTGCGTGTGGCATTCTTTCCAGCTCAGCGAGGTGACATCCAGTTTCTGGGGCTCCGCCGGGCTTAAGACGGTGGCCGCAATTAAGGACGATTCGCATTCGACGTTGGCGACCGTGTTGTAGAGCACCGGTGCTTTGGTCGTCGTCATGTCGACGCTTTTGACCTGGTCTTTTTCCGCGCAGGGAATGGTATGGGTTTTACACAGAGCCGTTTCTGATTTAGGTTCTGATCCAGGTCCGAGGATGTAGCGATTGGCCGTCGTTTTCAGTAACCCGTCGAGGAATGATTCTTCGGGGCAGAGACCGCCGCCTTCGACGAAGCTGACCGACGTATCGTCCGCGGTCAGGTGCTGGGCGCCGACGGCGAATTCAAGACCCGTGAAGTCGTAGATGCAGTGAATATCGATACCGAAGATATCGATGTTATCGCAGTTGACTAAGGTTTCACCGTTCGTTCCTGCGATCGTCCCGGCGTCTAATCCCGTCTTTAAGAGGTTGGATAAGGGCAATTCGAGGACGGTGACCTGGCAATTGCTGTGTGCGGATTTGGTGCCGCAGTTCGTGAACGACAGGGCCGTGATGTGGACCTGCTGCGGTTTGGCTAACCCTAACGGCGTGCCTGACACCGAGATGGTTAAGCATAAGACGTTGACGAGGTCGGTTAAGAGGGTGCCGACGCCCGAATTGGTCATGCTCACGGAAGTTGATCCTTGGCCTGCACCGCAGGTTAAGGCCGTGTGCGAGTTACAGAGTCGGGTTTCCCCGGTGGCCGATGCCGAGGTGGCACCGACGAACGCCATCGCGGCCACGGCCGCTACGGCCGCAAGGCCGAACATCTTGATGAGTCTCACTTTGATTCTCCCTTCTCGGCGGTTTGCCGCCGAGTTGGTTCTTGGACATGGTTAGACAAGCGGTCGTGACGAGGTCAGTCAAGAATGGATGCCCCATCGGCGATCGCACTACGCGGGACCCACCTCCGAAAGCGCCGATCTCGCTCCACGTCGGGGATGCTGTTGATGCGCACGCGCCCGGTCCGCGCCCGCGCGGATTCCGTGCGCTGAGGGCCCAGGCGAGGACGCCGCCCCGGAAAGCGGGGCGGCGTCGTACTGACGGCGTTCTCTGAAGAGAGCGCCGCCGTCAACTCAAGAAAACGACTAGGCCAGGACGTAGCGGTTGGACGTCGTCACTAGTAACCCGTCGAGAAAAGATTCTTCGGGGCAGAGACCGCCACCTTCGACGAAGCTGACCGACGTATCGTTCGCGGTCAGGTGCTGGGCGCCGACGGCGAATTCAAGACCCGTGGCGTCGTAGACACAGTGAATATCGATACCGAAGATATCGATGTTATCGCAGTTGACTAAGGTCAAACCGTTCGCTCCTGTGAGCGTTCCGGTGTCTAACCCCGTCTTTAAGAGGTTGGATAAGGGCAATTCGAGGACGGTGACCTGGCAATTGCTGTGTGCGGATTTGGTGCCGCAGTTAGTGAACGAGAGGGACGTGATGTGGACCGACTGCGGGTTGGCTAACCCTAACGGCGTGCCCGATCCCGAGATGGTTAAGCATAAGACGTTGACGAGGTCGCTTAAGATTTGACCCCCGCCCTGCTTCTCTTTCATGCTCACGGTGCCCGCTGCCTGACCCGCACCGCAGGTTAAGGCCGTATGCGAGTTACAGAGGCTGGGTGCTGGTGGCCGACGCCGAGGTGGCACCGACGAACGCCATCGCGGCCACGGCCGCCATGGCCGCAAGGCCGAGTGTTCTGGTGGATCTCATTTCAGTTCCTTTCACGGCGCTTGGCGCCGAGCCCAAGTTGACTGCCACGGTCGTGGCCCGGCCTTCCTACTCGTTCTCGTCAAATGAGTCAAGAAAACATGAGTGATGAGAGGTGCGGTTTCCTCCGCCGTGGGTGGCTCGTCGAACTGCAGGCCGAGTTCACCGGGGGGTGTATGAGACGGACTCCAGGTAGAGGCCGTGGGGAGGAGCCGTGTCGCCTGCCTCGGTCCGGGGTGCTCCTCTCAGCAGCTGTTTGAAGCTGTCCAGGGTCCGCCGGCCGCCGGCCATCTCGAGCTGGGTGCCGACCAGGACCCGGACCATGTTTCGCATGAAGGCGTCGGCGGTTATGTGAAAGGTGGCGATGTCGCCTTCACTGGTCCATCTCGCCGCGAGGACGTCTCTCTCGAAGCGGACGTGGTCGGTCTGGGTTGGGGTGAAGGCGGTGAAGTCGTGGGTGCCGATCAGGGCGGTGGCGCAGGCGTCGAGGGAGGCGCGATCCAGCTTGTGGGGCCACCAGAGGGAGCGGCCTTGCTCGAAGGGGCTGGAGCTGGATCGGGTCAGGACGCGGTAGCGGTAGGTGCGGGAGACGGCGTCGCGGCGGGCGTCGAACCCAGGCACGGTCGCCGCCGCTTCTATGACCGCGATGTCGCGCGGGCCGAGGCCGTTCAGCCTCCGCGCCAAGTCCGCCGGCACCTCGGCGACGGTCTCGAAGCTCGCGACCTGGCCGATGGCGTGCACGCCGGTGTCGGTGCGGCCCGCCACGGTCAGCTCCACCGATTCCCGCAGCACGGTCGCCAGCGCCGCCTCGAGCTCGCCCTGCACCGTCCGCAGGCCGAGTCTGCCTCGCCCAGCCGCGAAAGTCGCTCCCGTCGTATTCGATGTCGAGGCGGACGGTGGTCACTTGCTGAGCAAGCTCAGCAGGCCGGGTTCGTCGAGGATCGTGGTCTCGTACTTCTCCGCTTTCGCCAGCTTGGAGCCCGGGTTCTCCCCGGCGACGACGTAGTCGGTCTTCTTCGAGACGGAGTTGACGACCTTGCCGCCAGCTGCCTTGATCAGCGCCCCCGCCTCCTCGCGGGTCAGCTCGGGGAGGGTGCCGGTGAGGACGAGGGTCTTGCCTTCGAGCGGCCCGCCGACAGCACGCCGTTCGGAGGCGTCCTGCTCGAGGCGCAGTCCCTTCTGCTTCAGCTTCTCGACCAGGGCCCAGGTGGGCTCGTCGGCGAGCGACTCGGCGATCTGGACGGCCATGATCGGCCCCACGCCCTCGGTCTCCTCGATCTGCTCGGGGTCGGCGCCGTGAAGGGCGTCGATCGAGCCGAAGTGGTCGGCCAGCGCCTCTGCCGTGACGAAGCCGACGCCGGGCAGGCCGAGCGCGTAGAGGACGCGCTTGAAGGGCCGTGAGCGGGAGGCGTCGATCGCCGTGACCAGATTGCGGGCGGAGACCTCGCCGAAGCCCTCGAGGCCCGCCAGCTGCTCCTCGCGCAGCTCGTAGACGTCGGCGACGTCGGCGATCAGCCCCTCCTGCAGGAAGCGCATCGCCTGCTTCTCGCCCAGCCCGTCGATGTCCATCGCGCCCTTGCTGACGAAGTGCTTGACGTGCTGGAAGGACTGGCCCGGGCAGCCGGACCGGTTGGGGCAGATGGAGAAGACCGCGTCCTCGGGCTTGACGATCGGCGTCTGGCAGGCGGGGCAGCTTCTTCGGCGGCTTGACGCGGCGGGTCCCCTTGGGGCGGCGCTGCGGCAGCGGCGCCACGACCTGCGGGATCACGTCGCCCGCGCGCATCACCACCACCTCGTCGCCGATCCGTACGTCCTTGCGCGCCAAGTCCTCCTCGTTGTGGAGGGTGGCCGTGGAGACTGTGACGCCGCCCACCTGGACCGGCTCCAGCATCGCAAAGGGCACCAGGTGGCCGGTGCGGCCGACGTTCCAGACGACGTCGAGCAACTTCGTCGTCGCCGTCGTCGGCGCGAACTTCCAGGCGATCGCCCAGCGCGGCTCACGGCCCACCACGCCCAGCTCGCGCCAGAGCGCCCGCTCGTCGACCTTGACGACTACGCCGTCGATCTCGTAGTCGAGCTCGTCGCGACGCTCCTCCCACCAGCGGCAGCGCTTCACCACCGACTCGATGCCGGGGTGGTGGTCGGTGTCGGGGTTGACCTTGAAGCCGCGCTCGCGCAGCCACTCGACCTCCTCGCTATGGGTGGCGAGGTCGAGACCGCGGGTCGCGCCGATGCCGTAGCACCAGACCGAAAGAGGTCGTTCGGCGGCGAGCGCGGGGTCCAGCTGGCGGATCGAGCCCGCGGCCGAGTTCCGCGGGTTGGCAAAGGTCGGTTCGCCGGCCTCGGCGCGGCGTTCGTTGAGGGCCTTGAAGTCGGCGATCGGCAGGTAGACCTCGCCCCGGACTTCGACCAGGGGCGGCGCGTGGTCGATGCGCAGCGGGATCGCCTTGATCGTTCGCAGGTTCTGGGTCACGTCCTCGCCGACGCGCCCGTCGCCGCGGGTTGCGCCGCGGACGAAGACGCCGTCCTCATAGGTGAGCGATATCGCCAGCCCGTCGATCTTCGGCTCGGTGGTGTAGCTGAACTCGGCGGCGGTGATGTCGAGGCGCTTGAGGTGGTTGCCGATGCGCGTCTCCCAGGCCCGCAGCTCCTCCTCGTTGCGGGCGTTGCCGAGCGAGAGCATCTGCTCGGCGTGCTCGACCTGGGTAAAGCGCTCAAGCGGCGGCGCCCCGACGCGCTGCGTGGGCGAGTCGGGCGTGCGCATCTCGGGGTTCTCCGCCTCGATCGCCCGCAGCTCGTCGAGCAGCGCGTCGTACTCGTCGTCGCCGATCGTCGGGTCGTCGAGGACGTAGTAGCGGCGGTTGTGCTCCGCCAGCTCCTGCCGCAGCTCAGCGGCGCGCTGCTCGGGCCCGGCCGCGCTCACACCGACGTGGGGGCGCTCGCAGCCAGCATCTCGCCGAAGTCCCAGCCGCGCAGCTTCTCCAGGCCGCCCTGGTCGGTGAGGTCGAAGTGGATCGGAGTGACCGAGATCCGCTTCTGCGCGACGGCGTTGAGGTCGGTTCCCTCGATCTCCTCATAGCCGGGTTGCCATCCGTATATCTCGTAGTGACGCCTGCCGCCCTCCTCGCCGACCAGCTTCAGCTCGTCGTTGTAGATCCGTTTGCCGAGCTTGGTCACCTCGACGCCCTGCGGTTCGCCGGCGGGGCAGTTGACGTTGATCAGCGTCGCCTCCGGCATCGGCTCGGCGATCAGGCACCGCACCAGCTCCGCCGCGAAGGGAGCGGCGGCGGCGAAGTCGAAGCGGCCGCTGACGTAGCCCATGCCGCCGCCGGAGGATTGCTGGGAGACCGCGAGGGCGGGGATGCCGAGGACGATCCCCTCGAAGGCCGCGGCGACCGTGCCCGAGTAGGTGATGTCGTCGCCGAGGTTGGCGCCGTGGTTGATTCCGGAGACGATCAGGTCGGGCCGGTGGCCGACCAGGCCCAGCTCGGCGAAGCGGACGCAGTCGACCGGCGTCCCGTCCGTCGCATAGCCCTTGTCGCCGTCGCCGAACTCGACCTCCTCGACGGTCAGCGGCGAGCGGGTGGTGATGCTGCGCGCGGTCGCGCTGCGGTTAGAGTCGGGCGCGATCACGTCGACCTCGACCTCCTCGATCTCGCGCAGGGCTCGGCGTACGGCCTGTAGGCCGGGGGCGGTGATCCCGTCGTCGTTGGTGAGGAGGACTCGCATTGACTGTCGATTCTAGGCGTCGGGTCGGGGCACCACCCGTTTGCACGCGCGGCACATTCTGCGCGCCACGCGTGAATCGATCTCCGTCAGGGTCGTTGGATGGCGCTTGCCCAGATCGGCCCGTTGACGACCATGCTGGAGACGGCTGCGACAGCTGTCGGAGCTGGTGTCGTCGTCTTCGGGGTCGCCGCCGGGGTTGTGCGTCTCACGTTGAGACGGCCTAGGCAGAGCGTGAGGAGGGAGCGGCTGCCGGTGGATACGTCGGCGGTGCCCTTGGAGCGCTGCTCGCCGTGGCTGACGTGGTCTTGCGTTATGCTGGTATGAAATGAGTTGTCTGCAAGGAGATCGACCGTGGAGTGGGTTCGCTACGCAAATATTGGAATCGCTGTAGGCGCAACGTTCATAGCGACAGCGGTGCTGGTCTTCAGGCACTCTGAAGCCGCGATGCAGGCGGTCGCGATGGTCGGGATGTTTATCGGCCTGGGCGTTGCTCTTTTCCTTGAAGAACGGGCGAGGAAGCGAAAAGAAGGTCGGCCTCAGTAGCCGGCGATTTCGGCGGCGATCTGGTCCTGCTCGTAGTGGGCGAGGTAGAGGTCGCGGACGCCGGCCATCAGGATCGAGAAGATCGTCAGCTTGCCGCTGCGGCTGAAGCAGTAGCCGGAGAGGTTGCTGACGCCGGTCAGGGTGCCGGTCTTGGTGCGGCAGCGGCCGAATGCGGCGGTTCCGCGCGTGCGGTCGGCGACCGTGCCCTCGTGGCCGGTGAGGGCGAGCGACTGGACGAAGTCGTCGCCGATCTCTTCGTCGTGGACCGCGCGCAGGAAACGCACGACGGCCGCGGGCGAGGCGGCGTTGGAGCGGGTCAGGCCGGAGCCGTCGACCGCGTGCAGTGCCGCGCCGCGATCGCCGGCGAAGCTCTCGACCACGGCGGCCCCGCCGGCGGTGCTGCCGGCCGCGCCGAAGCGGGCGCCGATCCCCTTCATCAGCATCTCGGCGAAGAAGTTGTTCGAGGGCACGTTGGTGGCCTCGGCCAGCAGCTCGATGCTCGGCGAGCGGACGGCCGCGAGGGTCTCGGCGCGCTCCGGCGCGGCCCCCAGGGCCACCGTGGCCGGGATTCGAACGCCGGCTCCGCGCAGCGCCCGGGCCAGCTTGCGAGCCGCCGCCTTGGCCGGGTCCGAGGCGAAGCCGGCGCCGCTTGAGCTGCTGTAGCCGGAGTTGAGCGAGAGGCCCGAGAGTGGGCCGATGTAGGGGCTTGTCCCGTACCCGGAGTCGGCGACGCCGCGAAGCCGGTCGAAGACGGTGTCGTCCGCGTAGAGGCGACCGGTGACGGCGCGCAGGCCGGCCTGGCGCAGCTGGCGCTTGAGCGCGAAGAGATTCGTGCCAAGCCCGCCGAGGAAGCGGCCGTAGAACCCCGGTGTGCCCAGGGCCGGGTCGCCGCCGCCCTTCAAATAGAGGCTGCCGTGCAGGACGCCGTTCGCGTCGATCTCCCCCTCGCCGAGGACCCGGGTGGAGAGGCGCCCCTGGGCCCCGAAGCGCCCGAGGGCGGTTGCCGTTGTGAACAGCTTCATGTTCGAGGCGAGCGGGCGCCGGCGCTTGGCCGCACGCGCGCACAGGGGCCGGCCGGTTTCGCCGTCGATGACGTAGAGGCCGCTGGCGGCGCCCCCGCCGTGCACGAGCCGCGCCTGGAGCGCCGAGCAACGCAGCTCGGCGGCGCTCGCCTGGGTCGTCACCGCGATGAGGAGGACGGCAAGGAGCCCGCAAATCGCGGCAATGGCTGCCGGAGTTCGCCTCACTGAGTGGGATAATGCATGTTTATGGGCAAAGTTGTGGACATAGAGTCGCAACCGCGACGGCGGCGCTCCCGCAAGCGCCCGTCGAAGACAGCCCTGGTCCTGGGCGGCGGCGGCTTCACCGGCGGCGTCTATGAGATCGGTGCCCTTCGCGCCCTCGACCTGCTCGCGGTCAACAGCACGGTCAACGACTTCGACGTCTACGTCGGCACCAGCGCCGGATCGTTCGTGGCGGGGATGCTCGCCAACGGCGTCACCCCCGACGAGATGATGCAGGTGATCAACCGCCGCATCCCCTCCGAGCTGGAGGACCTCAACCTCGACAAGGTGCTGAAGCCCAACTACCTCGGCTTCGTCCAGAAGGCCGCGGCGCTGCCGCTGCGCACGCTGGAGCTGATGCGCAGCCTGGTGCGGATGGGCGATTTCTCGGCGATCGACGTCGGCGTCGGCCTCGCGGAGGCGCTGCCGACCGGCTTCTACTCCAACGGGGGCGTCGCGGACTACGTCGAGGGCGCTCTCTCCGAAGATGGCCGGCTCGACGACTTCCGCCTGCTCGACAAAGAGCTCTACCTGACGGCAACGGACCTCGACACCTGCGAGCGCATCGTCTTCGGCGAGGAGGGCTGGAACGACGTGCCGATCTCCAAGGCCGTCCAGTGCTCGACCGCGCTGCCGATCGTCTACAAGCCCGTCGACCTGAAGGGCCGCCAGATGGTCGACGGCGGCATCCGCTCGACCACGAACGTCGACATCGCGGTCGAAAAGGGAGCCAAGTTCATCGTCGTCGTAAACCCGCTCGTCCCCTTCGTCAACGACTTCGAGAAGACGATCCCGACCGTGTTCGGGACCCGTGTGCGGCGGGTCTCCGACATGGGCCTGCCGGCGATCGCCAACCAGACCTTCCGGCTGATCGCCCACGCCCGCCTTCACCAGGCGGTCGAGCAATGGCAGGAGCGCTACAAAGGCGTCGACATCATCCTGGTCGAGCCCGAACCCAACGACGAGCTGATGTTCGGAACGCCGATCATGGACTACTCGCGGCGGCTGAAGATCGCCCGCCACGGCTTCGAATCGGTGACCGCGACGCTTGCCAAGGACTACGACCGCTACAAGGAGATCGCCGAGCGCCACGGCTTCGAGATCTCCGGGCGCCGCGTTCGCCGCGTCGTCGAGCGGGCGGCCGAAGAGGAGCCCGAGCAGATGTCCGCCTGGCGGCGGGTCCTGGAGCAGACCACCTCCGCCCTGCTGCGCCAGTCCGGCGAGGCGTCCTAGCGCCGTGCCTCAGCTCGCGTAGAGCTTCTCGATCTCGTTCTCGTGCTTGGCGGCGACGACCGCTCGCTTGACCTTCAGCGTCGGCGTCAGCTCGCCGCTTTCCTGGGACAGGTCCCTGGGCAGGATCGCGATCTTCTTGACCTGCTCGACCCGGGCGAATTTCTCGTTGATCTTCGCCACGTGGTCTTCGATCGACTGGCGCACGTCGGCGTTGGCCGCCAGCTGCTCGGGATCCTCGGGCAGGCCGTGCTCTTTGGCGTAGGCGACCGCTTCTTCGGGATCGAGCGTGACCAGGGCGACGAGGTAGGGCTTGCGGTCGCCGACGACGACGCACTGGGAGACCAGCGGGTGCTGCTTGATTTCGTTCTCGAGGTTGGCCGGGGTGATGTTCTTGCCGCCCGCCGTGATGATGATGTCCTTCTTGCGGCCGGTGATCTTGATGAAGCCGTCCTCGTCGAACTCGCCGATGTCGCCGGTGTGCAGCCAGCCGTCGACGATCGTCTCGCGGGTCGCCTCCTCGTTCTTGTAGTAGCCCTGGAAGACGTTGGGGCCCTTGACCAGGATCTCGCCGTCGTCGGCGATCTTCACCTCGCAGCCCGGGAACGGTTTGCCGATCGTGCCGATCTTGAAGTCGTCGGGGGTGGAGATCGTCGCCGCGGTCGAGGTCTCGGTCATCCCCCAGCCCTCGAGGACGAGCACGCCGGCGGCGTCGAAGAAGCGCAGGATGTCGGGGTTGATCGGGGCGGCGCCGGAGACGGCGAGCCGCAGGTTGCCGCCGAAGAGGCCGCGGATCTTGGAGAGGACTTTCTCGTCGGCGAACTCGTACTGCTTGCGCAGCAGGAAGCCGGGCTCGCGGCCTGCGCGTTCGAGCGCCGCGCATCTTCTTGCCGGCCCGATATCGCCCAGTTGAAGATCGCCTTTTTAAGGCCGCCCTCTTTCTCCATGGCGCTGGTCGCCGCCGTGTAGATCTTCTCGAAGATCCGCGGCACCGACGGGAAGTAGGTCGGTTTCAGCTCGGCCAGGTTGGGCAGGATCTTCAGCGGGTCGCGCTCCCAGTAGGCGAGGGTGGCGCCGAGGTCGAAGCTGCCGAGCTGGATCAGCAGGGCGAAGGAGTGGGCGAGGGGGAGGTAGAGGTAGGTGACGTCTTCGCCCTCGATGACGCTGTTCTCGTTGACCATGTCGAGCATCGCCCGGTAGTTGCCGTGGCTGATCACGCAGCCCTTCGGCGGGCCGGTCGTGCCCGAGGTGTAGATGAAGGTGCAGATGTCCTCTGGCGTGACCGACTGCCAGCGGGCTCCCACTCGGCGGCGTCGCGGCCGGCGCCGCGCGCGGCGAGGTCCTCGAGCGAGATCGCGTCGTCGCTGGAGCCGGTCATCCGCACGACGTGCTCGAGCAGCGGCAGCTGGTCGCGAACCGCGCGGATCTTCTCCATCTGCTCGTCGTCCTCGACCACGACGACCTTGGCGTCGGAGTTCTCGAGCACGTACTGGCACTCCTCCGGCGAGTTGGTCTGGTAGATCGGGACGACGACGGCCCCGACCGAGAGCGCGGCGAAGTCGAAGTAGGTCCACTCGGGCCGGGTGTTGGCGAGGATCGAGACCTTGTCGCCCTTGGCGACGCCGAGGTCGATCAGTCCGAGCGAGAGCGAGCGGACGGTCTCCTCGACCTGGTCGAAGCTGCGCTTGACCCACTCCCCGTCCTGCTTGAAGCGGACCGCGGGGGCGTCGCCGTAGAGCTTTGCGGAAAGCGGCAGCAGGTCCGCAAGCGTGGCCGATTTGGTTCCCCGCTCCATGCGGGGAGGAAGTCTAGTTGAGCACTACGTGGCGCGAGGCCGCCCGCTGCCCCCTGCTCATCGAGTCCAGGTTCCGCAGCGAGGTCTGGAAGAGGGACTTGTCGATCCGGCCGTGGAAGATCGGGACCCCCATCTCGCACGCACTTGCCGATCACCTCCTGCCGCTTCATGTGCAGCTCGTCGGCAAGCTCGGACGGGGTGAGGTGATTGGCCACGGCGGACCTCCCTTGTCGTTGAAATCGGGTAGCAGGGAATTTACCCCTGCGTGCCGGACGTGTCAAATGCCCCGCACCTCGGTCGCGGAGCCCGGCTCGCGATAATGACCGGATGCCGGCCGCCGCCGAGAACCGTGAAGCGGAGCCCGCGACCCTGCCGATGCCCCGCCGGGGCCGGATCTGGGTGATCCTCGCGCTCGGCCTGGCCCTGCTGGCGCTCGGCTACGTCGTGGTCGACATCTCGACCCGGGAGGCGGGCCGCGACGTGGTGCGCGTCGACGGCATCGCCGACGCGCAGGGGACCTTCGGCGGGATGCCGCAGGAAGGCGACCGGCTCGGCTCCGCCGACGCGCCGGTCTCGATCCAGGTCTTCAACGACCTGCAGTGCTCCAGCTGCCGCGAGGACTTCCTCGCGACGATTCCCGGCCTGGTCGAACGCTACGTCCGGCCGGGCGACGTGAAGCTGCTGATGCGCCACTACTCGGTCGCGCAGAACCCGCTCGAGCTCGGCTTCTTCGGCGCCGAGGCGGCGGCCGAGCAGGGCTACGGCTGGCAGTACACCTATCTCTTCTTCCGCAACCAGGACGAGGCGGAGCGCTTCGGCATCGACGACGAGTTCATGGCCTCTCTCGCCGGCTCGATCGGCGAACTCGACGTCGCCGAGTGGGAAGAGGAGCTCGACCGCGAAGGCGAGGCCGGCAGCCCGGTCGCGCAGCGGCTCGAAGGCTACGAAGAGCTCGGTACCGACCTCGGCATCCGCACGCGCCAGGCGGCGATCGTCAGCGGGCCCGCTGGCACCCGCACCCTCCAGGACGGCCCGGCGCGCGCCCAGATCGAAGCCGCGATCGAGGCGGTCCGCTAGCGCCGCGCCCCGTCTGGGATAATCGCCGCTCTCGGGGCGTGGCGCAGCCTGGTAGCGCGCACCGTTCGGGTCGGTGAGGTCCCCGGTTCAAATCCGGGCGCCCCGATTAGCAGGATCCACTCGACATGCCTAGCACCACCCCGCACTGTTGCCCCACGTCAGGCGTGCGGTGTGGCGGTGCGGGGTGGTTCGCCCGAATCTGTGATGCACATGTGATGCGGCGCTATTGGTGGAGTGATGCACGCTTGTGTGCGGGGACATGCAGCTTGGAGTCGCAGGTTCGATCCCGTCATCCGCTTTCTCGTCCCTCTAGAGCCAAACCGGGCGGTGGTTCAAAACTTTCCCCGATGACTCAGCTTGCTTCTCGGATCGATGCAACCCGAGTTCGCCCTAGCTAGTCCCAGTCTTCGCCTGATTCTTTGTCTTCTTGATGACCCCTCCGGAGCCAGGTCGACCTACTGGAAGATTCCGCTGTCGTCGGTTCTCGCCCTCGAAGAGCGTCGCGCCGAGCATGAGCGCGTTACGGCTGAGTGGTCCCGCGATCTCGACGCGCTGGGCGCTCCGGCGGAGTAGGCGGATGCGCTGCGAAGGTATCGCTGCGGAAAAAATGGTCATTTCCGAAACGATCTGCTAGCCTGCCTTCATGTCTTCGGGCACTGCTCCTACGCAGCTGCGACGACGTGCTGCGCTCGCACGGCTGGAGGCGGAAGAGCTTGCCGACGCAGTCTCCGAGCTGCGTAACGCCTCCGTCTCGAAGTCGGAGCTCGAGCGGGTACTCGAACGGGTGGAGGCACTGAGCGCACGAGTCCAGAAAGCGCTCGACCTGCCGGGAGGCCTGTCCGTCGCCCAGGCGGCTGACCGGCTGGAGGTAAGCGAGCCGACGGTTCGCAAGTGGCTCGCGGAGGGCCTGCTGGAGCGGGTCGAGGATCACAAGCCGGTGGAGATCGCCCAGCGCAGCGTGATCGAGGTCGAGCGGGTGCTGGACACGGTTCGCGAGAGTTATCCGTCGAGACGCTGGAGCGAGGCGCTTGCCGCCTTCCTTCACGACCGCGACCTACTCGGGCAGGAGTGGGCCCGTGAGGGCGTGGAACAGCTGCGGCGCGGCGAGCTGATCGAGCGCTGAATAAGGTCCGCTGCGATGGCGGGCAAGGACTTTGCGCTGCGGGCAACGCCAGCGGCTGCGGCCGTGATCGAGCGATTGCGAGGCACGGCACGCAGGAGCTACGCCGCCTTTGAGACCGATCTGCGAAAGCAGGGCTGCAGGGTCGCCGGCTACCGGCTGCTGGGCGCCGAGGATGGCGGTTACTCGGAGTACTGCTGCAAGCGACTGGTCGACGACTTTCGAAGACGCTGGCGATCGGCGCGATGGGGCGGCGGCGCGAGGAGAAGCCGCCTTGCTGCGGAGGGGGCGGCTGGCCGAGCGTCGGATCAGTACCTGGTGAGCGCACGAGTCGGGGGAAGTCCCGGGGCGCCTGCCTCCCAAATTCAGGGATGGGAATGACTCCTGGGCTCAGTCGTTCTACGTCGGGGGTAGCCCCGAGGCGAAGGAGCGGATGTTCTTCAGCGGTGCGGCGGGATAACGATGCGCCGCTTCTCCCAAGAGGAGAAGGACGCCGCCGTCCTGGGTTAGCGAACTTCTTCTCGAAAGCTGTTGACTTGGGCTGCGATCAAAGGCCTGACCAATCACTTCACTGGCAAAGTTGTGAAAATCCTACTTTTGAGGATACCCAGAAGTCTTCTGAGTAACTAAAATCACTTTAGTTTTGGGGAGACGCCTTCCTGGAGGGGGGCCGTGTGGGTTCACACAGAGAAATCGCGTGTTTCGCTGAACGATCCTCGTCAAGCTTGGACACAGGCGCAGCCGGAACCTTCCATCTCCATTTTGTCTCTTCTCGCTGTCCAAAGGAAAAGGGTGCTGCGTTTAGGGGCTGCGGGATTAGCCTCGCAAGGTTTACGCATCACGCTGCTGTCGTTCGTCCAGGGAAGACAGCATGAGCGGGAGTACGACTGCTGCGGCGGTCCGGGATCGGGTGCGTCGCGCCTGCGCGAGTGCGCTTTTCATCCTCGTGGTCCTCGGTATCGCCGCGCCGCCTGCGGCAGCCGGCACCGCCGAGGAAATCTCTGTCCTCCCGACCCTCGACAACCTGAAACGCAGCGAAAGCCCACTTTCGAATAGCGGTACGTGGACGCGGCTTTCGTGGGCCTACAACGGTCCCGGCACGGGACACGTCACCAGCACGGGATGGGGACCGTCCAATGCCTACGGCACCGGGACGAACGGCGCCTATTGGACTCCGCGCACCTTCACAGATGACAGCGCCGCCGCGATCACGATGCAGACCTCCCCTGGTGGAGAAGACCGCTGGATCTCCCTTTGGCTGAACATGCCGAACCCGGGCGCGGCCAAGAGCGGCTATGAGCTGCGCTGGGCCGTGGAACCAGCTGGGTTCTCCGGCTACAACGTCAAGCTCATCAAGTGGGTCAACGGCGCCGAAACGGTACTCGCCTCGAGCAAAGGAGTGGCGATCGGCATCGGCACCACAATGGCCATCTCGGACACCGGCGGTACCGTCACCGCCTGGAAGGGACCCGGCTCGCTGACCTCTCTGCTCAGCGCCTCCGATGCGACGTACTCGGCCGGCTATGCCGGCATTGAGGGACGCGGCAACCTCAGCCGTTCGTCGGACTTCAAGGTGGGGCGCCTGGTCGGCGGAGCCATCACCAAAACGAAAGTCCTAGACGACTTCGAGCGCTACGAAGTGCCGCTTCAGAACGGTAAATGGACGAAGAGTCAATGGACGACCAGCATCGGCGGCTCGTGGACGAACGCTACATGGCACGGCTACGGATCGAGCGGCGGCTTGGCGGGCGCTTACTGGAACGGAATGACCTTCAACGACTCAAAAGACGCCGTGTTGGTAGGTGCGACGGTCGGAACCGGTTCGGTGGTCAGCGGTCAGTACGGGGCCCTCTGGCTGAATGCGTCGAGCCCGGGAACGACCCGGTCGGGCTACGAGGCGAGGTTCACCGGGACCGGGTGGGCGACGGCCTACAAAGTCAAAGTCGAGCTCTCGAAATGGGTTTCGGGCACGAGAACGGTTCTCGCGACGAAAGAAAGCGTCACTCTTCCCGTCGGTACGACGATTGCGCTCTCCGAGCAGGCTGGGAGTCTGGTCATCTGGACCGGAACGACGACCTTCACCCCGATTCTCTCCAGCACGGACACGACGTACAGCAGCGGCTACGTCGGGATCGACGTCAAGGGCGACGAGGGGACCTACTACAACTTCCGCGCCGGCAACCCGAATCCACCACCCCCGGATACCTCCATCTCCAACGGCTCGGCGACGGGCGTTGCGACGCCGAACTTCGGATTCGCGTTCAGCGGCAGCCAGGGCGCCACGGGCTTCGAATGCTCACTCGACGGAGCAGCCTTCGCGGCGTGCACATCGCCCAAGGCCTACGGAGGCATAAGCACGGGAAGCCATACCTTCCGTGTCCGGGCCTTGGGCGCTGGCGGCCCTGATGAGACGCCGGCCGAAAGGACCGTCGAGGTCGTCTCAGCCGAAACCGCAGTCAATCGCGTGCCGCTTCGCGACAGCTTCGAACGGAGCGAAGTGCCGCTCGCCACCTCGCAGTGGACCAAGTTTCAGTTCACCGCCTCTATAGGTGGGGTTTGGTGGGGGTTCTACCGCGGCTACGGCTCCTCGGGCGGGGATGCGGGCGCCTATCTGGTGGGCACCTCCTTCAGCGGCGACGATGGCACGGTGACCACCAGCGCGACCGTCGGCAACGAATCGCGAGGGGCTGGTGAATTCCAGTCGATTTGGCTCAACTCGATCAATCCAACGTCGACTAAGCAGGGATACGAGGCCCGCTACGAAGGAGTCGCGGGGAGCGGCTACGCAGTCACGATCAACAAGTGGGTCGCCGGGGTGCGTCAAATCCTCGTCTCGGCGTCAAATGTCTCGCTTCCGGTGGGCACGACGCTGGGTCTGACCAAGAGCGGGACGGTGCTCACACTGTGGTCAGGGAAAGGCGAAAGCTACTCCCAGATCCTCACGGCGAACGACTGGGACAACACGACCGGGTACGCGGGTATCGAGGTCAACGGCGGCGCTGGAACGCTCAACAACTTCCGGGCTGGACTGGTCGACATCACGCCACCCGAGACGTCAATCACAGACGGCCCCTCCGGCGAAGTCTCCAGTCCTGACGCGACGTTCACCTTCGGCTCACCCGACCCCACGGCGACCTTCGAATGCTCAATGGATGGGGCAGCCTATGGAGCCTGCTCCTCACCCAAGGAATACCAAGCTCTGAGCCAAGGTTCGCATGCCTTCAACGTCCGCGCCCGTGACACGGCGGGCAACGTCGATCCCACGCCGGCGAGCCAGAATTTCCAGATCGGCAAAGCGCCCGAGACGACGATTACCGAGGGCGCATACAGCACCACTGCCCAGACGGCCACGGCGTTCCTGCTGGAGTCCGACGAATTCGGTACGACCTTCGAATGTCGAGTGGATGGCGAGGCGTGGCAGGGCTGCTCCGCACATCCCGGGTACGCGAACCTCGAAGCCGGGGCACACCACTTCGAAGCCCGTGCCGTCGGCGAAGAAGGCGCTGTGGATCCGACGCCGGCGCTGCGGGATTGGGTCGTTGACCCACTCGGGCCTGTGGCGAAGCCCGAGGTCGAAGGCACTCCGCGGATCGGCCGGACGCTCTCAGTGAGCAAAGGCAGCTGGGGAGGCTCGGAACCAACCTCCTATTCGTACCAGTGGTATCGCTGTCAGAGCAGCGATCCCTCCAAGTTCGGCTCTTGCCAGGCGATACCGGGGGCCACGAGCGCGCAGTACCAGCTGACTCAAGCCGACCAAGGACAGCATCTGGTGGCGCAGGTAACGGCCAATCGCAGCGGCGGCCAAGGTCTGGCAGCCCAGGCGAGCGAAACCCAGACGACCACGCTTTCGCTGTTCTCGCTCCCCGCCCTTCTCGAAACCCTCAGGTCGGCCAGCCTGGAACGAATGGTCTTCTTTGGCTGCGAAGAAGTGTCAACTGAAGATCCATCGACACTGCCCTGCGGACTCTGGATAACCAATGCCGCAGGCGTAAACCCGGTTCTCGTGCAAAGAGAGAAAGTAAATACCGAACACCACGCAATTGAGAAATATCACAGCCCAGCTCTGTCTAGGGACGGATCTCTCATCGTCTATGTCGACAACCCCATGGAATGCCTCATGGCCATTCCGGCTCAGCCGAATGGCAGCCCGCAAGAAGTCGTGTGCCCCGACACCGAAAAACCCGAAGCAATTCGGGACCCCGACTTCACTCCGGACGGGAAGATCGTCTACGTGGACAGGTATGACCACCGTGTCTGGCAGATCAACGTCGACGGGACTGAAAAGGAACCCCTCTTCGCCTGGCCCAACTCCCCCGACATCACGCAACTCTCGGTTTCGCCGGACGGCACTCACTTGGCGTTTTCATCGACCAAGGGGCCGAACGGGCAAGCGAGTAATGGAGTGTGGGTCACAACGATGTCCGGGACCGAACCCCGCCTCATCCAGTCTCAGAGGAGCGGGCTGGACTGGTCACCGGACGGGAGCAAGTTGGTGCTCCTCTTTACGGAACCCGGTCAGTCGGTCAACTCCGTCGGCATCTATAACCTGGCGAGCAGCACGCGGACGAAGCTTGGCCCAACCAATATCGGCGGTCCAACCTGGTCTGCGGACGGAAAAGTGATCGCGGGCAGCAGATTGACTGCCAATGGCGAAATGCAGCTGGTGCTGATCGATCCCGTTACGGGGACGGAACACAGGATCCTCGAGAACTGGCTGAATAAAGACAACTGGATCCTCCACCTCTCCTTCCGGCTTGGTGCCGATCCCGAAGCGACTACGCCCGACGACCTCCTCGAACGCTACAAGCCGGTCGTCTACTACCATCCCGAAGAGAACTACTTCGCTGACGCGGTGGGGGGAGCCATCGATTGGCACGAAAATCTCGTGTATGAAGCACTTCCGGGGTTCGTTATCGCGGACAACGAACAAGGTAGCCCCTACGAAGATCTCAATGCGGAATGGCTCGGGAACCGCGCATTCAGCGAAAGCGACGTTCTCGACGAGATTGGCGACAACGAGGAAGCCGCCAATTGGGGACACGTCCAACCGGCGATCGCCAACCACGTCTACGGTGCTGCGATTCCAAGTGCCGACGGCGAGGTCATCTGGCTGCAGTACTGGTTCTTCTACTACTACAACGACAGTATCAACGCCGGGGGCACGGACTTCGGGATGCACGAGGGCGACTGGGAGTTCGTCCAGTATGCGTACTACGTCGACACCGACCAGATCGCGCGAGCCACCTACAATCAGCATAACGGCGCCGAAACGTGCCTATCGAGCGCACTTGACTACGTCATCACCGCTGACGGCAGAGTCGCTCCTGCGGTCTACTCGGCGAAGAGCTCTCACGCAAGCTATTTTCACCCAGGCGACTACAACCTCGAAATAGGTCCACTCAACTTCGGCAATGACCTTGCGTCAGGTGAAGCCGGCCCGACCGAACTCACGATGTCGAGGTTGTTCGACGAACCGTGGTTCACCTGGGAAGGTCACTGGGGCGGGACGTTCGGCGGTGGGCCCTTCGACTCATCGAGTCCGACCGGTCCCAGCCACGGAGCCAATGACACGGAGATCATCGACCCGGACAGGGTGGCCGAAGAAGGAGACTGCAGTCAAGATTGAGCGTACGCCGCCCCGGCCATCAGAGATCAGATGAGATCGACGGCGTCGTATGCTCAGACGGAGAGCAATTGCATAGGGATTGCGATCGCCGCCGCAACCAGAAAGCCGCCCACCACCAACAGCAAGGCACCAGGCACGTAGCGCCGCAGAAATGGCGCTGCTAGTAGCAGTGGGATCGCGTACAGCGGGATATAGGGAACCGATCCTTCGCAACGCTCGTAGAAGATCTCCGAGCGACTCTCTGCGATGCCGCATGCAGTGGTCAGGATGGTGGCGATGCCTAGCACAATGCTTCCGACCACCGCCCATATGGCGCAAATGCGGATTGCCCTCGACTCGGTGCAAAGCCAGACGGTCGTTAGATAGGCGGCACTTCCGACCCCCGCTAGGAGCACTACGACGAGGAAATCCACGGGTGTCTCATCGGACGCATGCGTGGCACACATTAGCCGGGTACGCGTGCGTGGCACGCACTCACTGGAGTTTATAAACGGACCTCGTCAGCCGAGGCTCAAATTCCAGGCGCCGACGCCTAGTTCCTGGTGCCGACCAGGGGGCGAGACGCTTCAATGCGCCACCTCTTTGGCTACTCTGTCTGTCAGCGAGGATCGGTCTCAAGCGCTTCGCTTCCCCTGCATTTCGACAGGTTGGCCTTCGGGGGAAAATCAAAAAGGATCGGCGAGAAGTCACACCACTTACCTACGGCGCGCGCTGCAAGTTCGCCCAACACGGCGGGTCGGGGCGGGGGGTCCATCTGTCCTGGTCGGCCGCGCGGCGGCCACTGCTGGGCACGTTTACGTGGCTGATCGCTGAAACCAGCTATCGAAGTACCAAATGTTCTTGCCTTTATGGATTTGTCTGATACAGCCTGCAGCGGGCCGCAAGCCCACTTGGCACGGGAGGCGCATTGCTCGGCTATGGACCGCCGCCAAGCAACGAGGACATCGACAACTGGAAGCGTTGCGTACTAGATGCACTTCTACCGGGCGCCAGGGGGACATTTCGAGTTGCGCCGCTCAAGGCCGAACCGAATGCGAATCTTGCCAGAGCGGGCCTCGGACTTTTCCTAAAAGCGAAAAAGCGCGACGCCTCAGATGTAACCTAGAAGTCCTTGGGCGGATTATGGGGCGCATGGCTTAGGCCAGACGTCGGGGATGCCGCCCAGAACGCATCCCTCCACCGGTCCGAGGCTCGGCGGGACATCTGTGATGCAGGGAGTGATGCGAGGCACCCTTCAACCCGCCTGCAGGCACGAGTCAATCCGATCGCCCCCGATGTTTCACCTGGCCGCCCGGCTACCAGACGGTCAGCGAGCTCGGCTTGTCATGCGCGCGGATTGCTTGGTCCTTGGTGACGAGGTTGAGCCCGTGCTCGATCGCCGTCGCGTAGATCAATCGATCAGCGGGATCACCGGGGAAGGAGGCGGGAAGGCCGACGGCGGTGTCCGCCACCGCGGGGGTCACGCCGATCGTGCGCACCTGCGAAGCCAGGCCATCGAGCCAGGACCGGACAGGAACGGTGAGGGCGATGCGTTCATGCCTTGCCAGCCACGCCAGCTCATACCAGGAGATTGCTGCAACCACAAGCTCCTCTGCGTTCTCCAGGGCTTTGCGCGCAGGCAAGCTGACTCGCTTCGGCTCCGCTGACCACCAATGGACGACGTGGGTGTCGAGAAGGACCGCCCCCACGCCTACGCGGCGTTCCAGCGCTCGTCGGTCGAGAACAACTGCTCCTCGTCGACCGCGGTCATCGCAACGCCGTTGAACGACCCCTTCAACGAGCGTGCGCCGGAGGGGGGCATGAGACGGGCCACGGCACGGCCATGACGGGTGATCTCGATCTCTTCGCCCGCTGCAGCCTCGTCCAAGAGGCGCAAGATCCTTGCCTTTGCGTCGGTAGCGGTCACTTGTTTAGCCATATGGGCAGAATAGCGGACAGATGCCGTCCTAGGGGCCGGCCGTCTGACAAGGCACAATGTCAGGTTCTCTCGTGCGCAGGCTCCTGATCGTTCTCTTGACCGCGGCGCTGCTGGCGCTCGCCCCCGCGATGGCGGGATCGCTGACGCCTGCGCCGCCGCCTGGCTTCATCGGCATGTCTCCGCAGAACGCCACCGACGAGACCGACTACGAGCTGATGCGGGAAGCGGGGATCACGAGCGTGCGCATACCGCTGAACTGGGCCGGGATCGTGCCCGATGCCGCCGACCGCCGCCGCCCCGAATGGTCGTGGCTGGACGAACAGGTCGGGCACGCGGCTGCGCACGGGATCACCATCTACTTCTTCGTCTGGGGGAGTCCTGACTGGATCTCGCCGCGGCTGGGCGGGGAGCCGGTTGCCAGCGCCCGGCAGCGACGGGAGTGGCTTCGCTTCCTGCGCGCCGCGGTTCTGCGCTACGGACCGAAGGGCAGCTTCTGGCGCGAGAACCGCGAATTGCCCCGGACCCCGGTTCGCCAGTGGGAGATCTGGAACGAGGAGAACATCGTCACCTTCTCCCGCCAGCCGGATCCGCAGAGGTTCGCGCGGCTGATTCGCATCTCGGGCCGGCTGCTGCACCGCCTCGACCCCGGCTCGACGGTGATCATGGGCGGGCTCTTCGGGCGCCCCCTGCAGATCCCGCCGAACATAGCATCCGACGCCTTCCTCGCCGGCGTCTACGAAACCCCCGGGATCGAGCGTCACTTCGACGGGGTCGCGCTTCATCCCTACGTCGCCGACGCGGGCACCATGTTCGGCCAGATAGAAGCCCTGCGCCGGGTGATGGGGTTCTACGGTGACAGCGAGACGCCGCTCTACGTGACCGAGCTCGGTTGGGGGTCCGACGGGTTCGAGTCCCGCTGGGAGCGTGGCCCTCGCGGTCAGGCCCGCGAACTGGACCGGGCCTTCGCGATGCTGAGCGAAAACCGCAACCGCTGGCGGATCGGCGGCGTCTGGTGGTTCTCCTGGACCGACGCGCCCGGCTCCTGCCAGTTCTGCGACTCGGCCGGCCTGCTCACCGCCGACTACGAAGCGAAGCCGTCCTGGTACCGCTTCAACTCCTGGACCGGCGGCGACGCCCGCACCGTGCCGCGCGCGTCCGCCAGGGCCTTGCGGGCATCCCCGTAGGCGCCGAGGAACCGGCCCTCGATGCGTTGCGCGCGAGCCCGTGCTGGACCCTCGCTGCAATCGAACATAGAGTCGGTTGAATGGACTTGATCGCCATGGCGATTCTGGTTACGGCGCTCGCCGCCGCCTGCGTCTACCTCGCCGTCTTGACCGTCGAAGGACGGCGTGTCCAGCGCCGTTTCCTGGTGCTTGCCGAAGTAGCGGAGGTGTCCGAGGCCGCCGCTTCGCTGGAGGAGACGTTCGAAGCCATCTGCGACGTCATCGTCCCGGCGCTGGCCGACTTCTGCATGATCGACGTGATCGAGGGCGGGAGCGTGCGGCGCGTCGCGGTGCGGGTGGCGCCTGGTGTCGGCCCGCACGCCGAGCAGGGGCTGCTGCAACGCAAGCCGTCGATTCCGGAGCGGATGGTGTTCGACGAGGGGGAGTCGACGCCCCAGCTGCGCTTCTTCGAGCGGATGACCGAGGCCGACCTGCGCGAGATCGCACACGACGAGGGCGCGGACCTCGAGTTCCTGCGCAGCCTCGAGGTGCGCTCGGCGATCACCGTTCCCCTCAAGGCTCGGGGGAGGGTGACGGGAGCCCTTACCCTCGGCGTCGGCTGGTCTGGCCGGCGCTACAGGCGCCGCGACGCCCAGTTCGCCTGGATCCTCTCCGGTCGCGTGGCGCTCGCACTCGACAACAGCGGGCTCTTCGCCGACCTCGAGCGTGTCGAAGCGGCTCGAGGGGAGATCGCCGAAACGCTCCAGCGCGGCCTGCTGCCGCCGCCGCTACCCCACATTCCCGGCTGGTCGCTGGCCGCCATGTACCGGCCCGCGGGCGCCGAGAACGAAGTGGGCGGGGACTTCTACGACGCCTTTCGCATCGGCGGCGGCTGGATGCTCGTCGTCGGCGACGTCACCGGTCGCGGCGCCCAGGCGGCCTCGGTCACCGCCCTGGCCCGCTACACGCTGCGCACCGCGGCGATCCTCACCGACGACCCCGTCGCGGCTCTGGCCGCCCTCAACCGGGCGCTGCTCGCGCGGCGCGGCGCGGCGCTCTGCAGCGTCGCGGCGCTGGCGCTCAGCGAGGACCCGAGCCTGCCTGTCCGGATCGCGGTGGCCGGGCACCTGCCCCCGCTGCTGGTGGCCGGGGAAAGCGTGAGCGAGATCGCCCCCGCCGATCCAGTGCTGGGGGCGTTTGCCGATGGCGGGTGGCAGATCTGCTACAGCCAGGTCGAGGTGGGCCAGCAGCTCGTCATCGTCACCGACGGGATCACCGAGGCGGAGGGGGACGAAGGCCGCTTCGGCGAGGAGCGCCTGCGCATGCACCTCGCCGGCGCCAGCAGCCCGGCACATGTGGTTCAGCGGCTGGAGGGGGCGCTGCACGTCTTCACCGAAGGATCGTTCGACGATGACGCGGCGATTCTCGCCATCTCCCGGGCGGACGGCGATGACTGACTCGCCGGAGGCGCTGGTCGGGCGCCTCTTTCAAGCCTTCAACGAGCGCGACGGGGACGCCATAGTCGAGCTCTGCTCCGAGCAGATGGAGTTCGTCTCGGTCACCGGCGGGGAGGCAGGGCGCGAGAGCCCTTACCGCGGTCGCCAGGGGCTGCGCGACTACCTCACGGACGTCGAAAAGGTGTGGGAAGAGCTGCTGATCACCCCCGGTCGTGTGGAGCGTCGCGGCGACCGCCTGCTGGTCCTCGGCCGCGTCTACGTGCGCAGTCGCGAGCTGGGCATCCGCGACATGCCGGCGGCCTGGATCTGGGAGCTGCGGGGCGGCAGCTTCGTACGCGGTGAGGTGTTCGTCGACCCCGATCAGGCGCTCGTTCGCTTCGCGCGCAGCGCCGCCTGAGGGGCCCACGGTTTTGTCGCCGCGACCGTCGGGTACCGGGATTGCCAACGGCGGGCGGCTATGCTCGAAGCCGCGGAGACCGCGATCGCTCGGCGGGAAGTAGTCAATGGCAAACGGCACGACCACTAGCGAGAGTCCCAAGGGGCTTCAGATGAAGCTTCCCGCCAAGGCAGAGAACGTGGCGGTCATCCGCCATGCGCTGGCCGGGATGGCGGAGCAGATCGGGATGGACGAGGCCGGCTTGGCCGACTTGAAGACCGTGGTCACCGAGGCCTGCACGAACGTCGTCGTCCATGCCTATCCGAACGGCGACGGCCCACTCCTGGTCGAGGCCGAGCCCGACGATGAGGGGCTCACCGTGACCGTCCGCGACAGCGGCTCGGGCATCAGCCCCGCGGCCGACTCCGACAGGGACAGCCTCAAACTCGGCCTCTCGCTGATCGCCGCCCTATCCAGCAGCTTCAGCATCTCCGGCGGTCTCGATCGAGGCACGGAGGTGATGATGCGCGTGCCGCTGCGAGGCGGCGGGACCAACGGCGCGCCCGGCGAGCAGAAGCTGGTGCCGGAGGTGACCGCGACCGAGGTCACGGTCGGGCGGGCGGAGCTGCTCGAACCGGTGCTCGCCAACCTCGTCGGCGCCCTTGCCGCGCGCCGCGATCTCGGTGGAGCGCCTGGCCGACGCGGTCCTCGTCACGGACGCGATAGCGGTGGCGGCTCCGGGCCGCTTCGCCGACGGCTGCGTCCGCGTCGGGTTGGGCGAGAGCGAGGCCGGGCTCGAGCTCCGCCTGGGCCCGATGGAGAAGGGCGCCGCGGGGCGGATCCGCCGCGAGCTCGAGGTCCCCGAGGTCGGCGGCTCCCTGGAGGCGCTCGCCGACGAGCTCACCGTTGACGAGTCCGAGGACGGCGACTACCTGGTCGTCCGCTTCGCGGGCATCCGGGGCGCCTAAGCCCCCTTTCCGCCCTCTTCGTCGAGTCCCCGTTCCTCCTCGATCCTCTCGCGGATGCGTGCCAGGGCGCGGCGCAGGATGCGCGAGACGTGCATCTGGGAGTGGCCGATCTGCTCCGCGATCTGCGACTGGGTCATGTCCTCGACGAAGCGCAGTCGCAGGACGACGCGCTCGCGCTCTTCCAGGTAGGGCAGGGCGGAGTCGAGGGCGACCCTGCCCTCGATCAGCTCGAAGCGCTCGTCCTCGGCGCCGATCCAGTCCGACGGGGGCGCTTCTTCGGATTCGTCGCCCCCGGCCGGACGGTCGAGCGAGAGCGGGCGACGGTTGTGGTTGGCCTCCAGCACCTCGAGCACGTCGGTCTGCTCCAGCTCCAGGCGCTCGGCGATCTCGCCCACAGAGGGCGAGCGCTGGAGCTGCTTGGTCAGCTCGGTGATCGCATTGTCGACTTCGGCCATGCGATCGTGCAGGCCGCGGGGCACCCGTACGGTCCAAACGCGGTCGCGGAAGTGGCGCTTCAGCTCGCCGAGGATCGTCGGCGAGGCGAAGGCGGTGAAGGGGATGCCGCGCTCGGGGTCGAAGCGGTCGACGGCGTTCAGCAGGCCGAGGTTGGCGACCTGGAGCAGGTCGTCGAAGGACTCGCTGGCTCCGCGGTAGCGCAGGGCCAGTCGCTTGGCGAAGTCCATGTTCCGCTTGACCAGCTCCTCGCGGATCGCCGGGTCGCGGGAGGCTGCGAACTCTCGCCAGAGCTTCGCTTCGTCGATCTCCACGAGCCCCAGCTTAGGGCTCCCGCCGCGCTAGGCTCCGGTCCAGGCTTAGCAAACCGTCCAGTCCGACCAAAGAGGAGACGCCCAGATGGCATTTTCGGTTCCCGACCTTCCCTACGCCTACGACGCGCTCGAGCCCCACATCGACGAGGCGACGATGCGCGTGCACCACGACAAGCACCACCAGGCCTACGTCGACAAAGCGAACGCGGCCCTGGAGGGGACCGAGTGGGCAGACCGCGAGGTCGAGGACGTGCTGCGCAACCTCTCCAGCCTGCCCGGAGACAAGCAGGGCCCGGTCCGCAACAACGCCGGCGGCCACTACAACCACACCCTCTTCTGGGAGATGCTGAGCCCCGAGGGCGGCGGCGAGCCCGGCGGCGACCTGGCGGCGGGCATCGAGCAGACCTTCGGCTCCTTCGAGGCCTTCAAGGACGAGTTCAAGAACGCCGGCATCGCCCGCTTCGGCTCCGGCTGGGCCTGGCTGGTCAAGGACAACTCCGGCCTCGCCGTCGTCTCCACCCCCAACCAGGACTCGCCGATCTCCGACGGCAGCGTGCCGCTGCTGGGCTGCGACGTCTGGGAGCACGCCTACTACCTCAAGTACCAGAACAAGCGCCCCGACTACATCGACGCCTTCTGGAACGTCGTCAACTGGGATTACGTAGCTAAGCGCCTGGCTGAGGCCGGCTGAGCAGCTGAGCAAGCCCTACTTCGGCGGCGAGACTGTCAGGGCGCCGGGGCCGGGTCCCCGGGAGCTCCCGGCCGAAGGCCGGCCCGGGGACCCGGCCCCGGCGCCCCCGCCGGCCGGGCCGCCTCCGGGAGGCGGCCCGGCTCGGCGCCTTCCTTCGGAGGGATCAGGCTCATCGCGTGCTCGGCCTTGGCGGTGATCGTCAGGCTCGGGTTGACGCCGGGGTTGGCGGGGATCGCCGCTCCATCGCAAACCAGCAGGTTCTCGTAGCCGAAGACGCGGTTGCCGGCGTCGACGACGCCGCTGCGGGGGTCGGCTCCGACAGGCGCGCCGCCGAGAATGTGCGCCGTCGAGGGGATGTTGCGGATCGACTCGGTGAGCGCGCTTTGGGCTACGCCGCCCATGCGCTTTGCAAACCAGCGCGTCACCTGCTCGGCAGCGGGGATGTAGGTCGGGTTGGGGCGGCCCGGGTCCTGTTCGGTGGTCAGGCGCACCCCGCCGCCGAAGAGCTTGCGCTTGGGCCGGAAGTGCATCGCCGCGTCGACGGTCTGCATCACCAGCAGGATCACGGTCCGCCGCGACCAGCGGTAGGGGATCAGCATCCGCATCGCGCGCAGCGGGTGGCGAACGATCGCCGCCGCCCACTTCAAGGGCCTGGTCAGCTTCGTGCCCTCTCCCGTCATCGCCGTGAAGGTGAGCGTGAAGGCGTCGCCGCCGTCGCCGTAGGTGACGACCTCGATGTGGGTGTCGGGGTCCGGGTAGATGCTCGAGGTGATCGCCACCGAGCGGCTGAAGTCGCGCTCGTCGTCGGGAGCGGTGACCGACTGGATCGACTCCGAGTTGGTGCGGACGAGGTCGCCGAGCCGGTCGGAGATCTTCGGCAGGGCACCGCTGTGGCGGCAGTTGGCGAGCAGGTTGTTGGTGCCGAGGGCGCCGGCGGCGACGATCACGCCGCGGGCGGTCTGCGTGCGGCGCTTCTTGCGCAGCCAGGAGCCGGAGCGCTCGCTGGTAATGGCGTAGCCATCGGAGCCGTCGGCGGCGCCGAGCGGGCGGATCTCGGTCACCTGGCGTTCGGGCTCGATCCGCACGCCGAGCTTCTCGGCGAACCAGAGGTAGTTCTTCATCAGCGTGTTCTTGGCGCCGTGGCGGCAGCCGACCATGCAGTTGCCGCAGCGCATGCAGCCGGTCCGGCTCGGGCCCTCGCCTTCGAAGAAGGGGTCGGGGACCTCGACGCCCGGCTTGTCGAAGAAGACGCCGACGCGGGTGTTGGTGAAGGTCTCGCCGACGCCGATCTCCTCGCCGTATTCCTGCAGCAGCTTGTCGGCGGGCCCGATCCCTTCGTACTCGACCACGCCGAGCATGCGCTCTGCCGTGTCGTAGTGGGGGGCGAGCTCGCGCTCCCAGTTGCCCAGCTCGCGCCACTGGGGGTCGTCGAAGAAGGCCGGTCGCGCCCTGTAGAGGGTGTTCGCGTAGCCGAGGCTGCCGCCGCCGACGCCGCTGCCGGAGACGATGAAGACGTCCTTGAAGAAGGTCATCCGCAGCACCCCCCGCATGCCGAAGCGCGGCAGCCAGAAGTAGCGCCGCGGGTGGCGTACGTTCGACTCGGCGAAGTCCTCGTCGCGGAAGCGGCTGCCGCACTCCAGCACGGCGACGTCATATCCCTTCTCGGCGAGTCTCAGCGCCGATACGGAGCCGCCAAAGCCAGATCCGACGACTATCCAGTCGTAATCGTGCGTCACGGGCCCCCCTTGCGGGCCTAGGCCTCGCCGGGCTCCAGCAGACGGAAGTCGGAGGTGCGCGCTCCGCAGACCGGGCAGAACCAGTCCTTGGGAATGTCCTCGAAGGCCGTGCCGGGCGGGATGCCGCCGTCGGGGTCGCCGATCGCGGGGTCGTAGATGAAGCCGCAGCTCTCGCAGATCCAGAGCTTTGCTTCGGTCGCCGTGGTCATGCTGAAATCTTAATCGGCTCAGTCTTTGCTGAAGCTGACCGAGACGGGCTCGCGCTCGGCCGGATCCTCGATCTCGAAGAACTCGCGGGCGGTGAAGTCGCCCTGCTTGGCGATGACCGAGCCGGGGAACTGTTCGATGTCGGTGTTGTAGGCCATGACGTTGGAGTTGTAGATCCGGCGCGAGGCCTGGATCTCGTCCTCCAGCTCGGAGAGGTTGCGGCTGAGCTGCTGGAAGTTCTCGGTGGCGCGCAGGGTGGGGTAGTTCTCCGCGACCGCGCGCACGTCGGCCAGCGCCTGGGTCAGCTTCTGCTCCGCCTTGGCGGTGTCCTCGACGCTTTCGGCGGCCATCGCCTCGGCCCGTGCCTGGGTCGTCCTCTCGAAGGTCTGGCTCTCGTGCTCGGCGTAGCCCTTGACCGTCTCGACCAGGTTGGGGACGAGGTCGTGGCGGCGCTTCAGCTGCACGTCGATCCCGCTCCAGGACTCGTCGACACGGTTGCGCGAGGCGATGATCGAGTTGCGCTTCGCGATGAAGTAGAGGACCGCGATCACGATCAGCGCGACCACGGCTATGAGAACCCAAGTCATGGGCGAATCCTACTTGGCCGGCCGGCCAACTGCCTAGGATCGGCGGCGATGGGTGCCAAGCAGGAAGCGCAGGAGTGGGCCGAGGCGGTGCGCCGGTACGGCGAGCGGCACGAGCTGACGTACGAGCCGGTAGGGGGGATCAACCCAAAAGACGGCCCGGTGGCCCTCTGCGTGGGGGGGACCAACCGGCTCACCGGGCAGCTCGCCGAGGGTTTCTGGGGCTCCTGCTGCGACGCAGACGAACGGGAGACGGGCAGCCTCTTCAGCAAGGCGGTCCTGCCGACCGCGCTCCTCTGCAAGGCGCACATGCCCGATCTCGCCCAGGTCGTCCCCGCCTTCAACGTCGAGTCGATCGAGGGCCACGAGCACGTCACCCAGCGCTTCGCCCGCAAGGTCGAGTTCGAGTCGATCGACTTCAACAGGCGATTCCTTGCCACGGTGCCGAGCGAGTACGACCCGGTCGCCCTGCGCGAGCTCTTCAGCCCCGGCTTCCTCGAGTGGACGACGACGATGACCGGCGAGGTCGACTTCGGCATCAACGACCGCCAGCTCTGGTTCCTCTGGCACCTGCGCGAGCGCAGCGAGGAGGAGCTGAAAGCGGCGCTGAAGAACGCCGGGCAGCTGTTCAGGCGGCTGCAGGGGGAGATGGATGAGAGCGGCATCCATACGTATCCACCCGGGCCTTGGCATGCGGGGCTTGCGCCTTTTCCTGAGGAGTGACTGGCGCGCGGGTCCTGTCGTGTGGGAGGGGGGCCTGCGGGCGGGCGCACAGCGTCCGTTCTCGGCCCCCCTCCCACACGCCACCCGCGCGAGAAGCGGTCTCAGGTAACGGTGATCCCCAGAGCGGACCGGGGGATGCGAGTTCGCCTTTAGCTTGGGTCAGCTGGGTAGTCGGGGTCGCCCGGGAGGACTACTCGGTGCTCTTCGGCTGAGCCGATTACCTTGGGGAGGATGGGTTGTACCGGGCGGTTGCGGTGGGCCGTCATTGCCGCGTCGGCGGTGGGGAACTCCGATAGGAGCTCGAGCTGTTTGATGGTTGGGAAGGCGAGGACGAGCTCGCCGGCTGTTTGGGCCTCCAGGGCGCGGGTGGGCTCGAACCAGGCGGCGTCGGTGGTCTCCACGCCGTCGGGCTTCGGTGGAGTGTGGGCCGGCGCGAGGGCGAGGAAGAACCAGGCGTCGAAGCGGCGCGAGACCACCTCGGGGGTGATCCAGCGCGAGAAGGGGATCAGCTCCTCCTCAGCCGGCAGGGCGATCCCGGCCTCCTCCTCCAGCTCGCGCACCGCGCAGGCCTTGAACCGCTCTTCGTCCTCACCGTCCCCGTCGTCCACCGACCCGCCGGGAAAGACCCACACCCCAGGCATGAATCGAGCCTCCTCGGTCCGCTTCAGCAGGAGAACCTCCAAAGCTCTCTCCGAGTGCTTCCCCCCGCGCCGCAGCAGCACAACAGAAGCTGCAGGCCGAGGCTCGCTCGGCTCCCCGAGATTCGGTGCCTCCGCCGACCCGCGCCTGCGCTCGTCCATAGCTCTGACCCTACCCCGCATCTCGCGCGGGTGGTGTGGGGTAGGGGGGTCGAGGACGGGCGCCGTGCGCCCGCCCGCAGCGCCCCCCTACCCCACGACAGGACCCGCGCGCCTAAGCGGCCTGGGCCAGCTGGGGAGCGGACGCGCACGCTGCTGTGATCGACTCCCCGACGATCGCGACGAGGCTGCGCAGCTCCCCCTCGGAGATCGAAAGCGGCGGCATCAGCACGACGACGTCGCTGAGGGGGCGGACGATCGCGCCGCGCTTGCGGGCCTCGAGGGTGACCCTGTGGCCCATGCGCAGGGCGGGGTCGTGCTCGCCGAGGTCGATGCCGACCATGACGCCCCGGGCGCGCACCTCCGACACCTCGGGCATCGCCTCGACCTCGTCGAGCAGATCGCGCAAGAGCTCGATCTTCGGTTGCAGGCGGCCCAGCGTGTCCTCGTCCTCGAAGGCGTCGAGGTTGGCCAGCGCGGCGGCGCAGGCGAGCGGGTTGCCGGTGTAGGTGTGCCCGTGGAAGAAGGTGCGGTACTCCTCGGGGGCGCCGAGGAAGCCCTCGTAGATGCCCTCCGTCGCCAGCGTTGCCGCCAGCGGCAGGTAGCCGCCGGTGAGGCCCTTGGCAAGGCAGAGGAGGTCGGGAGCGACGTCCTCCTGCTCGCAGGCGAGCATCGTCCCGGTGCGGCCGAAGCCGGTCGCCACCTCGTCGCAGATCAGCAGCACGCCGAAGCGGTCGCAGAGCTCGCGCACGGCGCGCAGATAGCCGGGGGGGTGGAGCAGCATCCCCGCCGCGCCCTGCACCAGCGGCTCGACGATCACCGCGGCGATCTCCTCTTCGTGGACCGCGAGGACCCGCTCGAGGTCGGCAGCCTCGCCGGGCTCGGCCGCGTGCGCCTGGAAGAGCAGCGGCCGGTAGGTGGAGTGGAAGAGGTCGATGCCGCCGACCGATACCGAGCCGATCGTGTCGCCGTGGTAGGACTCGCGCAGGTGGACGAAGGAGGTGCGGCGGGCGTGCTGTCCGCCGCGCTGCTGCTGGTACTGGAAGGCCATCTTCAGCGCGATCTCGACCGCGGTCGAGCCGGACTCCGAGTAGAAGACGCGAGAGAGGCCTGCCGGCGCGAGGTCGACGAGGCGGCCGGCGAGCTCGGCCGCGCCGGGGTGGGAGAGGCCGAGCATGGTCGAGTGCGCGACCTTGCCGAGCTGATCGGTCACCGCGGCGTCGATTCCCGGGTGCCGGTGGCCGTGGACGGTGCACCACAGCGAGGAGACCCCGTCCAGGTAGCGCTGCCCCCGGTCGTCGACGAGGTAGGACCCCTCGCCGCGCTCGATCAGCAGCGGCTCTTCCTCGCACCACGCCTGCTGCTGCGTGAACGGGTGCCAGAGATGGTCGCGGTCGAGCTGAGCGTAATCGGCCGACATCGGGTAGAGCGACCCTAGCCCGCTGTCCGGCGGCAGCGGCCGAGCGTGCGACTTGACACACAAACCTCTACATCGATCTGTGTAAATATCAATCAATGGCGGAGCGAGGAGCACCACCGAAGGTCCCGCCCCTGAGGCGCAGGACGCTGCACGCGGTCCGCTCGCTGTTCACCCCGCTCCTGCCCGACGACTACCTCGAGCTGATCAACCCGCTCTGGTCGACGCGCGAGCTGCGCGGGCGGATCGAGCGCATCGACGCCGAGACGCCCGAAGCGGCGACCGTGCTGATCCGGCCCGGCTTCGAGTGGCCCGGCCACCGGCCCGGGCAGTACCTGCGGATCGGCGTCGTCGTCGACGGCATCCACCACTGGCGCGCCTACTCGCTGACCTCGGAGCCCGGTCGTCCGGACGGCTGCATCAGCATCACGCCGAAGCTGGTCGAAACGGGCAAGGTCTCCCCCTACTTCGTGCGCCAGGCCAGGCCTGGAGACGTCGTCCGGCTCGGCGGCGTCGAAGGGACCTTCGTCCTCCCCGACCCGCCGCCGCGCAAGCTGCTCTTCGTCAGCGCCGGCAGCGGCATCACGCCGATCATGAGCATGCTGCGCAGCCTGCACCGCAGCGACTCGCTGGCCGACGTAGTCCACGTCCACTCCGCCCGCGAGGTCGAGGGACGTGATCTTCGCCGACCTCCTGAGCGAGATCGGCGACGCCCACGAGGGCTATGACCTGCACCTGCGGATCACCGGCAAGCGAGGGCCGGATCGGCCCCGCCGACCTCGACCGGCTCTGCCCCGACTGGCGCGAGCGCCACGCCTTCCTCTCGGGCCCGGCGGCGATGCTCGACGCGATGAGCGAGCACTGGGAGCGCGACGGCGATCCCGGCCTGCTCCACATGGAGCGCTTCCAGCCGGTGATCGGCGGCGAGCCCGGCGAGGGCGAGGGGGGCCGCGTGCGGTTCCTCAAGAGCGGCGTCGAGGCGGGCTGCGACAGCGGCACGCCGATCCTCGTCGGCGGCGAGGAGGCGGGCGCCACGCTCCCCTTCGGCTGCCGGATGGGCATCTGCCACACCTGCGTGGGCAAGCTCTGCACGGGGGAGGTGCGCGACCTGCGCACCGGCAAGGTCCACGGCAGCGAGGGAGAGATGATCCGCACCTGCGTCAACGCCCCCGAAGGACCGATCGAGATCGCGCTTTGAAACCGACGAAAGGAAGACGATGAACGCAACGACTGTTGAGGTCGAGAGCCCGCTCGCGCACCTTTCCGAGGAGCAGCTCGAGGAATTGGCCACCGAGCTCGACGAGATCCGCGACCGGACCTTCGCCGACCTCGGCGAACGCGACCGGCGCTACATCGAGAGCATGATCGCGATGCAGCGCCGCCTTGCGGTGATGGGACGCGTGCTGCTGCTCGGCGCCCGCTACCGCCCCGCCAAGATCGCCGGCACGGCGACGCTCTCGATGTCGAAGATCCTCGAGAACATGGAGATCGGCCACAACGTCCTGCACGGCCAGTGGGACTGGATGAACGACCCCCAGATCAACTCCTCGACCTGGGACTGGGACACGGCCTCGACCGCCGAGGCCTGGAAGCACTCCCACAACTACGTCCACCACACCTTCACCAACATCCTCGGCAAGGACAAGGACCTCGGCTACGAGATCATGCGGATCGACCCGCAGCAGAAATGGCATCCGGTCTATCTCGCCCAGCCGCTCTACAACCTGCTGCTGATGGCGTTCTTCGAGTGGGGGGTGGCGCTCCACGACCTCGACTTCGAGGCGATCCGCACGGGCCGCAAGTCAAAGGCGCAGGTCAAGCGCGAGCTGGCCGGGATCCGCGAGAAGGCGAAGAGCCAGATCGTCAAGGACTACATCGCCTGGCCGCTGCTGAGCGGCCTGGCCATGGCCGCCCTCGACGCGGGCCTCGAGGCTCGCGGCGGCGGCGGGCGCCGCGGCGGGCTGGCCGGAGTCCTGAAGCGCGCTCTCGGCGGCGGCCGGAGCTCCTACCGGGCCGCGGCGACGGCTAACGCGACGGCGAACATCGTCCGCAACGTCTGGGCCTACGCGATCATCTTTTGCGGCCACTTCCCCGACCAGACCCACACGTTCAAGCCCGAGGAGGTCGAGGACGAGAGCCGCGGAGGCTGGTACGTGCGGCAGCTGACCGGGGCGGCGAACATCGAGGGCAGCGCGCTCTTCCACGTCGCCAGCGGCAACCTCGGCTACCAGGTCGAGCACCACCTCTTCCCGGACCTGCCGAGCACTCGCTACGCTGAGATCGCGCCGCAGGTGAAGCAGGTCTGCGAACGCTACGGCCTCCCCTACAACAGCGGTCCCTTCGGGCAGCAGCTCGGGATGGTGCAGCGTACGATCCTGCGGCTCGCCTTCCCCGGCGGCGCGCCGCGCCCCAAGCCGGGGCCATACCGGCGGGAGGACCATCCTGCTCTGTGATTAGCGTCTTGGGGGCAACTGGCCGTGGGACCCGCTTGAGCTCCGGCCTCGAGTGGACGGTCAACGGCTACACGCTCTCCTTCCTGGGCGTCGCGGTCACCGGTGCGATCTTCCAGGCTGCGGTGGGACCAGCTTCGCGGCAGCGTCCCCAGAGGAATTCGTCGACGCCCTCGGCCACGCGATGAGCATCTGCGCCGGGCCCGCGGCCTGAAACGTTGCCCCGATGCTGATCCTGCTGCCGCCCTCCGAAGGCAAGGCCGAGCCCGACGGCGGCGCGCCCGTCGACCTCGATTCGCTCGTCTTCGCCACGGAGCTGAGCGAGCGGCGGGCCGAGTTGCTGGAGAGGCTGGACCCGGATCTGCAAGGAGCACCGGCCGCAGCGGCCGCCGAGGTCTACACCGGCGTCCTCTACCAGTGCCTCGACTTGCCGGGCCTGCCGGCAGCCGCCAGGCGGCGAGCGGCGAAGCGCGTCCTTATCGCGAGCGCTCTCTGGGGATTCGTCCGGCCCGGGGACCGCATCCCTCGCTATCGGCTTCCTCCCTCGACGAAGCTCGACGGGATCGGTCCGCTCGCAGCCTGGTGGCGGGACTCGCTGCGGGCGGCGCTGCCCGACGACCCCCGCGAGACGATCGTCGACATGCGGTCGGGCCCCTACGTCGCGGCGTGGAAGCCGAAGCGGGCGACGCTGCTCGCCGTGCGGGCCTTTCGCGAGGAGGGAGGGGAACGCAAGGCGGTATCCCACATGGCCAAGGCGGTACGGGGGGAAGTCGCCCGTGCCCTCCTGCTCGCCAGGTCCGAGCCACATGACCCCGAGCAGGTTGCCGGCGTCGCGCGGGATGCCGGCTTCGAGGTCGAGTTGACCCCGGCGAGCCTCGACGTGATCGTCTCCAGCTGAGCGTGGCGACTTATGTGCCCATGTGACGCATAAAGCGCCACTCGACGCTCCAGTTGCCGGGGTCGTCCAGGTCGATCTGCCCCAGCGTCGCGACCTCCACCTCGCCGAGCGACTCGATCGTCTCGCGGTTCGAGCGCTCGATCGCGGTTGGCTCTGCCGGCCAGGGGGTGAGGACGATGGCGACGACCTCCAAGCCGACCGCCCGAGCCGCCTCGATCGTCAGCAGCGTGTGGTTGATCGTGCCGAGGCCGGGGAGGCCGCGATGACGAGGGGCAGGTCGAGGTCGGCGGCGAGGTCGCGGACGAGGTAGTCGCCGCGCAGCGGGACGAGCAGGCCGCCGACTCCCTCGCAGACGAGCACATCGGCGCTGGCTGCCGCGGCACGGGCGGCAGCGAGCAGGCGCTCAGGATCGATCTCCTCGCCGGCAAGGGCCGCGGCGAGATGCGGCGATGCCGGCGGCCCGTAGCGGTAGGGCGCGATCTCCTCGTCACTCTGTTCTGACCCGGCCGCGATCCGCAGTACCTCATGATCCCGCCGATGGGCCGGAAACCGGACTCGGGCTCCGGTTTCCGGCCCATCGGCGGGCTGTTCGGGGTCTAGGCCGGTTACGGCGGGCTTGAAGACGGCGACGGAGCTGTCCTCCGCGGCCATGATGCGGGCGATGACGGCCGCGACCACGGTCTTGCCGACCTCGGTCCCCGTCCCGGTGACGAACACGCCGGCCAACGGCTCAGGCGGCGGCGGACACGGGCTCTGCGGCGACGCCGATCTCGCGCGCCGCGGCGCCGACCAGCTTTGCGGCCTGTTTCAGCTCGCCGGCGCGGTGGGTCGCCATCACGGTGAAGCGCAGGCGCGAGGAGCCCTCGGGCACGGTCGGCGGGCGGATGCCCTGGGCGAAGACGCCCCGCCCAAGCACCCGCTCGCAGAGCTCCATCGTCGTGCCTGCGTCGCCGACCGCGACCGGCACGATTTGAGTTGCCGAGTCGCCCACGGAGAGCCCCTCGGCGGCGAGTGCCGTGCGCAGCGCCGTCGCGTTGGCGCCGAGGCGCTCGACCCTGTCCGGATGGGCCTCGAGCAGCTCCAGCGCTGCCAGGCTCGCGGCGACGACGGTTGGCGGCGGGGCGGTGGAGAAGACGAACGGCCGTGCGGTGTTGACGAGGTACTCGGTCAGCTCGCGGCTGGTGCAGACGTAGGCTCCGTAGGAGCCGAGCGCCTTGCCGAGCGTGCCCATCACCACGTCGACTTCGCCGCTGAGGCCGGCGGCGGCGACCGAGCCGCGCCCGCCCGGTCCGAGCGCGCCGGTGGCGTGGGCCTCGTCGACCATCAGCCGGCACTTGTGGCGGCGGGCAAGCCGCGCGAGGTCCTCCAGGGGCGCGATGTCGCCGTCCATCGAGAAGACGCCGTCGGTGACGATCAGGGATGCCCGCCCCCCGGCCTCGCGCAGGCCCCAGGCGAGGTGCTCGACGTCGCCGTGACGGTAGACGAAGGTCTCGGCCCGGGAGAGGCGGCAGCCGTCGATGATGCTGGCGTGGTTGAGCTCGTCGGAGAAGATCGCCTCGCCTCGCCCCGCCAGCGCCGCGATCGTGCCGGTGTTTGCCAGGTAGCCCGAGCCGAAGAGCAGCGCCGCCTCGTAGCCCTTGAACTCGGCCAGGCGTTCCTCCAGGCGGCGGTGCGGCTCCATGTTGCCTGAGATCAGCCGCGAGGCGCCGGCGCCGGCTCCCCAGCGCATCGCCGCCTCCGCCGCCGCGCTTCGCACCCGGGGGTGGTCGGCCAGCCCCAGGTAGTTGTTCGAGCAAAGCAGCATGACCGGCAGCCCGTCGAGTGTCACGCGAGGGCCCTGCGGGCCGCTGACAAGCCGCAGTCGCCGGTGGAGCCCGCTGTCGCGAAGCTCCTCCAGCCGCTCTGCGACGTCGGTCATGCAGCCGAGGGGGTGTTCGAAGCCGGGTACGGCGGCGGCTTCTTGACCTTCTTGATCACCCGCAGCTGGGTCGAGGGGTCCCAGAAGTTGGCCTCGTCCTGGCGGTCGATCAGCTCGTCGATCGGCGTCGCCGGCGTCTCGCCGTCGAGCCAGCCGTCGCGGTTGTCGGGGCGCGGGTTGGCGCCGTTGTCGGGCTGACGGGCGACGTTCAGGCCGAGCTCCTCGAACATCGCCCGGTCCTCCTCGGGCTCGGCGCCCAGGGTGGTGAGAAAGTTCCCCATCATCACCCCGTTCAGCCCCGCCTTTACCGCCAGCGGCTGCAGTTCGCCGAGGTTCTCGACCCGCCCGCCGCAGAGGCGGAAGAGCGCGCCCGGGATGATCAGGCGGAAGATCGCCACCCACTTGACGACCTCCCAGGCGTCCATCAGCGGCCGGTCGCCGAACTTGGTCCCCTCGCGCGGGTTGAGCAGGTTGATCGGCACCGAGGTAGGGTCGAGCTCGGAGAGCTCGAAGGCCATCTCGACCCGCTGGCGCGGCGACTCGCCGAGGTTGAGGATGCCGCCGACGCAGGTCTCCAGGCCGGCCTCCTTGACCGCCTCGATCGTTCGCAGCCGACCCTCGTAGCGGACCGTCGTGGAGACCTCCGGGTAGTAGGAGCGGGCGGACTCGACGTTGTGGTGGACCCGCTGAATTCCCGCCTCGCGCAGTTTCTTCGCCCGATCGGCCGACATGTGGCCGATCGAGGCGCAGCGCTTCAGGTTGGTCTGCTCGGCGACAAGCTTCGCGCCCTCGAGGATCTTCTCGAAGTCGCGCTTGGAGAGGCCCTGGCCCTGGGTGACCATGCAGAAGCGGTGCGCGCCAGCCGCCTCGGCCGCCCGCGCGTGCTCGAGGATCTGCTGGGGCTCCATCATCGCGTGCATCGGCGTGTCCGCCTCCGCGTAGCGCGACTGCGCGCAGAAACCGCAGTCCTCCGCGCAGCCGCCGGACTTCGCGTTGACCAGCGAGCACATGTCGGTCGAGTCCCCGAAGTTCTCGCGGCGCACCTGCCAGGCGCGCTCGACCAGGTCGCCGATCTCCTCGCGGCCGGTCAGCTCGCCGAGCGCCAGAGCTTCGTCGAATGAGATCAGGGAGGCCACTTGCGCGCAAGGCTAGGCGCCGCTCCGGACGCCTGCCCCAGGGGCGTGTCTGAGCTTTCCCACCCATAGGGGGGCATGAGCTCAGACACGTGTTGATGGCGACGGTCAGGCGCAGGCGGATTGCGGCCGGTGCCGTTTGCGGGCTCGCGGTTGGGGCGTTCGCCTTCGGGGCGACGCTCGGCGACGGCTCTGGTCCCGAGCCCAGCGCGGCGTCGCGGCTGGGTCTCTCCGAGCTCGCCGGCCAGCGCGTCGTCGCCGGCTTCCAGGGGGCCGAGGTGCCACCGGGGTTGAGGCGGATGATTCGCGCGGGCGAATTGGCCGGCGTGATCCTCTTCGCCGAGAACCTGCCGACTCGCGCTGCCGGCCGCCGCCTCGTTCGCCGCCTGCAGGCGATCCCCCGGCCGGCGGGCCTGCGCGACCCGCTGCTCGTCATGGCCGACCAGGAGGGTGGGCTGGTGAAGCGGCTCGGCGGCCCGCCCGCCGCTTCGGCAATGGAGATGGGAGCCCGCGGTGTCGCCTTCAGCCGCCGGCAGGGACGCGCGACCGCGGCCAACCTGCTCGGCGTCGGCATCGGCGTCGACCTCGCCCCGGTCCTCGACGTAGCTCGCGCAGGCGGCACGATCGCAGACACAGACCGCGCCTTCGGCTCGACACCGGCCGAGGTCGCAGCCTCCGGGGTCGCCTTTGCCGAGGGGCTCCAGAGCGGCGGCGTCGCCGCCACGGCCAAGCACTTCCCGGGCCTCGGCGCTGCCCGCCGGAACACGGACTTCGCGGTCGAACGGATCGGGCTCTCCAGGGCAACGCTGCGGCGGGTCGACGAGGTCCCGTTCCGCAGCTTCGTCGAGGCGGGAGGGGAGTTGGTGATGCTGAGCACGGCCGTCTACCCCGCCTTTTCCCCCAGGCCCGCGGCCTTCGCCCGCCCGATCGCGACCGGTGAGCTGCGCTCGCGCCTCGACTTCCGGGGCGTTTCGATGACCGACGCGATGGAAGCCGTCGCGGTCCGCGATTTCGGCGGCGCGCCCAAGGCGGGCATGGCGGCGGTGCGGGCCGGTACCGACCTCCTCCTCTTCGCCGACTTCCAGGCCGCCGCCCGCGCTCGCCGCGTCCTGCAGCGAGGGCTGCGCTCAGGTGCGCTGGACCGCGGTGCCTTTGAGACCTCGGTCGGCCGGATCCTGCGTTTGCGTCACCGGCTGGCAGACGCGGAGCCGCGCTAGACCGGCTCCGGCGTCCCGAGGCTTCCCTCGCCGGCAGCGTCTGCGCTGAAGTCGAGGGTGCACACCGCGTCCCTGCCCGAGCCCTTTGCCGCGTACATCGCAGCATCGGCCTTCGCCAGCACGGTTTCGAAGGTCGCCGGCGTGTGGGGGCCGAAGGGGGCGATGCCGATGCTGGCGGTGATCCTCGGGATCCCCTCGTCTCCGTCCATGCGCTCGCGGATCGCCGTCGCGATCTCGGCGGCGACCGATTGCGCTTCCTCGAGGTCGCAGCGCGGCAGGACGACGGCGAACTCGTCGCCGCCGAGGCGCGCCAGCACGTCGGTCTCGCGGGTACGCCCGCGCAAGACCCCCGCGATCTCCTCGATCACCCGGTCTCCGGCGGGGTGGCCGAGTGTGTCGTTCACCTGCTTGAAGTGATCGAGGTCGATCATCAGCAGCGCCCCCGGGACCTTGTAGCGGCGGCTGCGCGCCAGCTCGACCCGCAGGTCCTCCTCGAAGCGCCGCCGGTTCTTCAGCCCGGTGAGGGAGTCCTGACTCGCCTGGCGCTTCAGTTCCTGCATCCGCTGGTTGCGACTCCAGATCAGGACCAGGGCCCCGAGCAGCGCCGCCAGCGAGAGTCCGAAGACGGCGATCAGCAGGGGAACGGCGACGCCCGGGCGATCGGGGTCGTTCAGGACCAGCAGCCACGTCTGGTCGGCGATCCGGATCGGGGCCGCGGCGGATTCATCGCGCGGGAGCGCCGGCCCGGACACGACCCGGCCCCCTTCCACGAGTGAGACGTCGACGTCCCCGGGCAGGGTGTCGGCCGCCGCACCCGAGAGGTCGGCGACGCGGAACCCGCCGCCGGCAAAGCCGACCAGCGCGGCGCGGCGCTGGGCAACCGTTCCGGTCGGAGCGCCGTCGCGGAAGACCGGGTGGAAGACGTTGATCCCGGTGCCGCCGACGGGCAGCCGCATCACCCGTGTGGCTGCCGGTTTGCCGACGTCGCGGGCCCGGTACAGGTAGCGGCCCCGCATGGGGTCCGTTCCCACGTCGTAGCCGAGCGGCAACTGCACGGTCAGGCCGGTCGCGGCTGCAAAGCCGACGGGGAAGTGGTGTGGTCGCTCGTCGGCTCGCCGGAACTCCCCGAGGGCGCCGCGCTCGACGACCTGGAAGCCGTGCTCCCTTTCGAAGCGCGACCTGGCGCGGCGCGGCACCGAGTCGATGAAGGCGGTGGCGCTCAGCGCGCCCGAGTCGAGCAGCGAGCCCGCGATCGCGTCGAACTCGCGCTGGCCGAGGTCGCGCTCGACCTGGTAGAAGGCGGCCGCGCTCGCCAGTTGCCCGACGGACAGCGCCGCGAGGGCTTCGGCCTGGTGGGCGGCACGGACGGCCTCGCTGCGCTGGTTGGTCTCGAAGCTGTCCTGTTCGCGTCCGTGGACGACGAGCGCCAGGGCGACCGAGCAGGTCGCGACCGCAACGACGAGGGCGATGCCCAACCACAGGCGTGATCGCATGCTCCCTTTGTCGGCGCCGATGACGCCGGCCTCAATCGACGGGCGCGTTTGCAAGCGACTCCCAGAGGTAGAGCGAAGCGAGGCTGCGGTGGGGGCGCCAGGGCTCGCCGATCTCCAGGACCCGCGCGGGCGCCGGCATCTCCTCGAGCTGGTACTCGACCTGCACCGCCTTGCGGATGCCGAGGTCGCCGCCGGAGAGCACGTCGGGCCGTTCGAGGTGGAAGATCAGGAACATCTCCGCGGTCCAGACGCCGAGGCCGCGCACCGCGACGATCTCGGCGATCGCCTCCTCGTCGGAAAGCTCGCCGAGCCGGTCGAGCTCCAGCTCGCCGGAGATCACGTGCGAGGCGAGATCGCGGACGTACTCGACCTTGCGACCGGAGAGGCCGGCGGCGCGCAGGCCGGACTCCTCGGCTTCGAGCAGCTGCTCGGGCGCGGGGGTGCGACCGTCGAAGAGCTCGAGGATGCGGCCGTAGATCGTTCGCGCCGCTTTGGTCGAGAGCTGCTGCCCGACGATCGCCCGCAGCAGTGCGCCGTAGGCGTCGGCGGGGCGTTCCTCGCTGCGCCTCCTCAGGCGCGTCTCCAGGTCGATCTCCCCGACCCGCTCGATCAGCGCCGCCATCGTCGGGTCCGAGGCGGCCAGCTGCTCGCGGGCGGAGCTCAACGTCCCTTCCACTCGGGCTTGCGCTTCTCGGCGAAGGCCCGGATGCCCTCGCGCAGGTCCTCCGAGGAGAAGCAGGACTCGCGCAGGGCGATCAGGCCCGCCTCCTGCTGTTCGGTGAGGGTTGGAGCCGCGTTGAGCAGGTCGATCGCACTCTTGTTGCCTCGCATCGAGAGCGGCGCGTTGGCCGCGATCTCGGCCGCGAGCGCGACCGATGCCTCTTCGATCCGCCCTGCGTCGAGGACTTCGTGGACCAGGCCGATCTCTTCGGCCCGGTCCGCCTCGAAGTTGCGGCCGGTGAGGAAGAGCTCCTTCGTGCGCGCCAGCCCGACCGTGTCGAGGAACTTGCGCAGCCCCGTGTGGCCGTAGACGAGGCCGAGCTTGACCGGCGGCATGCCGAGCTTCGCGCCGGCGGCGCAGAGCCGCAGGTCGCAGGTGATCGCCAGCTCCAGGCCGCCGCCGATGCAATGGCCGTTGATCGCCGCGACGGTGGGCCAGGGGTGGCTGGCGATGGCCTCCATCGCCGCGTGGAACGGGTGGGCGACCAGCGCCTCTGCGTCGCGCTCGAAGGTCTCCGGGGGGATCGAGGCGATGTCGTAGCCGGCCGAGAAGACCGGTGGGGCGCCGGTGATCAGCAGGCAGCGCGTCTCGATTCCGCGGTCGAGGCGCGGCAGCGTCTCGGCGATCGCGTCGAGGATCGCGTGGTCGAGCGCGTTGCGGCGTTCGGGATTGGAGATGCGGAGCCGGACGACCGCCTCGGCGGGCGAGTCGAGGATGAGCTTGCCGCCCGCGAGCCGTTCCTCCATCTTGCGCCTACTCCAAGACGACGAGGACGTCGCCTTCGCTGACCGCTTGGCCCTCCTCGCAGCGGATCTCCTTGACGGTGCCGTCGTCTTCGGCCTCGACCGGGATCTCCATCTTCATCGACTCGAGGATGACGACGGTGTCCCCGTCCTCGACCTGGTCGCCGACCGCGACCTCGATTTTCCACACGTTCCCTGTGATGTGCGCCTCGATGTCCATGGCGCGGCACCATATCCATTGCTCCGGTGCGCTTTATCCCCGTATGTCGGGGGAAAGGCCCACCGGAAGGGAGTGCGCGGGAGAATTCAGGTCGTGGCCAGGGATCGAACCGAAGCGCTCGCGGTGATCGTGGCCGCCCGCAACGAGGCGGACCGGATCGGCGAGACGATTGCCGCCCTGCGCGGAGCCTTCCCGGAGGCGTCGATCTGGGTGGCCGACGACGCCTCGACCGACGGCACCTCCGAGATGGCGATGACGGCCGGCGCTCAGGTGGTCAGCAGGGGAAGGCCGCACGGCAAGGGGGCGAACGTGACGGCTGCGGCCGAAGCCGCCCTCCATGGCTGCGAGCCCGAGGTGGTTCTGCTTTGCGACGGCGACCTGGGCAGCTCGGCCGGAAGGCTAGGCCCCCTGGCGGCGGCGGTCGAGGCGGGGGAGTGCGACCTGGCCGTCGCCTCCTTCGGTCGCCGTGTGGGTGGCGGCTTCGGCCTGGCGCTCGGATTTGCCCGCTGGTCGATCCGGCGCCTCAGCGGCTTCGAAGCAGAGGCGCCGATCTCCGGCCAGCGCGCGATGCGCGCGGAGGTCCTGCGCGCCACCCTGCCTTTCGCCAGCGGCTACGGGATGGAGATGGGGATGACGGTCGACGCCGTCCGCGCCGGCTACCGGGTCGGCGAGTACGAGCTCGACCTCTCCCACCGGGCCACCGGCCGCTCCCTCGCCGGCTTCGCGCACCGCGGCCGGCAGCTGCTCGACTTCGGCAGCGCCTACGTGGCGCGGCGGCAATCGCAATTGCAAATGAAATACTGAGCAATTGTGAGCCATCTCGGCACGCGGCGATCCCGGATGCGCCTGGCGTGCGCGGTCGCGCTGCTCGCCCTCGCGTCGCTGACGGCGGCGTCCCCGGCGGGGGCTGAGCTGGTCGAGCGCGGCGACCTCTTCGTCGAGTTCAGCGGCGGCATCGCGCCGGATGCGCTTCCGCGCGACCGCCTGGCCCCGATCTCGATCGCGGTCGACGGCACGGTCAGGACGTTCTCCGGCGCCCGTCCACCGGCGCTGAGGTGGATCTCGATCGGGATCAACCGCGGCGGCCGCCTCGACACGCGGGGGTTGCCGGTTTGCCACGCGTCGGAGATCGACCCCGGCACCAGCGCGGAAGCGATCGCGGCCTGCCGTTCCGCTCTCGTCGGCGAAGGCCGCTACCTCGCCAACACCGCGTTCCCCGAACAATCGGCGTTCCCCACCAGGGGACGCATCGTCGCCTTCAACTCGGTTCACCGGGGGCGCCCGGCGATTCTCGCGCACGTCTACGGGCCCAACCCCGTCCCCACGACCCGGATCATCTTCTTTCGCATTCGCCGTCACGGCGGCACCTTCGGCACGAGCCTGACCGCGAACCTGCCCGTCTCCGTCAACCGCTATGGCTATCTCCGGCAGATCAGCCTCAGCCTCTTTCGCGTGTTCCGGTACGGGGGCCGGACACGCAGCTACCTGAGCGCGGCCTGCGCGGCACCTCCCGGATTCCCCGGTGCCGTCTTCCCCTTCGCCCGCGCCTCGATGGCCTTCGAAGACGGCCGTACGCTCGCCAGCACCCTTACTCGCAGTTGCCGGGTGAGCGAGTAGGCGGTGATTGACCGACGGGGTGGGGGTGGCGGGTGCCCCTCCCCAAAACGCTCGGCGGGAGCCTCGCTTGAGTGTTTTGGGGAGGGGCACCCGCCACCCCTCTGAAGCACACGAGGTTCAAAACGACCTCAGCCCGGGGGCTGTCTCGTTTCCAAAAGCTTGTGTGTCCCGGTTTGCTTTTGCGGGGCCTGGAGGGCCTGCGGGGGTCCCTCCCCAGGAACTCCCGCGAAGCGGCCTGGGGAGGGACCCCCGCAGGCCCGCTACCCCACCTGAGGCCAGCCGTCTTCGGCCCGCTCGATTTGGCCGGCGAGAGAAAGCAGGGTCGCCTCGTCGTTTTCGCGGCCGAGCAGCTGGGCGCCGATCGGCAGGCCGTTCGACGTGAGTCCGGCGGGGACGCTGATGCCCGGCCAGCCGACGACGTTCCAGGCGAAGGCGAAGGGGCAGATGGCGCCGGCCGTGCTGCTCGTCGCCCAGTAGCCCTTGCCCTCGAGGGCGCCGATGCGGGGCGGCGGTTTCGCCGTGGTCGGCGTGAGGACGACGTCGCAGCGCTCGAAGACGCGGCCGATCCGGCGCTGCAGGCCGGGCTCGGCGGCTCGCGAGAGGCGCTGCGGCACGCCGCGCAGGGCCTGGCCGAAGCGAGCATGGACCCGCGTGCGGGGCTCCAGGGCGCTGCGGTCTTCGCCGTGGGCCTCGAGCCATTCCGCGACTCCGCTCATGCCGCGCGGGACGATCGCCGGGCCGACCATGCCGTAGTCGGGGTCGACGCGGACGATCTCGTGACCGAGCTCGGCGAGCCGCTCGGCAAAGGCCTCGATCGCCGCCCGGTGCTCGGCGTCGACCTTGTCGGGGACGCCGAAGGGCGTCGCGAAGGAGATCGCGACCCGCAGGCTGCCGGGCTCGCGCGCCGCCGCCTCGACGAAGGGCTCGCGTGGGGGTTGCGGCTTGTGCAGGTCGGCGGGGACGTTGCCCCGGGCGGCGTCGAGCAGCAGGGCGGCGTCACCCGTGCTGCGCGCCAGCGGGCCGTAGCAGCTGAGCCCGTTGAAGGCCTCGGGGTCGGGCCAGGTCGAGACGCGTCCGCGTTGCGGCTTCAGCCCGACGAGGCCGGTCCAGGCCGCCGGGATGCGAATCGAGCCCGCTCCGTCGGAGCCGATCGCAGCCGGGACGACGCCGGCGGCCACTGCCGCGGCCGCGCCGCCGCTGGAGCCACCCGGGGTGTGGTCGGTGTTCCAGGGGTTGCGGGTCGCGCCGTGCAGCGGCGTCTCGGTGAAATGCCACTGGCCGATCTCGGGTGCGTGGGTCTTGCCGATCACGATCGCGCCCGCCTCGCGGACGCGGCGCACCGCCTCGGCGTCGCGCACGGCGGCCCGGCCGCCGCCGCAGCCGAACGGAGTCGTGTGGCCGGTGAGGTCGACGTCGTCCTTGATCGCGACCGGAACCCCGAGCAGCGGCCCCCCCTGACCGTCGCCGAGGCGACGGTCAGCCTCGCCGGCCTCGGCCAGCGCCTCCTCCGCGCAGATGACCCGGAACGCGTTCAGCGTCTCCTGAGTTGCCTGCGCACGCTCCAGGGCCGCTTCGACCAGCTCCTTTGAGCTGACCTCACCCACGCGCAGGGCGTGGGCCTGCTCGGCCAGCCCAGCCGGCTGGTCGATTGACCCACGTATGCGGTGGTCAATCGACCCGTCGCTGTCGCTGATGCCAACGTTGCCCTGCGCTGTGTCTCCGCGTCCCATATCCGCCTGCCTCCTTGCCCGCTCCTGTTCGTTCGAACGAACGATAGGCGAAGAGGGTAGGCTGGCGCTTCGTGCCCACAGCCGCACCTCCCGACACCCGCGAGCGCATACTCCGAACCACCGTCGAGCTGATCGGCCGCGAGGGGGTCTCCGCCGTCACCAACCGCCGCGTGGCGGGCGCCGCCGAGGTCTCGCTCGGCTCCCTCACCTACCACTTCCCCAGCCAGGTGGACCTGCTGCGCGAGAGCCTGCTGCTCTTCGTCGGCGAGGAGGTTGCGCGCCAGGAGGAGATCGCCGCGAGCCTGCGCGGCACGCATCCCAGCGTCGAGCAGGTCGCCACGGAGGTCGAACGGATCGTGCAGGAGTCCGGCAACCGGATCCAGCAGCTGGCCGAGATCGAGCTCCACCTCCAGGCCGCGCGCGACCCGGCGCTGCAGGAGGCCTCGCGGCGCTGCTTCGAGGCCTACGAAGGGGTCGCCGCGGCGGCGCTGGAGGCGCTCGCGGTGCCCGACCCCGAGCGCCACGCTCGCACAGTTCTGGCGGCGATGTACGGGATGGGGCTGCGCCGGCTGGGGACGGGCGGCACCGACGCGTCCGGGGTCGCCGACGCGCTGCTGACCATCGTCCGCGGAGCGACCCGCTGATCCTCGCGATCGACCAGGGCACGACCGGGACGACCTGCCTGGTCTTCGACGAAGAGGGAGGGATCGCCGGCCGTGCCTACTCGGAGTTCGAGCAGCACTTCCCGCGGCCGGGCTGGGTCGAGCACGACGCCGGGGAGATCTGGGACGTGACCCGGCGGGTCGCGGCGGAGGCGATCGACGCCGCAGGCATCCAGGGCGCCGACCTCGACGCGATCGGGATCGCCAACCAGCGCGAGACGATCGTCGCCTGGGACCCCGCCACCGGCGAGCCGGTCCACCGCGCGCTCGTCTGGCAGGACCGTCGCACCGCCGGACGCTGTGAGGAGCTGCGCGCGGCGGGGCACGAGGCGCTCGTTCGGGAGCGGACCGGCCTCGTCCTCGACCCCTACTTCTCCGCGACCAAGATCGAGTGGCTTCTGCGCAACGCCGAGGGGGCAGAGCGAGCGGTCTTCGGCACGGTCGACTCCTGGCTGCTGTTCAAGCTCACCGGGCGCCACGCCACCGACCGCACCAACGCCTCGCGGACGATGCTGTTCGACATCCGCAGGCTCGCCTGGGACGAGGAGCTCTGCGCGCTGCTGGGGGTCGACCCGGCGCGCCTGCCCGAGCCGCTGCCCTCGGCCCACGTCTACGGCACGACGTCGGAGTTCGGCGGCGAGGTCCCGGTCGCGGGCATCGCCGGCGACCAGCAGGCGGCGCTCTTCGGCCAGGCCTGCCACCGCGCCGGCACGGCGAAGAACACCTACGGGACCGGCAGCTTCGTCCTGCTGCACACCGGCTCGGAGGCTCCCGAGCCGGCCGAGGGCCTGCTGACGACGGTTGCCTGCGGCGCCGGCGAGGCACCCGCCTACGCGCTCGAGGCCTCGATCTTCGTCACCGGCGCCGCGCTGCAGTGGCTGCGCGACGGCCTTGGGGTGATCGAGGGGGCGGGGGAGAGCGAGGCGCTTGCCGCCTCCCTCGACGGCAACGACGGGGTCTACTTCGTCCCGGCCCTGACCGGGCTGGGCTCGCCCCACTGGGACCCCTACGCGCGCGGCACGATCGTCGGCCTCACCCGCGGCAGCGCCCGGGCCCACCTGGCGCGGGCGGCGCTGGAGGCGATCGCCTACCAGACGGTCGACGCCGTGCGTGCGCAGGAGGCCGCGTCGGGGGACAGCCTGGCGGCGATGAAGGCCGACGGGGGAGCCGTCTCGAACCGCTGGCTGATGCAGTTCCAGGCCGACGTCCTCGGCGCCGAGGTCGTCGTGCCGGAGATCGCCGAGACGACGGCTCTCGGCGCCGCCTACCTGGCCGGGATCGCGACCGGGCGCTGGACGCCGGAGCAGGTGGGGGAGATGTGGCGCGAGGCGGCCCGCTATGAGCCGTCGATGGCCTCCGCCGAGCGCGAGCCGCTGCTCGCCGGGTGGCACCGGGCACTGGAGCGGGCGAAGGGCTGGGCGGAGCCGGAGGACGGCGGCGCCCCGGCGTAACTGCCGGCGCGAACGGGGGTATCGCGTAGCGACGGCAGGGGCCGTCGCGCCTATGCCGGACATGAAGCCACAGGTCTACAAGGACGAACGTCCAGCCGAGTACTTCGACCAGTTCCACGCCGCCGCGCGCAAGGGGGTGGGCTGGACCTATCCACTCGTCCGCATCCTCATCTCGCTGCCAACGCTGCTGCTCTACCGGACGCGCGCGATCGGGGTCGAGAACGTGCCCAAGTCGGGTGCCCTCATCCTCGCCCCCAATCACTTCAGCCAGATGGACCACTTCTTCGTCGGGCTCTACCTGAAGCGGCAGGTCCGCTTCATGGCGAAATCGCAGATGTTCGGGCCGCCCGTCTTCACCTACATCTACAAGCACGGCGGCGTCTTCCCCGTCCGTCGCGGCCACCGCGACGAGGAGTCGTTCAAGACGGCCTTCACGATCCTGCGCCAGGAAGGGATGCTGCTCGTCTACGCCGAGGGCGGCCGTTCGCGCAGCGGCGAGCTGGGCGAGGTGAAGCCGGGCATCGGCCGCATCGCGCTCGAATCGGGTGCGCCCGTCGTCCCGGTCGCTATCCACGGCTCGGCGGCGGTGCGGCGCTGGAAGCGGTTCCGCTTCCCCAAGGTGACCGTGCAGTTCGGCGAGCCGATCGAGCTCCCCACCGAGGAGGCTCCCAGCCGCGAGCGCCAGCTCGAGGTGGCGGAGCAGATCTTCGCCCCGGTGCGCGAGATGTACGCGGAGCTGGCAGCTACTCGTAAACGGCGCTGATCCCCGCGTAGAACTCGGGGTCGTGGCCCGGGGTGACGATCGCGTCGGGGTACTCGCGCCTGAACAGCTTCAGCTCCTGCAGCGAGCGGCGGTAGTTGTGGGCGTCGAAGGGGCGCGGGGCCAGCGGCGCGGACCCGTCGAGCTGGCCCTGGGTGTAGGTGGTGTCGCCGCCGATCACGAAGTCGTGCTTGGCGAGGCGGGCGATCACCGACATGTGGCCGGCGCTGTGGCCGGGCGTATAGGCGAGGCGGATGGAGCCGTCGCCGAAGAGGTCGAAGGTGCGGCCGAAGGTCGCGTAGGAGTCGATACCGCCGCGGTCGAAGTCGACCGTGCGGTAGTCGAAGGCGTAGTCGAAGTGGGGCCGGCGGTAGCCGTTGAGCATCGGCCGGGGCCCGGTGGCCGCGGACTCCCACTCGGTCTCGCTGACGACGAAGGTCGAGTTGGGGAGCTCCGAGATCGCCGAGGTGTGGTCGAGGTGCATGTGGGTCATGACGACGATCGGGATCTCGCCGGGGTCGAGGCCCTTCTTGCGCAGCTGCGCGGGAACGTCCTCGCCGGCCTCCAGGTCGGGCTTGCCGATCCTCGCCCCCAGGCCGCCGAAGTTCTCCTTGCCGTCGGTGGCGATGGAGGGGTGCAGGCCGGTGTCGACGAGGATCGCGCCGGCGCTCGGGTGGCGGATCAGGAAGGACGGAACCGGCACCGTCGCGGCGGGGTTGCCGGTGATCAGGGCGCGCAGCAGCTTCAGGGTCTCGAAACGGCCGCCCGGCCGCTCCATCATCGTCTGCGGCCAGGTCACCCGGCCCGCCACCATCGGCTCGACCGTGACGGTCGAGCCCGGCGTACCTCCGGCCAGCGGCTCGTGCAGCGGTTTGGGCTCGACCCGCACCTTCATCGGCGGGTCACATTACCTGGGTCGAGGTCGCCTATAGGCTTGCGCCGGTCTCATGGCCGGTGAATCGCACTCGCAGATCTTCAAGCCCGGCCTGCTCAAGGGGCAGGTCTGCGTCGTCTCCGGGGCGGGCAGCGGCCTGGGCCGGGAGACCGCTCTGGAGCTGGCGCGCCTCGGTGCGACGGTGGTCGGCTGCGGGCGGCGCGAGGAGCCGCTGGCGGAGACCGCCGGGCTGGCCGCCGGCCTGCCGGGCTCCTTCGATCGCGAGGCGATGGACATCCGCGACGAAGAGGCGGTGGACCGCTTCTTCGACGGGGTGCTGGAGCGCCACGGCCGGATCGACGTGCTGGTCAACAACGCCGGTGGCCAGTTCCTCGCCCCGGCGGAGACGATCACGCCGAAAGGCTTCCGCACCGTGATCGAGCTGAACGTGCAGGGGACCTGGCTGATGACCCACGCGGCGGCGACCAAGGCCTTCATCCCGCAGGGCGGCGGCAAGGTGCTGAGCGTGACCCTCTCGCCCCATCACGGGATGCCGGGCATGGTCCACTCCGGAGCCGCCCGCGCCGCGGTCGAGAACATGATGCGGACGCTGGCGGTGGAGTGGGCTCGATTCGGGATCAAGACCTGCGCGCTCGCCGCCGGGCAGTTCGCCACCGAGACCCTGCTGACCAAGTATCCGCAGGTTGTCGTCGACAACCTCGAGCGCTCGATCCCGATCGGCCGCGCCGGCCGCGCCGAGGAGATGGCCTGGCTCGTCGCCTACCTGGCCTCGCCGGCCGGCGACTTCTTCTCCGGCACGACGATCACGATCGACGGCGCCCGCGACAACTGGGCCGGCCCCTGGCCGCCCGATGCGATCGCCGGCGAGTCCGGCGACCCCGTTGCCGAGGAGCGCCGACCGAAGGGGTGAGTCGCGCTACTGGGAGGGCTAGCGCCGCTTGAGGATGACGATGGGGATTTCGCGGCCCCCCGTGTGCGCCGCGTAGTCCGCATAGCCGCGGTACGTCTTCAGCGCCATCGGCCAGAGGCGCTCGCGCTCCTCGGGGCTGGCGACGCGGGCGCGGACCTGGCGCTTTTCCGAGCCGACCTGGATCGTGGTGTCCGGGTTGGCCTTGACGTTGTGGAACCAGGCCGGATGCTTGGGATATCCGCCTTTGGAGGCGACGATGACGATGTCGTCGCCGTCGCGGAAGTAGAGCAGCGGCGCGGTGCGCTTGGTGCCGCTCTTGGCGCCGACGTGGTCGAGCAGCAGCACCTTGCCGCCTGGGAGGCCCGGCATCGCGTCGAGGCGACCGCGGCTGACGCGGTACAGCCAGACGTGCAGGCCGGCGAAGCGACGGAGGGCAGGCCAGGTCTTCTCGACCACGTCGAGGTAACGCGGGGGCTGCCTGCTCTCCGTCGTCGTCGCGTTCATCTCAGGTGTACATCCCCCCGAACATGCCGCCGGTGACGTTGAGCACCTGGCCGTGCATGTAGTTCGCCAGCGGCGAGGCGAGGAAGAGGACCGGGCCGGACGCCTCCTGCGGCGTGGCGGGACGGCCGAGCGGGATGATCGCCGAGGCCATAGCCCTCATCTGCTCGGGGATGCCCAGCTCGATCTTCTCGCCGCCCGGAGCGGTCATCTCCCCGCCCTCCTCTTTGGCGGCGGTGAGGCGCGTTTCGACGAAGCCGAAGGCGACCGCGTTGACGTTGATCTTGAACTGGCCCCACTCCTTGGCCAGCGTTTTGGTCATGCCGACGACCGCCATCTTCGCCGCCGAGTAGTTGACCTGGCCGGCGTTGCCCATCGTCCCCGAGGTGGAGGAGATGTTGATCAGCTTGCGGAAGACCTCCTTGTCTTCACCGCGCTCAGCCTTGGCGGCCTCGCGCCAGTGCGGCGCCAGCGCCCGGGCGACCCGGAAGGGGACGACCGTGTGGATGTCGAGCATCGCCTGGAACTGCTCGTCGGTCATCTTGTGGGCGACGCCGTCCCAGGTGTAGCCGGCGTTGTTGACGACGATGTCGACGGCGCCGAAGGCGTCGATGCCGGCGGCGACGAGCTTGTCGGCGGCCTCGGGCTGGGTCAGGTCGCCGGCGTGGACGGCGGTTTCGCCGTCGATCTCGCTCGCGGCCTGCTCGGCGACGTCGGCGTCGAGGTCGTTGATCAGAACCTTGGCGCCCTCGCCGGCGAACAGCTCGGCGGTCGCCCGGCCGATTCCGCGCGCCGACCCGGTGACGATCGCCGCTTTCCCGTCAAGAAGTCCCATCAGTCTGCGTTCTCCTTCTCCATTGGTGAAAGTCGGCCCAGGAGGCTATAGGGATTGAGCGCTGGCTGACTGGCCAGTCGGTTATCGGTACCGCTGTTACGCGCCCTGGGGAGGACTCGACATCAGCAGCCGGTAGTCGAAGATCGTCTCGTAGCCCATCGCCTCGTAGACCGGCTTGCCCATCGGCGAGGCCTGCAGGGAGGCGAGGTCGGCGCCGAGCTCGAAGCCGGCGTTCGTCGCGGCAGCGGTGACGGCCCGGCCCAGCCCCTTGCCGCGCGCCCCCTCGAGTGTGCCGACCCAGTAGATGCCGGCGACGCCCCCGCTGACGATCGTCAGCGCGATCGCCACCGGCTCACCGCCGAGGTAGGCGAGGAAGGCGGCGACGTTCTCGGCGAGCAGACCGGTGTGATCGGTATAGCCGGCGAAGACCTCGGGCGGGAAGCCGTTGCTGGCGTAGGAGGCGGTGGCGACCTTCCAGTAGTCCTCCGCCTCCTCTCCGGTTTTGAGCCTGCGCATCTCGGCTCCGGGCGGCAGGGCCGGCGTCTGCACCGGTGCTCCGAGGGTCATCTCCGGCATCGCGTAGGCGAACCGCAGCCCCGCCGCCTCGGCCGCGGCGAGCAGGTCCCGATCCTCGGCGCCCCCGTCGCGGCCCCAGACGCTGAAGCCCCGCCCTCGCTTCCCGAAGAACTCCCTGGCGCGTGCGAGGAGCTCGCCGGGGTCGACGCCGTCGTCGCGGCGGAAGACGGCGTTGGAGATCACCGGGTGGGTGGCGCTGCCGGCGCCGAGGAGCCAGCCCGGCTCGTCGGAGACCTCGGCGCCGGGGTCGAGGCCGAAGAGCAACCGCGAGCTGTCGATCAGGTTGAGGTGGGCGCGCCGGGAGTCGTCCACGTCAGCCCAGACTGACGCCGCCGTCCTCGGCAATCGTCCAGTGGGGGTTGTGGGCGACCTCCCAGGGGTGCCCGTCGGGGTCGAGGAAGAGCGAGCTGTACCCGCCCCAGAAGGTCTCGGCGGGCTCGCGGCCGATCGTCGCTCCGGCGGCTCGCGCTTCCTCGGTCACCGTGTCGACCTCCTCCGGCGAGCCGAGGTTGAGCGCCAGCGTGATGCCGCCCCAGCCGCCGCCGTCCTCGACACAGCTGTCCGCGGCCAGCCGGGCACGGTCCCACAGGGCCACGATCATGTCGCCGGCCTGGAAGAAGACGACGTCGTCGTCTGGCGCGGCACCGGTCTTCCAGCCGAGCCCTTCGTAGAAGCGGCGCGCCCGCCCGAGGTCACCTACGCCGAGGGTGATCAGGCTGACGCGCTGCTTCATCGCTGGTTCAGGGCGCCGACCCGGGCGGTGGCGTTTCCGTCGCCGGCCGCTCAGCGGGGGGAGCCTGCTGCTCGCCGTCGAGGCGCGGCGGCAGCTCGTCGCTAGCGGGGGCCGGGACCGCCTCGCCCTCGACCGTGTCCGCTTCTGCCAGCCAGACCTTGTTCAGCGAGACCTGGATGTACGCCCAGAGGGCGGGGGCTAGGAGCAGGTAGAGGATGATCGCGATCCAGCCGTTGACGGGCTCCTGGCCGGCGAGGCGCGAGGCGCCCATCGCACGCTTCGTTCCCCGCCAGTAGGTGATCAGGGCAGGGATGATGATTAGGCCACCCGGGAAGAGCGCCAGCACCGAGTTGGTCGGATTCTGCCCGAGGTCGTATCCCCTGGCCTGTCCGTAGTCGCGCAGCTCGCGGTTGATCCGGTACCACCAGACGAGGTGATAGATGCCGAGCGTGACGATCGGCAGCAGGGCGACCGCCCAGGGGTTGCGGATCTTGACCCGATCCTGGCTCTGCCGAATCTGCATTTCGTAAGCCATGGCTTCTCGTTTCTCCCCTGCTGATTGTGTGCGGTCGCGAACGACCCTAACCGACGGCTCCGCCGGCTCCTACCCCATGGTCCTTTCTTCGACCACCTCGAAGACGCCGTCGACGCCGACCGACTCGACGAACTCGTCGGCGGCGGCGCGACGCTTCTCGTACTCGGCGTCGGGGTCCTGCTGGCCGGCGCGAAGCTCCTCCAGCGTGCCGTCGAAGAGGCCGAAGGTGATGACCTGGTCGGGGTCGCTGACGCTCTGCAGGGCGTAGAACTGCTTCCAGCCTGCCGGGACGTTGCTGACGTCGTCGGGGATGAAGGCCTGTTTGAACTGCTCCATCGTGCCGGGCTTGAGGTTGCGAACCGTAAGTGCGCAGAGCATCTGGTCTCTCCTTCTGTCGAGTGGACTGGCTCCGGCCGATCGTACGCCTCGGGGGCGGTCTGTCAAAACCGGCCCGGCCGAGCTACCCCGAGGCGATCGCCGCCAGGTCCTTCGGCCGCAACAGCGCCACCAACGTGCTCCCGTCGATGATCGCCAGCCCGCCCTTCTTCAGCTTTACGCTGGCGCCAGTGAGCCGCCCGACCTCGCCGGAGAAGTCCGGCTCGTGGCCGACGAGGAGGACGTTGCCGCGGCTGGACTCCAATGAGCATTTCAAGGACGACGGCGACTGCCGGCATGATCGCGATTCGCGGGTGCTGTGTCCAGATTGTGTCGGGCGATTGCGCTCCCACTCCTTTGTAGACCGCAATCTTCCCCTGCACCTGCTTGTTCGAGCGCAGGTGATCCTATTCGTTACCTAAGCCTTGGGGTGGTTGTCGGGGTTCGGAGTCATTTGTTCCTTGAGGTGGCTGTTCAGGTCCGGCGCTCAGTGCGGGGACAATGTCGCGCCACGCCTCGATCGACTGTTGGATCTCAGGCCCGGCGGAGAACACGGACCAGATGATCAGGAGGGTCGCCATCACATTCCTGAAAGTCTGGGACTTTGCCACGGCGGCGGGATCTTCGGCGTAGACGACGCTGCCGATGACCGCCTCCATAGCATGGCGGATTGCGTTAGGACCACCAACCTTCAGATGCTCGATTGCTTGCTCGACAGACCGCAAGCGCGAGATGAACAAATGTTTTACCTCAGGCGGAATGTCGCCAGCGGCCTGAACATTGTCGATGAGCTCGCGGAGTTCCAACTTCAGTTGGGCGAGTTCATCCTCATCCGGAACCTTTCCTTCAGGGGCAATTGAGTGGAGTTGTGCTGAAACGAGATCGAGCGCCTCCATCGCAGCGGCATCAGGCAACACCTTTGATAGTTGAGCATTGAAGGGCTGGCTCAGGGGAAAAATTGGCCGCGCCCATTCGGCGCGGAAGCGCTGGACTGGCGCGACCAGTGCTGGCTCGTCTGCCTGGTCGACTGTTTCCTGTATTTGGCGCACGAGTTCGGCGACCCTTCCCAGATGTACAGCGACATCCGTCTCGTCAACCTCTAGTACTCCGGCCCACGCGCGGACGACCGAGCCTTTTCCCGGTTGCTCGGCCAGCCGGGCTAGGAGGTCATGCAGTCGGCCTGCAGGATTGTCGTAATAGGGCATTGATCGGCCGATTATGCGATGAGTGTTTCAAAACGCTCGCGGAGCAAGCTGAGCCGCTTCTCCTCACGGAGTCTGTCTCGCAAGCGTCTCAAGATCATCGTCGTCAAGAGCGATGATGTACCCGCGATCATCGTCGGCTGCATCCCGGCAGCGAGCGGCCATCAGCGTCTTGTCGCCGATTCCCCTGCAAACCAGCAGGCCGACCTTTCCGCGCCGCGGAGAGAACCGACCAGCAAGCTGATCCAGATCCGGATTCGCCGGGTCCTCCGAAACGTTCTTGCACTCGACAAAGATCTGGGCCGACGGGTAGTGGCTCCCAACCCAGCCGAAGAAGCCGCGCTCCGCCACGTTCGCATAGGCGATGTCGATCCGCTTTCTTCCCTGGTGAATCGGATACTCGACTTGTGGAAGAGTGAGGCTCGGATAAAACAGTGCCGTAAGAAACGCCTCAATTGCTTTGTGGTACTGGTCGGCGTCCTCTCTCCCCGGGGTGGGTGCGCGAACTCTTGCCAGCAGGCTGTCCAACTCCGGAGGGTCTCCAAGACCCTCAAGAAAAAAGTCTTCATGGCTCATTGGAGGCGTAATCTTCTGCCGCTTCGCAGCGCGATAGCGGTCAAGCGCATCGGGATGCTCGCGGGTCAATTGAGCGATGGCGGGCTTGTTGGTGCCAAACATCTCCTTGAGGGTCTTCTTGTAGGGAGGTCGCACCTCCCCGCTTATCAGGGTGCGTACTAGCTCACCACCAGCAGCGACTTCTTCTTCCTGAATCAAGGTTAGGAGGTAGTGGTCGCGATACTCGTCAGCGCGATAGTCGAGATAGCGTCGGACAATCGCCTTTGGGACCAAGAGCAACTTGCCCGATTTGACAACCGGCAATTCCGTGAAGGTGGCGGTCCAGCTCTTGAGAATCGGGGTCCCAAAGGGGCCCGGAGTCGATGTCGGCGCCCAGTTCGATCCCGTAGTGCTCGGCGGCTAGCTGGGTGTACTGAATCAAGGGCTCTCGGATCAGGTTCGTTGCAATATCGGACACCCGATCTCGATCTACTAGAGGCACGAGAAGCGCCGTCTCCTCCAGGTCCTCGAGACGGCCCGAGATTGCCGCGTCGGTCTCCGCAAGGGAGTCGCGGATGGCGGCCGCAAGCTCTGGGCCCAGGGCTGACCCCCGAGCCTTTCCCCGCGACATTCCAAGGTGAGTCTCATTGGGCTCGCGCAATCCAGCGAGAAGCGTCCATGCGTCGTCCATCCGATCGTCGCGAATGGCCTCAAGAACAGTTTTGAAGAAGTTCTGTACGAGGCTTACGCACCATTCGCCCCAGGGCGTAGGAATGAGCCGCAAGGCCCGAGGGTCGACAAACAGGCGGGTGTCGCCATCGACATTGACGTCGACAAAATCAAGCTCGCCCTGGCCGCGCCCGAGGCGGAGCCGATCAGATACCGATGCCATTCCTAAATATCCTAAAGCTCGGACTGTCGGCCAGCACCCATGCAGGATCAGCTTCCTGACCGGCTCCCGGCGGCGCCTGGAAGGACACGGCCTGGCATCGGGGCGCTTGGCGCCCCGCCTGCAAGACGACCCGGATCAGCGCGCGCCCACGACCTTCGACACAGCTTCGTCTCTGCTCCTGAATCCACGAAGGTCATAACGTGGTCGATGTGGGCCTGCCGCGCCGGCCACTCACTGACGATGGCGCTCGACGTTTACGCGCACGCCTATCGATGAGTTCAACATCAGCGAGCGCGTGGCTGCCGAGGATCAGATCGTGCAGGCGCGGCGCGATGTGTCCGGGATTGTGTCCGCCCAGCTCAGGCGAGGCGAAGGAACGCAGGAAACCCCTGTTTATCCCTACAGCCCCATCAGCTTGCCGAGGATCTCCTTCATCACCTCGTCCGTTCCGCCGCCGATGGGGCCTAGGCGGGCGTCGCGGACGGCTCGCTCTATGCCGTACTCCTTCATGTAGCCGTAGCCGCCGTGGATCTGGAGGGCTTGGTCGGCTATCTCGAGGACGGCGCGCTGGGTTACGAGCTTGGCCATGGTGACCTCTTTGATGCAGTTGTGGCCTTCGTGGAAGAGGCGGAGGGAGTTGTAGGTGAGGGCGCGGGAGGCCTCGGCCTTGGTCGCCATCTCGGCGATGTGGTGGCGGGTCGCCTGGAACTTGCCTATCGGGCGGCCGAAGGCTTCGCGCTCGAGGGAGTAGTTGACCGAGATCTCGATCAGGCGCTGCATCGCGCCGACGGCGCCGATCGCCATCAGCAGCCGCTCCCAGGCGAAGTTGGCCATGATCAGCTTGAAGCCGCCGTTTTCCTCCCCGAGCAGGTTCTCCTCGGGTACCTCGACGTCGGTGAAGGCCAGCTCGCCCGTGTCGGAGGAGTGCCAGCCCATCTTCTCCAGCTTCTGGGCGACCTCGTAGCCGGGCATCTCGCGCTCCAGCACGAGGAAGGAGATGCCGCCGTGACCACCCTCTTTCGTCGTCTTCACCGCGCAGACGAGGAAGTCGGCGCGGACGCCGTTGGTGATGAAGGTCTTCGAACCGTTGACCACGTAGCCGCCGTCGACCTTCCTGGCGAAGGTGGAGATGCCGGCTACGTCGGAGCCGGCGCCCGGCTCGGTGATCCCCAGCGCGCCGATCTTCTCGCCGGCGATGCCCGGCACCAGCCAGCGCTGCTTCTGCTCCTCGGTGCCGAAGTTGAAGATCGGCGGCATCGCGATCGAGGTGTGGGCGTTGAGTCCGGCGGCGACCCCGCCGGAGCCGCCGCTGCGGGCCAGCTCCTCGACCCAGACTGCGTCGTGCAGGTGGGTGCCGCCCTGGCCGCCCAGCTCCTCGGGGAACTTCAGCCCGAGGAAGCCGAGCTCGGCGCAGCGCCCGTAGAGCTCGCGGGGGAATTCGCGCGCGTCCTCCCAGCCGTCGACGTTGGGCGCGATCTCCTTGGAGACGAAGCGGGTGACGGTCTCCCGCAGCTCCTCGTGCTCCTCGCCGAAGGGCGGGAGGATGGCGCGCTGGCCTGTGTCTTTGATGACCGACATCTGTTAGCGTCGAAGCGTGTTGTCTGAGCGACCCGACGACAAACTCGATAGGACTCTCGCACGGCTGGAGAGCGACCTACGCGACCTGCGGAAGACCGTCCTCCAGCTATGGGGATCGAACATCGTCGGCTTTCTGGTCGTCATAGCCACGGTCATCGCCACCAACACCTGACCCTCACGCATCCAGCATCGTGTAGCCGCGACCCCGATGGTCGAACCCGAGCAGGTCCCCGCTCGGGTTCTTGGGGCCACCGTGGTGGTAGGCGCGAACCTCGGCGATCAGGCCGTCGCGGAAGACGAACCACTCGGTGCCGCGGTCGAGCCGCTTCTCACCGCTCTTGGGGTCGCGCCAGGTCATCGTCCACTCGATCACCGCTTCCTCGCCCTCCCCTTCGAGCGCGTTCTCGACGAACCACTGGGCCTCGATGCTCTTGACCGCGAGGTCCGTCATCTGCCCGATCGTCCCGGCCCCCTCGTGGGGACCGAGGCGCGTGTAGTAGTGGGTGGCGTCATCGGTGAAGTGCGCGGCGACCGCGTCGGCGTCTCCCGTGTTCAGCGCCTCGTAGTAGGAGCGGATGTGGTCGACCTGGGACCCCATGCGGCGTCCCTCCCTAGAGCCCGTAGCTCTTGCCGATCACGTCGAGCATCACCTCGTCGGTGCCGGCGCCGATCCGGTTGAGGCGGACGTCGCGGTAGGCGCGCTCGATCTCGTACTCCTTCATGTAGCCGTAGCCGCCGAGGATCTGGATGCACTCGTCGGCGACCTCGCAGGCCATGCGGGAGGAGAAGAGCTTCGCCATCGTGATCTCGCGCACCGGATACTCGCCGTTGCCGAAGCGCCAGGCGGTCGCGTAGGTGAACTGCTTCGCGGCCTCCGCCTTCGTCGCCATCTCGGCGAACTTGTGGCGGATCGCCTGGAACTTGCCGATCGGGCGGCCGAAGGCTTCGCGCTCCTTGGCGTACTCGAGGGTTTTCTCGATCATCCGTTCCGCACCCGCGTGGGAGCCGGCGGCGGCGACCAGGCGCTCGCCCTGGAGCTCCCAGGCGATGTGGTAGAAGCCCTTGCCTTCTTCGCCGAGGATGGCGCTGGCCGGGACGCGGACGTCTTCGAAGGCGAGTTCGCCGGTGTCGGAGGCGTGCATGCCCATCTTCTCGAGCTCGGCCGAGACGCTGAAGCCGGGGACCTTCTCGCCGCTCTCGTCGCGCAGGTCGACGACGAAGAGGGTGATGCCGGCGTGGCGCTCCTCGGGGTTGGTCTTGGCGACGAGGACGATGAAGTCGGCGCGGGGCCCGTTGGTGATGAACGTCTTGGAGCCGTTGATGACGAATTCGTCGCCGTCGCGGATTGCGGTGGTGCGGATGCCGGCGACGTCGGAGCCGGCGCCGGGCTCGGTGATCCCCAGGCAGCCGACCTTCTCGCCCTTCAGGCCCGGTTCGAGGTACTTGCGCTTCTGCTCCTCGGTGCCGAGCAGGTGGATCGGCGGCAGGACCATGTCGGTCTGCACGGCGAAGCCCATGTTGGTGCCGCCCGAGCCGGTGTAGGCCATGCACTCGGCGCGGACCAGCGAGTAGTAGTAGTCGCCGCCCTGTCCGCCGTACTCCTCCGGGAAGCAGAGGCCGAGGAAGCCGAGCTCGCCGGCCCGCTTCAGCTTCTCGGTCGGCCAGTAGGTCTTCTCCCACTCGTTGCGGTGCGGCCACATCTCCTTTTTGACCCAGGCCTCCATCGACTCGCGCAGGTCTTCGTGCTCCTGGCTGAAGATGAAGTGCTTGGTGCCCTCTCCGAAGTTGGGCTTGATGACTTTGGAGCCGTCGGTCGCGGTCGCCATGGGTCTCTCCTCGTTCGCAGTTCGTTGGCCGGCGTGTCTGAGTTTTCCCACCCATACGGGGGCATAAGCTCAGACACGTCTCGCGGTTGTGGACAGTAGCACTTCCCACTTCCTACAGAGTCGGCTATGGTCCCTCGCCGATGGACTACGAGGTCGTCAAGTACGAGGTCGCCGAGGGCGTCGCCACGGTGACCCTCAACAACCCCGAGAAGCGCAACATGCTCTCGGGGCAGATGCTGGTCGAGCTGGTCGACGCGATGAAGACCGCGCGCGACTCCGAGGATGTGCGTGCAGTTGTGTTGACTGGGGCAGGCGACAAGGTTTTTTGTGCCGGCGCCGACCTCGGCGGCTTTGCCGCAGAAGTGCCGCTGGTGGCCAAACATTTTGCAACTGATCTTTTCCTTGAATTTTTCAGGCTGATGCCGCGCCTCGGCAAGCCGAGCCTCTGCGCGGCCAACGGCCACGTGTTGGCGGGCGGGATGGGCCTGGCGCTCTCCTGCGACCTGCTGATCGCCAAAGAGGGCGCCACCTTCGGCACGCCGGAGATCAACGTCGGCGCCTTCCCCTACATGATCATGGCGATCATCTACCGCAACGTCCCGCGCAAGAAGGTCAACGAGATGATGCTGCTGGGCGAGCGGCTGAGCGCCGAGCAGGCGGTCGAGTACGGGCTCGCCAACAAGGTCGTGCCGGCCGGGGAGTTCGACGGCGCCGTCGCCGAGTGGGCGGCGAAGCTCGCCTCCAAGAGCCCGGTGCTGATGCGGCTCGGCCACGACGCGATGTACCGCCAGCAGGACATGGCGGTCGACGACGCGCTCGAGTACCTGCGCTCGCAGCTATCGCTCACCTTCTCGACCGAGGACATCGTCGAGGGCGTCACCGCATTCTTCGAGAAACGCGATCCGCAGTGGAAAGGCAGATAGTGGGGAGCACCGAGCAAGAGACGAAAAAGCACCTCCTTCCCGGCACCGCGCCGCTGGGCGAGCTGACCGAGCAGCTGCACGAGCGCCGCGAGAAGGCGAAGCTGGGCGGCGGCGAGGAGAAGATCGCCAAGCAGCACGAGCGCGGCAAGCTGACCGCGCGCGAGCGGATCGACCTGCTCGTCGACGAGGGGACCTTCGTCGAGATGGGCATCCACGGCCGTCCGCACTTCGCCCAGCGGGCGATGGAGGGCAAAGAGGCTCCGGCCGACGGCGTGATCACCGGCTGGGGCGACGTCGACGGCAGGCCCTGTTGCGTCGCCGCCTACGACTTCACCGTGATGGCCGGCTCGATGGGGATGACCGGCGAGCTCAAGGTCACCCGCCTGCGCGAGATGGCGCTCTCCAAGCGGATGCCGTTCATCTGGCTGCTCGACTCGGCCGGCGCCCGCATCCAGGAGGCGGCTGGGTCGCTCTTCGCCGGCTCCGGCCACCTCTTCCGCGAGGAGGTCGAGATGTCGGGCGTGATCCCGATGGTCGCGGCGATGATGGGGCCCTGCGCGGCCGGCACCGCCTACATCCCGGCGCTTGCCGACTTCGTCCCGATGGTCTCCGGCCAGGGCGCGATGGCGCTCGCCGGACCGCACCTGACCAAAGCCGTCACCGGCGAGGACATCACGATGGAGGAGCTGGGCGGCGCCAAGGTCCACTGCCGCAAGTCGGGAGTGGGGGACCTCGAGGTGTCCGACGACGAGGAGTGCATCGAACGGGTCAAGCAGTACCTCTCCTACTTCCCCGCCAACTGCGAGGAGAAGCCGCCGGTGCTCGACGTCTCCGACCCGGTCGACCGCGCCTCGGAGAAGCTGATGGAGATCGTCCCCGACTCCTCGCGCCAGCCCTACGACATGTACGACGTGATCCGCGAGATCGTCGACGACGGCGAGTACTTCGACATCAAGCCGAAGTTCGCCAAGACGCTGATCACCTGCTTCGCCCGCTTCGGCGGCCAGCCGGCCGGGATCGTCGCCAACCAGCCCAAGCACCTGGCGGGCATCCTCGACAACGACTCAGCCGACAAGGCGGCGCGCTTCATCAACCTCTGCGACGCCTTCAACATCCCGATCGTCTTCCTCCAGGACGTGCCCGGCTTCATGGTCGGCGCCAAGGTCGAGCACGCCGGGATCATCCGCCACGGGGCGAAGATGCTCTACGCGGTCAGCCGCGCCACGGTGCCGAAGGTGACCGTGGTCGTGCGCAAGGCCTACGGGGCCGGCTACTACGTGATGTGCGGCAAGGCCTATGAGCCCGACCTGATCGTCGCCTGGCCCGGCGCCGAGATCTCGGTGATGGGTGCGGAGGGCGCGGTCAACATCATCGGCCGCTCGATGATCGAGGCCTCCGAGGACCCCGAGGCGACGAAGGAGGCGATGCTGAACGCGGTCCGCGAGCAGATCGACCCCTACATCGCCGCCGGCAACGCCGTGATCGACGACGTCATCGACCCGCGCGAGACGCGGCCGACGATCGTCAACGCCCTGCGCATGGCGAGGAACAAGCACGTCGAGAAGCCGAAGAAGCGACATGGAGTGATGCCCGTATGAGCTCGTTCGAGAATCCCGTAGTCATCAGCTGCTCGATCAGCGGGGTGATCGCCAACCGGGACCAGTGCCCGGCGATCCCCTACACGCCCGAGGAGTACGCGGCGGAGGCGCGGCGCGCGGTCGACGAGGGCGCCTCGCAGATCCACATCCACGCCCGCAGGCCGGACGGCACGCCCTCCTACGAGGTCGAGGACTTCCGCGCGATCACCGAGGCGATCCTGGCCGAGGTGGGCGACGTGATCGTCAACTACTCGACCGGGGCGATCGGGATCCCGATCGAGAAGCGGATCGAGTACCTGCGCGAGCTGAAGCCAGACGTAGCCGCGCTCAACATGAGCTCGATGAACTACGCCAAGTACAGCCCCCGGCGCAAGGACTTCGTCTTCAAGGCCGTCTTCGAGAACAGCTTCGACACGATCATCGAGTTCCTCACGGCGATGAAGGAGCTTGGGATCAAGCCCGAGCACGAGTGCTTCGACGCCGGTCACGTCGCCAACCTCGATCCGCTGATCGACATGGGCCTGCTGGAGCGGACCCCGCTGCAGATCTCGCTTGTGATGGGGGTAAACGGCGGCATCCGCCCGACTCCCCGCAACGTCGGCTTCATGGCGGACCAGATCCCCGGCGGCGCCGAGGGGGAGAACCAGTGGCAGGTGATCGGCATCTCGCGCGACCAGTGGAAGCTGCTCGGCTCCTCGCTGGTGCTGGGCGGCAACGTCCGCGCCGGGGTCGAGGACAACCTCTACCTGCCGAACGGCGAGATGGCGCGCTCCAACGGCGACCTGATCGCCAAGGCGCGCCAGATGGCCGAGGACGTGGGGCGCAGGGCCGCCACCGTCGCCGAGGCCCGCGAGCTCCTGGGAGTGCCGAAGCGTGAGCGCACTGCCGCTTAGCGACGTCAAGGTCCTCGACCTCTCCCGGCTCCTGCCGGGGGGCTTCTGCACGCTGCTGCTCGCCGACCTCGGGGCAGAGGTGCTGAAGGTCGAGGACACCGGCATGGGCGACTACATCCGCTGGGCGCCTCCGTACTACGGGACCGACGAGCAGCAGGATCTGGGCACGCGCTCGGCCCTCTATCTCTCGCTCAACCGCGGCAAGCGCTCGGTCCGGCTCGACCTGAAGAGCGAGAAAGGGCGGGAGGCCCTGCTGCGGCTGGTCGAAAGCCACGACGTCGTCATCGACGGCTTCCGGCCGGGAGTGCTGGACCGGCTCGGCGTCGGCTACGAGCGGATGCGCGAGGCCAATCCGGGCATCGTCTTCTGCGCGATCACCGGCTACGGCCAGGACGGCCCCTACACGCAGCGTGCCGGCCACGACATGAACTACCTCGGCCTGGTCGGGGTGCTCGGGCTGACCGGCGCCAAGGACGGGCCGCCGGTGCAGTCGGGCGGCCAGATCGCCGACCTCGGCGGCGGCGCCCTGATGGCGGCCTTCGGCGTGATGGCGGCGCTGCACGAGCGGCGTCGCTCCGGCGAGGGGCAGATGGTCGACGTCTCGATGGCCGACGGCGCCCTCTCCTGGCTGGCGATGGTCGCCGGCCGCTACTTCTGCGACGGCGAGGTGCCGCGGCGAGGCGAGCAGCAGCTCGCCGGCGGGATCGTCTGCTACCTGCCCTACGAGGTGAGCGACGGCTGGATCAGCTGCGGCGCGCTGGAGCCGAAGTTCTGGGCCGCCTTCTGCAACGGAGTGGAGCGCCCGGACCTGATCGAGGAGCAGTTCGCGACGCCCGGTTCCGAGGGCTGGCAGAAGGTCGCCGACGTCTTCCGCTCCCGCACGCGGGCGGAATGGAAGGCCTTCAACGACGAGCACGACTGCTGCATCGAGCCGGTGCTCGAGATCGACGAGGCGCTCGACTCGGAGCTGGTGCGCGGGCGCGAGATGGTGGTCGAGATGGAGCAGCCAGAGCTGGGGACGATCCGCCAGCTCGGCCCCCCGGTGAAGATGAGCCGCACCCCCGCCGACCCGACCCGGCCGGCGCCCGCCTTCGGCGAGCACACCGACCAGGTCCTGGGCGAGGCCGGCTACTCGGCCGAGGAGATCGCCGCGATGAAGGAGTCTGGAGCCGCAGCCGGCCCCAGCGCCGACGCTGCCGCGACCTTCCGGGCATGAGCGGCGACGCCGCCAACGGCGACCTGTTGCGCATGGGGGAGCTGGCCGAGGCTTCGGGGGTGCCGGTGCCGACGATCAAGCACTACCTGCGCGAGGGGCTGCTGCCAGAGCCGGTCAAGACCAGCCGCAACATGGCCTACTACCCGCCGGAGTTCGTCGACCGCATCCGGCTGATCAAGCAGCTGCAGGAGGAGCGCTTCATGCCGCTGAAGGCGATCAAGTCGGTGCTCGACGAGGACCCCGAGCGGGCCCGCGCCCTGGTCGAGCTGGAGGACCGCATCCTCGACCGCGCGCTGGCCGACGAGCGGACCCGGACCAGCGCCGCCGAGGTGCGCGAGCGCTACGGCGTGCCCAAGGACGTCCTCGACCGGCTCGAGGAGCTGGAGGTCCTCAGCCCCAACAGCCGCGGCTACTCACCTTCCGACATCAAGATCATCGAGGCGATCAGCCGCTTTCGCGCCGGCGGCTACGACGAGGAGATCGGCTTCACCGTCTACGACACCCTGCGCTACAAGACCGCCCTCGAAGACCTCGTCCGCCAGGAGGTCGAGGTCGTCATGGAGCGCCTGGCCGGCGAGGTCCCGCCCGAGCGCGTGGTGGAGATGCTGGAGAGCGGCGCCCAGCCCCTACAGGACCTGATCGCCGCCCTCCACACCAAGCTGATGGTGGCCGAGCTGGAGCGCCACCGGGCTAGCCGCGGCTAGCACTGGGGCGTAGACACATGGATGGTCTCTCGCCAGCCATGACTTGCCGAAGAGTTATTCGAGAACGTAAATGTAATCTAACGACTCATATTTGAGAGTCCAAGTGATCGGCTCAGGACATTTGCCTGATTTTTCGAAAACCCCATCTTTACCAACTATTTTACCCTTATGTCCTCCCGTTGATCCATTGAAGTCCCACAGAAGAGGGGTGACCGTGCATTGAATTTTGTCGCCATCACCACATACGATTTCAACACTCAATGTGAGGCTTACAATTGCGTTGTTTAAGTCGGTCAACAATACGTCCCACTCACCGGGGTCTTTCGTCGATATGATGCATACTTCTGCTCCATTTTCGCAGGTATCCCAAGTTACTTCTTCGACTGTAATCGTCTGCGGGAGCCCTAATTTTCCTACACTCCCTTTAAGTAAGGATTCTTTGCATTGCACTTTGTATTTACCTTTTTCGAATTCCACACCTTGGTTTTTGGCTACAAAATGCACTGCTGTTACTAGTTTATCGTCCTCGCAGACTTTCCCTTTATGTTCTTTGCACAGGGCCGTATCTAAAAATGGAGCCCAGAGGACGTAGCGGTTGGCTGTCGTTTCCAGTAACCCGTCGAGGTACGATTCTTCCGAGCAGAGACTGCCGCTGATTTTATCGACCTGCGTATTGTCCGCAGTCAGGTGCTGGTTGCCGACGGGGAATTCAAGACCTGTGCCGTCGTAGACACAGTGAATATCAATGCCGAAGATATCGATATTATCGCAGTTGACTAAGATTTCGCCATCGGTCCCTACGATCGTGCCGGCGTCTAATCCCGTATTGAAGAGGTTGACTAAGGGCAGATCACCGAGCACCGAAACTTTGCAATTTTCGTGCGTGGCTTTGGTGCCGCAGTTCGTGAACGATAGGGACGAGATGTGGATTGTCTGCGAGTCGGCTAACGGCGTGCCGGACGCCGAGATGGTTAAGCATAAGACGTTGACAAGGTCGGTTAAGAGAGTCCCGACGCCTTCGTTGACCATGCTCACAGAGGATGCTTCTTGACCTTCTTCGCAGGTTACCGCCGAGTGCGAGTTGCAGAGATTGGTGGCCGATGCCGAGGTGGCACCGACGAACGCCATTGCGACCACGGCTGCTATGGCCGCGAGGCCGAGCATCTTGACGAGTCTCATTCGATTCTCCCTTCCCGACGGTTGGCGCCGAGCCGGTTCTTGGACAGGGTTTAGAGAAGCGGTCGTGCCGGGGCCAGTCAAGGACCCCGCGGTCACGCCTCGCGCAACCTCATTCGCAAAGGGGCTGGCCTCCCTCCACGGTGGGAATGCCGGTTTTGCGCGTGTGCCAGTTCCGCGCTTGCGTGAGTCCAAGCGCTGCAGGTACGGGAGAGCGGCGCCCAGCCCCTGCAGGACCTGATCGCCGCTCTCCACACCAAGCTGATGGTGGCCGAGCTGGAGCGCCACCGGGCTAGCACTGGGGCGTAGAGACCCGGATGCCGGGTCTCTCTGTCCCATGGCTTGTCGGTGAGTTATTTGAGGACGTAAAATTTATCAGTCACCGATTCATACGAGGCTGCCCAGGTTATCGGCAGGGGACATGTTTTGCCTTTGTGGAAGCTCGCGTTCAGAAGCACGAATATCTTGCCTTTATGCGTCCCGGTCGCTCCTTCGGCTTTCCACGCGGTGCCTTTGACTTCGCAGTCAATTGTCGCACCACATTCAACTTTTACCAGTGATCCAGGATCCACCAGGCCGATGTTTAATTTTTCCCAACCGATCCGCCAGGCGTCTTTGTCCGCGTTCGTTACGGTGCATGCATCTTTTCCATTTAGTTTGCAATTTTTCCAAGTCAGTTCATTGACTGTGATTACCTGCGGGCGGGTTAATGCTCCCACTGGTCCTTTGAGTAAGGACTCTTCGCATTTCACTTCGTCTGAAAGACCAAACGTCCATCCTGGATTTTTGGCGAGAAGATGGACTTCGGTCACTGGGTCCCCTTTGGGGCAAGCTTCTGCTGTATGGGTTTTGCATAGAGCCGTTTCGTCTCCAGGCGCTAGGACGAAGCGGTTTTCCGTCTCCAGTAACGCGTCGAGGAACGATTCTTCCGGGCAGATGAATTCGCCTTCGACGATGTTGATCGCTGTTTCATTGGCAGTCAGGTGTTGGCCGCCGGCGGAGAACTGCAGACCCGCGATTTCGTAGACGCAGTGGATATCAATACCGAAGATATCGATGTTTTCGCATTCAACTAACGTCAGACCGCTCGTCCCGGTTAGCGTCCCTTCGTCTAACCCCGTCTTTAAGAGGTTGGCTAAGGGCATTTCGAGCACCGAAACCGTGCAGTTGTTATGTGCTGATTTGGTGCCGCATCCCGTGAACGAGAGGGACGTGATGTGGATCTGCTGCGGGCTGCCTGCCGCTAACGGTGTGCCCGACCCCGAGATGGTTAAGCATAAGATGTCGACGACTTCAGTTAAGAGCGTGCCGACGCCTTCGTTGGTCATGCTCACCGAGGTGGCTGGCAAACTGCAGGTTGAGGCCACGTGCGCGTTGCAGAGCTGGGTTAGCGTGGCCGATGCTGAGGCGGCACCGACGAATGCCACTGCGACCACGGCTGCTACGGCCGCAAGGCCGAACATCTTCATGAGTCTCATTTCGATTCTCCCTTCCCGGCGGATTGCGCCGAGTGTTGGACAGGTTTAGACAAACGGTCGTGCGGGCGTCAGTCAAGAACCCTTGATCGAACTGCGTACAACCCCCTCGGCGAGGAGGCTGATTTCCCTCCATGGTGGGCATTTCGGTTGTGCGCGCGTGCCAATTCCGCGTTTGTGCGGTTTCGTGCATCGCACCTTCTAGTGGCTGCGCTATAGCCTGAGCGCGTGAAATCGGCTCTCATCAGCGGCGCCTCCACCGGCATCGGCCGGGCGGCGGCTCTGGAGATGGATGCCCGGGGCTGGCGGGTGTTCGCCACCGTGCGTCGCGAGGAGGACGGCGCGGCTCTTCGCGAGGCCGCGTCTGGACGGCTGGAGCCGGTGATCCTCGATGTGACCGACGCCGGTCAGGTCGCCGCCGTCGCGGAGCAAGTTGCCCGTGAGGTGGGGGAGGCCGGGCTCGACGGCCTCGTCAACAACGCCGGCATCGCGGTGCTGAGCCCGCTGGAGACGATCCCAATCGATGATTTCCGGCGGCAGATAGAGGTCAACCTGACTGCGCAGGTCGCTGTCACGCAGGCGTTCCTGCCGCTGATCCGGCGCGCGACCGGGAGGATCGTCTTCGTCGGCCTCGATCGGCGGGCGCATGGCGCTTCCCTTCAGCGCGCCCTACCACGCCTCCAAGTACGGGATCGAGGCGGTCGCCGACTGCCTGCGCCAGGAGCTGCGGCCGTGGAAGATGGACGTCGCAGTGATCGAGCCCGGCTCGATCGACACGCAGATCTGGGAGCGCGGCGAACGCATCGCCGACGAGGTCTCCGAGCGCGCTCACGATTCTCAGGAGGAGCTCTACGGCGAGACGGGCGAGCGCTTCCGCGCCGCGGTGAAACGCGCGGCCGAGCGCGGCATCCCGCCTGAGAAGGTCGCGAAGCCGATCGCCCACGCCCTCACCGCGCGCCGCCCGCGCACCCGCTACCTCGTCGGCGCCGACGCCCGCGGCCAGGCCATCGCCCGGCGCGTCCTACCCGACCGCGCATTCGACGCGCTGGTGCGCCGCGTGATGCGCATCTAGCTTCGACTACGCCCCGATCAGCTCGATGCGGTACCCGTCGGGGTCGCGCAGGAAGCAGATGAAGTGGCCCTCGGTGCGGCCACCGGGGCGGTAGGGGGGCTTTTCGGGCTCGATCCCGTCGGCGGCGAGGCCCTCGAGGGTGGCGTCGAGGTCGTCGACGACGAGGGCGATGTGGTTGTAGCCGGTGCCGAGGTCGTAGGAGTCGACGCCGTGGTTGTAGGTCAACTCCAGGCAGGGGTTCTCTTCCCCGGGGAGGGCCATGAAGACGTTGATCGCCTCGCTGCCGATCGGCATCTGAGCCACCTCCTGGAAGCCGAGCTTCTCGTAGAAGGCGACCGAGCGGTCGATATCGCCGATCCGGTAGCACGTGTGCAGGAAGGCGGGCATCGGGGTCCAAGGCTATCGGCCTCCCTACAATTTGCGGCCGAATGGCCCGCCGGACGCGACGGCAACGACGGTCGCACCCCTCTAGCTGGAAGAAGAAGCTGCTGATCCCCCTGGGGGTCCTCGCCGCCGCAGGCGCAATTGCGGGCGGGGTCGGCGCCAGCTGGGCGATCGACGTCTATGAATCGGCGCCGCCGATCTCCAGCCTGAAGCCGGTGCAGAAGGGCCGCTCCTCCGCGATCTACGCGGCCGACGGCAGCCTGATCGGCTTCATCCAGTCGGAAAACATCCGTCAGCCGATCCCCGGCCGGGCGATTCCGCAGACGCTCAAGGACGCCACGGTGGCGATCGAGGACAAGAACTTCTTCGAGCACGGGGCGATCGACCCACCGGCGATCGTGCGCGCCGCCTGGAAGAACCTGATGGCCGGCAAGCCGGTGCAGGGGGCCTCGACGATCACCCAGCAGCTGGTGCGCAACCTCTACATCCAGAATCCGGAAGAGACGATCGAGCGCAAGATACGCGAAGCGCGCCTCGCCTACGAACAGGAGGAGCAGCACAGCAAGGAGGAGATCCTCAACCAGTACCTCAACACGGCGCCCTACGGGACGGTTGAAGGGGAGACCGCAGTCGGCGTCGAGGCGGCCGCCCAGACCTACTTCGCCAAGCCCGCCAAGGAGCTCGGCCTGAACGAATCGGCGTTGATCGCCGGCCTGCCCCAGGCGCCCTCCGAATACAACCCCTTCCTCAACCCTCGAGCGGCGATCGACCGTCGCAACGAGGTGCTCAAGGCGATGGAGGAAGAGAGCTACATCACCTCGTCCGAATACACCGAGACGGTCGACAGCGGCCTTCGCCTCAACCCAGGTCACAAGTACCAGACGATCAAGGACCAGTTCCTCTTCGACCTAGTCCAGCAGGAGCTGATCGACGAGTACGGCATCAACACGGTGCGCAACGGCGGCCTCAAGGCCTACACGACGATCGACCCCGAGCTGCAGGAACGGGCGCAGGAAGCGGTCGACTCCTGCGGGGTCTGCTACCCCGAAGGCGGCCCCGCAGCTGGCCTGGCCTCGGTCGACCCCGCCACCGGCGAGATCGTCGCCCTCGCCTCGACCGAAGGCTACGACTCGGAAAGCCAGTTCAACTACGCCTGGCAGGCGCAGCGCCAGCCGGGCTCCTCGTTCAAGACCTTCGTCCTGGCCGCGGCGATCAAGCAGGGGATCGACCCCGACAGCACCTACTACGACGGCAGCTCGCCGAAGACGCTGGAGATTCCGGGCGGTGGCCCGGACTGGGTCGTCAACAACGCCGAGGGAGAGGGTGGAGGCACCCAGTCCCTCGCCTCGGCCACCTGGCACTCGACCAACGTCGTCTTCGCCCAGCTCGACCTCGACGTCGGCCCCGAGGAAGTGACGAAGACGGCTGAGGAAATGGGCATCACCTCGCCGCTCGAATCGGTGCCCGCCGAGGGGATCGGCGGCCATGCGGTCGGCGTCACGCCGCTGGAGATGGCTGACGCCTACGCGACCCTCGCCAACGGCGGCGTCCACCACGACGCGACGGCGATCGACCGGGTGGAGTTCCCCAACGGAAAGGTCGACGAAACGGATCCCGACGACGGCGAGCGCGTCCTCACCGAAGGCGAGGCCTACGAAGTGACGCGCCTGCTCGAAGGCGTGATCACCCAGGGCACCGGCGCCGGCTACACCTACATGGGCTGCTCTGCCGCGGCAGGCAAGACCGGCACCTCGGAGGAACTCTCCGACGCCTGGTTCGTCGGCTACACGCCGCTCTACTCGACCGCGGTCTGGGTCGGGCACCCCCAGTCGCGCGAACCGACCGGCTACGGCGGGCCGACCGCGGGCCCGATCTGGCGCTACTACATGGAATCGGCCGTGGCCGGCGAGTGCCCCGAGTTCCCGCAGCCCGCCAACCTGCCCGAGCTCTCCACCCTCGACAGCGAACACACCTCGTCCTCCGGCTACTCGGACGAATACAGCTACGACGAAGAGGAATCGACCGACAAAAAGCCGTCGAAGGAGGACGAGGGTGGCGGTCAGGAGCCGGATCCCGAGCCGGAAGCCACCCCCGACCCGGCCCCCGAACCCGCTCCGGAACCAGCGCCCGAACCGGCCCCCGTGCCTCCGCCGTCGGTCGGCGGGGGCATTGCCAGTCCGCGCTGAACGGCGCCAGGCGCCTAGGAGGCGCCAGGCTCCGCCTGATTGCGATCGACGACTGCCTCCTTGACCTCGCGCACGTCGCGCCCGATCGCATCGAGCCGCTCGAGTACCGCCTGCTCGAAGGACTCGCCGCCGCCGACCCTCCCGGCGGCGTGCAGGAGCTCGGCGGTCTCGACCTCGAGGGCCTTGGCGATGCGCTCGATGACCTCGTCCGGGGGAGGGCCCTGACTGCCCAGCTCCACGCGGGAGAGGTTGGATGCCGACATCGGGATGCGCTTGGCGAGCTGGTCCAGGGTGTAGCCGCGGTCGCGGCGAAGCTTACGCAGCAACGCACCGAGGGCAAGCGCCCGGTTGGCCTCGCTCTTTCCTCTCGGGTTGGCCATGGGCCAACCTTCCTTCGAGCATAAACACACGGTCCCCTTGCCGTTTCCCGCAAACCAGTAGATAGCCCGCAGGTCAGGTATCGTCCCGCCGCCTGGTCAGACGGGAACCGTTGTCAGCCTCGACTGGCCAGGCATCTCTCGATCTCGCTCCGCCGTCTTGGGCCGGCCCCTCTGGGATGCGCGGAATGCCCTCCAGCACTGCCTGGGAGTTGCCCAAGGCGACCTTTTCGACTTTGCCGATCAACATTGTGCTAGGGTGCCGCTCTCTTTTAGAACTAAGTCAGTCAAAAAACTAAATCAGTCAACAAAGAAGGGATTTGTTTCATGAGAGCAGCTCGCAAGTCGACCCGGCATAGAGTCAACTTCGGCCTCCCGTTCGCGCTGGCGGTTGCCGCCATGGTCGTCGTCGCGGGCTGCGGGGGAGGGGACGGCTCGGCGACCGGATCGTCGGGCGGCAAGCTCGCCGTCGTCGGCTACTCGACTCCCGAGGCCGTCTACGAGGAAGCGCTCGAGCCCGATTTCGAGGCAACCCCGGCCGGGGCGGACGTCAGCTTCAGCAACTCCTTCGGTGCCTCCGGCGACCAGAGCCGCGCGGTCGAGGCCGGCCAGCCCGCCTCGGTCGTCCACTTCGCCCAGGGCGGCGACATGATCCGCCTGGTCGAATCGGGTCAGGTCGCGCCCGGCTGGGACAAGAACGAGCACAAGGGGATCGCCCAGGACTCGGTCGTGGTGATGACCGTCCGCAAGGGCAACCCCGAGGGCCTCGAGTCGCTCGACGACCTGCTGACCGAGGACGTGGAGATCATCACGCCCAACCCGTTCAGCTCCGGCGCCGCCCGCTGGAACATCATGGCGATCTACGGCTCGCAGCTGCACGAGGGCAAGTCCCCGCAGAAGGCGCTCGACGCGGTCAAGACCGTGCTGGAGAAGACGACCGTGCAGCCGGGCAGCGCCCGCGACGCGCTCGCCGCCTTCACCCAGGGCGCGGGAGACGTGCTGCTCGGCTATGAGAACGAGGCGATCAAGGCACAGGACGAGGGCGAGGACGTCGACTACGTCATCCCGCCCAGCACGATCCTGATCGAGACCCCGATCGCGGTCACCAAAGACGCGCCCGAGGCCGCCCGGGCCTTCCTCGACTACATCTGGTCCGACGCCGGCCAGGAACTGTGGGCCGAGAACGGCTACCGGCCGGTCGACAAAGCGCTGGTCGACCCGAAGCAGTTCCCGACGCCCGAGGACCTCTTCACGATCGCCGAGTTCGGCGGGTGGGACAAAGTCAACGACGAGTTCTTCGACGACGAAACCGGCTCCGTAGCCGAGATCGAGAAGGAGCTCGGGGTCTCGACGAGCGGCTGATGGAGGGTCATCCGGCAACTTTGACGACGGTTCCCCCCCGGGCAGGCATCCGCCTGCCCGGGCTCGGCACGGGCCTCGGCCGGGGCCTGGTCGTCCTCTACCTGTCGCTGATGGTGATGCTGCCGCTGGCGGCGGTGGTCGACAACTCGCTCTCCGGCGGGCTCGACGCCTTCTGGAGATCGGTCACCGGCGAGCAGGCGATGGCGGCGCTGAAGCTGACCGTGGTCTGCTCGCTGATCGTCGTCGCGATCAACGCCCTCTTCGGCACGATCATCGCCTGGGTCCTGGTCCGCGACGAGTTCCGCGGCAAGGCGGCGGTCAACGCGCTGATCGACCTGCCCTTCGCGCTGCCGACGATCGTCGCCGGCCTCACCCTGCTCACCCTCTACGGGTCGGAGAGCCCGATCGGGCTCAACGTCGCCTTCACCCGGGTGGCGGTGGTGATGGCGCTCTGCTTCATCACCCTGCCCTTCGTCGTCCGCTCGGTGCAGCCGCTGCTGATGGAGATGGACCGCGAGATGGAGGAGGCGGCGACCTCGCTCGGCGCCGGCGGCTTCACCACCTTCCGCCGCATCATCTTCCCCAACCTGATGCCGGGCATCATCGCCGGCATCATGCTCGCCTTCGCGCGGGCGCTGGGCGAGTACGGATCGCTGATCCTGATCTCCGGCAACATCCCCTTCGAGACCGAGGTCTCCTCGGTCTTCATCCGCAGCCAGATCGAGTCCGGCAACGTCCCCGGAGCCTCGGCCGTGTCGGTCGTTCTGCTGTCGCTCTCGGTGCTGATGCTGGTGCTGGTGAGCCTCTTCGCCCGCTCTGGCGCGCACGGCGAGAAGCGAGGGGTCCTGGTTCGCACGATCAACCGCGTGATGAGCCGCTCCCAGGTCGGGGGCGGTGGTGGCGCATGACCCCCACCGCCCCAGCCAAGTGGGGCCTGCGCTCCGTTGCCTTCGGCTATCTCGGCGTGTTGCTGCTGGCGCCGGTCGCGATGATCTTCTACAAGACCTTCGAGCACGGGCTCGGGCCGCCGGTAGAGGCGATGACCTCGCCCGAGGCGCTCCACTCGATCCAGCTCACCCTGCTGATGGTCGCCATCGCGGTGCCGCTGAACACGATCTTCGGCGTCGGCTGCGCGTTGCTGCTGGTTCGCCACCGCTGGTGGGGCAACGGGGTGATCGACTCGATCATCAACCTTCCCTTCGCGATCTCGCCGATCGTCGTCGGCCTGGCGCTGTTCCTGCTATACGGCAACGACGGCTGGTTCGGCCCCGCGCTTGCGGAAGCGGGGGTCCAGGTCCTCTTCTCATGGCCGGCGATGGTCCTCGCCAGCATCTTCGTCTCGTTGCCCTTCGTCGTCAGGGAGACGGTGCCGGTGCTGCAGGAGATCGGCACCGAGCAGGAGCAGGCCGCCTCGACCCTGGGCGCCAATGCCTGGCAGACCTTCTGGCGCGTAACCCTGCCGGCGATCCGCTGGGGCGTCGCCTACGGCGTCGTCCTGACCACCGCCCGCGTGCTGGGCGAGTTCGGCGCGGTGACGATCGTCTCCGGGAGGATCTCCGGCGAGACCGAGACCCTGCCGTTGTTCGTCGGCAGGGCCTTCGAGCAGTTCAACGAGGAAGCCGCCTACGCGGGCGCGATCGTCCTCGCCCTGCTCGCCCTGACCACGCTGCTGCTGATGAGCGTCGGCGGTCGCAAGGCGAAGGCGAGCGGCGGCTCCTTGCCCGCCGCCGAGCTGGCCGTCTCAACTTCCAATACGAAGGAGGGTTCCTGATGGGAATCGCAGTCGAGGGAGCGTACAAGCGCTTCGGTGACTTTCAGGCTCTGGACGACGTCTCGATCGACGTGCCGGAAGGCTCGCTGACCGCCCTGCTGGGGCCCAGCGGCAGCGGCAAGTCGACGCTGCTGCGGGCGATCGCCGGGCTGGAGACCCTGGACGCCGGGCAGGTGACGATCAACGGCGAGGACGCGACTGCGCTGCCGGCGCAAAAGCGCGAGGTCGGCTTCGTCTTCCAGCACTACGCCGCCTTCAAGCACATGACCGTGTTCGGCAACGTCGCCTTCGGCCTCAAGATCCGCAAGTGGGACAAGCCCCAGATCGAGGCGCGGGTGCACGAGCTGCTGCGCCTCGTGCAGCTCGACGGGCTCGCCGAGCGCTACCCCGACCAGCTCTCCGGCGGCCAGCGCCAGCGCATGGCCCTGGCCCGGGCACTGGCGGTCGAGCCCCAGGTGCTGCTGCTCGACGAGCCCTTCGGGGCCCTCGACGCGAAGGTCCGCAAGGACCTGCGCACCTGGCTGCGCCGCCTCCACGACGAGATGCACGTGACGACGATCTTCGTCACCCACGACCAGGAGGAGGCGATGGACGTCGCCGAGCAGCTCGTGGTGATGAACGAGGGGAGGGTGGAGCAGTCGGGCAGCGCCGACGATCTCTACGACCACCCGGCCAACGAGTTCGTGATGAGCTTCGTCGGCGAGGTCAACCGGCTCGGCGAGCACTTCGTGCGGCCGCACGACATGGCGGTCGGGATCGACCGCGACGACGGCGCCGAGGAGGCGATGGTGCAGCGCATCGTCGCCCTCGGCTTCGAGATCCGGGTCGAGTTCGTGCTCGGCGACGGCACCGAGGTCTGGGCCCAGCTGACCCGCGCCGAGCTCCAGAAGCTGGAGCTGCGCGAGGGCCAGATCGTCTACCTGCGGCCCGGCCAGGTCAAGAGCTTCAGCGGTGACTCACCGCCCGACGGAGGTGGGGCCTCGACTCCCCGCGGCCAAGAGGGCGGCGACGACGCAGAGGTATCTGCAGCCGCTTGAAGGGGGTGACGGGACGGGGCGCTCTCTTGCCGGGTAGCGCTCCGTCCCTACCACCACCAATTTTTATTTGATGCTATTCTTGAGTTAGATGGTCAATAAACCCGAGAAAGGAGCAACGATGAGTCGCGAGCCCCGCCAAAACACCAAGTTCGTCTCTCGCGGCAGGCTGAACGGTGTCCTGCGCCAGCCCCCCGCTGGAGGGGGGTCGGCAGAAGGCGCCGCCACGCAGCCGGGGCGCGAGAGGAGGGACCTCGACGAGCTCGACACCCAGGCCTTCGAAGCCCTCTACTACCGAGCTCGCCTGATCCTCGGCGAGTCGCTGCCGCGGCCAGCCCGGTTCCAGATCCGCGGCCACTGAGCCGCCAGTCTGGCTCGAGCGTCAGTGCTTCTTGCGCCGTTCCAGCACTTCCCCGAATGCCTTCTCGATCTCCTCCGTGAGGGTGAGGCGGAAGGTGGCGTTGAGCGTCTCGGAGGCCAGCGGCCGAAGCTGCTCGATCGCCTCGGTGATCTCCGGCCAGCGGTCTTCTGGCCGCCCGGCTTCCTCGAAGGGCTTCCATAGCTCCTCTAGAAAGAGCCGGACGAAGGCGCGCGCCGATGACTTCGAGTTGCGGTCGAGCTTCTCGATCGTGCCGAGGGCAGCGCCGAGCGGTATCCCACGCTGGGTAACGTCTTCGGCGGCGCGTAGGAGCGCCGGGCTCGGCACTTCGAAGCGTTCTTCGCCGAGGTCGATCAGCACCCCGAGCTTCAGCGCCCTCGCCAGCAGCTTGTCATCCCTTCCCCCGAAGCGCTCGTTCAGCTCCACCCGCGTGAGTACCTCGGGTGTCTCTCTCGTCAGCGGGGCGGTCACCGCCTGACGAAGCCCCACGAAACGCTCGGCGCTCCCGCCGTGCTCGCCGATCAGGCGCTCGATCGCGCTCAGCTTGAACCCTTCCGCCTGCATCTCCTGAATCAGCCGCAGCCGTGCCACGTGCTCGGGTCCGTAGTAGCCGATCCGGGCGCGAACCTCGGGAGGGGGCAGCAGGCCCCGCGACTGGTGATTGCGAATGTTGCGCACCGACATACCGGTCTCGTATGCAAGCTGCTCGATCGTCAGGCTCGGCGCTCTCCTCGGAGGCCGTCGCGGCCAGCTGCTCGCCTCTCTTCATCCTTCAATGCTACCTTGTTTGATGTAACCTCATTTGATGTAACAGTTTTAAGGGAACTATAAATCTGCCTCGACTGGGGGAAGCACCCATGAAGCTCAGCATTGCGACTCAGGCTCTCGCCGATTCGGCCCCCGCTGGCGGTGCGGCCCTCGGCGAGATCGTGGCGGCCACACTCGCGGCTGCGCTTCTCACCGCCGTCATGCTCTACGTCGGCTTCGGCTACCGCGCCGGGCGGATCGCCTGGCTGCGCCGGCTTGGCGCCTGGGCCGAGGGCTTCAGCGGCTACCCCGCCTGGGTCGCGATTCCCGCGGCATTCGCGACGGGCTCATTGATCGTGGCGCTGTTCGGCATGTATTGGGACATCTCCCTGCACATCGACGTCGGCCGTGACTCGGGACCGCTCGCCAACCCCGCTCACTACTTCATCCTCGGCGGCCTCTTCGGCATCTTCACCGCCGGCTTCCTGGCGATGGTTCTGCCCGACGGGAGGCCGAGCGCTTCGGCGATCCGCCTCGGGCCCGACTGGGACGTTCCGCTCGGCGGGGTGTTGATCTGTGCTTGCGGCGCCTTCTCGCTGATCGGCTTCCCGCTCGACGACGTCTGGCATCGCCTCTTCGGACAAGACGTGACGCTCTGGGGGCCGACCCACCTGATGCTGATCGGCGGCGCGGCGATGACGCTGGTCGGGATCGGCGTGCTCACGGTGGAAGGGATGCGCGCGAACCCCGAGCGCTGGGAGAAGGGAAAGTTCCGCCACGTGGCGGCGCTGCGCGCCGTTGCCTGGACCGGGGGCCTGATGGTCGCCCTCTCGACCTTCCAGGCGGAGTTCGACTTCGGCGTGCCGCAGTTCCGCTTCGTCTTCGAGCCGATGCTGATCATGCTCTCCGCGGGGGTCGGTCTCGTTGCCGCTCGGCTGTACATCGGCCGCGGCGCAGCACTGGGCGCGGTCGCCTTCTTCCTCGTCATCCGCGGCGTCCTCGCGGTCCTGGTCGGACCGGTACTGGGCGAGACCACGCCCCATCTTCCGCTCTACGTCGCCGAGGCGCTGGTCGTCGAGGCCGTCGCGCTGCGCGTGTCCGCCGATCGGCCCCTCGCCGTCGGGCTCTGGTCCGGCCTCGGGATCGGAACCGTCGGTCTCGCGGCGGAGTGGGCCTGGTCGCACATATGGATGCCGCTGCCCTGGCCGTCGGCCCTGCTTCCCGAGGTAGCCGTCCTCGGTTTGGCCCTCGCACTTTCGGGCTCGCTGCTCGGAGCCTGGATCGGCACGCGTCTCTCAGTGGAGCCCGGCCGCAAGCGGCCGGCGCTGCGGCTCGCCGCTTGCGCGTCCGCCGCGGTCATTGCCGCCACCACGGCATTCGCGCTCTACACCCCCGCCGAGGAGGGGGTACGGGCGGAGGTGGCGTTGCGCGAGGTCCGCGGCGGCTCGGAGCGCGAGGTCAGCGCAACCGTGACGGTGGCGCCGCGCGGAGCCGCCGAGGACGCGGAGTGGTTCAACGTCACGGCCTGGCAGGGCGGCGGGCTCGTCGTCGACCCGCTCGAGCGGGTCTCGTCCGGCGTCTACAGGACGACGGAGCCGATCCCCGTCCATGGCAACTGGAAGGCGATTATCCGCCTGCACAAGGGGAGCTCGCTGACCGGGGTGCCGGTCTTCCTGCCACGCGACGAGGCGATCCCCGCCGCCGAAGTACCTGCCTCGCGAAGGTTCGAGCGCTCCTTCGTCGACGAGACGCAGCTTCTGCAGCGGGAGAAGACCGACGGCTCTCCCGCGCTGACCGCGGTCGCCTATGCCTGCGTAGCCGGGATCGCCGTCTTCCTGCTCGCCTTGCTCGTCTGGGGACTGCACCGGCTGGCCTTCCCGCCTCCCGTGGGGCAGCGGAGACATCCGCAAGCCTCGGGCGTACGTTCGACCCCCGCAAGGCAGGCCTGACGTGCTCCCGCTCGCTCACCACGGCCTCGTCGCCGCGCTTCCGGCCTTCGCGCCGGTGCTCGTCGTCTCCGTCGTCCTGCTGTTCTACGCCTTGCGCAACCGCCCCGGCCGCGACCGTTGAGTCGACCGGCAGCGTGGTCGCCTTCGGCGCTCAGGCGATGCGGCGCTCGAAGGTCTTCTCCAGCGCCTGCTCCTCGTCGTCGCCGGCGACGGTCTTGTCGAGGCGGGCGATCGCCTTGCGGCCGTCGAGGCGCAGGGTGGCGACCTGGTTGTCGAAGTAGGGGCCCTCGAGCGGGCGCCAGCGGATACCGGGGTCGGGGGAGCCGGCGAGGCGGGCCAGGCCGCGGGCGGCGGCGGCGAAGGGGCGAGAGAAGCCGGCTCGGATGACCCGGCGCTCTTTCGCGTCGAGCGGGTTGCGATATGGCGAGCAGACCGCCTGGTAGACGGCGCTCTGCACACCGGCCTCGGGCCGGAAGGCGACGTCGCAGAGGTAGGCGTGGTGGACGTCGCCGGAGAGCAGCACGATCGATGCCGGCGCCTTGCCGCGCTTTCCCGAGCCGACCTCTTCGAGCAGCTTGCGCAGGCGCTGGAAGGAGAACTGGAAGGCGGCCCAGTGGTCGAAGTCGAGGGCACGCCGCAGCCGCTCGCTCCCGCGCGCGACCGGCTTGCCCCAGGCGCCGTCGCAGAGGCGCTCGTTCCACGCCTCGAGGTGGTGGAAGCCGGGGGAGAGCAGGTAGGGGACAGTGGTGATCAACAGCAGGTGGTCGAACTCGCCGCTGGCGTGGTCGACGATCCAGTCCCAGACCTCGTCGTCGAACATCGAGCGCCGCTCGTCGGTGAGCACGCGCGCCGCGCGCGAGTCCATGAAGATCGCCCGCACGCCGTCGATGTCGCGGCAGAAGCTCCAGCGGGTGCCGGCGGCCGTGGTGTCGATCTCCTTGGCCCACCCGCGCAGGACCTCGGTCGCGTCCGGGTTTCCGCGCACCTGCGCGTAGATCTCGTTCTCGTCGAGCTCGCGCGGCGAGAGGTTGCCGAGGTGCTGGTAGATCCAGTAGCTGGCGATGCCGTCGACGGCGCGCTCATGCCACCACTCCTTGCGGTCCATCTCCTCGTGCCAGGAGCGCGAGATGTTCCAGTCGTCGCTCATATCGTGGTCGTCCCAGACCATCGAGATCGAGACGGTCGAGAAGAGCCAGCGGATCATCGGCTCGCTCCAGGACTCCTCGTAGAGCCAGGTGTACTCCTCGAAGTCGAGGATCTCCTCGCCCGGCGGCTCACTCGTGTCGCGGCGGGCGCGGATCTTCTCGTGCGTGCGCGGCGAGCCCTCGTCGACGTAGATCTGGTCGCCGAGCATGAAGAGCAGCTCCGGCCACTCGTCGCGCTCCTGGCGTGCCATCTGGGTGGCCAGCACGCGCAGGGCGTCGAGCTCATGGCCCTTCTCGTCCTCGTCTTTGGCCAGCGTGTAGGGCGGCTCGTGGGGCACCGCGACGCGGCAGGAGCCGAAGCAGACGTCGAGCGGCTTGCCCGGCGAGACGGTGCGGATTACGCTCGGCGGCAGGTCGAGGTCCGGCGAGGGCCAGCGACGCTCTCCGTCGAGGGCGACCTCGTATTCGTAGAAGCCGCCGGGCTCGAGGCCCTCCATCCTGACCAGCGCGTAGTGGTGGCCGGCGACTCCGAAGGTTCGCTCGCGGCACCCGAGGATCTCGACCTCGCATGGCTCGTCCGTCTCCACCCAGACCGTCGCCTCGGTTTCGGAGACATAGCGAAGCAGGGGACCGAGGATCAGATTCGGCATAGCGCCCCTCTACCCGGATGCGTGCCCGGCCAGCCCTCTGGCCGCGGACGAACCCAAACGGCGTTTGCGTCGCCGGTATCCGGGAAAAGCCGAACAGATGGAGTGGCAATACACCGATGATCCCGACTCCCAGCCTCTGGACAATCGAGCCGAGATGGCTTCCGCAAACGGGGATCTCCAACCCTCTCGGTTCCGCGACCGCCTTGACGCGGGGCGCCGGCTTGCCGCCCGGTTGCTGCCGCTGGCCGCGGAGCGGCCGGTCGTCGTCGGGCTCCCGCGCGGGGGCGTCCCGGTGGCGGGCGAGGTGGCGGCGGCACTGCGGGCACCGCTCGAGATCCTCGCCGTGCGCAAGCTCGGCGCTCCCCACAACCCCGAGTACGGAATCGGCGCGATCGCCGAGGACGGCACGCGCGTCTTCGATGCCGAGGCGCTGGCGGTGCTCGGGATCAACGGCGGCGTTCTCGACTCGATCGTCGCCCGCGAGACCGCGGAGCTGCGTCGCAGGGTCACCGCATACCGCGGTGACCGGCCCGCGATGGAGCTGGGGGACAGGACGGTGGTGGTCGTCGACGACGGCGTCGCCACCGGGGTCACCGACACCGCGGCGCTGCGGGCGGTCCGCCGACGGGGGCCGCGCCGCCTCGTCCTCGCGGTTCCCGTCTGTGCGCCGGACTCGGCCGCGCGGCTGCGAGGGGAGGCCGACGAGGTCGTCTGCCTGGCAGAACCGCCGCAGCTCTACGGCGTGGGCCAGTGGTACCGGGACTTCTCGCAGGTATCCGACCAAGAGGTGATCTCGGCGCTCGGCCCACCCAGAGACGCCGCGGCGTGACGCGCGTTGTCTGACCATCCGGGCACGATCTTTGCCCAGCTGGATCGGCCGCGGAAAATCCGTAGCCGAATCGGCGGGTTCCTGCGGATGGACTCGAGCGCCCCCAGACGTAATGTCGTGCCATGGCAGGTCATGACAAGCACAGAGGGAACGGGCATGTGGAGAGGGGGAGGGCGCGGGTCCTGATAGCCGGCGGCGGCATCGCCGGGATCGAGGCGGCGCTGGCCCTGCGCGATCTCGCCGGCGAGCTGGTCGAGGTCGAGATGCGCGACCCGCGGCGTGAGTTCGCCTTCCGACCGTTTGCCGTCGGCGAGCCCTACGGGGCGGCACGGATATTCCGCTACGAGATGGAGGCGCTGGCCTCGCGCTGCGGCGCCTCCTTCCACGCCGATGGGATCGTCTCGGTCGAGCCCGGGCGAAGGCTCGCCTCCATCCGCGACGGAGAGCGGCTCCCCTACGACTTCCTCCTCCTCGCAACCGGCGTGCGGATGCTCTGGGCGGTCCCGGGTACCGTCACCTTCTGGGGATCTGCCGACGAGGGCCAGGTCGGGGACGTCGTCTCCGACCTGCGCGCCGGCCGGCTGCGCAGTCTCGTCTTCACGATGCCCGGCGGGCCCAGCTGGGCGCTGCCGCTCTACGAGCTGGCTCTGTTCGCCGCCAGCGAGATGGAGAGGGCGCGCCCCGGCCGCACTCGCCTCACGGTCGTCACCCCGGAGGACGCGCCGCTGGAGCTCTTCGGCCACCGCGCCGGCGAGCAGATGGGCGAGCTGCTCGAGGAGCGCGGGGTCGAGGTCGTCGCCGGCGTCCACCCGGTCGCCTTCGAGGCCGGGCGGCTGCGGGTTGCGCCCGGCGAAGACATCGAGGCCGACGCCGTGATCAGCCTGCCGCGCCTGGAGGGCAGGCAGGTCGCAGGCGCCCCCCACGACCCCGAAGGCTTCGTCGGGGTCGACGAGTACGGCCGGGCGATCGGCGCCGAGCGCGTCTTCGCCGCCGGCGACGTGACCGCGTTCCCGGTCAAGCAGGCGGGGATCGCGACCCAGCAGGCCGACGTCGCGGCCCGCCTCATCGCCTGCGAATGCGGGGCGGGCGTCGAGCCCGAGCCCTTCGACCCGGTTCTGCGCGGAGTCCTCTGGACCGGCCACGAGCCGCGCTACCTCTACGGGCAGCCGACCGGGGGTCACGGCGAGACGTCCAGCCTCAGCGAGCGACCGCAGTGGCCGGCGCAGAACGGCAAGGTGATCGGCCGTTACCTGACCGCCTTCCTCGACTCGCTTGCCGATGAAGGCGACCGGGCGTCTGTCGTCGGCTCGTCGTCGATCTCCTGATACGGGTCATGATGAGCCGGTGAGCGATGCTCTCGTGCAGCGTTTCCGTGCCGCCCGCCGCGACCGCGGGCTGGCGGTCCTCGAGGGCTTCCACGCGCTCAAGCACGCGCTGCGCTTCGGGGCGGAGATCGTCGAGGCGGTTGCCTCCGACCCCGAGGAGATGGAACGCCTCGCGGCCGAGCTTGCCCCAGACCTCGAGGGCTCGCTGTCCGGGCGCGTCGAGCGGGTCGGAGCAGGGGAGATCGAGCGGATGGTCCCCCATGCGCCGCGCACCGGCGCCGTCGCGATCGCCCGGCGCCCGCCGGTCGACCTGGCCGCGGTGCTGGCGGATCGCGAGCCCGCTCCGGTCGTCCTGCTCGAGGACCCGCGCACCATGGGCAACATGGGGGCCTGCGTGCGGGTGGCAGCAGCAGCCGCCGCCGCCGCGGTCCTCACTACCGGCAGCAACGACCCCTGGCACCCCGAGGCGCTGCGCGGGGCCGCCGGGCTGCACTTCGCCTTGCCGGTGGCGGCCGTCGAGACGCTGCCCGAGGGAGAGCGCCCCCTCGTCGCCATCGACCCCGCGGGCGAGGACGCCGACCTGCGCGACCTCTCGCCCCGCTCCATCCTCGCCTTCGGCACCGAGCGCTACGGCCTCAGCGACGAGCTGCTCGACCGCGCCGACGCCCGGCTGTCGATCCCGATGCGCGAGGGCGTCTCCAGCCTCAACCTCGCCACCGCGGTCGCTGCCGTGTTGTTTGCACGACGCCTGCTGAGGTAGCGTGGACGCAACGCTATCCCCGATCGAAAGGATCGTCCCCTTGCCCCTCGCAAACATCAACCTGGGCGAAGCCATGCTTCTCGCCTTCGAGATCTTCTTCTTCGTGATCTGGATCTGGATCCTGGTCGCGATTCTCAGCGACCTCTTCCGCGACCACGAAACCTCGGGTTGGGCCAAGGCGGCATGGGTGCTGTTCCTCGTCTTCGTCCCGTTCATAACCGCGCTGATCTACCTGATCGCCCGCGGCGACGGGATGCGCGACCGGACGATCAAGGCACAGGCGGAGGCGAAGCAGCACATGGACTCCTACATCCGCGAACAGGCTCACGCGACCCCGGCCGACGAACTGCACAAGCTGAATGAGCTGAAGGAAAAGGGCGCGCTCTCGGCCGATGAGTTCGAGAAGGCGAAGGCGAAGCTGCTGGCGTAGTTGTGTAGAGGGATGCCGGGTGCCCCTCCCCAAAACGCTCGGCGGGAGCCTCGCTTGAGTGTTTTGAGGAGGGCCCCCCGGCATCCCTTCCGAAGCTCCTTAAGCTTCGAAGCTCCTGCCCGAAGCGCCGCCGCGCTCCCGGGTCTTCCAAGCTTTATCTCCTGGGGTCATTCGCGGCTGGCGTCTTTTTCGAAGCTGGGGTGAGGGCCTTCGGGGGTCCCTCCTCCAGGAACTCCCGCGAAGCGGCCTGGAGGAGGGACCCCCGAAGGCCCGTCGTCGCGCGATCTCCTAGAAACCCTCCAAATTGCGAAATTTGCAACCGATCTTGCAGGTTATTAGCAACTCCTAACAATTTTTCGGCGACTTCGCTAGCGTGCGCCGCCGATGCGCGCTCCTCTTCGCGGCAACTCATGGCGGCTGCTGCTGCCCGCGGCGCTGCTCTTCGCCCTGCTCTGCGCGGCGGCCTCGGCACCTGCCGAGACGCTCGAAGAGAAGCTGCATGAGACCCAGGGCAAGCTGAGCGAGGTCCGCGAGAGCCAGGGCGCCGTCGCCGCGACTATCGCCGAGCAGAACCAGGCGATCGACTCGATGATCGGCGAAGTCTCGGCCCTGCGCCAGAAGCAGGCGGCACTCGAGGCCGAGCTTTCGGCCAAGCAAGGAGAGCTCGACCGGGCGACGGCGAAGCTCGAGGCCGACAAGCGTCACCTGGCCCGCGTCCGCGCCCGCCTGCAGCGGGCGCTCGACGTGCTGCGCGAGCGCCTCGTCGCGATTTACGAGTCGGGCAGCCCGGACATGGTCAACGTGGTCCTCGACTCGGCGAGCTGGTCGGAGGTGACCACCCGCGCCGACTACCTCAACCAGATCCAGGACTACGACGACTCGGTTGCCGCCCGGGTCAAGGCGCTGCGCGACCAGGCCAGGGCCGCGGTCAAGCGAATGACCGCGGTGCGCCTGCAGATCAAGCGGGCGCGCGACGCGATCGCGGTCAAGGAGAGCGAGGCCGCCGCCGCACGCCAGGAAGCGGAGGCGCGTTTCTCTGAGCTGAAGGCCGCCCAGGCGGAGCGCCGGGCGGCGCTCGAATCGCTCGAATCGCGCGAAGCCGCGCTCAGCAACAACCTCTCCGCGATCTCCGAACAGCTCGCCGCCAGCGGCGCGCCGGTGCCGACCGGCACGCCGGCGCCGCTGACTACCGGCGAGAGCGCCAACTACATCTCCGAAAGCCAGGCCAGCGTGCCCAGCGCCGCTCCCCCGGCTGTCGCCGCCGCGATCGAAGCCGCCAACTCGATCGCCACCACGCCCTACATCTGGGGCGGCGGCCACGGCTCCTTCGAATCCTCGGGCTATGACTGCTCGGGCGCGGTCAGCTTCGCCCTCAACGGGGGTGGCTTCCTCTCCAGCCCGCTCGACTCGACCGGCCTCTCGACCTGGGGCGAACCCGGGCCGGGCCGCTGGATCACCGTCTACGCCAACGCCGGCCACGCCTGGGTGATCATCGCCGGCCTCGCCTTCGACACCTCCGGCGGCGCCGGCCCCCGCTGGCACCCCTCACCGGTCAGCTCGACCGAAGGCTTCATCGCGCGTCACCCGCCGGGGTATTAGGCCGAACTCGCCCCGTCCCACATCGCCGCGTTGCCGCGGCTGACGTGGATGACGCCCTCGAAGCCTTCGCGCTGCAGGATCGAGGCAGCCAGGCCGCTGCGCTTGCCGGCCTTGCAGATCGTCGCGATCGGGCGGTCGCGGGGGAGCTCGTCGAGCCGCTCGCGCAGCTGCGCGAAGGGTATGTGGAGCGAGCCGGGGACGTGGCCCTCGGCGTACTCGGCGTCGCCGCGCACGTCGAGGACCTGCGTGCCCGAGCCGTCGTCGAGGCGACGGCCCAGCTCCTCCAGGTCGATCGACTCGATCCGCTCCACCGGGCGGTCCTCGGCGCGCCAAGCGGTCATGCCGCCGCCGAGGAAGCCCCGCACTGGGAGGCCGACCGCGGCGAGCAGCTCGGCCGCTTCCAGCTCCTTGCCGTCCGAGGCGGCCACGATCAGCAGCTCGGCGTCGACCGGCACCATCTCGGCGACCTTGGTGGCGAAGCCGGTGTCATAGGCGGAGGCGCTGATCGAGCCGGGGATGTGGGCCTCGTCGAACTGCTCGTTGGTGCGCGAGTCGATCGCCAGGGCCCCGGCGGCGATCGCGGCCTCGAAGCCGTGCGGTGTGAGCCGGGTCGGGGCGCTGATCGATTCGACCAGGGGGCCGCGGTTGAGCGAGACGATGTGCTCGACGTTCGGCGGCTTGCTGCCGGTCGTGGCGACCGCGTCCTCGACGAACTCGGCCTCGCTGCCGAAGTCGAGCGCCCTGTTGTGGCGACGCTCGAAGCCGATCGTCGAAGACGTCTTCAGGTCGATCCCGGAGCTGCCGCAGAGCGAGCCGCCCAGGTGCCCCGGCCAGACCTCGGTCTCCTCGGGCAGCGCCAGCAGCTTCCCGTGCAGGGAGCGGAAGATGTCGGCCGCGCCCTCGCGCGGCTCGATCGCCAGGTCGGGCCGGGCGACGTCGCCGACGAAGAGCGAGTCGCCGGTCAGCACCGCCCAGGGGTCGTCGCCGCGGGCCGCGTCGCGCAGCAGGAAAGAGGTGTGCTCCGGACGGTGGCCGGGCGTGTGGATCGCCTCGACGCTCGCGCCCTCGCCCAGCTTCAGCGTCCAGCCGCCGGCGAACGCCTCGTGCGGGTACTCGGCCCCGGCCAGCTCGTGGACGTGGATCGTGGCGCCTGTCGCGCGGGCCAGGCGGCCATGGCCGGAGACGTGGTCGGCGTGGTTGTGGGTCTCGAGCACGTGCTCGATTCGCACGCCGTGCAGGCGGCTGAGGTGCAGGTAGGGGTCGATGTCCCACTGGGGGTCGACCACGGCGGCGACGCCGGAGGCCGTATCGCCGACGAGATAGGAGGCACAGCCGAGGTCCTCGTGGATGATCTGGCGGAAGAGCATTCGGTCAGGCGATTTCGGAACGGGTACCGTTTCGGCACTCAGGGTAGCGGCGAGGGAAGGAGCGGCATGGCAGGCGAGGTGAGCACTGATCTGGAGCGCGAGCTGGGCGAGATGCTCGAGCAGGAGCGTTTCGAGCCGCCGGCCGGGTTCCGCGAGCGGGCGCTGTGGAGCGACCCCGCCGTCTACGACGAGGCGGCGGCCGACCCCGAGGCCTGGTGGCTGCGCCAGGCAAACGAGCTGCTCGACTGGGACGTCGCGCCGAACGAAGGGCTCGACGACTCCAACCCGCCCTTCTACAAGTGGTTCGCCGACGGCAGGATCAACGCCTCGGCCAACTGCCTGGACCGCCATGTCGCCGCCGGGATCGGCGACCGCGTCGCCTACCACTGGCGCGGGGAGGAGGGCGAGGAGCGCGACGTCACCTACGCCGAGCTGCTCGCCGACACGCAGCGCTTCGCCAACGCGCTGAAGGCCCTCGGCGTCGGCAAGGGCGACGTGGTCGGGATCTACCTGCCGATGATCCCCGAGGTCGTCGTCGCGATGCTCGCCTGCGCGCGGATCGGCGCCATGCACAACGTCGTCTTCGGCGGCTTCTCGGCCGAGGCGGTGCGCGAGCGCATGGAGTTCTCCGAGGCCAGGGTGCTGATCACCGTCGACGGCGCCCGCCGCAAGGGCAAGGTGGCGCCGATCAAGCCGCAGGTCGACGAGCACCTGGGTGATCTGACGACGTTGGAGACGATCGTCGTCGTTCGCCACACCGGCGCCGACTGCCCGATGCAGGAGGGGCGCGACCGCTTCTACGACGAGCTGCTCGGGGCCGCCGACCCGGAGTGCCCGCCGGAGCCATTCGATGCCGAGCAGCCGCTCTTCATCCTCTACACCTCAGGCTCGACCGCGAAGCCGAAGGGGATCCTCCACACCACCGGCGGCTACCTGACCGGGGTCGCCGCCACCCATCGCTACGTCTTCGACCTCAAGCCCGAGAGCGACGTCTACTGGTGCGCCGCCGACGTCGGCTGGGTCACCGGCCACTCCTACATCGTCTACGGGCCGCTGCTCAACGGCGCCACCAGCGTGATGTGGGAGGGTGCGCCGGACTATCCGAGCCAGGCGATCTGGTGGGAGCTGGTCGAGCGCTACGGGGTGACGATCCTCTACACGGCGCCGACGGCGATCCGCACCTTCATCAAGTGGGGGGCCGACATCCCGGCCCGCTCCGACCTCTCCTCGCTGCGCCTGCTCGGCTCGGTCGGCGAGCCGATCAACCCCAAGGCCTGGCTCTGGTACCACAAGGTGATCGGCGGCGAACGCTGCCCGATCGTCGACACCTGGTGGCAGACCGAGACCGGCGCGATCATGATCACGCCGCTGCCGGGAATCACGGCGACGAAGCCCGGCTCGGCGACGACTCCCTTCCCGGGAGTGGCGGCCGACGTCGTCGGCGAGAGCGACGGCGAGCCGGTCGAGCAGGGCCAGGGGCTGCTGACCCTGACCAGGCCCTGGCCCTCGATGCTGCGCACCCTCTACAGGGAGGAAGAGCGCTTCGTCGAGACCTACTTCTCCCGCTTCGGCAAGGAGACCTATTTGGTCGGCGACGCCGCGCGGCGCGACGAGGACGCCTACCTCTGGGTGATCGGCCGCATCGACGACGTCGTCAACGTCTCCGGCCACCGCCTCTCGACGGCAGAGGTCGAGTCGGCGATCGTCGCCCACGAGAAGGTCGCCGAGGCGGCCGTGATCGGCCAGTCCGACGAGCAGACCGGCCAGGCGATCTGCGCCTTCGTGACGCTGCGCGGCGACACCGAGCCGAGCGAGGACCTGGTCGAGGGGATCCGCGCCGTCGTCGCCGAGCGGATCGGCAAGTTCGCGCGGCCGAAGCGGATCGTCTGGGCCGACGAACTGCCCAAGACCCGCTCCGGCAAGATCATGCGCCGGCTGCTGCGCGACATCGCCGAAGGCCGCGCCCTCGGTGACGTTACGACGCTGCGCGACCCCGGCGTGATGGCAGAGCTCGAGGCGAAGGTCGGCGCCTACGAAGACGAGGACTAGGGGTCAAACCTCGTTCCGGTGGGGCGTTCGTCGACCATCCGCTGGACGGCGACCTCGAGCGCCTGAAGCTGTTCCTGGACACCTGCGCAGCTCGCGCAGGGCGAGCGCCTCGGCGCTGACCTGCTCTGCCTCCAGCTCTTCCTCGATCTCGACGATTTCGGGGCTGAGGAAGCGTTGTGCGAAGGCACCGGTGAGCAGGGCGACGAAGCCGATGCCGACGATCAGGATCACGGTCGAGACGACCTCGCCGCCGGTCGTCGTCGGGTAGATGTTCGAACCAAGCGTCGTCATCGTCGTCACCGCCCAGTAGATCCCGTCCCAGGTGTCGAGGTGTTGCGCTTGCTTCTCGAAGGCCTCGAAGAGGGCACCGCCTCCGATCGCGGTCAGCGCCGCAAGCAGCATCGCGTAGCGCAGGCCCTCGAGCGAGAAGACCTCGCGCGAGAGCTGCGCGAGCCGCAGCAGGCGGAGCAGGCGCAGCAGGCGAAGAACGCGCAACCCCTGCAGCCCCGGCGGGAGGACGGGTGGGGTGAGGACGACGATGATCACGTTGAGCTGGTGGTGGCGGAGCCAGGCGCGGCGGTTTGGCACCACCGCCAGCATCACCGCCAGCTCGAAGACGAAGGCAAGCCAGGTGGCCCAGTTGAGGAAATGCGCGACGCTTTCCAGCCAGCCGCCCGGCCCGGACTCGGTGATCGCGACCATCGGCAGCGTCAGCGCCGCCGCGATCAGCATCGGCGTGTTCAGCCGTTCCGCGACCCGCGTGCTCCGCGCGTCCATCCCCGGCGCATAGCGAACGGTCTTCTGCGTGGCCTCCGCCGGTTGGGCATCCATCCGCGCCTACTTCGACGCGGCGCCCCAAGCGCCTACCGCTTCCGGTGCGCTTTATTACCGTATAACGGGGCAAAGGCGCAGCGGAGCGGGGAGGCAAGGTCAGAGCAGTTCCACTGGGCTGCCGTGGTAGCCGACCCGGGCGATGCGGTGGGTCTCGCCGCCGGGCCAGAGCGTCAGCTCCACGTCCGCGCGGTCATCGGCGGGCTCCATGCGCAGCCAGGCCAGCGGGGCGTCGGCGCTCGCCCTCTCGCCGGCTGCCCTCACGTGGCCGAAGAAGGCCTCGCGCTCCTCGTCGCTCAGGTACTGGCTGACGATCGAGTGATAGAGGACCGTGGCCCGCCCGCAGGCCGGCTCTGCGAGCGTGCGCTCGGCCCAGGCGGCCGCGGTATCGTGGTCGATCGCGACCGGGACCTCCTCGGCCACCTCCAGCGCGGCTCGCATGCGGGCGATCCGCTCGGGCTGGTCGGGCCACACGTATGAGAGCAGGGTCAGCCGGCCCTCCGGGGTCGAGGCGTCGACCGGGTTCGCGTCGCAGCCGCGGCGCTCGGCGACCTCGACCGCCGCGGGCAGCGCCGGCGGCGTCCCTTCGAGCTCGAACTCGAGCTGCAGGGGCGAGTCGGCCGGCCCCCAGGAGAAGCCGTCCGCCCTGTAGCCGAAGCGGTCCCAGCGCAGGTTGAGGCCGGCGCTCGCGCCGACCTCCAGCAGGCGCAGGGGCATGCCGGTCTCGGCGGCGACGGTCAGGAACCCGAACAGCAGCCCGTTGCAGCGGCCCACCTCGTTCGTCTGCACGGGAAGGTCGATGAGCGGGCGCAGCTCCGCGACGTTGCGCTCGATCACGTCACGAAGAAGCTGCCAGGCGCGCGAAGCGTCGCCGGTCTCGTAGGCCGAGGCGAGCTCTGGCTCCCGTCCCGCGATCGCCATCCGGTTCACCGTCCCCAGCAGCCGCAGGCCGAGCACCGAGAAGCGAGGGTCGTCCTCGTGCCCGCGCAGTACCTCCCAAATCGGGCCGCGCGCCTCGACGTCCACCGCCGCCTGCTCCAGCAACGCCGCGTAGAGGGGCGAGCCGATCATCCGGCAGGCCTCCGCCTGCCAGCGCAGGCTCTCCCGCGATCTTCTCCTCCGCTGATTCGGTCACGCCCAGCGATCCTAGGCCCACTTTTCGGCTCCCGCCCAGCGAGGGGTTTAGTTTGGTAAGCTAATTACCTAAGCTAATCAATGACCGCCGAGACCACTGACACCCGGCTCACCGATTCCGCCGCCCGGCTGCGGCTGGCGATCGTGCGGACGGCACGGCGCCTGCGCCAGGAGGCGGCGAGCGAGGCGACGGGCCTGACGCCGACCTCGACCGCGGCGTTGGCGACGATCGAGCGCCATGGGCCGCTGACGCCCAGCGAGCTGGCGGAGCTGGAGCGGGTGAGGCGGCCGACGGTGACGAGGACGCTCGGCTGCCTCGACCGGGAGGGGCTGATCGAGCGCACGCCCGACCCGGCCGACGGCCGCAGCACGCTGATCAGCGTGAATGCGGCGGGACGCGAGCGGCTGCGCCGGCTGCGTGGGCGCAAGAACGCCTACCTGGCCCGGCGCATGCGCGACCTTCCCGCCGCCGACGTCGAGGCGCTGGACCGCGCCGCGACGATCCTCGAGGGGATGCTGGAGGAGGAGAGCCGGTGAGTGCCGGCCTCCGACGCAGCTTCGACTCCCTCGCCGTTCCCAACTACCGTCGCTACTTCGCCGGGCAGATCGTCTCGCTCTCGGGGAACTGGATGCAGATGGTGGCCGAGGTCTGGCTGATCCTCTCGCTGACCGGAAGCGGCCTCGCGGTCGGCGCGACGACGGCTCTGCAGTTCCTCCCGATCCTGCTCTTCGGCGCCTGGGGCGGGGTCCTCGCCGACCGCTTTCCAAAGCGCAGCCTGCTGATGGCGACCCAGGCGCTGATGGCGGTGCCGGCGCTGGTCCTGCTCGCCGTCTCGCTCGGCGGCATCGTCGCGCCCTGGATGGTCTTCGTCCTCGTCTTCCTCCGCGGCACCGTGAACGCCGTCGACAACCCGACCAGGCAGAGCTTCGCGATCGAGATGGTCGGCCCCGACCGCGTCGTCAACGCGGTCAGCCTCAACAGCGTGCTGATCCACTCGGCGCGGCTCGTCGGCCCGACCCTGGCCGGCCTGCTGATCGTCGGCGCCGGCGTCGAGCCCTGCTTCGCCCTCAACGCCCTCACCTTCTCGGCGATGATCTTCGCGCTCTGGCGGATGGACCCGGCCGAGCTCGAGGTGCCGCCACGCGCAGCTCGCGAGCGCGGCGCCGTCCGCGCCGGCCTGCGTTACGTGCGATGCACGCCCGAGCTGGCGGTCCCCCTGGGCCTGATGGCCATCGTCGGCACGTTCGGGCTCAACTTCCAGGTGATCCTGCCGCTGCTCGCCCGCTTCAGCTTCGAAGGCGGGCCCACCGCCTACGCCGCCCTGGTCTCGGCGATGGGCGCCGGCTCGGTGATCGGCGCCCTGGTCACCGGCGCCCGCGGGCGCGCCGACCGGCGCCTGATCGTCGGCGCCACCCTCACCTTCGGCCTGACCGCGCTGCTGGCGGCGCTGATGCCGAGCCTGGCGTTGGAGATCCCGGTGCTGGCGCTGCTCGGCGCCTCCGCCGTCACCTTCGCCGCCGCGATCAACTCCTCGCTGCAGCTCTTCGTCGAGCCGCAGATGCGCGGCCGCGTGATGGCGCTCTACTCGGTCGTCTTCCTCGGCTCGACGCCGATCGGCGCGCCGCTGGTCGGCTGGCTGTCGGAGGCCTACGACCCGCGGGCGGCGCTGCTACTCGCCGCCTCGGCCGGGCTCTTCGCGGCGTGCGTGGGGCACTTCACGCTAGGAGGGGGCGTCAACCGATCCCGAGTCGCGTAGAGCGCTCCACCGCCCGGGCGACGACCTCCTCGCCACCGGGAACCTCGCCGCCTCTCATCAGCACCCTCCCGGCGACCACCGTCGTGTCGACGATCGATCCGCTCGCCGCGTAGACCAGGTCGGAGCGCAGGTCCCCGAGGCTGAGCTCCGGCGAACCGGCTCGAAGCAGCAGGAAGTCCGCCGGACCGCCAACCCGGAGCGCCGTCCCGCCGAGGAGGGGGGCGGCGCCGCCGGTGGCGATGCCCCAGGCCTCCTCCGCGGGCAGGACGGTCGGGTCGCGGGCCGCGTGGCGCTGGGCCAGGGCGAAGAGCTTGAGGTCGGAGAGCAGGTCGAGCGAGTCGTTGGAGCCCGGGCCGTCGGTGCCGATGCCGACCGCGACCCCCGCCTCCCGCGCCTGCGGATAGGGGAACACCCCGCCGACCGCGAGCTTCATGTTGGCCACCGGGTTGGTCACGACCGTGCAGCCGCGCGTGGCGATCAGCTCCAGCTCCTCACGGTCGAGCCAGACACCGTGGGCAAGGACGGTGCGCTCGCTCAGCACGCCCAGCCGGTCGAGGTAGACGGCCGGCCGGACCCCGTGCCGCTCGATGCAGTCAGTCACCTCCTGCTCGGTCTCGGAGAGATGGATGTGGACCGCGACCCCGTGCTCAGCCGCCGTCTCGGCCGCCCAGCGCAGCAACTCCTCGCTGACCGTGTAGATCGCGTGCGGGGCGAGGGACCTCCCGATGTGCGGACCGAACCCGGCCAGCTCCTCGAGATTGGCCAAGGCGGTCTCCCGCATCGCCGCGGTCTCGCCGTCGGCGTCGAAGAGCGGCCCGCCGATCGTCGCCCGCAGCCCGGCGTCCTCGACCGCGCGGGCGGTGGCGCCGGGGTGCCAGTACATGTCCCAGAAGCGGGTGGTACCGCTGCGGATCATCTCCAGGCAGGCGAGGCGTGCCCCCCAGTAGACGTCCTCGGGCTTCAGCTTCGCCTCGACCGGCCAGACCACCTCGCGCAGCCAGCGCATCAGCGGCGAGCTCGCCGCCATAGCCGCGGAAGAGCGTCATCGCGGCGTGGGTGTGCCCGTTCACCAGGGGCGCAACGAGCGGCGCGCCCGCCGCGTCGACGGTCACCTCGCCGGGCTCGGGCTCGACCCCGGGGCCGAGCGCGACGATCGTCCCGCCCTCGCAGCGCAGCCCGACGACGGCGCCGTCCGCAACGGCGCCGGTCACCGCAAGCGGTGGAGCCTCAGCCATCGACCAGCCGGGGCAGAACCGCGTCGATCGCGTCGCGCAGCCGGGCGACGTTTGCGCTGCGATGGCGTTCCATCTCCTCGACGCTGAGCTCCCCGGCCCCGACGCCGTTGGCGAGGTTGTCGACGACGCAGACCGCCGCGTAGGCGAGCCCGAGCTCGCCGGCGACGACGCACTCCGAGCCGATCGTCATCCCGACCAGGTCGGCGTGTGCCGCCATCAGCCGGATCTCCGCCGGCGTCTCGAAGCGCGGGCCTATCGCCTGCCAGTAGACGCCGCCGTCGCGCAGCTCGGGCGCGTCGGCCTGATGCCAGGCCGAGAGCACTCGCCGCCGCCACTCGCGGTCGAATCCGGGCGCCCGGTGCGCGCGCACGTCGGAGAGCGCGCTGAGACCCAGCTGGAGCGCGATGAAGTCGTCGGGGCAGGCGAAGCTCCCGACTGCCATCTCGGCGTGCAGCGAGCCGACCGAGCCGATCGCCAGCACCCGGTCGCAGCCGAGCTCCGCGAGGGCGCGCATGTTCGCGGGGTGGTCGATGCGGTGGGGGAGGGTGTAGGTGTCGCCGCCGCCGTGCCGCTGCAGCACCTGTGCGCCGTGCCCTGCCGCGGTCGCGGCGACGTCCTCGCCCCCCGGCCCGAGGCCGTTGCTGCCCAGCACCACCGCCAGCCGTCCCATGCGCCCGATCCTACGCGCGCATGGCCGGTGGTCGCCCGTTCCCCTTTATGGTGCAGGGGTGGCTGACCGCCAGTCGGACAGAGAGGAGAGCGAGAGCGAACGACTCGACCGCAATCTCAGCGAGCTCCTCCAGGAGCTACGCGTGGCGCTGCCCGGCGTCCAGGTGCTGTTCGCCTTCCTCCTCGCGGTGCCCTTTCAGCAGAACTTCACGAAAATCACGCCCTTTCAGGAGAGGGTTTATTTCGCCACCCTGCTCCTCACCGCCATCTCAGCCGTCCTCCTCATCTCACCGTCCGCCTACCACAGGATGACCTTCCGCATGCAGCAGAAGGACGACCTGATCTTCCTCGCCAACAAGCTCGCGATCGCCGGTCTCGGTTGCCTGGCGCTGGCGATGACCGGGGCGATCATGCTGATCACCGACGTCCTGTTCGGCGGTGTCGCGACCATCGTCACCAGCGCCGCGACGCTGCTGATGTTCGCGGCCTTCTGGTACGCGCTGCCGCTGCACCGCCGGGTCAGTCTGTCGAAGAGCGAACGGCCCTAAAGCGATCGCCCCAGAGACCGACCATCTCGTCGGCAAACCGATCTGTGAGGTCCATGTCGGGCGCCTCGTCGAAGAGCATTTCGAGGTCGGCCTCCCAGACGTAGATCTTCAGGTCGAGTGAGACCGGGAGTTCTTCGCTGACGCTCTCGGCGATCAGCTCGTAGGCGTCGCGCAGCATGATCACGTTGGTCAGTTTGTCGGCGGCGAAGATCGCCAGCGCCGCCGGGCCGGCCTTGGCCACGCGCCAGCGGTGCTCCTCCTTGCGCTCCTCGTAGGCGGGGATGGTCTCGTCTTCGGTCAGCGCCTCGACCAGGTCGCCCACCGTGTCGCCGAAGCGCTCCCGCACCTCCGCCGCATCGATCTCGCTCTTCTCGACCACGTCGTGCAGCAGCGCGGCGGCGACGACCTCGTCACCGTAGCGGTGCTCGAGCAGCAGCTCGGCGGCTGCGATTGGGTGCTCTATGAAGGGACGGCCGTCGCTGCCGCGGCGAAGCTGGCCCGCGTGGGCCTGCCGCGCGAGCTCCAGCGCGTCCCTGACCAGGTCCGACCTTTCGGTCGCCGCGTCGATTCCCGGGGTCGACGACATCGCGTCGCAGGGTAGCGCGGCACCGCGAGCTGGCTGTTTTCTGACACTCAGGTTGCAGGGGCGGCGCTGGCGGCCCTCGCGGGCAGCTCGTATTCCGCGCCCTCGGCGGCGAGCTCCATGCCGCCCTCGGCACCGCCGGCCTGCGCCCAGCGCTCCCGGGCGGCGAGGCCCTGGGCGTCGAGCTGTGCGTCGGTGTGCATCGGGTCATGGTGGAAGAGGAGCGTGCGATCGGCGTTCGCGCGGCGAGCGAAGGAGATCGCGTGGGCGAGCGAGGAGTGGCCCCAGCCGATGTGGTCCGGGTACTCCGCATCGGTGTACTGCCCGTCGTGGATCAGCAGCGATGCGTTGCGCGCCAGGCCCAGGCCGGAGATCCAGTCCTCCTCGAGCGCGTCGATGTCGGCGCCGAGCGCGGGCTCGTGGTCCGGGATGTAGGCGAGCGAGGAATCGCCGTCGTCGATCCGGTAGCCGAGCGTCGGGCCGCGATGGGCTACGGAGGCGGCGCGGATCCGCGCCGGGCCGATCTCCCACTCGGCCTCGGGGCAGTGCCGGAAGGAGACGTCGCAGGGAAGCTCGCGCACCTCGACCGGCGAGAGCGGGGCGGAGATGTAGCGGGCGATGCGGTCTCGCAGCGAGGCCTCCGGAGAAGCGGGCCCCCAGATCACGATCTCGGTCTGCGCACGGAAGGCCGGGGCGAAGAAGACCAGTCCCTGGATGTGGTCGAGGTGGAGGTGGGTGAGCAGGATGTGCAGCCGGGCGGGCTCGGCGGCGAGGGCAAGGCCGAGGTTGCGGATTCCCGTCCCGGCGTCGAGCGCCAGCATCGAGCCGTCGGAGAGGGTGACGCCGACGCAGGAGGTGTTGCCGCCGTAGCGGATCGTCTCCGGCCCGGGGGAGGGGATCGATCCGCGCGTGCCCCAGAGCTTGACCTTCATCTCAGCGCCCAGCTCCGTTGCTCGACCCGGCGGGCCAGAACACCGCTATCGCGCCCTGTGAGCCATGTGCGGTGAGGATCGGGAAGGCCGAGGCTTCGACCTGGTGGCGGGTGCCGTCGACGGAGCTGATCTCGAAGTCGGCGTGCGCGGGCCTGCCGTTGCGGACCGCGACCACCAGGGGCAGATCGTCGTAGGGAATCGGCTTGCCGCCCTCGTCGAAGGGCCCGAAGATCGATCCCCACTCCTCCGGCCCGACCGTTCCCAGCTCCTCGAAGCGTTTGCCGAGCAGCATCCCGGCCGCTTCGTTGTAGAAGACGAGGACGCCGCCCTCGTCGACCAGGAAGGCCGGCGTCGAGAGCGCAGACATCAGATTGCGAGCGAGGATGAGCTCGAGTGGCTTCTGCGTCACAGTTGACACTTTAGATAGTTGGGCTTGGCACAGCCGAGGGGATTGCGAGCAGGGTGCGCAGAAACGAGACAGTTACCTTCGACTGCCAGCCACCTCGACTACGTGACATCGATCACTTTGATGTGGCTTTGCGGAGGAGCGGTGGGGATCGAGTACGGTCCCGCTCCCGGTGGAGGCCACAGCGCGAACAGACGACGGCATCAGCGTCGGCCCGCCCTTGCGGGAGCCGAGTCCGATGTACAGAGCGGCGATGGCGGCATGCCGGCCGGCGTCGATATGGGGCAGGCTCCGGGTCGAGGGGCTCGAGGTCCTGCCCGAGAGCGGGCCGGTGCTCGTCGTCGGCAATCACGACAGCCACTGGGACCCGGTCACGGTCGGGGTCGCGGCGATCCGCCGGCGGCAGATCAAGGCGCTGGCGAAATCGGACCTCTGGAAGGTGCGCGGCTTGACCCCGGTGCTCGACGGCATGGGCCAGATACCGATCGAGCGGGGTGCGGGGGACGCCGATGCCCTGGCACGGGCGATCGAGGAACTGCGCCGCGGCGCCTGCATCGGCGTCTTCCCGGAGGGGACACGCTCACGCGGCAAGGTGCTGCGGGCGCGCAGCGGGGTGGGCCGCCTCGCGCTCGAAGTGCCCGAGGCGAAGCTCGTCTGCGTCGCGATCGAGGGAACGACCGGCTATACGCGCTTTCCCCGACGCCCACGGGTCAGCACCCGCTTCTTCGAGCCTGCCGGCGGCCAGGCCCAGCCGGATGAGCAGCCCACCGAGCTGGCAGCCCGGCTGCTCGCCGAGATTCGCCAGCTCGTCCCGCCGGCCGAACCCGGCCGGGGACGCTCTCGGTCTTCGTCGCCTTCTTAGAGTTTTCCGATCTTGAAGATCTTGGTGCCGCAGTCGGGGCAAGTACCTTGGATTGCCGGGCGACCGTTTTTCATCGTCACCTGTTTGGCGTCTTTGATCTCGACCTTCTTGCGCTCCTTGACGCAGTAACCCTCGGGCATCGGAGGCTCCTTTCACTGCCTGGACGGCAGAGCTCGCGATGTTCGCGAGATCGAATTGCGGCGAATGTAACGCAGTGAGGGGACGCGAACCAGCTTGTTCGTGCGAATCCGCACGAGCCCAGCTTTTTATTTCTGGGTCTGTTCTTCTTCTGCTTCGCTCTCGAGCCGTTTCTTCAGCGCCTCCAGCTGCTGCTTCGAAAGGCTATTCGCGTCGTCCAGGCTGTCGGCCGGGCCATTGGCCGATTTCTCCGATGCCCCACCGCCGCCTTGCTGACCTGCGTTCGCCCCGTCGTCGCGCAGGGCGGCGACTTCGTCCCGCAGGGCTTGCAGTTCGGTTTCGAGCAGGGCGACGTCGGCCCCGGCGGTTTCGGGCGCGCCTCCCGCCAGTTCGTCACGTACGGCCTGGAGCTCGGTCTCGCTCACCGCGCTGTCATGGGCGTCGATCGCGAGGTAGATGCCGGTGCCCGCGCCGCCGATGGCAATCGCGACGAGGACCAGGAAGACCCGCGTGCGCATGGTGAGCTTGCGCTCCACCAGCCCGATCCATGCCCTCAGCCCGTCCAGCGACATCGCCGCTACGTTAATCCACTACCCTGCGCCCGCACTTCCCGACCCCAGCTCGAAGGAGAACGCCCAAATGCCCGAGGCAGTAATAGTCGACACCGTCCGCACCCCGATCGGCCGTGCCTTCAAGGGCTCGCTCGCCCAGCTGCGCCCCGACGAGACGGCGGCCTACGTCGTCGACCAGCTGCTCGAGCGCAACCCCGAGGTAGACCCCGCCTCGGTCGAAGACCTCTTTTGCGGTTGCGGCATGCCGCAGGGGCTGCAGGCCTTCAACATCGGTCGCATCGTTTCGCTGCTCTCCGAGAAGCTGCCGCAGGAGGTCAACGGGGTCACCGTCTCCCGCTACTGCTCCTCCAGCCTCGACGCGATTCGCCACGCCGGCAACGCGATCAAGGCCGGCGAGGGCGACGTCTACATCGCCGCCGGGGTCGAGTGGGTGAGTCGCTACAACGAGCGCACCGAGCCCGCCGGCGCCGCCGACCAGAACCCGAGCCTGCAGGGCAACGACGGCCAGCCAAACGCCTACATCGACATGGGCAACACCGCGGTCAACGTCGCCGAACGCTACGAGGTCAGCCGCGCCGACATGGACAAGTTCGCGCAGCGCTCGCAGGAACTGGCCGTCACGTCCCAGGAGGACGGCTTCTTCGACCGCGAGATCGTCCCGGTGAAGCTGCCCGACGGCACCGAGGTCGCCAGGGACGACGGCCCCCGCGCCTCCTCGACCCTGGAGAAGCTCTCCGAACTGCCCGAGGCGTTCGGCGGCGGCGGCGTCACCGCCGGCAACTCCTGCCCGCTCAACGACGGCGCCGCCGCGGTCCTGCTGATGAGCGACACCAAGGCCAAGGAGCTCGGCCTCACTCCGCGGGCCCGCATCGTCACCGCCGCCACCTGGGGCAACGAGCCCGAGTACATGGGCGTCGCCCCGATCGGCGCGATCAAGAAGGTGCTCGACCGGGCCGGGATGACGATCGACGACGTCGACACGGTCGAGCTCAACGAGGCCTTCGCCGCCCAGGTGATCCCGATCATGGACGAGTGCGACATCCCGCTGGAGAAGCTCAACACCCACGGCGGCGCGATCGCCCTCGGCCACCCCTTCGGCATGACCGGCGCCCGCATCATGGGCACCCTGCTCAACGTCCTGGAGACCGACGACCTCCAGGTCGGCATCGAGACCATGTGCGTCGCCGGCGGCCAGGGCAAGGCCATGGTCGTGGAGCGGATGAACTAGGGCCTTGTGGCGCCTTATGGTCGCTATGCGGCCATAAGGCGCCACAGCTTCCATGAATCTGACGACCCTCACCTATGAGACCGGCGATCGGGTCGCCCGCATCACCCTGAACCGGCCGGAGCGGGGGAACGGGATCACGCTGCGGATGCCGGCCGAGATCGCGGCCTGCGTCGAGCGGGCGAATCTCGATCCGGCAGTGCACGCCATCGCCCTGGCCGGGAACGGGACGGGCTTTTGCGGCGGCTACGACCTCGTCGCCTCGGCCGAGGGGGACATGAACGAGCTGGACGGCGTCGAGGCGCCGCCGGGCTCGCCCCTGGACCCGGCGACGATCGCCGCCAACCACGCGCCGGAGTCGAATTGGGACCCGGTCACCGACTTCCAGTTCATGTGGCGCAACGTGCGCGGCTTCATGAGCCTCTTCCACTCCGAGAAGCCGGTGCTCTGCAAGGTGCACGGCTACTGCGTCGCCGGGGGCACCGACATGGCGCTCTGCTCGGACCTGCTGGTGGTCGACTCCGACGCCAAGATCGGCTACCCGCCGGCACGGGTCTGGGGCTCGCCGACGACGGCGCTCTGGGCGGCGCGGGTGGGGCCGATGCGGGCGAAGCGCCTGCTGCTCACCGGCGACTCGCTCACCGGCGAGCAGGCGGTGGAGTGGGGTTTGGCGACCGAGTCGGCCCCCGCCGCCGAGCTGGACGAGCGCTTCGAGGCGCTGCTGGCACGCGTCGCCCGCATGCCGGTCAATCAGCTGGTGATGATGAAGATGCTGGTCAACCAGAGCCTCTACGCCCAGGGCCTGCACCAGACCCAGGTGCTTGGAACCTTCTTCGACGGCATCACTCGCCATACCGAGGAGGGACATGCCTTCGTCCGCCGGGCCGGCGAAGCGGGCTTCAAGGAGGCCGTGCGGGAGCGCGACGAGCCCTTCGGAGACTTCGGGCTCGAGGGCTTCGGCGTTGAGTAGATCGACTCGCTCGATCGCGGTCGTCGGCGGCGGCTTCGGCGGCGTCGGGGCGGCGACGATGCTGCGCCGCGAGGGCTATGAGGACGTCACCGTGTTCGAGAAGGCCGAGCGGGTCGGTGGCGTCTGGCACCACAACACCTACCCGGGCGCCGCCTGCGACGTCCCCTCGCACCTCTACGAGTTCTCCTTCGCGCCGAACCGCTGGTCGCGGCGCTACGGACCCCAGGCCGAGATCCAGGCCTACCTGGAGGGGGTGGCGCGGCGGTTCGGGGTGCTGGACAAGATCCGCACCGGGACCGAGGTGAAGAGCGCCCGCTGGGACGAGGAGCGCGGCCGGTGGCGGCTCGAGACCAGCGCCGGCCCGCACGAGGCCGAGGTGCTGCTCACCGCATGCGGCCAGCTCTCGGTTCCGCAGACGCCGCCGATCCCCGGCTTGGAGAGCTTCGAGGGCCCGTCGTTTCACACTGCCGAGTGGCGTCACGACGTCGACCTCGCCGGCAAGCGCGTGGCGATGATCGGCACCGGCTGCAGCGCGATCCAGGTCGGCCCGGCGATCCAGCCGGCGCTCGAGAGGCTCGACGTCTACCAGCGCACCGCGGGCTGGACCGTCCCGCGAGGGGACTACGCCTACCCCGAGTGGGCGCACACGCTGTTCAAGCGCGTCCCGCCGGTGCGCCGGCTCGACCGCGCCGTCAACTTCGCCTTCAACGAGATCGGCGCCGCGGCGATGACCCGGCAGCGCTGGTTGCTGCCGGCCCTGCGCGCAATCGGCCGTCGCCAGATCGAGCAGGCGATCGCCGACCCCGAGCTGCGCCGCAAGGTGACCCCGCCCGACGAGTTCGGCTGCAAGCGGGTGATGATCACCGACGAGTGGTACCCGACCCTGACCGAGCCCAACGTCGAGCTGGTCACGGAGCGGATCGAGGCGGTGACGCCGGCCGGGGTTCGCGACGCCACCGGGGTCGAGCGGCCCGCCGACGTGCTCATCCTCGCCACCGGCTTCGCCACGCACGGCTTCGTCGCGCCGATGGAGGTCGCCGGCCGCGACGGCCGCAGCCTGGCCGAGGAGTGGGGGGAGGCGGCGCACGCCTATCTCGGCCTCAGCGTCCCCGGATTCCCCAACATGTTCCTTCTCTACGGGCCCAACACCAACGGCGGCACCGGCTCGGTGATCCACACCCTCGAGTGCGGGATCGGGCACTCGATCGCCGCCCTGCGCGAGCTGGACCGCGCCGAGGCCAGCCGGATCGAGGTGCGCCGCGAGGCGGCCGAGAGCTTCGGCCGTGAGCTTCGGGCCGCCCTCGGGGAGACGGTCTGGCACAGCGGCTGCACCAACTGGTACGTCGACGAGAACGGCAACGACCCGAACAACTGGCCCTGGCTCTGGAGCACGTACCGGCGGCGCACCGCACAGCTCGCGCCCGGCGCATACTCTCTCGCCCGATGAGCGACAGCCCAGCCGCCAGCGCGCATCCGGAGCTCGAACCCGAGCACGTGCGCAAGTTCCTGCCCGAGAGCTTCCCCGGCGACCTCGGCATCGAGCCGCTGGAGATAGAGGACTCCTTCGCCAGCGGCCGCATCGTCGTCGACAAGCGCCACCTGCACCCCGGCGGCTACGTCCACGGCGGGGTCTGGACCGCGCTCGGCGACACCGTTGCCGCCTGGGCCACCTTCCGCAACATCCCCCCGCGCCACAACTTCACCACGATCGAGCTGAAGCTCAACGTCTTCACCGCCGGCCTGCTCGGCGACGAGATCGTCGCCGTGGCCACGCCGCTGCACACCGGCAAGAGCACCGTCGTGATCGAGGTAAAGATCGAGCGGCGCCGCGAGGGCGACGAGCCGCGCTTGGCCGCGAACATGATCGTCTCCCAGTTCGTGCTACCTCCGCAGTAAGCCAGCGGGGTGTGGGGCCGTCGGGGGTCCCTCTTCAGGCCGCTTCGCGGGAGTTCCTGAAGAGGGACCCCCGACGGCCCTCGGTCCCGGCCGGCGCTTCCAGGGACTCGATTTGGGGGAGCCGCCAGAGGATGCTGGCAATCGTGAGGCCCGCCGCCGCGGAGAGGAGAGCCAGGAACCACTGGGCGGAGCTGAGCAGGATCATCTCGAAGAAGTCGCGCAGGGGCGGGATCGCGAGGATGCCCGCGAAGAGGCCGCCCAGGGCGACGACCATGCCGAGCATGTAGCTCTGGATCGCGATGTGCTCGCGGCCGGGACCGCGCTCCAGGAGGAGGACGAAGCTGAGGCCGAGCACGATCAACGTCGTCGTCGCCGCGGTGCGGCCGGCCTCGAGGCTGCCGCCGAAGACGGTGTCGACGAGGAAGAAGGAGAGGATCGAGCCGAGCGCCGTCGCCAGGCCGGCCGGCACGGCGAAGGCGGCGAGCGCGCGCAGCAGCCGGCCGCGGTAGAGCGGGCCGTCGGAGGGCGCCAGGGCCAGGACGAAGGAGGGAATGCCGATCGTCAGGAACACGGCCAGGGTGAGGTGGCGGGGGAGGAAGGGGAATGCGAAGCCGGGGATGGCGACGAGGAGGATCAGCGCTGCGGCGTAGACGGACTTGGTCAGGTAGAGACGTCCGAGCCGGTGGATGTTGCGGGCGATGCGGCGACCCTCGGCGACCGCCTGCGGCAGGCGCGCAAACTCGTCCTTGAGCAAAACCACGTCGGCGACTCCCTTGGTCACCTGCGCGCCCGAGCCCATCGCCACCGCAAGCCGGGCCTGCTTCAGGGCCGGCACGTCGTTGACCCCGTCGCCGATCATCGCGGTGTAGCGCCCGGAGGCCGCGAGCGCCCCGACCAGGGCCTTCTTCTGCTCCGGCTTGATCCGGCAGAAGACGGTGTTCCGCTGCGCCGCCTCGGCGAGCTCCTGCGGATCCTCGGGCAGCTCGTCGCCCTCGATCGTGCCGGCATCCGCCGGCACCCCGACCGCTGCCGCGACCGCGGCCACCGTCGCCCTTGCGTCGCCGGAGATCAGCTTCAGGTCGACGTCCTCCTCGCGCATGAACGCGACCGTTTCCGCCGCGTCGGGCCGCAGCGTCTCCTCCAGCACGATCAGGGCGACGGGTGCCATTCGCGGTGCCCCTTGCGAGGGGTCCGCCGGCAGCGGCTCGCTGGCTTCGCCGAATGCGACGACCCGCCGGCCCGCGGCGGTCTCCCGCTCGAGCAGGCGGGTGAGGCCGGGCGGGAGCGCCAGGGCCCCGGCCGTGCCGAGCACGTCGGGGGCGCCGAGCACGTATGTGGTGGAGCCGATCCGCAACCCGCTCCACTTCCACTCCGATGAGAACGGCACTTCGCCGTCGACCCGCCCCGCCTCGGCGGGGAATCGCTCGCCGATCACCTCCAGGGTGCGGTTGCGGTCGCCGGCGCTGGCGGCGAAGCGCCCAAGTGCAGCGTGTGCGGCCGCCGGCTCGAGGCCATCGGCCACCTCGACGCCGATCAGGCGCAGCTGGCCGTCGGTCAGAGTGCCGGTCTTGTCGACGCAGATCGTGTCGACCGCGGCGAGGCTCTCGGTCGCGCTCATCTGCTGCACCAGCGTGTCCTTGCGGGCCAGCCGCACCGCCGCCACGGCGAAGGTGACGCTCATCAGCAGCACCAGGCCCTCCGGGATCAGGGTCACGAGGCCGGCCGTGGCCGTCTGGGCGGCCTCCACCAGATCGATGCTTCGCACCTGGAATACGAGGAGCAGGATCGCCGCCAGCGGCACCATCGCGTAGGTGCAGGCGACGATCACCCGGTTCACCTCGTCCTGCAGGGGGGAGGGGGGATGGCGGAAGGCGCGAGCCTCGCCGGCCAGCTGGCCGGCGTAGCTCTCCTCCCGCACGGCGTCGACCGTGTAGTAGCCCGATCCCGAGATGCAGAAGGACCCCGACAGCGTCCGGTCGCCGGGCTGCTTGCGCACTCCGTCGGCCTCGCCGGTCAGCAGCGACTCATCCAGCGTCATCCCGCGACTCTCGATCATCTCGCCGTCGGCGACGAGCTGGTCGCCGGGCTCGATCCTGACGACGTCGCCGGGAACGACCTCCTCCGCCAGCAGGCTCTGGACCTCGCCGTCGCGGAGGACCTTCGCGTGGGGTGCGACCAAAACCGCCAGCTCGTCCAGCGTCCGCTTGGCCTTCAGCTCCTGGCGGATCCCGATGTAGGAGTTGACGATCGCGATCAGGCCGAAGACCGCGTCGGCGAAAAGGCCCAGGGAGAGGATGAGGACGAAGAACCCTCCGATGATCGCGTTGAACAGCGTGAAGACGTTGCCGGCGACGATGCTCGAGACCGATCGCGAGGAGGTCTCGGCCGGCGGGCCGAGCTCGCGCAGCCGCTTCGCCGCAGTCGCGCTGGACAGTCCCCGCTCGGTCGCTGCGGCCGTCATCGTCGTCTATTCAATAGGGTCCGACCCGGATGGCACTGAAGCTTGGACTCAACCTCGGTTACTGGGGCATCGGCCCGGCGGGCGAGGACGCCCTCGAGGTCGTCCACGCCGCCGAGGCGGCCGGCTACGAGTCGGTCTGGGCGGCGGAGTCCTACGGCTCCGACGTGGTCAGCGTGCTCGCCTGGCTGGCCGGGCAGACCGAGAAGATCAACCTCGGCGCCGCGATCCTGCAGGTTCCCGCCCGCCCGCCCGCTGCCGCGGCGATGGCCGGGGCGACGATCGACAAGCTCTCCGGGGGCCGCTTCATGTTCGGCTTCGGCCCATCCGGCCCGCAGGTCTCCGAAGGCTGGTACGGCGTCCCCTATGCCAAGCCCTGGGGCCGCACCCGCGAGTACATCGAAGTGGTGCGCGAGATCGTCGCCCGCGAAGGGCCGGTCGATCACCAGGGCGAGCATTACCAGCTGCCTCTACCCGGTGGCGAGGGAAAGGCGCTGAAGCTCAATTTCCACCCGGAGCGCAACCGGATACCGGTCTTCGTCGGTGCGATCGGGCGCAAATCGGTCGAGCTGGCGGCTGAGGTCGCCGACGGCTGGATCCCGATCTTCTTCAGCGTCGACGCCTTCCAGGAGACCTGGGGGGAGCACCTGGAGGCCGGTTTCGCCAAGGGCGGGCGGCAGCGCTCCGACCTCGAGGTCTCGCCGTCGCTGCAGGTCGCGATCGACGGCAACCTCAATGCGGCGAAGGCGGTCGTCAAGGCCGGCCTGGTCCTCTACTTCGGCGGCATGGGCAGCCGCAAGACCAACTTCTACGTCGACCTCGCCCACCGCTTCGGCTTCGGCGACGTCGCCGACGAGGTCCAGCGGCGCTTCCAGGACGGCGACCGGGCCGGCGCCTTCGAGGCCGTCCCCGACGAGGTCGTCGAGGCAACCTCGCTGGTCGGCACCGAGGCCGAGGTCGCCGCGCGGGTCGAGCGCTTCCGCGGTGCCGGCATCGACCGCCTGATCGTCTCCCCGGTCCACGCCGAGCGCAGCGAGCAGCTGCACACCCTTCAGCGCCTGGCGGCTCTTACCGCCGGCTGACGCGCCGAGCCCTCTTCACATAATCTTCCGCGCCGCGTGAAAATCGGAGTACCGAAAGAGACCGCCGAGGGGGAGCGCCGCGTCGCGCTCGTCCCTGACGTCGTCAAGTCCCTCGCCTCGAACGAGAAGGTGGAGGTGCTGGTCGAGAGCGGCGCCGGCGACGCAGCCGGCCATCCCGACTCCCAGTACGCAGAGGCCGGGGCCGACGTCGTCGAGGGCGAGGTTACGTGGGGCGCCGACGCGGTCCTTCGCGTCGCAGCCCCTTCCGCCGCCGAGATCGCCCGTCTCCGCTCCAGCCAGATCCTGATCGGCCACCTGTCGCCGTGGACGGCGGCCGAGACCAACAACGCCCTGGCTCAGGCCGGCGTCACCAGCTTCGCGATGGAGGCGATCCCGCGCACCACGCGCGCCCAGGCGATGGACGCCCTCTCCTCGCAGGCCGCCGCGGCCGGCTACGCCGCGACCCTGATCGCCGCCCGCGAGTCGGGCCGCTTCTTCGGCATGATGACCACCGCCGCCGGCACGGTCCCGCCGGCCAAGGTGCTCGTCCTCGGCGCCGGCGTCGCGGGCCTGCAGGCCGTCGCCACGGCCAAGCGCCTCGGCGCGATCGTCACCGGCTTCGACATCCGCCGCGCCGCCTGGGAGCAGATCGCCTCGCTCGGCGGCCGCCCGCTCGAACTGGACTTCATCCCCGACGCGGAGGGCGAGGGGGGCTACGCCCGCCCGCTCACCGACGAGGAGAACGCGCAGGTGCGCGACGCCCTCGGCGAGAACGCCGCCAAGCAGGACGTGATCGTCACCACCGCCGCGATCCCCGGCCGGCCGGCGCCGCTGCTGATCACCGCCGAGGCGGTGCGCGGCATGCAGCCCGGCTCGGTGATCGTCGACCTCGCCGCCGAGACCGGCGGCAACTGCGAGCTGACCGAGGCCGGGCAGACCGTCGTCGAGAACGGCGTCAAGGTGATCGGCCCGCGCAACCTCGCCAGCGAGATGCCCCGGCCCGCCTCCCAGCTCTACGCCAAGAACCTCGAGAACCTGCTCGGCCTGCTGGTCGGCGAGGAGGGGGATCTGACGCTCGACTTCGAGGACGACATCGTCGCCGCCGCCTGCATCACCCACGGCGGCGAGATCAAGAACGAGAGGGCGGCGAAATAGTCATGGACCTGATGACCGAGATCACGATCTTCGTCCTCGCCGCCTTCGTCGGCTTCGAGGTGATCTCGAAGGTGCCGACGACGCTGCACACGCCGCTGATGTCGCAGACCAACGCGATCCACGGCATCGTCATGCTCGGCGGGCTGATCGTCGTCGGCTTCGCCAACGACGGCCTCGAGTACACGATCGGCACGATCGCGATCGCCTTCGGCGCGATCAACATCGTCGGCGGCTTCATGGTCACCGACCGCATGCTCGGCATGTTCTCCAAAAAGCCGAAACCCGAGGCCGACGCAGAGGCGAAACCCGGGGGCGGCAAATGAGCCTCCTCGCGGTTCTCGAGCCGGGCGGCGACGCCGCCACCGCGCTCTACATCGTCGCCTTCTCGCTCTTCATCGTCGGGGTGCGGCGGGGCACCCACCCGACGACCGCCAAGCAGGGCAACCTGGTCGCCGCCGTCGGCATGGCGATCGCGGTGGTCGCGACGCTGCTGCTCGACGGCATCGGCAACTGGGGCCTGATCGCTCTCGGGCTCGGCGTCGGCACCGCCGTCGGCGTGATCGCCTCGGTAAGGGTCCAGATGACCGAGATGCCGCAGATGGTGGCGCTGTACAACGGCGTCGGCGGCGGCGCGGTGGCCCTGATCGCCTGGTCGGAGATCCGCCACGGGATCTCGCTCGGCCATGAGATCCCGCTCGACGAGCTGATCCCCGTCCTCTTCGCCGCGGTCGTCGGCTCGGTCTCCTTCTGGGGCTCCAACATCGCCTTCGCCAAGCTCCAGGACCTGATCCCGACCCGGCCCCTCGCCGTTCCCGGCCAGCAGGTGATCAACGCCGTGCTGCTGATCGGCATCGTCGCCGCCTGCGTCAACATCGCGATCAACAACGACGATCCCAACCAGGCGATCTTCATCGCGATCCTGCTCGCCGCCGGGCTGCTCGGCAACCTCGTCGTGCTGCCGATCGGCGGCGCCGACATGCCGGTCGTGATCTCGCTGCTCAACGCCTTCACCGGCCTCTCCGCCGCCGCCGCGGGCTTCGCGCTCGACAACGTTGCGCTGATCGTCGCCGGCACCCTGGTCGGCTCCTCGGGAACGATCCTGACGATGGAGATGGCGACCGCGATGAACCGCTCGGTCGGCAACGTCCTCTTCGCCGGCTTCGGCGGCGCCCCCTCCGGTGGGGCGGCCGGGGGCGGGGAGGAACGCCCGCACACCTCGATCGGCGCCCAGGACGCGGCGATCAAGCTCGCCTATGCCGACTCGGTCGTGATCGTGCCCGGCTACGGCCTCGCCGTGGCCCAGGCCCAGCACGCGATCAAAGAGGTCGGCGACGAGCTGGAGCAGCGCGGCGTCACGGTCAGCTACGCGATCCACCCGGTCGCGGGCCGCATGCCCGGGCACATGAACGTCCTCCTCGCCGAGGCCGACGTGCCCTATGAGCAGCTGAAGGAGATGGAGGAGATCAACCCGGAGATGCCGCGCACCGACGTCGCGGTCATCGTCGGCGCCAACGACGTCACCAACCCGGCTGCCAAGAACGACCCCGACAGCCCGATCGCGGGCATGCCGATCATCGAAGTCGACCAGGCCCAGCAGGTGATCGTGATCAAGCGCTCGCTGAGTCCCGGGTTCGCCGGGATCGACAACGACCTCTTCTACGAAGCGAATACTTCGATGTTGTTTGCCGACGCCAAGCAGGCGGCGGCGGACATCGCGGCCGAGATCCAGCAGCTTTAAGTCGGGGTTGGGGCCTGGCGGGGTGCCCCTATCCAGGCCGCTTCGCGGGAGTTCCTGGATAGGGGCACCCCGCCAGGCCTCGTCGCCGTTTTCTGGATCTCGGCCGTGAGGCTCCGCCTGGGGGAGAGAAGGGCTTCGTTGCGGCTTAGGTAGGTGTGCATCGGGGTGAGCGGGGGCAGGGGACTGTGGAGTGGGTTGGTCTCGTGTGTCTCGTTGCGTTGCTTTTCGCCGGTTTGGTTGCGGCCGGGGTGCGGGTGCCGGGGGCGGCACTGGCGCACTCGATTTATTCGCGGATCCTCTGCGCGGCGGCGCTGGCGGAGCGGTGTGGGGACGAACCGGGGCTGATCGCCGCGTATGGGAGCGAGGTCGGGAGGTTGGCGCGCGAGCACATGCCGTTGCTCCTCTACGAGAGTGGTTCGAGGGCGGTGCCCGTCGACTTCCGGCGCTGTCGCAGGGCGGTGTGTGGAGATGGGGCGGAACGGGGCCTCGTGAGTCGCAGCGATGCCGGCCTGCCCGTCACCGCGTTCGTCCACGTCGTCGATTGCCGGGCGGGATCTGCGGAGGACTCAGAAGCCGCCGGCGCCAATTGCTCGGACGAGCGCGCCGGCAACCTCTACATCCAGTACTGGACCTACTACGCCGACTCGGCCACCCTGCGGGGCGTCCCACTCGCCGGCGATCGGGGCTATCACCGCGACGACTGGGAGTCGGTTCAGTTCCGCATCCGCCCGGACGGGTCGGTCGACCAGCGCGCTTCCTCCCACCGCGGCTACAACCACGGTCAGGGAGTGGCCAACTGGGGGTCGGATGCGGGGATCGCCCCGCTCCGGGATGCGGCCGAGGCCGTCAGCCTCCGCCGCCGCAACGGCTGGGGCCCCGAGACCCGCTTCCTCCTCGTCTCCGGCGGCAGTCACGCCGGCAACGCCGACGGCATCGTTCGAATAGACCGCCTGACACCCGGCAGCCGGGTCCACCTGATCCCCCTGGAGCCGGTAGCGGCTGCCAGCAGAGCCGGCTTCGCGGTCGGCCCGCCCTGGCGCAAGCGCGTCTGGCACGACCCCGAGGCTGAAGGGACCGACTGACTACTTCGGCGGCATCCGCAGGGCGCCGTCGAGGCGGATCGTCTCGCCGTTGAGCATCGGGTTGGCGACGATCTGGCTGACCAGGCGGGCGTACTCCTCGGGGCGGCCGAGGCGCGACGGGAAGGGGATGCCGGCTCCGAGGGCCGCCCGGTGTTCCTCGGGCAGAGCGGCGAGCAGCGGGGTGTCGAAGAGGCCGGGGGCGATGGTGAGGACGCGGACGCCGCGCGAGGCCATGTCGCGTGCCGCGGGCAGCGTCATGCCGACTATCCCGCCCTTCGAGGCCGCGTAGGCGACCTGGCCGATCTGGCCGTCGTAGGCGGCGATCGAGGCGGTGTTGACGCAGACGCCGCGCTCGCCCTCGTCGTTGGGCTCGTTCGGGCTCATCGCCGCCGCCGCGAAGCGCAGGACGTTGAAGGTGCCGATCAGGTTGACCTTGACCACGTTGGTGAAGAGCTCGAGGTTGTGCGGTCCGCTCTTGTGGGCGACGCGCTCGGCCCATCCGATCCCGGCACAGCAGACCGAGATGCGCAGACCGCCGTCCGCGGCAGACGCCTGCTCGACCGCAGCCGACACGGCAGCCTCGTCGGTCACGTCCGCGGCGACGAAGCTCGCGCTCGGCCCCAGCTCGGCGGCCAGCGCCTCGCCCTTCTCTGCGTTGAGGTCGGCGATCGTCACCGTCGCGCCCGCCCCGGCCAGTGCTCGCGCCGTGGCCTCGCCCAGCCCCGATGCTCCGCCGGCGACCAGCGCTCCTGCTCCCTCGACCTCCACGGCCGGGACCCTACTGCTTGCTGCGCGCAACCCGGCGAGCGAGTCTCGCTAGGGTTTTCGCATCGCCACCGAGGTGACGCCCAGCTCCAAGGAAGCGATCGCGGAACGTCTCGCCGAGGCGCGCCGGCGCACTCTCGATCTGATCCAGCCCGCTGGACGACCAGCAGCTCAACCGCGTCTACTCGCCGATCCTCAGCCCGCTGGCCTGGGACCTCGGCCACATCGCGAACTTCGAGGAGCTCTGGCTGGTGCAGACGATCGGCGGGCGCGAGCCGCTGCACGGCGAGCTCGGCCGCCTCTACGACGCGATCGAGAATCCGCGCAGGACCCGGGGGGATCTGCCGATCCTGCGCGACGCCGAGCTGCGCTCCTATCTCGCCGACGTGCGCGAGCGCAGCCTGGAGGTGCTGGAGGAGGTCGACCTGGCCCCCGACGCTGAGGACCCGCTGCTGCGCGAAGGCTTCGTCTACGAGATGCTGATCGCCCACGAGCTCCAGCACAACGAGACGATGCTGCAGCTCCTGCAGATGGTCGATGGCTACGAGCACGCCCGCCGGCCTCCGCACCGGCGACGGGGCGGGGCCGGGACGATTGCAATCGAGGGGGGCGAGTACGAGATCGGCGCCCATGACCGGGGCTTCGCCTACGACAACGAGCGTCCCCGCCACTCGGTTGAGTTGGCGCCCTTCGAGATCGACGAGGTGGCCGGTCACGAACGGCGAGTACGTCCGCTTCATCGAGGAGACCGGAACCGAGCCGCCCCTCTACTGGGAGCGCGAAGGGGACGGCTGGGTCGACACCGCGATGGGCCGCCAGGAGCCGATCGCCCCCGACCTGCCGGTGATCCACGTCTCCTGGCACGAGGCCGATGCCTTCGCCCGCTGGGCCGGCAAGCGCCTGCCCACGGAGCAGGAGTGGGAGGCGGCCTCGCCGCTCCTACGGGGCATCGGCCAGGTCTGGGAATGGACGTCCTCCGATTTCCTCGCCTACCGGGGCTTCGAAGCGTTCCCCTACCGCGAGTACTCCGCAGGCCTTCTTCGGCGACGAGTACAGGGTGCTTCGCGGCGGCTCCTGGGCGACCCATCCCGATGTCATGCGGCCCAGCTTTCGCAACTGGGACCTGCCCCGGCGCCGGCAGATCTTCTCCGGCCTGCGCTGCGCAAGGGACGTGAGATGACGACGACCGAGCCCCCGATCGAGATCGAGGTCCACCTCGACGCCGACGGCGGCGCGAGCGATGCGACGCGACATCCGCGCCGGCCTCTCGACCGACCCGAAGGAGCTGGCGCCGAAGTACTTCTACGACGAGCGCGGCTCGCAGCTCTTCGAGCAGATCACCGAGCTGCCCGAGTACTACCCGACCCGGGCCGAGCGCTCGATCCTCGGCGAGCGCGCCGGCGAGATCGTCGCCGCCGCCGGGGAGCCCCAGACGCTGGTCGAGCTGGGCTCGGGCTCCGCCGCGAAGACCCGCCACCTGCTGAGCGCGATGCGCGATGCCGGCTGCCTGCAGACCTACGTCCCCGTTGACATCTCCGAGGAGATCACCCACGAGACCGCGGAGTCGCTGGTCGAGGAGTACCCCGGCCTCGCCATCCGCGGCCTCGTCTGCGACTTCGAGCACGACCTCGAGCGCATCCCGGATGACGATGGCGCCAGGCTGGTCGCCTTCCTCGGCGGCACGATCGGCAACCTCTACCCGGACGCCCGGCACGACTTCCTCTCCAGGCTTGCGGGCCTGATGGCCCCCGAGGACCGCCTCCTGCTCGGTACCGACCTGGTCAAGGAGTCCGAGCGGCTCGAGGCGGCCTACGACGACTCCCTCGGCGTCACCGCCGAGTTCAACAAGAACGTCCTGCGCGTCCTCAACCGCGAGCTCGGGGCCGACTTCGACCTCGACGCCTTCGAGCACGTCGCCCGCTACGACGCCGGCGAGGCGCGCATGGACATCCGCCTGCGCTCGCTCGCCGAGCAGACCATCCGGCTCGAGGGGCTCGACATGGCGGTCGAGCTTCGCCGCCGGCGAGGAGATGCGAACCGAGATCTCCGCCAAGTTCACCCGAGAGCGCCTGGAGGGGATCTACGAGGACGCCGGCCTGGCGATGAGCGGCTGGTTCACCGACGCCGCCGGGGACTATGCGCTGAGTCTTGCCCGGCCTGCGGATTAGCTAGCACCGGGCCTTCGGGGGTCCTTCTTCAGGCCGCTTCGCGGGAGTTCCTGAAGAAGGACCCCCGAAGGCCCTGGGCCAACCACAAGCTTCCGCCGGAGGCCCGAAGGACGGAGTGCGTGCCCGGGACCTCCAAGCTTGGGAGCTTTCGAAAGAGGCGGCGCTTCGGGATTGGAGCTTTGAGCTTGTTGTGCTGCGAGAGGGGCCGGTGGGTGCCCCTCCCAAAACACTCCAGCGAGGCTCCTGCCGAGCGTTTTGGGAGGGGCACCCGCCGGCCCCACCCACCCCGCCTAAGGAGCCAGGGCCTCGATCAGCTCGCCCAGCTTGTCCGGCGTCGTGATCGGGGTGAGGATCGGCAGGGTCACTCCGCCCTCGACGAAGGCGTCGATCCTTTCCCTCATCTGCTCCGGCGAGCCGAAGATGAACATCGCCTCGATCAGGTCCCAGGGAGCCGCGGCGGCGGCGCCCTGGCGGTCGCCCGACTCCCAGGCGGCGATCATCGCGTCGATCTCGTCGCCGTAGCCGAGCCAGCGGTAGAAGGCGGCGTAGACCGGCACGGTTATGTAGGAGGAGAACATGAAGCGCGCCAGCGGCTCGACCGCCTCGCGCTCGCCCGGCAGGCAGAAGAAGCGGCAGAGCAGCTCGAACCCGTCAGGCGCCCCCTCCAGCTGTGCGACCACTTTGGGCAGGCCGCCGAGCGGCAGGAAGTTGGTGAAGGCGCCGTCGGCCCGCTCAACCGCCAGCTCGAGCATCTTGCCTCGCAGGGCCGCGAGCACGATCGGCACCCGCTCTGCCGGCGCTGTCTCGAGCTTGAACCCGGTGGACGTGCGCTCGCCCTCAAGCGCCACCCGGAGGAACTCAAGCGTCTCGCGCACCTTGCTCAGAGGGCGCTCGAAGGGGATGCCGTTCCAGCCCTCGACGATCCGGTCCGAGGAGGAGCCGATGCCGAGGACGAAGCGCCCGTCAGAGGCGCTGGCCAGCGCCGCCGCCTCCTGGGCCAGCAGCGCCGGCCCGCGCTGGAAGACGCCGACGATCCCCGTTCCGAGCCTCGCCCGCTCGGTCCAGGCGGCGCTCAGCGCCAGCGGCGTGAAGCCGTCGGGGCCGTTCGTCTCGCCGCTCCAGAAATCGGTGTAGCCGCCGGCCTCGGCCCGCTTCACCAGATCCTCGTGTGCCGCGAGCGAGAGTCCCGGCAGCGGCAGCGTCAGTCCCCAGCGATCCATGGACCGAGACCCTATCCCGCCTACCCCCTTTCCGGTGCGCCTTATCCCCTCATATCGGGGATAAGGCGCACCGGAACGATTCGAATAGGCTCCCGGGCCGATGGGGGAGACCTCGCAGCCCAAGCCCGACCGCAACCTCGCCCTGGAGCTGGTGCGAGTCACCGAGGCGGCAGCGCTCGCGGCGGCCCGCTGGGTCGGCCGGGGCGACAAGATCGCCGCCGACCAGGCCGCGGTCGATGCGATGCGCTTCGTCCTCGACTCGGTTTCGATGGACGGCGTCGTCGTCATCGGCGAGGGGGAGAAGGACGAGGCACCGATGCTCTACAACGGCGAGCAGATCGGCGACGGCAGCCCGCCGGTGGCAGACATCGCGGTCGACCCGCTCGAGGGCACGCGCCTCTGCGCCCTCGGCATGCCCAGCGCGCTCGCCGTGATCGCGCTCGCCGAGCGAGGCTCGATGTTCGACCCAGGGCCCTGCGTCTACATGGAGAAGATGGCCGGCGGCGAGGAGATCGCCGACCTGCTCGACCTCGACCGCCCCCTTGCCGAGACGTTGAAGCTGATCGCCGAGCGCAAGGGCGGCAGCGTCGGCGACGTCACCGTGGTCATGCTCGACCGCCCCCGCCACGAGGACGCGATGCGCGAAGTGCGAGAGGCCGGCGGCCGCATCCGCCTGATCACCGACGGAGACGTCTCGGCCGCGCTGCTTGCGGTCAGCGACCGCTCCCCGGTCGACCTCCTGTGGGGCATCGGCGGCACCCCCGAGGGCGTGCTCTCCGCCGCGGCGCTGAAGTCGATGGGGGGGCAGCTGCTCGGACGCCTCTGGCCGCGCAACGACGAGGAGCGCAGCGCCGCCCTCGACGCCGGCTACGACCTCGACCGGATCCTCACCGCCAACGACCTCTGCTCCGGGGAGGACGTCTTCTTCTCGGCCACGGGTGTCACCGACGGCGACGTGCTGCAGGGCGTCCGCTATCGCGGCCCCGGGGCGACCACCGAATCGCTCGTCATGCGCTCCCGCTCGGGGACCGTACGGCGGGTTCACGCCCGTCACGATCGCGCCAAGCTGCGCGCGATCATCGGCGAGCGCTATGGCTAGAACGCAGCTGGTCCCTTCTAGGTCCCGGCCGGCACGACCCGCGGCTCCGGGTTGGACTGCGCCAGGCGCTCCACGCACCTTCTTGTCAAATCGGGTACGCGGGATATACTGATCCGATATTTTCAAGTGTTCTAAGGGAACGGTCAGGGAGTGCATCGTCCATGCATGCCGCTGAGGCAAATCAGCGGCCCCGAGCTGGCACCGCGGTTCTCGGCCTGCTCACCGTCCCGCTGAACGTGCACGTCCTCAGGGCGCTGGCCGGCGGACCGCTGCGACTCTCCGATCTGCGCGCCGAGCTCGGCGGCCCGGCGCAGTCGACCTTGCGAGGCAACCTCTCGAAGCTGGTCAAGCTCGGGGTGCTGGCTCGCTGCCGTGGGAAGCGCCCCAGCATCCTCGCCTACGAACTGACTCCCTTCGGTCGCGATCTCCTGCTCGCCGCCGATGCGGTGGAGGGCTGGCTTCAGCAGGCGCCGGAGGGGCCGGCCCCGCTCGACAGCGCGGCGGCCAAAATGGCGCTCAGGGCCCTGGTCGGAGGCTGGTCCTCGACCATCGTTCGCGCACTGGCGGCGCGTCCCCTGACCCTGACCGAGCTCGACAAGCTGATCGATAACTGCACCTATCCCGCGCTGGAGCGACGACTCTCCGCGATGCGCCTTGCCGGGCAGGTCGAGCTCGGTCCCAACGAGGGCAGCAGGGGCCGCGAGTACACGGTCAATCCCTGGCTGCGTCACGCGATCGGCCCCCTGAGCGTCGCCGCTCGCTGTGAGCGACGCCACATGGCGAACGTGACCGCGCCGATCAGCAGACTCGACGTCGAGGCGGCCTTTCTCCTCGTCGCCCCCACGATCGTGCTGGATGCCGACTCCAGCGGCACCTGCCAGGTTGCGGTGGAAGCCGGCCGCGGTGACTCCGGCAGGGCCTGGGCCGGGGCACAGCTGACGCTCGAGAAGGGGGCGGTGACCTTATGCGTCGCCAGGATCGAAAAACAGCCCGAGAGCTGGGTCCTCGGCCCGGCCGCGGCCTGGCTCGACGCCGTGATCGGGCGCGACCCCGAGCGCCTCAGCTTCGGCGGCGACGCCGGCCTTGGACGGGACGTCGTCCAGGGGCTTCACGACGCGCTCTTCGGCCTCCGCTCGGCACAGCCGCAGTCCTCGTCGGATGCCGCCGGGGAGCCCGCGGGCGCGTAGGGCAGCTCACCGGTGTCGTGCAGCTCGTGACGCAGCGAGTTGATCACCGCGCCCGCAAGCAGCGCCAGGCTGAGCACGTAGAACCAGAGCAGGGCGATGAGGACGAAGCCAAGCGTCGAGCCGAAGCGCGAGAGGCTCGAGACGTTGGAGAGGTAGAAGGGGAAGAGCCAGTTGGCGATGCCGGCGCAGGCGGTGACGAAGGCGGCGCCGGGCCAGACCGCGCGCCAGGGCATGTGGCCTTTCGGCACCGCCCAGAAGATCACGCAGCAGATCAGGAACACGGTCAGGATCGCGGCACCGAGCAGCAGCACCGTGTCGATCGCCTTGATGTCGGAGAGGCCGAGCGGCAGCCGGTCGGTGCTGGAGACCAGCGTGCTCTCCATCGCTGGCAGGAAGATGCTGGCGGCGATGAAGAGAAGGACGACGGCGAGCATCGCGAAGGAGAAGCGCTTCTGCTCGACCCAGCCGCGGCACTCGACGTGGTAGATGCGGCAGAAGGCGGTGTCCATCGCCCCCCAGAAAGAGGCTCCGATCCAGAGCGAGCCGAGGAAGGCGGCGATCCCGATCGTGGTCGAGTTCTGCTCGATCCGGTTGAGGACGTCGGTGAGGGTTCCCTGCTCGACGTTGGGGAAGAGGCGCTGCAGGTCGTCGAGCACGCTGGCCTCGACGCCGCTTATCTTCAGCACCTGGCCGAAGACGAAGAGCACCAGCAGGGCGAACGGGAAGACCGCCAGCATCAGGTTGTAGGCGACCATCGCCGAGAGCCCGGTGACGTTCTCGCGGTACGCCCGCTGCCAGAAGGCGCGCAGCCAGGGGTGGGATTGGCGCATTGAGTTTGACATTGACTTCAGAAACTGAAGCGACTAAGATGCGAACAGACGTTTGAGCGGTGACCGTATGCCCGGCACAGGGCCTGGGGCAGCGCAGACTAATCGGCCATGCGGACCGGACTGCCGGTCCGTTTTTTCGCGACTTTCCGCCCACCGCGGCGTTCCAGTCGCAGGACTAACCACCTAGCGCAAAGAAACGAGTTACAGACAGGATGCTGGTAGCAGAGCTTCAGGAGCTTGAGGAGGTCAAAGGCCTCATAACTAGAGGGCAGCAGCTTGGCGTGCTGACCTTCGGCGACATCGCCTCCGCGGTCTCGGAGGTCGATCTCGACGAGTCCGACGTCGAGGATCTCTACGGGCACCTCGAGAAGTCGGGGATCGAGCTCGTCGAGGACATGGACCCTGCCCAGAAAGCGGCCGCGGAAGCGATGCCCGCCGACACCGGCAAGAAAGGCCGGCGCCGCCAGAAACAGGCGCTCGACCTGAAACCGGACATGACCACGGACAGCCTGCAGCTGTTCCTCAAGGACATCGGCAAGGTGCGCCTGCTGACCGCCGCAGAGGAGGTCGAACTCGCCAAGCGCATCGAGCGCGGCGACCTCGACGCCAAGCAGAAAATGGTCGAGTCAAACCTGCGCCTGGTCGTCTCGATCGCCAAGAACTACCGCAACCAGGGCCTCCCCTTCCTCGACCTGATCCAGGAGGGCACGCTGGGCCTGGTCCGCGCGGCGGAGAAGTTCGACTACCGCAAGGGGTTCAAGTTCTCCACCTACGCGACCTGGTGGATCCGCCAGGCGATCGCCCGGGCGCTGGCCGACAAGGCGCGGACGATCCGCATCCCGGTCCACGTGGTCGAGAAGCTGAACAAGATCGGCCGCGCCGAGCGCAAGCTGGTCACCGAGCTGGGCCGCGAGCCTACGCCGGAGGAGATCGCCGAGGTCACCGGCATCGACCCCGAGGAGGTCGACTCGATCAAGCGCTCCGCCCAGGCCCCGGTCTCGCTGGAGAAGCCGGTCGGCGACGAGGAGGAGTCGGAGTTCGGCCAGTTCATCGCCGACGAGAAGGCCGAGTCCCCCTTCGACCGGGCGGCCGACCTGCTGACCAAAGAGGCGCTGAAGGAGGCGCTGGAGAACCTCTCCTACCGCGAGCGGCGCGTGCTCGAGCTGCGCTACGGCCTCGGCGGCGAGCACCCGCGCACCCTGGACGAGGTGGGCCGGACCTTCAACGTCACCCGCGAGCGCATTCGCCAGATCGAGAACCAGAGCCTGAAGAAGCTGCAGCAGCTGGGAGAAGCGCAGAAGCTCCGAGAGGTCACCTGAGCTAAAGCCCCGGGCATCCCGGCCGATAGAGGTCGGGATGTTCGAGATCGACAAAGCGCTGCGCACGCTGATCGAGCGGGAGGGGTCCGACCTCCACATCAAGGTCAACTCGAAGCCGATCATCCGCCAGCACGGCGACCTGGTCCAGCTCGACGGCTATGAGCCGCTGAGCGCGGAGGACACCGAGAAGGCCTTCCACGACATGGCCGAGGCCCGCTCCCTGACCGAGTTCGAGCAGGCCGGCGAGGCCGACTTCTCCTACTCGATCCCGGGGCTCTCGCGCTTCCGCGTCAACACCTTCAAGCAGCGCGGCTCGATCTCGATCGTCTGCCGCGCGATCCCCTTCGAAATCCGCTCCGTCGAGGAGCTCGGCCTGCCGCCGGTCGTGACCAAGCTCGCCGAGGAGCAGCGAGGGATCATCCTCGTCACCGGCACCACCGGCTCGGGCAAGAGCACGACGCTGGCGGCGATGATCGACCACATCAACCGCACCCGCCCGCATCACATCATCACGCTCGAGGACCCGATCGAGTACCTGCACAAGGACAAACGCTCGATCGTCAACCAGCGCGAAGTCGGCTCGGACACCGAAAGCTTCGGACGGGCTATGCGGCGCGTCCTGCGCCAGGACCCCGACGTGATCCTGATCGGCGAGATGCGCGACGAGGAGACCGTGCACACCGCGCTCTCCGCCGCCGAGACCGGCCACCTCGTCCTCTCCACCGTCCACACCCTCGACGCGACCGAGACGATCAACCGCATCATCGACTTCTTCCCCCCGCGCCTCCAGCACCAGGCGCGGGTGATGCTCGCCTCGACGCTGAAGGGCGCGATCGCCCAGCGCCTCGTTCCCGACATCAGCGGAGAAGGGCGGGTGCCGGCCTCCGAGGTGATGGTCGTCACCGGCCGCGTCCAGGACCTGATCATGAACCCGGAAGAGACGGGCAAGATCACCGAGGTGATCGGCGAGGGCGAGTACTACGGCATGCGCACCTTCGACCAGTCGCTGCTCGGCTACGTGATGGAGGGCAGGATCAGCGAGGAGATGGCGCTCCAGTTCGCCTCCAGCCCCCATGACTTCAAGCTGATGCTCGCCGCGGGCGGCCAGCGCGCCAGCGGGATCGAGCAGCTTGCCGGTCAGGCAGCCGAGTCGTAGTACGAGCGTCCAAATCTCCCTCATACCGGTTTTCGCCGCTCAAGCGGATCGCCTCGCGGGTCGATGAGCGTCCCGATGCCCGTTCTCGACCCATTGCGCCGTCGCCTCCGTGATCTGATCCTCAGCGAGCGGGGCATGGCGCTCCCGGTCGCCCTCTTCGGGATGATCGCCAGCATGGCGCTCGCTGGCGCCGCGGTGATGTCGACGGTCGACGTCCAGCAGGGGTCCCACCGAGACAGCTCCTCCAAGAGCGCGATCGCCGCCGCCGACGCCGGTGCCAACGTCGCCAGGCTGCGACTCGCCCGCTACGCCACCGTGCTCGACTCCGCCACGGCACCGTGCATCGTCGTCGGAACCGGGGGCATGCTCACTGCCAGCGCCGCCGAAACCGTGGGGGGGGCCTTGTGGTGCCCACCGGTTTCGGGAACCGTCGGCGGCGCCACCTACAGCTACCGGGTGACACCGGTCGGCATCGCCTGTGGAACCTATGACCTCTGCATCGTCTCCACCGGTATCGCCGACGAGGTCACCAGGCGGATCGAGGTCACTTACAACGGTGACGGCTCGGGCGGGATCGAAAAAGAAAAAGAAAAAGAAGAAGGCGAAGAAGAATCCGAAGAAGAAAAAGCCGGCAGCGAATGGAGCAGCGGCACCGGCATCGACGGCGTGATCGGCGTCGACAAAATCCAAATCGACAACAACGGCGATGTTCGGGTAAGCATCGGCACCAACGGCGACGTCTCCGTGGAGAACAACGGCAACGTCTGCGGCAACATCCGCCACGGCATCGGCAAAGAAGCCGACATGGACGGAACGCAGTGCAAAGGCTATTCGATCACCGAAGGCAACGTGGAACTGCCGCCGGTGAGCAGCTTCATGCCGACCGACATCGCCACCAACAACTCCAATTACCGGTTGGTCAAGTGCACCAAAACCAGCCCGGTTAAAGAACCGACCGGCTGTCAGACCGACACCTACTCGGGCAACAATCCCAAAAAAGATGCCTGGACCGGCACCCTGCCCTGGAATTCGAGCACGCGCACGATCTCGACCGCGAACAACGCGACGCTGACCCTTGGCGGCGGCGACTACTTCGTCTGCAAGCTCCTCCTGAGCAACAACTCGCACCTGATCATGGCCGACGGGGCGACGGTACGGGTCTTCTTCGACACGCCCGAGAACTGCGGCCTGACAGCCGGGGCAAAGCAGATCGACATCAACAACAACTCCGGGGTTACAGCCACCGGGTACCAGCCGACGCTGGGCCAGTACGACATGCCGGGCTTCTACCTGACCGGCTCCACTTCCATCTCCACCAATGTCGAACTGTCGCCCAACGCGGGCACCAACGAGTTCATCCTCTACGCGCCCAACACCGAGGTCCTGGTCAAAAACAACGCCACCTACGTAGGCATCATCGCCGGCAAAACGGTTCACATCGAAAACTCGATCGTCGAACACGACGCCGGCTTCTTCGTCCCTACCGAGCTCAACCCCTGGAAAGAAACCGGCAACAGCGGCAGTGAAGAAACGGGCGAAGAAGAAGAAGGCGAAGAAAAAGAAACGCCCCCGACGGCGATTTACTTCGCCCCCCAGTCCTACGTCGAGTGCAGCGGCGACGTCACGCCCGGCTTGGCACCCAACGCAAACTGCTGAGCCACACTCGGCGTGGCGAAGCGCCGTCCAGGGCTCAAGCTCCGGGCCGAAGCTGTCGAGCTAGATAAGCGAACGTATGAGGGAGCAGCTCAACAACAACCCCATCGCCCAGGTCGCCCTGGTCGGCGTGCTGCTGCTTGCGACCGGCTTCTTCGTGATGTCCTCGATGGGAGGGGGAGAAGAGGGGGGCGAGGAAGCGCCAAGCACCGAGGTGACCGCGATCGCCGACGGCGCTGTCGGGGCCCCCCCGAAGCAGGCGCCACCGCCATCCCACCCGCGCCGATGGCGACCTCGGCGCCGCCCGCAGCGGTTGTCGACGCCTATGGATCCGGCAGCACCGTCGTCCTGCTCATCGTCCACGACGGCGGCATCGACGATCGTCTCGTCCGCGACGCCTCCGACCGGCTCGGCTCGCTCTCCGGCGTCTCGACCTTCGTCGTGCCGGCGGCGAAGATCGCCCGCTACGCGGCGATCACCGAGGGCGTCGGCGTCGAGCGCGTTCCGGCGCTCGTCGTCATCAGGCCCAAGCGCCTCGAGGGGGCGGTGCCGACGGCCTCGGTCAGCTACGGCTTCCAGAGCGGCGAGAGCGTCGTCCAGGCCGTCATCGACGCCGGCTACGAGGGGCCCACAGTCGACTACCACCCGTGAGCATGGACTCGCGGGAGTTCCCCAGTCACCTGCGGCCGGTCCCCGAATCCGGCGACTCGACCGCACCGGCGCTGGAGCCTGAGGCCGGCGGGACGCCGGGGCTGACGCCGCCCGTCGCCCGCGGTCGCTCCAGCGGCTTCGTCACCGACGTCTTGGTCGACCTCGGCTTCGTCTCCGAAGAGCGCGCCCGGCAGGCGATCGAAGAGGCGCGCACGGCCGGCATGCCGCCGGAGCGGTTGCTGCTGGACCAGGGAGCGATCGACGCCGACCAGCTCGCCCGTGCCGTCGCCGAGCGCTACGGCCTCGACCATGTCGATCTCGGTGTCTTCCAGGTCGACATGGCCGCGGCCAACCTGATCACGGTCAACACCGCTCGCCGGTACAAGGCCCTTCCAGTTGGCTTCGCCGACAAGGAGACGCTGGTCGTCGCGATGGCGGACCCGACCAACGTCCTCGCCGTCGACGACATTCAGATCGCCACCGGGCTCGACTGCCGCGTGGCCGTCGCCCCGGAGGAGGACATCGAGGCGCTGGTCGGCCGCCTCAACAGCCTGCAGAACGCCGTCAGCGAGGCGGTCACCGAAGGCGAGGCCGAAGCCGAGGACGAGCTCGCCGAGGTCACCGACATGGAGGTCGGCGCCGAGGACGCGCCGGTGATCAAGCTCGTCTACAGCATCCTCGGACAGGCGGTGGGGGAGGGGGCCTCCGACGTGCACTTCGAGCCGGGCGAGGGCGAGATGCGGGTCCGCTTCCGCATCGACGGCGTGCTGCGCGAGGCCGCCCACGTGCCGAAGCGGATGGTCAACGCCGTCGTCTCGCGGATCAAGATCATGAGCGACCTCAACATCGCCGAGAAGCGGGTGCCGCAGGACGGCCGGGTCGGCATCACCGTCGAGGACCGCCGTGTCGACCTTCGTATCACCACCCTGCCGACCCAGCGCGGCGAGGGGGCGACGATCCGCATCCTCGACAAAGACAACGCCCAGCGCTCGCTGGACGACCTCGGCATGGCCGGCTCCGCCCGCGAGCGCTTCGAGGGCTCCTTCCACCAGGCCTACGGCGCCGTCCTCGTCACCGGCCCGACCGGCTCGGGAAAGTCGACGACCCTCTACGCCGCGCTGCAGGACCTCAACGAGGTCGAGAAGAAGATCATCACGATCGAGGACCCGGTCGAGTACCGCCTCGCCGGGATCAACCAGATCAACGTCAACCGCAAGGCGGGGCTCGACTTCGCCACCGGCCTACGCTCGATCCTGCGCGCCGACCCCGACATCGTCATGGTCGGCGAGATTCGCGACGGCGAGACCGCCCGGATCGCGATCGAGGCGGCGCTGACCGGGCATATGATGCTGACCACGCTTCACACCAACGACGCCCCCGGCGCGATCACCCGCCTGACCAAGATGGGGATCGAGGCCTTCCTCACCGCCTCCGCCGTCGACTGCGTCGTCGCCCAGCGGCTTGCCCGCAAGCTCTGCACCCACTGCAAGCGGCGCACGATCGTGCCGCCGCAGGCGCTCGCCGACGCCGAGATCCGCGTCGGCGGCGACCTCGAGGCCTACGAGCCGGTCGGCTGCGCGCGCTGCAGCCAGAACGGCTACAAGGGGCGGGTCGGCCTCTACTCGGTGATGATGATGAGCGAGCGGATCAAGGAGATGGTCGTCGCCCAGGAGCCCGAGGCCGAGATCGCCGCCGTCGCCCGCGAGGAGGGCATGCTGACCCTGCGCGAGGACGGGCTCGACAAGGTCCGCGGCGGCCTCACCAGCCTCGAGGAGGTCCTCCGTGTCACCGCCTGAGCGCCTGCCGGCCTCAAGGAATCGGGCCGAGGGGACGATCTAGGGCTTATGGATTTCGACTTCTCTGAGGTCCTTCGTCATATGGTCGAGGTCAGTGCCTCCGACGTGCACCTGACCCCCGGCTTTCCGCCGGCGATCCGCGACAAGGGCAAGATCGAGCCGATGGAGGGCTTCCCGGTGCTCACCACCCAGGAGACCCGCGAGGTCGTCTTCGGCATCCTCAACGAGGACCAGCGCAAGCGCTTCGAGAACCAGAAGCAGCTCGACTTCGCCTACGCGATCCCGGGCGTCGCCCGCTTCCGCGTCAACTGCTTCTTCCAGCGCGGCGCGGTCAGCGCCGCCTTCCGCCTCGTGCCGCAGGACATCCCGGCGCTCGACTCGCTCGGCGTGCCCCAGGTGCTGCGCGAGCTGGCCGCCAAACCGCGTGGCTTCGTCCTCGTCACCGGCCCGACCGGCTCGGGCAAGAGCACGACCCTGGCTTCGATGATCGACGTGATCAACTGCGAGCGCCAGGACCACATCCTCACGATCGAGGACCCGATCGAGTTCCTGCACCAGCACAAACGCTCGATCGTCAACCAGCGCGAGGTCGGCGCCGACGCCGAGGACTTCTCCCTCGGCCTGCGCGCCGCCCTGCGAGAGGACCCCGACGTGATCCTCGTCGGCGAGATGCGCGACCTGGAGACGATCTCCACCGCGCTGACCGCGGCCGAGACCGGCCACCTCGTCTTCGCCACCCTGCACACCCAGTCGACCGCGCAGACGGTCGACCGGATCATCGACGTCTTCCCGCCCCAGCAGCAGGGCCAGGTGCGCACCCAGCTCTCGATCGCACTGCAGGGGATCGTCACCCAGCAGCTGCTGCCCACCGCCGACGGCCTGGGCCGGGTCGTCGCCTGCGAGGTGCTGGTGCCGACCCCGGCGATCCGCAACCTGATCCGCGAGGGCAAAACACACCAGATCTACGCCGCCGTGCAGACCTCGGGTGCGGTCGGGATGCAGACCATGGACGCCGACCTGGTGCGCCTGGTGCGGACGGGGAAGATCACCCGCTCGCTGGCCGAGCAGCGCTCCTCGGTGCCCGAGGAGCTGAAGCGGCTGCTGGGCGCCGAGCCGCCGGCACAGGCGGCGCCGGCGGGCAATGGAGCGATGCAGGCCCCGGCTCCCGCCCCCTCCGCACCACCGCCACCCGCCTACACTCAAGGGGTTTAGGCAATGGCCGGAGCGACCACATTCGCCTTCCGGGCGATGGACGTCGGAGGCGCCGCCACCGCGGGCGAGATCGAGGCCGAGTCCAAGGCCCAGGTCGGCGAGCAGCTGCGCCAGCGCGGGCTGATCGTCCTCGACGTCAGCGAGAAGAGCCAGCCGTTCAAGCTCGAGAACGTCTTCCGCAGCTGGAAGAAGGTGGACCAGCGCGAGCTGGCCGTCTTCTCGCGCCAGTTCGCCACCCTGGTCGCCTCGGGGATGCCGATGCTGCGTACCCTGCACACGCTCGAAGAACAGTGCCAGGACGAACGGATCCGCGACGCCGTCGCCGGCCTGCGGGCCGACGTCGAGGCCGGCAGCACGCTCGAGCAGGCGATGGCGCGCCACCCCGAGGTCTTCGACAAGCTCTTCCTGGCGATGGTCCGCTCCGGAGAGCAGTCGGGGCAGCTGGAGAGCGCGCTCGACCGGATCGCCTTCCAGGTCGAGAAAGCCGACGCGCTGAGGCGCCAGGTCAAATCGGCAATGATGTACCCGACCCTGGTCTTCAGCTTCGCCGCCGTCGTCCTGCTCGCCGTCGTCACCTTCATCATCCCCGTCTTCGTCGGCATCTTCGAAGAGATCGGCGCCGAAAACCCGGAAGCGGACACCTCGCTGCCGCTGCCGACCCAGGTCTGCGTGATGGCGTCCGACGCGATCACCGGCTACTGGTTCGTCACCTTCCCGGCAATGATCGTCGCGGTGATCTTCTTCTTCCGCTGGAAGCGCACCGAGCGCGGCAAAGAAGCCTGGGACCGCTTCCTCCTCCGCCTCCCTTTCAAAATCGGCGACGTGATTCAGAAAATCGCCCTTGCCCGCTGGTCGCGCACCTTCTCCGGTTCCGTCTCGGCGGGTGTGCCGATGCTTCAGTCGATCCAGCTGACCGGAGACACGGCGGGCAACATCGTGCTCGAGCAGGCGATGGAGGAGGTCTACGCCTCGGTCAAGCGCGGCGGTTCCCTCGCCGGCCCGATCGAACAGGCCCCGATCTTCCCGCCGATGGTCAGCCACATGGTCGCGGTTGGCGAGGAAACCGGCCAGCTGGAGCACATGCTCTCCAAGGTCGCCGACTTCTACGAGGCCGAGGTCGACGCCAAGATCAAGGGTCTGACGGCGCTGATCGAGCCGCTGATGATCGTCTTCGTCGGCGGCGTCGTCGGCTTCATCGTGATCGCGATGTATCTGCCGATCTTCTCCCTCTACGACAAGATCCGCTAGCGCGGGTTGACTGGTTATCCACTGCTCGGCTGAGATGAAGCCTTTGGAACCCGAGTTTTGGGGGGATGAAGTCCTAGTTTCGGGGATCAAGGGTTCCGGGTGACGGTCGATTAGGGGAGGGTGATGAATCTGCCAGTGCCTCGGTGCCAAAGGCAAACCCGCCGCGAGGCGGGGGCGCAAAGCTTGCGGGGCTCCCTTTGCGGGAGCCGGCCGGGCTACCACCGGGGTCGACAGACACCACGTGGCTTCATGCGACGGGGCTCTGGCGAAATCGAAATGACCACAGGAGGTCACTGATGTTTCTCCAGAATCTCCGGGCCAAGGTTGGCGCCCGGCTCAACGGCGACCGCGAGGCCGGCTTCACGCTGATCGAGCTCCTCGTCGTCATGCTCATCCTCGGAATCCTGGCCGCGATCGCGCTGCCCGCCTTCTTCAACCAGAGGGACAAGGCCGGTGACGCCAAGGCCAAGGAGTACGCGCACTCCGCGCAGGTCGCGATGGAGACGTACTTCACGGACAACGGGACGTACACCGACGAAGTGGCACTGCTCGAAGAGATCGAGCCGACGCTGAGCAGCGCCCCGCTGACGATCAACGAAGCTGACGACGAAAACTACGACTTCGAGGTCGAAGGAGCCTCGGCGACCCAGACCTTCTCGGTCGTCAACGCCGCAGGTGACATCACCTTCCCGTGCACCGAAGGCGGCGAGGGTGGCTGTCCCGAAAGCGAATTCTGGGACGGCAGCCCGGCTGCGGAAGAAGAAGTGCCGTAGCCCCATCGCTTTGGCCTAGCCAAGCATGAGTTTCGAGGGGCGGGCCGTCGGCCCGCCCCTCGCTCTTTCGGCCAGGCCTTTGCGTCCACGCCTAAACGAATGGCCGATCCCGACCGATACAGCAACGATGCCGGCTGAGCCGACACAAGCCTCCTGCTTCGCTCCCCGTGCCTCCCGCTTTGCGACGGCTGGGCTGGCGGTTCTCGCCGTGAGCCTCCTCCTCGCCGCGACGGCCCTCGCCGCGCCCGCGATCTACAAGGGGGCCTCGGCCGACGGCGAGATCGCCTTCTTCGAAACCGACGAGCAGCTCGTCCCCGGCGACACCGACACCAAACGCGACATCTACGCGCGCTCCTATGACGAAGCGGTCGGTGCCCACGTCACCCGCCTGGTCTCGCTCGGGCCGGCCGGCGGCAACGACGCCCACCACGCCACCTTCGAGCAGGCCGGCGGCGACGGGACCGAGGTCTTCTTCTCGACCGACGAGTCGCTGGTCGAAGCCGACGCCGATCTCCGCGCCGACGTCTACATGCGCGACCTCGAGCTGGGGACGACGGCCTTCGTCAGCCGCGGCGAAGCGGGCTGCCCGCCGGGCTGCGGCAACGGCGCCTTCGACGCCGACTTCGCCAGGGCCAGCACCGACGGCGGCGAGGCCTTCTTCGTCACCGACGAGAAGCTGGTCGCCGGCGACACCGACGCCTCCTTCGACGTCTACCGGCGCAAGCTCTCCGCCGAAACGACGAGCCTCGTCTCGGCCGGCGGCAACGGCGCCTTCGACGCCTCTCTGCGCGGGATCTCCCCGGACGGGTCCTGGGCCTACTTCACCACGGCCGAGCCCCTCCTCGGTGCCGACGGGGACGGCGCCGTCGACATCTACGCCCGCGACCTGGAAGGCGCCGCGACGGCGCTGGTCTCGCGCGGCGAAGAAGCCTGCCCGGCCTGTGGCGACAACGGCGCCGTGCCGGTCTTCCAGGAAAGCTCCGGCGGCGGAACGAGGGTCTTCTTCACCACCGACGAGGCCCTGCTCCCGGCCGACGAAGACTCCGCCACCGACGTCTACTCGCGCGACCTCCCCGCCGGTCCGACCAGATTGATCTCCGGGGGGGACCCGACGACGCTGACCGCGAGCTTCTCCGCGGCAACGGCCGACGGCGCCCATGTCTTCTTCACCACCGCCGAGTCGCTCGCCGGCGAAGACGCCGACGGCGCCAACGACATCTACGAGTGGACCGGGGGGACGCACAGCCTGGTCACCCCCGCCGCCTGCGCGAGCGCCTGCGGCGCGACGTTCGACGCCGTCAGCGACGACGCGGAAACGGTCGTCTTCAGCACCGCCGAGCAGGTCTCGGGCGCCGACACCGACGGCAGCGTCGACATCTACCAGCAGGAAGTCGGCGGCGGTGCGCCGACGCTCGTCTCCCGTGCCGACCCAAGTTGCGGGGGTTGCGGCAACGGCGCCGCCGACGCCCGCTTCAACCGGGCCTCCGGCGACGTCTCGCGCGTCGTCTTCACCAGCGCCGAGAAACTCTCGGTCGAAGACCCCGACAGCGAAGACGACATCTACGCTCGCGACCTCCCCGGCGAAGCGACGAGTCTGATCACGACTTCTCCCAGCTACTGCCCGCTGAAAAAAGGCAACTGCGGCGCCACCTTCGTCGACGCCTCCAGCGACGGGAGCCACGTCTTCTTCACGACGGTCGAGCGCTTCACGCTCGAGGACGGCGACAACGAGGTGGACGCCTACGAGCGCTTCCTCGGCGAATCGCCGGGGGAAGAGGTGACCCGGCTCGTCTCGACCGGCAACTCGCCCGACCTCGAGCTGGGCCCGGCTGCGCCGCTGCTCGAAGGCACGACCCCGGAATCCCCCGCGTCCTCGACCACGCCAAAGGTCTTCGGCCAAGCCGAAGCCGGCGCCACGATCAAGCTCTACACGACTTCCAGCTGCTCCGGAGAACCGGCTGCCCACGGCAGCGCTGCGCATGCTCGCCGAACCCGGGATCGGGGTCAGCGTCGCAGTCGGCTCGACCACCAGCTTCTGGGCCACGGCCGAAGCCGAAGGCTTCGTCTCTGCCTGCTCGAGCCCGATCTCCTTCGTCCAGCAGAGCGAAGGGGGAGGCGGCGGCGGTGGCGGGGGAGGCGGCTCGGGCACGGGTTCCGGTGGGACGGCCGCGGAGGGCGGTAGCCCCAGCTCCGGCGACGCCGGCTTCGCCTACGTCGCCCCGCACACCCGGATCACCTTCGCCCCGGCAGCCAAGACACGCAGTCGCAACCCCGTCTTCCGCTTCGCCGACTCGACCGGCCAGCCTGGGACCAGGTTCCGCTGCAAGGTGGACCGCAAGGCTTGGAAGGCGTGCGGCTCCCCGCTCAAGCTGAAGAAGCTGAGTCGCGGCAAGCACGTGCTCAAGGTGATGGCCGTCAATGCAGCCGGCATCGAGGAGGCCACCCCGGCCACCCGTCGCTTCAAGGTGGTGGCGCCGTGATCGGCGCCCTGCGCAGGCGGCTCGCCCTCCACGACCGCGAGGCCGGGATGACGCTGGTCGAGCTCCTCGTCGCCACCGCGATGAGCCTCGCCGTCGTCGGCGGCGGCACGGCGATGGTGATCAGCGCTGTGCGACAGCAGCCGGAGCTGAGTGAGCGGGCGCAGAACGTCACCACGGCCCGCTGGCAGCTGGACCGGATGACGAAGGAGATCCGCAACGGCGTCAGCGTCACCACGTCCTCGCCGAGCGCTGTCTCCTTCGTTGCGCGGGTGAGGCGCACGATCTGCGGCGGCACGGTGCCGACGAGCTCCTCCGCCTCGGCGATCCCGTGCCAGATCGTCTACAGCTGCACGACCACCTCCTGCACCCGGACCGAGCGGGAAGTGGGGGCGACGACCGGAGGGTCGACGACCACCGCCGTCACCGACATCGACTCTTCGAGCGTCTTCTGCTTCGTGCCCAGCGCCGAAGAAGACCCGACTAACTGCGGACCGGCTAAATCGGGCACCTCGCCCACCTACGTCGGCATCACGCTCAACGTCCCCAACCCAAGCGGCCCCGAGCTCGCTCACCGTCTCAGACGGGGCCAGCCTGCGTGCCGCAGGCTTCTCCGGCTGATGCTTGCCAGGCTCACAGCGCGGACGGATCGCCTCCGGGATGAGGGGGGCATGACGATCGTCGAGGTGCTGATCGCCGCGCTGATCCTGGCGATCGCCTCCGCCTCGACCTTCGGCGTGCTCGCCTCGACCGTCCGCAACGGGCAGCGGGCGAAGGCGACCCAGGTGGCGCTCAACCAGGCTCAGCAGCAGATCGAGAAGCTGCACAGCCTCTCCTACGACGAACTGTTGATGACGACGACGCCGTCCCACGAGAGCAGCCCGCTCAACCCCAACTACCGTGTCTCCGGCGGAACCTTCGCCCTGAAACGGCAACCGCCGAGCGAATACGCGACGATGGCGGTGGACTTCGAAGGCGGCGGCGTTGTCACCCCGGGGCCGTTCCCCTTCACCAGCGGCGACATCACCGGCAAGCTCTACCGCTATGTGGTCTGGCGCAACGACACCAGTTGCGGCATCGATGCGGAAACCGAAGAAGCTCTCTGCCCGGGGTCCCAGGACTACAAGCAGATCATCGTCGCGGTGAAGCTGGACACGCCGGGCAACCAGAGCGGCGAGCGCGGCTACGTGGAAGTCCAGTCCAAGGCGATCGACCCCGACTCCCTGGGAGAACCCGCGGGGGGTGGCGGTGGCGGCGAAGAGGAAGAAGAAGGCGATGGCGGAGGGGGAGGCTCCGGGATCACCGCGCAGCAGTTCTTCCTCTCCAACACGCCATGTGCCGCGAGCGGTGCCACCACGCGCGAGGAAATCACCGGAGACCACCTGCTCCACAACACGCTCGGCATCTGTGCCAGCGGGCCGCAGACCGGCTCGACGGTCGGCGCCCCCGACGCGCTGCTGCTCGGCGGACCTCCCGACCCCGACCCTCTCGACAACGGCAACCCCCTGCTCTACGACTACGCCAACGACGGATATCTGGAGCCGACTCCCGACACAGACAAGGGGCTGCAGATCAAGCGCGACGACACCAGCGGCTGCCACTACACGCCGACCGGCACGGTCAACCCCCAGTCCCAGGCCCACCGCTGGGTGACCGACCCGCTCGCCGACGACTTCAAAATGAGCGGCAAGGTGACGCTCGAGTTCTATACCCGGACCCTCAACGACGCCCTCTACCACGGCACCCTCTGCGTCTACGTCTTCAAGCGCAACAAAACCGACTCGGCCGACACGATCTTCCATGACAGTGCGACGGGCGCGGACTACTGGACTTACACGCCGGAGGGAAACGGCTTCTGGCCGCGAAATTCCTGGACCAAGGTGCGCCTGACCATGGAACTCGAAGGAACGCCGGAAACGAGAACGATATTCGCCGAGGAAAGGCTCGGCGTCGCGCTCAGCGCCGACCCCGGCAACACCGACGCCGAAGCGATCCCGGTCATGTACGACCACCCGAACTACCCGACCCGGATCGAGATCAACACCACCACGCCGGTCGAAGGGGGCTAGCGGATGGCCGCCGCCGCGGCGATCGCCTTCCTCGGAGGGCTGATCGCCGGCAGCTTCGTGACCGTGGTCGCGCACCGGGTGCCGCGCGGCGAATCGATCGTCGGGCCGCGCTCGCGCTGCCCCGCCTGCGGCGCCCAGATCGCCGCCTACGACAACGTGCCCGTCGCTCTCCTGGGCGCTGCTGCGGGGGAGGGCGCGCTGCTGCGGCGCCGCGATCTCCGCTCGCTACCCGCTGACCGAGCTGGCTCTCGGCGCCCTCTACGCGGCGACCGTCCTGGTCCTTTGGGACGAGCCCTGGGAAGTGGCGCTGGGCCTCGTCTTCGTCACCATGCTGACGGCGGTGACGCTGACCGACCTCGAGCAGCGGATCATCCCCAACAAGATCCTGGTCGTGGCTGCCGTACTCGCCGTGGCGATCGCCGCGGCCGGCGATCCGGGCAGCCTGCCGGAGCGGGCGATCGCCGCCGCAGCGGCCGGCGGCCTGCTCTTCGCCGCGGCGCTCGCCTACCCGCGAGGGATGGGGCTCGGCGACGTCAAGCTGGCGGCGACGATGGGGCTGTTCCTGGGCCGCGACGTCGCGCCCGGCGATCCTCGTCGCCCTGCTGGCGGGCTCGCTTGTCGGCCTGGCGATGATCGCCCGCGACGGCGCCGGCGCGCGCAAGCAGGCGATCCCCTTCGGGCCATTCCTCGCCCTCGGCGGCGTCGTCGGCCTGCTCGCTCGGCGACCAGATGGTCGACTGGTATCTGGGCACGTTCTAGAACGGCCGTCCAGATTCTCCTAGAAATAAGTAGTTGCAGGGCGAAAGGTCTGCGGCCTTTCTGTCGATCCAAGGAGGGCGAGCACGCCAATGGGCGCGCCGCGACCCCAGCCATGCAACTGCAACTGACCAGGAAGAAGAAGACGGGCGGCGTCGTCGGCCTCGAGATCGAGGCGGGCAGCATCGCCGCGACCGAGGTGCAGGGCACCAACGGCTCGGCCCGGGTCAGCGCATCGGCGATCCAGCCGCTCGACGCCGGCGCCTTCCACGAGGGCGAGGTGCTCGACCCGGATCGCCTTGCCGCCGCCCTGAAGGTCGCTCTTCTCCCAGCACAAGCTCGCGCAAGCGGGTTCGGCTCGGCGTCGGCAACCAGCAGCGTCGTCGTCCGCACCGTGCGCCTGCCGGCGATCGAGGACCCGAAGGAGATGGACGCCGCGGTCCGCTTCCAGGCCCAGGAGCAGATCCCGATGCCGCTCGACCAGGCCGTGCTCGAGCACCAGGTGGTCGGCGGCGTTCCCGCCGAGGAGGGGGCAAAGCCCCAGGTCGACGTGGTCGTCGTCGCCGCACGCCGCGACATGGTCTCCTCCTTCGTCGAGCCGATCCGCAGCGCCGGCCTGGAGCCGGTCGGCGTCGACCTCTCCGCCTTCGCGATGATCCGTGCCCTCGCCGACGCCGGCCTGGGGCGGCGCTGACGTCGAGCCGGGCCAGCGCCCGACCGAGGCCGTCCTCTACTGCAACGTCGGCGACGTCACCAACCTCGCGGTGGCGCGGGGGAGGGCATGTCTCTTCACCCGCGTCTCCCACGCCGGCCTCGAGGCGATCGCCGAACGGCTCGCCGGCGCCCGTGGCCTCAGCGCCGAGCACGCCGCCCAGTGGCTCGCCCACGTCGGCGTCGAGCGGCCCGTGGAGGAGATCGAGGGCGACCCCGAGACGATCGCCGGTGCGCGGCAGGCGCTCGAGGAGGGCGTCTCGACACTGCTCGACGAGATGCGCCTCTCGCTCGACTACTACGGTGCTCAGGAGAGCGCCCTGCCGGTCGGGCAAGATCGTCCTCTGCGGGCCTGGAAGCGCGATCCCCGGCTTCGCGCGGCGCATGGAGGAGGGCCTCGGCACCCCGATCGAGGTCGCTCGCCCCGCCGCCCTCTCCGGCACTCGACGACGACGAGGCGGCCCGCCTCACGCTGTCCTACGGCCTCGCTCTGGAGAGCTGAGCCGTGCGCCCGGTAAACCTGATCCCCTCCGACCAGCGGCGCGGCGAGAACGCGCCGCTGCGCACGGGCCCGCTTCCCTATGTCCTGGTCGGCGCTCTCGTCCTCGTGCTGGTAGGCGTCACCGCCCTCGTCCTCACCGGCAACCAGATCTCCGAACGCGAGGACGAAGTCGCGACCGCTGAAGCGCGAAGACGCGGCCGCCACCGCCCGTGCCCAGCGCCTTGCCGCCTATACCGAGTTCCGGGCGATGAGCGAACAGCGGATCGCGACCGTGACCAGCCTCGCCGACAGCCGCTTCGACTGGGAGCGGGTGATGCGCGAACTGGCGCTCGTCCTGCCCAGCGACGTCTGGCTGGTCACCCTCGACGCCACGGCGACCGCGAGCGTCTCCATCGACGGCGGTGGCGGCGGTGCCCAGCTGCGGGGGGCGGCGCCGGGGCCGGCCCTGGCGATCGAGGGCTGCGCCCGCGGCCAGGAGGGCGTTGCCGGCTTCGTCACGACGCTGAAGGACATCGACGGGGTGACCCGGGTCGGCGTCGAGTCCTCCGAACTTCCCAGCAACGGCGCCGAGGCGCGGCAGCGGCAGCGCGCGGCGGCGAGGACTGCCGCACCCGTGACTTCATCGCCAAGTTCAGCATCGTCGTCGCCTTCGACGCGGCGCCGGTCCCGCTGGCGACCGGGGACACGGCCCCTGTCTCGGCGCCCGAAGAAGCAGAGGTGGCTTCCAGCAAGACCGAAGAGAGCTCCGAGGAAAGCGCCGGTGAAGGCTGATGAAGCTCGAGGGCAAGTCCAAGAACGCGGTGATCGGGGCGATGCTCGGAGTCGCGGCGCTCGCCGTTGCCTTCTGGATGCTGGCGCTGAGCCCGAAGCGCGAGGAAGCCAAGGAGCTTGGCGTTCAGATCGAGCAGCTGGAAGGCTCGCTGGCACAGCACGAAGCCGAAGCGGACGCGGCGGAAGAAGCGCGCGAGAGCTTCCCGGTCAACTACCGCAAGCTCGTCGTGCTCGGCAAGGCCGTGCCCGGCGATGACGACACCGCCTCGCTGCTGGTGCAGGTCAACCGCATCGCCGACGGGGCAAAGGTCGAGTTCCAGACCCTCAAGCTCAGCCCCAGCTCCGGGGGTGACAGCGACGCGCCCCCGTCGGCGAGCACTGGCGAACCCGTCTCGGCGACCGAGGCCGCGGCCTCGCTGCTGCCGCTCGGCGCCGGTGTCGGCCCCGCCGGCCTCGCCGTGATGCCCTACACGCTCACCTTCCGGGGCGACTTCTTCGAGATCGCCGACTTCATCAAGGGTCTCGACTCGCTGGTCGACACCACCAACGAAGAGGCCCTCGTCGACGGGCGGCTGATCACCATCGACGGGTTTTCACTGAAGGAAGACCCGGAGCGCAGGTTCCCGGAGCTGCAGGCGAGCTTCGCCGTCACGACCTACCGACGCCGCCCGGCCAGGGCATCGCCGCCGGCGCCTCGCCGGAGGGCCCTGAAGCCGCCACGGCGACGCCCGCCGCGACCACGACCGGGGGTGCACCATGAAGCGGCTGAAAGGCCCGGACCTGAAGATGCCCGAGCTGAAGGTGCCGGACTTCCTCTCCGACCTCTACTGGGACCTGCGCGACCGTCACCTGCTGCCGCTGGTCGCCTCGGCGTAGTTGCGATCGTCGCCGTGCCCTTCCTGCTCGGCGGCGGTTCGGAGGAGCCCGCTCCGGCTCCTGGGGGAGGAGCTATGGCGGGTGGGCTGGAGGATCGCGCCGCGGATGCTCCGAGTCTGACCGTGGTCGAGTCCAAGCCCGGCCTGCGCGACTACCGCAAGCGTCTGAAGGCGCGCAACGCCACCGACCCGTTCGAACAGCGCTACACCTCGCCCGAACTGAAGGGCACGGAGCTCGGAGGTGGCGGGGAAGGCGAAACGAGCTCGTCGACCACGACTACGACGAAGACGACGAAGACGGTCAAGGACGCCGACGGAAAGACCACGACCACGACCACGGACACGACCGAGGAATCCCCGGGGGGGACGGGTTCCGAGCCCGAGCTGACCCTGTACAGCTTCGCGATCGACGTCAAGATCGTCCGCGCCGAAACCAAGGCCGACGGCAGCAAGGAGACGAGCGAGCCCACCGTGCGCCACCGCGTCCTCGCGCCCGCGCCGCTGCCGGGCGAGAAGGCGCAGGTCGTGACCTACATGGGGATCAGCCCCAAGACCCGCCAGCCGCTGCTCCTCATCTCCGACGAGGTCACCGCCGTCTTCGGCGAAGGCAACTGCCTCTCGGGCTCCAGCAGCTGCCAGCTGCTCGAAGTAGAAGCCGGCCTGCCCGTCACCTTCGTCTACGGCGAGAACGACGTCCGCTACAAGATCAACGTGCTCAAGGTCGAACCGGTCACCGCCGGCAAGTACTGATCTCCCGCTGCAGCGCAAAACTTCAGTAAGTGAAGCGATATCGCTACACTCGCTGAAGCGAGGCAATCGACCAACCGCCTCGTCTTCGCCCATGAGTGCCGCAACCAACTCCCGATGTCCTGTCTGCCGCACGGCCGAAGTCGTCTGCGGCAAGTGGACCCTCCTCATCATCCGCGACCTGGCCGAGGGCTCGAGCCGCTTCTGCGAGCTGGAGCGCTCGCTGGAGGGGATCAGCCCGCGCACGCTCTCGCTGCGCCTGCGGGCGCTGGAAGAGGAGGGCATCGTCGAGCGCCACACCTTCCCCGAGGTCCCGCCCCGGGTCGAGTACGCGCTGACCGAGAAGGGCGAGGCCCTGGTGCCCCTGGTCGAGGACATGCGCCGCTACGGCCGCCGCTGGCTCTCCGGCGAGACCGCAGTCCCAGCCGCGGTCTAGTTACAGACTGCAAGGCTCCGTGCAGGCGCAGGAGCGCCTGGCGCGGGCGGGAAGCGGGAGGCGTGCGTGACCGCCTGCTCAACGACCAGCTGACCCGCCTTGCCTCCGAGGCGGCGATCCGCCTCAGCGCGCTAGTCGCCGGCGGGGACCAGATCCCCTTCGACGTCGACGCCGAGAGCGGCGAGGACGCCGACTTCTTCAGCTACCGGCCGCTGACCTCGCGCTTCGTGCGCGAGCGCGAGAGCGAGCTGCGCGAGCTGGAGGCCTTCGGCCCGGCCCGCGACGCGGTCGCCGCCGCCGGCATCGCGGCCGCCTACCTGGAAGCCCGCGGCGAGGCGGTCCCGGGCGATCCCGGCGAGCGCGCCGCGCGGATGCTGTGCGTCTTCCTTGCGTCTCTCTGGGACGGCTGCACCGAACTTGCGCTCGACCACGAGCGGCTGGGCAACGCGCTTGCGGTGCTGGAGGCCGAGACGCGCGGCGCCGAGGAGGCCGACGTGCTGATCGCGCCGCTGGTCGGGCTGCGCATGCCGCTGCCGCGCCTGCAGCTTCCCCACGGCGTGCAGATCGTCCGCGCCGACGCGATCGAGGCGCCGGTCGAGGCGATGCGCAGCGAGGGCATGGGCCGCGCCGCGTGGGAGCCGCAGTTCCTCGCCCTGGCCGAGCAGGGTGAGGGCGCCGAGAGCGCCGAGGCCGCGATGCAGCAGCTGCACGAGCTGATCAGCGTCATGCACCTCTTCAAGCCGGGCAGCGTCGGGCTCGGCCCCTACGCGTTCGCCCCGACGGGCGAGGACCGCTGGGCCCGCCTGGCCACCGGCGCCCCCGCCACCCGCTCCGGCGGCTATGAGCTGAGCGAGGAGGAGGCCGTGCAGCTGGCGGAGTTCGCCGCCACCCTGGAGGCGCGTCCCGATCCCGACGGCGCTCTCGCCTGGGCGTGTCGCACGCTTTGAGCTGGGCTGCGGGCGGGGCTCGGCGCTGGAGGGGCTCAGCGACCACCTGCTTGCCCTGCGCGCCGTGCTCGACGGTCACGGACCGGTCGGCGCGTCCCTGCCGATGCGCGCCTCGGCGCTGCTCGCGGGCGAGGAGCTCGACCGAATCGAGGCTCGCGAGAGGATCGAGGCGGCATTGGAGCTGGAGCGCTCGCTGATGAACGGCACCCAGTCGCTGCCCGGCCTCGCGATGGCGATCTGGCTGGAGGAGGGGGTGCGGCGGATCCTGCGCGACGCCGCCCTCGGAGAGCTCGGCGCCGATCTCGGCACTGCCGCGGAGGAGACCCTGATCGCGACCGGCCTGCAGGACGGCGACGGCACGATCGTGGAGACGATTTCAGAGTTGGACATACCCGACGCGGAAGAGGTGGAGGAGCCAGTGACGTCACATCATCAGCTGCACCGCGAGCCGGCAGGCGAGCATGACCACCAGGAGACCCGCATCCTCGAGCCGGTTCCAGGCGAGGGCGAGATCCGCATCACCGCGACCGACTGGCTCGACGAGGTCGAGGCGCCCGAGAGCACCCTCGACTTCCCCGTGATCGAGGGTGACCTCCAGCATCGCGAGCGGATCGACACCCCGCGCGTTCGCCACCTCTTCCCGGTCCCCGAGAATGCGGACTGGGAGGTACGCGAGCTCAAGTACGACCATTACGGTCGCGAGGCCGGCTAGGCCTGACCGGCAGCTATCTGGATTCGTTCCTCGCTCGAGGCGAAGAGGTAGCGGTTGATCTCGGCCAGGCCGGCGAGGTCGTGGACGTCCTCGTCGAGGTAGGGGACGCGGATCACTCCCTTGCGTGCGCAGCTCCCCGGCGAGGCGCTCGATGTTGCGGGCGTCGCGCTCGGCAAGCGCCTGGTAGTCGGCGAAGTTCTCGGCCACCCGGCGGGCGAGGTCCTCGTCGCCCAGCTTTCCGGTCAGCTCCGCCTCCAGGTCGGCACCGTCGCCGCGCAGGCGCTCGGCCGGGTAGTGGACCTTGTTGACGATGACGCCGCCGAAGGGCAGCTTCGCCTCGACCAGCTTGCGGTGGAAGTAGACGGCCTCGTCGACCGGCTCGCCCTGCGGGCCGCAGACGACGAGGAAGCAGGTGCGGCGGTCGGCGAGCAGGCTGTTGACCCGCTTGGCGCGGGCCTGGAAGCCGTCGACCATGCCGCTGAAGGCGTTGAAGAACTCGGCCAGGTCGGCGAGCAGGTCGAAGCCGACGATCCGCTTGAAGACCGACGAGCGCGACCGAGGCGCCGCGGCCGGCGACCTTGGCCGCGATCCCGGTCGGCTGCATGAAGACGCGCAGCGAGCGACCCTCGATGAACTGGGTGAGCCGCCGCGGCGCGTCGAGGAAGTCGAGCGCGTTGCGGGTCGGCGGCGTGTCGAGGACGAGCAGGTCGAAGCGGCCCTCGGTGTGCAGCTCGAAGAGCTTCTCCATCGCCATGTACTCCTGCGAGCCGGCCAGGGCGCTGGAGATCTGCTGGTAGATGCGGTTGTCGAGGACGCGGTCGCGGGCCTCCTCGTCCGGCGCCTGGCGGGCGACGAGCTCGTCGAAGGTCGCCTTGGCGTCGAGCATCATCGCCCACAGCTCGCCCTTGATCTCGACCCCGTGGCGCTCGAACAGCGCCGGGTCGACCCGCCGCGCCTCGTTGCCGAGCTCCTTCAGCCCGAGCGAGTCGGCGAGCCGCTTCGCCGGGTCGATCGTCAGCACGCAGACCTTCAGCCCGCGCGCCGCCATGCCGGCGGCGATCGCCGCCGAGGTCGTCGTCTTGCCGACCCCGCCCGAGCCGGCGCAGATGCAGATGTCCTTGCCCTCGAGGATCTCGCCGACGTGGGACATCAGCCGAGCCTCCTCGCCAGCCGCTCGCGCCGCCTCGACGTCGAGCTCGGGCTCGAAGAGGAAGGGCAGGGTCTTGACCGGGGCCTCGACCCGGCGCCGCAGGCGGGCGAGCTGGGCGCGCTGCGAGCGGGCGCGGTTGTGCTCGGAGACGGCCGCCCGCGCTGCGGCACGCACGGAGCCGTTCTCGCCCCCGGCGAGCTCGGCGAGCCGCTCGGCCTCCTCCGTCGGAGAAGCGCTCCGGGTAGAGCCCGTTCATGTAGATGCGGTCGACGGCGACGCCGACCTCGTCGCGCAGGTCGCGCTCGAGCGCCGCCGACTCGTTGACCGGCATCTCCTCGGGCAGGGCGACGATCGCCACGCCGGTGTGCGCGTGGTCGGTGATCAGCCGGTCGAGCTGCTGGGCCTGGGAGTGGATCGGGCCGACGCGGGCGATCGCGGCGAAGGTGCGGGGCGTCTGCAGGAAGCCGATCCCGTGTCCGGTGGCGGGGGCGTCGACGATCACCAGGTCGTACTTGCGCCCCTTCTTCACCTTGCGGTCGGGCTGGGCCAGCTCCCAGATCTTGCCGATCGTCACCAGCTCCTTGAGCCCCGGCGTGGCGGCGGCGAGGTAGCTGAAGATGCGGCTGCGGAAGAGCATGTCGCGCATCGCGCGGACCTTGAGCTGCAGCAGCACGTACTCGCGCATCGACTCGTCGGGGTCGATCGAGATCGACCAGAGGTTCTCCGCCATCTCGACCTCGTGGAAGCCGACTTCGGCGTGCTCGAAGATCCGCGAGGCGTTCTCCTGCGCGGATACCTCGCAGACGATCGTGCGCTTGCCTTCGGCGGCGGCGCGCAGGCCCAGCGCGACCGCGACCGTGGTCTTGCCGACGCCGCCCTTGCCGGTGACGAAGACCAGCCGCTTGTCGAGAAGTTCGGTTACCGGGTGATTCCTAGCAATTTCTCGGCTTGGCAGGAAAAGCGAGTGGCCATGCGAATACCCGCGCAATGGGATTCCTGAGCCGCAAGAGCAAGTTCAAGCCAACGCCCGTCGACGAGCAGCATCCGATCGTGGAGGAGCTGGAGCGGATGGAGGAGGCGGTTCCCGAGCCTTCAGAGTCCGAACGGCGTCAGCCGGCGGGTCCTGTCGCTGCAGGGGACCCACCGCCCCCTGCGGTAGCTAAAGCTTCCTCGGGGGCGGTCCCCCCTACAGCGCCACCCGCCGGAGAGACGGTTGAGGTTGCCGAGCCCGCTGCCTCTGTGGCGCAAGCTGAGGTGGCTGAGGCTGGAGCCGGAGAGGTTTATGCCTCGGGATCTGCTGGCGCCTTCGAGGCATGAGGTTGTGGTTGAGCGGGCTGAGGCGGAGATGCCGGTCAAGCATGCTGAGGTGATCGCTTTCGCTAACCAGAAGGGCGGGGTCGCTAAGACGACCACTACTTTGAACCTCGCCGTGGCCTTTGCCGAGTCCGGGCACCGGGTGCTCTGCATCGATCTGGACCCGCAGGGGAACCTGACGATGAGCCAGGGGATCGACCCGGACAAGGTCGAGAAGAGCCTCTACGACGTGCTCGTCAACGACATGCCGATCTCGCGAGATCATCCAGAAGCGCGAGATCGACATCGCCGTCGCCTCGATCGACCTGGCCGGGGCGGAGATCGCGATGAGCACCAAGATCGGCCGCGAGCGCTCGCTCGAGAAGGCGCTGAAGGAGGTCATCCGGCAACTACGACTTCGTCTGCATCGACACGCCGCCCAGCCTCGGCCTGCTGACGATCAACGCGCTGACCGCGGCGAACAAGGTGATCGTCCCGGTCCAGTGCGAGTATCTCTCGATGCGCGGGCTGGTCCAGCTCCAGAACACGCTGAAGATGATCCAGGAGAACCTCAACCCGGACGTGCGGATCGAGGGCATCCTGCCGACCATGCTCGACACGCGCACCGTCCACGCCAAGGAGGCGGTGGAGATCCTCGAGGAGAACTTCGGCGAGCTCGTCTTCAAGTCGCGGATCCGCAAGGCGATCAAGTTCGCCGAGGCGCCCGTGAAAGGCGCCAGCGTGCTCAAGTACGATTCCGCCAGTAGCGCCGCGAACTACTACCGGGAGTTGGCGAAGGAGGTTTTGGCGCATGAGTCGGCGGAATAAGCGGGCGAGCATGCGGGAGGGGCCTCTTTCGGATCTTTTCCGGTCAACGTCTCGAGGACGAAGGGCGATCGGCCGGCGGGTCCTGTCGCGGGGCAGGACTCCTCGTCCTCGCAGGCTGCGGGCGAGGAGCCCAACCCCACGCCACCCGCCGGAGATGCGTCTTCGGCACATGGCGGACCGGAGAGCTCCTCCCGCGAAGAGCTGCATTCGTCCGAGACTCCTCCCGAGAGGCTTAAGAGGGTCTTCTCCGAGGAGCCGCGAGCGGCGCAGAGAGATTGAGCCGGTGGTGGAAGCGCCTCGTTATGGGCGGGAGGAGCCGGAGTACGAGCCGCCTGGGAGTGGTGAGCCGCACCAGCCGGTGATCCGGGTGGTGGGCGTCGGCGGCGGCGGCGTCAACGCCGTCAACCGCATGGTCGAGGCCCGGATTCCCGGGGTCGAGTTCATGGCGGTCAACACCGATCTTCAGTCGCTGCAGCTCTGCATGGCCGACGTCACCGTCCACATCGGCGAAGAGCAGACGCGCGGCCTCGGCGCCGGCGCCGACCCCGAGCTCGGCCACCGTTCCGCCTTCGAGGAGCAGGACAAGATCAAGCGCCTGCTGAAGGGCTCCGACATGGTCTTCGTCGCCGCCGGCGCCGGCGGCGGCACCGGCACGGGCGCCGCCCCGGTCATCGCCCGCCTCGCCCGCGAGGTCGGCGCGCTCACCGTCGGCATCGTCACCAAGCCGTTCAGCTTCGAGGGCAGTCGCCGCGGCAACCAGGCCAGCAAGGGCATCGAGGAACTGGCGGCCGAGGTCGACACCCTGATCGTCGTCCCCAACGACCGCCTGCTCGAGGTGCTCGACCAGCAGACCTCGATGGTCGAGGCCTTCCAGGTCGCCGACGACGTCCTGCGCCAGGGCGTGCAGGGCGTCTCCGACCTCGTCACCCTCCCCGCCGTGATCAACCTCGACTTCGCCGACGTGCGCACGATCATGTCCGAAGCCGGCCGGGCGCTGCTCGGCATCGGCATGGGCCACGGCAACGAGCCGGGCGATGCTGGCGGCCGAAAAAGCGATTTCCTCGCCCCTGCTCGAGACCTCGATGGAGGGCGCGCGGGCGATCCTGCTCTCGATCACCGGCGGCGCCGACCTCTCGCTGGTCGAGGTCAGCGAGGCGGCGAAGCTGGTCGGCGAGGCGGCCCACCCCGACGCCAACATCATCTTCGGCGCCAACGTCGACGAGGAGCTCAAGCGACCAGGTCTGGGTGACCGTCGTCGCGACCCGCTTCGACGGCCGCGCGGCGCCGAGGCGGAACGTCGCCGAGCCGACGATCCGCCGCACGGCGGACAGCGGCCGAGGCCGCCCGCCGCGCTCCGAGAAGGCCGGCGAGCTCGGCGCACTCGACGTCCCAGAGTTCCTCCCCGGCTAGCCGAGGCCACACCATTGAGCGGGGTCGTCGCCGCGGGCCATCCGCTCACCGCCGAGGCGGGAGCCGACGTCCTGCGCGCGGGCGGCAACGCGGTCGACGCGGCGGTCTGCGCCGTGCTCGCGTCCTTCGCCGCCGAGAGCCCCCTGACCGGCTTCGGCGCCGGCGGCTTCATGATGGTCCACCGCGGCGAGGAGACCGTGCTGCTCGACTTCTTCGTCGCCGCCCCCGGTGCGGAGGGGATCGAGCGGGGGGCGGAGCTGGTTCCGGTTCCCGTCCACTTCGATGCCGAGACGGTGCAGACGTTCTACGTCGGGCCGGCCTCCTGCGGCGTGCCGGGGACGGCAGCGGGGCTCGAGCAGGCCCTGGCTCGATTCGGCACGGTCCCGCTGGCCGAGCTCGTCAAGCCCGCGGTGCGGCTCGCCAGCGAGGGCGCGCCGGTCAACGCCGAGCAGGCCTACATCCTCGACATCCTGGAGCCGATCCACGCCCGGCTCGAGGGAACGCGCGAGCTCTACGCGCCGGCGGGGAGGACCCTGCGCGAGGGCGATCTCTTCCGCTTCGCGGAGCTTGCCGAGGCGCTCGAACGCTTCGCCGCCGAGGGCGCGGCAACCTTCTACCGCGGCGAGGTCGCGGCGGCACTGAGCGACTTCGTGGTCGAGCACGGCGGCACGCTCGGGCCGGGGGACCTGGCCGGCTACGAGGCGATCGAGCGCCGGCCGATACGCGCCGCCTTCCGCGGCGCCGAGGTGCTGACCAACCCGCCGCCCTCCTCGGGCGGCATCCTGATCGCCTACTGCCTCGGCCTGCTCGAGCGGCTGGGGGAGCGCAGCGGGCCCGAGCAGCTCGTCGCCGCGATGGGCGCCGCCAACGACGCCCGCGGCGAGGCCTTCGCCGAGGCTCTGTACGGGGAGGGGCTGGAGGCGAGCCTGCTCGAGCCCGGCGGCCTCGACCTCGCGGCCGGGGACCTGCTCGGCTCGACCACCCACATCTCGGTCCTGGACGGCGACGGGATGTGCGCCAGCGTCACCTGCTCCAACGGCTCGGGCTCGGGCGTGCTCGTTCCCGGCACCGGCGTGATCCTCAACAACATGCTGGGCGAGGAGGACCTCAACCCGCTCGGGTTCCACGCGATCGCCCCCGGCCGCCGCGTTCCCTCGATGATGGCCCCGACCGTGGTCCTGCGCGACGGCGAGATCGAGCTCGGGCTCGGCAGCGCCGGCTCGAACCGGATCCGCTCGGCGATCCTGCAGACGATCGTGCGCGCGGTCGAGCAGGGGATGGCGGCCGAGGAGGCGGTACGGGCGCCGCGCCTGCATTACGAGGCCGGCGTCGTCCAGGCCGAGCCCGGGATCGAGGAGGGGGCCCTGGGCCGGATCGAGGCCCGCGGTGTGCCGGTCCTGCGCCGCCCGGCGATCAACCTCTTCTTCGGCGGCGTGCAGGCGGTGGCTCGCGAGCGCGTTACGGGTGTGCTGAGCGGCGGCGGCGACCCGCGTCGCGGCGGTAGCGTGGCGATCGCATGATCGATTTCGAGGCAGAGGGGCTGCTCGACGGCCTCGACGGCGAGGCTCGCACGGCACGCTTCGATCTGCTGGAGCGGCTCGCCGGCGAAGGGGTGCCGCTGGAGGAGTTGCGCGAAGCCGTTGCCGCCGGCCGCCTCACCCTGCTGCCGGTCGAGCGGGGGATCGCCGGCGACGGCCCCCGCTACACGCCTCGGGAGATCGCCGAGATCTCCGAAGCCGACCTCGACCTCCTGCAGCGTGCCAGCGCGGCCCTGGGGCTGCCCTATCCCGATCCCGACGAGCGGGGGCTGAACGAGGCCGACCTCGACGCCGCCCGCCGGGTCAAGGCCTTCCTCGACGCCGGCCTGCCGGAGGACGGGATCATCCAGGTGGCGCGGACGATCGGCATGGGGACGGCGCGGATCGCCGAGGCGAACCGCGAGCTGATCCGTGCGGACCCTGATGCAGCCGGGCGATACCGAGCGCGACCTGGCTCTGCGCTTCGCCGCCGCCGCCGAGCACATGCTGCCGATCTTCGAGCCGACCCTGCTCTACGCTCAGCGCGCCCACCTGCTCGAGCAGATCCGCCGCGACGTGATCGGCACCGCCGACCTCGCCTCGGGCGAGCTGGGTGCCACGGCCGAGGTCTCGGTCTGCTTCGCCGACCTGGTCGGCTTCACCAAGCTCGGCGAGGAGATCGCGCCGGAAGAGCTCGGCCTCGTCGCCGGCCGGCTCGAGGAGATGGCGAGCGCGGTGGCCGAGCCGCCGGTGCGCCTGGTGAAGACGATCGGCGACGCGGCGATGCTGGTCTCGCCCGATGCCGAGGCGATGACCGACGCGGCGCTGCGCCTGGTCGAGGCCTCCGAGGAGGAGGGCGAGGAGTTCCCGAGCCTGCGGGCCGGAATCGCCCGCGGCCACGCGCTCGCCCAGACCGGCGACTACTACGGCCGCCCGGTAAACCTCGCCAGCCGCATCACCGGCATCGCCAAGCCGGGCAGCGTCCTCGTCGACCGCGATGCAAGGGACGCGGCCCCCGACGCCTTCGAGTACTCCTTCGCCGGCGAGCGCCGCCTCAAGGGCTTCGAATCCCGCTGCAAGCTCTACCGCGTGCGCCGCGGCGAGCCCTAACAGGGGCGAGAATCGCTCGTTGAAGCCTTATAGGGGTTACCGCCCGGAAAACCCTTCAATGAACCTCAGGCCGGCTTGCGGCCGGAGGCGAGCAGGTTGTAGAAGAGCTCGGCGGGGAGGTGGGGCTCGAGCAGGCGGCTGTCGACCTTCTGCAGGGCGAGGTAGCTGCGGAAGGCGAAGCTGCGCCACTTCCAGGAGATCGATTCGGGCTCGGCGCTGGACTCGACCGTGCGCAGGCCCCAGCCCCAGGCGTTGGCGAGGAGCTCCTCGCCGCCGACGTGGCGGTCCTCGAAGCCGGCGTCGCGCAGCAGGCGGCGCAGGTCGGCGGGGGCGAAGGCGTGGACGTCGACCTCGCCCTCGAGGCGTGGCCGTCGGACTGCTCGGCCTCCGCGACCGCACGGGGTTGCGCCTGGATCAGGCGCCGCCACGCCGGGGCGACGAACAGACCGGCCCGCTTCGGCAGCGCGGCGAGGCGGTCGCCGTAGCGGGAGGGCTCGCCGGCGAAGGCGATCGCCCCGCCCGGGCGCAGCACGCGGCGGAATTCGGCGAAGGCCTTCTCGAGGTCGGGGATGTGGTGCAGGACGGCGTGGCCGAAGACGAGGTCGAAGCTCTCGTCCTCGAAGGGCAGCTCCTCGGCCTCGGTCTCGACCGTCTCGACCTCCAGCCCGAGCCCCTCCGCGGTCGTCGCCAGGCGCTTCAGCATGCCGGGGGAGATGTCGGTCGCGGTGAGGCGCTCGATCACGCCGAGCTGCAGCAGGTTGAGCGAGAAGTAGCCGGTGCCGGAGCCGATCTCGAGGCCGTCGCCGAAGCTCTGGCCGTCGCGCCCGCCCAGCGCCTTGAGCCAGCTTCTGCGCGCACCTGCTCCTGGCCGGTGTCGCCGAAGTCGATGCCCCACTTGGCGTCGTATTCGTGGGCGGCCGCGTCGTGGTAGCGGGTGTTGACGTCCTTGATGTGCTCCGGCGTGGCGGTGGGGGAGGCGGGCATGGCGCGGAACTCTACGCGGAACGCAATCACGGTCGCCCCCAGTACCGTCCCGCCGAGGCGCGAGTACGTCCAGGAAAACCAGCCCGAGGGGGTGCCGCCGCTGCCGCTGACCGGCGAGCGCACGCTGCCCGACGTGCCCGAGGAGAACTACTGGTACCGGCGCCACCTGGTCGTCTACGAGTGGATCGCGGCGCGGGTCGCGGGCCAGCGGGTGGTCGACATGGCCTGCGGCGAGGGCTACGGCTCCGACGTGCTCGCCGGCGCGGCGGCGAGCGTGGTCGGCGTCGACGCCAACCCCGAGGCGCACGAGCACGCCCGCCTGCGCTACGTGCGGCCCAACCTGCGCTTCGAGCGCGACCTGGTCGAGAGCTTCTCCGAGCCCTGCGACGCGGTCGTCTTCCTGCAGACGATCGAGCACGTGCAGGACGCCGGTGCGATCCTCGAGCACTTCAAGTCGATGCTCGACCCGGGCGGCGTCGCCTACGTCTCGACCCCCAACCTGCTGACCCTGGCGCCGCCCGGGCGCCGAGAAGTCCGACAACCCCTGGCACGTGCACGAGTACCGGGCCGAGGAGTTCCGCCGGCTCTGCGAGAGCCACTTCCCGCGGGTCGAGCTGTTCGGTCTCTTCCACGCCCGCAAGCTGCGCGCGCACGAGATCGCGATCAAGCTCGGCTGGGACCACGTCCACAAGGCGCTGCGCCTGACCAAGCCGTTCTACGACCGCTTCACCCCGGCGATCGCGGCCTCCGACTTCGAGCTTCGCCAGGGCGATCTCGACCGCGCCCTGGATTTCCTCGCCGTCTGCCATGCCCCCTGAGGGCAGCGCCGGCGACCTCGCGATCGTCCTGCACTCCCACATGCCCTACGTGGAGGGCTTCGGGACCTACCCCTTCGGCGAGGAGTGGCTGTTCGACGCGGTGATCCGCTCCTACCTGCCGGTGCTGGAGGTGGCCGAGCAGCTGACGATGACCGTGACGCCGGTGCTGGCGGACCAGCTGGAGGACGCCGGGGTCGCCGAGAGCGCTGCGCCGGTTCCTGGTCGAGTGGCGGATCGGGGCGGCGGAGCGGGACGCGCCGGAAGTGCCGGCCGAGTGCCGGGACGCCTGCGAGGCGGAGCTGGCCCGCTACCGGCACGCGCTCGAGCTGCTCGACGGGCCGGGGGGGACCCGCTGCGCGCGTTTCAGCGCGCGGTCGGGGAGGGCCGTGTCGCGCTTGCGGCCTCCTCGGCGACCCACGCGGTGCTGCCGCTGCTGGCGACCCGGGAGGGGTTGCGGCTGCAGCTCGACGCCGGCATCCGCTCGCACCGGCGGCGCTTCGGCTGGGACGGCGGCTTCTGGCTGCCCGAGTGCGCCTACGCGCCGGGCTCGAGTGGCGCCTGGCGGAGCAGGGGGTGCGCTGGTTCTGCGTCGACCAGAGCGCCCACCGCGGGTCCCTGGACGCGCTGGCGCCCGTCGCCACCGAGGCGGGGCCGGTGGCGCTGCCGATCGACTGGGAGGCGATCCAGTGGCTCTGGTCGCTCGAGGGCTACCCCTCCGATCCCGCCCACGCCCAGTTCGCCGGCAAATCGCTGCGCGGCGTGCGGATCTGGAAGGTCGGCGGCGGCGGCTACGACCCGGCCGCCGGCGAGGCGGCGGCGCGCCGCCAGGCGGGCGAGTTCCTCGCCGCCGCCGCCGCGCGCCTGCGCGAGTTCGCCGATCGCGCGGCCGCCGCGGCCTGCTCGTCTTCGCGATCGACACCGAGCTGCTCGGCCACTGGTGGTCGGAGGGCGCGATCTGGCTGCGCGAGGTGCTCGCCGGCGCCGCCGCCGCGGGGGTGCGCCTGCTCACCGTTCCCGAGGCGCTCGCCGAGCACGAGCCGGTCGAGCGGCCGCTTGCCGCGTCGACCTGGGGCGAGGACAAGGACCTGAGCACCTGGGACTCGCCGGCGGTCGCCGACCTCGCCTGGGGGGCGCGGCGGCTGGAGCTGCGGCTGCTGCGGGCGCTCGCCGCGGGGCTGCGCGGCAGACGCCGCGATCCGGGCGGCGCGCGAGCTGCTGGCGGCGCAGGCGAGCGACTGGGCCTTCCTCGACAAGCGCGGCCAGGCAGGGGACTACGCCTTCCAGCGGGCGATATTCCACTCCGAAGCGGCCCTGGAGGCCATAGACTCCCCGGCCATCTCCGACCCGCGCATGCGCGCACTCGCCCCGGACCTGAGCCTCTCGCCGCTCCTCCAACCGTGACCCGCGTCCTGATCCTCTCCTGGGAGTACCCGCCGCTGATCGAGGGCGGGCTGGCGCGCCACGTGCGCAAGCTCTCCGAGGCGCTGGTCGATCGCGACGTCGAGGTCCACGTGCTCACCCGCGGCGGCGAGGAGTCGCCGGCCGAGGAGCGCAGCGGCGGCGTCTTCATCCACCGCATCCGCGAGCCGAAGCGGCCGACCGACCTGGGCGAGTTCGTCGCCTGGGTCGAGCGGATGAACTCCGACATGCTCGCCGCCGGGGTCGAGCTCGGCGACCGCTACAGCTTCGACCTCGTCCACGGTCACGACTGGCTGGTCGCCAACGCCTGCGACCACCTCGCCAAGCGCTTCGACGCGCCGCTGGTGACGACGATCCACGCCACCGAGCACGGCCGCCACCAGGGCTGGGTCGACAAGCACCCCCAGACCTACATCCACGGGGTCGAGCGCTGGATCACCAACCGCTCCGACCGGGTGATCGCCTGCTCCCACTACATGCGCGAGCAGATCGCCGACATCTTCGGCGTCGAGGAGGAGCGGGTCTCGGTGATCCCCAACGGGATCGATCCCGACGACCTGCAGCCGCAGGACCCCGAGGAGCTGACGCGGCTGCGCTCGGAGTTCGCCGCCCCCGAGGAGAAGCTGGTGCTGCTGATCGGCCGCCTCGTCTACGAGAAGGGCTTCCAGCTCGCCCTGGAGGCGATGCCGCGGCTGATCGAGGAGGTGCCGGGGACGCGCTTCCTGATCGCCGGCTCGGGCACCCACGAGGCCGAGCTGCACAAGCAGGCCGAGGAGCTGGGGCTGATGGAGCACGGCACCTTCCTCGGCTGGATCGGCGACGACGTGCTGCACTCGCTCTACCGGATCGCCGACCTGACCGTGGTCCCCTCGATCTACGAGCCCTTCGGCCTCGTCGCGCTGGAGGCGATGGCCACCGGCTGCCCCTGCATCGTCGCCGACACCGGCGGCCTGCGCGAGGTCGTCCCGCACGAGGAGGCCGGCCTGCGCTTCCGCGCCCACGATCCCGAAGCGCTGGCCGAGGTCGCGATCCGCGTCCTCTCCGACGACGAGCTTGGCCGCAGCCTCGTCGCCGAAGCCTACGAGCACCTGCGCCGCTTCGACTGGGGCGACGTCGCCGAGCAGACGGCGTCCGTCTACGCCGACCTGGCCGGCGCCAAGCTCGGCCCGGCCTGAGTCAGTTCAGCCTCCGCCTGCGTCTTCGGCGCGAGCATGAACTGCCCGGTCGTGGTGCTGCCGGGGCTCCAGTCGATCCCCTCGAGCAGCTCGTCGGGGGAGACGCCGAGCGCAGCCGGCGAGCTTGACCAGGGTGTCGATCCGCGCGACGCGCAATCCCCGCTCCAGCTGGCTGATCTCGGTCCGGTGGAGGGAGGCTCGGATGCCCAGCTCCTCCTGCGACATCTCCGCGCGCCTGCGGCAGCGCGCCAGGTTCTCCCCGAAGAGGGCGGCGATGTCCATGGGCGGCATTGTTCTCGCTGGCGGATGCATAGTCCACATCGCGAGCGCGGAAGAACCGCCACAGTAGAACGACCGCGCAACGACAAGCGCTGAAATCTATCAGCTGACAGACAATAACCCTCAATGAGAAGGGCGTCTAATCACCCGCCGCGGGCGGTTGAAGCGTCGTCCAGGCACTTGGGTCCGGCTCGACCGGATCGTCCCAGCGCAGCTGCTCCGGCGCCTCGCGCATGCGGATGACCCGAGCGGGGATGCCGGCGACGACCGCGTTGGCGGGCACGTCCTTGGTCACCACGGAGTTGGTGCCGACGATCGAGTTGTCGCCGACGCTGACGCCGCGCAGGATGCAGGCGCCGTAGCCGATCCAGACGTTGGAGCCGACCTCGACGTCGCGCTTGTAGATGCCCTGCTGGCGGATCGGCCGCTCGACTTCGACCACGCCGTGGTCGAAGTCGATGAACATCGCCCGGTCGGCGATCACGCACTGCTCGCCGATCCGCACCCGCTGGTAGGCGGAGATCGTGCACTCCTGGCCCATCACCGTCTTCGCGCCGATCTCGACCCGGCCCTCGTGGCAGCGGATCTTGGTCCCGTCGCCGACCCAGACGAAGCGGCCGAACTCGAGCCGTCCCCTGCGGCCGACCTGCAGTTCGAGCCCGCGGCCGAGGAAGAGCATCCCCGCGGTGCGCCAGCGGCGCCCGGCGCGGGTCAGCAGGCGGCGCCAGAGGTAGCGCCAGAGGAGCTGCCCGTAGCGGTGGTTGAGCATCCCGTTGCGGGCGAGGAAGCGGATGAGGCGGATCACGGCGGCGGGGACTCTAGACTGGCGCAGCAATGGCCGACGCCGCCAAGACCGCCTCGCTCGCCGAGCGCCTCGTCGCCGGCGACAAGCGCGCCCTGGCGCGGGCGATCACGCTGATCGAGTCCGACGACCCGGCCGGCTGGGAGCTCGTGCGCGAGGTCTATCCGCGCACCGGCAGGGCGCGGATCGTCGGCTTCACCGGACCGCCCGGGGTCGGCAAGAGCACCCTGATCGGCGCTCTCACCGCAGAGCTGCGCAAAGCCGAGCGACAGGTCGCGGTGCTCTCGATCGACCCCTCCAGCCCCTTCACCCAGGGCGCCCTGCTCGGCGACCGTATCCGCCTCTCCGACCACTTCCTCGACCCCGGGGTCTTCATCCGCTCGATGGCCTCGCGCGGGGCGCTCGGCGGGCTCTCGGAGGCGGCCCTGCAGGTCGCGCTGGCGATGGACGCCGCCGGCAAGGACGACGTCCTGATCGAGACCGTCGGCGTCGGCCAGGCCGAGATCGACATCGTCGACCACGCCGACACGATCGTGCTCGCCCTGATGCCGGGCTCGGGCGACTCGATCCAGGCGCTGAAGGCGGGGGTGATGGAGATCCCCGACGTGATCGTCGTCAACAAGGCCGACCACCCGATGACCGACACGATGGTGCGCGAGGTTCGCAGCGTGCTGGCGCTTTCGCACGATCCCGAAGGCTGGCAGGTGCCGATCCTGCGCACCGAGGCGGCGCGTGGGGAGGGGGTCGCCGAGCTGGCCGAGGCGATCGACAGCCACCGCGCCCACATCGAGGCGGCCGGGACCCTGGAGCAGCGCCGCGCCCGCAACCTGCGCAACGAGGTGCTGGGGATCGCGGCCTCGCGGATGCGGCGGCGGATGGAGGCCACGGCCGCCAGCGACCCAGAGACCGCCGGGCTCCTGGAGCGGGTGGTGCGGCGCGAGCTCGACCCCGCCAGCGCCGCATCGGAGCTGCTCGAGAGGCAGGCAGATGGGTGAGCCGGCGGCCTCCGCCGCCTTTGCGCCGAGCGAGGCGAAGGGCTGGACCGGATACGGGGTCGACGACTCCGACGGCGCCGGCGTCGGTCAGGTTCACGGGCTCTTCGTCGACGCGCAGAGCGGCGACCCCACCTGGTTGATCGTCAAGCAGGGTCGCTTCGGAAGGACGCTGGTGGCGGTCCCGCTGCGCAACTGCGCCGCGGGCGGCGGCCGCGTCTGGGTCGCGCATGACGCCAGGACGATCCGCAGCGCTCCCGTGGTCGACCCGGCCAGGCCCCTGCTGCGCGAGCACGAGCTGACGATCTGCTCCCACTACGGCATCGGCGAGCGGGTGGGCCGCGCCGCCGAGGTCGCCGGCCTCCCCGGGGGCTCGGTTGCATCGCAGCCGGCTCGCTGAGTCTATTTTTCGCCTTGAATTCTCATCAATTTTTGGTATAGTGCCCAGCATGACTTTGGGCTTCAAGCACGGCGGACCACGGTAGCGCTCGCTGGAGCGCCCACAGCGGCTAGCGCTCAGCAGCCGAGCTGCCGGGCGATCACCATCTGCTGCACCTCGTCGGTGCCCTCGCCGATGGTGAGGATCTTGGCGTCGCGGTAGAAGCGGCAGACCGGGTACTCCTCGATATAGCCGTAGCCACCGTGGATCTGGACCGCCTCCTCGGTCGCGCGAACCGCGAGGCGGCCGGTGATCAGCTTCGCCTGGGCGGCGGTGAGGGTGAAGGACTTGCCGGCCTCCTTCTCCAGCGCCGCCCGCCAGGTGAGCAGGCGGGCCGCCTCGATCTGGGCCGAGAGGTCGGCGATCTTGGCCTGGATCGACTGGAACTTGGAGATCGCCTGGCCGAAGGCCTGGCGCTCCTTGGCGTAGGCGATCGCCTCGTCGAGGGCGCCCTGGGCGAGGCCGACGCCCATCGCGGCGACGCCGATCCGCCCGCCGTCGAGGATGTGGAGGAAGTTCTTGAAGCCCTCGCCGCGCCGGCCGAGCAGGTTGCCCTCCGGCACCCGGCAGTCCTCGAACGTGAGCGGCCGCGTGTCGGAGGCGTTCCAGCCCATCTTGCGGTAGGGCTCGCCGAACTCATAGCCCGGCGTCCCGGTGGGGACGATCAGGTTCGAGATCTCCTTGCGACCGTTCGCCTCGCCGGTCACAGCGGTGATCGAGACGCACCCCGAGATGTCCGTCCCCGAGTTGGTGATGAACTGCTTGGCGCCGTTCACCACCCATTCGCCGTCCTCCAGCTTCGCCGTAGTCCGCACGTTCCCCGCGTCCGACCCGGCCTCCGGCTCGGTAAGCCCAAAAGAAGCAAGCCGTTCGCCCGTGCAGAGCCGCGGCAGCCACTCCGCCTTCTGCTCCTCCGAGCCCCACAGATAGATAGGCATCGTCCCCAGCGACGTGTGCGCCGCCATCGTGATGCAAACCGAAGAGTCGATCCGAGCCAGCTCTTCCACCGCCAGCACATAGGACAGCGTGTCCGCCCCGCCCCCGCCGTACTCCTGCGGAAACGGAATCCCCATCAACCCGAGCTTGCCGAGCTTCTCGACGATCTCGTAGGGAAACCGCTTCTCCCGGTCCAGCTCCTCAGCCACGGGCCGGACCTCCGCAAGCGCAAACTCCCGCACCGTGTCTCGCAGCAACCGCTGCTCATCTGAAAGCTCAAAATCCAAGGCCGAGAGCCTACGTAGTCAGCCAGTGGCGCGACTGCCGGGGGGTGGCACGGTTTTGGGGGACCACCCCGAGGAAGCTTTAGCTACCGCAGGGGTGGTGGCACCAAAACCGTGACAGGACCCGCCGGCCCAACCCCGTCAGAGCTGAAGACTCTTGACTTGAAGCAGCTCTTCGATCGCATAACGCCCGTTCTCGCGCCCGTGCCCCGACTGCTTGTAGCCGCCGAAAGGAGCGAGGGGGTTGAACGCCCCGCCGTTGATCTCGATCTGCCCGGTGCGAAGCCTCTTGGCGACGCCGATCGCGCGGTCCTGGTCGGCCGACCAGACCCCGCCGGCGAGTCCGTAGACCGTGTCGTTGGCGATCCGCACCGCGTCGTCCTCGCCGTCGTAGGGCTGGATCGAGAGCACCGGCCCGAAGATCTCCTCCTGGGCGATCGTCATCTCCGGCGTCACGTCCGAGAAGACCGTGGGGCGGACGAAGTAGCCGCGCTCGAGGCCCTCGGGGGCGGTTGCGCCGCCGGTGACGAGCCTCGCCCCTTCCGCCTCGCCCTTCTCGATGTAGCCGCGCACGCGCTCGCGCTGCACCTCGGAGACCAGCGGTCCGAGCCGGGTCGAGTCCTCGAAGGGGTCGCCCGGAGCGAAGGCCTCGGCCGTCTGCGCGGCGATCTGCTCGGCCTCGGCCAGCTTCTCGCGCGGGACCAGCATCCGGGTCAGGGCGCTGCAGGTCTGACCCGAGTTGAGGTAGCACTTGGCGACGCCGTCGGGAACGGCCTTGCTCAGGTCGGCGTCGTCGAGGATCACGTTCGGCGACTTGCCGCCGAGCTCCATCGCCACCGGCTTCACCGTCGCCGAGGCGAGCTCGGAGACGCGCCGGCCGGCCCGGGTCGAGCCGGTGAAGGAGACCATGTCGACGCCGGGGTGACCGGCGATCGCCTCGCCGACCACGGGACCGGTTCCGGTGACGAGGTTGAAGACGCCGGCGGGGAGGCCGACGGCCTCGATCACCTCGGCGAGGATGAAGGCGTTCAGCGGCACGACCTCGCTCGGCTTCAGCACCACGGTGCAGCCGGCGGCGAGGGCGGGGGCGACCTTGGCTGCGATCTGGTTCAGCGGGTAGTTCCAGGGGGTGATCGCTCCGAGCACGCCGGCCGGCTCGCGCAGGACCCGCGAGTTGCCGATCTCCTCCTCCCAGGCGACTTCCTCCATCAGGCCCGGCATCGCCGCGAACTGGGCGGTGGGCAGGCCGGCCTGGATGATCTGACTCAGTTTCAGCGGCATCCCCAGCTCCTGCGCGATCGTCGCCGCGATCTCCTCGCTGCGCTCGCCGAGGCCGGCCGCGATCGCGTTCAGGTAGCCGGCGCGCTCCTCGCGCGAGGTCTGCGACCAGGTCTCGAAGGCGTCGCGAGCCGCTGCCACCGCGCGGTCGGCGTCACCCGGCGTGCAGGCCGGGATCGTCCCCATCCCCTCCTCGGTGGTCGAGTTGATCACCTCGATCGTCTCCGAGCCCTCGGGCTCGACCCACTTGCCGCCGATGAAGATCTTGTCGCGTACCTGAGCCTCCGCCGCTGTAGCCATTTCCAAACCCTCCTGGTCGCCTTTGCCGTTCCTGGCTGCGCAGCCAAAGCTAGCGCGCCGTGAGCGCCTTCGTGTTGTCGGTGGCGTTCCGCACGCCGGGCCCGGGCACCGCACGGGCGTCCCTTGCGTGCAGAAGCTTGCCGCAGCTCTCGCAGATCCCGCGGTCGCTGACCGCGCCGCCGCACTCCTTGTGGACGATCAGCATCGGCGGTCCGTCTGGGTTGGGGGAGTGGCGATCCCCCCAGTCGAGCAGAGCGACCAGGGCGGGCCAGAGGTCTAGCCCCTTCTCGGTGAGGAAGTACTCGTAGCGCTCGGGGTTCTGCTGGTAGGCCCGGCGCTCGAGGATGTCCTCCTCGATCAGCCGCTGCAGGCGGGCGGAGAGAACGTTGCGGGCGACGCCGAGGCCCTTCTGCAGCTCGTCGAAGCGACGCCTGCCGTTCATCACGTCGCGCACGATCAGCAGCGTCCAGCGCTCGCCGATCACCTCCAGCGAGCGTGCGATCGAGCAGACCTGTCCCGGGTAGTCGTTGCGCAGCACAAAGTGATCTTGGCACACAAGGTTGCGTCAAGCAACTCACCTGGCTAGGATCGGTTCAGATGAAAGTTGCGTCAAGCAACCAACTTGGCTGACTTCGTGTTTATGGGTGGTTATGGGCCCATAACCACGAAGTCACCGCGGATCGGAGGCACGGCATGAGGTTGATTCCGAGACATAGGCAGCACCAGAGGACCAAGGCTCCCCGCATCTCCATCACCCAGGAGGAGATCACCGCGGATCTGGTCTACCCGGCGAGCCCTCGAGCCTTGCGCGAGACCGCAGCAGCGCGCGGGCGCGGGAGCGGTCGGTGAGCGCCGAGCACCTGGCGGCCGACGGCGGCACCGCCGTCGACGCGGCGCTTGCCTTCGCCGAGTCGAGCCCCGAGACGACCCGCGAGCGCACCCTCGTCTGGCAGGACCCGGTGCCGACCGCGGCGGCCGGGGCGACGATGACCGGCATGGAGTACATGCAGGCGATCGTCTCCGGCAAGCTGCCCCCGCCGCCGATCGCGGTGACGATGCGGATGGGGCCGATCGAGATCGGCGACGGCCGTGCCGTCTTCGCCGGCGAGCCCGGCGAGGAGCACTACAACCCGATCGGCGTCGTCCATGGCGGCTACGCCGCGACCCTGCTCGACTCCGCCCTCGGCTGCGCGGTACACACGACTCTCCCGGCCGGCGTCGGCTACACCTCGCTCGGTCTCGAGGCCAAGTACGTTCGCCCGATCACCCGCGACACCGGCCGCGTCCTCTGCGAGGCCAACGTCCTCTACGGCGGCCGGCGTCAGGCGACCGCGGAGGCCAGCCTCACGGCCGCCGACAGCGGCAAGCTGCTTGCCCACGGGATCGCGACCTGCATGATCCTCAGCGTATAGCAGATATGCAATAAGTACATATTTGCTATGATCTAGGCATGAAAACGCCTGGTGAGCTGCTCAAGGAAGCCCGCGAGAGACATGGCGTCAGCCAAAAGCAGCTTGCGATGCGCGCCAGCACCACCCAGTCCGCGATCTCACGGATCGAGCGTGATCGCGTTTCGCCTTCGGTCGAGACCCTGCGGGAGCTTCTCTATCTCCTTGGTGAAGATTTGGAGCTCGGCGCGTCGCGCCGTGAATCCGGAATCGACGCGACCCTGATCGATCAGCAACTCCGACGGTCTCCGACCGAACGGCTCGACTACGGAGCTGCTTTCGCCAACATGGTGATTGCCAGCAGCCCGAACCCTCGTCGGGAGTCGCTATGAATGGGGATCAGGCGCTGCCACCCAAGGCCCCCGAATTCCGGCAGCTACTCGAACCGCTGATTGCCCATGGGGTCGATTTCGTTCTGATCGGGGGTCAGGCGGGGATATCCCACGGCTCCACCTATCCAAGCTTTGACCTCGACCTCGTGTACGCCCGTGGCAGCGACAACGTCGCTCGTCTCGTCGTGGCTCTCGAGGAGATCGGTGTGCGGTTGCGCGGGGCTCCACGGGATCTCCCGTTCCAGCTCGATGTGGGAACAATCGAAAACGGCGCGAACTTCACCTTCGAGACGCCACATGGAGATCTCGACGTACTCGCGGACGCCGCCGGCATGCGGTCATATGACGATCTGAAGTCAGGTTCCGTTGAGCGAGAAGTCTTCGGCCATCTCGTCAGAGTTGCTTCCCTGGATCACCTGATTGCGATGAAGAGGGCAGCCGGGCGCACCAAGGACAAGCTGATGGTCGAGGAGTACATCGTGATTGCAGACCGACAGCGGGCCGCCGAAGACGCGGCTAGCTGAGCTCAGCCAGCCAGCGAGCGCGCCAGGGCCGTGAGCAGCCGCACGCCGAAGCCGCTGGCGTCGTTGCCGGTGTAGGCGCGGCCGACGTCCCAGGCGGTGCCGGCGATGTCGACGTGCGCCCAGGGGGTCTCGCCGACGAACTCCTCGAGGAAGGAGGCGGCGGAGATCGTGCCGGCCTTGCGCTTGGCCGCGGCGTTGGTGAGGTCGGCGACCGTTCCCTTCATCAGCGCCTTGTACTCGGGGTGGAGCGGGAGGCGCCAGACCAGCTCGCCGGTCTCGCGGCCGACCTGCTCGACCTCGGCGGCGAGCTCGTCGTCGTTGGAGATCACCGCCGCGTAGGTGGAGCCCAGCGCGATCATCACGGCGCCGGTCAGCGTCGCGATGTCGACGACCCGCTCGGCGCCCAGCTCGACCGCGTAGGCGAGGGCGTCGGCGAGGATCAGGCGGCCCTCGGCGTCGGTGTTGTTGACCTCGACCGTCTTCCCGTTGTACTGGGTGATGATGTCGCCGGGCTTGATCGCCGTGCCCGAGGGCATGTTCTCGGTCGAGGGGACGACGGCGATCAGGTCGATCTCGAGCCCGAGCTCGGCGATCGCGCCGACGGCCTCCAGCACCGCCGCGGCGCCCGACATGTCCATCTTCATCTCGTGCATGCCGGCGGGCGGCTTCAGCGAGATCCCGCCGGTGTCGAAGGTGACGCCCTTGCCGACGAGGCCGAGGGCCTTGCCCGAGCCCCCGCCTTCGTAGCGGAGGACGATCAGCTTCGGCTCCTCGGCGCTGCCCTGGCTGACCGCGACCAGCCCGCCCATCTTCTTGGCGGCGATCTCCTCGCGGCCGAGCACCTCGGCGCTGACCGCGGGGTGGGCGGAGGCGATCTCGCGGGCGCGCCGGGCGAGGAACGAAGGCGTCGCGACGTTGGAGGGCAGGCTCTGCAGGTCGCGAGCCCGGTTCTGGGCCTCGGCGCAGATCCGGGCCGCCTCGGCTGCCGCGGCGACGCCGTCGGGCGCCAGCAGGGTCAGCGAGTCGAGCGCGGGCGGCGGCTCGGGGTCCTCGGCGTCCCTGCTCTTGAAGCGGTCGAAGCGGTAGGCGCCGAGGATCGTGCCGGTGACCAGGCCCTCGGCAAGGTTCGCATCGTCTCCCGACTCCGGCAGAACCCAGGCGATCGAGGTCGCGCTCAGCTCGCCGGCCTCTTTGGCCGCCAGCGCGGCGGCGATCCGGGCCCGCTCGGCGTCGAGCTCCTCTCGCTTGCCGAGGCCGACGACGAGCACCCGGGCGGGTTTCTCGGGACGGAGAATCGTCAGTCTTCTTGAAGCCGCCGCTTGGCGTCGGTCGCGCCAGGGGCAGAGGCAAGCTCGGCCGGCAGCTCCTCGCCCTCGCAGAGGCCGACGGCGAGCAGGTCGGCGCCGACCGCGGGGATCTCGAGTTGGCTGACGGAGACGTCCATCGGAGCCTCGCGAGTCTATGACGTTGCGCACAGCGGGTCCCCGCAGGCTCCCGCTATCGTCCCCGGTGTGGGCCAGGCGGCCCTGATCGAGCCGAGACCCGGCATAAACACTCAGAGAAAGGCAGCCATGCCCAGCACAGTGATCCTCGGAACCGCACGCACGCCCTTCGGCAAGATGGGCGGAACCCTCTCTTCGCTCGACGCCACCGACCTCGGCGGCCACGCGATCTCGGCGGCGCTGGATCGCTCCGGCGTCGACCCCGAGCAGGTCCAGCAGGTCGTCTTCGGCCAGGTCCTGCAGGCCGGCCAGGGGCAGATCCCCTCGCGCCAGGCCCAGATCAAGGGCGGCATCCCCAAGGAGGTGCCCTCGGAGACGATCAACAAGGTCTGCGCCTCGGGCATGCGCTCGGTCGGCATCGCCGACATGGCGATCCGCGCCGGCGACACCGACGTCGCCGTCACCGGCGGCATGGAGTCGATGAGCCAGGCCCCCCACCTGCTGCCCGGCGCCCGCTTCGGCTACCGGATGGGCCACGTCGAGACGATCGACGCGATGGTCCACGACGGCCTCACCAACCCCTTCACCGAGAAGCAGATGATCAACGAGGCGAGCGAGGTCTCCAACGAGCTGGAGATCACCCGCGCCGACATGGACCGCTTCGCCGAGCGCTCGCACCGGCTCGCCGCCGAGGCGACCGACGCCGGCCGCCTCGCCGACGAGATCGCCGGCGATCACGGTCAAGTCCCGCAAGGGCGAGAACACGATCGAGGCCGACGAGGCGATCCGCGCCGACACCACGGTCGAGACCCTCGCCGGGCTGCGGGCGATCGGCGGCGAGGACGCCACCCACACCGCCGGCAACGCGCCGGGCGTCAACGACGGCGCCGGCGCGATCGTCGTCGCCTCCGAGGAGTGGGCCGAAAAGGAGGGACGCCCGGTCCTCGCCCGCGTCCTCTCCTACGGCACCGTCGCCGACGACTTCCCCTACCTGGCGAAAACTCCCGCCAACGCCGCCAAGCAGGCGCTGGAGAAGATCGGCAAGAGCCCCGAGGACGTCGACCTCTGGGAGATCAACGAGGCCTTCGCCTCGGTCGCCCTCAACTCGATGCGGATGCTCGGCGTCGACGAGGAGAACGTCAACGTCAACGGCGGCGCGATCGCGCTCGGTCACCCGATCGGCGCCTCCGGCTCCCGCATCGTCGGCTCGCTCGTCCACGAGCTGGGCCGGCGCGGCGGCGGTCTCGGCGTCGCCGCGATCTGCTCCGGCGGCGGCCAGGGCGACGCGATCGTCATCGAGGTGCTAGCGGCCGTAGCGGAGCCGCGGCAGCTGCCTTCTTCGACCTGGACAAGACCCTGATGGCGGGGTCGTCGGGGATGCAGTTCGCCCGCGTCGCGGCGCGGCACGGGATCGTCAGCCGCCGCCAGCTGGCGAGCTGGGGCGTCGAGCACCTGCGCTACCGGCTGCGCGGGACGACCGACGCCCGCACCGACCGAGGTCCTGCGGGTCGCCCGCGAGCTGATCGCCGGCGTGCCCGCCACGGCCGTCGAGCGGATGAGGCCGGAGGTGATGGCGGCGATCCTGCCGCGCGTCTACCCGCAGATGCTCGACGAGGTCTACGCCCACCAGGACGCCGGCCGCGCCACCTTCATCGTCAGCGCCGCCGGCAACGGCGTGGTCGAGCCGCTTGCCGACGTGCTCGGCATGGACGGCGGCATCGGCACCCGCTACGAGGTCGACGGCGAGGGCAGCCTTCACCGGCCGCTTCGACGGTCCCTTCGTCTACGGGCCCGGGCAAGGTCGAGGCGATGGAGGCCTTCGCCGCCGAGCACGACATCGACCTCGCCGCCTCCTACGCCTACTCGGACTCGCTCTCCGACCTGCCGATGCTGCGCGCGGTCGGCAACCCGGTCGTCGTCAACCCCGACCCGCCGCTGGCCGAGATCGCCCGCGAGGAGGGCTGGCAGACGATGCGCTTCGAGCGCCTCGGCCGCCGCCTGGTCGCATCGCCGTCACCCTGCTGGCGACGGTCGCCGGCTTCGGCGGCTCCCGCATCGCCGCCCGCCGCAAGCCGCGCGCCCCGCCGCTGCCGCTGTCCGCCGCTAGCGGCCGCATCAGCCTGACTGACCGCATGGCCAGCGAAGCCCGAGTGCGAAGCCGGAGCTCGAGGAGCGCGAGGCGGAGTTCTCGACGATGTCGGGACACCCGATCGAGCCGCTCTACGGACCGCGAGGACGCACCGGCCGACCCCGAGGAGACGATCGGCCGCCCCGGCGAGTACCCGTTCACCCGCGGTCCCTACCAGTCGATGTACCGGGGGCGGCTCTGGACGATGCGCCAGTTCGCCGGCTTCGGCACGGTCGAGGAGACCAACGAGCGCTTCCACTACCTGCTCGACCACGGCCAGACCGGGCTCTCGACCGCCTTCGACATGCCGACCCTGATGGGCTACGACTCCGACCACGTCCGCAGCCTCGGCGAGGTCGGTCGCGAGGGCGTCGCCGTCGACAGCCTCGACGACATGGAGCAGCTCTTCGACGGCATCCCGCTGGGCGGCGTCACCACCTCGATGACGATCAACGCGCCGGCGGCGATCCTGCTCGCCTTCTACGTCCTCGTCGGCGAGAAGCAGGGGGTGCCGCCGGAGAAGCTCGGCGGCACGATCCAGACCGACATCCTCAAGGAGTACATCGCCCAGAAGGAGTGGTGCTTCCCGATCGAGCCGGCGATGCGCCTGGTCACCGACATGATCGAGTGGTGCTCGGAGAAGATGCCGCGCTGGCACCCGGTCTCGATCTCCGGCTACCACATCCGCGAGGCCGGCTCGACCGCGCAGCAGGAGCTCGCCTTCACGCTCAAGGACGGCTTCACCTACGTCGAGCGGGCGCTCGAGCGCGGCCTCGACGTCGACGACTTCGCCCCGCGCCTCTCCTTCTTCTTCAACGCCCACATCGACTTCTTCGAGGAGATCGCCAAGTACCGGGCGGCGCGCCGGATCTGGGCGCGGGAGATGAAGCGAGACCTACGGCGCCAAGCGCGAGGAGTCGATGCGGCTGCGCTTCCACGCCCAGACCGCCGGCGTCTCGCTGACCGCCCAGCAGCCGCTCAACAACGTCGTCCGCACCTCGCTGGAGGCGCTGGCGGCGGTGCTCGGCGGCACCCAGTCGCTGCACACCAACTCCTTCGACGAGGCGCTGGCGCTGCCGACCGAGGAGGCGGTGCGGGTGGCGCTGCGCACCCAGCAGATCATCGCCTTCGAGTCCGGCGCTCCGAACACGCCCGACCCGCTCGGCGGCTCCTGGTTCGTCGAGAAGCTGACCGACGAGATGGAGGCGGCCGCCTACGACTACTTCGCCCGCATCGACGAGCTGGGGGGGATGGTCGAGGCGATCCGCCGCAACTTCCCCCAGCGCGAGATCGCCGACGCCGCCTTCACCTACCAGCGCGAGGTCGACGAGCGCAAGCGGATCGTCGTCGGCGTCAACGACTTCACCCAGGAGGACGAAGAGCCGACGCCGATCCTGCGCATCGACCCGGCGCTCGAACGCAAGCAGGTCGACCGCCTGCCGGCGACCCGCGCCCGCCGCGACGGCGCCGCGGTCGAGGCGGCGCTGGCCGAGCTGAAGCGCGCCGCCGCCACCGAGGAGAACCTGATGCCGCCGATCATCGACGCCGCCCGCGCCCGCGCCACCGAGGGCGAGATGATCGCCGCGATGCAGGAGGTCTTCGGCACCTACACGGAGTCGCCGGTCTTCTAAGCTCCCCGGCCGCTGATGGAGCCGCAACCGCCCGCAAGATCCGCGTCGTCGTCGCCAAGCCCGGCCTGGACGGGCACGACCGCGGCGCCAAGATCATCGCCCGGGCCCTGCGCGACGCCGGCATGGAGGTGATCTACACCGGCCTGCACCAGACGCCGGAGCAGATCGCCGAGACGGTGATCCAGGAGGACGCCGACGCGGTCGGCCTCTCGATCCTCTCCGGCGCCCACATGACGCTGGTGCCGCGGGTGGTCGAGCTGCTCGCCGAGCAGGGCGTCGACGACGTCCTGGTCACGGTCGGGGGCACGATCCCGGCCGAGGACATCCCCGAGCTGAAGAAGCTCGGGGTCGCCGCCGTCTTCACGCCGGGCGCGGGAACCGACGAGATCGTCGAGTTCATCCGCGAGGGCGCCGCGGAGCGCCACGAGCGGCGAGCAGCTGATCCCAAGCGTGACAACCTCACGCCGAACGTCACATCGTCCCGATGTATAGATAGACTGATTGACTGGTCAGTCAACCAGCTTGAGCAACTCAGCCAAGGAGGCTTGAAACTTGAAGATCTGCGTCCTGGTCAAGGAGGTTCCGGACGCCGCCGTCCAGAAGCGCATCGACCCCAACACGATGCGCCTGGACCGCAGCGGCGAGAAGAACCTCAACCCCTTCGATACCCACGCCATCGAGGCCGCCATGCAGATCAAGGAGGGCGGCGCGATCCCGGTCGAGGAGGTCGTCGCGGTGACGATGGGCCCCGACTCGGCGGTCCGCGCCCTGCACAAGGCGGTGGCGCTCGGCGCCGACCGCTCGGTGCACCTCTCCGACGACGCGCTCGCCGGCTCCGACGTCTGCGCCACCGGCTACTCGCTGGCCAAGGTGCTCGAGTCCGAGAGCCCGGACCTGGTCCTGCTCGGCCAGCAGTCCGACGACGGCGAGTGCTACACGATCGGCGCCGTCGTCGCCGACCACCTGCAGATGCCCTCGCTGACGCAGGTGATCAAGATCGACGTCGCCGACGGCAAGCTGCGCTGCGAGCGCCAGGCCGAGTACGGCTACGACACGGTCGAGGTCGAGCTGCCCGCCGTGATCAGCGTCGGCGACGCGATCAACGAGCCGCGCTACCCGAGCCTGAAAGCGATCATGGGGGCGAAGAAGAAGCCCCTCGACGCGCAAGGCGACCGGCGACGTCGGCATCGACGGCGGCATGGTCGGCGAGGCCGGCTCGAAGACCGCGGTCCTCGCGCTCAACCCGCCGCCCGCCAAGGAGGCCGGCGAGATCATCGAGGACGAGGACACCAACGAGACGGTCGAAAAGATCGTCGCCTGGCTCGACGAGAGGAAGCTGATCTAGATGGCAGGCATCCTGACCTACGCCCTCCACGACGACGAGGGCAACTTCAACAAGAACTCGCTCGGGGCGATCTCCGAGGCGGCCAAGCTGGCCGGCGAGATCGGCGGCGAGGCCGCCGCGCTGGTCGTCGGCGACATCGCCGACGACGCCTGCGCCTCGCTCGGCAACTGGGGCGCGGCCAAGGTCTACCGGGCCAAGGGCGTGCCCGAGGGCCTGGCCCAGCCGATCGTCGACGCGATGGCCAAGGTGATCCAGGACGAGGGCTTCGGCTACGCGCTGTTCGGCGGCGGCCTGCTCGGCTTCGAGATCGGCGCCGGCCTCACCGCCCGCCTCAACGCCGGCGTGACGATGGAGGTGACGCAAGGTCAAGGTGGACGGACGGCAAGCTGGTCGCCGAGCGCCCGATCCTGCAGGACTCCCAGATCGCCGACGTCGGCTACGTCAGCGAGCCGGGAATCATCATCGGCCGCCTCAACGCCTTCGACGCCAACGAGAGCGGCGGCACGGCCGAGGTCGTCGACGTCGAGGTCGAGCTCTCGCCCTGGTCGACCAAGGCGAAGATGGTCCAGCGCGGCGAGCAGCGCGGCGCCGACGTCAACATCGAGGACGCCGAGATCCTCGTCGGCGGCGGCCGCGGCCTCGGTGCCGCAGAGGGCTTCGAGCAGTGCGAGGAGCTGGCCGAGTCGATGGGCGGGGCGGTCGCCGCGACCCGCGCCGTGGTCGACGCCGGCTGGTACCCCTACGCGGCCCAGATCGGCCAGACCGGCAAGACGGTCGCGCCGAAGCTCTACCTGGCCGCCGGCATCTCCGGCGCGATCCAGCACAAGGTCGGGATGCAGAGCTCGGAGAACATCCTCGCGATCAACAAGGACCAGAACGCGCCGATCTTCGAGTTCTCGGACCTCGGCGTGGTGGGCGACCTGCACAAGATCGTCCCCAAGCTGACCGAGGCGATCAAGGCAAAGGGCGGCTGACGTGTTCCCGGGGGGCTCCGGCCCCCCGGATGCAGTTCGCCCCGACGAACGATTGGAGTAAGCGATGCCGGCAGTAGCGCCAAGCGAGTTCCCGCCGCCGTTCGACGCGGCCGACGTGATCGGCCCGCCGACCGACCCCGAGGACGAGCGAATCGAGGTCGGCATCGCGATCGTCGGCGGCGGGCCCGCCGGGCTCGCCTGCGCCAACAAGCTGATGCAGCTGCTCGAGGACGAGCCGGAGCTGACCGAGAAGCTCGGCGAAGTCCCGGTCGCGGTGATCGAGAAGGGCAAGGTCGCCGGCGCCCACCTGCTCTCCGGGGCGAACATCGAAGCCCTCGGCGATGGAAGAGCTCTTCCCCGACCTGGACCCAGGAGGAGTGGCCGCCGGTCTACCAGGAGGTGACCAAGGACGCGATCTACTTCCTGACCTCGAAGCGGGCGATCCCGCTGAAGCCGCCGCCGCCCAACTTCCGCAACCACGGCAACTACGTCACCTCGGTCTCGAAGCTGGGCCGCTTCCTCGCCGACAAAGCCGAGGAGGCCGGCGTCTACATCCTCTCCGAGACCGCGGCGACCAAGCTGCTGGTCGAGGACCGGATCGTCAAGGGCGTCCGCTCCGGCGACCGCGGCCGCGGCAAGGAGGGCGAGGAGCTGGGCAACTTCGAGCCCGGCTCCGACGTCGTCGCCAAGGCGACGGTCCTGGCCGAGGGCACGATCGGCCACCTCACCTACGCCGCCTACGACTACTTCGACATGCACGGCGCCGACCCGCAGGCGCTGGGAGCTCGGCGTGAAGGAGGTCTGGGAGGTGCCGAAGCCGCTCGACCGGGTGATCCACACGCTGGGCTGGCCGCTGCGCTAAGTCGCCGCGCTACAAGGAGGCCGGCGGCAGCTTCATCTACCCGATGGGCGAGGACAAGGTCTGCTTCGGCCTCGTCGTCGGCCTCGACTACACCGACGCCACCTTCAGCGTCCACGACGCCCTGCAGCTGTTCAAGACCCACCCCTTCATCAAGGACCTCCTCGAGGGCGGCAAGCGGGTCGCCTGGGGCGCGAAGACGATCCCCTCCGGCGGCTACTTCGCGATGCCGAAGCGCCTCTCCGTGCCCGGCATGGTGGTCGCCGGCGACGCCGCCGGCATGGTCAACATCGCCGACCCTGGAGGGCGTCCACTACGCGATGCACGCCGGGATGTACGCGGCGGAAGCGATCGTCGAGTCGCTGAAGCAGGACTCTGGTCAACTTCGAGGCCTACGACGAGAAGGTCCACAACTCGGTGATCGAGAAGGACCTCTACGAATCGCGCAACATGCGCCAGCCGCTTCTCCAAGGGCTTCTTCGTCGGCGGCGCGATCGCCTCGGCGATGACGGTCACCAAAGGCAACTTCCCGGGCGGCCACTGAAGGTCCCAGGAGGACGACGCCGAGATCCCGGTGGAGCTCGGCAAGGCGGGCGACATGTACGCCAAGCCCGACAACGAGCTCACCTTCGACAAGCTCGACTCGGTCTTCCTCTCCGGCAACGCGACCCGCGACGACGCCCCCAACCACGTCCGCATCCAGACCAAGGTGCCGCGCGAGATCGCCCAGACCTGGGTCTCGATGTGCCCGGCGCAGGTCTACGAGATTCCCGACGAGCAGCTGGAGAACGGCACCGCCACGGTCGACGTCCACGTCACCGCCTCCAACTGCGTGCAGTGCGGCGCGATCACCGCCAAGGGCGGGCGCCTTACGCTGCCCGAGGGTGGCGACGGGCCGCTGTATCAGGAGACTTAGCGACGAAGCTGGGGGTCAGGAGCGCCTCGCTGCGCCGCGGAGAGGGCGGCGCGAGGGTCCACTGCTCGCAGCCGGCGAACGCCTCGTCGAGGCGCTTTGCCATCGTGCTCTTGGGCCGTTCCTGGTCGAAGATTTCCTTGGGCATAGGTCTCCGTCCTGTCGGGGGCGTTGCGACAGGATGCCTCCCGGGTCAGACGAAAAACATGCAAGCTGCGAAAAGAACGCGCAGATTGCGCGTTTGCCGTCAGTTGGAGGCGACGAACGAGGCGATCTCGTCAGCCAGGCGCGCGGGCTGATCCAGCGGCACGAAGGTGTTCGAGTCGGGTATCTCGACGATGCGCGCGTTGGGAACGTCTGCGGCCAGCCGCTTGGCGTACTTGAGCGGGAAGAGACGGTCGCCCGGCGCCCAGGTGAGCAGGATCGGCACCTCCGAGGCCTTGAGCTTCTCGGCTGCCTCCAGCGTGTAGCGCTTGCTCATCCCGATCGTCACCTTTTTGAGGTCGTGCTTGACGCCGGGGTCGTGCAGTCCGGGCTCCATCCAGGAGGCGATCAGCTCGGGCGGGATCGGGTCCTTCGTGAACGGGCGGAAGGCGGCGCGCGCCACGGGGCCGATCCGGAAGGGATCCCGAGGGCGGCCATCCCACCCGGCAGCTTGGCAATCGGCACGAGGGCCTTGAAGATCCCCGGCGGGAAGTTCTCGTGGGTGTCGCAGTTGGTCAGCACGAGGCGGCCGATCCGCTGCGGGTGCCTGGTCACGAGCACCTGCGACATCGCGCCGCCGGAGTCGTTGCCGACGATCGTCACGTCCTCGAGGCCGAGCGCCTCGAGGAAACTGTCGACGATCGCCGCGATGCCGTAGGGCGTCAGGTCGGCGTCGGGGTTCATCGCGATCCGCTGCGAGCCGATCGGCCAGTCGGGCGCGATGCAGCGACAGTGATCCGAGAGCTGGTCGACGACCCCGTCCCAGAGCCGGCCGTCGACGAGGTAGCCGTGGACGAAGACGACCGGCTTGCCCTCTCCGGCCTCGCGGTAGCGGATGCGTCCGGCGGGAAGCTCGATCTCGTGGCGCTGGTCTGAGGGGCTCATGGCGATCTCCTTGGTTGTTTCCGGCCGACGCGAGCGGTAAGTTACATACAGACAGTATGAATGTCAAACGCACCCAGACGGAGCGCTCCGAGGCAACCCGCGAGGCGCTGGTCGAGGCGGCTCGGATCCTCTTCGCCGAGCGCGGATACGCCGGAGTCGGCACCGAGGAGATCGTGCGCGCCGCCGGGGTGAGCAGAGGCGCGCTCTACCACCACTTCGACGACAAGCGCGAGCTCTTCGCGGCGGTCTACGAGCGGATCGAGGTCGAGCTCGCCGAGCGGATCGCGGCGGGCGCCCTTGCCGCCAACGCCGCGTCTCCGCTCGAGGCGATGCGGGCCGGGGCGGAGATGTTCCTCGCCGCCTGCACCGAGCCGGCCGTTCAGCAGATCGCCCTGCTCGACGGGCCCGCGGTGCTCGGCTGGAACCGCTGGCGAGAGATCGCCGCGGAGCACGGCCTCGGGCTGATCGAAGCGAGCCTGCAGGCGGCGATCGACGCCGGTGCTATCGAGCCCCAGCCGGTGCGGACGCTGGCCCACGTTTTGATGGGTGCGCTTGATGAGGCCGCGATGCTGGTGGCCCGCGCCGAGGATGCGGAGACCGCCCAAGCCGAGGTCCGGCAGGCTCTGGATCTCCTGCTCGAAGGCATCAGTCACGGCTAGGGCCTTCGGGGGTCCCTCCCCAGGAACTCCCGCGAAGCGGCCTGGGGAGGGACCCCCGAACGGCCTTCGGCTCTAGTGCTCGAGGGCCTCGGCCTCCGAGACCTCCGGCAGCAGCGGGACCGCGGGGTGGGCGAGGCGGCGCGACTCCTTCTGCGCGTACATACGCACGTCTGCGAGTCTGCATGGCCTCGGAGGGGTTGGGTGCCTCGTCCGGGACCGTGGCGGCTCCCCAGGAAGCGCTCACCTCGACCCCGTGGTTGCTCGCGGTGAGGCCTTCCGCCGCACGCTTCGTCACCGCGTCGACGAGCGCCGCCGAGCCGTTCACCACCACACAGAACTCGTCGCCACCGATCCGGTACGCGGCCCCGGCTTCGCCGACGGCTGCCTTCAGCCCCTGGCCCAGGCGCACCAGCAGCTCGTCCCCCGCGGGGTGACCGAAGGTGTCGTTGTAGCGCTTGAAGCCGTTGAGGTCGAAGAGGATCAGCGTCACCCGACGCCCCTCGGCGGCTCGCTCGCAGGCGTCCTCGAAGTCGACCTGCATCGCGCCGCGGTTGGCGAGCCCCGTCAGCGGATCAGTCCTCACCTGCTCCAGCAGCGCCCGGTTCTCGCGCACGCTCATCGCCAGCCGGACGATCACGGCCAGCATCGTCGCCGTCCAGAGCATCGTCGTCAGGCTGCTGGTGGCGCTCATGTGCTGCATCGCGAAGAGGCCGATCATCACCGCCGCGAAGATCGCCGGGACCATCAGCTCGCGCCGATTGCCGAGGCGTTCCGGCTCGATCCCCTCGGCGCTCGGCTGCCAGAGGATGGCGCCGATGCACGACGCCGAGATCAGGTAGATCGGGTCGATCCAGTTGCCGGGCGGCACGAACCCTCCGGTGGCCTGCACCGTGTAGGCGATGTCGGCGACGACCATCGCCGCCAGGCCGGCAAGGAGCAGCGACCAGGTCCGGCCGGGGTGCCAGCCGGTGAGCGCGATCACGCCGACGATCATCGCCAGCATCCCGATGTCGCCGAGCGGGTAGGCCAGCGAGGTCGCCACTTCCAGCGGGGTCCCCGTCGTCCGCTCGGCGACCCAGTCGAAGACGAAGGCGGCTCCGAGCGCGGCAGTCCCGAGCGCGGCGATCGCGCCGTCGGTCCAGAGGCGCCAGTCGATCTCGTGCACCCGGGCGCGGACGAGCATCACGAGGCCGGCGTAGGTGAGCGGGTAGAAGGCGAGGTAGCCGGCGTCGGCGGGGGAGGGGTAGGGGGCTTCGGGGTTGTCGAGGATGACGGCGGTCCAGTAGATCTCACCGGCGCCCCAGGCGAGGACCCCGGCGCCGATCAGCACCCAGGCCGAGCGCTCGGACTCGACCGCCTTGGCCCTGAGCAGGCAGGCGACCCCCGCGGCGAGGACCACCGCGTCGTAGAGCTCGCCCCCGGCGAGGTCGTCGAGATCGGCGCCCCCAAGGCCGAGCCAGTTGTGCAGGATGACCAGGGTCGTGCCGCCGAAGAGGACCACCGCGATCGCCAGCCGCAGTGCTCGCGAGGAGGTTAGAGCGGAGGTGGTCGGCTCGTGAGGCTCCACCTTCCGACTATCGGCAGCAGGACTGGAATTCCCAACCCCTGAACGGCCAAGATGCGCGCGTCATCTAAACTGATGGGCCAATGAAAGCCGGAATCCACCCCGAGTACACCCTCGCCAACGTGCATTGCTCCTGCGGGAACCAGTTCTACACCCGCTCGACGCAGGCGGACCTTCACGTCGAGCTCTGCTCGGAGTGCCACCCCTTCTACACCGGCAAGCAGAAGCTCGTCGACACCGGTGGCCGGGTCGAGCGCTTCCAGCGACGCGCCGCCAAGCACGCCAAGGCCGGGGAGTAGCCGGTGAGCCCAGAGCTGGGCTCCCCTGAGGCGAAGCTGCCGCCGTCCGGCAACGGAGCGGACCCGCTGCGCATGCCCGACGGCGCCCTGGTCGCCAAGCGCGACGCGCCGGTCGGCGGTCAGGCGGTGCTGGAGGGCGTGATGATGCGCGGCATCTCGGTCTGGGCCGTCGCGGTCCGCCGCCCCGACGGCGAGGTCGAGATCGAGTCCGAGCCGATCAAGCCCTGGGCGCAGCGACACCGCCTCTGGCGGCTCCCCGTCCTGCGCGGAGTCGTCGCGCTGGGCGAGTCGCTGAAGATCGGCTTCCGGGCGCTTGGCATCTCCGCCAACGCCCAGCTCGAGGAGGACGAGGAGGGGGAGCGGGAAGAAATCGGAGGCTGGATCTGGGGCCTGACGATCGCCCTCTCCATGGTCCTTGCCGTCGGCCTCTTCTTCGTCATCCCGGTCGGGCTGACGAGCCTGATCAAGGACCAGCTCGGCTCTTCGCTGCTCTTCTGGCTGGTGGAGGGAGTGCTGCGCACGGCGATCTTCATCGGCTACATCGTCGTCATCAGCCGCCTGCGCGACCTGCGTCGCGTCTTCGAGTACCACGGCGCCGAGCACAAGACGATCTCCTGCTATGAGGCCGAAGACGAGCTGACGCCGGCGCGAGCCAAGCTCTACTCGCGCCTGCATCCCCGTTGCGGGACCAGCTTCCTGCTGATCGTCATGGTGCTGGCGATCTTCGTCTTCGCGCCGATCGGCCTGCCTGCCTGGTACTGGCTGCTGGCCTCGCGCATCCTCGGCATCCCGCTGATCGCCGGGCTCTCCTACGAGGTGATCAAGTGGGCGGGCAAAAACCGTCGCAAACGCTGGGTGCGCGCGGTGATGTGGCCCGGCCTGATGCTGCAGAACCTGACCACGCGGGAGCCGGACGAAGAGCAACTGGCGGTGGCGATCGCGGCGCTGGAGAAGGTGCTGGCCGAGGAGTCGCCGGAAGCCGCGGCTTCCGAGCAGCAGATCGAGATCGTCGCCTGAGCGTAGTGGCGCGCAGCTAAGGTTGCCCGGACGTGATCGAGCAACTTGCAGAGCAGATCGAGGCGCGGTTCGCCGAGCTGGAGCAGCAGATGTCCGACCCGGCGGTGATTGGCGATCGGGAGCGCTATGTCGAGGTCGGGCGTGAATATCGTGAACTGCAGCCTGCTCGCGAGCTTGTGGCTGAGTACCGGACGCTGAAGGACGACTTGGAGGGAGCGCGCGAGCTGCTGGAGGAGGACGGGGACGATCCCGAGCTGCGCAAGGTGGCCGAGGAGGCCCCGGGGCGGATCGAGGAGCTCGAAGAGGAGATCCGGCTGGCGATGGTCGAGCGCGACCCAAACGACTCCAAGAACGTGCTGGTGGAGATCCGGGCGGGAACGGGAGGGGACGAGGCGGGGCTCTTCGCCGGCGACCTCTACAAGATGCTGACCCGCTACGCCGAGGAGCGCGGCTTCGCCACCGAGACGCTCTCGCAGTCCAGCGCCGAGGTCGGCGGGTTCAAGGAGGTGACCTTCGCGATCAAGGGCGAGGGCGCTTACTCGATCTTCAAGTACGAGGGCGGCACGCACCGGGTCCAGCGGGTGCCGGAGACGGAGTCGCAGGGGCGGATCCACACCTCGACGGCTACCGTGGCGGTGCTTCCCGAGGCGGAGGAGGTCGAGGTCAAGATCGACCAGAACGACCTCCAGGTCGACGTCTACCGGTCCTCGGGGCCCGGCGGGCAGTCGGTCAACACGACCGACTCGGCGGTGCGGATCACCCATAAGCCGAGCGGCATCGTCGTCTCGATGCAGGACGAGAAGTCCCAGCTCCAGAACAAGGAGCGGGCGATGCGAGTGCTGCGGGCGCGGCTGTACGAGCGTGAGCTGGCCGAGCAGCAGGCGAAGATCGCCTCCGAGCGCAAGGCCCAGGTGGGCAGCGGCGAGCGCTCCGAGAAGGTGCGCACCTACAACTTCCCCCAGGGCCGGGTGACCGACCACCGGATCAAGCACACCTCGCACAACCTCGACGGGGTTCTCGGCGGCGCGCTCGCGGAGTTCACCGAGGCCCTGGCCGCCGAGGAGAAGCGCCAGCGTCTCGAGACCGCCGCCGTCGGGTGACGCGCGAAGCGCTGAGCGCGGCGGTCGATGCGCTGAGTGCTGCCGGAATCGAGGAGCCGTGGCTCGATGCCGAATTGCTGCTCTGCGAGGCGACCGGATGGGATCGCGCCCGCCTGGCAGCGGACCCCGAGGCCGAGATCCCGCCTGCGGCCGCACGTCGCTTCGGCGAGACGGTGCGCCGGCGCCTGCGGCGGGAGCCGGTCGCCTACATCACCGGCCGCAGGGGATTCCGGCACCTCGAGCTGGCGGTCGACCCCCGGGTGCTGATCCCGCGGCCGGAGACCGAGCTCCTGGTCGAGCTGGCGCTGGAGCTGCGGCCGCGCCGGGTCCTCGACGTCGGCACCGGCTCCGGCGCGGTCGCCCTTGCCGTGGCGAGCGAGCTGTCCGAGTGCGAGGAGGTGGTGGCGACGGACACCTCGGCCGCCGCGCTCGAAGTCGCGCGGGCGAACACCGAGCGACTCGGCCTGGCCGGCAGGGTCGAGCTGGTCGAGGGGACCTTGCCCGATTCGGCCGAGTTCGACCTCGTCCTCGCCAACCTTCCCTACGTCAGCGAGGCGGAGTGGGGAGCCCTCGAGCCGGAGGTGACCGAGTGGGAGCCCCGCGAGGCCCTGCTCGCGGGCCCCGACGGCCTAGATGCGATCCGCGCCCTCCTCGATGCCGGGCCGCCGGCGAGATGCCTGGCGCTGGAGGTTGGCGCCGGCCACGCCGAGGCGGTGAGCGGATTGATGCGCGGGGCGGGATTTGGGCAGATCGAGGGACGCAAGGACCTTGCCGGTATCGATCGCGTCGTCGTGGGTGCGTCCTCCATCAGCTGACTTCGTGGTTAAGGGTGTTATATGACCCTTAACCACGAAGTCAGTAGGTGAATGAGCGAGATTGTCTCCATCGAGCGCGACGGCCCCAAGGGGGCCCGCGCCGCGCTTGAGCGCTGCGTTGCGGCGGGAGGCGTGGCGGTCTTCCCGGCCGACGGGCTCTATGGGCTCGCCTGCGATCCGCTTGACGCAAGGGCTATCGAGCGGATCCACCGGATCAAGGGTCGCGACGACGGCAAGCCCTCCGCCGTCCTCTATTTCTCCCCGCTGGCGATGCGCGAGCTGGTCGCGGGCCTCGGCCCGCGCACCCGGGAGGCGGTCGGGGCGCTGTTGCCAGGCCCGGCGACCCTCGTCGTCGCCAACCCGGAACGCCGCTATCCGCTCGCCTGCCGCGAGGACCCCGAGCGGCTCGGGGTGCGCCTCATCGGCGGCCCGCTGGCCGGTGCGACGTGCCCGCTCTTCCAGACCTCGGCGAACCTCAGCGGCGAGTCGGCCCCGGGCGCTTTCGCCGAGGTCCCGGCCGAGATCGTCGCTTCGGTGGACCTCGCGATCGACGGCGGCTCGCTCACGGGCCTGCCCTCGACCGTGGTCGACCTGACGAACTTCGAGGGTCGCGGAGAGTGGGCGGTCCTGAGATCTGGCGGGCTGGATCCAGCCGAGCTGGGCGCGCGCCTGTCGAGCCTAACGCCGCGTTAACCGACTGCAGCTGGAGCCGACAGTACGCTGCGGCTGATGGGCAGCGGGAGTGAGGGCTCTTCGGGATTGGGAATCAGCCGGCCTGAGGCGGGGCCGTGAGTCGAGCGCTGCTTCCCGCCAAGTCCGCCTTCGAGCAGGTCGGGGAGATGATGATCCTCACCGCGAAGACGATCGTCTCGGCGGTGCGCCCCCCGTATCCCTATGGCGAGGAGCTGGTCTGGCAGTTCCTCTTCGTGCTCAAGCTCTCCTGGTTCCCGCTGCTGATCTCGACCTTCGCTCTCTGCCTCGGCGCTCCGGGCCTGCAGGCGGCCGGCGTGCTCTCGCTGTTCGGCGCCCTCGACCGGCTCGGCGGCTTCTTCGTGCTGACCGCGATCCGCTGGATCGGGCCGCTGGTGACCGCGGTCGTCGTCGCCGGCGTCGCCGGCACGGCGATCACCGCCGACCTCGGCGCCCGCAAGATCCGCGAGGAGCTCGACGCCCTGCAGGTGCTCGGCGTCGACCCGGTCAAGAACCTGGTCGTGCCGCGCTTCCTGGCGCTGATGGTCATCACCGGGCTGCTCGACATCTTCGCGATCGTCTTCGGGCTCACCGCCGGCATCGCCGCCGAGCTCCTCTACAAGCAGTCGCTCGGAGGCTTCTTCGCGACCCTCTTCGCCAACGCTTCGATCACCGACATCTGGGGATCGATCCTGATGTGCACGATGTTCGGCGCGATCATCGCCGTCGTCTGCTCTTTCAAGGGGATGACTGCGTCCGGAGGCGCCGAGGGCGTCGGCCGCGCGGTGAACCAGGCGGTCGTCATCGCCCTGGTCGCGGTCTTCTTCTTCAACTTCGTCTTCACCGCGATCCTGCTCGCCACCAACCCCGAACTCCAGAGCATCAGATGAGGGCCAAGGAAGCGATGATCGGGTGGCTCGACGCGCCGCGCGAATGGCTCGACTCCTTCGGCGAGATCGCCCGCTTCGGCTCGCGCGTCGCCGGCCACGTCTACTCGGGCCGGGTTCTCCGGTACTTCGGCGAGAGCCTCCGCCAGGCTGGGATCCTGATCCTCGGCTCGGCGCTGGTGATCTGGGCCTTCGTCTTCATCCTCGGCCTGCAGTGCGGCCTCCAGGGCGCCTACTTCAACCGCTCGATCGGCGCCCCCTCGCTGGCCGGCCTCTTCTCCGCCTACTGCGACCTGCGCGAGGGCCTGCCCTACGCATTCGGCTACATCCTCTCCGCCAAGGTGGGCACGGGGATCGTCGCCGAGATCGGCGCGATGAGGATCTCCGACGAGGTCGACGCGCTTGAGGTGATGGGGATCCAGCCCATCACCTTCCTCTGCGCCACCCGCCTGCTGGGGGCCTGGATCGCGATCCCGTTTCTCTACCTGGTCGGGATCGGGGTCGCCTACTACGCCAGCTACTTCTCGGTGGTCCAGCAGGTCGGCGACGTCTCCTCGGGCGGCTACCTGCTGATCTTCTGGATGTACCAGGACCCCCTCGACCTCAGCTTCAGCCTGATCAAGGGACTGGTGATGGCGACGGCGATCGTGCTCGTCGGCTGCTACTACGGCTACACCGCCTCGGGCGGTCCGGTCGGCGTCGGCACCGCGACGGCGCAGTCGATGGTGGTCAACATCATCCTCGTCCACATCATCGGGATGCTGGGGACCGTGGTGTTCTGGGGCTCGACCCCCCGTGCTCCGATAGGGGGTTGACGGGGGGAGGAGCCTGGTTGCCCTCCATTCGAACCCACACCCCACGCGCTGCGCGCGTGGGGTGAACCATGTGCGCGGCCTACGGCCGCGCTCCAGACCGGATTGCAAAGGCCGCTTCGCGAGGTTCGCCTGGAGGGCAACCAGGCTCCTCTCAACACGTCACCGAGCGACGCCCAGACTGCGAACCCGGCCACAGGGTCCCCGAGCTTTTTCTAAAAGCTCGGAGCGCCCGTTACGGGGCTTGGCCCTGTGGAGCTTTTGGGGAGCCGGGTGTGCGGGGAGGGAGCTTTCGAGGGGTGGTAATCCCTTTGGGCACGAGCTCTTCGAAGCTCATGCGCTGTCGAGGGGACGCCGGGGCCCCTCCCCAAAACACTCAAGCGAGGCTCCCGCCGAGCGTTTTGGGGAGGGGCCCCGGCGTCCCACCCAACATCCACCTCTAGCAGTTCTGGGGCCCGTCCTTGTAAGGCAACCGAATGACCCGCACCGAGCGGTTGTTTCTCTCGTTCGACTCGTACAAAAGGTTCTCCGGGTCGACACGCATCACGAACGCGAAGCAGCCGCGCAGGCCGCTGACGTTGACCCACTGGCGATCGTAAGTGGAGGGGTAGACGTCGGACCAGCCGACCGAGGTGCCGAGGCGGACCCGCTCGCGCCCGGGGTCCTGGCTGCAGGCGGGGTAGACGCGGTGGTTCGGAGAACGCCTCATGGCCCGGGTTCGCTCGAGGTCGCGGAAGCAGTAGAAGACCTTCGGCCCCTTGCGAACCCGCTCCAGCGGCTGCCGGCTTTCGTCCAGCGACCAGATCTCCATGCTGAGCGGGTCGTGGACCTTCCAGTAGGAGCCGCCGTACTCGTAGCCGACGCTGTAGAAGTGGAGCTTCGCCTCGGTGCGGAAGACGCTCACGCCACCGCCGACCCGGTAGATCGCCTGGTTCGCTCTCATCCATTTGCGCTTGTAGCGCTGCCCGCGCAGCTCCATCGGCCCCCGGCCCCGGGAGCGGATGTCGTTGCCGGCGTGCAGCAGCGCCCCACCGCCGTACCCGTAACGGCCGCCACTGCGCTCGACGAAGAGGTCTGCGGCCGGGCCGACCCTCAGGTCCGGACAGAGAAGCGTCGCCGCTTCGGCTCCTTCGCAGGGGTTCTCGCCGCTCGCGCCAGGGGACGGGCCGGGGACGGCAAGCGCCACCAGGCAGAGGGCGGCAAGGCAGGGCGAGAGGCGGCGTCTCACCGGGCCCAGGCTATCCATGACCGCTGGTAACGTCGCCCACGATGGGCGACCTACCCGAGAACTTCCAGACGGCACCTCTCGCCGAGGTCGATCCCGCGATCGCCGCGGTTCTGGACGGCGAGCTGCAGCGCCAGCAGGGCACGCTGGAGATGATCGCCTCGGAGAACTTCGTGCCGCAGGCGGTGCTCGACGCGGTCGGGTCGGTGCTGACCAACAAGTACGCCGAGGGCTATCCCGGGCGGCGCTACTACGGCGGTTGCGAGGAGGTCGACGTCGCCGAGCAGCTGGCGATCGACCGCGCGAAGGAGCTGTTCGGCGCCGAGCACGCCAACGTCCAGGCCCACGCCGGCGCCCAGGCCAACAACGCCGCCTACATGGCGCTGCTCGAACCCGGGGACACCTTCCTCGGGATGGCGCTCGACCACGGCGGCCACCTCAGCCACGGGATGAAGATCAACGTTTCCGGCAAGCTCTACAACCCGGTGCCGTACCACGTGCGCCGGGACGACTTGCTCGTCGACATGGACGAGGTGGCGCAGCTCGCCGAGGAGCACAAGCCGGCGCTGATCGTCGCCGGCTGGTCCGCCTACCCGCGCCAGCTCGACTTCGCCGCCTTCCGCGAGATCGCCGACTCGGTCGGGGCCAAGCTGATGGTCGACATGGCCCACTTCGCGGGCCTCGTCGCGGCCGGTGAGCACCCGAATCCGGTGCCGCACGCCGACGTGGTGACGACGACGATCCACAAGACGCTCTGCGGGCCGCGCAGCGGCATGATCCTCTCCACCGAGGAGCACGCCAAAGCGATCGACAAAGCGGTCTTCCCGGGCCAGCAGGGCGGACCGCTGATGCACACGATCGCCGCCAAGGCGGTCGCCCTGCGGATTGCCGCCAGCGAGCAGTTCGCTGCCCGCCAGCGCCAGACGATCGCCAACGCGCAGGCCTTCGCCGCGGGCCTCGAAGCCAACGGCGTGCCTGTCTTGACCGGCGGTACCGACGTCCACCTGGTCCTCGTCGACCTGACGCCGACCGGGCTCGACGGCCAGACCGCCGAGGATCGTCTCGACGCGGTCGGCATAACCGTCAACCGCAACGCGATCCCCTTCGACCCGCGGCCGCCGATGAATCCCTCGGGCCTGCGCATCGGCACGCCGGCGCTGACCACCCGCGGCCTGCTCGAGGACGACATGACCGAGGTCGCCTCGGTCATCTCCAGCGCCCTCTCAGGCGACTTCGAGGCACAGAAGGGCGCCCTCGGCGAGCGCACCCGCGCGTTGATGGACCGCTACCCCCTGTACCCGCAGCTCTCGCCCGCCTCGGTCTAAGGGCCTATCCCGCTAGATGATCGCACCCCTGGATACAGCCCAGGACCGGCGCGGATTCGGCCCCGTATAGGGTCGCCAGATGCTGGTTTGGGCCGATTGCACGGCGGCGGCGCACCCGCTGGTCCTGCGACCCCTGATCGAGCGCTTCGAGGCGCGCGGACACGAGGTGTTCGTCACCGCGCGCGAGTACGGGCAGACGCTGGGGGTCCTCGACCGCCTCGGCATCCCATACGAGCTGGTGGGAAGCCACGCCGGCGCCTCCAGCCTGAGGAAGGGTGCGGCCGTCGCCGGACGGTCGGCGGCGCTCGCGCGGCTCGTCTGGGGACGGCGCCCCGACCTGGCGCTCGCCCACGGCTCGGTCGACCTCGCCCTCGTCTCGGCCCTCTTTCGCATCCCCTCGGTGCAGATGCAGGACTACGAGTTCGCGGGCGTTCAGCGCCAGGTCGCCTTCCGTGTTTCCCGGCGCGTGCTGGTCCCGGACTCGATCCCGCTCGACCGGCTGCGGCGAATCGGCGCCAAGGAGCGCAAGCTGGTCCGCTACCCGGGCCTGAAGGAGGAGTACTACCTGGCCGACTTCGAGCCCGACGCCGCGGTGCTGGACGAGCTCGGGCTCGATCGCGAGAAGGTGCTCGTCGTCGTCAGGCCGCCGCCTGAGACCTCCGAGTACCACGCCCGCAACGACCTCTACGGCGAGGCGATTCGCCACCTCGCCGCGGCCGGGGGGGTGCAGGCGGTGGTGGTCCCGCGCACCGAGCGCCAGGGAGCCGAGGTACGGGATCTGGCGGCGGCCAACCTGATCGTCCCCGAGCGGGCGATCGACGCGCAGAGCCTGATCGCCCACGCCGATCTGGTGGTCAGCGCGGGGGGGACGATGAACCGCGAGGCCGTGGCTCTCGGCACGCCCGTCTTCACGACCTTCGCCGGGCGTATGGGGGGTGTCGACGAGGCCCTGATCGCGGCAGGGCGCCTGCGTGTGCTCGCCGACCCGGCCGAGCTGCCGTTGCGCAAGCGCGAGACGCCGCTCGGCGTGCTCGACCGCCGCGATCCCGACAGGCTGGTCGGACGCCGTCCTCGGGGCTGTCGCGCCGTCGGGTAGCCTGGGCTCGCCTGCATCGTCGACGGGCAACGCGCGATGGACCCCACGACAACCGACGCCGTCCTCGCCTTCTTCGCAGCGGCCGCGATCGCCTGGCTGGCGGTTCCCTATGCCGAGCGCCTCGCCTACCGGCTGGGCGCGATCGACGTGCCGAAGGAGCGTGGCCTGCACGAAAAGCCGATGCCGCGCCTCTCCGGCCTGGCGATCTTCGCCGGAATCGAGGTGGCGGGCTGGATCTGGCTGCCCGGCGACGGCGAGACCCGTTCGATCCTGCTTGGCGCGGCGGCGATCGCGGCGGTCGGCGTGCTCGACGACGTGCGCGGTCTGCCGGCGCTGCCGAAGCTGAGCGGCCAGGTCGGCGCGGCGCTGATCCCCGTCCTCGGCGGCGTCCGGGTCGACGTCCTCACCCTGCCCTTCGTCGGCGGCTTCGAGCTCGGCTGGCTCGCCTACCCGCTGACCGTGCTCGGCATCGTCGCCGTGGTCAACGTGATCAACTTCATCGACGGGGTCGACGGCCTGGCCGCCGGGGTCTGCGTGATCGCGGCGATCGCGCTGGCGGTGATCGCCCTCTCGCTCGACCGCAACGCCGCCGGCGTGCTGGCGGCGCTGACCGCGGGCGGTGCCCTCGGCTTCCTCCGCCACGGCTTCCCGCCCGCCTCGAGCTTCATGGGCGACACCGGCTCCAACCTGCTCGGCTACCTGCTCGCGGTCGCCTCGGTCCAGGGCGCGCTGAAGACGAACGCCGTCGTCGCCCTCGTCCTCCCCCTCGTCGTGCTCGCGGTGCCGATCCTCGACACCGGCTTCGTAGTCGCCAAGCGGCTCAAGTACCGCCAGCCGATCTACCAGGCGGACACCTGGCACTTCCACCACCGGATGGCGAACATCGGCTTCTCGCAGCGCCGCACCCTGGCCTACCTCTACGGCTGGACGCTGGCCCTCGCCGCCCTCGCCCTCGCCCTGCGCTTCGTCCCCTACAGCGACGACCGCGGCAACTTCGACGCGCTCTGGACCGCGGTGGTCGTCGTCTTCGGCCTGCTCGCGCTAGCCACCAGCGTCTACCTGGTCTACGTGCTGGAGATCCTCAAGCTGCGCCGGGTCCGCCTGCGCCAGGTGGCCGGCGTCCGCCGCAACGCCGACGCCCCGCCCCCGGCGGCCGAGGAGGTCGACCGCGCGGTCGAGGAAGAGCTGGAGACAGGGACCTTCCCCGCGATCGACCCGGAGACGGGGGAGTTCGAGGCCCTTGACGACGGAACTCGTTGAAGGATTGCCGGGGCAATAGCCCGGACAACTCCTCAACGAACGGTTCGGGGACTTAGTAACAGGTTGTAACAAGCCTCACGAACTGGCTCTAGAAAGCGGATCGTCGGCCCTTTCGGATATAGTCGCCAGTCCGCCCGCCGACCGAAGACGGGCGCCTTTTATGTCCCCTCCCAAGTACGTCGACCTTGTGGTCCTAGCCGCCGCGCTGGCTGTCTTCCTGCTCGGCGGCTTGCCCATGCTCGGCTTCGCCGCCGGAGCCGGCGTCTGGCTCATCCAGCGCGGCGTCCAGGTTCTCGCCGAGCGCCGTGCCAACCGGGAACTGGCGGCGGGGAACCGGCAGCGGGCGATGGCGACCGTCGCGGTCTCCACGCTCGGCCGCGTCGGGCTGATGGCGACCGTTGTCCTGATCGCCGGGATCGTCGAACGGGAGGCCGGCCTCTCCTCCGCGGTCCTCGTCGCCGTCCTCTTCACCGTCTCCTTCGCCGCCCAGGGCATCGCCCACCTCTTCGACGAAGAGCCGCAGGCGGGCAAGGCATGAAGACGAAAACCAAGGTCCTGATCGGGCTCGGCACCTACTTCGCGATCGCGATCCTGATGCTGCTGATCTTCGGCAGCTCGGGCAAAAACGAAGCGTTCCAGCCGCAGAACGAGTTCAAGCTCGAACCGTGGATCTCCCTGGAGCTCGGGGGCATCGACCTCAGCATCAACAAGGCGGTCCTCTACCTGATCCTGGCCAGCTCGCTGACGATCTTCACGATGGTCTGGATCTCGCGCCGGATGCAGCAGAAGCCGAACCGGGTGCAGACCGCGATCGAGGTCTCCTACGACCTGACCAAGAACAACATCACCGGTGGCAACCTCGACCCGGCCACGGCCGCACGCTGGTTCCCCTTCCTCGCCGCCCTCTTCTTCTGGATCTGGTTCTCGAACATCATCGGCTTCCTGCCGCTGCCGACCAACACCGAGCACACGGTCAACGTCTTCGGCCTGGAGATCCCGTCCTTCGCGATCTACGCCGCGACCGCGAACCTCTCGATCCCGCTGGTCCTGACCCTGGTCGTCTGGATCGCCTACCACGTCGAAGGCGTGCGCGCCAAGGGCTTCATCCCCTACCTGGCCAGCTGGCTGCCGCCCGGCCTCGAGGAGATGAACCCGATCGCCAAGGCGTTCATCTTCGTGATCGAGGCGATCTCCCACTTCGCCCGGCTGATCTCGCTCTCGGTGCGTCTCTTCGCCAACATCCTCGCCGGCCACCTGCTGCTGCTCTTCATGGGCGGCGGGCTCGCCGTGCTGCTCGGCATCGCCGCGCTCGGCGCCCTCACCTTCCCCCTGGCCTTCTTCTTCTTCATCCTCGAGGTGGGCCTTATCGCCACCCTGCAGGCATTTATCTTCTCGACCCTCACCGCTATCTACCTCGGCGGAGCGACCTCCGCCAGCCACTGAAAAAGGAGCGCTACCTCACATGGACCTGTCACCAGTTGTCGCCGCGATCTCCGACGAAGGGATCGAATCAGCCGGCAAGGCGATCGCCCTCGGCGTCGGTGCCGGTCTCGGTTCGATCGGCGCCGGCATCGGCATCGGCATCATCTTCGGCAAGGAGATCGAGTCGGTCGCCCGCCAGCCCGAGATGAAAGACGAGCTGCAGAGCATCCGCTGGCTCGGCTTCGCGCTGACCGAGGCCGTGGCCTTCTACACCTTCATCTTCGGCCTCATCGCCTTCTTCCTCTAGGTCGATCGCGTGGAGCTCTTTGCTGACATAGCGGGCTTCCTCGTCCTCGCCCAAGAGGCGGCGCACGGGGAGGAAGAAGGCGGCAGCTTCCTGGTCTCGCCGGGCCTCGGCCTGATGATCTGGACGCTGGTCCTCTTCCTCTTCACCATGTGGGTGCTGAGCAAGGTCGCCTTCCCGAAAATCCAGGAGGCGCTCGACAAGCGCGCCAAGACGATCGCCGAGTCGATCGAGGCGGCGGAACGCCAGCGCAAGGAGTCCGACGAGCTGCTCGCCGAGTACCGCGAGCGCCTCACCGAGGCGCGCGAGCAGGCCGACGACATCATGGCCCGCGCCCGCAAGGCGGCCGAGACGGCCGAGGCCGAGGCGAAGACCGCCGGCAGGGAGAAAGGCGAGGAGCTCGTGGCTGCCGCGCAGCGCGAGATCGACGCCGAGACCCGGCGCTCGCTGGAGCAGATCCGCAAGGAGGTCGCCGACCTCACCGTGCTGGCGACCGAGAAGGTCACCCGCAAGTCCCTGGGCGAGGAGGACCAGCGCCGCCTCGTCGAGGAGGCGCTCAGCGAGGTCGACTTCTCGGCCCTCTCCGGCGCGGAGGAGTCGCGGAGCTGATGTCCGAGGCGGCTCGCGTATACGCCGAGGCCCTCTTCGACGTGGCCAAGGAGAAGGGCAAGCTCGACGCGGTTCGCGACGAACTTGCCCAGTTCGCCGACGCGGTCGACGGCGACCGCGAGCTGCAGGTCTTCTTCTTCAGCCCCTACTTCTCCTCGGCGGAGAAGTCAGCCGGGCTGAGGCGCGCCGTTTCCGGCGCCGACCCCGAGCTGCTCAACTTCCTCGAGCTGCTGATCGAGAAGGGGCGCATGCCGGAGGTCTTCCGCATCCGGCGTGAGCTCGAAGAGCTCTGGAAGCACGAGAACCGGCGCATCGACGTGACCGTGACCAGCGCCGTCCAGCTGGACCGGGCGGTGGTCGAGAAGGTCGGCGAGGAGATTGAGCGCCAGACCGGCCAGAAGGTCGAGCTGGCCAGCCGGGTCGACGACGAGATCCTCGGTGGAATAGTCCTGCAGGTGGGCAACAAGGTCCTCGACGCGAGCATCCGCGCTCGCTTGGAGAAACTTCGAAAGAGCGTCGCCCAAGCGGCGTAAGGAGGCAGAGAGCACCCGATGGAAATCAAGCCCGACGAGATCGCATCAATCCTCCGCGAGAGGATCGAGGGACTGGACACCGAGTCGGCCGACCTGGCCGAGGTCGGCACCGTGCTCTCGGTCGCCGACGGAATCGCGCGGATCCATGGCCTCGACAACTGCATGGCGCTCGAGATGCTCGAGCTGCCCCACGGCGTCACCGGCCTCGCCCTCAACCTCGAGGCCGACAACGTCGGCGCGGTGCTCTTCGGCGAGTGGGACAAGGTCGTCGAGGGCGACACGGTCAAGCGCACCGGCCACCTGCTGCGGATTCCGGTCGGCGACGAGCTGCTCGGCCGAATGGTCGACCCGCTCGGCCGCCCGCTCGACGACAAGGGCGAAGTGGCGACGACGCAGACCCGCCCGGCCGAGTTCAAGGCCCCCGGCGTGGTCCAGCGCCAGCCGGTGACCGAACCGGTGCAGACCGGCCTGATGTCGATCGACGGGATGATCCCGATCGGCCGCGGCCAGCGAGAGCTGATCATCGGCGACCGCCAGACCGGCAAGACGGCGATCGCGATCGACACGATCATCAACAACCGCGACAAGGACATGGTCTGCATCTACGTCGCGATCGGGCAGAAGATGTCGACGGTCGTCCAGCTAAAGCAGGTGCTGGAGGAGAACGGCGCGATGGAGAACACGATCATCGTCGCCGCTCCCGCCGACGAGGCGGCCCCGATCAAGTTCATCGCCCCCTATGCCGGCTGCGCGATGGGCGAGCACTTCCTCTACAACGGCAAGGCCGCGCTCTGCGTCTACGACGACCTCACCAAGCACGCCTACGCCTACCGCCAGATGTCGCTGCTGCTGCGGCGCCCCCCGGGTCGCGAGGCCTACCCGGGTGACGTCTTCTACCTGCACTCGCGGTTGCTGGAGCGGGCGGTGAAGCTCAACGACGACCTCGGCGGCGGCTCGCTCACGGCGCTGCCGATCATCGAGACCCAGGCTTCAGACGTCTCGGCCTACATCCCGACCAACGTCATCTCGATCACCGACGGCCAGATCTTCCTCGAGTCCGACCTCTTCTACTCCGGCGTGCGCCCCGCGATCAACGTCGGCATCTCGGTCTCGCGGGTGGGCGGCAACGCGCAGACCAAGGCGATGAAGAAGGTCGCCGGCAAGCTGCGGCTCGACCTCTCCCAGTTCCGCGACCTCGAGGCCTTCGCCCAGTTCGGCTCCGAGCTCGACCCCGAGACGCAGAAGACGCTCAACCGCGGCGAAAGGCTGGTCGAGCTGCTCAAGCAGAAAGAGCGTGAGCCGCTCGGGGTGGCCGACCAGGTCGCCGCGATCTACTCGGGAACCGGCGGCTTCCTCGACCGGATCAAGACCGAGCGGGTGAGCGAGTTCCTCGGCGACCTGAAGATCCGCCTCCACGCCGAGAAGGCCGAGATGCTGAAGCGGATCTCGGACACCGGCAAGCTCGAGGAGGACGACGAGAAGGAGCTCGGCGCCGCGATCGCCGAGTTCGTCGACGACTTCGGCGCCGACTTCGACGAGCACGGCGACCCGGTCGAGGCCGGCGAGTCCGACCGCGTCAAGTCCGAGGAGGAGCGGGCCAAGGCGAGCCGCGTCGCCGAGGCCGAAGAGGCCGAGAAGGAGACGGCTGCGGCGTGAGAGCTGCATTGACCGTGCATATGACGGCGAATGCAGCACGCGTTCGCCGATTGCGGGGTAGCTGAGCTATGGCCACCCAGAAGGACGTCAAGAATCGCATCGCGTCGATCAAGAACATCAACAAGATCACGCGGGCGATGGAGATGGTGGCGGCCGCCAGGCTGCGCCGGGCCGAGCAGCGGATCGAGCAGTTGCGCCCCTACGCGCAAGGGATGCGCAAGCTCACCCGCCGCGCGGCCGAGCAGGCGGGCGGTATGCCGCGGGTTCCGGTCATGGTCGAGCGCGAGAACGAGAAGCGGGTCGGGGTCGTCCTGATCACCGGCGACCGCGGTCTTGCGGGCGCCTTCAACACCAACATCATCCGCGACGGGCTGCGCCTCAAGGGCGAGCTGCGCGAGCAGGGCAAGGAAACCGTCTTCTCCGCCGTCGGGCGCAAGGGCGTCTCGGCGCTGACCTTCCGCAAAGAGGATCCGCGCACCTCCTACGTCGGTTTCACCGACCGCCCCGGTTTCGCCAACGCGCGCGAGATCGGCGAGGAGCTGACCGCGCGCTACGTGGACGAGGAGCTCGATCGCGTCGAGCTCGTCTACAACCACTACGTCTCGCCGCTGACCCAGCACGTCTGGCGCCAGACCCTCCTGCCCCTGCAGCATGCCGACGTGATCGGCGAGGGAATTGCCGAGGAGGAAGCCGAGGGCGAGGAGACCGAGATCGAGCGGGCGCACGGCCAGTCGATCTGGGAGTACGAGCCCGAGGCCGAGGAGCTGCTCGGGCAGCTGATTCCCGAGTACGTGAACATCTCCGTGTACCGGGCGCTGCTGGAGTCCGCCGCCTCGGAGCTGGGGGCGCGGATGACCGCGATGCGCAGTGCCGCCGAGAACGCGGAGGAAATGATGGGGGACCTGACCCTGGAGATGAACCGGGTCAGGCAGGCCGAGATCACCCAGGAGATCCTCGAGGTCGTCGCCGGCGCCGAGGCGCTGGGATAAGTCTGAGAACCGAGAAAAGGAACGTATGTCTGAGAACGGAGCAAACGTAGGTCGTGTCGAGCAGGTGACGGGCGTCGTCGTCGACGCCGTCTTCCCGGACAAGCTGCCGGAGATCTACTCGGCCGTGAAGATCGAGATGGCCGGCGACGCCGACAACGAGGCGACCGAGCTGGTCTGCGAGGTGCAGCAGCACCTCGGCGACGACCGCGTGCGCACCGTCGCGATGGACGCCACCGACGGCCTGCAGCGCGGCGACAAGGTGATCGACACCGGTGGTCCGATCTCGGTTCCGGTCGGCGACGCCACCCTGGGCCGCATCTTCAACCTGCTCGGCGAGCCGATCGACCTCGGCGAGCCAGTGCAGACGGAGGAGCGTTGGCCGATTCACCGCCCGGCGCCGGAAGCCTCCGAGCTCGCTCCGACCCAGGAGATCCTCGAGACCGGGATCAAGGTGATCGACCTGCTCGCGCCCTACGCCAAGGGCGGCAAGGTCGGCCTCTTCGGCGGCGCCGGCGTCGGCAAGACCGTGCTGATCCAGGAGCTGATCCGCTCGATCGGCGAAGAGCACGAAGGGCTCTCGGCCTTCTGCGGCGTCGGCGAGCGCTCCCGCGAGGGCAACGACCTCTGGCTCGAGATGAAGGAGTCCGGCGTCATCGACAAGACGATGCTCGTCTTCGGCCAGATGAACGAGCCCCCCGGCGCCCGTCTGCGCGTCGCGCTCTCCGGCCTGACCATGGCCGAATACTTCCGCGAGCAGGGCGGCCAGGACGTGCTGCTCTTCATCGACAACATCTTCCGCTTCGTCCAGGCGGGCTCGGAGGTCTCGGCCCTGCTCGGGCGCATGCCCTCCGCCGTGGGCTACCAGCCGACGCTGGAGACCGAGATGGGGGAACTGCAGGAGCGGATCACCTCGACCGAGCGCGGCTCGGTCACCTCGGTGCAGGCGATCTACGTGCCTGCCGACGACCTCACCGACCCGGCTCCGGCCTCGGTGTTCGCCCACCTCAACGCGACCACGACGCTCTCGCGGGCGATCTCCGAGAAGGGGATCTACCCGGCGGTCGACCCGCTCGACTCGACCTCGACCATCCTCAAGCCCGACGTCGTCGGCGAGGAGCACTACCGGACCGCGACCGAGGTCCAGGAGGTGCTGCAGCGCTACAAGGAGCTGCAGGACATCATCGCCATCCTCGGCATCGACGAGCTCTCCGACGAGGACAAGCAGACGGTCTCGCGTGCCCGCAAGATCGAGCGCTTCCTCTCGCAGCCGTTCTTCGTCGCCGAGCAGTTCACCGGCCGCAGCGGCGAGTACGTGCCGGTGGCCGAGACGGTGCGCGGTTTCCGCGAGATCCTCGACGGCGCGCACGACGAGCTCTCCGAGGGCGCCTTCTACATGAAGGGCGGCATCGACCAGGTCACCGCCGACGCCGGAGCGGCCGCGGCCGCCTAGGGGAAGAGCGTGGCCGCAGAGCACATGGTCGACGTCGAGGTCCTCACCCCGGAGGGGGAGGTCTTCAGCGGCGAAGTCCGCCAGGTCTCGACCCGGACCGCGGTGGGCGAGGTCGGCATCCTCGCCAACCACGCGCCGCTGCTGGCGGCGCTGAAGCCGGCGGAGCTGCGCCTGCACGTGAGCGATTCCGAGACGAAGCGCTACGCGCAGGCGCACGGCTGGCTGCAGGTCTTCGGCAACCACGCCAAGCTGCTCGTCGAGGAGGTGCTCGCCCCCGATGACCTCGACGCCGCGACGCTGAAGGAGCAGCTCGCCGACGCCGAGCAGCGCCTCGCCGAGGCCGAGGAGGGCAGCGGTGCCCAGGGCCGGGCGGTTAAGGACCGTGACCGGGCCGAAGCGTTCCTGGCGATCGCCGAGGGATGACGAGGCGATCCCGCCGGAGACCGCATGAGCGATGAGCTCGTAGCTCTCGCCACGCAACTGCTCGGCTACGACACCTCCGAGCCAGACGGGGTGCTCGAAGCCGCCGGATTCGTCAAAGGCTGGCTGGAGGCCCGGGGGATCGAGGCCTCTCACGACGAGGTCCGCGGGCTGCCGGTGCTGCGCGCCGAGGTGGGGCCGCAGGACGCCCCGACGGTCGTTCTGCACGGGCACCTCGACGTCGTCCCGGGGCTGCCGGGCCAGTTCGACCCGCGGGTCGATGGCGACCGGCTCTACGGGCGCGGCGCCTACGACATGAAGGGGGCGCTGGCGGCGATGCTGCTGACGACGGCCGCGATGCGCGAGCAGGACGAGGTGCGGGTGCGGCTGGGGATCGTCGGCGACGAGGAGTCCGAGGAGGAAGTCGACCGCGGCAGCGACCGGCTCGTCGACAGCGGCTTCACCGGCGACTTCGCGATCACCGGCGAGCCGACCGACCTGCACATCGGCGTCGAGGCCAAGGGCGTTCTGGCTCTACGGGTCCAGGTCAGCGGCGTGGCCGCCCACGGCGCCACTCCCTGGCTGGGCGACAACGCCGTCCTGAGGGCGATCGACGTTTTCCGCAGTATCGAGTCGCTACCGTTCGCCCGGCACAGCTCTGAGCTGTTCGACCGCCCCTCGATCAACCTCGGCCGGATCCTGGGCGGCGACGCGCTCAACAAGGTGCCCGACCGATGCGCGATCGACGTCGACATCCGCTACCTGCCCGACCAGGATCCGGCCAGCCTGCTGGAGCAGGTCCAGGGCATCCCCGACGCCGAGGTCGAGCAGCTGTTCACGCGCCCGCCGGCCGTCGTCGACCGCAACCTCGCCTACGTGCGGGCGCTTCGCCACGCGGCCACCGAGCACCACGACGGCGAGCCGATGAGCGTCGGCCGCGACGGTGCCTCCGACGCCGTCTCCTTCCTGCGGGTTGGCGTGCCGGCGGTCGAGTTCGGCCCCGTCGGCGAAGGGCACCATGGCCCGGAGGAGTGGGTCTCGGTCTCCTCCCTGCACACCTACCGGCAGACGCTCGACACCTTCCTGCGCTCGCTTCCCGCCCGAGCTCGACGCCTGACCCGCCGTGGCTGACGCCGGCCTCAGCAAGCCACCGCCCACCGGCGACCACGAGCCGGCACCGAAGCCGAAGCGCTTCTGGTGGCGCTTCACGCTCGGCTCGGTGGTGATCGTCACCACCGTCGCCGCCGCCACCGCCGCCAGCATCCTCCTCTACGTCGGCAGCATCGCCGACGCCCTCTCGCACAACGACGTGCTGCAGAACAAAGTCCAGCGCGTCCTCGCCAAGACCCAGGGCGGGGAGCCGCAGAACATCCTCATCATCGGCTCCGACAAGCGGGCCTCAGAACCGGAAGACACGGGTCGCTCCGACACGACGATCCTGCTCCGCCTCGACCCCGACAAGAACGCGATCGCGCTGATGTCGATCCCGCGCGACCTCGAAGTCGAGATCCCGGGGGTGGGAACAGAAAAGTTCACCGCCGCCTTTGCCTACGGGGGCCCCAAGCTCACCCTGCAGGTGGTCAAGGAACTCACTGGGCTGCCGATCAATCACGTCGTCAACGTCGACTACCTCGGCTTCGTCCGCGCCGTCTACGCGATCGGCTGCGTCTACGTCGACATCGACCGCCGCTACTACCACTCCAACGCGGAATCCTCCGAACAGTACGCGGAGATCAACGTGCAGCCCGGATACCAGCTGATGTGCGGGAAAAGGGCGCTGGAGTACGTGCGCTACCGCCACACCGACACCGACATCGTCCGCGCCGCCCGCCAGCAGGACTTCCTCAGCGCCGCCCGCCAGCGGGTGCCGATCAAGGACCTGGTCCTCGGCAGCAACGAACTGATCGACGTCTTCACCCAGTACACGACCTCCGACATCAGCGACACGAAGGCGATGCTCGAGGTGCTGGAGCTGTTCATCGCCTCGCGCAACGCGACCATCAACGAGGTCGACTTCCCGGCCGAACTGGGGCCGAGCTTCGTCTACTCCTCGCCGGAGCAGATCGCCGGCGCCGTCGACAAGTTCCTCGGCATCGAAGCCAGCGGCGGGCCGCGCGGCTCTCTGGACGAGGCCGAGTCCAAGTCGAAGGGCAAGAAGAGCAAGCAGGGGAAGGCGAAGAAGAAGCCGAAGCCGAAGGTAAAGCCCAAGCCGCCCGGCAGCGACGGCCTGAGCCCGGCGGGCGAAGCCGGCAAGGCGGAGGCGAAGGTCGTGGCCCGCAAGGTCAACCACGGCTTCCCGGTCTTCTACCCGAGCCGCCTGCCTCCCGGCGCCGCCTACGAGGAAAGCAACCCCTACCTGCACATCCAGGATCCGCGCGTCTACCACTTCAAGGACACCGACGGAGACCGCCACGGCGCCTACCGGATGGTGATCACGCTCGACCTGCCCGACGGCACCCATTACTTCGGCATGCAGGGGATCCAGGGTTGGAGCGACCCCCCGATCCTCGGCGGTCCGAGCATCGAGCAGGAGATCCGCGGCCGCGACTATGAGATCTTCCTCGACGGCGACAGGATCAAATTGATCGCCTGGCACCGGGGGGATAACACCTACTGGGTCTCGAACAGTCTGCTGCGGGTACTGACCAACGACCAGATGGTCGGGATGGCACGCTCGGCACAGGTCGTCATTCCGAACAAGAAGCCGAAGAAGGGAAGGGTGCAGCGATGACAGGGGATAGAGAGCCGATCGGAGTGATTGGAGTCGGTTGGGTCGGCCTGGTGACGGCTGCGTGCTTCGCCGAGCTCGGCCATCCGGTCGTCGCACGCGACATCCTCGCCGAGAAGGTCGAGGCCCTCTCGCGCGGCGAGATCACGATCCACGAGCCCGGCCTCGAGGAGCTGCTGAAGCGCAACGCGGAGCGCCTGACGTTCACGACGGACATGCCGGAGCTGCTCGCCGGGGCGCGGCTGCTGTTCGTCTGCGTCGACACGCCGCCGACCCGCTCGGGGGACGCGGACCTCTCGCGGGTGCGGGCGGTGGTCGAGGAGCTGCCGGTGGACGGAGAGCACGTGCTGGTGATGAAGAGCACCGTGCCGGCGGGGACCGGCAACTCGATCTGCCGCGACCGGCCCGGCCTCCCCTACGTCTCCTGTCCGGAGTTCCTCAAGGAGGGCACGGCGGTCGAGGACTTCATGCACCCCGACCGGGTCGTGATCGGCGCCGGCGCCGGCGACGAGACGGCCGGCGACGCGGTCGCCGCTCTCTATGAGCCCCTCGGCGGCGAGGTGGTGCGCACCGACGTCGCCAGCGCCGAGATGATCAAGCTCGCCTCCAACGCCTTTCTCGCCACCAAGATCTCCTTCGTCAACGAGATCGCCAACGTCTGCGAGGAGGTCGGCGCCGACGTCGCCGAAGTCGCCCGCGGCATGGGCCTCGACCAGCGCATCGGCCCAGCCTTCCTGCGCGCCGGCATCGGCTACGGGGGCTCCTGCTTCCCCAAGGACGTCAGCGCGCTGAAGATGCTGGCGGGCAACAGCGGCTACCACTTCCAGCTGCTCGGCTCGGTGATCGAGGTGAACGAGCTGCAGAAGCGGCGCGTCGTGCAGAAGCTGCAGAAGCACGTCGGCCCGCTGGCCGGCAAGCGCGTCGCCCTGCTGGGCCTCGCCTTCAAGCCCGACACCGACGACATGCGCGAGGCCTCGAGCCTCGTGCTGGCGGCGCGGCTGCAGGGGGAGGATGCCGAGGTCACCGCCTATGACCCGGTCGCGGCTCCCGCCGCGGGGGCGCTGCTCGACGGGGTCGAGTTCCGCGACTCGGCGCTGGGGGCGCTCGAAGGAGCGGACGCGGCGGTCCTCGTCACCGAGTGGCCCGAGTTCGCGGCGCTCGACTGGGGCGTCGCGGCCGAGCGGATGACGCGGCCGCTGCTGATCGACGGGCGCAACTTCCTCGACTCAGGCATGCTCAGGGCCGCTGGCTTCGAGTACGAGGGCATCGGCCGGGCGGTCGAAGCGTCCGTGCGAACGGGATGATCGACCCCTAGTGCATCTGGCCGAGCAGACCAAGGACGCAGGGAGCGTGGCGTGCTCTGCACGCGAGCGACTGAGGACGCCGGTGTGCGCCGGCCAGAGGCGCTAGGTGCAGGCGATCGTTCTCGTGGGGGGCGAGGGGACGCGGCTGCGGCCGCTGACCGAGTCGGTGCCGAAGCCGGCGCTCACACTCGTCGACCGCCCCTTCCTCGCCTACATGATCGAGTGGCTGGCCGGGCATGGCGTCACCGAGGTGGTGCTTGCCTGCGGCTTCCTGCCCGACGTGCTGGGCGAGGCGCTCGCCGGTGAGGAGGAGCGCGCCGGGGTCGCGATCCGCTACGTGGTCGAGCCTGAGCGCCGCGGAACCGCAGGGGCGATCCGCTTCGCCGCCGACGAGCTCGGCGACCGGCTCGACGATCGCTTTCTCGCCCTCAACGGCGACGTTCTCACCGACCTCGACCTCTCCGGCCTGCTCGGTGCCCACCGCGAGCGCGGGGCACGGGCGACGCTGGGCCTGCACCCGGTGGAGGACTCCTCCGCCTACGGGCTGGTGCGCACTGGCGACGGGGGGGAGGTCCTCGAGTTCCTCGAGAAGACCGGCGAGCGGGCGCCGGGTGAGATCAATGCCGGGATGTACGTGCTCGAGCGCTCGGTGCTCGAGCTGATCCCTCCAGGCGAGGAGGTCTCGATCGAGCGCGACGTCTTCCCCCGCCTGGTGGGCGACGGCCTCCACGGCCTCTGCCTGGATGGCTACTGGATGGACATCGGCACGCCGGAGCGCTACCTGCAGGCGAGCTGGGACATCCTCGAGCGGCGAGTCGAGACGCGCGTGGAGCCGACGGCGCCGGGGATTCTGGTGGCGCCCGGTGCGGCAGTCTCAACGGGTGCGAGGGTCAGGCCGCGAGCCGTGATCGGCCCCGCCTGCCAGGTGGGGGAGGGCGCTGAGGTCCGCGATTCCGTTCTGCTCGAGGGTTGCGTGCTCGGCGAGGGGGCGCGCGTCAGCGGCTCGATCCTCTCGGCCGGGGTGGAGGTGCCCGCCGGCGCCCGCCTGGACGGCGCCGTTGTCGGCCGGGGGGAAAGAGTTCCGGCCTGAGGGTCGAAGTCCCGTCCCATGCTCGACGACGTCCTCGCGATACCCGACCACCTGCGTGACGCGCTCTGGCGAGTCGACTCGGCGCGGCTCGAGCCTGCCGACGCAGCGGGCTTGATGGTTTGCGGCATGGGGGGCTCGGCGATTGGCGGCGACCTTGCCGCGGCGGCCCTGGGCGACCGGCTCACCCGTCCGCTGATGACCGTGCGCGGCTATGCGCTGCCGAGCTGGGTCACCCCCGAGTGGACGGTCCTCTGCTCCAGCTACTCCGGCGATACCGAGGAGACCCTGGCCTGCTTCGAGGCGGCCGAGGCCCTCGGCGCACGGCGGATCGTCGCCGGCACGGGGGGCGCCCTCGCCGACGGCGCGCGCGCAGCCGGCGTGCCGGTGATCGGGCTGCCGGGGCTGCTGCCCGCGCCGCGGACCGCGATCGCCTACATGCTGGTCTGTGCGACCGAGGTGGCCGCCGTCGTCGGGATCGCCCCCCGGGTTCACACCGAGATAGACGCCGCGGCCGCTTTCCTGGCCGAGCGGTCCGCCGAGCTGCAGGCCCTGGCCTCCGAGCTGGCGAGCGGTCTCGACGGGGCTGTGCCCGTGATCGTGGGAGCCGACCTCACCGCGCCGGTCGCCCGTCGCTGGAAGACGCAGGTCAACGAGAACTCCAAGCTCCACGCCTTCTTCTCCGAGCTGCCCGAGGCCGACCACAACGAGATCTGCGGCTGGGGAGGCGGAGCTTTCTCGGCCGTCTTGCTCGAAGACTCCGACCAGCATCCGCGAGAGCGCCGCCGCTTCGAGCTGACCGCGGAGGCGATCGCCCGGACCGGCGCCGGCGCGATCCGCGTCGAGACGCGCGGCGAGACCCGCGTCGCCCGCCTGCTCTGGGCGATGATGCTGGGCGATCTGGTCTCGCTCGCCCTGGCAGAGGCGCGCGGGGTCGACCCGCTCCCCGTCGAGGCGATCGACGACTTCAAGACAGACTCTGGGCAAGCCTTAGCTGAGTGCCGAAACGGGGTGGGCCGTCGGGGTCCCTCTCCAAAACGCTCGGCAGGAGCCTCGCTGGAGTGTTTTGGAGAGGGACCCCGACGGCCCTTCAAGCTGCGAGCCGACTTCAGGGTCCCCAAGCTTTCACGAAGCGACGTTCCTCGGCGGGGTTTCGGGGTCCGGAGGGCGCAGAGCCTCGGCCGGGAGCTCGCTCTCCGAAGCTTGTGGGCTGTCGAGGGGACGCCGGGATCCCCTCCCCAAAACACTCCAGCGAGGCTCCCGCCGAGCGTTTTGGGGAGGGACACCCCGGCCTCCCCAACTCCAGCCGCCTGCTTTACGACCTTCCCACCAGGCCCAGGCAGCCATCACCGCCCCGGCGTAGATCCAGCCGAGCAGGACGTCGAAGAAGTAGTGCTCACCCGTCGCCATCAGCGTCAGGCCCATCGCCACGGGGTAGAGCGCCAGCAGGGGGCGCCAGAGCGGTCGCACCCGGCTCCAGAGAAACAGCGCCACCAGCGTCACGAACGCCGTGTGCAGCGAGGGCACCGCGGCGACGAGATTGACGCCCTCCTGGCCTTTCTCGAAGATGCCCGAGGTACCCACCGAGAGGATCTCCCAGCCCTTGCCCGTGGTCCGGTGCACCTCGCCGAGGAGCCCCTGCTCCCCGGCCATCCAGGGCGGCGCCGCGGGGAAGAGGATGTAGGTCGCCAGCCCGGCGAGCGCGAGGCTGACGAGGCGCTTGGTGAACTGCAGGAAAGACGCCCGGTCGCGCGCCCAGAGCACGCCCGCGACCGCGAAGGGGACGATGAAGTACGAGGTGTAGACGAGCGTGAAGGCGATGTCCCACCAGGTCACCGACCCGGGCCGGTACAGGTGCTCCTGCAGCCACTCGGTCGGCGTCTCGCCGAAGAAGACGAAGCGGTCGAAGTCGATCATCGGCCAGAAGTGGACCCCGATGCCCAGCGAGTCGGCCGCGCCGCGGGTGAAGTCGTACACGGCGAGGATGGCCACCAGGGGCAGCCAGTCGAGCAGCAGCTGCCCGATCTCCCGTGGCGGCCGGCCGATCGATACGCAGGCCAGCGCCCCGCAGGTCCAGGCGATCACGAGCTCCCGCTGCACTGGAACCCCGTAGGTGGCGGTGTAGGCGGCCAGGGCCACCGCGTAGAGGGCGAGCGCGCAGCCTCGCGCCACCGCCCAGGGCGCCGGCGTCGCCTTGGGCGCCGACTCTGCCCCCAGCGCGGCGAACTCAGCTGTGCTCATGCTCCTCGTCCTCTCCAGGCGGGACAGCCTCTCAGATCCGGGAGCGCTTGGGCACACCTGCGCCGCCATCAACGTATTCTTTGCCTTTCCCGATTGTGAAAGGAATCGATGGCAACCGCCACCGCAACCCATAAAGTCGCCGACATCGGCCTCGCCGACTTCGGGCGCAAGGAGATCACCCTCGCCGAGGTGGAGATGCCCGGCCTGATGCAGACCCGCGACGAGTTCGCGGCCGAGCAGCCGCTGAAGGGGGCGCGGATCACCGGCTCGCTCCACATGACGGTGCAGACCGCCGTGCTGATCGAGACCCTGATCGCTCTCGGCGCAGAGGTCCGCTGGGCAAGCTGCAACATCTTCTCCACGCAGGACCACGCCGCCGCCGCGATCGCCGCCGCCGGCATCCCGGTCTTCGCCTGGGAAGGCGAGACCCTGGAGGAGTACTGGTGGTGCACCGAGCAGGCCCTGCTCTGGCCCGACGGCGAGGGGCCGAACATGATCCTCGACGACGGCGGCGACGCCACCCTGCTCGTCCACAAGGGCGTCGAGTTCGAGAAGGCGGGCGCCGTGCCCGACCCGGCGTCGGCCGACTCGGAGGAGCTCCGCGTAGTGCTCGAGACCCTGCAGCGCTCGCTCGAATCCGACCCGCAGCGCTGGACCCGGATCGCCGGGGGGATCAAGGGGGTCACCGAGGAGACCACCACCGGCGTGCACCGGCTCTACCAGCTGGCCGAGGCCGGCGACCTGCTCTTCCCGGCGATCAACGTCAACGACTCGGTCACCAAGTCGAAGTTCGACAACCTCTACGGCTGCCGTCACTCGCTGATCGACGGGATCAACCGCGCCACCGACGTGATGATCGGCGGCAAGGTCGCAGTCGTCTGCGGCTACGGCGACGTCGGCAAGGGCTGCGCCACCTCGCTGCGCGGCCAGGGCGCCCGCGTGATCGTCACCGAGATCGACCCGATCTGCGCCCTGCAGGCGGCGATGGAGGGATACGAGGTGCGGACGCTCGGTGAAGTAGTCCAGACCGCCGACGTCTTCATCACCGCCACCGGCAACAAGGACATCATCACCGCCGGGGACATGGAGCGGATGAAGCACAACGCGATCGTCGGCAACATCGGCCACTTCGACAACGAGATCGACGTCGCGGGACTCGAATCATCGTCGGCGGAGAGGGTCAACATCAAGCCGCAGGTCGACGAGTGGCGCTTCCCGGACGGCCACTCGATCATCCTCCTCTCCGAGGGCCGCCTGCTCAACCTCGGCAACGCGACCGGGCACCCGAGCTTCGTGATGTCGAACTCGTTCACCAACCAGGTGATCGCGCAGATCGAGCTCTACAGCCAGCCCGAGGGGTTCACGGCCAAGGACGTCACGGTGCTGCCAAAGCACCTCGACGAGAAGGTCGCGCGGCTTCACCTCGCGGCGCTCGGCGTCAACCTCACCGAGCTCTCCGAGGAGCAGGCCGCCTACCTCGGCATACCGGTCGAGGGTCCCTACAAGCCCGACCATTACCGCTATTGACGGGCTCGACCGCCTGAGTCGATGAGGGCGATGATCCTGGCCGCAGGGCTCGGCACGCGGCTGCGGCCGATCACCTACGCGATGCCGAAGCCGATGGTGCCGGTATTGAACCGGCCGGTGATGGAGCACATCGTGCGCCTGCTGGCGCAGCACGGGTTCGGCGAGGCGATCGCCAACCTGCACTGGTTTCCGGAGACGATCGAGGGCCACTTCGGCGACGGTCGGGAACTCGGCATCGAGCTCTCCTACAGCCACGAGGAGCAGCTGCTCGGCACCTCCGGCGGCGTCCGCAACGCCGCCGGCTTCCTCGGCGACTCCTTCCTGGTCATCTCCGGCGACGCTCTCACCGACATCGACCTCGCCGCGATGCGCGAGTTCCACGAGTCCCACGACGGCGTCGCCACGCTGGCTACCAAGCGGGTCTCCGACACCAGCCAGTTCGGGGTCGCGATCACCGGCGCCGACGGGCGCATCCAGGGGTTCCAGGAGAAGCCCGACCCCTCCGAAGCGCTCTCGGACCTGGCCAACTGCGGCATCTACATGTTCCGTTCGGAGATCTTCGACTTCTTCCCCGCTCCCGGCACGAGCCTGGCTGCGCGGGAGGACGATCCGCCCGGCTTCGCCGACTGGGCGATGGACGTCTTTCCGGCGCTGCTGGAGAGCGACGTGCCCTTCTACTCGCACGAGATCGATGCCTACTGGAACGACATCGGCAATCTCGAGGAGCTGCGCCAGGGAAACCTCGACGCGCTGCTCGGGGAGGTGCGGGTCGAGGTCGCGGCGCCGGAGGTGGCAGGCGGCATTCGCGCGGCCAGCCCGCTCGAGGGCGCCGAGGTCGAGGGGCCGGTCCTGATCGGTGCCGGCGTGGAGCTCGGCGCCGGCGCCCGCATCGAGGGGCCGGCGATCGTCGGCGACGCCTGCCGGATCGGTGCCGGCGCCTGGGTCCGCGACTCGATCCTCCTCGAAGGGGCCGAGCTGGGGCCCGAAGCGATGCTGATCGGCGCCATCGCGGGTCGCGTCGCAAAGAAATAGCGCTCCCGTGACACCTTGCGCGCCACGGGTGCGGGGCGGCCCCGCAGGATCGTGGCGTGAGTGTCTCCCACGCCGTCGCCGGCGCTCTGCTGCCCTCCCTGTGCGCCGCCTGCGGGCGCTCCTGCCGCCCCGGCGCCGTCGCCTGCACGCGGTGCACGCGAAGGCTCGCCGAGGCCAGGCCGCTCGCGGGAAGCGGCCCGCAGGGCGTGGATCGCACCTGGTCCTCGGCGCCGCACGAGGGGGTGGCGCGGGACCTGGTCGCGGCGCTCAAGTTCCGTCGCCTGCTCCCGGTGGCCGGGTTGATGGCGGAGCGGATCCAGTGGCTCGCCCCCGCGAGCCTGCTGAGCGGTGCGATCGTGCCGGTGCCGACGGCGCCGCTGCGCTCCCTGGCGCGCGGCTTCGACCCGGCCGCGGAGATCGCCGCGGCGCTGGCGGCGGTGGCCGAGATGCCGCTGACCGGCTGCCTCCGGCGCAGCGGGGGCGGACGCCAGGTGGGCCGGCGCCGCGCCGATCGGCTGGGCCACCCGCCGCAGGTGAGCGTCCGGGGCGAGGTGCCGCGCAGCGTCCTACTCGTCGACGACGTGCTCACCACCGGCGCGACCCTCTCGGCCTGCGCCCGGGCCCTGCGTAGCGGCGGCGCCATCCGGGTAGTCGCAATCACCTTTACCCAGAGGCTGTAGGGGCGTAGCATCGGGAGACCGACACCACAAGGAGGCATGATGCGGATCGAGATTCGTGGGCGCAACGTCGAGATAACTGACGAACTGCGGGAGCACGTGCTCAAGCGCTTCAGGCGGATAGGCAAGCAAGTGTCGGAGCTGGCCACGCTCGATGTCGAGCTCTACGAAGAGCCGAACCCATCGATTGCCGACAGCCAGGTTGCCGAGGCCACCCTGCGGCTCAAGGGCGTCACCCTGCGAGCCAGCGAGGCCTCTCCCCTGATGGCCCACACGATCCACGAGCTCGCCGAGGACATCCGCCGTCAGGTGAAGAAGCACCGAGAGATGCGTCGCAAGCGCAGCCGGACCCGCAAGGCGGTCGCGCGCATGCGCGGGCGCACCGCCTGAGTCTCGGCTCAGGACATCTCCACTGGGCAAGCGCTTCTCTGCGGGTGGCGTGGGGGAGGGGGGTCGAGGACGGACCGTGGACCGCCCGCAGCGCCCCCTCCCCCCGCGACAGGACCCGCAGCCGCAAGCGATTGAGGACAGCTAACCTCTTGAGCCATGGCTAACGCGAGGGATATGGTCACGCGCGCGCTGCGCGTAGGCGAGGGGCGCAAGTTCAAGGGTTATGAGAGGCGCGCCGAGGCGATCAACCGGATCGAGCCGGAGATGGAGCTGCTCGAGGACTCCGAGATCCGCGAAGAGGCCGATGACCTGCGCAAGCGCGCTGCCGAGGGGGAGTCGCTGGACGACCTGCTGCCCGAGGCGTTCGCGCTGACGCGCGAGGCGTCACGCCGCGCCATCGGCCAGCGTCACTACGACGTCCAGCTGGTCGGCGGCATGGTCCTGCACGAGGGTGCGATCGCCGAGATGAAGACCGGGGAGGGAAAGACCCTGACCGCGACGCTCGCGGTCTTCCTCAACACGCTGGCCGGCGACAGCGTCCACCTCGTCACCGTCAACGACTACCTCGCCCGCCGCGACGCCGAATGGATGAAGCCGATCTACGACGCGCTGGGCGTCAGCGTCGCTGCGATCCAGGACGGCGACGGCCACGCCGTGCGGCAGGAAAAGTACGCCTGCGACGTCGTCTACGGGACCAACTCCGAGTTCGGCTTCGACTACCTGCGCGACAACATGTCCGAAGCGCTCGAGCACTGCGTCCAGCGCGGCCACCACTTCGCGATCGTCGACGAGGTCGACAACATCCTGATCGACGAGGCGCGGACGCCGCTGATCATCTCCGGCGCCCCCGAACAAGCGGCCCAGACCTACTACACCTTCGCTCGCCTCGCCAAGCAGATGGACGGGGTCCCGGCAAAAGACAAGCTTCGCTCGCTGGGCGAATCGAAAGACACCTCCGAGGCCGAGCACGACTACGAATTCGACGAGAAGCACAAGACGGTCTCGCCGACGGAGAAAGGCGTGAAGCGGGCCGAGGAGTTCGTCGGCGTCGACAACCTCTACCTCGGCGAGCACGGCAGCCTCGTCAACCACCTGGTTCAGGCGCTGAAGGCCGAGGCCCTCTACAAGAAAGACAAGGACTACGCCGTCATCGACGGCCAGGTGATGATCATCGACGAGTTCACCGGCCGCATCCTCGAGGGGCGCCGCTGGTCGGAGGGCCTGCACCAGGCGGTCGAGGCGAAGGAGGGCGTCGCGATCGGCGAGGAGAACCAGACGCTCGCCACGATCACCCTGCAGAACTACTTCCGCCTCTACGACAAGCTCTCCGGGATGACCGGCACGGCGCTGACCGAGGCGACCGAGTTCATGAAGATCTACAAAGTGCCGGTGGTCGAGATCCCGACCCACCGCCAGATGGTCCGGGCCGACCAGAACGACCAGATCTTCAAAACCAAGGACGGCAAGTGGAAGGCGGTGCTGGAGGAGATCGTCGCCCGGCACGAGAAGGGCCAGCCGATCCTGGTCGGGACCGTCTCGGTCGAGGTCTCGGAGATGATCTCGGGCGAGCTGAAGCGCCAGGGGATCGAGCACGCGGTCCTCAACGCCAAGCCTGAGCACGCCGAGCGAGAGGGCGAGCGAATCGCACAGGCCGGGCGCAAGGGCGCGGTGATGATCGCGACCAACATGGCGGGTCGCGGGGTCGACATCAAGCTCGGCGGCGACCCCGAGCAGCTGGCGATCCACGAGCTGAAGAAGAAGGGCATGAACACCGGCGAGGAGGGCTACGACGAGGCGCTCGCGGCCAAGATCGCCGAGCTGGAGCCCCTTTGCGCGGCGGAGGCCGAAGAAGTACGCGATCTGGGCGGTCTCTACATCTGCGGCACCGAGCGCCACGAGTCGCGCCGCATCGACAACCAGCTGCGCGGCCGAGCCGGCCGGCAGGGGGACCCCGGCGAAACGCGCTTCTTCCTCTCCGCCGAAGACGACGTGATCAGGCTCTTCGCCGGCGACCGCATCTACAAAATCCTCGACCGGCTCGGACCCGTCGACGAGGAGGGCGGTGAGATGCCGCTCGAGGCGGGCATGCTGACGAAAACCGTCGAGGGGGCGCAGAAGAAGGTCGAGGAACAGAACTTCCTGATCCGCAAACGGGTGCTCGAGTACGACGACGTGATGAACGAGCAGCGCCGCATCGTCTACAAATACCGGCGCGAGATCCTCGAAGGGCGCGACATGTCGGACGTCGCGCGCGACGAGATGGAGGGGGTGATCGAGCGCCTCGTCGACCAGTACACCCCCGGCGACGTGCTCGACGAATGGGACATGCCCGACCTGGAGACGCAGCTGCGCCAGATCTGGCCGGTGAGCGTCGAGGTCGGCGCGATGGCGCCGGAGACGGTCGACCGCGAGAGGCTCAAAGACACCCTCGACGACGACGCGATGAACGCATACGACGAGCGGGAAGCCCTCTTCGGCGAGGAGCTGATGCGCTACCTGGAGCGCTCGATCCTGCTGCAGGTGATCGACAACCGCTGGCGTGAGCACCTCTACGACATGGACTACCTGCGCGAGGGCATCCACCTGCGCGGCTTCGCCCAGATCGACCCTCTCGTCGCCTACAAAAACGAGGGCTTCGCCATGTTCGAGGAGCTGATGAACTCGATCTGGGAGGAGTTCAGCAAGTTGATCTTCCACGTCGAGGTGGAGGTCGCCCCCTCTCAGGATCAGCCAGCCCTGCAGACCGGGGGCAACGCGCCGGCGGCGCTCTCCTACTCCGGCGGCACTCCGGACAGCCAGCCCTCGGCGCTGCAGCAGGTCGCGGCGGGAGCGGGAGTGGGCGCCGGGCAGATCGAAGCGGTTGCCGGGCCGGGCGCGGGCGGCAACGGCGCCACCGAGGTGGTCGAGACCGTCGTCAAGGGCGAGCACGAGAACATCGGCCGCAACGACCCCTGCTGGTGCGGGTCCGGCAAAAAGTTCAAGAAGTGCCACGGTGCGTAGCGCCCCTTGAGCCACGACCCGGTACGAGAGTTCATTCGTGCCTTCAACGAGCGCGATTTGGATGGGTTCGTTGCGGCGCTCGATCCTGAGGTGGAGCTTCATTCGATGAAGGGGCTGCGGAAGGGGAGGGATGCCGCGCGGCTGTGGGCAACTCGTCCCCCGGGCGGCGTCCAGCAGACCATCGAGCTGGAGGAGCTCTACGAGGACACCGATCGCGCCGTGGCGCTGATCCGGCGTCTGTGGCACTGGGACGAGGACGGTTCTCCGGCTGGGGAGGACGAGATGGCCTGGCTGTTCGAGCTGCGCGACCACAAGATCTGCAGTTGGAGGCCGTTCGAGGACCGGGCCGAGGCCCTGCATGCCGGTGGCTTCGATCACGGTGTCGGCGCTCAGTAGAGTTGGCCCATGGCCGAGACCGCGTCAACCGAATCGGTGCCGGCGCGGCTCGCCGAGATCCGCGGCCAGTTGAAGCTGCTCGCGGACTACCTTTGACCCGGCGTCGCTGGAAGCCGAGATAGAGCGCCGCGAGGCCGAGATGCAGCGCCCGGGCTTCTGGGACGACCAGGAGGCCGCCGCTCGCACCTCCGCCGCACATTCGCGCGCGCAGGGCAGGCTGAAGACCTTTCGCGAGCTCGAAGCCGGGGTCGCCGATCTGGGCGACCTGGCGGAGATGGCCGAGGAGGACGAGGAGATGGCGGCTGAGCTGAGCGCACAGCTCGCCACGGTCGAGCGCCGGCTCGACGAGCTCGAAGAGGCCCGCCTGTTCAGCGGTCAGTACGACGCCGGCGACGCCGTGGTCACCGTTCATGCCGGCGCCGGCGGCACAGACTCTCAGGACTGGGCAGAGATGCTGCTGCGGATGTACCTGCGCTGGGCCGAGCGCCGCGGCTTCGAGATCGAGATGAAGGAGGCCTCTCCCGGAGAGGAGGCGGGGCTGAAGTCGGCGACCTTCATCGCCCGCGGCGAGAACGCCTACGGTCTCTTCGCCGCCGAGCGCGGCGTCCACCGGCTTGTGCGGATCTCCCCCTTCGACTCCTCCGCACGTCGCCACACCAGCTTCGCCCAGCTCGACGTCGGGCCGCTCGTCGACGAGGGCGTCGAGGTCGAGATCGACGATGCCGACCTGCGCGTCGACACCTACCGCGCCTCCGGCGCCGGCGGGCAGCACGTCAACAAGACCGACTCGGCGGTGCGGATCACCCACATCCCCACCGGCGTCGTCGTGCAGTGCCAGAACGAGCGCTCTCAGACCCAGAACAAGGCGATGGCGATGCAGTTCCTGCGCTCGAAGCTGATTGAGCTCGAGGAGCGCAAGCGGGCCGAGGAGCTTGCGAAGGTGCGCGGCGAGGTCAAGGACGTCGCCTGGGGGTCGCAGATCCGCAGCTACTTCCTCCATCCCGACCAGCGGGTCAAGGACCATCGCACCGGCCACGAGGCCGGAGACGCCCAGCGCGTTCTCGACGGCGATCTCGACGACTTCGTCCGCGATTTTCTCAACAAGACCGCAGCCTCGGCTGCGAACTGATCCGCGTTGTCCGGCCGGGCGGCGGCGTCAGCTGGCGCGCGCAAGTCGCCCAGAGGAGACCGCGTGCCCGGCATGCCCGATGGCGAGCCGCTTGGTTACCTGGGATCGGCAGTTGGACGGTGCCGCGGGAGCCTTCAGCTGGACGATCACCACGCCGCCGTTGCCTGACTTGCCCTGGGCCCTCTCGTCGATGTGGCGGCCCAGGCTCAGTACCCCGGTCTCCTCGAGCCGGCGCTGCGAGGAGCGATGCCCGCCTGTCGCGCCCTTGCCGCCCTTGAGCCAGAAGTCGACACCGACCTTGGCCGGGCTCTCAGCCGTGTAGCGGAGGACCAGGCGCAGCTTGCCGCGATCGCGTTCGAAGACCGCCTTGGGCTTGACGTTGTCCAGCGGACACTCGGCCTGAGGGGTAGGCGCGATGACTTCCGGGGCTTCTTCTTCGTCGAAGACCTGAGCCCAGCCGCCGTCGTCTTCGCCTTCGACTTCTTCCCAGGCTTCCTCTTCGCATTCTTCCTCTTCGCATTCTTCTTCCCATTCTTCTTCGGCAGCGACCGCCTGGGTCTGGGGAGCCGTCGAGGAGGCCGCGACGGCGGGACGCGCAAGCAGCGCGATGCCGAGCAGCGCGACCGCGAGCGTCGCGCCGAGCATGAGGAGGAGGTGGGCGGGTGGCGTGAGAAGGGACGGGAGTCGGTCCTGAGTCTGCGTCATGCAGCCAGAATCGGCCTCTCACTGGGAAACTTTAGGTCCGGCTCGGATGTTGGGCTAAGAACCCGTCTAAAGCTAAAGCACGCCCTCGAGCTTCAGCAGCTCTTCCTTCATCGGCAGCCCGCCCCCGTAGCCTCCGAGCCCGCCACCGCTGCGCAAGACGCGGTGGCAGGGGACGACGATCGGGATCGGGTTGGAGCCGCAGGCGGTGCCGGCGGCGCGAACCGCGCGCTCGTTGCCGGCACTGCGAGCCATGTCCGTATAGGTGCGGGTCTGCCCGTAGGGGATGCGGTTGATCGCCCGCTGGACCTTCTTGCGGAAGCCGTCGGTGAGCTGCCAGTCGATCGGCAGGTCGAACTCGGTCAGCTTGCCGTCGAAGTAGAGGTCGAGCTCGCGCCTGGCCTCGTCGAGGCGGGCCGGGACCTCGAGCACCCGGGGCGAGACCTGCTTCGCCAGCTCCTCCAGCGTCTCCTCGGGGTCGTACGCGGGCAGGTTCACGCGCACGAGCCCCTTGGGGGTGGCGGCGATCAGCAGCGGGCCAAAGGGCGAGTCGACGGTGGTGTAGGCGACGTCGAGGAGGCCTTCGGACTCGGCCCGTTCGGCGAGGCGTTGCAGGGATGCCTTCATGCCAGCTCCTTCCTCAGTCTCTTCATTCCCTCGTGCAGGCTGCGGCGCGCCGCCTCGGGCGAGCAGCCCAGGGCCGCGGCGATCTCAGCGTGGGGAAGGTCGCAGGCGTAGCGCAGGGCGACCGCGGCGCGTTGCTTGGGCGGCAGGGCTCCGACCAGTTCCCAGATGCCGTCCTCTTTTGGGACCGGATCCTCGGTCGCCACCTCGGCCACGTCGGCCACCGGCAGGGGACGGCGCCCGTTGCCGCGGTGGTGGTCGATCGCCTTGCGGTGGGCGATCGTCAGCAGCCAGCCGCGCAGGTTGGATGCGTCGTTCAGGGCGGGGTACGCACGCAGTGCCGCCAGGAACGTCTCCTGGAAGCAATCCTCGGCGTCGACTCGGCCCACGGCCCCGCGCAGCACGCCCATCACGTCGGCGGCGTGTTCGTCGAGCAGATTCTGAAACGGCGGCAGGGAGGTCAACTCATGGAATTAAACGCCCCGGCGGTCCGGAACGTGAGGGCCCTCTTTGCTGACTTCGTCTTTTTCGGTGCTATACGCCGTATAAGTGCGAAGTCAGCGGCTGATTTAGGGTGCGGCGGGTGATGGAGTCGCTTGAGGAGATCGTGGCGCGGGCGCTGGCGGAGGACGTTGGTACCGGCGACGTGACGGCTGAGGCGACCGTGCCCGAAGGGGCGCGGGGGCGGGCGCGGATCGTGCAGAAGCAGCCGGGGGTGGTCCACGGCCTCGGCGTCGTTGCCGAGACGATGCGGCAGTGCGGGGTGGAGGACGTCGACAACCTCGTCGTCGAGGGTCAGTGGCGGGACTCGGTGCCGGCCGAGGTCCTCTTCGCCGGCGGCCCGGCCGCGGCGCTGCTGGCGGCGGAGCGCACCGCGCTCAACTTCCTCGGTCACCTCTCCGGCGTCGCGACGCTGACGGCGCGCTTCGTCGACGCGGTTGCCGGCACCGGCGCGGCGATCCTCGACACGCGCAAGACGACCCCCGGGCTGCGCGAGCTGGAGAAGGCGGCGGTCCTTGCCGGCGGCGGCCGCAACCACCGGATGGGCCTCTACGACGCGATCCTGATCAAGGAGAACCACATCGCCCTCGCGGGCAGCCTCGCCAAGGCGGTGTACGGCGCTCGCAGCGCACATCCCGACCTCGCGGTCGAGGTCGAGTGCCGCAACCTCGACGAGGTCGCCTACGCCCTCGGCACCGGGGCGGACGTGCTGCTGCTCGACAACATGGACGCGGCGACGCTGCGGGGAGCGGTGAAGCTGCGCGACGAGAACGCCGGCAACAAGGGCCCTTCGCTCGAGGCCTCCGGCGGCGTCACCCTGGAGACCGTGCGCTCCGTCGCCGAAACCGGCGTCGACTTCATCTCGGTAGGGGCCCTCACCCACTCAGCGCCGACGCTCGACTTCAGCATGTTGATCGAGTCGGCTACCTGAGCAGTTTCGAGAGGCGGCGGTCCTTGAGCACGCGGCCGCCGGTCTGCTCCTTCGGGCAGTAGTTGGTCTGGTGCTCAGAGAAGAAGACGGCCTCGATAGTCGTGCCACAGCGCGGGCAGGGCTCGCCCTCGCGCTTGTGGACCCGCAGCGGCATCGGCAGCTTGTCGGGCAGCTCCTCGCCGATCGTCTCCTCGTAGCGGTCGATCGCGTCGCCGAGGACGTGGAGGGCGGCATGCAGGCGCGCGACCTCCTCGTCGCTCAGCTCCGACCCCTTCCTGAAGGGCGAGAGCCGCGCCTCCCAGAGGACCTCGTCGACCCACGAGCGCCCGATCCCGGCGATGTCGCCCTGGTGGCGGAGCAGCGGATGCAGGTGGCGCGGCTGGTCGATCAGCGCGGCGAAGGCGTCGAGCGGCGGTGCCGGCCAGGCCTCCGGCCCCAGCCGCGCAACCGCCTCGTCTTCCGCCACCGCCTCCGCCGGCAGCAGCTTCGCCCAGGCGCGCTGCTTCGTCCCGAACTCCCGCAGCCGCATCTCCCGCCCGTCGTCCAGCCGCACCAGCACCCGGGAGGCCCTGTCTTTCAGCGACGCCCGCTTCCCGAAGACCCGCAACCGGCCCGCCGACATCAAATGGATCAGCAGCGCCAGATCTCCGAACTCGACAACCGGCATCTTCCCGACCCGTCGAACCCCCGTCACCTGGCGACCGGCAAGCTCGCCCAGCGCCGGCTCAAACGTCTTCATGACGTTCATCCCGGGGGCCACGGCCGACTCAACACAGGCCCCAGACAGACTGGTGTTCAGCCGCCGCACCGTGATCTCGACCTCAGGCAACTCGGGCATGCCGAGAGGGTAGACTTGAACGACGTTCATTCGACTGGTTCAAGGCACCCGTGCCGGGCCAGCGAACATCAGGAAAGGAAGGGCTCGTGCAAGAGCTCCCGACGATCCAACCCACAACTCCGGACGCTCTCTCGCCCGAAGAGGTCGCTGCCCTGAGCGCTGAGGTTCGCGCGCTTGCGGCCGAGCGCAACGCGGTGATCCTCGCCCACAACTACCAGCTGCCCGAGATCCAGGACGTCGCCGACAACATGGGCGACTCGCTCGGTCTCTCCCGCGAGGCGGCGGCGACGGACGCCGACGCGATCGCGTTCTGCGGCGTCCACTTCATGGCCGAGACCGCCTCGATCCTCTCGCCCGAGAAGACCGTGCTGATCCCCGACCTCGAGGCCGGCTGCTCGCTCGCCGACTCGATCGACGCCGGGCAGCTGCGGGCCTGGAAGGCCGAGCACCCCGGCGCGCTGGTCGTCATGTACGTCAACACCTCGGCGGAGGTGAAGGCCGAGACCGACTACTGCTGCACCTCCTCCAACGCGGTAAAGGTCGTCGAGCACATCTGGGCCGAGCACGGGCCCGAGACCGAGATCCTCTTCGGCCCCGACATGTGGCTGGGGGCGTTCGTCGAGCGCGAGACCGGGATCCGCGAGGACCCCGAGCGGCGCTCCCGCTTCCATATCTGGGACGGCGAGTGCCACGTCCACGCGGGCATTCGCCCCGACGACATCGTGCAGACCCGAGCCGAGCACCCCGAGGCCGAGTTCCTGATCCACCCCGAGTGCGGCTGCGCCACCCAGGCGATGGAGTACGTCGCGGCCGGTGACATCGAGCCCGAGGGCGTCCACATGCTCTCCACCTCGGGGATGCTCCAGCACGTCGAAGAGCACCCCGAAGGCAGCTTCGTCGTCGCCACCGAGAACGGCATGCTCTATCCGCTTCGGCAAGCCGCGCCGCAGGCGAACCTGATCGAGGCAAACCGGATGGCCTTCTGCAAGTACATGAAGATGATCACGCTGCCGAAGCTGCGCGACAGCCTGCGCGAGATGAAGTTCGAGGTCAGCGTCCCGGCGGAGATCGCCGAGCGGGCGAAGCTGCCGATCGAGCGCATGGTCGCGATCGGTTAGCGCCAGTTATTGTCCCGCTCCGTGCACGAACTGGCCCAGCAGCTGCGAGTCGACTCGGTCCGCGCCGCGGCTGCGGCCAACTCCGGTCACCCGACCTCATCGATGTCGGCCGCCGACCTGATGGCGGTCCTGTTCTCCGGCTACCTGCGCTACGACTTCGACGCGCCCGAGAACAAGGCGAACGACCACCTCGTCTTCTCCAAGGGTCACGCTTCGCCGCTCCTCTACGCGCTCTACAAGGCCGCCGGCGCCATCGACGACGAGGAGCTGCTCACCTTCCGCGAGTTCGGCTCGCGCCTGCAGGGCCACCCGACCCCGGAACTGCCCTGGGTCGACGTCGCCACCGGCTCGCTCGGCCAGGGCCTGCCGATCTCGGTCGGGATCGCGCTCGCCGCCTCGCGCCTGGAGCGCTCCGACCTGCGGGTCTGGGTGCTCTGCGGCGACTCCGAGCTGGCCGAGGGCTCGATGTGGGAGGCCTTCGAGCACGCCGGCTACGCCGGGCTCGACAACCTGATCGCGATCGTCGACGTCAACCGGCTCGGCCAGCGCGGCCCGACCATGCACGAGTGGGACACCTCGAAGCTTGCCGCCCGTGCCGCGGCCTGCGACTGGGACGTGCAGGAGATCGACGGCCATGACTTCGAGGCGATCGACGCCGCTTACGCGCGCGCGCAGGAGGCCGGACGTCCCGCGGTGATCTTCGCCCGCACCAAGAAGGGCGCGGGCGTCGCCGCGGTCGAGGACAAGGAGAACCAGCACGGCAAGCCGCTCGCCGACCCCGAGGCGGCGGTCGAGGAGCTGGGCGGCATCCGCTCGCTCAGCGTCAGGGTTTCCGTCGCCGCCCGAGCCGAAGCCGTTCGAGATCGAGCGGGCGGCGGTCGAGCGACCGAGCTACGAGCTCGGCGAGAAGGTCGCGACCCGCGGCGCCTACGGAGACGCTCTTGCCTGGCTGGGCTCGATCGACGAGAAGGTCGTCGCGCTCGACGGCGAGGTCGGCAACTCGACCTACGCCGAGCGCTTCGCCGCCAAGCACCCGGACCGCTTCTTCGAGATGTACATCGCCGAGCAGCAGATGGTCGCCGCCGCGGTCGGCCTGCAGACCCGCGGCTGGAAGCCGTTCGCTTCCTCGTTCGGCGCCTTCCTCAGCCGCGCCTACGACTTCGTCCGCATGGCGGCGATCTCCGACGCCGACCTGAAGCTCTGCGGATCCCACGTCGGCGTCTCGATCGGCCCCGACGGCCCTTCGCAGATGGCGCTCGAAGACATCGCCTCCCTGCGCGCCGTCCTCGGCAGCGTCGTCCTCTACCCGAGCGACGCCAACCAGGCGGTTCAGCCTGCTCGACGCGATGCGCGAGCACCGCGGCATCAGCTACCTGCGCACGACCCGCGAGGCGACGCCGGTGCTCTACGAGGCGGGCGAGGAGCTTCGAGATCGGCGGCAGCCGCACGCTGCGCTCCGGCGAGGGAGATGCCGTGACCCTGATCGGCGCCGGCATCACCCTGCACGAATGCCTCGCCGCCGCCGACGAGCTCGCCGGCAAGGGGATCGCCGCCCGCGTGATCGACCTCTACTCGGTCAAGCCGGTCGACGCCGCCGCCGTCCTCGAGGCGGCCGAGGAGACCGGGGCGATCGTCACCGTCGAGGACCACTGGGCCGAGGGCGGGATCGGCGAGACCGTCGCCGGCGATCCTCGCCGACGCGGGCGCCGCGCACGCCGCTCGGTCGCCTCGCCGTCACCGAGCGTCCCGGCAGCGGCCCCCCGGCGGACCTGCTCGCGGCCGCCGGCATCGACGCGGCAAGCGTCGTCGCTGCGGCCGAGCGCTATTACTAGCGTTCGCTAACAATTCGCTAAGCTTTCGCTCATCTGCGGTTGGGCGGGGAGTTGCGCGCCCGAGGGTGCGCAGGAGTCACCCTGTCTCCGGAGAAGGATCCGCGGCGCATGGCCAGATGCGAAAGGGAAAGACGGGCGGCGAGGAGCCGCAGCGACCGCGCGCCGGCGGCAAGCCCGATCATCGAGCTGCGCGACGTGACCAAGGTCTACCCGGGCGGCCACATGGCGCTCGACCGGGTCTCGCTGGCCGATCGACCGCGGCGAGTTCGTCTTCCTCGTCGGCCCGACCGGCTGCGGCAAGTCGACGCTGATCAAGACCCTGATCCGTGACGAGGTCGGCTACCGAGGGCAGCGTCCGCATCGCCGGGCGCGACATCGGCGCCCTGCCGGAGAAGAAGATCCCGCAGCTGCGGCGCAACATCGGCACCGTCTTCCAGGACTTCAAGCTGCTGCCCGACCGCACCGTCTACGACAACGTCGCCTACGCGCTGCAGGTGATCGGCGCCAGCCGCGCCCAGATCCGCACGCCAGGTGCCGGAGATCCTGCGCCTGGTCGGCCTCTCGACCAAGCTGCACAGCTACCCCGACCAGCTCTCCGGCGGCGAGCAGCAGCGAGTCTCGATCGCCCGCGCCTTCGTCAACCACCCGCCGCTGCTGCTCGCCGACGAGCCCAGCGGCAACCTCGACCCGGTCACCTCGATCGGCGTGATGCAGCTGCTCTACCGGATCAACAAGACCGGCACGACCGTCGTCGTCGTCACCCACGACCGCGAGATGGTCGACAACATGCAGCGCCGGGTGATCGAGCTCTACGAGGGCCGCGTCGTCCGCGACGAGGTCAGCGGCGGCTACACCGAGGAGTCGACGACCGAGTTCGGCGTGCGGATGCGGGCCGAGATGGGCGTCGCCCCCGAGGGCCAGACCAACGGACACGACTCGAGCCTCTTCTGATGTCGCGATTCTTCTTCTTCACCCAGGAGGCATTCCGCGCGCTGCGCCGCAACGGCGCGCCGAGCATGGCGGCGATCGTCACCACGGTCGTCACCGTGATCCTGCTCGGGGTCCTGATCCCGGTCTTCCAGACGACGCAGGCGAAGAGCGAGTCAGGTGCGCGAGCAGCCTCGAGTTCCGGGCTGCGATCTACGACGACGCGACCCAGGCCGAAATCGCGGCGCTCGCAGGCCGAGCTCGAAGCGATCCCGCACGTCGAGTCGGTCGACTTGATCACCAAGGCGCGAGGCGCTCGCCGAACTCGAAGACGACCTCGGCAAGGAGCAAGAGCGAGGACCTGCTCGGCCAGCTCCACGACAACCCGCTGCCGGCGAACTTCCAGATCAAGGCCGACGATGCCGCGAACCTCGACGCGGTGCGGGCGGCGATCATGCCGCCGGGCCCGAACGGCAAGCCGAAGCCGATCTCGCCGATCGTCCAGGAGATCTTCGACCGCCAGCAGGAGTCCCAGCAGATCGAGCAGGTGACCAGCGCGCTGAAGATCGTGCTGACGGTGATCACGGCCCTGCTGATCCTCGCCTCGCTGATGCTGGTCGGCAACACGATCCGGCTCTCGATCTACACCCGGCGCCGCGAGGTGGAGGTGATGCGGCTGGTCGGCGCGACCCGCTGGTTCATCCGCTGGCCGTTCATGATCGAGGGCGTCGTCGTCGGCTTCGCGGGCGGCGCTCCTGGCCATACTGATCCTGTGGCTGGGCAAGATCACGATCGTCGACCCGCTGAGCAGCACCTTCTCCTTCCTGGCGGCGCAGAACAACAGCACCCTCTCCTTCCCGGCGCTGGTCGCGATCCTCTTCGGGGCGGCGGTGCTGGTCTCGGCGATCGGCTCAGGCGTCACGCTGCGCCGCTTCCTGAAGGTCTGAACGCCCCGATGACGGCGAGCGCGGATCGCGGCCCTCGCCGTGACGGCGGCGGTCGTCCTCTGCGCCGGCATCTGGCTCGGCGGCCACCCCGCGCAGCTGCCCGAATTCCTCCGCGACCACTTCGTCGACGACTCGGCCGGGCTGACCGCCGAAGCGACCGAACTGATCGAGGACAACTACTACCGGCCGGTCGGAACCGACGAGCTGACCAACGCCTCGCTGCAGGGCATGGTCCGCGAGCTGCGCCGCCGCTACGACGACCGCTTCTCCGACTACTTCTCCCCGGACGCGCTGGCGCGCTTCAAGGAAGCGATCTCGGGGCGCTTCTCGGGGATCGGCCTCACCGTCGAAGAGGTGAAGCCGGGGCTGCGCATCGATCGTGTCCTCCCCGACTCGCCGGCCCAGGAGGCCGGGGCTGAAGGTCGGCGAGGTGATCGTCTCGGTCGACGGCAAGTCGATCGCCGGCAAGAGCAGCGAGCTCGCCACGGAGAAGATCAAGGGCCCGGAAGGCACCGAGGTCACGATCGGGGTGCGCGGGCCCTCGGCCGGGCGGGTCCGCGAGCTGGAGATAACCCGGGCTCAGATCGCGCTGCCGGTGGTGAGCAGCGAGGTCAAGCGTGTCGGCGGGCGCAAGCTCGGCTACGTCCGCATGCTCAGCTTCAGCGAAGGGGTCCATGGCCTGCTGCGCGACGCGGTCGAGAAGCTGGAGCGCAAAGGCGTGGAAGGGATCGTGCTCGACCTGCGCGCGAACGGCGGCGGCCTGCTCGACGAGGCGGTGCTCACCGCGAGCATCTTCCTGCCCGAGGGAGAAGTCGTCGTCACGCACCGAGTCGCGCACCCAGGGGAGCGCCGTCTACAAGACCGTGGGCGACAACCTCAGGGAGCGTGCCGACGGTCGTCCTGATCGATCGCAGCACGGCCTCGGCGGCCGAGATCCTCGCCGCGGCGCTTGCCGACGAACGCCGGCGCCGCCGTGGTCGGCACCCGCTCCTTCGGCAAGGGCGTCTTCCAGCAGGAGGTCGGCCTCTCCAACGGCGGCGCCCTGAAGCTGACGATCGGCGAGTACTTCACCCCGGACGGAGTCAACCTCGCCGAGAGTCGGGGCATCCATCCCGACGTCCGGGCGCGCGACCTGCCCCGGACCGCGCGCGACGAGGCGCTCGACCGCGCCCTGGAGGTGCTGGCGGCGCAGGAAAAGAAGTGAGCAAGCGCGACTGGCGCTACTACCGCGCTCGCCAGCGGGCGCGGGGGAGGGGTCGAGAGAAAGCGCAGCCGAAGAACGCCCGCGAGGCGGTCGAAGCGCTGCTGGCGGAGGGGCTCGGGCGCCGGGGCTTTCCGGCCGCGATCGAGGTCGAGGCCGGACGCGCCGCCGATGCCGCCGAGGCCAGCGGCGATCCGCCGCCGCGACCTGACCGGGCTGCCGACCTTCACCGTCGACCCCGCCACGCGCGCGCGACTTCGACGACGCGGTTTCGGCGCGGCGCGAGGGCGACGGCGGCACGCGTCTGGATCCACATCGCCGACGTCGCCGCCCACGTGCGGCCCGGCTCGCCGCTCGACCTCGAGGCGCGCCGGCGCGCGAACAGCACCTATGTGCCGGGCACCGTCGAGCCGATGCTGCCTCGCGCGCTGAGCGAGGACGCGTGCAGCCTGGCGCCGGGCGTGGAGCGGCTCGCGGTGACGGCCGAGATCGAGCTCGGTCCGTCGCGGCACGCCGCGGTCGGCGAGCTTCTACCGCAGCCGCATCCGCTCCCACGCGCGCCTCGACTACGACCAGCTCGACCTGGTCTTCGACGGTCGCGACGCGCGCGCCGGAGGACGTCGCCGAGCCGCTGGCGGTGGCCCGCGAGGTGGCCGCGGCTCTCGGCGAGCATCGCGGGACGACCAGCCTCGACGTCGAGTCCTTCGAGCCGGAGTTCCGTTTCGATGTAGAGGGGAACGTCACCGGCGCGCGTTCGGTCGCCCAGACCGAGTCCCACCGGTTGATCGAGCGGCTGATGATCCTCGCCAACGAACAGGTCGCCCAGCTGCTCGAGCGCAAACGGGTGCCCGCCGATCTACCGGGTCCACGCCCAGCCGGACCCCAGCCGGATCGAGCGCCTGGTCGAGCAGCTGCATGCGCTGGGCGTGCCGACACCGCCGCTGCGCCAGGGCCTGGCGCCGGGCCAGGCGGGGGAGGTCGCGGCGGAGGCGAGCCGGCTGGTGATCGAGGAGGCGGCGCGGCGCGGGAACGGTCGCGAGGCGTATACATCGCTCGTGCTCCGCTCCCTGATGCAGGCTTCCTACAGCGACCGCAACAGCGGCCACGCCGGCCTGGGCAGCCCCGCCTACTGCCACTTCACCTCGCCGATCCGCCGCTACCCCGACCTGCTGGTCCACCGCGCGCTGCTGGCGGCCCTGGGCGAGGGAGAGGAGGCGCCGCGGGCGGCCGAAGCGCGCGAGGTGGCCTGGCACTGCAGCGAGCGGGAGCGCGAGTCGGCGAAGATCGAGCGCGGTGCCGACGACGTCTGCGCGGCCTACCTGCTGGAGCGCGAGCTCGGCGAGCGGGGGACGGAGGCGGTGTTCGCCGGCGAGGTCTCGGGTGTGGTCCGGGCCGGCGCCTTCATCGCCTTCGGCGGGGAGCTGGGTGACGTCTACGAGGGCTTCGTGCCCGCGCGCACGATGGCGGGCGAGCGATTCGAGCTGAACGAGACCGAGACGGCCCTCGTCGGCCGCGAGTCCGGTGCCGCCCTGCGTCTCGGGGATCCGATATCCGTCCGGGTGACGGGAGTGGAAGCGCCACGCGGCCGGGTCGACCTGGGGATCGTCGATGGCTAAGAAGTCCAAGAAGAAGCGAGAGCCCGCTTCGGGCGACGTCGCCACCAACCGCCGTGCCCGGCAGAAGTTCGAACCGATCGAGAAGATGGAGGCGGGCATCGTCCTGCGGGGATCGGAGGTGAAGTCCCTGCGCAACGGCAAGGCGCAGATGAGCGACGCCTACGCGGTCGTCGAGCGGGGCGAGGTGTGGCTGCGCAACCTCCACATCCCGCCCTACGAGCCGGCCAGCCGCGAGAACCACGAGCCCGAGCGCCCGCGCAAGCTGCTTCTGCACCGGGCCGAGATCGAAAGGCTGGTGGGCAAGACTGCGGAGAAGGGGCTGACGCTGATCCCGACCCGGGTCTACTTCAAGGGCTCGCGCGCGAAGGTCGAGCTTGCCCTGGCACGGGGCAAGGAGGGGCGCGACCGCCGCCGCGAGATCGCGGAGCGCGACGTGCGCCGCGAGGTCGAGCGCGAATTCAAGAGCCGGATGAGGTAGCTTCGGGGGCATGCGATTCCGTTCTGCCCTGGTGCTCCCAGTGTTGGCGCTCGCCGTGGCCCTGGTCGCCCCCGCGCAGGCGCAGGCCGCCTCCTTCCCGAGTGAAGCCGGCGACTTCGTCAGCGACAACATCCAGTACTTCGTCGGCGGCCTCGTGGCGGCGATCCTGCTGCTCCTGCTGATCGTCAGCATCACCCAGCGCCGCAGCAAGGAGAAGGCGAAGAAGCAGGCCGGCGCGCCGGCGCCCTCCGCTACCTCTCCAAGGCCGCCCACCGGGTCGGTGCCCGCCGCCGCATCCACGTCCCAGACCGCCGAGCTGTCCACGGTGCAGGTCCCGGCGGCCGCTCCCCCGCCGCCTCCCCCCGGTGTTGCGGGCGAGCGCAAAGGAGAGGCGCAAGCAGGCGCGCGAACAGCAGCGCGCCGCGCGGGTCGAGCATCGCAAACGCCGTCAGGCAGAGTCGAAGCGCAGGCGGGAAGAACGGGCTGCGAAACGCGCCGAACGCCGCTTCAGCCCGCCTGGCGGACGCAGCCGCTCCGGGCGCCGGGCGCGCAAGGACGCGGCGAAGGCGGAGCGGCAGCTGGCTGAGGCCAGGGCCGCCCACGAGCGCGAACAGCTTCAGCAGGCGAGTCAGGCTGCCCAGGCCGGCATGCCCCCGGTCCAGCCGGCTCCAGCGCCCCAGGCACCGCCCTTGCAGGCGATGCCGCCTGCTGCACCACCGCTCCCTCCGCAGCCCCCGGCCGCGCCGGTCCCATCGCCCCCTCCGGCGGCGATGGCTCCGCAGGGGGCGCCTCCCGGCTACGACGGCCCTGCCGCCGCCGAGCAGAGGGTGCAGGCGAAGGTGGGGGAGATCCAGCGTGAGGAGGAGCGCATTCGCGCCGAGGCCGACCGCCGCATCGCGGAGGCCGAGCGGCTCCAGCGCGAAGCCGAGCAGCGCACCGCTGCAGCCCAGGGAGGGCAGGCGACCCAGCCGATGGAGTCCTTCCAGCCCGGTGCACCGCCGACGGCCCCGCTGGGCGCCGCAGGCGCCGGCCTGCAGACCGCCGAGCAGCGCCTCCAGCAGGAGCGCGAGGCGCAGGAGCGGGCGATGGCCGAGGCGCAGGAGCGACTGCGCCAGATCGAGGAGCGGACCAGGGAAGCAGAGCGCCGTGCCGCCGAGGCTGAGCGCCTGGCAAAGCTGAAGTCCGAGGAGGAGGAGCGCGAACGGCGACTGCGCGAGATCCGCGACAGCGTCGCGCAAGCGGAAGAGCGAGCCCGCCAGGCCGAGCAGCGAGCCATCGAGGCCGAGCAGGCGGTGATCCAGGCGGTCCAGGGCCAGGGTGCCCAGCCCTCATCTCCCCAGCCTTTGCCTGACCCGCCGTCGCCTCAGCCCGCGCCGCCCCCAGTGCCGGAGCCACCGACCCCGCCTTCACCTTCGCCTGAACCTCCTTCACCGGATCCCCAGCCGCCTGAGCCCCCGGCACCGGCGCCTCAGCCGCCCTCGCCCCCGGTGCCTCCCGCGCCGGAGCCACCGCAGCCGGCGGCATCGGGTAGCGGCAAGGTCGAGCTCAACTCGGTCACCTTCGAGCAGCTCCGGGCCGAGAACCTCTCGGTCACCCAGGCGACCCGCCTGCTCGCCCACCGCGAGCGGCTCGGCCGCTTCGGCTCGGTCGACGACCTCGACGAGGTCGCGGGCCTGCCGCAGGACCTGCTCGAAGACCTGAAGCGCCGCTCGACGGTCTGACGGCCCCAGCCGGCGCCATGCGGCGTCCTCGGTCGCTCGCGTGCGAAGCACGCCACGCTCCCTGCGTCCTTGCCTGGCGCCGGCTGGAACTCGTCAGCTAGAGCCCGTACTCCTCCAGTAGCTTCAGCCAGACCTCGCTCCTGGTCGGGTACGCGGCGACGGCGTGCCGGAGGCGGTCGAGGGGCACCTCACCGACTATGGCGATGGTTGCCGCGTGGAGGAAGTCTGCTGTCTCGAAGCCGGTGAAGGTGGCGCCGACGACCGTCTTGCGAGACTCGTCCACGACGATGCGGGAGGTGCCGCCGGTTCCCTTGCCCTGGAAGCTCGCGCCGGCGGTGCCGTCGGTGGGGATGTCGACGGCGCGGGCGTCGATTCCCGCCTCGCGGGCCTGCTCCAGCGTCTTCCCCGCGGCGGCGACCTGAGGGTCGGTGAAGGTGACGCGGGGGGAGCCGAGCCCTTCGGCGACGGCCTCGACCGGATGCCCGAGGACGTTCTCGGCGGCCACCCAGGCCTGGTACTTGCCCATGTGGGTGAAGAGGGCTCGGCCGTTGACGTCGCCGACCGCGTAGAGCCAGTCGCGACCGCCGACCATCATCCGGTCGTCCGTCTCGAGGAAGCCGCCCTTGCCCGGTCCGGCGCCGATGGAGTCAAGGCCGATCCCTTCGCTGCGCGGCTTGCGGCCGACGGCGATGAGGATCTCGGTGGCGGCGACGGTCCCGCCGTCGTCGAGCACGACCGTGACGACGTCGCGCTCTCGACTCACCCTCGTGGCCTTCACGCCCGTGCGCACGTCCACGCCGTGACTCTCGCTCAGCGCCACGGCTACCTGCTCGCCGGCGAAGGGCTCCTCACGCGGAAGCAGCCGCTCTTCTCCCTCGATCAAGGTCACCCTGGTGCCGAGTGCGGCCCAGGCCTGCGCCAGCTCGGAGCCGACCGGCCCACCGCCCAGCACGATCATGCTCTCCGGCACCCGCTTCGAGGTCGTCGCCTCGCGGTTGTTCCAGGCCGAGACCGAGTCGAGCCCCTCGACCGGCGGCATCGCCGCGCCGCTGCCGGTCGCGACGACGACGGCCCTGGCCGCGGCGAGCACGTCCTCGCCGACGCGCACGCGACGCTCGCCGTCGATGCGGCCCTCGGCGCGGAAGAGCTCGATCCCGCGTTCCTCCAGCCAGGGCAGCTGCCCGGAGTCGTCGAGGTCGTGGATCACCTCGTCGCGGCGCTCGAGGACGGCCTGCGGGTCGAGCCCCCCGGTTACCGCCTCCGCGCCGGGCACCCGCTGCGCCTCGCCGAGCAGGTCCGCGGGCCGCAGCAGCGCCTTCGAGGGCATGCAGGCGTAGTAGGAGCACTCGCCGCCGACGAGGTGCTGCTCGACGATCGCCACCGACATCCCGCCGTCCGCAAGCCGCCCGGCGCAGACCTCGCCCGGCGCCCCGGCGCCGAGCACGACCACGTCGAACTGCAAGTCAGCCACCGGATATTCCTACCCGACTCCGTACAATCCGTCCACATAGCACGGGGGCGACAGGCTTCGACGTGGTCGGTCCGTGCGAACGGTTGCAGGTCGAGGTTGCCGGAGGCCTCGTTAAACCCCGGCAAAAACCAATACGTGCGGACCATGAGTTCGCCCTCGCCGCCTAGCTAGAACCTAGGCGATGAGAGTCGGTCCTCTCCCGCCCGCGGAGGGGGCAGCCGGCTTCAGAACGCGGGCTCACCCAGGCGGATCGCCCCGTCTGCCAGGGGACAATTCAGAGGGCTCTGTCTCCCGCAGTGCCCGCCGGCGCGGACCCCGGGAGACGAGAATCAAGCGCCGGCTATACCTGTAGACACCTTCGCACTACGGCCTCGGACGCCGGTTCAATTCCGGCCGCCTCCACTGACGCAAGCCGCTCGAACCCTCCTCCGCAGATGTCTTGCCGAGGGGGGTTCGACTAGCGCGAGCGTGTCAATCGCAGTCCTGGCGCGGTAAAAGGGTTTCTTTGCCTCAGTAACCGGCTCTAGGCGGATTGAGCGCTGAGCTAGGCCTGGCGAGTTTCGCGGTCTCTTTAGGGGATTTATTCTGAATTGCCCATGGCAAGTGCGGTGGTGGCATTTTCTCGATACAGCGCCTCCCATTGCTCTAGGTAGCGCTGTTCGCCACGACGAAGCCATTCGACCAACTCCTTAGATCGCTGCCACATGACCACCGCCACGAATACCAGAGGCTCAGAAGCTGTCCGGTCTAGAAAGCCCGCGTTGTACTCGGTGGCGATCTCCTCATAAAAGTTGAGGAAGATCTGAACCGCCGTTTTGTCTGCCTCCGACAGCTTCGCCCATATCGCTTTATGCGCGGTCTTTTCTTCTTTGAACAGTCGCAGGACGGTTGCCGCTTTTGAGGTTGTTTCCGCAAATTCGCGACTGTTAAAGATCCCCAGGTGGTCATAAGCGCGACGCCGCATTTCGATCCTGCGCTGCTCGGCAATCTGGGCTTGAGCGGTCTTTCCAGCCCAGACGGCGACGATGAGGAGCAAGACGGCGGCAACCGCAGCGACCGCCGTCGCTATATTGGCAAGGTCATCTAGATGGATGAATGAGATGGGGAGGGACATTTGAATTCTGAGCGCGTTCGCGGTATCCTAAACGCAGTTATGGCTCCCTTTCCGACTCCTGAGCAGCCAGAACCCCAGCTACCCATCTGAGCTAGGGGAATGCTGGCGGCGCTTCTCAAGCCAGCCAATCGCCTTCACGGCAGTCTTTGGATCGACGTCAAGCTCTTGGCCGATTCGCCGGTCGCTCAATCCTTGATCTCGTAGCTTCGTAGCCCTCGCGGCGATCTGCTGGTAGACCGGAGGAGGGGAGTCCTCGACTAGATCGACCTCTAGGGGGATCTCAGCGGCGGTTCGGACGCTTTGCGAGCGCCTCCATTTCACAGCCCGCAGGAAAGGTCGGTTCCACCGCGGGTTTAACTCGCCCCCTGTTTGCCTCTCGTTGTCGAGACGTTCAAAATTGCGGCATGGACATGGGTGTGGAGAGGAGCTGGTTGGCATTGCCTATGCCAACGACCGGGTTGAAGCCGAGATGATCCAGGGTCTGCTGGAGAGTGCGGGCATCTCCAGCGCCGTGCGGCAGCTGGGCGTAGCGGACCCTCTCTCGGCATCGGCCTGCTGAACCCGGACGGGGGATCGCGCCGGATCATGGTGCGCGCCGATCGGGTCGAGGCGGCCCAGGCCGTGCTCGCGGAGACGCTGACAGAAGAGGAGCGAATCCGGGATCGAGTAGGAGGAGGGACTCCGCGGTCGAATCCAGCTAACGGTGATCTCGGCCCTGCTCATGTGGCGGCGACTAAGCCGGACGATGCGCTACGCCCTACGGGAGGACGACTTCGGTCCGGTGCTCGGCGCAGGAGGACTCCTGATCGCGATAGGCACTGTCACCTACACGCTCGGCAACGGTTGGAAGCTCGTCGATGGTTTCTATTTCTCCGTTGCCACCCTGACCACGTCGAGTATCGCGGATCCGAACCTCGTTCTCGAACACTCTTGGATGAAAGTCTTCACCGTCTTCTACATCCTGATCGGCATCGGGATCCTGGTCGAGATTGCTCGGCGGTTCGGCATGTCGTTCGTCGAGATCCGGCGCATTGAAAGGACCCAAGGGAGCGACCCCGCGACCGACGACTGATGCGGGACACGCGAAGCGGCACCACCTTCCATACGTACAGTCCCTGCCGCCACGCTTTGTCAGGCGCTGCTTTTCGCGCATAGGGGCAGCGACTCCGCGGAACCCGCTGGATACTGCTTCGTAGGGAAAAGTGGCCTTCACGCGATACCGGGCGGACGATGTCGGAGGAGAATTTGAACGCCGTCAGGACAAGGTCGCAATTAGAGAAGCCCGCGCCTAAGGCAGTCGAGGAATCGGCCTCCCGACGGCCTTAAGGGGTTGACAAATGTGACACCTGGATGAGATGGTCGCACCGTGGAGGCGAGTCCGACTCGAGGCGATACTCAGATCCAAGTCCCGGAGGTCGCCCCCGTGAAGGGGCAGCCTGGAACCAGGAACGTCATTCTGGGCCTCGCAGTCCCGGTCCTGGTTGGCATCGTCGCGTTTTCGTTGGCCGGCGACCACAAGATCTCCGTCCTCAGCATCTCCCTGATCGTCGCGGCTGGGACATTCGGCCTCGGAGCGTTCCTGGGCTTCCTCTTCAGCGTCCCACGGGGAGCCGAGTCGAAGGACGATGCGGGCGCAGCGGGGCCGAATACGAATCTGGTGCAGATGTCGGACTGGTTCACGAAGGTCCTGATTGGCGCGACACTCGTTCAGCTCACGACCTTCGTGAATTCCATCGGGCATTTCGCCACGAACACGCTGGCTCCAGCCCTCGGGAACGACGACGCAGCGGATGCGTACGCCATCGCTCTGCTCGTCGGCTCTTTCATTGCCGGCTTTCTAGTCACTTACATCTACACGCGACTCGTCCTTCAGGCGCGGATCGCCGCCTCAGACCAACGCTCCTTCGCAAAGCAGGTTGCGGCTGAGCTCGAGCCGGCGGTGTCCAGCGCCGCGGGCCAGGCGGTGGCTGACACCGTTGATCCCGCGGCCATGGCCAATGCTCTCAAGAGCGCGGCGGAGAAGATCGCGAACCCGACGGGCACCCCACCCCAACCGCCAACATCTGACAGATAGATGAAAAGGCCGCCTCTCGCGCGAAACAGCAGTGTTTTCTACGGCCGGCCTAGGACACGTAGGCCTTGCGCACCATCGCGGCCGTCCATCGGTTCGTACCGTGGGCCGGGAGGACACCCTTCCTGTTCAGGACCTCGGCGATCTCGGCGAGGGACTTGCCTTTCGCGAGCAGCGTTCCGATCTGCTTCCGCCATCCATAGTCCCGCTTGTTGCAATAGATGTGGGCAAGTCGAACGTTCTCGGGGCGGAGGTGCCCGCCGGCCGACTTGAGGATCGGGTAGTGGTCGGGCGAGGGGGCCCACTTGGTGCGTGGCGTCGTGACCTGATCGAACTCGCCGCGCCCCTTGTGGTGGTAGCACTGCGGCATCTCGCACTTCACGGCGAGGAGCTGGCCGCGCTCGGCCATCTGCACGAGGACACCTTTCACACCGAGCCTGCGGAGCTCGTCCGCGACCGACCTATCCGCGCCGCCGCCAAGTGCTGTCGTCGCCATCGAGTCACCCTTCCTCGTGTAGCCGCCCAATCGAGCCTAGTGCATACGTCGCGCAAAGCGGTGCTTCCGCGGCTGACGATGTCGCCTCCCAAGCCTTCGCCCGTCCAGCATCCCGCAGGCGATCCCAATCGGAATGTCGCTCTCGTCGACGTAGCTACTGCTTTCGCGTGAAAGCGGGAGCTGCACCATTGGACCGGTGGGGGCGGCCGCAGGTCAGTCGGCTCCGGTGGCCAGCCAGGCCAGCACGTCGGCTGCGTTGCGGTCGGGCGGGAAGACCGGGTAGAAGGCCTTGATGATTTTGCCGCCTTCCGCTACGAAGGTGAGGCGCTTGTAGAGGGTCATCCCCTCAGCCTCGAAGGTGGGCAGGCGCAGGGCGTCGGCCAGCCGAAGGTCACTGTCGCTGAGCAGGGGGAACGGGATGTGCTCGCGCTCCGCGAACTCACGCTGTTCGCCGGGGCTCTGAGCGCTGATACCGATCACCGCTGCCCCGAGCGCCGAGAACTCGGCGAGGCTTTCGCGGTAGGCGCAACTCTGCGGCGTGCAGCCTCGGGCACCAGGGATGTCGTCCCAACCGGCGGGGGAGGGCCGGCCAGGGGTGCCGGTGCGCGGGTAGACGTAGGCGACGAGTCGCTCCTGGCCGGACGCCGCGAGGTCGACCGGACCGTCCAGGGTGGAGGGAAGCTGCTGCTCCGGCAGCATCAGCCCGGTCAGGTGATTCGCGGCGCCGTCGTCCTCGGGGACGGGCAGGTCGGGTGGAAGCTCGGCGAAGTCGGTGCTCACCCGCCCATCGTATGGTGGCCACATGGAGCGCTACGTCGCCTTCCTGCGCGGGATGAATCTCGGCAACCGGCGGGTCAAGAACGAGGAGCTGCGTCGGGAGTTCGAGGCGCTGGGCTTCGCCGAGGTTGCCTGCTTTCGGGCCAGCGGCAACGTGATCTTTGCTGAGGAGAAGGGCAACGAGACGGAGATGAGGGGGCAGATCGAAGCCGGGCTGGCGGAATCGCTGGGCTACGAGGTGCCGGTCTTCCTGCGCAGCGCTGACGAGTTGCGGGCGATGGCTGCGCACGAGCCGTTCGAGCGGTCCGTCCTCGCGGCTTCGAAGGGCAAGGTCCAGGTGGTGCTCCTGGCCCAGAAGCCCGTGGCCGCGACCCGCAAGGAGGCGCTGGCGCTGTCGAGCGACGACGACCGGCTCGCGGTCGAGGGGCGTGAGCTCTACTGGCTCCCCCGCGGCGGAATGTCCGAATCCGAGCTCGACCTGAAGGCGATCGGCGCGGCTCTCGGCCTGCACACGATCAGGACCAAGGGCACGATCGACCAGATTGCCGTCAAGTACTTCGGGTCTATCGGCGGTTGAACTGTCGTTCGAAGTGCGAGTTCAGGACTCGATAGGCCGTTGCGCTTGCCCAACCCACCGGAATCAAAATGACTGGCGGCGCTCCAAAGGCAAACACCGCAGTGCCGGTTGCGATGGCAACCGAGTGCGATGACCGACAGGGGCCAGCCCCAGACAAAACCTTTCGCAATCCCTTCGTTGACTCGCTGGCTCAGGACCTCGGCTGGTCTTCCACGCACCGGTGGTGCGCACAGTGTCACGTGTCTGTAGAGAGGTCCGTGCGGGGGAGGGCGGCGATGCGGGCGTCGGAGCTGACCGAGGCGATTTCGCCGGGGAGCGCCGAGAGCTGGACGTTGGAGACGAACTCCATCTGCTGGCCGAGGGGGCGGAAGAAGTTGTCGTAGTGGGTCGGGACCACCACCGCCGGGTCGAGGCGGGGGAGGATCCGCTTCCAGTAGTCCTCGGTGAAGCTGCGGCCGGCGACGCCCGCGAGGAAGACGTCGACGCCGCGCTCGCGGATCGCCTCGTCGACCAGGTTTGCGCTGCCCTGGTGGTAGAAGCAGATGCCGGCGACCCGGATCGAGATTCCCCAGACCTGACCGCAGCGGTAGGCGCTGGGAGAGAGCGCGTCGAGGTGCTCGCAGGTGAGGTCGCCGTCGTAGGGGACGGCGAGGCCGAGCAGCAGCTTCGAGTGGACGCTCGGCGTGAAGCTGACCTCGAACGGCCCGAGCTCGTACGTTCGGTAGGGCTCGACCGAGACCGCCTGTCCGGCCAGCCCGTGCAGGCCCATCAGCCTCACCAGCGAATCCGAGCCGTAGGCGCTGCAGCCGAAGCGGCGGGCGATCGCCGGGGCGTCGACCGCGTGGTCGAAGTGGGTGTGGCCGACGAGGACGCCCGCGACCTCCCCCGGCGCCTGGACGAAGCGGTCGAGCGCGGCCGGATCGGGCAGCGTGGGGCGCCGCCGCAGGATGTCGGCGAACGGAACCCGGGAGAGGTAGGGGTCGACGAACAGCGTCTGCCCCTCGAAGCTGATCCGGTAGCCGGAGACGCCGAGCCATTCGACCTCCAGCCCGGCGGGCAGCTCGAGGGGCCGGGCCTCCATCTCGCCGAGGGCCTGGCTGTCCTCGCGCTGGGCGGAGCGTCGGGTCAGTTGCGCCTTCGTCAGGTCCGCCAGGTGTCGCAGCGCCCCCGCCATGGGTTGGCTATGCCGCGGTTCGCAGCGCCGCCGACAGCTGGGGCGGCCGGCTGAGGGTCTGGAAGACGACGCAGTAGCGCTCGGTCAGCTTCAGCAGCGTCTCCAGCTCCTCCTCATCGGCGTCGCTGTCGAGCTCGAAGGCGAGGCGGATCGCCGTGAAGCCCACTGGAGCGTCGCGATCGACCGCAAGCGTGCCGCGGAAGTCGAGCTCGCCCTCGGCGCGCACCGTCCCGGACCGCACCTCGATCCCCAGCGACGTCGCCACGGCGCGAAGGGTGACGCCGGCGCAGGCGACCAGGGCCTCGAGCAGCATGTCGCCCGAGCAGAGCTGCGACCCGTCGCCGCCGGAGGCCGGGTGCAGCCCTGCCTCGGCGATCGCCCGCCCCGTCTGCACCGAGCAGGAGACGCCCTCGCCCAGCTCCCCGCTGGCCTTCAGGGTGACGACCGCGGCCGCGGGCTCCTCGCGGTAGCGCTCCTTCAGCGGTGTTTGGACCTCGCGCAGCTGCTCCCGTTCCACCCGGAGCAGGTTACGCCCGTCCGGGCCGAGCCGCGTAGTGTCAGGGCTGCCATGGCCATCGCGACCGCAACGACCATCGACGTCTACGCCGGCGGGGAGCTGCTCTTCGAAGACGTCTCCTTCAAGCTCGAGCCGCGCGAGCGGATGACCCTCTCCGGGCGCAACGGCGCCGGCAAGTCGACCCTGCTCCGGGTCCTCGCCGGAGAGCGGCCGCCCGATTCCGGCAGCATCGCCCTGCAGAAAGGGGCGCGGGTCGCCCTGCACGACCAGCGACCGCCGCGCGACGCTGAGATCTCCCTCGGCGACTACGTCTTCTCCGGTCGCGCCGACATGCAGGAGACCGAGGCCGAGATGGCGCGCCTGGAGGGCGCGATGGCCGAGGGCGCCCCCGACGAGGAGACGATGCGAGCCTACGCCGCGGCGCAGCAGCGCCTCGAAGCGGGCGGCGGCTACCGCTGGCGAGACGACGTGCTCGCCGTGCTGGGCGGCCTCGGCTTCGGCGAGGAGGCGGCCAAACGGCGGCTCTCGACCTTCTCCGGCGGCGAGCTGACCCGTGCCTCGCTCGCCCGCGCGCTCGCCACCCGCCCCGACCTGCTGCTCCTCGACGAGCCGACGAACCACCTGGACATCCCCTCGCTGGAGTGGCTGGAGGGCTACCTGGTCGACCTCGACGCCGCCGTCGTCCTCGTCGCCCACGACCGCTGGTTCCTCGAGGCGGTGGGGACCTCGGTGCTGGAGCTGGAGGCGCAGCAGGGGCCGCTTCTTCGCCGGCCCGTGGCACGCCTGGCGCAAGGAGCAGGCGGCGCGGGAGATCGCCCGCGGCAAGGCGATCGAGCGCCAGCAGGCCGAGATCGAGCGGATGGAGCGCTTCGTCGAGCGCTTCCGCTACAAGGCGACGAAGGCCCGCCAGGCGCAGTCGCGGCTGAAGCAGATCGACAAGATCAAGCGCGACGGGGTGAAGGCCGAGGCGCGCGACCGCCGCAACCTGCGCTTCTCCTTCGCTGCTCCCGAGCGACCGGGCCGCGTCGTGCTGAAACTGGTCGGCGCCAGGATCGAGGTGCCGGGACGGACCCTGCTCGAGAAGGCCGAGCTCGAAGTCGAGCGGGGCGAGCACGTCGTCCTCGTCGGCCCCAACGGCGCCGGCAAGACGAGCCTGATCGAGACCCTCGCGGGGAAGCGCGAGCCCGCTGCCGGGTCGGTGCGGACCGGCCACAACGTCAAGGTCGGCTACCTCTCCCAGCACGCCGATACCGCGGCGGGGGAGGGGACGGTGCTCGATGCCGCCCAGCGCGGGACCGGCCTCACCGGGCAGAAGGCGCGCGACCTGCTCGGCGGCTTCCTCTTCTCGGGGGCCGACGCGGAGAAAGCGCTCGACGACATCTCCGGGGGCGAGCAGCGCCGGCTCTCGCTGGCGATCCTCGTCGCCTCCGGCGCCAACGTCCTGATCCTCGACGAGCCGACGAACCATCTCGACGTCGAGAGCCGCGAGGCGCTCGAGGACGCGCTCTCGGCCTTCGAGGGCGCGGTGGTCCTCGTCTCCCACGACCGCGCCCTGCTCGAGGCGGTCGGCAGCCGCACCCTCGTCTGCGAGGACGGCAGGCTGGAGCAGCCACCCGAGCGGCTGGGCCGCCTACCAGCGCGAGCGCGACGAACGGGCGGAGGCCGAGGCGTCCGCCGTGGCGGCCCGGAAGCGGTCGAGCAAGGCGGCGAAGCGGGCCAAGCCGGGGGCCGCCTCGAAGAAAGCCGCCCGCAAGGCGAGTCGCCTGGCGGAGAAGATCGAGGCCGCCGAGGCTGCGCTGCGCTGCCGTCGAGGAGGAGCTCGCCGACCCCGCCGCCTGGTCGACCCCGGCAAAGGCCGAGCGGGCGGGCGAACGGCACGAGGCGGCGAAACGGGCGCTCGCCGATCTCTACGAGCAGTGGGAGGAGGCCGAGCGAGCCGTCAGCGCAGCGGGCGATCCAGCCTGACCCGCGCTTCCCTGGCCGGGGGCGAGGGTGATGTTGCGGATCTTGGCCCGCTCCGGCTTGGGGTCGGGCGCGCTCAGATCGGCTCGCTCGAGGAACTCCCGCAGCACCACTCGCATCTCGTATTCGGCGAATGCAGCGCCGATGCAGCGCCGCACGCCGCCGCCGAAGGGGATCCAGGCGTAGCTGTCGGGCTTGCCCTCGAGGAAGCGCTCGGGACGGAACTCGTGCGGGTCGGGGAAGAGGTCCTCGCGGTAGTGGAGCGCCGCGATCGCCGGCAAGACGAAGGTCCCGGCCGGGAGCTCGTAGCCGCCGATCCGCAGCGGCTCGTTCAGCTTGCGCGCCGACGTCGACGATCACCGGCCGGATCCGCAGCGTCTCCTTGATCGTCGCGTCGAGGTAGTCGTCCTCGCCCGCGGCGAGCGACTCGCGCAGCTTTGCCAGGACCCGCGGCGTGCGCAGCAGCCGCTCCATCGCCCAGGCAAGGCCGGTGGCGGTCGTCTCGTGGCCGGCGCCGAGCACGGTGACCAGCTCGTCGCGAAGCTCCTCGTCGCTCATCGGCGCGCCGTCGTCGTGGCGGGCCTGCAGCAGCAGGGAGAGCACGTCGTCGCGCTCTTCCCGTTTCGGCCTCGCGCCGGCGCAGATCGCGATCTCCTCGTAGATGAACTCGTCGAACGCCTCGCGGGCGGGGAGGAAGCGCGCCCAGGGGCTCCAGGGGCCGAGGTTGCGGCGCAGCGCCGGGAAGGCGATCGCGCTGACGCGCTTGCCGAAGGTCTCGATCAGGCGCTCCGAAGCGCTCCAGGCGCCGCTCGTCGTGCACCCCGAAGACGGCCTCGCATGATCACCGCCAGGGTGATCCGCTGCGTGTGCGGCCGCAGGGCGAAGGTCTCGCCGACCGGCCAGCTCTCCATCTCGCGCCGGGCGATCGTCGCGCATCAGCTCGCCGTAGCGGCGGATCCGCTCGCCGTGGAACGGGGGCAGCAGCAGCTTGCGCTGGCGCATGTGCGGGGCCTCGTCGAGGGTCAGCACGGAGTTGGGGCCCAGCGTCGGCTCCAGCACCGTCGCGTTCGCCTCGCCGGCGTGGAACTGCGCGGGAGTGCCCGTGAACACCTCTTTGACGAGGGCAGGGCTCGGCGACGTAGACGACCCGGCCGAAGCACGGGAAGGAGACGGTGAAGATGTCGCCGTAGCGGCGCTGGAAGCGAGCTAGGAAGCCGAGCGGGTCGCGCGCGTAACGCAGCGCCTGGAGGAGAGCGGGCCCCTTCGGGCCCGGGGGGAGCTCGTTGCGAGCCCTCGCTGCCGGCGCGCGTGGAAGTGTCGCCTGCTCCATCGATCTCGCACCATAGAACATCGGCTGGCCAGACAGCCAGCGCTGACTTCGTGGTTAGTCCCGTATATGCATCCCAAAGGACGAAGTCAGCGGCGGGATGGGTTAGAAGACGATCGTCCGGGCGCCGTCGAGGAGAACGCGGTCGTCGACGTGGGCCTTGACCGCGCGGGCGAGGACGAGGCGCTCGATGTCGCGGCCGATCCGCTTCAGGTCGCCGACCTCGTCGCGGTGGCTGACCCGGGTCACGTCCTGGTCGATGATCGGTCCCGCGTCGAGCTCCTCGGTGACGTAGTGGGCGGTGGCGCCGATCAGCTTGACGCCGCGCTCGTGGGCCCGGCGGTAGGGGTCGGCGCCGACGAAGGCGGGCAGGAAGCTGTGGTGGATGTTGATCGCCGGCGCGCCCAGCCGCTCCAGGAACTCGCGGGAGAGGACCTGCATGTAGCGGGCGAGGACGAGCAGGTCGATGCCGGCGAGCAGCTCCAGCGCTCGCGCCTCGGCCTGCTCGCGGGTGTCCGAGGCGACCGGCACGTGGTGGAACGGGAGGCCCAGCGACTCGACCTGCCCGGCGTGGTCGTCGTGGTTGGAGACGACGGCGACGACGTCGGCGCCGAGCTCGCCGCTGCGCCAGCGCCAGAGCAGGTCGGAGAGGCAGTGGTCTTCGCGCGAGACCATGATCGCCACCCGCTTGCGCTCGCTCGACTCGGCGAAGCGGTGCTCCATCTCGAAGCGGCGTGGCGACCTCGCGCTCGAAGCGCTGCCGGACCGCGGCCAGCTCGTCCTCGGGGACGGCGTCGAACACCATCCGCATGAAGAAGCGCCCCTCGTCGCTGGAGTGCTGGTCGGCGTCGACGATGTTGAGGCCGGCGTCGGCGAGGAAGCCGCTGACGGCGGCGATCAGGCCCGGGCGGTCCGGGCAGGCGAGCAGCAGGCGCGATGTCGGAGGGTCGGCGATCCCCCCATCATCCGGCTTCCGCTCGACCGCGGCTTGGCAGCGATCTGAGCCGCAAGAAGCAATTCATCGTCGTCCGTGAAAAGGGATTTCGTGCCTGCCGTCGTGTCAGACGGCACTTACTTTGTGAGCAGTGTGAGCCCGATCACGTTCCGGAGCCGCAAATACCGCCACGGTTCCGCGCTTGCTCACAAAACGCACATATTTCATCCCTGTCCTGATCGCCTGCATCGCCTTCCCCGCGGTGGCCCTCGCGGCCACCGGCGAGGAGCCTCCGTCGCCGCGGATCGGCGTAGCCGACGCGGCGCCCGCCGGGCTCAGCGCCCTGCAGCGGCCGGTCGCCCGCTTCCAGAAGACGATCCGCGTCACCGTCGAGCGCATGGAAGCCGCCCGCCGCGCCAGGCTTCGCCGCGAAAGGCGCCGGCTCTACGCAAGCCTTCCCGGCGGCGTCTCAAGGGCGACCCTCGACGCCATCGCCTCCTGCGAGTCAGGCGGCGACCCCACGATCGTCTCCGCCGACGGCACCTATCGAGGCAAGTACCAGTTCAGCGTCAGCACCTGGGAATCCGTCGGCGGCTCCGGCGACCCCGCGGCGGCCTCGGAGGCCGAGCAGGACTACCGGGCCGCGCTCCTCTACGCCGCTGCGGGCTCCAGCCCCTGGCCGGTCTGCGGCTGATCGCCGAGGGGGCGGGTGGCACCCGTTCCCTTTCCCTACGATCACGGCGATGAGCGAGGCGGTTCCGACCCCGGATCCAAAGGGCCCGACTCGAAAGCCGCCTCGTGAGGCGATCGCCGAGGCCAAAGTCAGGGCGCCGACGCGGGGGAACAGGAAGCTCGAGGGCTTCCTCGATGCGGTCAACGGCGACGAGCAGGTGCGGGCCTGGTGGTACATGGCCCAGGTCCATGCCGAGCGGCTGGGGATGTCGGACCACTCCTGGGTCCACACCCAGATCGTGCTCAACATCGCCCTGCGGCTGCTGCGGCTGCTGGTCAAGGCCGGGGTCGAGCCGGCGATGGTCGCCGATCACGGCATGTCGCCGCGCGACGCCGAGGTCGTCGTCGCGGGCGGCGCCCTGCTGCACGACGTCGGCATGTCGATCCACCGCGTCGACCACGAGGCCTACAGCCTCTTTCTCGCCAGCGACGCGCTCGAGCGGTTGCTCGCTGATTGCTACCGCGAGCCGGAGCGAACGGTCGTCGCCTCCGAGATCCTGCACGCCGTCATCGGCCACCGCCGCCGCGGCGAGCCCTACACGCTGGAGGCGGGGGTGGTGCGGGTCGCCGACGCCCTCGACATGGCGCAGGGCCGCACCCGGATCCCGCTGGAAGCGGGCCAGGAGGGCATCCACTCGATCTCGGCCGCCGCGATCGACGAGGTGCGGATCGAGGCGGGGGAGACACGGCCGCTGCGGATCGAGATCGAGCTCAACAACTCGGCCGGCATCTTCCAGGTCGACGACCTGCTGGCGACGAAGATCCGCGACACCCCGCTGGAGGGCAAGGTGGAAGTTCTCGCCAAGATCGAGGGCGAGACGGAGAAGCGCTTGCTCAGCGGCTTCCGTCTCGACTAGCTTCGCGGAAGATCAGGCTCGACCGCGCTTTAACCACCTGGTAGCACCTTAGTTACATCGCTGACACCGTTGGGCGGCAACGTCTAGCGCATGTGCGGTCGGTTCTTGCCGCGTTTTCACCGGCGGCCCGGGGTCGCGGCTGGCGCCTGCGCGCTGGTGTTGATAATGCCGGCGACGGCTGTGGCGGTGGTCTCCGACGTGCACCCGATCGACGGGCCGAGCGCGGACGTGATCGACGTCGCCGACGCGGCGATGTCGGAGGACGGCAGCGGTGGGGTCGTCTACCTGAAACGGGTCGACGGTCGCAGCCACGTCTTCGCCGTCCGCTTCGCGCGCGGCGCATGGTCGGTGCCGCAGCGGGTGGATGTCGGGCAGGGGTTCGACTCCAACTGGCCGCGGATCGGCGCCGGCGACGGCGGCCAGTTGGTCGTCACCTGGGTGCAGGAGTTCGGAGTGGAAAGCGACCGGATGTTCTCGGCGACGCTCGACCCCGGTGCGACGGGCTTCCAGGCGCCCGTGCCGATCGACTTCAACGTCGGCGAGGCGACATCGACCTATCCCGACCTGGCGATGAACCGGGGCGGGCAGGCCTACCTCACCTACGGGGTCCTCACCGACGTCAGCCCCTCCAACCCACCCGGGTACGTCGGCGCCGACCTGCGCGTCGCCCGCTACAACGGCCGCCTCTGGTCGGTGATGGGCACCCCGCTCGACCGCGGCATCTCGACCCCGGTGCGGCTGCCCAGCGAGGAGAACGCGCCCGAGGTCGGCATCGACGTACAGGGCCAGGGTGTGGTCGCCTGGCAGGAGCCTGACGATGAGTTCGTCGACCGCGTCTGGGCGCGGCGCCTTTTCGGCAACACGGTCGGGATCCCCCTCCAGGTGAGCCCTTCCTCCTGGGAGGGGGCACCGCTGCGGGGTCCCGCCGACGCCTTCTCGCTCGACGTCTCCGGCTTTGGCCAGGCAGCGGTCGCCTTCCGCCAGCAGCCGGGACAGGCGAGCAAGCTCGACGCCCCGCGCGTCCTCGTCAACGAGATGCCCGACGTCTTCTCCGAAGAGGCGGGTGCGTTTGGGCAGGCCCAGCTCATCGACGGCGAGGCGAGGGGCGACCTCGGCTTGCCGAGCATCGCCGTCGACCCTCGCGGCCTCTTCGTCGCGGCCTTCGGCTCGGGTCCGGCGACGCTGCTCGCCCACGGCGACGACGCGTCGGTAGGGCCGGTGGAGCGCCTCGACGAGGGGGGAAGCTCGGTCGCCGGCGAGCCGCTGGTGGACCTGGCCGAAACCGGCGCGGTGGTGGCAGCCTGGCGGGAGCTGCGCGGTGGCGCCGGCGTCCTCGGCGTGCAGGAGCGCCGCGCCGACGGCGTCGCGGAGCCGACCACGCTGAGCGCTCCCCAGGGGGGCGTCGTCGGCCGGGTGACCATGGGCGGCTCGGGTCTCGGCGACGCGATCGTCGCCTGGGCCCAGGGCACCGGCGCCAACGCCCAGATCGCAGCCACGATCGTCGACGCTCCGCCTGACCCGTTCCTGGTGCTGCTGCCAAGCGGCTGGCAGCGCAAGCGGAAGATCCCGATCGCCTGGGACCGCACGCTGAACGCGATCGGCGGAGTCCGCTACTCGGTCAGCATCGACGACGAGCCGGTGATCGAGAACCTCGAGGGCCTGCGCGCCCGCCTCTCGCGCGACGACGTCGAAGACGGCAAGCACCGCGTGCAGATCTTCGCCACCGACGAGGCAGGACAGGAGACCGGCAGCCGCAGCGGGCGACTGCTGGTCGACCGCAACGGGCCGCGGGTGAAGCTGCGCCGTCGTGGGCGCCGGCTGACCGTCGTCGTCTCCGACGGCCCCCGGGCCGAGGGGTCGGGGCTGCGCAAGCGCTCGGTAAGGGCAACGTTCGGCGACGGGCGCGGCGCGGGCGCCTCCGGTGCCACGTCCAGCGCCCGTGGGAAGAAGGGCAGTGGGAAGGCGGCCACCGTCAGGATTCGCCACGAGTTCGAGCGCGCGGGGCGCTTCCCGGTGCGGGTCACGGCGCGCGACCGGGCCGGCAATCGCGTCCTCGTCAAGCGCCGGGTGCGGATCGGATGAGCGCCTCGCGCCGCGCCGCCGCCTGCCTCGGGCTGGTCGCGACCCTGTTCACGCTGGCGCCGGCGGCGAGCGCCGTCGCCGCCTGGGGCAACGCCGCCGACGACGTGCCCGGGGCGCAGCTGATCTCAGCCGACTACGCCCGGCTCGAGCAGGGCGACGACTCGACGGTCTTCGCGGCGATCTCCGCCGACGGGCGCCAGGTCGCGATCCAGACCCGATCGCGCAACTTCTTTGCCGACGACGACCCCGATCCGCCGGGGCAGTACCGGGCGGGCGGGATCTTCCGCTTCGACCTCGAGACCAGGGCCCTGGAGAAGGTCGCCGACGGTGACCTCTTCGCCGAGGCCGACAACTCCTTCCTGCGGCGCGGCGCCTCCAACCCCTCGATCAGCGCCGACGGCCGCTTCGTCGCCTTCTCCACCGCCGAGCCGCTGGTCGCCGCCGACCTCAACGACAACAACGACGTCTACGTGCGCGACATGGCAGTCCCGATCGGGGAGGCGGGCGCCTACGACCTCGTCTCCGCCCGCGACGGCGGCGACCTGGCGGCGAGCTACGGGCCGTCGCCCTTCCCCTTCCCCGGCAGCGAACCGGGCGCCGAGGTCTCCGCTGGGCTTGCGATCAGCGCCGACGGGCAGAAGGTCGCCTTCCGAACCGAGGTGGCGACCGACCTGCCCGCGAGCGGCGCGGCCGACGTGCCGGCCGGCCAGGTCCTTCTGCGCGACCGCCAGGCACGGACGACCAGCCTGGTCACCGCCCGGCGCGATCCCGAGAGCGGTGCGATGACCGGTCAACCGGCCGGAGGGGCGGTGGGCGCGGTGCTCAGCGCCGATGGGACGACCGTCGCCTGGACAGGTGAAAACGCACCGGCCCAGACGCGGCTGCTGGGCGGCGAGAACCCGGTCTCCAACGTCCTCTACTTCCTCTGGCGGCGCATGGCGGACGGCCCCACCGCCCAGACGAGGCGTGTGACCGGCGTCGCCGACCCCGACGATCCGGGCTGCCCGCCGGACGCGAACACCTTCTTCAGCCAGGCCGGCACCGGCCCCTGCTTCGGCCCGCTGACCGGCCAGGAGGCGACCCGCGCCGACATCAGCTCGCAGCTGCCGGTGCTGAGCGGCGACGGCCACACGGTTGCCTTCCTCACCGGCGAGGGGCCACGCCCGAACGGCGCCACGGGGCCGGGCCTCGATCTCTACCTGACGGACATGACCCCCGGCCTGACGCGCAAGGACTCGACGGTCGAGCTGACCCGGGAGACGGTCGGCAACCAGACCGACACCGGGCCGCCGCTGAGCAGCGTCGCGATCTCCGCCGGCGGCCGCTACCTGGCGATCACCACGGTCCGCACCCGCTTCGCTCTGCCTGCCCTGCAGCAACTCGGCGACCCGCGCCCCGTGCCGGGGCCGCGCGAGCTCTACGTCGTCGATCTACGGGAACGGACGCTGGAGCGCGTCACCCGCTCGCTCGCCGGCGGCGACATCGACGCCTCGGTGCTCGACGGGCCGACGATCTCCGCCGACGGCAGCCGCATCGCCTTCGCCTCGTTTGCCGGCAACCTCTTCCACGGCGACGCCAACCAGCGCGCCGATGCCTTCGTCGCCACCCGCCTGCCGGACGTCGGCGCCGAGCCGGCCGTGACGGACCTGACCGGTGGCGCGGGATCGACGGTCGAGGTCGATCGCGAAGGGCCGCGGATCGGCGTCCGTGCCAGGCCCAGGCCCGACGGCACGGTCGTGCTGAGCGTCTCGGTGCCCGCCGCGGGCGGCGTCAAGGCGGTCGCCCGGGGGCGCGCCGGCAGGCCGCCCAGGCTGCGCACGCTGGCAACGGGATCGGCGCGGGCCCGGGGAGAGACCCGCAGCGAGGTGCGCATCCTGCTCCAGCCGGTAGCGCGCTACCGGGACGAGCTGCGAGCGGGCGAGCGCATCGCCGTCCGTGTGACGGTCGCCTATGTCGCCTCGCGCGGTGGCAGGCGGGCGAGTGCATCCCTGAAAACCGCCTTTCACCAGCCCTCACAACCCTCGAGACGAGCCCGGGAGTGAACGGCAGGTAACCGAGTGGTGACGATCTGGAGAAGCACTTGATAACGCCGTGTAACGCAAACGTAGAAGTCCTGTGAAGCGGCTTGACAGAGCCATATCAGCCGACAAACCTGGCGCCGAAAAGGTCAGTCGATGAAAGGAAATGACTCAGATGAGCGGCACTCTCAGCGCCCCCCCATGGGGTCTCAGCACTGTCCTGGCAGGGGTCCTGGCCCTGGCCTCGATGGTGCTCGCAGTATGCATGGCGCCGCCGGCGAACGGCGCATTCACGACGAGCAAATGCGCCGGTGAAAACATCACCGGTCGCGGCGCCTCGTTCGCCCGCGACGCACACAAAGTCTTCAACGACAACTTCAAGCTCTTCTACTGCATCGGCACTCCCGGTGCCGGGAAAATCAGCGTCACATACGAGGCGCAGGGCAGCGGGGCCGGCCGCCAGTCGGTGAAGGTCCGCGACGGCGCGCCACGCTTCGGGATGACCGACGAGCCACCGGTCCCCAGCGAGATCAACGAAATGAACAGCGGCGTGACGATCGTCGAAGGCAAAAACGTGATCGACTCCGTTCCGGGCAACGACGGGAAGATCCACGTCGTCCCGGCAGCCGTCGGCGCCGTTGCGCCGCTGGTCAACTTCCCCAACGACTGCAACGTCGAACTGCTCGACGCCGCCTCGCGAACTCCCGAGGAAATGTCGGGCGGGGGCACCCCGTTCCCCCTCGGCCTCGTCCGGGTGCGGTTCACGAAGGACGAGTTCGAGAAGATCTGGGCCAAGGCCTCGACCCACGACAACTGGACCGAGGTCTTCCCCGAGCTGGCTCCCGACACGGACTGCGACAAACCGATAATCCGCATCGTCCGCTTCGACGAGTCGGGGACCAGCTTCGCCTTCAAGGACAACCTCGACACGATCAACGAAGCCCGCGGCTGGCTCACCGAATTCGGCTCGCAGGGCACCGGTGGAACCCGCCGCTGGCCCGGGGGCACGTTCGGGGACCGCGACGACTGCGGCGACAAAGACGGAATCCCCGAGGCAAGCGACCCCGACGGTCCGGGCGCGCCGGGTCTGGCCGGTGACACCGACCAGATCGCCTCCGCCTGCTTCAACGGCAACCAGGGGATCGTCGACACGCTGATCGCCACGGACGGCTCGGTCGGCTACTCCGACATCTCGACCGCCCGCAACAACGTCGCCCAGAGCCTGGCGATCACGCCAAGGGCCACCTCCGGCGCGTCATATGACAACGACATCTACTGGACCCAGATCCCGAGCGGCCCGGGGGCCGGCACCTTCCAGGAGCCGACCGCTGACGCGAAAGGGTTCCGCACCGATGGCAGCCCGGGCTCCAACTGCCAGTCGGCGCAGTTCGTCAACGAAGGCGGCGCTCCGCTGCCGAGCACGTTCGAGGACTGGTCGAAAGTCAGCGGCGTCAACTCTGACGGGGCGTACGCCGTCTGCACCCTCACCTACGGGCTGGTGTTCGACGACAACGCCGACGTCTGGGGCAACACCCCGGGCGAGGAGTCGAAGGCCCGCACGGTGAAGGACTACTGGGAAAGCATCCTCAGCACCAACGGGCAGTCCGGCCTGTTCGCCAAGGACTACTCGCCGCTCCCGACCCCGATCCTCAACCTCGCCAACGCCGGCATCGCGTCGGTGGACTGGAACAAGGGAACCGGGGGTGGCGGCGGCAACGAAGAAGGCGGTGGCAAAGACACCCCGCCGGTCAACGGCGGCGACACCAGCCCGCTGCCGGCGAAGCCGAGCAACTCGTTCTCGCTGCTGCGCAAGTCGATCTCCTCGAAGACCGGTGGGGCGACTCTCTCGGTCAAGCTGCCGGGCGCCGGCACGCTGGAGGCGTTCGGCACCGCCAAGAAAGGCAAAAAGCAGATCAAGGTCGGCCGTACGGTCCTCCGGGCGAGTCAGGCCGGCACCTTCAACCTGACGCTGAAGCCCAGCGCCGCGGCGATGAAGCTGCTCAGGGAGAGGGGCAAGCTGCCGGTGAAGCTCGAGTTGACGTTCACCCCGACGGGTGGCGATGAGAGCGGCTCGACCAGCTCGCTGACGCTGAAGCTCGTCAAGAAGAAGAAGTGAAAGACGCCGCAGGCAAACGGCGTCTGAGCCTGAAGCGCCCGCAGGTGGACCTCCGCGACGTCGCCCGCAGCTTGGGCGACGTCGCGGCGTCCGTGGGTCGCTGGTTCGCCAGGGACCCGCTGAGCACGGCGCTGATCGTCGCCTCCCTGGTGCTCACCTTCCTCTTCTTCAGCCTGCTCGGCCAGATCCAGCCGAGCACGAGCGGCGAGCGAGTGCCGCTCAGCCGCGTCTTCAAGCTCGCCGAGGAGAAGCAGATCGCCGAGGCGACGCTGCTCGACCAGGACGCCCGCGTGCTCTTCGAGACCAAGGACGGGCTGCTGCTGTACGCGTCCTACCCCGAGTCCGACGCGCAGACCTCGTCGCTGGTGCGCGACCTGACCAAGAGCGGGGCGGTCGTCTCGGTCGACCAGCAGTGGGACAAGCCGGCCAAGCAGATCGTCGTCCAGTTCCTGATCCCGATCCTGCTGCTCGTCTGCCTCTTCGTGCTCTTCACCCGGCTCGGCCAGGACGGTGGGGCCGGTGCCTTCGCCGGCTTCTCGAAATTCACCGGCAAGGGCCGCAAGCGCGGTACCGGGGCGCCCGACCGGACCACCTTCGACCAGGTCGCCGGCGCCGGCGAAGCGCTGGCCGAGCTGCGCGAGATTCGCGACTACCTCGCCGACCCGAGCAAGTACGCGGCGGTCGGGGCGCGGGCGCCGAAGGGCGTGCTCCTGGTCGGCCCTCCGGGAACCGGCAAGACGCTGCTCGCCAAGGCGACCGCCGGCGAGGCGGACGCCTCCTTCTTCTCGCTCTCCGGCTCGGACTTCGTCGAGTCGCTGGTCGGCGTCGGCGCGGCCCGGGTCCGCGACCTCTTCGCCAAGGCGCGCAAGATGGCCCCGGCGATCGTCTTCATCGACGAGCTCGACGCCGCCGGGCGCAAGCGCGGCGCCGGCGTGGGACAGGGCAACGACGAGCGCGAGCAGACGCTCAACGCGCTGCTGGTCGAGATGGACGGCTTCGGCGGCGACGCCGGCATCGTCGTGCTCGCCGCGACCAACCGCCCCGACGTCCTCGACCCCGCGCTGCTGAGGCCCGGGCGCTTCGACCGCCAGGTCACCGTCGACGTGCCCGACGTGCACGGCCGGCTCGACATCCTCACCCTGCACTGCGGCGGCCGGCCCCTGGCGCCCGGCACCTCGCTGGAGGAGATCGCCAAGCTCACCTCCGGCTTCAGCGGCGCCGAGCTCGCCAACGTGATCAACGAGGCGGCGCTGCTCACCGTGCGCGAGGGCGAGGTCGAGATGGACCAGGCGACGCTGGAGGAGGCGATCGACCGCGTGGTCGCCGGGCCGGCGCGAAAGAGCCACGCCCTGACCCGCGAGGAGCAGTGGGTGATCGCGATCCACGAGGCCGCCCACGCCGTCGTCACCACCTCGATCGGGCAGACGGTTGCCGCCCAGAAGCTCTCGATCGTCGCCCGCGGGCGCCAGCTCGGCACGGCGGCGAACATGCTCACCGACCGTGACGCGGTGATCATGCAGGAGCCCGACATGCGCCGTCACCTGCTGGCGATCGTCGCCGGCTTTGCCGCCGAGAAGATCGAGTTCGGCTTCGTCTCCACCGGCGTCCACGACGACCTCCACACCGCCACCGGCATGGCGCGCTAGATGGTCACCTCCTACGGCATGTCGGAGGCGCTTGGCCCGGTGACGATCGGCGAGAAGGCCGGCGAGGTCTTCCTCGGCGCCTCGCTGCAGGAGCTCGGCTCGGTCGGACCGGCGACGCTGGAGCTGATCGACCGCGAGGTCGAGCGCATCGTCGGCGACTCGGTGACGACGGCGGAGGAGATCCTGCGGCGCAACTGGAGCGCCGTCTATGAGGTCGCCAACGCGCTGGTCGAGCACGAGACGCTCTCCGGCGTGGCGCTGGAGGCACTGCTCTCGGCGGTGCAGCCCACCCTGCTCGACTTCGGTGAATCGGGTATCGAGAGGGGGGCCGAGGCGCCGACCCGGGAATTCGATCGCCAGCCCGAGGCCCAGCCGGAAGGTGACTAGGGCCTTGTCCAGGGGGGCGGCGCTGGCGCTTGCGGCGCTCGGCGTCGCCCTCGCCGCGGTCCTCGCTCCCCATGGGGCGCGAGCCGCGGAGCCGATCTGGCGCCTCGAGCAGCCGCCGCCGCCGGCGAGCGTGCCCTTCAAGGTGCCGCTCGGCGCCCCGGGAGACCTCTCCTTCTGGGCTCCGAATCGCGGCCTGCTGACCGTCGCCGGCAACGCGACGATACCCCGCGGCATCTACAGCTGGAACGGCCAGAGCTGGCACCAGCTGGCCACCGTCTGCGGGGGTCCCGGCGAAACCGCGCGTATCGCCTGGGCCGGCCCCACCGAGTTCTGGGTGGTGAGCGAACCGAGCCAGCCGCGCAGCGGCTCCGGCCTGGCGCTGTGCCGCTTCAAGGACGGTCAGGTGGTCGGCTCCTGGAGCACCCGGCCGGATGCCGCCGACCCCTTCAGACAGATGACGTCCGCCGCCTGCGACGGGCCGAGCGACTGCTGGTTCGGCGGGGTCGGCTCCCAGGACGCGCTCGGCGAGCGGATCGGCGCCTTTCACCTGCGCTGGGACGGCACCGACCTGCGCACGGTCTACGGGCCACAGGGCCGTGGGGTCAGCGACATGGAGTTCCACGACGGCGAGCTCTTCGAGAGCACCCTGGTGGGGCGCTCGCCGGAGAACCGCACCGAGCTCGTGGATCTGGCCGAACCCGAGGCGGTCCCGCATCTGATCCACCGCATCGCGGGCGGCGCCTTCGCCAACGACGCCTTCCTCCCGGCCGTGGAGGAAGGCGTGCCTGCCGAGGGCAGTGAGCTGCTGGCCCTTGACGGCGAGGAAGGCGAGCTCTGGGCGGTCGGCGGGGGCGCCGGGTCGGGTCCGGCGGCTCCCCAGGGCGGCAGCGTGGCGCGCTCGCCGCTGGCCGCGCGCCTGGTCGGCGGGGCGTTCGAGCAGGTCGACCTCGGCGAGGCGGGGTTCGGCCCCACCGATCGCTTCACCGACGTCGCGGCGGTTCCGGGCAGCGACGAAGCGCTGGTCACGGTGGTCCCCTTCGCCGAGCGTCAGAGCGCTAACAGCAAGGCGATCGTCGCTCGGGTGGCGCCCGACGGGTCGGCGACCACGACCCGCCTGCCGGCTGCGGGCGCCGGGCGCGGCAGCGCGGCGCGCATCGCCTGCCCGGCGGCGAGGGAGTGCTGGCTGGTCACCTGGGCCGGCTGGCTCTTCCACTACAGCGACGGAACACCGCTGCCGCCCGATGCCGACCCCGCCTTCCAGGGCACGATCGAGTTCCGCCCCAACGAGGCCGCCGAGCAGTTCATCCCCGACCGCCTGCCGGTCGACGACTCGCAGCTCTTCGCTCCGCCGCCGCTGGAGCTGACCCCAAACGCGGTCAAGCCGGCCAGGGTGCGCCGCCTGCCGCCGCTGCTGCGCAGGGTGCGCTCCGACCTGGAGGGCCTGCGACTCACGGTCAGCTTCACGCTCACCCGTCGCGCCCGGGTGCAGCTGCTCGCCAAGAAGGGCGGCCGCACCGTCGCTCGCACGCCGTCGCAGATCCTCGCCCCGGGCCGGCGCAGCCTCGAGCTGCGGCTCGAGCGCGACCGCTACCCGACCAAGCTCGCCTTCCGCACCAAGGAGGTGAAGAGGTGAGCGGCCGCGCCCCGCACCTGCTCGCCTTTGGGGCGGCTCTCGCCCTGCTCCTGGCCCTTGCCGCGCCGGGCAGCGGGCTCGGGCCGGCGCCAGGCGTGGGGCCGCTGCCGCTGCTCGGCACGGCCGATCCCGAAACGACGCTGATCGGCGCCGCTGCGGCCGGCGAGCCGGGCGAGGCCTGGGGCTACCGGATGCTGCCGCTGGCGGTGGGCGAGGTGCGGGTCGGGACCCGCAAGCTCGCATTTGGCCCCGCTTCGAACCCCGGCCAGCCCGACCCCCAGCTGGCCTTCGTCCGCCACACCGACGCGAACGGCTGGCAGGTCTTCGACACGCCGCTCGACGAGGCCGGCAACCCCTACCGGGGCCCGGTGCCGAACCGCCTCTCGGCGCGGATCACGCGGGAGGGCGGCGGCGTGCTGGTCGGCCGTGACACCAGCCGCCCGGTGGGAGAGCAGGTGGTCGTCCTGCACCACGAGCCGGGCGGCAGCTGGCGGGCGCTGCCGGCTCCGCCGGATGACGTGCTGCTGCCCGCCGAAGGAGGAGCGCCGGCCGAGGCGCTCGCCGGAGAGCAGGGGCTGGGGGCGATCGCGGTCGCCGCCTTCGACGAGGCCGGGGGCACCGGTCTGCTCTTCGGGCCGCAGGGCCGCTCGGTCGCCGACGGCATCGTCCACTTCGACGGCCAGGAATGGAAACGCGAGCCGGTGGAGGTTCCGCCCGGATCGGAGAAACACTTTCGCATCCTGGCTGTCGACGCTACGGGCCTGGGCAATGCCTGGGCCCTTGCCGAGGTCGATCCCGAAGCGGGTCTTAACCGCTCGGCTGTCCTGCTCGAGCGGACCTCTACCGCGGAAGGGGCGCTCTGGGTCGAGCGGCTGCTGGGCGCCTCGCCCTTCGCCGAGCGCGACAACCCAGGGGCGGGGATCGCCGGTGCGGCTCCGATTGGCGGCGCCGCCCAGCCACTGACCGTGACCGAAGACGGCGCCTGGATCGACCTGTCCGCGACGCTCGAAGGCATTCCCGGCGACGCGACGCTCTTCTATGACAGCGGCCTGGATGCGGTGACCGGCTCGTGGTGCGACGCCGGCCCATGCGGCGCACCGCTCGGTGTCAGGCTCTCCCGCCAGGGCGGCTACCGCAGTTTCGCCTGGCCCGGCGGGCAGTTCGGCACGCGGGTGATCACCAACCCGCTCGACCCCGGCGGTGCCGAGGCGAGCAACCGCGGCACCTACCTGCGCTTCGACGGCGAAGCCTTCGCGCGCATGCCCGGTGGGGGCGGCAACTTCCGCGCCAGCGGCGCCTTCGCCAGCCTCGACGAAGGATGGCTCGAGGGGCCGGTGGAGATCTCGGGCGAGACTGCGCCGCAGCGGCTGCGCTCCTGGCCGGTCTCGGTCAGGGCGCCGCTGACCGACGTCGCCGCCGCTCCGGGTGGTGCGGGTGGTCTGGACAGCGCCGCGCTTGCCGTCGGCGCCGACGGCTCGGTGATCCGCTATGTGCCGGGCCGTGGCTGGAAGCGCGAGTTCCTGCTCTCCTCCAGCGGCAGCGTCAACAAGGCGACGCTGCGCGGCATCGCCTGGCCGGAGCCGCGGCGCGCCCACGCCGTCGGCGACCAGGGTGCGATGTGGCAGTGGAACGCCGCCGACGATCTCTGGGTCTCCGACCCCGGCATCCCGATCGGCTTCGAGGGGCACCTGATGGACGTCGCCTTCGACCCGTCCAACCCGGATCGCGGCTACGCGGTCGGCAAGGGCGGCGTGCTGCTGCGCTACGGCAAGAGCTGGGAACAGGAGGCGCTGCCGGCAGGGTATGAGGGGGCGAACCTGACCTCGGTTGCCTTTGCCGGCGTCCAGGCGATCGCCGCCGCCGGGGGCGACCTGCTGGTCAACGACGGCGGCGCCTGGCGGGTGGACGCCTCGGCCCATGCACTGCTCGACGGGGTGAAGGCCGGCAGCCCGCAGCTCTTCGCCGTCGCCGGCCTGCCCGACGGCGGCGCGGTGGCGGCCGGCCGCGACATCGTCATCGAGCGCGACGGCCCGAGCGCTCCCTGGCGCTTCTCGAGCCAGCCGCTGCTCGGCTCGACGGCTGTGGCGGCTGCCGCCGTGCGCGACGGCACCGGCGTGCGAGCGATCGTCTCGGTCGCGCCGCGGCTGAGCTATCCGCCCGCCGACGACCTGCCCGAACCCGACCCCAACGTGCCGCCGCCGATCGCACCGCCCTTCTCGCTGCCCGGCGACGGCTATCTGCTGCGCGAGACGGCCGCTGGCTGGGTCGACGAGCAGCGCACCGCCTTCTCCGGCGCGGGTGACGACAGCCCGCTGAAGAGCGACCCGGTGCTCGCCCTGCTGCTCGACTCGGACGGCAACGGCTGGGCGGTGGGGGGCTGGAGCGGCGATGCCGACTCCACGGGGCGCGGCACGTCTTCGCGCAACGGCAGCGGGCGCGCGATCCGGACGCGGGTGCGGACGGCTGCCGTCTTCCGCTACGGCGCCAGCCTCGGCACGCCACCGACCTCGAGCGGATCGCAGCCGGTGCCGATGCCCGCCGGGGCGGTGCGCTTCGCGGTCGCCGGGCACGCCGAGTGCGACGGTCCCTGCGCCGAGATGGCGCCGCAGTCGCTCGGTCCCGACCGCACCCTGGCGGCGGCGCTGCAGGCCACGGCGGCGATGGCGGGCGGCGATGGCCCGCGCGCCTTCCTCTATACCGGCAACCGGGTGCGCAGCGGCCTCGGCGAAGCCGATGCCCGGCGCTTCGCGGCTCTGCTGGCGAGCGCCCCCGACCTGCCGGTCTATCCGGCACTGGGCTCCAGTGATGCAGCGGCTGGCTCGGGCGCCTTCCAGCTCGCCCTCGCTGGCCTTCCGGCTCCGCTCGGGGGCGGCGCGACGCCCGCCGGCATCTCCACCGCGGGGATCCCGGGCGCGGCGCCGGTCCCGGGCGCGGCTCGCACCCACTACGCCTTCGACAGCCACGGCCCCGGGGGCAGCGTGCGCGTCGTCGTCATCGACAACTCGCTCGGCTCGCTCGCTGCCAGCGACCCGCAGCAGAACCCCGAAGAGGCTCAGCTGCCCTGGCTGGAAGCGGTGCTCGCCGACGCTCGCGCCGACGGCATAGCGACGATCGTGATGGGGAACCGCAGCCTCAACACCAGCTTCACGCCAAAGCTCAACGTCGCCGGCGACGGCGACCAGGTCGCCCGCGTGCTAGTTGAGGGCGGCGCCTCCGCCTACGTCTTCGATCGCCCAGAAGAGAACCGCTCGATGCGGATCCCGGCCGGCGCGGGGCAGACGATTCCCAGCTTCGGCACCGGCACCCTCGGCTACCGCTCGGAGATCTCCGGCGCGGTCGGCATCGAAGGCGCCGACTCGCTCTTCGGCGACAGCGGCATCCTCCTGCTCGAGGTCGACGCCGGCGCCCGCGACCCGGCGACCAACGTGGCGCCGGTCGGCGTGCGCCTGATCCCGGTGATCGAGGACCTCTCGTTGGAGGCGACCGACGGGACGTCGTTGCGCCGCTCCCGCCCGGCGCTCTTCCGCGGCCTCGGTCGCCGCCCGCGCGGCGGCGACCGCTGGGGCCGGGCCTCGGCAGGCTCCGGCAATCCCGACCCCTCCGGCGGCGACCCCTACACCCTCTTCCCGCCGGACCAGTGCCTGGTCGCCGGCTGCGCCGCCCGCCTCGACCCCGAGTACAGCTTCGTCTCCTCTGACCCCGACATCGCCGACTTCGTCCGCCAGGACCCGGCTTCGACCAACCTGCGCAAGCCGTTTCTCGATGAGAGCGACAAGGTCGTCACCGACAACTCCTCCGGACTGCTCTGCCCCTTCAACGCCGGTACGACGACGGTCACGGTCAGTGCCGGCGGCTACTCCTACTCCGAGCAGGTGACCGTGCTCGGCGGCAGCGTGCAGCGCCCCTGCGGCACCCGGCCGCTGCGGCCCGACCGCTTCAAGCGCGCCGCCGCGGTCGCCGCGCCGCCGGCCCCACCGCCCCCGCCTGCCGCCCCCGCCGGCAGCCCGCCGCTGAGCTTCTCCCCACCGCCGCCTCCCGCCGCTCCGCCGCCCCCGCCCAACCCGCCCCCACCGCCTGGCGCGGCCCCGGTGCCCGAGCCGTTCCTGCCCCTCGGCGTTCCGCCGCTCGCGGTCGTGCCGGCGATCGTCCCGCCCCCGCCGCCGCCGATCGTGCGGCCGCTGCCTCCAGGCGGCGCCCCGGCCCGCACCTACCAGGTCGAGGAAAAGCGCGAGGAGGAGGCGGCGATCGAGGAATCGCAGGCGTTCTCCCGCCACGAACCCGATGAGCCCGGCCTGATGGTGCCGGCCTACCTGCCCTTGCTGGTCCTCCTGCTCGCGCTCGCCGGCGCCTCGGTGCGCGGCGGCCCCGGCGCCAGGCGCCCTGCCCCAGCCTTCAACGCCCCCGAAGACCGAATCCGAAGGAGACGACGATGACCTCGAACAGCCGCCTGACCGCGATCGCCGCCTGGTCGGCGCTCGCCCTTTCCCTCTTCGCCCTGCTGCTCGCCGGCGCGGTCGTCTCCGACGCGGCGAAGCGCCTGCCGGGACCCAGCTTGCAGCCGAAGAAGTTCGGGATCCTCCGCCTCGACAAGAAGAAGAAGTTCCCCGCCACGGTGCTGCCGGCGAAGGTCTTCGACCGCTGCTCGCCGGAGACGGTGAGGATCGGGACCGTCTGCATGATGACCAGCCCCTACCCGCTGGAAAAGGGCGATGTCGGCCTCAACGACTTCTTCTTCGCCACCCAGAAGTGCGCGGAGCTCGGCGGCTACCTGCCCACGGCCGCGCAGCTGATCGGCGCCGCCCCCTACGTGAAGCTGGCAGGCCGGGTCGACGACAACGAGGTGACCGCGTCGACCGACGTCGACCCCACCGACGGGCTCAAGGACCGGCGGGAGATGAGCGCCTCGCTGACCACGATCGCCTCGGGCAGCCGCGCCGCCGGCTCGCAGGGTGTCAGCGAAGGCTCGCGCGGCGACCCGAAGGCAGGAGAGCCCGACCCGGCACCGCTGCCCGCCGACCCGGCCCCCGAAACCCTCCAGTACATAACCGTGTATGACAACGGCGACCACGGCGGCTTCGCGGGCGGCAAGCCGGTGAGCCAGCCCGAGAACTTCCGCTGCGCCTTCAACCGGGCCCAGGGCAGGGCGGGCGAGCTGGAGGTGGCTCTACTTCGCGATTTCCGGGAGAGCCATCGGGGGTCCCTCTTCAGGCCGCTTCGCGGGAGTTCCTGAAGAGGGACCCCCGATGGCTCTCAGACTGCGAAGCCGGGGCCAGGGTTCCCAAGCTTGGGAATGCTTCAGACGGATGGGCGTCTCGGGCTGGGAGTTTGAAGCTTGTGTGTGAGAAGGCCGGCGGATGCCCCTCTCCAAAACACTCAAGCGAGGCTCCCGCCGAGCGTTTTGGGGAGGGGCATCCGCCGGCCCCCCGGTGACGGATAGGGCACCACTTACAGCTCTTCAGGCGTGAACCGGTAGCCGATGCCGAAGTGTGTGTGTATGTAGCGCCAGCCCGGGGCGGCCGCCTCGAGCTTGGCGCGCACCTTACGGACCAGCACGTCGACCGAGCGGTCGCGGCGGGGCATCTTGCCGCCCCACATCAGCTCGTAGAGTTGCGGCCGCTGGACGACGCTGTCGCGGCGCTCGGCGAGCAGGAAGAAGAGCTCGAACTCGCGCACGGTGAGGCCCGCGCGCTTGCCGTCGACGAGGACCTGGAGCTCTCCCGGCCGGATCTCCAGGTTGGCGATCCGCCGTTTGCCCGCTGGCGGGGAGGACGGCAGTACGAGCATCGACCGGGAGCCTCTCCGTCCCCGGTATCGATCCGGTGAACAGGCTGTGTCGAACTGGAGAAGATCCTGTTACCGCCCGTAACCAGTTCTTCTCCAAACAGTCACGTTGCGTTTACCTTGGCGGCGCGGGCTGTGCCGAGACTGGCGCGGACAGACTCTCGACCCAGCTACCCAGGAGCGAGCACAGATGATTCGCACGCGTTGCCTGGCCGTCCTCGCGCTGGCCCTTTGCGCCTCGCTGGCGACTGCCGCCACAGCCCCCGCCGCCACGATCACCCTCAGCGGCTCCACCTCGGTTGCGCCGCTGGCGACGAAGCTCGCCAAGGCCTTCGTCCGCCTGCCCCAGAACAAGGGCAAGGTCAAGTTCGTGGTCCTCCAGGGCGGCTCCGACATCGGCATCACCGACGTCTCCCGGGGCCGCGTCACGCTCGGCATGTCCTCGCGTGACCCGAAGCCGGCCGACCCGGGCGGGATCGTCTTCAACAAGATCGCCCGCGACGCGGTCTGCGTGGTGACCAACCCCTCGAACCCGATCGCGAGCCTCAGCCAGCAGCAGATCCAGGACATCTTCTCCGGCCGCATACGCAGCTGGAGCCAGGTGCCGGGCGCCAGCGCCTCGGGGCCGATCGACCTCGTCGTCCGCACCGCCGCCTCCGGTACCCAGGACGCGTTTCAGAACATCTTCATGGGGCAGACCCTGCGCGTCGCCGGCAGCGCGACGACCAAGTCCTCCAACGGCCTGCAGGCGCAGACGATCAAGTCTGACCCGAACGCGATCGGCTACGCCTCCTTCCACTTCGCCCAGGGTCTCTTCTCGGTCCCCTACCTCGGCGTGCCCTGCACGCTGCGCAACGCCAAGTCGGGCCAGTACGCGGGCAGCCGCAACTTCTACCTCGTCAGTCGCGGGGTAGCGAGGGGGCCCGCGAAGGCGTTCATCCAGTTCGCTCGCAGCGCCCAGGCCCAGGCGCTGGTCGCCAGCGACTGGGTGCCCCTGCGCTAGTGCGTGACGGGCTCGCAGCCCGCCTGCCCGGTCGCCTTCCCCGGCGGCCGGGCTCGGCGAGCGACGAGGGTCCGGGGGCGACCGGGTTCTGGACCGACGCCCGGGTCGAGCGCATCCTCGGCGGGGTCGCCTGCCTGGTGCTGTTGATCATCGCCGGGATGATCGTCTTCGTCTTCGGCAAGGCCTGGCCGTCCTTCGCCGGCAACGGCCTCGCCTGGTTCGGCTCCGGGGGCGACGTCGACCTGCAGCTGGAGGACATCTTCAACTCGCCCGCCAACCCGGCCCAGTACGTCTACACGCTGCGGGCCTGGCCGCTGCTCTGGGGCACCTTCGTCGTCACCGCCGGGGCGGTCCTGATCGGCATCGCCTTCTCCCTCTTCGCGGCGATCTTCATCGTCGAGTTCGCGCCGCACCAGGTCAACCGTGTGCTCGAGCCGGTCGTGCGACTGCTCGCCGCCGTCCCCTCTGTCGTCTACGGCTTGATCGGGATCCTGGTCATCGTCCCCTGGGTCGGCGAGCACCTGATCAGCGTTGAGCGCAAGGAATCGGTGGCGAACGTCGTCCAGCTCGACGGCGCCGGCATCTCGGTCGGGATTCTGATCCTGACGATCATGATCGTGCCGATCATGATCGCGATCGTGGTCGACGCGCTGCGCGCGGTGCCGCGCAGCTGGACCGAAGGAGCCGCGGCGCTGGGGGCGAACCGCTGGCGGGTCACCTGGACGATCGCGGTCCGCACCGCCCGCCCGGCGATCGTCGCCGCTGCGGTCCTCGCCACGGCGCGGGCGCTGGGTGAGGCGATCATGCTCTCGATGGTCGCCGGCTCGGCCAGCTTCGCCCCCAACCCGATCGACGGCATCACCTTCCTCTTCGAGCCGACCCGGCCGCTCGCCTCGGCCCTGGTCGAGAACGTCGAAGGGCTCTCGGTCGTGCCCTTCGGCCAGACGCTCTTCGCCTTCGCCGCGGTGCTGCTCGTCTCCAGCATGTTCCTCTCCTTCGCCGGCTTCACCGCAAAGCAGTCGATGCGCAAGTACGGGGTGCGTCCGTGACCCAGCCGGTCGACACCGTCGGCAGCTGGCCGCTGCGCGACCGCCTCGGCTACTTCGCCGCCTGGGGGGCCGGCCTGGCCCTGATCGCGATCGCCGCCGCGATCCTGCTCTACATGGCGTTCCGCGGCGCCCAGTACTTCGACCTCGGCCTGCTCTTCGACAGTCCCAACTCTTCCCTCAGCCAGGCCCAGAGCGGCGGCTTCAAGGACCCGATCCTCGGCACCGCGCTGCTGCTCGTGATGTCGACCGCGATCGCCGCTCCGCTCGGCGTGACGATCGCGGTCTGGCTGACTGAGTACGGCCGGCCGACGGGGCTGGCGCGGGCGGTCGAATCGGCGGTCGAGGTGGTCGCCGGCACTCCCAGCATCGTGCTGGCGATGTTCGGCCTGGTCTTCTTCCAGCAGCAGTGGCTGGGCATCCTCACCTTCGACGCCGAAGGCGGCGCCGTGCTCGGCCGCTCCTTCATCGCCGCCGCCGCGATGATGGCGTTGATCGCACTGCCGCTGGTAGTGGGGGCGACGCGCGAGGCGCTGAACGCAATCCCTGGCCATGTGCGCGAGGCCTCCTACGCGCTCGGCAAGACCAAGGCGGCAACGATCCGGCGGGTGCTTTTGCCGGCGGCGCGGCCCGGGATCGGCACCGGCGCGGCGCTGGGGATGGGACGGGTCGCGGGGGACACGGCGATCGTCGTCGTCCTGCTCGGCGCCACCCTGCAGATCCAGAACGGAGCCGACGGCAGCGTCTTCGGCCTCTTCCGCGGTACCGGCAGCACGCTGACCAGCTACGTCTATTACAACTCTCCGGCGGGCGAGGGCCTGGCGCCGGAGAAGGCCTACTTCGCCGCCTTCGTACTGCTTCTCGTCGTGATCGTGCTCAACTTCGCCGTCACGCGACTGGCGCGGGGAAGGAGCGCGGCGTGGGCACGATGAGCCCAGAAGAGCGCGTCCGCGACGAGCGCGACGTGGTCCTGGCGCCACCACCGCCGGTGCGCCGCATCGTCGTCGACCGCGAGCCGACGGTGGTGGAGCCGCCGGCTGGCAATGGCCACCGCCCTCAGGGTGTCGCCGGTCTCGCCGCGCCGGTTCGGCGGGCCGAGCCCAGTGCGGGGCCGAAGCCCGAGCGGATGCGCATCGAGGGCGTCTCGATCGCCTACGGGGAGAAGCTCGCCGTCAACGCCGTCTCGCTGCCGGTCCGCCAGGGCGAGGTGCTCGCCCTGATCGGGCCCTCCGGCTGCGGCAAGACGACGCTGTTGCGTTCGCTCAACCGGCTGGTCGAGATCACCCCGACGGCGGTCCGCAGCGGCACGATCTCCCTCGACGGCGAGGACATCGACCGGATGGAGGTCACCGCGCTGCGGCGCCGGGTGAGCATGGTTTTCCAGCAGCCCAACCCGTTCCCGATGAGCGTCTTCGACAACGTCGCCTATGCGCTGCGCGAGCAGGGCTCGGGGCGGCCGCGCAAGGAGGCGCTGGCCGAACCGGTCGCCGACGCGCTTGAGCGGGCCGGGCTCTGGGACGAGGTCGGCGCGGCGCTGGATCACCCCGCGCTGCGCCTTTCCGGTGGCCAGCAGCAGCGACTCTGCATCGCCCGCGCACTCGCCGCGAGGCCGGAGGTGCTCCTGCTCGACGAGCCCTGCTCGGCGCTCGACCCGCGCTCGACCCAGGTGATCGAGGAGCTGATCCTGAAGCTGCGCGAGGAGGTGGCGGTTGTGATCGTCACCCACAACATGCAGCAGGCGCTGCCGATCGCCGATCACGTCGGCTTCATGTACCTGGGGGAACTGGTCGAGTACGGCCCCGCCGAGCAGGTCTTCGGCTCCCCCCGCGAGCAGCGCACCCGCGAGTACGTGGGCGGTGCGTTCGGATGAGGCTGTACGCGACCGCGCCGCTTGCGATCGCCTGCGCCGGGGTGGCGCTGGTCGCCACCGGTTGCGAATCGACGCAGGACAAGAGCGCCAGGATCGCCGCCGAGCTCGGCCCCGTGGCGAAGGAGAAGGGGCTCGCCATCAGCAAGCGCAGCAAGGACGTCGAGGTCGTCTCGACAACGCTCCTGACCGACGCCAACGGCAGTGCCGTCGTGATCGAGCTGCACAACGACTCCAGTCGCGATCTGGCCGAAGTGCCGATTCTCGTCGACGTGCTCGACGCCAGGGGCAGGAGTGTCTATCGCAACGACATCCCAGGCATAGAGCCCGCGCTGGCCACCGTCCCGTTCATTCCGGCCGGCGGCGAGGTGACCTGGGTTCACGACCAGGTCCTGCCGACCGGGAAGCCTGCGAAGGCGAGGGTGACCGTCGGCGCGGGGGGAGTGCCGGCCGATGGCGAGCGGCCGACGGTCTCGGTCTCCGAGCCGAAGCTCGAGGGCGATCCCTACACCGGGGTGGCCGCCTCCGGCGATGTGGTCAACGAGAGCGGCGAGGACGTTGAGCGGCTGCTGCTCTACGCGGTTGCCCGGAAGGGCGGCCGGATCGTCGCCGCCGGGCGCGGCGCGATCGAACCGCTGAAGGACAAGCCAAAGCCAGTCCCCTACAACGTCTTCTTCATCGGCGAGCCGCGTGGGGCCGAGATCGAGGTTGCCGACTTCCCGACCATGGCGGGGCAGCCGCGGTGACCGAGTCGGCCGGACGAGTGCAGGCGCTCGGCGAGGCGGGGGAGACCTGCCGAAAGTGCGCCGCGCCGCTCGCCGCCGATCAGCGCTACTGCCTCAACTGCGGCTGTCGTCGCGGCGGGCCGAGGGTCAACTTTCACGAGCACCTGCCGGCGGACGACGCGGTTGCCGTGAACGGCTCCGCACCGCCGCCGCCGGGGCCGGCTGCCGCCTCCTCCACGATGCCGCCACCCGCAGATGAGAGGCCCCAGCGCGACTACGCCCCACTGGCGGCGGTCGGCGGCATCGCCGTCCTCGGTCTGATGCTGCTGGTCGGTGTCCTGATTGGCAAGGGCGATAGCGGCTCCTCCGGTGCACCCCCACAGGTCGTCCGGGTGCAGGGCGGCGACGCGACGGCCGGCGAGGAAGCCGGAGCCGTGGAAGAGGGCGCCGTGAAGAAGGCGAAGGGCGCGGGCAAGAAGAAGGCCGAGGATGCCGGTGGCCTCCTCGGCCAGGGAAGCGGTCCTGTGCAAGCCAGCGACGACGCGCTGAGGGAACTGGAAGAACAGAGCCCTGACGAATACTCCGAGAACAGCGCCAAGCTGCCGGACGAAATCGCCACCGGCGGCGCGCCGCCACCCGAAGACGGCAAGGCTCCCGGTGGGGGCAGCAAGGGAACGGCGATCGAATGAGCGACCTGGCGCGCCGTCGCGACAGCCTCTCCCGGCAGCTCGCCGAGTTGCAGTGGGACCTGGGTGGGCTCGCCTACGAGATGGCGATCCGCGACCACTTCCGCCTCGACGTGCTTGCCCGCCAGGCGGCGGAGCTGCAGCGGGTCGATGCCGAGCTGGCTGAGGTGGAGCGGATGCTGCGGCTCGACCAGGCCAGCGCCGCCGGCGCCTGCGGCTCGTGCGGCGCGCTCTTCGCGCGTGGCTCGGTCTTCTGCTGGCAGTGCGGCAGGGACCTGATGGAGCGCAGCCCGGTCGGGAGCGGTCCCGCGGCATGATCCGGCAGCTGCTCGACACGGGCGCCCGGGGGGCCGCACTGGTCCTCACCAGCCGCCGCTGGGGCGTGACCCTGAGCGCCGCCGCGCTCGGCTTCGGCCTCTTTGCGGGCGTCGCCATCGGCCCCGGCACCCCCGGCTCCCTGGCGACGGGTCCCCTGCGGCTGATCGAAACGCCAAGCCTCGTCGCGGATGCCGGCGGGAAGGCTGGCGCAGGCGCCCGTTCGGCGCCGCTCGCGAGCGGCGCATCCGAGCCCGTCGGTGAAGAACCGGTTCCGCTCGAAGCGTTCCCCTCATCGGTGCCGTTTGAAAGCGAATCCGGCGAGTCAGAGCCGATCGCGGAGCAGGACCCCAAGCCCGCGCCCCCAGCCCCCGAGGAACCGGCCGAAACGGAATCGACCCCCCTCCAAGGCACGGTCGTGCATGCGAATCCGGCCGCCGGCAGCTATGCGCTCTCGATCAAGGGCGGCGAACTGGTTCCCGTGCACGCCCGCAAGCTGCCGGTTCCGGGGACCAGGCTGAGCCTCGTTGCCCGCCGCCTCGCCAACGGCACCTTCGCCGAGGAGGACAAGCCCAAGCGCAGCGGCGTGGCTAAGCAGGCTACCTTCAGGGGGGTCGTCACCTTTGTCGACCCCGACCCTGCCGCGCCCGTCTACACGCTCTCAGGCCGTGGCGCCTCGTTGCTCGTCTGCGTGCCCGCGGATCCGACCGGGACGGTGCCGTCGCTCCCGTCCCTCGGCAGCTACGCGACCGCCGACGTCGCGGTGGAACCGGACGGGACGCTGGTGCAGCGCACGCTCGAGATCGAACCGGGCGAGCCCTCCACCTACCTGGACCTCGCCGGCATCTACGCCGGTCTCTCTCCGGAAACCGGCAAGTTCCTCCTCTCCGCCGACGACACCCGGCGCGTCAACCAGGACGTGCAGCTCACCGTCCCCCCGACGATCGACGCAGCGAGGCTCGAGTCGGGCGATTCCTACCTGGTCACGGCGACGGTCGAACCGGACGGGACGCTCACCCTCTCTGGCATCGCCGGCGACGAGCGCCGTAGAGGGGCCGACGACCCAAGTTCCGCACAAGGCGACTTGAGACGCCGAACGGGGGCGGGCTAGCTGTAGCGCTCGAGGTCGTAGCGGCGCTGTTCCTTGCGCTTCTCCAGCCGGCCCTGGACCAGCGAGAGCACGATCACGAGGATCGCGAAGAAGGCGATCACGCCGAAGCAGAAGAAGGTCACCGTCTTGTCGGTCGTCGGCCCAGCCAGCCCGACGCCGTTCTCGGCCAGGGCCGTCGGTGCCACCAGCAGCAGCGAGAGCAGCGCGGCGCAGAGGGCCGCAGCGATCCCGGTTCGGCGCGAGGGGGCCTTCACGCCCGGGAATCTAGCGCACCGTGGCGGCGCCGACGACCTTCGCCGCGGTTTAGGCGCTGACATAGGATGCGCCGCCATGAGCACCCTCGAGGCCATCGTCCTCGGCCTCGTGCAGGGGCTGACCGAGTTCCTGCCGATCTCCTCCAGCGGGCACCTGCGAATCGTGCCGGCGCTGCTCGGCTGGCCCGACCCGGGCGCCGGGTTCACCGCCGTGATCCAGCTCGGGACGATGGCCGCGGTCCTGATCTACTTCCGCGCCGACCTCTGGCGAATAGCGTCCGCCTGGCTGCGCGAATTGCGGGTGCCGATTCGCCAGAGCAGCCAAGACGCGAAGCTGGGCTGGTTCATCGTCCTGGGGACGATCCCGATCTCGATCTTCGGCTTCGCCTTCAGCGATCAGATCGAGTCCGGCGCGCGCAGCCTCTACCTGATCGGCTCGGCGCTCATCCTTTTCTCCTTCGTCATGGTCCTCGCCGAGCGGGTCGGCACCCGGCAGCGAGCCCTGGCCGAGATGAACGGTCGCGACGGGCTGTTCGTCGGCATGGCCCAGGCGCTGGCCCTCATCCCCGGCGTCTCGCGCTCGGGAGCGACGATCTCAGCCGGCCTGTTTCGCGGCTTCGACCGGGTCGCCGCAGCCCGCTACTCGTTCCTGCTCTCGGTCCCGGCGGTGGTCCTGAGCGGCCTCTTCGAGCTGCGCAAGATCGGCGAGGACGGCAGTGCCTCGGCGGAGGCTACGGCGATCGCCACGCTCGTCGCCTTCGTCTCCGGCTATCTGGCGATCGCATGGCTGCTGCGCTACCTCAGCACCCACACGATGGAGATCTTCGTCGTCTACCGGATCGCCCTGGGCGTGCTGGTCCTGTCGCTGGCGGGGACCGGTGCGATCAGCTAGCTCTCCCAGGCCCGGAAATAGCGAACGGCCCGGGGCAGTGGGCCGTTCGCGGTAACGAGAGAGGAGTCTCGTGAATCAAGCTTGCCGCGCGAATCACCCTTCGCGGTGAACATCCAGAGAATGCGGATCGGGTTGAGCCACCTCTTTTCCCGCAAATTACGCGCATTCAGCTGTGAAAATCTTGTGAACGCAGGGGTTTTGACGACACAGCCGTCGCCACAGAGGCATACAATCCTGCCGTCTTAGCTTGAGGCACAGCTTCGTCAGCAACGGCGTCCGCCACTTGAACCCACAGCAGACCATCCGGCTCGCGGTAATCGACGACGACAGCGGCTTCGTCACCGTCCTGTCGAAGCGCACCGAGGCTGCCGGCTGGCAGCAGCGGGTCTTGACCAGCGCGATCCCGCCCGAGGAGCTGGTGGCGATGAAGCTGAACGCACTGCTGATCGACCTCTCGGTGCTCGGCGACGAAGCCTGGAGCTACCTGGAGCGGGTCTGCGGGATGCTGCCCGATCTCGGCGTGGTCGTCTGCTCCGGCCGCTCCACCGTGGCCCAGCGGGTGCGGGGCCTGCGCCTCGGGGTCGACGACTGGATCGGCAAGCCCTGCCACCCCGAGGAGGTGATGGCGCGGATCGAGGCGGTGTCGCGCCGCCGCCGTCGCAGCCGGGCCGTGGTCGAGGCGGGGCCGCTGGTCGCGGGCGAGATGGAGATCCGCGCCGATCAGTTCCAGGCCTTCGTCGGTTCCGGCAGCCTCGACCTCACCCGGCGGGAGTTCGAGCTGCTCCAGCTCCTCGCTGATGCAGAAGGGCAGGTGCTCGAGCGCGAGGCGATCTACCAGCGTGTCTGGGGTTACGCGATGGCCCACGGCGACCGCTCCGTCGACGTCTTCATCCGCAAGCTGCGCCAGAAGCTGGAGAAGCGCTCACCTGGGTGGAGCTACATCCACACCCACTTCGGCGTCGGCTACCGCTTCGACCCAGAGCCCGCCGGCGGCATCGAGCCGGTGCAGACCGGCAAGGAGGCCGTCGGGTCGATCGAGGCACCGGCCACCGAGGATTCACAAGTAGTTCACAGCAGCTTTACGCCTGCGTAACCGCCCGCCCGCTCGACGCGGGGATCTTTGCTCAGGATGCTTGAGATCCGTCCTGAGGAGCACGCGGCGCTGGTCGACGGGCGTCCGCTCAGCCTGACGATGCGGGAGCTGCAGCTGCTGAGCACGCTGGCGGCACATCCCCAGCGCATCCTCACCCGGGAGGAGCTCTATGCCGAGGTTTGGGGACGCGAACCGCGCAACGACGACCGTTCGGTCGACGTCTACGTCAGCCGCTTGCGCTCCAAGCTGAGCGAGGCGCTGCCCGGGCGGTGCCTGATCCACACGCACAGCGGAATCGGCTACCGCTACTCGCCGGACGGATGAGTCCGCCTCGGTCGGCGAGCTGGGCTTTTACATCTTTTTCACATCCTCGACACAGGCAGGTAACAAGCTGCCCGGGCGACCGCTGCGAGGGTTGCGACGTCAGCGGCCGCAGGGCCGTCCACTGGAGTGAACGACGAGAAGGAGACAGAGTGATTAGCTCTAGATGGCTCGCGGTCCTCGCCTCTGCCGCCGTCCTGGCGGTCGGGGTCGCGGCCTGCGGCAGCGACGACGAAAGCACGGCCGGCGGCAGCAGCGACCTCTCGGGGTCGATTCGCATCGACGGGTCGAGCACGGTGGCACCGCTCACCGAGGCGGTTGCCGAGCAGTTCGAAGCCGAAAACTCCGGCGTCAGGGTGACGGTCGGCACCTCCGGCACCGGCGGCGGCTTCGAAAAGTTCTGCGCCGGCGAGACCTCGATCTCCGACGCCTCCCGCGCGATCGAGCCCGAAGAGGTGGAAGCCTGCGAGAAGCAGGGCATCGAGTTCGAGGAGGTGCGGGTCGCGACCGACGCCCTCACCGTCGTCGTCAACCCGGAGAACCCGGTCAACTGCCTCACCGTCGAGCAGCTGGGCGCCGTCTGGGGCCCGGACTCCGAGCTCGACAACTGGAGCCAGATCCCCGGCCTGCAAGAGGAATTCGACGAGGAGCTGGCGCTCTTCGGCCCCGGCACGGACTCCGGCACGTTCGACTACTTCACCGAGGAAATCAACGGTGAGGAGGGCGCCTCGCGCAAGGACTACAACAACGTCGGCGAGAACGACAACGCCACCGTCACCGGCGTCGAGGGCTCCCCGGGCGGCATGGGCTACTTCGGCTACTCCTTCTACCAGGAGAACGAAGGCGCCCTGAAGGCGCTCGAAGTCGACGGCGGCAAAGGCTGCGTGGCCCCCTCGGCGGAAACCGCCCAGAACGACGAATACGTGCCGCTCAGCCGGCCGCTCTTCATCTACCCGAGCGCGGAAGCGCTGGAAGAGCCGGAGGTGAAGGCGTTCGTCGACTACTACCTCGACAACGTCAACGAAGTGGCCGAAGCGGTCGGCTTCATCCCGCTGACCGAGGAGCAACTGGAAGCGTCCAAGGACGCGACGGCGAAACTCGGCTAGTTGCTGCAGTCCTCCAAACCCCGCTACGGCGAGAAGGCCATCCAGGGCCTTCTCGCCGCCTGCGGGATCCTCTCCGTGCTGACGACGACGGCGATCGTCGTCTCCCTGATCGGACCGACGATCGGCTTCTTCGAGATCGTCCCGGTCGGCGACTTCCTCTTCGGCACCGACTGGACGCCGCAGTTCGAGCCACCCAGCTTCGGCGTGCTGGCGATCGTCGCCGGCACGCTCAACGTGGCGCTCTGGGCGATGCTCTTCGCCATACCCATCGGCCTCGGCGCGGCGGTCTACCTGAGCGAGTACGCGAGCCCGCGCGTGCGCAAGACAGTCAAGCCGGTGCTCGAGATCCTCGCCGGCATCCCCACCGTGGCGATCGGCTTCTTCGCGGCCAGCTTCATCCTGCCCGAGATCATCCAGCCGCTCTGGCCCGGCGAGTTCCTCGGCGGCGCCGTCGGCAAGCCCTTCATGGCACTCGCCGGCGGCCTCGGCGTGGGCTTGATGATCGTGCCGATCATCGCCTCGATCTCCGAGGACGCGATGTCGGCCGTGCCAAGCGGCCTGCGCGAAGGCGCCTACGCGATGGGCGCGACGAAGATGAAGGTGGCGACGCGAGTGGTCTTCCCGGCGGCTCTCTCCGGCATCGTCGCCTCGATCGTGCTGGCGATATCGCGGGCCGTCGGCGAGACGATGATCGTCCTCCTCGCCGCCGGGTCGACCCCTAACTTCACCTTCAACCCGGTCGAGCCCATCCAGGCGATGACCGCATACATCGGCGTCACCGCAACGGGCGACATCTCAACCGGCTCGCTCGACTACAAGTCGGTGTTCTCGGTCGGCACCGTGCTCTTCGTGATGACGCTGGCGATGAACATGGTCAGCATCAGGCTGGTCCGCAAGTACCGCGAGGTCTACGAGTGATGCCGGGGCATGGGGCGGCGGCCCCTCGCAATCGCCTGGCCGTCGCGGGCGCCCGCGCGAGCACCGTCGCGATGCTGCGCAGCCAGCCTCGCCGCGACGTGATCCTCAACGCTCTCTTTGCGGGGATGCTCCTGCTGGCGATCCTGATCGCGCTGGCCGGTCTGGTCGCGCTCCTGGCCCAGGCCTTCGTCAAGGGCGCTCCGGCGCTCAGCACCGATCTCTTCACCAATCCCCCCTCGACCGCCTTCCCCGAGAAAGCCGGCTTCCGCCCGGCGATCATCGGCTCGCTCCAGCTGATCGCCGGCGTGATCCTCTTCGTCATCCCGGTGGGCATCGGCGCGGCGATCTACCTCGAGGAGTACGCCGACAAGTCGAAGTGGTGGAACCGGCTGATCGAGGTCAACATCCAGAACCTCGCCGCGGTCCCCTCGATCATCTACGGCATCCTCGGCCTCGCCTTCATCGTCCGCGGGCCCATCGACCTCGGCTTCATCCTCGCCGCCGGCTCGCTGACGCTGGCGCTGCTGGTGCTGCCGATGGTGATCATCGCCGCCCGCGAGGCGATCCGCGCGGTGCCCGACTCGATCCGCCAGGGCTCGCTGGCGCTGGGGGCGACCAAGTGGCAGACGATCCGCAGCCAGGTTCTCCCGGCCTCGATCCCCGGCATCGCCACCGGGGTCATCCTCGCTGTCTCGCGAGCGCTGGGCGAGACCGCGCCGCTGCTGCTGGTCGGGGCGACGGTCTTCGTCACCTTCGACCCGACGCCGTTCGGGTCCGACGGCTACTCGGCGATGCCAGTGCAGATCTTCAACTACGCGGTCCGGCCGCAGGAGGAGTTCCAGACGCTGGCAGCGGCGGGCATCATCGTCATGCTCGTCGTCCTGCTGGCGATGAACTCCTTCGCGATCTGGCTACGAAATCGTTACGAGCAGAGATGGTAGGTGGGCTAGGGTGAGCGAGAAGATGGCGCAGGGCGAGAGCAGAGCCGGGACCGGTCGCGAGGCCCGCGAGGCGGCGGCGGAGCGTGCCGCGATAGCGGTGCGGCCCGAGGAGTTCCAGCGGGGGGGCGCCGGCAAGAGCGAGAAGGTCTTCGAGATGAACGGGGTCGAGGTCCTCTACGGCGGCGTTTCCGCCGTCAAGGGGATCTCGATGGACGTCCGCCGCAACGACGTGACCGCCCTGATCGGCCCGTCGGGGTGCGGCAAGAGCACGCTGCTGCGTTGCCTCAACCGGATGAACGACCTGATCCCCGCCGCGGAAGTGCGCGGCGAGCTGCTCTATCACGGCGAGGACCTCTACGGATCCGGCGTGGACCCGGTCCAGGTGCGCAAGCTGATCGGGATGGTCTTCCAGAAGCCGAACCCCTTCCCCAAGTCGATCTACGACAACGTCGCCTTCGGCCCCCGCATCCTCGGTCGCAAGGACGATCTCGACTCCACGGTCGAGCGGGCCCTGCGCGCCGCCGCCCTCTGGGACGAGGTCAAGGACCGGCTGGAGAGCAACGCCTTCGGCCTCTCCGGCGGCCAGCAGCAGCGCCTCTGCATCGCCCGCTGCATCGCCGTCGAGCCGGACACGATCCTGATGGACGAGCCCTGCTCGGCGCTCGACCCGATCTCGACCGGCAAGATCGAGGATCTGATGATCGAGCTGAAGGAGGAGTTCTCGATCGTCATCGTCACCCACAACATGCAGCAGGCTGCGCGCGTCTCCGACCGCACCGCCTTCCTCATGGTCGAGCTCGACGCCGACGAGGACAACCGCTGGGGCCGGCTGGTCGAGTACGACGACACGGAAAAGATCTTCACCAACCCCGCCGACCCGCGCACGGAGGACTACGTCTCGGGCAAGGTCGGCTGATGGCGCCGATCGAAACCAGGATCCACTACCAGGAAGAGCTGGAGCGGCTCGAGGCCAGCGCCCTGGGCGGACTCGATCTCGTCAGCGACGCGCTGGAGCGGACGCTGGAGGCGGTTGAGCACCAGGACGTCGAGCTGGCGCAGCTCGTGGTCGCCGACGACGATCGCATCGACGGCCGCTATCTCGAGGTCCATCAGAGCCTGATCGCGCTGCTGGCGAGGCAGTCGCCGGTGGCGACGGACCTGCGCCTGATCTCGGCGCTCCTGCACGTGCTCAAGAGCATCGAGCGGATGGGCGACCAGTGCGTGAACGTCTGCAAGATGATCCCGCTGTCGGGCAACGAGCCGCCGGCGGATCGGGAGATGGTGAAGCTGATCCTCTCGATGGGCGGGCAGACCCGCACGCTGATCAGCCAGGCCAAGCGGGCTTTCGAGGAGCGCAACGTGGAGATGGCGCGCGACCTGGTGCGCCAGGACGACGTCGTCGACAACCTCAACCGGGACTGCTTCCGCCTTGCGCTGGAGATCGGCGACGACGCCGACCGGCGCGAGTGGGCGATGACGATGCTGCTGGGGGCCCGGGCGATCGAGCGGATCGGAGACAACGCGGTGGACATCGGCGAGCAGGTCGCCTTCATCGTCACCGGGCTGTTTCGGGAGTTCGAGGACGCTTCGCATCCCACGTAATCGGCGCGGCGGGTCCTGTCACGGATTTGGTGCCACCACCCCGCTGCGGGGGCGGCTGCGCCGCCTCCTCGGGGGTGGTCCCCCAAATCCGTGCCACCCGCCGCGAGTAGCGGTGGCGAGAACGCCGCTCCACGGCGCAGCAGCCCGGCAGGACGCTTGGCTTGGAGATGGATGAGCCGCGATTGAGATCCGGGGGGTCTGGGAATATGCGAAGGACGCCCGTGACGCTTTGCGCCGCCATAGACATTGGGTCGAACACGACCCGTGTGCTCGTTGCCGAGCCCGTGGACGGGCAGTTGAAGAAGGTGATGGAGCAGCGGGCATATACGCGCATCAACAAGGCGCTCGACTCCGGCGGGGCGATCCTGGCAGAGAAGGTCGACGAGGTTGCCGAGGTGGTCTCGACGCAGGTGCGGCTGGCTCGCGAGCTGGGGGCGAAGGAGATTCGCGCTGTTGCCACCGCTGCGGTTCGTGAGGCCGCCAACGGCGAGGAGGCGGCTGCGGCGATCGGCGAGGCGGCCGGGGTTCCGGTCGAGATCCTCAGCGACGAGGAGGAGGGGCGACTCGCCTTCATCGGCGCTACCAAGACCCTCGGGCACCCGGTTGAGGGAAAGGTCGGCGTGGTCGACGTTGGGGGCGGATCCACCGAGGTGATCTTGGGCAGGGTGCCGGGCGGCGCCGAAGAGGTCCGCTCGTGGCAGGTCGGGTCGGGGGTCCTCGCCGACGAGCTGATCTCCTCCGACCCGCCCTCGGCGGCGGAGATCCGCAAGGTCCGCGACCGCATCGACGACATCTTCGCCGAGGTCGAGATCGAGCATCCGGTGCAGGCCGTTGCGGTCGGCGGCAGCGCCACGTCGCTACGGCGCCTGGTCGGCGCCGTGCTCGAGTACGAGACCCTGGAGCGGGGCGTCCGCGTCCTCTCTGGAGACCCAGCGGCCGAGGTCGCCCGCCGCTTCGAGCTCGATCCCGAACGGGTGCGGATCCTCGCCACCGGCGTGCTGCTACTGGAGAAGGTCTCCGAGCTGCTCGGACAGCCATTGCAGATCGGCAAGGGGGGCCTGCGCGAGGGTGTCATCCTCGACATGCTCAACGGCAGCATCAACGGCTCCTCCGTTCGCCTGGCTGCCTAGGCGCAGCCGCGTCGCTCCTCTAGCCTCAAGCCGTGGCACGCGCGCGCGACGTCGAGCTCGACTGCGAGGCATCGTTCGCTGCAGCGGCGGCGCGGGTGGTCGAGGTTCGTGCCGAGGAGGTCTTCGAGCATGCCGGCGGCGTCCTCGACGTCGGCGACGTCGCGCGGGTCCACGACATGCGGGTCGCGATCCGCCGGCTGCGGGCGGCGCTGGAGGTCTTCGAAGCATGCTTCCCGCACAAGCGGCACCGCAAGGCGCTGAAGCGGGTGAAGGCGCTGGCCGACGCGCTCGGCGCTCGGCGCGACCTCGACGTCGAAATCGAGTTGCTGAAGGGCGTCGCCGACGAGGTCGCAGGCGAGGACCGGGCGGCGCTGGAGAGCCTGATCGAGGAACGGCGAGCAAAGCAGCTGCGAGCCAACGACGCACTCGCGCCATTCGTCGCCGCCAAGCGACTGAGGAAGCTGCGCCGCCGCCTCGCCAGGCTCGTCGAGGGGGCGAGGGGGTGAAGGCGCGCGAAGTCGAGGGCCTCGACCCAACAGCACCGCTGCGCCCGAACGCGTCCCGCATCGTGCAGGTGAGGCTCGACGAGCTGCGCGCCTTCGCCCCCGAAGCCCTGGCCCCAGACGCCGCGACGGCCCAGCACGACATGCGAATCGCGGCGAAGCGGCTGCGGTACGTGCTGGAGATCCTCGGTCCCTGCATCGGCGAGGAGGCACGGGCGGCGCGCAAGGCCGCCAAGGGTCTTCAGTCGGTTCTCGGCGACCTGCACGACTGCGACCTGATGCTGCCCAGAGCCGAGACCATCGAGTCCCTGTCCGCGACCCTGCGCGACCGCCGCGAGCATCTCTTCCGCGACTTCGTCGAGCTCTGGCAGGCCGAGGCCAGCAAGGGCACCTGGGCCGCCCTCGAGCGCGTTCTCTAGTCGTTCACGGGAGTTCTCAGGACTTTTACAAGTCTTCCCTGCATTTGGCGAAGTCTGGTGGTGACTGAAACGACCAAGAGCAGGGAGACGCCGATGATTTCCCGAGTAGACATGCACTGCCACTCGACCGCCTCGCAGTTCTCGCGGCTCGGGGTTCAGCGCTCGCTTGGACTGCCCGAGTGCGCGACGCCGCCCGAGGAGGTTTACGAGCTGGCCAAGCGGCGGGGGATGGACTTCGTCACGATCACCGACCACGACACGATCGACGGCTGCCTGGAGCTGGCCGACCGTCCCGATTGCTTCGTCTCCGAGGAGCTGACCGCCCGCTTCGCCGGCGAGCCACAAGCGGTTCACGTCCTCTGTTACGGGATCACTCCCGGGGACCATGAGTGGCTGCAGGCACATGCCGGCGATCTGGAGGCCTGCGCCGCATACCTTCACCGCAACGAGATCGCCTGCGCGCTCGCGCACCCCTTCTACAACGTCGCCGCGCCGCTCGCACCACGGCACCGTCGCCGCCTCGCCGAGCTCTTCGGGGTTTGGGAGGTGCGCAACGGCTCGCGAGCAGCGGAGCTGAACATGCCGGCGGCGATCTACACGGAGACGCACGGGGGGACCGGGATCGGCGGTTCCGACGATCACGCCGGCGTGGACATCGGCCGCACCTTCACCGAGGTGCCGGCGGCATCCACGCCGGAAGAGTTTCTAAGGCAGGTGCGCGCCGGCAACGCCGTTGCCGGCGGCGAGCAGGGCAGCGCCGCGAAGTGGGCGCACGCGGCGATCACCCTCGCCACCCGCGCCCTCGACCTTCCCCGTTCCGGTGCGCCTTTTGTGGGCATGGACCGTAAAAAGCGCACCGGAACGGTGAATCCCGCGGCGGTGCTGAAGATCGCGCAGCGCACGATCGGCGAGGGCGGCGAGCGCGAGGGCGAGGTTGCGGCCGACATCGGGCCCGGCGATGCCCGCGCCCTGCTCGAGGCCTGGTTGGCCTCGGTCGGCCTCGATCTGCGCGGCCGCGACCTGCTCGCCTACCTGCAGGAAGACGATTTCTCCCACGCCGACCTCTACCGCCGCGCTCGCCGCATCCACGAGCGGCGCCTGCGGGTCGCGGTCGCAGGCGCCTCCTCCGCGGCTGCCGGCGGCGACGTCGGCACCGCTTTCGGCGGACTCTTCGATGCCCTCATCCCGGTCGTGCCCTATGCCCCGGCAACGGCTTTCCTCGGCGCCGAGAAGGCGAAGCTCGCGCCCCGTCCCGGCGAGCGGCGCCGGATCGCACTGATCGCCGACGGGATCGGCGCCATGCACGGCGTCACCGCGACGGTCGAGAAGATCCGCGAGCTCGGTGTGCCGGGGTTCGAAATCGAGGTCGTCGGCACCGATCCCAGGGTCGACCGGCGGCTGCCGGCGGCAACCGAGCTCGAAGTTCCCTTCTACGCGGGGATGAGCCTGGGCGTCCCCGGACTCCCGGGCCTGGTCGAGACCCTGGCCGAGGGCCGCTATGACGCGGTCCACGTCACCGCGCCGGGCCCGGCCGGGATTGCAGCCACGTTGCTGAGCCGGATCGCGGGGATGCCGCTGATCGCCAGCTACCACACGGAGCTGGCCGCCTACGCCGGCATGCGCAGCGGCGACGACAGCCTCGAGTCGATGGCGCAGCTTGCCCTCGGAGCTTTCTACCGCGCGCCTTCCCTCGTCCTCTCGCCGAGCCCGGCGGCCGATCGCTCGCTGCTCTCGCTCGGCGTCGAGGAGGCCCGGCTCGGGCGCTGGGAGCGTGGCGTCGACGTCTCTCGCTTCGATCCGGGCAAGGCCGCTCGGGGGGACTACCCGGGCGAGATCAAGGTCCTCTACGCCGGCCGGCTCACCCGTGAGAAGGGCGTCGACCTGCTCGCCGAGAGCTTCCTCCGCGCGCGCCGCTCCGACCCCCGCCTGCACCTCCTGCTCGCCGGCGGCGGCCCCGAGGAGGCCGAGCTGCGGGTGCGCCTCGGCGAGCACGCGACCTTCCTCGGCTGGCTCGAGGGCGAGGATCTGGCGCGGGCCTACGCGAGCGCCGACCTCTTCCTCTTCTGCTCGACCACCGACACCTACGGCCAGGTCGTGCTCGAGGCCGCCGCCAGCGGCCTGCCCGTCGTCGCGGTCGCCGAGGGCGGGCCGGCCTCGCTGGTCGAGAACCGCCACACCGGGATGCTCTGCCAGGCCGACGCCGACCACGTCGCCGGCACCGTCCTGCAGCTCGCCGCTTCGCCGCTGCTGCGCCGTCACCTCGGAGCCTCCGCCGCCCGCGCGGCGCGCAGCCGGTCCTGGGGGCTCGCCCTCGAGCAACTCTCAGCTGGCTACAGCCGCGCCCTTGGAGCAACCGCCCCGGCTACCGGGCAAACATCGGCCCGCGCCGCCTGAGGCCCGGTGGGGTGACGGTACCGCGGCAGTACGATTGGCCGATCGACGATCCCGCTCTCTACTTCAACCGCGAGCTCTCCTGGCTCGACTTCAACCAGCGGGTTCTCGAGCTGGCGGAAGACCCCGAGGTACCGCTGCTGGAGCAGGTCCGCTTCTGCTCGATCTACGCCTCCAACCTGGACGAGTTCTACATGGTCCGGGTGGCCGGGCTGTTCGACCAGCTCGACGCCGGGATCGACGCGCGCGGTCCCGACGGCCTTGCCCCCGGCGCGCAGATCGACGCGATCCAGGCCCGGGTTCTGGAGCTCGACCGGCGCCTGCACCGCTGCTTCGAGGGCAAGATCCGGCCGGGGCTGGAGCAGCATGAGATCCGCGTCGTCACGCTCGACTCGGCGACGGCCGAGGAGCGCCGCGAAATCGACGAGCGCTTCCACGAGCAGGTCTTCCCGGCGCTGACGCCGCTGGTGATCGGCCTCGGCCGGCCCTTCCCGTACATCTCCAACCTCTCGCTCAGCCTCGGCGTGCTGCTGCGCGACCCCGACAGCGGCACCGAGATCATCGCCCGCGTAAAGGTGCCGAAGGAGCTGCTCGGCCGCTTCCTGCCGGTTGGGGACGACGGCAAGGCCTTCGTGCCGCTGGAGGAGGCGATCGCCGCCAACCTAGACGTGCTCTTCCCCGGCACCGAGGTCGTCGACCACGGCTACTTCCGCGTCACCCGAGACGCCGACTTCACCGTCTCCGACGAGGCCGACGACCTGCTGCAGGCGGTCCAGGACGAGATCCGCCGGCGCCGCTTCGGCGAGGTCGTGCGGCTGGAGATCGCCGCCGGGATGAACCCGAAGCTGCGCCAGCAGCTGATCGACGCGCTGCGGCTCGAGGACCGCGAGGTCTACGACGTCGACGGCCTGATCGACCTCGCCGACCTCACCGCGGTCGCCGACGTCCCCGGCCACGCCGAGCTGCGCTACTCGCCCTGGACGCCGGTGACCCAGCCGCGCCTGCAAGGAGAGGACGACGAGCCCGTCGACATCTTCGCCGCGATCCGCAACTACGACATCCTTGTTCACCACCCCTACGACTCGTTCGCGACCTCGGTCGAGCGCTTCGTCGAACAGGCGGTCGCCGACCCCGACGTGCTGGCGATCAAGCAGACGGTGTACCGGACCAGCGACGACTCTCCGCTGGTTCCCTCGCTGATCCGCGCTTCCGAACGCGGCAAGCAGGCGGTCTGCATGGTCGAGCTGAAGGCCCGCTTCGACGAGGAGGCCAACATCGCCTGGGCCAAGTCCCTGGAGGAGTCCGGCGCGCACGTCGTCTACGGGATCCCTGGCCTGAAGACGCACGTGAAGGCGACCCTCGTCGCCCGCCGCGAGGGCGACCGGGTGCGCGAGTACGTCCACATCGGCACCGGCAACTACCACCCCAAGACCGCCCGCCTCTACACCGACTTCGGGCTTTTCACCGCCGACGAGGAGATCGGCGCCGACGTCGCCGAGATGTTCAACTTCCTCACCGGGTACGGGCGCCCGGCCGAGTACCGCAAGGTCCTGGTCGCGCCGACGACGATGCGCGACCGCATCCTCGAGGAGATCGAGACCACGGTCGAGGCGCAGCGTGCGGGGGAGGAGGCGCGGATCGCGCTGAAGATGAACTCGCTGGTCGATGCCGCCTGCATCCAGGCGCTGTACGAGGCCTCGCAGGCGGGCGTTCGGGTCGACCTCAACGTGCGCGGTATCTGCTGCCTGCGGCCGGGCGTGCCCGGTGTCTCCGAGAACATCCGCGTCGTCTCGATCGTCGGGCGCTTCCTCGAGCACTCCCGCGTCTACGCCTTCCAGCGCGGCGAGGAGACGCGGGTGCTGATGGGATCCGCCGACCTGATGCCGCGCAACCTCGACAGCCGCGTCGAGCTGGTGACGCCGGTTGAGGATCCGGCCTTGAAAGTCGAGCTACTCGACATGCTCGAGCGCTGCTTCGCCGAGAACGCCAACGCCTGGGAGCTGGACGGCGACGGCGCCTGGACCCGGCTCGGGCCCGAAAACGGGCAGCGGCGCAGCGTCCAGGAGGAGCTGCGCGAGCGCCACGCCGCGCGCGCAGCCGAGCAGCTCGCCGCCAGCGCCGGCTGAGCCAAGCCACGCCGGCCCGATCAATAGGATTGCGAGGCAGTGCGTCTCTCCCTCCTGCCTCGCGACCAGACCTTCTTCGACCTCTTCATCGAGGCGGGTCAGAACACTCTCCACGCCTCGCGGCTGCTCGACGAGATGATGGGCTCCTGGCCCGACGATCGCGATCTCGCCCGGGAGATCTTCAAGGCCGAGCACGAGGGCGACCGCATCACCCACGACATCATCAAACGCCTCAACTCGACCTTCGTCACCCCGATCGACCGCGAGGACATCTACGGCCTGGCGACCCAGATGGACGACATCGTCGACTACACCGAGGAGGCCGCGGACCTGCTCGGCCTCTACAAGATCGAGGCGCCGATGTCGCAGGCGCAGGCACTGACCAAGGTCCTGGTCGAGGCCTGCGAGCAGCTCGCCGAGAGCCTCGATCACCTGCCGGAGTTCAAGGACCTCGACAAGTACTGGATCGAAATCCACCGCCTGGAGAACGAGGGCGACCGGATCTCACGCGACGCCGTCGCCTCGCTCTTCTCCAACGGCATCGACCCGATGGTCGTGATCCGCTGGAAGGACATGTTCGCCGTGCTCGAGAACGCGATCGACGCCACCGAGACGGCTGCGCAGATAATCGAGGGCATCGTGATCAAGAATTCATGAGCGGATGAGCTCTGACGTCATCCTCGTCATAGTCGTCTGCACCGCTCTCGCCTTCGACTTCACCAACGGCTTCCACGACACCGCGAACGTCGTCGCGACCTCGATCTCGACCGGGGCGGCGCGCCCGCAGGCGGCAATCGCGATGGCCGCGCTGCTCAACTTCGCCGGCGCCTTCATCTCGATCTCGGTCGCGGCGACGGTCGCCAACGACGTCGTCAACTCGGGCGTGGTCACGCCGACGGTCGTCTTCGCCGGGCTGATCGGAGCGATCGCGTGGAACCTGATCACCTGGTCCTTCGGCCTTCCGTCGAGCTCCTCGCACGCGCTGATCGGCGGCGTGGTCGGCTCGGCGGTGGCGGCCGCGGGCCTCGACGCGGTGATCGCGGACGGCTTGGTCGGCAAGGTGCTGATCCCGGCGGTGATCGCGCCGATCCTCGCCTTCACCGTCGCCGGGATCGCGATCGGGCTGGTCTACAGGATCGTGGGACGGCAACGGCCGGGGCTGGTGACGCGCGGCTTCCGCTACGGCCAGGTCGTCTCCGGCGGGTTGCTGGCGCTGGCCCACGGCACCAACGACGCGCAGAAGACGATGGGCGTGATCACCCTGGCCCTGGTCGCCAACGGCACGCTTGGCGCCGACGCGGACCCGCCCCTCTGGGTGATCGTCTCCTCGGCGGTGGCGATCGCGCTCGGCACCTACAGCGGCGGCTGGCGGATCATCCGCACGACCGGCACGCGGATCATCAAGATGGACGCGGCGCAGGGATTCTCGGCCCAGGGTGCCGGCGCCACGGTGATCCTCACCTCCACCCACTTCGGCTTCCCGCTCTCGACCACCCACGTGATCAACGGCGGAATCATGGGCGCCGGCGCCGGCAAGCGGGTCTCGGCGGTGCGCTGGGGAGTCGCCGGCAACATCGTCACGGCCTGGCTGCTGACCCTGCCTGCGGCCGCGGCGATCGGCGCTCTCACCTACGCAGCGACCGCGATCTTCGGCAGCGGCGCCCTGGGCCCCGTCCTGGTATCGCTGATGTCGGTCTCGCTGATCGTCGCGATCTTCTCCCGGCGCTCGCGCCGGGGCGCCCCGGTCCCCGCCGCCTGAGAGCCATGGCGGTCGTCGTCGAGACCAGGGAGCTCTTGGAAACGGTGGTCGCGTCGCTGGTGGCCGGAGTCGGGATAACGGTCGTCTTCTCGGTGGCGATCTGGGGCGTCGCCCGTTTCGCCGACCTCAGCCGCAACGAACGGCCGCTTGCCGCGGGCGCGGCGGCGGTGCTCGGCGGCCTGGCGGCGCTGGTCACCCTGGCTGTCGTGGTCCTCGGCATCGTCGTGATGTCGAGCGGGTAGGGCCGCGCGTAGAATTTCCCCGTGCGTACCGTGCGCAACATCGCGATCGTCGCGCTGCTGGCGCTGGTCGTCGCCTTCGCCCCCGCCGGCGGCAATGCCGCCGAAGCGATCCTGACCGCGATCACGATGGCCTTCCTGGCGGCGATCGCCTGGACGCTGTTCGTCCTCAGCCGCCAGAACCAGCTGACGCTGGCGACGCTGAGCGACGGTCGCCGGGCGCTGCTCTACGGGGCGCTGGGGATGATCGCCCTGCTGATCGCCGGCAGCGACGAGCTCTTCTCCAGCGGCGGCGGCACGCTCGTCTGGATCGTCCTGCTCGGCGCCTCGGTCGCGGCGATCTGGCGGGTCTGGATCGACGCGAGCTCCTACTGAACGCCCCGAGCGCGAGAGAAATGGCTGATCCGCGCGGTTGAGCGCGCCACGCGCGCGCCCGGCCTTGCGACGGTCGGGGCGTGTCGCCACGGATCGCCAGCGGTGCAGGCCACAGGGAGGGGGGGACCGCCTCGGTCGAGCTGATCGCGGTGGTCCCGCTCCTGCTGCTGGCGATCCTCGTGGCGGCGCAGCTCGGCCTCGCCGGCCACTCCCTGTGGTCGGCGAGCGTGGCCGCGCGTGCGGGGGCGCGCGCCGCGCTGGTCGGGGGCGATGCGAGGGCGGTCGCCCGGACCGCCCTGCCGCCCTCCCTGCGGTCCGGCGCTCGCGTCGAGAGCTCGGGGACGGTCTCGGTGCGCGTGCCGGTGCCGCTCCTGCTGCCCGGCATGCCGCGGCTGACGGTGGGGGCGAAGAGCGGGCTGGGCGATGGATAGGGGGGACAGGGGGCAGGCGACCGTCGAAGCGGTCGCCGCGATCCCCCTCCTGCTGCTGGCGGGGACGATCGTCCTGCAGCTTCTTCTCGCCGGCTTCGCCCTGACCCTGGCCGACGGCGCCGCCGAGGCGGGGGCGCTGGCGCTGGCCGCCGGGCGGCCGGCCGAGACCGCGGCCAGGGACGCCCTGCCGGGCTGGGCCGAGGAGGAGGTGGAGGTGACGGTGCGCGGGGGAGAGGTGGAGGTCCGGGTGCGACCGCCCTCGCCGTTGCCACGGCTCGGGAACCTGCTGGCGATGACGAGCTCCGCCTTTGCGAGGCCGGCCGGGCGATGAGCGGGCGGGTGGTCCTGGTCACGGCGGTCGGCGGCGCGAGCGGCTCGAAGGCCGCCGCGGCCGCGCTTGCCTGCGCCGGATCGGACCCTGACCGGCCGGGCCTCCTGATCGATGTCGGCGGCCGCCTGCCCCGCCCGACCCTGATCGCATCGACCGGCGCGCGCGAGCTGGAGGAGCGGCTCGTCGCTCACCTCCCGCACCTGCGGGCCGCCTCGCGTGGGCAGACCTGCCACCTCGCGATTCCCGACGAGGATGGGGCGCTCGAATCGGTGCGGGCGGCGCTGCCCCTGGTCCGCGACTCGGTCGCGGCCGTCCACAGCCCGCCCGCGCGAGCGCAGCCATTGCTGGCCGGGGAGGGCATCCAGCCCACCGGCGCGCTCCTCCGCGCAGACCTCGCCTCCGACCGTGCTCTGACCGCTCTTGTCGTTGCCGAGCTGCTGGGTCGGGGCCTGCGGGTCAAGGCCTTGAAGCGACCCCTCGCCTGGGTGTCCGCGCGGCGGGCGCTGTTCGGGGTACTGCCCCGGGATGCTTCCGGGGGATTGCCGTCGTCTCTGGTCAAGTCCCTTTTGCGAAGCGAAATTTCAGCGGCGCACCCGTGCTACAGTGAACTCGATGACCCGGAATCTGACCCAGAGGGAGCTGCGCAACGACAGCGGCGAGGTGATGCGGGCTCTGGACGCGGGCGAGGAGTTCATCGTGACGCGCAACGGCAGGCCGGTCGGTGAACTGCGCCCTTACAGGCCGCGTCAGTTCGTGCGGGCCGGCAAGCTCATCGCCGCCTTCAAGAACGTTCCAAGCATCGACTACGAGGAGCTTCGAGCGGACATCGACCGCTACGTCGATCAGGACCCTACGCCTCGCTACTGAGTTGCCGGGCGATCGGGCGCTGATCGACACGTCCGTGGCGGTGGGTCTTGGCGACCTCGCTCCAGCGTCGTTGTCGACCGAGCTCGCAATATCTGCACTGACGCTCGCCGAGCTGGCGGCAGGCCCGCACGCGACAGGGGACGACTCGATGCGTGCCCTACGCCAGCTCCAGATCCAGGCAGTGGAGGCGAACGTCGAAACGCTCCCCTTTGATCCGTCCTGCGCGCGTGCGTATGGGCCTGTCTATGCAGCTGCGATGAATGTCGGCCGAAAGCCCCGCGGCGCTCGGACGATCGACCTGATGATCGCCGCCACGGCCCTGGCTCACGACCTGCCGCTGTGGAGCCGCAATGCCAAGGACCTTCGCGGCCTCGAGGCGCTGATCGAGATCGTCGACGTCGGCGTCTGAGAAGCGCATCCCAGGGCGGATCGCGGTGGCTGCCGGCCGCTACTTCTGTAATAAGCTCGGGTTGTGTTCGGCATGGGAGGGAGCGCGCGAGCATCGTCTGGCGGCCTGCGCCTCGTCCTGCTTGCCTTCTTCGCGGCAAGCCTGCTGCTGATTCCGGCTGCCCAGGCCTCCGCTGACTTCACGCTCACCATCGAGCTCGCCGGCACGGGCGAAGGCCGGCTCGAATGCGAAGTCGAAACCGAAGAGGAAACCTTTGCCGAAGAATGCGGAGAGGGCGGAGTCGAAATTCCCGAGGGTGCCGAAGTGAGGATCTTCCCCGAAGAAGAAGTCGGCTCGGAATTCGTCGAATTCTCCGGCGACTGCGGTCCGCTCGCCTGCGAACTGACGATGGACGACGACCACGAAGTCACCGCGGTTTTCGACCTCGAACCGGTGGAGGAATTCGCCCTCACGATCGAAACCAATGGGGGCTCAGGCACCGGCAAAGTCGAATGCCAGCTTGAAGAAGGCCCGGAACCCTGCGAATCCGAATATCCCGAAGGCACCGAAGTCCGCCTTGTTCCCACCCCCGATCCCGGTTCGGAATTCATCGAATTCTCCGGCGATTGCGAAGGACCGGGGATATGCGAACTGACGATGGAAGAAGAAGACAAAGCCGTCACCGCCACCTTCGACCTCGTCGGCCCCAGGCTCACGATCCAAACGGCTGGCTCCGGCTCGGGCACGTCAAATGCAAAGCCGACGGAGGCCCGCTCGAAGCCTGCGCCCCCGCATATCCGGAACTGACCGAACTGGAGCTGGTCGCATCGGCAAACCCGGGCTCTCAGTTCGCAGGCTGGTCTGCGCCCTGCGCCGGGAACCCTTGCGAATTGCCGCCGCTGGAAGAAGACATCGAAGTCACCGCGACCTTCAACCTCGAACCGACTTCAGGCGGAGGTGGATCTGACGGTGGCTCGACGACGCCCACGCCGGCCCCGACGCCAAAGCCGCTGTCTCCCGGCAAGCTGAGCGTCTCCGGGGCCGCGCTCTACCAAGGCGGCAAGGCGGTGCTGAAGCTCGCCTGCAAAGGGCAGGGCCCCTGCAAGGGCAGCCTGAAGCTGGTCGCAAAGCTCAAGGTGAAGGGAAAGCTCAAGAACGTCGAGATCGGCAAGACCTCCTACGGTCTCGCCGCCGGAGCCTCGAAGACACTCAAGGTCAAGCTCGCCGGCGCCGCCAAGAAGGTGCTCGGCAGGGCCAAGAGCGTGAAGGCGACGGTCAGCGGCACCGGCGTCGTCAAGTCCACGGTGACGATCAAGCCGACGGCACGGTAGGCGCGCCCGGCGCCCTCGGCGCTCGAGCACCGCGCCGTCCTGTCCCGCGTTTCGGCAGAATCGCCGCATGCTGACCGTCGCAGTGACCGGCCCGACCGGGGAGATCGGGCGCCCTCTCATCGCCGCCCTCGAGCGGGCGCCGGAGGTCGACCGCGTGATCGGGATGGCGCGGCGGCCCTTCGACCTCGCCGGTCACGGCTGGGAGAAGACCGAGTACCGGCGCGGTGACGTGCTCGACCGGGAGGCGGTGGGGGACCTGGTCGAGGGGGTCGACGTCGTCGTCCACCTCGCCTTCGCGATCATGGCCGGGGACCGCGACAGCCGCGAGGTCAACCTGACCGGCTCGCGCAACGTCTTCGAGGCTGCCGTGGCCGCCGGCGCCAAGCGCCTCGTCTACACCTCCTCGGTCGCGGCCTACGGCTTCCGCCGCGGCATGCCCGAGCTGCTCAGCGAGGACGACCCCGTCAAGGGCACCTCGCGCCACCCCTACTCAGCCCACAAGGCCGAGGTCGAGGCGGTGCTGGCCGAGGCGCTGGAGGGGTCGCCCACGGACGCCTACGTGTTCCGGCCCTGCATAGTCGCCGGGCCGGAAGCGACGCTGCTGCTGGACATGATCCCCCTGCTGGCGATCGGGCAGCGGATCCCCGGCCCCCTGCGCTGGGCTCTCGGCAGGGTCCCCGAGCTGCGGCCGGTGCTGCCCGACCCCGGCGTGCCGTTCCAGCTCGTCCATCACGACGACGTCGCGGCTGCCCTCTGCGCCGCGGTGATCGGCCATGGGCAGCCGGGCGTCTACAACCTCGCCGGGCCGGGGGAGATGACGATCACCGACCTGGCGCATGCGCTCGGCTGGCATGCGGTGCCGGCGCCGCACCTTGCCGTCGGCGTCGCCGCCGAGGCCGTGTCCCTGATGCCCTTCCTGCCCGACGAGGCGGCCTGGATCGAGGCGGTCCGCCGGCCCGTGCTGATGGACACTGCACGTGCCCGCCGCAGGCTGCACTGGATGCCGCACCACGACGCGCGCGAGACGCTGAAGCAGACGATCGCCGCCGTCCGCTCCCGCTAGCTCGCTTCGGCGCCGGGGCCTAGGGCGCGGCGGCGTGCCAGGTGCCGACGTCTTTGAAGCCCTCGCCGTTCACGTCGCCCGGCCTTTCGTCGCCGTCGAACGTGTAGAGCGGCCGGCCGCGGAAGGTCACCTGGCGCCGTCCGTTGTCGGGCCGCTTGATCGCCCCGAGCTTCACCGGGCCGGTCGGCTTGACTCCGGGCGCGACGTAGAGCGGGCGCCAGGCGGCCAGGCAGCCGCGCTTGCAGATGAAGGTGCCGCCGGTCTCGGCGCTGAGGGTGTAGAGCGTGCGGCCCGACAGGGTGGTGAGGATCGTCTTGCCGAGCGTCGCGTTCTGCGCCTGCTTGGCGACTCGCTTGCTGGACGCGGCGCCCTGGGCGGGCATGGCGATGGCCAAGATCGCGATCGCCGCGATCGCCAGCGTCGCGACGCGAGTCCCCGGGGGAGAGAAGCGGGTTGTCGGCTGCTGCGGCATCGGTCCTCCGTCACGTTACCGGCTCGGTTCCGGTGGATCCTGCGCACCACGCGTGCGCCGGGCTGCGGCAGGGTCGGCCCATGGGCTCGACGAACGGGGACGGGCAGGCTCTGCCGCTGGCACTGGGCGGCTCGCTGGCCCTGATCGCGGCTGCCCTGGCATTGGTGGCGATCGCGGGAGCGGTGACGGGCAAGGGGCGGGCGCAGCGGGCGGCGGACCTGGCGGCGATCTCGGCCGCGCGGTCGATGCGCGACGACCTCCCGCGGCGGCTCTCGCCGCCGCGCCTGCCCGATGGCCGGCCCGATCCCTCGCACCTGTCCAAGGCCGTGTACCTGGCGCGCGCCCGGGCGGCCGCGCTGGCGGCGGGCAGGGCGAACGGAGTGGACACGGCTCACCTGCGGGTCTCGTTTCCGGACGGCGACTCCTTCGCGCCGGTTCGGGCGCGGGCTCTCGTCCTCGCCGAGGTCGACGTGGAGGGCCGCCCGGTGCGCACCGAGGCGTCCGCGGTGGCCGAAGCCGGCGCGCCGTCCTCGGGTTCGGGCGGAGCGCCGACAATGGCGAGCGGCGGCGGCTACAGCGGTCCCCTCGTCGTCAGGCAGGGGGAGGGGATGAGGCCCGACGTCGCCGCGGCCTTCGACCGTATGGCCGCCGCCGCGGCGGGCGCCGGCATCGCGCTGGTCGTCAATTCCGGCTTTCGCTCCGACGCCGAGCAGGCGGCGCTCTTCGCCGCCCACCCGGACCCGCGCTGGGTCGCGCCGCCGGGACAGTCGCTGCACCGCTGCGCCACCGAGCTCGACCTTGGGCCAGAAACCGCATACGGATGGCTGGCATCCAACGCGAGCCGCTTCGGCTTCGTCCAGCGCTACTCCTGGGAGAGCTGGCACTACGGCTTCGACGCCGGCCCGCCGCCCTGCTCGGCGGCCGGGAACGCCGTCGGGGCGACCGCTTCGCCGGCGGCGGGGCGCGGGCCCGACGGAGCGCTTGCCGGCGGCGGCGGCCTTCCCTCCTTCGTCCCACTCGAGTTCCAGGCCCCGCTCCTTCGTGCCGCCTCCCGCTGGAACGTCTCCGCGGCCTTGCTCGCGGCGCAGCTGATGGCCGAGTCGAACTTCGACCCCTACGCGGGCTCACCCGCCGGCGCCCAGGGCATCGCCCAGTTCATGCCGTCCACGGCGGCGGCCTACGGCCTGCGTGACCCCTACGACCCAGAGGAAGCGATCGACGCCCAGGCCCACCTGATGTCGGACCTGCTGCGCCAGTTCGGCTCCCCCCAGCTCGCCCTCGCCGCCTACAACGCCGGCCCCGCCCCGGTCGAGGCCTGCGATTGCATTCCCGCCTATCCCGAGACCCAGGCCTACGTGACCCGGATCCTCGCCCTCCTCGGCGGCGCGAGCGCGATCGCGATACCGGAATTCGAAGTGAGGCTGGTGGCGTGAGGGTTCAGGAGCGCACGTTTCAACACCCTAAGGTGTATCTTGGTGTAATGGGTCGCACGAACATCGAGATCGACGATCAGCTGATCGACCGCGCCATGCGTCTCTACCGCCTGCGCAGCAAGCGCGAGGCCGTCGACCTCGCCCTGCGCAAGCTGGTGGGGGAGCCGATGAGCCGTGAGGAGATGCTTGCCAGCGAGGGCACCGGCTGGGGTGGCGACCTTGCCGCGATTCGCGCCCCCGAAGAGATTCCCGAGCTGTGATCCTCGTCGATAGCTCTGCCTGGGTCGAGTTCCTCCGTGCCACCGGCAGCGGGTCTCACCTGCGGCTTCGCTCGGCGCTGCAGGGGGGTGAGGCGCTGGCCTGTACCGACCCGATCCTGATGGAGATCCTCGCCGGCGCTCGTGACGGCGCCGATCGAGACCGCCTGCGCCGTCTGCTGCTGGGGCTCGAGTTCCTTGCGGTCGACGGGCCTGCCGATTACGAGAGTGCCGCCGAGCTGTACCGGCTCTGTCGCAGCGGGGGCGAGACTCCGCGCAAGCTGATCGACTGCCTGATCGCGGTTGTCGCGATTCGCAATGACGCCGAGTTGCTATGCGAAGACGCCGACTTCGAGGCGATCGCGCGGCATGCGCCGCTGCGGCTCGTCGGCGTCTAGGTCATCGGTTAGATGGTCGTGGATCAACCATCTAGACTCACGACCCGATGGCGAGCGTCGAGGTGCAGGGGATAGAGGGCATGGAGTCCCTGATCGGGCAGGAGATCGGCCCGAGCGAGTGGCGCACCGTCACCCAGGAGGACATCGACGCCTTCGCCGCCCTCTCCGGCGACGACCAGTGGATCCACGTCGACGTCGAGCGCGCCAAGGCCGAGAGCCCCTTCGGCACGACGATCGCCCACGGCAACCTGACGCTCTCCCTGGTCGACGGCTTCCGCCAGCAGCTGATCTCCTCGACTGGCTTCGTCCTCGGCGTCAACTACGGCTGGAACAAGATCCGCTTCCCAGCCCCCGTGCCCGTCGACTCCAAGGTCCGCGCCAAAGCCGAGATCGTCTCGATCGACGACAAGGGCGGCGGCTGGTACGAGGCAGTGACCCGCTTCACCCTCGAGGTCGACGGCAACGAGAAGCCGTGCTTCGTGGGGGACAGCGTCACCCGTGTGATGGCGCCTACGGGCTGAGTTCATTGAAGGATTGTGGGTGCTAGAGCACCCACAATCCTTCAAGGCGTCATTCGACCGTCAGCGTGCCTTCCATGCCCGCTTCGCGGTGGCCGGGGACCGAGCAGTAGAAGGTGTAGGTGCCGGGTTTGAGGTTGACCGTGGTCGAGTCGGTGGCGTCGGCGATCAGTTCGGTGGCGCCCACCTCTTTGCCGCTGGAGTCTTCGATCGCGACGTCGTGGGTGAGCGACTGCGGGTTGTCGAAGTCGATCGTCACCTGGCCGGCTTTGGTCGTGGCCTCGGTGGTCGTGTAGGCGAGGCCGCCGTCGGGGTCCGCCTCGAAGCTCAGGGTCGAACCGCCGCCACCGCCCGTTTCATTGCCGCCGCCAGCGTTTTTCTGTTCCCCGCCGGTTTCGGCTTCCTGGGTGGTTTCGCCGCCGCCGGTTGCGGTCGTGTCGGAGTCGTCGCTGCCGCAGGCGACGAGGGCGAACGCTGCGAGGGCGAGTGCTAGAAGTGTCGCGACCTTCTTCATGGCCGGGGATCCTTTCCGTCGGGGGACGAACGCTCAGTGAGACTGTAGCTGGGGCGGGGCGTGCTTCCGCCGCTCAGCGGCCCTTGAACTCCGGGGTCCCGCCGCTGAAGAAGGCCTCGACGCCGTTGCGCAGGTCCTCGGTCGCCATGCTGTCGGCGATTCCGTGGCGCTCCAGCTGCAGGTGCTCGGTGAGGCTGTTCTCGATGCTCTGGCCAGCGAGGATTTTCGCCATCCGCACGTAGTGGGGCGCCTTCGCCGCCAGCTTCTCGGCCTTCGCCCGCGCCCGGTCCATCAGCTCCTCGGGGGCGACGACCTCGGAGACGATCTTCTCGGCCAGCGCGTCCTGGGCGCTCATGTTGGGGTCGTTGAGGAGGATTTCCAGCGCCCGGCTCGGCCCGACGACGCGCGGCAGGAAGTAGGTCATGCCGCCGTCGGGGGAGGCGCCGATGCGGCCGTAGGCGCAGGCGAAGAAGGCGTTCTCCGAGGAGATCCGGATGTCGCAGGCGAGTGCAAAGGAGAAGCCGGCGCCGGCCGCCGGGCCGTTGACGGCGCAAATCACCGGGTAGGGGATGCGGCGGAAGTCGACGATCGCCGTGTGCAGCGCCTCGGCGCCGCGGCGCACCTGTGAGGGCAGGTCGATCTCCTCGGAGGAGACGCCCTCTTTGAACCAGTTGACGTCGCCGCCCGAGCAGAACGCTTTGCCGGCGCCGGTGACGATCAGCGCCCGCAGTGGCGCCTGATCGGCGAGCCAGGCGAAGGCGACCGTCATCTCGCCGATCATCTCCGGGCTCATCGCGTTGAAGGCGTCAGGCCGGTCCAGGGTGAGCGTGCCTATGTTGGCCCCGTCGATCTCGATCCGCAGCGTGTTCAGCTCGGGTGGGCTCAGCGTCTCCGTGGTCATCTCGCTCTCCCTCTGGGCGTGAAGTTTGTCTCGTGGCTCTGGCCGGCTGGCCAGGAGCCTACCCTTTGGCCTGTGAAGGAAGCCGATGACAGGACCGAGGCCACGCGGGCCGAGCGGGTCGCGCAGCAGCGTCGCGAGCTGCCCGACTCGCCGGGCGTCTACCTCTTCCACGACGGCGAGGGCGAGATCCTCTACGTCGGCAAGGCGCGCTCGATCCGCAAGCGGGTCGCCTCGCACTTCTCGGGAGGGGAGACCCGGCTCACCTCGCGAGTCGACCGGATCGAGTGCCTCGTCACCTCGACCGAGGCCGAGGCTCTGCTCGCCGAGCAGAGCTTCATCAAGCGCCACCGGCCGCGCTTCAACATCCGCCTGCGCGACGACAAGTCCTATCCCTACGTCTGCGTCAGCCTCGACGAGGACTACCCGCGCGTCTACTTCACCCGCGAGAAGCACCGGCCGGGTCGCGCCTATTTCGGCCCCTTCTCCAGCGCCAAGCGCGTGCGCGAGACCCTCGACCTGCTCGGCAAGCTGTTCCAGTTCCGCACCTGCGAGGGAGCCGAGCCCGGCCGCCGCTCCGGCAGCCCCTGCCTCGACTACTACATCAAGCGCTGCGGGGCGCCCTGCGTGGGCTACGTCAGCCAGGACGAGTACCGCCGCAACATCGACGCGATCGTCGACTTCCTCTCCGGGCGCTACCGCCAGGTCGAGGCGGACGAGCAGGCGAAGATGGACGCGGCGGCGGCCAGGCGCGAGTTCGAGCGGGCCGCCCTGCACCGCGACCGGCTGAAGGCGATCCAGTCGCTGTTCGAGCGCCAGCGCGTCGCCGGCGGCTCGGTCGGGACGGCCGACCTGATCGGGGTCGCGGCCGAGGGGGCCGACGCCAACGCCCAGGTCTTCCAGGTCCGCGACGGCATCCTCGCCGAGCGCCAGAGCTTCTACCTCGACAACCAGGCCGAGCGCGAGCTGGCCGAGGTGGCGGAGGAGTTCGTCGGCCAGTACTACTCGGCCTCGCCGGCGGTGCCGCGGACGATCGTCGTCGGCCCCTACCTGCGCGACCGGGTCGAGCTGCTGGAGGCGGCGCTGAGCGAGCGGCGCGGCGGCACGGTCGAGGTGCGGGTCGCCGAGCGCGGCGACAAGCGGCGCCTGCGCGAGCTGGCCGAGCGCAACGCCCGCCTCGCCCTCGACCAGGACCGGCTGCGCCGCGAGCACCGCCGGCAGCGCCGGGTCGAGTCGCTGGCCAGCCTGCGCGAGGCGCTCGGCATGCAGGAGCTGCCGGTGCGGATCGAGGGCTTCGACATCTCCAACCTCGGCGGCGAGCACACCGTCGCCTCGATGGTCGTGTTCGAGGGAGGTGCGACGAAGAAGGCCGACTACCGGCGGTTCCGGGTGCGGGGGGACGGGGACGGCGGCCGCTCCGGCCCCGACGACTTCGCCTCGATGGAGGAGGTGCTCCGCCGGCGGATGAACCGCTACCTCGAGCAGGTCGACCTCTCGCCGCACGACGCCAAGCGCGACGAGAGCTTCGCCTCGCTGCCCTCGCTGGTCGTGATCGACGGCGGCAAGGGGCAGCTCTCGGCCGGGATGCGGGTGCTGCGCCCGTTCGTCGAGCGCGGCGTCACCGTGATCGGGCTCGCCAAGCGGCTCGAGGAGGTCTACGTGCCCGGCCGGGCGGCGCCGATCGACCTGCCGGCCGCCTCGGAGGCCTCGAAGCTGCTGCAGCGGGTGCGCGACGAGGCGCACCGCTTCGCGATCGACCACCATCGCGGCCGCCGCGACCGGGCGATGACCGGCTCGGTGCTCGACGAGCTGAAGGGGGTGGGCCCGGTGCGCAAGCGGGCGCTGCTTCAGCATTTCGGCTCTCCAGAGCGGTTCGTCGCGGCCACCCGCGAGGAGCTCGAAACGGTGCCCGGCGTGCCTGGCAAGGTAGCCCGCGAGATCCACGAGCAACTGAACAGGACGGGCTGATGGCAAGGAGCCTTCCAAGGCAAGGGAAGCGATCGAAGGCCGCCCGAAGGCCGGGGGGCGCGAGGTGACCCTCGTCGTCATCACCGGCCACTCCGGGGCGGGCAAGTCGGAGGCGATCGCCGCCTTCGAGGACGGCGGCTACTTCTGCGTCGACAACCTGCCGCCGCGGATGATCGGCAGCCTCGGCGAGCTCTTCCGCCACGACGGCAGCGGCGTCGAGCGGGCCGCGGTCGTCTCCGACGTGCGCGGCGGCGACTACTTCGACGACCTGCTGCAGGTGCTCGACGACCTCGAGGCCGACGGGCTGAGGCCGACCGTGCTCTTCCTCGAGGCCGACGAGGAGACGCTGGTCGACCGCTACAAGGAGACGCGCCGCCGGCATCCGCTGGCGCCAGAAGGCCGCATCGTCGACGGGATCCGGGCCGAGCGCGAGCTGCTGGCGCCGCTGCGCGAGCGCGCCGACGTGGTGATGGACACCAGCGACCTCACCGGCGGGACGCTGCGGCGCCGGATCGCCGAGGAGATGCTCGGCCGCCACGAGAGCGGCAAGATGGCGCTGACCCTGCTCACCTTCGGCTTCAAGAACGGGCCGCCGCGCGACGCCGACCTCACCCTCGACGTCCGCTTCCTGCCCAACCCGCACTACGTCGACGAGCTGCGCCCGCTGACCGGCCTCGACCGCCGGGTGCGCGACTACGTCGAGGCGGGGACCCAGGCGGGCGAGTTCTACGGCCGCCTGCTGCCGCTGCTCGAGTTCCTCGTCCCCGCCTACGTCACCGAGGGCAAGAGCCACCTGACGATCGCGGTCGGCTGCACCGGCGGTCGCCACCGCTCGATCACGGTCGCCGACCGCATCCGCCGCGAGCTCGAGGGCCGCGACGACGTCGTCGTCCACGTCAAGCACCGCGACGCTGACGGAGTCTGAGCCGCCATGCGGCGTCCTCGCTCGCTCACGTGCAGAGCACGCTTCGCTCACTGCGTCCTGGCCTGGCGGCATCTAGCCCGTCAGGTCCATAAATCGCCCCGACCTTGGGGATCCGGTCATATCCATCCGCGGCCTGCGCAAGAGCTATGGCGACTTCGAGGCGGTGCGCGGCATCGACCTCGAGGTCCAGGCCGGCGAGGTCTTCGCCTTCCTCGGCCCCAACGGCGCCGGCAAGACGACGACGGTGGAGATCCTCGAGGGGTACCGCGAGCGCAGCGGGGGAGAGGTCGCGGTGCTGGGCGAGGACCCCGCAGCAGGCCGGGCGCGCCTGGCGCGAGCGGATCGGGATCGTCCTGCAGAGCTGCCGGCTCGATCCCTACCTGACCGTGCGCGAGTCGCTCGCGCTCTACGCCGGCTACTACAGCGCGCCGCGGCCGGTCGAGGAGACGATCGAGCTGGTCGGCCTGGGCGACAAGGCGGACGCTCGCACCGGCGGCCTCTCCGGCGGCCAGCAGCGCCGCCTCGACGTCGGCATGGCGCTGGTCGGCGACCCCGAGCTGCTCTTCCTCGACGAGCCGACGACCGGCTTCGACCCCTCGGCGCGCCGCCAGGCCTGGGACGTGATCGCCGGCCTGCGCGACCTCGGCAAGACCGTCTTCCTCACCACCCACTACATGGACGAGGCGCAGCGCCTCGCCGACCGGGTGGCGATCATCGCCGCCGGCGAGATCGTCGCCAGCGGCACCCCCGAGGACCTCGGCGATCGCGAGAGCCAGCCGGCGAAGATCAGCTACCGCCTCGGCGGCGAGGCGGTCTCGGTCGAGACCACGACTCCGGTCGCCGACGCTGCACCGAGCTGACCGGACGCGCGGTCGCGGAGGGCCTCGACCTCGAGGGCCTGGAAGTGACGCGGCCGAGCCTCGAGGACGTCTACCTCTCGCTGACCTCCGAGAACGGAGGGGACGAGCGATGACCGGCCTGGCGCTCGTCGCCCACCAGTTCCGCTACGACCAGAAGGCCTTCTGGCGCAATCCGGCGGCCGTCTTCTTCACGGTCGGCTTCCCGGTGATCCTGCTGCTGATCTTCGCCACGGTGTTCGGCGACCAGACGATCGACGTGCGGGGCGGGATCGAGACCACCACCTACTACGTGCCGGCGATCATCACCCTCGCGGTGATCTCGGCGACGATGCAGAACCTGGCGATGTCGCTGGTCATCGCTCGCGAGGACGGACGCCTAAAGCGGGGCCGCGGCACGCCGATGCCGGCCTGGGTCTTCGTCGCCGGCCGGGTCGGCAACTCGATCGTCCTCGCCCTGATCATGCTCGCCCTGGTCGCGGGGCTGGGCCGCCTCCTCTACGGCGTCGCGATTCCCTGGGACCGGCTGCCGGAGATCGTTGTCGTCCTCGTCGTCGGCGCCGCCGCCTTCTGCTGCCTCGGGATCGCGCTCACCGCGGCGATTCCCTCCCAGGACGCCGCGGCGCCGATCGTCAACGCGCTGCTGCTGCCGCTCTACTTCCTCTCCGGCGTCTTCATCCCCGAAGACGAGCTGCCCGAGGGCGTGATCGACTTCGCCAACCACTTCCCGGTCCGCCACTTCTTCCAGGCCTTCTTCGACGCCTACGTTCCTGGCGGCGGCCGCCGGCCTGGACTGGGCCAACATCGCGATGCGTCGTCGCCTGGGGCGTCGCCGGCCTGCTGCTCGCGATCCGCTTCTTCCGCTGGACCCCGCGCGGCGGCTAGCGACGCGGCACTGAATCCGGCGTCCCGTATAGCCTCCAGGGTCGAATGCTGCATCACGTTCTCCTGGAGGTGTCCGACCTCGAGCGGAGCGCGTCGTTCTACGACTCGCTGCTCGCGCCCCTTGGCTGGCGGCGCCATTTCGAGGAGGACGAAACGATCGGCTGGGGCATCGCCAAGCCCGTCTTCTTCATCTCCGCCCACCACGAGCCGCAGGCCGGCTTCGGCCTGCTCAGCTTCTCGGGCCTCGGCATCGTCGCCGTCAAGGCGGCCTGGGAAGGCGGCATGAACGCGGGGGGCGTCAGCGTCTCGGACCCTGGCGAGCGCCGCTCCTACGGCTCCGGCTCCTACTCGGCGTTCCTCAAGGACCCCGACGGGTACGAGATCGAGGTCACGATCGGGTCTGACTAGGACCCCCAACTCCCAGGAGGGTTGACTCAATGGCTGTGAAGGTCGGCATCAACGGCTTCGGACGGATCGGGCGCAACGTCTTCCGCGCGGCACACGCGGCCGGGGCCGACCTCGAGTTCGTCGCCGTCAACGACCTCACCGACCCGGCGACGCTCGCCCACCTGCTCAAGTACGACTCGATCCTCGGCCGCTTCCCGGGCGAGGTCGCGGTCTCCGGCGATCGATCTCGGTCGACGGGACGGCGATCAAGGTGCTCTCCGAGCGCGACCCGGCGGCGCTGCCCTGGGGCGACCTCGGCGTCGACGTGGTGATCGAGTCGACCGGCTTCTTCACCGGCCGCGACGACGCCGCCAAGCACCTCACGGCGGGCGCGAAGAAGGTGATCATCTCGGCGCCGGCCAAGGAGCCCGACGTGACCGTCGCCCTCGGCGTCAACTTCGACAGCGACTACGACCCCGAGAAGCACCACATCATCTCCAACGCCTCCTGCACGACCAACTGCCTGGCGCCGCTGGCCAAGGTGCTGAACGACGAGTTCGGGATCGAGCAGGGCCTGATGACGACGATCCACGCCTACACGGCCGACCAGCGCCTGCAGGACATGCCGCACAAGGACCTGCGCCGGGCGCGGGCCGCGGCGCTCAACCTGATCCCGACGACGACCGGCGCGGCCAAGGCCGTCGGCCTCGTGCTGCCGGAGCTGAACGGCAAGCTGAACGGCTTCGCGATGCGGGCGCCGGTGGCGACCGGCTCGGTCGTCGACCTCGTCTTCTCGACTCCCGACCCGGTCGAGGCCGACCAGGTCAACGCCGCGGTCAAGGCGGCCGCCGAGGGGCCGATGAAGGGGATCCTCGCCTACACCGAGGACCCGATCGTCTCCACCGACATCGTCGGCGACCCGCACTCCTCGATCTTCGACGCCGGCCAGACGATGGCGATCGGCGACGGGCGCATGGTCAAGGCGGTCTCCTGGTACGACAACGAGTGGGGCTACTCGAACCGCTGCGTCGAGCTGGCCGGCAAGGTCCTCTGACCCGGCCGGGTCCTCGGGCACGGTGAGCTTCTCCAAGGCAAGCGTCCGCGACGCCGACGTCGCCGGCAAGCGCGTGCTCGTCCGGGTCGACTTCAACGTCCCGCTGGACGAGCGGACGGGTGGCCGACGACACGCGGATCCGGGCGGCGCTGCCGACGATCGAGCTGCTGCGCGAGCGCGGCGCGGCGGTGGTCCTCGTCTCCCACCTCGGCCGGCCCAAGGGGAAGGTCGACCCGGAGCTCTCGATGCGGCCCGGTCGGCGAGCGGCTGGCGGAGCTGCTCGGCGCGCCGGTTCGCCAGGCTCCCGCCGTGGTCGGCGAGGACGTCGAGACGATGGCCGCAAGGGCTCGGGCCAGGCGACGTGCTGCTGCTCGAGAACGTCCGCTTCGAGCCGGGCGAGACCGAGAACGACCCGGAGCTCGCCGAGTCGCTGGCCGAGGCTCGCCGACCTCTACGTCAACGACGCCTTCGGCGCCGCCCACCGCGCCCACGCCAGCACCGCGGGGGTCGCCGAGTGCCTGCCCGGCTACGCCGGGCTGCTGCTGGAGCGCGAGGTGACCGAGCTGACCCGGGTGGTCGAGTCGCCGCAGCGGCCGCTCGTCGTCGTCCTCGGCGGCGCCAAGGTCAGCGACAAGGTCGGCGTCATCGACCGCTTCCTCGAGGTCGCCGACGAGATCCTGATCGGCGGCGCGATGTGCTTCAGCTTCTTCCGCGCGCAGGGCATCGCGACCGGCAACTCGCTGGTCGAGGAGGAGGGAGTGGGGCTGGCGGCCGAGGCGCTGGAGCGGGCAGCCGGCTCCGACTGCGAGCTGCGGCTGCCCGTCGACCTCGTCCTGGGCGAGAGCTTCGACGCCGGCACCGAGGTGCGCGAGAGCGACGGCGTCGAGGTGCCCGACGGCTGGATGGGGCTCGACATCGGCCCGCGCACCGCGGCGGCCTACGCCGAGGCGATCGGCGCCGCCGGCACCGTGCTCTGGAACGGGCCGATGGGCGCCTTCGAGCTGGAGCCCTTCGCGGCCGGCACCCGCGCGGTCGCCGAGGCCGTCGCCGCCGCGCCGGGGACGACCGTGGTCGGCGGCGGCGACTCGGTCGCGGCGCTGCAGCAGTTCGGGCTCGCTGAGAAAGTGGACTGGCTGTCGACCGGAGGAGGAGCGTCGTTGGAGCTGCTGGAGGGAAAGAAGCTGCCCGGGGTGGAGGCGCTGCGAGATGCCTAACCGAACGCCGTACATCGCCGCCAACTGGAAGATGCACAAGACCGTCGCCGAGGCGGCCGAGTTCGTCGACGCGCTGCTGCCGCAGATCGCGGCGACGCAGAGCGACGTCGTGATCTGCCCGCCGTTCACGGCGCTGAGCGCGGTGGTCGAGCGCCGCTACGGCACCGCCGTCAAGGTCGCCGCGCAGAACATGCACGAGGAGGCGTCGGGCGCCTTCACCGGCGAGGTCTCGGCGCCGATGCTGGTCGAGCTCGACGTCGAGGCGGTCGTCCTCGGCCACTCCGAGCGCCGCCAGTACTTCGGCGAGACCGACGAGGCGCTGGCGCGCAAGGTGCCGGCCGCGCTCGCCGCCGGGCTGGAGCCGATCCTCTGCGTCGGCGAGAGCGAGGAGGCGCGCGACGGCGGCCAGACCGAGGCGGTGCTGGAGCGCCAGCTGCAGGCCGACCTCGCCGGGGTCGAGGGCGGCAAGCTCGGCGACGTCGTCATCGCCTACGAGCCGATCTGGGCGATCGGCACCGGGCGCACCGCGACCCCCGAGCAGGCCCAGGAGGCCTGCGCCTTCATCCGCGACGTGCTGCGCGAGCGCGGCGCCGCCGCCGACGCGGTCCGCATCCTCTACGGCGGCTCGGTCAAGCCCGGCAACGCCGCCGAGCTGATGGCCCAGCCCGACATCGACGGCGCCCTGGTCGGCGGCGCCAGCCTCGACGCCGGCGACTTCGCCGCGATCGTCAAGGCGGCCGGTTGACGCTTCCCGCTCCCGTCGCTCGCGCTGGTCATCCTCGACGGCTGGGGCCTGGCCGAGCCCGGCCCCGGCAACGCGATCTCGCTCGCCGAGACGCCCGTCTTCGACCGGCTCTGGGCGGGCTTCCCCCACACCCAGCTCTCGGCCCAGGGCCGCGACGTCGGCCTGCCCGACGGGCAGATGGGCAACTCCGAGGTCGGCCACCTCAACCTCGGCGCCGGGGCGATCGTCAAGCAGGACCTGGCGCGGATCGACGACGCGATCGCCGACGGCAGCTTCTTCGAGAACGAGGCGCTGCTCGCCGCCTGCGACCGCGCCCGTCGCAGCCCGCGCGGGCGCCTGCACCTGCTCGGCCTCGTCTCCGACGGCGGCGTCCACTCCGGCTGGGAGCACATCGAGGCGACGATCGAGCTGGCCTCCCAGGAGGGCGTCCCCGACGTCGTCTTCCACGCCTTCACCGACGGCCGCGACACGCTGCCGCACGGCGGCCGCGGCTACGTCGCCGAGCTGGAGCGCTGGCTGCGCCAGGCCGGCCGCGTCGGCCACCGTCAGCGGCCGCTACTACGCGATGGACCGCGACACGCGCTGGGAGCGGACCAAGCTCGCCTACGACGCGATCGTCCACGCCGAGGGCCTGCGCGCAGCGGAGCGCCGAGGAGGCGATCGAGGCCTCCTACGAGCGCGGACGAGACCGACGAGTTCGTCAAGCCGACGGTGATCGGCGACTACGACGGGGTCGCCGCCGGCGACGTCGGCGATCTTCGTCAACTTCCGCCCCGACCGGGCGCGGCAGATGACCCGCGCCCTGGCCGAGCCCGACTTCGACGAGTTCTCCCGCGCCGGCGGTCCGCTGCTCGACCTGACCACGATGACCGAGTACCGCAAGGGCTGGCCCTACCCGGTCGCCTTCCCCGAGGCGCGGCCGAAGACGACGCTGGCGGAGACGATCTCCGAGGCGGGCGGCCGCCAGCTGCACGTCGCCGAGACCGAGAAGTACGCCCACGTCACCTACTTCTTCAACGGCGGCCGCGAGCAGGAGTGGGAGGGGGAGGAGCGCCACCTGGTCGAGTCGCCCCGCGACGTGCCGACCTACGACCACAAGCCCGAGATGAGCGCCCGCGCCGCCGCCGACGCCTTCGTCGATCACTGGCGCGAGGGCGACTACCGCTTCGGCATCATCAACTTCGCCAACCCCGACATGGTCGGCCACACCGGCGTGATCCCGGCCGCGGTGGAGGCGGTCGAGGAGGTCGACGGCTGCCTCGGCGACGTGGTCGAGGCGGTGACCGCGAAGGGCGGCGCCTGCATCGTCACCGCCGACCACGGCAACTGCGACCACATGCTCGAGCCCGACGGCTCGCCCAACACCGCCCACTCGCTGAACCCGGTGCCGCTGATCGTCACCGCCGAGGGGCTGGCGCTGCGCGAGGCACGGCATCCTCGCCGACGTCGCCCCGACGGCGCTCGAGCTGCTCGGCATCCCCCAGCCCGCGGCGATGACCGGCGAGTCCCTGATCGTTCGTTGAAGCCTTTTCCGGCCCATAGCCGGGTAACGCCTTCAACGAGATGAGGATCGAGCCCGAGAGGCTGAGCATTTGAGATCGAGGCGCGGGACGGGGCGGCCCGCGCCGGGGTGCTGCACACGGCCCACGGGCCGGTCCAGACGCCGGCGTTCATCCCGCTGGCGACGAAGGGGACGCGTGCGCGGCCTGGAGGCTCGCGAGGTCGCCGAGCTCGGCTACGAGATGGTCCTGGGGAACACCTACCACCTGTTCGTCTCGCCGGGGCCGGAGCGGATCGCCGAAGGCCGGGGGGCTGCACGGGTTCATGGGCTGGGAGCGGGCGCTGATCACCGACTCGGGCGGGTTCCAGGTCTTCTCGCTCGCCCACGGCGGCGTCGCGAACGAGGTGAAGGGGAGCGGGCGGCCGGAGGGAGGACCACGGCTCGGTCGTCTCGATCGAGGAGGAGGGGGTGCGCTTCCGCTCCTACCGCGACGGGAGCCGAGCTGTTCATCTCGCCCGAGGTCTCGATGCAGGTGCAGGCGGCGCTCGGCTCCGACATCGCCCTCGTCTTCGACGAGTGCACGCCCTTCCACGCCGACCGCGACTACACGGCGCGCTCGATCGAGCGCACCCACCGCTGGCTCGACCGCTGCCTCGAGTGGCACGAGCGCGAGGGGCCCGGGCGCCAGGCGGTCTTCGGCATCGTCCAGGGCGGCGTCCACGAGGACCTGCGGCGCGAATCGGCCGAGTACGTCTCCGCGGCCGGCGTCGACGGCATCGCGATCGGCGGCACCCTCGGCCGCGACAAGGAGGAGATGCGCGGGGTGCTGGCGATGACCGCGCCGCTGCTGCCCGACGAGGCGCCGAAGCACCTGCTCGGCATCGGCGAGGTCGACGACCTGCTCGCCGGCATCGCCCTCGGCCTCGACGTCTTCGACTGCGCCGTCCCGACCCGCCTCGCCCGCCACGGCGTCGCCCTCGTCCCCGAATCCCGACAACCGCTTCCGCCTCGACCTGCGCAAGGCCGGCCAGGAGGGCGACCGCAACCCGATCGTCGACGGCTGCCCCTGCCCCGCCTGCCGGAACCACGACCGCGACTACCTCAGCTACCTCTCCCGCGCCGAGGAGCTGACCGCGGTCCGCCTCCTCTGCCTCCACAACCTCACCTACCTGCAGGAGCTGACGGCAGGCGCCCGCGCCGCGATCGGCGATGGCACCTTTGACAGCTACTCCGCTGGGGTCCTGGACGGCGTCGCTCCCTGGTCGAGCGCGTAGGCGCGGCGGAGAGGCGCCTATTCGGTGTTCTTGCTGACCAGGTCCTTGAATTCTTCGACGACCCTGTCGACCGTGTCGCCGGCGACTTCCGTGGCCTTGACGCCGGTTGCCTTGTCCGTCGTGTAGATGACCGCCGCGGCCACGGCGGCTGCGATCAGCACGAGGGCGACCAGTGCCATGACGAACCTGGCGAAGCGGGAGAAGGCGCTGCGCTTCTGCGCTCCCTGGGCTGGGTGGTGCGCGACCGGTGGCGGGGATGGGGCTCTGGGGACTGGGCGGCGTGTCGGCGAAGGCGCCGGGCGGTACTCGGTCTGGGCGGTGCGGTCCAGGCGGCGGGTCGCGGTCTCGCCGCCGAGGACCTGGTCGGGGTGGAGCCTTCGCCCAGGGGCAGGGTGACGTCCTCGCCCTGCAGGCCCAGCTGCAGGCCGCCGGCCAGCTCGCTCGGCGCTGGCGTAGCGGCGCCCCGGGTCGCCCTCGAGGGCGCGCAGCACCGCCGCCCCCAGCGTCTCGGGGACCTCGTCGTTGTAGGTGCTCGGCGGGAGGGGCCGCTCGTTCTGCTGGCGCACGGCCAGCTCGGCCAGGGTCGAGCCCTCGTAGGGGAGCCGCCCGGTGAGGAACTGGTAGAGGACGACGCCGAGCGCGTAGACGTCGGTCGCCGGCGTCGCCTCCTCGCCGCGCACCTGCTCGGGGGCGAGGTAGGCGGCGGTCCCGACCACCGAGCCGACCTGGGTGATCCGCGTCTGTTCGACCGCGCGGGCGATGCCGAAGTCGGTCAGCTTCACCGTCATCTCGCCGCCGCCCACGGGACCGCCGACGATCATCAGGTTGCCCGGCTTGACGTCGCGGTGGATGATCCCGCGCCGGTGCGCGTAGTCGAGTCCGGCGCAGGCCTGGGCGCCGACCTCGGCCGCCGTCTCGGCGCCCAGCGGGCCCTGCCTCTGCAGGATCTGCGCGCCCGAGCGGCCCTCGACGTACTCCATGACGATGTAGTGGCGGCCCTCGTCGATGCCGGTGTCGTAGACCTGGACGATGTTGGGGTGGATCAGCTTGGCGACCGCGAGCGCCTCGCGGCGGAAGCGGGCGACGAAGCGCTCGTCGTCGGAGAGGTGCTCGGCGAGGATCTTGACCGCGACCGTGCGCTCGAGGGTCAGGTCGGTGGCCATGTGGACGCTCGACATCCCGCCCGAGCCGAGCCGGTCGCCGATCTCGTAGCGACCCGAGAGGGTGCCGTCTCTCGGTCATTCGCCTTCGGCGGCCGGTTCGGCCGGGCTGACGCCGCCCGGTGCGCCGGTGCCGCCGTCTTCGCTCGGCGGGGGAGAGCCGGCTTGGGGCTCTTCCTTCTCCGCCTCGCGTTCTTCCGCTTTCAGCTTCCTTTTCTTCCTTTTCGGCTTCCTTCTCCGCCTCCTTTTCTTCCTTTTCCCGCTCCTTTTCCTCCTTTTCCGACCCGGAGGAGCTTTCTCCTCTCCTTCGGTGTCTTCGGTGGAGGGCTCGAATTCTTCGGTCGCGGCTTCTTCGCAGGTCGCGACGACTTCGCTCAGCCTGGCCGCGCCCCGTTCGAGCGCCTGCTTCAGCTCCGGATCGACCCCGCCCAGCGCTTCGACCTGTGCGCTCACCTCTTCGGCGGCGTTGGCGGCCCCGATGCATTCGCCTTCGTCTGCAAGCTGCTGGACGGTGTCGAGGTTTTCGCTGATCTCCGCCGCCGTGGCGCCGGGCAGCAGCTCGGCGTCGTTCCCTCCCCCGCAGGATGCGAGACCGACGGCGGTTGCGGCGCCGAGGGCGAGGGCAAGCATGAGGGCGGCCAGCTGACGCATCGTTGCGAGTCTAGAGAACACCCTGTCGTGCGGGTTTTCCCTGCAAATTGAGCGCTCACTGGCCGGTGTGGAGGCGATCGGCGAGGCGCTGCGGCAGGCCAGCGGCGGCGATCGGCGTCCGCCGCAGTCGCGATTTCGTAGGGGACCCGGTGGAAGCAGGCGGTCTCCGCCTCGGTGTCGAGCTCCAGCCAGGCGGCGCGCGGGTCGCCGTCGCGGGGCTGGCCGACGCTGCCGGGGTTGATCAGCCAGCCGCCGCGACTGAGGTCGAGGAGGGCGCCGTCGCCCGCCTGCGCGCCCCTGGTCTCTCCGGATTCCCCGCCCTCGGGCCGGGTGAAGAAGAGGGCGACGTGAGAGTGGCCGATCAACCCGATGCGCAGCGGGTGTGCGTCCATGCCGGCGTCGGCCTGCTCGCGAGAGAGCACGTACTCCCAGACCGGGTCGCGGGGGGAGGCGTGGAAGAGGCCGATTCCCTCTCGCTCGCCGCTCGGCTCCAGCTCGCGCAGGAACTCCAGCGTGCGCTCGCCGACGTTGTCGCGCGTCCACTCGACCGCCACGGCGGCCGCCTCGGAGAAGGAGGAGATGTCGAGCGCGCCGAGGACCGCGAGGTCGTGGTTGCCGACCAGGCAGATCCCGCAGCGCTCGCGCACCAGGTCGGCGCATGCGTCGGGCTCGACTCCGTAGCCGACCACGTCGCCGAGGCACCAGGCTTCTTCGATTCCCGCCGCCTCGGTCGCGCCGAGAACCGCTTCGAGCGCCGGCAGGTTGGCGTGGACGTCGGTGATCACGGCAACGCGCACGCCGGCCAGCGTATCCGTGCCAGGGGGGGTGTCTGACTTCAGGTGGCCAATGGCACCCATGAAGTCAGACGCCCCGGCCCCTGCATACGATGGGCGCGATGACGGCAACCAGCAATCCGATCGCCGATCTGCGCTCAGCGGTGGACCGTGCCGCCGTCGCCCTGCGCGAAGGCGAGCCGACCGGTCCCGAGCCGACGCTGGAGCGGCCGCCCAAGCCCGAGCTGGGCGACTACAGCTCCAACGCGGCGATGCTGCTCGCTGCGCCGCTGGGCGAAAACCCACGCGACGTCGCGGCCAGGCTCGCCGCCGAGCTCGGCGAGCAGCTCGACGAGGGAACGGTCGAGCGAATCGAGGTCGCCGGCCCCGGCTTCGTCAACCTCTTCCTCGCCGACGCGTGGTACCGGCGTGCGATGGCCAGCCTCGCCGCCGCCGGCGAGCGAGGGCTCGGCCCGGAGCCGCTCGCCGCGCCCGAGCGGGTCCTGGTCGAGTTCGTCTCCGCCAACCCGACCGGTCCGCTGCACGTCGGCGGCGGTCGCCATGCGGCCTACGGCGACTCGCTCGTCCGCCTGCTCGAGGCGGTCGGGCACGAGGTCGAGCGCGAGTTCTACGTCAACGACGCGGGCGGCCAGATCGACCGGTTCGCGATCTCGATCGCCGCCCGCATGCGCGGCGAGGAGCCGCCCGAGGACGGCTACGAAGGCGCCTACGTCGAAGACTTGGGAAGGCGGATCGCCGAGGAGGGAATCGACCCCGGCGACCTCGATGCGGTCGGCCGGCGCGGGGTCGAGTTGGTGCTGGAGGTCGTGCGCGGCACCCTCGATCGCTTCGGCGTCCGCTTCGACAACTGGTTCTCCGAGCGCGACCTCTACAGCCGCGGCGAGGTCGACGCCGCCCTCGCCCAGCTGGAGCGGGAAGGCCACACCTACCGCAGCGAGGACGCGCTCTGGCTGCGCACGACGAGCTTCGGCGACGACAAGGACCGCGTCCTGATCCGCGCCAACGGCGAACCGACCTACCTGGCCGCCGACGTCGCCTACCACTGGGACAAGCTCGAGCGCGGCTTCGGGCGGCTGATCGACGTGTTCGGCGCCGACCACCACGGCTACGTCGCCCGCCTGCGCGCAGCGATCGCCGGCCTCGGCGCCGATCCCGACCGCTTCGAGGCGCTGATCATGCGCCTCGTCCACATCGTCGAAAGCGGCGAGCGGGCGCAGATGTCGAAGCGCAGCGGCGACTTCGTCTCGCTCGACGAGCTGCTCGACGACATCGGCGTCGACGCGACGCGCTGGTTCATGCTCTGGCGCAGCCACGACACCACCGTCGACCTCGACCTCGAGCTGGCCCGGCGCCAGTCCAACGACAACCCCGTCTACTACGTCCAGTACGCCCACGCGCGGATCGCCAGCATCCTGCGCAAAGCCGGGCTCGATCCCGAGCAGGTCGTGCCCGGCGCCGGCGCCGACACCCCCGGCGCCGCGCTGGAGCCAGCCGAGCGCGAGCTGGTCAAGCGCCTGCTCGAGTTCCCCGACGAGGTGCGCGAGGCGGCCGCCCGCCGGGCGCCGCACCGGATCTGCGCCTACTCGACCGCGGTCGCCGCCGACTTCCACGCCTTCTACCGCGACTGCAAGGTGGTCGGCGCCGAGGGCGAGGGCGTCGAGCGCTCGCGCCTGGCGCTTGCCTGCTGGTCAAGCGAACGATCGCCGGCTCGCTCGGGCTGCTCGGCATCTCCGCCCCGGAGCGGATGTGATGCTCCGCCGCGGGCCCAAGCCCCCGCGGCTGGCGGAGATCCCGGTGCGGCCGGATGCTCCCTCGCGCCCGGCGGCGCTCGACCGGGACGAGCTCGGCGGGCGTTCTCGGGGCTGGCAGAGGGACTGAACGGGTTGGGCGCCGTCCTGACCACGGGCCCGGCCCGCTCGGCCGTCGCGCTCGGGCTTGCGGCGGCTGCTCTGGCGCAGGGCCGGCGCGTCGCCCTGCTCGAGTGCGACCTGGCCACCCCCGCGCTTGCCCTCACGCTCGGCCTCGCCGCGACCCCCGGCCTGCACGAGTACCTGCTGGGCGAGACGGGAGCGACCCGAGATCCTGCAGCCGCTGGTCCTGGCCGGCCCCGCCTCGGGCGGGCGCACCGAGCCGCTCGTCTGCATCGTCGCCGGGGCGCCCGAGCCGGCGCCGGTGGCCCTGCTCGACTCCGACCGTTGCGAGCAGGCGATTCAGAAGCTGCGCCGCGCCTACGATCTGCTCGTCGATCGACGGTCCCCCGCTGGACGAGGGACGCCGAGACGCTGCTGGCGCTGGCCGAACACGCCGACGCGACGCTCGCCTGCGGTGGGCGGGCCGAGGTTTCCAAGCGCATGCCGGCCTACGTCACCGGGCTGCGTCGTCGTCGGCTGAAGTCAGAGGTCGTAGCGCGCGAGGTCGGCCTCGAGCCGCTCGGCCTCCTCACCCTGCGGAGCGGTTGCGGCTCCGGGCGGTGGCGGGCTGTCGCCGGCGCGCCGCCAGCGGGCGACGCCGAAGGCCAGCGCGCACGACGGCGACGAGCAGCGCGACGACCGGGACGAGGTAGGCGGAGAGGTCGAACCCGCTCGCCTCCGGCAGCGCCAGGACGGCCGGTCCGTACTGGGCGACCAGCGCGTCCTTGATCTCGGCCTTGGTCTTGCCTTCGGCGATCAGCCTCGCGACGTAGACCTTCTCGCGGCGGGCCTGCGGCGAGTCGGAGAGCTCGAGCAGGGTGCCGCAGATCGGGCACATCACCTCGTCTTCGACGTCGCTGACCGTCGTCTTCGGGACCGGGGCGGCAGCCGCCGCGGCGACGGGCGCCGCCAGCGAGACCACGGCGGCGGCGAGGAGGAGTGCCAGGCGCCTCACTGCCGGCCTTCGATCAGGGGCTCGACGCGTTCGCGCAGGAACCGGTCGTCGACCGGGCCGCGCCAGATCAGCGCCAGGCGACCCCGCGGATCGACGAGGAAGTTCTCGGGGACGCCGGTCGAGCCGAATGCGGCGCTGCGCTCGTCGCCGACCGAGCGCAGCTGCGGGATAGCTGGTGGGGTAGCTGCGCAGGAAGGCGAGCGCGTCATCGCGGTTGTCCTGCACGTTGATGCCGACCACGGTCGTGTCGCGGTCGCGGTAGCGGCGCTGGAAGCGCTCCAGCGCCGGCGCCTCCTCGCGGCAGGGGATGCACCAGGAGGCCCAGAGGTTGACCAGTACCCACTGGCCGCGGTGCTCGGCGATCGAGCCCTGGCCCGGGCCCGGCAGCGCCGGCAGCTCGCGGTCGGGCACCGGCTCGCCGACCTCGATCTTCGCGTTCCCCTTGCTGAGCAGGCCGAAGCCGAGCAGGCCGATCACGGCCAGCACGGCGAGGAAGGCGAGGAACGAGCGCGCGCTCACGGCGGCGAAGACTAGTTAGCCCTCGCCCTCGGCAACCTGGCTGCCGCCCTAGAATCCCCTGCGCGCGGACGTAGCTCAGTTGGTAGAGCGCGAGCTTCCCAAGCTCGAGGTCGCGGGTTCGATCCCCGTCGTCCGCTTTTCCGCGCCGGGCCGCCCTAGGTGCCGGCGGCCCGACAGGCGAAACTCATCCCGGCGCCTTCGCTAGGACGCCTGGGCGAGGGGCTGGGGGAGCTCGATGAGAGTCGCCTCGCGATAGAAGTGCTCGGTGGCGCCGCGCACCTTGCGTTCGCCCGCCAGCTCGATCAGGCCCGACTCGAACAGCTGGGTCACGTGGTAGTTGACGTTGCTGAGCGGGGTGCGCAGCTCGTAGCTGAGTTCGTTGGGGGAGAGGGTGCGCCCCCCGTCCATGGCCATGACCTCGAGGATTGAGATACGCAGGGGATGGGTATTTGCACGTGCCAGAAGCTGCCAGTTCATGGGGTTCCTCCATCTGATCGAGTTGATCGATACCAACTTCTAGGGATATAAATACCAAAAAGTAGTGGTCTAGATCAACAAAATCGGGTAAGATCATTTTGAAATGGCTTTTGGAAGGGAGACTGGGATGGGCGTAGGCGCAGGGATCTTCAGGCTTCTCGCGGTTGCGGGAGCGGTGCTGGCGCTCGGCGCCCCCTCCGCGCTCGCCAGCACCGACGACATCATCGCCCCCTCCGACCCCGATGACCCCCAGGCCGACAGCGGCTGGCAGGCGGGGACGTGCATGGTGGACACCCCCACCTGCAGCGTCGACACGCCTGCCCAGTTCTTCGAACAGGCCGCCGGCCACCCCCCGGTGGGCTTCACGCAGTTCATCGTCAAGCACGAACCGCCAGGAGAAACGCCGGTCGACGAACTGAAGACCGTCCGCGTCGACCTCCCGGTCGGACTCAGCGTCAACCCCGGTGCCACCCCGCAGTGCCCGCTGGCGACCTTCGAAGCCAACCCGGCGACGTGCCCGCCCGGCTCGGACGTCGGCTACAGCGTCGTAACCGCCTCAGTCCTCGGCCTCCCCATTCAGGTGCCCGAAGAACCGACCGTCTACAACATCGTGCCGCCGGAAGGGGAACCGGCGCGGTTCGGACTCCACCTGCTCGGCAACGACATCTTCCTGCGCGCCGACGTCGCCTGGGACGGCGACTACCACGAGGGCTTCACGATCGACGTTCCCCCCACGCCCTTCGAGTCCTTGCCGCTCGTCGAAGGCGGCGTCGTGCTCAAAAACCGGCTCGTCTTCGACGGGCGGTCTGGCGACGGCACCTTCATCAGCACGCCGAGCACCTGCCTGGGGCCTGCGGTCTCGCCCTTCGAGCACGTCTACTCGACCTGGCTGCTCGCCAGCGGGGTCACCGAAGAGGAAGACCCCGAATACGACTTCCCCGCGGACGCCAACCCGCCCTTCGAGTCGCGGATCCCGCCCGGGACCTCGCCCAAAGAATGCGACACCGTCCCATTCGTTCCCTCGATCGAGACCGATCCCGGCACCGCGGTGACCGACTCGCCCTCCGGAGCGACCGTCGAGGTGACGCTGCCCCACCAGACGGAAAGCGATGGTGAGGACCAGGAAACCTCGCACGTGCGGACCGCCAGGGTGACGCTGCCCGCGGGGATGGGGCTCAATCCCTCCGCCGCCAACGGCCTGCTCGCCTGCACCGACGCGCAGTTCGGCAAGGGCACGCGGAACCTGGCGAATTCCTGCCCGGCCGAGTCGAGGGTCGGCACGGTCACCGTCGAGACCTCGCCGCTGCCGGAGGGGCCGCTGACCGGGGGGGTCTACGTCGGCCAGCAGCTCAGTCGCGATCCGGCCTCGGGCGACGCGTACCGGATCTTCGTCGAAGCGAAGTCCGAGCGCTACGGGGTCGTCGCGCGCCTGATCGGCAACGTCAGCGCGAACCCGCAGACGGGCCAGCTGACGACGACCTTCGCCGAGAACCCGCAGGTGCCGTTCGACTCGTTCAGCATCGACTTCGACGGCGGGCCGAGGGCGCCGCTGACCAGCCCACCCACCTGCGGCCCCCATACGACGGCGACCGAGATGACCCCGTGGACGACGGCGGTCGGCTCCATCCCGCCCGGCCAGGAAGGGGGTCCCTCTGACGACCCGCCCGCCACCGCCGAGGACGACTTCGACCTCACCGGCCAGCCCGCCGGCGGGGCATGCGCGAAAACGCTGGCCGAGCGCCCGTTCGGGCCGAGCTTCGGCGCCCGCACGGCAGAGCCCAAAGCCGGCGCCTACAGGCAGTTCTCGGTTGACGTCACCCGCTCCGACGGCAACCAGGAGCTGAAGGGCGTCGACGTCGACCTTCCACCCGGCCTGACCGCCAAGCTGGCCGGCGTCCGCTACTGCCCCGAGGCGACGCTCGCCGCGGCGGCGGCAAACAGCGGCGCGGCCGAGGCCGCCAGCCCGAGCTGTCCAGCCCAGAGCCTCGTCGGCAGCGCGGCGGTTGCCGCCGGCAGCGGTCCCGACCCCTTCCACATCGCTGGAAAGGCTTTCCTCGCAGGCCCCTACAACGGAGCTCCCATTTCCCTGGCAGTGGTCACCCCCGCCACGGCCGGGCCGTTCGATCTCGGCTCGGTCGTGGTGAGGGTGGCGCTGTTCGTCGACCCGAGGACCGCGCAGGTGCACGCCAAGTCCGACCCGATCCCGCATGTCTTCGGCGGCGCCCTGCTCGACATCCGCTCGGTCGCGGTCACGCTCGACCGCCCGCAGTTCTCGCTCAACGGCACGAACTGCTCGCCGATGGCCGTCGGCGGCACTCTTCGCGGGGGCGGCGGCAACCCGCTCGACCCGGGGGCCTTCAGCTCGCTGCCCGTCTCGGTGCCCTTCCAGCTCGACGGCTGCGAGCGTCTCGGCTTCAAACCGAAACTGTTCATGCGCGTCTTCGGCGGCACGCGCCGAGGCAAGAGCCCGAAGCTGCGGGCCATCCTCGTTGCCAACAAGGGCGACGCCAACATCGGCCGCGCCGCGGTGACGCTGCCGAAGGCGGTGATCCTCGAACAATCCAGCCTCGAAAACATCTGCACGCGGACGCAGTTCGCCGCTCGCGACTGTCCGAAGAACTCGATCTACGGGTTCGCGACCGCGGAGACGCCGCTGCTCGACGGGCCGCTCAAAGGCCCGGTCTACCTGCGCTCCTCCGACAACGAACTGCCGGACCTGGTCGCGGCGCTGCACGGCCAGGTGGACATCGAGCTCGTCGGCCGCATCGACAGCGCCAAAGGCCGGCTGCGCACCACCTACGACGTCGTCCCCGACGTGCCGGTCTCGAAGTTCATGCTGATCGTGCGCGGCGGCAAGAAACGCGGCCTGCTGGTCAACACGACCAATCTCTGCGCCAAGAAGAAGCACAAGGTCATCGCCAGGTTCCGGGGGCAGAACGGCAAGAAGGCGAACATGCGGCCGAAGCTGCGGGCGCCCTGCAAGAAGAAGGGGCGAAAGGGAAAAGGGGGCAAACGCGGCGGCGGCCGTTAGGCCCCGTCGCGATGGCAGCGCTCAGGTCGGCTGGCTCGTCGGCCGGATCAAGATCTCGTTGACGTCTACCCCGGGACGTTGCTCGAGGGCGAAGATCACCGCCTTGGCGATGTCCTCGTCGCGCAGCGCCCACTCGCCGGGGCGGTTGTCGAAGAACGGGGTGTCGGTCATCCCAGGCTCGATCAGGGTGACGCGGATGTCGTGGTTCTCGTGCATCTGGCGCAGCTCGGCGCGCAGCGCCTCGCCAATCGCGGTCGCCGCCCACTTGGTCGCCGAGTAGAGCGAGCCGGGCAGCGCCCGACGCCCGGCGACCGAGCTGGTGACGAGAAAGTGGCCGTCGCCGCGCTCGAGCAGGTGAGGGAGGGTGGCCCGGATCGTCAAGGCGACGCCGTAGACGTTGGTGAGAACCATCGAGCGCCAGTGCTCGACCGACTCCTCGAGGAAGCCGCGTGTGGCGCCGAAGCCGGCGTTGGCGAAGACGGCGTCGATGCGCCCAAAGCGCTCCATCGCCGCCGCGACCATGGCCTGGACCTCGTCCCACTCGGTGACGTCGCAACGCACCGCCAGCGCCCGCTCCTCGCCGCCGAGCTCGGCCACCAGCTCCTCCATCGGCTCCAGCCGCCGTGCCGCCAGCACCAGCCGGTACTCCGCGGCCGCCGCCCGCGCTGTCGCAGCACCAATACCGCTTGAAGCTCCGGTGATGAGCAGCACTGGGTCGGCCATGGGCCGATTCTCTCAATTGGGATAATTCGCCGCTCGTGGACCCTCAGCGCAAGCGGAAGATCCGGCTCGTGGTCGCTCTCAGTGTCGCCGTTCTCTTGGCGGGGGCGCTCGTCTACACGTCTTTCAGCGCCGCGACGGCCGCCAGGGAGCCGTCGGAACTGCTCAATGCGGCCCCGGGGACGACCTACGAAATGACCGGCAGGGTCGTCAAGGGCTCGGTCCAGCGTGAGGAAGACGGCCTCCGCTTCCGGGTCGCGGATCGAGATGGGGGGGGCGAGAGCATCCCGGTCACCTACAGCGGCGTCGTCCCGGACCCTTTCCGGGGCGGGCGCGAGATCATCCTCACCGGTGCGATCGCGGGCGGTGGCGTCTTCGTCGGAGAGGCCGACACGCTGATCACCAAGTGCCCGTCGAAGTTCACCACCGCGAATGACAGCTAGCTTCGGCAGCGCCCTGCTGGCGCTGGCCTTCCTCGCGATGGCCCTCGCGGCCGCCCTCGCGCTCGCGGGCCGCAACGGCGAGGAACGCTGGGTCCTCGCCGCGCGCCGGGCCGTCTACGCGGCGTGCGCCCTGCTCACGGTATGCGTCCTCCTGATCGAGCTCGCCTTCGCCAACGACGACTTCTCGCTCAGCATCGTCCAGCAGCACTCCTCGATCGAGACGCCGACCTTCTACAAGCTCTCCGCGATGTGGTCGAGCCAGGAGGGCTCGCTGCTGCTCTGGGCCTGGGTGCTCTCGATCGCCTCCTCGCTCGCCCTCTACGCGACCCGCGGCAAGCTGCGGGAGATCGTCCCCTACGCGACCGCGGTGATGGCGGGGGTGGGGACCTTCTTCACCGGCTTGATGCTCTTCGCCGGGGGCGTCAACCCCTTCGCCGGCCTCGACCCGGCGCCGGCCGATGGCGTCGGTCTCAACCCGCTGCTCCAGCACCCGAGCATGATGATCCACCCGCCGATGCTCTACTCGGGGTACGTCGCCTTCACGATCCCCTTCGCCTTCGCGATCGGCGCGCTTCTCGCCCGCCGCCTCGACGCCTCCTGGATCCGCGCCACCCGTCGCTTCGCCCTGATCGCCTGGGCGCTGCTCGGCTTCGGCCTGCTGCTCGGCGCCCGCTGGTCCTACACCGAGCTCGGCTGGGGCGGCTACTGGGCCTGGGACCCGGTCGAGAACGCGGCGCTGATGCCGTGGCTGATCGGCACCGCCTTCCTGCACTCGATCATGGTCCAAGAGAAGCGGGGGATGCTGAAGGTCTGGAACGCATGCCTGATCGTCGCCACCTTCTCGCTGGCGCTCCTCGGCACCTTCCTCGTCCGCTCCGGCGTCCTGCAGTCGATCCACGCCTTCGGCGACAGCACCGTCGGCCCCTACATCCTCGGCCTGATCGCGGTGGTGCTGATCGGCTCGACGGCTCTGATCGTCTCCCGCCTCGACGACCTGCGCTCGCCGAGGCGGATCGACTCGCTCGCCTCGCGCGAGGCCGTCTTCGTCGTCAACAACCTGCTCCTGGTCGCCCTCTGCGCGACGATCTTCTGGGGCACCTTCTTCCCGCTGATCTCCGAGCTCTTCACCGGCGAGAAGTCCTCGCTGGCGGCGCCCTGGTTCGACCGCTACACGACGCCGCTGGCGATCTTGCTCGTCCTCTTCACCGGGATCGGGCCGCTGCTCGCCTGGCGCCGGGTCAGCTGGGCCACGGCGAAGCGGGTCTTCTTCGTTCCCGCGGTCGTTGCGGGCGCGGTCGGGCTCGGGCTCGCCCTCTTCGCCGGCGCGACCTCGGAGCCGTGGGCACTCGCGCTCTTCACCTTCGCCACCTTCGCCCTGGTCGGCCTCGGGCAGGAGTTCTGGCGCGGCGCGACTGCGCGGCGCTCGCTTCGCGGCGGCTCGTTGCCGGCGGCCCTGGTCGGGATCGTCTCAACCAACCGCCGGCGCTACGGCGGGTACGTCGTCCATGTCGGCATCGCCGTGCTGCTGATCGGGATCGCCGCGTCATCGAGCTTCCAGACCAACCGCGACCTGCGGCTGGCGCCGGGGGAGAGCGGTGAGGTCGACGGCCGCAAGGTCACCTATGAGCGCCCGACGGTCGCGGTCGACAAGCAGAAGATCAGCTTGGGCGCCGTCCTCTCCGTGCAGCAGGGCGATCGCTCCTTCGTCCTGCGCCCGAGCCGCCGCTTCTACAGGCCGACCGGCCAGGGGAGCGGGACGATCGCCAGCTTCTTCGAGGGCGAGGCGACCAGCGAGGTCGGGCTGAAGGCCGGCATCGGCAGCGACTTCTGGACGTCGATGGCGCCGGACATCGCCGCGATCCAGCGCCGCGTGCGCGTCGCCGACCGCGGCTTCGGCGCCTGCGTCGGCGGCGGGCCGGGCACGCCGCCCCAGTGCCGCGCCGTCGCCCAGCTGATGCGCGCCGCGGCCGCCAACCCGCAGCTGCGCCCGGTCGCGCTCGCCCAGATCGAGCGGCTTCAGACGGCGACCGCCGAGCGGATCGCCCGCAGCTACCTGTCCGATGGCTCCGTCGCGACCTTCCGGGTGATCGTCGACCCGCTCGTGACCTGGATGTGGATCGGTGGCCTGATCGCCCTCTCGGGTGCCTTGATCGCGATCTGGCCAACGCGCCGGCCGCGGCGGCGACTCGTCGCCGACGCCGAGCTCGAGGCGCTGAAGGAAGCCAAGTACCGCGAGATCCGCGACGCCGAGCTCGACCACGCCGCCGGCAAGCTCTCCGACGAGGACTTCGCCCTGCTCGACGCCGAGCTGCGAAAGGAGGCGATCGAGATCCTCGATCGCGGCAACGGGACGAGCGGCAACGGCGCTCGCGAGCAGCCCGCGAGGCAACCGGCCGAGCCGGTCTAGGTGCCGAGTCAGTCAATGTCGCCCCGCTCTGGCGGCTGCAAGCCTTCGCCTGGCGTCGTCCTCAGTCGGCTAAGTAGCGCTGCTACTTAGCCTCCCTGCGTCCTACCCAGGCTTGCCTTTCGCTCGCCAGAAGCGGGCCGACATTGCCAGACGCGGCACTAGATTTTCAGCAGCACCAGGGTGTTGACGACGAAGAGGATCGCGAAGAAGATCGTCGCCCGGTCGAGGTTGCGCTCGACCATCGAGCCGCCGCCGAAGGAGCTGCCCCCGCCGCCGATGCCGAAGGCGCCGGAAAGGCCGGTGTCTTTCCCCGAGTGCAGCAGGATCAGGAAGATCAGCACCACGGAAATGACCACTTGGAGGAGGCTCAGCAGCGTGTACACGGGCGGGATGGTAGCGGGACGTGGATCCCACCGTCCTCGACAATGTACGAGTTCATGTTGCGCTGCTTTACAAAGTCCGCTATCTTGTCAACCAACGAGACGTTATCTGGCCCTTTGACAAGGAGGAGCGATGGAGGCAGCAACCCATAGCCATCACGACCACGGGCCCGCGATCGAGCTCAACCCGGCCGGCTGGCGCGACGCCAAGCGCTATGCGTGGCTGCTGGGGCTGGTCATTCCCTTCGCTCCCTTCATCGCCTGGGCCAGCGTTGAGGTGACCGGATTCGACTTCTTCTGGTTCTTCGGCCCGCTGCTCGTCTTCGTCGCCTTTCCGATCCTCGACATCGTCATCGGCATGGACGCGACCAACCCGCCCGACAGCGTGCTCAAGTGGCTCGAGCAGGACCGCTACTACCGCTGGTGTACCTACCTCTTCATCCCGGTCCAGTACGCGGGCCTCGTCTTCGCCTGCTGGCTCTGGTCCAGCGGCGACCTCTCGACCCTGGAGAGCATCGGCCTGGCGCTGACGATGGGCGTCGTCGGCGGGATCGCGATCAACACCGCCCACGAGCTCGGCCACAAGCGCGACGGGACCGAGCGCTGGCTGAGCCGGGTGGCGCTGGCCCAGACCGGCTATGGCCACTTCTTCATCGAGCACAACCGCGGCCACCACGTCCGGGTGGCGACGCCCGAGGACCCGGCCAGCTCGCGGCTGGGCGAGAGCTTCTGGGCCTTCCTCCCACGCACTGTCCTCGGCAGCCTGCGCTCAGCCTGGGAGATCGAGTGCAAGCGCCTCGATCGCCTCGGGAAGTCGCACTGGACGCTGCGCAACGACATCCTCGGGGCCTGGGCGATGACGGTCGTCCTCTTCGCCGCGCTGGTGGCCGTCTTCGGGCTCGTCGTCCTGCCCTACCTGCTGATCCAGGCCCTCGGCTTCATCCTGCTTGAGGTCGTCAACTACCTCGAGCACTACGGGCTGCTGCGCCAGAAGCGCGAGGACGGGCGCTACGAGCGCTGCCTTCCCGAGCACAGCTGGAACAGCAACAACGTCGCCTCCAACGTCCTGCTCTACCACCTGCAGCGCCACAGCGACCACCACGCCAACCCGACCCGGCGCTACCAGGCGCTGCGCCACGTCGACGAGGCGCCGCAGCTTCCCACCGGCTACGCCGGGATGATCGTGCTCGCCTGGTTCCCGCCGCTGTGGCGCCGGGTGATGGACCCGCGCCTGCTGGAGCACTACCGAGGCGACGTCACCCGCGCCAACGTCCAGCCTGGAGCTCGACGACGCTACAAGGTGGCGAAGTGAGCGCGGAGCGAGCAAGCGTGCATATCTGGTTCTTCGCGCCGCGAGCGAAGCGCGAGGTCATGCGGTGAGCCGCTGGCGCTGCCCGGCCTGCGGGTACGTCTACGACGAGGAGCAGGGCCATCCGCGCGAGGGCTTCCCCGCGGGGACGCCGTGGAGCGAGGTGCCCGACGACTGGGCCTGCCCCGACTGCGGAGTGCGGGACAAGGTCGACTTCGAGCTCGACCGGGAGGGCGCCGCCCAGTGACCGCGGCTGCTGGCACGATTCCGGCAGTGGCCACCGCTCGCACGCCCTACCCGCAGGCCGCCAAGGAGCTGCTGCGCGAGACCCTCTTCGGGGCGGCGCGGGACGAGCTGCAGAGCCGCGCCTGGTCGGAGATCACGATGTCCAACATCGCCGGCGCGGCCGGCGTCAGCCGCCAGACCCTCTACAAGGAGTTCGGCAGCCGCGACGAGTTCGGCCAGGCCTTCGTCATCCATGAGGGCGAACGCTTCCTCGACGGCGTCGAGGCGGCGGTGCGCGAGCACCTCGACGACCCGCGCGCGGCCATCGGCGCTGCGCTTTCGACCTTTCTCCACACCGCAGGGGAGGACCCGCTCGTCCGCATCCTGCTCAGCGACGACGGCACCGGCGGCATGCTCCCCTTCGTCACCACCCAGGGCATGCCGGTCGTCCACTGGGCGACCGCGCGCCTCACCGCGACGATCGAAGAGGGCTGGCCCCAGGCTCCCGAGGCGGACGTCAAGCTCCTCGCCGAGTCGCTGGTCCGGCTCGCGATCAGCTACATCACCGCGCCCAGCGACTCGCCCGAGAAGACCGCCGCCCAGACCGGCGACCTGCTCGGGCCGTTCATCGACCGGGCGCTGGGAAGCTAGGGCGCGGCCCGCTCGAGCCGGCGCTCCAGGCTGGCGCGGACCTCGGGCCACTCGGAGTCGATCACGCTGTAGAAGGCCGAGTCGCGCTGGCCCACGTCGGGGACGATCATGTGGCTGCGCAGAACGCCCTCGAACTGGGCCGGCAGGGCGGCGAGGGCGGCGCGGGAGCGCTCGTTGCGGGCGTCGGTCTTGAACTCGACCCGGACGCAGCCGAGCGTCTCGAAGGCGTGCCGCATCATCAGCAGCTTTGCCTCGACGTTGGCGCCGCTGCGCCAGGCGCTCGGGTTCAGCCAGGTCCAGCCGATCTCGACGACGCGGTGCTCGGGGCGGACGTGCAGGTAGCGACTGCTGCCGATCGCCCTGCCGCTGCCGGCGTCGCGGATGGTGAACGGCCCCTCGTTGCCGGCCGCGGCGGCCTCCAGCGCCAGCCGCATCCAGAGGTCGAAACGATCGCGCTCGTTCAGGTTCGCCAGCCATGCCCAGATCTCCGCCGGCTGCGCCGCCTCCCAGAGCTCCTCGGCATGCTCCTCCCGCAGCAGCTCGAGCATGACGATCGCTCCGTCGAGGCGTGCGGTGAGGCTCTCCACGGCCGCCATTCTCCCAACGTGCCCCTCGGTTGAAGGATTGACCGGGCGATAACCCGGAAAATCCTTCAACGAAGCGGCGAGAGGCGGAAGACGAAGCGCGCGTGGCCGGTCTCGTCGACGCTGTCGCGCTCGGGGGTCCGCTCATAGCCGAGCGATTCGTAGAGCCGGTGGCCCGCGGTCTGGTAGGGGCGGCTCCAGAGCGCGATCGCCGGCCAGCCTTCCGCCCGCGCCAGCGCCGTGCAGCGCTCGGCCAGGCAGCGGCCGACGCCGCCGCGGCGGGCGCCCGAGCCGACGACGAGCCGGGCCAGTTCGGCCTCGCCCTCGCGGGCGACGGCTCGGCTCGGCTCTCCGGGCGCGAGCAGGGCGGCGACGCCGACGATCTCGCCGTCGCGCTCGGCGACGAGGAGGTGCGCCGCGGCCGCCGCGGTGGCGTCGAAATCGGAGCGGGCGTAGGGCGTGTCCCGGCCGCCCTCGCCTTCGGTGAAGTACGCCTCGGTCCAGAGCGCGACGACCGCCTCCGCGTCCCGCTCCGTCGCCTCCCGGATCACGACTCCAGCAGCAGGGTCACGGGGCCGTCGTTGACGAGGGCCACGCCCATGCAGGCGCCGAAGACGCCCCTGGCGGCGCCGAGGCGCTCGCAAAAGCGGTCGTAGAGCGGCTCGGCCTCGGCGCCGGGCGCCGCATCCACGTAGCTGGGGCGGTTGCCCTTGCGGGCGTCGCCGTAGAGGGTGAACTGGCTGACGCAGAGCACCTCGCGCTCGCCCAGCGGCTCGTTCATCCGCCCCTCTCCGTCGTCGAAGATCCGCAGCTTGCGCACCTTGTCCGCCAGGCGGTCGGCGTCATCCTCGCTGTCGCCGCGCCTCACCCCGAGCAGGATCAGCATTCCGGGGCCGATCTGCGCCACCCGCTCGCCCTCGACGTCGACGGCGGCCTGGCTGACCCGCTGGACGAGCGCTCTCATCTCCGGCTCCCGCGCACGAGCGCACCGTATAGGAGGGCACCGAAAGAAAATAAAAATGGATCTCATTTTGATTTAATCGCGGCCGTGCTCGAGCCGTTCCAGCTGCCCTTCGTCCAGCGTGGCCTGCTCGAGGTGGCGATCCTCGCCGTGCCGGCCGGCCTGCTCGGCACCTGGATCGTCCTGCGCGGCCTCACCTTCTTCTCCCACTCGGTCGGGACGGCGGCATTCCCGGGGCTGGTGCTCGCCGACGGGCTCGGCTTCGCGGCTCCGCTGGGGGCCTTCGGCGCCGCGCTCCTCTTCAGCGCCGGCACGGCGCTGCTGTCCCGCCGCGAGGAGGAGGGGCGCGACGCGGCGGTCGCGATCGTCCTCGTCGGCTGCCTGGCCGCCGGCACGATCCTCGCCAGCGACGTCTTCGGCTCCGGCGCCAACGTCGAGACCCTGCTCTTCGGCAGCCTGCTCCTGGTCGACGACGGCGACATCGCCCTCGCCGCCGCCGCGGCCGGCGCCACCGTGCTCGCCACGCTGCTGGTCGGTCATCGCTGGCTGGCGGCCGGCTTCGACCCCGCCTCGGCCAAGGCCCTGGGGACCGGCGCCCGCGGCCTCGAGCTCGTGCTCCTCGGCCTGGTCGCCTTCGCGATCGTCGCCGCGCTCTCGACGATCGGGGCGCTGCTGGTCGCGGCGCTCTTCGTCGTGCCCGCCCTCACCGTCCGCCTCTTCGTCGAGCGAATGCTGCCCTGGCAGCTCGCCAGCGTCGCGCTCGTCGCCGTCGAGGGGACAGTCGGGCTCTGGCTCTCGGTCAAGACCGACGCCCCGCCCGGGGCGACGATCGCCGTCGTCGCCGGCGCAGCCTTCGTCCTCGCCGCCGCGGCACGATCGCTGCCGCGCGCAGCGCGCAGGCCCGCCCTCGTCGCGGCCGCCCTCGTTGCCCCCATGCTGCTCTTCACCGGGTGCTCCGGCGGCTCCGACGGCGAGGACGGCCGGCTCGACGTGGTCGCGACAACCACCCAGGTGGGCGACTTCGTCAGCCAGGTCGGCGGCGGCGCGGTCGCGGTCGACCAGATCCTCCAGCCGAACACCGACCCTCACGAGTACGAGCCGCGTCCCAGCGACGTGGTCGCGACCGCCGCGGCCGAGCTCGTCTTCACCAGCGGCGACGAGCTCGACGAGTGGATCGGCGAGGTGGTCTCCGACAGCGGCAGCGAGGCCCGGGTCGTCGACCTGGGGGCCGCGGCGCCCGAGCGGCTGCCCGGCGAGCGGAGCGGGGAGGAGGCGTCCACCCACGACCCCCACTGGTGGCACGACCCGCGCAACGCCGAGGCCGCGGTGCGCCAGGTCGAGCGCAGCCTGGCGGCCGCCGACCCGGCCCACAGGCACGTGTTCGAGCGCCGGGCCGCGGCCTACCTCACCCGGCTGCGGGCGCTCGACGCCGGCATCGCCCGCTGCATGGAGTCGGTTCCCGCTACCCGCCGCAAGCTGGTCACCGACCACGACGCCTTCGGGTACTTCGCCCGCCGCTACGGCATCGACGTGGTCGGCGCCGTGATCCCCTCGCAGGCGACCCAGGCCCAGCCCTCGGCCAAGGACCTCAGCGCCCTGGCGGGCTTGATCGAACGCGAGGGCGTCGATGCGGTCTTCCCCGAGAGCTCGCTCAGCCCGAAGGTCGCGGAGGCGATCGCGGCCCAGACCGGCGCCACGGCGGAGCACACGCTCTACGGAGACACGCTCGGCCCGGCCGGCTCCGACGGCGCCACCTACGTGCAGATGGAGGCGGCCAACGCGGACTCGATGGTCCGCGGCTTCACCGGAGGGAGGCGCGGGTGCGAGACCGGCTCCTGATCGAGGCCGCCGACCTGGCGGCCGGATACGACGGCGCGCCGGCGATCTCCGGCGTCACCTTCTCGCTGCGCCCCGGCCAGAGGCTCGCCCTGCTCGGCTCCAACGGCGGCGGCAAGACGACGTTGCTGCGCGCGGTGCTCGGCGAACTGCGGACCTTCGGCGGCACGCTGCGCGTCTCCGCGACCTGCGGCACGGTGCCGCAGACCGAGCGTTCCCGCCTCGACTACCCCGTCTCCGCCCTCGACGTGGCGACGATGGGGACGCTCGCGGCCCTGCCCTGGTGGCGCCGGCCCGGGCGGCGCGAGCGCGAGGCGGCCGGCCGGGCGCTGGAGCGGGTCGGCTTGGCGTCGCTGGCCGGGGAAACCTTCGGCCGCCTCTCCGGCGGCCAGCGCCAGCGGGTCCTGATCGCCCGCGCCCTCGCGCGGGACGCCGGCGTGCTGCTGCTCGACGAGCCGTTCTCGGGCCTCGACCGCCCCAGCGGCGAGCGGCTGGAAGCGCTGATCGGCGAGCTGACGAGCGAGGGCAGGGGGGTCGTGATCGCCACCCACGACCTCGAGCAGGCCCGCGCCTGCGACCTCGTCCTCTGCATCGCCGGGCGCCAGATCGCCTGCGGCCCCCCCGAGGAGGTGCTCGCCGACGTCGGCGTGCTGGAAGCGACCTACGGCGGGGCGATCGTCGAGCTCCCCGGCGGCGGCGGCCGCGCGATCCTCCCACCGCATCATCACCACCGCTGATGCTCGAGCCCTTGCAGGAACCGTTCATGCAGCGCGCCCTCGCGGAGGTGGTGCTGATCGGCGTCGCCGGCGGCGCGCTCGGCTGCTGGGTCGTCTTCTACGGCCTCTCCTACGCCGCCGAGTCGCTCGCCCACTCGCTCTTCCCCGGGCTCGTCCTCGCCGCCATCGCCGGCGTCCCGCTGCTGCTCGGCGCCACCCCGGCGGCGCTCGTCGCGGCGCTGGCGATCGCCCTCGGCGCCAGGGTGGGCGGGGTGAGCAGAGAAGCGACCGTTGCGGTGGTGGTGACGACGATGTTCGGGCTCGGCGTGCTGCTCGCCCTCTCGCCGCAGTCCCCGCCGGGGGTCGAGGCGCTGCTCTTCGGCGACCCGTTCGGGGTCACCGACGCCGACCTGGTTGCGGCCGCGGCCCTGGCGGCGCTCGTGCTCCTCGCCCTCAGGCTCCTGCACGGCACGCTGCTGGTGGCCGGCTTCGACCGCGGCGCGGCGCGGGCGCTCGGCGTCTCTCCGGCCCTCGCCGACGCGGCACTGCTCGTCCTGCTGGCCGCCGCGACCGTGGTCGCCGTGCAGGGGCTCGGCAACCTGCTCGTCGTCGCCGTCTTCGTCGGGCCGGCCGCCGCCGCGCGGCGGCTCGCCGACCGGATGCTGCCGACGATGCTGCTCGCCACTGCCATCGCCGTCCTCGCGGCGGTCGGCGGGCTGTACCTCTCCTACTACGCCGGCACCGCCGGGGGAGCCTCGGTGGTGGCGGCGATCGTCGCGGCATACCTGCTCTCCCTGCCGCTCGGTGCCTGGCTCGCGGCGCGCCGATCGGCGCCGCCACGGGCTGAGGCTACGATCGCCTGATGCCGGCCAAGGCCGACAGCGCCTGGGCCGAGCACGCTCTCCGCGCCTTCCGGCAGGCGGGCTACCGGCGCGGCGGCGCCCGCACCGCGGTCGTCGAGGCACTGGCCCGCCACGACTGCGCCGTCACCGCGATCGAGCTCGACGACGAGCTGCGCCGGCAGCGGCCCGCGGTGGGGCGCGCCAGCGTCTACCGGGCGCTGGAGCAGCTGGAGCAGCTCGGCTTGGTGCAGCGGATGGAGGTGACGCGGGGGACGGCCGGATACGAGCGCGTCGAGCCCGGCGGCGAGCACCACCACCACGCGATCTGCCGCCGGTGCGGGAGCATGGTCCCGTTCGAGGACCCCTCGCTCGAGCGCGCGATCGAGAAGCTGTCCGAGGAGATCAGCTTCGAGGTCACCGACCACGACGTGGTCCTGCGCGGCCTCTGCGAGCGCTGCTCGGGCTAGGAGACTGGCGGCGGGCTCCATCGCGGCCCGGATAGATGCGAAGCTGCCCGCCATGGCCAAGTGGGGAGTCCTCGCCGTCCTGGCGACCGCGCAGTTCCTGATGGTGCTCGACCAGGCGGTGATGAACGTGGCGATCTCCCAGCTGGTCGAGGACTTCGACACCACCGTCACCACGATCCAGGCGGTGATCGCCTTCTACGCGCTGGTGATGGCGGGCCTGATGCTTACCGGCGGCAAGCTCGGCGACATCTGGGGGCGCCGCCGCGCCTTCACGGTCGGGCTCTGCATCTACGGCGTCGGCTCGGGACTGACGGCCGCGTCCTGGAGCGTGCCCTCGCTGATGCTCGGCTGGTCGGTCCTCGAGGGGATCGGCGCGGCGCTCGTCATCCCCGCCCTGATCGCCCTCGTCGCCGGCAACTACAAGGGCGCCGACCGGGCGATCGCCTACGGCGTCCTCGGCGGCGTCGCCGGGGCCGGCATCGCCGTCGGCCCGATCCTCGGCGGCTGGGCGACGACCGAGCTCAGCTGGCGCATCGTCTTCGCCGGCGAGGTCGTCGTCGCCATCGGCATCCTGCTCGGAACGCGGATGATCCGCGAGCCCGAGCGCAAGGGCCCGGAGCCCAGCCTCGACTGGGTCGGCGGGGTGCTCTCCGCCGCGGGCCTCGCCCTGGTCGTCTTCGGCGTGCTGCAGGCGAGCAACTGGGGCTGGCTGGCCCCGAGCAACTCGCCGGTCGAGCCCTTCGGCTTCTCGCTGACCCCCTTCGTGATCGGGGCCGGGGCGCTCGTGCTGGCCGCCTTCGTGGCCTGGGAGCGCCGCCGCGAACGCCTCGGCCAGGACCCGCTCGTCCACCTGCCGCTGCTGGGCATCTCCCAGCTGCGCGGCGGCGTCGCGATGTTCCTCGCCCAGAACCTGATCCTGATGGGCGTCTTCTTCACGATCCCGCTCTTCCTCCAGATCGTCCAGGGCCTCGACGCGCTCGAAACTGGGGTGCGGATGCTCCCCGCCTCGGCCGGGCTCTTCTTCGCCGCGATCGTCGGCTCGGCGCTGGCGAAGCGGTTCGCGCCGAGACCGCTGGTCCGCACGGGCCTGCGTCATCGTCCTCGTCTCGACCCTGATGCTGCTGGCACGATCGAGCCCGAGCTCGACAACTCCTCCTTCCTGATCGCGATGGGGGTGCTCGGCATCGGCATGGGCCTGATCGTCTCCCAGCTCGGCAACGTCGTCCAGTCCGCGGATCGGCGACGACGACCGCAGCGAGGCCGGCGGCCTGCAGAGCACCGCGCAGCAGCTCGGCTCCTCGCTGGGCACGGCGCTGCTCGGCGCGATCGTGATCACCGGCCTGATCGCGGCCTTCACCTCGAACGTCGCCGGGGACGCGCGGATCTCCGGCGAGGTCAGCGACCAGGTCGAGGTGCGGCTGAGCGCGGGGGGGAGCTTCGTCTCCTCCGAAGAGGTCCGGGCGGGAGCGACCGCCGCCGGGCTCGACGCCGCGACCGTCGACGCCCTGGTCGAGAACTACGAAGACGCCCAGCTCGAGGCGCTGAAGACCGCCTTCCTCTTCGCCGCCTTCCTCACCGCCTGCTCCTTCTGGACCACGCGGCGCCTGCCGGATCGCCGCTTCGACGAGCTGCAGGCCGGGCCCGACCCGCCGCAGCTCGACCCCGAGCCCTCGCCCGCGTGATCTCCGACCCGCTGCAGGGCCCGAGGTCCCCGGCCGAGCGCGCCGCCGCCGGCAAGGCCGCCCGCACCGACGCCCCTCGCTCGAGCCACGGCGAGTGGGCCCCCGCCGGCGACCGGCCCGACCCGGTCGAGCTGCTGGAGGGCCAGGCCGCCTCGCGGGTGGGGCGGCTGGTGCCGCTTCGCTACGGGCGGATGCTCGCCTCGCCGTTCGCCTTCTACCGCGGGGCTGCCGCCGTGATGGCCGCCGACCTGGCCGGCACGCCGCGGAGCGGCTTCGAGGTGCAGCTCTGCGGCGACGCCCACCTCTCCAACTTCGGCGCCTACGCCTCGCCCGACCGCGAGCTCGTATTCGACGTCAACGACTTCGACGAGACCCTGCCCGGCCCCTGGGAGTGGGACGCGATGCGCCTCGCCGCGAGCTTCGCCGTCGCCGCTCGCGAAAGCGGCTTCAGGCGGCGCGAGCGAACCGCGATCGTCGCCGCCGGGATGGCCGAGTACCGGGAGGCGATGCGGCGGCTGGCCGAGCTCGGCAACCTCGAGGTCTGGTACACGAAGATGGACGTGCCGGCGGTCGCCGAGCGCTGGGGGGCCGCGGCCGGCGAGAAGGAGCGCGAGGCCTTCAGGCGCAACCTGGCCAAGACCCAGGCCAAGGACAGGATGCGCGCCCTCTCCAAGCTCACCCGCGAAGTCGACGGCAGGCTGCGCATCGTCAGCGAACCGCCCCTGATAGTGCCGATCGACGAGCTCGCCGCCGAGACCGGGGCGGACGTCGAAGCGCGGGTGCTCGAGACCCTCGCCAGCTATCGCGCCACGCTCTCCGAGGACCGCCGCGCGCTCCTCGACGGCTACCGCTACGCCGACGCCGCGCTCAAGGTGGTCGGGGTCGGCAGCGTCGGCACCCGCGCCTTCGTCGCGCTCCTGCTGGGACGCGACGACGGCGACCCCCTCTTCCTCCAGGTGAAGGAGGCCCAGCGCTCGGTGCTCGAGCCCTACGCCGCCCCGAGCGCCTTCGAGAACCAGGGCGAGCGCGTCGTCCAGGGCCAGCGCCTGGTCCAGGCGACCAGCGACATCCTGCTGGGCTGGGTCAAGGCCACCGGCGTCGACGGCCGGCAGCGCGACTTCTACGTGCGCCAGCTCTGGGACATGAAGGGGTCGGCCCGGGTCGAGCGCATGGACCCCGCCGCCCTCACCGCCTACGCCCAGATCTGCGGCACCACCCTGGCTCACGCCCATGCCCGCAGCGGCGACCGCATCGCGATCGCCGGCTACCTCGGCAAGAGCGACACCTTCGACAAGGCGATGGCCGCCTTCGCCGAGGCCTATGCCGACCAGAACGAAGCGGACTTCGCGGCGCTGCAGGCTGCTGCCGGGGAGGGCCGGATCGAGGTCGCAGGGGACTAGCGAGTGAGGCCGCGGCCCTGCGGCTCGTAGGTCGGCCGTCGCCCCTGCGCCCGTCCCACCATGGCAAGCGGCGGGAAGAGGACGGCCTGGACGATCGCCGGGGGCTTGGCGAGGCGGAACTCGTCGGAGAAATGGCGCAGGGTCAGCGCCATCTGCGGCAGGGGCGGCACTCCCTTCTCATTGGTCTGTCCGTCCCGCTGCAGGCCCCATAGTGTCTCGAAGAACGACTCGGTCTTCAGGGCGGGGCGCGTCTCCCAGCGCTGGCGCGAGGGCTCCGTCGCCCACATCTCGTGACGCGTGCCGGCGGGCACCTCCAGCGTGTCGCCCGGCCGGAGCACGTGCTCGACTCCGTCCAGGATCGCGTGGATCTCGCCCTCCAGGACCTCGAAGCGCTCGTCCTGGGAGGGGTGGAAGTGGAGCGGCGGGCGCCCCCCGCCTCCCGCGTAGGCGATCTCGACGACCAGCCGCTCGCCGCCGCTGTCGGCGGTCGTCTCGACGAACCGCAGGCTCGACCCGATCCCCTTCAGCTCATCGCCGGATCTCGCCACGTGGGAATGCTATTCGAGGGGCACCCAGCTGCCGCAGCCGTAGGGCCAGGAGTTGGGGAGGAGGGGGGCGCCGCTTGCGTCCGTGGCCAGGTTGGTGGCTTCCAGGGCCGCCGCGTCCGCGCGCCGGAACCCGGCCCGCACCGCCTTTGCCTGGGGCGTCGGCGTCGACGCCCTGGCCCGCCTGGATCCGGTGAGGGGGCGGTCCGCGGCCTCGGCGAGCCGGATCACCGAGCGCGGGCCGCCGTACGCCCTCAGCGTCCTCTCGAGCGAGTAGATCGGCACGTTGCCGGCACCGAGCGCCGAGGCCAGGCGGACGTCGTGGACGAGGCGCGAGAGCCGTTTGTACGGGCCGCGGCCGGAGCTGCCGAGGCTGATCTGCCCCACGTCGCCGAACTCGCGCCGGGAGGAGTAGAGGTAGGACGAGACGATGCCCGGCCCGGGATCGTGCCCGAGGTAGTAGGAGAAGACGCTGCGGTAGGCCTGGAAGAAGAGCCTGTGCCAGCCCACGTTCGGCACGATGAACCCGGCCGCGTCCTGGAGCGCGAGGCGGCCGTCGGCGATGTCGTCGAGCGCCAGCGGCGCCGGCGCGGCGACGAGGGGGATGCGGTGGCGCCTGGTCCAGCGCGCGAGGCGGGCGTACTCCTGCCAGGCCGCGCACTGGCCCGCCGGGTCGATCGTGCGTTGCAGGAGCGAGGGAAGGTCGGTGCCGGTGCCGGTCCCCATCAGCGCCACCGTCGTCTCGAAGGGGGTGTTGAGCTGGGGCTCGGGGTCGAGGACGACGCCGCGCAGCCGGACGTGCTTCGCCCGTTCCCAGCGGGAAAGGGCCTTGACCGCGTCGAAGTGCTCACGCGCCGCCCCTTCCCACGACCAGTAGCCGGAGGTGTAGGGGACGAGGATCCAGGCCCAGACCGGCACGCCGAGCTTGTTGGCCTTGCGCACGATCGCCAGTCCGTCCTTGCGATGGGGCATGCCCGGGGGGACGGGGCCGAAGTCGCGGCGGTAGCGGAGGTTGAAGTAGAGGGGGATCCGGTGCTCGCGCAGGACCCTCCAGAGGCCCGGCGTGTAGAAGCTGGTGTCGCGCCGGTTCCAGTAGGTGGCGGGTTCGTCCCAGTTCGTGCCGGGAACGGCCTCGCCGGCCCAGAAGCCGATCGTGGTCTTCCCCTGCGCCGGGGACGGCTGGGAGGAGAGCAGGCCCAGGGCCGCCAGAGCCGCGATCATGGCTGCAGCGCGGCGGCTCATGTGGCGCCCTCCGGGGCCGGCTTGACGCCGGCGAGCAGCGCCATCTCGAGCCACTTCCAGTGGCAGTCGACGTCGTCGAAGCCGAGCTCGCGCAGCCATCCGAGCTGCGTCTCGACGTCGAGCAGGCGGTCGGAAGGGTCCTCGTTCTCGATCGGTTCGTCGATCGCCTCGAAGAACTCCAGGTGCAGCCGCCGGGTCGGGGAGGCAACGTGCTCGAAGTTGGCGAAGACCCCGCCGGGCTCGAGCAGGTCGAAGGCTTCGCCGTAGAGCGACCGCTTGCGCTCGTGCTCGAGGTGGTGGATCGCGAACGAGGAGACGACGGCGTCGAAGCGCCCGAGCGACGGCAGCGGCTCGGCGAGGTCGTGCTCGACCATCTCGATGCGCCCCTCGCCGGCGAAGCGCTCGCGCGCGGCCCCGAGCATCAATTCGGAGAAGTCGACGCCCACGCCGAGCATCTCCGGCCGGTCCGCCTGGAGAAGGGCGAGCAGGCGCCCGTCGCCGGTGCCGAGGTCGAGGACGCGGCGGGCGCCGGAGGGCACGTATTCGAGCAGGACGTCCTCTCCCTCGATCCGGTGCGGGAACTCGTCCGCACGATCGAGGTAGCGACGGACTTTCCGCTCGTCGACCGTCCACTCCTCCCCTCGCATGCCGGGCATTATGTCTTCCTGCTTGCCGGCCTACGGGCTGGGTGGCGCCTCCACGACGAATAGACGATCTCAAAAGGAGCCAGCATGACCACGCAGACATCCCTCATCACCGGGACCGACTTCATCACCGTGGCGACCAGGGACTTCGACGGCGCGATCGAGTTCTACGGCAACGTGCTCGGCCTGCCCGAGTCCAAGCGCTGGGGCGACATGCCCGGAGTGGAGTTCGAGACCGGCAACCTGACGATCGCCGTCATGCAGTCAGACGCGTTCGGCCTCGAGTTCCGCGCCCACAACCACCCGATCGAGTTCCGCGTCGACGACGTCGCCGAGGCGCGGGCGCAGCTCGAATCGCGCGGCATCGCCTTCGAGGGCGAGACCCTCGACTCCGGCGTCTGCCACCAGGCCTTCTTCTCTGACCCGGACGGCAACGCGCTGGCGATACACCACCGCTACGCGCCGCAAGCGGAGCAGTCTGCCTAGCCCGAAGCGTCGGTCACCCGGCCTCGCCCTGGTGCACGCATCCTTGCGGGGGTTGTGGGCGGGGGCCGCATTTTCCAACATGGGGCGATGCGTCTGATCCATCGAGCCGCGCCATTGGCGCTGATCGTCATCGCGATCGCCGCTCCTGCGCGCACCGACGCGCGCCCGGCGAACGTGGCCGCCCTGCAGTCGGCCTTGAAGTCGCTGCGCCTGTACGGCGGCTACGTGGACGGGGTCAAGGGCCCTCTTACCCGGCGGGGAGTGATCGCCTTCCAGCGGGGCCGCGGCCTGCCGGTGGACGGCATCGCCGGGCCTCGGACGCGGCGGGCTCTCGGGTGGCGGGGAAGACCGGCGCTCGGCAGCCGGGTGATGCGGCTCGGCAACCGAGGCTGGGACGTCGCGGCGCTGCAGTTCCTGCTCCAGCGCGCCGGCCACGGGCCCGGCAGGGCGGATGGGGTCTTCGGGCCGCTGACCGGGGCGGCGGTCCGGCGCGCGCAGCGCGCCGCCGGCATCGCCGTCGACGGGCGCGCCGGGCCGGTGACGATCGGCTCCCTGCGCCACCGAAGCGAGCTGCCGGGCGCTCCGGTCCGTTTCCTGCGCCCGGTCCCCGGCCCGATCGGCGACGGGTTCGGGGCTCCCAGGGGCGCAGGCCGCCGGCACCAGGGCCTGGACTTCCCGGTCCCCAGCGGCACCCGCGTCGGCGCGGCGGGGCGCGGCACGACCATCTATGCCGCCTACAACCACGGCGGCTACGGCAACCTCGTGGTGATCCAGCACCGCCTCGGCTTCACCACCTGGTACGCCCATCTGTCCTCGATCACGAGCTGGGTCGGCGAGCAGGTGACGGGCGGCACCCGAATCGGCTACGTCGGCTCCACCGGCTACTCCACCGGCCCGCACCTCCACTTCGAGGTCCGCCGCTACGACACCCCGATCGACCCCGTTCCCTTGCTCCTGCCGACCATCGCCGCCCGGCTCCACGGCGCGCATAGTGGGCTGGAATCGCTCGAGTGCGGCGTCCGGCACGAGACGCGCAGGCCGCCACCCGGGTCCGACTGGATCGCGCGCGAACGCCTGTGTGAGTTGTAACGGGACCACCCGGGCGGGTTAATCATGTTTGTAACTATCCGCATTATCTTCAAGGAGGAAGAGATGGAGATGATCAGACGTCTTGAGCCCGTCGCCCTGCTGCTGGTAGTGCTAGGGGCGCTGAACTGGGGAATGGTCGGTCTCTTCGACACCAACGTGATTGCGGACGTGTTTGGCGGCGGCACGCTGACCGACGTCGTCTACACGGTCCTCGGCGTCTGCGGGCTGCTCATGATTCCCAGGCTGCTCGCCAGCTTCCACATCGAGGGTCACGCACCGCACCCACGCAGAACCTGAACTCCGACGCCAACCGGGAAGCCAAAGGTTGGCTTCCCGGTTCCCGCGGGATTTCCGAGTGCGGCTGAATGGAGTCGAACCATCACGTCCCGTTAGGGACACAAGGCCCTCAACCTTGCGCGTCTACCAGTTCCGCCACAGCCGCTCGAGGGCCGTCGATTCTAGATGTTTGCGCCCTGGGGGCGCTGGCGGTTGCGGTCATCCTCGATGCCCGGTACGCTTGCGAACAGATGTTCGAACGACTTGAGACCCGATGCGGGGAGCGGGGAGGGGAGCTGGCGTGGAGCTGGATCTGACCAAGAGGCAGAAGGAGATCTTCGACTTCATCCGCAAGTACGCGGCCAAGACGGGGTATCCGCCGACAGTGCGAGAGATCGGGAAAGCCGTCGGGCTGCACTCGTCCTCGACCGTGCACGCGCACCTGGCCAATCTGGAGAAGATCGGGCTGCTGCGGCGCGACCCCTCCAAGCCGCGGGCGATCGAGCTTCTCTTCGACAAGGCCAAGCGGACGATCCGGCCGGAGAGCGGCCTGCCGCTGGTCGGCCAGGTCGCGGCCGGCGAGCCGATCCTCGCCGAGGAGAACGTCGAGGAGTACATCGAGGTCCCCGACGTGATCGGCGGCGAGGACGGCGACTACATCCTCAACGTGCGCGGCGAAAGCATGGTGGAAGCGGGCATCTTCGAGGGCGACTACGTCGTCGTGCGCCCGGCCAGCGATGCCGTCAACGGCGAGATCGTCGTCGCCCTGATCGGCGAGGAGGCGACGGTCAAGCGCTTCTTCCGCGAGGCCGACCACATCCGCCTTCAGCCCGAGAACGAGACGATGGAGCCGATCCGGACCACCGAGGCCACTGTCCTCGGCAAGGTCATCGGCGTCTTCCGCAAGATCTAGCGGCCCGTCAGGGCCACTTGCCGGCTTCGATCCTCTTCTTGTAGCGGCGCTGTTTGCGCCGTGCGTCGCTCATCGCAAGTGGCAACAGGCGCAGGGTGAGGCGGGGGAAGAGGTCGAGGAGGCGCAGCTGCACGCCGCGCCAGCGGGGCAGGATCAGAATCGGCCTCGGTCGCTCGGTCAGCTTGCCGACTGCGGTTGCGACCTGCTCGGGTCTGAGCAGCGTGCCCGAGAACGAGCCGGCCGCGTCGGGGTCGTCGAGCTTGTCTTCCAGCATCGGCGTCCAGGCCCCGTCGGGGCAGACGGCGGAGAGCTCGGATTCCCCTGGTGCCGGCGCGGCGCAGGTCGAAGAGGGTGCCCAGGGTGAAGGCCATCGCCGCGTGCTTGCTGGCTGCGTAGCTGACCTCGCCCGGCGCGGCGACGAGCCCCGCCAGGGAGATCAGGTTGATCACGTGGCCGCGACCCGCGGCCCGCATAGGCTCCAGCGCGGCGATCGTGCCGTTCATCGTGCCCAGGGTGTTGACCTCGAACATCGTCCTGCGGGTTGCCTCGTTTTGGGCCCAGGCGTCCCCGGTGACGAGGACGCCGGCGTTGTTGACCCAGAGGTCGAGCGAGCCGTGGCTTCTCGCCGTTTCGGTCGCGATCGCCCGGCAGGCCGCTTCGTCGCGGACGTCGAGGCCCGAGGAGGGGGTGCCGCTGCCGATCTCGGCGGCGACCCGGGCCGCCGCATCGGCGTCGAGGTCGGTGACGTGGACCAGGTACCCCCGGCCCGCGAGCTCGATCGCGATCGCGCGGCCGATGCCGCCTCCCGCTCCCGTGACGACCGCAACCGGCATCGGCGCCGAGGATATTCGTTGAAGGGTTTTGGGGGCTGGGGCCCGGAAAACCCTTCAACGAAGCCCAGAGCTTGGGGCGCGCTACCATCGATGGGCGGGCCGAGCGACTGCGGGGGGAGAGAAAACCCCTCGAGGAAAGTCCGGACACCACAGGGCGAGGCGGTGGGTAACGCCCACCCGGGGAAACCCGCGGGACAGTGCCACAGAAATACACGGCCGATGGCGCGGCCACACGTGAGTCGCGTACAGGCAAAGGTGAAATGGTGCGGTAAGAGCGCACCGGCGTCGCGGTGACGCGGCGGCCAGGCAAACCCCGCCCGGTGCAAGGCCAAGCAGGACCGTCGACCCTGCCCGGCGAGGTCCAGGTAGGCCGCAGGGCCGCTTCGGCGGCCCCCCGGGGCTCCGGCTCCGGGAGACAGATGGTCGCTCACGACAGGATCCGGCTTACAGGCCCGCTGACGGAAAGGCCCCCGCAAGGGGGCCTTTCCCAATCTCGACACGGTTTCATGTCTTAGCGTTTGCTAACCTGCCGCCAACTTCCCGCTGAATCTCCGCCTACATACCGCGGGGAGCGGGGGACCCACTTGTTGGGGCGAATCGCCGGCATCTGCCGCGTAGCGCAGCTCTTTCAGCGCGAGCCCGTCAGCTAACCCCGTAAGCGTCGCAAAGAGCAATGAAGGCAGCGAGAAACCGCCTCGGGCGGAAAGACCATTCACGGATCGGCCACGCGCGCAGCGGGGGCATCGGGCGGCGGTTGCGCCTCGCCGTCCTTGGCGGCGCCCTGGTGGCTCTGGGGCTCGGCACCGTCCCGGCGCAGGCGGGGACCGGCGGCGTCGGGACCCCCGGCGAAACGGCGTCCGGCGGGGCCATCGCCTTCAGCAGCCCGATGCGCTCGGCCGGCGCCACCTGGTACGGGCCCGGGCTCTACGGCAACAGCACCGCCTGCGGCCAGACGCTGCGGCCGGGCACGGTCGGCGTCGCCCACAAGACGCTTCCCTGCGGCACCACGCTGAAGTTCGCCTACCACGGCCGTTACCTGGTCACGAAGGTGATCGACCGCGGGCCGTACACGGAGGGCTACGACTTCGACTTGACCAACGGCGCCCGCCACGCCCTCGACTTCGAGGGCGTGGACCGCGTGCGCTACGCGGTCGCGATTCGCAACGCGGCCGACTAGAGAGGACAACGTCCGCTAGGACCCGTTCCGTCAGGGGACGTGCTACTGGGACGGTTCAGGGCCAAGCGGAACGGTCACGGCGCGGGTTCCGCATGGCAGCGCCATGTGGGATCCCGCGACGGGGCCGAGTCCGCGCCGTGCCCTGGGCCGTATCCAGGGGTGCGATCACCTGGCGGAACGGGTCCTAGGCAGGATTTCCCGCTTTTGCGGCTAATCTGGCCCGAACGGGCAGGTTTCCAACGAGAGGAGCACGGGAATGTCGAGGTCTTCGCAGGCAGCTGTCAACGCCAGTTCGGCCGGGGCCATCGGTCGGGTGGGGGTTGCCCTCTCGCTTGCGGCCCTGCTGGGTCTCCTCGTCACCCTCGGCGCCAGCGCCGGGGCGGCGACCACCTCGAAGACGACCGTCGTGCTCGGCGACACCGGCACGATGCCGGACCCCTCCTGCCCCGACTCGCCCTGCCAGGCGATCGGCAGCGTCACCGGATTCCAGGTCAGCACGGCTCAGGGCTCGCTTCCCTTCCGCGTCCGCAAGGACGGCAAGGTGAAGTCCTGGACCCTGACCCTGGCCGAGCCGACCGGCAGCCAGCGCTCCTTCTTCAACAACTTCTTCGGCACGCCGCCCGAGGCGCGCCTGGCGATCCTGCGCCGCATCCCCGAGACCAACCCGCCCCGCTACAACCTGCGCGCCCAGGGCTCGATCCAGGTGCTCAGCCCCTATCTGGGCCAGACGGTCAAGTTCGGCGCCAACCTGCGGGTGCAGAAGGGCGACATCGTCGGCCTCACGGTGCCGACCTGGGCCCCCGCCTTCGCGCAGGGCCTGCCCAGCACCGACGCCTGGCGAGCCAGCCGCGAGGCCGGCATGTGCGTCGACGCCACCGACGTCCGCCAGGGCGAACCGCAGATGAAGGTGGGCCGCCGGGCCGAATACGGCTGCCGCTACTCAACCGCAAGGCTCCTCTACACCGTCACCGTCGTCGAGGACTAGCTGGTAGCGAGCGGGGAGGGACGGGGGTGCCCCCTCCCAAAACGCTCGGCAGGAGCCTCGCTTGAGTGTTTTGGGAGGGGGCACCCCCGTCCCTTTCCAAGCTTCCCCCGCGCTAGTCGCCCGCATCGCCCGCAGCAAGCACAAAGCACAGCTGGGGAGTTGAGCTCCGCTTTGCGAGCTCGTCCCGGCGGCCTCCGGATTGCTTATAGCTGTTGAAGAGAGGCGGGAGGGGGGTCCTCAAAACACTCCAGCGAGGCTCCCGCCGAGCGTTTTGAGGACCCCCCTCCCGCCTCTCTTACCGCACGCCTATGCGACCGACGGGAGAACCCTGGGACCGCTCTGGTCCTTGGGCAACTCAGCCGCTCCGGCAATGAGACTCTGGAACTCATTGAGCGCGAGGTGCGCGACGGCCTCCAGCAGCTGCTCGTCGTCCCAGCCGATCTCGCGCGCCTCCTCGTGCAGGTGGAGGGCCGGGTGGCCGTTGGCCTCGAGGGCGCCGTGCAGGTACTCGAGCAGCGCCGCCTCTTTCGGGTCGGCCGATCCGAAGCTGCGGGCCCGGGAGACCTCGTCGAGGCCGAGGCCCGCGCCGCGCGCGGTCTTCGCGTGCTGGGCGATGCTGTAGCCGTCGTCGCGGTACTCGGCCACGGCCAGCGCGATCCTCACCTGGGTCGCCCGCGGCAGGACGCCGCCGCGCAGCTCCGAGCGCATCCGCGTGTAGGCCCGCAGGACGGCGGGCGCGCCGGCGAGCACGCCCACGAACTTGGTCACCGCCCCGCCCGTCGCCTGGATCGTCTTGATCAGGGGGGCGCTCTCGTCAGGTGCCGTCAACTCGTCGTGGATCTGGAACCTGCTCACGTCTGTTTTCACTGTCAATTTGCATCGCCTCCGGCTTCGTCCGCGGATTTCCCGCTTCACAGAGCCTTTAAGTGGCCTTTACTTTACTTTTAGCCATTAACTTACGTCTAGTAAGTTATACCCGCTTTTCGGCGTTCGCGCAAGTCGCCTATACCCGGATCTACGTTTGGTCTATCGCTCGGGTCCCACCGCCATCCCGGAGCCGCCCAGCGCGCCTTGCTCCCGTCGGCAGGCGTGCGTGAGTATTTTCAGCCAGACTCCAGAGGCCCACCAGCCCAGGAGAGACGAATGGCAGATCAACCGAAGAGCGCCGCTGACGTCACCCAGATCGTCGAGGAACACGACGTACGCTTCGTCCGCCTCTGGTTCACCGACGTGCTCGGCCAGCTGAAGAGCTTCTCGATCAACTCCGCCGAGCTGGAGGACGCCTTCGAAGGCGGCATGGGCTTCGACGGCTCCTCGATCACGGGCTTCAACCCGATCGAGGAGTCGGACATGATCGCGATGCCCGACCCCTCGACCTTCGCCCTGCTCCCCTGGCGGCCCGAGGGCGAGAACGCCGTCGCCCGCATGTTCTGCGACGTCCGCGTGCCCGGCGGCGAGCCCTACGAGGGCGACCCCCGCTGGATCATGCGCCGCGCCCTCGAGCGGGCCGAGGAGATGGGCTTCGACGCCTTCAACATCGGCCCCGAGCTCGAGTTCTTCTATTTCCGCTCCGCCAAGCCCGAGGGCGGCGTGCCCGAGGTCCTCGACGAGGGCGGTTACTTCGACCTGACCACGCTCGACGCCGGCTCCGACGTGCGCCGCGACACGGTCCTGGCGCTGGAGAAGATGGGCATCCACGTCGAGTACACGCACCACGAGGTCGGCCCCTCCCAGCACGAGGTCGACATGCGCTACAAGAACGCGCTGGCGATGGCCGATGACTGCATGACCTACCGGATCGTGGTCAAGGAGTACGCGATGAAGTACGGCTGGCACGCCACCTTCATGCCGAAGCCCCTCTTCGGCGAGAACGGATCCGGCATGCACGTCCACCAGTCGCTGACCAAGGACGGCAAGAACGCCTTCTTCGACGCCGACGACCAGTACTTCCTCAGCCCGACGGCGAAGGCCTTCATCGCCGGCCAGCTCAAGCACGCCCGCGAGATCTCACCGCTCTTCGCCCAGTGGGTCAACTCCTACAAGCGCCTGGTGCCCGGCTTCGAGGCCCCGGTCTACCTCGCCTGGTCGCGCCGCAACCGCTCGGCCCTGATCCGGGTGCCCCTCTACCACCCCGGCAAGGAGGGCGCGACCCGGGCCGAGCTGCGCTGCCCCGACCCGGCCTGCAATCCCTATCTCTGCTTCGCCGGCATGCTGCAGGCGGGCCTGGAGGGGATCGAGAAGGGCTACGAGCTGCCCGAGCCGATGGAGCAGAACCTCTACCACCTCTCGCCGGAGGAGCTCGCCCATCAAGGCATTGAGCAGCTGCCGGAGACGCTGGGCGAGGCGATCGAGATCGCCGCCGAGTCCGAGCTGGTGCTGCGCACGCTCGGGGAGCACACCTTCCGTCGCTTCGTCGAGATCAAGCGCCAGGAGTGGGACGACTACCGCGTCCAGGTCACTCCGTATGAGATAGAGCAGTTTCTTCCGGTGCTCTAGGGGGCGCCTCGCTGGTTCGCGAGAGCGCCGATGGCCACCAGAACCTGTCGCCGAGGGTGAGGGCGGCTGAGGGGACCAGGACGCTGCGGACCAGGAAGGTGTCGAGCAGGACGCCGAAGGCGACGACGAAGCCGAGCTCGGTGAGGAAGGTGAGGGGGAGGACTGCCAGCACCGAGAAGGTGCCGGCGAGCACGATGCCGGCGCTGGTGATGACCGCGCCGGTGACCGCGAGGGCGCGCAGGATCCCCTGTTCGGAGCCGTGCTTGATCGTCTCCTCCCGCGCGCGGGCGATCAGGAAGATGTTGTAGTCGACCCCCAGGGCGACGAGGAAGACGAAGGCGAACAGCGGCAGGGAGGGGTCCGAGCCCGGGAAGCCGAAGATCACGTCGAAGACGAAGTAGCCGACGCCGAGCGCGGCGAGGAAGCTGAGGATGACCGTGCCGACCAGGACCAGCGGCGCTGTGATCGCGCGCAGCAGGCCGACCAGGATCAGGAAGACGACGAGCAGGATGATCGGCGGGATCACGATCGAGTCCCAGGCGGCGGCGTCGCGGACGTCGAATTCGACTGCGGAGGGCCCGCCGACCAGGGCTTCCGGCGATGCGCCGTGGGCCGCCTCGCGGATCGGTTCGACCAGGTCGAAGGCGTCGGTCGAGTAGGGGTTGGGTTCGAGGGTGGCCTGGACCAGGGTTCCCGGCGGCCCTTCCGCGACGGGCGGCGAGACGGCCTCGACCCCGCTCACCTCGGCAACCGCGGTCCTGACCGCCGGAACTTCGGAGCGCTCCGGGACGACGACGTCGGTGAGCGCGGTCGTGCCGGCCGGGAAGCTCTTGTTGAGCAGGTCCTGGCCTTCCACCGATTCGACTTCCTCGCGGTAGGTGTCTTCGCTGGTCAGTTCGGTCGAGAAGAAGGCGAAGCCGGCGCAGAAGACGAGCAGCACGGCGATCGAGCCGGTCATCACCCGGCGCGGCGAGAGCGCGACCCGGTCGCCGATGCGTTTCCAGAGGCCGTGGGTGGCGTCGGCCGCATGCTCGAGCCGGTGGCGCCGTGCCTCGTAGGGGGCGAAGAAGGCACGGTCCAGCCGGGGGAAGAGCAGTGAGGGGATCCGGCCGAAGCTGATCAGGCGGAGGAGGGTGTTGAGGACGATGAGCGGGCTGAGGAGGAGGAAGAGGAGGACGCCGAGGACGACTCTGGCGAGCGCCGCAGCACCGGAGCCCTCGACGTAGTTGCGGCGCGCCTTCTCTGAGATTGCGCCGGCGGCGGGCGCGGTCTCGGGCGCGTGGGGGACGAAGGGCCAGAAGGCGCGGCGGCCGAAGATCGTCAGCAGCGCCGGCAGCAGGGTCAGCATCGAGAGCGCGGCGCAGGCGATCCCCATCGCGGCGATCGGCCCGAGGCCGGCGGTGCCGTTGACCTTGGCCAGCACCAGGCAGAGCAGCGCTGCGATCACGGTCAGCGCCGAGGCGAAGATCGCCGGGCCGGCGGAGGCGAGGGCGGTCTGCATCGCCTCGTGCTTGTCGACCGTGTGGTGCAGCTCCTCCCGGTAGCGGGCGACGAGCAGCAGGGCGTAGTCGGTGCCCGCCCCGAGGACGAGGACCGACATGATCGAACTCGACTGGCCGTTGATCGTCACCCCCAGCTCGGAGAGGCCGTAGCCGAGAGAGCGCGAGAGCGTCTCGGCGAACATCACTGCCACCAGCGGGATGAGGAAGAACATCGGCGAGCGGTAGATCACGATCAGCAGGAAGATCACGAGGCTGAGGGCAGCCAGCAGCAGCGTCCCGTTGATGCCTTCGAAGACTTCGATCGCGTCGGCCGAGAAGCCCGCGCCGCCGGTTATCTTGGCTTCGAGGCCACCGGCTTCGTCGGTGATCTCCTCGCGCCAGTACTTGACCGGGTCGACGATCCGTTCGCCCTCTCCTTCGGCCTTGATGTAGGCGTTGAGGATCGCCTCCTTGCCGTCGGGAGAGCAGATCGGGCCGACGAAGGGCGCGTAGCCGGCGGGCTGCCCTTCGACGGTGCTGGTCGTCGTCCCACAGCCCTCTGGCAGCCCGTTCGGCGCCTCGCTTGGGGCCTTGTCGAGGGTTTGGGCCTTGCCGCCTCCGGCAGCAGCCGTAGCGCCATCGGCGATCACCCCGGGGAAGCGCTCTTCGGTCATCCGGCCGACGTCTTCGACGATCGTCTGCCGATCGGCCGCGGTGAGGCCGGAGTCGCGCCGGTAGACGATCACCGCGGGGGCGAGTTCGCCCTTCTGCAGCTCCTCGGTGGCGTCGAGCGCGTGGGTCGATTCGGCGTCGCCGGGCAGGTAGGAGGTCGCCTCGTTGCTTTCGGCGTCTTCGAACTTCTCCGGCAGGCCGGCCGGTCCGGCGGCGATGAAGATCCCGACGAACCAGATCGCGAAGACGACCCACTTCGAGCGACGACCGGCGGCGAAGGTGAAAAGGGAGCCCCTCACTGGTCGTGCATCAATAGCAGGTTGTCGAGATCGTCCGGGTTGGTGACCGGCTGCTTACAGGCGAAGTTTTCGCAGACGTAGGCGGTGGGGCGGCCGTCGAGTGTGCCGCGATGTCTGAGCAGCTCGGGAATCTCGCTCCCCTCCGGACCACCGGCCAGGACGAGGTGGGGGCGGTGCTCGGCGCGGACGACGCGGGAGAGCTCTGAGAGCTCCTCTCCGACCAGCGCCACCTCCTTGGCGGGGGAGAGGTGGAAGTCGATCGCCCTCAGGAGGTGGGCGAAGGACTCGGGGTGCTGGGCCGCCGGCTTTGCGAAGAGGCGGAAGGCGGACTCGGCCTGCTCCTCGTAACGGCGCTCGCCCGTGAGCGCGGCGAGCCGGAGGAGCCCCATCGCGGCGGAGCTGTTGCCGGAGGGGATCGGGTGGTCGCCGACCTCCTTGCGGCGCGCGATCAGCGTTTCGTGATCGCCCGAGGTGGAGAAGAAGCCACCGCGCTCGGGGTCGTGGAATCGGTCCAGCATCGTCTCGGCGAGGGCTTTCGCCTCGCCGAACCAGCCCGGCTCGAAGGTCGCTTCGTAGAGCGTCAGCAGCGCCTCGAGCAAGAAGGCGTGGTCCTCCAGGTAGGCGTTGAGATGGGCTCTGTCGTCCTTGTAGGTGCGCAGCAGGTTGCCGTCCGCGTCGCGCAGGCGCTCGAGGACGAACGCGGCGCAGGATCCGGCGGCCTCGACGTAGTCGGCTCGCTCGAGCACCGCCCCGGCCTCGGCCAGGGCGCCGAGCATCAGCGCGTTCCAGGCGGTGAGGCGCTTGTCGTCCAGGCCGGGCCAGACGCGCCGGGAGCGGTGCTCGCAGAGGGCGCGGCGGGCCTCCTCGAGGCCGGCCGGCTCGGGGGCGGCTGCGCCCCCGGCGAGGTGGAGGATGCTCCGCCCCTCGAAGTTGCCGCGCTCGGTGACGCCGTAGAAGTCGATGACGGGCTGCGCGCGGTCGCCCAGCACCTCGCGGATCTGCGCCGGCGTCCAGACGTAGAAGCGGCCCTCCTCGCCCTCGGAGTCGGCGTCGAGTGCCGAGTAGAAGCCGCCCTCGGGCCCCCGCATCTCGCGCAGGGCCCAGTCGAGCGTCTCCTCGCAGGCACGGCGGTAGCGCTCGTGGCCGAAGGCCTGCCAGCCATGCAGGTACGCGCGCGCCAGCAGGGCGTTGTCGTAGAGCATCTTCTCGAAGTGGGGGACGAGCCAGGCGGCGTCGACCGAGTAGCGGGCGAAGCCGCCGCCGAGCTGGTCGTAGATGCCGCCGGCCAGCATCGCGTCGAGGGTCCTCTCAACCATCTCGTGCTCGCCGCGGGCGAGCAGCAGCTCCAAGGCCAGGGCCGGTGGGAACTTCGGCGCTCCGCCGAAGCCGCCGCGCGCCATGTCGGCGCTTTCGAGCAGGCGGGAAACGGCCTGGTCCAGCATGCCCCCGTCCGGGGACTCGGCCGCTGGCTCGACCTGCCCGATCGCGCCGAGCCGGGCCCGCATCTCGGGCGCCCGCTCGCCGATCTCATCGCGCCTTCGCTCGAAGGCGTCGACGACGGCTTCCATCACCATGCGGAAGCTCGGCATTCCGCGGCCCTCGTCGGGCGGGAAGTAGGTGCCGCCGTAGAAGGGCACGCCCTCTGGGTCGAGGAAGACCGTCATCGGCCAGCCGCCCTGGCCACTGATCGCCTGCACCGCCTCCATGTAGAGGGCGTCGACGTCGGGCCGCTCCTCGCGGTCGACCTTGACGTTGACGAAGTGCTCGTTCATGTAGGCGGCCGTGGCGGCGTCCTCGAAGGACTCGCGCTCCATCACGTGGCACCAGTGGCAGGCCGAGTAGCCGACCGAGAGCAGGACCGGACGGTCCTCCTCGCGGGCGCGGGCCAGCGCCTCCTCGCCCCACGGGTACCAGTCAACCGGGTTGTCGCGGTGCTGCAACAGGTACGGGCTGGTCTCCTGTGCCAAGCGGTTTGCCATTGCGTTCACACTACCCGCGGACGCTCGACCCCCACTTTTGGCGGCAAGGGGTAGCCGATACTTGAACGAATTCCCTGCAGTCAGGCGTGGCCTGCGATCCGATCGGGTGCGGAAAGTTCTAACTTCTGTGAGTGACCGAGGAAGCGCTGCCAATCCAGAGCAATCCAGAGATCGAGTCGGTGCTTGCCAAACTCGATCTCGAGGACCGCAAGGTCGTCGCCGATGCCCTTGCGAGGGCCGAGAAGACCGAGGCGCAGCTGCGCTACATCGCGGACCACGACTCGCTCACCGGGCTGCTCGACCGGCGCCGCTTCCGCTCCGAGCTCGACCAGTTCACCTCGTTCACCGCCCGCTACGGCGGCCAGGGCGCGGTGATGATCATCGACATCGACGGCCTCAAGGCCGTCAACGACTCGCTCGGCCACCATGCCGGCGACATCCTGATTCGCCGCATCGCCGGGATCATGCGCGAACGCGTGCGGACGACCGACATCGTCGCCCGTCTCTCCGGCGACGAGTTCGCGGTGCTGATGCCCCAGTCCGACACCGCGGGCGCCCTGCAGCTGGGCGAGGACCTGCGCGCCCAGGTGGCGGAGAGCGCCGCGGCGTCCGAGGCCGGGGGGGCCACGATCAGCGTCGGCATCACGATGTTCGGCGGCGAGCGCGAGATCGGCGCCGAGGCGATCCTCGTCGCGGCCGACCAGGCGATGTACCGGGCAAAGGAGGGAGGGCGCAACCAGATCGCGCTCTTCGAGGACCCCCGCGAGCCGCAACGCGGGCAGGAGCGCCGCCAGACCACGACGGCAAGGATCCGCGACGCCCTCACCCACGACCGCCTTAGCCTTCACACGCAGCCGATCCGCAGTCTCGCCTCCGGCGGGATCGAGCGCTACGAGCTGCTCCTGCGGATGACCGGCGAGGACGGCGAGCTGCTGCCGGCGGCCTCCTTCATCGAGGCGGCGGAGCGCTCGGGGATGGTCCAGGAGCTCGACCGCTGGGTCGTCGCCAAGGCCCTGGAGCTGCTCGCGGCACGCCAGCGCAGCGGGGACCCGGTCTCCCTGCACGTCAACCTCTCCGGCGCCTCGGTCGCGGACCTCTCGGTGCTCGAATTCATCGAAAGGCGCCTCGACGAAGGCCAGGCCGACCCGGCGCGCTGCACCTTCGAGATCACCGAGACGGCGCGGGTCCACGACTACGAAGCGGCCGGCGGCTTTGCCGACCGGCTGACCGAGTTCGGCTGCCAGGTGGCGATCGACGACTACGGCGCCGGCTTCGGCCCCTTCCACTACCTCAAGCAGATCCCCTTCGACCTGATCAAGATCGACGGCTCCTTCATCCGCGACATGCCCAACAGCGACGCCGACCAGCTAACCGTGCAGGCGATCGTCCAGATCGCCCGCGGCCTGGGCAAGACCACGATCGCCGAGTACGTCCAGGACGACGTCACCGCCGAGATGCTGCGCGAGTACGGCGTCGACATGGCCCAGGGCTACCACCTGGGGCGTCCCGTGGACGTCGAAGAGGCGCTGGCGGCCTAAGCGGTTACGTCACGGGCGAAGGCCTCGAAGGCGTCGAGGTATCGCCGCAGGTCCTCGTCGTCGTGGGCGATCGAGAGCGTCCACTCCTCCTCGACCCCGGGGGTCATGAAGATGCCGTGGTTCATGTGGTAGAGCCAGGCCAGGGTCGAGAGCTCTTCGTCGACGTCTGAGAGGTAGTCGCGGTACTCGTGCATCCGGGTCGGCGAGAAGATCACGCAGCCCTTGGCGCCCATGCCCTCGGTGTAGGCGGGGAGGTCGTAGCCGTCGACGATCTCCTGGCAGCCGTCGAGCAGGCCCCGGTTGGTCGCCTCAAAGCGCTCGTAGACGTCGTCGGTGAGCACTTCGGTCAGGGTCGCCTCGGCCGCGGCCATCACCAGCGGGTTGCCGTTGAAGGTGCCGTACTGCTTGACCGTCCCGTCGGCGACGATCGCCGCCAGCTCCTCGCTCATTCCGATCGCCCCGCCCGGGTAGCCGCCGCAGCTGGCCTTGGCCAGGGTGATCATGTCGGGGACGACGCCGAAGCGGGCGGTGGCGCCGCCGGGCGAGATCGTCGCGCCGGTCTTGACCTCGTCGAAGATCAGCTTCACGCCGTGCTCGGCGGTCAGCTCGCGCACCCGCTCCAGGTAGCCCTCGCGCGGCGGGATGATGTTGATGTTCATCATCGCCGGCTCCATGATCAGCCCGGCGACCTGCTCGCCGATCTTCTCCAGCACGCTCTGCAGGGCGTCGGCGTCGTTGAAGGGGACGGCGCGGGTCAGTTCGCGTCATCGCGTCGGGCGTGCCGCCTCCGTAGGGGACGCTGACCGGGTCGTCGCGGGCACCGAGCGCCTCGAGCGGCGGGTAGACGGAGACCATCACGGCGTCGTGGTGGCCGTGGTAGGAGCCCTCGATCTTGAGGATCGTGTCGCGGCCGGTGGCGCCGCGGGCGAGGTGGACGGCGTCCATCGTCGCCTCGGTGCCGGAGTTGTTGAAGCGCCACTGCGGCAGGCCGAAGCGGCGGCTGAGCTCCTCGGCGACCGCGATCGAGCCGTCGGTGGGGGCGGCGAAGTGCGGTGCCTTCGTCGATCCGCGCCTTCACCGCGGCGCCGACGGTCGGGTTGGCGTGGCCGATGCACATCACGCCGAAGCCGTTGTGGAAGTCGGCGTACTCGTTGCCGTCGACGTCCCAGACCCGGCTGCCCTTGCCGCGCTCGACGTAGACCGGCCAGGGGTCGTTGGACTGGAAGGAGGAGGGGACGCCGTTCGGCATCACCTTCACCGCCCGCTCGTAAGGTCTTCGCCGACTGCCCGGTGCTGTTGCGGAAGCGCTCCTGTTGCGCCTCGGTCAGCGCCGCGATCCGCTTGCGATCGATCTGCTCCACAGCTGAAGCCTAGAAGGGAAGGGGAGTGCCCCTCTCCAAAACACTCAAGCGCGGCTCCTGCCGCGCGTTTTGGGGAGGGGCACTCCCCGTCCCTATCCCCCTCGAAGCTCGGCCCGTCTGATCTTGCCGCTGTTCGTCTTCGGCAGCTCGCCCGCGAACTCGACGATGCGGGGGTACTTGTAGGGGGCGGTCTGGCCCTTGACGTGCTCCTGGAGCTCGCGCGCTAGCTCGTCCGAGGGAGCGCGGCCCTCGCGCAGGACGACGATCGCCCGCACCACCGAGCCCCGCTCGGGGTCTGGGGCCGCCACCGCCGCCGCCTCGGCGACCGCGGGGTGGGAGACCAGCGCCGACTCGACCTCGAAGGGGCCGATCCGGTAGCCCGAGGAGAGGATCAGGTCGTCCGCCGCGGCCCTCGAACCAGAGGTGGCCGTCCTCGTCCTCGCGGACCCTGTCGCCGGTGGGCCACCACTCGCCCTCGAAGCGCTCGCCGTCGAGGTAGCGGGCGAAGAAGGTGGGGGAGGAGGCGGCCCGCAACTGCAGCTCGCCGTCCGCGACCCTGGTCTCGATTCCCGGCAGCGGCCTGCCCATCGAGCCGTCGCGGGCGGGGTCGTCCTCGCCGGGGCGGACCCCGGTGATCGCGCCGGTCTCGGTCTGGCCGTAGCCGTCGGCTATCGGGATCCCCAGGCGCTCCCGGAAGAGGCGGATCACCTCGGGCTCCATCGGCTCTCCGGCGGAGACGAGCCTGCGCAGCGTGGGGACGGGCGCCAGCTCGGTCCGCGTGGCCAGCATCCGGTACTCGGTCGGGGCCTGGCAGAGGACGTTGACCCTGAGCTCCGCGCAGAGGCGTAGCCGCTCGGCCGGGTCGAAACGGCCGTCGTGGAGGACGGCGACGGCGCCGCGGAGCCAGGGGGCGATGAAGGCGTTGCGGGTCGACTTCGACCAGCCGGGCGCCGCCGTGCACCAGGCGATCTCGCCCTCGCCGGCGCCGAACCAGTGCTCGGCCTGGAGACCCTGGCCGCCCAGGTAGCGCTGCGGGTAGACGACCCCGCGCGGGTCGCCGGTCGTGCCCGAGGTGAAGACGATCGCGGCGGGGTCGTCGGGATCGAGATGCTCGAGCGAGGCCGGGGTCTCCTGCGGCAGATCCTCGTCGAAGACCCGCGCCAGGTCGTCCATGTCCATATAGGGGATGCCATTGGGCAGCTCGCCCAGGTACCGCGACTCGCCGACGGCCAGCTTCGGATCGGCCACCCGCGCCCGCAGCTCGAGGTCCTTGCGCCGCAGCTGCGGGTTGCAGGGCAGCGCCACCGCCCCCATCCGCCAGCAGGCGAGCATCGTCAGCACCCACTCGACCCGGCTCCCGACCAGCGTCATCACCACGTCGCCGCGCTTCACCCCCCGGGCCGAAAAAGCCCCAGAAAGACCCGCAGAGCGGGCAAAAAGCTCCCCAAAATGATGAACCCGCCGCTCCCCCTCCGAGCTGACCTCAATCAGCGCTGGCCGCGCAAACGGAAACCGTTCAATCACGTCCTCGATGAAGTTCACGCCCGGCAGTCTGCCTTAAGCAGCTTGAGGGAAGAGGCCCGGGCGCCCCTCCCCAAAACACTCAAGCGAGGCTCCCGCCGAGCGTTTTGGGGAGGGGCGCCCGGGCCTCGCTACCGCAATTCGCTAGAGCTCTTCCCCAGCAACTGCCGAGCCACGATCAGCAGCTGTATCTGCTGCGTCCCCTCGAAGATGTCGAGGATCTTCGCGTCCCGGGCCCACTTCTCCAGCAGGTCGTTCTCGCCGTAGCCGACGCTGCCGCAGAGCTCAACGCAGCCGAGGGCTATCTCGACGCAGGTGCGCCCCGCCTTCGCCTTCGCCATCGAGGCCTGCAGCGAGTTGGGCTTGCCGTTGTCGGCCATCCAGGCCGCCTGCAGGGTCAGCAGCAGCGACGCCTCGTAGTCGGACTCCATCTCGAGGTAGCGGGCCGCCGCTGCGGACTGGGAGAGCGCCGGAGCGTCGTAGTCGATCTCCACCCCCGCCTGCTCGAGCCGCTTGCGCGTCTCCTCCAGCGAGGCGCGGGCGACGCCGACCGCCATCGCGGCGACCAGCGGCCGCGTGTTGTCGAAGGTCTGCATCGCGCCGCCGAAGCCCTGCTTCACGTCGATCTCCGGATTGCCCAGCAGCGCCTCCTTCGGCACGCGGCAGTCCTGCAGCGTGAAGTTGGCCGTGTCCGAGGCCCTGATCCCGAGCTTGTGCTCGAGCCGGTCGAGCTTCAGCCCCGGGTTGTCGCGCTCGACGATGAACGACTTGATCGCCGCTCGCCCCTTCTCGCGGTCGAGCGAGGCCCAGACCACGATCAGGTCGGCGCGGTCGCCCGAGGTGACGAAGATCTTCTCGCCGTTGAGCACGTACTCGTCCCCGTCGAGCTCGGCCGTTGTGCGGATCGCGGCCGAGTCCGAGCCGGCCTCTGGCTCGGTGATCGCCATCGCCGCCCACTTGCCGCCGTAGCGCTCGAGCTGCTCGTCGCTCGCCACCGAGGCGATCGCCGAGTTGCCGAGGCCCTGGCGGGGCATCGAGAGCAGCAGGCCGACGTCACCCCAGCAGAGCTCGATGATGCCGAGCACGGTGGAGAGGTTGGAGCCGTTGCGGTTGCCCTCATCGGCCCCGTTTGACTCGCGGCGCACGCCGGCGGCGCCGGCGCCGCCCATGTCGGACCCGTCGTTCATCCCGTCGATCAGCGAGGCGAGCATGTCGAGCTCCTTGGGGTAGGAGTGCTCGGCCTCGTCGTACTTGCGCGAGATCGGACGGAAGACCTCACGGGCGACCTGGTTGCCCTGGCTGACCAGCGGCTTGAACTTCTTCGGTATCTCCAGATTGATCATGGCTTTCCTTTGGCTCTAGACGAGCAGGGCGCCCTCCATCACGCCCGCTGCACGGAGGTCGCGGTACCAGCGCTCGACCGGGTGCTCCTTGACGAAGCCGTGGCCGCCCAGCAGCTGCACCCCTTCGGAGCCGATCTGCATCCCCTTCTGGGCGCAGAGGCGACGGGCCATCGCCGCCTCGCGGGCGAAGTCCTGGCCCTGGTCGGCGCGGCTGGCGGCACGGTAGGTGGCGAGCCGCATGCCTTCGGACTCGATGCCGATGTCGGAGACCGCGAAGGCGACGCCCTGGCGGTTGGAGATCGGTTCGCCGAAGGCGGTGCGCTCGTTGACGTATCCCTTGACGTAGTCGAGCGTCGCCTGGGCGGCGCCGACCGCGAGCGAGCACCAGGCGATGCGGGCGCGCTGCACGCACTCGGCGTAGTCCTCTCGCTTGCCGTCGCCGAGCAGCGCGGTGGCGGGGAGTCGCACGTCCTCGAGCAGGAGGCGACCGGTGGCGGCGGGCCGCAGTCCCATCGCCGGCTCCTCCTCGACGGTGAGGCCGGAGGTGCCGGACTCGATCACGAAGAGCGCCGGGCCGATTCCCTCAGCCTCGGCGGCGACGAGGAAGAGCTCGCACTCCTTCGGCCGCGCGAGCAGGGACTTGGTGCCGCTCAGCACCCAGTCCTCGCCGTCCTTGCGCGCCGTCGTCTCCAGCGCCAGCGGGTCGAAGAGCGGCCGGGGCTCGAGGATCGCCAGCGCCGCCGCCGGGGTGTCCTCCCCGGTGAAGGCGGGCAGGTATGTCGCCTCCTGCTCCGGCGTGCCCCAGTGGCCGATCGCGGTCGCGACCGCACCGGGGGCCAGCGCCGCGTAGGCGATCCCCATGTCGCCGTGGGCCAGGGCCTCGCCGATCAGGACGCTGGTCACGGCCGCCTGCTCGTGCATCACGCCGCCCAGCTCCTCGGGGACGCCGAGCATGTTGACGCCTAGCTCGTTGGCCTGGTCGAGCAGCTCCGCCGGAGCCGAGCGGTCGAAGTCGGCCTGCTTGGCGACGGGCCTGACCTTCGTCTCGGCGAAGTCGCGGACGCCTTCCTGCAGCATCTGCTGCTCGTCGTCGGGCGTGATGTCGAAGAGGCTGCGGGGCTTGCTCGGCGCCTGCCGGGCGGGGCCGGTCAGGCTCTGGGCGGCCTTGAAGGTGCGCCCGGCGACGGTCGCCGAGCGGAACCCGCTCTTGGTCCCGCTGTAGAGCGTGCGCTCCACGCCCTTGCGGATGCGGAGCCGGTCGAGCAGGTCCGAGCCCGCCAGCCGGCTCAGCCAGCGCAGGCCGAGGCCCATTCCGCGCTCGGCCACGCCCCTGTCTTCTGTTGCGGTGGGCATCTCTACTTCCTCTCGTCTTGGGGTTTTGCCCCGAGCGGCTCGATGCGGCCGTCGAGGTGCGGTGTGCCGCGCTTGGCGTCGCGCACCGCGAAGTCGATCTGGTCTCCCTGCGCGGAGCTGGCGAACTCGACCCTGCCCGGGAGCAGGATCGGCTTGCGGAAGCGAACGTCCACGGCAAAGGCGTCGGGCAGGCGGCTCTCCAGCGCCGCAAGGCAGCGGGCCTTGGTCCACATGCCGTGTGCGATCGCCCGCGGGAAGCCGAGCGGCTTCGCGGTAAGCGCGTGCATGTGGATCGGGTTGCGGTCCCCCGACACCCCCGCATAGCGCCGCCCCAGGTCCCCACCCAACTCCCACTCCCCGCTCGCCCCCGAGCTCCTCCACCTGCCGACGGGACGAATTCCGCCCCGTAGTGGACGATTTCGTCCCGTCGACCCCAGTTTTGCCGCGGCGGAGCATTGTGCTGGTGCCTTCCCAGACCGCCTCGCCGTCGACGCTTGCCTCGGTCACGAGGGAGAAGGTGCGGCCCTTGGGGTGGGGCGCGAGCCTGGTCGGGCGGACGCGGATCGTCAGGGCCTCTGCGGTGGCGATCCGGCGCCGCTGGACGATCCGGTTCTCGACGTGGACGAGGCCGACGGCGCCGAAGGGGAAGCGGCCATCCGCCATCACCGCCATGTGCAGCGGGAAGGCGAGGACCTGCGGGTAGGTGGGGGGGAGGTGGTCGCGCAGGCGCGAAGCCGCAGACCCTGCGCGTATGCGGCGACCTTCTCGGGGTCCGGCGTCAGGCCCACCAGCTCCAGCTCGATCTCGGGGACCTCGCTGCCGCGGCCCGGCACGAACGGCAGCAGCGAGGCGCCGGGGATCATCGGCGCAGCGGCGCGCGCGTAGAGCGGCAGGATGCTCGGCGGGCTCTGCAGGGTGCGGGTCGCCATCAGGCTCCCAGCAGGCTCTGGCCGCAGACGCGGACGACGTTGCCGTTGACCCCGGCCGAGGCCGGGCTGGCGAACCAGGCGATCGTCTCGGCGACGTCGACCGGCAGCCCGCCCTGGGACATGCTGTTCATCCGCCGCCCCGCTTCGCGGATCGTGATCGGCATCGCCGCCGTCATCTGCGTCTCGATGAAGCCCGGGGCGACGGCGTTGATCGTCGCCTTGCGCTCTGCCAACTCCGGCGCCAGCGCTTCGACCATGCCGATCACGCCCGCCTTCGAGGTCGCGTAGTTGGTCTGGCCGGAGTTGCCGGCGACGCCGCTCATCGAGGAGACGCAGACGATGCGGCCGTTCTCGCGCAGCAGGTCGCGCTCCAGCAGCTCGTCGTCGATCCGCTCCTCGCTGGAGAGGTTGATCTCCATCAGCGAGGTCCAGCGGTCCTCGGGCATCTTGGCGATCGTGCGGTCACGGGTGACGCCGGCGTTGTGGACGACGATGTCGACGCCGCCGGAGAGCTGCTCGGCGATCTGCCGCCGGCGCGTCCTCCTCGGTGATGTCGAGCTCGATCGTCTCGGCGTCGAGCTCGCGTGGCGACCTTCGCCAGGTCGTCGGCGAGCGCCGGCACGTCGAGCAGGACCAGGCCGGCGCCGTCGCGGTGCAGGGTCTCGGCGATCGCCTCGCCGATCCCGCGCGAGGCGCCGGTGACGAGGGCGATCTTGCCGTCGAGCGGCTGGTTCCAGTCGATCGCGGGCGCCTTGGCTACAGCGGCGCCGACCTCGATCACCTGGCCGGAGACGTAGGCGGAGCGGGGCGAGAGCAGGAAGCGCAGGGTCGAGCTCGATCTCGCCCTCGGCGCCCTCGGCGACGTAGACCAGTTGCACGGCGATGCCGCGGCCGATCTCCTTGCCGAGCGAGCGGGTGAAGCCCTCGAGCGCGCGCTGCGCCGTGGCCGCCCGAGCCGGCAGGCCGGCGGGCGGGGCGCCGAGCACGACGACACGGCCGGAGCGCCTGGACCCGCTTCACGTTGGGGTGGAAGAAGCGCTGCAGCTCGACCAGCTCGGTCGAGTCGGCGATCCCGGTCGCGTCGAAGACGAGCGCCTTGACCGGGCTGTCCGATTTCTCGGGGCGGGGCGCGCCGACGTCGCCCAGCAGGCGCTCGACCTGCTTGCCGAGCTTTCCGCCGGGGGCGGCGCCGAAGAGAACCGCACCGGAGACGACCGGCGTGCCAGGCGCCTGGCGGTCCAGCTTCGCCGGCTGGGGCAGGCCGACGCGGGGCGCGACGAACCGGCCCGGGGGCGAGTTGACGACGCGCGAGTAGAGGTCGCTCACGACACACCTCCGGGTTCGCGTCCAAATCGCCCCGGACTCGAACACCCGGCGATCACCGGGTCGATTTGGACGCTCACAGGGTTCCCTCCGGCCCTTCGAGGAACGCGACGACGCCCTGGCCGCCCGCGGCGCAGATGCTGATCACGCCGCGGCCGGAGCCGCGCTCGTGCAGCGCCTTGGCGAGGCTGGCGACGATCCGCCCGCCGGTGGCGGCGAAGGGGTGCCCGGCGGCGAGCGAGCCGCCGTTGACGTTGAGCTTCTCGCGGTCGATCTCGCCGAGCGGCTTGTCCCGCCCGAGGCGCTCGCGGCAGAAGCGCTCGTCCTCCCAGGCGCGCAGCGTGCAGAGCACCTGGGAGGCGAAGGCCTCGTGGATCTCGTAGAGGTCGAAGTCCTGCAGCGAGAGCCCTGCCCGGTCGAGCATCGCCGGCATCGCGTAGGCCGGCGCCATCAGCAGTCCCTCGCGCTTGTGCACGTGGTCGATCGCCGCGGTCTGGCCGTCGGCGAAGTAGGCGAGGATCGGCAGGTCGTGCTCCTTCGCCCAATCCTCGCTGGCAAGCAGCACCGCGGAGGCGCCGTCTGAGAGCGGGGTCGAGTTGGCGGCGGTCATGGTGCCGTCATCACCGCCGAAGACCGGGCCGAGCTTGGCCAGCTTCTCCTCCGAGGAGTCGGGGCGCATGTTCTGGTCGCGCTCGAGCCCGAGGTAGGGATCGACCAGGTCGTCCATGAAGCCGCGCTCGTAGGCGGCGGCGAGGTTGTGGTGGCTGCGCACCGCGAGCTCGTCCTGCTCCTCGCGCCCGACTTCCCACTCCGCGGTCATGACCGCGCAGTGCTCGCCCATCGAGAGGCCGGTGCGCGGCTCCTCGTTTCGCGGGATCGAGGGGACGACGTGGCTGGGGCGCAGGCGGGTCATCTGCCGCACCCGTCCCCAGTTCGACTTCTCGCGATTGGCGTCGAGCAGCACCTCGCGCAGGTCCTCGTTGAGGCCGATCGGCGCGTCGGAGGTGGTGTCCGCGCCGCAGGCGATCCCGGCGTCGATCTGCCCGAGGGCGATCTTGTTGGCGACGAGGATCGTCGTCTCCAGCCCGGTGCCGCAGGCCTGCTGGACGTCGTAGGCGGGGGTCTCCGGCGCGAGCCGAGTGCCGAGCACGCTCTCGCGGGTGAGGTCGCGGTCGCGCGAGTGCTTGAGCACGGCGCCGCCGGCGACCTCGCCGAGCCGCTCGCCCTGCAGCGAGAAGCGTTCGACGAGACCGTCGAGGGCCGCGGTGAGCATGTCCTGGTTGGAAGCGCGCGAATACACCGAATTCGAGCGCGCAAACGGGATCCGGTTGCCGCCGACGACGGCGACCCGGCGAGGCTTATCGATCAAGGAAGGTCAACCTTTCGTTACAGGGATCGATGTACAGGTTAACGAGACATCGATCTCTGTCAACGTCTGGCTACCCGCCGTGACGAGCCGCACACACCGGCGAAGGGGGCTCAGGCCTCTGAGAAGCCGAGGCGCAGGTAGATGCGGCGCAGGGGCTTCGGCGCCCACCAGTTCCACTCGCCGAAGAGGCGCATCAGGGAGGGGACGAGGAGGGCGCGGACGATCGTCGCGTCGATCATCACGCCGAAGGCCATCCCGATCGCGATCTGCTTGACGAAGAAGACGGTGCTGACGCCGAAGGCGAGGAAGACGATCGCGATCGCCACGGCGGCGGCGGTGATCACGCGGCCGGTGCGGGCGATGCCGACCGCCACGGCCTCCTCGTTGGAGTCGCCGAGGTCGCGCCGCTCCTTGATCCGCGCCATCACCAGGACCGCGTAGTCGGTGGCGAGGCCGAAGATCACGGCGAAGAGGAAGACGAGGCTGGTCACCTCGACCGCGGCGGGACCGGTGTAGTCGAGCGGCGAGTCGAGCCAGCCCTCCTGGAAGGCTAGGACGAGGATGCCGAGGGTGGCGCCGAGGGTCAGGGTGTTCATCACCAGCGTCTTCAGCGGCAGCAGCACCGAGCCGGTGAGCAGGAAGAGCAGCACGAGGGTGGTAAGGGCGACGATCGCCACCACCAGGGGCGCATGCTCGATCAGGCTCTGCTTTTGGTCGATGAAGCGCGCCGTGTTGCCGGAGACCAGCACGCTGGCGGCACCGGGCGGGGCGAGGTCGCGGATCTCGTGCAGCGAGTCCTGGGAGGGCCTGCTGAGGGCAGGCCCGGCGAGAGCGAAGTTGGCGAAGGTGACCTCGCTGGAGGCGCGGGCGAAGGGCGCGCCGCTGACCACCCCGTCGACGGCTTCGATCCGGCGCTGGTAAGTCGCCAGCTGGGCCGGCCCGGCACGCCCGTCGACGGCGACGGTCACCGCCTCGGTAACGTCGCGCGGGTAGTGCGCTTCGAGATAGCGGTAGGCGTCGTAGGAAGGCTGGTTTGGCGGCACCGCTTCGGCGCTGGGGCCGGTCAGGGTCGTCCAGAGCAGGGGAGTTGAGGCGGCGAGCAGCAGCGCCGAGCTGGCCAGGGCGACGGTCACGGGGCGCCGCATCACGCCGCGCGCCAGCCGGTACCAGCCGTCCGAGGCGTCCGAGACCGCCGGGCCGCGGCGGATCGAGAGGGCGTCGATCCGGGTCCCGAGCAGCCTCAGCAGGGAGGGGACGACGAGGATCGCGATCAGCGAGGAGAGCACCGCGACCGATGCCCCCGCGACGGCCATCGAGTAGAGGAAACGCTGTGGCATGAAGATCAGCGCGGCCATCGCCGCGGCGACCGTGAGGCCCGAGAAGAGCGCCGTCCGCCCCGCTGTCTGCACCGTGCGGCGGTGCGCCTCCCGCGTCGCTCCGTTGCCGGCGATCTCCTCCCGGTATCGCGAGACCATCAACAGCGCGTAGTCGACGGCGAGGCCGAGGCTCAGCCCGGTGGCGATGTTGAGCGCGAAGAGCGAGGTGTCGACTATGCCGGACATGATGCGCAGCACGAGCAGCGTGCCGATGATCGAGATCACCCCGATCAGAAGCGGGATGCCGGCGGCCACGACCCCGCGGAAGACGAAGAGCAAAAAGAGGGCGAGGACCGGGAAGGCGATCAGCTCAGCCTTGGTCAGGTCTTCGCGGGTCTGGTCGTTGGTCTCGTTGAAGCCCTGCGCGAAGCCGCCCTCGGCGACGTCGAGCGGGCTGCCCTCGATCACCTCCGCCACTCCCTCGGCGGCGACGCCCCCGGCGTTCTCGATGTCCTCTGTGGAGAGGTAGACCGCGACTGCCAGCGACTCGCCATCGCGGGCGATCAGCGCCGCACCGGCGGCCCGGTTGCGCAGCGGATTGACGACGCGTCCGACGTGCTGGACTGCTTCGCTTCCCCTGGCGATCCGTGCCACCTCGCCACGCACACCGGGATCGGCGAGGTCGAGCTTGCCGCCGTCCGGGTCGCGGACGACGAGCACGATCGCCGGGTTGGGGTCGTAGCCGAGCGAGTCGCGCAGCATCCGCGTCGCCTGCTCGCTCTCCGAGCTCGAGTCGGTGAAACCGGCTGCCTTCAGGTGCTGCTCGACGTCGCGGCCGACGGTCAGCGCCAGCAGGGTGAAGGCCCCGACGGCGGCGAGGACGAGCTTCGGGTGCTTCCACGTGAGGTTCGCGATCCGCGTCATCGGGAGTTCGGCGCGGGGGCCGGGGCAGGCGCGAGAGGGAGCATGGTGGAGAAAGTACCAGAATTCAAAGCAAATACTTTGAATTTCAAATTAAGCTGCTAGAATCGAGCAATGACGCGTCGCAACTACGGCCAGGCGTGCAGTCTCGCCGGCGCCCTCGACCGGATCGGGGAGCGCTGGTCGCTGCTGATCGTGCGCGAGCTGCTGCTCGGGCCGCTGCGCTTCTCCGACCTCGACCGGGCCGTCGGCGGCGCCCCGACCGACGTGCTGACCAAGCGCCTGCGCGACCTCGAGCGCGAAGGCGTCGTCGCGCGGCGCGAGCTCGACCCGCCGGCCTCCGCGGTGGCCTACGAGCTGACCGAGCTCGGCCATGGCCTCGAGCGGACGATCCTCGAGCTGTCCCGCTGGGGGCTCAACTTCTTCCAGATCGAAGACGTCGACGCGCTGGAAGCGTCATGGCTGCCGAACTCGCTGCGCGTCATCCTGCAGCCTCCGCCCGACGCCGAGATCACGGTGCAGCTGCGCAGCGGCGGCAACAGCTTTCGCCTGCAGATCGCGGACGGCTGGATCGGCGCCGAACGCGGCGAGGCCGAGGACCCGGACCTCCTCCTGGCCGGCGAGCCGCGGGCCGTCATCGGCGCCCTCGTCCTCGGCGCGGCGAGCGAGGGCGAGATTACGGTTGAAGGCGACCCCGCGGCGCTGTCTGCGTTGCGGGCGATGGTCGTCCTGCCCGAACGGCTGCAGGACGAAGCGCTGGGCGAGGCCGCGGCTACCGCTCGTACAGCTTGACGACGCGGACTGCGCCCTCGGGCGCGGCGTCGACGCAGAGGTAGCAGAGCACGCACTCGTCGAGGTTGCCCTCGACGACTTCGACGCCCGAGTCGGTCGCCTTGAAGATGTCGACCGGGCAGACTTCCTCCAGCTTGGCGGCCAGCGCCGCGTCGGCGGCGACCGGGGCGTCGACCTCGACGTCGATGAAGACCTTGCTCAGCGCCTCGCTCATGCCGTCACCCCCAGCTTCTCCTTGACCGCGTCGGGGATCTCGTCGATCCGCTCGACCACGCGGATGCCGGCCGCTTCGAGACGGGCGATCTTCTCGGTCGCGGTGTCCTCGACGCCCTCCACGATCGTGCCGGCGTGGCCGAAGCTCATCCCCTTCATCTCCTCGTCGTCCATGAACTTGCCGGCCATGAAGGCGACGATCGGCAGGCGCGAGTCGTTTTCCTTGACCCATTCGGAGAGCTGCGCCTCCATGCGGCCGCCGGGCTCGGTGTAGATCACGATCGCCTGAGTCTGCTCGTCGGCCTCGAAGTAGGGCATCAGCTCGGCGTAGGTGGAGCCGATGATCGCGTCGCCGCCGATCGAGACGGCGGTGGAGACGCCGAGGCCGGCCTGGGTCAGCGAAGAGGAGATCTCGGTGGTCATCCCGCCGGAGCGGCTCATCACGCCGACCGGGCCGGGTGCGTAGGCCTTGGCGGCGTCCTTGGCCGGGCCGCCGATGCCGCCCATCTTGCAGACCTCGGGGACGATCAGGCCGAGGCAGTTGGGGCCGATGATGCGTGCCCCGCGCAGGTTGGCCAGCTCGACCATCTGGGCGACGTCGCGGCGCGGGATGCGCTCGGTGACGATCACGATCAGCTCGATCCCGTTCTCGATCGCCTCCAGCACCGCGTCCTTGGTGAAGGCGGGGGGGACGGTGACCACGGAGCCGTCGATCGGGCCGCCGTGGTGCTCGACCGCCTGGGCGACGGTGTCGAAGACCGGCACGCCGTGCACCTCCCGGCCCTTACGGCCCGGGGTGACGCCGCCGACGATCTTGGAGCCGTAGTCGAGGCACTCCCTGGTCAGGTTGACCGCCTCGCGCCCGGTGATCCCCTGGACGATGAAGGTGGTGTTCTTGCTCAGCAGGATGCTCATCGGGTCCCCTCTGGCGAGTTATGCGTCATATGGGCGCAAAAGTCGCCAGTCATGCCGGCGCCCCCTGGATCTTGGCGACGGCGCGCCCCGCCGCCTCCCACATCGAGACCGAGCGGTCGCAGTACTCGACGCCGTATCGCTCGAGGATCTTGAAGCCCTCGTCCTCCCAGGCGCCGGGGATGCGGAAGATCGCGATCGTCTCTCCCGGGTCCTTGCCGAGCTCCAGGCAGGCCTTGATCACGCCGCGGGCGACGATGTCGACCCGGGTGTTGGAGACGATCGACATCATCACCGCGATCTTCTCGACGCCGTCCTTCTCCAGCACCTCCTTGGCCAGCCCACAGGCCTTGGCCACCGAGGGGTTGCCGCCGATCTCGGAGTAGTTGGCGGGCTTGCCGCCCTGGCTGCGGACCGCGTCGGTAAGCGTCAGCGAGCCGCCGCCGGCGCCGATCACGAGGCCGAGGTTGCCGTCGAAGCCGTGGTCCTTGCCCTGGATCACGCCGCGGTGGTCGGCGGCGTCGATCGCGGCGACGTGGCGCTCGAAGTCGGATGGCTCGTAGGTCTCGCGAGTGTCCTCCTCGGCGATCTCGAGTCGCTTGCGCAGCAGCCCCTTCTGGCGGCCGACCGCCTCGTTCTCCATCTCCATGTGGGCGTCGAGGGCGACGAAGCTGCCGTCGCTGAGCTCGGCCAGGGGGTTGATCTCGGCCAGGGTCATGTCGTTGTCGCGGAAGAGGCGGGCCAGGCGGGCGAGGATCGGCGTCGCCCGGTTCAGCTGCGAGCCGGTGACTCCGGTCGCGGCGACGACCTGCTTGGCCTCGAAGTCGGCGATCGGCAGCAGGTTGGAGACGTGGCCGCGGCCGACGTGGTCGGGGTGCTGCTCGGCGACCTCCTCGATGTCGATGCCGCCCATGTCGCTGAACAGCATCAGCGGCTTCTTTGCGGTGCCGTCCCAGACGACGCCGGCGTAGTACTCCTGCTTGACCTCCGCCTTGGGGTCGACGAGGACGCCGCGCGGCATGTGCCCGTTGATCTCCAGCTTCAGGATCGCCTCCGCATGCTCCGCGGCCTCATCGGGCGTGTCGGCGAACTTGACCCCGCCGGCCTTCATCCGCCCGCCGCTCAGCACCTGCGACTTGATCACGACCGGTCCGCCGATCTCCTCGGCGACCTTCCGCGCTTCCTCCGCGCTGGTGCAGAAGCCGTACTTGGTGACGGGAATCCCCGCCATCTCGACGATCTGCCTTGCCTCGTACTCGAAGAACCTCATCAGCGGCGCGGAACCCTATCCAAACCGCCCCGGGTCCAGGCCCTACGCAGGTCGCCCGCCACGCGCGCGGTGAGTTCCCCGTCGGTCTTCAGCTCGTTGCCGTCGAGGCTCCGGACCCTCTCCACCCCTCGCAGCGAGCCTGTCAGGAACATCTCGTTGGCCACGGCTAAATCCTCTCGGCGAAGCTCCGCTTCGCGGGTCTCGAAGCCGGCGTCGGCGGCGATTTCCAGCACGCATGCCCGGGCGATGCCGGGCAGGATGCGACCGTCGGCCGGGGGCGTAAGCAGGGCGCCGTCGATCACCGCGAAGACGTTCGCGCGCGAGGCCTCGAGCAGGGTGCCGTCCCGGTCGAGGATCACCGGCACCGCATCCGCTCCAAGGCGTCCCTGTCGCTCGTCGAGGAAGGTGCGGTCCGCCCACTTGTGGCTGCCCAGCCCGCCCGGAATCACGAGGCTGTGGGCGTCGATCGCGTGTGGCTCGGCAGGAAGGATCCGTTCGCGCTCGACCCCGGCCGTCTCGATCGTGGTCTCGGTCTCGCCGTTCGCGGCGGGGACGACGGTGATCCGGAGGCCTCCCCGGGCAAGGTCCTGGGCGCGTTCGCCGATTGCGCGGGCGAGCCCCTGGGGCGGCGGCCGGTCGGGGAACAGGGCCTCGAGGCTGGCCTCGAGCCGGGCGAGGTGAGCGTCCAGCCGGACCGGCCGGCCCTCGAGGACGAGCAGGGTCTCGAAGACCCCCCGCTGACGATCGGGCCGCTGCGCTGACACGGCGGCATTGTGGCAACCTCGCGGACCCGTCCGTCCGCCAGGCCGCGTGTGAAGACCCTGCTGATCGACAACCACGACTCCTTCACCTACAACCTCTTCCAGCTGCTGGCCGAGGTGAACGGGGAGGAGCCGACCGTCGTCCGCAACGACGAGGCGAGCTGGGAAGAGCTAGCGGAGCTCCACTTCGACAACGTCGTGATCTCGGCGGGTCCGGGGCGTCCGGACCGGGAGGCGGACTTCGGCGTATGTGCGCAAGTCATCCGAGACTGCGACCGTCCGCTGCTCGGCGTCTGCCTCGGTCACCAGGGCTTAGGTTGGGTGAACGGCACCGCCGTGGCCGGCGCGCCGGAGCCTATGCACGGCCGCATCAGCACCGTCGTCCATAACGGCTCGCCGCTATTCGCCGGAATCCCTCGTGCGTTCGAGGCCGTTCGCTACCACTCGCTGTGCCTTACGAGACCGCTCTCGCCCGCACTGGAGCCGATCGCCTGGACCAGCGACGGGGTGGTGATGGCGCTCGAGCACCGCTCGCGTCCCCAGTGGGGCGTCCAATTTCACCCCGAGGCGGTCTGCACCGAATATGGCCGTCGCTTACTCGAGAACTTCCGCGATCAGAGCGCGCGGTGGGGGGGTAGGCGACGGGGACATCCTCTCCCGAACGCGTGGGCGGAGCCCGCGCTTGAGTGTTCGGGAGAGGATGTCCCCGTCGCCCCTTCGCTGCGGCTTGTCGTGGAGAAGGTCGACGCGAAGATCGACCCTGAGCTTGCGTTTATCGAGCTCTATGGGAACAGTGACAGCGCCTTCTGGCTTGACAGCAGCGGTGGCGGGGAGCGAGGGCGCTTCTCCTTCATCGGCGATGCGAGCGGGCCGCTTGCGGCGACGGTCTCCTATGACCTTGAGCTTGGGAGGGTGCGGGTCGAGCGCAGGGGTCGCGTCGAGCTTTACCGGGAGTCGATATTCCAGTTCCTGAAGCGCGAAATTCGGCAGCTTGGACAGGTTGACGAGCAGCTTCCATTCGATTTCGATTGCGGCTTCGTCGGCTATTTCGGCTACGAGCTGAAGGCCGAGTGCGGGGGGGAGGCCGCCCATCGATCGCCCCATCCCGATGCGGCCTTCGTCTTCGCCGATCGGCTGGTTGCCTTTGACCACGAGGAGGACTGCGCCTACCTGCTTTGCCTCGCAGAGCCTGGGGAAGAGAAGCTGGTCGAGCATTGGCTCGAGTCCACGCGGCGGCGGTTGGCTTCCCTGCCGGAGGTTGAGGAGCCCGACGCGGCGAGCAATGGCTCGGCTGAATTCGAGCTTGCCCGCGGGCATGATCGCTATCTCGCCGACATCGAGGAGTGCAAGCGCCTTCTTCGCGAGGGCGAGAGCTACGAGATCTGCCTGACCAACCAGATCCGGGCTGAGACCGACGCGGACCCGCTGGGGGTCTACCGCCGCCTGCGCCGGCTCAATCCGGCGCCGTACTCCGCCTTTCTCCGCTTCGGCGAGCTTGCCGTGCTCAGCTCCTCGCCGGAGAGGTTCCTCCGCATCGAGGGCGATCGCCGGGTCGAGGCCAAGCCGATCAAGGGGACGATGCGGCGAGGGGTCACGCCGGACGAAGACGCTTTCCTCTCCGCGGAGCTTCGCCTCGACGAGAAGAGCCGGGCCGAGAACCTGATGATCGCCGACCTGCTGCGCAACGATCTGGGCAAGGTCTGCGAGGTGGGGACCGTCGATGCCCCCCACCTGATGCAGGTCGAGACCTACGAGACCGTCCACCAGCTGGTCTCGACCATCCGCGGCCGCCTGCGCGACGACCTGAGCGCCGTGGATTGCGTCCAGGCGTGCTTTCCGCCCGGGTCGATGACCGGGGCGCCGAAGGAGCGGACGATGGAGATCATCGACGAGCTCGAGGGAGAGGCTCGCGGCGTTTACTCGGGGGCGATCGGCTACCTCGGGCTCGGCGGGGGTTGCGACCTCAGCGTCGTGATCAGGACGATCGTCGTCGACGGCGATTCGGCCGGCATCGGGGCCGGCGGCGCCATCGTGATGCAGTCCGATCCCGACGAGGAGTACCGGGAGATGCTGCTCAAGGCCAGGGCGCCGATGCAGGCGGTCGATCGGGTGCCCATCCGGATCGGTTCCTAGAGTCCAGGGGCATGTCGATGGCCGGCCTGGAATACTTGCGCGCGAGATCGGGCGGGAAGTGGAACAGATGAGGGCTGTTGGCTGGGCCGGGGCGCTTGTCGTGCTGGCTTCCGCCTCCTTGCTGATCGCGACCGGATGCGGGGAAACCGTGCTCGACTCCGCCAAGCTCGAGGACACCGTCGAACAGGACCTCGAGCGCTCCACGGGCCGGAAGGTGGCCTCGGTCGAGTGTCCGTCGAACGTAGAGGTGACCAAAGGCGCCACATTCGAGTGCACCGTGAGCTTCGCCGGCGACAAGCGTGAAACGGCGACTCTCAAGATCCTCAACGAGGATGCCGATGTCGCATTGACCGACCTCCAACCCCTCAGTTAGGTGCGAGCCCACATGAGAACACCGAAAAGCCTCTTTGCCACGCTGCTGGTCGTCGCGATCGGCCTCTCCCTTCTTCCCGGCGCCGCCGCGGCCAAGCGCACTCCGCGCTGCGGCGACATCTTCCAGTCGCCGGCCTGGGCAACCGACCACCAGCTGCGCACTTCGATCCTCTGCCTGGTCAACCGGGCCCGCGCGAGAAACGGGATCCGGCCCCTCGAGTTCAACTTCGCGCTGCGCCGGTCTGCCACGGGCCACTCGCAGAACCTGGTGAGAAGCGGCAGCTTCTCCCACTACGGCCCGAGCGGCAGCACCCCGACGATCAGGGCGACCCATGCCGGTTACCTGGCGCACGCGTCGAGCTACCGCATCGCGGAGAACATCGCCGCAGGCGATGGTCACCAGTACGGCTCTCCGGCGGCCATCGTGGCGCTCTGGATGCACAGCCCGCCGCACCGGGCCAACATCCTCGATCGCCGTCTGCGCGACTTCGCCGTCGGCGTGGCTCGCAGCGGTCGCGACGGCGCCACCTACACGCTCGCCTTCGGCAGCAGGAGCCGCTAGCCCGGCCAAATTCCCGCAGAAAGCGGCCTGCCGTCGCGCCCCGGTAGCAGGCGCGGTAAGTAGAGTGCCGTAGATGAGCCAAATGACCACGGCCGATGCGCCGACCACGCACGCAAAGCTCCTCGATTGGGTTGGGGAGATCGCAGATCTGACCCAGCCCGACGCCGTCCACTGGTGCGACGGCTCGGCGGAGGAGTACGACTCCCTCGCCCAGACCCTGATCGAGGCCGGCACCTTCGAGCGCCTCTCCGACGCCAAGCGGCCCAATTCCTACCTGGCTCTTTCCGACCCGGCTGACGTCGCCCGGGTCGAAGATCGCACCTTCATCTGCTCGGAGAGCGAGGCCGACGCCGGTCCGACCAATAACTGGCGCGATCCGGCCGAGATGCGCGAGACGCTAAACGGCCTTTTCCAGGGCTGCATGGCCGGCCGCACGATGTACGTCGTGCCCTTCTCGATGGGCCCGCTCGGCTCTCCGATCGCCCACATAGGCGTTCAGCTGACCGACTCCCCCTACGTCGCCGTGAGCATGAGGATCATGACCCGGATGGGCAAGGGTGCGCTCGACGTGCTCGGGGCCGACGGCGAGTTCGTCCCCTGCGTGCACTCCGTCGGGATGCCGCTGGCCGACAGCGCGGAAGACGTCTCCTGGCCCTGCAACGAGGACAACAAGTACATCGTCCATTACCCGGAGACGCGCGAGATCTGGTCCTACGGCTCAGGCTACGGCGGCAACGCCCTGCTCGGCAAGAAGTGCTTCGCGCTGCGGATTGCCTCGGCAATGGCGCGCGACGAGGGCTGGATGGCCGAGCACATGCTGATCCTCAAGCTGACCTCGCCCGAGGGCGCCGTCAAGTACGTGACCGGCGCCTTCCCCTCTGCCTGTGGCAAGACCAACCTGGCGATGCTGATCCCAACCCTGCCGGGCTGGAAGGTCGAGACGGTCGGCGACGACATCGCCTGGATGAAGTTCGGCTCCGACGGGCGCCTCTACGCGGTCAACCCCGAGGCCGGCTTCTTCGGCGTTGCGCCCGGCACCGGGGAGGGGACCAACCTCAACGCGATGCGCACGATCGAGAGCAACTCGATCTTCACCAACTGCGCCAAAACCGACGACGGCGACGTCTGGTGGGAGGGGATGACGACTGAGCCCCCCGAGCACCTGATCGACTGGCACGGCGAGGACTGGACGCCTGAGTCCGAGACCCCCTCCTCGCACCCGAACGCGCGCTTCACCACCCCGGCATCACAGTGTCCGACGATCGCCCCCGAGTGGGAGGACCCCGCCGGGGTGCCGATCGACGCCTTCCTCTTCGGGGGCCGTCGTGCGACGACCGTGCCGCTGGTCCACGAGGCCTTCGACTGGCAGCACGGCGTCTTCCTCGGCGCGACCATGTCGTCGGAGAAGACCGCCGCCGCGTCCGGCAACGTCGGCGAACTGCGCTTCGACCCGATGGCGATGCTGCCCTTCTGCGGCTACAACATGGCCGACTACTTCGCCCACTGGCTGAAGGCCGGCGAAAGGGAGGGCGCGCGCCTGCCGCGGATCTTCTATGTCAACTGGTTCCGCAAGGACGCCGACGGCAACTTCCTCTGGCCCGGATTCGGGGAGAACAGCCGGGTGCTCGAGTGGGTCTTCCGCCGTTGCGAGGGTTCCGCCGGCGCAATTGAGACGCCGATCGGACTGCTTCCGGCAGAGGGTGCGATCAACACCGAGGGCCTCAGCATCGACGAGGCGGCGATGCGCGAGCTGCTCTCGGTCGACACCGACCTCTACAAGCAGCAGCTCCCACAGATCAGGGAGCACCTGGCCAAGTTCGGCGACAAGCTGCCCCCCCAGATCACAGCCCAGCTGGACGCCCTAGAACAGCGCCTCGGCTAACCCCAGCTAAGCCCTTCCCAAGCTGGCCACCAAGGCCCGGGCCTGTCCCTGCGACAGGACCCGCGGCCAACAGCTGAGGCGCTAAAGCCCGTACGCCTCGGCCAGCTCCGCGTCCTTGGCGGCCAGCATCTCGGCCAGCTCGACCATGACCTTGCACTGCTTCCAGGTGGCGTCGTCCTGCATCTTGCCGTCGATCATGTGCACGCCGCGGCCGTCGGGGATCGCCTCCAGCACCTTCTTGGCGAACCTGACCTCCTCCGGGGGAGGGCTGAAGACCTTCTTGGCGATGCCGATCTGGACCGGGTGAAGGGACCAGGCGCCGACGCAGCCCATCAGGAAGGCGGCGCGGAACTGGGTCTCGCAGCCCGCGGTGTCCTTGATGTCGCCGAAGGGACCGTAGAAGGGGAGGATCCCGGTCGAGGCACAGGCGTCGACCATGCGGGCGATCGAGTAGTGCCAGAGGTCCTGCTGGGCGCTGACCCGGTCGTCCTCGGGGTTCTCGGGGTCCGCCGGGTCCTCCATCACGCGGTAGCCGGGGTGGCCGCCGCCGACCCGGGTCGTCTTCATCCGCCGCGAGGCGGCGAGGTCGGCGGGCCCGAAGCTCATCCCCTGCATGCGCGGGCTCGCTGCCGCGATCTCCTCCAGGTTGACGACGCCCTGCGCCGTCTCGAGGATCGCGTGGATCAGGATCGGGCGGTCCAGCCCGGCCTTGGCCTCGAGCTGGGCGAGCAGGCGGTCGACGTAGTGGATGTCCCAGGCGCCCTCGACCTTGGGCACCATCACGACCTCCAGCTGGTCGCCGATCTCGGTCACCAGGGTGGTCAGGTCGTCGAGCACCCAGGGGCTCTCCAGCGAGTTGACACGGGTCCAGAGCGCGGTCTGGCCGAAGTCGGACTCCTTGGCGGCGCGGACCAGGCCCGCCCGCGCGGCCTCCTTGCGGTCGACCGGGATCGCGTCCTCGAGGTTGCCGAGCAGGATGTCGGTCTTCTCCGCGATGCCGGCCGCCTTTTCGACCATCTTCTCGTTGGAGAAGTCGAGGAAGTGGATCATCCGCGAGGGCTTGACCGGGATCTCGCGCAGCGGCTCGGGGGCGCCGATCGCCTGCGGCTGGAAGAAGTCTCTGGGGTTTCTCACGCTGCTCCTCGCGTCGTTCGTTCGCTGGACGGGCGGAAATCTAGATGAACGGGGGCGCCGCCGCCGGCCTGGGCAGAGGAGTTTGACCCCGGCCGCCGTACCTTGAACCGATGGCTGGAGCCGTTGCCGACTCAACGCAGGACTGGCTGCTGCCCGAGCATGCCCGGCCGCCGCTGATCGGCGAGCTGGAGCTCAAGGTCGAGGAGGCGCTGGCGACCGCCCGGGCGTCGGAGGCGGCCGTGATGACGGTCGGCGCCGCCGCTCTCGACGCCGCCGAGCAGGCGAAGCGGGCGGCCGAGCTCGCCGAGCGGGCGAGCGCCGCGATGCTCGGCGCCGCCCCCCGGCGGGGGCCGGAGCCCACCCCCGAGGACGAGCCGCTGCGCGACTTTCACGCCCGCGCCGACTTCGTTGCCTCGAGGCTGCAGCGGCTGCAGCGCGTGCCGCTGACGGCAGCGGATCAAGCGCGGGTCTAGATGCGGGCCGCGGGCAAGCTGGACCTCGTGGCCGGGATCGTGCTCGGCGTGGCGATCGGCCTCGCCCTGGCGTACCTCGTCGTCTTCGTCATCGGCGGCGGCAGCAGCGACAGCGGCGTCTCCACCGACACCACGGCTCCGCGGGGCGGCAGCACTACGAAGAGCGAGCCCCCCGGTCGAGTCGCTCCCCCACCGCCCGGGCAAAGACGATGAGGCGCTGCGCCGCGCTGTAGACCGGGTGGCAGGTACTGAGGACGAGGCGCTCGTAGCCGACGTACTTGACCACGCCGACGTCGGTGGGCTCGACGACTTCGGTTTTCTGCACCCGGTAGAAGATCTTTCCGTAGGGCATTTCGAGCACCATGCGGTCGCCCCGCTCGACCGATTCGGCGTCGCGGAAGGGGGCGCCGTAGGTCGTGCGGTGCCCGGCGATGCCGACGGTGCCGCCCTGGCCGGGGAACGGCGTTTCGGGGAAGTGCCCAGGCCCCTTCTGCAGGCTGGCCGTATCGGTGCCCTGGACGACGATCACGTTCAGGCCCATGGCCGGGGCGCGGAGGCGGCCGATCGCCTCTCCGGGCTCGGCCTGCGCACCGAAGCGCTGCGCCAGCGTCGCGATCCGCTGCTTGCGGCTGCGGATCCGCGCCACCGCTCGCTGGTCGGCGCGGCTGGGGTAGCTCGCTTCGGTCTCGTCGAGCTCGTTCTCCGCGTTGCGCTGCTGCACGGAGGCGTAGATCGAGGTGAGGGGCTCCTCGTAGGCAAGGGTTATGCCGATGTCGGCCAGCAGCACGATCCCGGCGGTGATCAGGGCTACCGAGAGAATGTGGCGGACGCGGTGCATCGACGGAATCTTCCACCATCCAGGTCACGAGCGCGACGGCTCGCCGGCCGCTGCGAGGATGGCACCACCCTCAGCAGTGGCTGCCGAAGTGCTGGGTCCAGACGTGGGCCCCGCCGTGTCCGCGCAGAGTGCCAACGCGCAGCCCCACGCCGAGGTGCGAGTAGGGCCCGAGGATGTTCGCCCGGTGCTCGGGGGAGTGCATCAGGAGCGTGAAGATATGGCGCGCCGTCGCCCTCGGGCTGCTGCTCCAGGCAAGGTTCTCGCCCACGCGCCAGCAGCGGGCGCGGAGGTAGCCGACCCTCCCCAGCCAGTAGTTGAAGTCCCTGCCGCAGGCGTAGTGGTCGAAGTCGTCGCAACGCAGGATGTCTGCGGACTTCGCCTCCGCCGAGCGGTCGAGCCTCTCGGAGACGGAAAGCAGCGCCAGACCGGCATCGCGGCGGGCGAAGTCGATCAGGCAACGCATCGCCTCCTGCTGTATGGCCTGCGAAGCGTCCGCGTCGTCCTTGCCGGGGCAGAAGCCGGCCGCCGCGATCGGCTCCTGTTGGGCCGGCCCGTCGCTGGAGGGGCGTGCCGCCTCGGGGACCGGCCGGTTGTGGGACACGCCGACCGCGCTCGCAGCCGTCGCGGGCGGGACCGCGAGCAGGGCGAGGCCGAGGAGTACGGCGAGCTTTGCGAGCATGGGTCTTCCTCGCCAGGGAGCCGGCCGGCTGGACGCGCCCTGGACGGATGATTGAGGGGAAAGCGGGAGGCGCACCGGCCGGCGGTCGCCGAACGGCCGGATATATCCTTCGATCCCCGCCCCCCGACGCCGATCACCTAGGAGCCATGGCCGTAGACACCGCCGCATTCCGCGAGCAGACCGACGAGCAGCAGGCGATCACCGAGATGGTGCGCCAGTTCGCCGACGAGCAGATCATCCCCAACGCCGAGCACTACGACCACGAGGACTCCTTCCCGGAGCCGATCGTCGAGCAGATGAAGGAGCTCGGCCTCTTCGGGGTGACGATCCCCGAGGAGTACGGCGGCATGGGGCTCGACCTGACCACCTACGCGATGATCGTCGAAGAGCTCTCGCGCGGCTGGATCTCGATCTCCGGCGTCGTCAACACCCACTTCATCGGCTCCTACCTGCTGATGAAGTTCGGCACCGACGAGCAGAAGGAGTACTTCCTGCCGAAGATGGCGACCGGCGAGATCCGCGCCGCCTTCTCGCTCTCGGAGCCCGAGGTCGGCTCCGACGTGCAGGGCATCAAGGCGACGGCGAAGAAGGGCGAGGACGGCAACTGGGAGCTCAACGGCCAGAAGATGTGGGTCACCAACGGGCTCGGCTCCGCGGTCGTCTTCGTGCTGATGAAGACCGACCCCAAGGCGGAGCCCGCCTACAAGGGCATGACCTGCTTCATCACCGAGAAGGAGCCCTGGAAGGAAACGAACGAGGGCGACTTCTCCGGCCTCGTCGATCCCGCCCAAGATCAAGAAGATGGGCTACAAGGGCGTCGAGTCGACCGAGCTCGTCTACGACGGCTACCGCTGCCCGCCCGAGCGCGTGCTCGGCGGCGAGGAGGCGGGGCGTCGGCCAGGGCTTCGTGCAGATGATGGACGCGCTCGAGGTCGGCCGCGTCAACGTCGCCGCCCGCGGCGTCGGCATCGCCCAGCGCGCCCTCGAGCTGGCCCTCCGCTACAGCCAGGAGCGCAAGACCTTCGGCAAGCCGATCGCCCAGCACCAGGCGATCCAGTTCAAGCTCGCCGACATGGCGACCAAGATCGAGGCGGCCCGTCTCGTCACCCGCAAAGCGGCGCGGATGAAGGACGCCGGCGAGCGCTCCGACCTCGAGGCCGGGATGGCCAAGCTGCTCGCTTCGGAGACCGGCAAGGAGTGCGTCGAGGATTGCTTCCGCATCCACGGCGGCTACGGCTACTCCAAGGAGTACGAGATCGAGCGCCTCTACCGCGACGCTCCGCTGCTGCTGATCGGCGAGGGCACCTCGGAGATCCAGCGCATGGTGATCGGCAAGAAGCTCCTGCAGAGGCACAAGATCTAGATGGGGAGCCGCTAGGCACATGGCGCTCGACCCCGAGACCTGATCCAGACCGCCGTCGAGCGATTCCAGGCCGAGGTCCCGGCGCTGCAGAAACTGAAACTCGTCTTCGGCCTGGAACTGAAGGCCAGGCACGACATCCAGCTCTACCGGGTCGAGCTGCCGGGCCCGGAGATCAGCAAGGACCTCGCCCAGGACGAGCGGTCCTGGTCGAGATCGACCGCCCCCAGTTCAACGAGCTGGCCGAGAAGGGCACGATGAAGAGCTACCGCAGGGCGTACGAGACCGGCCACATCAAGGCGACCGGGGACTCCAACGTGAAGAAGCTGATCGCCCAGGTGGTCGAACGCCAGGAGCAGCGCTCCCGGCTCAAGAAAGCGCATTAACGGCGCGCTGCCCGAAGTTCGACGCGCGGATAGCATCCCGCGCCTTCCAATCCCAGAGGAGATTCCGAAGACGATGAGCGAGCAGAAGCTACGAGCTGACCACCGACCAGGCCGAGCGCGAGGCGTCAGGTGCGCACGCCTACGGCCGCTACCTGGAGGAGTTCGAGGTCGGCGCCGTCTACAAGCACTGGCCGGCGAAGACCGTGACCGAGTCGGACGACCACCTCTTCTGCCTGATCACGATGAACCACCACCCGCTGCACCTCAACGACGTCTACGCGAAGCAGTCCCAGCAGGGCCGCAATGTCGTCGTCGGGCCGCTGGTCTACTCGCTCGCCCTCGGCATGTCGGTCTCCGACGTCTCCGGCAAGGCGATCGCCAACCTGGCGACCGAAGACCTCAGCCATCCCGAACCCGGTCTTCCACGGCGACACGCTCTTCTGCGAGACCGAGGTGCTCGAGGTCAAGCCCTCCAAATCGAAGCCCGACCGCGGCGTGGTCAAGGTCCACACCCGGGTGCTGAACCAGGACGGCGTCCTCGTCGCCGAGTTCAAGCGCCTGGTCCTGGTGCCGCGCAAGGAACCGGGATAGAGCGCGACTACAGGACGTTTGTCCGGTTTAGAAGGTCTGTGATCGCTGCTAGCTTGGACGGATGCGGATGCGCTTGAGAGGGGGGCGGGCGCTCCTCGTCTTCGCCTTCGGGATCCTGCTGACAGGATCGGTTGGCCCTCAGGCTGCCAGCGCGGGGGTCAATCCGTCCTATCCGGCCCCGTTCTTCTACAGCACTCAGACCACGTTCGGCTTTCTCCAGCCGATCGGGATGGCGGTCGCGCCGGATGGCCGCCTGTTCATCACCGACAACGCGGGGATTGTCTGGACGTCGAAAGGCGGGGGCGCCAAAGCGACGAAGCTCTTCGACCTCAGCGACCACGTCAACGAAGAACAGGACCGCGGCCTGGTCAGCGTCGCGGTCGACAAGAACTACGCCTTCAACCGCCACATCTACCTCGCCTACACATTCGAGGACCGCAGCGAAGGCGAACTCGAAGATGAACCTTCGCTTGCGCTGCTGCCAAAGACGCAGCGGCTCGTACGGGTGACCGTTCCGCCGTTTCCAGATGCGGAACTGATCGAGCTGAAACCGGAGGACGAGCAGGTGATCCTGGGCAGCTACACCAGCGACTCACCCAATCCAGGCGTTCCCTTCTCGACGAGCCATGCCTGCCCACAGCCGAGCGATCTGGTCGACGGCAACTGGAGCACGGCGAACGAAACCGACTGCATTCCATCCGACTCGATCGAGCACACGATCGACAGCGTCCGGGTTGATCCCAATGACGGCACGCTTTGGGTCTCCGTCGGCGACGGGGCCGCCGGTGGCTCGACCCTGGACCCCGATGCCTGGCGGTCGCAGAGGAACGAGAGCTACTCCGGCAAGCTGCTGCACATCTCGACCGACGGCAAAGGCCTGGCGGGGCACCCTTTCTGTCCGTCTGAGGAAGACCTGACCGAGGTCTGCACGAAGGTGCACGCAAAGGGCTTCCGCAACCCGTTCCGCTTCTTCTTCCGTCCCAGCCCGGACGGGCGCCTGACCGTTGCAGACGCCGGCTGGTCGACCCGGGAGGAGCTGGACCTGGCCGAAGCGGGCAAGAACTACGGCTGGCCTTGCCGCGAGGGGAAAATCGCCACGCCCACCTGGAGCGCACGACCCGAGTGCGAAGCGATCTCGCCCAGCGCCTTTACCGAACCGGTCTACGACTATCACCCGGAAAAAACGGGTGGCGCCATCCTCGGCGGCGTCAGCTACACGGGCACCGGAGGTGCGAAAGACTACCCCGCGGAGTACAAAGGGGCGATCTTCTTCAGCGACTTCGTCACCAATCAGGTGCTGTACCTGAAGCTCAACGAAGCGGGGACCGCGGTGGCGCCGGGATACCCGAAAGTGTTCGCGGACGACCTGATGGCGGTCGACTGGGCGACCGCCGCCAACGGGGACCTGATGTACGTCGACATCGGTTTCGGGCCGAGCGAATTCGCCCAGATACGGCGGATCTCCTACGACGCGGACAACGTGCCCCCCGAAGCGACACTGTCGGCGGACAAGACCTTCGGTCCGCTGACGGGGGGGAAATTCGTCGTGAAATTCAGCGCATCCAAATCGAGCGACGCCAACGCGGACGAACTCAGCTACAGGTGGGACTTCACCGAGGACGGCGAAACAGACTCGACCAAAAAAGAACCCGAATGGACCTTCACCAAATCGGCGAACGCGGATGTCACGCTCACGGTCGATGACGGCAAGGGGGGGCAGGACACCGACACCATCGAGATCTTCCCCGGCGACGCGCACGTGCCCGAGCCGGATTTCGACAGCGGGCCTACGACCTATGAGGACGGCGAACCGATCGCCATCGTCGGCAGCGCCACCGACCAGGACGAGGGCTCGCTCGGAACGGGCGCGCTCTCCTGGAAGGTGAAGCTCGACCATGCGGGATCGCACATACACCCGATTACGGAAAAAGCAGGCGTCGGCTCGATCGGATTCGCAACCGACACTGCGCACGACGCCCCGTCCACCTACATCGTCGAACTGACGGCAGAGGACAGCCGGGGCCTGGGAACGACGATCACACGGATCCTCACGCCGAAAACCAGGCTGGTTCGGATTGACAGTTCTCCGCAGGGGGCGCCCATTACCTACGGAGGCGTTGCCCAGACCGCGCCGTACGAAAAGCAGTCGACTGTCGGCCTGGTGACGACGATCTCGGCGGAGTCCCCCTTCTCCCCGGCGGGTTCGCCTTTCGAATTCGAGAGTTGGTCGGACGGTGGCGCTCGCATCCACGACCTCCTCGTCCCCGACCACGACGTGTCGCTGACCGCCACCTACAAGGCTCAGAGCGGGGACACCGGCCCCGGTCCCGAAGAGCCCTCGCCGGACACATCGGACGCAAATCTCGATTTCAATCCCAAGAACGGGCTCGTCAACAAACGCAAAGCCCTGCTCCGTGGCACGGCTGACGACGCGAGCGGCCTCGAAAGCGTCAAGGTCGCCCTGCGGCAGGCGCACAAGGCGGGGGGCAGGTGCCGCTGGTGGTCGCAGCGAAAGGGCGGCTTCCCCAAGGGCACGGCGATCTGTGCCCGCCCCGCCTACATGCCGGCGCAGCTGAAGGGCTCGGGCGAGCAGGTCTCCTGGACTCTGCCCCTGCGCGGTCGCCTTCCCAAGGGCAGCTACCTGCTCTTCTTCCGCACCGAAGACCGCGCCGGCAACGTCGGCGCCGGGCCGGGCGGCAAGCGCTCGATCCCACTGCAGGTCAAGTGACCCAGCTTCGTTGAAGCCTTTTCCGGGCTCTGACCCGGATAACCCTTCAACGAAGGATCGCGGGGGGCTACCAGCGTGCGAACACTTGCGGCAGGGCCAGGGCGGCGTGCAGGATCTGCGGCTCCATGCCGCCGGTGACGCGCGGGACGTCGAGCGGATCGAGGATGCGATCGCTGCGGGCGAAGCCGCCGTGGTAGCCGAAGGCGAGCTGGACGCCCTCCTCCCGGAGCGCGGCCTTGGCGGTGTCGCCGTAGCTGTCCGGCAGCCCCACCGGGTAGCTGAACATCCGCATCGGCCGGTCCAGCTCGGCTTCGATCCGGTGCGCGCAGCCGGAGATCTGGTCACGCTGAGCGTCGTCTGAGAGCCGGGCGAGGACGGGATGGTCGACCGTGTGGCCGCCGATCTCCATGCCGGCGTCGCGCAGCTCCCGGACCATGTCCCAGGTCAGCCAGTCCTCGCGCACCGAGCGCGGGTCGCAACGTCCGCTGCCGCTCGCCTCGGCGACCCAGTCGAGGAAGCCCTCCGTGCGGTCGCCGGGGAGCGCCTTGTAGGCGTCGAGCAGCGCTACGCCCGCGGCGTCGCGGTCGGCGTCAAGATCCAGCGTCTCGGCCAGCCAATCCCCGGCGGGCAGCGAGTCGGCCCCGCTCTCCCGCGCCATCCAGGGCAGCTCGTACCACCAGGGCGCCCGCGGCTCGTCGACGAAACCGGTGGCGAGAAAGAAGGCAGCCCTGACGCCGTGCGACCGCAGCAGCGGCAGCACCTCGGTGGCCCACTCGCGGTAGCCGTCGTCGAAGGTCAGCAGCACGTGCGGGCCGCGCGGCGCCGCCTCGATGCCGAGCATCTCCTCGGGAGAGATCACCTCCGTGTGGCGGCGCAGGAAGCGCAGCCGCCGATCCAGATCCTCCAGCGTCGTGTCCCACAGCGTTCGCTCCCAGGCCGTGTCCCCGCGGGAGCCGATGCGGTGGAAGCAGAGCGTCAGCACGCCGCTCCAGGTCGGCAGGCGCCGCAGGGCCATCCCCGCACCGCTGCGCGACAGCCCCCAGGCTGCCCGTGCGATCTTGCTCATGCCAGCCTCAGCCCTTGGAGCGGCCGAGGGCGCGGCGCATGCCCTTCCCGGCTGCGCGCGCGGCGGTCCGCGAGTTGACGACGATGCTGGGCCAGGGGTCGTCGGCAGCGAAGAGCGTGAAGCGCTGGCGGTGCATGAGGCTGCGCAGCCAGCCGCCGGTGGTCAGATCGCCCTCCTCGCGCAGGATCCGGTAGGCGCGAAAATCCGGGAGAGGGTGCCAGACGCGCAGCCCTCCGCGTCGCTGCACTGGCGGCTGCAGAGACTCCCCGCACACGCGCCTGTACGCGTACAGCGGCACGTCGAGGCCGCAGGCGATCACAAGCGCGATCGTCAGGTGGAAGCGCGGGTTGCACTCGATCAGCTTGAACTGCCCGTCGTTCGGGTCGCGCTTGAACTCGACGTGGGCCATGCCGCGCAGGCCAGCCTCGGCCATGAAGCGGTGCCCCAGCTCGATCAGTTCGGGCAGGTCTTCGTCGACGACGTAGCAGCCGACGCCGAAGTGGGGTGGGTCGGAGCGGATCTTGCGGTTGGAGCAGGCGACCAGTGACTCGCCGTCCTCGCCGACGTAGAAGAAGACGGAGTAGAGGAGGTCGTCGGGGCCCTCGACGATCTCGGTCGCCATCAGGCCGTGCCCTTCCCCGAGCCACCGCCTGGCCAGCTCCCTGAACTGCTCGCGGTTCGCGACCGGGATCACCTTCTCGCGCAGCCCGGTGCGCTCGCGGAAGACGTGGCCTTCCAGCGGCTTGATCCCGCAGGGCAGCGGTACCCGCTCCAGCGCCGGCTCGATGTCGGCGGGCTCGTGAAGAAGGGCGAAGCCAGGAATGGGCACCCCGGCTCGCTCGGCGATCTCGTAGGTGCGCCCCTTGTCGAGCATCGCCAGCGCGGCCTCGTCGCAGCCGAAGAGCGGGACGTGGCCGCGCGCCAGCAGCGCCTCGCGGTTGCGCGCGATCAGTTCGACCCATAGGTCGGAGCAGGGCACCAGCACAGCCGGCTCGGGCTCGGCGAGGAGCAGCTCCAGCCACTCGCGCTCGGCCGCCTCGCCGCTGCCGCGCGTCTCGACGTGGCGCTTGCAGTAGCGCGAGCGGCGCATCGGGTCCTCGGCGCCGCAGTAGGCGACCACCGGCACCCCGCCGCGCCCGAGGCTGCGGCAGACCGGGACCGGCGTCTCGGCGCTGCCGAGGACGATCGCGGGTTTCCTCTTCGCCGCTCCCATCAGCCCTCCGGCCCCGCCGGCTGGGACTCGGCCTCGGGGGCCGAACGCAGCTTGCGCAGCTGCTCGGCCAGCTCGCGCAGGGCGTCGAAGGCGAAGAGGCGGGCCGCCAGCAGGCCGCCAGCGGCGCCGGCGGCGGACCAGGTGAGCAGCTCGACCAGGTAGGAGCCGTCGATCGCGAGCCTCGCCGCCCCCGCTCCGATCAGAACCCCGGTGGCCGTCACCAGGGCCGGCCGCAGCGCTCCCAGCAGCGACCGCGCGTCGCATCCGATGGCACGCAGGACGAAGCCGATCTGGATCGTGCCGAGCACGGCCGTGAAGCCCGCCCGCGCCCAGGCGACCGCGACGATCCCAGCTGGGGCGACGGCAACGATGGTGGCGATCATAATCGGCAGCTGGATCGCTCCCAGGGCGATCAGCACGCGCTGGCGCCCGAGCGCCTTGAAGACGTCCCCCAGGGGGAAGACGACGGCGACGATCCCGGCTCTGACTGCGATCGCCGCGGCGACCCCGCCCGCCGCGACCCACTGCGAGGAGAAGAGGACGACGATCAGCGGCGTGGCGACTATCGCCAGCGCGGCCGCGACGGGCAGCGCGTAGAGAGCCTGGAAGCGAAGCAATCGCAGGGTCGTACGGGCCAGGTCGCCCCGGTCTATGGCCCGCTTGCGCGAAAGGGCGGGGAAGGCGACCTGGGAGGTGTTCCAGGCGACCGTTTCTATCGCCAGTTCCGGGACCCGGAAGGCGATCGTGTAGAGGCCGAGTGCGCGCTCGCCGAGCACCCGGCCGACGATCACGGCGTCGGCGCGGTTGCTCACCACCGCGAGGACCTCGAGCAGGGAGGCGGCGCCGCCGTAGGCGGCCATCCCGCGCACGACCCCGAGGTCGAGCTCGAAGGTCGGACGCAGGGGGGAGATGATCCACTGGACGAGCGTCCACGCCGCGGAGCCGACGAGCAGCCCGATCACCAGCGACTCCGCGCCGTACCCCGCGAGAGCGAGGCCGATCGAGATCACGGCCCGGACCCCGGCGCGCACGATCTGGGGAACGGTGCGCCGCTTGAAGTCCATCTCGCGCAGCAGCAGCGCATCGTGGATGTTGCCCAGGCCGACGAAGAGGAGGCTGAGCGCCCCCAGGCGGAACAGGTCAGCCTCGTCTCCGACCCCGAAGAAGTCCGCGACCAGCGGGGCGCAGAGGACGGCGACGCCGGTTAGCGCGACCGCGATGATCAGGTTGACGGTGAAGGCCGACTGGACCCTGGCCGTGACGCCCTTCTCCTGCTCGTAGACGACCGTCGCTTTCATCCCCAGGTCGCTGCCGAGTTCGATGAAGCTGAGGAAGACGACGATCGCCGCAACGAGGCCGAACTCGGAGGGCGCCAGCAGCCGCGCCAGCACCATCACCGAGACGAAGTTGACCGCCTTGTTGCCGAGCAGGCTCGCGGCCGACCAGAGCAGGCCGTGGCGAGTCGATTGCCCCCAGCTGGGGTTACTCACTGTGCGGAATCGCTTCGCTCATCGCTCAAGTGTCGGCATCGATCGGTCGAACTGAAAACGGTGGCAGGCAGATTTCGACGAGCTATCTTGGGGCACTGGATGTCAAACGTGACGACGAGGCCGCAAACGGAAGCGCCTGCGACCGCCGTGCGCGCCGCAGCCGACGCTCTGCACCCCGATGCCGGGCCAGCCTACTGGTTCTCCAAGCGGCTCTTCGACATTCTCTTCTCCACGGTCGCGCTGCTCCTTTGCGGCCTGCCGATGCTGGCGATCGCCCTCTGGATCAAGCTCGACGACCGCTCGGGCCCGATCTTCTTCAAGCAGTCGCGCACAGGCCTGGGAGGACGTCGCTTCAATTTGCTGAAGTACCGCACCATGGTCTCCAATGCCGAGGAGCTGAAGGAGCAGCTGCGCGACCGCAGCGAAGTCCCCTGGCCGGACTTCCGGATGGCGAACGACCCTCGCGTGACCCGGATCGGCCGCTTCCTGCGCAAGACGAGCCTCGACGAGCTGCCGCAGTTCATCAACGTCCTCAAGGGCGACATGTCGCTCGTCGGGCCCCGGCCGACGAGCTTCGCCGCGGGCACCTATGACATCTGGCAGACGGGCCGCCTCGACTTCCGGCCGGGCATCACCGGTCCCTGGCAGGTGCAAGGACGCGACTCGATGGACTTCGAGGAACGCTGCCGGCTCGAGATCAGCTTCTTCCGCCGCCCCTCCTTCTGGCAGGACCTGCGCCTCCTCTTCGCGACCGTTCGCGTCGTCTTCAGGCGCACCGGGGTCGCGTGAGCCCGCGCACCATCAGCCTCGCCGCCCTCGCCGCGGCCGCTGCGGTCTTCGTCATCGGCGTCGTCTTCACGGCCGTGCGCGACCGTCACTACGAAAGCGTCGCCACGGTCGTCCTCTCGCCCAGCACGGAGGAACCGGACAACATCCCGACCCTGCTCGAATCGTTCGAACGCTCGGGGACGCTCGGCACCTATGTCGAGGTGATGGCGGCCGACGACACCACCGCCGAGGCGCGCGCGATGGGAGTCACCGTGACCGTGCGGGCCGTTCCCGACACCCGGGCGATCAGGCTCATCGCCGAGGGCGATGAGCAGGACGTGCAGCCGGCGCTCAGTTCGGTGATCAGGGCGACCCGCGCGCGGCAGACTGCGCTGAGCGACCTCTATGTGCTCGAAGTGCTGGGGAGCCCGTCGGAGCCCACCCTCGCCGGGCCGAGCACGGGCATCCTGCTGCTCGCAACGGCGCTGCTCTCGGTCTTCGCCGCGGTCGGCGTGGTGGCGATCCTGCGGCGGTTCGGGCCGCCCGGCTCGCGGCGCCCGCTGCAGGACGGCCTCATTCGCTCCAGGTCGGCGCAGTCCGAGCCGTGATCGAGCCGGGCCGGCCACTCGCCTCCTCGGGGGCTGGCCGGGGCCCTGCGCCGGACGACCTCGCCTCCAACCTCACCCTGGCGCTGGGCGCGATCCTGGTGGCCGCCTTCGCCGCCATGGTCGGGCTCGGGATCGCCTTTCGCGAGCCGGCCGTGCTGCCGGCGCTGCTGGTGGGCGGCGTGCTCGCCGTCTTCCTCGTCGCCCAGCCGCGCTGGATCGCGCCGGCCTTCATCGGCCTCACCTGGGCGGCCTTGCCCGGCCACGTCTTCGGTGGCCTGCCCTCTCCCGTCGAAGCCGGCGGCCTCGTGCTGCTCGCCTTCGCCGCCTGGCGCTCGCTGGAGCGGCCGCGGCTGGCGGCGAACGTGCTCGTGGTGATGCTGCTGCTGTCAATCCCCCTCGTGGCCTCGGCCGCGCTCAGCCCCGAGGGGTCGGCGCTGCCGGCTGACGACCTCCGCGAGGTGCTGTTCCTGTTCATCGTCGCGCTCTGCGTCTTCGGCCCCGGCAACGCCGAACGGGTCGTCGTCGCCCTCGTCGTCACCGGCCTGATCCTCGGTGCCGGCGGCATCTACTCGGTCCTGGTCGGACCGACCGACCTCTTCCCGGTGATCACGGACGTCCCCACCGCTATCGAACCGGAAGCCCCCCGTGCCGGCGGGCCGTTCGGCGAGCCCAACTTCTTCGCCCTCTCGCTGGCGGCGCTGACGCCGCTCGCTCTCTTCGTCGCCGTCAAGGGAGGATGGAAGCGCTGGCTCGGGCTCGCCACCCTGATCGCGATCGCCGGCGCGATCTTCGCCGCCGGCTCGCGCGGCGGCGCCTTCGCGATGCTCTTCGCCCTGGTCGCCTTCGGCTTCACCACGTCCAATCGCCATCTCCGCCTCGCGGCGCTGATGACGGTCATCGGGGCGCTGGCCCTCTTTCCCCTCTTCGCGGGCCAGGCGTCTGACTCGACAGCCCGCTCGACCAGCGGGCGCGAGACCGAGAACCGGATCGCCCTGGCGATGTTCGGGGACTACCCGGCCCTCGGCGTCGGTCCCCATCAGTACGAGGTCCTCTATCGCGACTACAGCCGCAATATCGGCGAGGACCCGCGCTCGACCAGGGAGCCGCACAGCCTCTATTTCGAAATCGCGGCCGAGCAGGGGCTCGTCGGGCTGATCGGCTGGGGCCTGGTTGCCGTCCTGGTCCTCTCCTACGTCCTCTCGCGCGGGGCCTGGCGCACCACCCTGGGACGGGCCCTGCTCCTCTCCGTGGCCACCTACCTGGTCGGCAGCGTCTTCCTGCACGGCAGCCAGCTGAGGCTGTTGTTCATCCTCGTCGGCCTGACGATGGCCTACGCCACCGACCTCCATGCCGGCACCTCCGGCGACGAGGGGGCCGAACCGGCGTGATCGCCTTCGTCGGCCTTTTCTGGGCCTGCGCCGCCGCCGCGGCCTGGGTGCTCGTCGGCTACCCGCTGGCGCTGAGGGCGCTGCCGCGGCGGCCCTGGCGCAGCGACGAGGCGCGGTTGCCGAGCGTCTCCGTGATCGTGCCCGGCTACCGCGAGCGCGAGACGCTGCCGCGAAAGCTGCACGCCCTGGCAGAGCTCGACTACCCGCCCGAGCTGATCGAGGTGCTGGTCCCGATCGACGGCGACGAGGAGCTGGCGCGGCTCGCGGGCGACGCGGCCCCCGCCGCGAAGATTCTCTTCTCCGGGGAGCGCGGCGGCAAGGCCGCCGGCCTCAACCGCGCCCTGGAGCAGGCCGGGGGAGAGGTCGTGGTGATGACCGACGCCAACAACCTGCTCGAGGCCGGCTCGCTGCGCGCCGCGGCGCGCCACTTCGCCGATCCCCAGATCTGGGGGGTGGCGGGGCGCCGCGGGGAGGCAGGGAGCGCCTACGACCGCTACGAGGACCTGATCCGTGTTGCCGAGAGCCGCAGCGGCAGCGTCGCCGCGATGTCGGGGGAGTTCATGGCGGTGCGGCGCGAGCGCATGCCGCGCTTTCCGGCCGGCATCGTCAACGACGACTTCTGGCTGCTCTGCGCCCTTGTGCGGGCGGGCGGCCGCGTGATCTACGAGCCGCTGGCGGCCTCCGAGGAGCCCCCGCCCTCGGCGCGGGGCGAGGTGGCGCGTCGTTCGCGGATGGGCGCGGGCCGCGTGATGGCGGCGGCCGAGATGCGCGGCCTTCCCCTCGGCTTCGCGATGCGGATCGCCTCGCACAAGCTGGGGCGCCTGGCCCTGCCGTTCCTCCTCCTCGGCTGCCTTCTCGCATCGCTCGCGCTCTCTGGCGGCGGCGCCTATCGCGCGATCGCGATCCTCCAGATCGTCGCCTACGGCGCCGGCGGGCTCGCCGCCGCCGGCATCGCCCCGCCCGGCCGCCTCGGCCGCGTCTGCCGAGGGCTCGGGCAGTTCGTGCTCGGCAACGTCGCGGTCGGGATCGGCGTCGTGCGCGGCCTGCGCGGCCGCCAGTCTGTCGTCTGGGAGCAGGTCGACTAGTGGACTGTCGCGTGACACCGGCCGGGGGACGCTAGATGTGCGGCATCGCCGGCAAGGTGACCGGCGGCGAGCCGGTCTCACCCGCTCTGATCTCGCAGATGTGCGACTCGATCCGCCATCGCGGGCCCGACGGGGAGGGGATCCACGTCGAGGGGCCGGTCGGCCTCGGCATGCGCCGCCTGGCGATCATCGACCTCCTCACCGGAGATCAGCCCCTGGTCTCCGAGGACGGGCAGGTCCTCGCGGTGTTCAACGGCGAGATCTACAACCACGCGGCCCTGCGCGCCGAGCTGGAAGGTCGCGGGCACAGCTTCCGCGGACAGAGCGACGGCGAGGTGATCGTCCACCTCTACGAGGAGCACGGGGCCGGCTGCGTGGAGCACCTCAGCGGCATGTTCGCCTTCGCGCTCTGGGACGCCCGCGAGCGGCGCCTGATGCTGGCGCGCGACCGGGTCGGCAAGAAGCCCCTGTTCTACGCCAGGGCCGGCGACGCGCTCCTCTTCGCCTCCGAGCCCCGCGCGATCCTGCTCGACCCCACGGTGCCCCGCGAGGTCGACCCCCGCGCGCTCGACGCCTTCCTCGTCAACCAGTACGTGCCCCACGACCTCTGCGCCTTCGCCGCGCTCGCCAAGCTGCCGCCCGCCACCCGGCTTCTCTGGCAGCCCGGCGGCGAGCCGCGTCTGGAGCGCTACTGGTCGCTCGACTACCTGCCCAAGGACGAGATGCCCGCCGCGGAGGCCGAGGAGAGGCTGCGCACCGCGATCCTCGAGGCGACCCGGAAGCGCCTGATGAGCGACGTCCCGCTGGGGGCCTTCCTCTCGGGCGGGGTCGACTCGAGCGTCGTCGTGGCGGCGATGGCGATGACCTCAGCCGAGCCGGTTCGCACCTTCTCGGTCTCCTTCCCCGGCTCCGACGTCGACGAGTCCCCGCACGCGCGGGCCGTGGCCGAGCGCTACGGGACCGATCACACCGAGCTCGCGGTCGGGCCGCCGGAGGCCTCGCTGCTGCCGCGGATCGCCTGGCATTTCGGCGAGCCCTTCGCCGACCCGGCGGCGCTGCCGACCTTCCAGCTCTCGGAGCTGACCCGCCGCCACGTCACCGTCGCGCTCAACGGCGACGGCGGCGACGAGTCCTTTGCCGGCTACCGCCGCTACTGGCAGCTGGCGCGGACACGCCCGGCCGATGCCGTTCCCCCTGGGTTGCGGCGGGCGCTGGCTGCCGCCGCCGGCCGCGTCGCCGGCGGCACCGAGGGCCGCGCCCCGCTGCCGCGCGCGGCCCGTCTCGCCTCGCGCCTGGCGATGCCGCCCGCCCATCGCTACGCCGACCTCTTCCGCTACTTCCGCGACGCCGACCGCGATCGCCTCTACACGCCGGCGTTCCGGGCCGAGCTGGGCCGGGTGGATCCCCTCCGCCACGTCGAAACGGCCTGGGATGACCGGGCGGGGCTGGGGAGCATCGACCGCCTGATGGCCGTCGACCTCGACACCTACCTCTGCGACGACCTGCTCGCCAAGGTCGACGTGACCAGCATGGCCAACTCGCTCGAGGTCCGCTCGCCGCTGCTCGACTACGAGCTGATGGAGCTCGCGGCGAGAATGCCCGCGAAGCAGAAGCTGCACGGCACGGAGGGCAAGGTCGTCCTGCGCGACGCCGTTCGAGGCTGGCTGCCCGACGGGATCCTCGATCGTCCCAAGCAGGGCTTCGCCGTGCCGCTGGAGGATTGGCTGCGAGGCGAGATGCGCGCCCTGCCGGAGGAGGTTCTCCTCGATCCCGTCGCCGATCGCGGCATCTTCCGCCCCGAGGCCGTTCGGACTCTGATCGCCGAGCATCGCGACGGTCTCGACCGCGCCGACCAGCTCTGGGCGATGGTCAACCTCGAGCTGTGGTTCCGCACCTGCGTCGACCGCGTCGTCGAGTCTCCGGCAGAGCTGCCGACGCTTGCGTAGCGTCCTCCGGGCAACCTTGACATCGATCGATGTTTTATTTAGGTTAAATCTATTACTCAGTTTTAACCTAAATGAAAGGGATTTGATGTCAACTTTCAAGCGGTTGACGCTGCTCGTCTGCGCGCTCGCGGCCTTCGTCGTGCCGGCGAGTGCAGCCAACGCAGCGATCACGACCAAAACGATCGACTACGGCCCCTACACGATCCCGGCCGGCAACGGCGACCCGCATGACCACGAGAACGCGGGGATGATCACCAACCAGATCGTCACCAACATCGCCAAGCCGTGTACCGGCTGCTCGATCATCGGCGTCACGCCGGACCTCGTCTACACCGACGGCAGCAAAGCGACGATCAGCCAGGGCCCGATGCTCCATCACGCGATGTTCGCCGCTCAGTCGAGCGGCAAGTCCGACGTCACCTGTGCCGGCAAAGGCCCGGGCCTGCTCGGCGAACGCTTCTTCGCCGCCGGCGACGAGCGCACCGCAGTCGACCTCCAGTCGCTGCCCTACGGCTACAAGGTCAACAGCTCGGAGACCTGGAACATGGTCTTCGACCTGATGAACTGGGAAACGACCAGCAAAGCCGTGAAAATCCGGATGACCTGGAAGTACGCCACGGGGAGCGACCACACCAGCCGCGCGCCTCTGCGCCCGGTCTGGTTTGACGCCAACCAGTGCTCGCTGAACTCCTACATCTCGGTCCCAACCGGGCTCAGCGACACGCACTACGACTGGAAAGCCAGCTTCGGAGGCAAACTGATCGCCACCGCCGGCCACATCCACGACCATGGCGTCAACATCGAACTGACCAACAAAAGCGCCGGGGAAGCCCTGCTGTGCAACTCCGTCGCTGGCTACGGCGGCCCGGGCTACGAAACTCCGGACGGCCGCAAACACGTCTCCTCGATGGGGGTCTGCACCGGGAACCCGATCTCGACGATCAGCAAAAACCAGACGATCCGCATGCACGGGATCTACAACGTGCCGGAAGGGCATCACCAGATCGACGACGCGATGGCAATCGCGATCGCCTACATCGGTTAGCCACGTAGAGGCAGTCGCCGAGTCCCCGCCCTTCGGATTCCGAGGGGCGGGGACGGCTCAGGAGATCTCGTCGGCGACGCCGAGGAGCGCCTTGGCGTAGCGCTCGGGGGAGAAGGTCGTGCGAGCGGTGTGCGCCGCAGCCGACGCCATTCGCTCGACCTCCTCGGCGTTCGCCGGGTCGAGCACCCAGCGCAGGGCGTTCGCCAGCGCCTCGGGATCCCCGGGGGGGACGACGAGGCCGGTCATGCCGTCCTCGACGTACTCGCGCACCCCGGGGCTGTCGGTCACGATCACGGGCTTGCCGAGGGCCATCGCGTTGAGGTAGGTCTGCTGCCCTGCCGTGCGGTCGTCGCGGTCGGCGAGGGGGACGACGACGACGCGCGCCTCCCGGAACAGCTGGAAGTAGCGCTCTTCGCTCACGGGGGCCGCCGTGACGTTTGGCGGCAACGGTCCCTCGATCAGCTTCGTGGCGATGATCACCCGTTCGTCCAGCGTCGCCGCCGCCTCGACCAGCGGGCCGTAGTCGCGCAGCGAGTTGCCGCCGGCGAAGACGCCGCCTCCCGTCGAGGTCGGCGCCGCGAGATCGGCGTCGCCGAGCGTGTGGCAGTAGGGCGTGACGAAGACGCGGCCGGGATCGACCCCCCAGGTCCCGGCGAACCTCTCGCGCTCCCACTCGCTGAGTACGCAGTAGGCGACTTTCGGGCCGTCGAGCGCACGCAGGCCGAGGTGGATGGTGAGCCGGTCCGCCAAGCCGTCGCCCAGCTTCCACTGGCACTCGCCGAGCACGATCGGCGTCCGTCCCCCCCCGAGTCGGCGCCGCACGGCAACTGCGGCGAGGAGGTCGACGTACATGTCTCCGGGCCCGACGGACCCGTCGAGGATCAGGGCGCGGTGATCGCGGGCCCCCTGCACGAGGCGTCTCAGCAGGGCTGGCCGCGAACCGGCCTTGCGGTCGAGCATCTCGCAGCGCGCCGTCCAGGTCTCGCGGTTGGGCAGGTACCAGGTGGTGAGGAACTCGGGTCGGGTCGGGTGGGGCACGGGCGCAGGCTATTTGCCCGGGTGGGCGTCGAGGCTTGTCGGTGGGCGTTCAGTCGACGACCTGGAACGCGGCCCGAGCGACCTCGCCAGTGCCGCGGGGATGCGGCTCGGCGAGCAGGCGGTAGCGAGCGGGCGCCAGTGGGCGGCCGCCGGAGCGGATAGGCAGCGGCAGCACGTTGCGCCCGGAATTCAGCTTCCTGGTGAAGCTGAACCTCCGCGGCAGCCGCAGGCTGACCTTGCCGGCGCGCGAGAGGGAGAGGATGATCTTCGCGCCCGGCCTGCGCGGGAGTCCGCTGTTCAGCAGCACCCGCTGCGGCCGCACCGCGAGGCGCTTGATGCGAAGCGGCAGGGTCCGATCGGGCGATCCGGCCGGGCCTCCACCGCCTTTCGGTGGGTCCTCGGAAGCCCCGCCGCCGTCCTCGGAGGGGAGGCAGGGCTCGTGGTCGCCGACGTCCAGCGCCTCGTGCTCGGCGGTCGGGCTGTAGTCGAAGGGTTTGGTGCCGCCGCCGGCGACGTAGATCGTCTGGCCGATCGCGGCCGCCTGGATTCCGTGGCGGGGCGTCCAGAGGGGGGAGAGCACGCGCCATGTGCCGGTGGCGGTGTCATAGGACTCGGTCGCGCCGGTGGCCTCCTCCACCCCGCCAAGTTCGTGCTCGCCGCCGATCGCGTAGATGCACTCGCCGATCTCGACGACGCCGAGGCCGCCGCGGGGGGTTGGAATGGAGGTCACGTCCTGGTGCCAGGCGGCGGTGGGAAGGTCGGCGTCGTCGGCGGGAAGGTCGAGCACGTCGACCCCGGCGATCTCCTCGATCTCGATGCCGCCTTCGCTCTCGAAGGTCTCGCGGCCGCCGATCGCGTAGAGCTCGTCGCCGACGACGACGGCATGGAAGTGCTCCCGGGGGCGCGGCATGTCGGCGAGCCGGGTCCACTCGTCGGTCTGCGGGTCATACATGTCGACTCGCGCGACCGCGCCGTCGGGGCCGAGGCCGCCGGCGTAGATCACCTTGCCGTGCCAGGCGACGACGCCGCCCGCCGCGCGCGGGCTCGGCATCTCGGCGCCGTCGGTGAATTCGTCGGTGCCCGGGTCGTAGATCGCGACTGCGCCGATCACCGGAAACGGATGTTCCCACTGGCTCAGCCCGCCGATGTAGACGATGCGGCCGCCGACGGCGATGCCGTGAAGGTGGTCGATGCCCTCGAAGCCGGCGGGCAGTTCCTCGACCGACGTCCACTGGTCCGTCTCCGGGTCGTAGCGACTCTGGCTGCGATCGTTGCCTGCCGCCAGGTAGAGGTAGCCGCCGAGGGCGACGTAGGAGACCTCCTGGCGCGCGCTCGGTGCGGCGGCGAGCTGCTTCCACACCGGCTCAGAGGCGCCCACGGCGACCGCGAGCGCGAACATCCCCACCGCGACGAGCGGGAGTGCGGCCTTGCGCATGAACGGGCGGACCGCCTTCATCGACCCTGCAGATGGTAGCCGGGCGCGGCTATCCCACCGCGCGGGCGGTGGCTACGCCGATCGAAGGCCCCGGCTTGATCGTCGCTCCCCTGGCGAGGCGGGCGACCGGCGCCCGGCTGGCGCTGGGACCGGCGGCGACCGGCCCGGCCGATTCCGGGCCCGCGGTCGCCCGGTCGAACCAGAGGTCGAGGGGCTTGAGTTGCGAGTCTTCGGCGATGGCGACGATCCCGTAGCGGATGCGCTCGATCCCACGGCCGTAGGTGTTGGGCTTGGCCGAGCGGCCGACGAGCGCGCCGTCGACGTAGAGCTCGCTCAGCGCCCCGCTGCCCGAAGACAGGTGCTGGTGCACTTCGAGCGTGAACCAGCGGCCCTCGGGCAGGTCCAGCGGGCCCACCAGGGTGTCGTTGTCGCGGTTGTCGCCGAAGCGCAGCAGCCGCGCGCGGTGGTCGGAGCCGTAGATCGAGACGCCGCCCCAGTCGGTCTCGGAGGGGTGCGAGAGCCAGTTGTCCCAGCGCAGCAGGTCGACCTGTCCCTGGATGCTGGAGTGGAATCCGCGAGGCAGGTAGTAGGCGGCGCCGAACCAGACGTCTTCTCCGTCCTGCCAGTCGACGTTCCAGATGCCGCGGGAGTAGCCGTTCTCGCCGCCGCCGTTGTACCTGGCCAGGGCGGAGGTCGCGCCGTCGTAGGCACGGCCCCTGGACAGGGTGAGGATTCCCCCCTCTACGTTGGTCTGCGAGAACTCGCTGAATCCACCCTCGAGCGTGGTCGCCAAAGGGGAGACCCCCGCGGAGGCCGCGGAGGGGACGAGCACCGCAAGCGCGAGCGCAAGGGTGAGGAGAAGGCCCGCGGTGCGGGTTTTGCCTGGTGAGCGCATCTCACCAGAGGCATCGACGCCTGTCCGCGCGGCGAAATTCCCTGTCAATCAGACTGGACGGATGTCCGAGTCGGCGTCAGGGGGTGGGCGAGAACTTGCAGGATGCTGGACGCCGCTCGCCTGCTGGCAGGCCTAGCGGGTACAGGCGCGCCGCGAGCCGGCGGCCTGGCGGCGGGCGGCGCTCCGCCGCTTGCAGGACTTGCGGCGGTGCTTGCCCGCCGAGACGTTCGTCCTGGCCAGGCTCGTCGTCGCGCCGCGGCGCCTCTGGCCCTTCCTGGGCTTGGTTTCGCCGCCGGGGGAGGTGGGGCTGGATTCGGGCGCCGGAGCGGGGCTCGATTCCGGGGCAGGAGCGGGAGCCGGGGCGGATTCGGGAGCGGGTTCAGGCGCCGGTTCCGGGGCCGGTTCGGGAGCGGGAGCCGGGGCGGGTTCCGTGCCCGCTCCGAGCGAGCTGGCGGAGCCCATCGAAGCGCTGTCGAAGTTCAGCTCCAGCGGCTTTTTCTGAGAGCCGGAGGCGATCGCCACGACCCCGTAGCGGACGCGGGTCGCCGCGCGGCCATAGGTGTTGGCCGCGGTGCTCCTGCCGACCAGCTTGCCGTCGACGTAGAGCTCGCTGAGGGCGCTGCCGCTGGTCGCCGAGCGGCGCTGGTGTACCTCGAGGGTGAACCAGCGGCCCTCGGGAAGGTCGAGCGGGCCGACCAGCGTGTCGTTGGGCCGCCCGGCGCCGAAGCGCAGCAGCCGCGCGCGGCGGTCGGAGCCGTAGATCGAGACGCCGCCCCAGTCGGTGTTCGTGGGGTTCGTCGACCAGTTGTCCCAGCGCAGCAGGTCGACCTGGCCCTGGATGTTCGAGTGGAACCCGGTGGGGAGGTAGTAGGCAGCGCCGAACCAGACGTCTTCTCCCTCCTGCCAGTCGACGTTCCAGATCCCTCGCGCGTAGCCGTTCTCGCCGCTGCCGTCGTAGGTGGCGTGGGCGGAGCTCGTGCCGCTGTAAGCGCGCGTGCTGGTCTGGGTCAGCGTGCCGTTGAGGGTGTTGACCTGGGAGAAGACGGAGAAGCTCTGGCCGTCGAGCGTGGCGCTCAGGGAGGCGACCGAGGCGCTTGCGCTGGTGGCGCCGAGGGCGAGGAAGGCAAACGCGAAGCAGGTGGCGAAGAGGCGGGGGAGAGAAGTCCGGGCTGAGTCGAGCATGGACCCTCTTTGTCGGTCGCCGCCGGGCGGCGGAGAGCGATTGCCGTCTCCCTTGGACGGATCGTCTAGAGGTGGACGTTTCACCTACGACTGGGAATGAGCCCGGGCCGGGTCAGCGCCTCCTGGGCCCTAACTAGACTTCGCGCGACGTGACCGGCCCTCCGCGAGTACTCCACGTGATCGACTCGCTGCGGCTCGGTGGCGCGGAGTCGTTGCTGGCGGCGCTGGTCCGCGAGCTGCGGCGATCGGGCCGGTCCTGGAACGCGGTCTGCGTGCCGGAGTCCGGGGACGCCGACTCCGGCCTCCTCGACCTGGTCCGCGAGCAGGCCGACGCCTTCCGCTGGCTCCCCGCGGGCCCCCTCTACGACCCCCGCCTGTACGCCGCGCTCGCCCGGGCCTTGCGGGACTTCCGCATCGAGGCCGTCCACTCCCACCTCTCGACCGCCAACGTCGCCTCGCGGGCCGTCGCCTTCCCCCTGCGCAGGCCGCACCTGGCGACGATCCACACGGTTCCCGGCCCCACGGCCGAGGACAGTCGCCTGCGCGCCCGGGCGGACGGGTGGTCCTCCTGGCTCTCGCGGCGCCTGGTCGCACCCTCCGCCGAGGTGGCCGACGCCTACCGCGCGGCGTTTCGCCTGCCGCACGGGCGGATGCGGGTGATCTCCAACGCGCCCGCGGCCCAGGTCCCGGTCAACGGATTCGATCGCGAGGCGCTGCGCCGCGAGGTCGGCGGCGAGGACGTCGAGCACCTCGTCCTGGCGGTCGCCAGGCTCCAGCCCGAGAAGGGCATCGACGACCTGGTTGCCGCCGCCGCCGCGTTGCGCCCGCGCCTACCGGGCCTGCGGGTGGCCGTTGCCGGCTCGGGCCCCGAGGAGGAGGCACTGCGCGCGAAGGTCGAGAGCGCCGGCCTGTCGGGGTCCTTCGCCCTGCTCGGCAGCCGCTCGGACGTCGGCGCGCTGCTTGCCGCGGCGGACGCGTTCTGCCTGCCCTCTCGCCACGAGGGCCTGCCGATCAGCCTGCTGGAGGCGATGCAGGCCGGGCTGGCCTGCGTGGCGACCCGGGTCGGCGGGGTGCCGGGCATGATCGCCGACGGCGTCGAGGGGGTGCTGGTCGAGCCGGACGATCCGGAGGCGCTGGCCGCTGCGCTGGAGCGGGTACTCGTCGACGTGGATGCCGGCGGGGCGATGGGGGCGAGAGCCCAGGCTCTCGTCCGCGACCGCTATGACATGGCCGCCGTGGCCGCTGCCTACGCGGACGTCTACGACGAACTGGTGGACTCGCGGGCCAAGGCGAGCGGTGCCCCGGCCTAGGCTGCTCGCCAGGGTCGGCGGGCTGGCGGTAGAGGGGTCCGGCCTGCTGGTCGCTGTTCCACTTTGGCTGTGGTGGGCCGTGTGGAAGGGCGGCTACCCTCCGGCCGTCTTCCTGGTGGCGATCGGCTATCTCGCGCTCGCCGCCGTCGCCCTGTATCTCTTCGCGCCGCGACCGCGCCTGGGCGGGCCCTCTGCCTGGGCGCTGGGCGCACTGGCGGCGCTGAGCGCGTGGACCCTGGCCTCGCTGCTGTGGGCAGACGACCAGGGTGCGGTGGAGGTGGCGGGCGCGCGGCAGGTCCTGCTGCTGGGCTCCTTCGCCCTTCCCGCCCTGTGGGCGCCGACGGGCCGCGCCCTTCTCGCCGGCGTCGCCGCGGTTCCGCTGGTCGCGCTCTGCGGCGCCGTCTCCGCCCTGGGCGGCGCCCTCGCCGACGTCGGCACGCTGGTCGACGGCCGCTTGGCGGGGCCCACCGGATACGCGAACGCCAGCGCGGCGTTGATGGCGATCGGGATCCTCCCGGCCCTGGTGCTCGGCTCGCGCCGCGAGATCGCGATCCCTTTGCGGGTGCTCTCGCTGACGGCCGCGGGCGCCCTGCTGGGAACGTTCGTGCTCACGCAGAGCCGTGGGGGGCTCGGCGCTCTGGCTCTCGTCCTCCTGATTGCCTTCCTGCTCGTGCCGGGACGGCTGCGCCTCCTGATCCCGGTGGTGCTGGTCGCGGTCGCGGTCGGTGCCGCCCTCGACCCGCTGCTGGAGGTCCGTTCCGCCGCGGTGGGGGACGGAGACGTGGAGGCGTCGCTGCGCGCCGCCGTCGCCGCGCTGCTGACGAGCACCGTGGTGCTGGCCGCCCTCGCCGCGGCATACGCCGCGGCCGACTCCCGGATCGAGGTCGGAGCGAAGACCGTGCGCCGCGCCTCGGCGGCGGTCGCAGCCGCGTTTGGCGGCATTGCCCTCGTCGCCGCGATCGCGCTGTTCGCCTCCGGGCCCGACGTCGGCGGCTGGGTCTCGGATCGCGCCGAGGACTTCAAGACACCCGACTACGCGCAGCTCGAATCTCAGCCGTCCCGATTCACAGGCGAGCTGGGGTCCAACCGGTACGACTACTGGAGGGTCTCGGTCGACGTGTTCGCCGAGGAGCCGCTCACCGGCTCGGGTGCGGGCAACTTCATCGCTCCCTATCTCGAGCGCCGCCAGGGCGAGAAGTCGACCATCTACGCGCACAGCGTCTGGCTGGGCTCGCTGGCCGAGCTCGGTGCAGCCGGCTTGCTGGCGCTCGTCGGGTTCGTCGTTGCCCTCTCGGTCGCGCTGGCGCGTTCGGCGCGGTGGCTTGGCTCCACGCGCTGGATCGTCGTCGCCGCTGGCCTGCCGCTGGCCTACGTGCTCGTTCACGGCAGCTTCGACTGGATTACCGCGTTCCCGGTGGTGATCGCACCCGCCCTGGCCCTTGCCGGCGCCGCCGCCGGCGTCATTCCGGCGAGGAGCGGGTCGCCGGCCCCGGGGAGCCGGTCGGCCTCGCTTGCGGTCGTGCTGGCGCTGGGGCTTGCAGCAGTCCTTGCAGCGCCGTTGCTCGTCGCCGCCCGCCTGTCCGACCGGGGCGTGACGACGTGGCCGGCGAACCCTTCCCGGGCGATAGCCGACCTCGAACGGGCCGCCGACTTCGACCCCCTTGCCGCCGCTCCCTACGTTCGCCTCGGGGTCGTGGCGATCGAGCTCGACAGGCCGGCTCTGGCGCGCAGAGCCTTCGATTTGGCTCTGCAGCGCGATGGATCTGCCTGGTACCCCGAGCTTCAGCTGGGTCTGGTGGCCGCCGGGGCGGGGCATCGCGCCCGGGCGCTTCGGCATCTCGAGGTGGCCCAGGCCCGCAACCCCCGCGAACCCGAGGCACGCTTCGCCTTGCGGGCGGTGCGGGAGGGGCGCAGCCCCGACCCGCGCGCGGTGCAGCGGCAGGTTCTCGAGAGCGACGATTAGGGCAAATCGCTTCGTCTATCCGTCCAGAGCCAAATTCCGCCTCATGGTGGCGTATACTTAGCGGTCCATTTCCTGTACCTAATGCCTGACTGGCTGGAGGACCGTTTAGTGAAGAAACTTCCGTTGATTCTGATGATTGCCGCGGTTCTCGCACTCCCCGCGACGGCCGTTGCCGCCGACGGGTACACCAACGTCCCGGGCGTTACGCAGGAAGCCGCGCCCGACGGCTCGGCTTCTCCGGCTGCCGTTGCCAGCGCTGGGAGTCCCTCTGACTCGGGTCTCCTGCCCTTCACCGGCCTCGAGCTGGGGCTGATGTTCGGAGCCGGCGTCGTGCTGCTGGGAACGGGCGTCGCGTTGCGTCGCACGCGGTCTCATAACTAGCTGAGCTCGCACAATCGCGGCTGGGCGCGAGCTCCGCTAGGCCTTGCGTAGAAAGGCAGCGGTTCGGCTCGCCTCGGCCTCGATCGTGTGGTCTTTGGCGATGGCGTGCCCGGCGGACAGCAGCCGGGCACGCAGATCGCCGGATCCGGCGATCTGCCGCACGGCATCGGCTGCGGCGCCCGGATCGCCAGGCGGGATCAACAGCGCGGCGCTGCCGGCAGCCTCGGCGACTCCGCCGACGGCGGTGGCCACGACCGGGAGCGCCGCCGCAAACGACTCCAGGAGCACCTGCGGGACTCCCTCCGTCCAGGACACGTGCAGGAAGAGATGGCTCTCCCGGTACAGGCGCAGCAGGTCCTCCCCCATCGGAACGTGGCCTCGCAGGTCGGCCCGGGCGTTCAGCCCGCGCTCGGCGAGACCGCGGGCCAGGTCCTCTTCGAGTGGGCCGTCGCCGCAGATCACCAGCTCGAAGCGGGGGTCGAGGCGCTCCAGCACGTCGATGAGCATGAGCGGGTTCTTCTCCGCGTCGATGCGTCCGACGCTGAGCATCCGAACAGTGCCGTCGTAGGATCGCGCCGCTCCCTGCGCGACGGGCGCCAGGTCGGCGGCGGAGATCAGCGAGACGTAGATGTTCAGCAGCGCGCGAGCGCCGCCGTAGCGCTTCGCGAGGTCGGGGCCGACGACGATCGCGGGGAAGCGCCGGGAGAGGCGCCGGAAGGCCCAGTCGAGCACCGTTGCGGCCAGTCTCAGGTCGAGGCGACGCGGGCGTCGATTGCCGACGTAGCGGGGCAGGTCCTGACGCACGCCGAGGACGACCCGCTTGCCGCGCCGTGCCGCCATCCGGGCGAAGAGCAGGGCAAATGGATGCGGCCCGAGCAGCCAGACCACGTCGACCTCGTCCAGCAGATCCGCGAAGCGGGCCGCCGACTCCCGCGCCGCGCGGATCACCGTCAGGGGCCGCGCGGCGCTGCCGTAGTGGGGGAGGGCCGCGAAGCGCGCCGGCGGGGGGAGGCGGTAGTGGGAGCTCGACGGCTCCGGGCTGAGGCGGGCTGCGACCGTCAGACTCCTCGAAATGCTCGGCGAGCTTGCCGAGGAAGAGGACGAACGAGCGCGCCGCGTAGACCTCGCCGTCCTTGCTCCAGAAGGCCTGGTCGAGGTAGACGGCGGCGCGCATCTACGGGGCGGTCCTGGAGCGGGTGAGGCGCCCGACCGGGTCGAGGAGGCCGCGCACCGGGAGGGCTCGCAAGCGGCGCACGAAGGGGGACGCCTTGAGGCGGAAGCGGGCCGGGCCGTCCCATCTGTAGATGCCGATTCGCGGCCAGCGAAGCGCCGTCGCGGCGTGCGGCGCATGCGGGAGGGCGCCCCCGGCGCGGTAGCCGGCCGCCGCGGCGGCGGCGACCACCCGGTCGTCGACGTCGCCGTACGGGTAGGCGATCGTCTCGCAGGGGCGGCCGAGCCCGGCGGCACAGGCCGCCCGCGAGCGCTCGAGCTCCGCTCCCAGGCGCTCGTCGTCGAGCTCGGTCAGCCGTGGATGCGAGCAGGTGTGGGAGCCGACCTCCCAGCCTTCCTCAGCGAGCTCGCCGAGCTCGGCCCAGGCCATCGGCAGCAGCTCCCGCTCGTGCGGGGTGCCCAGCCAGTCTTCGATGCCCGGCCATCGCATCGGCTGCTCGCTGCCGACCCAGTCGGTCGGGGCGTAGACGGATGCGACCGCGCCGAGCCGGCGCAGGACGGGGCCGGCGAGCTCGTGGACCGAGCGGTAGGCGTCGTCGAAGGTGATCGCGAGGGTGCGCTTGGAGCTCGGCGAGAGGACGGCGTCGAGGAAGCGCGCCGGCTCGTAGCCACGTCCGATCAACAGCCCCACCTGCCGTTCGAGCTCGTCCGGCGTTACGGCCAGCTCGCTGTCCCACGACTCGCTGACGGCGTGGTAGCAGAGGACCAGCACCTCGCTCACGGCTGCCTCCCTTGATTCATCGCCGGCCGGAGAGGACTTCGTCGTAGAGGCTTCGCAGCGCGATCGCCACGGATTCGAGCGAGTAGCTCTCGCCGACCAGGTTGCGGGCCTCGCTGCCGAGCCGCTGGCGCAGGACGGCGTCGTCGGCGATCTTCGCGAGCGCCGCGCCGAGCGCCGCGCCGTCGCCGGCGTCCTCGACGAGGATCCCCGTTCGCGGGGTCACCAGCTCGGCCATGCCGCTGGCCGCCGCGGCCACGACCGGAAGCCCGCTCGCCATCGCCTCGAGCACCGAGTTCGACATCCCCTCGGTCGAGGAGGCGCAGACGTACGCGTCGGCGGCCCGGTAGAGCGGAGCCGGGTCCTCGGCCAGCGGCAGCAGCCGCACGCGCCCCTCCAGGCCGCGGGCGGCGACGATCTCGCGCAGCCTCGCCTCCTCGCTTCCCTCGCCGACCATCACCAGCCCCAGCTCGGGGACCCTGGCGACGGCGTCGATCAGCAGGTCGAGGCGCTTGACCGGGGCGAAGCGCCCGGTGTAGAGCGCGATCGGCCCCTGCCAGTCGACGCCCAGTCGCCGGCGCTCCTCCTCGCGCTCCTCCCGCGAGGCGGGCCGGAAGCGATCGAGGTCGACGCCGTTGGGTATCCGTCGCAGGCGGCCGCCCTCGACGCCGTTCCGGTCCAGCTCCTCTGCCACCTCGTCGCTGAGGCAGACGAAGGCGGAGAAGGTCCTGGCCATTGCCCGCATGCGGCTGGCGCCGAACGGCTTCGTCAGCAGCCGGGTGAGGTCGCCTCCCGGTCCCGTGGACAGGACCTTCGCCACCACCGGGGCGCGCACCAGGGGGTGGCTCAGCAGCGCGATCGTCGAGGGGGAGAGGAGGTCGTGGACGTGGACGACGTCGGGGCGCATGCGCATCAGCGAGAGGGCCCCCGCCGCGGTGTAGGCGATCGACCCCAGCGGGCCCCGGTCGGGCCCCGGCATCCGCCGGACCTCGAGGCCCGGGCGGAGTTCGCGGCGCGGCGTCCCCGGGGGATGCCGCGTGAGGACCCGTCGCACTCGACGCCCTGGCGCTGCAGCGACGGGCCGAGCAGGTCGACCTGTCTCTGGGCGCCGCCGAGCACCGGAAGAAAGCTTTGGATGACCATCGCGACCCGCAACGGGCCGGATCGTATTCGAGGCGGTGGGACGGACTGACTGCCGGGACTACGGCCGGAGGCCGACCCTGCCGCTGGCGAAGCGATCGAGGACGGCGTCGGCGCTGAGGGCCTCGGAGTAGATCGAGACTTCGTCGATGGTGCCTCTGAAGTACGTGTCCATGCGCCCGTTGCGACCTATGTAGAGCGGGTCGGCGGCATGGGTGATCGGCCCCGCCAGCGGTCGCGATGCGACCGGCTGGCCGTCGAGATAGATCGTCATGCTTGCGCCGTCGTATGTGCCGACCAGATGGTGGACTTCGTCGGCGGAGACCATGCCGGGGCCGGTGGCGAGCGTTTGCATGGTGCCGTCGACCCAGACCCGGAAGACGAGGTTACCGTTGGCCTGGGGCCGCAGCTCATAGGAGTTGGTGCGCTGGATCATCGAGCCCCGGTACGTACTGGCTTGGACCCATGCCTCCAGCGTCACGCCGTCTCTCGTGTTCAGTGCTTCCCCTGGTGCGATCGCGACGTGGTCGTCCAGCCCGTCGAAGGAGACGGCGGTGTCGCCGTTGTCGCCGGCGATGCCGGGTACCCCCAGGGCGGGATCGTTGAGATAGACGCCTGGCGAGGTTCCCACCGCGTCGGCCGCGACGGTCCCGCTCGTCTCGCCGAGCCGCCACAGCCCCACTCGCGACGGCACGGGTTCGGGGCCGGGGCCTTCCGGTTCGGGTTCGGGTTCGGGTTCAGGTTCAGGGTCGGGCGTTTCCGGCTGGATCGGTCCGCGCTCGGTGGCGTCGATGGAGGCCCGGTCGAAGTAGGCGGTCAGGTTCCCCGAGCCGTTCGTCGCGGTCGAGACGATCCCGTAGCGGAGCCGGTTGAACGGCGCGGCGAGCGCGAACAGGTTGGCTGCTTTCGACACCCCAATCGACTCGCCGTTGACCTTCAGCTCGGTGTGGGCGACGCCGGTGAGGGGGCTGAGCGTGACGTGCACCTCCACCCAGTTCCAGGTTCCCTCCGGCAGCGCCGAAGGCGAGACCGGTCCGATCAGCGTCTGCTGCGTGCTGCCCCGCGCGGCGCGCAGGTAGAGGAGGTCGTTGCTCCAGCTCGCGAAGTTGATCTCCGCCCTGTTGGCGAAGGCGACGCTGGTGCTGTCGTCGTTGACGTAGGAGTCGAGGCGGATGAGGTCGGTGTATCCGGTATGGGAACCGTAGAAGCCGGGCGGCAGGTAGATCGCGGTGCCGAACCAGAAGTCGTCGCCCGCGAGGAGTTGGCGAGTGGAGTTCGCCCGGAAGAGCCCCCGCGCGTAGGCCCCTCCGCATGCGGCCTCGTTCTGGGTGTGGACCTTCAGCGACGCCCTGCCGGAGTAGGCGATGGTCGTGTCGCGGGCCGCGATCGTGGTGGCGCAGCGCTTGCTCACCTGGTCGAAGTCGTATGGCGATCCGGTTGGGCTCTCGAGGTCGGCGAGCCTCGGCACCACCTGGGCGCTGGCTGCGGTGGCCGTCACGAGCAGGCCCACGGCGACGAAAAAGGTCGTAATCGCACGAATCATCCTGGACTCCCCCGGGTTCAAAATGTGCACCGCCACCTGGGCTCCCCCCTTTGGCGCGGCCGGCGAGAACGCTCATGATAGCTACCCCCTGGGCTCGGGGGCCGAAACCATCCTGTGAAGACCGGTGGGGGCCGGCCTTCCGGCCTAGGCGGCGTGCGCTCTCGCGCGACTTCCGGCCATCGTCCACTCGACCTGGCGAGCGAGGCCTTCCTCGAGCGAGACCGACGGGGAGAACCCGAGCTCCTTGCGCGCAAGGGTCGTGTCGGCACCGGTCTGCCGCGCGTCGCCGCGGGCGCTCGGACCGTACTCGATCGCAATCGGCCGGCCGATCTTCTCCTCGATCAGGTGGATGGCGTCTAGCAGCGTCACGGGCGTGCCGCCGCCGATGTTGTAGACGGCGCCGGCGGTCCCGTGCTCGGCCGCGAGCAGGGTCCCCTCGACCACGTCGTCGACGTAGGTGAAGTCGCGAACCTGCAGGCCGTCGCCGAGGACGGTGATCGGCTCGCCGGCGAGCCCGGCGGCGACGAACCGCGAGAAGGCCATGTCGGGTCGCTGGCGCGGGCCGTAGACGGTGAAGTAGCGAAGGCCCACCACGTGAAGGTTGTGATTGCGTCCGTAGACCCCGGCCAGCTCCTCCGTCGCGCACTTGGTCATGCCATATGGCGAGACCGGCGTCCTCACCGCGGTCTCGAGGGTGGGGTGGGATTCCGCGTTTCCATAGACGGAGGACGAGGAGGCGTAGACGAACGAGTCGACGGGGCTGCGCACCGCCGACTCGAGCAGCCGCTGGGTGCCCTGGACGTTGTTGCGCAGGTAGACCTGGAAGCCGTCGCCGAAGCTGCCGCGCACCCCTGCCTGCGCGGCGAGGTGGTAGATGACGCTCGCCTTCTCGACCAGGTCGTCGAGCGGGTCGCAGGAGATGTCCCGTTCCTGCAGGTCGAACCCGGGGTTCTGCTTGAGGTCCGCGATGTTGCGGTCCTTGAGCGGGCGGGGATAGAAGTCGGTGAAGCAGTCGACCCCGATTACGTCGAGGCCGCTGGCAAGGAGACGCTCTGTGAGTCTGGCTGCCGAGAAATCCAGCGCAGCCGGTCACGAGCACACGGTCTCTGCTACCCCCGTTGCGGGAGGCTACCTTTGAGGGGTTGTCCATGTTTCCTATCCTTGATTCGGCGATCGGGCTGGTGCCCCGGCATGGGGCCTGCTACCCCATCGTCGAAACGAGGCCTGAGGTTGAGTCCTGGGTGAAGATTCAACCGAAGCCGACGCGACGGCAGCCATGCGGGCGTGCCGGAAGAGCGCTTCCAGCGTGACTCCGTCCTCGGGGAAGACCGCCCATCCGAACCCGGCCGCCTCGCCGAGCTCGGCGCGCAGCCGGCGCTCCAGGCCATCGCGGGCGAAGCTGGCGTCGTCGACCATCGCCACTATCTCCTCATGCTCCCTGTCCTCGTGGAGCAGCGCGGCGTTGTCGGTGACGCGAAAGGCGCCGAGCGCCGCCGTCGCGGTCTCCCGGTCGACATGGGGTGCGTGCACCCAGAGAAGATGGGCGGTCTCGCCGCGCCGGCGGCACCACTCGAGGTGGCGCTGAATCCGCTCCAGCCGGGGCGGCACGGCAGCCGCCGGGGATTGCGTCAGGGCAATCGCGAGCAACCCCCCTGCTAGGACGAACGTCCAGGCCGGGGCGTCGACGATCGCGACCGGGATCATCGCGATCGCGGTGACGAAGCGCACGCGGGCCTCTTGGGGCAGTGAGAGGGCACATGCCGCTCCAGCCGCGGCGAGCACGATGCAACCGGCCGAGGGAAGCTCGGCGATCAGGCTCGCCAGGGCGACGATCAGCCAAAGCAGAGCCGGGGCGCGGTTGGTGGAGAGAAATCGAATCATCAGTCAGCTTGCTGTCTCGCTCCCGCCTGTCCGCGATGCCATCCTACGATGTAGCACAGGGTCTCAGCGACCGCAAGCACTGCATACATCGTCAAGGGGCCACGTCGGCTTTAGCAAGCTCGGAGAATGCAGGGAAAAGCCTACCAATCGACTAATTGCCCGTGTTAATAGCCGGTTGAGCGCTTACCGGTATCCGTGAGGTCGGGCCCGGCAAGGGTCCACGCGTTTCAGTGCGCCTCGTCTGAGGCGTGAGCCGGGGGACGGGACTCCTCGGCCAGGGAGGTGATCTCGAGCGGGCCGTGAGCCGCGGCCTCGAGGACCTCGGTGGCCTCTTCGGCAGAGCGGGCGTAGAGCTCGACCAGCAGGTGGACGACTATCTGCTCCTCGTCGTGCTTGTGGAAGCGGACGTGGGTGAAGAACTCGCGCACGCCGGCGTCGCCAAAGGCGCCGTAGGTGAGGAACTCGATCGCTTCGGGGCCCGAGCAGGTCTCGACCCGGTCCTGGTCGACGCGGACCGTGCAGGAGGCGACCCAGGGGGTGCCGGCGACCATCCGCTCCCAGCGGTCCTCGACCGGCACCACGTGGTTGTCCTGGAAGGTGAGGTGGGGCTGGTCGTGCATGCAGTCGACGCATTGCACGAGGGCCTCCTGCACCTCGTCGACGCCCTCGGCGAGGATGCCGGTGCCGGGCTCGACACGGCGGATCGCGTAGTAGTGGATCTGGATCTCGAGGTTCACCGACCAGCAGCGGTAGCAGCGCAGCCAGGCCGAGCGGTCCCCGTTGAGCTCGCTCATCGCCCCATTGTGGCGCGGCGGGGGCTTCGGCGCTTGCGCGGCGCGCTCAGGCCGTCGCGCGGGCGCTCGCGCGACGGGCGACGAGGTCGACGATCTCGCCCATGATCTTGTTGATGTCGAAGTCCTTCGGCGTATAGACGCCGTCGACCCCGGCTTCGCGCAGGCGCTCGGCGTCCGCCACCGGGATGATCCCGCCCACGACTACGGGTGCGTCGACGTCCTCCTCACGCAGCAACCGCACCACCTCGGGGATCAGCTCCAGGTGGGAGCCGGAGAGGATGGAGAGGCCGACGACGTCTACGTCCTCCTGCAGGGCGGACTCGGCGATCTCCTCGGGGGTGAGCCGTATCCCCTGGTAGATCACCTCCATGCCGGCGTCGCGGGCACGCAGGGCTATCTGCTCGGAGCCATTGGAGTGCCCGTCGAGGCCGGGCTTGCCGACCAGGATCTTGATCCGGTGCCCGATCTGGCCGGAGACCTCGTCGACGCGGCGGCGAATCTGCTCCAGCTGCTCGCGGTCGGCGGCGGGCGCGGCGCCGCTGACGCCCGTGGGGCCCCTGTATGCGCCGAAGGCCTCGCGCAGCACTTCGGCCCACTCGCCGGTGCTCGCCCCCGCCTTGGCGGCGGCGATCGTCGCCGGCATGATGTTCTCGCCGTCGTCGGCGGCGACCCGGCCGAGCTCGGCCAAGGCGGCCTGCACGGCCTCCTCGTCGCGCTCGCGCCTCCATGCCTCGAGTGCCTCGACTCGCTCGCGCTCGACCTCGGGGTCGGGCGTCAGGATGCCGCCGTCGGCTCCCGCCGTCAGCGGCGAGTCCTCGCTCTCGGTGAAGCTGTTCTGGCCGACGACCTTCTGCTCGCCGGCCTCGATCCGGGCGACCCGCTCGCGGTGCGACTCGACCAGGCGGGCCTTCATGTACGGGACGGCGGCGACGGCGCCGCCGTGCTCCTCGACCACGGCCATCTCGGCGCGGGCGCCCTCGATCAGCTCCTCGACCAGCCCGTCCATCACCACCGAGCCCTCGAACACATCGGGGTACTCGAGCAGGTCGGTCTCGCTGGCCAGCACCTGCTGGATGCGCAGGCTCCACTGCTGGTCCCAGGGGCGGGGGAGGCCCATCGCCTCGTTCCAGGCGGGCAGCTGGAGGGCGCGGGCGCGGGCGTCGCGGCTCAGCGTCACCGCGAGCGCCTCGAGCACGATCCGCTGGATGTTGTTCTCCGGCTGCGCCTCGGTCAGGCCGAGGCTGTTGACCTGGACTCCGTAGCGGAAGCGCAGCATCTTCTCGTCTGTGACGCCGTAGCGCTCGCGGCCGATCTCGCTCCAGAGCCGGCCCATCGCGCGCAGCTTGCCGATCTCCTCGATCAGCCTGATGCCGGCGTTGACGAAGAAGGAGATGCGCCCGAAGACCTTGGGGAAGTCGGCGTCGGCGACCTGGCCGCGTGCCTTCACCTCGTCGAGCACGGCGATCCCGGTGGAGAGGGCGTAGGCGATCTCCTGCACCGGCGTCGCCCCCGCCTCCTGCAGGTGGTAGCTGCAGATGTTGGTCGGGTTCCAGCTCGGCACCTCGTTGACCGAGAAGGCGACCATGTCGGCGATCAGCCGCATCGAGGGCTCGGGCGGGAATGCGTAGGTGCCGCGGGAGAGGTACTCCTTGATGATGTCGTTCTGGGTCGTTCCCTTCAGCTTGGAGCGGTCGACGCCGTTCTCCTCGGCGACCGTGACGTAGAGCCCGAGCAGCCAGGCGGCGGTCGCGTTGATCGTCATCGAGGTGTTCATCTCGTCGAGCGGGATCCCGTCGAAGAGCTGGTGCATGTCGCCCTTGTGGGCGACCGAGACGCCGACCTTGCCGACCTCGCCGCGGGCGAGGACGTGGTCGGGGTCGTAACCCGTCTGGGTGGGCAGGTCGAAGGCGACCGAGAGGCCGGTCTGGCCCTTGGCCAGGTTGCGGCGGTAGAGCTCGTTGGAGCGCCGGGCGTCGGAGTGCCCGGCATAGGTGCGCATCACCCAGGGACGGTCGCGCTCGGGAAGGCGGTGCTCGCTCACGCCTTCAATCTTATTTGGGTCGCCTCGAAATACGCCGTTCACCGGCCGCCGGGCCGCATCTTTCCCCCTTGCCTGTGTTTAGGCTGCGAGATTGTGAAGGCACTACGCACAGGCGCGCTCGTCGCTCTGGCGGCCACGTTGCTGGCCCTCGTCCCGACGGCCAGGGCGGCCCTGGTCGGCATCTACCGCAATGGGATGGAGGGCAAGGGCCAGCTCGCGCAGATCGCCAAGCTCTCCGGCGAGCGCTGCGGCCGCGGCGCCTCCGAGGGCGCATTCGGCATCGTCGTCGGCAAGCAGACCCGGGAGTGCTCCTATCGCACTCCGGTGGTCGGGCGGGACCTGGAGATCGCGGCAACCGAGCGACTGCTCGGCAAGACCCCGAAGTCCGTGCAGAAGGCCGCCTTCCTCGGCCTCGACCTGCGGGCGGGCGGGGGCGCCCGCTACCAGCTGGCTGCCTACCCCTTCCAGCGCAAGGCCCAGCTGCGCAAGGTCCTCGCCGACGGCAGCATCGAGTACCTGCAGATCGCCAAGGACGTTCCCGCCATCCAGGGGGTCGACCGCGAGAACGACCTGAGGCTTCGCGCCTTCAACATCACCGAGGGCGAGGAAAAGGGAAGCTGCCGCATCCTCGCCTACGTCGGCGGCGAACTGGTTGCTGACGTCACCGACGAAGGGGCGGGGGACCTGACTGGCCGTGCGTCGGGCTTCTCCGTTGGTTCCGCCAAGGTTGCCAAGGGCGCGCAGGCGACGGTCGACGACGTCGTAGTTCGAGTTCCCAGTCCGTTTTAGCGGGTGTGTGTGGGGGCGCGGGTGCCCCTCCCCAAAACGCTCGGCGGGAGCCTCGCTGGAGTGTTTTGGGGAGGGGCACCCGCGCCCCTCGACAGCGCACTAGCTTCGAAAGCTCCTCCTCACGAGCCGTTACCGGCTCCCCGCAAGCTTCAGATGTCCCGGCGCCATTTCGGGCGCCCCAAGCTCTTTTAAAGCTTGGGGACCCTGGGACCGGTTTCGCAGTCTGGGGCGTTTTCGGGGGACGTTTCAGGGGTGGGGTCGGTTTGGGTGCGGGGCCATCGGGGGTCCCTCCCCAGGAACTCCCGCGAAGCGGCCTGGGGAGGGACCCCCGATGGCCCGTCCTACTACTAGGCCGATTGCCTAGTCGTTCTTCTCCAGCGCTTGGTCAGCCAGCCGGTAGATGTGTTCGACGGTCCCCCGTCGCGGCTGCGTTTCCGCCAGCTCGATGCAGCCCAGGTTCCTCAGCACGCGGACGTGGTAGGCGACGTGGCGGACGTCGAGCCCGAGCCTCTCGGCGATCTGCTTGGGACTGTCGACTCCCTCGCCTATGAGGGCCAGGGCTTCCGCTCTCAGCGAGCTGGAGAGGGCCCTGGCCAGGCGCTGGTCAATCGATATGGGGCGCGGTCGCACGGCTCCATGCCTCCAAAATTGTTTGCATTGCTCATAGGAGTCTAAGCTATAACTAACTTGAGTAGTTAAGTCCACTTTAAGACGAATGGTGGATGTCACTGCAGGTCCCGCCCTTCCCGGTGCAGCGACTTTGCGCATAATGGCGAGGGTGTCGACTTCGACGGTGGAGAGGCCCCGCACCGACGGGCCAGGCTCGGACCTGGGGGGCGACTGGCGCGTGATCGTACGCAACGACAGCCACAACACGTTCGATCACGTGGCTCAGTCCCTGGCGCGCGTGCTGCCGGGGGTATCGCTGGAGAAGGGTCACGAGCTGGCCGAGAGCATCCACAACAACGGCATGGCGATCGTCTGGTCGGGGCCGCGCGAGCCGGCCGAGCACTACTGGCAGCAGCTCAACTCAGCGGGCCTGACGATGGCCCCGCTCGAGCGCGCCTGAACCAGGCGCCGCCTCCTCCGCTCCCGCCCGGGCGCGCTAATCACACCCGGCGATCTCGCGCCCGGGCTCCCGCGTCCGGGGGCGGCTATTCAGTGGCGATCAGGGTGTGCCAGGTCGGCAGGATCGGGATGTCGTAGAGGTCGATGACGGTGGCACGGGCGTTCTCGATCTCCTCCGAGAACCAGTAGCGCTCGAAGTCCGTGCGGCTCTCCCAGACCGAGGACTGTCGGATCGCCAGGGGATCGTCGGTCGAGCGGGTCAGCGACCAGCTCTTGGCGCCGAAGGCGGGCATCCTCGCCGCCGCCGGTTCCCAGAGGTCGAGGAAGCGGTCTGCCCGGAAGGGGGCGACGTGCCAGTCCAGCACGCAAACCTCGCTCATCAGGCCCCCACCTCCGCCCGGATCGCGCCCGGGCCGTCCTCGTTCTGGCCCTCTTCCTCGGACTCCGCCCCGACCAGGATCGCGATCTTGCCGAGGTGCTTGTTTTCGTGCAGGAGCTGGTGCGCCTCGGCGACGCCGTCGAAGCCCATCGTCTTCCAGATCACCGGGCGGACCTTGCCCTCGGCCATCAGCTGGTTGGCCTTCATGCACTCATAGGCGTTGGCGAAGTGCGAGCCGATGATCTGCTTCTGGCGCATCCACAGGTAGCGCACGTCGAAGTCGAGCTGGAAGCCCGAGGTGGCGCCGCAGATGACGACTTTGCCGAACGGCTTGACGACGAAGACCGAAGTCGGGAAGGTCGCCTGCCCGACGTGCTCGAAGACGATGTCGGGCGCCTCGCCGAGGATCTCCTTGACCCGCTTGGCGAAGCCCCGCGAGGCCTTGAAACGCTCCTTGTCGGCGGCGGGGTCGGTGAGGTTCTCCTTGGTCCGCATCATCTCGCCGAACTCGGCCCGGTTGATGTAGTCGACGGCGCCGAGCTGCTTGATCAGCTCGCCCTTCTCCTCGGAGGAGACGACGCCGACCGCGTTGGCGCCGGCCGCCTTGCAGAGCTGCACGGCGAAGACGCCGAGGCCGCCGGCGGCGCCCCAGATCAGGACGTTGTGGCCGGGCTGCAGCTTGCACTGGTCGATCAGCATCCGGTAGGCGGTGAAGTAGGTCAGCCCGTAGGCGGAGGAGTCTGCCCAGGAGAGGTTCTGGGGGCGGGGGAGGAGCTGCTGCGCCTGCACCTTGGTGAACTGGGCGAATGAGCCCCAGGTCGTCTCGTAGCCCCAGATCTTCTGGCTCGGCGCCGCCAGGGGGTCGAGGCCGTGGACCTCGACGTCCTCGTAGGAGGCCTGGTTGCAGTGGACGACGACCTCGTCGCCCGGCTTCCAGCGGGTGACGCCCTCGCCGACCTTCCAGACGATTCCCGAGGCGTCGGAGCCGCCGATGTGGTGCCCGTACTCGGGGTGGTCGCCGTAGGGGAAGACCGAGACCGGCTTGCCCATCGCAGCCCAGACGTTGTTGAAGTTGACCCCTGCCGCCATCACGCGGACGACCACCTCGAAGGCCCCGGGCTCGGGAACCTCGATCTGCTCGAGCTGGAAGGCGTCGGTCGGTTCGCCCTCCCGCTCCTCGCGGATCACCCAGGCCGCCATCGTCTCGGGCAGGGTTCCGGGCTCGACGTCCAACTTCGCGATTGCGCTCGTGTCAACGGCCAACTGAGGTCCTCCGCGGGTCTTTCGGGAACGGGTGCCGAATCCTAATCGAGCACGGGAGTATCGGCCTCGCGCAGCTCGGGGGCCGTGATCTCGCGCACCGTGATCTCGACCGGTTCCGGCGGCTCGATCGCCTTGCTCGGGGTGACCCCGAGCGACTCGACCTTGCGCAGCTGCGGCAGCAGACGGCGCTCCATCGAGCCGACCGCGGAGTCGTAGGCGTTGGCCGCCGAGGTCAGGCCCCTGCCGACCTTGTCGAAGTCGCTGAGGAACTTGGCGAAGCGAGCGTGCATGGTCCCGGCGGCGTCGGCGATCTCGGCCGCCTCGGCGACCATTCGCTCCTGGCGCCAGCCGAGCTCCATCGTGCGCAGCAGGCCGATCAGCGAGGTTGGGCTGACGAGCAGGACGTTGAGCTTCAGCGCGTAGTCGAAGAGCTCGGGGTCGGCGGTGAAGGCGGCGTGCAGCGCCGGCTCGTTGGGGATGAAGCAGATCACCAGGTCCGGCGTCTCGCCGGCCTTGAACTGCCCCTGGTAGTCCTTCGAGCTGAGTGCGCGGACGTGCTCGCGCGCCTGTCGCGCGTGCCGCTCGAGGTGGGCGCGGCGCTCGCTCTCGACCTCGGCCTCCTGGGCGTCGAGGAACGCGTCGAGCGGGACCTTCGAGTCGGCGACGAAGCTGCGCCCCTCGGGCAGGAGGAAGCGCGCGTCGGGCCGCAGGCGGCCGTCATCGGTGTGCAGCGTCTCCTGCATCTCGAAGTCGACGTGCTCGGTCATGCCGGCGATCTCGATGCAGCGGCGCAGCTGCAGCTCGCCCCACTGGCCGCGCGTCTGCGGCTGGCGCAGCGCCTTCTTCAGCCCGGCGGTCTCGGTGTTGAGGTTGCCGACCGTCTGTCCCATCTGCTCGAGCAGGGTGCGCGTCTGCAGGTCGCCTTCGCCGCGCTTGCGCACCTCCGCCTCGATCTTCTCCTGACCCTTGGCGATCCGCTCTGCCAGCGCCTTGATCTCCGCCTGGCGCTTGTCGAGCGCTGCCTCGGCCGCCTGCGTGTCGGCCCGGCGCGACTCCTCGTTGACCCTGAGCAGATCGGCGACCGCCTTCGAGGTCGCCTCCTGGAGCGCCGGCCCGTGGTCGAGCGGCGGCTGGGGCTCGGGGCGCCGGGCGACGACGTAGACGAGCGCCGCGGCAAGCGCGAGCACGGCTATCGCGAGAACGATGGTCACCCGACGATGGTGACGCGTGCCTCAGACGGAGCCGCCGGTGATGGCGAGTGGTCGATTGACCCACCTATGGGGTGGTCAATCGACCACTCGAGCCGCGGTCTATGGCAACAGCAGGTCGTTCTCGGAGGAGGTGCGATAGGGGCCGACGGCGAAGCGGGCGGGCTCGGCACCGGGGACGTCGGCGGCGCCGACCGTGTAGACGCCGGTCGGCAGCGAGGTCAGCATCGAGCCATTGCCGTTGGCCACCAGCAGGCCGGAGGCGGCGTCCTTTGGTCCCCGGACCTCCAGCTTCGAGTCGAAGTCGGTCAGGTTGGCGGTGACGAAGACGACGTCGACCGGGGCGTCGGAGTCGATCGTGGGCTGATCCGCGTGCTTGTTCTGGGGGATCTGCTGGTTCGGTTCAGGGCCAATCGCGATCCGCGGGGGTTCCACGGTGATCGCCTTCGGCGTGATCGTGACGCTGACCCGGGTCGGCGGCTGCGGCCGCGGTTCGTTGGAGTTCTCCTCGGCTCCGCACCCCGCCGTGGCGAGGGCCAGCGCTCCGAGCACGCATCCGGCGGCGAATCTGCTCCCACGACCCATCTCGGCGAAAACTAGCCGAAGGGAAGGTCGACCACGCGGGCCGTAACGCCATCTTCACCTACGATCAGCTCGGCACCCGGCTCCGCCTCGCGGCGCAGGACCGCGAGCGCGATCGGGCCGTGGAGGGGGGAGACGCAGCTGCTGGCGACCCTGCCGACCTCCCTCTCGCCCAGCGCCAGCGCCGCGCCGGCGGCGACCGGGGCGGTGAGCCGCAGCCCCCGCAGGTGGCGGTTGGGCTTGCCTCTGTAATGGAGCCGGGCGACGGTCTCCTGGCCGATGTAGCAGCCCTTCTCGAAGTCGACGGCGCGCTCGACGATGCCGGCCTCGGCCGGCATCGTGCCGCTGTCCATCTCGGCCCCGAAGCGCGGCGTCCCCGCCTCGATGCGGAGGATCTCCGCCGCCTCGGGACCGACCTCGACCGCGCCCGCGTCGCCGAGCGCCGCGCGCAACCGCCCCGCGTCATCGGCCGCCGCAATCAGGTCGATTCCATCGGGGGTGCCGACCGCCAGGCACTCGGTTCCCCCCACGGGGATCGTCTCGCTTGCGTATTCGGGCAGCGGAGGGGCGCCTGCCAGGTCGGCGCTGCGCGGTCCGATCAGGGAGAGGATCGCCCGCTCCTCGGTCACGTCCTCCACCTCCACCTCGCGCCCGATCTTGTAGGTCTCGAGGTGGCGGCGAACCGCGGGCAAAGGCTCCGGCTCGGTATCGACCCAGATCGCCTCCGCCACCTCCGCTCCGGTGGTCCTTTCCCCCGATATGAGGGGAAAAGGCGCACCGGAAAGGCGGAGCACTCTCATGTCGGCCTGCATGTGCCCCTTGCGGTCCAGCAACGCCGCATAGCAACCCTCACCGGGTCCAAGGCTCTCTATGTCGTTCGTCAGCTGTCCCTGTAGGTACTCGGCAGCTTCAGCACCCCTAAGCAGCAGCTTCCCCCGCCCCGAGCGATCGAGCAGCCCGCACTCCTCCCGCAGCTGCCTGTACTGGGCATCGAGCTCGACTGTCACCGCTTCGGCCATGCCCCGATTCTAGGAAGCTCCGTGACAGGGCGGTGGGGATGACCCCGACGAGCCTCCCCGCTGTTGCGAGGAGGGGTCATCCCCACCGCCCCCACCACACGTCTTTTAGATCTGTCAAAATCATTTAGACGTGTCTAAATCTCATTTCGGGACAAAGACGTGAGCTCTCGCCTCAGCAGGCGCAAGATGCTTGGCGGCGCCCTCGCCGCCGGCGCCAGCCTGCCGATCGTCCAGGGCCTACTGCCTCGCGAGACCGGCGGTCCCGGCGCCGCCGGCGCGATGTCCGGCCACGCCGGCCACGAGGCCTTCGCCCACGCCGGCTTCGCCCCCGGCCGCTCGGTCAACCACCGCGCCAACGGCTTTCACCCGACCGAGCTGCTGCGCGACTTCGACTACGGCAAGACCAGGCGCCTTGCCAGCGGCCGCGTGCTGCGCGAGTGGGAGATCGTCGCCCAGGACAAGGAGATCGAAGTCGCGCCGGGCGTCAAGTACGAAGCCTGGACGTACAACGGCCGCGTTCCCGGCCCGACCCTGCGCGCTCGCGAGGGGGAGAAGCTGCGGCTGCATTTCCTCAACGCCTCCGAACACCCGCACACGATGCACTTCCACGGCATCCACACGGCGCTGATGGACGGCATGCCGGGGATCGGCGAAAACCGCGGCGGCGGCCAGATCGGCCCGGGGGAGAGGTTCACCTACGAATTCGACGCCGAGCCGTTCGGCCTCCACCTCTACCACTGCCACGTCTCGCCCCTTGCCAGCCACATCTCGCGCGGCCTCTACGGCGCCTTCGTCATCGACCCCAAGCAGGGCCGGCCCGAAGCCGACGAGATGGTGATGGTGATGAACGGCTTCGACACCAACTTCGACCTCGGCAACGAGATCTACGCGGTCAACACGGTCGGCTTCCACTACGTCAACGAGCCGATCCAGGTCGGCCGCGACGAGCTCCTGCGCATCTATCTGGTCAACGTGCTCGAGTACGACCCGCTCAACTCCTTCCACGTCCACGCCAACTTCTTCCAGTACTACCCGACCGGGACCTCGCTGGAGCCGAGCGAGTACACCGACACGGTGATCCAGGGCCAGGGCCAGCGCGGCATCGCCGAGATGAAGTTCCCCTTCGACGGCGACTACATGTTCCACGCCCACGTCAGCGAGTTCGCCGAGCTGGGCTGGTCGGGCTTCTTCAGGGTCGGCAACCCCTCGCGGCTGAACGCCGCCGCGGCGGCCGCCGCGTACTGCGACCTCCCCTGGGGCGGCGCCGGGAGGCGGGCCTGATGGAGGCCGGGAGCCGCGCCGAGCCGCTGGCCGGCGGGCGCCTACCCGCCTGGGCGCTGGGCCTGATTCCCCTAGCCCTGATCGCGGCGGCGATCGGCTCCTTCGCCTTGCTCGGCGGCCCCGGGCTGGGCGAGCGAACCGGCCCGCCGGTCGAGGAGGTCGTGGTCGAACGGACGGTGCTGCGACCCGGTGAGATCGAGCTGACCCTGCGCAACGACGGCCCCGACCCGGTCGACCTCGCCCAGGTCGCGGTCAACGACGCCTACGCGCCCTTCAGCGCCGGCGAGGGCACCGAGATCGGCAGGCTGGGCTCGACCACGCTGACGATCTCCTATCCCTGGGTCGAAGGCGAGGCCTACGAGATCTTCGTCCTCACCGCCTCGGGCGGGACCGTCGACGCCTCGATCCCCGTCGCCGCGGAAACGCCGGAGGCCGACCTCAGCTTCTACGGGTTGATGGCGCTGCTCGGCGTATACGTCGGCGTGATCCCGATCGCCCTCGGCCTGCTCTGGCTGCCCTTCGTCCGCCGCATCGACGCCCGCTGGGTCGGCGCCCTGATCGCCTTCACGGTCGGCCTGCTGGCGCTGCTGGGGATCGACGCCGCGCTCGAGGGATTGGAGATCGCCGCCACGGCGCCGAGCGCCTTCGGCGGCTCCGCCCTGGTCTTCGCCGGAGCGCTGGTCGCCTACCTGCTGCTGGCCGGCGTCGACGCCTACCTCGCCCGGCGGCGCAGCGCGCGCAAGGAGGGCGGGGCCATGGCCCAGGGCGGGCTCTACATGGCGCTCCTGGTCGCGATCGGGATCGGCCTCCACAACCTCGGCGAGGGCCTGGCGATCGGCTCGGCCTACGCGACCGGAGCGCTCGCCCTCGGCGCCTTCCTCGTCGTCGGCTTCGCGATCCACAACACCACCGAGGGCCTGGCGATCGTGGCGCCGCTGCGCGAGGGCGCCGGGCCGACGGCCGGGGCCCGGTTCGGCCACCTCGCCGTCCTCGGCCTGATCGCCGGCGCCCCCGCGATCCTCGGCGCCTGGATCGGCGCCGCCGCCTTCAACCCCAGCCTGGCGGCGCTGCTCTTCGGCGTCGGCGTCGGCGCGATCGCCAGGGTCATCGTCCAGATCGCCCCGGCGATGCGCGACGAGGAAGGACGGATCCTGCACCCGCTCTCCGTCGCCGGCCTGCTCGCCGGGATCGCTCTGCTCTACGTAACCGGCCTGCTGGTCTCGGTCTGATGGCGACCGGCGGCACGAGCCCGCGGCGCGTCCCGGGGACGGAGGCGATCGAGGACTACGCGAAGGCGATCTACGCCGTTTCCAGCAAGCGTGCCGGGCCCGTCACCAACGGCGAGCTCGCCGAGCGTCTCGGCGTGGCGCCGGGAACCGCGACCTCGATGCTGAAGCGACTGGACGATCTCGGCCTGGTCGAGTACCTGCCCTACAAGGGCGTCACGCTGACCCCGGCGGGGGAGAAGGTGGCGCTGGAGGTGATCCGCCACCACCGCCTGATCGAGGCCTACCTCTCCGAGGCGCTGGGGATGCCCGACGACCGCGTCCACGAGGAGGCCGAGGTGCTCGAGCACTACATCTCCGAGGAGCTGGAGCTTTTGATGGCCGCGAAGTTGGGCGAGCCTAGTCACGATCCTCATGGGACGCCGATTCCTGGGCCTGATCTTTTGCCGCCGGTCGAGTAAGACGGACGGGGACCCCTCTGCTGGGGCTCCGCACCGGGAGCGTGATGGCGGCACAGAGGTTGAGTTGCTTCGCGAGTTCCCATCAGAGGGGTCCCCGTCCGTCTCGCCGGGGGTCAGCTTGCGAGCAGCTTGTTGATTAGGTCCGGGAGTTCGCGGGCCATGCGCGAGCGGGGGATGGCTTGGGTGATTCCGGCGGCTTCGGCAGATTTCTTGGTCTCTACATCTATGTGGGAGTAGAAGCCGAGGGTTGGGATGGGGGCGGCTGCAAGGGTGTTGAGGTCGGCGGTGTCCAAGTCGCAGACGATTGCGTCGGCCTCCAGGGGGTCTGGAAGGGCGGGGACTACGGATACCTCGTGGCCGCCGGCACGGAGGCTCTCCTGCACGCGGCTTGCCAGCATCAGGTCGGTGACGATGGCCAGGACCTTCGCCATCGAGGTCCTAGAGCGAGCGGCGTTCGCGGAACTCCTCGCGAACGCTCTCCGGGCGGCCCCACATCTGCACGACCTCGGCCCGTCCCTCGCGAACCTCGCGGACGGCCATCTCGCCGCCGACGCCGTCGGCGTCGAGCTTGGCCAGCACGCCCTTGACCGTCTCCGCCGCCGCGGCGTGCCCGAAGCTGTGGGCGACCAGGAGCCGCCAGTCCCACTCTGCCTTCGAGTAGGGCTGGGCGTTGACCTGACTGAGGGCGACCGCGGTGTCCACGTAGCGGCTCTCGTCGTCGATCCGCAGGTCGAGCTCGAGGTCCGTCCAGTCGGGCGGCATCGAGTCGAGCACCTGCTGGAAGTCGGCGGCCAGGCTCACGGGCGAAGCGTATCTGGGACGGGACGTCAGGGTTCGGAGAACGCGGCATCGACGTCCAGCGGCCGCTTCAGCAGCCCGTGCTCGAGGTCCCAGGCCGCCCAGGCGCGAAGCACCGCCGGATCGAATGGGGCCGGCCGCAGGTCCGCCAGCAGGACGTTCAGCTGCCCGGCCTGTTCTTCGCGGTCGAGGGCCGGTGCCGCGGCGAGGAGATCGTCCAGCGCCCTGCCCGGCTGGCTGGTGGCGAGCTCGTAGCCCCGCCGGGTCGCCTCGACCGTCGAGGCGATAAGCCCGGGATCGTTCCGCAGGGTGTCGCCGCTGGTCGTCAGGACCAGCTCGGGATAGGAGGGGGCGCCGTAGCGGTCGACCTTGAAGATGCGGACCGGGACGCGGCGAGCGCGCAGCGCCACGCCCTCGGCGTTCCAGAAGCCCGTCACGGCATCGACCTTGTCCGCGAGGAGGGACGAGACGGCGTTGAAGCCGATGGTCACCCGCTTCACAGCCTCCGGGTCGCCGCCGTCGGCGCTCACCTCGGAGTCGATCACCGCTTCGTCGGAGGGCAACCCGGTGACGCCCACGGTCCGTCCCTGGAGCTCGCGCGGCCGGGCGACGTCGTCGCCGGCTATCACCGCGGCGAGCGGTCGCTGGACGAGCGGCATCACGCCGACCAGGTCCAGCCCGCGTTCGCGCGCGATCCCGAGGTCGTGGATGTCGAGGACCGCGAACTCGGCGCGACCCGTCTCGAGCAGCTTCGGGCCATCTGTGGATTCCCCCGGCGGGCGGATCGTCAGATCCACCCCGGCGTCACCGTAGTAGCCCTGCCCCTGGGCGGCGTAGATGCCGGAATGGACCGCGTTCGGCGTGAAGTCGAGCACGAGCGTCGCGCCGGCTGGCGCGCCCGGTTCAGCGCCGTCCCCGCCGCAGCCGGCGATGCCGGAGAGCAGCAGGGCGGCCGCCAGCAGCGCGACGAACACCCTCATCGAGCCGGGCAGCTTATTCCTTCTCTCGATCTGGGTAGACTGGCGCCGCCCAGTCGAATCAAGGGACCTAGGAGGAAAGAGTGCAGGAACGAGGACTTGCGGCATATCTTGCTGAGCTGATCGGCACCTTCTTGCTGGTGTTTTTCGTCACCACCGTCATCGTGCTGTTCCTCTCCACCGGCGAACAGGCGAGCTTCGGCACCGACTTCGCGGTGATCGGCCTCGTCCACGCCTTCCTGCTCTTCGGCCTCATCGTCATGTTCGGCGTGGTCAGCGGTGGGCACTTCAACCCGGTTGTGACGCTGGCTGCCTGGGCAATCAAACGGATCTCCTCGATCGACGCGCTGATCTACGCGCTCGCCCAGTTCTCGGGCGGCGTTCTCGGCGCGCTGCTCTGCAAGGGCCTTCTGCTCGACGAGGGACGCGCCACCAATTACGGCGCCGCAACGGTGAGCGGCCTGCTTGCGGGCGACTTCCAGGGCATGATCATCGAGGCGATCGGAACCTTCTGCCTGGTGCTGGTGATCCTCGCCGCGGTCTTCTCGCGCAAGAGCTTCAAGGAGTGGGCGCCCCTGGCGATCGGCACCACGCTGGGCTTCATCGTCATGGTCGGCGGCCCGCTGAGCGGCGGCTCCTACAACCCCGCCCGCTGGTTCGGTCCGGCGCTGGTCGCCAACGAGTGGGGCGCCGTCTGGCCCTACCTGCTAGGGCCGATCGTCGGCTCGCTGCTCGCGGCGGTCGTCTTCAAGTTCGTGCTGGAAGGCGCGAAGCTGCCGCCCACCGAGCCGGCTGAGCCGGTCAGGCCTCCGGCGCCGAAGTACTCCGAGGGCGCTCGTTGATCCCTCGATTCGACTTGCTTTGAGCAAAGGGCCGGCCTTGTGCCGGCCCTTCGTCTTCTTGCAGTAGCTTGGCGGACGTGCGCCGGGTCACCTTTTCGCGGAACTACACGCTCTCCCTCTCCCGCACCTGCCAGTGCTACTGCAAGTACTGCGCGTTCGCGACACACCAGGCGCATATCCGCTCGCCTGAAGAGGTCGAGAGCCTTCTGGACGAGGCTTTGAAACGAAACGCCAAGGAGCTCCTAGTGCTCACGGGGGAGCGGCCGGAGGTCAACCCCGTCGTAGCTTCGAAGCTGGCGCAATGGGGCCACGACGACTTCACCTCCTACGTCGTCTGGGCCTGCGAACGAGCTTTGGAACGGGGGCTGCTTCCGCACACGAACATCGGAGTGCTCGGCCGCACCGACCTTGCGCGCCTGCGAGAGGTCACGGCGTCCCAGGGGCTGATGCTGGAGTCCGTCTCTGAGCGCCTCATGGATACGGTCCACGCTGGCTCCCCAACGAAGCATCCGACGCAGCGGCTGGCGACCATCGAGGCCGCCGGCGAGCTGAAGATTCCGTTCACAAGCGGCATCCTGGTTGGCATCGGCGAGACCGAGGAGGAGCAGGTCGCGTCCCTAGAAGCGCTTGCTGATCTGCACAACCGCTACGGACACCTTCAAGAGGTCATCCTGCAGAACTTCGTGCCTCACCCGAAGTACTACGGCGCGGAAGTCGCTGACATCGCTGACGAAGCTGCTCGCGAACGGTGGGGGGGCGACGGGGACCCCTCTGCTGGGGCTCCGCAGCGGGATCGTGATGGCGGTACAGAGGTTGAGTTGCTTCGCGAGTTCCCATCAGAGGGGTCCCCGTCGCCCTTGCCGGCTTGGGCAAGTCCGGTGTCCGTCGACGACATCAAGCGGTTGATTGCCGAGTGCAAGCGGTTGATGCCGGATGTCGGGGTGCAGGTGCCGCCGAATCTGTCGGACAGCTGGGATGAGCTGGTGGAAGCGGGAGCGACTGATCTCGGTGGGCTGTCAGCAAATGGAGACCACATTTCCCCTGAGCACGCGTTCCCGAGTCCCCACGAGGTCAGAAAGTCTCTGGCTCCCAGGGGCTATGCGCTGACGGAGAGGCTGTGCGTCTACCCGCAGTACATGGACTCGGAGTGGATGGAGCAGGGGGTCCTCGACGTGATCAAGCTGAAGTACTGGAGCTTCATTCCGCGTAGAGGGTCCGGTCGTCGGAGCGAAGAGACGCTGGACGGGGGGCTTGCACCGGAAGCGATTGCCAAGGGGCGCGAGGGGGTGGAGCTCTCCGAGGATGAGTTGACTGCGCTGTTTGCCGAGACGCGGCCCGAGGTCGTCGAGGAAATGCGAGTGGCGGCGGACGAGCTTCGAAAAGAGCTTGTGGGTGACCGGGTCACTTTCGTCGTCAACAGGAACATCAACTTCACCAACATCTGCGTGGTCGGCTGTGCTTTTTGCGGGTTCGGGCAGGGGCGGCGGTCGCCGGATGCCTATGAGGTCTCGGAGGGGGAATTTGCCGAGCGGATTCGGGAAGCGGTCGAGTTCGGCGCGACGGAGCTCTGCATGCAGGGGGGGATCCATCCCGACCTGACCCTTGAGGCGTACGGCAAGTGGCTGCGGCTTGCGAAGGAGGTGGCGCCGCAGCTGCACCTGCACGCCTACTCGCCGATGGAGGTCGACCACATGTGCGAGCGCTCCGGCAGGAGCGCGGACGAGGTCTTCGAGTACCTGATCGAATGCGGCCTCGGCTCGACCCCGGGGACCGCCGCGGAGGTGCTCGACGACGGCGTGCGGCAGCGGATCTCGCCGAACAAGCTGCCGGCGCAGCGCTGGGTCGAGATCATCGAGGCCTCCCACCGGGCGGGCCTGCGCTCTACCTCGACCGTGATGTTCGGCCACATCGAGGAGCCGCGCGAGCTGGCCCGGCACATGCAGGTCGTCCGCGCGCTGCAGGAGCGGACCGGCGGCATCACCGAGTTCGTCCCGCTCAGCTTCATCCCCTTCAACACCATGCTCGGCCGCACGCACGGGATCGAGGAGATCTCCGCGGCCGAGAACCTCAAGCACACCGCTGCCTTCCGCCTGGCCCTGGGCAGGACGATCCCCAACCTGCAGGCGAGCTGGGTGAAGATGGGCCTCGAGGCGGCCACCGAGGCGCTGCGCTGGGGCGTCAACGACCTCGGCGGCACGCTGATGGAGGAGAACATCTCCCGCATGGCGGGCTCCCAGCACGGCGTCCGGCTGGAGCCCGATCAGCTGATCGGGGCAGCCCGCGCCGGCGGTCGCGAGCCCGCCCAGCGCACGACCTTGTACGAGATAGTTGAGACCTACTGAGTCAGGGCATATGGTTGCCCAATCGGTTCTCGGACGTCACCAGGGGAGGGGTTTCCGGGGCTGGCGGCCTTCTCGCTGCTGGGCTTCGCGGTGGTGCTTGGGCTGATTGCCCTTCTCGGCTTTGAGCCTTGGGGGGCGGACCCGGTGGAGCCGCGCCTGGACCTGCCGGCTTTCGAAGCCGGAGTGGGCGAGGCGATCGCCCTGCCTCCCGAGCGGCGCGCATTCGTCGCCGACGCAACGGTCGCGCGGCCCGGTGTCGAGCCTGCTGAAGCGGCGGCAGGGCGAGCGAGCGAGGTGGAGGACCCATCGATCGCTCTGGCCGTCGCGCCCGCGCGGATCGTTGCTGTCGCCGAGGTGCCATCTGCGGCGCCTGCGCCTGAACCGGCGGAGCCGGGCGCCGAGGTCCCCTCTGATGGAGCAACAGATGTGGAGGCTCCGCCAGAGGGGCCCTCGTTGCCCGTCGCGGCACCGGAAAGTCCGGACGGAGGCGGGCCTGAGCCGGTTCCCTCGCGTGGGCCCGTGCTGGAAAGCTGCGAGGGGGACGAATACGTGATCACGATCGTCCTGGCGCCCGATGCGGAGGAAGGCGAGGAAGCGGGCGTGGAAATCGTCCTGCAGCTATTCAACGAGGACGGCAGCGTCGAGGAAATGCAGCTCGAAGGCGACACGCTCGACGCGGAAGCTCTCGCGCTCCATCTCAGCTCCGAAGGCAACTGCGTCTATCTCGAAGCATCGCCCTGAGCAATGCGCGCCATGCTCCTGGAGCGCCAGCGGGAGGCCCTGCGGCCCGCTGAGCTCGTGGAGCCGCGACCCGGGCAGGGGCAGATCCTGCTCTCGGTCAGCGCCTGCGGGGTCTGCCGGACCGACCTGCACATCGTCGACGGGGACCTGACCGAGCCGAAGCTGCCCCTGGTGCCGGGGCACCAGATAGTCGGCACGGTGGCCGAGGCCGGGGAGGGGGCGGAGCGTTTCGCGGTCGGGGACCGGGTCGGAGTGCCCTGGCTGGGCTGGACCTGCGGCGAGTGCCGCTACTGCACGAGCGGGCGCGAGAACCTCTGCGACCGCGCTCGCTTCACCGGCTATGACGTCGACGGCGGCTACGCCGAGCTGGCGGTGGCTGACGAGCGCTTCTGCCTCCCCCTCCCCGAGGGCTACCCGGACGAGCAGGCGGCGCCGCTGCTCTGCGCCGGACTGATCGGCTACCGGGCGCTGCGCCTGCTCGGCGACGCCGAGCGAATCGGCTTCTACGGCTTCGGCGCCTCGGCCCACATCCTCTGCCAGGTCGCCGCGCACCAGGGGCGGCGGGTGTTCGCCTTCACCCGCCCGGGCGACGAGGAGGGCCAGTCCTTCGCGCGCGAGCTGGGCGCCGAGTGGGCGGGCTCCTCGGAGGAGGCGCCGCCGGAGGAGGTCGACGGGGCGATCGTCTTCGCCCCGGTCGGCGCCCTGATGACGACGGCTCTGCGGGCGAGCGCCAAGGGCGCGCGGATCATCAGCGCCGGCATCCACATGAGCGACGTCCCGAGCTTCCCCTACGCGGAGCTCTGGGGCGAGCGCACGCTTGGCTCGGTCGCCAACCTGACCAGGCAGGACGGCGAGGAGTTTCTGGCTCTGGCGCCGCAGGTGCCGGTGCGCACCGAGGTGGAGATCCATCCGCTGGAGGCCGCGAACGAGGCGCTCGGTGCGATCCGCGACGGCAACCTTCACGGCGCCGCCGTGCTCTCCGTCTAGCGGAAGAGGTCTTCGTCGGAAGGCCGGCGCAGGGCGGCGGCCCCGGGGCCGTCGTCCGCGGTGACGAAGCGGTCGAGGCCGCGAACGATCACGGCCGGGATGCGGCTGTCCTTGCCGCGCACCAGGTCGGCAGCGGCAGCGGCCTCGTCGGCCACCGCGATCAGGGTCGCTTCCAGCTTGCGTCCGTGCGAGTCGGCTCGGCCGCGCCAGTCGTCTAGAGGCATGAGGCCGGCACAGCCGATTGCCACCTCGGTTTGGCCCAGACGCCAAGCCCTTCCAAAGCTGTCGCTGATTACCACCGCGATGGTTGGGGGGAGCATGGGCTGGACTCGGCGGACGCGCTTCGCGCTGAGTGTCCGGCGAGTCCCACCCCATGCTCCCCAATGGCAGCAGTGATTTCGCTCCTGAGCTGACGAGCGGAGGCATCCGGGTCCTCGGGCAGGAGGCAGACCGTGCCGGCCTCGGGCAGGTTGGAGGCGTCGATGCCGGCGTTGGCGCAGACGAAGCCGTGGCGGGTTTCGGTGATCAGGACGCCGCGCTCGGCCCTGAGCACCTCGGCGCTCTCCTCGAGGATCAGCTCGACCAGGGCCGGCTCCTTGCCCATCTCGGCTGCGAGGCGGTGCGCCTCCGCGCCTGGGCTCACCGACGAGAGCCGGCGCACGCGGCCCTCCGCCTTGGAGACGACCTTCTGGGCGATGACGACGACGTCGCCGTCGCGCGGTCCTGCCGCGGCGGCGATCAGCTCGCCGAGGTTCGTCCCCTCCTCGATCTCGGGCAGGCCCACGACGCCAAACGCCTGGAGCGAGCTCATATGCCCAGCACTCTCGCCGTTCGCCTCGCGCGCCCGCGGTCCCTCTCCAGCTCCATGGTCAGGGCGACCACGTCGGCCGGCGTGTCCAGGTCCAGCGCCAGCGACGCCAGCCCTTCGACGCTGAAGGGGACGCCGGCCGCGCGTGCGGCGGCGACATGGCGAGCGCAGCTGCCCTCCCCGAAGGAGGGCGCGATCACGTCTGGGGGCGCGAGCGCGAGCGCGTTCGTGCCGGTGCCGTGACGGTCGGGGACGATCGCGACGTAGCGCTCTGGCATCCCGGTCAGCAGGCGCTCGAGCTCGCGCGGGTCGAGCAGCGGGCAGTCGATGGGGAGCAGGACGACGCATTCGGCGCCGAGCTCGCGCGCCCGCGCGATCCCTGCGAGCGCCGCGCCGGAGTGACCGCCCTCGTCGGGGTCGGCGACCAGCTCGCTGCCTCGCTTGCTTGCCAGATCGATTGCGCGCGGCTCGCTGGTGACGACCATCGTGCGCTCGATCGACCGTGCGGCGCCGATCGACTCCAGCACGTCCTCCAGCATGGCCGCCGCCAGTTCGGCGCGGTGCGTCGCGCCCATGCCGGGGGCGAGCCGCTGCTTGGCCGCGCCGAAGCGCTTGACCGGGAGGACGGCGGTCGCGTTCAAGCCTCGATGCCGGCTGCGTAGTCGAGGACGATGCGCGCCAGTCGCGCCCGTCCGGCCGCGCCCTCCATCAGGGTCGGCACCGCGAGTGTGGGAATTTCCGCCGGGGGCGGATCCGGGTCGCCCTCGTCGACGACCATCGCGTCGATCAGCCCCGCGTAGAGAGAGGCGACGCCCGCCGCGGTCGACGGCCGGCCGAGCGCCTGCATGAAACGCTCCGTCGGTCCCTTGACCACCCCGCCGGCGACGAAGGGGCTGACCGCGAGGACCGGGGCGGTGGAGGCGGCGATCGCCTCGGTCATCCCCGGGATCGCGAGGATCGGGCCGATGCTGATCACCGGGTTGGAGGGGCCGATCACGATCGCCTCGGCCCAGCGCAGCGCCTCCAGCACCTCGGCGCTCGGCTCGGCCGCCTCGACCCCGTCCAGCTCGACGCCCTGGACCTCCGGCTCGCCACGGTCGACGATCAGGTACTCCTGCAGGGCGCGCACGCCGCCGCCGGTCAGCACCCTGGTCCGCACCGGCGCCTCGCACATCGGCAGCACCTTCGCCTCGACCCCGAGCGCGCGGGCGATCTGCGCCTGGGCGTCGGTGAGGCGGCCGCCCTCATCGAGGAACTGGCGGCGGTAGAGGCAGGCCGCGAGATCGCGGTCGGAGAGGCCGAACCAGCTCGGCGCACCCAGCTTCGTCAGCCGGTCGAAGACGGTGAAGGTGTCGTCGCGCAGGCCCCAGCCACGCTCTTCGTCGATTTCGCCGCTGAGCCAGTAGGTGATGAGGTCGGGGTCGGGGGAGACGTGGACGCCGAGCGTCTCGACGTCGTCGGCGGTGTTGGCGATCACCGCCAGGTCGGAGCCGATCTCCTCCTGCATCCCGGCGGCGAGCTTGGCGCCCCCGGTGCCGCCCGCGAGCAGGGTGACCCGCACCGGCTACTCCCAGTGGTCGCCGTCGGGGAGGCCGGTCAGCTGGATCCCCGCGTGGGCCTTGTAGCGGACGTTGACCGAGATCAGCAGCGGCGTCAGCTGCTCGACGATCCGCGCCATCTCCAGCGGCCCGGCGTTTACGGCCCGCAGACCTGGGATCAGCTCGATCAGGCGTGCGACCCGGGCCTTGTCGGCCTTGCGGTCTCCGCAGACGAGTATGTCCTCGCCCAGCTCCGCCTCTGCGTCGGCGAGCGTCGGGGCGCCGATCGTATGCAGGGCGGCGACGACGGTGACGCCGTCGGGGACCATCTCCTGCGCCTGCTGTGCGGCGCTGCCCTGCCAGACGCCGAGCGACCGCGTCGCCTTGCCGCTGACTGCGGCGGCGAGCGGGACCGTGCAGTCGACCAGGATCTGCCCCGGCTGCAGGGCCTCACGCAGGTTGTTGAGGTTCTCCGACTGGTTGCGGAAGGGGACGGTGAGGAAGACGATCTCGGCGCGCTCGACGGCCTCCTCGTTGAGCATGCCCTCGACCTCGGCACCGGGCACCTTCTCGCGCAGCTTCGCGACCGCCTCCTCGGCTCGCTCGGCCGACCGCGAGCCGATCGCGATCGAGGCCCCCGGCCCGGGCCCAGCGCAGGGCGAGGCCGGCGCCGAGCGCTCCGGTGCCGCCGACGATCGGGATGGTGGGAAGGTCCGCCACGGGCGCGGAAGTCTATGCTGCCCGGCGCATGAGGCTGGAGGGACGAAAGGCGCTGGTCACCGGCGGGGCGAGCGGGATAGGCGCCGCGATCGCCGCCCGCCTCTCCGCTGAGGGCGCCGAGGTGTGGATCGGCGACGTCGACGTTCCCGGCGCGGAGCGCGTCGCCGGCGAGGCCAACGGCCATGCGCTCGAGCTCGACGTGACCGACCTGGGCTCCGCCCGCGCGGCGGTTGAGGCGACGGGCACCCTCGACATCCTCGTCAACAACGCCGGCACCGACGAGTTCGGCTTCTTCACCTACACCAGCCCCGAGCAGTGGCAGCGGTTGATCGGGATCAACCTCCTCGGCGTCTTCAACTGCACCCACGCCGCCCTGCCCGGGATGCAGGAGGCGAAGTACGGCCGCATCCTCAGCATCTCCTCGGAGGCGGGACGGGTCGGCTCGAAGGGCTCCGCCGTCTACTCGGCGACGAAGGGCGGCGTCGTCGCCTTCATGAAGGCGATCGCCCGCGAGAACGCCCGTTACGGCGTCACCGCCAACTCGATCGCCCCCGGCCCGATCGAGACCCCGCTGCTGATGGGCGCAAAGGAGTTCGGCGAGATCGGCGAGAAGGTGATCGAGACGATGAAGGTCCTCGACCCAGATGGGCCGCCTCGGCCAGCCCGAGGAGGTCGCCGCCGCCGCGGCCTTCCTCGTCTCCGACGACGCCACCTACGTCACCGGGGAGACCCTGGGCGTCAGCGGCGGCCTGGGCATGGTCTGATGAGTGAGCTGGACGGGCTGGTCCCGGGGATCGAACGCAGCGACGAGTTCACCGTCGCGCCGCCGCTCGTCACCGACGTCGGCGGCACGATCGGCACCGGCGTGCTCTCGACGCCGGGCATGATCGGGATGATGGAGGGCAGCGCCTCGATGCTGGCCTACGAGCACTTGCCCGAGGGGCAGGCGACCGTCGGCTTCGAGGTCTGCGTCAAGCACGTGGCCGCGGCCGCGGAGGGAGCGGTCTGCCGGGCGCGCGCCACGTTGCGCGAGGTCGTCGACGGCCGCAAGCTCCGCTTCGACGTCGAGGTGAGCGAAGGCGAGCGCACGATCGGCGTCGGCTCCCATGAGCGGCGCGTGGTGGGCCAGGCCGGCCCGCCGACCGCGTAGCCCGGCGTCGCCGGACGGAACGGGGGGAGAAAGTCGAGCGACTGACGCCTTGATGACCCCATGGGGTCATCAACCGATCAAGTTCTGGCGGGAAAGGCTTGGGCGTTGGCCGCAAGGCAGCATGGGGTGATTGCGCGATGGCAGTTGTTGGAGCTCGGCCTAAGCGCACAGGCAATACAGCATCGACTGTCGAGAGGGCGACTACACAGGATCCACCGGGGCGTCTATGCGGTGGGGCGGCCTGCGCTCGATCAGGAGGGCCGCTGGATGGCGGCGGTCCTCGCCTGTGGGTCTGGTGCCGTTTTGAGCCACGGAAGCGCAGCCGCACTCTGGGAATCGGGCCCTCGTCATCCAGCCTGGAAGTGACGATCCCAGTCGCGTCCCCGCGCAAGCCTAACGGCGTGCGCGTCCATCGACGTCCCAACTTGCTGCCCTCCCATGCAGGCGTGCACAGGGCCATCCCAGTTACGAATCCTGTGCGCACCATGATCGATCTCGCCATTCGGCTCGGCCCTGCTCAGCTGGAGAGGATGATTAACGAGGCAGATCGACTCGGCTTGGTCACCTCCGAGAATCTGCTCGCGGCGCTGGATGCCTACCCGGGGGTCCGCGGCGCCGGTCGGCTGCGTTCGATTCTGGCGGCACGGACCTTCCGCCTGACCGATTCGGAGCTGGAGCGGCGCTTTCTGCGCATCGTGGAGAAGGCGGGGCTGCCGTTCCCGCTTACGCGACAGGCCGTCAACGGGTTCCGCGTCGACTTCTTCTGGCCCGATATCGGCCTGGTCGTTGAGACCGACGGCCTGACATACCACCGCACCCCGTCGCAGCAGGCGCGCGATCGTGTGCGCGACCAAGCTCATCTCGCCGCCGGTCTGACGCCGCTCCGCTTCACTCACGCTCAGGTCCGCTACGAGTCCGGCTACGTGGGCGAGACTCTGACCTCGCTCATGGCGCGTCTCGAGCAGGCACATGCCGCCTAAGCTGCCATCCATGAGCGAGCTGCCGAGCAACGTCCGCATCCGCGAGGTGGGGCCACGCGACGGCTTCCAGAACGAGCCGGAGACGATCGCCACCGCCGACAAGGTGAGGCTGATCGACATGCTCTCGTCCAGCGGCCTGAAACGGGTCGAGATCACCTCGTTCGTGCGGCCGGACGTGATCCCGCAGCTCTCCGACGCGGAGGAGGTGCTGACCGGCATCCAGCGTCGCGACGGCGTCGCCTTCTCGGTGCTGGTGCCGAACGAGCGGGGGTTGGAGCGGGCGCTGGCGCTGCGCGAGCGCTTCGACGAGATCAGCGTCTTCCTCTCCGCTTCGGAGACCCACAACCGCGAGAACGTCAACCGCTCGATCGAGGAGTCGCTTGCCGGCCTGGAGCAGACGCTGGACGCGGCCGGCGCGGCGGGGCTGCGCCGCGAGGGCGTGATCGCGACCTCCTTCGGCTGCCCCTACGAGGGAGAGGTGCCGCCCGACCGCGTGCTGGGTATTGCCGAGCGGCTGGCGGCGGCGGGTTGCGCCGAGGTCGGTTTCGGCGACACGACCGGGATGGCCAACCCGCGCCAGGTCGGCCAGTTCTTCGCCGCGGCGCGTGAGCGCCTCGGTGGGGTCGAGCTGACCGCCCACTTCCACAACACCCGGGGTCAGGGCCTCGCCAACGTGCTGGCGGCGCTCGAACAGGGCGTCGACTCCTTCGAGTCGAGCTTCGGCGAGCTGGGCGGCTGCCCGGTGCCGCCCGGTGCCACCGGCAACGTCGCCACCGAGGACGTGGTCTCGATGCTGCATGAGATGGGAGTCGAGACCTGCGTCGACCTGGCGGCACTGGTCGAGGCTTCGCGCGCTGCGCAAGACGTCCTCGGCCGCCCCCTCGGCTCACACGTGTTGCGGGCCGGCCCGGTGAACTGGCACCGCGCCCAGGCCGAATAGGCTCCGCCTGTGAACGTGCAAATCGACACGGTGGCTGCCGGTGGTTCGAATCCGTGGCGATTTGCGCGTGAACGCAAGGGGGCTCTGTGAACGACTTCCAGAAGGCCCTCGAGGCGGCCCTCGCCGGGGGGCCGCAGCGCCACCATGAGAAGACCGCCGAGCAGGGCAAGCTGCCTGTGCGCGAGCGGGTCGCCCGGCTCGTCGACGCCGGCTCCTTCTCCGAGGAGGCGGCGCTGGCCAACTGGGACGAGGAGGGGCTTGGCGCCGACGGCGTCGTCACCGGGCTGGCCACGATCGACGGCCACCGCGTAGCCCTGATGGCGAACGACCCCACGGTCAAGGCCGGCTCCTGGGGGCCGAAGACGGTGGAGAAGATCCTCCGCATCCAGGAACGGGCCCTCTCCCTGCAGGTGCCGATGGTCTACCTGGTCGATTCGGCCGGGGCGCGGATCACCGACCAGGTGCAGATGTTCCCCGGCCGCCGCGGCGCCGGGCGCATCTTCCACAACGAGGTGCGGCTCTCCGGACAGGTGCCGCAGGTCTGCCTGCTGTTCGGGCCCAGCGCCGCCGGCGGCGCCTACATCCCCGCCTTCTGCGACGTGGTGATCATGCGCGACGGCAACGCCTCGATGTACCTGGGGTCGCCGCGGATGGCCGAGATGGTGATCGGCGAGAAGGTCAGCCTGGAGGAGATGGGCGGGGCGAGGATGCACACCGGCGTCTCCGGCTGCGGCCACTTCCTCGTCAAGAGCGACGAGGAGGCGATCGACCTCGCCAGGCGCTACCTCTCGTTCATGCCGGGCAGCTGGCGCGAGGAGCCGCCGGCCGCGCCCGCCGCCGAGCCGGCTTCGGACACCCCGATCGCCGAGATCCTGCCCGCCGACGAGAACCGGCCCTTCGACATGCAGCTGCTGCTCGACTCGCTGCTCGACGCCGACAGCTTCCTGCCCGTCCACAAGCGCTGGGCGAAGGAGCTGATCGTCGGCTACGGGCACCTCGACGGCCGCGCGATCGGGATCGTCGCCAACCAGCCCAAGCACACCGGCGGCGTCCTCTTCGTCGACTCGGCCGACAAGGCGGCCCGCTTCATCCAGACCTGCAACGCCTTCAACCTGCCGCTGCTCTTCCTCGCCGACGTGCCGGGCTTCATGATCGGCACCGCGGTCGAGCGCCACGGGATCATCCGCCACGGGGCGAAGATGATCAGCGCGGTCTCCGAAGCGACGGTGCCGAAGATCTCGGTGATCGTGCGCAAGGCCTACGGCGCCGGCCTCTACGCGATGGCGGGGCCGGCCTTCGAGCCCGACTGCTGCATCGCCCTTCCCAGCGCCTCGATCGCGGTGATGGGGCCGCAGGCGGCGATCAACGCCGTCTTCTACAACCAGATCCAGGCGATCTCCGACGAGGCGGAGCGGGAGGCTTTCGTGGCGCAGAAGCGCGAGGAATACGCCGAGGACATCGACATCCTCCACCTCGCCTCCGAGATGGTCGTCGACGCCGTGGTCGAGCCGGGCGACCTTCGCGCCGACCTGATCAAGCGCTTCGCGATGGCGGCGAGCAGGGACCGCGCCTTCGCCGAGCGGCGCAATCCGGTCACGCCGGCCTGAGCCGCCTCAACCCTCCAGCGTTCCGGCGAACTCGACGAACCAGTCGAGGGCTGCGGGGTTGGCGAGCGAGTCGCGGCTTGCCGCCTTCTCCGGTGGCGTGCCCATCAGGATCCGCTTGACCGGGACCTCGAGGATCTTGCCGCTGAGGGTTCGCGGCACCTCGGCGATCGCGAAGACCTCGTCGGGGACGTGGCGCGGGGAGCACTGGCTGCGAACGCGGCGGGCGATCTCCTTGCGCAGGTCGTCGTCGACCTCGGCGCCCTCGCGCAGGACGACGAAGAGCGGCATCCAGCCCTCGGTGCCGGGACGGGGAACGTCGACGACCAGGGCGTCGAGGATCTCGTCGAGGCCGAGCACGGCGCGGTAGATCTCGCTCGTCCCCATGCGGATGCCGGAGCGGTTGATCGTCGAGTCTGAGCGGCCGTAGATGACGGCGGTGCCGCGGCTCGTGACTTCGATCCAGTCGCCGTGGCGCCAGACGCCGGGGTAGTGCTCGAAGTAGCTGGCCCGGTAGCGGCTCTGGGCCTCGTCGTCCCCCCAGAAGAAGACCGGCATCGAGGGCATCGGCTCGGTGACGACGAGCTCGCCCACCTCGTCGACGACGGCGTTGCCCTCTTCGTTCCAGGCCTCGACCGCGGCGCCCAGCGCCCGCCCCTGCAGCTCGCCGCGGTAGACGGGGAGCAGGGCGACGCCGCCGACGAAGGCGGTGCAGAGGTCGGTGCCGCCGCTGGTCGAGAAGAGCCAGGTGCCGGCGCCGAGGTGCTCGTAGATCCAGTCGAAGCCCTCGGGGGAGAGGGGGGAGCCGGTCGAGCCGACGGCGCCGAGGCGGCTGAGGTCGCGGCCGGCTCCGGGCTCGACCCCCGCCTTCATGCAGGCGGCGATGTAGGAGGCGCTGGTGCCGAACGTCGTCACCCCGGCTCGCTCGGCTAGGTCCCAGAGCACGCCCATGTCGGGATGGCCGGGGTTGCCGTCGTAGAGGACGATCGCCGCGCGGGTGAGCAGGCCCGAGACGAGGAAGTTCCACATCATCCAGCCGGTCGTGGTGAACCAGAAGAGCCGGTCGCCGGGGTGGGCGTCGACGTGGAGGTTGAGCTTCTTCAGGTGCTCGAGCAGGATGCCGCCCTGCGACTGGACGATCGCCTTCGGCAGGCCGGTCGTGCCGGAGGAGTAGAGGACCCAGAGCGGGTGGTCGAAGGGAACGCGCTCGAAGGCCGGCTCGGCTCCCTCGCCGGCGGCGAGCAGCGCCTCCCAGGGCATCGCGTCGCGCAGCCCCGCGAGATCCGGCTCGGGATCGAGGTAGGGGAGGACGACGGTTCGCACCAGGCTCGGCATCGCATCCTGGAGCCGGGCGAGCGTCTCGCGCCGGTCGAAGTCCTTGCCGCCGTAGCGGTAGCCGTCGACCGCGAAGAGCACCTTGGGCTCGATCTGGGCAAAGCGGTCGACGACGCTGGCCGGGCCGAAGTCGGGCGAGCAGCTCGACCAGATCGCGCCGATGCTCGCGGTGGCGAGGAAGGCGACGATCGCCTCGGGGACGTTTGGCATGTATGCGACGACGCGGTCGCCGCGCCCGACCCCGAGCCCGCGCAGGCCGGCGGCGGTCGCGGCCACCTGGGCGCGCAGCTCGCCCAGCTCGATCTCGCCGAGCTCGCGCAGCTCCGAGGCGTGCAGGATCGCCGCCTCGGCGTCGTCGTCCTGGCCGGCGAAGACGTGCTCGGCGTAGTTGAGGCTGGTGCCGGCGAACCACTCGGTGCCGGGCATCTCGCGGTTGCCGAGCGCATGCTCGAAGCCGCCGTCGGCCTGGACGCCGAAGAAGTCCCAGATCGAGGACCAGAACGCCTCGAGGTCGCCGACCGACCAGCGCCACAGCTCGTCGTAGGTCTCGAAGGAGAGGTCCCGCTCGGCCTCGAGCCAGCGCATGTACTCGCACAGGCGCGAGCGCTCGACCAGCTCGGCGGAGGGCTCCCAGAGCTTCTCGGGAGGGGCGCCGCTCACACTGCCGCGGTGCCGGCGGCCTTCGCCTGCGCCAGCTCCAGCTCGCGTGGGTCGTGCGCGCAGAAGAGCTTCACCTGGTCGCCGTGCGCTCGGGCCAGCTCGCGCAGGCGCTCCTGATTCGAGAGGCGCGCCTTGCGGTCGGAGCCGGTGAGGTTCTGGAAGAGGCGCAGCATCGGCGGGCAGCTGGGCGGCGTGGCGATCTCGCCGTAGTGGAAGTAGGCGTCGCCGCAGTGGAGCAGCCAGCCGTCCTCCTCCTTGATCGCGACGCCGGTATGGCCGCGGGAGTGGCCGACGAGCGGCACGAGCAGCACCTCTGCGTCGAGGCCGGGGAGGATGCGCACGCTGGAGAAGCCGAACCAGTCGTCGCCCCCGGCCGCGTGTTCGACCCAGCGCGGCTTGTGCCGCCAGTGCGCCCCGCCGATGTAGCGGAGCCGTTCGTCGAGTCTCGGCTCGAGCGCGGCCTGCAGCTCGGGGGCGAATACGTGGACCTCTGCGTCGGGGAAGTCGGGAAGGCCGCCGCTGTGGTCGAGGTCAAGGTGGGTGGCGACGATGTGCTTGACGTCTCCCGCGGCAAAGCCGAGCTTCTCCAGCTGCGCCAGGGCCGTCGTCCCGACTTCCGGCCTGGGGCCCATCAGCAGCCGGAAGGCGCCTCCGAGCTGGCCGGGGTTGCGCGCGTCCTCGATGCCGAACCCCGTGTCGACGAGCACCAGCCCGTCGCCGGTCTCGATCGCCAGGCAGTGGCAGACGACCAGCGCGCGCTCGAACAGACCACCCTCTCCGTTGACCAGGCGCTTGCCGTGGGGACAGAGCGAGCCGCAGTTGAGGTGGTGGATGCGCATGGCGCGGATCGCAGTCTAATCGGGCCTACCGCTTCGGGCCCACGTGCCGGTCCATGGTGGCGACTGCCTCTTTTCGCGCGATTGAGATGTTCCACGGCCCGTCCTGTCGCCAGGCGACGTCGAGCCGATCGCAGGCGTCGCAGAAGATGCGCTGGATGTCGAGCGAGCGGTTGGTGAAGAAGTAGCGCGGATACTCGTAGGCCTTCTTCGGGTGCCGGATGCGGTTGGCGACGCGGCAGCCGTCGGAGTGGATCAGGCCTCGCAGCAACCGTCCAGGGTGTCGCTCGACGATTCGCTCCTGCCACGGGTCCAGCTTGATCTTTCGGTTGTGCTTGACCCCGGGGCCGTGCTGGGGGAAAAGGTGGGGCCAATGCTTGGAGAACGAGTTGACTTCGTCGACCCGCTCGTGCTTGTGGCGGTAGGTTCCCACCTTGCTGGCGGGCAGGACGAGCCTCATCGCGGCCTCGCACTCGCCGACGATCAGTGGATAGGTCCGATCTAGGAAGATGCGAAGGCGAAAGACTCCGCGGGGATGGGCCGAGAGGGTTCCGTCGCCGAGATAGAGACCCAAGAGGTAGGCATACGAATAGACGGTAATGCCGGGTAGGAACTCGCTCGAGCCTGGACACCGTGGGCACGTGACCGTCGCGCGATGCCGGTTCGTGTACGTGGCAATCGGGCGTCTGGCCCTAGTTCTCCCGCGAACCCAGTCGCTGATAGTGCGACGGTTGACACCGATCTCGCGCGATATGGCGCCGTTGTTCCAACCTGCATCGGATAGCTTGAGAGCCCGCTCGACCTGTTCCAGCGGCTTCATCGATACACGGTCTCAGTGGATACGGCGGGTGGGACTCGAACCCACAAGCGCTTGCGCGCAGCGGCTTTTGAGACCGCCTCCTTTACCAGTTTGGACACCGCCGCTTGTTCAAGCATCTTAGGGCCGACGCTACGGCCCGGCCCGGTCGCGAGCATGCCTTTCGTGTGCTTTGCCGGAGTCTTGTTGCAAACTCGGCACAGCCTCTTAACGAGCCAGCGCTACGCAGGCAGCGGAGCGCCGTCGTTCGGCGAGGCGCCGGCACCGTAGTCCTCGCCCGAGCCGATCGGGCGCTCCTCCTCGACGTGCCAGTTCTGGTTGAAGGCGTAGAGGGCGACGGCGATCGTGATCAGTTGCAGGATCACGAGGACGATCACCAGCAGGCCGATCAGCGTCACCGGGATCAGCGCCTCCTCGAAGCCGGCCTTGTCGCGGGCGAACCAGCTGTCGGCTCCGACGGCGCAGAGGATCGCCAGGATCATCGAGAGGGCGGCGGCGACGGGGAGGATGCCCCGGTTCCAGCGGAAGACGAGGAAGGCGAAGAAGGCGTAGAGCAGGGCGAAGATCAGGCAGACGACACCCATGCCGCCACCGCCGGTCATCAGCGAGAAGCCGGCGATCGTCACGATCGCCGCGATCACCGCCGTGGCCGCGAGCAGGACGACGAGCACGAACTTGGTCGTGACCGACTCGGCCTTCTCTCGATTTGGCCGCCACAGTTCATAACCGGGCCTGACCTCTCCAACCGCCACGCGACGATCATAGAATCTGGGAGCGACGGCGCGGCATTGGTCGCGCGTTAAGCCCGGTCCGGGCAGCCACGCGGGCGTGGCGGAATTGGCATACGCGCCAGGTTTAGGTCCTGGTGGGCTTCGGCCCGTGGGGGTTCAAGTCCCTCCGCCCGCATTCTCAGCGGCCCCACGGCCGTTACGATGCCTTTTTCCCTGGGGCAGTGGCCAAACTGGCTAAGGCACCGGTCTCCAAAACCGGCGATTCTAGGTTCGAGTCCTAGCTGCCCCGCTCCGTTTCCGCTCGGATGTTTGGCCGCTCCCCCTACGGGCAGTCGGGATGCATGGCCTCCGGGAAGAGCAGCTGGCTTGCGACCCTGAAACGGACCTTCACCGAGTTCCGCGAGGACAACCTCAGCGACTGGGCAGCCGCGCTCACCTACTACGGGCTGCTCGCGCTCTTCCCGGCGCTGATCGCGCTCGTCTCGCTGATCGGGCTGGTCGGCGATCCGCAGGAGACGACGGAAACGCTGACCGAGATAGTGACCTCGATCGGCCCCCAGTCGGCCGCTGAGACCTTCTCCGGCCCGATCGAATCGATCGCCGAGAACCGCGGCACGGCCGGTTTCGCCTTCGTGCTCGGGCTTGCCGTCGCGCTCTGGTCGGCGTCGGGGTACGTCGGCGCTTTCATCCGGGCCTCTAACGTGATCTACGAGGTCCCCGAGGGGCGGCCGTTCTGGAAGCTGCGGCCACTGCAGCTCCTGATCACCCTGGTGATGGTCCTCCTCACCGCCGTGGTGGCGCTGGGCCTAGTCCTGACCGGTCCGGTCGTCGAGGCGGTCGCCGAGCCGATCGGCCTCTCGGACACGGCGGTCACGGTCTGGAACATCGCAAAGTGGCCGGTGCTCGTGGCGATGGTGATCGCGATGATCGGGATGCTCTACTACGCGTCGCCGAACGTCAGGCTCCGCGGCTTCAAGTGGGTCACGCCGGGAACCGTCGTCGCCGTCGTGGTCTGGGCGGTGGCCTCGGCGGCATTCGCCTTCTACGTCGCCAACTTCGGCTCCTACGACAAGACCTACGGCACCCTGGGCGGCCTCGTCGCCCTGCTCGTCTGGTTCTGGATCACCAACCTGGCGATCCTCTTCGGCCACCAGCTCAACGCCGAGCGCGAGCGCAGCCTCGAGATCGACGAGGGACGGCCGGGAGCGGAGAGCGACCTGAAGCTGGAGCCCCGGTCGGAGCCGAAGGAGCCGCGAACGACGGGGGGCCAGCCTGGCGGGTAGCTACCCCTTAGCGGCCTGCAGCCCGATCAGCTCGTAGTACCCGATCAGGTAGAGGTGGCGGCCATCGGAGACCATCGGCGTGTAGCCGGCCTGGCGCAGCTGGAAGGCCTTGCGGCCGGTGTGGACGTCGATGCCGATCGTCTCGCGGGTCTTGAAGCTCGAGGTGTAGACGGTGTGCCCGATCACCGTCGCGGTGCCGGGCACCGGGCCACCGACGTCGTGGCGCCAGCGCTGCTTTCCGCTGAGCGCGTGCAGGGCGTAGAAGTGCTCGTCGTAGGAGCCGATGTAGACGGTCGGCGGGGTGCCGGGCACGCGAGCGACGGCGGGGGAGCCGTAGACGAAGTCGTTCGTCGGGAAGGACCAGCTGACCTTCCCCGTCCTTTCGTCGAAGGCGAAGACCGTGCCGTCGTCGCGGCCGGCATAGACCTTGCCGAAGGCGATCGCCGGCGAGGAATAGAAGCCGCCCTCGCCAAAGGGCGCGACGCGGGTCGTGTTCGTGCGCCAGATCGGCTTGCCGCTGGCGGCGTCGAGGCAGAACATCGCTCCCTGGTAGTCGGCGACGAAGACGCGTCCGCGGTGGAAGCTGGGGCTCGCTTTGATCGCCCCGGGCGAGTTGAACTGCCAGAGCACCCGGCCGTCGCTGGCCCGTACCGCCACCACGTTGGTCTTGTCGGTGCCGAGGTAGAGCGTGCCACCGACCGCCATCGGTGAGGACTCGAGGTGGCCGCCGAGCTTGCGCCTCCAGGCCGGCTTGCCCGTCCCGGCGTCGACCGCGACCAGGTTGCCGTCGACGTAGGCGAAGAAGACCTTTCCCCGGTGGTAGACCGGTGCGGTGACGTCGGTGGGCGTGCCGGAGCCCTTGGGGTCGGTGATCCGTTCCCAGAGGATCTTGCGGTCGCTCAGCCGCACCGCTTTCGCGTTGCCGTACTTGTTGACGAGGTAGGCGATCCCGTTGGCGACCGCCGGCGGGAACTCGATCAGCGCGTGGGTGTCGATCGACCACGTTTCTCGCAGCGGCGGGTTGAGCGTGCGCCGCTGGGCGGGCAGGTAGTGGGTGCGCTCCGGCACGCGACCGAAGAGAGGCCAGGGGACGAGAGCCCCCTCGCCCGCCGAACGTCGGTTGCCACCGCTGCTGTCAGAGCTTCCCCAGCTGGCGAGCGCCAGCGTGCCTGCGACCGCCGCGATGGCGACCGCCGCGATCCCCCGGGCTTTGTTGCGCGCGGCCATCGGTTCTCTGAATCGGCTCTGGAGACCGGAAAGCTTGAGCCCTGCTCGGGCTGCAGAAGAGAGCGGCGGACGGGAATCGAACCCGCGTCATCAGCTTGGAAGGCTGAGGCTCTACCGTTGAGCTACCGCCGCACGCCAATCAGGCAGAATGTAAGCCAGTCACGGGGAGTGGCGCAGTCTGGTAGCGCACTCGGCTGGGGGCCGAGCGGTCGCAGGTTCAAATCCTGTCTCCCCGATTTGGTGAAGCGCCCCGTCAGGATGCGACTAATCCCGACAGGTCGGCTTCACGACGCGGATGCTGCCGCGCTGTCGAAGGTGCCGGTCGTCAACCGCATCCGTGCGTAGATCGGCGTCTCCGACCCGGAATCGGTAGCTGGCTGGTAGCTGAGCGGCTGGTAGCGAGGCCGCAGCTACCACCCCAAAGGGCCGACACGGACGAAGCCGCCCAGCAGAGGACGGCTTCGCGCGATCTTCTCTCGCCGTCTCGGGCAGCGAGGAGGTGGGCCGAAGGATAGGCCACCGAAAATGGCCCACGAGAGGCGGCGGGGGCGAACCCGGCCTAACGGCATACCCGGACCCGGATCGGATTCGGTCGGCCAGCGAACCCGGCGGCGGCAGCCGCGACAGGCGGGCGAAGGCGCGATACCCGGCGACCCGTGGCGAGGGGAAGGCTGCCAGGCGTCCATTGCCGATCAGCGAGGGCGAGCCGTTTCGGGTTTCGTCTTTCTCTCAGGGTTCTAGAGACCTTGCGGCATCTTTCCTGGGCCCGGTGGGGTATGCCAGGAAAAGGGGTTCCTATGGCCGCGTGATCTTCATGTCCGGAGTGATCCCTACCGTGAAAGGGCTAACCGACGAGAAGACAGGAGGCCCGACAATGAAGCGCGGGGAAGGATTTATTGACTGGGGTACGGCAAAGATCGCGGTCACCGACGATCCGCAGTCGCATACGTTGACCGTTGACGTGGTCGGTGACCTCGGCAGCCACTGGCGGGTCGCATTCCAGAACATGATGCAGATTCACAACCAGGACCAGGCCCGCCGCCCACGGGCGTGGGGCAACGTCTCTCTCAACGGCACCGGGAGCACGATGGGCGGCACAGAGATTCAGGTTGACGACGTCAAGCCCGGAGCCGAAGACGATTTGAAAGCGCAATTGGATCAACTGGCGAAGTTGGCCAGCCAGAACGCAGTTCCCAAGGCGGAAAATGACGAGCGCCTTCGTGCGGAGAAACACACGAGGGCGCAGGAGCGCGCGAACCAGGCCACGGAGATGGAGGAGCGCTTCCGTGCCGCCTGAGGGGCAGATCCTCGACAAGTTGAGTGGTCCGGCGAAGATGGCGCTAACGAGCCTTGAAGAACGGCCGGACCTGAACACTCCCAACGCAATCTCGGCAGGTCCCTTCGGCTTGCAGCAGATCAGCACCGGGGAATTCGATGCCGGGTTGCGCGAGTTGGAGGCGGCGGGCTTGGCGGTTCAGAGCTTTTCCGGCTGGCGTCTGGTCGATCAATCCGGCTAGGGGCAACGTGTCACTGGCCGCCCTGGTACAGAAGGCATGACCTCGAAAAAACGTCGACCCGGTCGCTGCTGGGCTTGCGGTGAGCCCCATCTCGCGGTGGGCGATCCTCCTGAGCACATCGGCGGATCGGCCTTGGGCAGCACCCTGACGACTGACCGTTTTGCCTGGGATTGCAACCGCGAGTTGGGTCGCCGTATCGATCAGCCGTTCATGCGCGACTTTCTCGTCTCGGTCAGTAGGGCGCGTCACGGTGTCCGGGACCCTCGCCACCCTCGTCGTCCGCCGCCGAACCCCCGCCATCACGCGAAGACGGCAGAGGGGCAGCGCGTCGTTTTCGACTGGCGTGATGGGAAAGTCACCGTACCGCCGCGTGTTTTCGAGGATGAGGGCCAGGTGGTCGTCAGCGCGGAAACCGAGCAGGAGGCTCGCCGGGCCGCAGAGGTGAAGATTGCTCGGTTGCGTCGGAGGGGCCAAGAGTTCAAGCCAGGGATGGTGGTGCGCCAGGCGAAAATGGAGGGGACGGAGGAAGCGCGAATGACGCTCTCGCTCAGCAGCACGATCCGGGCGAGGGTGGCTGCGAAGATCGCGCTCGGCACCTTTTCGTTGGTGCTTCCCGAAGACTGGCTCGATACGACCACGGCAAAGCTGCTGCAAAGCTGGTTGTGGAATGAGGCTCCGAGGACCTCGGACGGCGAGAAGATCTTTGCCATCCCGAGGAGAGTGCCCGAGCCAATGGACAAGTTCTGCCGACCCCCGGAGCATGCTTTGTTTTTCCTCCCCAGCACCAAGGCGCACGCGAATCTCGGCATCGCCCTGTTCGGTGAAGAGTTCATGGTGGTTGGCACCGGTCCCCTTGACCATCCCGCGCCTGAAACGGCATGGTTGCTCGATCCCATTGCTGGCACTCATCGGGAGACGACCTTCTCGGATTTGGTGATGCGGGTGCGGTACGCCTACGCCGAAAAATCGCACAGGAACCGCAACTGGATATAGACGGTGGGTAGCGGGACCGCCCCGAACTGATCGCCTACGGTAAACGAATGGCAATTGCGCGGAACGATCCCAAGATTCGCGAACGCGAGAACCGTTGGGGTGAGCAGGTAACGCGCCAGCTCCCCGAGTTGCTCACCCCACTCTTGAATTCGCCGGTCTACGGCCTGGGCAACGGTCGCGAGCTTCCCCCGGTAGAGCAGCGCTACGGCGTGTATCTGTTCTCCGAGCGAGGTAGGCCCCGCTACGTCGGCCGCGTCGGGCTGACCGATCGATCGAAGCGGGCGGGCAAGACGTACTCCAGCTTTCGCACCCGCCTTCGCGGTCACGTCCGACCCCGGCATAACCAGGGCACCTACGCCTACGCGCGAACCGTCAAGCACTTCCACACTAAGAAGCTGCCGCTGGCCGGGACGCGCAAAGCCAACTGCGAAGACCCCGAGTTCATGGCCGAGTTTCAGCGCCAGTGCGAACGCATTCGCCGCATGGATGTCCAGGTGGTCGAGATCACCGACAACCGCTTGGCGGCGGTCTTCGAGGTCTATGCGGCAACTGCCTTGGGCTTGGACGGCCAAACCTTCGCGGTCAGTTAGAGCGGAGTGAGCACTGAGACTGGAGCGGGCACCGCTCGCAGCCGGTCGAGGTCTACGGCGCTCAGAGTCACGCGCGGTGACTTCGCACCGCTGGCGGTGGGAGGCGCTGGGACTGGACCCTGCGCTCGATGGCCCGTCATCAGGTCGGATCGAGGTTGGCGAAGCCAGTCATCGTCGTCCCGAGAAGTGAGCGCTGCTCATCCGGCGCTTTAACGTGGGCGGCGTTCTCACAGGCCAACCCATTTTCAGTGCGATGTAGACAAGACCTTCCGAATCTTCTGCCATCCTTCAGCGATGGCGAAGCCGAAAGAGGAGAGAATCTCATCGGAACTGGTCTCAGCGCCTGCGATCGAGCAGCGGATCTTCGTCGTCCGAGGGCGACAGGTGATGCTCGACGAAGACCTCGCGGACCTCTATGGGGTCGCGACCAAGAGGCTGGTCGAGCAGGTGAAGCGGAACGTAGACCGCTTCCCGGAGGACTTCATGTTCCAGCTCAACAAGGAAGAGGCGGCGGCTTTGAGGTCGCAGATTGCGACCTCAAACACCGGCCGGGGCGGGCGTCGCTACGCGCCATACGTCTTCACTGAGCAGGGGGTAGCGATGCTCTCGTCGGTTCTTCGGAGCAAAAGGGCTATCGCCGTCAACATCGAGATCATGCGGACGTTCGTAGAGTTGCGGCGCGTTGCCAGTTCCTACGCAGCGATTGAGGACAGGTTGGAGCAGATCGAACGAGGGATGGGCGAGCACGACGATCAGCTGGCGCAGATCTTCAACGCCCTCCGCCAGCTGATCGCTCCGCCAGCGCAACCAAAGCGCCCAATTGGCTTCAGGATCCGGGAGGACGACGAGTAGCCGCAGCCAACCCCTCGACGCGGTCAAATACCACCGCTACAGCCTGTAGCTTGCCAGCGATTGGTTTATGACTTCTCAAGCAGTCGCCGCAACGTTCGTCTTGGTCGCGCTCCAGCTCGTAGTTTTGCGTGCTGGTCAACACGCAAAACCCAGCCTCTACTTCACCACGAGCTCCCTTTTCGATCGACGCTCCGACGTTTCGGGGACAGCGGTCTTGTTCCGCCTCTCGATTCCATTCGCCGCCGGGGCGCTTGCCGCATTGCTGGTGTCCGACGATGCGCTCCTCGTCGGGGCAGTATCCGGTGGCGCAACCTGGTTCCTTGTCATCTGGCCGATTATCTGGAATCCCCGCCTCGTAAGTCATCGATATTCCTGGCCCTTCGTGGGAGTTCTAGCGGCGTTCTGGCTGGCGTTTATCTCCCTGCCACTCGCTGGTGGTGCTCTGGTAGAGATGATCACGAGCGTGGTCTCGGCTGAAGGTGCCGAGTGGAAATCGCAATACGCCTGGGGACTCGTCACCGGAGTGACCTTTACGGCTGTCGCTGAGGGTACGAGCTGGATTGCGAGAAGGAGGCTTAGCTTCGCAGATGATCGATCCCCGGTGGACTCAAGCCGAGGAGATGAAGACGAAGTGGATTGGGAGGAAGGCGACCGATCGGAATCGGCCCTCGGTGAATTTTTCCTCCTCTATGGCACCGAGACCTTCGGATTTGCGGCAATAGCCGTATGCGTCGTTGCGTTGATTTCACTGGCTCGCAGGCAGAGCTGATGTTTGCGCAGGAAGGAGTCCGCGCAGGTCACAGGTTTGAACGTGGGTCCCTTGGACAGACGGTCAGATGCACTGCCAACCAGCAGGGTCTTCACCCCGCCGCACTCGGGGCTGTTCTGGCGATTGAGACGCATGCGCGGGGGCAGGTCTGGCGGTTGATCGAGCGAGCCTCCGCTCGTGTATTCCTTGCTCTTGGCCTAAGTGCAAAGGTCGAGGGAATGAGTGTTGGTATCGCACAGATTCAGCCCCGACGGCTGTCGCATCCCATCGATCTCGCCGGTCGACTTAGAAGGCTGCGCCAAACCGAGGAAAGCGTCGATCTATGTGGTCAGATCCTTGCTGAGATCTGCCTCGAAGCGCGTATCCCTCTGGATACATCCCAATGGTCAAGGGGCGATTGGAGAACGATCGCAAGGAGCTACAGCGGGGATGACCGATACGCAGATGCGCTAATGGCGGCCTATCGCGTCCTGGCTCGTACAGAGTTCGCTCAGTCTCGCCTTGGCCACGCGGTTCAAATACCGTCCGGTTAGGGCGATCTCAGACAATAAGCTCCGGCCTGTTTGCCATCATGCTGGCATGGCCGACTCGGGAGGGGAGAAATCCGAGCTGCAGGTCGTCGCGGCGCCTGCGATCGAGAATCGGATCCTGGTTGTTCGGGGGCGCCAGGTGATGCTCGACGAAGATCTCGCGGAGCTTTATGGCGTTGAAACCCGCGTGCTCGTGCAGCAGGTCCGGCGCAACGAAAGGCGCTTCCCGGCGGACTTCATGTTCCAGCTTTCAACTGAGGAGTTCAGCAACTTGAAATCACAATTTGTGATCTCAAGTGGCGGGCACGGCGGTCGGCGCAAGCGTCCCCTGGTCTTCACCGAGCAAGGTGTGGCGATGCTCTCCGGGGTTCTTCGCAGCGATCGGGCCGTCGCGGTGAACATTGAGATCATGCGTGCGTTTGTCGAGCTGCGGCGCGTCGCCGGCTCGTTCGATGAGCTTCAGAAGCGGCTTGATCAGATGGAACTGGACATCGGGGCGCGTCTGGGCGAGCACGACGAGCAGCTTCGGCAGATCTTCGAGGCACTACGGCAGTTGATCGCGCCACCACCCAGCACGAACCGGCCCATTGGGTTCAGGGTTCGAGAGGGCGACGTGGTACCGGTTTGGTACCGAGTCCGCCGCATGAGTCGGGATGACCTTGGTCGTCCGCTCGCTCTGGGACATTCCGGCGATGCGAGAGGTGGGGGAGACACGGCGGTCGCTTACCGGGTTTCTCATCCAGTTCATGTTCCCGTTTCGGATCGGGTTCCCCGCTGCCGCAACCGCGGTCGCATTCGCGATCGGCCTGGCTGTCGGCGCCGGCTCAGGGCCCTACGAGACGACCTTCTACGACGCCGCGTCCCAGATAATTCCGGTCCTGCTGCTGGTGCTTGCGGTCGAGGCGCGCTTCTTCCGGATCGACCTGGTGCCGTTCAAGCAGGTTCGGGCGTCGTTCCAAGCCGAGCTGAAAGACGCGCTCGGGGAGAACTCGTCGCCGAGGGACGTAATCCGCGCTGCGGGGGCGCTCCAGAGCGGGCGGTCCATGGTCTACGTCCAGCAGCGGCTGCTGATGGCGCTGGCGCTGCTGGCACTCGTCGCAGGCGAGGTGGTTTCGATCCTCGTCCTGGGTCAGCCCGACCTGGAGTCGTCCTGGCTGCAGGGCTTGGTGCTGGGCGCGACGTTCGCCGGGTTGGGGGCCGTGACGGTCGCGGCGCTCACAGGTCCCATGCCGGCTGCCGAGCAATTCCCCCAGGCACCTGTGGGTCCCGGCAAGGGGGCGGACGGCACACCGGGATCTGTTGAGTAACCTCGCCGGGCACGGCTCCGCACCCCTCCACCAGCGGGAAGCAGATGCCCACTCGGCTCAAGCACGTCGACCCCAACCGTCGCCCCGGTTTGTTCAGCCGCATCCTCGCCGCGCTTGCAAACACGCGGCTGGGGCGGTTCATGTCGGTGTACGTGCTCTGGAAGCTCGACCCGCACCTGATGCGCATGACCCGGGGTCGTCTCGGGATGGCGCTGGTGCTGCCCACGGCGCTGCTCGAAACCCGGGGCGCGAAGAGCGGCGCGCTGCGGCGCAATGTGGTCATCTACTTCCACGACGGCGAGCGGGTCACCATCGTCGCCTCGAAACTCGGCCTCCCGGAGCACCCGGCGTGGTTTCACAACCTCCGGGCCCATCCCGACGTCACCTTCGGCGGCATCCCGATGCGGGCGGCGGTGGTGGGCGACGAGGCCGACCGCGACCGGCTCTGGGCTCTTGCCGACCGCGTCTTCGCCCCCTACGCGGCGTACCGCCGGGAAGCGGCGAAGGCGAACCGGACGATTCCGATCGTCCAGCTCACCCCGCGCTAGCCAGGCTCGTCGTGTAGTCGGGACGTGCCCTAGTAAGGCGCTCCGACCGCTTTCGCCCAGTCCTCGTCGACGTGGAGCTCGCCATCCGCGTTCGTGTCGGCGATCACTACCGTCGCGGGTTGGCGATTCCCGCTGCGGGGGTCGATCGTGACCGAGCCGGTCCATCCCCGCCAGCCCCTGGTGCCGTCTAGCGCGGCGGCGAGCTTCTTGGGCGCGGTACCGCCCGCTCTCTCAATGCCGTTGGCGAGGAAGTTCAGCGAGTCGTAGGTGTAAGGACTCCAGGTGCCGGGGGCCTCGCCGAACTCGTCGCGGTACTCGGCCACCTTGGCAGCCGCGCCGGTGAAGTCCTCGGGGGCGGGCACACCGACCACGGGACAGGCGCGGGCGGCGGGCACCCCGGCGGTTTCGACGAAGCCGGTGTCATAGGAGGCATAGTCGGCAACGCACTTGGCCTTGACCTTGCCCTCATGCATCGCTTTGGCGAGCAGGCCACCCTCGGGGAAGTAGAGCGCCGCGTAAATCACGTCGGGGTTGTATGCGGCGAGCTCTTCCACCACGTCGGTGTAACTGCTTTGGCCGGGCAGGACCTCGTTGTAGATGACTTCGATGCCGGCTTCTTCGAGTGATTTCTTGAGTTCCTCGGAGACCGAGCTCGTGTAGCTTTGGGTATGGTCGAAGGCGATCGCGACGCGTTTGGCCCCGAGCCAACCGGTCAGGGCCTGCGAGGCCACAGGGGCGATCTGGTAGGTCATCGGCTGCAGGGTGAAGCCGAGGCCGTTGGTCGACTGGTCCGAGGTCAGCCTGATCGGCACCAGGCCGGCGTCGATGTAGAGCGGCAGGGTCTCGGCTCCGACGCTGGAGTTGTAGGGGCCGACGATGCCGTCGAGGCCGTCGTCGATCGCCGATTCCGCCGCGGCGACGCCGGTCTCCGGGTCGGCCGCGTCGTCGATCGGGACGATCTCGACCTGTTTGCCCAGGATCCCGTCCTTGGCGTTGAGTTGCGCCGCTGCCAGTTCGGCGCCCTTCAGCATGCCTTCGCCGAGCACCGCCTGTTCACCGGAGAGCGGCGCCTCGAGCCCGACTCGGAAGGTGTTCGAGTCCTCGTCGGAGCCTGAGTCGCCGCAGCCCGCGGCAACGAGGGCGAGGGCGACAAAGGCGAATGCCGTGGCGAGCCGGAACTTGTTCTGCACGAGTGCAGCTCCTTTCGAGAGCGGTGCGCTGTTGTCTGGTCGGTCCCGCGACTCTCTCACGTTCGCCGGTCGGCCGTGGCCGAACCGAGTGCCTCCGCCACGAGCCGGACCCCTTGCTCGATTGCGGGCTCGGGGAGGCCGCCGAAGCCGAGGACGAGGCCGGGCGGGCCGCCCGGCCTGAAGCGGTGCAGGGCCAGCCCCTCGAGGGCGACGCCCCGATCCGCGGCGGCGGCGATCAGGCGGGGCTCGTCGACGCCGGCGGGAAGCTCGGCAAGCTCGTAGAGACCGGCGGCTCCCTCCTCGACGCGGGCCTCGGGGAGGTGGTGCGCCAGGGATTTCATCAGCGCCTCGCGACGGCGCTGGTAGCGGAGGCGCATGCGGCGAAGGTGACGGTCGAGCTCGCCGCGCGCGATGAAGTCCTGCAGGGCGAGCTGGCCGATCGTCTCCGAGCCGCGGTCCTCGATCGTCTTCACCGAGATCAGCGGCCAGCCCAGCCAGGACGGGGTGAGCATCCAGCCGAGCCGCATGCCGGGGACCAGGCGCTTGCTGGCCGAGCCGATGTAGGCGACGCGCTCGGCTGCGAGGCCCTGGAGCGCGCCGACGCCGGCCCGGTCGTAGCGCAGCTCGGCGTCGAAGTCGTCCTCGACGATCAGCCGCTCTCCCCGCTCCGCCCACTCGATCAGGGCCGCCCGCCGCTCGCTGCTCAGCACCCGTCCGGTCGGGAACTGGTGGGCGGGGGTGACGATCACCGCCGCCGCCTCGGTTGCCTCGAGGTCCTCGACCCGCAGCCCCTCCCCGTCGACCGCGACCGGCACCACCTCGATCCCGGCCTGCTCGATGATCAACCGGTGCACATGCCAGCCGGGATCCTCCAGGGCGACCCGCTCGACACCGCGATCGCGCAGCCAGCGCGCAATCAGGGAAAGGCCCTGGGAGAAGCCCGTGCAGACGAGCAGGTGCTCCGGGTCGGCGGCGGCACCGCGGACCCGCCCCAGGTACTCGGCAAGCGCCTCGCGCAGTGCCGGGACTCCGCGCGGGTCCGGGTAGTCGACGGCGTCGATCGGCGCCTGCCGCCAGGCGGCGCGCAGCGAGCGCAGCCAGCGGTCGCGCGGAAAGCCGGCGAGGTCGGGGAGGCCGGGGTCGAGGCGGTAGGGAAGGCTGGGCTGCAGCGACCGAGCCGGCGGCCGTGGCGCCTGCGAACGAACGGTGAGGGCGACCCGCGTCGGCGCGCCCTGGCCGGCGAGCAGGTACCCCTCGGCGGCGAGCTGGCCGTAGGCCTCGCTGACGACCCCGCGGGAGACCCCGAGCTCCGCGGCGAGGCTGCGGGTCGAGGGGAGCCGCGTCCCCGCCACCAGCCGCCCCGCCCGGATGTCAGCGCGGATCGAGCGCTCGATCTGTTCGTGCAGCGGCGCTTCCGCTTCGCGGTCGAGTCCTACCAGTAGTCCGCCTACCGAAACTGGACCTGTTGGATGAGCCATTACTGGCACTGTATAGCGGTCCAGTGGTCCCGTAATCTCGTAGCCAACCTGCTGACTTCGTGGTTCCCGGTCCATATGCACGGAAAACCACGAAGTCAGCGAGAACGGCGGCGATGGACGAAAGCGAGGACGCGATGAGCGGGATCACGATCGTCGGCGGAGGGCTCGCCGGCCTGACGGCAGCGATCGAGTGCGCGGAGGGCGGGGCGGAGGTCCGCCTGCTCGAGGCGCATGACGTCCTCGGCGGTCGCGCCCGCAGCATGGCCGGCCCCTACAAGGCCAACCTCGGCCCCCACGTCATCTACAAGGACGGCCCGCTCTGGCACTGGCTGGTCGAGCGCGGGCTCCTGCCCGCCCACAGGAACGCGCCGCTGGCCGGGATCCGCTTCCGCTGGCAGGGCGACGTGCGCCGCACCCCGCCCCTGGGCACGATCCCCTCGGTCCTGCGCCTGCGCGGCCGCGAGGCCCCTGTCGACCAGGACTTCCGCGGCTGGGTCGCGAGCCACGCCGACGAGCGGACCGCGGCGATGCTCTCCGCCGCCGCCGGTGTCTACACCTTCCACCACGCCCCGGGCGAGCTCTCGGCGGCATTCGTCTGGGGGCACTCGGTGCGGGTCCTGCTCAGCCCGCCGCCCACGGCGCGCTACCTGGTCGGGGGCTGGGGATCGATGATTGCGGCGCTCGAGTCGCGGGCACGCGAGCTCGGGGTCGGGATCGAGACCGGCCACCCGGTTGACGCCCTGCCCGAGCCGCCCGTGATCGTCGCCACCGAGCTGGGCCAGGCGCGGGAGCTGCTCGGCGAGGGCTCGCTGCGCTGGCCGGCCGGGAGCACCGTCTGCGTCGACCTCGGGCTCGAGCATCGCCGCGGCGACCCCTTCGTCGTCTCCGACCTCGACGAAGCCGGCTGGGTCGAGCGCTTCAGCGCCGCCGACCCCTCGCTTGCCCCCGAGGGGGAGGAGCTGGTGCAGGCGCAGTTGCCGATCCGGCCGGGCGAGAGCGCCGAGACGGCGGGCCTGCGCTTGGAGCGCCTGCTCGACGCCTCGCTCCCCGCCTGGCGCGAGCGCGAGACCTGGCGCCGGCGCCAGGTGATGGACGGCCGCACCGGCCCGCTCGACCATCCGGGCCTCAGCTGGCGGGACCGCCCGGCGATCGACCGTGGCGGCGGGGTCTTCCTCGCCGGCGACATGGTCGCGGCGCCGGGCCTCCTCTCCGAGGTCTCCTGGGCCAGCGGGGTCGAGGCGAGTCGGCTGGCCCTCACAGCGGCCGGTGCCGGGCGCCCGCAGCTGAGGCGGGTCGCGTAGGAGGGCTTCCCAGCACGTCCTGGTCGATTACCGTCCCGGCGATGGCAGCGACGAGCGCCGGGATCCTGCTCCACCGCCGCGCCGCAGCGGCGACCGAAGTGCTGCTGGTCCATCCCGGCGGGCCGTTCTGGGCGAAGAAGGACCTCGGCGCCTGGTCGGTGCCGAAGGGCGAAGTCGACGAGGGGGAGGACCCCCGTGCCTGCGCCCTGCGCGAGCTCGAGGAGGAGCTGGGCTCAGGCCTCGGCCTCTCCGCCGGCGACCTGACCGAGTTGGGCTCGGTGCGCCAGAAGGGCGGCAAGACGGTCCGCTGCTGGGCGGCCGAGGGGGATTTCGACCCCGCCGACCTGCGCAGCAACGCCTTCACCATGGAGTGGCCGCCGCGCTCGGGCGCCGAGCGCGAGTTCCCCGAGGTCGACCGGGCGGAGTGGTTCGGGCTCGAGGCGGCGCGGGAGAAGATCAACCCCGCCCAGGCCGAGTTCCTCGATCGGCTGGCCCAGCGCGACCTATACTCGCCGGGCGATGACTGACGGCCCCGATCCGCACTCGGCCCCGCCCGGCGACGGGCCCTCGGGCCGTCCCCTGCCGCTCTCGGTGCGCCTGCTCGGCGCCGGGGTGCGCAGCGCCCGCAGCGTGACCAAGGCGACCGGCATCGACCGGGCGGTCGAGAGCGCCGCCGAGGAGGCGATGGTCGCCGCGGTCGAGAGCGAGGCGGTCGAACGGGCCCTGGCCCGGGTCATAAAGGGCCCGGTCGTCGAGGAGGCGATGAACAGCGCCCTCGAGAGCGACACGGTGAAGCGCGCGCTGATCGACGCCCTCGACAGCGAGCTGGTCGACGAGGTCTGGCGGCAGCTGCTGGCGAGCGAGGAGGTCCAGCGGCTGATCGAGCGGATCGCCGAGGCGCCGGAGATACGGGCAGCGATCAGCGCCCAGGGCGTCGGGATGATCGAGGACGTCGGTCACACGATCGGCAACGGCACAAAGCGCGCCGACGGCGCCGTCGAGCGGATTGCGCGCCGGATCTTCTTCCGCAAGCGCCGCGCCGAGGCCACCGATCGGGCAGGCCTCGTCACCCGCGGCGCCGCCTTCGTCCTCGACGCGCTGATCGTCAACCTCGGCTTCTCCGGCCTGGCCGCGGTCGCGGCGCTGATCGCCTCTGCCTTCACCGGCACCGGCAACGGCGTCTCCGACGCGGCGCTCGCGGTCGGCACGACGCTCTGGTTCGCGCTCGGAAGCGTCTACCTGGTCGGCTTCTGGTCGCTGGCCGCGCAGACGCCGGGCATGCGCTTCCTCGGGATCAGGCTCGACGTCGAAGGCAGGGGGCTGCCGCCGAGGCGATCGCTGAAACGCCTGCTCGGGATGATCCTGGCCGCGATCCCCTTCGGGCTCGGCTTCCTCGGCATCCTCTTCGACGAGCGGCGGCGGGCCTGGGACGATCGCCTCAGCCGGGCCGACGTCGTCTACGAGGGCAACGAGCGCACGCTCGCCCCCTGGGCGCGTCTCGAGGTCCCCTCGCCCGCCGCAGGGGCCTCGGCAACGACGAAGGCCCCGGATTCCCGGGGCCTTCAGCCGCAGCGCGTAGCCGGGTCTTCGCCTAGCTGACCCTGCCTGCGGGCCCCTCGGACAGCTTGTAGATGATGATGATCGCGAGGGCGAAGATCGCCAGCGACCAGAAGGGGTAGGCCGGGATCGAGAGCAGCGCGGCCATCGCGTTCAGGGCGGCGATGAAGATGCCGAACCAGCGGCCGAATTCACCCCCGGAGAAGAGCGAGAATGCGGCGACGAGCTCGAGCACGCCGATGATCAGGATGATCCAGCCCCAGGTGTTGAGGCCGCTGAGGATGTAGGTGACGTCTTCGGTGAAGAACTTCGAGTCGCCGATCGCGGCGATGCCGTAGATGATGTTGAGGACACCGGAGACCAGGAGAAGGACGCCGGCGAAGACCCACCAACCGCTGAGAGTGCTCTCCTCGTTCATGGGTAAACCTTTCGTGACTCCAAAAGTGGACAGGGATAGTGGTGTGAAAATGCTAGGAGCGGTTTCGGGGCCCGTTCGGCCGTTCCTGCGCCTGCCATCTCTCCTGCTTTAGGCCCCGCTTCGAATAGGCTCCCCTGCCGTGGACGCGGTTCGCACTCCCGAGGAGAGCCTGCAGGGGCTACCCGACTTCTCCTTCGAGTCGAGCTACCGGGAGATCGAGGGGCTGCGACTTGCCTTCCTCGACGAGGGCGAGGGCAAGCCGGTCGTCTTCTTCCACGGCGAGCCGACCTGGTCGTTCCTCTGGCGAAAGGTGATCCCGCCGGTGCGCGACGCCGGCTATCGCTGCATCGCCCCTGACTACGCCGGCTTCGGGCGCTCCGACAAGCCCACCGATCTCGACTGGTACACCTACGACCGCCACGTCGAGCTGATGTCGAAGCTGCTGGAGGAGCTCGACGTGCGCGACGCGACTGCCGTAGTCCACGACTGGGGCGGGCCGATCGGGCTGCGGCTGGCGGTCGAGCATCCCGACCGCTTCTCGCGAATCGTGATCATGGAGACCGGGCCGTTCACCGGGCAGCAGCGGATGAGCGATGCCTGGCTGAAGTTCCGCGACTTCGTCCGCGACAACGCCGACATGCCGGTGGGGATGCTGGTTCGGGGCGGTTGCAAGGACGACCCCGGCGACGACGTGATCGCCGCCTACGAAGCTCCCTACCCGACCCCCGAGTCGAAGGCCGGGGCCCGTGCCTTCCCGCTGATCCTGCCGACCGAGCCCGACGCGCCCGGCGCCGCCGAGGGCAAACGGGTCGCCGACGCCTTGCGCGAGGACGAGCGCCCGACGCTGGTCCTCTGGGCCGACTCGGACCCGATCCTTCCCTTCGAGAACGGCGAACGGGTCTCGAGCCAGCTGAACTTCCCGCCGCCGCGGCCGATCGAGAACGCCGGTCACTTCCTCCAGGAGGACGCCGGCCCCGAGATCGGCGCGATCATCGCCGACTGGCTCGGCTGACCGCTGCTCGCAGCTCCTCGCGCGGGCGGTCGACGAGCAGGCGCACGCGCCGTGGCGGCCCCTCCTCGCCGACCCAGGTGACGGTCCCGGGCCAGTAGGGGCCGGGGGGCCTGCCCGGGTGGTGGAAGGCGTCGGCGAAGACCCAGCTGCCGGTGTTGTGCAGCTGCCCGCCGCCTGGCAGCTGCCAGGGCGCCGCGTCCTCTTCCGGGCCGGCGTGGTGGGTGTGGCCGGTGATCGTGTGGGCCGCCCCGATCCGCAGCCTCCGCACCAGCTCGGTCGCGGCGTCGATGCCGCTGCGGGCGATCGAGGCCGCGGAGAGGTCGGCGTCGAACTCGGCGCGGAAGAGGCGGTTGAGCAGCCAGACGCTTGCCGGCACGCCGGCGCCGAAGGCCGCGTTGACGGCGGTCCGGCGCGCCCGGCCGCTGTTGCGGCGGCCGGAGAAGGCGCGCCAGGCGCGTTCGGAGGCGCGGTTGGCGCCTGGCCTCATCCCGGACGCGGCAAGGCCGAAGGAGAAGCCGTAGAGGGGGCGCAGGATGCGCTCGTAGTCGGGCGGGATCGCCGGGTCCGGGGGGTGCCCGGCGGCGCGCATCATCGCCGCCGCCGCGACGCACTCCAGGCGCGGCAGCGACATATGGCAGTCCATGTAGTGGCCGTGGGTGGCGTAGACGTCGTCGCGAATCCAGATGCCGGGGTAGGCGATGCTGAGCTCGGCGTCGCCGAGCCAGGCCGCTATCCGCTCGCCCGGCTCGCCCATCGCGGTCGAGCGGTGGTCCAGCCCGAGCGTGCCCCCCGCGAGCGCCGAGCTCTTCGAGCAGGGGCTCGGCCAGGCGGTGGTCGTGGTTGCCGGGGACGATGACGACCCGACGCCCCGCCATCGCCCTGCCCAGGTCTTCGAAGAAGGGCCCGGCGATCTCGAGCACCCGCGGCAGCTGCAGCTCGCGCAGCTCGAGCGCGTCGCCGAGCAGGACGAGGTGATCGGCGCCGCCGATCTCCTCGAGCAGAGCCTCGCGGATCTTCGCGTCGCGCAGGAGGTCCTCGCCGCCGGCGGATCCGAGGTGCAGGTCGGAGACGATCGCGGTTCGCATCCAGGGCAACCTAGCCGTTCGCGCCAATTTGGCTGCCTGGCCAGTCTCCGGCTAGACTTCCGCGGGATGCCCGCGCTCAGCGAAGAGCGGCTGGCGCCGGCCAACGGCGTCGAGATCGCCTACCAGGAGGTGGGCGACCCCGAGGCCGAGCCGCTGCTGCTGGTGATGGGGCTGGGGACGCAGATGCTCGCCTGGGACGCGGAGTTCTGCGGCCTCCTGGCGGAGCGCGGCTTCCGCGTCGTCCGCTTCGACAACCGCGACATCGGCCGCTCGACCATGCTCGACGAGGCGGGAACGCCGAAGCGGGTCGACCTCTTCCTCGGTCGCCGGTCCAGCGCCGCCTACCTGCTCTCCGACATGGCCGCCGACGCCGTTGGCCTGATGGACCACCTGGGGATCTCCTCGGCCCATGTCACCGGCGCCTCGATGGGGGGGATGATCGGCCAGACGCTCGCGATCGAGCACCCCGAGCGGGTCCGCTCGCTGGTCTCGATCATGTCGACGACCGGCAGCCGCCGGGTCGGGACGCCGACGCTGAAGGCCTTCGGCCTGATGCTGGCCGAGGCGCCGCGCGATCGCGACGGCTTCGTCGAGCGCGTCCTCAAGACCTTCCGGGTGGTCGGCTCGCCCGCCTATCCGACGGACGAAGCACGGCTGCGCGAGCTGGCGGGGGAGATGTACGACCGCTCCCACAACCCGCGGGGGATCCTGCGCCAGATGCACGCGATCTCGGCATCGGGCGACCGCACGGCGGCACTGCGCAAGCTGCGCCTGCCGGCGGCGGTGATCCACGGCACCAGCGACCCTCTGGTCCGCCCGAGCGGCGGCCGCGCCACGGCCCGGGCGATCCCCGGCGCCCGCCTGCGCCTCGTCGAGGGCATGGGGCACGACCTGCCTCGCGAGCTCTGGCCCATCTTCGCCGGCGAGATCGCCGACACCGCCTCGCGGGCCGGTTTCCAGGCGCAGGCCAGGCAGCCGGCCTGACCGTCCCAAACGCGGCGGCTCCCGTCACCGCGCGACGATGCCCGTAAGATCGGGGCCATCGGGGCGTGGCGCAGCCTGGTAGCGCGCGGCCTTTGGGTGGCCGAGGTCCCCGGTTCGAATCCGGGCGCCCCGATATTTGTAGCACGATTCGTGCTACGCTAGCGTTTGTGAGTCGGTCCCTTCACGTTCGCTTGGATGACAGTTCGGCTGCCGCATTGAGAGTCGTGCGGGGCGACGCGAGTAGTGATTCAGAGGCTGTCCGCACTGCGCTTCAAGAGGCGGCGGCAAGGCGGCGGTCACGATCTTCCATTGCCGAAGAGGTCGAGCGACTGGCTGCTGACGAGGCAGATCGAACCGAGATGCGGATCGTTCGCGAGCAGATGGCGGAATTCGCGCCGGAATCCCTCGACTGAGGTGGTTCGGGGCGAGGTCTTTAGGCTGCCATCCCCACGAGGCGCGCGTGGGCGAGAGCAACGTGGTTCCCGCTACGCGGTCGTTGTCCAGGCCGACGAGTTCATGGGGCTGAGCACGACTCTGGTCTCGCCTACCTCGACGAGTGCCCGTCCAGCCACTTTCCGACCAGTGATCACCATGGAGGGGAACGAGACGCAGGTTCTCGTCGAGCAAACCACAGTGGTGGATCCACAGCGCCTTGGACGTTCGGCGGGACGTCTTGACGCCGATGAGCTGCGGGCTGTAGATGATGCTCTCGCCATGGTCTTGAGTCTCTGACCCTCAAATTTGATGCAGTTTCTGTTCAAAGCGTATTGTTAGTGGCATGCGAACTTAGGCACCACGTAGATCTACCGTTGATTTTTAGAGGTCTAATCTGGAAGTAGATGTCTAATCACCTTGGAACCAAGGTATCGCTCCACTGAGTGTTCGCCGGGTTCGCCGGAGGAGCCTGAAAGGTTGGCGATAGCCTTGCCGACCAAAACCTCCCACGATTTTCCTGAACTCAGGATTACGCCGACAAGCAGATTTCTTATCTCCTTCAAATCGCCACTGAATCGGTCGTAGCCTCCTTCCTGAAACTTGAGAGCGACACCATGTTTCTCGTGGCCCTCATTGTTTGAGATCCAGTCACTGAGGCGGGTTTCCACTTCTTGCCAATTCAAACCGCATGAGTCGATGACCTCGTCGGTGAGGATGAGGTTCTCCGCGTTCCGACAGGCAAGCTTCATCCGAAAAAGGGGCGGCTCATCGTCCAGTTCGCCGTCAGTCTCGTCGCGATCCCTCAGCGAATATCCTCGGGCGTCCTCGTAGACAGCATTGATTATTCGCACGACCTCCTGCTCATAGGCATGCATGTCCCTAACTCCATCGCAAGAAACGGGATAAAGAGCGATCGCTTCATGTGAGCTGCGGACTGCTTGTTGCCAAATTCGCTCGTCATCGCCGCCCTCGACAATCAGGATGGGAGCCTCGTTGAATACGTTCGACAGCGGATGAGCGCCAAAAACAGGAAGAACCCGTCGAAGGATTTCGCCAATCTCCTCAAAAACAAGCTCAGTGTCGCGGGCCTGCATGAAGGCGACTCTCGCCCCCGTCTCTCTCGCAAGGGCACCAAGGATGGCGGTGCTGTGGGTCGCGATCACGACGGTGAAGTCGAAGTCATTTGCGAGCGACACCAGAAACGCAATGAGACGGCTTTGCAAGTCGGGATGGAGATGGACGTCTGGCTCGTCCATAAAGAGGAAGTTTTCCTTTTCGGGATCGAGGTCTTGTGAATACGCCATGGCCTCGATTCCAAGCGAGATCAACTCCGACTCACCACTGCTGATCGCGTCATGGCCAAGGAGCTGGTCTGTTTGATGCCTTGAATAGATTTTGAAGCTCGGATCGTCTCGGCGAATTTCGATGTTGTCGAGCAGGGCGTTGAGGCGTTCGACATACGGATCAAAATCCGGAACCTCTTTTTTCTGCTCCGCTGTTCGAAGGACTTCAAGCTCAAGGCGACGGAATTGAGCGACACTCTGCTGTCGGAATTGCTGCGATTGGTTTACGCGTCGGGTACGTGGGAGCCACCCGAGATCTGTGGTCAGGTTGTGCTCGACCCCGGGCTCGTAGCTCAGTGGTCCACCTCGCTCGGGGGTGATATAGCGTCCTTTGCGACCCTCGCCGAGTCCCTCGTCCACTCTCTTGAGAAGGGTGCTCTTACCGCATCCGTTCTTGCCAAGGATTACGTTGATGCGCTCCAGCGCTTTTAGCTGGTATCCCCCTACCTCAAGATCCACTGGCCGTATTATGGTGGATCGCGGTTCAGAAGCCGGGGTCAAACGGCGAAGGGGTGGGATGCAATCGTGATGCAGCGCTACCATCAAAACCCGCTCGAGAGCCGAATCAATCCGGGCGCCTCGATCTCCGCCGTGCGATTGCAAGCTAGTCTCGCGGCGTGAGCGGGTGGCGACAGGCGCGCGCTATCGCGGTGCTGCCGGGCAACGTGACGGTGGTGGTGCCGGCTGCGATCCTCGTGTACCTCGAAGGGCCCGAGATCGGGTGGGGGCTTGGCGGTGTCGGGGCGGCCCTGGTGGCACTTGCCGGGGTTGCGCTGATTGCCGGCGGCTTCTCGGTCTGGCTCTGGACCGTGCGCCTGTTCAGCCGGATTGGCAAGGGAACACTGGCGGCTTGGGACCCGACGTCGCGGCTTGTCGTTGCCGGGCCCTATCGCCACATGCGCAATCCGATGATCTCTGCCGTTGCCACGCTGCTGTTCGGGGAGGCGGTCTTTTTCGGCTCGTTCTGGATCCTCGCTTGGGCAGGGCTGTTCCTGGCGATCAACCAGACCTACTTCCTGCTGGCCGAGGAGCCGGGACTCGAGCGGCGCTTTGGGGAGGAGTACCGGATCTACAAGCGCAACGTGCCGCGCTGGCTGCCTCGCCGCAAGCCCTGGGTTCCGGGCCTGACAGCCGGCCTTGTTATGTAGAGAGGACGTTTGTTCCCCTCTAGTCGCCGGGAGCTCGTGCCGATGGGGCGTGCAGATGACGCAGAGTCACGAGGGGGAGCAGCGCAGGGAGCGGGCGGTGTTCGAAACCGATCGGCACCTGATCGCCGGCGACGTCACCTTGCCCCGCGAGGGCTATGCGAGTCGCCTCTCCGATGCGCTCAACCGCGACGAGATCGGCTTCATCCCGCTCACCGACGTGGAGGTCACCACGACCGCCACCGGCGAGGTGACGCGGCGCGAGTTCGTCGTGCTCGGCAAGGCTCACATCAAGCTCGCCTACCCGGCCGAATCGGGCGAGTAGCGCTCGCCGAGAGGTGGGACGGCCCGGCCGCTACGCCCGCGCCTCGCGCCGCCGGCTGCCCTGGGCGTAGGAGCCGAGGTCGAAGACGAAGGCGAGGATGACGATGAACCACTCGAAGCCGACGACCCCCCTGGAGGAGCTCCACATCACCGCGTAGGCGAGGGTCGTCCAGGGCAGCAGGAAGAAGCCGAGGAAGGGCACGAACCAGCTCTCGAAGGCGCGGCTGAGCATGTCGCTGAACAGCCAGAGCACGAACAGCGCCAGCCGTGGCGAGATCAGGGCGAAGAGGACGAGGAAGCAGCCGATGGGCCAACGTTACCTCGGCGCTAGGCTGGAACGCGAGCGATGAACCGAATAGGCAAGCTGATGACGATGCTGCACCCGGAGAAGACGCGGATGCCGGCGCCCGAGGAGGCGCTGCCCGGGCGCAGCGAGCCGGCCTTCGAGGTGCCCGAGCGCCACGCCGTGCTGGGCACGCCGCTGGCGCCGCCGTTCCCGGACGGGATCGAGACGGCCTACTTCGCGCTCGGCTGCTTTTGGGGCGCGGAGCGGCTCTTCTGGGGAATCGACGGCGTCTACACGACGGCCGCCGGCTACATGAACGGGACCACGCCGAACCCGACCTACGAGGAGGTCTGCGGAGGCATGACCGGACACGCGGAGGCGGTCCTGGTCGCCTTCGACCCGGCCAGGGTCTCCTACGCGGACCTGCTGAAGGTCTTCTTCGAGGAGCACGACCCGACCCAGGGCATGCGCCAGGGCAACGACGTCGGCACTCAGTACCGCTCGGGGATCTACTTCACAAACGACGCCCAGAAGGCGACGGCCGAGATGGCCAAGCGCGTCTACGACGAGGCGCTGCGTGCGGCGGGCCACGATCCGGTGACGACGGAGGTCGCGCCAGCTGCGCCCTTCTACCACGCCGAGGACCACCACCAGCAATACCTGCACAAGGTGCCGAACGGCTACTGCGGCCTGGCCGGCACCGGAGTCTCCTGCCGCATCCCGGTCGCCTCCTAGCTCACCCCTGCCGCCCGGCGCTGCGAATAGCATTCCGCGCCGGTGACCCCCTCCTTCGGCTCCTACATCGTCGGCTGCATGGCCACGATCGGCATCCTCAGCGCGCTCGCCCTCGGCGGCTACTGGCTGCGGCGCTGGATCGTGCCCGAATTCTCCGGCGCCCTCGCCCGCCTGGCGGACGCGACGATCGCCACCGCGCTGCTGATCGCGGCGCTGCAGCTACTGGGGACGCTGAGCATTCTCACCCTCGGCTGGACGATCGTCGGCTGCATCGGCATCGGCCTCGGCGCGGCGCTGCTGGGCTGGTGGATGTCGCCCGCCGAGCGCCGCGAGGTGTCGGCGCCGCAGGTGCAGACGATGGCCCTGCTGATCGCGCTCGGGGTCGCCTCCTGGGTGGTCGCCGAGTGGACCTTCCCCTCGATGCAGAGCCTCGACTACGGCATGTTCGGCGGCGACACGACCTGGTACCACATGCCCTTCTCGGGGCGGATCGCCCAGGACGGCTCGATCGTCCACCTCCACTTCACCGACCCGCTGCGGCTCGCCGCCTGGTTTTACCCGGGCAGCTCGGAGCTGATCCACGCCGGCGGGATCGTCGTCTTCAAGACCGACTGGCTCTCGCCGCTGATCAACATGATCTGGCTCTCGATCGCGCTGCTCGCCGCCTGGTGCGTGGGGCGCCCGTACAAGGTCGGGCCGGCGACGCTGGTTGCCGCGGCGCTGGTCTTCTCGGCCGGGGTGATGATCGAGACCCAGCCGGGCGAGGGCCGCAACGACATCATGGGACTGGCCTTCCTGCTCGCCTTCGCCGCCTTCCTGATCAACGGGCACCAGCGCCGCGCGCCCGATGCCGGGGCGGTGCAGGACGCGCCCGAGCGCGACGCGCCGCTTCTAGACAAGGGGCCGCTGATCGTCGCCGGCGTCGCGGCCGGGATCGCGATCTCGGTGAAGCTGCCGCTGCTGGCCCCCGTCGGCGCGATCGCCGTGGGGATGATCCTCGTCAGCGGCGCCGGGCGCAGGCTGATGACCGCGGCGGCGATCGGCATCCCCGCCTTCCTCGTCGGCGGCTACTGGTACGTGCGGGCGGCGATCCACACCGGCGGCAACCCGATCCCGCAGATCGGCTGGGGGCCCCTGAAATTGCCCCGTCCCGACCAGATGCCGCTCGACCCGCGGCCGCGCTTCGCCGTCGCCGACTACCTGACCGAGCCGACGATCTACCGCAAGTGGTTCTTCCCCCAGCTCGACAACGCGCTCGGGCCGCTCTGGCCGCTGATCCTGATCGTCGCCGTGGCGGCGGCCGTCTACATCGCGGTTCGCTCGCGCAACAGGATCCTGCGGGTGCTGGCCGCCGCCTCGCTGCTCACGGCCGCCGTCTACATCGTCACCCCGCTCACCGCCGCCGGCCAGGAGGGCTCGCCGACCGGGTTCTTCACCAACACCCGCTACCTGATGCCCGGCCTGCTCCTCGCCCTGACCCTGCTGCCGATCGCGCGGCCGCTGCGGGCGCCCGACAGCCGCGCCTGGCAGACGCTGCTCTTCCTCACCGGGGTCTACGCGGTCACGGTGCTGATCACGCCGCGCTGGTATCCGGGCTACATCGTCGCCACGGTCTTCCTCACCATGGCCCTGGTCTGGGTGCCCGCGGCGCTGGCGATGTCGCGCTCGCGGCGGGGTGCGGGACGGGGGGCGATCGCGCTCGTCGCGGCCGGAATCGTCCTGCTCGCCGTCGTCCTCGGCCGCGCCCAGGAGGTCCAGTACTACAAGCAGCACTACACCCGGGTCCTGCCCTTCCTCCAGGAAGGCGGGCCGCGCGAAGCGTATTCGCTCGCCCACGGCCTTCAGGACAAGCGCATCGGGATCGCCGGCTCGGGGGAGATCTTCTTCGGCCAGTACGGCTTCTACGGGCGCGACCTCGACAACTACGTCCAGTACATCGGCGAAGAGGGCCCGGACGGGACCTACCGCCTGGCGACAACCTGCCGCGAGTTCCGCCGCGAGGTCAACGCCGGCGACTACGACTACCTGATCGTCAGCCAGTACACGCAGGACTCGGCCGACTCGCCCTACTGGTACCCGATCTACGCCTGGGTGAAGACCGACCCGGCGCTGGAAGAGGTTGTCGCCGAGCCCGAGGTGACGCCGCAGCCCGACTACGTCTTCAAGGTCGACGGCAAGCTCGACCCGGCCGGGTGCGACGGGCTCGGCTCGGGCTGAGGGCGTTTCTCCTTGGGCCCGGCGCCGCTCAAACCGGCGCCAGGGCGTGTTCGCGGATCAGCTCCGCGGAGTGCTGCGGCAGTTCCCACCAGAACATGTGACCGGCGCCCTCGAGCGTCTCGAGGCGGGCGCCGGGGATGGCGGCGGCGATCTCGCGGCCGTTGGGGTACCCCAGCAGGCGGTCGGCGTCGCCGTGGATGACCATGGTGGGGAGTGAGATCTGGCCGAGCCGCGCGTGGGTGTCGTGGGCGCCGCAGGCGCGCATCTGCTGCAGGACGACCGGCTGGGGGGCGGGAAGCTGGGAGCCCATCTCGGCGAAGGCGGCGAAGCGCGAGTCGTCCTCGCGGAAGGCGGGGGAGAGGTTGATCTCCCACATCGCCCGGAAGACCTGCTCGGGCTCGCCGGAGGCAAAGGCGGTGGCGAGCATCTGCAGGTCCTCGGGCGCCATCAGCGTTCCCTCCGGGCCGCCGCAGTAGCTGCAGCCGATGGTCAGCGTGCGGATGCGCTCGGGGTGGGCGAGGGCCAGCTCCTGGGCGATCATGCCGCCCATCGAGATCCCGACCACGTGCGCGGTCTCCAGCTCGAGCGCGTCGAGCAGGGCGGCCGTGTCGGCGGCCATGTCGGCGATGGTGAAGGGCAGCTCGGCGCGGCCGGAGAGCCCCATGCCGCGGTTGTCGAAGACGATGCACTCGAAGCTCGGCTCGAGCTTGGCGAGGAACGGGCGCCCCCAGGTGACGTGCGTGGCGCTCATCCCCTGGATCAGCAGCAGCGGCTCGCCCTCCCCGGAGCGGAGGTAGTGAAGCTCCGTCCCCCCTGCATCGATGCTCGGCATAGCCTGCCGATCCTACGCGAAACCGCTTGCCAGGGCCTATTCTGGGCGCACCCGCCCCAGTAGCTCAGAGGACAGAGCACCGGCCTTCTAAGCCGATGGTCGCTGGTTCGAATCCAGCCTGGGGCGCTGCCGACTTTGACCAAAAGAGGATTTTTATAAACATTCAGGTTGTCCAAGAGTTATACCATCGCAGCTGACGAAGGCCTCTGGGCTGGAGCCATATTGAGGGCTAAGACTGACCAGTAAACGTCCCGAGCCGGTAGCCCCGTGCTTGGAGGTTTCTACTTCGCTGATGCAGCAAGCACTACAGAGAGCGGACTTCACTTGGCATCCCTTGGTGCACACGAGGGAGTATGACGAGACCCTTTACTTTCTCCTGATTCGATTGGAGGAGGCAAGGCATCGCCCGGTCGCAGACCAGATCCGCGAGGTGCTGGCTGACGCAGAAATCGAATACGCATGCGAGTACTCAATCTTCGGCTACTGGGACGCGCTAGTTCGGGTCTGGCTCAATGATGGAGCCTACCATCGGCTGATTCGAAAATTCGGCGACAAAGCGCGGTCTAACGTCCAGAAGTTCGAAGCTTTTGTTACTACCGAGATCCGGTACCTCTGGAATGGCAAGGGCCAAAATATCTTGGACGAGGATCGAAAGGTGTTGAAGGCACTTGCGAGGCGACAGAAGCTTGTGGATTCTGTCGTCACGATACCGGAGGAGGTGACCGACGACACATGGACGACTCTGCTCCATGACGAACTCATCATCGATCGATCCAAGACGGAAGTTGATCGTCCGGGGGTCAAGTTCTATGTCGCGCTGGAACGTGTCGGTGGCGATCTAACCCCAGAGGGGGAGCCCGAGCAGGTTCTCGACGCGATCAAGAATTGCGATCTCACGCACAGATCGACCTTGTATTCGGGAATGGGTCCTTACGCGGCATATCTGGTTCGGTGCGTTGCCGACACCTACGGCGAGGTGCTCGACTACTCGGCCGCTTTGGACGTTCAGCTGGCTGGGACGCGGCTGCGTCCGATGACGTTGCTCGTTGCCAACACCGACGCACGCGAGTCCGACCGGGTAAACCACCCTAAGTACCTGTCACATCGCGCGGAGACCCTGCTGACTCTGCTTGGCCTCGATGAGGAGTCTCTTCGATTTGCGCATCACAATGCAAGCGATTGGGAGGGGCTCGACGAGCTGCTTCGGCTTGCTCATGAACTTGCCGGTGATGATACGCACCTGTTGGACACCTTGGTCGGCATTCTGAAGGCCTGCATGAAAGACGATCACGACGAGATGGCGAGAGCCAGCAGTTTCCTGCCGGCCTCTGAGTGGTTCGTCGGTAAATATGTGATCTCGGCTTGGCGAAGCAGCTTGGGCAAGCAGTGGTTCACCGTGCTCATGCAACGGTTCGAAGCAGAGGAGAAGCTCCAGAGATCCGCAGAGGAGTTGCGCAAGGGAGAGGAAAATTGGACGGCTGGTTCCTACGCCCATATGGCTGTTGCCACGGCAGACTTCAGCGATGAGTTCAATGCTCGGTTGCAGAGGCAGCTTATGCCCGACTGGAAGACTCAAATCATGAACTATTGTGAGCGACGCAACGAACCCGGCCACGGGAAGTTGCGAGCGATTCGACACCTAGATGCGTTTCGCGACAAGTCGCACCGCGAATTGCTGCGCGAACTGATGGAGACGTCGACGTTGTGCTGGCGTGCGCGACGGATGGTGGAGCAACAAGCGAGTTCTTAGGAAAGCGTGAATAATGTCGGAGAGAGATGACGACACCTAGCGTGGACAAGCCGGACCGCTGGATTCCGCTCAGGCTCGCAGGACATGGAGTTCGATATGTGCAGCGAAATGCGCCGAGCAACGGTGGACCTGATCCGCGGGAATTCCCCCAGCAACCTCCTGGGTCTTTTGATGGTCAGCGACGAGCCGATTCGTATTGACGAGGCCGCCGAGCAGTTGAAAAAGCCGATCGAAAAGGTCGAGTGGGTCGTCGAGCAGCTGGCCGAAGAGGACCTCTGCGAGAGGATGACGAAAGACGGGATTACCTGGGTCTTCGGTTTCGCGGCGTTCAGCTCTCGCAATTCCTTCTAGGCATGGAAGCCGTAAACCGCGCTGCGGGGTCATGAACGGCACGGAGCCTCGCTTTAGTGTCTTGCGTGCTGCCAGCGGCCCGGTCCGTTAGCTCGAGGCCAGGTACCGGAGGTGGACCATGCCTGCGTCGAAGCGGTGCTCTTCCAGTAGCTCCAGCTCCAGCCGCACATGGTCGGGGAATGCCTGCTTGCCGCCGCCGACGACGACGGGCGCGACGAACAGGTGGCATTCGTCGATCAGCCCGGCCCTGAAGGCGTGGGCGGCGAGGCCGGGACCACCGATCGCGAGGTTCCGCTCCGCCGACGCCTTCAGCCGCCGCACGTCCTCGGGCTCGAAGCTTCGCTCGATCCGCGTCTTCCGGGTCGCCGCCGTCTCCAGCGTCGTCGAATAGACGATCTTCTCGGCGGCCGCCCAGATCTGGGCGAAGTCCCGCGTCGGCCCGGAGTGAGCCGCAAGGGCGGGGTCGGTCTCCCAGACGGCCATCGTCTCGTACATTCGCCGCCCGAGGAGATAGGTGCCGACGGAGCGCTCCAGGTCGTTGATGAACGCGTGCACCTCCTCGTCCGGCTCGGCCCAGTCGAATTTGCCCTCCTCGTCCTCCGTGTAACCGTCGAGAGAGGCGATCGCCGAGTAGATCAACTTGGTCATTCGCCGTACTCGTCATGCAGGTTCCACCACTGGTATGGCGGCGTCTGCGGATAGCCCTCGGGCGAGTCCTCCCACTCCTCCTGGCGCCCGAGCGCGGTGATGTCGAGGTAGCTCCAGGTGCTGCCCATCGCCTCGTCGCCGCGGCTGTCGACGAAGTAGGTGCGGAAGACTCGCTCGCCGTCCCGGAAGAAGGCGTTGGTCCCGTGCCATTCGCCGACGCCGAAGTCGGCGTCGAAGTCGTCGGTGATCGTGTACCAGGGGATCTCCCAGTCCATCCTCGCCTTCCAGCGCTCGATGTCCGGCTGCGGCGCGCGCGAGGCGAAGGCGAGCGTGGTGTCGCGGGCGTTCAGATGGGCGAGGTGAGCGACCTGATCGGCGAGGAAGGAGCAGCCTCCGCAGCCGCGCTCCGGCCAGCCCTTCACGCCGGGCTCGAAGAAGAAGCGGTAGACGATCAGCTGGCGGCGCCCCTCGAACAGGTCGAGCAGGGTCACGGGCCCGTCCGGGCCCTCGAAGCGGTACTCCTTCTCCACGGCCATCCGGGGCATCCGGCGGCGCTCGGCCGCCAGCGCGTCCCGGGCGCGGGTGAGCTCCTTCTCCTTCACGAGCAGCTCCTGGCGGGCCGCCTCCCACTCCGGCGGCGACACGATCGGCGGCATGTTCATTGCGGTTCTCCTCGCTCGGGGGGTGTTCGTCGACGACTGGCCCTAACAGTAGAGCGCTGCCCGGCCCCGCTAAGCTGCCCCAGCTGCGCGCCGCGAGTACACCCGTCCTCATCCTCACCGGGCCGCCGGGAGTCGGCAAGACGACCGTCGCCGCGATCCTCGCCTCGCGCTCGCCCCGCGCCGTCCACCTCGAATCGGACGTCTTCTTTCGCTTCGTCCACTCGGGCTACGTCGAGCCCTGGAAGCCGGAGTCGCACGAGCAGAACGGCGTCGTGATGGGGATCGTCGCCGAGGCGGCGGCCGGCTACGCGGCGGCGGGCTACGAGACGATCGTCGACGGGATCCTCATTCCGGGCTGGTTCCTCGAGCCCCTTGCCGATGCGCTTCGGGAGGCGGGGCACACCGTTGCCTGCGCGGTGCTCCGCGCCCCGGCCTCGACCTGCATGGAGCGGGTGCGGGGTCGTGGAGGCGTGCCGCTCCAGTCGGGCCCGGTCGAGCAGCTGTGCCAGAGCTTCGCCGACCTCGGCGAGTACGAGCGCAACGCGATCGAGCTGGACGGCGAGGGGCCCGAGGAGGCGGCCGACCTCGTCTCGCGGCGCCTGGCGGACGGCCAGCTGGCGATTTAGTTAAGTCTTACTGAGTTTTCCGCCCTCTTCATATAAGGTATCCACTGGTCTCAATTGGCATGGGACGAGGAAGGCGCAGAAATTTTTCAAATCGTCAGCTGGGTTTCGGGTCGAGCGCTCGCGGTTCTTATCGGACTGTCCATGGCGGCAGTCGCAGCTCTTCCTGCAACTGCCTCGGCTGAATATGCTCCCCTCGCCGCCTACTCCTTCGACGAGGGCGAAGGCGAAGTCGCCGGGGACCTGACCGGCGAACACGACGGCACCATCGAAGGCCCCACCTGGACCACCGGCAAATTCGGCGGCGCTCTCAAATTCGACGGCACCGACGACTGCGTCTCGATCCCCGAAGACGCCCAGCTGCAGTTCCTCGAAGACGAAGAATTCACCCTCGAGGCCTGGGTGCGACCGACCCGGGAAGACATCGAGGCGATCGTCACCCAGCAAGACGACGGCGCCGACGAAGAAAAAGAAGAAGAGCCCTGGGCCTACGCGATGCTGGTCGGCGGCGAAGAAGAGCCGAAGGGCTGGCTTCGCAAAGGCGGCGAAAGCGGCCACGTGGGAACTGGCGGAACGGAACCGCTGCCGCTGAACGCCTGGTCGCACATCGCCTTCACCGACGACGGCGCGAGGATCCGCTTCTACGTCGACGGCGAGCTCGTCGGCTCACAGCCCACCATTCCCCTCACCGCCGCCGAAGGCCCGGTGACGATCGGCTGCAACGAGAACTACGGCAACTACTTCAAAGGCCGCATCGACGAGGTCCGCATCTACGACCGGGCGCTGGACGAGGGAGAGGTGGCCGATGACAAGACGACGCCGATCGAAACACCGCCCCGCTCTCCCCTCGCCGCCTACTCCTTCGACGAGGGCGAAGGCGAAGTCGCCGGGGACCTGACCGGCGAACACGACGGCACCATCGAAGGCGCCCAGTGGGCCCGCGGCAAATATGGAAGCGGGCTCAAATTCGAAGAAGAAGACTGCGTCTCCGTCTCGGCGATCTCGGACCTGCAGTTCGTCGAAGACCAGGAATTCACCCTCGAGGCCTGGGTGCGGCCGATCGGAGGCGGCGAAGCGGACCCGGTCTTGGCGATGGAAGACGAAAGCGCCGCCGAAGGAGAAGAGTCCTTCTCCTACATGCTGCTGGCAGGGGGCGAAGAGGTGCCGAAGGCCTGGGTGCGCAAAGGAGGCGAAGAAGGGCTGCAAGGTGTCTACGGGACCGAATGGCTCCCCGAAAACGCCTGGTCCCACATCGCTGTCACCTACGACGGCGCGAAGCTCCGCCTCTATGTCGACGGGGAGCTCGTCCGCACCGAGCCCGGACAGGCCGTCAGCTCGGCCAGCGGCCCGCTCACCATCGGCTGCGGTTGGTTCAAAGGCCGCATCGACGAGGTCCGCATCTATGACCGGGCGCTGGACGAGGGAGAGGTGGCCGATGACAAGACGACGCCGATCGAAACACCGCCCCGCTCTCCCCTCGCCGCCTACTCCTTCGACGAGGGCGAAGGCGAAGTCGCCGGGGACCTGACCGGCGAACACGACGGCACCATCGAAGGCCCCACCTGGACCACCGGCAAATTCGGCGGCGCTCTCAAATTCGACGGCACCGACGACTGCGTCTCGATCCCCGAAGACGCCCAGCTGCAGTTCCTCGAAGACGAAGAATTCACCCTCGAGGCCTGGGTGCGACCGACCCGGGAAGACATCGAGGCGATCGTCACCCAGCAAGACGACGGCGCCGACGAAGAAAAAGAAGAAGAGCCCTGGGCCTACGCGATGCTGGTCGGCGGCGAAGAAGAGCCGAAGGGCTGGCTTCGCAAAGGCGGCGAAAGCGGCCACGTGGGAACTGGCGGAACGGAACCGCTGCCGCTGAACGCCTGGTCGCACATCGCCTTCACCGACGACGGCGCGAGGATCCGCTTCTACGTCGACGGCGAGCTCGTCGGCTCACAGCCCACCATTCCCCTCACCGCCGCCGAAGGCCCGGTGACGATCGGCTGCAACGAGAACTACGGCAACTACTTCAAAGGCCGCATCGACGAGGTCCGCATCTACGACCGGGCGCTGGACGAGGGAGAGGTGGCCGATGACAAGACGACGCCGATCGAAACACCGCCCCGCTCTCCCCTCGCCGCCTACTCCTTCGACGAGGGCGAAGGCGAAGTCGCCGGGGACCTGACCGGCGAACACGACGGCACCATCGAAGGCGCCCAGTGGGCCCGCGGCAAATATGGAAGCGGGCTCAAATTCGAAGAAGAAGACTGCGTCTCCGTCTCGGCGATCTCGGACCTGCAGTTCGTCGAAGACCAGGAATTCACCCTCGAGGCCTGGGTGCGGCCGATCGGAGGCGGCGAAGCGGACCCGGTCTTGGCGATGGAAGACGAAAGCGCCGCCGAAGGAGAAGAGTCCTTCTCCTACATGCTGCTGGCAGGGGGCGAAGAGGTGCCGAAGGCCTGGGTGCGCAAAGGAGGCGAAGAAGGGCTGCAAGGTGTCTACGGGACCGAATGGCTCCCCGAAAACGCCTGGTCCCACATCGCTGTCACCTACGACGGCGCGAAGCTCCGCCTCTATGTCGACGGGGAGCTCGTCCGCACCGAGCCCGGACAGGCCGTCAGCCTCGGCCAGCGGCCCGCTCACCATCGGCTGCGGTTGGTTCAAAGGCCGCATCGACGAGGTCCGCATCTATGACCGGGCGCTGGACGAGGGAGAGGTGGCCGATGACAAGACGACGCCGATCGAAACACCGCCCCGCTCTCCCCTCGCCGCCTACTCCTTCGACGAGGGCGAAGGCGAAGTCGCCGGGGACCTGACCGGCGAACACGACGGCACCATCGAAGGCCCCACCTGGACCACCGGCAAATTCGGCGGCGCTCTCAAATTCGACGGCACCGACGACTGCGTCTCGATCCCCGAAGACGCCCAGCTGCAGTTCCTCGAAGACGAAGAATTCACCCTCGAGGCCTGGGTGCGACCGACCCGGGAAGACATCGAGGCGATCGTCACCCAGCAAGACGACGGCGCCGACGAAGAAAAAGAAGAAGAGCCCTGGGCCTACGCGATGCTGGTCGGCGGCGAAGAAGAGCCGAAGGGCTGGCTTCGCAAAGGCGGCGAAAGCGGCCACGTGGGAACTGGCGGAACGGAACCGCTGCCGCTGAACGCCTGGTCGCACATCGCCTTCACCGACGACGGCGCGAGGATCCGCTTCTACGTCGACGGCGAGCTCGTCGGCTCACAGCCCACCATTCCCCTCACCGCCGCCGAAGGCCCGGTGACGATCGGCTGCAACGAGAACTACGGCAACTACTTCAAAGGCCGCATCGACGAGGTCCGCATCTACGACCGGGCGCTGGACGAGGGAGAGCTCCGGGGGACGATGACCGCCGGCTTTCCCATGGCGGTCACCGAAGCAGCAACTGAAGTGGAAGCCAACGACGCCATCCTGAACGGCACCGCTGATGCGAACGGCGGCGAAGCCGAATACTTCTTCGAATACGGGCCGACCAAATCCTACGGGAGCGTCATCGTGGGCGAAGAGCTTGGCAGCGATCGCGAAGCGATCGGAATCAATGAAGCCGCCATCGACCTCGCGCCGGAAACTACTTACCACTACAGGCTCGTCGTCGACAATCCTGCTGGGACTGCGTACGGCGAAGACCGGACGCTTACTACCCTGGAACGGACGATGACCATCGGCGAAGAAGAAGAACTCGCCAACGCCGAAGACAAACTGGAACTGATCGCCAGTGAGGGCAAAGCTGGGCCTGGAGACTTCTACGGAATGATGTGGTCCGGCAATCTCAAGAAAATGCAGAGTGAAAAATTCTGGGAAGCGATGGAGCGTTCTGGGGCAAAGATGTTGCGCCTTGTGGTTGCCCCTGGTGGTCAGGGCGAAGTCGACAAAGTCTTCAAAGCAGCGGCCGAACGCGACATCACAATTCTTCCTTACTTTGGCCATGGTGCCTTTCCCCAAGAAAACACTAAAAATCGGGAAAACTGGATCGAATACGCAGAAGAAATGGTTAAAAAATACGGCCCGAGTAGCTCTTTCAGCCATCCAGTGAAAGTCTGGGAGATCTGGAACGAGCCGAACATGCGCTTTACCGAGGCGGTAGGTCCAGAAGAAGAAGGAAACATAAATCCCGAGGAATTCGCGGGTTTCTTCAAGGAAATGGCGGAAGCGCTCAGGTCCGCCTCTGGAGGAGGCATACAGGTTTTGACGCCGGGTTTGTTTGGCTACAGAAACGGTGGCTGCCACCCGGAATGCCACCTGACCCCACGCGTATTCCTGGAAAGGATGGACAAAGAGCTGGCGAAACTTGAATACAGCAATGCATATGACGCGGTAAGCCTTCATCCCTACATATTCAAGATCGGGAAACGTCATCATCAGCACCCGCCGAGGGACGAGGGGGACGTCAAGCGGGTATCGAAGGCGATCAAGCGCGTAATCGCCGGAGTTCATAAGCTCAAACCCGGGAAGCCGCTTTGGATTACCGAGCTTGGCTTCCCTGTGGCGAACCCGGGAAACAAAGGAAAAGTCCCAGAGGTAACCAACTCGATACAGAAACTGCTCGTTCAAGCAAGCTTCTCGATGATGCAAAACAACCGCAAAGGGCTGAACATCGCGCGCGCCTTTTACTACAACATCCAGGACCACGCTAAGCTCGGGTGGGAATATCACTCGGGATTGCTGACGCTGAAAGGTGTCGCCCGACCCGCCTGGGCTTCCTATTCCAACCTCGCCGGCGGCGAACCCTGTCCAAACGCTCCCTGCTAGTCCGCCCTGGTCTGGAGCCGCGCCTCGCTGCCCGCAACCTTCTGCTCACCAGGGGCGCTGGCCCGCCGCCCGCTAGATTTTGAGCCGTGGCCGAGGTTCTCTACTACGCGATACCGGCGTTCGTCGTGCTGCTCGTCGCCGAGCTGCTCTCCTTCAAGTACCTGCGCGACGACGACGACCTCGTCGGCTATGAGTCCAAGGACACCCGCACGAGCCTGACCATGGGCGGCGGCAACGTCGCGATCAACGCGGTCTGGAAGTTCGTCGTCCTTGTCGCCTATGCCGGGCTCTACGAGCTGACGCCGCTGCGGATGCCGGCCGATCAGTGGTGGACCTACGTCCTGCTCTTCTTCGCCGACGACCTCGCCTACTACTGGTTCCACCGCGTCCACCACGAGGTGCGGGTCTTCTGGGCGAGCCATGTCGTCCACCACTCCTCCCAGCACTACAACCTCTCGACCGCGCTGCGCCAGACCTGGACGCCGATGACCGCGCTTCCGTTCTGGGCGCCCCTGGCGCTGGTCGGGTTCGCGCCCTGGATGATCCTCACCCAGCTGGCGATCAGCCTGATCTACCAGTTCTGGATCCACACCGAGCGGGTGAAGAAGCTGCCGGCGCCGATCGAGTTCTTCTTCAACACGCCCTCGCACCACCGCGTCCACCACGGCGCCAACGAGGTCTACCTGGACCGCAACTACGGCGGCATCCTGATCATCTGGGACCGCATGTTCGGCACCTTCCAGGGCGAGACCGTGCGGCCGAAGTACGGGCTGACCAGGAACATCCGCACCTTCCGCCCGACCAGGGTCGCCTTCCACGAGTTCGTCGACATCGCCCGCGACGTGCGCGCCGCGACGAGCTGGCGCCACAAGCTCGGTCACATCTTCCGCGGTCCCGGCTGGTCGCCCGACGGCAGCGGCGGCGGCACCCGCGGCTAGCGCCCCTGGCGCCCGCGCTGAACCGGTTTGTCTTAGTTCGCCCGCGGGTAGCCGTGCGGCATGGAGCTATCAATTCTGTTGATCATCATCGGGATCGTCCTGGCGATCCTCGTCCATTACGTGCTCGGCATCATCGTGGTCCTGATCGGGCTGGCGATGCTGCTGCTTCCAAGGCTGGGCGCGCGCAGGGCGTAGGGCAACCGCGGCGGGGCTCCCAGCCCCGCCGCGGTGGCCGTACGCCGGCGTGGCCTGCCAAGCTGGTTCGATGGCGCCCTGGAAGCTGCCGCTGATCGTCTCCGCTCTCGTCGTGCCGATCGTCGCGGGGTTCCTTCTGGTTGGCCCGGCTCTCGGGGTCGCGGTCGGGGCCCTTGCCGTGCTGGCGCTGCTGGCGGTGGCGGCGCGGCAGCGGCCCCGGGGACCGATCGGGTCCGGTGGCGAGGAGGGCGGGCATCGCGTGCTGATCGTCGCTGCCGACGCCGTGGAGGCGCCGGCCGACGTGGCGCGGATCGTGCGCGCGGCGGGGATCGACGAACCGGCCGACGGCGGCGAGGTGCGGGTTCTGGTGCCCGCGCGCATCGGCTTCATGGATCGCTGGGCCTCCGACGTGGAGGGCGCGAGGCACCAGGCCCAGCAGCGGCTCGTGGCGACGCTCGCCGCGCTGGCGAAGGCCGGCGTCAGGGCCGAAGCGCGGGTCGGCGACGAGGACGTCGTGCAGGCGGTCGAGGACCAGCTGCAGAGCTATCCGGCGACCGAGGTGGTGCTTGTCAGCGGCGGCGCCGAAGACGCCGGCGAGGCCGCGGCCGAGCTGCGCTCGCGCCTGCGGGCGGACTTCCATCACGTGCAGCTGAACGCGTAGGCGCTGCTCAGCAGGCGTGGGGCCGGGCGGCGCTCTCGACGACCTCGAAGGCGCTGCCGGGGATGCGCTTCAGCTGGTTGAGGTTCTCGTCGTCCCAGCGACGGTCGCTGGTGCCGCTGAAGAACCAGTTGGAGCCGTTGTCGGCGACGATCATCCCGTAGCGCTTCAGCGCTACGGCGACGACGCGGGCGCCGCCGCTGAAGCCGCCGAGGCCGTAGCCGGCCTGCAGCCGCAGGCGCGTGCCCATCGCCGGAGCGCGCCGGTCGGAGGTGTCTCCGGCGCAGTGCGAGGCGGGGTGGACCCAGGCGTCGCGCGTGCTCTCGAAGGTGACGCGGATCGCGTGGTCGAGGTCGCCGGCCGCGACCTCGTCGTAGCGGACGAGCCCGGGGAAGATCGGCAGGCCCGCGGCGTCGGCCGAGGTCCATGAGTCGGGACGGCCCGCGGTCGAGCGCAGGTCCCAGCGCGCGCCCGAGTCGGCGTTCCAGTGCGGGGAGTCGCCCCGCTTGAAGAAGGCGCGGTAGAGCTCGTAGAGCACGCAGCGCGAGCGGTCGACGACGAGCACGTGCCGGTCGCCGTCGCTGCGCCTGCCGCCCTCGACCGGGGCGCCGCCGGGGACCGGGAACGGCCCGCGGTCGCTCTCCTCGCCGTAGGCGGTGTAGCGGACCGGCAGCTTGCGCTGGCCGGCGCCGACGACCGCGTAGGGGAAGCCGTAGGCGCGCGGCGAGCCGAAGTCGGGGTGGAGGAGGTTGCCGCCGTGGGCGTCTATGTAGGCGATCGTTGCGGCCGAGCCGGGGGCGACGGGAGCCCTGGAGACGTCCTGGTTCCAGGCTGCCTGATTGGGGAGGGAGGGCGCGCTGGCAGGAAGGCCGGCGGGCGGGTCGGGGAAGACCGGGCAGGCCCCGAGGTCGCGGTAGGGGCCGACGGCGCCGGCGCGGTCGAGGCTGAGGAGGGCGGCGGCCAGGCAGGTGCAGAGCACCACCGCCGCGAGCCCGCGCATCCGACTTTCACCCCACCCTGGTGTGGTCAATCTCGGCTACGCCTCCGGCCATCGCCCCAACCGTAGCGCGGTTAGCCTGAGGCGCGATGAGCCTGGACGACCGACCGACCCTGCTGGTCATCCAGCACGTCCCCTGGGAGGGCCCGCACCGCGTCCTCGACGCCTGCGGCAAGCTTGCCGAGCGCACGGTCAAACCGCTTGCCGGCCAGGCGCTGCCCGATCACGCTGAGGTTGCCGGCGCCGTCGTCATGGGCGGCCCGATGAGCGTTGAGGACACGGAGCGCCACCCGGCGCTTGCGACCGAGCGCGAGTGGCTCGCCGAGGCCCTGCGCCGCGAGATGCCGCTGCTCGGCATCTGCCTGGGAGCCCAGCTGCTGGCCCGAGCGCTCGGGGCGGACGTGAGAGCGGGGGAGAGGCCGGAGCTCGGCTTCGCCCCGGTCGAGATCCTCGACTCTGAGGACCCGATCCTCGGCCCCCTCGCCCCGAGCACGACCGTCCTGCACTGGCACGGCGACGTCTTCGACCTGCCCGACGGTGCCCAGCACCTGGCCCGCTCCGCCCAGACCGAGGTCCAGGCCTTCCGCCGCGGCAACGCCTGGGGCGTCCTCTTCCATCCCGAGGCCGACCTCGCTCTGCTGGAGGCCTGGCTTGCCGTGCCCGAGATGATCGCCGAAGCCCGCAAGGCGATCGGCGACGACGGCACCGCGACCCTCCCCGAGCAGGCCGAAACGGCAGAGCCCGACCTCGTCGCCCGCACGACCCCCGGCCTCCAAGCCTTCGCAGCCCTGGTCGAGGCAAGCCACCGCGCCAGCTAGCCCCACCGCCTCCTCCCCCGGCCCGCTAGATTGAAGCCACGCGGTGGACGTAGCTCAGCTGGTAGAGCTCCTGGTTGTGGTCCAGGCGGTCGCCGGTTCGAATCCGGTCGTCCACCTAAAGCCCCGCAAATCGGCGCTTTCGGGTCTCACGGTTCGGTTTGAACCGGCACCCAAAATCCGCTCCCCGATCAGGCAGAAACTGCCTGATCGGGGCCATACATGGGGGATTGGCGCCGAGTGCTCCATGCTTCCGCGCGCTTTGGCCGGCGACCAGAGCTAGACCGTCCGCATCGGTATCGCAACGACGACGCCCCAAACGGAATTAGGAGATCGCGATGAGCACCACCGCAACTAAAACTCGCACCATTGAGCGGGAAGCCTGCCATTTTTGAAAGGCTGCCGAACCCATGGGGTGGAGTTTTGGTACTCAAGGGATTCCAAGCGGAGGGCGGCGGGCCGCGCGCGTCTTCGATCTGGGGTCCCTCGCCGCGGTGATCCTGGCGTTGAGCATTCCCCTCGGCGGAGCGGCCACCGCGGGGTCCGACGGCGAGTCCACCGTGGGACCGGACACTCAGATCGCGGTCGCGGCCGCCCCCTGCGCTCTCCCGCAGGCACTTGCCAAGGCCAAGGAAGACAAGGCCGCTCGCAAGGCCTACGTGAAGGAACTCGCGGCCGACCCCGATTCGAAATGCGCCCTCGACGGGCTCAAGACTCTCAACGCCGCCCCCGCCGATCCGGCGGCGGGCAACTGCAAGATCGGCGACGCCTTCCTCGACGTCCACCGCGAGGACGACGCGATCGCGGCTTACAAGAAAGGGCTCGAAGCTGACCCCGGGGCCGATTGCGCCTCGGAGGGCCTGGACGAGGCCGGCCCGGGCTGGTTCAAGCGCAAGGCAGACTGGGTGCTGGACGCGATCCCGACCTTCCTCGTCTGGGTCGGGTTGTTCCTGTTGACGGGTTTGCTGATCCTGCTGATCGGCTACTGGCCGGCGGCCAAGCGGAAGATGCAGAGCGCGCGACTGGTTGGGCCGCTGGTCAGCAGCCTGCTCAGCCCCAGGCTGACCTTCGAGACGATCGCCGACGACTGCGTCTCGGGTAAGCCGGGGCCGCCGATCGTGGCGCGGATCAAGGCGCTGCTGGCGAAGATGCGCGAGGAGGCGGTCGCAAAGGTCCCGCTCGAATACGACCTCGACTTCGGCACTCCCGGCGAGGAGTTCGCCGACCTCGTCTCGGCTGACAAGGGGCTGAAAAGCTCGCTCGACAACGCCAGCGACATCTCAGAGCAGACCAAACTCGTCGCCGCGCTCCTCGGCCTCGTCTACTCCCTGCTGCCGATCCAACGTTTCGAGATCTCCGGCTGCCTGGAGCCTCCCGAGGGCTCGGTCGCCTCGGCCTCGCTGCTGCTCGAGGAAGACACGCAGTTGCGCGCCGGGACGACCGTAAAGCGGACGATCAAATCGGGGACCCCGGGAGCGGCGGAGTACATGACTCTGGTCGAGCCGGCGGCCGTGTGGATCCAGTTCGAAGTGGCGCGGGCGATCGAAGGCAAGGGGCCCGACGCGAGGGCGGCGGAATCGTGGGCGCTGCTCGACGAAGGGCTGCGGCTCTACCGGCTCGGCGAGCCCACAGACGCGCGCGAAGCCTACGAGCGGGCGCTGCTCGCCGACTCGCGCAACTGGGCGGTCTACGTCAGCCTGGCCGTCGCCGAGGCCCGCTCGGAGCAGAATTTCGAGGCGGCGATGAAGCGGACCCTCGAAGCTCTGAAGAAGATGGAAGAAGAAGCCTATGGCTGAGCGATCCCGCGGCTCCTACGCCCGCCACATGTATCTGAACGACGCGAACTACTACCGGCTCGGTTACCAGCTGGCGGCGCAGGAGATGAACGTCGAGTGCACCTTGAAGCCCCAGCGCGACAGCGCCATTCCGGGGGCAATGGACGTCCTCTACGGGGAATTCACTCGGGCCGAGACCTCCTTCCCAGGGCGCGGGCGCGCCCGCGACACCGCGAGCCGGTTCCTGGCCGACGCCGAAGCGACGCTCGCCCGGTATGACGAGCGCGAGGGGGCCAAAGGGTGGTGGCCGTTCCCGGACAAGCTGACCGTGCCCGAGCAGCGCCTGCGCCGCTTCCTCCAGCGCACCGTCATCCCCTGTCTGCAGCTGGTGATCGCCGCCTCGCTGCGCGATCTGAACCCGGCGAAAGCGGAGGACTGGGCCCGGCTGGTTCGCCTCGCGGCTGTGGCGGAGGAGGTCTCCTACCGGGGGCTCTACAACCTCGCCTGCTTCGAAGCCGGCGCCGAGGAGGAGACCAGGGTCGAAGGGGAGGGGAGCGCCGGGCGGGCGCTCGATTACCTGCGCGAGGCGCTCGGCGAGGCGCCGGGAAACCGGGCGGTGGAGCTCGCCTCGTGGGCCCGCAAGGACCCCTCGCTGAAGCGGCTGCAGGGGACGAGGGAATTCGAGCGGCTGGTCGATCGCTTCGACCCCCGCCGCAAACGCGGGTAGCGTCGCGGCCAGCGTGACCGCGATTGGCCCCGACATCTCGCTTGTGGCGCCCTGGCCAGGGCCGCCGCTGGCCCACCTCCTGCGCCCCTGCGACCGCCCGCTCGTCTTCGCCGGGGCCGGGGTCAGCGCCGGCTGCGGCCTGCCCACCGGGGCTCAGCTGGCCGTCTGGCTGCGTGCCCAGAAGTTCGCCGCCGGCGCCGACTTCTCGGGCCTGGACGACCGCGGACGCGGCGACCACCCGGGCTATGTCGCCAGCCGCATCCGCGACGCCGACCCCGGCGCCTACCCCGCGGTGCGGGAAGCGGTGGGCGCTCACGTTTCCTCGGTTCAGGCCCGGGCCACCTACAGCCGCGTCGTGCAGGCGATCGCGCGGACCCGGACCGGGGTCGTCCTCACCCTCAACTACGACACGCTGGTCGAGGAGGCGGCGCGGGCCGCCCGCCGGCCGGCCGAGTCGCTGCTGCTGGCCGACGTGCCGGAGCTGGTCAACGACCACATGCTCGATCCCGACGGGACCCTGCGGGTGGTCCACCTCCACGGTATCGTCACCGAGCCGGAGTCGCTGGTTCTCGATCACGTCTCCTACATGCAGCAGGCCAACGACGGCCGGGTGCAGGAACTGTTCGCCGCGATGCTCGTCGGCCACAACCTCTGCGCGATCGGGACCCGCTTTGAGGAGGACTACCTCGGCGCGGTGATGCTCGCGCGCCGGCCCACCGTGCCGCGCCACGTGATCGTCTGCGACCTGGAGCTCGCCGAGGAGGTGCGCACCGATGCGGGGGGGCTCGGGGTCGAACGCCACAACGTGCTGCCCTGCGCCTATCCCGTCGGCGAGTACGAGGTCCTCGAGCCGTTCTGCGAGCAGCTCGTCACCTGCGAGGAGACCGGGCCGCCGCCCGGGGGGCCGATGGTCAGGGTCGCCGACGCCGACGCCGACGCCGTCTACGCCCCCCGCCAGGTGTTCGCCCGGGACGAGGTCGCGCAGGAATCGGCGCTGCCGGCGGAGGCTGCAGGTCGAGTTCGGCGACCTGACCGCCCACGGCGAGACGAGCCTGGAACGGGAGCAGCTGGCGATCGTCGTCGGCCCGCCCGGCTCCGGCAAGACGCGGCTGCTGCAGGAGCTGGCCCGGCGCCCCGGCGCGGACCGGGTGTTGCTCCTGCGCCTGCGCGACGTGCGCGACGCGGTCGGCGAGCCGGAAGCCCTGCTGCGGCGCTGGCTCGAGGCGGCGGCGGCCCTCGCCGGCGAGCCGGTCGCGATCGAGAACGTCCTCGCCGGCCAGGTGCGGATCTGGCTCCTGCTCGACGCCCTCGACGAGGTCCCGCTCGAGCGCCGCCGGGCGGTGGCCGAGGCGATCGAGATGCTGTCCCGCACCTTCCCCCAGCACCGCTTCACCGTGACCTCCCGTCCGGTGGCCGCGCTCGCCGATCTCTCGCCCACCTGGCGCGTCTTCGACCTCGTCTGCGACCGGAGATGGCGCAGCGAGTTCCTCGCCGCCAACGAAGTCGAGGAGGAGCGGTTCTGGGCCGAGCTGGCGCCTGCCGGGCCCCGGCTCGAGTCGTTGCTGCGGGTCCCCTTCTTCCTCCGCGGCGCGGTCCACCTCCTCGAGCGTGGGCAGACGGTGACCGACGCGATGCAGATCGCGCTTGCCCTGCTGGACGAGTCGCTGCAGGCCGACGACTCCCTGGCCCCGCTCGGCGCCGCTCCCAGGGCCTGGCTCAAGCGCGTTGCCCTCCTGCAGCAGCTGAGCGGCGGCGGCTCGATCGGCGACGAGGCGCTGGAGGCGCTGGCGGCCGACCAGGGCGGGCTCGGCGACCTCGCGGTGCTGACCGACCTGCTCGCCAGCCGCTCGCTCCTCGCCGCCTCGAGCGGCCGCTGGACCTTCACCCACCGCCTCTTCGGCGAGGCGCTGGCGGCCGAGCAGTTGCTGGCCGAACCGCCCGAGCCCTGGCTCGACTGTGTGGCGCCGGAGACGGGCGGGTGGAGCGCCGTCCTCGACCAGTGGAGCGCGACGATGGCCATGGTCCTCTTTCGCTCGGCGGAGTGGCGCGGGCAGGTCGCCTCGCGCGACCCTCGCTTCGCCGCTCGGGCGACGCCGCCGGATGCCCCCGGCGAGGAGCGCCTGGCGGCCGCTTCGCTGCTGTGGAGGCGCGCGGCCGAGTGGGAGGTCTGGATCGACCCAGTGAGCACCGGGCCGGCGACGACCGACGCGGAGGTCATCGCCGCGCTAGATCGTGGCGGTGACCTCGATCCGCTGCTGAGGGATGTCAAGAGCGGGCTCGGCGCGCCGTCGAGATACGTGCGGGGGAACGCCGTCGACGTCCTCGCCGCGGTCGAGCCGCCCGACGCCGCCGGGCTGTTCGGCGAGGTGCTGGCCGACGACCCCGACCAGGTGGTGCGCCGCGCCGCCGCCAGCGCCGCCCGCAGCCTGGAGGCTGAGCGAGCTTTCCCATCCGATCCTCGTGCGCGCGCTCGAACCGGCGGACGATGCCGAGGCATCCACTATGGCCATAGCCGCGATCGATCTCACGCCTCCGGAGCGCCGCCTGGACCTCGCCCGCGAGGCTGGCGCAGGGGGGGAACGAGCATGGCTGGGACTACGGGGACCTCTCCGCGCTTCCGCTCGCCGACCAGGTCGCCTGGATGGTCGGGCAGGCGGAGGCCGAGTCCGGACCGGTGCCGTTGCTGGGACGCGATGCGGCGAGGTTGATCGCCGAGGTGGGTGGGGGCGCCGACGAGCAAGTCACCCGGGAGCTGGGTTTCCTCGCGGCCGCGGTCAGGTCCCGGGATGCGGGCGTCATCGAGTTCGTCTCCGCCCGGGTGGCCGCGGTCGAAGGGGTGCTGCGGGCGCTGCGGGAGGAGGTGGTGGTGAGCTGGGAGATAGGCCGGCTGCTCGGGGCGATCCCCGAGGAGACCCTGCGGCAGGCCGGGGCCGAGGAGGAGACCGTCAAGACCCTTTGGCGGTTGCGGCCGTCAGAGCCGTCGCTCGCCAGCGAGATCGGGGACCTCCCGTCGCTCCCGAGGGAGCTCGCGCCGGGCCCGGAAGAACTGGAGGCGACGCTCGAGCTGGAGGGGGAGGAGATGCGATCGGCGCTGCTCGCCCGCGCCCACTTGACCCTGACGCCGCGAGAAGAGCTCTCGCCCGCCCTCCGCGAGGTCCTGGGACGGGCGCTGAGCGAGTGGTGGGACGGAAACGATTTGCGCGCGGCCGTCCACCGGCAGGGTCGTGGCGCCGAGCTGAACCACTGGGCGACCGCCGTCCTCGCCTTCGGCCCCGTCGCCGAGCTCGCCCTCGACGACGAGCGTTGGGTCCAGGCGGCGACCTGCGGGTGGCTGTACCAGCCGCAGGTCGGCTGGCTCTCGGCGCAGGCGGACCAGGAGCGCCTCGATGCGGCAGCCTCGGGCGCCACGGACGTCAGGACCCTCACCGATCTCCTCTGGATCGGCGGGGCGCTCGATACCGGTGGCGTCGAGCGCCTCCTGGCGGAGGCGGACCTCACCGAGACGGAGGATGTCGAACTCGCTCGGGCCGGGGAAGCGGTGGCCGCCGCCGCGGGCCGGGAGGGCCTGCTGCGCCTCGCCGCGGCGGACGAGCGCTGGGCCGCCCGCCTGCGGCCGCAGCTGGCGGAGGCGGGCGTGGTCGAGGCGCAGATCGCCGAGCTGCACGAGCTCGCCGGACAGCTGCGGGCGGGGGAGGACGGGGAGGCATTCGACCTCGGCTGGATGAGGGGAGTCGAGGACCCCAGCACCCTCCCGGTGCTGGAGGAGGTCCTGATCGCTGCCGGTCGCGCCGAAGAATTCCCCCAGCCGCGCGCCTTCGGCCTGGCTGCGAAAGCGATCGAATCGGTGGGTGGTCTCGCCGCGGCGGGGAGCTGCTGGACAGGGTGGCCCGCGAGCAGCCGTTCCCCGGCGCCCAGTTCCTGATCGAGGACCGGGACCGGGTGGTGCAAGCGCTGCTCTGGCCGGCGGCTCACGCCACCGCCCGCTCGCTCGCCGAGCAGCTTGGGCTGCCGCTCGAGGCGGCCGACGAGGGGCCCGCGGAGCTGCGCCTGCTGGGTCAGATCGGGCAGCGCCTGCGCGAGGCGCTCGAGGGCATGGAGCTCGGCGGCTCGGCGACCGCCCTCGCCGCCCGGCTCGAACCGGTGGCGGTGCGTGGCGGCGCCGGGGAGCAGGCCGTGCCGGTGCAGGTGGTCCTCGCCGAGCATGCGACGCCCCTGCTCGGCGAGCAGGCGCGGGGCAGCGCCCTGCTCGCCGACGGGTACCTGCGAATCTGGCTGGCGGGCCTTGGGGCGGTGCCGACCGCGGCGAAGATCCACGTCGCCGCGCTGCGACCGGACGGGGAGGTCCTCGCCACCTCGGCGGAGGTCACCCACGCGCCGATGCAGCTCGAGCTGCCCTGGTCCTCGCCGCGGCCACCGGGGGAGATCGCGGTGGCGGTGGTCCTGACCGACGGGTAGGGCTTAGTCGTCAGCCGCCGCGGTGGCGATCGCCGTGGCGGTCGCCGCGATCCAGCCGGCGTCGCCGTTCGCCTCCCGCTCCGCCCGGGCGACGATCCGGGAGAGGTCCCAGCCCACCGAACGGGCGCCTTCCCTCAGTAGCTCCTCGGTCCGACGGCGTGCCTCCGGGGCGACCTCCGGGCCGCCGAAGGCGGCCAGGTAGAACCAGGCCTCGAGTTGGACGCCCGGGTGGTCGGTCACCGACAGGGCATGGCGCGCCAGCGGGATCGCGCTCTCGTCCTCGCCGGACTCGAAAAGTAGCCAGGAGAGGTTGACGGTCAGGTGGGGATCGTCGGGGTCGCTCTCCCGACCCCGTTCGAAGAGCTGCCGCGCCAGCGCGCGATCGTCGAGGTCCCGCACCGCGACCATCGCCCAGTCATGGCAGCGGTCGGCGGTGTACTCGGGCCGGAGCCGGATGCAGCGCTCGAACAGCCGCGCGACCCACTCCTCGTCCCTCTCGGTCCTGGCGATCAGTTCGGCGAGGAAGTAGCAGGTGCCTGCCCGATTCGGTTCCAGGCGCAGCGCCCGCTCGTACATCTCCCGCGCGCCCTCCAGGTCGCCGGAGCGCTCGAGCACTTCGCCGAGGGCGCTGGCATAGGGGGCCGACTCGGGATGCACTCCAGCGCGCGCCGGTAGTGCCGCGCAGAGTGCTCCAGCTCCTCGGTTTGGATTCGCAGGAAGCGGGCGAACTGCGCCGGGGCCCAGCGGTCGTCGGGGTCGAGGTCGAGGACCGCCTCGTAGGCGGCTCTGATGCGATCGTGGTCCTCAGTGTGGCGGTGCAGGTACCAGGCGTGGAAGCGGCGCAGCTCGACGTGGTCGGGGGCGGAGGCGACCGCCTCCTTGAGCACCCTGCCGGCCTCCTCCACCTCGTCGGCGGTCTCGGCGAGGAAGCTGGCGTAGCGGGCGAAAAGGGCGGGATCGGGATGGACCTCGAGGCCGGCGCGGTAGACCTCCCGCGCCTGGTCCGGGTCGCCCTCGATCAGCGCTTGGGCGGCCTTCTCGACCTCCTCCCAGGTCTCCCAGGTCCCCGCGTCCGCGTCGGTCCCGCCGGGGGAGTGGGTCATGCAGACGAAGGCGAGGCACTCGGCGACGCTGGCGTGTGGGTTGCGGGCGAGATGGTCCCGCTGCGCCCGGGCTAGCGCCACCGCCGGGTGGCTGCCGGCGGCGAGGGCGGCGAGGACCGGCTCGATGAAGGAGGGCAGAGTCGCCGAGGGGACCTCGAACATCGCCGAGAGGACCGAGCGCGACCCGGCCAGGACGCAGGAGATCGGCAGCCCGAGGGGCTCAAGGCCGGCCTCGAGCGGCACCCGCCCGACCAGGCAGGAGGCGAACAGCGTCCACTCCGGCCACGGCGCCCGCAGGGCCGAGCCGGCCGACAGCCTGCCGCCGGCGAGCTCGACGTTCTGCTCGAGGCCGAGCCCGTCGCCATGCGCCGCGAGGTAGGCGCCCGCGTGCCGGTCTTCCGCCAGCCCGGCGAGGAAGTCAGCGTGGGTTCCGGCGAGGGTGAGGTCGAAATTGTCCTCCAGCAGCCGCCGCTCCTCCTCTCGCCCGGCCAGCGAGGGGTCGAGGTAGGCGAGAACCGGGCTGCCGGCCGGGTTCGGCGCCGGCTCCTCGTCGAGGTCGACGACCCCCAGCGAGGGGACCACCTGGATCGCGGCCAGGGTGCCGAGCGGCGAGTCGCCGAGCGCCAGCGCCGACCATGGCAGCAGGCCGAGGACCCCGTCCGGGGCGATCAGCAGCGGCGGCAGGTCGCCTTCGGCGCCGTCGCGCAGCGACTCGGCCAGGGCGCGGGGCAGCAGGGCGGAGGCCAGCGAGGCCCAGACTGCGGCATCGGGGGAGCCTGGCGGCGCGTGGAGCGCCGCGATCCTGGCGGATTCGCCGGCGCCGAGCCGCTCCAGCAGCTCGGCGGAATCGTTGTCCCTGGCCTCGACCCGGCTGACCTCGAATTCGCAGTCCCGCCGAATCCAGACCCTCCAGCCCGGCAGCTTTCCTCCCGGCAGGTGGAAGGAGAGGACGTTTCCGTGCCGCTTGGCGAGGTCGCGGAGGGTGCCGACCGAGGTCGGGGTCGGCACGTAGGCGGTCGCGAACCGCTCGGAGAGCGCTGCCGCCAGCTCGGCCCGCAACGTCTCGATCTCGGCTTCGGCGGCGGGGGTTTTCGCCGTGGCCTCCAGCTCGTCGATCCGCTGCAGCAGCCGTTCGGTCGGCTCGGGCAGATCGACTCCCTCGCCGCGCAGCAACTCGGCGAGGGCGTTCTTGTGGAGGGACTCGATCAGCCAGGCGGCCGACTCCGCGGCGGCGAAGACGTCCTGCTTCGCCGCCTGCTCGAGGGCCTTCAGGCACCACGAGTAGAGGTCCGCCTCGGCGAGGATCAGGCCGGTGCGGTGGTCGGCCCGGCGCAGCTGGGTCCGCCGCGACTCCAGTAGGCGCACCCCCGCGTCGATCTCCTGCCGCGCCTTCGAGCCACCCGGGCCGAAGGCGAGGGCGACGCCGTGGAGGGCGCGGGCGCAGGCGTAGAGGTGGGGGTCGCGGTCCCGATCGAGACGGCCGAGGGTGCTGTGCAGGTGCTGCTCGGCGTCGGCGTAGCGGCCCTGCGCCAGCGCGATCTCACCGGCGACGAGCCGGACTCGCCCGTCCGCGGTGACCAACTCGCGGCGGAGGGCGCGGCTCAGCCTCCCTTCGGCGCTGGCCTCGGCGGGGTTGAAGTCGAGGATCTCATCGAGCCGCTTCCGTGCCCGTCCGGCATCCCCCTGGCGGACCAGCGCGGTCGCGATCAAGGCCTCGCTCTCGAGCAGCCGGGCCATCCCGTCGTAGCTCCAAGGGCTCTCCCGCTGCGCGGCGACCAGCTCGATCGCCCGCTCCGGCTGTTGGCGTCGCGCACAGACGTCGGCCAGCGTCAGCACAGCGCGGGATCGCAGCCTCGAGGAATTCGGCAGCGAATCCAGCGCCTCGGCCAGCAGCCGTTCGGCTTCCTCCAGGTCGCCGAGGCCGGCGGCCACCGCGCCCGCCGCCGGCAGGGCCTGGGGAGGCAGGCTCCCCACTTTGCGGGCCTCCGCCAAGGTCGCGGCCGCCGCATCCAGATCACCTCGTTCGAAGTGGCAGAGGGCGAGGCGGGCGGCGGTCTGGGCGCGGAGGTCGCCGACGCATGCCGGATGGGCCAGCAGCTCCCCGAAGAGCTCGACTGCGATCGCCAGGCGACCGCCTTCCATCGCGTCGACCGCCGCCCGCCAGTTCCCGCGCAGCTGGCGCGGGCCGTTGAAGGGTTCGCGCGGGCGACGCGAACCGCCGAACCCGGCGACGGTGAATTTCTGCAGCGCCGCCCGACCGGCAGCGGCGGCGACGCCGGCGATCACGGCGATCGCGATCGTCTCCGGGAAGTGCGAGCGCGCCAGGACCCAGGCCACAGCGCCGCCGACCACCAGACCACCGCACGAGAGCGTGGCGGCGCCGAGGCCGAGGCCGAGCACGGCGAGGAACTGGACAAGCGCGCCGGGCAGGACGACCGGGCCGAGCGCGAGTGGCTCGGCGGGGAAGACCACGGCGCCGACGATGCTGGCGACGATCACACACAGGCCCGCGATCAGCGGCGGGCCCACCATCTCCACCAGCAGTCCCTTGGCGAGGCTCACCGAGGTTTCGCCCTCTTCGTCCTCGTCGGCGAACCCCCCGGCGATCACGGTCACGAGCAGCCCCGGGACGCGGTGGATCAGGCGCCAGGGTCGGGCTTCCGCCCAGGCGGTGCCGGCGACCGCGAACGCCGCGTCCTCCTCCGACCGAGAGCCGCGCCGGGCGGCGGCGAGGCGCGCCTCGGCTTCCTCTCCGGAGTCGGCGACGGGCACTTCGAGGAAGGCGAGCAGGTCCCGGCGGGCGCGATGGATCGCCACCACGCCGTGGGCGCGCCTCGCTCGCAAACCGGATTCCCCGGCCTCGCCTCCGCCGCCCGAGACGAGCAGGAAGGCCTCGCCGACGAGCGCGCGCAGGACCAGCAGTGCCGCCGCCAGCGGCGACCAGGGTGCCACCGCGAGAACCGGGACCAGGGCCAGCCAGCCGCGCCGCAACGGTCGCAGGAGGGCGATCGTGGCGGCCAGCGCCAGCGCCGGCAGTGGGCCGGCCTGGACGAGCGCGGCGACCAGGGCGGCGAGGGTGAGGAACCCTCTCGCGACGACCCAGACGAGCACGGTCCCGATCTGCCTGGGGATCACCTGAACACTCCCCACAGCAGCCTGGGCAGCGTCTTCAGCTCCACTTCGTAGATCAGCTTGCGGTCGCGGAGGAGGAAGCGGTGGGCCCAATACCCGACCTGGACGCGGCGGGTCAGGTCGCGACCGGCGGGGGTTCTGGCGAAGGCGGTCTGGCACTCGATCAGGTCGAGGAGGGAGGCGCCGAGGATGCGCTCCGCCGCCGAATCGAGCTCTCGGCTCCATTCCTCGGCGGCGGAGAGGGGGATCAGGCAGGCGGAGAGGGCGAGCAGATCGGGGTCGATCCGGTGCTCGCGGCGCCTGGCGATCTCCGCTCCGAGGCCCACAGCTTCGGCGAGGAAGACGCTCACCGCGCCGGCGTCCCCCAGCTTCAGCACCGGGCCGTCCCACGCTTCCTCGCCGGGATCGTCGCCCAGCGTCCCCCGCCACAGCTTGGGATTGGCGCGGCTGGCGAGGGCGACCAGGTGCCAGGTCGAGAGCGGTCGCTCGGCGGCGAGGACGCGAGCGGCGTAGACGAGGTCGGAGGGAGCCTCCTCGAGACAGACGGCGAGGGCGGCAGGGTCGGCGGGCCGGCGCCGGGGAAGGTGGAGGGCGAGCGCGCGGAGCCAGACCGCCAAAGCGCAGGCGAGCGCCAGGGCGGCGATCGTCCAGCCGCCGAGCAGAGCGGCGACCGGGGCGGTGACGAGGCCGCCTTTGGGGGCGGCGAGGGCGACCGCGAGGCAGAGACCGCCGAGCGCGGCCTCACCCGTGTTGCCGCGCAGGGTGGCGGTCACGGCGAGGACGGCCAACGCCATCAGGCACGCCAGGTAGACGGCGAAGGACAGTCGCGAGGGCCAGGATTGTCCCGCCACCGGGTTCACCCGCCCCTGCCCGAGAGGCGCAGGACCTGGGTCCTGATTGCGGCCCGGGTCGTCTGGCGGACGAACTGGTTGACGGAGCCGCCGAAGCCGAGCCGGCGGCGGGTGATGCAGCGCAGCTCGCGGAGGCTGAGGTGGACCCCGGTTCGCCCCCAGGCTGCCTGCCGCTCGGAGCGCGCCTGCAGCAGGTCGGCCGAGATTCCCAGCAGGTGGAGGACGCCGACCAGCGGTGAGACCACGACGGCGAGGAGGCCGGCGACGACGACGCTGCCTGCCGGCCCGTAGCCGGGGTGGCCGGACCACACCAGCCAGACGAAGATCAGCTTCCACCAGGCCCCCTCGGCGACCACCGCCTGGATCAGCACGATCGTGGTGAGGACTCCGAACAGCATGTTCAGCCCGGTTGCGGCCAGCGTCGAACCGGCGCCGGCGGTGTCGCCCTCGCGCTCCAGGCGCCAGTTGCGGAGCTGCGCGACGACCTCGGCGGCGGTCAGGCCGAGGCGGTCGAGCGCGCTCAAGACCCGGGGCGAGCGGATCGAGACGAAGGCGACGATGAAGTCAAACGGCTCCATCTCTCCTTCCCGTCGCGCCGCGGCGAGGGCGATCCCCTCGCTCACCGGGAGGTCCTGCTCGGCGGCGCCGAGGGCGTGGATTTCGGCCGGCACGAGCTGCATGTCCTCCAGTAGGTCGCCGAGCTCCTCGTCCTGGTTGAGGAGGATTGCCGCCAACAGGCCATGCCAGCAGCCGGGCTGGCCCTCGCCGACGCCCGCGTCGCCGGTGAACTCGATCGCTTCCCGGGCGCCGGCCAGGATGCGGTCGGCCAGGGTGGGCTCCGGCTCGGGCTCGGTTTCCTCGCCGCCCCGCCGCCGCTGGATCTCGGTGTCTCGGGCCTCGTCGGCGGTGCTCACCGCCTCGGCGACGACCTGGTGCGCCCGCTCCATGCTCACCTTCGCGCCGACGAAGTCCGCCAGCCGCTCGGGGGCCGCCTGGCAGGAACCGAGCAGCAGGTGCTCGGTGCCGACGTAGTCGCGGCCGAGGCGCCGGGCCTCCTCGGCGGCCGCCGCCAGCACCTCGGCGGACGACTCGCTGAAGGGGATGCGGCGGTAGGGATCGTCCTCGTCCTCGTCGAGCCAGGCGGTTGGCGCCCACTCGGGGACCGAGCCGAGGGCTCGCATCGCCCTGCCCCCGATCGTCCACTCCGCGGCGGGAATCGCCCGCAGCAGGTCCTCGACCTCGATCTCGTCGCGGCCGACGGCGTGGGCCTGCGACCAGGCGAGCGCCACGACTTCGCGGGTGGTCAGGGCGTACACCTCGCGCGCGGTCGCCTGCTCGCCGCCGAGCGCGCTAAGGAGGGCCCGCTCGATGCGCTCGCGGACGCCCTCTCCCTTCCGGTCCAGGGCGTGTGCCGCGGGACCCCGTTCGCCGTCGACGATCGCCAGCAGGGCATGCTCGGCGCCGAGCCCCTCGCTCTCGAGCCGGACCGCGTGCTCGTGGGCCTGCTGCAGCAGACTCCCAAGTCGCGTGAGTGGGAACCGGAACGGGTGACGCCTCGGCGTCCTCAGCTCGCTCCTCCCGCGCCTCCGCCTCGATCGACTCGGCCTCGGTCGGCTTCAGGCCCTCGGCCCTCAGCAGACTCGGTGCAGAGCCCCAGGTCGCGGCCGACCATCGCCAACAGCAGGTGGCCGGTGCCCAGATGGTCGTGTCCGAGCCGGCGCGCTTCCTCCTCGCCGTACTCAACCAGTTTCTGGATAGATATCTGTGAAGCACTAAGCATCCGGCGCAGCAATCTACCCTTCGCCGCGGGGATGGCGACGGGAGAGGAGAACTAGGCGCGGGCGGTTTCCGTGCAATCGAGACCGCCGCCTCGCGGCTATGCATCCCGAGCCGGCGGTAGACGTGCGCGAGGTGCTTGCGCACGGTATGTGGCTGATGAAGAGGTCGGCCGCGATCTGCTCGGTGCCGCGCCCGCGCGCCAGCGACGCAGTCGTGAGATTTGCTGATGCACTCGAGGTCGGCGATCCTTCGTTTGGGCCTTTGAATGGATCGCGCGGCCTGCCGATGGCGGGCGTCGCCGTCGCCGGTAGCCGGGCCTCGGCCTCACGCGCTCGGCATATCCTTCGGCAGCGCGCGGCCCCTGGATGGTTAGGCCGGAGAAGGGCCAGTCTAAGGCTCGCGCGCTCCCCGCCTGGCCCGCCGGCTGCCCCCGCGAAGCTAGCGGCTGTGCCTTGGCGGAGCTACTCGGCTTTGGCCTGGCGGAAGTTCATGCGGAACCAGATCTGCTTCTCGCGCTCGTCGGCTTTCCACTCCTCGACCAGGCCGTCGAGGAGGCGTAGAGCGAGTGCGCTCTCCTTTCGACCGACCGCCCGAGCAGCGGTTCCGTCGTCGTGAACCGTCCCTTCGATGCGTTGCTTCTCGACGCACAAGGACACCTCTATCGGCTTGCGGGCGCCGTTGGCGACGCTCATCCCCACTAGCTCGCTGACCACCGCCCTGATGTCTGAAAGCAAGTGTTGGTCGACCTGGCTCGCCAGCGCAGAAAGCTCTCGCCGGGATTGACTCGGCGCTTCGACCGTTGGGAACACCTTCAGGCGCATATCCGGTGTTAGTACCCGCTATGGCCTCGCTATACAACGGCGCGGTCGCGGTGCTTGCACCCCGGCCAGCAGCAGGGCCGGCGCTGGCCTTCCTCGAGCTCCTCGCGTGCGCGGCGAATGCGGCGTTCTCGAGTTGACCGCTGTTTGGCATCCTCGACCCAGCAGATGAACTCATTGCGCGCCAGGGGCGTGATGTCCCTCCAGGCATCGAGTGCTGTGGCGCTGGCCGTCAGCGCCTCGCGCAGGTCTGCCGGCAGCGCGTGCACCACCCCACCGGGTACTCGCTGGTTGCTCACCGGGCCATGGTAGCCGGGGGTCCCGCTCAGCAGCTGAGGATCAGGGAGCGGAGGGTCTCCATCAGGTAGGTGACCTGCATGAAGCCGGCGTAGACCACTCCCCAGAGGGTCGCCAGCAAGACGATCAGGAGGAAGCCGGGCACGCCGCTGGCGATCTCGATGCCGAAGGGCAGGGCGATGAGCACTCTCCCTGGTCGGCGTAGGCGGTGGCCAATCGAATCAAACCCGTGCGACGCGGAAGCGGAACAGTGCCGGCGAGGGGTCGCGGTTGCCCGCGGCGTCGATTGCGAAGACGCGGAACGCGTGCCACCCGGGGCGCACCAGGTAGGCGCGGGGGGAGCGGCAGGGGCGGAAGGCCTGCCGGTCGAGGCGGCAGCGGAAGCGGGCCCCCGGCTCGGAGGCGGCGAAGGCGAAGGCGACGCGGCGCCGGCCGGTGGCGAGGAGGTGGGCGCCGGGATGCCGGCGGAGGCGGGTGGCGGGCGGCGTGCGGTCGCGCTGCACCGGCGGCGCCGGGCCCGACGCCGGAAGCGGCGCAACCTGGGGCGGCACCGGCGGCCCCGGCTCGGGGTCGGGCGGAGTGTCGGGCGGGCGGAAGCTGTTTGGGGCGCGCTCTTCGACCGACTCGCAGCTGACCGGCGGGCCGTCGGCGTGCGCGGCGACGAAGTCGATCAGCGCGGTGTCGAAGCCCTCGCCGCAGTCGACGACCGGATCGGAGTCACCGGAGTTGACGAGCAGGTGGTCGTCGCCGGCGCCGGCGACGTAGTTGTCGGGCCCCGCCCTGCCGAGGAGCTGGTTGGGGCCGGGGTCGCCCAGCAGGTTGTCCGCCCCGTCGGTTCCCTCGATGTCCTCGATCGCGCTCAGGGTCGTCAGCTGGGCCGCGGTGGGACAGCTCGGCTCGCCCTGCGGCCCGATCAGGCCGGCGGCCTCCTGCCCCATGTCGATCGCGACCCCGGTGCCGAAGTTGGCCCAGTTGGCGTTGTCGCGGTCGGCGCCGCCGTCGAGGACGTCGCCGTCGCAGACGGCGTTGGAGACGAAGAGGTCCTCGCCGGCGCCGGCGCCGAGATGGTCGGCGCCGCCGTTGTTCGGCAGCGCGTCGTCGCGCCCGCCGGCGGCTGCCGCGTCGTCTCCAGCGCCGTCGACGAGGGCGTCTTCGGTGTCGCCGCCGGTGAGGTCGTCGGCGCCCTCGTTCCCCAGCAGCACGACCGAGACGGCCTCCGGGAGGGCAGGGGCGAGGAGGACGTCGTCGCCATCGAGGCCGGCGAGGAGGATCGAGGCCGGGGGCTCCGGCACGGCGCAGGAGATCGAGCCGCCGCTCGGCGGGGCGCAGCCCCCGGCTGCGCCAGGGCTGGCGTCGAACTGCCCGTCGCCGCCGTTCAGCGTGAACGTCGCCACTCCGTCGTCCGGGTCGGCGCTCGCCGCGTCCTGCGCGTAGCTAGCCGTCACGTGGTCGTCTTGGTCGCTGCCCACCAGGTAGAGGCCCGGCGCCATGTCCGCCCCGGGCGCCATCGCGCCGGCGGCTATCGCGCCGGGGTCGCGCAGGTCTACCTCCTCGTCGCCGAGCTCGCAGTCCTCGGCCGCAACTTCGACGCAGCCGTCGCCGTCGGCGCCCCCGTGGGCGATGTCGCCGCCGCCGTTCCCGTCGATCAGGTCACCTCCGCCGCCGCCGTAGAAGGTCTCGGTCCCGGCGGTGCCTACGAGGTAGTCGGGGAAGGGGGTGCCGATCACGGTCTCGAAGTCGCCGAAGTCGGTTGCCGGCGCGAGCGGCCCGTCGACGCCGCCGCCCGACGGCGCGAGGCCGTTGTTGGCGAAGCCCTGGCCGAGGTCGACGTAGACGCCTCGCCCCGCGGCGCCCGCCGGGAAGCCGGCGTCGGTGAAGAAGGAACCGGTGTTGGGGAACCCCGGGGTCGCGCCCGTGGCGAAGCTGAGCGTGTCCTCGCCGCCGCCGGAGTCGCCGATCGCGTCGATCGTCGCGTCACCGCGGGCGAGGTCGTCGCTGCCTTCGCCGTCGAGGGAGTCGGCGCCGAAGCCGCCGGAGAGCCGGTCCTCGCCGGGGCCGCCGCGCAGCCGGTCGTCGCCGATGCCGCCAAAGAGCCGGTCCGCGCCTTCGCCGCCGAAGAGGCTGTCGTTGCCGCGCTGGCCGAAGAGGCGGTCGTCGCCGCCTTCGCCGAAAACGGCGGTGAGCGCTCGCGGCAGGCGGATCACGTCGGCGCAGGGCGTGCCGATCACGGTCGTCCCCACGGTTTCCGGCCCTTCGGCGCAGCTTGGGGCCGCGCCGGCGGCACCTGGAAGCGCCGCGAAGGCAGCGATCAGCGGCGCCGCGAGTTTTACGAGCAGGCGGTATCTCATCCCCTCCCCGACTACCCCGCCTGTTCGGCGCTACTCCAGGGGAGCCCATGTGAAATCGAGGGTTTTTGTCCTCGCGGATCGGGTATCTCGCCCTTACACGAAGGAGAAGGCGATGCTGAGATATCTGGTCTCTCTGGTGGCTGTTCTTGCAAGCCTGGGCTTGGTCGCGTGCGGCGACGGGGGGGACAACGGCGCCGCGCCGGAGGCGGACACGCTGCAGCCGGCGCAGGCCGAGGGTGCGTCGGGCAACGTCACCTGGTGCATCGGCAAAGACACGAGCGGCGCCTTCACGGCGGCGGTTGAGAAATTCAATCAGCAGAACCCCGACCTGCAGGCCGACCTGCTCGAGCTCCCGGAATCGGCCGACCTGCAGCGCGAACAGCAGGTGCAGCGCCTGCGGGCGGAATCGAGCGAGTGCGACGTGCTCGGGATGGACGTGATCTGGACCGCCGAGTACGCCGCCGCCGGGTGGCTCTACGACCTCACTCCGGTCGTCGACCAGCACGAGGACGAGTTCATCCCCTCCACCGTCGAAACCGCCGAGTACGAAGGCAAGAGGTGGGCGCTTCCCTACAACACCAACGCGGGCTTCGTCTACTACCGAACCGATCAGGTGTCCCAGCCGCCGTCTACCTGGGAGCAGGTCTACGAAGAGGCTCAGAAACAGGACGGCCTGGTCTACCAGGGCGAACGGTATGAGGGGCTGACCGTGGGCTTCCTCGAGCTGCTCTTCAGCGCCGGCGGATCGGTGCTCTCCGAGGACGGGGAAACGGTCGAAGCCGACTCCCCAGAGACTCGCGAAGTGCTCGAGTTCATGGGCAACGGGGTCAAAGACGGGGCGGTGCCGAAAGCGGTCACGACCTACGAAGAGGAGAGCTCGAGGCGTGCCTTCGAGGCCGGCAACGCGACGTTCATGCGCAACTGGCCGTATGCCTACGCGCTCGGCAAAGAATCGGCGATCGCCGACGACTTCGACATCGCCACGTTCCCCGGCTTCGCGGGGAATGAAGGGGCGGGCGTCGTGGGTGGCTACAACCTCGGAATCTCGGCGTTCAGCGACAATCCGGAGGGTTCCCTTGCCTTTGCCGAATTCCTGGTCACGCCGACAAGTGCAGAAGCAGGCGATGGAAGCCACCCTGCCCGCCACGGTGACTGAGGTCTACAAAGACCCCAAAGTGCGCGAGGCCCTCCCATTCGCGCCGGAGCTGCTGAAAGCGGTGGAACAGGCGGAGGCGCGCCCGGTCTCGCCGGTCTACACGCAGATCTCCCAGGCGATCTACGACAACGTCTTCGAAGTCCTCAACGGCAGGACCTCGGCCGACGAGGCCGCAGCGACGATGAGCTCGCAGATCGAGGAGGCACTGGCGAGGTTCTAGTGGCCGCCGAGGGCGCCAGGCTGCCCCATCGCGGGCGCTCGGTCTTCCGGGAGGAGCGCCGCCTCGGGGCGGCGATGCTCCTGCCGTCGCTGGCGGTGATCGGCCTCGTCGCCGCCTACCCGATCGGCTACGCGTTCTGGCTCTCGCTCAACGAGTACAGCGTGATCACCCCGGGCCTGTCGAGGTTCGTCGGCCTGGACAACTACAGCGAGGCGCTCGGGTCCTCGGAGTTCTGGGACGCGATGGTGACGACGCTGGTGTTCACCGTGGCCTCGGTCGGCCTGGAGCTGGCGATCGGCCTCGGCATGGCGCTTGTCATGCACCAGGCGTTCCGTGGCCGGGCGCTGCTGCGGGCCGTCGTCCTCGTTCCCTGGGCGATCCTCACCGTGGTCACCGCGATCACCTGGCGGACGATGTTCGAGCCCGAACTCGGCTTCGTCAACACGACGCTGGCGGCCCTCTCGCTGCCAGGGGCGGACATCGTCTGGCTCGGCGAGCGGGGCTACGCGCTGGGGGTGATGATCCTCGCCGACGTCTGGAAGACGGCTCCGTTCATGGCGCTGCTCATACTCGCCGGCCTGCAGGGCATCCCCGACGAGCTCCACGACGCGGCGAAGGTGGACGGGGCGAGCACATGGCAGCGCTTCCGCAGGATCACCCTGCCGCTGCTCGTCCCGGCGATCACCGTGGCGCTGATCTTCCGCACCCTCGACGCGATGCGGGTCTTCGACCTTCCCTACGTCCTCACCAAGGGCGCCAACGGGACCGAAACGCTCTCCCTGATCGCCCAGGAGGAGCTGGTGACCAACCGCAACACCGGCCTCGGGTCCGCCCTCTCGGTGCTCACCTTCCTCACCGTGATGGGGGTTTCGTTCCTCTACATCCGCTTCATCGGCGGCAACCTCCGCACCCTGACGAAGGACCAGGCGTGAGCCGCCGCTACGAAGGGTCGGCGGCGAGGCAGGCCCTGCTCTGGATGGGGGTCGCGGCGATCGTCCTCTTCTGCCTGTTTCCCTTCTACTGGCTGATCAACACCTCGCTGAAGACCGGCGCCGACCTCTCCGGCGCGGCGCTGCTGCCGCCCACCCCGACCGTCGACAACTACACCTCGATCTTCGAAGACACGGCCTTCACGAACGCGCTGCGAAACAGCGCGATCATCGCCGGCAGCGTCACCGTGCTCTCGCTGCTGATCGGCTCCTTCGCGGGCTACGCCCTCGCCCGGCTGCACCTGCCGTTCAAGTTCCTCATCCTCGCGATCGTCCTCTCGATCTCGACCTTCCCCCCGATCGCGATTGCCGCGCCGGTCTTCGAGCTGTGGACCGACATCGGCCTCTACAACACCTACCTCGGCCTGATCCTGCCCTCGCTCGCCTTCGGGCTGCCGCTGACCGTCTTCATCATGGCCTCGTTCTTCCACGACATCCCGCGCGAGCTGGAGGAGGCGGCGCTGGTCGACGGGGCGACGCGGCTGCAGGCGTTCCGCAAGGTGGTGGTCCCGCTTGCCGCGCCCGGCGTCGTCACCGCCGGCCTGCTGGTCTTCATCTTCGCCTGGAACGAGTTCCTCTTCGCGATCACCCTGACCAGCACCCCGGAGCGTCGCCCGGTGCCCGCGGCGATCGCCTTCTTCACCGGCAGCCAGCAGTTCGAGATCCCGCTGGGAACGATCAGCGCGGCCTCGGTGGTCGTGACCGTGCCGCTGATCGTCCTCGTGCTGATCTTCCAGAAGCGCATTGTCGCCGGCCTCACCGCAGGGGCGGTGAAGGGCTAGGCGGTGGGCGAACCGGTCCCGGGGCTCGACCAGCTGCTCTCGCCGGCGGGGTGGCCCTACGCGAGCGCGGCGCCCGTCGAGGCCGGCGATCCAGGGCGCTTCCACGCGCTCTTCGGGCGCGACGCGGCGATCACCTCGCTCGAGGTCCTGCCGGCGCGCCCCGATGTCGCCCGGGCCACGCTCCGCGCGCTCGCGGCGCTGCAGGGCCGCGGTGAGGACCCGGAGACCGACGAGGAGCCGGGCAAGATCGTCCACGAGTGGTGGCCGCACGCCCCGGCCGCCCTTCTCCGGGCCGGCTGGCCGGTGCGCGGCGGCGAGCTCCGCTACTACGGCTCCGCCGACTCGACGCTCTGGTTCCTCGTCCTGCTCGCCTCGCTCGGAGATCGCGCCCTGGAGGAGGAGCTGAGGGAAGCCGCGGAAGCGGCCGGCGGCTGGCTCTCGCAGGCGCTTGATCGCGGTGGCGGCCTGGTCCGCCACGGGCCGCGCCAGGCGCCGGGCGGCCTCGTCCAGCAGGGCTGGCGCGACGCGATCGACCCGGCCGACCCCGCCTTTCACGGCGGGGGCATCCTGGGAGAGGGCGGCGACGTTCCGCCACCGCCGCTCGCCGACGCCGATACCCAGGCCGTCGCCGTCGTCGCGCTCCGCGCCCTCTGCCGGCTCTGCGGCGAGGAGCGCTGGGCGGCGGAGGCGGCACGGCTCGCGGCGCGGGTCGAGGAGGCGTTCGACCCCGAGACGATCGCGCTCGACGGCGAGGGCGGGAAGGTTCGCGGCGCCGGCTCCCATCTCGGCTGGCTGCTGTGGGCGGACGTCCTCTCCCCGCCCGCTCGCGAGCGGGCGGCGGAGCGGATCTGCCATCCCGACGTGCTCACCCCCTGGGGCTTGCGGACCCTGTCCTCGGAGCATCCCCGGTTCGCGCCCGACGCCTATCACCGCGGCGCGGTGTGGCCATTCGACTCCTGGCTCGGCTGGGGAGGGCTCCGCACCGTCCGCCCGCGGGCGGCGAAGCGGCTTCGCCGCGGGATCCTCAGCGCGATCGAGTCGATCGGCCGCGCCCCGGAGCTGTTCGCGGTCGGCCCCGAAGGGCCGGAGCCGATCCCGGTCGCCAACCGCGTGCAGGCCTGGACAGTCGGCGCTCGCTGGGCTCTGCTGAACGAGTGGGACGGCCGCTCGCCGCCCGCTCATCCGGGGCCGTCGAGCGCTACCTCTTCGTGACCGGCATTGCCGACTGGGCCGCGATCGCTTCCTCGGCGGTCTCGAAGACGAGGCCGCTTTGGACCAGGCCCGTTATCGAGAGGACGCGGTGCACCTGCCTCGTGGCTCCGTAAACCGCGATCCTTTGGCCCTGAGCCGCCATCTGGGTGTGGGCGTGGACGATGACCGCGATGGCGGTGGAATCGATGAACTCGCAGCGCTGAAGACCGATCAGGACATGGTCGTGCTCGGCCGCCGCTCGCTTTATCGCATCCTCCAGCCGGCCGGCGACCGCCAGGTCGACCTCGCCCTCCACCTCGATCCGGTGGCAGCCCGGCGGGATGGCTCTCTCAGTCAGCTTGAAGGCTCGCATCGGGAGTAGGCTTTCTTCGGATGGAGCCGCAAGCCCAGCTGTTCTCACTGAGCTGCGTGTCCCTCTCTTTCAGTAACGCCTCGGCCCTAAGGTCCGAAAAAACGTCACCTGGAAAGCTAGCGCCCGGCTCGCCTCCGTGCAAGCCCTGGGGTTCTGCACCCTGATCGAAGAGGCCCTCGGTCGCCTGAGTCAGCTCGTTTCGCTTCGAGACCTTCGGGTAGGCCGATAGGGGACAGGCGAATCGACCCAGGAGGAATTCCCATGGCTCAGAGCGTGCGCGACGTAATGACCTCGGACCCGGCGACCTTCACCCCCGACGACTCACTTCGCGAGGCGGCTCAGGCGATGAAGCAGGGCGACTTCGGCGCGGTGGTGGTGGTCGAGAACGGCGGCAGCGTCCGCGGCATCCTCACCGACCGCGACATCGTCGTGCGGGCGGTGGCCGAGGGCAAGGATCCCGCCTCGACCGAGATCCGCGAGGCCTTCACCACCGAACCGACGACCCTGGCGCCTGAGGACAGCCTCGACGAGGCCGTCGACGCGCTGCGCGAGGCGCACGTGAGGCGGCTGCCGGTCGTCGAGGGCTCGCAGGTGGTCGGCATCGTCTCGATCGGCGACCTGGCCCAGGCGCGGGACGAGCGCTCGGCGCTGGCCGACATCAGCGCCGCAGACCCGAACAACTAGGCGAGGCCGGGAGATCGCCATGGCAAGCGAGAAGCAGCGCCAGACGCCGCGCGATCTCCCGAGCCAGAAAGGCAGCCATGGATAAGGAGAGAATCCGCGAAGAGGAGGAGGCGGCCGCCCGCGAAGCGGCCCGGATAGGCGGCCGCAGCGGCATGGAGGGAATGAAGGAGGCGGAGCGGAGCGCCGCGGAGCATGGCGGCGGTGAGGCGGAGGGGTTCGAGCAGGCCGAGGAGCTGCTCGAGGAGCACGCCACCCACGGCGACCCGGCAGTGGATCCGCTGCGCGACGCCGGCGCCGCCGAGGAGGAGGAAGACCCCTCGATCCAGGGCGAGGCGGACGAAGTCAGGTCCAGCGAGAAGCGGGACTCGAGCGGATGAGGCGCCCGTGACGATCGAGTGACCGCCGTGCGACAAGTGCGGCGGTGGGCTGGATGCGGGGCTCCTGACCAGTTTGCCGTAGGCCCGCCGGGGTATTCCCTCGAGAAGCGACAGAAGCGCCGAGGAGGGATATCCATGGCCACCTGCGATGTCTGCGGCAACGAGTACGACAAGGCGTTCCAAATCGTCCGCGGTGAGAAGTCCCGCACCTTCGACAGCTTCGAGTGCGCGATCCAGGCGATGGCGCCGAGCGCCGTCGCCGACCGCGCTGGCTAACGGGGCTGCGACCATGCGCCTGGCCTGGATCTTCGGCTCCTCGCGCAGCGGCAGCACCTGGTTGCTGCGAATGCTCTCCGACCTCGATGGCGTCGTCGCGGTCGACGACCCCCACCTCGGCCACCACCTCGGCGTCTGGCGGCCGATCCCGCTGGCCTGGGCTTTCAGCGAAGAGGACCCGCCGGAGCTGACCACCCTGCTCGACCTCAAGGCGGGCGAGCCCGGCTACTTCTTCGCCGCGCGCTACCGCGACAGCTGGTGGCGACCGTTGCGCGACCTGATCGCGGCCCGCTTCGAGGCGCAGGCGCGCGAGATGAACGGGAGCCTCTCCGGCCGGGCGACCTTCGTCGTCAAGGAGCCGGGATCCCATGCGGCACCCCTGCTTGCCGATCTCTTCCCGGAGTCGAAGCTGGTCTTCCTGCTGCGCGACGGTCGCGACGTGGTCGACTCCTGGCTCGACGCCTACCGGAAGGGCTCCTGGGCGATAGACGGCGGCGCCTTTCCCGTCGCCCCCGAGGGGCGCGTGGCCCTGATTCGCTGGCTCTCCGCGGTCTGGGCTTTCCGTTGCCGCGCCGTGCGCCGCGCGTTCGAGACCCGGGACCCGGGCGACCGTGTGCTGATTCGCTACGAGACGCTGCGCACGAGCACGGAGAGGTGCCTCGAGGAGATATGCGAGACGCTCGGCCTGACCACGAGTCGCCTGGCGGAGGTCGCGGCGAACCACCGGTTCGAGCAGCTGCCGGAGACCGCCCGGGGCCCCGGGAGCGAGGTGCGCGTCGCCCGCCCGGGCTCCTGGCGCGAGAACCTCTCGGCGCAGGAGCAGGCGGCGATGCACGAGGTCCTCGGCGAGGCGCTCGTGGAATTCGGCTACGAGTCGCCGAGGAAGACGTCGATGCTGACCGCATGAAGGGAGAGGTGGCATCGGATTGCCATGACCACAGCTTCGGCGGCTCGCCGCCGCTCTCGCTCGGGGTGGAGGAGGAGCTCCTTCTCGTCGACGAGCGGCAGCGGCTGGTCACGGAGGGCGAGCTGGTCCTCGAGCGGGTCTCGGGTCCGGCAAGGGAGCGCGTCTCCACCGAGATCTTCTCCGAACAGATCGAGCTGAAGACGGGGATATGCCACAGTCCCGACGACGTGCTGACGGAGCTGCGGGAGATGCGCCGCACGATCGCCGGCGTGGGCTTCCGCCTGCTCGGCGCCGGCCTCCACCCGGCGAGCGCGGATGAGCCCACGCTTGTCTCCAAGCCCCGCTACGAAGTCGTCCGCAAGGACTTCGGCAGCCTGCTCAGGACCCCGCCGTGCGGGCTGCACGTGCACGTGGGCATGCAGGACCCCGACACCGCCGTTCGCCTGGCGAACGCCTTTCGCCTCTACCTGCCGGTGCTGCAGGCGCTGAGCGCAAACTCGCCCTTTCAGGCCGGGGCCGACTCGGGCCACGCCAGCGCCCGCACCTCGGTCGTGCGCAGCTACCCGCGCTTCCAGCTGCCGCGGCGGTTCCGCGACTACGAGGACTTCTGCCGGGTCGCCGACGAGCTGATCGCCGCCGCCGGCGTCGACGACTACACCTACATCTGGTGGGACGTGCGGCCTCACCCGCGCCTGGGGACGGTCGAGGTGAGGGCCGTGGACGTGCAGACCGACGCTGTCGGCTCGAGCGCGCTGGCGGCGCTGGTCCAGGCGATCGCGGCGAAGGAGCTCGACAGCCCGAGCGACAGCCCGCTCTCGCGCGAGGCGCTCGAGGAGTCCTATTTCCAGGCCGCGAGCCACGGCCTCGACGCCGAGGTCCTGCTCGACTCGGCGCCTCCCGAGCCGGCACGGGACGCCTGTCGCCGAGTGCTCGACTCGGTCCGGCCCTATGCGCGCGAGCTCGGCACCGAGGCGGCCCTGGCGGAGGTCGAACGGATCCTGCGCGAGGGCAACGGCGCCGACGAGCAGCGCCGGGTCCACGGCGAGGCGGGGATGGAGGGTCTGCTCCGCCACCTGGCGGAGCGCACGCGCTGAACACCGGGGACGGCGTCGTTTTCGACCCGGGCGCCAGGGGTAGCTGAGACCTCACAAGGAGTCCCCACCTCTTGGCCGACGCGAACCCCGAAGAGCCGCCCCTCCCCTCCTACGCCGCGCTGGTCGGCGCCTTCAACCTGCTCCTCGGCGGAGCGCTGGTGCTGGCGCGGCGGAGCGGGCGCGGACTGCCGGAGCGGATCGGCGCGGCCGACCTGCTCTCGATCGGGGTCGCCTCCCACAAGGTCAGCCGCCTCCTCGCCAAGGACAAGGTGACGCGACCGCTGCGGGCTCCCTTCACCGAGCTCGAAGGGGAGGGCGGGCCCTCTGAGCTGGAGGAGAGCTCCCGCGGAACCGGTGCCCGCAAGGCGATCGGGGAGCTGCTGGTCTGCCCGTACTGCCTCGGCCTCTGGGTCGTCGCCGCCTTCGCGGTGGGGCTGCTCTTCGCACCGCGCCTGACCCGGTTCCTCGCCACCGTCTTCTCGGCGCTGACGATCTCGGACTTCCTCCAGATCGCCTACAAGGCCGCCGAGGAGAAGGGCCTCGGTTGAGGCGCAGATGCCGCGGCCGCTGGAGGAATCGGTAGTCGCTATCAGGAGGAAGTCGCGATCGAAATTCGCGAGGCCGGGTAGCGAAATGGGGTTGGCTACCAAGACCCGAAGGAGGACGACCCCATGGCAACCCAGGAGACCGGTGAGGTCACCGGCACCAAGGACAAGGACTACAACGTCATCTGGTTCACGGAGCAGTGCCTCAGCAACGTGCTCAGGCTCGAGACCTACATCGAGGACGCCGATCGCGAGGGCGATTCGGATCTGGCTGACTTCTTCCGGCGCGCCCAGGAGGCGAGCCGCAAGGGCGCCGAGCAGGGCAAGGACCTTCTCCGCGGCAGGCTCGCTTCCTAGCGGGCCCGCTGCTTCGCTGGTTAGCTCTCCACGATCGTCACGAAATAGGCGATCACCTGCACGGCGCGATTGAGAAAGACAGCGGCCGGGAACCTGAGAAGGATGACCGGGGCCACAAAGTCGCGAGCGGGCTCGGGCGCGACGTTGCCGTCGGCCGGCCCGATCGCTGACCTGGTCGTGGGGATGCTCTCGGCCCGGCGGCGGGAGGCGGCTCTGGGTCCTGAGGCCCCGGAGGAGGCGGCGCGGCTCGCCGGCCTGGTCGAGAACCCGCTCGGCGACGACGACCTGCAGCTGGCGCTCTATCTCTGCTTCGAGCTCCACTACCGCTCGTTTCCAGGCGTCGACCCCGCCTGGGAGTGGGACCCGACCCTCCTCGCGGTGAGGGCGGTGCTCGAGGAGGCCTTCTTCGATGCGCTGGAGGGCGAGGTGGGCGCGGATGAGCCGGTCGACCCCGCGCAAACCGGCGATCTCCTCTTTCGCCTCGAGGCCGAAGACGGGGGCGTCTCACTATCCCGCCATCTCGAGGCCAGTGCCGGGATCGACGAATTCCGCGAGTTCGTCGTCCATCGCTCCTTCTACCAGCTGAAGGAGTCCGACCCGCACAGCTGGGCGATCCCCCGCCTCGACGGCCCCGCCAAGACGGCGCTGCTCGAGGTCCAGGCCGACGAGTACGGCGGCGGCCGGCCCGAGCGCATGCACTCGCGGCTATTCGCGAAGACGATGCGTGCGCTCGGCCTCGACGATCGCGAGAACGCCTACCTCGCGCACGCGCCCGGCGAGACGCTGGCGACCGTCAACCTGATGTCTTCGACCGGGCTGCGTCGCAGTCGGCGCGGCGCGATCGTCGGTCACCTGGCGATGTTCGAGATGACGTCGGCCCTGCCCAATCGCCGCTATGGCAATGCCCTGCGGCGCCTCGGCTTCGGCGTCGAGGCAACCGACTTCTACGACGAGCACGTCGAGGCCGACGCGGTGCACGAGAACATCGCCGCCCACGACCTCGCCGGCGGGCTGGCGCGCCAGGAGCCGGAGCTGGCCGCCGACATCCTCTTCGGCGCCCGGGCTCTGCTCTTCCTCGAAGACCGCTTCGCCAGGCACCTGCTCGAGGCCTGGCGGGAGGGCCGAACCTCCCTGAGGCGATCCCTTCCCGCTGCCGGGGCCGGCCCCCGATGAGACAGGCCGGCGGCCGCGTCTCCTATGTCCTGCCTCTGCGCTGGGCCCGATCCGGCCCGATCGAGGAGCTGCGGGCCTACTTGGGCTCGATCGCCGGGGTGGCCGACGAGATCCTCGTCGTCGACGGCTCGCCCCCGCCCGTCTTCGCCGAGCACGCCGCAGCCCTGCGCGGCGTCGCCCGGCACCTGGCTCCACATCCCGATCTCGATTTTCGAATGGGCAAGGTGAACGGCGTCCTCACGGGGGTGCGGGAGTGCACAGGCGAGGGAATCGTGCTCGCCGACGACGACGTCCGCTACGACCCTTCGACGCTGCGCCGCACGGTGGGGCTGCTCGACGAGGCAGACCTCGTGCGGCCGCAGAACTACTTCGACGCGACGCCCTGGCACGCTCGCTGGGACAGCGCCCGCTCGTTGCTGAATCGAGTCTTCACCGGCGACCCGGCATTCCCCGTCGGCGACTTCCCCGGCACGCTCGCCGTTCGCCGCACCGCCCTCCTCGCGACCGGTGGCTATGACGGCGACGCCCTGTTCGAGAACCTGGAGCTGATGCGGACGATCCTCGCCGCCGGTGGAAGGGTGGCGACGCCGCTGGATCTCTACGTCAGGAGGCGACCGCCGAGCACAGCCCACTTTCTCTCTCAGCGGGTACGCCAGGCATACGACGACTTCGCCATCCCGGCCCGCATCGGCACCTTCCTCGCACTGGCCCCCTTGGCGGCTCGTTCGCTGCTGCAGGGCCGGAGTCATCGCCTCCTCGTCGGCGCGCTTGCGTCGATGGCCGTCGCGGAGGCCGGTCGCAGGCGAGCGGGAGGGGCTACGCGCTTCCCGGCAAGCAGCTCGCTGCTGGCACCCGCCTGGGTGGCGGAGCGCTCGCTTTGCAGCTGGCTCGCCCTGGCAGCGAAGCTACGAGGGGGGATCCCCTACGGGGGCCGTCGTCTCCGTCATTCCGCGACCCCGTTGCGCCTGCTGCGCCGGCGGCACGCCGGGGTCCGCGACGGGCTCGGGAACCCCGCTCTGCGCCTGGAACCCGATCGCCTTGTGAGTGCCGTCGCAAAACGGCCGGATCTGTGAGCGTCCGCAGCGGCACAGGGCCACCACCTGCCGTTTGACCTCGATCTCGTTCCCGTCCTGGTCGACCATCACGAAGGGGCCGCGGACGAGGTACGGCCCGTTGCGATAGGGAGTGATCTTCGTCGGAGGGTTCGGCATATCGGACGTCAGCTCGACTTACCCGACTTCTTGCCGCCCTCGCGACCGGCTGCCCGCTTCTGGGACTTCGAGCCGCCCTTGCCCTTGCCGCTCTTTTCGCCGCCCTTCTTCGAGGATTCCGAGGAGTTGGCGATCGAGGCCGCGCGCTGCTTGCTCATCCCCTTCTTGCGCAGCCCTTCGTACTGCTTGTCGTTCTTGACACTCGAACCGTGGTCTTTTGCCATCGCGGGTCCTCCCTTCGGCTCAGCGGCTCAGCGCATCGCTACGCGCTGGCTACCCGTTTGAGGGGGCAGGAATCGCGGTAGGGGAAGGGATCATGTTCTTCTTCTTCTCGAATAGGCTTGGCTGCGGCGGTTCGCTGCTCGTCTCCGCGGTGGTGACGTTGATCCTCCTGATCGTCTTCGGCATCATCGAAGTCGGTTGAGCGAGCGAGGGGAAGCCGATACGAGAGCTGTGCGTGCGGTTGTGGGCGGCCGGGTGCAGGGCGTGGGGTTTCGGGACGCGACCGTGCGGCAGGCGCGGCGGCTTGGGGTCATGGGCTGGGTCCGCAACGAGGGCGACGGCAGCGTCCTAATTCACGCCGAGGGTCCGGGGAAGGCGGTCGAGGGTCTGCTCGGATTCCTGCGGGAGGGACCGCGCGGCGCCAAGGTGAGTGAGGTGGCCATCGAGCCGGTAAAGGTCGAGGGCCACGAGCAGTTCGCGATCCGCGGCGTCAGCGCCGGCGTCTTCGTCGTCCAGGAGCACGCCGCCACCGCCCGCCACTTCGACCTGCGCCTGGAGGTGGATGGGGCGATGCGATCATGGGCCGTCCCGAAGGGCCCTTCGATGGACCCCGCGGTGAAACGGCTCGCGGTGCAGGTCGAGGACCACAGCCTCTCCCACAATTCCTTCGAGGGGCCGACCGGCGGCGGCGGGGTGATCGTCTGGGACCACGGCCGCTACGAGCAGGGCGGCCGGGTCGGCTGGCCGGAGGCGCTCGACCGCGGCCACGCGGTCTTCGTCCTCCACGGGGAGAAGCTGAACGGCGGATTCGCCCTGCAGCGCACCCGGCCGGGCGAGAAGCCCCAGTGGCTGCTGATCAAGCGGCGCGACGAGCAGGCCCGCCCGGGCTCCGACATTGTCGCGGAACGGCCGCGCTCGGCGATCAGCGGAATCACGCTCGACGAGGTCCTCAGCCGGGACTGACGGTTACTGTCTGGGGACGATGCCGGCGCCGATCGCCACCGAGACAGGCCCCTCTTCGCCGCCGGCCTCCTCCGCCCGGCCTGCCTCGGACATCCCCGGCGCTCCGCTCCCGGGCCCGCTGCAGTCCTGGCTCGGGATAGCCCGCCCTCTTGCGGCGCGATCAGGCATGCGCAAGCGCTACGGCCGGATCTTCCGCTCCAACGACTCGATCGCGGGCGAGGTGTTCCACGTCGCCGACCGCGAGCTGGTCGAGCAGATGTTCAAGTGGAAGCCGACCGACTACAACGTCGCCGAGCCGCGGGAGATCATGGAGCCGGTCGTCGGCCAGGCCTCGCTGCTGCTGCTCGACGGCGACCGCCACATGCGGATGCGGAAGCTGATGCTGCCGGCGTTCCACGGCCAGGCGATCGCCCACTACACCGAGCTGATCGCGCAGATCGCCGATCGCGAGATCGACCGCTGGAGCCCGGGCGAGACGATTCGCACGCGCACGGTCGGGCAGGAGATCACGCTGGAGGTGATGATCCGCGCGGTCTTCGGCGTCTCCGAGCCCGAGCGGGTCGCCGAGCTGAAACGGCGCCTGCCGCGCCTCTCCTCGCTCAGCCCGTTGCTGCTCCTGATGCAGAAGGACCTCGGCCCGCTCAGCCCCTGGGGACGCTTCCTCCGCAACCGCGACCGCGTCGACGAGATGCTCTACGGGGAGATCGCCCAGCGCCGGGCCGCTCCCGACCGCGAGGAGCGCGACGACATCCTCAGCCTGCTGCTTGCCGCCCGCGACGAGGACGGCAACCCGCTGACCGACAAGGAGCTGCGCGACGAGCTGATCACGATCCTGCTCGCCGGCCACGAGACGACCGCGACCTCGATCGGGTGGGCGTTCGAGCGCCTGCTGCGCACCCCGGCCGCGCTGGAGCGCCTCACCGCCGAGGTGAAGGCGAGGGAGTCCAGCGAGTACATGGACGCCGTGATCAAGGAGACCCTCCGCGTGCGGCCGGTGATCACCGAGGTCTTCCGCTCGCCGGCCGAGCCGCGCGAGCTGGGCGGCTACCTGTTCGAGCCCGGCGCGCAGCTGGCGGCCTCGATCTCGCTCCTGCAGTGCGACCCCGACCTCTATGCACCCGACCCGCTCGCCTTCCGCCCCGAGCGCTTCCTCGAAGGGGCGCCCGAGCCCTACGCCTGGATCCCCTTCGGCGGTGGCGTGCGCCGCTGCATCGGCGCGTCCTTCGCGCTGCTCGAGATGAAGATCGTGATCGAGCGGATCCTCGCCCGCGCGCGGCTGCGGGTCGGCCGGGCCAAGGACGAGAAGGTGAGCTTCCGCGGCATCACGGTGCTGCCTGGCCGCGGCGGCGAGGCGGTCGTCGAGACCGTCGCCTGAACCCACCGGCGACGGCGGCGATGATGTTCAATCATCTATAGACACTCCCTGCAGGCACCAACCGACGGAGGAACCAGGATGCTCAAGCTAGGCGACGTCGCCCCGGACTTCGAGGCGGACACGACAGAGGGCCGGATCAGCTTCCACGACTGGATCGGCGACTCGTGGGCGGTGCTGTTCTCGCACCCGAAGGACTTCACGCCCGTGTGCACGACGGAGCTCGGCTACATGGCCTCGATCAAGCCCGAGTTCGACAAGCGGGGAGTGAAGATCATCGGCCTCTCGGTCGACCCGTCCGACAAGCACGAGGCCTGGGCCGCCGACATCGAGGAGACGCAGGGCACGGCACCCAACTACCCGATCATCGCCGACTCGGATTTCAACGTCTCGAAGCTCTACGGGATGCTGCCCGCCGACGTCTCCGGCGACCCGGGGGACCGCACGCCGGCCGACAACCAGACGGTCCGCAACGTCTTCGTCATCGGCCCCGACAAGAAAGTCAAGCTGATCCTCGTCTACCCGATGACGACCGGCCGCAACTTCGACGAGGTTCTGCGCGTGGTCGACTCGCTGCAGCTGACCGCGAGCCACAAAGTCGCGACGCCGGCGCAGTGGCAGCAGGGCGACGACGTGATCATCGCCGGCTCGGTCTCCGACGAGGAAGCCAAGGAGACCTATCCCGACGGCTGGGACTCGCCGCGCCCCTACATCAGGATCGTGCCGCAGCCCGGCAAGTAGGTGATGATCGACGAGCTGACGGTCGCCGACGCGCCGGGGTCCTGGGCGGCGCTCGGGTTCGCGGTCGACGGCGACACCTGCGTGGTCGGCGACGTGCGGATCCGGCTTGCGGGGACCGGGGCGGGCAAGGGCCTGACGGGCTGGTCGCTGCGCGGCTTCGGCGGCGATGCGCTGGACGGCCTCCCGACCGCCCGGTCGGACCGGCCGCCGCCCGGCGATGCGCCGGCGCACCCCAACGGGATCTCCGCGATCGACCATGTCGTCGCGATCAGCTCGGACCTCGACCGCACCGTCGCCGCCCTGGAGGGGGCAGGTCTCGACCTGCGCCGCATCCGCGAGGAACCGACCCCCGCGGGGGCGCCGCGACAGGCGTTCTTCCGGCTCGGCGCCGTCATCCTCGAGGTCGTGCAGGCTCCCCCGGACGCGATCGAGCGGACCGGGGGAGACCGGCCCGCCTTCTTCTGGGGCCTGGCGTTCGTCGCTCCCGACCTCGACTCGACCGTCGTCGGGCTGGGGGATCGCGCCGGCGAGGTCCGCCCGGCCGTTCAGCCCGGCCGCCGCATCGCCACGCTGCGTCGCTCCGCCGGGCTCTCGGTTCCGGTCGCGCTGATGACCCCCTGACGGTTCGTTGAAGGATTTCCAGGGCCATAGCCCGGAAAATCCTTCAACGAAGCTGGGTCAGCTCGCCCCGGAGACCGCGTGCTGCAGTTCTTCCTTGCTCACGAGCCCTCCTCGGCCAGGGCCCGCCGCAGCGCCTCGTCGAGCGGCTCGGGCGCAAGGCCAAACGGCTCCGCTCCCGTGGGGTCGGTGACGACGGTGGCCGTGGTCAGGCCCTCGACGAGCGGGCGGGCCACGTTCACGTCGACCGGCGTCACCAGGCCGAGCCAGAGCGCCGAGAGTCTTGGGGTGAGGAGGGGCACCGGGAGCTTTCGGCGCGGCCGCTTGCCGAGGCGATCGCCATCCGGTCCAGCATCTCCGAGTAGGAGATCACGTCGGGGCCGCCGATCTGGACCTCCCGGCCCTCGGACTCGGGCACCTCTGGGGCCAGCCGGAGGTACTCGACCGTGGTGTCGATGCCGATCGGCTGGGTCTCGGTTCGCAGCCAGGCCGGCGCGATCATCACCGGCAGCCGGCTCACCAGGTAGCGCAGGGTCCGGTAGGACTCACTGCCCGCGCCGACGACCATCGCCGCGCGGAAGTAGGTCAGCGGCGGGCCCTCTGCGGCGAGGATGCGTGCCGTCTCGTGGCGGCTGTCGAGGTGCTCGGAGGTGCTCTCCTCGCCGAGGCCGCCGAGGTAGACGACCCGCTCGACGCCTTCGCGCTTGACCATTCGCGCGAAGTTGAGCGCCCCGGTTCGCTCGCGCTCGGCGAACTCGCCGCCGCCGGCCATCGCGTGGACGAGGTAATAGGCGACCTCGGCGTCGTGCGCCGCCCCGGCGAGGCTCTCGGCATCGGTCACGTCCCCGGCGTGGATCTCCAGGCCCGCCGCTTCGAGCGGGCCGGCCTTCGAGGGGTCGCGCACCAGGCAGCGGACGGGTGCCCCGGCGCCCGCCAGCGACCTGGCCAGCCTGCCGCCGACGAAACCGGTCGCTCCGGCGATGAGGACGCTTGCCGCGATCTCCTAAAGGTAGCCCGGCATGGCCCTGCTCAGTACCCGGTGCCCGTCTTGACCTGCTTGCGCTCGGCGGGATGGGCGCCGCCCTTCTTCTCCAGCGTCGCGCAGGCCGTCGCGATGTCGTCGGCGAGGCGGTCGACCTGCTCGCGGCTCAGCGTCTGCTTGACCAGGGCCCGCAGCACCTTCACGTCTTCGGCGTTGGGCGGCAGGGTGTAGGCGGGGACCATCCAGCCGCGCTCGGCGGAGAGCTGCCAGGCGATGTCGAACTCGTCGAAGTCCCGCTCTCCGGCGAGCCTGAAGGCGACCAGGGGCAGCTGCTCCTCGCCGTCGCCGATCAGCTCGAAGTTGCCTTCGGCCTTGAGCCGGTCGGCGAGCGCCCGGGCGTTCTCCTGCATCGCCCGCATCACGTACGTGTAGCCCTTGCGCCCGTAGCGGACGAAGTTGTAGTACTGGGCGAGCACCATCGAGGCGCCCGTGGAGAAGTTGAGGGTGAAGGTCGCGTCCGTCTTCCCCAGGTAGTTCTCGTAGAAGACGAGGTCCTCCGCCAGGTCCCTCTTCTCGCGGAAGACGAGCCAGCCGATGCCGGGGTAGACGAGCCCGAACTTGTGCCCGGAGACGTTGATCGAGCGCACCTGCTCGAGCCGGAAGTCCCACTCGGAGTCCGGGTACAGGAAGGGCCAGGTGAAGCCGCCGCTGGCGGCGTCGACGTGAAGCGGGACGTCGAGGCCCTTCTCGCCCTTGAGGTCGACCAGCAGCTCGTTGATCCCGGCGATGTCGTCCATGTGGCCGGTGAAGGTCGTGCCGAGCACGGCGGCGACGCCGATCGTGTTCTCGTCGAGATGAGGCTCCACGTCCTCGGGGCCGATCGTGTACTTGCCGTCCTGCAGCGGCACGATCCGGGGCTCTACGTCGAAGTAGCGGCAGAACTTCTCCCAGACGACGTGCACGTCGCCGCCGAAGATCAGGTTCGGCGCATCGACCGGCTTCGACTCGGCTTCGCGGCGCTCCTTCCACTTCCACTTCAGCGAGAGCGCGCCGAGCATGATCGCCTCCGAGGAGCCCTGGGTGCGGGCCCCGGTCGTCTCGCCGGGGGCGTGGTAGAGGTCGGCGAGCATGCGGATGCAGCGCTGCTCGATCTCCGCCGAGATCGGGTACTCGGCGTGGTCGATGAAGTTGCGGTAGAGGTTGTCGTTGATCACCCGCTGCGCCTCGGGCTCCATCCAGGTGGTGACGAAGGTCGCCAGGTTGCGCTGCGGGTCGCCCTCCAGCGCCAGTTCCTCTCCGACCAGGCGCATCGCGTCGAGGGCCGACATGCCGCCCTCCGGAAAGGGACCGTCGGGAGCGTCTTCGGTGAGGAAGCGGTTGCCGTAGAGCATCGCCTCCTGCTCGGCGCTGAGGGGTTTCTTCATCTCGGGCCTTCGATCTGGTCGGGAGTTTCGGCCGAGCCTAGCCCAGCTCGGTTTGCGCACGCCGCCGGCCCAGCGCGAGCCGATGGTTCTATCCTGACCGGCATGCAGCCCGACCACGAGGTGGCGGTCATCGGTGCCGGCTTCTCCGGCATCGGCACGGCGATCAAGCTCGACGAGGCCGGTATCCGCGACTGGGTGATGCTCGAGGCCGGGGACGGCGTCGGCGGCGCCTGGCACTGGAACACCTACCCCGGCATCGGCGTCGACATCCCCTCGTTCAGCTACCAGTTCTCCTTCGAGCAGCGCTCGGACTGGTCGCGGGTGTACGCGCCCGGCGAGGAGCTGAAGGCCTACGCCGAGCACTGCGTCGACGCCTACGGGCTGCGCTCGCGGATCCGGCTGAACACGACGGTCACCGGGGCGGAGTTCGACGAGGAGAACCACTTCTGGCGGCTGCCGACCGGCGAGGGGGAGACCGTCACCGCGCGGTACATGGTCGGCGCGACCGGCGTCTTCACCAAGCCCAAGCCGCCCGACATCCCCGGGCTCGACTCCTTCGCCGGCACCGTGATGCACACGGCGCGCTGGGACCACGACGAGGACCTGCGTGGCCGCAGGGTGGCGATCGTCGGCACCGGCGCCTCCGCGGTCCAGGTCATTCCCTCCATCGCGCCCGAAGTCGAGCAGCTGACCGTGCTGCAGCGCACGCCGATCTGGTGCCTGCCCAAGCCCGACGCGCGGATCGGTCCGGGCCTGCGCCAGCTGCTCGGCCGGGTCCCCGGCGCGCAGGCCGCGGTGCGGGCCCTGAGCCAGGTCTACGTCGAGCTCAACTTCCCGCTGCCGGCCCACTTCCACGGCGTGCTGCCCGTCGCCAAGGCGGGGGAACGCGCCGGGCTCCGGCACCTGCGCGCGGTGCGCGACCCGGCGGTGCGGGAGAAGCTGACGCCCCGCTACGGCCTCGGCTGCAAGCGCCCCAGCTTCTCCAACGAGTACCTGTCGGCCTTCAACCGTCCCAACGTCCACCTGGAGACGAGCCCGATCGAGGAGATCGTGCCCGCGGGGGTGCGCACCGCCGGCGCCGAGCACGAGGTCGACGTGCTGATCCTGGCGACCGGGTTCCAGGTCTTCGAGAAGGGCAACATGCCCCCGTACCCGGTCCTTGGTCGCGACGGCGTCGAGCTCGGGGGGTGGTGGGAAGAGAACCGGTCGCAGGCCTATGAGGGCGTCAGCGTGCCCGGCTTCCCGAACATGTTCATGATCCTCGGGCCCTACGGCTTCAACGGCGCCAGCTACTTCACCCTGATCGAGAACCAGGCGCGCCACATCGTCCGCTGCCTGCGCCGCGCCCGCAGCAGCGGCTCGACCGCGGTCGAGGTCCGCCCCGAGGCAAACCGGCGCTACTTCGAGAAGATGCTCGGCCGCCGCGACCGCCAGGTCTTCTTCTCGGGCACCTGCGCGACCGCGAACAGCTACTACTTCGACGAGCACGGCGACGCCCCGTTCCGCGCCTCGCCGACGCTGGAGGTTGCCTGGCGCAGCGCCCGCTTCGACCTCGACGACTACCGCTTCACGCGGGCCGGCTCCGAGGCGGCCCTCACCGTTTGAAGAGCTTGGGGTTGCAGGCCTGGATCGGGTGGCGGTACCTGAGCCAGCAGTTGGCGTTGAAGCGGCGGATCGTGTAGCGGTAGTTGTAGACGGAGCCTTCGCGGGGGAGGGCCGAGTAGATCGTGACAGCGCCGCGGTAGAGGTCGGCGCCCCGCAGCCAGAACACCGCGCACTTGACCTTCTCGCGGTTGAGCCTGCCTGCAGCCGATCCTGTGCAGCTGGCCCTGCGTGAAGCGGTTGCCGAAGTCGGCTTCGAGGCCGAGCCAGGCGATGAATTCTGCGTCCCGTCGCGTCACCCGCGGCAGCGTGACGCGCGGCACCACCACTTCCGGCGCGGGGGCGCCGCTTTCGACGGCGGCGATCCAGGCACCGGCCCATGAGGAGACGACGTCGGCCCGCGCGAGGACCTGCGGGCTGAGGGGATCGCAGTCGATCGAGCCCTTGAGGCTGATGACGCCGATCAGTACAGGGGTGCCGTCGGCCCGCCGGGCGATGCCGGGGCCGCCGCTGTCGCCGTTGCAGACGCTGGCGGCGGAGGCGATCTGCGGCTGCTGTATGCAGATCTGGCTGGCGGTCGAGTAGACGGAGATCACCCGCCGCATCCTGCGCTGGCAGTAGCCGGCGCTCCGAACGACGGACTGGGCTTCCTGGAGGACAGCCGGCGCCCGCGGGGGGTCCACGTCGATCAGGCCCCATCCGGCGATGGCCACCGGCACCCCCGCCGAGAGCAGGCCTGCGTCGGCCGCGGTGGCCAGCGGCAGCGCCGGCGCCGAGACGGGGGCGGAGAGGACGAGGAGCCCGGCGTCGTTGAGGAGCCGCGAGGGCTGATAGCCGGGGAAGACGAGGGCCTGCGAGACATTGGAGACGTTCTGCTGGGTGGTTTCCCGAAGGTCCGCCACGCCGGTGGCCACCGCGAAGTTCGACGCCACCGCGACCTTGCCGGTGCCGGTCAGCAGGCAGTGGGCCGCGGTCAGGACCAGGCGGGGGGCGATTACCGTCCCCGTGCAGCTGAAGGTCTCGACCGGGCCTTGATGCTGGATGTAGGCGAGCCATGGATAGGACGCGGTGGAGGCCGGTTTGCCCCCGACGATCGACGTCCTCGCTCCGCGAGCCGCGTGCTTTTTTGCGTGCTTTCTCACGCACTTTCGCCTTGCCTTTTTGCCCTTCAGCTTCCTGCACTTCCTCAGCGCCTGCTTCCGCGCCTGCTGACCTTTGTGCCGGGCCTTGCCCTGGGAGGCGGCGTCGCCGGGGCCCCCGCCCGGCGCCGGCGGCCCGGACTCTTCAGTTCCCTGACCCGGGGGCGGAGACGCCGATTTGCTGCCCTCGTAGCGAGCGACCGCGAAGTCGCCTTGGCTCCCACCGGCGACGACGATCTTGCCGTCGGGCTGCAGGGCCATTGCCCGGGCGGAATCGATGTCCCCTTCGAAGTCGGTGGTGACCATGCCGTCGCCGCCGAACGATTCGTCGAGCAGGCCTTCGGTGTCGAACCGGGCCACGGCGAAGTCGGTCGCGCCGGTGACGTCGTCATTGACATAGCCGGCGGCGACGACCCTGCCGTCGTCCTGCACCTGGACGGCATAGGCAAGGCGACCGGTGCCTTTGTAGCCCGGGAACCCCGCCCACCCTTCGCCGAAGCTGGCGTCGACGCTGCCATCTGAGTCGAAGCGGTCCACGGAGAAGTTCTCCCAGCCTCCGGCAACGGCGATCTGTCCATTGGGGGCAAGCGCCGCAGCGGTCGCCTGGCGGATCGAGAACGCGCTCGCCAGCCCGTCTCCGCCGCCGAAGCCCGTGTCCAGCGAGCCGTCGGCGTCGTACTGGGCGAGCCCGACGTTGCCTTTGCCGAATGGATAGTCGTGCACGGTCCCCACCGCGATCAGCTTGCCGCCGGGCCGGAGCAGGACCGCGTTGGCCACGTCCCCTTCGCTTTCGGGGAACCCGGTGACGACCAGGCCGTTTTCGTCGTCGCCGAAGGCGGTGTCCAGCGCGCCGTCCTCGTTGTAGCGGGCGAGCGCGAAGAACCTGGGCGAATCGATGTCGGGCCATGCCATGCCGGCCGCGACGAGCTTTCCGTTCGGTTGCAGGACGAGCGCGTTGGCGGCATCGAAGTCGGTGTCCGAGAAGTCGGTCGTGACCAGGCCGTCCCCACCGCCGAAGGAGGTGTCCGGGGTGCCGTCCGCGTTGTAGCGGGCCAGGGCGAAGAGCGCTCCCGATTCGCCGGCGGCGACCACCTTGCCGTTGGGCTGGACGACGATCGCGTTGGCGGCGTCGTCGCCGCCGAAGTCGGTACTCACCTTGCCGTCGCCACCGAAGCCGGTGTCGAGCGAGCCGTCTTTGTCGTAGCGAGCCAGCTCGAAGTCGCCGTTCCCCCCGGCGACGACGATCGCCCCATTGGGTTGAACGGCCACCGCTCTGGCCGGGTCGTTCCCGCCGAAGGCCGTGACCACCTTGCCGTCGCCTTCCCCGAAGGTCGGGTCGAGGTCGCCGGGGGCGGCGTTCGCGCTCGCCGCCGTCGCCATGACAGAGAGCGCTACGAGCAGCCCGACCAGCTTGGTTCCCCTCTCACCAATCGCCATGCAGTCGAATGCTTTCACGTCCAGGACGGGTGGCTAGCCGCCGAGTGAGATCACGTGCGCGGCCTTCGGGTCGGTGCGGCCCTCGATGACCTCTCCCCAGGCGCTCTCCAGCGCCCCGAATCCCTCGCCGGGAATCGTCCCGAGCCAGCCGCCGATCCAGTCGCAGAAGGGGTTCCAGGCGTCGGCTGCGCGCTGCTCGAGGCCGGCGCGGCCCCAGTCGGAGCCGCGCTTGACGATGCGGTCGGGGGCGAAGAAGAGGGTGGGGGCCGGTCCCGGCAGCTCGCCGCCGCCCGAGCCGAAGTCCTCCCAGTGGGTGACGCCCACCGCCATGCTGCGGGCCAGGTCGTCGCCGAATTGGCCGTGGATCGCCGCGCGGAGCTCGCCGTTGCCCGTGACGTCGACGTAGGTGGCCGGGCCCTTCTCCAGCGAGCCGATCTCCTCGTAGGAGACGGTGCGCCCGTATATCCCCAGGCCCTCGACGAACCCGGTGCTGCGGGAGGAGGTGAGTCCGATCGTCTCGACGCCATCGCGCTGAGCCAGCAGGAAGGCGACGCCGATCGCGGTCTTGCTCGAGGCGCTGGAGATCAGGATCGGGCCCTGCTCCGTCAGCCCCTCGTCGTCGAGCTCGTCGTCGATCATGAAGGAGGTGAAGAAGAGCGGCCGCAACAGCATCTGCACGGCCTCGGTGTCGGCGCGGTAGAAGGGGTCGCTGCCGCTGGCCAGGTAGCGGTGGTAGGCGGACGGCAGCGTCGCCCGGTGCGGCGACCCGTCGACGAACCCCGTCGCGGCGACGGCAACCGGCGTCACCACGAGGTGGGAGGAGGGGGGCAGATATCCATACAGGCGCGTCCCGACCTCGACCCCCTCGGCCTCGCTGCGCTCGACCTCGGCGAACCCCCACATCGGCACCCGGCCCCAGCCCTCCTCGGCGGGGAAGAAGTCCCAGTAGGACATCGCCTCGCCCATCACCGCGTAGGTGACGTTGTTGGCGGTCAGCCCGAAGGTGTCGACCCGCAGCAGCGCCTGCCCCGGCCCGATCTCAAGCGGTCCGGACTCGGCGACACGGCTCTGCCGCAAGTCGTCGCGCTTGATGAGGAAGTCGGTCACGGATTTCGCATGATCTCAGCTGAGGGGGGCCACGGAGGCCGAGCTGTCCTCATCGGCCTCCTCGCCGGCGTCCCTACCGCCCCCCGGCCTCACGGCGAGGATCACCATGTCGTCCCTGAGAGTTCCTCCGCCGCGCTTGACGGCGTCCGCCCGCAGTCGCTCGGTCAGCCCCTCCGGGTCGAGGCCGGAGAGGGAGCGCACCGCGGCGGCGAAGGCGTCGGGGTCGCGGTGAGTGTTGGGGGAGCCGACCTCCAGCCACCCGTCCGTGCAGAGGACCAGGTTCTCTCCCGGGCGAAGCGTCGCGTCGTGGCGCTGCGCTGGCGAGTCCGACCAGGCGCCGAGGATCGTGCCGCCGCCCAGCTGCACGGCGCCGTCCTCCGTCATGTGGACCGCCGGCGGGTGTCCGGCCGCGGCAAGGGCCAGCCGCCAGTCGTCTTCTTCCCGGCACAGGCGCAGCAGGATCGCCGTGGCGAAGTCGTTCAGGCTTCGTCCCTCGATCAGCAGCTCGTTGACGCGCAGCAGCACCTCCTCGGGCTCGTCGATCTCGCGGGTCAGCCCCCAAACCGAGTGACGCACGGCGACCGAGACGGCGGCGGCGGCGCTGCCCTTGCCGGCGACGTCGCCGAGGAGGATCCAGCAGCCGTCCTCCGCCGGCAGGACGTCGTAGAAGTCCCCGCCTATCTCCACTCCTTCCCCGGCGGCCTCGAAGACGACTGAGATCTCCAGGCCCGGTACGTCCACCGGGCGGGGCGGGCGGAGTCCGCGCTGGAGGTTCTGGGCGATCCGGTCGCGCTCGCGGAAGAGGCGGGCGTTGTCGAGCGCCATCGCCGCCCTTTCGCCCAGCTCGCCGAGGAATTCGAGGTCGCTCGGGTCGTAGCGCAGGTCCGGATGGGCGTGGAGGAAGGAGAGGGCCCCGAGCGTGCGACCGCGGGCGATCAGGGGCACGACGGCAGCCGAGTTGTAGTTCGCCTCCTCCATCAGCCGCCGGTGCTCCTCGTTCTGGGCGACCTTCTCCGCCACCTCCGGCCTCCTCAGGTCGTGCCAGATCATCGGCCTGCCCGCCCGCACCGCCTGCGCCACCGGGTGCTCCCCCTCGGGGTCGAGGGAGAGCTGCGCCGGATCGCCTCCAGCCGTTCGGCCGCCTCGGGATCTGCGCCGGCGACGATGCTCTCGCCGAGCCAGCCGTCCTCGCGCAGGAAATCGACCACGCAGTAGTGGGCGAGCTCGGGGACGGCGGTGGCGACGATGGTGCGAGCCGTCTCCAGGGGGTCGAGCGAGGAGTCGAGCAGGCGGCTCGCCGCGATCAGGAACTCGCGGGCGTTGCGGCGACGGACCTCGGCCGTGATGTCGCGGGCGACGACCGAGGCGCCGATCAGGCCGCGGGGCGGGCTGCTGATCGGCGAGACCGTCAGCGAGACCGAGATCCGGGCGCCGTCGGCGCGTATCCGCTCGGTCTCGTAGGTCTCGAGGCGTTCGCCGCGGCGGACGCGATCGAGGATCACCTGCTCCTCGCCCCGGTGGTCGGGCGGGATCAGGAAGGAGATGTGGCGCCCGACCGCTTCCTCGACGCTGTACCCGTAGAGGCGTTCGGCGGCCGGGTTCCACGAGGTGACGATGCCGTCGAGGTCCTTGCTGAGGACGGCGTCCTGGGTGCCCCTCACGACCTCCGCCAGGTGCTGGCGCACCCGCTCCGCCTCGGCGCGATCGCTGACGTCGCGGAGGAAGCCCGTGAAGACCGGCGGCTCGGACCCGCGGATGCGGGTGACGGTGAGCTCGACCGGGATCACCGCCCCGTCCTTGCGCAGGGCGGAGAGCTCGACCCTGTTGTCGATTACCGTCCCCTCGCCCGTCTCGCGGTAGCGCCGGAGGCCGGCGCGATGGCGCTCCCGCAGCTCCTCCGGGACGATCAGCTCGGCCAGCTCCCGGCCGACGGCCTCCTCGCGCCGGAAGCCGAACAGGCGCTCCGCCGCCTCGTTGAACTCGAGCACGGTGCCGTCGGCGTCCATGCCGATTATGCAGTCGAGCGAAGCGCCCAGGACCGCGGCCTTGAACTCTTCTCCGGCCTCGATCCTCGACTCCGCGCGGCTGCGGGCGATGAAGGCCGCCAGCTGGTCGGCGAAGCCTCCGAGCAGCGCCATCAGGTCCCCCGATTGAGGGTTGAAGGAGCTCGTGTGGAACTCGGCGACGGCGAGCACCTCGTCCGGCGAGCCGATCGGGATCGGCATGGCGAGGGCGGCTTTGAGGTCGAGGGCGGCGGACGTGGCGCTGCGGGGGTAGCTGTCGTCCTCGCTGAAGTCGGGTGCCCAGACGATCGCTCCCTCGTCCCAGGCCCGTCCGGGCAGCCCGGCTCCGCGCTCGAAGGACTGCTCGCGGCTGAGGCGCCAGAGGGGCTCGGCGTCGAGGTCGGGCACGCTCCAGCCGCAGATGAAACGCAGGGGCGCCGCCCCTTCCACCGCCTCCCACAGGGCGGCCGCCTCCCAGCGCAGCAGCTTGGCGACGGTCGAGAGGAAGACCGGCGCCGCCTCGTCGAGGGAATCGTCCGCGATCAGGCAGGTCGACAGCTCACGCTGGCTTTGCAGATAGCCCCAAAGCTCCGGCTCCCGTCCCTCCCCCATTAGTTAAAAAGCTAGCGAGTGTCATGTGTGGCCTCGAACAGCTCCACCAGTTTCGCCCGGCAGAACTCCCACTGCTTGCTGTTGCGCTCGTCGCCGGGGTGGAGGGTGTCGAGGAGGGCGAGGCCGCGGGCGGTGGCGGCGGCCATCTCGACCAGGTGCTCGAAGTCGGGGCGGCCGGCCTGGTCGGGGAAGAGGCGGCGCGCCAGCTCGAGGGTCTGGCGGTCGAGCTCGCGTTCGACGCCGACCAGGGCCGCGCGCAGCTCGTCGTCGGTGCGGGCGTCGGTCCAGAGGTCGAGCGCCGCCTGATAGAGCGGGCTGGCGTAGTTGGACCAGATGAAGTCGAGGCCGGCGGCGACGCGCTCGCGGCCGGTGGGGAGGGCGTCGGCGGCGGCCAGCTGCTCGGCCGAGCGGCGGCGCGCCAGGCGCTCGATCGCGGCGGCGACCAGGGCCTGGCGGGTCTGGAAGTGGTGCAGGTGGGCGCCGCGGGACAGGCCGGCGCGCTCGGCGACGCCGGCCGTGGTCATGTTCGCGTAGCCGTCCTCGACCAGGGAGGCGATCGTGGCGTCGAGCAGGGCTTCGCGGGTGGCGGAGCTGCGCTCGGCCTGGCTGCGGCGGGCGGGAGTCTCAGCGGTCGGCACGAAGGGCAATCCTAGTAAAGTTTGCGTTCACGACTGAATGTTATGCTGCCGCCGCCGCAGCCGAACAGAACCGACTTCGAACCAAGAGGAGCTTGAGATGGCAGCCACCGACGCGTTGGTCTTCGACGCGATACGCACACCGCGAGGCAAGGGCAAGGTCAACGGGTCCCTGCACAGCACCAAGCCGGTCGACCTCGTCGTCGGCCTGATGCACGAGATGCTGGTCCGCAACGAGAAGCTCGACCCGGGTCGCGTCGACGACGTCGTCCTCGGCTGCGTCTCGCCGGTCGGCGACCAGGGCGCCGACATCGCCAAGACCGCGGCGATCAAGGCGGGCCTGCCCGACACGGTCGCAGGCGTCCAGCTCAACCGCTTCTGCGCCTCTGGCCTCGAGGCGGTCAACATCGCCGCGCAGAAGGTCGCCTCCGGCTGGGAGGACCTGGTCTTCGCCGGCGGCGTCGAGTCGATGTCGCGGGTGCCGATGGGCTCCGACGGCGGTCCCTGGGCGATGGACCCGGAGACCAACTACGACACCTCCTTCGTCCCCCAGGGCATCAGCGCCGACCTGATCGCCACGGTCGAGGGCTTCAGCCGCGAAGACGTCGACGCTTACGCCGCCCGCTCGCAGGAGCGCGCCGCGGCGGCGCGCGAGGAGGGCCGCTTCGACAGCGCCGTGATCCCGGTCAGGGACCTGAACGAAAACACCGTCCTCGAGCAGGACGAGTTCATCCGCCCCGGGACGACGGTTGAAACGCTGGCCAAGCTCAACCCCTCCTTCGAGGCGATGGGCGACATGGGCGGCTTCGACGCGGTGGCGTTGCAGAAGTACCACTGGGTCGAGAAGATCGACCACGTCCACACCCCCGGCAACTCCTCGGGAATCGTCGACGGCGCCTCGCTGCTGGCGATCGGCAACGAGCAGACCGGTTCCGACCTGGGCCTGAAGCCGAAGGCGCGCATTCTCGCCACCGCGGTCTCCGGCGCCGACCCGACGATCATGCTGACCGGCCCGGCGCCGGCCTCAAAGAAGGCGCTCGGCAAGGCCGGCATCACGGTCGACCAGCTCGACCTGGTCGAGATCAACGAGGCCTTCGCCGCGGTCGTCCTGCGCTTCGTCAAGGACATGGGCCTCGACATGGAGAAGGTCAACGTCAACGGCGGCGCGATCGCGATGGGCCACCCGCTCGGCGCGACCGGGGGCATGATCCTCGGCACGCTGGTCGAGGAGCTGCACCGCACCGGCGGCAAGTACGGGCTGGCGACGCTCTGCGTCGGCGGCGGCATGGGAATCGCGACCGTCGTGGAGGCGATCTAGATGACTGAGAGCACCACCATTCGCTACGAGCGCGGTGAGGACGGCATCGTCGTCCTCACGCTCGACGACCCCAACCAGTCGGCGAACACGATGAACGCCGCCTACGTCGCCTCGATGGGGGCGACGGTGGACCGGCTCGAGGCCGAGAAGGACGAGATCAAGGGCGTCGTCCTCACCTCTGCGAAGAAGACCTTCTTCGCCGGCGGCGACCTCAACGACCTCAAGCAGGTACGGCCGGAGCACTCGGCCGAACTGGCCGAGGGGCTGAAGGTCGTCAAGGGCCAGCTGCGCCGCCTGGAGACGCTCGGCGTCCCGGTCGTCGCCGCGGTCAACGGCGCCGCCCTGGGCGGAGGCCTGGAGATCTGCCTCGCCACCCATCACCGGATCGCCGTCGACAGCCCCAAGGTCAAGCTCGGCTTCCCCGAGGTCAAACTCGGCCTGCTGCCGGGCGGCGGCGGCGTCGTCCGCTCGGTGCGCATGTTCGGCATCGCCGACGCGCTGATGAAGCTGCTGCTGCAGGGGAAAGAACTGCGTCCGGACAAGGCGCTGGAGATGGGCCTGATCGGCGAGGTCGTCCCGACCGTCGAGGACCTGGTCCCGGCGGCGAAGGCCTGGATCGAGGCCAACCCCGAGGCGGTCCAGCCCTGGGACGCCCCCGGCTACAAGATGCCGGGCGGCACCCCGTCCAACCCGAAGCTGGCCCAGACCCTGCCCGCCTTCCCCTCCAACCTGCGCAAGCAGCTGAAGGGCGCCAACTACCCGGCTCCGCACCACATCATGGCGGCGGCGGTCGAGGGCGCCCAGGTCGACTTCGACAACGCGATCGAAATCGAGGGCCGTTACTTCGTCGACCTCGCCACCGGCCAGGTGGCGAAGAACATGATCCAGGCCTTCTTCTTCGACCTGCAGGAGGTCAACGGGGCCCGCAACCGGCCGGAGGAGATCGAGTCCTTCGAGCCGAAGAAGATGGTCGTCCTCGGCGCCGGGATGATGGGCGCCGCAATCGCCTACGTCAGCGCCAAGGCCGGGATCGAGGTCGTGCTCAAGGACGTCTCCCAGGAGGCGGCCGAGCGCGGCAAGGGCTACTCGCAGGGCCTGGTCGAGAAGGCCGTCTCGCGCGGCCGCATGAGCGAGGAGAAGGGCGCCGAGCTGCTGGCGCTCATCACCCCGACGGCCGACGCGGCCGACGCCGGCGGCGCCGAGCTGGTGATCGAGGCCGTCTTCGAGGACCCGAAGGTGAAGGCCGAGGTCTTCGCCGAGATCGAGCCGCACCTCGCCGAGGGCGCGCTGCTGGGCTCCAACACCTCGACCCTGCCGATCACCGACCTCGCCGAGGGCGTCAGCCGCCCGGCCGACTTCATCGGGCTGCACTTCTTCAGCCCGGTGGACAAGATGCCGCTGCTGGAGATCATCAAGGGCGAGCAGACGAGCGAGGAAACGCTCTACCGCTCCCTCGACGTCGCCAAGGCGATCAAGAAGACCCCGATCGTGGTCAACGACTCGCGCGGGTTCTTCACCTCGCGCGTGATCGGCACCTTCATCAACGAGGCGATCGCGATGCTGACCGAGGGGATCCCCGCGCCGACGATCGAGCAGGCCTCCTCGCAGGCCGGCTACCCCGCTCCGGCGCTGCAGCTCTCCGACGAGCTCAACCTCAACCTGATGCGCAAGATCCGCGTGCAGTACGAAGCGGCGGCGGAGGCCGAGGGCATCGACATCGGCACCCACCCCTCGACCACGGTGATCGACCGCATGCTCGACGAGTTCGACCGCGGCGGCCGGCTCGCCGGCAAGGGGTTCTACGAGTACGGCGAGGACGGCAAGCGGGTCGGCCTCTGGAAGGGCCTCGACGAGGCCTTCCCGCCGGTCGAGGACCCCTCCTCGATCTCGCTCCGCGACCTCGAGGAGCGGATGATGTTCGCCGAGGCCCTGGAGACGGTCAAGTGCGTCGACGAGGGCGTGATCGAGTCCGTCGCCGACGCCAACATCGGCTCGATCTTCGGCATCGGCTTCCCCGCCTGGACCGGCGGCGTGCTCCAGTACATCGACGGCTACGAGGGCGGCCCGGCCGGCTTCGTCGCCAGGGCGCGCGAGCTGGCCGAGAGATACGGCGAGCGCTTCGAGCCCCCGGCGTCCCTGGTCGAGAAGGCCGAGCGCGGCGAGACGTACGCCGAGCAGGGCGCCGCCCTGGCCGCGACCGCCTGACCCCGACGCACACCTGAGGAGAGGAACAGAGATGCCGGTTACGTTCACCAGCGAGCAGGAAGCCTTCGCCGAGGCGATCCGCGACTTCGCTTCCCGCGAGTGCGGGACGCGCGAGCAGCGCGACGCGCTCACCGACGGCGGGCAGCGAGCCGCACAACGCCGAGCTGTACGCCAAGATCGCCGACCTCGGCTGGCTCGGGATCGCGGTCGCCGAGGAGTACGGCGGCACGGGCGGCGGCATGGTCGACCTCTGCCTCTTCCTCGAGGAGATGGCCTACGGCCAGATCCCGATCGGCGGCTTCCCGGTGACGGCGATCACCGCCGGCGCCTACGAGCGCTTCGGCACCGACGAGCAGAAGGCCGAGATCCTCGGCGGGATCGTCAAGGGCAACGTCGAGGCGATCGCGATGTCCGAGCCCGAGGCCGGCTCCGACGTCGGCGCGCTGCGCTGCAAGGCGGTGCGCGAGAACGGCGGCTACACGATCAACGGCCAGAAGACCTGGATCTCCGAGGCGCACTTCGCCGACCACATCCTGCTCGTCTGCCGCACCGACGACAGCGGCTCCAAGCACGAGGGCCTGACGATGCTGAGCATCCCCAAGGGCGCCGACGGCGTCGAGATCCGCGGCATCGAGACGATGGGCGGGCGCGATCGTCAACGACGTCTTCTTCGACGACTGCCACGTCCCGGCCGAGAACCTGCTCGGCGTGGAGGGCAAGGCCTGGATGCAGCTGATGGCCGGCCTCAACGTCGAGCGCCTGATCATCGCCGCGCAGTCGCTGGGCATCGCGCGGCGCGCGATGGACGACATGCTCGTCTACGTCAAGGAGCGCAAGCAGTTCGGCCGGCCGATCGGCAGCTTCCAGGCGCTCTCCCACCGACTCGCCGACCTCGCGACCGAGGTCGAGTGCTGCACGCCTGCTGACTTACGACGTCGCCGCAGCCGGTCGACGCCAACCCCGGCGCAGCTCTTCCCGCGCGAGGCCTCGATGGCCAAGCTCAAGGTGACCGAGACCGCCAAGAAGATCGCGCTCGAGGGCATGCAGATGATGGGCGGCTACGGCTACGCCACCGAGTACGACATGGAGCGCCACGTCCGCACCACCCTGGTCTCCACCATCTACGGCGGCACCAGCGAGATCCAGCGCGAAATCATCGCCAAGACGATGGGACTCTGAGCTCGCGGTAGGGGGCCGGCGCGGTGCTGTCGCCGCGCTTGCGGCTGCCCTGGTTCTCGCCGTCGCGCCGGGGTGCGGCGGGGGTGGCGAGGCGGGCTCCGGCACGTCGCCGCCGCTGATCGAACGGACGGGAGAGGGAGACCGCGAGGAGGACGGCACGGTCGAGCCCTCACGCTGCCCGCCGGGCCTGCCCGGCTGCCGCAGCGCCGAGGGGCGGATCGTCTTCGTCGAGCGCGTCGACCCAGACGGCGACGGCGACGCCCACTTCGTCATCGCCGACCCTCAGGGGCTCACCGGGCCGGGAGTGACCGCGATCGACGTCCGCAAGGGGCTGCGGCCCCGCCCCCTGCCGGGCCCCGGCGACCTGATCAGCGCCGCCGGCCCGGTCCAGACCGGCACCTACGGCCAGAGCCAGATCCACGCCCTCGAGCTGCACGTCGGCCGGTAGCCGCTTGCGTGGCGACCCCGGTCGGTGAGAGGGTGGTGCCATGGCGACGGTCCTCTGCGTGCTCTACGACGACCCGGTCGACGGCTACCCGCCGTCCTATCCCCGCAGCGACGTGCCGGGGATCGAGGGCTACCCCGACGGCCAGAGCGCGCCGACGCCCGACGCGCTCGGCTTCACGCCGGGCGAGCTGGTCGGCAGCGTCTCAGGGGAGCTGGGGCTGCGCGAGTTCCTCGAGGGACGCGGGCACCGGCTGGTCGTCACCGCCGACAAGGACGGTCCCGATTCGGTCTTCGAGCGCGAGCTTCCCGAGGCCGAGGTCGTCATCTCCCAGCCCTTCTGGCCCGCATACCTGACGGCCGGGCGGATCGCCAAGGCGCCGAACCTGAAGCTGGCGCTCACCGCGGGCATCGGATCGGACCACGTCGACCTGCAGGCGGCGATGGCGAGCGGCCTCACCGTCGCCGAGGTGACCTACTCCAACAGCATCAGCGTCGCCGAGCACGTGGTGATGATGATCCTGGCCCTGGTCCGCAACTACATCCCGTCCTACCGGCAGGTGGTCGAGGGCGGCTGGAACATCGCCGACTGCGTCTCGCGCTCCTATGACCTGGAGGGGATGCAGGTCGGCAGCGTCGCCGCCGGGCGGATCGGCTCAGCGGTCCTGCGACGCCTGAAGCCCTTCGAGGTCGGCCTGCACTACACCGACCGCCATCGCCTGCCGCCCGAGGTCGAGGTGGAGCTCGGCGTCACCTTCCACCCCGACGCGGAGTCGATGGTGGAGGTCTGCGACGTGGTGACGATCAACGCGCCGCTTCACCCCGAGACCGAGAACCTCTTCGACGCCGGGATGCTCACCCGCATGAAGCGGGGGTCCTACCTGATCAACACGGCTCGCGGCAAGATCTGCGATCGCGACGCGGTCGCGCAGGCGTGCGAGAGCGGCCAGCTGGCGGGCTATGCCGGCGACGTCTGGTTCCCCCAGCCGGCGCCCCGGGACCACCCCTGGCGCACGATGCCCCACCACGGCATGACCCCGCACACCTCCGGCACCAGCCTCTCCGCCCAGGCCCGCTACGCGGCCGGGGCGCGCGAGATCCTCGAGTGCTGGTTCGACGGGCGGCCGATCCGCGAGGAGTACCTGATCGTCGACGCCGGCAAGCTCGCCGGCACCGGCGCACACTCCTACAGCGAGGGCGACGCCACGGGCGGCTCCGAGGAGGCCGCCCGCTTCAAGAGCGGTTGAGCAGGGGCTAGGTCGGATCGTGAGGATGCGCGCCGCGGTGCTGGAGGAGTTCGGCGAGCCGCTCGCGGTCCAGGAGGTCGAGCTGGCCGAGCCGCAGGCCGGGGAGGTCCTGGTCCGCCTGGTCGCCTGCGGCGTCTGCCACACCGACCTCTACACCGCCTCCGGTGCTGACCCCTCCGGCTACGCGCCGACCGTGCTCGGCCACGAGGGGGCCGGCGTCGTCGAGCGGGTCGGCGCGGACGTCGCCGGCCTCTCCCCAGGCGACCACGTCGTCACCCTCTTCTCGCCCCAGTGCGGCGAGTGCGTCCACTGCCTCGATCCCCGGACCAACCTCTGCCTGGCGATCCGCGAGCAGCAGAACAATGGCCTCCTCCCCGACGGCAGCACCCGGATCTCGCGCGGCGGCGACGGCATCCGCCACTTCATGGGCTGCTCGACCTTCGCCGAGTACACGGTGATGCCGGAGATCGCCCTGGCGAAGACCAACCCCGAGGCGCCGTTCGAGCACGCCTGCCTCTTCGCCTGCGGCCTCTCGACCGGGCTCGGCGCCGCGATCAACACCGCCGCGGTGCGACCCGGCAGCACCTGCGCCGTCTTCGGGGCGGGGATGGTCGGGCTGGGCGCGGTGGCCGGCTGCCGGCTGCAGGGTGCCGAGCGGATCGTCTGCGTCGACCTCTCCCCGGAGCGGCTCCAGCTGGCCCGCGGCCAGGGCGCGACCGACGCGATCGAGGGGGGTGAGGGCGCGGTCGAGGCGATCCTCGAGATGACCGGCGGCTTCGGCGCCGACTACACCTTCGAGGCGACCGGCAACGTCGCCGTGATGCGCCAGGCGGTCGAAGCCGCGCGCATGGCCTGGGGCCTTTGCACCGTCGCCGGCGTGGCCGGCAGGGGGGAGACCCTCGACGTCGTCCCCCGCCTCCTGATCACCGGCCGCCGCGTCGCCGGCTCCTCCTTCGGCGGCGTCAAGGGCCGCGAAGGGGTGCCGCAGCTGATCGACCGCAGCCTCGCCGGCGAGATCGACGTCGAGCCCTTCATCTCGCACCGCATCTCCCTCGACGAGGTCAACCGCGGCTTCGAGCTGATGGAGGCCCAGGACGGCATCCGCAGCGTGATCGAGTTCGGCTAGCCCCTTGTGGCGCCTTATGGTCGCTATGCGACCATAAGGCGCCACGCTCTCACCGGCGCGTCACCGGCGCCGCGCCAGCAGCTCGTCGAGCTTCTCGTAGCCCTCGCGGACGCCCTTCTCCATGCCGGCCTCCAGCATCGCGTCGCGCGACTCCTTCGAGTCGAAGGTGCCGGTGACGACGATCCGGGTGCGGTCGCCCTCGAGCTCCTCGAACTCGACCCGGTCGACCGAGGGCGGGGCGTCGTTGCCCTCCCACTGGAAGGTCTGGACCAGCAAGCGCGGGGCGTCGACCTCGCGGAACTCGCCGAAGAAGACGTAGCTGCCCTCCTCGTCGCTGTGCGTGTAGCGGTAGCTGCCGCCCGTGCGCACGTCCATCTCCTGCACGGTCATCGTCAGCCTGCGCGGGCCGAGCCATTCGGTCATCAGATCGGGGTCGGTGTAGGCCTCGTAGACGAGCTCGCGGGGAGCGTCGAACTCGCGCTCGATGCGGACCTCGGTGTCGCTCGGCGCGGTCACGGTGGTGGGATTGTTCGTCGCATCGTTCATCGCTCGTATTGTTGCGCGCGTGGTCGGGCGTCTCGTCGCCGCCGTCACCAGCCCGCGGGGACGCTGGGTCACCCTCGGCGTCTGGGTCGTGCTCGGGCTCGCCGGGCTGTTCGGGCGGGCTCACATCGGAGACGTCACCGCGGCAGGGCAGAGCAGCTTCCTGCCGGAGAACGCGGAGTCGACCCGGGCCCTCGACGTGCTCCAGCGCGAACTTCAAGGGGGGCGACGACGTGCCCGTGCTGGTCGTCTTCGAGCGCAACGGCGGGCTGACCGCGAGCGATCTGAACGCGATCGGCAGGCTCGGCCAGGGCCTTGAACGGCTCGGGCTCGCCGGGGCGTCCCCGGTCTTCGCACCCTTCTCGGAGGGGGCGAAGCAGCCGCTCGGGGAGGTGGCCCGGATCGCCCGCGGGGTGGGGCCGATCTCGCGCGACGGCGAAGCGGCGCATCGTGGCGCTGGCGATCGACGCCGACGAACGCGACGCGGTCTCCGACGGCGTGGCGGAGATCCGCGCTTACCTCGCCCATCGCCGGCACCCCGGCCTGCACTCCTACGTCACCGGGCCCGGTGGGATAGCCGCCGACCTCGAGCACGTCGCCGACGAGGCGGCCAAGACACTGCTGATAGCGACGCTGGGCCTGGTCCTCGTCCTGCTGCTGGTCGTCTACCGCGCGCCGGTCCTCGCCCTGCTGCCGCTGCTGGCGGTCGGCACCGCGTATCTGGTGGCGGTCGGCATCGCCTACCTGCTGATCGAGGCCGGCGCGATCGTCGTCAACGCCGAGGGGACCTTCCTGCTGCTGGTCTTGGTATTCGGCGCCGGGACCGACTACTCGCTGCTGCTGATCCACCGCTACCGGGAGGAGCTCGGCCGGGGCGTGGCGCCCGGCACCGCTCTGCCGCGCGCGCTGGCGGAGAGCGTGCGGCCGATCGCGGCCTCGGCCGGGACCGTGATCGCGGCGATGCTGGTGCTGCTGCTCGCCGACCTCGAGTCGACCCACTGGCTCGGCCCGGTGCTGGCGATCGGGATCGCGGTGATGCTCGCCGCGGCGCTGACGCTGCTGCCCGCCGTCCTCTCACTGCTCGGCGGGCGTGCCTTCTGGCCCGGTGCCGGCGCGGAGCCGAGGGAGAGGGACAGGCGCTGGGCGCGGATAGCCGGCTCTCGTGCGGCGCCGCCCGCGGGCGATCGTCGCGACCGTCTCGGCGGGGCTCGTCGTCCTCTCGCTCGGCAACCTCGTCGACCACGGCACGCTCGGCTTCGGCCAGGGGGAAACGCGCTCGACCGAATCCGGCCGCGGCACCGAAGTCCTCGACGAACACTTCCCGCCGGGGCTGGGGTCGCCGCTGACCGCGGTCGTCGAAATCGGCGAGGTGGGGGACGGCGATCGACCGGCCTGGAGGAACTGGGCGCCGTGAAGCTGGCGGTCCCGGTGCCGCCCTCGGAGATCTCGACCGAGGCGGCGATCGCGATCGTCCTGCGCGGCAACCCCTACTCGGCGGAAGCGGCCGACCTGGTCGAGGGGATCCGCGAGAGGCTGCAGGAGGTTGCCCCGAGCGCCCTGGTCGGCGGCATCCCTGCCGAGAACTACGACGTCGAGCAGACCAACTCGCGCGACACGAAGACGATCGTCCCGGCGGTCCTCCTCGTCGTCGGCCTGATCCTCGCCCTGGTGCTGCGCGCCCTGGCGGCGCCGGCCTATCTGATCGTCACCGTCGTCGCCTCCTTCGCCGCGACGCTCGGACTGGTCACCTTCGCCTTCACCGAGATCCTCGGCGTCGAGCGGGATGGCCTTCGACCTGGTGCTGCTCTCCTTCATCTTCCTGGTCGCCCTCGGCGTCGACTACAACATCTTCCTGATGACCCGTGCCCGCGAGGAGGCGGCGACGCTGGGGACCCGCGACGGCGATCCTGGCCGCGCTGGAGAACACCGGCGGCGTGATCACCGGGGCCGGGCTGATCCTCGCCGGCACCTTCGCCACCCTCACCCTGCTGCCGCTGGAGGCAGCTGGTCCAGATCGGCGCCACCGTCGCGATCGGCGTCCTCCTCGACACCTTCGTCGTCCGCGCCCTGATGATCCCGGCGATCACCTACCTCTGCGGCGAGCGGGCCTGGTGGCCGGGCCGGGTGAGCTCAGCCCGCCCCGAGACCCTCAGTCGCCGAGCCACTCCCCGGCGTGGGGCGAGACCTTCAGGCCGGAGAAGTCGCCGCTCTCGCGGATCCGCTTCGCAGCGCCGAGCATCGCCTCGTTGGCGACCCAGGCGAGGTTGCCGCCGATGCTGACCCGGCAAGCTCCCAGGCCCGCGAGCTCGTCCATGGAGAAGTTAGGGCGGGCGAGCACGTTGACCGGCTTCTCCACCGCCTCACACACCGCCCGGATCTGGTCCGCCTCGCTCAGGCGGGGCGCGTAGAGCACGTCCGCGCCGGCCCGTTCGAACGCCTGCAGGCGGGCGATCGTGTCGTCGAGGTCGGGGTTGCCGCGGAAGAAGTTGTCGGCCCGGGCCGTCACCGTGAAGGGGAAGGCCAAGCGCCGGGCCGCCTCGCAGGCGGCGGCCACGCGCTCGACGGCATGGTCGAAGGCGTAGATCTCGCCGTCGGGGTCGTAGTCCTCGATCGAGCCGCCCACGGCCCCCGCCGCGGCGGCGCGGGCGATGGCGTTTGCCGCGTCCTCCGGGGCGGGGCCGAACCCGTTCTCGAGGTCGACGGAGACCGGCAGGCCGCTCGCCCTGTCGATCTCGCCGACGTGGCCGGCAAGCTCGTCGAGGGTGACGCTGCCGTCCCGCCGGCCCAGGGTCAGGGCGAAGCCGGAGCTCGTCGTGGCCAGGGCCTCGAAGCCGAGCGCCTCCAGCGCCCGGGCGGAGCCGGCGTCCCAGGGATTGGGCATGACGAAGGGCTCGCCCTCGTGCAGGGCGCGAAAGCGGGCTGCCTTCTCTGCCTGGCTTGGCTGCGGTGCTCGGTCGGCCACGGCTCTTGATCCTACGGCGACTGCGCGATTTGCTTCAATCGGATCACCAGAGAAAGGAGGTGGTCCTAATTTCGAGTCACATGCTGCAGGGGACACTGGAGGTGCAGGGCCGCTAGGCGCCGCACTGTTTTCGGCCGCCCGGCGGAATCCAACCCGGGCACCGGCGAGCGAGGGAGGCCGGGCGTTGTCCCACCCGGTGTGGTCCCCGCGTTCGTTCCCAAGCACCTGGCAAGGGCCGCCTTCAGGCGGCCCTTGCTCGTGATCCTGTAGGTATTGCCGATGGGCGAATTCCACTACGAGGGCCACCGGATCGAGTACGACTCCTACGGGGAGGGCGAGCGGCTGCTGGTGCTCGTGCACGGGCTGCTGATGAACAGGCGGATGTTCGAGCGGCTGGGGCCGGAGCTGGCGGGACAGGGGAACCGGGTGGTCTGCGTCGACCTGCTCGGGCACGGGCGCTCGGACCGGCCCGAGGACCTGCGCCTGTACTCGATGCCCCTCTTCGCCCGCCAGGTGGTGGCCCTGCTCGACCACCTCGGGCAGCCCTCCGCCGTGGTCGGCGGCACCTCGCTGGGCGCCAACGTCGCGCTCGAGCTGGCGGTTCGCGAGCCCGAGCGGGTCCGTGGCCTCTTCATCGAGATGCCGGTCCTCGACAACGCGCTGCCGGGCGTGGCGGCGACCTTCGCCCCGATGCTGCTCGGCCTGCGGCTTGCCCGGCCGGCGTTCGAGGCCCTCTCCCGCATCACCTCCGCGATTCCGCGCACCCACCACCTCCTCGACATCGGGCTCGACTGGGTCCGCCAGAGGCCGGGGCCCTCGGGCGCGGTGCTGGAGGGGCTGCTCCTCGGCGAGACCGCCCCGCATCGCGAGCAGCGCACCGGGATTCGCCAGCCGGCGCTGATCGTCGGCCACCCCCGCGACCCGCTGCACCCCTTCAGCGACTCCGGGATGCTCGCCGAGGAGCTGCCGAACGGTCACCTGGTCGAGGCCAGTTCGATCCTCGAGTGGCGGCTGAGGCCCGGGCGCCTGACCGGGGAGCTGACCGCCTTCCTTCAAGAGGCCTGGGCCTAGGCCAGGTCTCTATCCACAGTCGACCCCCCGGTTGCCACACACTCGCGCATGCGCGGAGCCGCGCACGCGCCTAATCGACTTTCCGTACCTTGCAGGGAAAGACGGTCACTCAATTGTTTTTCAGGGAGAGTGCGTGATTCTCACCCAACAAAATCAACAGTGTTTGTACGGATCGGCTATCACTGGGGACACCACCTCAAACCTCCGGGGCGACCCGGGAAGGGAGAGAAAAATGAGACTCAAAAAACTATGCCTCGCCGCGATCGCGGCAGTGGCGGCGATGGCGTCCCTCGGTACGTCCTCGGCCACGGCGGAAGAAACGGCGCTCTGCAGCGTCAACCAGAGCCCCTGCGAAGAAGGTAACCTGGCGACGGCGATCCACGGGGCTTCGGGAACGACGTGGATATTCAGCACCAGCCTCGTCAACGTCTTATGCTTAAGCGCCTTAGCGGAAGCCTCGGCCTTAGAAGCCGGCGCTCCGCAGGCGATCGACATCACCACCCTCACCTACGCGAGCCTGCGGCACCAAAGCATCGCACTCCAACTGCTCGCTCACATCGATCGGCACTCCCTACACAGCAGCACTGTTAGAGGCGGCTGAAAACTTAGGCGGCCTGGAAGTGACTGACGAAGGGGCCGAAGTCCAAGTCGAATGTGAAAATATCGATATCTTCGGCATCGATATCGAATGCACATATAGCTTCACAGAAGTGTCGTTCCACGTCGAAGGTGCCACGGAAGGCAATCACGGCATGCTGAGCCTGGAAGCGATTCCGCTCGAACCCGTGTCCGGCAGCCTCTGCCCGGAAGACACCGAAGTCACCGCGGGGTTCCTGGAACCATTAGAAGACGTATACATATCTCAGGGACGAGGGAACCCTGGAATAGATATCACCCTGCCGAATCCGAACCCGCACTTATTCGCTGTCAACCAATCGAAGACGATTACAATCACGAACCGGCGCGCCAACCAGATCGAACTGCAGGCTGAGTTTATTAGTGGACCGTTCAGCCCCCAAGGTTCCAACTGCAACACTTTAAAGCTCAATAACAATCAAACGTGCACGCACAGGACTCTCAAATGCACAGGGAATGGAACTGGGGTCTTCTTGGTACGGGCAGAAGACCTCGGGAACAACCAGATAGTCAGGCAAACTTTAGTCCTGCACTGTCATAGCTAAATAAGGCCTAAGAGGATGAGCTTGCATTGGTGACCGAGTGGCGATGATCGCTGGGGAGGTCCCCGGCGATCATCGCTGCCGAAACGTCGGATCTGGATCGCACTTCCTTCAGGAGGCCTGGGCCCCGCCGGCGACCTCGCCGGCAAGCAGTGCCTGAATCGCCTCCGGCTCGGTGCTGCTCGCCAGGGCACGGCTGCCGTCGGCTCGCAGGCTGCTGGCGATCGCCCGCGACGGCGTCCCGTCGCGCTCGTAGGTGACGGTGAAGGACTCGACCGTGCCCTCGAGCTCGGCGGCGGCGGCGATCTCGCGACGAGGCAGGGCGTCGACCTCCGTCTGGGGCTCTGCGTGGGCGTAGGGCCTGGCGGGCGGGCGGGCCGACAGCACGGCGTTGGCGTGCTTGGTCATGTACCAGCCGACGCCCGTGAGGAAGCCGTAGGCATCGGGGTCCTCCCGCAGCCGTCCGCTCATCGCCGCCAGCGAGTGGGTCACGTAGTCGCTGCCCGGGCCGCCGGCGAAGCTGAGGCCGCCGGTCACGGTCGGCGGGCGGGAATCGGTCGCGAGGTCGATCCCGAGCTCGCCGGCGGCGATCTGCACCGCGGAGGGGAAGCACGAGTAGAGGTCGAGGTGGGCGACCTCGTCGACTCCGACATCCGCGTGGCCCAGCGAGGCGCGGGCGCAGGCGGCGATCGCCGGCGAGCGGTGCAGGTCCTGGCGCGAGACCGCGAACCAGTGGTCGTGCGCGGCGGCGCTCGCGTGGACGAACACCCGGTCCCCGGCGGCGATGCCGGCCTCATCGGCGGCGCGGGCGCTGCAGAGCAGGAGCGCCGCCCCCTGGTCCACCTGGATGTTCGCGGTCATCAGCTTGGAGTAGGGGGAGGCGACCATACGGTTGCCCTCGCCGGCGGTGGCGATCTCCCCAGCCGCCGGCGCCTCTCGCGTCCAGGCATCCGGGTTGGACTCGGCCACCTCGGCGAACCTGTGCCAGAGCCGTCCCAGCCACTCCCGGTGCTCCTCGGGGCTGCGGCCGGCGGCCGCGCGCACCGCGTTCTCGAACCACGGGTAGTAGTGGACCGGCGCCAGCAGGCCGGCCGCCAGCTCGGCCTCGTGGCTGGCTCCCCGGTCGCTGCCGAGCAGGCGCGTCGGGCTCGCGCCTGAGTCCTGCTCGGGCCAGCCCGTCGGCCGCCCCTCGCGCGCCGCGGCCATGAAGGGGAGGATCGCCTCGGCGCCGGCGAGGAGCGCTACGTCGAGGCGGCCGGCCTGGATCTCGGCGCAGGCGCCGGCGAGCAGGTCGAGCGGCCCGGTGCCGCTGGTCAGCGTCCGCACGGTCTCGCCGGGCCGCAAGCCGAGCGCCTCGGCTACCAGGGCCCCGGGGTCGGGGACCGGCCAGGAGAGGCAGTCGACGATCCGCACCGACTCGGTCCGCTCCAGCAGCCGCCCCGTGCCGGGCGACTCGCTCGCGATCCGAGCGGCTCGCACGATCAGATCCAGAGGAGACATCTCCGGCTCAGCGGGGCGCCGGCTGTGCTGTCCGGCGCCGACCAGAACGGGTGCGTGGGGGTCTGCCGGCATCGCGCGGGAGGTTCGCAGAGACGGGCTCCAAAAGAGCTTCACTTCGGTACGCGTTCAGCTGGTAGGATGCGCAAAATATCTGGAGCAGTCAAAGGGAATGGGGCTCAACGGGAGGACGGGAGGAGCCCCACATAGCGCACCAGTGCCTTAATCGGTCAAAGGGCCGGCCTTAAAAGCCGGAGATCCGGGTTCGAGCCCCGGCTGGTGCATTGCCATCGAAAAATTCGACAGCGACCGCTATGGCGACCAATCTTTTTGACTTTCTCGATGAACTCAAGGCCGGCGGAGAGGCGGCGGCCGCTCTGGGCGGCCCGGGCTCCCTACAAGCCCCACGAGCGCTACGACCTGATGCTGGTGCCGCGGGTGCGCGGCTGGCAGGAGGACCCAGCCGCGCTGGCGGCGCTGGAGCAGGTCGAGCGCGAGCCATGGGTCGACAGCGTCGACCGCGACGGCAAACAGGTCTGGGTGCGGCTCGACCGCGGCTGGATCGAGCAGACCGGCGCGGCGCTGGACGGCGAGGGCTCCTTCGCGTCGCACGCCGATCTCGCCGCCGGCCGGACCTTCGCGCTCAACTTCTGGGACGCGAACTCGACCAAGGCGCTTCACATCGGCCACCTGCGCAACCTCGCCCTCGGCAACGCGCTCGGCGCCGCGCTGACCGAGGCGGGGGGCAAGGTCGAGCAGCGCAGCATCATCTGCGACGTCGGTCGCAGCATGGGCGAGGCGATGGCGGGAGTGGTGAAGAGCGGCAGGCACACGCAGACCTCGCCCGAAAACGGGCAGAAGAGCGACCACTTCGTCGGCGCCTGCTACGCCGACTACGTCAAGAGCGGGCCGTCGCTGAACGGGCGCGACGACAACCCGGCGAGCTCGCTGACCCGCGAGCTCGACGTGCACGAAGACAGCGCCGACGAGCTGCTCCAGCGAGTCTTCGACGGCGACCAGACGGCGATCGAGCTCTGGTCGAAGACGCGCGCCTGGGTCATCTCCGGCCAGCGCAAGACGCTCGCCCGGCTCGGCATCGGCTTCGACCGCGTCTTCTTCGAGTCCGACTTCCTGCCCGAGGTCGCGGAGCTCTCCAATCTCGGCCTCGAGCACGGGATGCTCCAGCGCCGCCCCGACGGCGCGATCATCTACCTCACCGACCGCGAGGAGCTGGAGGAAATGCCGCTGGTGCGCGCCGACGGCCTGCCGACCCAGCACATGCGCGCCCTCGCCTACTGGATGGCCGCGCCCGGCCTCGAAGGGACTACCTCGATCCAGGTCTGCGGTCTGGAGTGGGTGGCCCACGTCACCTGCAGGCGCCAGCTGATGGACGAAATGATGGCCCGCGGCGCCGGTGCCGACATCAACCACCCCAAGCACGACGTCTTCCACGGGATGGTCTCCAAGCAGAGCGAGTCGGTCTCCTCGAGCAAGAAGAACGCGCTGCTGATCGACGAGCTCGTCGAATGGATCGACAGCGCGATCGAGGAGGGGCCGGAGCGGATCGGGGTCCGCCGGCGCCATCCCGCCGCCGAACAGATCGTGCCCCAGGTGGCGCTCGGCTACTTCCTCATGCACACCAACACCAAGCCGCTCGACTTCGAACCGGAGAAGCTGCTGCGCGAGGAACGGAGCCTGGGCTGGGACCTGGCCCGCGCCCGCGCCCACAACGGTAATGGCCCCGGTGCCGGCGGCGAGCGGGCGGAGGACCCGGAGTACCGCTTCGCCGTGGTGCAGTCCGAGATGTACAGGCGCCACCTGCGCCAGGCGGTCGAGCGGCTGGACGTCAGCCCGCTGGCCCGCTGGGTCGCGCACCTCTCGCGCTGGTACCTGGAGTGCGACCGCGACCCGCACGTGCAGAGCGCGATCCAGGCCTCGCTCGAGCCAGGGCGCCCGCGGACTCGGGCTGGAGACGCGATGAGGACCCTGCTGGTCGACAACCACGACTCCTACACCTACAACGTCTTCCACCTCCTCGCCGGGGTCTCCGGGGAGGAGCCGATCGTGGTCGACAACGACGCCGTCTCCTGGCGCGCCCTCTCGCGCTGGGACTTCGACGCGATCGTGCTCTCGCCAGGGCCGGGAACGCCGCGCCGCTGGCACGACTTCTGCGTCTGCGACGACATCCTCCGCTTCAGCGAGATACCCGGTCCTGGGCATCTGTCTCGGCCACCAGGGCCTGGGCAAGGTGCTCAACGGCGAGGTGAGCAGCGCCCCCGAGGCGATGCACGGACGCCTCAGCCGGATCTTCCACGAAGGCAGCGGTCTCTTCGAGGACATCCCGCAGGGGTTCCCGGTCGTCCGCTACCACTCGCTGGCGATCACCGGCATGGGCTCCGACGGCAACGTCTGCGCCTGGGCCGACGACGGCGTCGTGATGGGGATCGAACACCGCCGGCGGCCGATGTGGGGCGTCCAGTTCCACCCCGAGTCGATAGCCACCGAGCACGGCGCGACTCTGGTGCGCGAACTTCTACGCCCAGGCCGAGCGCCGCAAGGAGCCGGCCGCCCGCGCGGCGCGGAGGCCGGCTGCGCCGTCACGCCACGCGGAGCCCCGCGAGGCCATCGGTTCCGACACCAGGCTGCACATGCGCACGATTCCCGGCGAACCCTCGACGGAGGCGCTCTTCGAACGGCTGTTCATGGACGAGGAGCACGCCTTCTGGCTCGACAGCGCCGACGCGCCGACGCGGCTCGCGCAGAGCTCCTACCTGGGGACCAGTGCCGGCGAGGACCGGTGCATCCTCGAATACGAGGTCGAGTCGGGGGCTGTCCAGGTCCACGGCGCCGAGGTGACGGCGCTGGAGCGGGGCTCGGTCTTCGAGGTGCTCGACCGCGAGGTCGCAAAGCGGGCGATCGAGACGCCCCCCGGGCAGGCGCCCGGCCTCCTCGGTGGCTTCGTCGGCTACCTCGGCTACGAGCTGCAAGGCGGACTGCGGCTCCTCCAACGTGCACAGCTCCGACGTTCCCGACGCCGTGATGATGCTCGCCAACCGCCTGATCGCGGTCGACCACGTCCGCCACCGCACCCACCTGATGGCCCTCGGCCGGGAGGAGGACTCGGAGGTGGAGAGCTGGCTCGAGGAGGCGGAGGCCGCCGTGCACGAGGCCCTCGCCGACCCGCGTGGGGCACGGCCCGACCCAGCCGAGACCTTCGGCGAGCCGAGTGCCGCGCACGTCAGCTTCGACTGCGGCCGCGGACGCGAGCAGTACCTGGCCGACATCGCGCGCTGCCAGGCCGAACTCGCGGCCGGCGAGTCCTACGAGGTCTGCCTCACCGACCAGATCTCGACCAGCGCCAGCCCCGATCCCTTCGACCTCTACCGCAACCTGCGCCGCAGCAACCCGTCGCCCTTCGCCGCCTACCTCAAGCTCGGCGAGGTCGCGGTGGTCAGCTCCTCGCCCGAGCGCTTCCTTTCGGTCGACCGCGAGCGCAGGGTCGAGGCGAGGCCGATCAAGGGAACGACCTCGCGCTCGGCCGACCCGGAGCAGGACGCCGCCCTGAAGGCAGAGCTGACCAATGACGAAAAGACCTACGCCGAGCACCTGATGATCGTCGACCTGCTGCGCAACGACCTCGGCATCGTCTGCGAGGTCGGCAGCGTCGCCGTCCCCGAGCTGATGGTGGTCGAGGACTACGCGACCGTGCACCAGCTGATCTCGACGATCGAGGGGACGCTCTCGGCGGACCGCAGCGCCGCCGAATGCGCGCGCGCCTGCTTCCCGGGCGGCTCGATGACCGGAGCGCCGAAGCAGCGCACGATGGAGATCATCGACGACATCGAGGCCGAGGCGCGCGGCGTCTACTCGGGCGCGATCGGCTATTTCGGCCTCGACGGGGTGATGGACCTCAGCATCGTGATCCGCACGATCGTCCTGCGCGAGGGCCGCACGACGATCGGCGCCGGCGGCGCGATCGTGATGCAGTCCGATCCCGAGGACGAGTTCGACGAGATCCTGCTCAAGGCGCGAGCGCCGATGGCGGCGATCGCCCGCACGGTGACCGGAAGCGACTCGCCCGACGCCTGGAGCGTCGAGCTGGAGCCGGCGGGGATGCCGGCGAACGTCGCATGAACGGGGCGACCCCGACCGAGGCCGAAACCGCGCACGACGCCGGCGCCAGCTGGCGCGTGCGCGAGGCCTCGGTGCAGGACGCCCCCGCGATCGCCTCCGCCGTGGCAGACCTTGCTGGTCGAGCTGAGCGGTAAAGGGCCCACCGCGACGGAGCTGGAGGAGGCGACGCGCGAGCTTGCCGGGGACCGGAGGGTGGGTGCCCTGCTGGTGGCGGAGGCAGAGGGCGAGGACGGAAGGGCGATCGTCGGGGTCCTCGCCGCCAGCTGGCAGCACGCGATCCACGTGCCCGGCCGCTACGGCACGATCCAGGACCTCTGGGTGCATCCGGAGTGGCGCAGCCGGGCGATCGGCCGCGATCTGGTCGAGGCCTTCTGCGACGTCGCTCGCCGGGAAGGGGCCAAGCGCCTCGAGGTCGGGTTGCCGCGCGAGAGCTTCGCCCGGATCGGCGCCACCGAGGCCTTCTACCGGGCCAACGGCTTCGAGCATCTCGGCCCGCGGATGCGGAGGAAGCTCTGATGGTGACGGAGCTGTTGATGGTCGAGCAGCGCAGCGGCGGCGCCGACGCCGACAGCGCCCACTGGATCCTCGAAGGCGGTCGCATCCTGCCCGGGGTCGACGACAACCGCCGCATGGCGGAGCTGCGCAGCGGCCTGCTCCGCCACGCGGGCGTGCGCTCGGTCGCCGCGGATGCCGACGGCGAAGACGTCGAGCAGACGCTCAGCGTGCTGCACGACCCCGAGTACCTCGAGGCGCTGGGGGAGGTCGCCGGAGGAGCCGGTGGTGATGCCGGAGCTGACCCCTCCCGGGCTGCCGCCCGACATCCCGGTCAGCGCCGGCCTGGTCGAGCGCCGCGCGCGAGGGGGTGCGCACGGCGATCACCGCGGCCGAGCGGCTGGCCGAAGGCGCTCGCTTCACCTACGCGCTCTGCCGGCCGCCGGGCCACCATGCCGGCCCGGCCTGGTTCGCCGGCTACTGCTACCTCAACACCGCCGCGGCCGCGGTGCAGGCGCTGCGCGACCGCGGTGTCAGCCCGGTCGGCATCCTCGACATCGACCTGCACTACCCGAACGGCACCGCGGCGATCGTCGAGACGATGACCGACGCGAGCCTGCATTCGCTGCACGCCTCGCCGGTGACCAACGTCGCCGACGGCGACGGTGACGCCGAGCAGCGAGCGCGAACACGTGGTCGAGTTCGAGGGCAGCCCCGACGCCGGCGAGTACCTCGAGGCGCTCTCCGCGTCGATCGACGCGCTCGCCGGCTCCTCCCGGGCGATCGTCGTCTCGCTCGGCTACGACATCGTCGCCGGCGACCCGCACGGCTCCTGGGGCTTCCCGCCCGAGATCTTCACCGAGATCGGCGGCCTGCTCGCCGCCTCGGGGCTTCCCGTCTGCGTGATCCAGGAGGGCGGCTACGCGCTCGACACCCTTGCCGCCTGCAGCCACGCCTTCGCCACCGGCCTGCTGGGGGCGGCAGATGAGTGACAACGGGCTGGGACGGTTCCGCGAGCGGCTCGACCCGATCGACGAGGAGATCTCGCGCCTGCTGGGCGAGCGCTTCCAGATCTGTCGCGAAGTCGCCGAGTACAAGAGCGAGCACGGGATCCCGATGATGCAGCCCGAGCGGGTCGCCGAGGTCTGCGCCCGCTATCTCGCCCGCGGTGCCGCGGCCGGCCTGCCGGAGGACTTCAGCGCCGAGCTCTTCGAGCTCCTGATCGGCGCGACCTGCAAGCTCGAGGACGAGCTGATGGGCGAGGGGGCCGAGCCGGGTGGCGCGGAGAGGGGCGCCGGCCTGCCGCCCGGGCCGGAGGAGCCCGAGATGGTCCAGTCGATGCGCTGGGCACGCGAGCCGCTGCCGATGCTCGAGGAGTGCCGGGAGCGCTACGGCGACACCTTCACCCTGCGCCTGCGCCACCTCGGCGCCTGGGTCGTGCTCGCGGACCCCGAGGACGTCAAAAGGGTCTTCTCGATCGATACCAGCGACCTCGGCGTGGGGGTTCCGAACCTGGCGCTGAAGCCTGTCCTGGGGGCGCACTCGGTGATGCTCAGCGAGGAGCCCCAGCACATGGTCCAGCGCAAGCTGATGCTTCCGCGCTTCCACGGCGAGCGGATGCGCGAGGACGCCGGGATGATGACCGAGCTGGCACGCAGGGAGATCCGTGCCTGGCCGGTCGGTGAGCCGTTCCAGCTGTGGCCGCGGATGCAGCTGCTCACCCAGGAGGTGGTGATGCGGGCCGTCTTCGGCGACGACGAGGGACGGTTGGACCCCCTGCGGGCGCTACTCACCAACCTGACCGAGACGGTCAACGACGACGACCGGCTCTGGAAGCTCGCCCTCTTCGGGCCGGAGTGGCTCGAAGGCAGCCGCGAGTGGCGGGAGGCGATGGAGCCGGTCGAGGAGGAGGTCCTGGCCGAGGCGCGCCGGCGCCGGGCCGAAGGGGAGGACGGCCGCCGCGACGCCGTCTCGATCCTGGTCGACGCGCGCCACGAGGACGGCTCGCCGCTGAGCGAGAAGGAGCTGCGCGACGAACTGCTGACCCTGCTCACCGACGGGCCGACCTCGAGCTCGCTGGCCTGGGTCTTCGAGCGTCTCCTGCGCCACCCGGAAAAGCTGGAGCGGCTGCAGGAGGAACTGCTGGCCGGCGAAGGCGATGCCTACCTCGACGCCGTGGTCAAGGAGACCCTGCGCCTGCGCCCGCCGGTCTCGGTCGTCGTGCGACGGCTGCTGAAGCCGGCGACGCTGGGCGGCTACGACCTGCCCGCCGGCACGCTGGTCGCGCCCTGTGTCTACCTGATCCACCATCGGGCAGACGTCTATGAGGACCCCGGCGAGTTCGTTCCCGAGCGCTTCCTCACGCAGCGTGCCGCGGTGCCGACCTGGATTCCCTTCGGCGGCGGCGCCCGGCGCTGCCTCGCCGCCAGCTACGCCGAACAGGAGATGAAGCGCGTCGTCCGCACCGTGCTCGAAGAGGTCGAGCTGGAGCCGGTCGACTCGGGCTCGGAGCGGATCTCCCGCGCCGCGATCGCCTTCAGCCCGGCCCAGCACGGACTCGTCGTCGCCAAGCCCCGAGCCCCCGCCTACGCATGAGCGCCGAACACGACCTGATCATCGTCGGCGCCGGCGCCAAGGCCGCCGGGATCGCGACCAAGGTCCACGTGGCCAACACGCTGGGGCTGACCCGGCTCTCGGTCAAGGTGGTCGAGGGAACCGAGATGGCCGCATCCTGGAAGGGGCGCAACGGGATGACTTCGGGCGAGGAGCCGCTGGCCGTGACCCCGATCAAGGACGTCGGCTTCCCCTATCGCAGTCATGTGGAGTTCGGCGAGGCCGGCGAGGCGATAGACGCGGCGATGGCCCAGTTCACCTGGCAGCAGTACATGATCAGCACGCGCCGCTACGCGCGCTGGGTCGACGCCGGCTCCCCCCAGGTGCGCCACCGCGACTACGGCGAGTACCTGACCTGGGTGCTCTCACGCGCGACCGACGGGATCGAGCACCTGCGCGCCCGGGTCTCCCAGGTGGCGCTCGACGAGGGGGGCGATCGCTGGGTGGTGGAAGCCGAAGAGGACGGCGGCACCTCGCGTCACACCTGCCGCGCCCTGGTTCTCACCGGCCCCGGCATCCACCGCGCCTTCCCCCACGAGCCCGCCGTGGCCGGCCGCGTCTTCCACTGCGACAGCAAGCGCGAGGAGTTCGCCCGCATCCCGGAGGGGGAGCGCTGCGACGTCGCGATCGTCGGCGGCGGGGAGAGCGCGCTGAGCGCGACGATGTTCCTGCGCGAGCTGCGGCCCGACTGCCGCTTCACGGTCTACACGCCGCTGTTGCCGATGAGCCGCGGTGAGAGCTTCCTCGAGAACCGCGTCTTCTCGAACCCCGATGTGGTCGAGTGGGAGTCGCTGGACCTGCAGACCCGCCGCGACTTCGTCAAGCACTCCGACCGCGGCGTATTCGACCCGCCCAGCCTGGCGAAGATCGCCTACGACGACCGGGTCGAGTTCGCCCTGGGCCGGGTTACCGACGTCGGCGCGGCCGTGAAGGGCGAGGGGGTGAGCCTCGAGTGCGAGTCGCCCGAAGGCGCTTTCCGCAGCGAGCACGACTACGTCGCCAACTGCACGGGCTTCGACCTGCTGGCGCAGCTGCGCACGCTCTTCCCGGCCGCCACAAGGGAGGAGATCGAGCACCGTGTGGGCGGGCTCTGGGGTCAGCCGGCCCGCTCCGAAGTGCCGATCGGCCGCCATCTCGAGCTGCTGGGAATGCAGCCGCGCCTCCACATCCCCGGCCTGGCCGGATTGAGCCAGGGGCCGGGCTTCGCCAACCTGGGAGCGCTGGGTCTGCTCTCCAACCGGGTCCTCCAGCCCCTCCTGTCCGGCGTCCATAACTCCGGCTCAGGAGAAATACTTGACACTCACAAACCGGTCGCATAGGGTCGTGCCATGATTGGCCGGCGGGGGGCGAATACGGTGAAGACCAGGGCATTTGCGCTGTTCGCAGCCGCGATCGCGGCGCTCGCGCTCGCCGGTTGCGGTTCGTCCTCCGAGGGCGAGAGCGGCGAGGAGGCGCAGCTTCACCGGCTCCGGGTTCCCGAACGTCGACGCGGCCAACACCCGGCAGGCGCAGGGAGCGATCGACAGCTCCAACGTGACCACCCTCTCGCAGATCTGGACCGCGCCGATCCCAGGCGTCGGCCCGTTCGGCAGCTACGCCTCGACCCCGGTGATCGACAAGGGGGTCATCTACTCCCAGGACCTCGCCTCCAACGTGCAGGCCCTCAACCTGGAGACCGGCGAGGTTCTCTGGACGCGGTCCTACGAACAGCCGTCCTTCGGGCCCAACGGCGTCGTCGTCGCGGACGGCAGCGTGTTCGGGACGACCCCGACCGAAGCCTTCGCCCTCGACCAGAAGACCGGCAAGCAGGTCTGGTCGACCGTCCTGCCGCGCAACGAAAACGAGGGCATCGACATGGCCCCCGGCTACCGGGACGGGATGGTCTACGTCTCGACCGTCCCCGTCACCGCCACCGCGATCTACCAGGGCGGCGGCGCCGGCGTCCTCTGGGCGCTGGACGCGAAGACCGGCAAGAAACGGTGGCATTTCGACACGGTGCCGAAAGACCTCTGGGGCAACCCGAGCGTCAACTCCGGCGGCGGCCTGTGGTACCCGCCCGCCTTCGACGAGAAGGGCGCGATGTACTTCGGCACCGGCAATCCGGCTCCGTTCCCCGGTGTCGGGAGCTTCCCCTTCGGCTCGAGCAGGCCGGGCCCGAATCTCTACACCAACTCGCTGATCAAGATGGACGCGAAGACCGGCAAGATGGACTGGTACCACCAGGTGACGCCCCACGACCTCTACGACTGGGACTTCCAGGGCCCGCCGATCCTGATGAAGGTCGGCGGCAGGGAGGTCGTGGTGGCGGCCGGCAAGTCCGGGATAGTGCTGGCCGCCGACCGCGAAACGGGCAAGGTGATCTGGCAGCGCGCGGTCGGGAAACACAACGGCCACGACGACGACGGGTCGCTCGCGATGCGGGGCGAAACGTCGAAGATCAAGCTGGGGACGGTCTACCCGGGCATTCTCGGCGGCGTGATCGCGCCGATGTCGACCGACGGCAAGACGGTCTTCGTGCCGGTGGTGAACGGGTCGCAGGAAATCGTCTCGGGCGTCGAAAAGCGGGAATCGGGCGTGCTGACCGGGGAAATCCTGGCCCTCGACGCCGCGACGGGCAAGGTCAAATGGTCCGAAGAGCTCGGCAGCCCGGCCTACGGCGCGACCACGGTGGTCAACGACCTCGTCTTCGTCACCAGCTACGAAGGGGCGGTGTCCGCGTACACGGCCGACTCCGGCCAGGTCGTCTGGCGTGAAAAACTCCCCGCCGGGAGCAACTCCGGGGTGATGGTCGACGGCGACACGCTGATCGCTCCGGCCGGCGTGGCGTCAGCTGCCGGGCAGGCGGCGAAAATCGTCGCCTTCCGGCTCGGCGAGTAGCAGCGCGCCGGCAGGTCCCTCAGCCGGCTTCGACCTCGCGCAGCCTGTGGCTGTCGACGTCGTAGACGAAGCCGCGCACGAGGTCCCGGTGCAGCAGGAAGGGGGAGAGGCGAACCCGCTGGACCGACTGACGGACGTTCGACTCGGCGTCGGTGAAGGACTCGATCGCAAAGCCGGGCGCGAGGCCGGTCGCCTCCTGCAGCTCGGCGCGGAAGCCGTCGTCGGTGATCTTCTGCATGCCGCAGTCGGTGTGGTGGATCAGCATCACCTCGCGGGTGCCGAGCAGGCGCTGGGAGATCGCCAGCGAGCGGATCACGTCGTCGCTGACGATGCCGCCGGCGTTGCGCAGGACATGAGCCTCGCCGTCGCGCAGCCCGAGCGCCGAGAAGACGTCCAGTCGCGAGTCCATGCAGGTGACGATCGCCAGCTGCCGGCTGGGGCGCACGTCGAGGTGCTGGGCGGGCAGGGAGGACGCGAAGTCCTCGTTGTTCGCGAACAGCTCGTCTATGGCGGTCATCTGAGGGGACGCTAGAGGACGGGGGGGCGGGACGGCGGGCGCCCCTCCCCAAACGCTCGGCGGGAGCCTCGCTTGAGTGTTTGAGGAGGGGCGCCCGCCGTCCCTCTCGCCATCGGCGGTTCAGCGACCGGGGCCCGTCTCGCAGCTGTGTGAGCGGCCGGTTCCGGGGCCGCCGTTGCAGTAGTCGCGCCCGCGGCCGCCGTAGAGCTGATCGCTGGCCGGGCCGCCGTAAAGCCGGTCCGCCCCGCCTTCGCCGTGGCAGCCGTCGTGTCCCGCGCCCATGATGCAGACGTCGCGCCCCGGCCCGCCCCAGCAGCCGTCGCTGCCGTCGCGCACCCGGCAGTAGTCGTTGCCTGCGTCGCCGACGCAGTCGGTGTTGATCGGCGCGGAGATGCAGACGTCGTCGCCGGCACCGCCGATGCAGCGATTTCTCCGCGTCCCCTGCGGATAGCAGGTGTCGGCCTCAGCGTTGCCGATCAGCTTGTCGGAGCCGGCGCCGAGGTAGGCGGTCAGCGGAACGGGGAGGGGGTTCAGGACCTCGACCTTGTCGTCGTTCGGGCCCATCTCGACCACCACCGTCGATGCTCCGGCCAGCGGACAGGCGGCGGCACTGTGACCCCGGGTAAAGCGACAGCCGACCGGACGGGACCGGGACATGTGCCCTTCGACGAGAAGCCGCGAGCCGCTCACCGTCAGCCGCAGGTGAGACCCGGAGGCGGCGCCGCTGATCGCGATCGGCCCGCGAGTCGACGCATCGCTGCCGACGGCGAAGAGGCAGACGGCGAGGACGCCGACGATGGGCAGGACTCTACGCAAGCGGGGCCATGGTACCGGGGCCGTTTGCCCGCTCGGACGGTTGTCTCAGACGTGGCCGGACGAACCGATCTGAGCTCTTGACATTTAAAAACTGGCGTGTAGCGTGGGGAGAAAGTTGTCACAGAGCTCCCCGTGGCCGGGGGCTCGAATCAAGCGCATGGGCCCGGCTTTTTCGTGGCCGAGACCGGCCGGGCCCATGTGCATCACCTCTCCATCAGCTCGTCGAAGCGCAGGGCGGCGCGGGTCGGCGCGACGAAGGACTCCTTGCGGTGCAGCAGCCCGGCTCCGGCGAGATCAGCCACGGCGCGTTCGACCACGTCGCGATCGTCATCCAGCTCGCGCACGAGCTCCTCGAAGCTGAGGACGGAGGGGTGAAGGGCCAGCAGCAGCTGGAGGACGGCCGACTCCGTTGCAGCGTCGTCTCCCGCGGTGCTGCCGATGTTCTCCCTCTCGTCCACGCGTTGTACTTAAGGGCGCCGGCGGCGAAGACTCTCCCCCTAGGCCCGGCCGTCTCCGGGCGAGCCCTCGCGCGCTTCGAGCGCCAGCTTCGCCCAGGGCGCGTCGAGGGTGGAGCGGTAGAAGTGTTGGGTCGAGCCCCGGATCTGCTTGGTTCGCGCCAGCTCCAGCGCACCGCAGCCGGACAGGACCCTGACGTGGTAGCTGAGCCTGGAGAGCGGTTGCTCCAGGTTCGCGGCGAGCTCCCGCGGACTGATCTCGCCCTCGCTGGCGAGCGCCTCTCGCAGGATCCGCCGGCGCAGGGGGTGGGCGAGAGCGATGAACAGGTCATTTGCGTCGGAGCGTGTTGTCTTCATAGGCGCCGATAATAGGGCAAACGAAATCTATTGTCTGCCATACCTTTGTCTGCCTAAGCGTCCTCCCGAACCCCACCCATCTCGGTGAACACCGCCGTCGGCCCGCCGTCCTCGCGCTGCTCGTCCGCGATCACGTGCGAGACCGCGTTGATCAGGGCCAGATGGGTGAAGGCCTGGGGGAAGTTGCCGAGGTGGCGCCCGCTCTTGGCGTCCAGCTCCTCGGCGTAGAGGTCGAGCCAGCCCGCGGACTCCAGCAGGCGCTCGCAGAGCGCCCGAGCACGGGCCTGCTCGCCGATCTCCGAGAGCGCGGAGACGAGCCAGAAGGAGCAGATCAGGAAGGTTCCCTCCTCGCCGCTGAGGCCGTCGTCGGTCTCCTGCACCTTGTAGCGCAGGACGAGGCCGTGCTCGGTCAGGTCCTCGGCGACCGCCTCTACCGTGGCGCGGACCCGGGGGTCGTCGGGCGGCAGGAAGCGGAGCAGCGGCAGCAGCAGGATCGAGGCGTCGAGGGCGTCGGTGTCGTAATGCTGGCGGAAGACCCCGTCGCGCACCCCCCGCTCGAGGATCTCCGCCTTGAACGCGTCGGCGGTCCGCTCCCACTCCCCGGCGACCTCCTCGAAGCCGAGGTCGCGGGCGAGGCGCGCGCCGCGGTCGACGGCGACCCAGATCATCAGCTTCGAGGAGACGTAGTGCTGGGGCTCGCCGCGCGACTCCCAGATCCCCTGGTCGGGGTTCGGCCAGGCCTCGATCGCCGCTTCGACCTGGTGGCGGATCAGCTGCCGGTCGGCCGGCGTCCCGGTTCCGCGCAGGGCCTTCTGGTGCAGGTAGATCGAGTCGAGCAGGGCGCCCCAGACGTCGTTCTGGCGCTGGTCGAAGGCCCCGTTGCCGATCCGCACCGGCCTCGCCCCGCCATAGCCGCTGAGATGGTCGAGCGTCCTCTCGGTCAGGTCCTTCTCGCCGCCGATCCCGTACATGATCTGGAGGTTCGCGTCCTCGCGGCAGACGTTGACGATGAAGCGCATGAAGTCGCGCGCCTCCTGGTCGAAGCCGAGCGTGTGCAGTGCCCAGAGGCTGAAGGTCGAGTCCCGGATCCAGCTGTAGCGGTAGTCCCAGTTGCGTTCGCCCCCGGGCGTCTCCGGCAGGGATGTCGTCGGCGCGGCGAGGATCGCGCCGGTCGGCGTGTACGTGAGGCCCTTCAGGACCAGGGCCGAGCGCTGCAGGTGTATGCGCCAGGGGTGGTCTGGGAAGTCGCCATCGCGCAGCCACTCGCGCCAGAACTCTTCGGTCGAGTCGAGCCTCTCCAGGGCCTCGGGCGCGCTGCGCGGGCCGCCCAGGTCTTCATTGCCCCAGGTGAGCGCGCAGAAGCCGGTCTCGTCCTCGCGCAGCTTCATCGTGCCGCGGACGGCGTCGCCCTCGAGCGAGAGCTCCATGTCGCTGGTCAGCAGCAGCTCCGTGCCGTCGCTGGCGCGGGCGACCGCTTCGCCCAGCTCGCCGCCGCTCCAGCTCGCCGGCTCGGCCCCGTAGGCGAAGCTCGGCAGGCACTCCATCTCCATCTCGACCTCGCCGTCGACGCAGGTCATCGTCCGCAGCAGCGAGCGGTCGGATTCGTGTTCGGTGTCGGGCCGCCCGTCGCCGGCGCTCGCCCACTCGGCGATCGAGAGCAGGTCGTGGACGACCACCCAGCCGGTGTCGGTCACCCAGGTCGTCTCGATCACCAGCGTGCCCGGCTCGTAGCGGCGGCTGATCGGCACAATCACGCCGCGCGGGGAGACCTTGAAGTGGCCGGCGCCGCGGTCGAGCAGCGCCGCGAAGGCGCTCGGCGAGTCGAAGCGGGGCAGGCAGAGCCACTCGACCGCGCCGTCGTAGGAGACCAGGGCGCTGGTGTGGCAGTCGGAGAGGAACCCGTAGCTGCCGATCGGCGGGAAGCGGTGGTTTTCCTCGGCTCCCACAGCGAGGCCAAGCTAGCAGCGGGCGCGGGCGGCGTCCTCGCAAACCGCGTCGCTACGCTGAATCCGTGACCCTGCCGTTCGCCCACTTCGCTGGCGCATTCGCCCCGATCGAGGTCCTGCCGCTGACCCTCGCCGGGATCCTCTACTGGCAGCGGGTGACGACCCTCTCCTGGGACGGCCGCCCGGTCCCCGTCTGGCGCCAGGCCTGCTTCGGCTCCGGCCTGGCGATCATCGCGATCTCGCTCTTCTCGCCGATCGGCCACATCGCCGAGGAGCTGGTGATCGGCCACATGGTCGAGCACCTGCTGATCGGCGACGTCGCCTCGCTGCTGCTGGTCCTCGGGCTGACCAAGTCGCTGCTGCAGCCGATCCTCGCGATCCGCGCCTTCAACCGGCTCCAGGTCCTCGCCCACCCGCTCGTCGCCTTCCCGCTCTGGGCGCTGAACTTCTACCTCTGGCACATACCGGCGCTATACGAAGCCGCCTACGGCGGCGCGCCCGTGCACGCGTTCGAGCACATGACCTTCCTCTTCTTCGGCTGCCTGATGTGGATGCCGGTCTTCGGCCCGCTGCCGAAGCCGGAGTGGTTCGGCGCCGCGTGGAAGGTCGGCTACGTGATCGGGGTCCGCTTCGCCGGCGCGATCCTCGGCAACGTGCTGATGTGGTCGGGAACGGTGCTCTACCCGATCTACGCGCCGGGGGAGCGCTACTGGGGCATCTCGGCGGTGGCCGACCAGAGCACCGCCGGGGTGGTGATGATGATCGAGGGGACCTTCCTCGCCCTCGGCGTCCTCGCCTGGGTCTTCTTCGAGGTCGCCCGCGAAGGAACCGAAAAGCAGCGTCTGCTCGACCTCGCCCGCGACCGCGGCGTCCCCCTCGACGAGCGGCGTGCCCAGCGCGCGGTCGCCGCCGGTCACGGCGCGCGGCTCGAGCAGCGGATCGCCGGTACCGCCGATGAGCCCGAGCGCGACCCCGTCTGAGTCGAGGCCGCTGCTGGCGGCGCTCGTCTTCGTCGTCGGGGCGGCAAGCCTCGGCGCCGAGATCGCCGCGGCGCGCCTGCTGGCGCCCTACTTCGGCGCCTCGACGATCGTCTGGGCGAACACGATCGGCGTCGTCCTCGTCGCCCTCTCGGCCGGCTACTGGCTGGGCGGACGTTATGCGGACCGCCACCCTCACATGCGCGGCCTCTGCCTGCTCGTCCTCGCGGCGGCGTTGCTGATCGCCGCCGTGCCCTTCGCGGCGCGGCCCTTCCTCGGCTTCTCGGTCGACGCCTTCGACAGCGTCTCGGTCGGCGGCTTTGCCGGTTCGCTCTTCGGCGTGCTGGTGCTGGTCGCCGTACCGGTCACCCTGCTCGGGGCCGCCTCTCCGTGGGCGGTGCGGCTCGCGGTGGCCGACGTCGAGGGCTCCGGCGAGGTGGTCGGGCGGCTGTACGCGACCTCGACCGCCGGCTCGCTGGTCGGGACGATGCTGGCCGCCCTGCTGCTGATCCCGCTGCTGGGCACCCAGCGCACCTTCCTCGTCTTCGCCCTCGCGCTCGCGACCGTCGCCGTCCTCGGCCTCGGCTGGCGCTTCGCCGCCGTCCCCGCCGCCCTCGCGCTCGCCGTCTCGCTGCCCGTCGGCACGATCAAGGCCGCCGACACCGGCCGCGTCCTCTACGAGGCCGAGACCGTCCACGAGTACGCGCGCGTGGTCGAACGCCCCGACGGCGCTCGCGTCCTCGAGCTCAACGAGGGCCAGGCCGTGCACTCCCTGTACCGGCCGGGCGGCTACCTGACCGGCGACTACTGGGACGGGCACCTCGTCCTGCCCTTCGCCGCCGGGGCGGAGCCGCCGAGGCGGATCGCGATCCTCGGCAACGGCGCCGGCACCGTCGCCCGCGCCTTCGGCCATTTCTTCCCGGCGACCGCGGTAGACGCGGTCGAGATCGACGCCGAGCTGACCGAGCTGGGCCGGCGCTTCTTCGACCTGCGCAACCCGCGCATGCGCACCTTCGCCGAGGACGCGCGACCATGGCTGCGCCGTTCGGCCGGGGGCTACGACGCGATCATGGTCGACGCCTACCGCCAGCCCTACATCCCCTTCTACCTGGCGACGCGGGAGTTCTTCGAGCTGGCCCGCGAACGGCTGGCGCCGGGGGGAGTAACGATCGTCAACGTGGGCCACCCGGAGGGCAGCGCCGAGCTGGTGAGGGTGCTGGGGCGGACGATGGCGGCCGCCTTCCCGGCCGTGCTGCGCTACCCGATCGAGGACACCAACACCCTCCTGCTCGCCGGCGAGGGCCCTCTCTCGGCCACGCGCCTGCGCCGCGCCGCGCCGCGCCTGGCGCGCCCGCTGCACCCGCTTGCGCTCGCCGCGGCCGAGGGGCTCTTGCCGCGCCTCCCCGGCGGCGAGGTCTACACCGACGACCGCGCCCCCGTCGAGTGGCTCGTCGACTCCTCCCTGCTGGAATACGCGAATGGCGAGTAGCCCCTCTACCCGAGCGCGAGCCTGGCTGGTCACCGGTCCGCCCGGCCGCGGCCTCGCCTTCGCGATCGACTTCGCCCTCGCCCTGCGCACAATGCTGGCTCAGCGGCTAGGGTCCCGCGCTCGATGAAGACCGTCGTCAGATCGCTTCCGGACTCGCGCGTGCGGGTCGAGGTCGAAGTCCCTGCGGAGGACGTCGACCGCGGCGTCTCCCGTGCGGCGCGCGGCCTGGCGCGGGAGATGCGGATGCCCGGCTTTCGCGCCGGCAAGGCGCCGCCCTCGCTGGTGGTCCAGCGCCTCGGCTTCGGCGCCGTCCTGCAGGAGGCGATCCGGGAGTCACTCCCGGAGTGGTACGAACGGGGCCTCCTGCACTCCGGGATCAGCCCGGTCGGAGATCCCGACATCGAGATCGTCACCGCTCCCGAGGCCGAGGGCGAGCCGCTCAGCTTCAAATTCGAGATCGGCGTGCGGCCGAAAGCCGCTCTGGGCGAGTACAAGGGCCTGGAGGTGGGGCGCGCGGAGCCCGAGCCGTCGGAGGAGATAGTCGAGCGGGAGATCGAGCGCATCCGCGAAGGCTTCGCCAGGCTGGAGCCGGTCGAGCGGGCGGCTGCCGACGGGGACGTGCTGCTGATCGACTACGAGGGCACGATCGACGGCAAGGCCTTCGAAGGCGGCAAGGAGGCGGACCGAATGCTCGAGATGGGCAGCGGCCGGTTCATCGAGGGCTTCGAGGCGCAACTCAGCGGCGCCGGCGGAGGCGAGCAGCGCGAGGTGAAGGTCACCTTTCCCGACGACTACCAGGCGGAGGACCTGGCGGGCAAGGAGGCGGTTTTCGCCGTCGAGGTGAAGGAGGTGCGGGAGAAGGTCCTGCCCGAGCTCGACGACGAGTTCGCGGCCGAGGCCTCCGAGTTCGACACCCTCGACGAGCTGCGTGCCGACATCGCCGAGCGCGTCGCCGAAGCGGTCGGCGAGCGCGCCGAGCAGGACTTCCGCGTCGCCGCCGTCGACGCCGCCGTCGACGCCGCGACGGTGGAGCTGCCCGACGACCTCGTCGCGGCCCGGGCCGCGGAGCGCCTGGAGCGCTTCGAACGCCAGATCGCCGGCCAGGGGATGAGCCCCGACGCCTTCCTGCAGATGCAGGGCAAGACCCGCGAGGAACTGCTCGAGGAATCCAGGCCCGACGCCGAGCGGGACCTGAAGCGCGAGGCCGTGCTGGCGGCGATCGCCGAGGCGGAGGCGATCGAGGTCTCCGAGGAGGAGATGGCCGAGGCGCTTGCCCATACGGCCGAGCACGAGCGCACGACGCCCGAGAAGCTGCTGAAGCGCCTGCGCGAGAACGGCCGCGACGCGATGGTGCGAGAGGACCTCCAGGTGCGCAAGGCGATCGACCTGATCGCAGCGGCGGCGAAGCCGATACCGCTCGAGCAGGCCGAGGCCCGCGAGAAGATCTGGACCCCGGAGAAGGAGAAAGAGGAGAAGGGCGAGCTCTGGACCCCTGGGAGCGACTCCTAGCCGGAAGTACGATTTTCCGCGCGCGAATTTTCGTGCAGGACTAAAAAGGCGATACCCAATACCGATTAGGTATTGCGGATGAACCATTTCGTCTCCAAGCCCAGGCTCACGGCCGCGCTTCTGTTCGGCGCGATCTTCGCCGTGCGGGCGACCGTCGGAACCGTCGGCGACGCGATCAGCTTCCTCTACGTCATACCCGTGGTGATCGTCGCGGTCGGCCTTGGCTTTCGCGGTGGCCTGGCGGCCGGCGCCGTCGCCTTCGCCCTCTCCTCGCTCGGCTCGGTCGTCGAGCAGCTGCCGATCAGCCCGGTCGGCTACGTCAACCGGGCGATCGTCTTCCTCTTCATCGGCGGGCTGGTCGGCCGCTTCGCGGACCGGCTGCGCACGCTCGAGGCCGAGAGCGCCCGCCACTTCAACCTCTCCCTCGACATGATCAGCACCGCCGGCTTCGACGGTTGTTTCAAGAGCGTGAACCCGGCCTTCGAGCGGATCCTCGGCTACGCGAAGGAGGACATGGTCGGCCGCCCCTTCCTCGACTTCGTCCACCCCGACGATCGCGAGAGGACCGAAGGGGAGGCCGCGGCGCTCGGCGAGGGCCGCAGCACGATCCAGTTCCAGAACCGCTACTTCGACAGCGAGGGGGAGGTGCACTGGATCGAATGGGCCTCGGTGCCGATCCCCGAGGAGGAGATCATCTACGCGGTCGCCCGCGACGTGACCGAGCGCAAGGCCCTCGAGCTGGAGCTGGAGCAGCTCTCGCGTCGCGATCCGCTCACCGGCGTGCTCAACCGGCGCAGCTTCGACGAGGCCCTGGAGAGCCAGCTCGCCTACACGCGCCGCTATGGCAAGGGCGGGGCCCTGCTGATCGTCGATCTCGACCGTTTCAAGCAGATCAACGACGAGCACGGCCACGCGGTCGGGGACGAAGCCCTCCGCCAGGTCGCGCGCGTGCTCGGCGACCACCTGCGCCAGACCGACACCGTCGCCCGCGACCCCGACGGCCTGGTAGCCCGGCTCGGCGGCGACGAGTTCGCCCTGCTGCTCCCGGAGGCCGACGAGACCGGGGCGGAGGCGGTCGCCGAGCGCCTCCTCGCCGCCCTGGCGGCGGCGCCGCTCGAAGTCGGCGGTCGCCGGATCGAGCTCGGGATCAGCGTCGGCGTGGCGCTCTTCGACGAGTACGGATACCCGCCGGCGAAGGATCTGCTCGCCGCCGCCGACCAGGCGATGTACGTGGTCAAGGCGGCCGGGGGCGGCGGCGCGGTGCTGGCCGCTTCCCAGGCGTGAGGCTTCGTCCCGAGTCCGTGTTGCGGCTTCTATAGAGTGCCCGCCATGAGCCCTCTGGTTCCGATGGTGGTCGAGCAGACCTCGCGCGGCGAGCGCGCCTTCGACATCTACTCGCGCCTGCTGGGCGAGCGGATCGTCTTCCTCGGCACGCCCGTCACCGAGGACATCGCCAACCTGATCGTGGCCCAGCTCCTGCACCTGGAGTCCGAGGACCCCGACAAGGACATCAGCCTCTACGTCAACTCGCCCGGCGGCTCCGTCTACGCCGGCCTGGCGATCTACGACACGATGCAGTTCATCAAGCCCGAAGTGCAGACGATCTGCGTCGGCATCGCGATGAGCATGGGGGCGCTGCTGCTGGCCGGCGGCGCCGCGGGCAAGCGGATGTCGCTGCCCAACTCGAAGATCCTCATCCACCAGGTCTCCTCCAGCTTCCAGGGCCAGGCGACCGACATCGAGATCCACGCCAAAGAGATCATCGACGTCCGCAAGCGCCTCGACGAGATCCTCGCCAAGCACACCGGCCAGCCCTTCGACAAGGTCGCCAAAGACACTGAGCGCGACTACTTCATGAGCGCGGAGGAGGCGAAGGAGTACAACCTCGTCGACCGCGTCATCGAACACCACTGAGGACGTGGGCGGCGACTCCGGCAGGGGTTCCGCTTAACTTTTTCGAGGGGCGGGATATTGCTGGCGCTCGGGCGTCGCTCGCGAAAAAGTGCAAGACGCTCCACCCCTGCCGGAGTCGCCGCCTTCGTTGCGCTTGCGGTTCTCTCGACGCCGACTGTCTCGGCTGGAAGCTTGGATAGGGATGGAGGCACGACCTACTACGCGCATGTTTTCCCCGTGGATGGGCCGCACTGGACGCGGGGGGCGATTGGGGAGTTCGGCGCGCCGCGCAGCGGTGGGCGGGTCCACGAGGGGTTCGACCTGGTCGCCACCTGCGGCACGCCGCTGGTTGCCGTGCGAGGCGGCCGGGTCCTGCGCGCCGGCTACGACCCGGTTCTCTACGGCAACTACCTGACGATCCACGGTGAAGGGGAGAGGCGCAGCTACTTCTACGCCCACCTTCCCAAGCCGTCTCCGTTCGGACGCGGCGACCGCGTCTATACCGGCCAGCGAGTCGGCGCGGTTGGCAAGACCGGCAACGCCCGCACCGTCGGCTGCCACCTGCATTTCGAGATTCACATATACGGTCGGCCGATCGACCCCGCACCGGCACTGCGCCGCTGGGATCGCTACAGCTGACAGAAAAGGCGCCGCTGGTCGATTGACCCACGCATAGGGTGGTCAATCGACCAGCCACCGTTATTTCGCACGAAGCTCCAGCTCGTACTCGAGCCACTCGCTGCGCCGAGCGCCGGTCGAGTCGTAGAGGCGCTGGGCGGTCTCGTTGCTCGTCGCCGTCATCCACTCGAGGCGCTGGGCGCCGCGCTCGCGCCCGGCGGCGGCGCTTGCCTGGATCAGGGCCCGTCCGATTCCCTGGCCGCGGTGGGCCGGATCGACGTAGAGGTCGTTCATCAGCACGGTCTCGGCCGGGATGACCGAGGTGAAGCTCCAGTAGAGGCAGGCGTATCCGGCCAGCTCGCCCTCGCGCCAGGCGCCGAGCAGCATGCCGTCATCGCTGGGGGCGAGGAAGCGGGAGAAGAAGGCGCGGTTGCGTCCCTCGTCGATCTCCTCTGCCTCGTAGAAGCGCTGGTAGGCGGCGATCAGTGGGAGGAGCGCGTCCATCTGCTCCTCCGCGATCGGCTCGATTCGAAGCTCTGCCGGCACCTGCCCACCGTATCGCGGCCACGCAAGCCTCCAGCCACGGGCAGGGACCCCGGCGCCCGCGCCGTAAAGACCGGCACCGACAGGGCCGGCTTGCATCCCCCTTTAAGCTAGGACGCGAGCCGGCAGGCAACCCACAGCCCCGCAAGGAGGGGATTCCGCTGGCACGGCCCACAGACTCCAACGAGCAACTCCTCTGCAGCTTCTGCGGCAAGTCGCAGCGCCAGGTCAAGAAGCTGATCGCCGGCCCGGGCGTCTACATCTGCGACGAGTGCATCGACCTCTGCAACGAGATCATCGACGAGGAGCTGACCGCGCCGACGGGGACGGTCGAGCTCGAGAACCTGCCCAAGCCGCGCGAGATCCACGAGGTCCTGCAGCAGTACGTCGTCGGTCAGGAGGCCGCCAAGAAAGCCCTCTCGGTCGCCGTCTACAACCACTACAAGCGCGTCCAGATGAACCAGTCCGAGGACGTCGAGGTCGAGCTGCAGAAGTCGAACATCATGCTGCTGGGCCCGACCGGCTGCGGCAAGACGCTGCTCGCGCAGACGCTCGCCCGCATCCTCAACGTCCCCTTCGCGATCGCCGACGCGACCGCGCTTACCGAGGCCGGCTACGTCGGCGAGGACGTCGAGAACATCCTGCTGAAGCTGATCCAGGCCTCCGACTACGACGTCAAGAAGGCCGAAACGGGGATCATCTACATCGACGAGATCGACAAGATCGCGCGCAAAGCCGACAACCCGTCGATCACCCGTGACGTCTCCGGCGAAGGCGTGCAGCAGGCGCTGCTGAAGATCCTCGAGGGCACGACCGCGTCGGTGCCTCCGCAGGGCGGTCGCAAGCACCCCCACCAGGAGTTCCTCACGATCGACACGACGAACATCCTCTTCGTCTGCGGCGGCTCCTTCGCCGAGCTCGACAAGGTGATCGAGAAGCGGGTCGGCGACCGCGGCGTCGGGTTCGGCGCGGCGATCTCCTCACGCGAGACCAAGGACACCGGCGAGTGGTTCGAGCAGGTGCTGCCCGAGGACCTGATGGAGTACGGCCTGATCCCCGAGTTCATCGGCCGCCTGCCGGTCGTCGCCGCGATCCACCAGCTCAGCCGCGACGACCTGATCACCATCCTGACCGAGCCGCGCCACGCCCTGACCAAGCAGTTCCAGCGCTTCTTCGAGTTCGACGACATCGAGCTGGTCTTCGCCGAGGACAGCCTCGAGGCGATCGCCAACAAAGCCCTGGAGCGCGAGACCGGCGCTCGCGGCCTACGCTCGATCCTCGAGGAGACGCTGCTCGAGGTGCAGTTCGAACTGCCCTCGCGCCGCGACGTGACCAAGTGCGTGGTCACCCGCGAGACGATCGAGCAGGGCCGCCGTCCGACCCTCGTCACCGAGGCGGCGCCACAGGACATCGGGCCGGGCGAGGATCAGCTGAGTGAGGAATCTGCGTAAGGGGTTGGGGGGCCGGGGGCCGATCCTCAAAACGCTCGGCGGGAGCCTCGCTGGAGTGTTTTGAGGACCGGCCCCCGGCCCCTATTCGCGACGCTGCGCTGAGGCGCCTGGGCCCGCAGCTATCTAGACTCGCCCCGTGGACACGGGTCGGCGGAAAAAGCTTGAGGAGACCACTCGTTTCGACCCGCATGAGGTCGAGTCGCGGATCTTCGCGGAATGGCTGGAGGCGGGGTACTTTCATCCCGTAGCCGAGGGCACGCCGGAGGAGAACTTCTCGGTCGCGATCCCGCCGCCGAACGTGACCGGGGCGCTGCACATGGGGCACGCCCTCAACGGCTCGATGCAGGACGCGCTGGTGCGGATGAACCGGATGCGCGGACGCAACGCGCTCTGGATCCTCGGCACCGACCACGCCGGGATAGCCACCCAGTCGGTGGTCGAGAAGATGCTGCGCTCCGAAGGCACGTCCCGCCACGACCTCGGCCGGGAGAAGTTCGTCGAGCGCGTCTGGGAGTGGCGCGAGGAGTACGGCTCGCGGATCGTCGAGCAGTACAAGCGGCTCGGTGCCTCCTGCGACTACGAGCGCGAGCGCTTCACCCTCGACGAGGGCTACGTCAGGGCCGTGTACAGGGTTTTCAAGCGGCTCTTCGACAAGGGCTACATCTACCGCGACAACTACATGGTCAACTGGGACCCGGGCTCGCACTCGGCGATCTCCGACCTCGAGGTGGAGAACCGCGAGGTCGAGGACACGCTCTACTCGATCGACTACCCGGTCGAGGGATCGGACCGGGTCCTCACCGTCGCCACGGTGCGCCCGGAGACGATGCTCGCCGACACCGCTGTCGCGGTGAACCCGGGCGACGAGCGCTACGGCGACCTGGTCGGCAAGCACTGCGTGCTGCCCCTGGTCGGCCGCCGGCTGCCGATAATCGCCGACGAGCACGTCGACCCCGAGTTCGGCACCGGGGCGCTGAAGATCACCCCAGGCCACGACCCCAACGACTTCGAGATCGGCCGCAAGCACGGCCTCGAGGAGATCGTCGCGATAGGCCCCGACGGCCGTCTCACCGAGGAGGCGGGGGAGAGGTTCGCCGGGATGACGGTGGCCGAGGCGCAGGTGACCGTCGTCGCGGCGCTGCGCGAGGAGGGCGCCCTGCGCGCCGAGGAGCCTTACGTCCACTCGGTCCCCTTCTCGCACCGCTCGGGCGAGCGGATCGAGCCGCTGATCTCGCTGCAGTGGTTCTGCCGCATGGACGAGCTGGCGGCGCCGGCGATCGAGGCGGTCGAAGAGGACCGGGTGCGGATCGCACCGGGGCAGTGGAAGCGGGTCTACCTCGACTGGATGCGGGAGATCCGCCCCTGGTGCATCTCGCGCCAGCTCTGGTGGGGTCATCGCATACCGGTCTGGTATTGCGATCCCTGCGAGGAAACGATCGTCGCCGAGCAGGCGCCCGAGCGCTGCGGTGCCTGCGGCGGCGAGCTGCGCCAGGAGGAGGACGTGCTGGACACCTGGTTCAGCTCGGCGATCTGGCCCTTCGCCACCCTCGGCTGGCCCGACGACACGCCGGAGCTGCGCGCCTTCTACCCGACCAGCTTCCTGACCACCGCGCGCGAGATCCTCTTCCTCTGGGTGGCGCGGATGATCATGACCGGCATCGAGTTCGCCGGCGAGGTTCCCTTCGCCGACGTCTACGTGCACTCGGTGATCCAGGCGCGGGACGGCCGTCGCATGTCGAAGAGCCTCGGCACCGGGATCGACCCCCTGGACGAGATCGACGTGCACGGGGCCGACGCGCTGCGCTTCGGCCTGCTGGCGATGTCCTCGACCCAGGACGTGCGCTACTCCGACGCCAAGGTCCAGCAGGGCCGCGACCTCGCCAACAAGCTCTGGAACGCAAGCCGGCTGATCCTGCTCAACACCGCCGACGGGCCGAAATCGTCCTCTATGGAGAGGATTTCGTCCCGTCGGCCGGAGAGGGTCGAGGACCGCTGGATCCTCTCGCGGATGGAGCGGACGATTGCCTCGGTGACCGGGAAGCTCGACGCGTTCGACTTCGCCCACGCGGCCAGCGAGGCCTACGCCTTCTTCTGGTCCGAGCTCTGCGACTGGTACCTGGAGATCGCCAAGCCCCGCCTCTATGAGGGCGAGCCGGAGGTGTCGGCGAACCTGCTCTGGCTGCTGGAGCGGACGCTGGCCCTGCTGCATCCGCTGATGCCGTTCGTCACCGAGGAGGTCTGGTCCTACCATCCCTCGCGCAAGGGGCATCTCGCGGTGCACTCCTTCCCCGAGGTGGACAGGTCGCTCTTCGACGACGGGGCCGAAGCGGAGATGGATCGCGACATCGACCTGACCCGTCGCCTGCGGGCCTGGCGCGACATGGTCGAGGCACCTGCCGCGACCCAGCTCTCCGCCCGCGTCGAGGGCCCCCGCCCGCAGGAGTTCGTCGGCCGCCTCGCCCGGGTCGAGTTCGCCGACGACGGTGGCGACCCGATCGCCTCCGTCGGCCCGGTGAAGGTGCTCGCCTCGGCCGAGATCGACGCCGGCGCGATCGCGGCACGCCTCGAGAAGCGGCGTCAGGAGTTGCGCGCCGAGGTCGCCCGTGCCGAGGGCAAGCTCGCCAACGAGAAGTTCGTTGCCAGGGCGCCGGCGGAGCTGGTGGAGGAGGAGAAGGGCAAGCTGGAGCGCTACCGGGCCGAGCTCGAGGAGCTCACGGAATAGACGCGCAGGCCTACCTCGACTCGCTGGAGCCGGTCGGCTGGAAGCTCGGCCTGGAGCGGATGCACCGGCTCAGCACGGCCCTCGGGCTGCCCCAGCACCGTTTCGCCTCGATCCACGTCGTCGGCACCAACGGCAAGTCCTCGGTCACGCGGATGATCGCGGCGCTGCTGGAGGCGCATGGCGTGCGCTGCGGCGCCTGCGTCTCGCCCCACGCGTCGCGCTGGTCCGAACGGGTGCTGATCGGCGGGGCCGAGATCGGCGAGGCGGAGTTCGCCGCGGCGGTCGGGCGTGTCGCCCAGGCGGCCGAGACGGTCAACCGCGGCCTCGAGGAGGACGAGGCGGTGACCCAGTTCGAGGTCGCGACCGCGACCGCCTTCGTCGCCTTCGCCGCGGCTAGGGTCGATGCCGCCGTCGTCGAGGCCGGCCTGGGGGGAAGGCTGGATGCGACCAACACGATCCCCTCGAAAGTCGCCGTCCTGACCTCGATCGGGCTGGACCACACAGCCTGGCTGGGGGACACCGAGCTCGAGATCGCTGCCGAGAAGCTCGCGGTCCTGCGCGACTACACGACCCTGGTCCGAGGCCGGCTCAGCCCGGAGGTGGCGCGCCTGGCCGAGCAGACCGCGGAGGAGCGCGGGGCGAGGCTCCTCGTCGCCCCCGAGGACCCCGGCCAGGGCGTCGAGCTGCGGGCCGCGGGGGGCTTCCAGCGCCGCAACTTCGCCCTCGCCTGTGTGGCTGCGGAAGCATTTCTCGGAGACCTCGACCCCTCGCTCGTCGCCGAGGTCGCGGCAACGCTGACTGTGCCGGGCCGCCTCGAGCGCGTCGCCGACGATCCGCCGGTCCTGCTCGACGTCGCCCACAACCCCGACGGCGCCGCCGCGCTCGCCGAAGGGCTGGGAGAAGTCGCCGCCGGCCGCCCGGTCGTCGCCTGCATCGCCGTCCTCGCCGAAAAGGACGCCGAGGCGATGATCGCCGCCCTCGCCCCCGCGGTAACCCACCTCGTCTGCACCAAGCTCCCCGCCGACGGGCCGAAATCCTCCTCTATGGAGCGGATTTCGTCCCGTCGGCGGTCGCTGGGGGCAGAGGAGCTGGCTGGGGTCGCCAGGGGGATCGAGGTCGAGGTCGAGGCGATCGAGGACTTCGGGACTGCGGTGGCGCGGGCGCGCGATCGCGCTGTCGAGCTCGGCGGCGTGCTCCTCATCACCGGGTCGCACTACGTGCTGGCGCCTGCGCGTTCAGCCCTGGGCGTCTGAAGCCCTGTGCGAGGATTGGGCGATGGAGACCAGGGGCAAGAGCGCGGGCACGGAACTGCTGTCGATGATGGCCCTGGTTGCCGGGGTCGTTGCGGCTGTGATCCTCGTCTTCTTCGGCCTCGGCTACCTGTTCGGCAGCCTCTTCCTCTAGGCCATTGGAAACGGCCCATCCGACATCGACCGCATTGGGGTGGGGTAGATGTCGGATACGAGGGTTCGCGAGTCCGGCGGCGAAGTAGACTGCCCGGCCTCCCCCCGGGGCCCCCAGCCATGGCACTAGCGATCTTCGGCATCGACAACGACGGCCTCAATCTGGTCGCGACCTTCTTCGTCCTGGCGATCGTGGTCGTCTGGCTGGCGCTGATCGTCTACACCTACTTCGACGCCAAGCGCCGCATCTCCGATCCCTTCCTCGTCGCCTGCGCCACCATCGGCTCCTTCTTCCCGTACATCGGAACCGCCGTCTACGCGATCGTGCGCCCTCCCGAGTTCCTCGAGGACGCCCACGAACGCGAGCTCGAGATCAGGGCGGCCGAGCTACGTGTGCGCCAGCTGACCGAGGCCTCCTGTCCCAACTGCGAATACCCGGTGGAGCGCAGCTACCTGCGCTGCCCCAAGTGCCAGCAGCGCCTCAAGAACCCCTGTCCCAGCTGCCGCAAGCCGGTGGACCCGCGCTGGGCCCTCTGTCCTTACTGCGAGACGGCGCTGGAGGAGCGCCCCAGACGGGCCAGGCGCCAGCAGGCCCCCCCCGGCACGGAGAAGGCCGAGCCTTCTCGCAAAGCCCCAGCCGCTTCCACCGGGGAGCCGCCGGCCCCTGCGACCGCAAAAGACCCCAAAGCCCCCAAACGAACCAAAAGGAGCCCCGCACGTGAGCCGGACGCTGATCCTCGTAAAGCCTGACGCCTTCCAGCGCGCCCTGACCGGCGAGGTGATCGCCCGCTTCGAGCGAAAGGGACTGCGGATCGCGGCGCTGAAGACGATGCAGGCGGACGAGGCGACCGCCAACGAGCACTACGCGGAGCACACCGACAAGCCGTTCTTCGGCGAGCTGGTCTCCTTCATCACCGGCGGCCCGCTGGTGGCCCTGGTCCTCGAGGGGCCCGAGGCGGTGCCGGCAGCGCGTCAGGTGATCGGGGCGACGAACCCGGTCGAGGCGGCGCCCGGGTCGATTCGGGGCGACTTTGCCCTGGAGGTCACCTTCAACATGGTCCACGGGTCGGACTCCGACGAGTCTGCGGAGAGGGAGATAGCGATCTGGTTTCCGGAGCTGTAGGGCCGGCGGGTCCTGTCGCCGCAGGGGACCCACCGCCCCCTGCGGTAGCTAAAGCTTCCTCGGGGGCGGTCCCCCCTGCGACGCCACCCCCCGGCAGACGCGCATGAAGCTGACGCTTGCATCCGGGTCGCCGCAGAGGGCCGAGATTCTTCGCAAGCTTGGGGTGGAGTTCGAGGTCGTCGTGTCCGGCGTGGACGAGCTCAGCGGGGGGGATCCCGAGGTCGAGGTGGTCGAGAACGCTCGGCGGAAGGCTCGGGCCGTGGCGCGCGAGGGAATGGTGCTGGCTTGCGACACGGATGTCGTGCTTGACGGGAAGGCTCTCGGGAAGCCGGCTGATGCCTTGGAGGCACGGGTCTATCTGGATCGCATGTCTGGGCGGGCGCACACGGTCATGAGCGGGCTGGCGGTGCTGGTGGATGGGGAGGAGCGCAGTGGGCTCGAACGGACGACTGTCGTCTTCAGGGATCTGAGCTCCGCCGATAAAGAACGTTATGTGGACTTCGGCGAGTGGGAAGGCCGTTCCGGCGGGTACGCGATCCAGACGCTGGGGTCGACGCTGGTGGAGCGGGTCGAGGGCAGCGTCTCCAACGTGGTCGGGTTGCCGGTCGGGCTGCTGCTGGACTTGGCGCCGGAGCTCTTCGTCCGGAAGTAGCGCGTTTTTCGCGCACATTTGCGGTGTTTGGAATCATTCCCTGAAGAATCTCCAAATCACGCATGGGTGTGTTCGGATATCTCAGAGGTCTCGGCGGTCGCGACATGGCCGTCGACCTGGGCACGGCCAACACCCTCGTCTACGTTCGCGGTCGCGGCATCGTCCTCTCGGAGCCATCGGTCGTGGCGATCGACTCCCACACCGGCCAGGTCCACGCGGTGGGAGTCGAGGCAAAGCGGATGCTGGGGCGGACCCCCGGCAACATCACCGCGATCCGGCCGCTCAAGGACGGCGTCATCGCCGACTTCGATGTGACCGAGCAGATGCTGCGTCACTTCATCAAGCAGGTGCACTCCAATCGCTTCGCCCACCCCCGCGTCGTGGTCTGCGTTCCCTCGGGCGTCACCGGGGTCGAGAAGCGGGCGGTAGAGGAGGCCTGCCTCTCGGCCGGCGCCCGCCAGGCCTATCTGATCGAGGAGCCGATGGCGGCCGCGATCGGCGCGGGCCTGCCGGTGGCGGAGCCGACCGGCTCGATGGTCGTCGACGTCGGCGGCGGAACCACCGAGGTGGCGGTGATCTCGCTCGGCGGGATCGTCGTCTCGCAGTCGATCCGGATCGGCGGTGACGAGCTCGACGAGGCGATCGTGAACCACTGCAAGCACGAGTACAAGCTGGCGATCGGCACCCAGACGGCGGAGGAGGTCAAGCTCGAGGCGGGCTCGGCTTCGCAGCTGCCCGAGGAAGTCCGGGCCGAGATCCGCGGCCGCGACCTAGTCTCCGGCCTGCCGAAGACGATCGAGCTCGGCTCCGAGGAGATCCGCGCGGCGCTCGACGAAACGGTCGGGCACATCGTCGAGGCGGTCAAGGACACGCTGGACAGAACGCCGCCGGAGCTCGCCGGTGACATCATGGACCGCGGCATCACCCTCGCCGGCGGCGGCGCCCTCCTGCAAGGACTCGAACAGCGCCTTCGCGACGAGTGCCAGATGCCGTGTCAACTGGCAGAGTCACCGCTTACGTGCGTGGCGGTGGGCTCGGGCATCTCCCTGGAGGAGTTCGAGGCCATACACCGCGCCAGCAAGCGCAATTCGGGAACGCGGCACTTTGCTTAGCCCCCACTCATCTCAACTCCCCAACTTAGGTCTTCACTGTGTACCGAAAGCAAGTACGCCGCCGTAGGGCGGTGCTCGCCCTGCTGATCGTCGGCTCGTTCGTCCTGCTCTCCGTTACCTACGGGCAGGACTCGCGCGGCTTCCAGCGCGGAGTCAGCTCGATCTTCAGCCCGGTCCAGTCGGTGGCCGACCGCGCGCTGAAGCCGGCCCGCGACCTCGTCGGCTGGTTCGACCAGACCTTCGACGCCCGCGGCGAAAACAGCAGGCTCAAGTCCGAGCTGGTGATCGCTCGGGAGCAGGCGGTCGCCGGCCAGGAGGCCCTGCACGAGAACGCGCAGCTGCGCAAGCTGCTCGAGCTGGACCGCAGCCCGGTGCTTGCCGCCTCGGCCTACGAGGAGGTGACCGGCCGGGTGATTGCCCGCTCGCCGACCGACTGGCGCTCGAGCGTGACGATCGACGTCGGCAGCGACGACGGCGTCCGGGTCGACGATCCGGTGATCGGCGACGGCGCCTTGGTCGGCCGCATCTCCTCGGCTGGGCCGGGTTCCTCGCAGGTGATGCTGCTCACCGACCACGCCAGCGCGATCACCGCCAAGGTGGTCCCCCCGGGCGTCCACGGTGTAATCAAGCCCGAAGTCGGCAACCCCGAGGACCTGATTCTCGACTTCATCGACTCGACCAAGGAGGTGCACAGGGGAGAGACGGTCGTCACCGCCGGCTGGCGCGTCCAGGGCCTCCCTCCCTCGCTCTTCCCTGCCGGCCTGCCGCTGGGGGAAGTGACGAAGGCCCCGATCGTCGAACAGGAGGCCAACGAACAGGTCGACGTGCGACCCTTTGCCGACTTGCGGAACCTCGACTTGGTCCAGGTGCTGACCGGAGGCTCGCGCCCGTGAGCGCGGAGCGAGCAAGCCTGCATATCTGGCTCTTCGCGCCGCGAGCGAAGCGCGAGGCATTGTCATGATCATGACCCCGAAGATCGTCGCCCGGATCGCCGCGATCGGGTTCCTCGGCGTGCTCCTGCAGCTCTCCTTCTTCTCCCAGGTCGAACTCTTCCACGTCAGCCCCGACGTGCTGCCGGCGCTGGTCGTCTGCCTCGCCCTGCTGGGCGGGAGCCTGACCGGGGCCGTCGCCGGGTTCGCGATCGGCATCTTCGTCGACAGCCTGCTGGTCGAGGCGCTGGGCATCGCCTCGATGGTCCTGCTCGGGACCGGCTACCTCGCCGGCCTCTACCGCGAACGCTTCGAGTTCCACGGCGCGCTCGTCCCGGCCCTCCTCTGCATGGGCCTGACGCTGGTCGCCGAGCTCGGCTTCGGCGCGATCCAGCTGCTGCTCGGCGTCGATGCCCCGATCAGCCTGCTGATCGTGCGCGACATGCTGCTGAAGAGCGTGTACGCGTTCTTCCTCGGCTGGCCGACCTACCTACTGGTCCGCCGTGTCCTGCGCCCGGCCCTGGTCGAGGAGCCGAAGATGAAGCGGCGCCGCGAGCCAAGGGTCCTGGGGGCCTGAGCGTGTACCTGCGATCAGAGGAGCGAGGGCCGGCGATGGGCAACCGCCTGGCGCTGCGGATTGCGATCTTCGGTGGCGTCGCGGTCGTCCTCTTCGCGATCCTCTTCTTCCGCCTCTGGCGGTTGCAGGTGCTGGACGGCGAGGCGTACCTGGCCGAAGCCAAGAACAACCGCACGCGCGAGTACCGGGTCAGCGCTCCCCGCGGCGAGATCCTGGACCGCAACGGCGAGCTGCTGGTCGGCAACCGCACCAGCCTCGCGCTGCAGGTCAACCCGCGGAAGCTTCCCGAGGACCCGGCCGAGCGCCGCGCCGAGCTCTCCGAGCTCGCCGGCCTCACCCACAGCACCCTGCGCCGGGTGCGCAGGACGATGCACGAAGAGCTGGAGCTGGCGCCGGCGGCGCCGGTGACGCTGCGGCGCGACGTCGGCCACTTCCTCGTCTACTACCTGCAGGAGAACCAGGACCGCTTTCCGGGCGTCGAGGTTCAGCGGGTCTTCGTGCGCGACTACCCGAACGCGACCCTGGCCGCCCACATCCTCGGCAACGTCGGCGAGATCTCCGAAGAGGAGCTGAAGGACCCGCGCTTCAAGGGCCTTCAGCCGGGCGACGAGGTCGGCCAGGACGGCGTCGAGGACACCTACGACAGCTTCCTGCGTGGAGACCCGGGCCTGACCAGGATCCAGGTCGACGCGCTCGGCCAGCCGACCCCGAACGGCAGGCTCGTCTCGAAGCCGCCGGCGCCGGGGAAGACCCTCAAGCTCTCGATCGACGGCGAGGTGCAGGCGGCGGGCGAGGCCGCTCTGGCCGAACGCGGCTCGGGGGCCTTCGTCGCGATGGACGTGAACACCGGGGAGATCGTCGGCCTGGGCTCCTCCCCGACCTTCGAACCGGAGCTCTTCACCCGTCCCCTGACCCAGAGGCAGGTGGACGAGACCTACCTCAACCCGGCCGCGCCGCTTGCCAACCGCGCGGTCTCGGGGCTCTACCCGACCGGCTCGACCTTCAAGATCGTCCCCGCCCTGGCGGCGCTCGAAAACGGTGTGATCACACCTACCGAGCCGATCTACGACGGCGGCTCGATCACGGTCGGCGGCCAGCGGTTCCAGAACGCGGGCGGGGAAGCCTACGGCAGCGTCAGCATGGCGCGGGCGCTCCAGGTCTCCTCCGACGTCTACTTCTACACGCTCGGCCTGGAGATGTGGGACACCGCCGACCTTCAGCGCACCGGGCGCATGCTGGGCTTCGGCCGCACCCCCGGCATCGACCTTCCCGGCGGCGGCAGCGAAGGCCTGCTGCCGAGCCGGCGCTGGCGCAACCAGCCTCTACGAGGAAGGGGGCACGGACCGGCCCTGGTCGGCCGGCGACAACGTCCAGCTCGCCACCGGCCAGGGTGACCTGCAGGCGAGCCCGCTGCAGATGGCGATCGCCTACGCGGCCCTGGGCAACGGCGGCACGATCGTCAGGCCCCACGTCGGCAAGGAAGTGACCGACGCCGCCGGGCGGGTGCTGAAGGAATTCGCGCCGCCGCCTCGCCGCCGCATCCACATCGATCCTGAGTACCGCAGCGTCATCCTCGCCGGCCTGCACGACGCAGCGCAGGCGCCCGGAGGGACCTCCTACGAAGTCTTCGGCGGCTTCCCCGTACCGGTCGCCGGCAAGACCGGCACCGCCCAGCGCGACGGCCAGGCGGACCAGTCCTGGTACCTGGTCCTGGCGCCCTATCCCGACCCCAAAATCGTCACTGCCGTTACGATCGAGGAAGGAGGGTTCGGCGCCGAATCGGCCGCGCCGGCCGCTCTGGACATTCTCGAGGCCTATTTCGACAAGCAAGCGACGGGGTCCGCGGGCCCCAACGGCGGCAGTCCGGGTTGATGTACGCGACTCGTGCACGCCAGGCGAAGCTGGAGCCCTTCGCGGTCCATCCGGGCATCGCGGAGCGCCTCGGCCTGCCCTACATGGACGGGCCCCTGTTCCTCTTCGCCGGCGCCCTCGCCGCGTTCAGCGTCTTCACGCTGAGCCAGTCGACCCTGCACGACGTCCCCGGCAGCCCCAACTACTTCGTCGACCGTCAGGCCATCTACTGTGTCCTTGGCATCGTCGGCATGTACCTCCTCGCCCGCATCGACTACTCGCGCTTCCGCGAGCTGCGGGTCGGCATCTACACCTTCCTCTGCGTGAGCATCTCCCTCGTCTTCGTCTTCGGCTTCGCGGCGCGCGGCTCACGGCGCGCCTTCGACCTTCCCTTCTTCAGCTTTCAGCCATCTGAGCTCGGCAAGCTCCTGCTCGTGCTTGCGCTTGCCGGGTTCGTCATCGATGGCGCCAGGAACGGGTCGGAGGTGCAGCGCACGGTGCGCTACCTCTGCCTCGGCCTGGCACCGGCTGCGCTCGTCTTCCTGCAGCCGGACCTCGGCACCTCCCTGGTGTACGGGGCAATCACCCTCGCCGTGATGTACATGGGGGGCGTCCCCTGGACGCACTTCGCGGTGATCGGCGCGGCCATCGTCGCTTTGACGGCAATCGTCCTGGTGGTGGCTCCCGCAGTCGGGACGCCGATCCTCAAGGCGTACCAGACGGAGAGACTCACCTCTTTCCTGGATCCCAGTGGGGACCCGAGCGACGCCGGCTACCAACAGAACCAGGCCAAGACCGCCATCGGATCCGGTGAGACGACCGGCCGAGGCGATCGGGCCACCCAAACGCGGCTCGACTTCGTCCCTGAGCGGCACACCGACTTCATCTTTGCCGTGATCGGTGAGCGCTATGGATTCATGGGGGCCGCGCTAGTCCTATCCCTTTACGCCCTGCTGATCTGGCGGGCGCTGCGGATTGTGACGCTCTCGAAGAACTCCTACGGGACCCTCGTGGCGGCCGGCATTGCCGCCATGCTGCTGTTCCAGGTTTTCGTAAACGTGGGGATGAACCTCGGGATCATGCCGATCACCGGGATTCCCCTGCCACTGATGAGCTACGGGGGGTCGTCGGTTCTGGCGACCTTCCTGGCGATCGGGGTTCTTCAGAGCATCCACATGCAAGCGCGTCTCAGCCAGAGGGGCAGGTTCGCCTGGTGATTCCTTGAAAGGACCACCGGCAATGCGTACCTATCCGAACTGAGCTGAATTCATGAAAAAGACAATCCTGGTGTCCGCCGATCGCGGCGAGACCCGCGTGGCCGTACTCGAGTCCAAGGCGAAAGGCGGCAAGCGCGATGTGGCGGAGCTCTACATAGAGCGACGCGGCCGGCGTTCGATCGTCGGCAACATCTACAAGGGCAAGGTCGACAACGTCCTGCCCGGCATGGAGGCCGCCTTCGTCGACATCGGCCTCGAGCGCAACGGCTTCCTCCACGTCGACGAGATCGTCCTGCCGGGCGGCGAGCAGGCCCCGAAGCGCGGCCGCGGCAAAGGCCGTCGCATCGACGAGCTGATCAAGCCCGGGCAGGAGATCGTCGTCCAGGTGGTCAAGGACCCGCTGAAGACGAAGGGCGCGCGGCTCTCGATGAACGTCTCGATCGCCGGCCGCTACCTCGTCTACGCCGCGCAGGGCAGCGGCGTCGGCGTCAGCCGGCGGCTCTCGGACTCCGAGCGCGACCGCCTGCGCAAGATGGTCGACCGCACCTACAAAGGCCCGGGCGGGCTGATCGTGCGCACCGCCGCCCACGGGGCGAAAAAAGCCGACTTCGTGCGCGAGATCGGCTACCTGCACAAGCTCAACGAGGTACTCGAGCGCCGCACCGAGCAGACGGTCGCCCCCGACCTCGTCTTCCAGGAGGCCGACCTGCCGGTGCGCGTCCTGCGCGACGTGTTCCTGAGTGACTTCGAGAAGGCGATCATCGACTCGCCCAAGCAGTTCGAACGGGTGACCAGCTTCTTCCAGCGCACCGCGCCGGAGCTTGTCGAGGGCGTCGAGCTCTACGAGGACCGCAAGCCGCTCCTCGAGAAGTGGGGCATCGACAAGGAAATCGAGTCGACCCTGGGCCGCCGCGCCGACCTGCCCTCGGGCGGCTACCTGATCATCGACTACGCCGAGGCGCTGACCGTGATCGACGTCAACAGCGGCAGCTTCACCGGCCGCGGCAAAGGGGGCCTGGAGGAGACGATCACCCGGGTCAACACGGAGGCCGCCGAGGAGGCGGTGCGCCAGCTGCGCCTGCGCGACATCGGCGGCATCATCGTGATCGACTTCATCGACATGTCGCGGGCGCGCAATCGCGACAAAGTGCTGAAAACGCTGCGCAAAGCGCTCGACACCGACAAGTCGAAGAGCTACGTGGTCGAGGTCTCGCCGCTCGGCCTGGTCGAGATGACGAGGCAGAACGTCACCGACGGCGTGCGAGAGATCCTCACCGCGCCCTGCCCGACCTGCGAGGGGGAGGGGGTCGTCCTCTCCGCCGAGACGGTGGCGCTGGACGCGATGCGCCGGCTGCCGGACGTCGCCGCCGGCGCCAAGGACGCCGAGGCGCTCCTGGTCCGGGTCAACCCGAAGGTCGCCGCGGAGCTGATCGACCCCGAGAGCGGGCTGGCCGAGCTCGAGGCCGAGACGGGCAAGCAGTTCCACTTCGAGGGCGGCGACGCGCTGGCGATCGACACCTTCGACGTGGTCGAGGCGGGGACGCGCGAGGAGATCGAGGAGCGGGCTCTTCCCTTCAAGGTCGGCGAGGAGGTGCTGGTCAAGATCGACGAGCCGCACATGTACAACGCCGACGACGCCGTCGCCCGCGTCGACTCCTACATCGTCAGCGTCACCGGCGGCGGCCGCTTCGTCGGCGAGCGCAAGCTGGTGCGGATCGAGCGGGTCGAGCGAGCCGCCGCGGTCGCCAGCCTGCCGGGGGTCGAGGCGGCCAACGGAGCCGGTGGCGGCAGCGAGAACGGCTCCGAGCTAGAATCCGCTGCCTCGCGCAGTCGCCGTCGTGGCCGCAGGGGCGGTCGGGGTCGGTCGCGGTCCACCCAGAGCAAGGACTAATGAACACGTACGCAGTCATAGAGAGCGGCGGCAAGCAGTACAAGGTCGAGAAGGGCACCTCCCTCCTCGTCGACCGGCTCAGCGCCAAGCAGGGCGACAAGGTCGTCCTGCGGCCGGTGATGTTCCGCGACAAGGAGGTCGTCGCCGGGGCGAAGGAGCTCGAGAAGGTCAAGGTCGAGGCGACTGTGACCGAGCACCTGCGGGGCGAGAAGATCAAGGTCTTCAAATACAAGCCGAAGAAGGGCTACCGCCGCCGCGCCGGCCACCGCTCCGAGCTGACCAAGCTCGAGGTGACCGAGGTCAAGCTGCTGACGCGGAAACCGGCGGCGGCGAAAGAGGAGAAACCGGCGGCGGAGAAAAAACCCGCCGCTAAAAAACCGGCCGAGAAAAAAGCGCCGGCGAAAAAAGAGACCGCCAAACCCGCATCAAAAAAAACAACTGAGAAAAAAGCTACGGCTAAAAAACCGGCCAAAGCCAAAGCTAAAAAAGCCGCCGAGAAAAAACCGGCAGCGAAAAAAGCCAAACCGGCTGCTAAAAAGGATCCTGACGATGGCGCATAAGAAAGGACTCGGCTCCAGCCGCAACGGTCGCGAATCCAACCCCAAGATGCTCGGGGTCAAGGTCTTCGCCGGCCAGAAGGTCAGCGGCGGCGAGATCATCGTGCGCCAGCGGGGCACCCGCTTCTGGCCCGGCGACGGGACCGGCCTCGGCCGCGACCACACGATCTTCGCGACGCGGCCAGGGACGGTTGACTTCAGGACGTCTCGCAAGGGCCGCACGATCTCCGTCTTGCAGGACTAGAGCGACCCAAGCGGGAGGGGGTCCGGTGCCTCCCTCTGCGGGCTGCCTTTTTCGCTGGCAGCGCTGCCGTGCCCGCTGGGTGGTTCGAGCGAAAAAGAGACCGCCGCCCGCCGAGTGAGGCACCGGACCCCCTTACTCTCTCCCGAGCCATGTACGACAAGGCGAAGATCTGGGTTGAGGGTGGAGTCGGGGGGAACGGGTGCATCTCGTTTCGCCGTGAGGCTCATGTGCCTCGGGGTGGGCCCGATGGTGGGGACGGGGGCCACGGCGGGGACGTGGTGCTTGTGTGTGACTCGTCGAAGCGGGACCTCGCGGCGCTGAAGGGGAGCAAGCACTTTCGCGGGGGGAGGGGTTCCCATGGGGAAGGCTCGAAGCGCCATGGCGCCAGGGGCGATGACAGGGAGATCCTGGTTCCCGCCGGGACGCAGGCGGAATCGGTGGATGGGAGCTTGGTCGACTTGGTCGAGGCCGGGCAGCGGGCGGTTGTGGCTCACGGTGGGCGCGGGGGGCATGGGAACAAGCGATTCGCTCACTCGACCCGCCAGGCACCTCGGTTTGCCGAGAGCGGGACCCGCGGGGAGGAGGGGTGGATCGAGCTGCGGCTGAAGCTGCTCGCGGACGTGGGGCTGATCGGGTTGCCGAACGCGGGGAAGTCGTCGTTGCTGGGGAGGCTCACGCGGGCGGCGCCGAAGGTCGCCGACTACCCGTTCACGACCCTCTCGCCGGTGCTGGGGACGATCGAGAGCGACGAGCGGCAGGCGATCGTCGCCGACATCCCCGGCCTGATCGAAGGTGCGGCGGAGGGAGCCGGGCTGGGCCATGAGTTTCTCGCCCACGTCGAGCGCTGCGCGATGCTCGTGCACCTGGTCGAGCTGGCGCCTCTCGAGGGCGATCCCGAGGCGAACTACGAGGCAGTCCGGTCGGAGCTCTCCTCCTACGGGGCGGGACTCGACCGGCTGCCGGAGCTGGTCGTGCTCTCGAAGCGCGATCTGCTGCCGGGGGAGGAGGTCGAGGCCGCTCTGGCCGAGTGGCGCCGGCGGAGGGGGGCGGACGGCCCCGGCGTGCTCTCGGTCTCCTCGGCCACCGGCGAGGGTCTGGAGGACCTGCGCGCCCGCATCCTCTCCGCCCTGCCCGAGACGGCCCCGGCCCGGCTGGAGCGCACCCACGGGCAGCCAGCCGAATTCGAGGTCGAGCACCGCGTCTACCGGCCGGTGGGCGAGGGCGGCTACTCGGTGCGGCGCGAGGAGGACGGCGCCTATCGCGTCACCGGCCGCGGCGTCGAGCTGCTCTTCGAGCGCCACGACGTCAAGAACGAAGAGGCCCTTGCCTACCTCGAGCAGCGCCTCAACGAGATCGGCGTCATCGCCGCCCTGCGCGCCGCCGGTTTCGAGCCCGGCGACGACGTCCGCGTCGGCGAGCACGAGTTCGAGCTTTATCCGTAGCCGGCGGGCCTAGACTGGCCACGATGACCCTCGTCGTGAAGCTCGGCTCCTCGATCGTCGCCGCCGACGACGGCTCGCTGCGCACCGATGTCCTCGATTCAGTTTGCGAGCAGGTGGCCGCGCTGGAGAAGGACGGCGAGCGGGTTGTGATGGTCACCTCGGGGGCGATTGCGCGTGGCATGCGGCTGATGGGGATGCAGGTCCGCCCGCGCTCGATGGACGAGCTGCAGGCGGCCTCGGCGGTCGGGCAGGGCGATCTCTTCCGAGCCTACGAGAGCCGGCTGGCCGAGCACGGCACCCGCGCCGCCCAGGTTCTGCTGACCGCGGCCGACATCGGCGCACGCACCAACTACCTCAACGCGCGCCAGACGCTGCGGCGGCTGATCGAATGGGACGTGGTGCCGGTCGTCAACGAGAACGACACCACCGCCACCGACGAGATCACCTTCGGCGACAACGACTTCCTCGCCGCCCAGGTGGCGATCCTTCTCGACGCGCGGCTGCTCGTGCTGCTGACAAATACGGACGGTCTCCATCTCGCCGATCCCCGCGTCGACCCAGACGCGGAACGCATCGCGGAGGTGGATCTGGCTCAAATCGGAAAGCTGGACGTCAGTTCTCGTACGTCGGCGTTTGGCTCGGGGGGGATGAAAAGCAAGGTTGCGGCTGCTGAGATGGCGGGTGACGCAGGCATCCCGTCTGTGATCTGCAACGGGACCACTGCGGGAACGCTTGTAAAGGCAGCCACCGGCGAGGCCATCGGCACACGCTTTGCCGCCCGCTCCTCGAAGGCTTCTAGCTTCAAGCTCTGGCTTAAGTACGCCAAGCCCGCGCGGGGTCAGATCCTGATCGACGACGGAGCTGCCAGGGTCCTGCGCGAGAGCGGTTCGAGCCTGCTACCGGTGGGCATCACCGGGATCGAAGGTGACTTCGACGCCGGCGATGCGGTCGAGGTCGCCGTGAATGGGTCGACGATCGGCAAGGGGATCACCGACTACTCGGCGCTGGAGCTGAGACAGGTGAAGGGCCTGAAAAGTGCCGAGGTACAGGAGCTTCTCCCGCATGCTGCGGATGAGGTCATCCACCGAGACAGATTCGTGTTGGTCTGAGCGCCGGGGACCCCTCCCAAAACACTCCAGCGAGGCTCCTGCCGAGCGTTTTGGGAGGGGTCCCCGGCGCTCATGGCTACCCTTTGCGGTCCATGGCCGTCACGACTAGGAGCGTCGAGGAAAGCTGCGTTGCCGCTCGGCGGGCTGTTCGGGATCTGGCGGGAGCTCCGACCGCGACCAAGGACGCTGCGCTGGAGGCGACCGCGCGGCTGCTTGGTGAGCGGAAGGCCGAGATTCTCGAGGCGAACGCGGCGGATCTGGCCGACGAGCGGGCGGCTGGGCTGACGCAGGCGCTGCGGGACCGGCTGACGCTTACCGAGGAGCGGGTTGCCGCTATGGCCGAAGGAGTCAGGACGGTTGCGGCGCTCGAAGACCCGGTTGGCGACGAGCTGGAGCGGAAGAGGCTGATCAGCGGACTGGAGTTGCGCAAGGTCCGGGTGCCGCTTGGCGTGGTGGCCGTCGTCTACGAGGCTCGGCCGAATGTGACGATCGACTGCGCGGCGCTGACGATCAAGAGCGGGAATGCGATCGTGCTTCGGGGCTCGAGCTACGCGGAGCGCTCGAACGGGGCGCTCGCCGCCGTGGTGCGCGCAGCACTCGTCGAGACGGGACTGCCCGAGGACGCCGTGCTGTTGCTGACCGGCGGCGGACGCGAGGGCCTTGCCGAGCTCGCGACGCAGGAAGGCCTTGTCGACCTCCTGATCCCGCGCGGAGGGGAAGGGCTGAAGAACGCCCTCAAGGACGTGGCGACGGTGCCGGTGATCTACGCAGCAGCGGGCAACTGCCACGTCTACGTGCATGCAGACGCCGACCTGCAGATGGCGCGGAAGATCGCCTACAACGCGAAGGTGCAGCGCCCGGGTGTCTGCAACGCCGCCGAGACCCTGCTCGTCCACGCCGACGTGGCGGCGGACTTCCTGCCCGACGTGCTGGCGGATCTGCACGCGGCGGGGGTCGATCTGGTCGGGGACGAGGTGACGCGCTCGTTTTCCGGGGGCGTGGAGGTCGGCGCCGCGAGCGAGGAGGACTGGGGCACCGAGTACCTCGACCTCAAGATGGTCGTCGGCGTGGTCGACTCGCTGGAGGACGCGATTGAGCACGTCAACAGCCACGGCACGACCCACTCCGAGGCGATCGTCACCTCCACGACCGAGGCTTCGGAACGCTTCACCGCCGGGGTCGACGCCGCCGTCGTCTACACCAACGCCTCGACCCGCTTCACCGACGGCTTCGAGTTCGGGATGGGCGCGGAGATCGGCAACTCGACCCAGAAGCTGCACGCTCGCGGTCCGATCGGGCTGCGTGAGCTGACGACCTACAAGTACGTCGTCCACGGCGACGGCCAAGTACGTGAGTAGCTCTTCCGCCGGCGGCATCGGCGTTCTCGGATCGGCCTTCAACCCGCCGCACCTCGGCCATCTCGCCCTCGCCCAGGAGGCGCTCTGGCAGCTCGGCCTCGAGGAGGTTGTCCTCGTCCCCACCGGCGAGGCGCCCCACAAGCGGATCGCCGACGACCCCGGTCGCGAGCTGCGGCTGGCGATGACCCGCCTCGCCGCCGCCGACGACTCGCGCTTCACGGTCTCCACGCTCGAGGTCGAGCGCGAGGGGCCGTCCTATACGTATGAGACCTTGGAATTGCTTGCAGAGGAACGTGGCGACAGGGAGCTGGTCTTCGTGATGGGGGCGGACGCCGCGGTCGGACTGGAGAGCTGGCGCGAGCCCAGCAGGGTGACGGATCTGGCCCGCGTCGCGGTAGCCCGGCGCGCGGGCGTCTCCGAGGCCGAGGTTGCCGCCGTGATGCGCAGCCTCGGCGCCGAGGGCAGGGCGACGATGCTGGAGATGCCGCAGTTCGGCGTCTCCTCCTCCTCGGTTCGGGAGCGGGCCGCCGCAGGGAGGCCGCTGCGCTACCAGGTGCCCGAGTCGGTGGCCCGGTTCATCGAAGAGAAGGGCATCTACCGGTGAGCGCCGAGAAGGGCAAGGTCGCGCGCTCCGAGGCGCTGGCCCAGCGTCTCGCGGAGCTGGCCGACTCCAAAGCTGCGCGAGAGATCGTCGTCCTCGACATGCGCAAGCTCGTCGCCTACACGGACTTCCTGGTCATCTGCACGGCGGGCAACGAGCGCCAGGCGCGGGCGATCGCCGACGAGGCGAAGTTGCGGCTCAAGCAGGACGGCGGCCTGCTCCCGGCGGGGGCCGAGGCGGCAGAGGCCGCCGGCTGGATCGTCCTCGACTACCTCGACTGCGTCCTGCACGTGTTCACCGAGGAGGCACGGCAGCGCTATCAGCTGGAGGATCTCTGGCGCGAGGCGCCGCGGGTCGATCTCCAGGCGGCGCAGGATGGCGTCCGAGGGCACCTCTACGGTGCCGCGCATGGCTAGCTTCCGGAGGGCGCTCTTCGGCTATCGCCGCTCCGAGGTGGATGCGGCGCTGGCGGCATGGGACGCACGAAGCTCGGCGCTGGAGCGCGGTGCCGAGGACGCGCTGACGCGCTGGCGGGAAGCCGCCGAGTCTGCGGCCGAGGCGGAAGAGGAGCTCGCCTCTCTCTCGGCGATGGTGATCGAGCGCGAGCGCGAGATCCGTGGCCTGCGCGAGCAGCTCGCCGAGGCGAGCGAACAGCAGGATCGCCGCCTCGCCTCGCTCGAGTCTGTCTCGTCGAGGCTGGAGGAGATCCAGTCCCAGGCGCGCGGCCAGGCGACCCGGATCCGGATGAAGGCGCTGCGAGAGGCGGTCGAGGTCGGCCGGCGAGCCCAGGAGCTGACCGAGGCCCAGGCGGGCGCAGCCGGTCCCGCCGGAGGAGAGGGCGGCCAGGGAAACAGCGAGATCGAGCGTGCGGCCCGGGGTCTCTACGAGGGAATCGTCAGGGTCGAGATCGGCCCGTTCGACGACTTCTCCCAGCTGGTCGGCTTCGAGGATGCCGCCGGGCAGATCGACGGCACCTCGGAGATCTCGGTCGAGCGCTTCTCCGAGGGACGGGCGACGATCTCGATGCACCTCGACGAACCGGTCGAGCTCCTCCGCGAGCTGGAGGAACGCTCGCCACTCGACTTCCAGGTTCGCCGCACGGCAGAAGACAACCTGATCCTCGACGTAGACGACGACCTGGGCCACGATCAGCGCGCCGCATAGGACGTGGCCGCCGGCGCGGCGAGTCCCAGCCTCGCGCCGCTACCCTTCGTCCCTCTGGCGCCCTGGCGGAGTGGTTACGCAGCGGCCTGCAAAGCCGTTTACACCGGTTCGATTCCGGTGGGCGCCTTATTTCACCCATGGGTACCGTCCGTTGCGCACAAGTAGACTTCTTTCGATGAGCGCATTTGGCTGGGGGATGCGTCCGCTGAGTGCGGGAATCGCGCTGGGAGCGGCGGTAGCGTGGCTCGGTGCGGGTACGGGCGCGCCCCAGGCCGCCGTCGCTGCGGCTGTCATGCCGGCAACGGGCCAGGACGCGGTTGCGTTCTGGACAGCGGAGCGGATGAGGCGGGCGAAGCCGCTTGACGTGCAGGTGGCCGAGCAGCCGGCGATCGCACTGCGAAGGAGACCGGCGGGGCTGGGGGCCGGCGCCCCGCATGTCTACCCGCCGCTGGAGCCGAGGGGAGCGGCGGCCACGGCGAGCTCGAAATCCGAAATGGTCCCCGATTCCACGGCCCCGACGACTCGCCAGCATGGGGTGGTCTTCCTCGTGACCCCATTCGGCCTCGGCCGCTGCTCGGGCACCTCGGTCAACGCCCCCAACTTCAGCGTGGTGATGACGGCGGCGCACTGCGTGCACACGGGCGGCCGCCGGGGCAACTGGATCGACTTCCGCTGGGTGTTCGTGCCCGGCTACCGGTACGGGCAACGCCCCTTTGGGGTCTTTCCGGCGAAGTGGATCGACACGACGCGGCGCTGGCGCGTGACGGCCAGCCAGAACTACGACGTCGGCGCGGCCGTCGTCTCCCGAAACGGACGTGGTCAGCGCCTCGCCGAGGCGGTCGGGGGCACCGGGATCGCCTGGGGCCTCGAGCCGAGGCAGGTATTCGACATCCACGGCTACTCGGCGGAACCGCCCTTCAACGGGGAAACGCAGAGCGTCTGCACCGATACCCCGTACCTCGGCCACGACGTGCTCTCGATCCTCTCTCCCGGCCCGCTCAACCTCGCCGCCGAGTGCAACGTCACCGGCGGTGCCTCGGGCGGTGGGTGGACGATCGGCAACGAGATCCTCAACAGCGTCACCAGCTACGGCTACAGGGATGACCCCGCGACGGACTTCGGCCCCTACTTCGGCAAGGAAGTCGGGCGGCTGTTCAGGCGGGCGGGGAGGGTCGGATGAACCGCCGCGCCCGCTGGCTCTGCATGCCCTTCCTGGCGACGGCCCTCCTCGCGACTCCGCCGGCGTCCCTGGCCAGCCCCCTTGACATACCGACTGCGGTCCCGAAGAAGTTTCGCGCGCTTGTACGCGCTCGCGTCGACGCCCCCAAGCCACGACGCTCCTGGGAATCGCGTTTCCAGATCCAGACGCGCCAAGGCTATGACCTCTCCGTGGTCGCGATTGGCGACGTCGTGGGCGTGATCGTCCGCAGGCACCGGGCCCCTGGATCGGGTCGCAAGAGCTTCCGGCGGGAGGGCAAGTCGGTCAGCATGTACGTCGCCCGCGGCACCGTGACGACGCGGCGGATCAAGGCCTCCTTCGGCGGGCTCGGCAGGATCGCGGTGCGGTTTCGGCCCTCCGGCCAGGTGGTCAAGTCCCCCCGGCGCCGGCGCTGCAGGGGCGCGCACCGGTTCACGAGCCGCCCCGGCGTATTCGTCGGCAAGGTCCGCTTCACCGGCGAGAAACGCTACGTCGACGTGCGCGCACACCGGGTGAAAGGGCAAATCCGAAGCCCGCTTCGACTGCGCTGTTCCTCGCGCGGCCCACGTCGCGCATCCGCGAAGCGATATGCCCGTCCGGTCGGGAACGGACCCGGCTTCTCCTTCAACGTCCTGCAGGCCGGCCAGCGGGAAGCGCTTGCCGCCACGGAGTTCCTCGCCTTCCAGGTCGGCTCGAAAGCCCTCTACTTCGCGATCAGGGAAGAGAGCAGGGGGAAGATGGCCGTGGTCCGGTACGCGCTGGCGATGGCGCCGTCTCGCTCGTTTGCCAAGAACGAAGCGTTGACGGCGGCCAAGCTGGACCCGCCCCGTCCCTTCTCCCGCGCCGGTCACTACGTCGCCGCCGCCGACGGGACGAAAGCCTGGGGCGGCAATCTTTCGGTTGCCTTCCCCGGCGCGCCGCGTTTTCCGCTCGCCGGCCCCCAGTTCTGGGTCAGGCTGGAAGCCAGCTACTAGGAGGGACTAGCCGGGGCTCCCGGTCGGGTAGCTTGGCCGGATGGAGATCCGCACCGCCGGGATTTCGCTGTCGACCCAGGGAGAAGGCCAGGTAATCGACATCACGGCCGCCGTTCAGGGAGCGATCGAGGAGGCCGGTGTCGTTGAGGGCCAGGTGAGCGCGTTCGTGCGTGGGTCGACCGCGGCGATAACGACGATGGAGTACGAGCCGGGCGGCGTGAAGGACCTGGGGGAGACGCTGGAGCGGCTGGTTCCCGCCCATGGCGACTACGAGCACAACCGGCTCAACCATGACACCAACTCGCACGCGCACCAGCGGGCCTCCCTGATCGGGGCCTCAGAGACGGTGCCGGTGATCGACGGGCGGATGGCTCTCGGCACCTGGCAGCAACTGGTGCTGGTCGACTTCGACGACCGGCCGCGGGAGCGGACCGTTCTCGTCCAGGTCATGGGCTGAACGGAAAAGGGCCCCGTGAGGGGCCCCTTGCTTCCGAAGGACGTGCCACCAAGTGAGACTTTGCTTCCCTGGCTCGTCAGTCCTTTACATCTAGAGAAACACTGTGTTCGGGGATAAGTTGCACCCCTCACACTCCCCTGCATCGGTCGTTGCAGGGATCGACTTGAGTCCGGAACGTCGTGGACCCGCGGATGCGTGACCCGGCCTTCCCGCAGCCACCGCCTTCGGGCTCCCCGCTGCTAGATTCAGGTGCCCGGGGCGCTTAGCTCAGTTGGGAGAGCGCCAGCTCGACAAGCTGGAGGTCACTGGTTCGAGCCCAGTAGCGCCCATTCACCCGGCTCTCCGTCCTGCGTCTGGCACCCGGCGCTTCGGCTAGGCTCGGCGCTTCGTGGCCGGGACCTACGCAGCGGTGCTCGTCGTCGGCGCCTCCTCGCTCGCGATCGGACAGGCTGCGCTGGCTCTCGCCGGAGTGCGGCGCTGGTCGTGGCTGGCTCCCGCCGTGGGGCTGGCATTGCTCTGCGCGATCTGCTGGGCGACGGTTCGGTTGCCGGGGGAGGGTGCGGTGTCCGCGGCCCTCGTCCTGCTCCTCTCGGTCGCGTCCGTCGCCTACCTCTGGCCGCGGCTCCACGGCGGCGGGGAGGCGCTGCGCACCGGCGCGCCGGTGGCTTTGCTCGCACTCCTCCTCACCGGGCTTCCCTTCGTCGCCGAGGGCCACTTCGGCATTCTCGGCACCAGCTTCAACCCGGACATGTCCCAGCACCTGCTGGCCACCGACCGCCTCGCCGCCGCTGAGGGCTCCCAGCTCCTGCACCAGGGTTACCCGCTTGGGCCCCACGCGATCGTCGTCGCACTCCACGGCGGCCTCGGCATAGGGCTGGTCCAGGGCTTCACCGGCCTCACGATCGCCGTCGCCGTGCTCGCGTCGCTCACCGCTCTCACGGCCTTCCGCGAGGAGCCCCCGCAACTCCGCATCCCCGCCGCCCTCGTCGTCGGCCTCACCTACATGGTCGCCTCCTACTTCGCCCAGGGCGCCTTCAAGGAGACCATGCAGGCCCTCTTCTTCCTGGCCTTCGTCCTAGCCCTCCGCGAGGCATCCCGCGATCCGGAGTGGCAAAAGCTTCCTCTCCGCTTCGTCCCGGCCGCGCTGATCGCAGCCGGCTCCGTCTACACCTACAGCTTCCCCGCCCTCATCTGGCTGCTCCCCGCAGCAGCAATCTGGGTGCTCATAGAGCTCGTTCGCCGCAAGACCGCTCCTCCCGCGGGTGGCGTCGTAGGGGGGACCGCCCCTGAGGACGCTTTAGCGACCGGAAGGGGCGGTGGGTCCCCTACGGCGACAGGACCCGCGGGCCTGAGCGCTCTTTGGGCGTCTCTCCTCTTCCTCGTCCTGACCGCCCCCGAGATCGGCCGGATGATCGACTTCCAACAGTTTGAGACCTTCGACCCCCACGGCCCCGGCCTCGGCAACCTCTTCGGCCAGATCTCGCCCTTCGAGGCGCTCGGGGTCTGGCCCTCCGGCGACTTCCGCCTCAGCCCCGGCGACGGAGCGGTGCCGGCATTCGGCTACTTCCTCGGCGCCGCGTTCGCCTCGGTCCTGCTGGCCTACGGGGCCTTTCTCTGCTGGCGCCGCCGCGAGACGGCCCTTCTCGCCGGCCTCGCTGCCGCCGTGCTCGCCTACGCCGCGGCCCGGGCGCTCGGCACGCCGTACACCGCGGCCAAGGCGATCGAGATCGGCGCGCCGCTGGCGGCCCTGGTCATCGTCCTGCCCCTCCTGCGCCGCCCGGTCGCCTGGCTCTACCTGCTCGTCGCGGGCGGCTGCTCGCTGCTGGCGCTCGCCAACGCCCCGGTCGGGCCCTCCTCCTATTCGCCTGCCCTCACCGACCTGCGGTCGTCGGTAGGCGAGGGCCCAACCCTCGTTCTCGCCTCCACGCAGCTGCTCGCCGACGAACACGGCACCCCGTACATCGCATGGGAGCTGCGCGGGGGGCGCGTCTGCATCGACTCCGCCGAGGGAGTCGGGGACCGGCTGCCGGCAGGCGTCCGCTTCGTGGTCGCCGAATCCACGCCGGGCCAGCCTCCCTTCCCAGGCCTCCGGGTCAAGCGCATCGCCTCCCCGTATGTCCTCTGGGAAGTCACCGCACCGGTCCCCGGCCAGACCCCCTGCCCCCTGGTCGCCGTCCGCCAAGCCCGCCAAGGCCCTCGCTAAACCGCTGAGTTCCCGCTTAAGGATGTATATGCATCCCTAACCACGAAGTCAGCGGTTAACGACGCCGCGTAGCATGGCTGCGGGGATGGAGGCCACGACGAAGATCACGGTCAACCTGCCGGACGGAAAGCCGCTGGAGCTGGGCGTCGGTGCCACCGGCGCCGACGCCGCTGCCGCGATCGGGCCGGGGCTGGCCAAGGCCGCCCTGGCGATCCGCGTCGACGGGGAGCTGCGCGACCTCTCCGCGCCGCTCCCGGACGGGGCCGGGATCGCGATCCTCACCGACCGCGACCCCGAGGCACTGGACCTGATCCGCCACGACGCCGCCCATGTGATGGCCGAGGCGGTGCAGGAGCTCTATCCCGGCACCAAGGTGACGATCGGGCCGGCGATCGAGAACGGCTTCTACTACGACTTCGACTTTCCCGAGGACGTCAAGGTCAGCGACGCCGATCTGGAGGGGATCGAGGCGGCGATGCGCGCTCACATCGAGGCCGACGAGCCCTTCGAGCGCCGCGACGTGCCGGTGGCCGAGGCGATCGAGGTCTTCGAGGGCCAGGGCGAGGACTACAAGGTCGAGCTGATCCGCGACCTGGTCTCAGGCGAAGGCGTCGAGACGGTCTCGCTCTACCGCAACGGTCCCTTCGAGGACCTCTGCCGCGGCCCCCACGGCCCCTCGACGGGGCGGATCAAGGCGATCAAGCTCAGCTCCCTCGCCGGCGCCTACTGGCGCGGCGACGAGAAGCGCCAGATGCTGACCCGGATCTACGGCACCGCCTTCTTTTCGAAGAAGGACCTCGCCGCGCACCTGGAGCTGATCGAGCAGGCCAAGGCGCGCGACCACCGTCGCCTCGGCCCCCATCTCGGCATCTTCATGTTGCGGGAAGAGTCGCCGGGGATGCCCTTCTGGCTACCCAACGGGACGACCCTGCTGCACCTGATCGAGGACGAGGTCCAGGCTCAGCTGCGCAAGCGCGGCTACAAGGAGATCGCCACGCCGCAGGTGCTCGACGAGGAGCTCTGGCACCGCTCCGGGCACTGGGACAACTACCGCGACGACATGTACTTCATGCAGTCCGACGAGCGCCGCCTGGCGCTGCGACCGATGAACTGCCCCGGCGCCTGCCTCGTCTTCGACTCCGAGCGCCACTCCTACCGCGAGCTGCCGCTGCGCCTGGCCGAGTTCGGCCGCGTCTCGCGCAACGAGCGCGAGGGCGTCCTGCACGGCCTGCTGCGCGTGCGCGCCTTCACCCAGGACGACGCCCACGTCTACTGCACCGAGGAGCAGATCGCCGACGAGGTCGCCGACATCTGCGCGGCGATCGACGAGCTCTACGCGCGCTTCGGCTTCGAGGACGTGAGGGTCGAGCTCTCGACCCGGCCGGAGAAGTCGATGGGCTCCGAGGAGCAGTGGACAAAGGCGGAGGCGGCACTGACCGAGGCGCTGGAGCGCCAGGGCCGCGAGTACGAGCTCAATCCCGGCGACGGCGCCTTCTACGGGCCGAAGATCGACTTCCACGTCACCGACGCCCTCGGCCGCTCCTGGCAGTGCGGTACCTGCCAGCTCGACTTCCAGATGCCCGAGCGCTTCGACCTCGGCTACGTCGGCGCCGACGACGCCACCCACCGCCCGGTGATGATCCACCGCGCCCTGCTCGGCTCGATGGAGCGCTTCGCCGGGATCCTGATCGAGCACTATGCCGGTCGCTTCCCCGTCTGGCTGGCGCCGGTGCAGGCGGTCGTCCTGCCCGTCTCCGACCGTCACAACGAGTACGCCGGGCGGGTCGTCGCCGAGCTGCGCGAGTCCGGTGTGCGGGTCGAGGTCGACACCCGCTCGGAGTCGGTCGGCAAGAAGATCCGCGACGCCGAGCTCGGGCGGTACCCGTACATGCTCGTCGTCGGCGATCGCGAGGAAGAGGCCGGGGCCCTGGCAGTCCGCTCGCACGAGCAGGGTGAGATGGGGGGGATGCCGGCGGCGGAGTTCGCCGCGCGAATCCAGGCGGAGAGCGCGCCCTCTTGACCAGCGCCCTGGCTCAACGCGCCGCCTCTGTCTATACTTCAACGACTTGATCGCAGGCACGCAAAAGACCTCGCGCCGCTGAGCGTCCCGTGCCCGCACCTCTACATCTCGTCCTCTTGAAGCTCCACGACACTTTTAGCTAGTGCCGGTTCCGCGTAGGTTCGACCGGCGCCCACCGGAGCGCGACACGACTCGGATCAACGAGCGGATCCGCGTACCCAAAGTCCGCCTGATCGGGGCCGAGGGAGAGCAGCTCGGCATCGTCGAGATCGCCGACGCGCTGAAACGCGCCCAGGACGCCGACCTCGACCTGGTCGAGGTCGCCCCCGGCTCGAAGCCCCCGGTCACCCGCCTGCTCGACTACTCGAAGTACAAGTACGAGCAGGAGCAGAAGCAGAAGCAGGCGCGAAAGCACCAGCAGCAGGTCAACATCCGCGAGATCAAGCTGCGGCCGAAGATCGCCCAGCACGACTACGAAACCAAGAAGGGCCACGTCGAGCGCTTCCTGCGCCACCAGGACAAGGTCAAGATCACGATCATGTTCCGTGGCCGCGAGCAGGCCCACCCGGAGCGGGGGAGGGCGCTGCTTCAGAGGCTCTTCGAGGACCTCGACGGACTCGCCGTGATCGAGTCCCATCCACTTCAGGAAGGTCGCAACATGAGCATGCTGCTGGCGCCGGGGAAAGAGGCTGCTCAAGCTGAGCCCGAGGCGACGCCGGCCGAGAAACCGGCTGACGACGCTGACGACGCGGCTGCTTAGGGCGGGCGCCGGGGGCGAGGTCTCCCGGGCCGGCTTCGCCGGGAGTTCCCGGGAGACCTCGCCCCCGGCGCCCTTCCTATGTGAGGGTGTCGGCGATTCGCTCGGAGGCGCGGCCGTCCCATAAAGGCGGGGGCTTGGGCCTCTCTGCCGGGCGCTGGGCTAGAGCTTGGGGGATTTGAGCTATCGCGGTTGGGTCTAGGCCGAGGAGGGTGTTGGTGCCTTCGGCGATTGTGATCGGGCGCTCGGTGTTGGCTCGCAGGGTGAAGCAGGGGATGCCTAGGTAGGTCGTCTCCTCCTGGATGCCGCCGGAGTCGGTGAGGACGGCGCCGGCGTCGGCCAGCAGCGAGAGGAAGTCGAGGTAGCCGAGCGGCTCGCAGAGGAGCAGGCCGGGGTGCTCTGAGTCGATCGCCTCCATCATCTTGCGCGTGCGGGGGTGGACCGGGAAGACGACGGGCATCTCGCTCGCCAGAGCCGCCAGCTGCGCAACCGTCTCCGCCAGCAGCGGCCCGTCGACCAAGGCGGGGCGGTGGAGGGTGACGAGAATGTAGGCGCCCGGCTCGACCCCGAGGCGTCCCGCGGCTCCCGCGGCGCGGAAGCGCTCCTCGAGCGTGACCAGGGTGTCGATCATCGTGTTGCCGACGAAGTGCACGCGCTGCTCGGCGATGCCCTCGGCGCGCAGGTTGTCTGCGGCGTCCTGGCAGTGCAGGAAGAGATGATCGGAGAGCTGGTCGGCGACGATCCGGTTCATCTCCTCGGGCATCGTGCGGTCGAAGCTGCGCAGCCCCGACTCCACGTGGGCGATCGGGATCTGCATCTTCGCCGCGGTCAGGGCCGCCGCCAGGGTCGAGTTGACGTCGCCGGGAACGATCACCAGGTCGGGGCGCTCCTCCGCCAGCACCGGCTCCAGTCGCTCCATCACGCGCGCCGTCTGCTGCGCGTGGGTGCCCGAGCCGACCTCGAGCATGTGATCGGGCGCCGGCACGGCCAGCTCCTCGAGGAAGACCGCCGACATCGGGCGGTCGTAGTGCTGGCCGGTGTGGACGAGCGCGTGGCGCCCCTCCGGCAGCCGCGCCCGCAGGGCGCCGATCACCGGGGCCGTCTTGACGAAGTTCGGCCGCGTTCCGACCACGTAGACGATGCGCATCGGGCGCCACAGTACCCTGCGCCCCGCCCGTCAACCGGAAAGAGTGCCTGCACCGAAGGGCGCCCGTCTGCTTCAATAGCCACTCCGATGCCCAAGATGAAAACCCACTCCGGCGCCAAGAAGCGCTTCAAGAAGACCGCGACTGGCAAGCTGCGCGGGCGGCGTGCCTACTCGAGCCACATCCTCGAGAAAAAGTCGCCGAAGCGCAAGCGGCGGATGGCGCGGCCGGTCGAGATCGCCCCGTCAGACGTCAAGACGGTGCGCCACCTGCTCGGAGGCGGGAAGTGAGCCGGGTCAAGCGCTCCGTCCACGCGCGCAAGAAGCGCCGCAAGGTCCTCAAGGAAGCGAAGGGCTACTTCGGGCGCAAGAATTCCTCCTACCGTTTCGCCAAAGAGCAGGTGCAGCGGTCGGGGATGTACGCATACCGCGACCGGCGAAACCGCAAGCGCGAGTTCCGCCGGCTTTGGATCACCCGGATCAACGCCGCGGCGCGGCTGGAGGGCATGAGCTACTCGCAGTTGATCCATGGCCTCGACGCGGCCGGCGTCGAGGTGAACCGGAAGATGCTCGCCGACATCGCGGTCAACGACCGCGATGCGTTCCGCCGATTCGTGGAGTTGGCCCGGGAGGGTGCGGCCGCCTAGCCGCAGCCAGACTCCACTTTCCCGGGCGGGCCGTCTTACGGCCCGCTTTTTCGTTCCAGGAGAAGAAACGCAGAGCAAGAAGACGACACGACCACCCACCAGAACCCGATGATCGAGAGCCCCCACAACGAGAAGCTGAAGCTGGTCCGCAAGCTGCGCGACCGCAAGCACCGCGAGCGCGAGCGCGCCTTCGTCACCGAGGGCGAGGACCTGGTCGAGGCCGGGCTGGCCGCCGGCGCGGAGCCGTGCTTCCTCCTCACCGCCGCGGGCAGCGGGCTCGGGGGCGAGGAGGTGGAGCCCTCGCTGCTCGCCGAGGTCTCGAGCCTAGGTTCGGGCACGCGGGCGATCGCGGTCTGGCCGCGGCGCTTCTCGGAGCCAGGTCAATCGCCCTGCCTGTACCTGCACGGGGTGGGGGACCCGGGCAACGTCGGCACGATCCTCCGCAGCGCCCATGCCCTGCTCGGCGGGGTGGTGGTGCTCGGCCCCGGTTGCGCCGATCCCTTCTCGCCCAAGGCGGTGCGGGCCAGCATGGGCTCGGTCTTCGCCCAGGCCGTGGCCTGGGCCGAGGTCGCGGCGACGCCGGCGCCGCGGATCGCGCTGGTCGCCCACGGTGGCGAGGCCCTCTCGGCCCTGGATGGCGCCGGGACGCTCTGCCTCGGCGCCGAGCGCGAGGGGCTGCCGGCCGAGGTGCTCGCCGCCTGCGAGGAGCGGGTGACGATTCCCCTACGGCCGGAGGGGGCCGAGTCGCTCAACGTGGCCGCCGTGGCCGCCATCTGCGCCGAGCGGATATCGTCGCTCGCCATGCCGGAGGGTCCCAAAGGTGCTTGACCGGATCGAGGAGATCAGGGTCGAGGCTGCCGCGGCGATCGACGCCGCCTCCGGCACCGCGGAGCTGGAGGAGCTGCGGGTCCGCTACCTCGGCCGCAAGGCAGAGCTGACGACGATCCTGCGCGGGATCGCCGACCTGCCCGCCGAGGAACGCGGCCCGCTCGGCGCCGGCGCCAACGAGGCCCGCAAGGAGCTGGAGTCGCTGCTGGAGGAGCGCGCCGCCGCCCTCGACGCGAGCGAGCTGGAGTCGCGGCTCGCCGCCGATCGCGTCGACGTGACCCTGCCCGGGGCCCCGCCGCGGCCGGTCGGCCACATCCACCTGATAACCCGCACCACGCGGCTGATCGAGGACGTGATGGTCGGCCTCGGCTACCGGGTGATGGAGGGTCCCGAGGTCGAGCACGACTACTACAACTTCACCGCGCTCAACCACCCGCCCGGTCACCCCGCGCGGATGCTCCAGGACACCTTCTACGTGCAATCCGACCCCGAGGTGCTGCTGCGCACGCACACCTCGCCGGTGCAGGTGCGCAGCATGGAGTCCCAGCCGCCGCCGATCTTCATGATCGCCCCTGGCAAGGTCTACCGGCGCGACTCCGACGCCACCCACAGCCCGATGTTCCACCAGGTCGAGGGGCTGGCGATCGGCGAGGGGATCACGCTCGCCGACCTGCAGGGGACGCTCGACGAGATGCTGCGGGCGATCTTCGGCGGCAACCGGGAGGCGCGGATGCGGCCGCACTTCTTCCCCTTCACCGAGCCCAGCGTCGAGTTCGACGTCTCCTGCTTCCAGTGCGAGGGGACCGGCGAGCTGGCCGGCGGGGGGCGCTGCAACCTCTGCAAGGGGATCGGCTGGATCGAGGTCGGCGGCGCGGGCATGGTCGACCCCAATGTGCTCGGCTTCGTCGAATCGAACGGATACGACCCCGAGCGGGTCCAGGGCTTCGCCTTTGGCATGGGGGTCGAGAGGATCGCGATGCTGCGCCACGGGGTCCCCGACCTGCGGCGCTTCTTCGACAACGACGTTCGGGTCCTGGAGCAGTTCTCATGAGGGTCCCGTATTCATGGCTGCGCGAGCATTGCGACCCGGGCGTCGAGCCGGGGGCCCTGGCGGAGCGCCTGGCGATGACCGGCACCGAGGTCGAGCGGGTCGGCGTCCTCGGCCCGCCCTCGGCCGACGGCTTCGTCGTCGGCCGGGTGCTCACCGCCGAGCCGCATCCCAACGCGGACCGGCTGAGTGTCTGCACGGTGGACACCGGGGATGGGGAGAGGACGATCGTCTGCGGCGCGCCCAACGTGGCCGCGGGCCAGACGGTCCCGGTGGCGCTGCCGGGGGCGGCGATGCCGGGCGGGCAGGAGATCGGCGAAGCGAAGCTGCGCGGGGTCAGGTCCGCCGGGATGATCTGCGCCGCGTCCGAGCTGGGGCTGGGGGAGGGATCGCCCGGGATCCTCGTGCTCGAGAAGGACGGGCTCGCGCCGGGCACGCCGCTTGCCGAGGTGCTGCCGATCGCCGAGCCGGTGCTGGAGCTGGAGGTGACGCCGAACCGGGTCGACTGCTTCGGCGTCTACGGCGTCGCCCGCGAGGTGCACGCGATCAGCGGCGCCCCGCTGGGGCCCAAGCCGTGGGCCGAGGACGCACCTGCGGAGGGCAGGGGCGAGGCCGGCGACTTCGCCTCGGTGTCGGTCGAGGTGCCCGAGCTCTGCCCCAGGTTCACCGCCCGCGTCTTCACCGACGTCACCATCGGCCCCTCGCCGCTCTGGCTCCAGGCGCGCCTCGCCGCCGCGGGGCAGAGGCCGATCAACAACGTCGTCGACATCACCAACTACGTGATGCTGCTGACCGCGCAGCCGCTGCACGCCTTCGACCTCGACAAGGTTCCCGGCGGCGCGCTGAGGGTCCGCGCCGCGGCCGAGGGCGAGAAGATGAGGACGCTCGACGACGCCGAGCGCGCCTTCGACGCCGAGACGGTCCTCGTCTGCGATGCGGACGGGCCCTCGGGAATCGCCGGGATCATGGGCGGGCAGCGCAGCGAGGTCTCCGCTGAGACGACGAACGTCCTGCTCGAGGTCGCCAACTGGAACGGGACCAACATCCTGCGCACCTCGCGGATGCTCGGCCTGCGCTCGGAGGCCTCCTCGCGCTTCGAGAAGCAGCTGCACCCCGAGCTCTGCCTGCGGGCGCAGCGGATCGCGTCGCGGTTGATCGTCGAGCTCTGCGGCGCGAAGCTGGTGCCGGGGACGATCGACGTCGCCGCTGAGATCCCGCAGCCGCGGCGGCTGACCCTGCGCGGCGAGCGGGTCGAGGGCTTGCTGGGCATGCCGATCGAGCAGGACGACCAGGTCGCCTATCTCGAGCGGCTCGGCTTCGGCGTCGAGGCGGTTGGCGAGGACCTCGAGGTCACGGTCCCGGCCGACCGCCACCACGACGTCACCCGCGAGGTCGACCTGGTCGAGGAGGTCGGCCGGGTCCACGGTCTCGACGAGCACCTGCCAAGCACGCTGCCGGCGGTCGCCGGCCGGGTCGGCGGCCTGACCCGCGATCAGCGGCTGCGGCGCCGGGCGGAGGACGCGATGCGGGACCTGGGCTTCGACGAAGTCGTCGGCTGGAGCTTCACCGACCTGGGCCAGGTCGAGCGGCTGCGGATCCCCGCGGACGACCCACGGGCCACCCCGGTCGTCATCGCCAACCCACTGTCCGAGGACCAGTCCGTGATGCGGACGACCGTCCTCGGCTCCCTGCTCGACGTAGCCCAGCGCAACCAGGCCCACGGCGCCACCCGCATCTCGCTCTTCGAGTCCGCCCGCGTCTACCTCAACCACCCGCCGACGGGACGAAATTCGCCGGATGGCGGCGGATTTCGGCCCGTCGGCCCCTTGTCTGGGGGCTTTCCGGGGGAGCGGGACGCTCCGGACCATGAGCCGCATCGGATTGGGTGTCTTGCCGTGGGGCCGCTGGTGGTCAAGTCCTGGCGGGGGGGCGGCGAGCCGGCGGACTTCTTTGCTCTCAAGGGGACGCTCGAAACGCTGGCGGGGCAACTCGGCTCCGAGCTCTCTTTCGAGCCCGTCGAGGAGCCGTTCCTGTATCCGGGACGGTCGGCGCGGGTAGGCGTCGGCGGCGAGGCGGTCGGCTGGCTCGGGGAGGTCCATCCCCTCGTCTGCCGGGAGTGGGACGTCGAGGCCGCCGTCGGCTTCGAAGTCGACCTGGCGACCCTCCTCGCTACTGCCTCGGCCGGTGAGGAGACCTTCGAGGACGTGACCAGCTTCCCCGCCGTCAACCAGGACATCGCCGTCGTCGTTCCCATCGAGGTCTCCGCGGCCGTGCTGCGCGCCGGGGTGCTCACCGCCGCCGGCGATCTACTCCGCTCGGCCGAGGTCTTCGACCTCTACGAGGGCGAGCAGGTCGGCGAGGGTCGCAAGAGCCTCGCCCTGCGGCTCGAGTTCCGCGCGCCCGACCGGACCCTCACCGACGAGGAGGTCGCCGAGCGGCGCTCGGCGATCGAAACGGAGCTGGAGAGGATCGGAGGGTCGCTGCGTGGCTGACCGGTCCACCCAACCTCTCGAAGGCGATCCCGCTGCCCGGGTGCTGGTTGCCGGCGCCTCCGGCTTCACCGGGGCGCTGGCGGCGCAGATCGTCTGGCGCCACCCGAAGCTGGAGCTGGTCGCGGTCACCTCGCGCAGCGACGCCGGCACCCGGCTCGACCGGCTCTATCCCCGCTACCGGGTCCCGCTGGAGCTGACCGAGCTCGACCTCGACCGGATAGAGGGGGTCGACGCGGCGATCGTCGCCTACCCACATGGCGCCGCCGCGCCGACCGTCGCCGCCCTGCGCGGTCTCGGCACGCTCGTCGTCGACCTCTCCGCGGACTTCCGCCTGCGCGACCTGCCCACCTACGAGCGCTGGTACGGCGAGCACGGAGCGCCGGAGCTGCTCGAGGGCGCCGTCTACGGGCTCACCGAGCTCTATCGCGACGAGCTGCGCGAGGCCCAGCTGGTCGCCACGCCCGGCTGCTACCCGACCGCCAGCATGCTCGCGCTGGCGCCGCTGGCCGAGAGGGGCCTGCTCGCCGACGTCGTCATCGACGCCAAGCAGGGCGTCTCCGGAGCCGGTCGCGGCGGTGCCGACGCGATGCACTACGTCTCGATGGACGAGAACGCCTTCGCCTACAAGACCGAGGGCCACCGGCACCGGCCCGAGATCGAGCAGGAGCTGGCGGCGCTGGGCAGCCCGGCGCCGGTCACCTTCGTCCCGCACCTGCTGCCGCTCGATCAGGGCGAGCTGACCAGCTGCTACGCCCAGGCCAGCGAGCCGATCTCGAAGGATGAAGTGCAGGCCCTTTACCGCGAGCGCTATGCCGGCGAGCCGTTCGTACACGTCGTCGACGGCCCACCGGGGCTGCGCGACGTGCGCGACACCAACGAGTGCCACGTCTATGTCACGGTCGAGGAGCGGGGGAGGGTGCTCGCCTTCTCGGCGATCGACAACCTCTGGAAGGGGGCCTCGGGACAGGGCGTTCAGAACCTCAACCTGATGCTCGGCCTCGACGAGACAGAGGGCCTCCAATGACGTTCCGGTGCGCCTTTTCCCCCATATGCCGGGATAAAGCGCACCGGAAGGGGCTTGCGTGAGCGGCTTCTTCAAATCGCGCTGGGTCGACCCGCCTGCCGGGGTCGAGGAGCTCGATTCGGCCCAGCTCGCGCCGGGCTTCCGCGCCGGCGGGGCGCATTGCGGCCTCAAGGGCGGCGGCAAGACCGACATCGGCCTGCTCGTCTGCGACGCGCCGGAGGTGACCTCCTCGATCCTGCTCACCCGCAACGCCTCGGCGGCGGCCCCGGTGCGCGTCTGCCGGACGCGCGTCGAGCAGGGCGCCATCCGCGCAGCCGTCGTAAACGCCGGCAACGCCAACGCCGAGACGGGCGAGCAGGGCTACGCCGACGCGGTCGCGATGTGCGACGAGGCGGCGGCGAGGCTCGATCTTCGGCCGCAGGCGGTTGCCGTGGCCGAGACCGGCGTGATCGGCGTTCCCCTGCCGGTCGAGGCCGTCCTGGCCGGCATCGGCGAGGCGGCGACGGGTCTCTCGGAGGCCGGCGGCATCGCCTTCTCCGACGCGATCCTCACCACCGATCGCTGGCCGAAGCGGTGCACGCTGCGGGCCGCAGGGGTGACCGTCTCCGCCCAGGCGAAGGGTGGGGGCATGATCCAGCCGAACATGGCGACGATGCTCTGCTTCGTCCAGACCGATGCGATCGTCGAGGACCCCGACGCGGCGCTGCGCGCCGCCACCGACGCCTCCTTCGAGCGGATCACCGTCGACGGCCAGATGAGCACCAACGACACCGTCCTGCTGCAGGCGACCGGCGCCGCCGGGGCACCGCTGCCCGCGGGCCTGCTCGAGGCCGTCCTGCTCCAGCTCGCGATCGAGGTCGTCGCCGACGGCGAGGGCTCCGACCGGGTCTGCCGGGTCCAGGTCGACGGCGCCGCCTCGGAGGCCGAGGCCGAGCGGGTCGCCCGCGCGATCGCCAACTCACCGCTGGTGAAGACGGCGCTCTTCGGCCGCGACCCCAACTGGGGCCGGATCGCCCAGGCGGCCGGCATGGCGCTCGCCGGCGGGGACCTCGAGGAGATCGGGGCCGACTCGATCGACGCCGTCGAGCTGGGCGAGGAGGTCGCCGAGGCCGAGCTCGGCCTGCGGCTTGACCGCGGCGAGCACAGCGCCCACGTCTGGTTCTCGGACCTCGGCTACGAGTACGTGCGGATCAACGCGGAGTACACGACGTGACGAACCCATCGAGCAAGGGAGGGCATCGATGACCGAGCAGGCACCGCAGTCGCGGGCGGCCGGAGTCAGCGTCGAGACGCTGATGGAGGCCCTGCCCTACATCCGCGAGTTCCACGGCCGCACGGTCGTGATCAAGTACGGCGGCGCGGCGATGCGCGAGGAGGAGCTGCGCGAGGCCTTCGCCACCGACGTCGTCCTGCTCAAGTACGTCGGCATGAACCCGATCGTCGTCCACGGCGGCGGGCCCGAGATCAGCGAGTACATGGACCGCCTCGGGATGGAGGTCCGCTTCCACGAGGGGTTGCGCGTCTCCGACGCGGAGACGGTCGAGGTTGCCAAGATGGTCCTGCTCGGCAAGCTCAACTCCGACATCGTGCAGCGGCTGAACCGGCACGGCCAGCCGGCCGTCGGCCTCTCCGGCAGCGACGGCTCGATGTTCGAGGTCGCGCCCGTGCCCAACGCCGAGCAGGTCGGCTTCGTCGGCTCGATCGAGCGGGTCGACGTCGACGTGCTCAACCACATCGCCGCCGACTACATCCCGGTGGTGGCCTCCTCTGCCTCCGACCGCGCCGGCCAGTCCTACAACGTCAACGCCGATGAGGCCGCCGGCAAGGTCGCCGCGGCGCTCGGGGCCCACAAGGCGATCTTCCTCACCGACGTCGAGGGCTGGCGCGCCGACGCTGCGGAGGAGTCATCGCTGATCTCGCGCGCCACGGTCGAGGAGGTCGAAGAGCGGCTGGGCGAGATAGAAGGGGGCATGCGCCCCAAGCTCGGCGCCTGCGTCGACGCGATCCGCGGCGGCGCCCAGTCGGCCCACATCATCGACGGCCGCAAGCCGCACTCGCTGCTGGTCGAGCTCTTCACCGACGCCGGCATCGGGACGATGGTGACCCCGTGAACCTGACCGACCTCCAGGCGCTCGAGGAGCGCTACCTGATGCGCACCTACAGGCGGGCGCCGGTCGAGTTCGTGCGCGGCGAGGGAGCGCTGCTCTGGGACGCGGAGGGCCGGGAGTACCTCGACTTCCTCGCCGGCATCTCGGTCTGCACGGTGGGGCACTGCAACCCCGACGTGGTCGAGGCGGTCCGCGAGCAGGCCGGCCGCCTGATGCACACCTCAAACCTCTTCTACACCGAGCCGATGGTGCGTCTCGCCGAGCGCCTGGCCGAGTCGAGCCTGGGGGGTCGCGTCTTCTTCGCCAACTCCGGCACCGAGGCCAACGAGTGCGCGATCAAGATTGCCCGCAAGCACGCCCACCGGCGCGGGGTCGAGGCGCCGGAGATCGTCAGCTTCGAGCGCGACTTCCACGGCCGCACCTACGGCGCGCTCTCGGCGACCCCGGCGCTTGCCGCCAACCCCGCCCTGGCCCCGATGCTGCCCGGCTTTCGCTCGGTGCCGCTGAACGACGCCGGGGCGCTGCGCGCCGCGGTGGGGAAGAGCACCGCCGCGGTCCTGATCGAGCCGATCCAGGGCGAGGCCGGGATCTACCCGGTCGGCGACGAGGCCCTCCTCGCCGCCCGCGAGGCCTGCGACGAGGTCGGCGCCCTGCTGATCCTCGACGAGATCCAGACCGGGATGGGCCGCACCGGCTCGCTGTGGGCCTACGAGCAGACGCCGGTGCGCCCGGACGTCATCACCAGCGCCAAGGCGCTCGGCGGCGGCATGCCGATCGGCGCCTGCCTGACGACGCCGGAGGCCGGCGAGGCGCTGGAGCCCGGCGACCACGGCTCCACCTTCGCCGCCGGCCCCCTCGCCTGCGCCGCCGCCCTCGCCGTGCTCGAGATCGTCGACGACCCGGCGCTGCTGCGCCGGGTCCGCGAGCTCGGCGCCCAGCTCCGCGACGGCCTCGGGGCCCTCGACGGCGTGCGCGAGGTGCGCGGTCGGGGCCTGATGCTCGGCGTCGGGCTCGAGCAGGGGCTGGACGCCGCCGCGATCGGGGCCGACCTGCTCGCACGGGGCCTGATCGTCAACGTGCCGGAGCCGGGGACGCTGCGGCTGCTGCCGCCGCTGACGGTCGAGCCCGAGCAGGTCGAGCGGGCCGTCAGGCTGATCGGCGACGACCTCGCGGCCCGCTGACGTCAGCGGTCTTCGTCGAAGAACCGGTCCGCGGCCTCGAGCAGGAGCGGCTTGATCGCCTGCCAGCGGCGCTCCACCTCGGCGCGACCGGAGACCGGGATCGCCATCAGCAGCCCGCGGATCAACGAGATCGAGGCGTCGAGCAGCACCGGGTACCCGGCGCTCTCGAACTGGTCGGGGAAGAGCGTCGCCGAGGTCGCGGCGAGGATCCCCTCGATCCTGCGCTCGAGGTCGCGCAGCGCCTTCGCCAGCTCGGGCTCCGACCAGGCGGCGACCCAGAGCTGGGCGGCGGCCAGCGCGGCGGGGGAGGTGAACTGCCGCCAGGCGGCGTCGAGCACCGCCTCCCGGCGCTCGGGCTCGCGCAGCGCCGAGAGGTCGATCTGGTCGAGGCTCTCCTGGGCAAGCCCCAGGGCGATCTCGGTGACAGCCTCCGTCAGCAGGCTCTCGCGAGTCGGGAAGTAGTGCATCAGGGTGCTCTGCGCGACCCCCGCCCGTTCGGCGACCCCGCGCGTGGTCAGCTTGGCGTAGCCCTCCTCGACCAGGCACTGGTTGGTCGCCTCGAGGATCGCGTGGCGACTCGCCTCGCGCTGCTCGGCGCGGGTCTGGCGCCGCGGCTTCTCCGCCACCTCGTCGATCATCTGATCGATGATGCTACTGTAGCTCGCAACTCATCGATCAGACGATCGATAAGCAACGAAAGGCGCAAGCGAGAGCCGTGGCAGACGACCAGATCAACGGATCGCGAATGAGGCGAGCGGCGTCGATCGCCGGCGTCGCAGCAAACGTCGCGGCCCGCAGCGCCACCGCCAAAGCAGTCTCCGGCCGCTCCGAGGCCCGCCAGGCCGCCGCCGCCCGCCAGCAGCTGAAGTCGGCGGAAGCCCTGGTCAAGGTGCTGGGCAACATGCGCGGCGCCGCGATGAAGATCGGCCAGACGCTCTCCACGGTCGATCTGGGCATGGTCCCCGAGGAGGTGCGGCCGCGCTTCCAGGAGATTCTCGCCGGCCTCCAGCAGGACGCCGAGCCGGTCAGCTTCAAGGCGATCTCGAAGGTGGTCACCGAGGATCTCGGCGGTCGCCTCTCCGATCACTTCCGGGACTTCGCCGAGGAGCCGATCGCCGCCGCCTCGATCGGCCAGGTCCACCGGGCGAGGACCCGCGAGGGGCGCGACGTCGCGGTCAAGGTCCAGTACCCGGGCATCGCCGAGGCGATCCACGCCGACCTAAGGAACCTGCGCCTCGTGCTGAGGCTGCTCGACGTGGTCGCGCCGGGGATCAACACCGGCGCGATCGCCGACGAGATCCGCGAGCGGATCTCCGAGGAGATCGACTACGAGCTCGAGGCGACCAACCAGCGGGCGATGGCGCGCGCCTACCGCGACCACCCCTTCATCCTCGTGCCCCGGGTCCACGTCGATCTCTGCCGCGAGCGCGTGATCGTCAGCGACTTCGTCGAGGGCGACCGCTTCGCCGAGGCGAGGCTGCGCGACCAGGCGGCACGCGACCGGATCGGCGAGATCTTCGTCCGCTTCTACATCAACGGGCCGATGCGCCACCGCCTGCTCAACGGCGACCCGCACCCCGGCAACGCGATCTTCCTCGCCGACGGGCGCGTCGCCTTCCTCGACTTCGGCTTCTTCAAGCGGCTCTCCGACGCGGAAGTCGCCCACCTGATGGCCTCCAACCGGGCGCTCGACGCGCGCGACGCAGAGGCACTGATGGAGGTGATGGTCCAGGTCGGGGCGCTGGAGTCGGACCCGGCGCTCGGCCCAGCCCTTCCTCGAATCCTATGAGGCGATCTTCGCCTGGCTCTTCTCCGAGGAGCCGCTGCAGATCGACGGCACCCGCACCGGCGAGATGATGCGCCGCTACAACCAGCTTCAGGGCGACGCCGACTTCGAGTCGCTCACCCTGCCGGCGGAGCACATGGTGATGATGCGCTCGGTGATGCTGCTGATCGGCCTGCTCGGCCAGCTCGAGGCCACCAACCGCTGGGCGGCGATCGGTCGCGAGTGGCTCTACGACGAGCCGCCGGTCACCGAGCTCGGCATGCTCGAGGCCGACTACCTGGACCGGCACGGGGCGCTGGTCTGAGCCGGCGGGGGCGATGAGCGCGACCGCCGCCAAGCCCCGAGAGACGCCGACCCTGAACGGATTCAGGGTCGCCCGGGAAATGATCGTCAAGGGGCTCTCGGTCGACGGCGAGGTGGTCCAGGGAGTCGCCGAGGCCGACATCGTCCGCTGGCGAGCGGGGCGCCGGCTGGTCTTCGCCCTCGGCAACCCCGACTACGTGGACCACGTCCTGCACGAGAACGCCGACCGGTACCACAAGTCGATGGAGTACGAGCTGCTGCGCACCGTCCTCGGCCTCAACCTGTTCACCGACGAGGACGAGTCCTGGCGCTACCACCGGATGCTGCTCAACCCGGTGATGGCGAAGCGCCACGTGCGCGAGATGTGCGACCTGATGATCGAGCCGGTTGAGCGCTTCCTCGGGGAGCTCGACGACGGCGGCGAGCGGATCGAGCTGGAGATGACCGGGGCGATGACCGTGCTCACCCTCGACGTGGTCGGGGCGGCGCTCTTCGGGCACCGGTTCGGCGAGGTGGCGCGCCAGATGAGGAAGGTCGTCACCAGCGGCCTGCGCTCGGCCGAGATGGCCACGCGCCTGCTGATGGTCGCCGCGCCGCCGGTCTGGCTGACCCGGGCGATAGCCGCCGCGATCCACCGCGCGCCCTACCTGCCACCGCCGCTGGACCAGGTGCAATGGGTGATGCGCACGGTCGACGAGGCGGTCTGGGGCTTGATCGACGAGCGCCGCGAGAACCCCAGCGATACAGGCGACCTGCTCAACCTGCTGCTCGACGTCGAGGACGAGAACGGCAAGCTTCCCCTGCGGCGCGTCCGCGACGAGGTGACCACCTTCATGCTCGCCGGGCACGAGACGACTGCCAACGCGATGTCCTGGATGTGGTACCTGCTGGCGCTCAACCCGGAAGCCCGGGACCGGATGCTGGACGAGGTCGACACGGTTCTCGGCGGCCGCACCCCAAGCGTCGCCGACCTCGAGAGCCTGCCCTGGACGACGGCCTGCTTCGAGGAGGCGCTGCGCTACTTCTCGCCAGCCTGGGCGATCCCCAGGGTCGCGATCCGCGACGACGAGATCGACGGCCACCGGATCCCGCGCGGCGCCACCGTGATCATCCCCGTCCACGGGATCCACCACGACCCCCGCCTCTGGCCCGACCCCGAGGTCTATGACCCGAGCAGGTTCCTGCCCGAGAACGCGCGCGGCCGCCACCGCAGCGCCTATCTCCCCTTCGGCGGCGGGCGGCGGATCTGCATCGGCACCAGCTTCGCCCTGATGGAGGCGACCCTGATCACGGCGATGATGAGCCAGCGCTTCGTCTACGACCTCGTCCCCGGCCATCCGGTCGAGCCCGAGGCGACCCTGACCCTGCGGCCCCGGAGGGGGATCCGCATGGTCGCGCGGCGGCGGCACGGGGCCGAGACCGGCAGCGGCATCTCATGACCGCTCGCTCCCAGTAGCCGGACGGCGATCGTGCGGCAGCCCTGCGCGCCTTAAGCTACCCGCGAGATGAGCAAGGAAAAGCGACCCTCGGAGCCGCGCGCCCTGACCAGCAGCACCGCGGAGCGCCTGGCCGCGATCGTCGAGGCTGCCGAGCAGGCGGCGTCGAAGGTGATCGACGACGCCGAGGAGCAGGCGCGGCGGCAGCTCGAGGAAGCGAGCGCCCGCGCCGACCGGCTCATCGCCGAGCGCCTGCGCACGCTCGCCGACGAGCTCGACCCCCCGTCCGCGCCTCGCCGCGAGAGCCACCTGAGGCCGGTCGGGGCCGCGACCGAGCCCGAGGCTGTTCCGGGCGTCCGTTCCGGCTCGGCGGGGGCACGCCTGCTCGCCACCCAGATGGCGGTATCGGGCAGCAGCCGCGAGGAGATCGAGCAGCGACTTAGAAGCGGCTTCGACACCGAGGACACGCGCGAGATACTCGACGCGATACTCGGACCCGAGGAGTAAGTGCCCTCTCACGTAACGTCTGACCGGAAATGACGGCCCCAGATCCCCACCATACTGCGTCCTCAGTCGCCCGAATAGCGTTGCTATTCGGGCTCCCTGCGTCCTTGTCTGGCGGCGCCTGGCCCTCGTCATTTCTCGGTCGACGTCACGAGACAGGGCACTGACCATGCACGAGGACCCGACACGGATGATGAGCCAGCCCGGCGACCACAAGCCCCACGGCAACATGCGCCTGCTCGTCGCCGGCCTGGTCGCGGTGATAGTCGGCCTGGTGATCGCGATCGCCGTGATCGCCGGCGACAACGGCGACAGCGGTGCCACCTCGACCGTCACCAGCGTGCCGACGGAGACCACCGAGCCGACGACCGAGACGACCACCGACTCGACCACGGAGACGACTGCCCCCACCACCACCGAAACGACGGCGCCGACCACGACCACCGAAACGACCACGACCACCCCCACGACCCCGCCCGAAGAAGAAGGTCCCGGCAGCGGCGGAGTCCCCGCTCCCTAGATCTAGCGGTGCCCGGCTCCCCCGCACAGACCCGCACCGCCTCCTACGAGGCGGACCCCGCCGAGGTGCGGCGCGTCCTGCTGCTCTACTCGGGCGGCCTCGACACCAGCGTGATGCTGAAGTGGATCCAGGACTCCTACGACGCCGAGGTCGTCTGCCTCACGGTCAACCTCGGCCAGCCCGGCGAGGACTACGCCGTGATCGAGGAGAAGGCGAAGCGGCTCGGCGCGCTCGAGTGCCACGTGGTCGACGCGCGCGAGGAGTTCGCGCTGGACTACGTCGTGCCGGCGATCAAGGCCAACGCCCTCTACGGCGGCGGCTACCCGCTCTTCACCGCGCTGGGCCGGCCGCTGATCGCCAAGCTGGCGGTCGAGCACGCCCGCCGGACGGGCTGCGACACGATCGCCCACGGCTGCACCGGCAAGGGCAACGACCAGGTGCGCATCGAGGCCACGGTCGCGACCCTGGCGCCCGAGCTGAAGACGATCGCGCCGGTGCGCTCCTGGCAGATGGGGCGCGAGGAGGAGATCGCCTACGCCCGCGAGCACGGCATCCCGGTCAAGGGCGGCACCGAGGCGGCGCCGTACTCGATCGACGACAACCTCTGGGGCCGCTCCTCGGAGGGGCGCTGGATCGAGGATCTCGACCACGCGCCCGAGGACGACGTCTTCCAGCTCGTCACCCGCCCCGAGGAGGCTCCCGACGAGGCTGAGACGGTCGAGGTCGAGCTCGAGGCCGGGGTCCCGGTCGCCCTGAACGGGGAGCGCCTGGGGCTGGTCGACCTGCTCGAACGGGCGTCCGAGATCGGCTGCCGCCACGGCGTCGGCATCGTCGACCACATCGAGGACCGCATCGTCGGGCTCAAGGTGCGCGACATCTACGAGGCCCCGGCGGCGGCGATCCTGCTTACCGCCCACCAGGAGCTCGAGAAGCTGGTCGGCACGATCCACCAGAACCAGTTCAAGCCCGAGCTCGACCGCAAGTGGGCCTACCTCGTCTACGCCGGCCTCTGGTGGGAGCCGCTGCGCAGCGACCTGGACGCCTACATGGACGCGGTCAACGCCCAGGTCACCGGGACCGTCGGCCTGAAGCTCTTCAAGGGCGGCGTGAGGGTCGTCACCCGCTCCTCGCCCAACGCCGTCTATGACGCCGACCTCGCTTCCTTCGCCGAGTCCGGCGGCCTCTTCTCGCAGTCCGCCTCGCCCGGCTTCATCGAGATCTGGTCGCTGCAGTCGCGGATGGCGCATCGAATTCGCCGGCGCGGGGAAGAGGAAGAGGCATGAGCTACGACAGGCTGGGAAAGATAGCGATCCGCTTCGCCCTCAAGTACGCGAGGGCGCGCTACAAGCGTCAGATCCGAATCGGGGTCGGCCTCGCCGCCGCAGGCGTGGCGATCGCCGCCTACGTCGCCAGCCGCAACGTCCCCGAGGGCTGACCGGGCGCAAGATCCGTTGCGGGTTATCGTCAAGTTGTGAGTATTCGCTAACGAAAGCCGCTAGCCTCGTCGGCTTCGTGGTTCGTACCCCGGCGACAAAGACAGGGTCCCGGCGCCCGGTCGTTCTCGCGACCGCTTTGATCGGTTTCGCGTTGCTGTCGGCAACGGCCGCGGGGGCGGCGAGCGTCGGCGACCTCGAAGCGAAGGTCTCTGCGGCTCGCAGCGAGGCCGGCTCCCTGGCCGCGAGCCTGCAGGCGGCTCAGGGCGAACTTGCCACGGCTCGGGCGGAGGCCTACGCGGCGAGCGCCCGCGAGCAGGAGCTCACCGGCCTGCTGGCGACGGGCGAAGAGCGCGCTGCGCGCCTGGCCGCCGGCGTGCGCCGCACGCAGCGCCGGCTGGCGGCCGAGAGGCGCCGCCTGCGCCGGGCGCGCGCTGCCCTCGCGGAACGTCTCGTCGCCATCTACGAGAGCGGCAGCCCGAGCACCGCCAGCGTCATCCTCGCCTCCGGCAGCTTCGACGAGCTCGCCACCCGCACCGAATACCTGGAGCGAATCGAGCGCTCCGACTCCGACCTGGCCGGCCGCGTGGCCCAGGTGCGCCGCACCGTCGCCGCCGCGCTCGAGCGGATCGCCGCCCTCGAGGCCAAGGCCGTTGCCTACAACGAGCGTCTCGCCGCCGCCCGCTCCGAAATCGCGGGCGTGCGCCAGGAGGCCGAAGCCGCGGCCGCCCAGCTGCACTCGGTCGCCGCCGCCCGCTCCGCCGCCCTGACCACGCTCAAATCGAGGATCGGCTCCTGGGTGAGCGACATCGAAGCGGCAGAAGCCGCCAGCCAAGCGGAAGCCGAAACCACGGTAGAGCGCTGGCTGGGAGGCCCCTACTCGATTCCCACATACATAGTCATGTGCGAGTCCGGCGGCAACTACTCGGCCCTCAACCCCTCGTCGGGAGCCGGCGGCGCCTACCAGATCCTCCCCTCGACATGGAAGCTCTACGGAGGCCAGGGCGCGCCCCATGAAGCTTCGAAGGCCGAACAGGACCGCATAGCCGCCGAAATCTGGACCGACTCCGGCGGCGGCGCCTGGGTCTGCGCATAGGGGTGGGGGTCTCGCAAAATCCCCCCGGAAGGTGCGCGGAAGACGCCCGAAATCGACCCGCTCCATCTGAGCCGCTTGGCATGATCGCCATCCCGTGAGCAGCTCATCGGCAGTCCATCTCCACGCCCACAGCGAGTACTCGCTGCTCGACGGCGCCTGCAAGATCGACGCGATGGCGGCCCGCGCCGCGGAGATGGGCCAGCCCGCCCTCGGCCTGACCGACCACGGCGTGATGAACGGGGCGGTCGACCTCTACAAGGCCTGCCAGAAGCACGGGATCAAGCCGATCGCCGGCTTCGAGGCCTACTTCGTCGACGACGTGAAGACGCTCAGGGAAAAGCCCAAATACGAGCGCAACCACCTCACGCTCCTGGCCGAGAGCGACGCCGGCCTCGCCAACCTGGTCAAGCTGACCTCGGCCGGATTCCTCGAAGGCTTCTCGCGCGGCAAGGCCAACGTCGACATGGAGATGCTCGCCGCCCACTCCGAGGGCGTGATCGTGCTCACCGGCTGCCTGCAGTCGCGCTTCTGCCGCCGGCTCGTGGAGGAGCGGCCCGACGACGCGCGCGCCCACCTCGACGACCTGATCCAGGCCTTTGGGCCCGAGCAGGTCTACTTCGAGGTGCAGAAGAACGGCATCGCCGAGCAGGACAAGGCCAACGAGGGGATCGTCCGCTACGCCCGCGAGATGGACCGCCCGCTGGTCGGCACCGCCGACGTCCACTACCTGCGGCGCGAGGACTTCGACAACCACTCGGCGCTGCTCTGCGTTCAGACCAAGTCGACCCTCGCGGCGCCGAAGATGAGCTTCGACACCAACGAGTTCTACCTGAAGAGCAGCGAGGAAATGGCCGACTCCTTCGCCGAGTGGCCGGAGGCGGTGCCGAGCACGCTGGAGATCGCCGAGCGCTGCAACGCCGAGATCGAGCTGGGCAAGCTGCTGCTGCCGCGCTACCCGACGCCCGACGGCGAGGAGCCCGAGGCGATGCTGCGGCGGATCGCCGCCGAGGGGCTGCGTGCCCGCTACGGCGACCCGGTGCCGGCCGAGGCCCAGGAGCGGATCGAGTTCGAGCTCGGCGTGATCGAGGAGATGGGCTTCTCCTCCTATTTCCTGATCGTCTGGGACTTCGTCCGCTACGCCAAGGACAACGGGGTCGCCGTCGGCCCCGGCCGCGGCTCGGCGGCCGGCTCGATCGTCGCCTACGCGCTGACGATCACCGACATCGACCCGCTTGCAAACGACCTGCTCTTCGAGCGCTTCCTCAACCCGGGCCGCAAGTCGATGCCGGACATCGACATCGACTTCTCGGTGCGCGGCCGCGAGCGGGTGATCCGCTACGTGGCGGACAAGTACGGCCGCGAGTCGGTTGCCCAGATCATCACCTTCGGCAAGATGGCGCCGCGCGCCGCCACCCGCGACGCGGCCCGCGTGCTCGGCTTCGACTACGGCAGCGGCGACCGCCTCGCCAAGCAGATCCCGGAGCCGATCCTCGGCCGCAACCCCTCCTTCGAGGAATGCCTCAAGCCCGGCCAGGAGCTGCGCAAGACCTACGACTCCGAGCCCGACGCGAAACGGATCCTCGACGTGGCGCAGGGCCTCGAGGGGATCATCCGCAACAACTCGATCCACGCCGCCGCGGTCGTCATCGCCGACCGGCCGCTGCAGGAGATCGTGCCCCTGCAGCTGGCTGAGGACCGCAGCGCCCCGGCAGCGACCGGCGACAACGGGAACGGCGGCGGCAAGGGCGAGCGCCAGTACAAGATCGTCACCCAGTACTCGATGGGCCCGATCGAGGAGATCGGCCTGCTGAAGATGGACTTCCTCGGCTTGCGCAACCTCGACGTGATCGAGGACGCCGCCGAGATCATCCGCCGCTCGCGCGGCGTGGAGATCGACATGAGCGCGATCCCGATGGACGACGCCAAGACCTTCGAGATGCTCTCCCGCGGCGAGGGCACCGGCGTCTTCCAGCTGGAGTCCGAGGGAATGCGCGAGGCGATGAAGAAGGTGAAGCCGACCGAGTTCGACGACATCGTCGCGCTCGTCTCGCTCTACCGGCCCGGGGCGATGCGCTACATCCTCGACTACGCCAAGGGCAAGCGCAACCCCTCCTCGGTCACCTACCCCGACGACCGCCTGCGCCCGATCACCGAGCCCACCTACGGCTGCGTCCTCTACCAGGAGCAGCTGATGGAGATCGCCAAGCGGATGGCCGGATTCAGCCCGGCCGAGGCCGACGACCTGCGCAAGGCGATCGGCAAGAAGAAGCGCGAGCTGATGGCGACGATGAAGGCGAAATTCCTCGAGGGGATGCAGGCCTCGGGCACCGCGAGCAAGGTCGCCAACGACATGTGGTCGCTGATGGAGGCGGCCGCCGACTATTCCTTCAACAAGTCCCACGCCGCCTGCTACGCGCTGATCTCCTACCGCACCGCGTACCTCAAGGCCAACTACCCGGCCGAGTACATGGCGGCGGTGATCTCCTCGGTGATGAACACCAAGGACAAGGTGCCCTTCTTCGTCAACCGCTGCGAGGAGATGGGGATCGAGGTGCTGCCGCCCGACGTCAACTCCTCCGACCACGACTTCGTCGTCTCCGCGAAGGCGATCCGCTTCGGCCTCGACGCGGTCAAGAACGTCGGCCACGCCGCGGTCGAGGCGATCCTGCGCGCTCGCGAGGACAGCCCGATCGACTCGATCTGGGACTTCTGCGAACGGGTGGATTCCCGCGCGGTGAACAAAAGGGCGATCGAATGCCTGGTCAAGTGCGGCGCGCTGGACTCGACCGGGGCGACGCGCAAGGGCATGCTCGAAGCGTTGCCGGCGGCGCAGTCGGCGGGGCAGAAGGCCCAGGAGGACGCCCAGCTGGGACAGGGCTCGATCTTCGACTTCGGCGACGAGGGGGACGGGGGGGCCGGCGGGGCCGCCCAGGCGCACCACCGCCCGCCGATCCCGGCGGGGGAGTTCGAGCGCGCCGAGCTGCTGGCCCTGGAGAAGGAGACGCTCGGGACCTACCTCTCCTCGCACCCCCTGACCGAAGTGAGGGGCGCGCTGCGGGCCCGGGTCGATTGCAGCCTCGCCGACCTGGCGACCAAGCAGGACGGCTCCTGGGTGACCGTCGGCGGCATCGTCACCGAGTGCAAGAAGATCCGCACCAAGAGCGGCAGCCAGATGATGTTCGCCACCCTCGACGACGTCGAGGGCCAGGTCGAGATGCTGGTCTTCAAGGCCGACGAGGCCGAGAGCGCCGCCGTCATCGCCCCCGACGCGATCGTCGTCGTCCGCGGCCGCCTCGACCACAAGGACCGCGGCGAGACGAAGCTCGTGGTGCAGGAGGCCGAGCGCTTCGAACCCGACGCCGCGGAGATCGCCGCCGCGCCCGAGGTGCCGAGCGGCCCGAGCGGCCCGGTCGAGGTCGAGATCGAGGCTGCCCTGTTCACCGACGTGCTGGTCGAGGAGCTGAAGGCGGTGCTCGAGCACCACAAGGGCGAGGCCGAGGTGCACCTGGCGATCCGCACCGCGGCCGGCGAGTCGAAGCGCCTGCTGCTCGGCGAGGGCTACCGCGTGCGTCCCTCCGGCCGGCTTCGCAGCGAGCTAGACCACGTCCTGGGCCTCGACGCGATGGCCGCCTGAGGATCCGGCGGCTGCTGCCGCCTCGGAACCCCGAAGCAGCTGCTCCGGCCATGCCGCGAGGAGCCTCAGGGAGGAGGCGAGCGCGGCGGCGGCGACGCCCCGGAGCGGATCGGCGCATGGCAGAGGCGCTCCCTCGACCAGGGTCGCCAGCGAGAGCGCGAAGCGGGCGAGGAAGGCGGGCTCCTGCCTTTCCACCGCCATGCTCGCTTTCTTGGGCAGGCCGTTCAGCTCCAACGCCAGCAGGTGAACCGCCTCTACTTCCTTCTCGTTCGGCTTCGCCGGCGGGTCGGCGCGCGGCGCGGCGCGAAGGGCATGCACCAGGTCGCCGATCTCGGCAACTCCCTGGCGAAGCCAGGTGTCGTCCACCTGGATGTGCTTGCGGTGCGGGGTCGCGAGCAGCAGGAGCGCCAGCGCGCAGCGACCGAAGTGCTCCGGGTCAAGGCCGGCGAGCAGCGCGCTGTCCAGCTCCTCGATGAGCTCGTCCGCTGCGTCCTCGGCGCCGAGGACCCCGCCGTGCCGCATTCGCAGCGCGCCGTAGCGAACGTCCACGGCACCCACCGCCGGCCTCACCGGCGCGCCGTCCTCCTGTGGCGCGCCGGGAAGCGTGTTGATCCGCGCCAGGGCCTCGGCGACGGCCTCCAGGCGAAACGCCGCCAGCGACTCGGCCTCGCCGGATTTCGGGCCCGGCGACTCACTCGGCTTGCCCTCGCCCAGCGGAAGCATCCTCCCGGCGTCGCTGGTCAGCCAGGCCCTCAAAGCCGTCGCCTCGACGCGCAGGTACAGGTGCCTCGGTCGCACCGCCACGGCCTCGATCCAGTCCTGCGAGGAGAGGCTGTCCGCCACCTCAGCCGTGTCCCCGGCGACCTCTGCCTTCACCGCGCCGGCGCCGACCGGGGAGCGCTTGGCGATCTCGACCGCCTGCACCGCGCCGGCGACCTCGGCCAGGAGCCGGCTCGACTCCCTCTCGATCGGTCCGGCATGAGGGGCCAGCTGCGGGGCCGCGGGGGAGGTCATGGCATGTGCTGCTTGGGGCCCCGGAAGACGAAGCTGGTGTCCCTCACCGACCGCTGCCCCAGCAGCGCCATCAGCAGCCGGTTGATCCCGATGCCGAAGCCCCCATGGGGCGGGCACCCGTCGCGGAACATCTCCAGGAAGTGCGGGCGCAGGTAGGTGTCGATCGTCTCCTCCTCCAGCCCGGCCTGCCCGATCTGCTCCTCGAGCCGGTCGAAGCGGTGCTCCCGCTGCCCCCCGGAGGTGATCTCGATTCCGTTCCAGAGCAGGTCGAAGCTGCGCGAGAGGCCTTCGTCGCTCCCGCTGGAGGGCTCTTGCATCGTGTAGAACGGCCTCGCGCCCGCCGGATAGTCCGTTATGAAGACCAGGCTGTGCCCGTGCTCGCGGTGGGCGCGCTTGGAGAGCGCCCGCTCCGCCTCGCCGAGGAGCCGCTCGCGCCCGTCCGCCGACTCGTCCCCGGTCAGCTCTTTCAGGATCCCGACCGGAAAGCGGGGGACCGGCGTCGAGGGAACCTCGACCGGCATGTCGAAGCTGCTTTCGATCGCATCCCCGTGCGCCTCCGCGACCGCGGCGAGCGCGTGGCGCAGCAGGCCCTCCTCGAAGTCCATCAGGTCCCGGTGAGAGTCGATCCAGGACATCTCGAAGTGGGCGATCGTGAACTCGGTGGCGTGGATGGGGGTGGTCCCGGGCTCGCTGCGGAACACCGGGCCTATCTCGAAGACCCGCTCGAAGCCCGCCGCCATCGCCATCTGCATGTAGAACTGGGCGGACTGGACGAGGAAGGCCTGCTGGTCGAAGTAGGGCACCCGGAACACCGTGGCGCCGCTCTCGCTGCCGCCGCCGCTGATCTTGGGCGTGTGGAGTTCGATGAAGCCGCGGGCGAGGGCGTATTCGCGCATCGCCGTCTCCAGCGTTGACTGCACCGCGAAGATCAGGAACCGCTCCGGAGAGCGCAGGTCGAGATGGCGGCGGCTCGGGGCCGGCTTGCCCCCGTTGGCCTCGGCCGAGGCGGAGCCGTTCGCCTGCGCCAGGACCTCGAACGTGTCGACGTGCAGGTGCGGGACCCGCGCCGATCCCGTGACCGTGCCCGACGCTCGCACCGTGCTGCCCGCCTCGGCCGGGCAGGCGGGCAAGCCCTCCGCCGGCTCCAGGAGCGACTCGAGCTCCCCGCTGCGATCGCTCAGCAGGAAGCGGAAGGAGTCGGGGGACATGCGCGGCTTGCCGATCCAGCCGCGTACCGTCACCTGCTCGCCGAGGCGTCCCCGGGCCTCTCCGATCGGCAACGGGCTCGAGGACAAGATGTCACCCAATCAGGAGGCGTTGGCGGCGGCGGTGACGGCGCTCAAATCGATTCGCGTCACGCGCGGGCGCGCCGGCGCCACATATGCAGCGGTCCTGTTGAGGTCGCGCAGGGAGTATCCGCGCAGCAGCCAGCGGTCTGTGCCGTCGAGCGCGGCGGGGAAGCGGTCCCGGCCGTGCAGGCAGTCTTCGTTGCCGAACGCGAGCAGGTCGCCCCTATGCAGCTGGAGGCGGCGCGTGGCACGGTGGGCGGCCGCCGTGAACGTGCGCGCTGCGCGTGCGGCGACGTCGTCGGTTGCCTCCAGGGTCTCGTGCCAGCGGACCGCGGGCCGGCGGAAGGAGCCCGTCAGGGGCGCCACCTTCAGCGCGATGTCCGCCTCGCCCTCGACCCGGTGGCTGTCCACGACGCTGAAGTTGAAGCGTTCCTCCCGCAGCACGTCGATCTCGTCGTCTGTGAGCTGGACCAGGATCTCGTCGAGCACGGCGAGCCTGGTGGCAGGCGGGTCCTCGGGTGCCCGGACGCAGTAGAGCACCACCCAGTCAGGGCGGATCGGGTGGAACGCGTTCTCCGTGTGCATCCCGAGCTCGACTTTGAACGACGCGTTCGACTGCGTGGACGCACCCTCTTTCGTCGGGTAGATGTTGTGTACGAGGGAGCCTTTCTTCTCCATCGCGTACCCGAACTCGTCTCCGAGCTTGCGCACCGCCAGCGCGATCCAGGCGTTGCCGCGCCTCACGGTCTCGGATCCCGCCCCGAGCTCGATCGGGGTCGGGCCGGGGTCCTCGTCGAACGGGAGCCCCCTCAGCAGGACCACGGGCACCGTGCCGCGCCGCAGGGCGGCCAGGGCGGCGCGGGCACGACTGGGAAGCGCTCCCTCGACCACCTCGGCGGCGTTGAAGAACTCCTGCGTCCCGGCCTGGATGGAGGCTGCTTCCACGGGCTCGAGCAGCTCTTTCTCGATGACTTCGGCGGCGTGCTCGCGCTCGTCGTCGGTGAGCTCCACGGTCCACACCGGCTCGGTGTCCGGCAGGCCGGAGGCGGACTCGGCGGCGGGGGAAAGCGGGGGGGCCGCCGGGTTCGCGTGGCCGCTCTCAGCGGAGGTGGTGGCGCCGGTCATCGGTTCGCCTCCTTTCGGTGTGGGTTAGTCGACCTGGTCCTCTTTCGCAGTACGCCCGACGGGAATCGAACCCGCAACCTTTGGCTTGATAAGCCAATGCTCTTCGAACGCACCTTCCACCACTGACACGATCCGCTTCCTCGGACGGCCTGAACGATGAGCCATTACCTCGACTCCCGCCGGTATCTGTCACTGCCCTGCTCATGACTGGAACAGGTCCTGCCAAAAGCTGGAAGTGTCTTAAGAATCCTAAGTCCGTCTTCGTCCACGGGGCGCCAGTGATTTCCACCACATTCTTTACCGTTGAGCTACGGGCGCATGTGTTTTCGGCGCTGGCAGCTTCCGAAGATTCAAGCGAGTATCCAAAGCGCATCTGGTCCGGCTCGTTCCTTTGTCGAAAGTTGTCAGCAACCGATCAATACATCAGCAACAGCCAATAATCAAAAAAACCGTATCAGAGAAGTCAAGGGCCTTGGGCCGGGCGATTTTCCCCCCAAATTTGGCTTCCGGCCCACCTCGTCCGTAGACTTCGCTCATGCCAGCGACGCGCGAGAAGACGGGCGAGTGCCGCCAGTGCCGCTCCTTCTGCGACAAGATGGTCGAGCCTCGCGGCTGCGTCGAAATGCGCTGCCGCTACCTCTACAGCTTCGTCGACGTGCTCAACGGCGTGCAGTACGTCGGCTGCATGCAGGACGTCTTCGCCGCCAAGGTCGAGCTCGACGCAGTCCTCCAGCCCGGTGGCTTCGGCGGCGTGAAGATGACCGGCGAGGCGCTGCCGCACTGCGAGTTCTCCGTCGAGCGCGCCTACGAGGGCTCGGGAGGGTCCTACGACTGCGTCAACCGCCGCTTCTTCGACTGCGCCGACGGGGGCCCCGAGGGCATCAAGGCCTTCGACCTGCGTGACATCTGAGGGGCGAAATCACGACATCGTTCCGTGTAGAATTGCGGCATGACAGAGACTTCCGCAGTGGCAGATGCAGAGAAGCTGGTGGCTGAAGCGGCCGGCGACACCGACGGCGCGTCCAGCGAGGGGCCGAAGTTCACCCTCGAGTTGAACCAGGACCAGAAGGACATCCGCGACTGGGTGCACGGCTTCGCCGAGGGCGTCGTCCGTCCGGCGGCCGAGGAATGGGACGAGCGCGAGGAGACCCCCTGGCCGGTGATCCAGGAGGCCGCCAAGATCGGTCTCTACAGCTTCGAAGCCCTCGGCCAGTTCTGGGCCGACGAGACCGGGCTGACCCTGCCGATCGCCAACGAGGAGCTCTTCTGGGGCGACGCCGGCATCGGGATGGCGATCATGGGCACCTCGCTGGCCGTCGCCGCGATCTTCGGGCAGGGGACCCCGGAGCAGATGGGCGAGTGGATCCCGCAGTGCTTCGGCAGCGCCGACGACCCCAAGGTCGCCGCCTTCTGCTCCTCGGAGCCCGACGCCGGCTCCGACGTGTCCGCGATCCGCACCACCGCCAAGTACGACGAGGCGACCGACGAGTGGGTCATCAACGGCCAGAAGGCCTGGGCCACCAACGGCGGCATCGCCGACGTCCACGTGGTCATCGCCACGGTCGACCGCGAGCTCGGCTCGCGCGGCCACGCCGCCTTCGTCATCCCGCCCGGCACCAAGGGCTGCGAGCAGGGCGCCAAGGTGAAGAAGCACGGACTGCGCGCCTCCCACACCGCCGACGTCCACCTCGACGACTGCCGCATCCCCGGCGCCTGCCTGCTCGGCGGCAAGGAGAAGCTCGACGAAAGGCTCGCCCGCGTCCGCGAAGGCAAGAAAGCCAAGTCGCAGGCCGCGATGCAGACCTTCGAGGCGAGCCGGCCCACGGTCGGCGCCCAGGCGCTCGGCATCGCCCGCGCCGCCTACGAGTACGCGCTCGACTACGCCAAGGAGCGCCAGCAGTTCGGCCGCGCGATCATCGAGAACCAGTCGATCGCCTTCACGCTGGCCGACATGAAGCTGGAGATCGACGCCGCCCGCCTGCTGGTCTGGCGCGCCGCCTGGATGGGCCGCAGCGGGCAGAAGTTCGAGAACGCCGAGGGCTCGATGTCGAAGCTCAAGGCCGGTGAGGTCGCCGTCTGGTCGACCGAGCGCGCGATCCAGATCCTCGGCGGCAACGGCTACACGCGGGAGTTCCCGGTCGAGCGGATGCACCGCGACGCGAAGATCTACACGATCTTCGAGGGCACCTCCGAGATCCAGCGCCTGGTCATCAGCCGCGCGATCTCAGGCGTCCACGTCAAATAGCCACGTCTCGAAGGGTTGTGGAGGCCCGAGGGCACACAACCCTTCGAGAAGCACTCATTTCTTACGGCGACGCTGGATACCCGCCTTGCGGAGTCGCTTGGCCGCCTGGACTTCTTTGCGGTCGGGGCCTTTCTTGATCGGCCCCGGGGTCTCCAGCGTGGCCGGCAGGCCCTCGAACCTCGGCTCGGAGAGGAACGCGGCCAGGCCCTGCTTGCCCATCTCGCCCTTGCCGAGGTTGGCGTGGCGGTCGCGGCAGGAGCCGAGGGGGGCGGCGGCGTCGTTGACGTGCAGGCACTGGAGGCGGTCGAGGCCGACCTTGGCGTCGGCTTCGTCGACGACGGCTGAGAGGTGCTTCTCGTCGGTTATGTCGTAGCCCTGGACGAAGAGGTGGCAGGAGTCGAGGCAGAGGCCGAGGCGCCTGCCGGCGCCCGCCAGCTCGATCAGCTCGGCGGTCTGGTCGAAGTCGCGGCCGAGCAGGCCTTTGTGGCCGGCGGTCTGCTCGAGCAGGAGGGGGCAGCGGTCGCTGTCCCCGAGCGCCGCCGCGATCGTCTTCCCGGCGCGTTTCATCGAGGGGCCGAGCGGCTCTTTCACCTGTGCCCCCGGGTGCAGGACGACCCCGGCCGCACCGATTTCGTCGCCGATGCGCAGGGCGTGGGTCAGCGACGCCTGGGACCTTACCCGCAGCTCCCGATCTCGACTGGCGCAGTTGATCAGGTAGACGGCGTGGATGACGACCGCCTCGACCGGCGAGCCGGCCATCGCCTCCCTGAACGCCGCGAAGTCCTCCGGCCCGTATTTCGTCGGCCGCCACATGCGCGGGCTCTGGTTGAAGATCTGGATCGACTCGCAGCCGCGCTCGGCCCCGCGCTCGATCGCCTTGTCGAGGCCGCCGGCGGTCGAGACGTGGGCACCGATCAGCATCGCACCGATCCTATTGACGCGCGGGGCAGGTGCGCTGCCGCTCCTTCAGTCTGCGTCGGTTGGTTTCTCGTCTGCCGGGTGGACGATCCGTTGCGCCACCGACCAACGCACCTCCACGTCGCGGTAGGTGACTCCCTCCTCTGGCTCTTCGGGAATGTTGTCCCGCTCCACCTCGACCTCGGTTTCATGGGCGGGGTCGCCGTAGTAGCGGACCTTCTTCTCCGGAACCCGGCCGAACTTCAGCTCCTTCGCCTTGACGGAAGTAAAAAAGTCGAGGTCGGGCCGGCCCCTCATTCGGCAGTCACCGCCTTCTCAACGTCGTGGACGGTGATGCGCCCTTGGGCGCCGGATCCCTCCACCTCATCGATGGCGAGCCCCATCTCCTCGGCCTTTCGCAGCGCCCCCGTGGTGGCGTTGTGCTTGGTCGCCCGGCGTTGACGTCGCCGCTCACCCATCTCTGTCGCCTTCTGCGAGGCAGCGAGGCCCAGCTCCTTCGCCTCGTCGCTGGCCGCGGCGCCAAGCTCTTTGGCGAGGAGCTTCGCGACATGCTTGGCGAGCTGCCCGCTGGAGGGACCTTGACCCCCTTCTCCTTCGCCGCCGTTGCCCCCGCCCCCTCCGCCCCCGGCGAGCGCGCCCAGTGCGCCTGCGCCCTGACCGAGGCCGCCGACCGCCTGCCCGGCACCTTGACCCAACTCACCGACTGCCTTACCGGCCCCGCCGCCGACCTCTTCGACCGCGCCGCCCGCGCCTTTGCCAACGTCCTGCACGGCCCCGCCAGCCCCTTCGCCGACGTCCTCGACCGCGCCGCCCGCGCCTTCGCCGATCTGCCCGACCGCTTTTCCGGCGCCTTCGGTGACCGGTTCCAGCGCGTGAGCGATCTCCTTCAGAACGTCCGGATTGCGGTCGAGCGTGGTCAGGACCCGGTCGATGATCGCCGTCACATGGTCGAGCCGCGCTCGCAGCAGGGCCTGGGCCTCGACCCCCTTGAGGTTGAGTTCGACCTTGCCCAGTTCGGCATGGACGCCGACGCTGAGCCTGACCAAGTCCAGCACCTCTGCGTGGAGCGAGAGCCGGGCCGTGAGGTCGTCGAGCTCGAAGTGGAGCTCGTCGACCTTGACCACTGGAATGTCGACGACGACGTCTGGCTCGTCGGTGTCGCTGATTTCGCCCGGGTCGATGACCGTGTAGTCCTCGTACATGCGCTCCGGCACGGTCTTGTCGGAGCCTTGGTTCCGGGCCTTCCCGTTCGAGCTTCGCTTCTTCTGCGGGGTCGGGCTTTTGTTGCGGCCACTGCCGCTTTTGCGCCTACTCTGTTGCGCCATCTCTCTTCCACCTCTCCAACGGATCGATTCCTCTTCCCAAATGGGACTTCCCGCTGCATGGAAGGCCAAACGCCCGGAGGGATTGCATGTGCTCGGGCCGGGCCAGAGGCCGGGCCCCGATCTCCTGTGGAAACATCCGCGGCCGATGGCCGCCGCGACGACCCGCCTGCGCTTCGCGCCCTCGCCTACCGGCGCCCTTCATATCGGGGGGGCGCGGACCGCCCTCTACAACTGGCTGGCCGCGCGTCACTCCGGTGGGGAGCTGGTGCTGCGGATCGAGGACACCGACCGCGAGCGCTCGACCGAGGAGAACGTCGAGCAGATCCTCGACGCGCTGCGCTGGCTCGAGCTGGACTGGGACGAGGGACCGGTCTCGCAGGCATCGCGGGCGGAGCGGCACGCTGCGGCGCTCGCGCGGCTGCTCGAGTCCGGCACCGCTTACCGCGACTCCGCCACGGCGAAGGAGGTCGAGGCCTGGAAGGCCGAGCACGGGGCGGACCGCGGATACCGGGGCACGCCGGTCGACGAGCCGGGCGCGGCGGTCCGGTTGCGGGTGCCCGACGAGGGGGAGACCGTGGTCGACGACCTGATTCGCGGCCGGGTGCGCTTTCCCAATCGCAGCTACGACGACTTCGTCATCGCCCGGGGAGACGGCTCGGTGCTCTACAACTTCGCCGTCGCGGTCGACGACGCCGAGATGGGGGTCGACGAGGTCGTGCGCGGCGACGACCACCTCTCCAACACGCCGAAGCAGCTGCTGGTCCTCGCCGCCCTCGGCCATCCCCCGCCGCGCTATGCGCATCTGCCGCTGCTTCACGGGCCCGACGGCAAGAAGCTCTCCAAGCGCCACGGCGCCGCCTCGGTCCAGGAGCTGCGCGAGGCCGGCTACCTGCCGGCGGCGATCCGCAACTACCTCGCGCTGCTCGGCTGGGGAACCGGCGACGACACGACCCTGATGTCGACCGAGGAGCTGGTCCGGCGCTTCCGGGTCGAGGACGTCGGCAAGGCGGCGGCGATCTTCGACGAGAAGAAGCTGCGCTGGGTCAACGGCCGCTTCATGCGCGATCTGCCGCTGGAGGAGTACGTCGAAGCGGTGGCGCGGCACCTGGGGCGCGAGCCCGACGACCGTCTGCGCGGCGCCTGCGCGATTGCCCAGGAGAAAGCGCAGACCCTCGAGGAGGTGTGGCCGCTGATCCGGTTTCTCTTCGAGCCGCCGGTCGAGGACGAGAAGGCCTGGGGCAAGGTGATGAAGGACGGTGCGCTGTCGGCCCTGGAGGCGGTGCGCTCGGCCCTGGCCGACCTGGACGCGTTCGACGCCGGTGCGGTCGAGAGGGCCCTGGAGCCGCTTCCGGAGCGGCTCGGCGCCAAGCCGGGCCGGGTCTACCAGCCGATTCGCGTCGCGATCACGGGCACCGCGGTGTCGCCTGGGATCTTCGAGTCCCTCGCGGCTCTGGGCCGGGACGATTCCCTCGCCCGCATCGATTCGGCCCTCGCGCGACTCCGCTCCTAGAGGACCAGCGGACAACGGGAGGGGCTCGAACCCACCCAAACGGACAAATACCCCGACTGATCACCCCAGTTTTGGGGAGGGGCAGGCTAAACCGTGCGTCCTTGCCTGCCGATGAAGGTTGCAGCCGAGCTCCCCTGCGATGCAGTCGACCAAGCTACAGACCAACGGCAAAGTGAAGCCCGAGGCGGCGCCGACCAACGGCACCCGCAACGGCGCTCGCACCAAGGCAGCGCCTGGTGCGCGGCTGGCCGCCGCCTTCGACGCGGTCGAGAAGTTCCCCGTCCTGATCGAGTCGCGAGCGCGGGTGATGCGCGCCGCGACCGCTGAGACCGCTCGCGTGTCCGAGGTGATCGAGGCGGTCGAGTCGGACGTCGGCCTGGCGATCGCGGTCCTTCGCTTCGCCAACCGCAGCAGCGGCGTCGCCGGATCGGTGGGCAGCATCCCCGAAGCCGTCGACGTGCTGAAGCCGGCCGGGGTGCTGGCGATCGCGGGCACCGCGCCCGTCTTCGACTTCTTCGAGCCCAACGGCGGCCGCGAGATGCGGCCCGAGCGCTTCCGCGTCCACGCCCTCGCCACCCAGCGGGCCGGCGACGAGATCGGGCGCACAGTCGGCTGGGACAGCCGCGACGAGCTGGCCGCAGCCACACTCCTGCATGACGTCGGGCGGCTCGTGATCTGCAGCCTGCACCCCGGTGACCGAGGCCAGTTCGACGCGCTCGCCAAGGTCCCCGAGCAGCGACTGCGCGAGGAGCGCGACCGGCTCGGCATCGACCATGCCCTGGTCGGCGGTGTGCTGGCCCGGCGCTGGAACCTGCCTTCGCACATCGCCGTCGCGATCGAGCGTCATCACGCCGCCGATGCCGACGGGCTGGCGGCGATGATCGCGACCGCCGACATGGTTGCCCACTACGGCCAGGGCGAGGCGGTCAACCCGGAGCGACTCCGGACCTGCGCCAAGCGGTGTGGCCTCGACCCCGACGCTCTGCGCGACCTCCTCTACGAAATGCCCTATGCGCGCAGCGACTCCCCTCGGGTGACCGAGCCCTGCCCGCTCTCCGCCCGCGAGCTCGACGTCCTCCGCCACCTCTCCGAGGGGATGGTCTACAAGCAGATCGCCGGCGAAATGCAGCTCTCCGTCTCGACCATCCGCACCCACCTGCACAATGTGTACGGCAAGATCGGCGCCGTCGACCGGGCGCAGGCCGTCCTCACCGCCCGCGACCGCGGCTGGATCTAGGCGAACGTCTTCGGCCCGCGGGTCCTGTCGTCGGGTAGGGGTGCCCTCCTTGTCCTCCGTGCTGCTTCGGGCAGAGGGACATTGCGGTACTGGCTATGGAGCCCCGCCCTCAGCAGCCTACGGACGGCGGAGACACCCCTACCCGACGCCACCCGCGGGAGGAGCGTTTTCAGCCCGCCCACAAAGCGAGATGGTGGCCTGCGCGAGCATCTCCTCGCCGTAGCTGGATTGGCGCGCTGCCGATCCGGTCCCTCGCGGTGGGTGGCGCGGATTTGGGGGACCACCCCGAGGACGCTTTAGCGACCGCAGGGGTGGTGGCACCAAATCCGTGACAGGACCCGCCGCGCCAGAGACCTACTCGATCAGGGACTCGCGCAGGGCGATCGCCACTGCGTGGGTCCTGTTCCGGGCCTCCAGCCGCGCCAGGGCGTTCTTGGTGTGGGTCTTGACCGTTTCCTCGCTGAGGTCCAGCTCGCGGGCGGCGACGGTCGTCGATTCCCCGTTGGCGAGCAGCTGGAGGATTTCGCGCTGGCGCTTGGTCAGCTTGCCGCGGCTGCCCCGCGGAGGGACGGCCGGGTCGACGAAGCGTTCCTGGGCCAGCGCAGCCTCGGCGGCGCGGCGCAGCTGCTCGGTGCCCGCGGTGCGCGAGACGTAGGCGCTGGCGCCGGCCTGCAGGGCGGCGCTGGCGATATGGCGCTCTGCGCGCTCGCCGTGGGCGACGATGCCAAGCGTGGGCTCGGCCTTGAGCAGGGCCCTGATCGCGTCGATGGCGCCGATCGGCTCGGGGTGCTCGTTGCCGCTCCAGCGGCGCATGTCGAGGATCGCCACGTCGAAGCTGCCGACGTCCCGCACCAGCTCGACCGCCTCCTCGCGGCAGGTGGCCTCTTCGATCTCGAAGCTGTCCTGCAGCGCCCTGCGCACGCCGAGGCGGACGATCGGATGACCGTCGATGACTAGACACTGTGGACGCTCGCTCAGGACTGCTTCCGATCTCTCGGTTTTGCTGACGGCTCCAATGCGTCAGCCTGGAGCCTGATCCCCACGATCCTAACCCAGCCGGTCCGAGGGGTGCGGTAGAAAGCCCATGTGATCTCGATTACCTCGAAGTCGCGCTACGCGGTCGTCGCGATGGCGGAGCTGGCTCGCTCGGGGGAGCGGCCGGTGCCGATCAAGGAGCTGGCCGAGCGCCGCGACATCCCCGAGCAGTTCCTCGAGCAGCTCTTCTCGACCCTGCGCCGCGGCGGGTTGCTGACCAGCCACCGCGGGATGAAAGGCGGCTACACCCTCTCCCGCCCGGCAGAGGAGATCACCGTCCTCGAGGTCGTCCAGGCGCTCGACGGCAAGGTCGGCCAGGAGGCCGACGAGGCCGGCGGTATCTGGGCCGAGGGCGTCACCGCCCTGCGCAAGGTCTTCGGCCAGACCACGATCGCCGAAGTCGCCCGCCGCGAGGCCGAGGCGGCCGGCTCGGGGATGTACTTCATCTAGTCAGCCCACCAGTCGCGCTGGCCCTCGACGTCATCGCGCGGAGACCCGCCGAGATTGGGCGCGCCGATGACGAGGATCTCGAGGCCCTCCGGCCCGGCCTCGTAGTCGCGCCACGTACCGGGCGCGACGCGCACCGCGTCCCATTCCTTCAGATCGACGATCTCGTCGTCGAGCTTCATCCGGCCGCTGCCGCGCAGGACGACGTAAACCTCCTCCTGCTTCTCGTGCGTGTGGCCGTACGGAAAGCGATAGCCGGGCGGGATGCGCTGGTAGCCCAGGCCGGACTGCTCGAGCTCGAGCGCCACGGTCGCCAGGCGGAACTCCAGGTCCGGCGAGCCGTCGAAGTTGGACCCGACGTCCTCCAGGTCCTCCTTGAGGTTCCTGAGGGTGAACGGCACGGCGCAATCCTATCCCCGGCTGTTTGGCTGGGCGCATTACGCTGCACGGGTGCTGCTACGCCTTCCCCCTTGACATCTCGGTCGTCTCGGCGTCGGGACGTCTGATCCGATGCGGATCGGCGGAACCGCGGCCGAGGTCGTCGGCGACACCCCGCTGGTGGCTCTCTCGCGCCTCGGCGAGGGGCTGCCGGGCGAGGTCTGCGTCAAGCTCGAGTACTTCAACCCCGGGGGGTCGGTGAAGGACCGGATCGGGGTGGCGATGATCGACGCGGCCGAGGAGGAGGGGCTGATCGAGCCCGGCCGCTCGGTGATCGTCGAGCCGACCAGCGGCAACACCGGGATCGCGCTGGCGATGGTCTGCGCGGCGCGGGGCTACGAGCTGATCCTGACCCTGCCCGAGGGGATGAGCCGGGAGCGCTCGAAGCTGCTGCGCGCCTACGGCGCCGAGGTGCGGGAGACGCCCTCGCTGGGCGGGATGACCGAGGCGGTCGAGCTGGCCGAGGAGATCTGCGAGCAGCGCAAGGGGTTCATGCCGCAGCAGTTCTCCAACCCCGCCAACCCGGAGGTGCACCGGCGCACCACGGCCGAGGAGATCTGGCGCGACACCGACGGCGAGGTCGGAGCCTTCGTCGCCGGCGTCGGCACCGGGGGCACGATCACCGGCGTGGGGACGGTGCTGCGCGAGCGCAGCCCCGAGACCCTCGTCGTCGCGGTCGAGCCCGCCAGCTCTCCGGTCCTCTCCGGCGGCATGCCGGGCCCGCACAAGATCCAGGGGATCGGCGCCGGCTTCGTCCCCGAGGTGCTCGACCGCTCGGTGATCGACGAGATCCTCTCCGTCTCCGACGAGGACGCTCTCGAGACCGCCCGCCTCGCCGCCCAGCGCGAGGGCGTCCTCGCCGGGATCTCCGCCGGGGCCAACATCAAGGCGGCGCTCGAGGTCGCCGCCCGCCCGGAGATGTCGGGGAAGCGGGTGGTCACGGTCGTCTGCGACTCGGGCGAGCGCTACATGTCCCTACCCTTCTTCTCACCATGAGAGAACATGGGCGCCACCTCCTCCGCTCCAGCGCGGGTGCGCCAATCGCACCCGGAAATCTCGCACCCGCGCTTCCGCGTCCGGGGGTGCGGCCGTGTTGAAGCGGATCTTCAGCGAGGTGCGCGCGGACGTCTCCGCGGCGCGCGATCGCGACCCGGCGGCGCAGGACGTCTCCACCTTCGAGATCCTCACCAGCTGGGCCGGGGTGCAGGCGCTGCTCGCCCACCGGGTGGCCCACGCCCTGCTCGAGGCCGGCGTGCCGATCGTCCCGCGGGCGCTCGCCTACGTCACTCGCTCGGTGACCGGGGTGGAGATCCACCCGGCGGCGAAGATCGGCCGCGAGTTCTTCATCGACCACGGCTCCGGCGTGGTGATCGGCGAGACCGCGGAGATCGGCAAGTGCGTGACCCTCTACCAGGGGGTGACCCTGGGCGGGACCGGCTTCCAGCGCGGCAAGCGCCACCCGACGCTGGGCGACAACGTCACGGTCGGCTCCGGCGCCAAGCTGCTCGGCCCGATCGCCGTCGGCGACGGCGCCAAGATCGGCGCCAACACGGTCGTCATCGAGGACGTGCCGCCGCACGCGACCGTCGTCGGCAACCCCGGCCACCCGGTCAAAGTCGACGGCCGGCGCGTCGAAGGCCCCGACGCCGACTGGATCCACCTGCCCGACCCGATCGCCGAGGCGATCAAGACCCTCTCGCAGCGGATCGCCGAGCTCGAGCAGCGACTCGCGGAGCTCGACGGCGGCAACGCTCCCGGCGCCGAGACGACCGAGCTTCGCGAGCGCACCGGCCGCTCCTCCGCCGGCGGCTGACACCCTCGGGACCGGCCGCCCGCGGGGCTATTCTCGGGCTCGTGCTGCAAACCGAGCCCGAGACGCCCGTGGACGCCGGCGGCGCCCCGACAGAACCCGGCGCCGACCGCGCCGAGCGGCTGCTCGCCGGCCTCAACGAGCCCCAGGCCAAGGCCGTGCGGCACGGCGAAGGGCCGTTGCTGGTGCTGGCCGGGGCCGGGTCGGGCAAGACCCGGGTCCTCACCCACCGCATCGCCTACCTGCTGGCGACCGGTGCCGCCCGTCCGGGCGAGATCCTCGCGATCACCTTCACCAACAAGGCGGCGAGCGAGATGCGCGAGCGGGTCGAGCAGCTGGTCGGCCGCTCGACGCGCGCGATGTGGGTGACGACCTTCCACTCCGCCTGCGCCCGGATGCTGCGCGCCGACGCCGAGAAGCTCGGCTACTCGCGCAGCTTCACGATCTACGACGAGTCCGACTCGCTGCGGATGCTGAAGCGCTGCATGGCCGAGCTCGGGGTCGACCCGAAACGCTATCCGCCGCGCTCGATCCGCTCCCAGGTCTCCGGCGCGAAGAACAAGCTCGTCGACGCCGCCGCCTACGCCCAGGCCCAGGGCAGCGTCTTCGAGGAAACGGTCGCCGCCGTCTACGAGCTCTACGAGAAGCGGATGCTGGCGGCGAACGCGATGGACTTCGACGACCTCCTGGTCCGCACGGTCAACGTCCTGGAGATCTTCGACGAGGCTCGCGAGCGCTGGCGCCGCACCTTCCGCCACGTCCTCGTCGACGAGTACCAGGACACCAACCACGCCCAGTACCGCCTGCTGCAGCTGCTCACCGCCGAGCACGGGAACCTGATGGTGGTCGGCGACGAGGCTCAGTCGATCTACGGCTTTCGCCACGCCGACATCCGCAACATCCTCGACTTCGAGCGGGACTTCCCCGAGGCCGAGGTGGTCAAGCTCGAGCAGAACTACCGCTCGACGCAGACGATCCTCTCGGCCGCCAACGCTGTGGTCGAGCGCAACCGGGAACGGCGGCCGAAGCGGCTCTGGACCGAGATCACAGGGGGGGAGCCGGTGCAGCTCTCAGAGCTCTCCGACGAGCACGAGGAGGCCCGCTGGGTGGCCGGCGAGATCGAGCGGCTCGGCGAGGAGGAGGGCCTGCGCCGCGAGGACGTCGCCGTCTTCTACCGGACCAACGCGATGAGCCGGGTGCTGGAGGACACGCTGGTCCGCTTCGAGCTGCCCTACCAGGTGATCGGCGGCACCAAGTTCTACGAGCGGGCCGAGGTCAAGGACGCGGTCGCCTACCTCAGCCTCCTGGCCAATCCCGCCGACCAGGTCTCCTTCGCCCGCATCGTCAACTCGCCGCGCCGCGGCATCGGCAACACCAGCCAGGGCCGCCTCGCCTCCCACGCCAACACCACGGGGCTGCCGATCTGGGAGGTGGCCGAACGGGTCGAGGAGGTGCCCGGCCTGAGCGCCGCGGCGATCAAGGCGGTCTCGCGCTTCCACGAGACGATGGAGGGGCTGCGAGCCCGGGCAGACGAGGCGCCGGTGTCCGAGCTGCTCGAGGCCGTGCTGCGCGAGACGGGCTACCTCGATGCGCTGGCCGCCGAGCGCACGATCGAGGCGGAGGGCCGCGCTGAGAACCTCGAGGAGCTGGTCGGCATGGCGGCGGAGTTCGACGCCAACCACGAGCTGGAGGGCGAGGGGGAGTCCTCGCCGCTGGAGGAGTTCCTGCAGCAGATCTCCCTCTACACGCAGCAGGACGACCTGCGCGCGGAGGGGTCGCTGATAACGCTGATGACATTGCACAACGCCAAGGGGCTCGAGTACGACACGGTCTTCCTCCTCGGCTGCGAGGACGGCGCCTTTCCCCACATGCGGGCGCTGGAAGAGGGAGGGGAAGAGGAGGAGCGCCGGCTCTGCTACGTCGGCATCACCCGCGCCCGCCGGCGCCTCTACGTGACCTGGGCGCGCGAACGCCGTCTCTTCGGGCGCGCCGAGCGCAACCTGCCCTCGCGCTTCATCGACGAGCTGCCGGCCGAGCTGACCGAGCGCCATTCAAGCGCGCCGGGCGCGGCGGCGGGGCTCGGCTGGGAGACGGCGAGCGGGGACGCGGCGGCGCCGGTCGACCCCGGCCCGGCCCTGGAGCTGCGCACGGGCGACGACGTCGTCCACGCGGCCTTCGGCGACGGCGTGGTCACCGCGGTCGAGGCGGGCGGGATCGTCGTCGTGCGCTTCGCCGGCGACGGGGCGGAGCGCAAGCTGATGGCCGACTACGCGCCGATCCGGAGACGCTGATGGCGGCCCGTGTGATCGACGGCAAGGCCGTCGGCGCGACCGTGCGCGCCAGGGTCGCCGAGGAAGTCGCGGCCTATGAGGCCGAGCACGGCAGGACGCCGATGCTGGCCACGGTGATCGTCGGCGACGACCCGGCCTCGGAGATCTACGTCCGCAACAAGCATCGCGCCTGCGAGGAGGCCGGGATGCGCTCGGCCCACCACGGCCTCCCCACCGAGACCGGCGAGGGCGAGCTGCTGGAGCTGGTCGCGGAGATGGGCGCCGACAGCGACGTCGACGGCATCCTGGTCCAGCTTCCCGTCCCCGACCAGATCGACCCGGATCGCGTCGTCGCCGCGATCGACCCGGCCAAGGACGTCGACGGGCTGACTCCGGTCAACGCCGGTCTCCTCGCCCACGGGATGCCGGGGCTCGTCCCCTGCACGCCGGCCGGGGTGATGGAGCTGCTCCGCCACGAGGAGATCGATCTGGAGGGCGCCGAGGCGATCGTCGTCGGTCGCTCGAAGCTGGTCGGCGTGCCGGTTGCGCGGCTGCTGCTGGCGGCGAACGCGACGGTGACGATGTGCCACTCTCGCACCCGCGACCTGCCCGCCACCTGCCGGCGCGCCGACGTGCTGGTCGCTGCGGCGGGGGCGCCCGGGCTGCTCGGCGCCGATGCGGTCAAGCCTGGCGCCGTGGTGATCGACGTCGGCACGAACCGCACCGAGGACGGGCTCCGCGGCGACGTCGACTTCGACGCCGTCGCCGAGGTGGCGGGGGCGATCACGCCGGTGCCGGGCGGGGTCGGCCCGATGACGATCGCGATGCTCCTCGTCAACACGCTGGCTGCCGCCCGGGCGCGGGTGTAATGTCGAGGCGATCCCTAGACCACGGAGGGTAAGCAGATGGATCTGGACAGGCTGAGCACCGGTGAGAAGATCGCATCCGTATCCGCGATCCTGCTCTTCGTCTTCATGTTCTTCGACTGGTTCGGCGTCGAGGTCTCCGGCGTCGGAGGGTTCTCGGGCACGGTCTCCGGCGAGGGGGGCAACGCCTGGGAGGCGCTTGACTTCATCCCCTTCGTCCTCCTGGTGACGATCGCCGCCGCACTCGGCGTTGCGGCGCTGCGGCTCAGCGACGCCACCTACGAGCCGCCGGTCTCGGCCAACACCGTCGTCGCCGTGCTCGGCGTGATCTCGGTGCTGCTCATCCTCTACCGGATCGTCGACCCGCCCAGCTTCGGCAGCTTCGGCGGCGTCTCAGTCGACGCGACTCTCAACATCGGCATCTTCCTCGGCCTGGCCTCCGCCGCCGGGATCGCCTACGGCGGCTACAGCGCGATGCGGGAGGAAGGGATGACCTTCGGCGACGCCGCGGACCGGCTTTCCAGCGGACCCGGCGCGGGCACTGCCCCTCCGCCGCCTCCGCCGGCCCAGCCGCCCTCCTCCTCGGCACCGCCTCCACCTCCGCCGCCGCCTTCTAATCCACCTCCGCCGCAGGGGTAGGAGGGGTGCGGGCAGGGGGTTCCGCTTAACTTTTTCGTTAGTCGGTAATCGCTGGACGCGTGGGCGGAGTCGGCGAAAAAGTGCAAGACGCTCCACCCCCTGCCCGCACCCCTAGAATCGGCCGCCGTGATTGAGCGAGAGCAGGTATTGCATGTGGCGAAGCTGGCCCGTCTGGGGTTGTCCGAGGAGGAAGTAGAGCGGATGGCCGGAGAGCTATCCGGGATCCTCGAGCACGTCGACCGGATTGGTGAGCTTGAGCTGGACGATGTGCCGCCGACATCGCATGTGGTCGAGCTGGAGAACGTGCTGAGGAAGGACGAGCCGCACGAAAGCCTCGACCGCGACGTGGCGCTGGGGCAGGCTCCCGATCCGGTGGATGGCGCTTTTCGGGTCCCATCGCCACAGGCGGAGGGATAGATGGCCGACATGCTCGAGCTGACCGCCGTGCAGGCGCGGGAGGCGATGGCCTCCGGCGACCTCTCGCCGGTCGAGTACGGCGAGGCCTGGGCGGCGGCGGCCGGCGGCGACGAGCTGAACGCGTATCTGTGGCGGGACGGCGGCGGCGACGCCGGGGCGATCGCGGTCGAGCAACCACGGCTTGCTCCGGTCGCGGTCAAGGACATCTTCTGCACCGAGGGGGTGCCGACGACGGCCGGTTCGCGCATCCTCGAGGGCTACCGGCCCGCCTACACGTCGACCGCGGTGCGGCGGCTGATCGAGGCGGGGGCGCCGGTCCTCGGCAAGACCAACATGGACGAGTTCGCGATGGGGTCCTCCAACGAGAACTCGGCCTTCGGGCCGGTGCTGAACCCCTGGGACCATGGCCGTGTCCCAGGCGGCTCCTCCGGCGGCTCGGCGGCGGTGGTCGCCGGCGGCCTGGCGCCCTGGGCGATCGGCACCGACACCGGCGGCTCGATCCGCCAGCCCGCCTCGCTCTGCGGCATCGTCGGCCTCAAGCCGACCTACGGCGCGATCTCCCGCTACGGCATGATCGCCTTCGCCTCCTCGCTGGACCAGTGCGGCCCGCTCACCCGCGACGTCAGGGACGCCGCGCTGATGCTGGCGGTCCTGCAGGGCGCCGACCCCTGCGACTCGACCTCGGTCGGGCTCAAAGAGACCCCGCGCCTGCCCGACCGCGAGGACCTGGGAGGCCTGCGCTTCGCCGTCCCCTCAGATCTCGCCCGCGACGCGATCGAGCCCGGCGTTCGCGAGGTCTTCGAGGCGACGCTGGCGCGGATCGAGAAGCTCGGCGGCGAGATCGCCGAGACCCCGCTGCCCCACGCCGAGCACGGGATCTCCGCCTACTACGTGATCGCTCCGGCGGAGGCCTCCTCGAACCTCGCCCGCTACGACGGAGTCCGCTACGGGATGAGGAGCGAAGCCGCCGACGACCTGATCGAGATGTACGAGACGACCCGGGCGGAGGGGTTCGGCGCCGAGGTCAAGCGCCGCGTCATGCTCGGCACCTATGCGCTCTCTTCCGGCTACTACGAGGCCTACTACGGCCAGGCGCAGAAGGTGCGGACCAAGATCGCCGCGGACTTCTCGGCCGCCTTCGGCGAGTTCGACTTCGTCGTCACCCCGACGTCGCCCTCGGTTGCCTTCGGACTCGGCGAGAAGACGGCCGATCCGCTGGCGATGTACCTGAACGACTTCTTCACGGTGCCGATGAGCCTCGCCGGCATCCCGGCGATCTCGATTCCCGCCGGGCTGGCCGAGCCCCAGGGCGGCGGCCCCCAGCTCCCCGTCGGCTTCCAGATCGCCGCCCCCGCCTTCGCCGAGCAGAAGCTGCTCGACGCCGCCCACGCGCTGGAGCGGGCGATCGCCTTCGACTCCCACCCTTCCGGTGCGACTTACCCCCCCATGACGGGGGAAAAGCGCACCGGAAGCGGAGGTGGTGGGGATGGCTGATCTGGAGGCGGTGATCGGGCTGGAGATCCACGTCCAGCTGGCGACGAAGACGAAGATGTTCTGCGGCTGCGAGCTCTCCTTCGGAGACGAGCCGAACGTCCACACCTGCCCAGTTTGCCTGGCCCACCCGGGCGTGCTGCCTGTGACCAACGAGCAGGCGATCCTCTTCGCGCTGAAGATCGCCGCCGCCCTGGAGTGCGAGGTGGCCCCGCGCTCGATCTTCCACCGCAAGAACTACTTCTATCCCGACAGCCCCAAGGCCTACCAGATCAGCCAGTACGACATCCCGATCGCCAGCAACGGCCGGCTCGGCGCGGTTCGCATCAACCGGGCCCATCTCGAGGAGGACGCGGCGAAGATGATCCACGTCGGCGACTCGGGCCGCATCCACGGCTCCGGCGCCTCCCTCGTCGACTTCAACCGCGGCGGCACGCCGCTGGTCGAGATAGTCACCGAACCGGACCTGCGCGGCGCCGCCGAGGCGGCCGCCTGGGCGCGCCTGCTGCGCGAGACCGTCCGCCAGCTCGGCGTCTCCGACGTCAACATGGAGGAGGGCAGCCTGCGGGTCGACGCCAACGTCTCGGTCCGGCCCGCCGGCAGCGAGGAGCTGGGGACGAAGACCGAGCTGAAGAACATGAACAGCTTCCGCTTCCTCGAGCGGGGCATGGAAGCGGAGCTGGCGCGACAGCGCGAGCTGATCGAGGGAGGGGGCACCGTGGTCCAGGAGACCCTCCACTTCCATCCCGAGGACGGCACCCTGCACCCGCTGCGCTCCAAGGAGGAGGCGCACGACTACCGCTACTTCCCCGAGCCCGACCTGGTGCCGATCGCTCCCACCGAGGAGATGATCCGCGAGGCGCGCGAGTCGCTGCCGGAGCTGCCGGCGGCGCGGGCGGCTCGCTACGAGGGGGAGATGGGGCTGGCCGAGGACGTCGCCGCCCTGCTCGCGGCCGACCCCGAGACCGCCGGGTACTTCGAGCAGGTGGCCGCCTCGGCGAGCGACGTCGAGCCGCGCGTGATCGCCAACTGGGTGACCGGCGAGCTGGCGGCGGCGCTGCGCCAGGACGGGGGAGAGGGGGGCGCGGCGGACTCCAGGGTCGAGCCGGGCGCCCTGGCGGCCCTCGTCGGCATGGTCCAGGAGAAGAAGATCTCCCACGGCAGCGGCAAGACGGTGCTCGCCGCCCTCGTCGCCGAAGGCGGCGACCCGGAGGCGATAGTCGAGCGAGAGGGCCTCGCCCAGATATCGGACAGCGGCGAGCTCGAGGCGATCGTCGCCGCCGCGGTCGCGGCCAGCCCCGAGGCCGCCGAGCAGGTCCGCTCCGGCAACCAGAAGGCGATCGGCGCCATCGTCGGCGCCGTGATGAAGGAGACCAAGGGCCGCGCAGACGGCGGCGAGGTCAACCGGTTGATTAGACAGCGACTCGAGACCTGAGGGAGCCGTATGTCAGAGACGGAGGTCGTTGCGCTGATAGCGGTTGGGGGGACCCTGGGGAGCGGTGTGCTCAGCTATCTCGCGGCGCGTCGGAGCACCAACGTCCAGCTAAAGGGAATCAATGCGGAGATGCAACGACTTCGGGCTACCCATGCCGAGGAGAGCAGGCGTGAGCGGCAGGAGGCGTATTACGCGTTCGTAACCGCGATACACGCAGTTACGCAATTTGTTTTCGGAATGCGAGGGCCAGTGACAGAGGATGCTTACGTCGATCTGGTCAAGAAATTTGGCGACGGCCACATCACCATCAAGTTCTTGGGGACCGATGACGTCATAGCTGCAACGAATGACATGGTCGGCGTGTTCGGAAAGTTCGCGACCGCCGCCGCGGAGGCCGAGGATTCGGAGCCCGCCGAAGAGCGGTTGATGGCGGCGTACAGGCCGGTGTCCGCCGAGTGGGCGCGCTGCGAAATGCGGCTCATAACGGCGATGAAACAAGACATCGCCGCGGCTCGCCTAGCGGAGCTTCAAGCGCCCTAGTCTGCCTCTACGCAAGTGTGATCTAGCACTTTGTAACAAGTTGTTACAAGCTGCTAACTTCAGTTCATGGCCTGGAACGTCGTCATCGCCGGTGGTGGGTTCGGGGGCGCGATGGCGGCGCGGGAGCTGGAGCGGATCCTGCCGCGGCAGTCGACCCGGCTCGTCCTCGTCAACGACGTCAACTTCCTGCTCTACACGCCGTTCCTGCCCGAGGCCGCGGCGGGGACGCTGGAGCCGCGGCACGTGGTCACGCCGCTGCGCGAGATCCTCGACCGGACGTACCTGCGCCTGGGCTCGATCGCCGGCCACGATCCGGTGGCGAAGACGGTCGAGCTTCGCACCCGCGAGGGCGAGGCCGAGCAGCTTCCCTACGACCAGCTGCTGCTTGCGCTGGGATCGGTCTCGCGGGTGCTGCCGGTGCCCGGCCTCTCCGAGCACGCGATCGGGTTCAAGAGCCTGGCCGACGCGATCTGGCTGCGAAACCACGTGATCGAGACGCTGGAGGCGGCCAATGCGACCGACGACGCGGCCCGCCGCGAGGAGCTGCTCACCTACGTCTTCGTCGGCGGCGGCTACGCCGGCCTCGAGGCGCTGGCCGAGCTCCAGGACTTCGCCACGGACGCGATCGAGAGCTACCCGCGGGCTCGCCTGCACGGCATGCGCTGGGTCCTGGTCGAGGCCGCCGACCGCGTCCTGCCCGAGATCGACGCCGAGCTCGCCGAGTACGCGGTGCGCGAGCTGCGCGGCCGCGGCATCGACATCCGCCTCGGCACGACCCTGGAGGAGGTCCGGGCCGACAGCGCCCGCATCGCCACCGGCGAGACCCTGCCCACCCGGACCGTCGTCTGGACGGCGGGCGTCGCGCCGCACCCGAGCCTGCGCCGAGCTCTCGGTGCCGCTCGACGAGCGCGGCCGGGTTCCGGTCGACGACCACCTGCGGGTGGGGAGCATGGACGCGGTCTGGGCGATCGGCGACTGCGCCGCCGCTCCCGACCCGCGCGGCGGGCTCTGCCCGCCGACTGCGCAGCACGCCGTGCGCCAGGGGCCGGTAGCCGCCCGCAACATCGCCGCCGAGCTTGGCGTCGGCAGGGCCCGGGCCTTCGACTACCGCGGCAGCGCCGCCTTCGTCAACCTCGGCCGCTACAAGGCCGTGGGCAAGGTCGGCAGCCGCACCTTCCGCGGCTTCCCCGCCTGGTGGATGGCCCGGACTTACCACATGAGCCAGATCCCGGGCGTCGCCCGCAAGGCCCGCGCGGTGATCGACTGGACCGCCAGCCTGCCCTTCCGCCGCGACATCTCCGAGGTCGGCTCGATCGGGCATCCGAAGCGACTTGACGCGACAATGGACCCATGGGATTCGAGTACCTCGTCATCGCCTTCTTCTTCGGCCTAGCCACCGCGATCATCGGCAAGGGCAAGGGCAGCTCCTTCTGGCTCTGGCTGCTGATCGGCACGATGCTGCCCCCGCTCGGCCTGATCGCGGTGATCCTCTACCGCTCAGAGAAAGACGAACCCGAACGCCAGTGCCCCAGCTGCCGCAAGGCGGTCAAGCTCTACGTCCAGGTCTGCCCCCGCTGCGGTACGGACCTCTACCTGCCCGACCCGGCCGCCGTCCGACATCCCGGAGTTGAATAGCCGCCCCGGACGCGGGAGCGTAGGAGGCGGTGCTTTATCTGAGCCAGGTCCTGACGATCGCGTTGGCGAAGCCGAGGCCGTAGCGGACTACGGCGGGCTTCTTCGAGTGGCCGTGGAGGCGCCGCTCGACCGTGATCGGGACCTCCTTGGCGGGGATCCCCCGCTTGATCGCCTCGATCATGAACTCGGAGGTATGGAACTGCTCCTGGCGCAGCACGAGCTGGGGCAGGACGGTGGTCCGGACGGCGCGGTAGCCGTTGGAGCAGTCGCTGACCTTGGTCCGGGTGATGGCGGAGACGAGCCGGTTGAAGAAGACGATGCCGAGCTCGCGGGACAGGTGGTTGCGGTCTGCCTGCCCGAGCACCCGCGAGCCGTGGGCGACGTCGACCTCGCCGTCGAGGATCGGCTTGACCAGGCGCTCCATCTCGGAGGGCAGGTGCTGCCCGTCGGCGTCGAGCGTGACGACGACCTCGGCACCCGATTCGACCATCAGCCGGTAGCCGGTGCGCAGGGCAGCGCCGCCGCCGCGGTTGATCACATGGCGGGCGACGACCGCGCCGTGCTCGGCGGCGACCTCGGCCGTGCCGTCGCGGGAGCCGTCGTCGACGACGAGCACCGCGATCGGCGTGCCGCAGACCTCCTCCGGCATCAGGTCGAGCACGTAGCCGACGTTCTCGGCCTCGTTGTAGGCGGGGACGAGGACCGCGACCTTGCCGCGGAAGCGCTCGGGCAGGTCCGCCTGGCGGAACTCCTCCCAGGCGAGCCCCTCCAGCACGGCGGAGAGCTGGCGCGCGTTGCGGGCTCCCTGCGAGAGAGCCCGCAGGGCGAGCATGAAGAGGATGAAGATCGAGAAGACGGCGAGGCCGAGGATGCGGCCGCCGTTGCCCTTCTCGAAGGAGAAGGCGGAGAGCAGCGCGTCGGTGATTTCGGTCCCGGAGACGAGCGCGAGGCCGAGGCCGGCGGCGATCAGGATCAGCACGTCGACGTTGCGCAGCGTGCGCCGGCGCAGCACCGCGTAGGCCAAGAGCGCGACCGCCGCGATCAGGCCAAGGCTGCGAAGCGCGGTCAGTTCGGCGGGGAAGATGCCTGCGTAGAGCGCCATTGCCGCCTGGACAATAGGGCTGCGCTCCCCCGTGAGAGCGCCGCCGCGGCAAGCGGAAAGATCAGCGTCATCAGCACCTCGTTGCGGCGGGGGGCGGCGAGGGAGGCTGCGCCGACCGCGGTGACGAGCAGGAGCGGGGTCGCCATCGCAGCCAGCGCCCACCATCGCCGGCGCCAGGCGAGCACCCCCAGGCCGGCGAGCGCCAGCGCCACGACCAGCGTCTGCACGACCCGTCCCGCGGTGCTGCTCATCGCTTCGCCGATCCCCGCGCTCCACATCCGCCAGGTCTTGCGCGCGGTCATCGCGGCGTAGCCGACCGGGTCCTCGCCGAGGTAGTGGGAGAAGTTCTGCTTGCCGATCTTCCCCAGCGCCTGGTCCCGTGGCAGATCGGGATAGCGCTCGGCCACCCGGTCGAAGAGCGGCGTCGGGTTCACGTCCTCGAGGGCCTGGGAGTGAGGATCGAGATCGCGACCCAAATAGCGGCGCACGAGGATCGCCTTGACCCGCTGGTATTCGCCGTCGGCGGGGAGATTGGTGCCGACGTAGAGCGCCTTGCCGCCGCCGGTCGAGATCGCCACGGTGCGGTCGAGAGCGATCTGGTTGCGCACGGTCCAGGGCACGATCGGCACCAGCAGCGCGGCGACCAGCAGCGACGCGCCGGCCAGCCCGGGCTTCCAGCCGCGCTCCCGGCCGACCCTGACCAGCGCCAGCACGGCGAAGGCGATCCCGACCAGCAGGTACTCGGGCCGGATCAGGGCGGTGAGGCCGAAGAGGAAGCCGGGCAGGAGCCAAGCGCGCAGGCGTCTTCGTTCACTTGCCCAAAGGAAGGCGAGCACCGCCGCCGGCAGGGTGAAGATCGCCGGCGGCTCGCTGAAGAGGGCTCCCGTGGAGTGGATGAATGGGGGGTAGACGGCGACCGCGAAGGCCGCGAGCAGGCCGGTGGGCCGGCAGTTGATCCGTTTGCCGAGCAGGTAGACGACGACGATCGCGCCCAGGCCGAGCAGCATCTCGACGATTCGCGCCGTCCCTTCGCGGGCGCCGCCGGTCGCGTAGAAGCTGGCCGCGTAGAGGAGGGGGGCGCCGGGCGACCAGTCGCTGGCGCCCTCGAACGCTTCGAAGGTCTGGTCCTCGTATAGGGCCTTGGAGAGCGCGTAGTAGGCGCGGGCATCGTCGCCGGGCGTCGGCAGCGGCTCCGCCACGCGGTACGCGCGCAGTCCGAAGCCGAGCACGAGGATCGCGACGAGCAGCAGCAGCGTCGTACGCCCGTGTCGCTCCGGCAGCCCGCGCAACCATGCCTTCAGCGAAGCCATCGCGGCAGGCTATCCCGGTGGTCGGGTGCCCGAGTGGTCGATTAACCCCCCTATGTGTGGGTCAATCGACCACTCACACGCGTGACGACCCATGTCGCCCCGACTCCGGCAAGGGCCGCGGCAAGCGGCATCGTCACCAGTACGCGCCTGGGAGAGGCGACCAGCAGCGCGCAGACCAAGGTGATCCCGGCGAAGATCGTCGCCAGCAGCAGCGCCTCCCAGCGCCTCTGCGCCGCGAGCACGACCAGGCCGGCCAGGCCGAAGCCGACCAGGGCCCAATGCAGCAACTCCCAGCCCGGCTCTCGCATCACGTCCCGTGGCCCATGCGCCCAGATCCGCCCAATCTTCGTCGCCACGAACCCCGCGTACTCGACCGGCTCCTCGCTGACGTCGTCCCAAAGCTGTTCGCGCCCCATCCGCCCCAGCGCCTCGTCCGTCTCCATCCCCGGATAGCGGCTCTCGGCCAGCCGAGCAAGGATCTGCTCCAGCCGCAGCTTCTGAACGGCATCGGGCGCAAACAGCTCCGGATGCCGCTCCACTACCTCGGCCCCAACCTTTTCCGGATCCCCATCCGAAGCCAGGTACGTCCCAGCAAAGAGCACCTGGCCACCTCCCGTCGACACCGGCACGAACCGGTCCAGCGCAACCGCGTTCCGCACGGTCCAGGGCAAGACCACGATCGCAACGCCGGCCAAGAAGAGCGCCGTCACAGCCAGCGATTGGCGCCATCCGATGCGCCAATCCCTCACCAGCACCACCAAGCTCACGGGCAAGACGATCCCGAGGTACTCCGGTCGGACCAGAACTAGGCAACCGAACAGGGCCCCGGGCAGGAGCCATCTCACCCGCGGGTGGCGTGGGGGGAGGGGGGTCGAGGACGGACCGTGGCCCGCCCGCAGTGCCCCCCTCCCCCCGCGACAGGACCCGCGGGCCAGAGGCGCCGGTCCCGAGTCCATTGCCCAAAACGCCGCGAGCACCCCACCCGAGAGCAGCGTCGCCGCAAGCGGCTCGCCCATCAACATCCCCTGGTACTCGAGGAGTGCTGGGTAGATAGCCATGGCCCCAGCTCCGATAAGGCCCGCGAGCGGTCCCGAGAGGCGTCGCCCGATCAGGTATGTGAAGAGCACGGCGAGCGTGCCGATCACGGCCAGGACGAGCCGCGCCGGCTGTTCGTGGACGCCGCCGGTGAGCCTGTAGACGCCGGTGACGAAGAGGGGAAGGCCGGGGGAGTAGTTGCTCGCGGGCTGGGTGGCATCTGGCCCCAGCGTGAATCCCTCGCCCTCGTCGAGGTTGCGGGCGATCTCGGCGTAGGCGGCGGCGTCGAAGACAGGGGCGCGGCCGTCCCAGGCCTCGCCGGCTCGCAGGCCGAGCCCGATCGCCAGGATCGCGACCAGCACGGCCAGGCCCGCCCTGCCGCCGTTGCGCTCTGCGAGCCCGCTCATCGGCGGGATGCTATGGCGCGCCCCCGTCAGGCCCGTCCGCTACGCTGCCGCGACTTATGCGCGTTCTCATCCTTGGGGGCGACGGCTACCTGGGCTGGCCGACAGCCCTCAGGTTCTCTGCTCGGGGCCACGAGGTCACCGTCGTCGACAACTTCGTCCGTCGCCGCTGGGTCGACGGCGTCGGCAGCGACTCGCTGACGCCGATCCGCGAGCTTGCTCCGCGCGTCGACGCCTGGCGGGAGGTCTCCGGCAACGAGATCCGCTGCTTCGTCGGCTCCGTCGAGGACGGCGAGTTCCTCGACGGCGTCGTCGCCGAGATCCGGCCCGAGGTGGTCGTCCACTACGGGCAGCAGGCCTCGGCGCCCTACTCGATGGCTTCCCGCGAGCAGGCGGTCGAGACCCAGCACGGCAACGTGATCGGCAACCTCAACCTGCTCTTCGCGATCCGCGACCACGTCCCCGAGTGCCACCTGGTCAAGCTCGGCACGATGGGCGAGTACGGCCAGCCCGAGATCGACATCGAGGAGGGCTACATCGAGATCGAGCACAAGGGGCGCAGGGACACCCTGCCCTTCCCGAAGCTGCCGGCCTCGCTGTACCACTGCTCCAAGGTCCACGACTCGACCAACATCCACTTCGCCTGTCGCACCTGGGGCCTGCGCGCGACCGACCTCAACCAGGGCGTCGTCTACGGGATCGAGACCGACGAGACCGCGGGCGACGAACGGCTGATCACCCGCTTCGACTACGACGAGATATTCGGCACCGTGCTCAACCGCTTCTGCGTGCAGGCGGTGATCGGGCACCCGCTCACCGTCTACGGCACGGGCGGTCAGACCCGCGGCTTCCTCAACATCCGCGACACGCTCCAGTGCGTCGAGCTGGCGGCTCTGAATCCGGCCGACGCGGGCGAGTTCCGCGTCTTCAACCAGTTCACCGAGCAGTTCTCGGTGCTCGAGCTCGCCCAGCTGGTCAAGCACGCCGGTGAGCACCTCGGCTACTCGGTCGAGATCCAGCACTACGAGAACCCCAGGGTCGAGAAGGAAGAGCACTACTACAACGCGATCCACACCAAGCTGCTCGACCTCGGCCTCGAGCCGACGCTGCTGGGCGAGGAGCTGGTCGAGTCGATGATCCACGCGATCGAGCGCCACAAGGACCGCGTGATCCCCAGCTCGATCGACCCACACACCCGCTGGAACCCCGGGTCTCCGGTAAAGCTGTAGCTGCTGGCGCGCGGGTCCTGTCGCCGGCAGGGGGAAAGCTCGGGCTTTTGAGTCCGCCCGCGGTGCAGGGACTTCGTCGCCTCTCCTCCCGCGGGTGGCGTCGTAGGGGGGACCGCCCCTGAGGACGCTTTAGCGACCGGAAGGGGCGGTGGGTCCCCTGCGGCGACAGGACCCGCGGGCCGGGCACGCTCGCGATTCCCCTGCATGGTGCGCACGAGGTCGCTGGTAGCATCGCCACAGAATGAGAGCCGCGGATGCGCTCATGGAATCGCTCAAAGCCGAGGGGGTCGAGCACGTCTTCGGCATCCCCGGCGGGGCCAACCTGCCGACCTATGACGCGCTCGTCGACGCGGAGTTCCGGCATATCCAGGTGCGTCACGAGCAGGGAGGAGGCCATGCGGCCGAGGGTTACGCCAAGGCCTCGGGCAAAGTCGGGGTCGCCTTCGCGACCTCGGGGCCTGGAGCGACCAACCTGGTCACCGCGATCGCCGACGCGATGCTGGACTCGGTCCCGACGGTCTTCATCACCGGCCAGGTGCGGACCGAGCTGATCGGCACCGACGGCTTCCAGGAGGCCGACATCCTCGGCGCGACGCTGCCCTTCGTCAAGCACTCCTTCGCGGTCACCGACCCGCGCCAGATCCCCGAGTACGTGCACGAGGCCTTCCACGTCGCCTCGACCGGGCGCCCGGGGCCGGTCCTGCTCGACATCCCCCAGGACCTCTCGCGCGCGGAAATCGACTACGCGCCGCGCACCGAGCCGGTCGAGCTGGCCGGCTACAGGCCGCCCAGCGCCCCCAACATCAAGCAGGTCCGCATCGCCGCCAAGGCGATCGCGAACGCCCGCAAGCCGATTCTCTACACGGGGGGCGGCGTGGTCAACGCCAATGCCTCCGAGGAGCTGCGCGAGCTCGCCGCCGCCGACCGCTTCCCTGTCACCTCGACCCTGATGGGCCTCGGCACCTACCCGGCCTCCGGCGATCAGTGGCTGGGAATGCTCGGCATGCACGGCACCCGCGCCGCCAACTACGCGATGGACGAGGCCGACCTGATCGTCGCGATCGGCGCCCGCTTCGACGACCGCATCACCGGCAAGCTCTCCGAGTTCGCGCCCCGCGCCAAGTTCCTCCACATCGACATCGACCCGGCGGAGATCTCCAAGAACGTCCCCGCCCACATCCCGATCGTCGGCGACGCCAAGCTGGTGCTGCCGGCGCTGACCCGGGAGTACCGGGCGCTGCAGACCGACAGCTCGCGCCTCGACGGCTGGTGGAAGCAGATCAAGGCCTGGCAGGACGAGTTCCCGCTTCGCTACGACGAGGGCACCGACGGCGAGATCAAGCCGCAGTTCATGATCGAGGCGATGCACCGGGCGACGCGGGGCGACGCGATCGTCACCTCCGACGTCGGCCAGCACCAGATGTGGGCGGCGCAGTACTACGGCTTCGAGAAGCCGCGGCGCTGGATCAACTCGGGCGGGCTGGGGACGATGGGCTTCGGGCTGCCGGCGGCGGTCGGCGCCAAGGTCGCCTGCCCCGAGGAGACGGTCGTCTGCCTCGCCGGCGACGGCAGCCTGATCATGAACTGCCAGGAGCTGGCGACCTGCGTGGCCGAAGAGATCCCGGTCAAGGTCTTCCTGATGAACAACGGCTACATGGGAATGGTCCGCCAGTGGCAGGAGCTCTTCTGGGACCGCCGCTACAGCTCGGTCGAGATGGGGCCGAGCCCCGACTGGGTGAAGCTCGCCGAGGCCTTCGGGGCCACCGGCCTGCGCTGCGAGGACTCGGCGGACCTCGAGCAGACGATGGTCAAGGCACTGGAGACCGACGGTCCGGTGCTGCTCGACGTGCGCGTCTCGCCCGAGGAGAACTGCTTCCCGATGATCCCTGCCGGTGCCGCAGCGCGGGACATGGTGGGCTGATGGAGGCGGGCACCCCTCAGGTCGTGAAACTGGAGGACCTGCGCGTCCCCGGTCAGCTCAGCGGCCGCAAGCACATCCTCTCGATCCTGGTCGAGAACAAGCCGGGCGTGCTGGCGCGCGTCGCCGGCCTCTTCTCCCGGCGCGGCTTCAACATCGACACGCTCGCCGTCGGCCCGACCGACGACCCGAGCATCTCCCGCATCACTCTCACCCTCGACGGCGCCGTGCACCCGATCGACCAGGTGACCAAGCAGCTGCACAAGCTGGTCAACGTGCTGAAGATCCGCGACATGGAGCCGGAGGAGACGGTCGCCCGCGAGATGGCGATGTTCAAAGTCTCCGCCGCGGTCGAGAGCCGCTCGGAGATCATCCAGTTCGCCGAGATCTTCCGCGCCAAGATCGTCGACGTCTCCCGTCGCGCGCTGACGATCGAGGTCACCGGCTCCGCCGAGAAGATCGAGGCCTTCGAGCGGATGATCCGTCCGCACGGCCTGATCGAGATGGTCCGCACCGGCGAGATCGCGATTGCTCGCGGCAGCGACTGAGAGCCTCCTCGCAAAGCTGAGCGGGGCGCTGGAGCGCGCCGCCGAACGCCACCGCCGAACCGTGGTAAGCGTCACGACGCCGGTCGAGGCGATCGACCCCTGCGCGGCCGTGTTCGCCTCGCGGCTGGCGTCGGACCGCTGGTTCTGCTGGGAGCAGCCCGACCGGGAGTTCGCCCTGGCCGGGCTCGGCGTCGCTCAGGAGGTGACGTCGCGCGGGCCGGATCGCTTCCGCGACGTGGCCCGGGTGTGCCTGGGCGCCGAGGCGATCTTCGAGGAGCCGCGGGGCTTGCCCGCGGGCGCCGGGGCCGTCTGGGTCGGCGGCTTCGCCTTCGATCCCGACGGCGGTTCCTCCTCGACCTGGTCCTCGCTGCCCCCTGCCTCGCTGGTCTTACCCGAGCTCTCGGCCTGCCGCAGCGGCGGGGACGCCTTTCTCACCGTCAACGCCGTCGTCCATCCCGGCGAGGACCCGGAGACGAAGGCGAGCGCGCTCGCGTCTCGCCTCTCGGGGCTGCGCCTCGACTCCCTGCCGATGCTCGACCCCCACCCGACGGGGCGGGTCGAGATCGCCGGCGTCCGTCCGCCCGGCGACTTCGAGCGAGCGGTGGCAGCTGCGACCGAGCGGATCGAGGCGGGGGAGATGTCGAAGGTGGTGCTGGCCCGCGAGGTGCTCGTCTCGGCCGGCGCGGCGCACGACCCGGCCGCCGTCTTCGGGGCGATGCGCGAGCAGTTCCCGTCCTGCTTCTGCTTTTGCTGCGGCACGCCCGAGGCCGCCTTCGTCGGCGCCAGCCCCGAGCTCCTGCTGCGCCGCTCCGGCGCCGGCGTCTCCACCGTCGCGCTGGCCGGCTCGACCCGCCGCAGCTCCGACCCCGCGGTCGACGACCACCTCGGCGAGCAGCTCCTGCGCAGCGACAAGGACCGCCGTGAGCACGCGATCGTGGCGGAGCGCATCGCCCGCGCCCTCCGCCCCCTCGCGGTCTGGGTCGAGGCCGGAGCCGAGCCGGAGATCGTCAAGGTCGCGAACATCCAGCACCTGGCCACCCCCGTCGTCGCCCAGCTGGCCGAGCCGCGCTCGGCGGTCGAGCTTGCCGGCATGCTGCACCCGACGCCCGCCGTCGGCGGCGAGCCCGGGGAGGCGGCGAAGGCCGCGATCGCCGAGCTCGAGCGGATGGACCGCGGCTGGTACGCCGGCCCGGTCGGCTGGATGGACGCCACCGAAGACGGCGAGTTCTGCGTCGCCCTGCGCAGCGCGGTCCTCCGCGACCGCGAGGCCCACCTCTACGCAGGGGTGGGCATCGTCGCCGGCTCCGACCCCGCCACCGAGCTGGCGGAGACTGAGGTCAAGCTGCAGGCGCTGCTTCCCCTGCTGGCGGAGTGATGCGCTCGTCCGTGATCTATCGCTCGGTGCTGCTGATCGCGGCGGTTTCGCTGCTTGCCTTTGTGGGCGGCGCGCAGGGGGTAGTACCGGACGGTCCCCAGATCGCCTTCGTCAAGCGAACTCTCCACCCACCTCGCTCGGTGCTGACGTTGATGGATCCGGCAACGAGAAAGACTCGACGCCTGTTCGCCTTTCGGACTGGCGGCGTGTTCTCAACAGCCCCCTTCTCCCCACCGGCTTGGTCGCCCGACGGTAGGACACTGGCCTTGACGGTGACCACGAGGCATCCCCCGCGCTTGGTGCTGGTCGAGAGCGACGGTGGCGGCAGGCGCGCCGTGCCGAACGGAAAAGGGGGGCTGTTGCCTCTCTTTTCACCCGATGGTCGGAGCCTCACCTTCACCCGAATCCGCCGCGAAGGGGAAGGGGAGGAATTCGAGGGCGCTTCGATCTGGAGCGTCGACCTGACGATGATGCAGAGCCGGCAGCTGACGCCCTGGCGCAACGGGCTCGAGTACATCGCCTCCTCCTACTCGCCGGATGGGTCGATGCTGCTGGCGACCCGGCTCGATGAAAGTCTCAGCCAAGACCCCGAAGTCGTCGCCTTGCGCTTCGACGGCTCCGATCCGGAGCTGATCCTCGACCGAGCCTCGTTTCCGGTGTTCTCGCCGGACGGCTCGCAGATCGCACTCTCGCGTCCAGTCCAGTGGACCGTCCGGCGGAGCGGGGGCAGGCGTGTCGTCAAGGAGGGTCTCGACCTCTTCGTGGTCAACGAGGATGGCTCGAACTTGCAGCGGCTCTCCAGCGCGCGTAGATATGAAGAGATGTTTCCCAGCTGGGACCCGTCTGGGTCTCGGATCGCTTACATACGTCTTCGCGCTGGCAGCTCCGAAGCCGCAAGCACCGGCTTTGGCGGTTGGGTCATGCAGGTCAACGTCGACGGAACGTGCTTGCGCGAGCTGATCTCGGCTCCTCACACGGCCTTCTACGGCCCCGCCTGGCAGCCGGGGCCGGGCCGTGAGGCGAGCCGGATCGCCTGCTAGGCGATCGCCTCGGCGACGGTCGCGCTAAGGCGGCGGTGGAGCTCGACATTTGCCTGGCGGTCGACCTGGATCTCGATCAGGCCTGTTCCTGCGCTCAGGGCCTCGGGCAGCTGCTCCAGTGAGTTGAGCCGGCGGTGCGGCAGGCCGAACAGATCCGCGACCTTGACCGTGTCGACTCCCCGAGGGGTGCCGAGGATGGCCTCGAACTCCTCGCCTGGCAGCGCCTCCGCCTGGGGAAGGAAGCCGAAGATGCCGCCGCCGTCGTTGTCGATCACGACGATCCGTACGGGCGTGGAGACCTCTCGCAGGGCGGCGAGGCCGCCGACGTCGTGGAGGAGGGCGAGGTCGCCGGTGACGATCGTGGTGGAGCGCCCCGAGGCATGGGCGGCGCCGATCCCCGAGGAGAGGAGGCCGTCGATGCCGTTGGCGCCGCGGTTGGAGAGGAAGAGCGCGTCGGTCTCCGACGGCGCCAGGAACGCCTCCTGGTCGCGGATCGGCATGCTCGACGCCGTGTAGACGAGGTCGCCGTCGAGATGGGCGTTGCCCAGTGCGAGGTGGAGACCCGGCTCGGTCGGCTCGGCGATGCCCGCCAGCTCCGCCACCAGCGCCTCGCGCGCGACTTTCTCGGCCTCGAGCCAGCGGGCCGGAGCGGGCCGGTCCTCGCCGATGCGGGCCGCCCAGCCCGACGCCAGCTCGATCGGGTCGGCTCGCAGCAGTGCGGCGGCCCGGCGGCCCGGCTCGTTCCAGCCGCAGCTGGGGTCGGCGACGATCTCCTCTGCACCCGATGCGGCCAGCCAGGTGCGCAATGGCTTGCTGGTCGGCATCTCGCCGAAGCGCAGGACGAGATCGGGTTCCATCGCCTCGCGAAAGCCCTCGTCGCGCAGCAGGTGGTCGTAGGCGCTGACGACGTATGAGCGGTCGTGGGGGCCGCAGCGCAGCTGCGAGGTCGGCTCGGCCAGGATCGGGAAGCCGGCGACGCGAGCGAGGTGGGCGAGCGGCTCGCGCAGCTCGGGGTCGAGCTGGCGGCCGGCGACGATCACGCCGAAGTCGGACTCGCGGATGTGAGCGGCGACCTCGTCGAGGAGGAACTGGGTGGGCTCCATGTCGATCGGGGTCACCGCGGTCAGCGGCCGCTCGTCGCGCCCTTCGAGCGCGAGCGGGTCGAGCGCCGTCACCGCCCCCTCGACCGGAATCGGCGCGAGCGGCTCGCGCCAGGGCAGGTTCAGGTGCACTGGTCCGGGACGGGGCTCGCCGCGTGCCGCCGCCAGCGCCCGGCAGGCGACCGAGCGATAGTGCAGGAGGCCGTCGTCGTCCGCGTCGTGGGTCCCGACTTCGCAGAACCAGCGCACCGCGGAGCCGAAGAGCTTCACCTGGTCGATCGTCTGCCCGGCGCCGATACCGCGCAGCTCGGGTGGGCGGTCTGCGCTGAGCGCGATCAGGGGAAGCGCCGACTCGTCTGCCTCGCAAATCGCCGGGTGGTAGTTGGCGGCCGCGGTGCCGGAGGTGCAGAGCATCGCCACCGGCGCCCGGGTGGCCTGCGCGGCGCCGAGGGCGAAGAAGGCCGCCGAGCGCTCGTCGACTATCACCGAGACCTCGATCTCGGGCTGTCGCCAGAGCGCCACCGCGAGCGGGGTCGAGCGCGATCCCGGTGAGATCACCGCCTGCCGCAGCCCGCCCCGTGCAAGCTCCTCGACGAAGGCGGAGGCGAGCGCGGTGTTGGCGTTGGTCCGGTCCATCCGCGAAGCCTATTGGCGAGTTATGCGTCCATATGACCGAAAAGTCGCCAATGGACTTAGAGACGGTGCGCCTGCAACGCGGCCTCGTCGATCTCGACGCCGAGGCCGGGACCGGCAGGCGAGTGCAACATGCCGTCGCGCAGCTCGCACTCGACCGACGCGATCGTCGAGGAGAAGAGCCTCTGGGTTGCGAGGCCATGGGCGAGGGCACCCGCGCCGAGCGCCCCGGCCTCCAGCGTCTGGGCGACCTGGGCGCCGGCGGCGATCCCCACCGGTCCGTCGAGCGCGCTGGAGACATAGGACGGCAGCACCTCGGCGATCTCTATCGCCGCCTCCGGCCCGCCCACCTTGGAGAGCTTGACCCCGGCGAGCGCGCAGGCGTTCAGGTCTCTGGCCCGTTCGGCATCCGCCTGCGTCTCGACGCTCTCGTCTCCGGCGATCGGAATCGAGGTGGCGGGAGCCACCTGTGCAGCCTCCTCGAGGCTGGCGACGGGCTGCTCGGCGAGCTCGACGCCGAACGGCTCCATCTCGACGAGTCTGCGAACGGCTGCGTCGACGCTCCAGGCCGCGTTGGCGTCCACCCGTATCCGCGCCTCCGGCCCCACCGCCTCGCGCACGGCCCGCACCTGACCGACGTCGTCGCCGGCCCCGAGCTTCAGCTTGAAGCTGGAGAAACCGTCCTCTGCCCAGGACAGCGCGTCCTCGGCGACGGCGGCGGGCTCGCCGGCGACCAGCGTGGCGTTGCACTCGACCGGTTGCGCCGGCCCGGGCCCGGGCGCGATCTCGCTTGCCGTCCGCCGGCCGCGAAGGTCGAGAAGAGCCGTCAGCGCCGCGCAGCGCGCGGGAGGGGAGAGAGCTATGGCGTCGCTGCGCAGCGACGCCTCGTCCAAGGCATCGCGCTCGCCGAGCGCCTCGAGCTCCGACACCACCTGGGCCAGCGCCGTCCCACCTCGCAGCGACAGCGGCACCGCTTCGCCCAGCCCAAGCAGGCCGTCGTCGGAGCGAAACCGCAGCAGCACCATCTCGCGCCGGTCGAGCTCCCCGCGCGCGGTCACGTAGGGCCGGCGGAACGGCAGCGCGTAGGGAATCACCTCAACCGAAGCGATCTTCACCCCAAAAGCATCCCACCCCGAGCCGAGTCTGCATTTACCCCCGTCATAGGTGGGTGAATGCAGATTCACCTGTTGGTGCGGCTCAGGCGGCGAGCAGGAGGCCGGCGGAGACGAGCAGGCTGAAGGCTGCGAGGACGGCGCCGGTTGCGGCGAGGGCGCCGTTCAGGGCCGGGCCGTCGGTGCGGTTGGTCATCGTCCGCATCGGGCCGATCGCCATCGGCAGGGCGAGAAGGCCGATCAGCGGCAGCAGGCTGCTCCCGGCGCCGACCAGGGTGATCGGCAGGACGACGAAGGCGCCCAGGACGAGCATCCGGTAGAGGACGACGGCGTTGTGGCGGCCGGTGCGCACCGCCAGGGTCATCTTTCCCGCCCTCCGGTCGGTCTCCAGGTCGCGCACGTTGTTGACGACGAGGATCGCCGTCGAGAGGAAGCCGATCGCGATCGAGAGCCCGAGCGGCAGCGCCGCCAGTTCCTCCACCTGGACGTAGAAGGAGCCGTTGACGGCGACCAGGCCGAAGAAGAGGAAGACGAAGACCTCGCCCAGCCCGGCGTACCCGTAGGGCCGTGGCCCGCCGGTGTACAGCACCCCGGCCGCGATCGAGACCGCCCCGATCAGCAGGATCACGATCCCCGCTACGGCCGCGAGGTAGATACCGCAGGCGACCGCGATGGCGAAGGCGATCCAGGTCGCGTTGAGCACGCGCCGCGGCGTGACCAGGCCCGCCGAGGTGACCCGCACGGGCCCCAGCCGGTCGGCCGTGTCTGCTCCTCGCCGCGCGTCCGAATAGTCGTTCGCCAGGTTCGTCCCGACCTGGATGAAGACCGAGCCGATCAGGGCGGCGATGAACGCCCCGACCCTCGGAAGCTCCCCAACCCATTCGACCGCCGCCGCCGTCCCGACGAGCACAGGAGCTATCGCCGCCGGCAGGGTCCGGGGCCTTGCGGCCATAACCCAGATCCTCACGGCCGCCTCGGGAATTTGGAGAAGTCAGGTTGACGTTTGGCCTTGAACGCCTCGCGCCCCTCGCGAGCCTCCTCGCTGCCGTAGAAGAGCAGGTTGGTGTCGTGGGCCAGCTGCTGGATTCCGGTGTAGCCGTCCTCGTGGGCGTTGAAGCTGGCCTTGACCAGGCGCAGGGCGAAGGGAGAGAGGGCGAGCATCTCCCGGCACCAGGCAACGGTCTCTTCCTCTAGGCGGTCGAGCGGGACCACCGCGTTGACCAGGCCCATGCGCTCGGCCTCCTCGGCGTCGTACTGGCGGCACAGCAGCCAGAGCTCCTTCGCCCTCTTGGTGCCGATCAGGTCGCGCAGCAGCGAGGCGCCGAAGCCCCCGTCCCAGGACCCGACTCGCGGGCCCGTCTGCCCGAACCAGGCGTTGTCGGCGGCGATCGTCAGGTCGCAGCAGAGGTGGAGGACGTGGCCGCCGCCGATCGCGTATCCGGCCACCATCGCGACCACGGGCTTCGGCAGGCGCCGCATCTGCACCTGGAGGTCGGTGACGTGGAAGCGGCCGAGCGAGGCGCCCTCGGCGACGTAGCCGGTGTCGCCGCGGACCTGCTGGTCGCCGCCCGAGCAGAACGCCCGCGTCCCCTCGCCGGTGAGGATCACCGCTCCGACCTCGGTGTCCTCGCGGGCCAGCTCGAACGCGGCCGCGACCTCGACCAGCGTCTGCGGCCGGAAGGCGTTGAGCACGTCCGGCCGGTCGATCGTGATCTTGGCGATCCCGTCGGCCTTCTCGTAGCGGATGTCGCCGTACTCGGCGGCACTCCGCCACTCGATCGGCGCGTAGAGGTCATCTTGGGGCGGGGCTTCCTTGTGGCGTTTGGGCATGATGGGCACGATATCCGGTGCCCTGTCTCATAACGTTGACTAGGAAATGACGAGGTCCAGGCGCCGCCAGGCAAGGACGCAGGGAGCCCGAATAGTTCATCTATTCGGGCGACTGAGGACGCAGCATGGCGGTGATCTGGGGCCGTCATCTCCGGTCAGACGTTGGGAGACAGGGCACGGATGAAGCTCGACAACTGGCTCGCCCAGAGATCGCAGAGCTGTCCCGACCGAACCGCCCTGGTTGCGGACGGGTCGGAGGTCACCTACGCCGAGATGGAGGCCGAGGCGACCTGGGTGGCCCGGCGACTCGCGGCCCAGGGCGTCCGGCGCGGATCGGTTGCCGCCTTGACGATGCACCCACGCCGCGAGCAGGTCGTCCTCGTCCACGCGCTGATGAAGCTCGGGGCGGTGCTGCTGCCGCTCAGCCCCCGGCTTTCCGCCGAGGAGCACGCGGCCGTGATCGCGGAGGAGGAACCGGCCGTCGACCTCGACGACGCCGGCGAGCTGACCCAGAGCGAGGCCGACATGCCGCTGCTCGGCGAGCACGACATGGACGAGCTCGCCTGCAAGGTGATGACGAGCGGCAGCACCGGTGCCCCCGTTCCGGTCGGGCTCACCTACGGCAACTTCCTCTGGAGCGGCGTGGCCTCGGCCTTCAACATCGGGGTCGAGCCCGAGGACCGCTGGCTCTGTTGCCTGCCGCTCAGTCACATCTCGGGACTGGGGATCGTGATGCGCTCGGTCATCTACGGCACGACGGCCGTCGTGCACGACGGTTTCGAGGTCGACCGGGTGGCCGAGGCGCTGGCGCGCGAGCGGATCTCCGTCGTCTCCCTGGTGACGACGATGCTGACGCGGCTGCTCGATGCCGGCGCCGACCTCTCCGGGCCGCGCGCGATCCTGGTCGGCGGCGGGCCGGTGCCCGAGGACGCGCTCGAGGAGGCGACCGGCCGCGGGGCCACCGTCGTGCAGACCTACGGCCTCACCGAGGCCTGCTCGCAGGTGACCACTCTCGCCCCGGCCGACGCGAAGCGCAAGCTCGGCTCCGCCGGGCGACCCCTGCTGACCACCCACCTGCGCATCCAGGAGGGCGAGATCCTGGTCCAGGGGCCCACGGTGGCGCCGGGGCGCGCCGATGCCGACGGCTGGCTTCACACCGGCGACCTCGGCCGCATCGACTCCGAAGGCTTCCTCTACGTCGAAGACAGGCTGGACGACCTGATCGTCAGCGGCGGCGAGAACGTGATGCCGGTCGAGGTCGAGAAGGTGCTGCTGCGGCACCCCGAGGTCCTCGACGCCGCGGTGGTCGGGCGCGAGGACCCGGAGTGGCAGCAGGCGGTGACGGCGATCGTCGTGCTCGAAGACGGCTCCGAGGTGACGCCGGACGATCTGCGCCGCCACTGCGCCGAATCGCTGGCCGGCTTCAAGGTGCCCAAGCGCGTGGAGCTTGCCGCGGCCTTGCCGCGGACCCCCTCGGGCAAGCTGATGAGGCGCGCCCTCCGTTGAAGTCGGTTAGCCTGCCGCCCATGCCCAAGGACATCCATCAAGACATTTTCTACGACTCAGACGCCGACCTCTCGCTGCTCGACGGGAAGACCGTGGCCATCCTCGGCTACGGCTCCCAGGGGCACGCCCACGCCCTCAACCTGAAGGACTCCGGCGTCGACGTCCTCGTCGGCCTGCGCCCCGACTCCTCCAGCCGCGCCAAGGCCGAAGAGGCCGGCCTCGAGGTGCTCGACATCGCCGACGCCGCCAGCCGCGGCGACGCGGTGATGATCCTGCTGCCCGACGAGAAGCAGGCGGAGGTCTGGGAGAGCGACATCGCCGACGGCATCGCCCCCGGCAACCTGCTCCTCTTCGCCCACGGCTTCGCGATCCACTTCGAGCAGATCGTCCCGCCGCCCGGAGTCGACGTCGGCATGGTCGCGCCGAAGGGGCCCGGCCACCTGGTCCGCCGCCAGTACGAGGAAGGCAACGGCGTCCCCTGCCTGATGGCCGTGCACCAGGACGCCACCGGCGACGCCCACGGCCTCGTCCTCGCCTACGCCTCCGGCATCGGCGGCGGCCGCGCCGCGGTGATCGAGACGTCCTTCAAGGACGAGTGCGAGACCGACCTCTTCGGCGAGCAGGCCGTCCTCTGCGGCGGCGCCTCGGAGCTGGTCCGGGCCGGCTTCGAGACCCTGGTCGAGGCCGGCTACGACCCGCGCCTCGCCTACTTCGAGTGCCTGCACGAGCTGAAGCTGATCGCCGACCTGATGTACGAGAAGGGCATCCAGGGGATGCGCTACTCGATCTCCAACACGGCCGAGTACGGCGACATGACCCGCGGCAAGCGGGTCATCGGCGAGGAGTCCCGCGCCGCGATGAAGGAGATCCTCGGCGAGATCCAGTCAGGCGAGTTCGCCCGCGAGTGGATCGCCGAGAACCGCGCCGGCGGCGAGAACCTCTCGCGCATGCGCGAAGAGGGCAAGGGCCACCAGGTCGAGAAGGTCGGCGGCGACCTCCGCGACATGATGCCCTGGATAAACCAGGAGTTCTGATGGGCGGCGCATTCCTGCGTCCTCAGTCGCTCGCGTGCAGAGCACGCCACGCTCCCTGCGTCCTTGAACTGCTTGCCCCTCAGAACTCCTAGCGTCTTCTAACGCCGCGTCTCGCCCTCGGGCTGGCGGCCGTCGCGGCCGACGTAGCCGTCCTTGCCGCCGACGACGAGGTAGACGGCGTCCTCCGAGTCGCTCAGGTTCTTGAGCTTGCGGACCGTGGAGGCGTCGACCCAGGCGAGGCCGCCAGGCTTGAGCTCATGGCTGGTGCCGTCGCCGAACTCGATCGCCACGCGGCCGCTGTGCAGGAAGTACAGCTCCTCCTGCTCGTCGTGGTAGTGGCTCCCGGTGGTGTAGGAAGGCGGCAGCACGATCGCGTTGACGCCGAAGGCCGTGACCCCCAGCTCCTTGCGGATCTTGCGAAATCCGGGGCCCTCGCCGAGGCCGTCGAGGTTCGCGACGGCGTAGCCGTCGCCTTTCGTGACTCCCTGCTCTGTGATCTCGCTCATGCTCGGCAGCTTACGCCGGGAGCCTGCGTGAGGTCCACCCGCGACGGTCAATAACCTGTCGCCTCCCGTGACGCCATCGACCGCCACCCAGATTCCCACCGAGCTCAAGCCCGCCGACGGCCGCTTCGGCTGCGGTCCGTCGAAGGTGCGGCCGGACGCTCTCGCGCGCTTGGCCCAGCAGTCGGGGTTGATGGGAACCTCGCACCGCCAGAAGCCCGTCCGTGACCTGGTCGGGCGTGTTCGAAGCGGCCTCGCCGACCTCTTCGGCCTGCCCGACGGCTACGAGGTCGCGCTCGGCAACGGCGGCACCACCGCCTTCTGGGACGCCGCTGCGGCCTGGCTCGTGCGCGAGCGCTCCCTGCACCTCGCCTACGGCGAGTTCTCGCAGAAGTTCGCCAAGGTGACGGCGGCGGCCCCCTTCCTCGCCGACCCGGTCGTGGTCGAGGCGGAGCCCGGCGACGCTCCGGCGCCGAGCGCCGACCCGGCGGCCGACGCGATCGCCTGGGCGCACAACGAGACCTCGACCGGCGTGATGGTCCCGGTCGAGCGGCCTCCCGGCACCGCCGACGCGCTGGTGCTCGTCGACGCCACCTCGGGGGCCGGCGGCCTGCCGGTCGACGTGAGCCAGGCCGACGCCTACTACTTCGCGCCGCAGAAGGCCTTCGGCGCCGACGGCGGCCTCTGGCTAGCCCTGCTCAGCCCGGCCGCCATCGAGCGGATCGGACATCTCGACGGTGCCGAGGGACGCTGGCAGCCCGCCTTCCTCTCGCTGCAGACGGCGCTGGAGAACTCGCGCAAGGAGCAGACCTACAACACGCCAGCCCTGGCCACGCTGCTGCTGCTCGCCGACCAGGTCGAGTGGATGCTGGAGGGCGGCGGCCTGGATTGGTGCGTGCAGCGCACCTCGGCCTCCTCGGGGCACCTCTACGGATGGGCCGACCGGGTCGATTTCGCCTCGCCCTTCGTCGCCGACCCGGCCAAGCGCTCGCTGGTTGTCGGCACGATCGACTTCGACGACTCGGTCGACGCCGCCGCGGTTGCGGCGACCCTGCGCGCCAACGGCATCGTCGACGTCGAGCCCTACCGCAAGCTCGGCCGCAACCAGCTGCGGATCGGCATGTTCCCCGCAGTCGAGCCGGCCGACGTCGAAGCGCTGACGGCTTGCATCGAGTGGATCGTCGAGAACGCCGAGGGAGTCCGCTCGTGAAGGTCCTGGTCAAGGAGAAGATCGCCGACTCCGGCGTCGAGCTGCTGCGCGAGAACTTCGAGGTCGACCTCGGGCTGGAGATGTCCGACGACGAGCTCGCCGAGAAGATCGCCGGCTACGACGCGATCCTGATCCGCTCGGCGACCAAGCTGACTGCAGGCCTGATCGAGCGCGCCTCCAACCTCAAGGTGATCGGCCGCGCCGGCACCGGCGTCGACAACGTCGACATCGCCGCCGCCACCCGGCGCGGGATCGTCGTCGCCAACGCGCCCGAATCGAACTCCGTCGCCGCCGCCGAGCACACCCTCGCCCTCGCCCTGGCGCTCTTTCGCAACGTGCCGCAGGCCCACGGCGCGCTCGTCGAGGGGCGCTGGGACCGGGCCAAGTACAAGGGCGCCGAGCTCTACGGCAAGACGATCGGCATCGTCGGCTTCGGCCGCATCGGCCAGCTCGTCGCCAAGCGCGCCCAGGGGTTCGAGATGGACGTGGTCGCCTTCGACAAGTTCGTCTCGGCCGAGCGCTTCCGCGAGCTCGGGGTCGAGGGCGCCGGCAGCATCGAGGAGCTCTTCGAGCGCGCCGACGTCGTCACCGTCCACGTCCCGAAGACGCCGGAGACCGTGAACCTGATCGACGCCGAGGCGATCGCGGCGATGAAGGAGGGCGTGCGGATCGTCAACTGCGCCCGCGGCGAGCTGGTCGACCTCGATGCCCTCCTCGAGGGGTTGGAGTCGGGCAGGGTCGGGGGCGCGGCGCTCGACGTGTTCCCCGCTGAGCCCTTCACCGAGCACGCGGTCTTCTCCCGCGGCGACGTCGTCGTCACGCCGCACCTCGGCGCCTCCACGGCGGAGGCGCAGGACCGGGCCGGCATCGTCACCGCCGAGCAGGTGACCGCGGCGCTGACCGGGGCGGTCGTCACCAACGCGGTCAACATCGCCGCCGTGCGCCCCGAGGAAATGGAGGCGCTGGCGCCCTTCGTGCCGCTCTGCGAAAAGCTCGGCCGGCTCGCAGAGGGGCTGGCCCAGGGGTCGGTCGACCGGGTCTCGGTCGAGTTCCGCGGCAGGCTGGCCCACTACGACACGCGGCTGCTGGGCATCGGCGTCCTCGTCGGGCTCCTCGCCGGGCACACCGAGGAGCCGGTCAACCTGGTCAACGCTCCGCAGATGGCCGAGGAACGCGGCATCGAGCTGGTCGAGGCGAAGGAGTCGAGCTCGGAGGACTTCACCGAGCTGGTGACCGTCTCGCTTCGCTCGGGCGGCGACGAGGTCGAGGTGGCCGGCACCGGCGTCGGCCCCCGCAACGAGCCCTACCTGGTCTCGGTCTGGCGCGAGAGCTTCTACCTCCCCCTGGCCGAGCACATCGCCGTCTTCCGCTACGCCGACCGGCCGGGGATGATCGGCCGGGTCGGCACCGTCTTCGGCGAGGAGGGGGTCAACATCATCTCCGCCGCCGTCGGCGCCGAGGAGGACGGCGAGCGGGCGGTGATGGCGCTGACCACCGACGCGCCGGTCAACGAGGAGACGGTCGCCAGGATTCTCGAGCTGGATGGCTTTTCGGTCGGCCGCGCGGTCGACCTCTAAGGACCTTTGCGCATAGGCTTGGGGTTGTGAAGGCGCTGGTTCAGACCGGTACGGGCGGGCCAGAAGTGCTCAGGGTCCAGGAGATGCCCGATCCACCGGTCGGCCCGGGGGAGGTGCGGATCGCCGTAAAGGCGGCTGGTATCAACTTCGCCGACACGATGGCGCGGGTGGGCTTCTACCCCGACGCTCCCAAGCCGCCCTGCGTGATGGGCTACGAGGTGGCCGGCACGATCGAGTCGGTGGGGGAGGGCGTGACCGAGCACGCGGTCGGCGCTCGTGTCGTCGCCGGAACCCGCTTCGGCGGCCAGGCGGAGCTCGTCACGGTTCCCGCCGAGCAGGCGCTGCCGATGCCCGAGCGCCTCAGCTTCGAGCAGGGCGCCGCATTCCCGGTCAACTACGGCACCGCCTACGCCGCCCTCGTCCTGATGGGCAGCCTGCGCGCGGAGTCCCGGGTCCTGATCCACGCAGCCGCCGGCGGCGTCGGGATCTCGGCCACGCAGATCGCCCGCAACGCCGGCGCGGAGATCTTCGGCACGGCTTCGCCTTCCAAGCACGACGCGATCCGCGCTCAGGGGGTCGACCACCCGATCGACTACCGCAGCCTCGACTTCGAGGCGGAGACGATGCGCCTCACCGGCGGCGAGGGCGTCGACCTGATCGTCGACGCGCTCGGCCCGACCTCGTTCCGCAAGGACTACCGGCTGCTGCGCCCCGGCGGGCGGCTTGTCATGTACGGGCTCTCGGAGGTCACGAACGAAAGCGGCCGCGATCTCCCGGCGATGCTGAGGGGTCTCTTCAAGATGCCGCTGGCGACGGTCCCCTGGTGGAAGAGCCTGATGGTGATGAACGAGAACAAGGGCGTCTTCGGGCTCAACATGCTGAAGTGGTGGGAACGCGAGGGCAACCTCGACCGGGTCACCCAGCCGCTGATGGCCGACCTCGAGGCCGGCCGCCTCGAGCCCGTCGTGGCCGAGTCCTTCCCCTTCGAGCGGGCGGGGGATGCCCACCGCTTCATCGCAGAGCGCCGCAACGTCGGCAAGGTCGTGTTGTTTCCAGGGTAGGTGTTCGCCCCGGGCGAAAGGTCGCTGCGATGAAGAAGAAGATCGTCATCTTGCTCGCCGTGCTGGCGGTTGGGACCGCGTCACTTGCGCACGCCGAGCCGCCCTCGGAGCCGGCCGCCGCGAACATCGTCCTTGCCGGAGGCGCCACACAAAACTCGATTTACATCTGGCTTACGCCCGACGGCTACAGCTACGTGATCGACTCGGCGGTGCCCCTGGAAGTCGGCGGGACGATCTGCCAGCACCCACCGGAGAACCCGAACGAGCTGATCTGCGAAGCGCCTCCGGTTACCGGCTTCATCGTCCTGGGGGGCAGCCGCGACGACACCGTGGCCGTGGCGCGGGCCGTCGAGATCCCACTGACGATGAAGGGCGGGCCGGGCAAGGACACGCTGCTGGGCGGTAGCGGATCCGATCTCCTGATCGGAGGGGCCGGCGCCGATCGGCTCGGGGGCCGGGCCGGGGACGACGTCGTCTATGGCGGTCCCGGCACCGATGCCGCATGGGGGGGTGCCGGCGACGACGTTCTGCACGGTGGGCCCGGCCGGGACACGCTGCGGGGCGGCAGCGGCGACAACGTCCTATCCGATGATCCATGAGCTCGAGTAGCAGCAGGCTCGCGCCGCTAGAGGGGCTGGGCCGAGCCACCGGTCGGCGGCCGGGGCGGCAGGAGCCTGCCCCCTACGAAGAACAGCGCGACCAGGAACCCGAGCAGCGAGAGCCCGGCGTCGAGCCGGAAGGCAGCCTGGATGCCCTCGACGAAGGAGCCCTGCGCGGAGAAGACCGTGGTCGTCAGGGCCAGCCCGATCGAACCGCCGGCGATCTGGAACATGTAGACGATCCCGCCGGCGAGGCTGGTCTGCGACTCATCGACAGAGGTGACCCCGGCTGTCGTCGCGGTCGGGTAGAAGCTGCCGATCCCGATGCCGAGCACCACCATGCCGGCGACGAGGGAGCCGTAGCCGGAGTCGCTGCCGACCAGCGAGAAGACGAACGGGGAGATCGTTATGCAGCCGGCGCCGACGACGGCCAGCAGCTTCGCGCCGAGGCGCTCGAAGAGGGGGCCGGCGACGAAGGAGACGCAGGCGAAGGTGGCGAGGAAGGGGAGCATCCCGACCCCCGCCTCCAGCGGCGAGTAGCCGAGCTGGTGCTGCATGAACTGGGGCAGGTAGAGCAGCGCCGCGAAGAAGGTCGCCGACATCAGCAAGATCGCCAGGCAGGAGGCGCGGAAGCTCTCGTTGGCCATCACCGATCGGGGCACCAGGGCGCTGAGCCCGGCCCGGCGCTCGATCGGCGCGAAGGCGACGAGCATGATCGCCGAGAGAGCGAACAGGCCGAGCACGCGCGGGTCCCCGAAGCCCCAGTCGTCGCCCTGGTCGAGCGCAAGGAGCAGCGCGACCAGCCCGACCGAGAGCGTCGCGATTCCCGGATAGTCGATGCGCTGCTCGCCCGGCTCAGGCTCGGCGACCTTTACGAGGCGGTAGGTGACGAGCACGGCGAAGGCGGAGATCGGCACGTTGAGGAAGAAGATCCAGCGCCAGCTGAGGGCGTCGGTGAGGACGCCCCCGATCAGCGGTCCGATCGCATTGCCGAGACCGGCCGCGCCGAGGACGATCCCGCCCGCCAGCCCGGCCTTCTCCTCGGGCAGGAGGGCGTAGGTCATGCCGAGGATCGCCGGCCACATAAGCGCACCGCCGATTCCCATCAGCGTCCTCGTCGCGATCAGCCAGGCCTCGGATTGCGCCGCGCCGCCGAGGGCGGACATCGAGGCGAAGATCGCGGTTCCGAGGAAGAAGGCGTTGCGGCGCCCGAACATGTCGGCGAGACGGCCGCCGGTCACGATCATCACGCCGAAGGTCAGCGCGTAGGCGTTGACCACCCACTGGATCGTGTTGACGTTCGTGTCGAAGTCGCTCTCCATCGTCGGGAGGGCGACGTTGATCGCGGAGAAGTCGTTGGCGATGACGACGACCGCGATGCCCATTGCGAAGAGGGCGAACCAGGCCGAGCGGGTTATCGCCGGTGAGGACTGCTCGCTTGCGATGTGCGCAGCCTACGCTAAGCTGGGGCGACCGAATGACGCACCGGCTCGACAGCCTCGCGCTTCTCCTTCTCCTCCCCCTTCGGGGGGAATAGCGCTGGGCGGCGCGATAGCCGCGAGAGACAAGGTCATTCGAACGAGGTAGAGAAGGAGAAGGAACAGTGTCACCAACAGACGGCGCAAATCGCGTCCACATCTTCGACACGACGCTGCGCGACGGAGAGCAGTCGCCCGGCATCTCGCTGAACACCGCGGAGAAGGTCGAGATCGCGCAGCAGCTGGCGCGTCTCGGCGTCGACGTGATCGAGGCGGGCTTCCCGATCACCTCACCAGGCGACTTCGAGGCGGTGGAGGCGATCGCCCGCGGCGTCGAAGGACCGGTGATCTGCGGCCTGGCGCGCACCCACAAGGCCGACATCGATGCGGCTTGGGGCGCGATCAAGGGTGCCGCCCGGCCGCGCATCCACACCTTCATCTCAACCTCCGACATCCATATCGAGCACCAGCTGCAGACCGACCGGGAGGACGTCAAGGGCCAGGCCCGGGCGGCGGTGACGCTGGCCAAGTCCTACTGCGACGACGTCGAGTTCTCGCCGATGGACGCCACCCGCGCGGATGTCGACTTCACCGCGGAAGTGTGTGCGATCGCCGTCGAAGAGGGGGCCACGGTGGTCAACATCCCCGACACCGTCGGCTACACCACGCCGGAGGAGTACGCGGACTACTTCCGCCGTCTCTACGAGCTGGTGCCGGGCCTGCGGGAGGTGGAGACCTCGGTTCACTGCCATGACGACCTTGGCCTGGCCGTCGCCAACTCCTACGCCGGTGTCCTGGCCGGGGCGCGGCAGGTCGAGTGCGCGGTCAACGGGATCGGCGAGCGAGCGGGCAACTGCTCGCTGGAGGAGATCGTGATGCTGGTCCGCACCCGCGAGGACGTGCACGGCCTGACTACCGGGATCAACACGCGCGAGCTGGCGCGCACCAGCCGCATGGTCTCGCGTCTGACCGGCTACGCGATCCAGCCCAACAAGGCCGTCGTCGGCCGCAACGCCTTCGCCCACGAGTCGGGGATCCACCAGGACGGCGTGCTGAAGGAGCGAACCACCTACGAGATCATGGACGCGACCGAGGTCGGCCTGGAGTCGAACTCGATCGTCCTCGGCAAGCACTCCGGCCGCCACGCCCTGCGCGACGCGCTGGAGCAGCTCGGCTTCAAGGTCGAGGGCAACGCCCTCAATGCCGCCTTCAAGCGCTTCAAGGAGGTGGCCGACCGCAAGAAGCAGGTGACCGCCCTGGACCTGGAGGCGATCGTCTCCGACGAGATGCGGGAGAAGGCCGACGCCCACGAGATGGCCTGGTTCGAGGTCGAGGCGGGCTCCCGGCGCGAGCCCCTGGCCCGCGTCGCCGTGAAGATGCCCTCCGGCGAGGAGGCGGTCGGGGAGTCCGGCGGCGACGGCCCCGTCGACGCGATCTTCCACGCGATCCAGAAGGCGACCGGGACGGAATGCGAGCTGCGCCAGTACACGGTCGAGGCGGTGACCGGGGGAGAGGACGCTCTCGGCCAGGTGACCGTGATGCTGCGCACCGCGGGTCGCCTGGCAACCGGCCAGGGCGTGGCCACCGACATCCTCGAGGCGTCGGCCCGCGCCTACGTCCGCGCCCTCTCCAACGCCCTGGAGGGAGCCGCGATCCGCGAGGCCGAGGCCGCCACCGCCGAGGCCGCAGTCGAACGCACTCCGGGCCCGTAGGCGTCACACATCCGCGCGGCAGTGCGCACCACACGTGCGCTCCACCTCGCCAACCTCCGGCACGTGGGAGGTGAATCTGCGTTCAGCGACGTATGCCGAGGGCCGGTGCAGTCTCGATCTCTCGATTGGGAAATGGCACGAGTGGCGCGTCGCCAGTACGGGGTGGTCGGCCGCGAGCAACTGGTGGAGATGGGCATGGGGACGAGGGGGATCGAGCACAGGATCCGGACGGGACGCCTCCATGTCCTGCACCCGGGCGTCTATGCGGTAGGCCACCTCGCCGTCACGGAAGAGGCGCGATGGCTCGCGGCGGTCATGCGTGGGGGAGGAGGGTCCGCCCTGAGCCACGACTCGGCGGCGATGCTCTGGGGGATCAGGCGTGCCGGCGGTAGCCGGCAAATCGAGATCACAACGCCTCGGGCAACTAGATCCCATGGGGCGATACGCCGCCACTGCGCACATCTCTCCCCCGATGAGACGACCCGCAGGCGGTCGATTCCGGTTACGACCCTCGCGCGGACGCTACTCGACATCGCCGCCCCCCTCGCCGTCGGACCGATGGAATCGGCTGTCCGGGAGGCGGAATACCTGCACGGGTTTCGCTTGCGGGACCTCGACGCGTTGCTGGACCGGTATCCGGGCCGCCGGGGGATCGAGACGCTTCGAACCTGCCGCGAACGAATCGGCCATGGGCCTCGAGGCCGGGTGCGGAGCAGGCTGGAGGCCCGGTTTGCGACCCTCCTCGCGGACACCGTCCTGCCCATGCCGGAGCTCAATGCAGTCCTCGATCTTGATGGCCGGGTCATAGAGGCCGACTGTCTCTGGCGGACGCAGCGGGTGATCGTCGAACTGGATGGTGGAAAAGCTCATCGCACCCGTTTTGCCTTTGAGGCCGACCGGGAGCGTGATCGACGCCTCCAGGGCGCGGGTTGGAGGGTTGTCCGGATTACCTGGCGTCAACTGGACCAGCCAGCTGAGCTCCTGGATGATCTTCGGCGCCTTCTCCTGACAGCCCCCTATTGAAGTGAATCTGCGTTCACCGCCGTCAAAGGATGATGAACGCAGATTCACATTTGTATGTGATAGCGTACGGATGTAATGAGCATTGTTGTAGAGGCTGAGCGAACCACGGCAAATGGCGTTGCACCGGTGATCGGCGGTCGCGTGCGCGCCCTGCGCGAGGCGATGGGGTTCTCGCTTCGAGACCTGGGCGAGCGCTCCGGCGTCAGCGCGCCGATGCTCTCGCAGGTCGAGCGGGGGGAGACCAGCCCGACCCTGGCCGTGGCGGCGAAGATCGCCGCCGGGCTGGAGCTGACCCTCTCGCAGCTGCTGCGCCTCGACGAGGGCGAGCACGTGACGGTCAGCCGCGCCGGCGCAAGGCGCAAGCTCGAACGCGGTGGACATGGCTTCGAGGAGCTGACGCCGCCGCTGCCGGGTCAGCGGGCCGACGTCTCGCTGCACTCGCTCGACGCAGGCGCGACGACCGGCGGCCGGGGCGACCCGCCGATGCACGAGCCGGGCAGCCGGGAGACCGCCGTCGTTCTCTCGGGCACGCTCGTGCTGGTGGTCGACGGGACCCGTCACGAGCTGAACGAGGGCGACAGCGTCACCTTCGACGCCGACCTGCCCCACCATTTCGAGAATGAAGGCGGGGAGCCGACGCGCTTCATCGCCGTGATCGCCGCCGGCCTGCGCCGGAGCTAGGAGGACTCGATGCCGCAAACCATGTTCGACAAGCTCTGGGAGGCCCACGAGGTCTCCGACGGCCTCATCTACATCGACCTCCACCTCGTCCACGAGGTCACCTCTCCGCAGGCCTTCGACGGGCTGCGGATGGCCGGCCGCGCGGTGCGGCGCCCCGACAAGACGATCGCCACCGCCGACCACAACGTTCCCACCGACGGCACGATGGCGGCGAAGCTGATCGCGGACGAGCTCTCGCGCGTCCAGGTCGAGACGCTGGAGCGCAACTGCGAGGAGTTCGGCATCCCGATCTACTCGCTGGGCTCCGAGCGCCAGGGCATCGTCCACGTGATCGGGCCGGAGCTGGGCGTGACCCAGCCGGGGATGACGATCGTCTGCGGCGACAGCCACACCTCCACCCACGGCGCCTTCGGCGCGCTTGCCTTCGGCATCGGCACCTCCGAGGTCGAGCACGTGCTCGCCACCCAGTGCCTGGTGCAGAAGCGGCCGAAGACGATGCGGATCCTCTACGGCGGCGAGCTCGCCTCCGGGGTCACCCCCAAGGACCTGATCCTGGCGACGATCGGCCGCCTCGGCACCGGCGGCATGGTCGGCCACGCGGTCGAGTACGCCGGGCCGGCGATCGAGGCGCTCTCGATGCCCGGGCGGATGACCGTCTGCAACATGACGATCGAGGGCGGTGGCCGGGCCGGGATGATCGCTCCCGACGAGACCACCTTCGAGTGGGTCCGCGGCAAGCCCGCGGCGCCAGAGGACTTCGAGGCCGCCGTCCAGCGCTGGCGCCGGCTGCAGACCGAGCCCGGCGCCGCCTTCGACACCGAGGTCGAGATCGACGCGGGAGAGATCTCGCCGATGGTCACCTGGGGCACCACGCCCGGGATGGTGGTCGAGGTGACCGGCTCCGTTCCCGACCCCGCCACGATGGACTCACCCGCCGACCGCGAGTCGGCCGAACGCGCGCTCGCCTACATGGGCCTGGAGGCAGGCACGCCGATGACCGAGGTGGCGCCGGAACGCGTCTTCATCGGCTCCTGCACCAACTCGCGGATCGAGGACCTGCGCGAGGCGGCCGAGGTCGTCGACGGCCGCAAGGTCGCCGGCTCGGTGCGGGCGATGGTGGTGCCCGGCTCCCAGCAGGTCAAGGCGCGGGCCGAGGAGGAGGGCCTGCACGAGGTCTTCCGCTCGGCCGGCTTCGACTGGCGCGAGGCCGGCTGCTCGATGTGCCTGGGCATGAACCCGGACACGCTCTCCGAAGGCGAGCGCTGCGCCTCGACCTCGAACCGCAACTTCGAGGGGCGCCAGGGCAAGGGGGGGCGGACCCACCTGGTCAGCCCGAAGATGGCGGCGGCGGCCGCAATCGAGGGACACTTCGTCGACATCAGGGACTGGAGCTAGAGATGAGGCCGATAGACGTAATCGAGGGCAAGGTGTCGGTGCTCGACCGCGCCGACGTCGACACCGACCAGATCATCCCCAAGCAGTTCCTCAAGCGGGTCGAGCGGACCGGCTTCGGCGAGTTCCTCTTCTACGACTGGATCCGCTCCGGCGAGATCGAGCTGGCGCCGAACCCGATCCTCGTCGCTGGGGCGAACTTCGGCTGCGGCTCCTCGCGCGAGCATGCTCCCTGGGCGCTGGAGGACTTCGGCTTCCAGGCGATCGTCGCGCCCTCCTTCGCCGACATCTTCTACTCCAACTGCACCAAGATCGGGCTGCTGCCGGCGATCCTCGACGAGGAGCACTGCCGGGCCGTCGCCGAGGCGGGGGAGGCCCGGATCGACGTCGACGACGAGACCGTCAACTGCGCCGCCGGGGTCTTCGAGTTCCAGATCGAGCCCGACGTCAAGCACCGCCTGCTCAACGGCCTCGACGACATCGGCATCACCCTGGAGAACGCCGGCGCGATCGACGAGTTCGAGCAGTCCGGAGCCGCGCACGGCCCCGTCACCACGGCTCTCTGAGCTAGCGCGGCCGTGCACGAGCCCATGTACCGCGGGCCGCGCGAGTGGGACGCGGAGACCTACGACGAGATCTCCGATCCCCAGTTCAGCTGGGGGATGGAGGTGCTCGAAAGGCTCGAGCTGCGAGGGGACGAGGACGCGCTCGACGCCGGCTGCGGCTCGGGGCGAGTGACAGAGCAGCTGCTGGAGCGCCTTCCGTTCGGGAGCGTGCTCGCCGTGGACGGTTCCGAGGCGATGGTCGCCAAGGCGCGCGAGCGACTGGGCGAGCGAGCCTCCTACCTGGTCGCCGACCTCTGCGAGATGGAGACCGGCGAGCCGCTGGATCTCGTCTTCTCGACCGCGACCTTTCACTGGGTCCTCGACCACGAGAGTCTCTTCCGGCGCCTGCGGGCGGCGCTGCGCCCGGGCGGGAGGCTTGTCGCCCAGTGCGGCGGCGAGGGCAACGTCGCCCAGCACGCAGAGGCGATCGAGGCGATCGCGGCGCGACCTGAGTTCGCACCGCATCTCGGCGCCGAGATGGCCGCGATGTGGAACTTCGCCGACCCGCGAGAGACCGAAGCGCGGCTACGCGATGCCGGCTTCGCCGAGGCGCGCTGCTGGCTCGAGCCGAAGCCGGTCACCCCGGACGACCCGCTCAGGTTCACGATGACGGCGACGATGGTCCCCCAGCTCGCGAGGCTTCCCGAGGAGCTGCGGCGTCCGTTCGCCGAAGCCGTCCTCGAGGAGTCGCCCCAACCGCTCACCCTCCACTACGTGCGCCTCAACATCGAAGCTAGAGTGCCCGCTTCGTGAGCGGTATGCCCCGCATAGTCCTGCTGCCCGGCGACGGGATCGGCCCCGAGATCGTCGCCGCGGCGCGCCGGCTGCTCGAAGCGCTGGGGGAGTTCCGGTTCGACGAGCAGTTGATGGGCGGTTGCTCGATCGACGCCCACGGCACGGCGCTCACCGACGAGGTGCTCGATCTCTGCCGCGCCGCGGACGCGGTCCTGCTCGGCGCCGTCGGCGGGCCCAAGTGGGACACCACGGACCCGGATGCGCCGCGCCCGGAGCAGGGCCTGCTCGGCCTGCGAAAGGGGATGGGTCTCTACGCCAACCTGCGCCCGGTCCGGCCCAGCCCGGCCCTGGTCGGGGCCAGCCCGCTGCGCCCGGACGTGATCGCCGGCACCGACCTGCTCGTCGTCCGCGAGCTGACCGGCGGCATCTACTTCGGCGACAGCGGTCGCGACGGCGACACGGCGCACGACACCTGCGAGTACTCGGCTGCCGAGGTGGAGCGGATCGCCCGGGTCGGCTTCGAGGCCGCGCAGCGCCGTGCGGCGGGCTCCGGCCGCAAGCCCCGCGTCACCTCCGTCGACAAGGCGAACGTGCTGGAGACCTCACGCCTGTGGCGAGAGGTGGTCGGCCGGGTCGCGCCGGGCTACCCCGACGTCGAGCTCGACCACCTGCTGGTCGACAACGCCGCGATGCAGCTGGTCTCCCGGCCGGCCGACTTCGACGTGATCGTCACCGAGAACCTCTTCGGCGACATCCTCAGCGACGAGTCGGCGATGCTGACCGGCTCGCTGGGCATGCTGCCCTCCGCCAGCCTCGGCACCGAGGGCGAGCCGGGCCTCTTCGAGCCCGTCCACGGCTCCGCCCCCGACATCGCCGGCCAGGGCGTCGCCAACCCCCTTGCCACCTTCCTCTCGGCGGCGATGATGCTGCGTCACGGCCTCGACCGTCCCGACGACGCCGCCCGGATCGAGGCGGCTGTCGATGCCGTTCTCGACCAGGGTTTGCGCACCCCCGACCTCGCCGCCGCAGGCGAACCAGCTATCGGCACCGAAGAGATCACCGAAGCAGTCCTGTCAGAGCTCGCCGCGTAGGGACACTTCCCGGTAGGGGTGGAACGTCTTGCACTTTTTCGCGGTTGCCGCTCGCGGATGACCAATGCCGCAGCTCGAAAAAGTTAAGTGGAACCCCCACCGGGAAGTGTCCCTTTAGGGCATACTTCGCGACCATGGAGACCGCGGAGCTGATCTGGCAGAACGGCGAGTTCGTAGCCTGGGAGGACGCCAAGACGCACGTCCTCACCCACGGCCTGCACTACGGCACCGGCGTCTTCGAGGGCGTCCGCTGCTACGAGACCGAGCGCGGCCCGGCCGTGTTCAGGCACGCCGACCACCTCGACCGGCTGGCGAAGTCGGCCGAGCTCTACTACTTCGAGCTTCCCTACTCGACCGAGGAGCTCGCTGCGGCGACGCGGGAGCTGGTCCGTCGCAACGGACTCGCCTCCTGCTACATCCGCCCGCTCGCCTACCGCGGCTACGGCGACCTCGGGCTCTACGCGACCGACGCCCCAATCGACGTCATCATCGCCGCATTCCCGTGGGGGGTGTACCTCGGCGAGGAGGGCCAAAAGCACGGGATCCGCGCCACCGTCTCCTCCTGGCGGGCGATCTCCGGCGACAGCCTGATCCCCCACGCCAAGGCGGCCGGCCAGTACCTCAACTCGATCCTGGCCAAGACCGAGGCGCAGAAGGCCGGATACGAGGAGGCGATCCTGCTCGACCAGCACGGGCACGTCTCCGAGGGCTCGGGCGAGAACGTCTTCGTGGTCCGCGACGGCGTGCTGATCACGCCCGGCCACGCCAACGCCATCCTCGACGGGATCACGCGCGCCTCAGTGGTGCAGATCGCCTGCGACCTCGGCTACAAGGTCGAGGAGCGCGACATCGCCCGCGCCGAGCTCTACCTCGCCGACGAGGTCTTCCTCACCGGCACCGCCGCCGAGCTGGTCCCGGTCCGCGAGGTCGACGACCACGCGATCGGCGAGCCGGGCGAGATCACCCGGGTGATCCAGGCGAAGCTCGACGACGCCCTGCACGGGCGCGCCGAGGAGTACCTGGAGTGGCTCGACTTCGTCGAGGTCTCGACCGAGGCAGACCGACCCAGTAAGGTCAGTTCCTGATGCAGCAACGTTTCGAGTCATTCGGGCGAATTACCGCAGCCGCCTAGCGGCCGGCGCGGCGATGCCGTGTGAAGGGGCCGGCAGGCCCTCCCCCCGATCTCTCGATTCGAAAGGCATCAGATGGAACAGGTAAAGCTCTATGACACCACCTTGCGCGACGGCATGGGCGGCCAGGGCATGTCGCTCTCGGTGGGCGAGAAGCTGAAGGTCGTCCAGGCGCTGGACCGGCTCGGCATCCACTTCGTCGAGGCGGGCTTCCCCAGCTCGAACCCGAAGGAGGCGGAGTTGTTCGAGCTGCTGGCCGAGCAGGATCTGAGGCAGGCGACGATCGCCGCCTTCGGCATGACCCGCCGGCGCGACCGGCGCGCCGAGGACGACGAGGCCCTTGCCGTGCTCGCCTCCTGCTTCGCGCCGGTGGTCTGCCTGGTCGGCAAGAGCTGGCGCCTGCACGTCGACAAGGTGATCAGGGTCTCCGCCGAGGAGAACCTGGCGATGATCGGGGACTCGCTCGCCTTCCTGCGCGAACAGGGCAAGAGGCCGGTATTCGACGCCGAGCACTTCTTCGACGGGTATCGCGACGACCCCGCCTACGCGCTCGAATGCGTGCGCGCGGCGGCCGATGCCGGGGCCGAGAACGTCACCCTCTGCGACACCAACGGCGCCAGCCTGCCGGCCTTCGTCGCCGAGACCACGGCTGCGGTCCTCGCCGAGCTCGGCGGCGCGGTCGAGATCGGCATCCACACCCACAACGACGCCGAGTGCGCGGTCGCCAACTCGCTCGCCGCGGTCGACGCCGGCGCTCGCCTGGTGCAGGGCTGCGTCAACGGCTACGGCGAGCGCTGCGGCAACGCAAACCTGGCCTCGATCCTGCCGGCGCTGCAGCTGAAGATGGGCTTCGACGTGGTCTCCGGCGAGCAGCTGGCGAGCCTCACCCCGACCTCGCACTACCTCGATGAGCTCTGCAACATGACCCCCGACCCCGACCGGGCCTATGTGGGGCGCAACGCCTTTGCCCACAAGGCGGGCATGCACGCCGCCGGCGTGGCGACCGACGCCAGCACCTTCGAGCACCTCGACCCGGAGACGGTCGGCAACGAGCGTGCCATCCTCGCCTCCGAGCTCTCCGGCAAGGCGACGATTCGCAGCGCCGCCGAGCAGGCCGGCCTCGAGCTCGACGACGACGCCACGACGACGGCGATCAAGCGCCTCAAGCAGCGCGAGCACCGCGGCTATCACTACGAGGCCGCCCAGGCGTCCTTCGAGCTGCTGCTGCGCCGGGAGGCCGGGGTCTTCGAGCCGCTCTTCGAGCTGGAGAGCTTCCGGGTGACGACCGAAAAGCGCCAGGGGGGCCGGGTCGAAACCGAGGCGACGATCAAGGTCGAGGTCGACGGGGAGCGCTACGTCGAGGTCGCGGAGGGCAACGGGCCGGTCAACGCCCTCGACAATGCCCTGCGCGCCGCGATCGGCGCCCGCCATCCTCACCTCGCCGACATCGAGCTGACGAACTACAAGGTGCGGATCCTCGACGAGGCCCACGGCACGGGCGCCGTGACCAGGGTGCTGCTCGACTCCACCGACGGCCACCGCGAGTGGGGCACGATCGGGGTGTCGGAGAACATCATCGAGGCCTCCTGGGAGGCCCTGGTCGACTCGCTCGCCTACGCCTTCCAGCCGAAATGATCCCGCTGGCCAGACCTGAGATCGGAGCCCGCGAGGAGGAGCTGGTCCTGGAGGTCCTGCGGTCCGGACGTCTCTCTCTCGGCCCGATGGGGCCTCGCTTCGAGCGGGAGTTCGCGGAGTGGCTCGGGGTCGAGGACGCGGTCGCGGTCTCAAGCGGCACGGCGGCGCTGCACCTTTGCGTCCGGGCGCTGGGGTGGGGCCCCGGAGACGAGGTCCTGACCAGCCCCTTCAGCTTCGTCGCCTCCGCCAACTGCCTGCTCTACGAGGGCGTTCGCCCGGTCTTCTGCGACGTCGACGCCGACACGCTCAACGTCGACCCCGGCGCGGCGGCTGCCGCCGCCGGAGAGCGCACGGTGGGAATCCTCCCGGTCCACATCTTCGGCTACCCGGCGGCGATGCCCGAGCTGGAGCGGCTGGCCGCCGGACATGGCCTCGGCATCGTCGAGGACGCCTGCGAGAGCCTCGGCGCGGTCGACTCCGAGGGTCGCCGGGTCGGCACCCGCGGCAACCTCGCGACGTTCGCCTTCTACGCCAACAAGCAGCTGGCGACGGGGGAGGGGGGGATGATCGTCCCGGCGGACCCCGGCACGGCGAGCCTGCTCCGCAGCGCGCGCAACCAGGGCCGCGAAGCGGAGATGGGCTGGCTCGACCACACCCGCCTCGGCTTCAACTACCGGCTCCCCGACGTCGCCGCGGCGCTCGGCGTCGCCCAGCTCGAGAAGCTCGACGCGATGCTGGCCGGCCGCGCCCGCGTCGCCTCGCTCTACGAGGACGGCCTGGCCGGGGTCGAGGGAGTGCGGGTGCCGGCCAGCGGCCGCGGGGCCGAGCTCCGCAGCTGGTTCGTCTACGCCGTCCAGCTGCCCGCCGCCGCCGACCGCGACGCGACCGTCGCCAGGCTCGCCGAGCGCGGCGTGGCGAGCAAGGCCTACCTCCCCTGCATCCACCTCTTCCCCCACCTGCGCGAGCTCGGCTACGGCGAGGGGCAGTTCCCGGTCGCCGAAGCCGCCTCGGCCTGCTCGGTCGCGCTGCCCTTCTTCCCCGCGATGAGCGAGTCTGAGGTCGGGCACGTGTGCGAGGCTCTCGCCCAATCGCTCTGCTGATGTCCCGCTTTCGCAAAGACCCCGACCCGCGCTTCTGGCGCATCAACCGCTCGATCGAGTTCGACTGGCGGCTGGCGCCCTACGACATCGACCAGTCGCAGGCCCATGCTCGCGGCCTGCGCGAGATCGGGGTCCTGGACGGCGCCGAGCTCGAGCGGATCGACGCCGGCCTGGAGCGCGTCCGCGCCCGCATGGGGGAGCACGGCTTCGAGTTCGAGGAGGCCGACGAGGACATCCACATGGCGATCGAGCGGCTGCTCGGCGAGGAGATCGGCCCCCTGGCCGGCAAGCTCCACACCGGGCGCTCGCGCAACGACCAGGTCGCCACCGACGTGGCGATGGTCGTGCAGGCGCACTCGCTGCGCGCGATCGAGCTGGCCGGAGCGGCGATGGAGCGGCTGCTCGAGCTCGCCAAGCGCCATCGCGACTGGGCGATGCCCGGCTACACCCACCTGCAGCGGGCCCAGCCCGTCTACCTGGGCCATCACCTGCTCGCCTACTTCTGGATGCTCGGCCGCGACGTCCTGCGCTTCCAGTTCGCCCTCGACGGCGCCTCGGTGATGCCGCTCGGCTCCGGCGCCCTGGCCGGCGTCAACTGGGAGATCGACCGCCGAGCCGTCGCCGACGACCTCGGCTTCGAGCACATCAGCCACAACTCGATCGACGGCTCCTCAAATCGCGACTTCGTCCTCGACTACCTCGCGGCCGCCTCGACCTGCGCGATGCACCTCTCGCGGCTCGGCTCGGAGATCGTCATCTGGTCGAGCAGCGAGTTCGGCTTCTGCGAGCTCGACGAGTCCTTCTCCTCGGGCTCGTCGATCATGCCGCAGAAGAAGAACCCCGACTCGGCCGAGCTGCTGCGGGCGAAGAGCCCGCGGGTAGCGGCGAGCTACGCGGCCCTGCTCGGCACGATGCACGCCCTGCCGCTGACCTACGGCAAGGACATGCAGGAGGACAAGGAGCCCCTCTTCGACGCGATCGACACGATCGAGGCCTGCCTGGACGCGACCGAGGGGATGCTGGCCGGGATCGAGTTCGACCGCGAGCGGCTCGAGGCCGCCTCCGGCGACGAGATGCTGGCCGCGACCGAGGTCGCGGACCTGCTGGTCCGTCGCGGCGTCCCCTTCCGCGAGGCGCACGGCATCGTCGGCGGCCTGGTCCGCGACGCCGTCGAGCGGGGAAAGTCGCTCTCCGAGCTCGACGCCGGAGGAGCTGCGCGAGCGCTCCGAGCAGCTCGACGAGTCCTTCTACGAGGTCCTCACCAGCAGCAGCTGGCTCGAGTCGAAGCGGATCGAGGGAGGCACCTCTTCCGCCTCGCTCGCCCGGCAGCTCGAGCAGGCCGGCGAGACCCTCGCCGCGGTAAAGGCCAGGGTCGAGGACGAGCGCGCCTGAAGGTGACGCGAGAAGCTTCGTTGAAGGATTACCCGGGTGATGGCCCGGACAATGCTTCAACGAGCCGGCTGCCGCGGGAGTTCTTCGACCGCTCGGTGCACGTCGTCGCCCGCGAGCTGATCGGCTGCCGGCTCTTCTACGCCGGCTGCGGGGGTGTCATCGTCGAGACCGAGAGCTACGAGCGAGACGACCCCGCCTGTCACGCCTACGTCGGCCTGACCGAGCGGACGGAGGTGCTCTTCGGCCCTCCGGGACGCGCCTACGTCTACCTCTCCTACGGCATCCACAACCTGCTGAACGCGGTCGCCGAACCCGAGGGAGAGGCGGCCGCCGTGCTGATCCGGGCAATCGAGCCGACGGCGGGGCTCGAGGCGATGCGCGAACGCCGTGGCGGCCGCGCCGACCGTGAGCTCTGCTCGGGCCCGGGCAAGCTGACCGAGGCGCTCGGCATCGGCCTTTCCGAGAACGGAGCCGACCTGACCAGCGACCCGTTCCTGCTGCTGGCCCCCGAACGGGACTGGGAAGCGGAGGTCCTCACCGGCCCCAGGGTGGGCATCACCAAGGCGGTCGATCGCCCTTGGCGCTTCGGCGTCGCCGGCAGCGCCTACGTGTCCCGGCCTGGTCTCGCCTAGCCCGCGGTGACGCCGCCGCCGGTGGCGGGTGCCGCCGGTTCGCCCGATGCCGGCGGCGCCGGCTCGGCCCCCTCAGGTGCCGCTTCGGGCGCTTCTTCGGGTTCTTCGGGAGCTTCCGGTTCGGGCGGCGATGGGGCGGTGTAGGTAGAGCCGGGGTCCGGCGGCTCCTCGCCCTTGCGCTCCGCCTCGGCCTCCGCCGCCCTGTCGGACTTGATCTCCTCCCAGGCGGATATGACGCTGGCCCAGATCAGGGCGGGGAACGTGCCTCCCTGCACGGGGCCGCCGTTGTAGAGGGTCGTCATCGGGGTCACCGTGTCGGCGTAGCCGACCCAGACGCAGGCGGTGACCTCTTCGGTCGCTCCGCAGAACCAGGCGTCTCCGTTTTCCTCCGTGGTGCCGGTCTTGCCCCACTGGCCGGAGGCGCCGATGTCGGCGTTGACTCCGGTGCCGCTGCTGACCACGGTTTCGAGGATGCCCTTCGCTTCTCTGGCGACCTCCTCGGGGATCACCTGGGTGTGCCTCGAGTCGTTGTCGCCGCCCTTGATCGTCTGGTCGTCCTGGTCGGTTACCTGGGTGTAGGCGACCGGGCTGTTGCCCGGCCGCGGCGCCAGCGAGCCGCTGACCCGGTCGCCGTCGTTGGCCAGCGTCGTGTAGGCGTAGGTCCAGCCCAGCGGGGTCACCCCGGGGTCGATCCCGCCCAGCACCATCGCCGGGTTGGTCGAGATCGGGTCGTTGTAGCCCATCTTGTGGATGGTCGCGGCGATCGACTGCGTCCGGTCCCCGACCGTCTTGCCCTTCAGCCCCTCGAGCGCCAGCTGGGCGTAGACCGAATTGTCGGAGTTGGTCGTCGCGGAGACCAGGTCGCTGACGCCGGCGTAGGCGCCCTCGTCGTTGGTGACGACGAACGTTTCCTGGCCTTTCCTGCCGTAGCTGAATTCCTGTTCGGCCGATTCATAGGTGGTGTAGGGGGAGATTCCCTGCTCGAGCGCGGTGAGCAGGATGAACGGCTTGATCGAGGAGCCGGGCTGGCGGTGGCCCTGGGTGGCGAGGTTGAACGGCTTCGTCTCGAAGTCGGGGCCGCCGACCATCGCCTTGATGCCGGCGTTCTTGTTTTCGATCACGACGACGGACGCCGTCGCGGGCGAGTAGCCGAGGTAGGAGTTGACCGCTTCCTCGGCCGCTTCCTGCAGGCGCAGGTCGAGGGTCGACTTGACCTTCAGGCCGCCGAAGAAGGCTTTCGCGGCGCCGTAGCGTTCGACCAGCTGCTGGCGCAGCCAGGCGGTGAAGTACGGCGCCTCGGAGTCGAGGCGGGGCGGCTCGATGTCGTCGGGCGGGGGCAGTGCCTTCTGGCGGCCTTCCGCGAGCTGCTCGCGCGTGATGAAGCCCTGTTCGTACATCTTTTCGAGCACGAGGTTGCGCCGTCCGAGCGAGTTTTCGGGGTAGATCTTCGGGTCGTAGGCGGAGGGTGAGGCGATGATGGCCGCCAGCGTCGCCGCCTCCCATGTCTCGAGCACCGAGGCGCAGGGCTCGCTCGGGGTCCCGCAGCCCGGGTGCGCCTCGCCGAAGTAGGTGCGCGCTGCGGCCTCGATCCCGTAGGCGCCCTCGCCGAAGTAGATCGTGTTGAGGTACTGGGTGAGGATTTCGTCCTTGGTCCAGTGACGCTCGAGGCGGTAGGCGAGGGCGGCCTCGCGGAACTTCTGGAAGAGCGTGCGGCTGTCCTGGGCGGCGAGCGCGTTCTTGACGAACTGCTCGGTGATCGTCGAGCCGCCCTGGGCCGCGCTCTGGCTGAGGATGTCTTTGACCAGGGCGCGGCCGATGCCCTGGAAGTCGACCCCGCTGTGCTCGTAGAAGCGCGTGTCCTCGATCGAGACCACCGCGTTCTTCACGTTGGGGGAGATCTGCCCGGCGGTGAGCAGGATTTTGTTCTGGTCGCTGGTCAGCGTGCCGATCGGCTCGCCCGAGGCGTCGTAGACCTCGCTGTTCTTCGACTCCTTGTACTGGGCGAAATCGTAGATCGCCGGGAGGTCTCGGGAGACAGCGGCCATCATCCCGAAGACCATCGAGACCAGCCCCAGCACGCCAAGCCCCATCACGACGAAGAGGATGCGTAGCTTCTTGAGGCGCGGCTTGCTGCGTTCGCCCGCCAAGAGAGTGCGGCAGTCTAGCATTGCGGCCGTGACGGACCTGACTCGAAACGCGGTGGACGTGTTGCCGGCCGGGATGCTCGAGGAGCAACTCGCAGCGGGGCGGCCCCTGCGCGTCAAGCTCGGGATCGACCCGACCACGCCCGACATCCACCTCGGCCACACGGTCGTGCTCGAGAAGCTGCGCGAGTTCCAGGAGGCGGGCCACCGGGTCGTGCTCATCGTCGGCGACTTCACCGCCCGGGTCGGCGACCCCAGCGGCCGCTCGGCACAGCGCCCGCTGCCCTCTCCGGAGGAGATCGAGGCCAACGCCGCGACCTACCAGGAGCAGGCGTTCAAGGTGCTCGACCGGGATCGCACCGAGGTCCGCTTCAACAGCGAGTGGCTGCGGATGGCGCCCGAGGAGCTGCTGGGCCTGCTTGCCCAGACCACGGTGGCCAGGCTGATCGAGCGCGACGACTTCCAGAAGCGGCTCGCCGCCGGGGCGCCGATCGCGGCGCTGGAGCTGCTCTACCCGCTGCTGCAGGGCTTTGACTCGGTGGCGGTCGAGGCCGACGTCGAGCTGGGGGGGACCGACCAGAAGTTCAACCTGCTCTTCGGCCGCGACATCCAGTCCGCCTACGGCCAGAAGCCCCAGTCGGTCCTGACGATGCCGATCCTGGTCGGCACCGACGGCGTGCAGAAGATGAGCAAGTCGCTCGGCAACTACATCGGGGTCACCGACGCGCCCGAGGAGATGTTCGGCAAGACGATGCGGGTGCCGGACGAGGCGATGGACGATTACTACCGGCTGGTCCTGGGGGCGGAGCCGCCGCAGGGGGTCGCCCCGAACGAGGCCAAGCGGGCGCTCGCGCGCGGGGTCGTCGAGCGCTTCCACGACGCGGCGGCGGCGGGTGCGGCCGAGGAGCACTTCAACCGCCTCTTCGTCGAACGAGGGGCGCCCGACGACGTCGAGGAGCTTGGCCTGGAGCCTTTCCTGGGCGAGAACGGGGGAGAGGTCCACCTGCCGGCGCTGATGGCGAGCGCCTTTGAGATCAGCTCGAGCGAGGCGCGGCGCCTGATCTCCCAGGGGGGCGCAAAGCTCGACGGCGAGCCGATCCCAGCCGGCGTCCTGGATCTGGCGCCGGGCGAGCTCGACGGGCGTGTGCTGCAGGCTGGCAAGCGGCGCTTCCGCCGCCTGCGAGCCGGTGCCTGAGCCGGACTAGGCAAAGCACGCCGGCAGCGCTATACTCCTTCGTCCCTCTGGGCAAGGCCCGGTGCCTGGCCCATGCGTGATGAGCGGCGAGTCCCGTCGCTCTGGGGCGCAGCGGTCTTTGAAAACTGAGCAGCGTGCACCCCGCGGACATGCGTGTCCGTGGGATGTTTGAGCCCGATCCACTCGGTGCGCCAGCGCGCCGGGTGGTCTGATTTACCCGTCATGCCGGTCGCCGAGTATGTGTACCCGGCGATTTGCA
>CAVSKZ010000002.1:0-1474179 GCA_963728835.1 uncultured Solirubrobacterales bacterium
TCTAGTCCCTCGATTGCGTAGCGCCTTGCAAGGAAAAACCCCGGGCCGAGGCACGAGGCTGGAGCGAAGGATAGCGCCCTGCGGGCGGTGGCGGCAGCCCGAGAACCCGCCTGGCGGAGGCAAAAAGGCATGGGCCGCGATCTCACGCGGCCCATGCCCACACCTCGCTGCCCGCGGTCGGGGGTTTCAGCCCCGCAAACCCACCGGAACCGCTGGACCTACAGCCCCAGCAGCGTCGTCCCTCCCGAGTAGGTGCCATTGCTCCCACTTGAGCCGCAGGCCAGTTTGGTTCCCGTGGTAACCGAGTACTGGGTGGCCGACAGCCCCAGACTCATCGCAATGCCGCGTTCGATTCCAGAGCCGACATTTTCGAGCCCGATGCCAGTCAGGCCTTTCTGCGAACCGACTTTGTAGACGCAGGTCACTTTGCCTTCTTCCTGGGCTTTTTGGCTCGCGTAAACCTTGAATTCGATCGCTTTCGATTCGGCGCAATTGACATCCAGCCCGCCTGCATACGGGGGGCCCACATTGAGCGCGGCGAGCGTGTAGCCGCAGCCGTTCACACTGATCGTCGCCGGGAGGGTCCCCGGGGAGGCCGTGCAGCCCGTGTATTCGGGTGAAAGGGCCAGCGCGCCTTCCTGCGTGGCACCGTCGACTGTGCCTTCGCGCAGGTGAACGTCCGTATTCCCAGTTTCACGCTGTGCGGACTGGTGGCGCTCTGATAGCCGAAGACAGGAGAGGAAGAATGTCCACCCCCGTCGCCCAGCCATTCCGATTCAATCCTCGGCTGTTTGCTCGGTTCCGCCGATTTTTCCCCAGCCAGGAACACAGCACTGGCGTCTAGGCTCAGTCCCGTGGGTTCCCCTTCCTGGTTGAGGGCGCTGATTTCAATGTTGGTGCGATAGGTGCCGTTGGTTTTTTTCCCAGCGCTGCACCAACCGGAGACGTTTATGTATTCGATACCCCCGTCAATTTCGACATTTACCTTTGCCGAGGCCCCTTCGCCAGTTTCTTCATAAGTTGCGGCAAGACCGGTCTGGGCAGGGATCGACCTTTCGCAGCCACCGCTGTTGACAGTGAGAGCACCGCAGCCGCTCGGGCCTATCTCAACGGTGCCATTGCCTTCGTTCCCGGGGTGGAAGACGAACGTGCAACCATTCATTTTCAGGCTGCCCCCAGAACAGGATGCGTTGCCGAATATCGGAGCGATGGTTTTAGAGCCATTCGCTATGCCCGTCCATTCGATGCCTTGTCCCCCACACGTAACCGCTTCAATTCCAAAGTGGAATGTGGGTGTTGCCGTGTGTGCGCTCAGCACTGAAGCCGGATACTCGTCCGCGACGAATCCAGTGGCCGACGCCGATGATGCCGCCCAGAGCATGGTCATGCTCAGGACTAGGGCCACAAGGGCTCCAAAGGTCCCAGTACGTTTCACCGTTTGTCTCCTTCTCTGCCGCTCGTTCGAGCGGCGTTTTGCTGATCTCATGACGCCGCTGCAGAGATTGCCCCGACGTTCCCCCAACCTCCCAAGGCGCCGCGACTGCTGCCATGTCGATTTGGGTCAGCTGGGCTAGGGGGATGCAACATCCTGTGACATTCGTAGAGCTTTCGGCTGCCCATGTGAGAACCGATACAGGCGCAGGGCCGCCTCTATCTCCAATGCGGAACTGTCGAGGTTCCGTTCGAACCTCTCCTCGAGATGGCGGAGGCGCCTGGCAACGGTTTGTCGAGTTACCCCGAGGACGGCAGCCGCAGAGGACAGGTTGCAGCTGCTCTCGAAGTAAGCCTGCAAAGTTTCGCGGGCCAGTTCCCCCCCGTCGCGATCGCTCTCGAGTGGAGTGAGGTAAAGCCTTTGAAGGGAAGCAGACAGTAGGTCGTCTTGAAGGATCGATGCCAGCAGTGCCACCTCCGAGTACCGAACCGGCGTCGCCCCACTCTGTGCGATTGGAAGAGCGACATCGGCTTGTCGGTGAGTGAGACGCCATCCGGCAATGTCCTCAGCAGGCTCGCCGATCGCCAAGGCTACTCCGGCAAGCTCGAGCTTCACAGCCGCATCGATGACCTCACGAGGATTGAGCCTGCTCCGCCTCCCGAGCCAAGCCCACGTTGCCCCTTCTCTGGGACGAGCGGACAGAAAACGACAGTCGAACAGATCGGCAAGGCGACGAATGAACTCCGCGACTCCGTCGCCCGTGAGGACCATCCCGAGGTGCCATCCGTCAAAGCCATAAGCGAGCTCCGAGGTATCTGCCAGCTCACCGTCCAACAGTCGCTTGATCAAGTGGGTGCGGCGCTCACTGCTCGACTCTGGCAGCGCCGTCTCACGACCATACTCCTCCGTGACTGCCACTGTTAATTGATCGAAGAGCGTGGCCTGAACCCTCAAAAGTCGTTTCAACAGCGGGCCGCTCGAGATGCCGACGTGCTCGGCCTCCTCGATCAGAAAGTCGCTGAGCAGTGTGTAGCCGGCGAAGTAACGACGCAAGACCGTCTCGAGGGGAACGCGACTGCGGGCCGCAAGGCGCGCTTGGGCGAGTAGGACCATGGGAATCGAGGGCGCGCGTTCTTCGCTTTTTTCAAGTGCGTCGGTGGCATACTCCAGCGCAGCCGACACAGCAGCCCGCAGGCCCTGCGCGTATTCGGGATCGGCTGCCTCGGTGGGGTCGGCAATCGCGTAGGTGCGGGTGAGAAGGGCCGCCTCAATCTCCCCCCTGCGCTCGCGCAGGCGCTCGGCCAGCTCAACCCGCGCGCGCTCGAGCGTCCCCCGCACCCCAGCCCTCCGGGCTACTGCCCCTGCGCCACGAACGACACCGTCCCGAACGCCTCCCCCGCGGAAAAGGTCGGTTTTCCCGCGGCGAAGGCTTCGTCGAAGCTCTGCGCGGTGGCGGCGGTCAGGGTGAGGGAAGCGCCGGAGACAGAGACTGTCCGGGCCTTCGGATCGGAGACAGCGGAGAAGGGGCCGATGTCATAGGCCCCGACCCGCCCCAGCTTGCCCGGGAAGGCGGGGATGGGCTCGATGTCGACTTCCGCTGTGTCGCTGTGGGCAGCCAGGTCGAGCCAGAATTCGTGCTGGAAGACCTGGCCCGCTCCGAGCTGGAGGAATTCCAGCGAGCCTCCCGTCCTCAATGTGCCTTCTGTCCCCGCCGGAGAGATCGCCCCCCCGGGGATGATCGGGAAGGTGAAGTTCGGCCCCGCGGGATGTTCGGCGGGAAAGATCGGGTTGATCGAGACGAAGAGGGAGTCCATCTTGGCGACGAAGGCGGGGTCGAGGGCGACCGAGGCCCTGTTCTGCTCGAGGATCGTGACCAGCTGGGGCTGGGCGTTTGAGATCAGCGTTCCGAGGACTTGCCCTGGGGCGAAGGGGGCCTCGGGGCGCAGCTTCTTGTTGAGCCGGGTGGCGACCTTGGCGGTGAGCTTCAGCGCCTTGGCGGTGTACTTCGTGCCGAAGCCGCTTCGGGCCGAGGAGCGCTTGTCGGAGGAGGCGACCTTGAGCTGGCTCCCCCCCACTTTGGCGATCAGGGTGTCGCGCTTGGCTTTGACCGTGACGTTTCGCAGGGGGACCTTGCCCTTGGCCCCTTGGAAGGCGATCGTGCCTTCCTGGCCGATCTCCCCCATGCCCGTTGTCGGGTCGACGTTGCCCGAGGTGACGGGGAGGGTGATGCTCTTGCCCTTGCGCTTTGCTCCGGCCTTGGCGGTGAGCTTGATCCCGTTCTTCTTCAGGAAGGAGGAGAAGGACTTGTCGAGGGTGAGCTTGGTCTGGCCCGAGCCGACCGTGTCGTAGGCGGCCTGGGCTGGGGCCGCCAGCGTCACGAGGAACGCTGCCGCGATCAATGCCGTCTTTCTCATCTCTTCCTCCCGTTTCTCATTCCTTGACCCCGCACGTCTTGTCCACAGTCGCCCCCATCGGCTTGCGCCCGGCGAAGAAGAATTCGGCGTAGGCCAATGGGAAGGAGACCCGCTTCGAGCCGCCCGGCGCGGGGCAAGCGGAGTTGAAGTAGGAGAGTTGGCGGCCCTTGTGGGTGTATTTGCGCCTCAGGGTGAGCTTGATCCGGTCCAGGTAGCCCCAGTCGCCCAGGGCCTGTGGGAGCGATGCCCTCGAGCTCTGTGCCGTAGGGGCCCTTGGAGACCCTCCTTATGGAGAAGGGGATGACGAACGATGAGTTGAAGGGGTGGTCGGTGAAGATGTGGGTGAGGATCGCCGGGCGGCCTCCCTGTCTTCCGTTGAAGATCAGCAGGCGTCCCTGGGTGGGATAAGCGCCTTGGTCTGGGAGGACGATGTTGGCCCAGAAGCGCCCGGAGCCGATCAGGGCGTCCTGGCAGTTTTCCAGCGCCCTTTCGCTGGAGCCGGGCTGGATCTGGGCGACCTGGCAGGTGGGCAGGCCCTTCGACTGCAGCAGGCCGTGGCGGTTGACCTCGATCTTCATCCGCTGCAGCTGCGGCGGTATTCCCCCATTCGGGTTCTGCAGGTGTCCGGCGACGAAGACGGCGATCGGGGCGGGTGTCTCCCTGGGGAGCTTGTAGGGCTTCAGCTGGGCGAGGACGGTGATGCGCAGGTTGCCCTGCTGGACGGTTGCTGCGGTGGCGATCCCCGCCGTGATGAAAGCTCCAGCCAGGCAAAGGGCCCCCGCCCGTCTTGACACCCTCAGCCGGCAGCGCGCATGCGGTGTAGCGCCGCCCTCGTCTGCCGCTTGGCCTTGTCTTTGGCCTTGGCCTTCTTGCACTTCGCCTTCAGCACCGGCTTGGACGTATAGGTCTTGCCGTTTTGCCCGGTGAAGGTGACGTCGGCGCGGTACTTGCGCTTGCAGAGGTTGCGGCTGTTGACGAAGAGGCCCTTCTGCCCGCCCGCCAGTTCGATGTCAAAGGAGGTGACCGGGGCGTCGGGGGCCGAGGCGAAGGTGTTTCTGAGCCTTCCGTTGACCGAGTCCACGAAGCCGACCAGGTTGAAGTCGACCTGGGAGTTGCGCAGGGCGACGACCAGGTCGGGCAGGTCTCGTTCGCCGCCGTTGGCGCGCAGGAGGACCGGGCCGGTGAGGGGCTCGCTCAGGATCGGGGTGATCGCGGTGGCTTTGCCGTAGACGGAGCCCGCTGGGCACTCGCTCCCGTTGCCCGCCCCGGCTTTGAACTGCGGGCGGGTGCAGATCGTCTGGAAGTGGCCCTGTTCGATGAAGGCCGACTCAGGCAGGACGACCTGGGCACCCTGGATCCCGGCTTCGCCGATCCCGTTCATCGCCAGGTGGGCTCTGAACTTAGGGAATGCTCCTCGCTTGGTGCCCCCTATGAGCCTCATCGTCAGCTGCGGCTTGAAGGGCAGGGCGGCGCAGTCGGCTGCCTGGAAGGGCGAGGTGGCCGTGAAGGGGTTGTCGTCGGCTTGGGAGACGAAGTCGAGGCCTGAGCCGAGGACCGTGGAGGCCGTCGAGGTCCTCGTGCAGTCGGTCGGGTTCAAGACGAAGTCGGGCTTGTCGACATAGGCCCTGATGTCCCTGAGGTGCACGGGGATCCCCTGGATGATGTGGGGGATCGGGTCCGAGCCCGTGGAGTCGATGAAGACTTCGGCGGTCTCGGGGTTGATTTCCAGTGCCTGGCGGATGACGACGGTTCCTATGTCGAAGGGGCCGACGACTCCAGCCGTGATCGCCACGACCGAGAGTTTGCTCCCGTAATACGGGCCGGCGAGGTAGACCTTGCCGGGGGCGTAGGTGAGGGCTGGGCCTACCCCGGCCCCCGCCAGGGTGCGACCGATCTCAGAGGCTGCCGGGCAGCTCGGGTTCTCGAGCTCTTCCTGGCCGCCGTGCGGGCCTGTCCTCGCCTTGGCCGCGGCGATTGCCGCGTCTGGGCAGTAAGGGATCCCCGCCAGCTTGCCGGTGATCCCCGGCGGCAGCTTGATCGAGAAGCGGGTGATCTCCTGTTCTGCGTCGCTTCTGTACATCCGCAGGTTGAAGGGGGAGAAGCTCCCTGCGCGGTTGTTGATCGTCCCTGCGATCAGGCCCGGCTTGAGGGGCGGCAGGCCGCCTTTGGGGCAGGGGCCTTCGCCCGGACCGGTGATGATCTCGAAGGTGGAGGAGGAGGTCACCGGCGCTCCACCCGCCCACGGGTAGAGCACGGCTTTGACCGTGTGCTCGCCGCAGGCGGAGGGCGTCGCCAGCGGGCTCCTGGTCCCCTCGCGGAAGTGCAGCCTGAAGTGGGAGAAGGGCAGCTGGGGCATGTCTTCGGCGATCGTGGTCAGCTGACCGGTGAGAGGGTCGGGGATTACCTCGAGGGGCTGCTTGACCGAAATGCCGAGGTTCCTGTTCTGCAGCACCACATACATCGCCAGCAGAGAGTCGAATGGGTTCTCATAGGGCTCGGCAATGAAGACGGACCCCTTGACGATCTCCTCAAGCAGCGGGGTCTCCACCTCCACGGCGCCGATCTTCGACGCGTTGGGGCAGCCCGCTCCGGGATCGGAGAAGGCCGTCTCTTTGGCGAGCTGGGCTTCGGTGCAGACGTTCAGCCCTTCCGCCAAAGAGGGGTTGGCAGACATCCCCTCGGGCAGGGTGACGACGGTTTTGCGGATGGTGGAAGAGGCACGGCCATCGGGGTTGGTGATGCCCTCATCGCCGACGTCGAGGCTGAAGTCCAGGCCGCTTGGCGATGAGCCGGCCTTGGAGGTCGGCTGCGCGCCGGTCGAGGGGTCGAAGGCGAGGCTCCCGCATCCCGTCATTCCGAGCGGGTTTGGCGGATCGGCGTTGTCGTGGCTGAGCACGCTGGCGGTGACGGGTTCGGCATTCGGCTCCTGCCACGACAGAGCTTCGAAGCTGGTGAGGAGGGGGCCGGTGCAGCTGGTTGGCAGGGTCAGGAAAGGCCTTTCGGAGAGCGCGGGACAGCCGAGCGGGCCACAGCCGCGCTCGGAATCGTGGGCGGGGTCGCCCGGCACCCCCCAGACGCTGAAAACCGAACGGTAGATGGGCAGCACGTTGGGAATGTTGGTCAAGGTGGCGAGGCCGTTATAGGGTGGCTGGGAGTTGAGGCCGATCTCGACGGTGATCGGAACGGTGGTCGCCACGAAGCCGAGTTTCGCCACCACACCCGGCGGCGGCACGAGGTTGTAAACAGGGGAGCTGACGACCGCGCCGTGGACCCCGGGACGAGGGTCTATCGTGACTTCGTTCATGCCCACCTGAGAGCTGCTCTGGCAGTCTTCCGCGACGAAGTCGACCGTCGAGCACCTCGCCGCCGCACCCACGTCCGCGACCAGGCCGGGCGGCAGCGATACCGTCAGGTTCATGGGATCGGCAAACGGGACCTCGAACCCGTAGTCGGGGCTGAAGTGGGTGTTGAAGGCGATCGTGGTCGCCTGCTTGAAGGGATGCGAGCCGGCCTGGGTGACGGGAGAACCGTCAGCCTCGGTGAAGGTCGCATCCAGTTCCTCGAAACCGAACTCCGCGCTTGCGGTGGAGGCGAAGAGGAGAGCCGAGGCCAAGGCGATCGCGATGGTCTGGATGAGGCGCTTCATCGCGCTGCCCTCCGGTCGTGATTGGCTCGGCGCTGGTGCGACCTCCTCGGGTGCCTCTTCTTGACGCACCTGCCCCGCCTGCGCACCTTGCCCTTGGCACAGGGCTTGCGGGTTACGGGGGGCTCCGCCGTCACGTTGCCGGCGCCTTCGAAGCTCGCCGAAGCCGGGGTGGCGTCATCAGGCGAGGCGGGCGGGGACTGACAGGCTTCCCCTTCGCAGGCCGCCGGGGGCTCGGGCCTCGGGGGAAAGCCTCCCCCGACCCGGGCGTCGTAGATGTCTATGAGATCGAGATCGTCGACCAGCAAGCTGGCCGAGGTGCTGAAGAAGACGTCCGAGCCGCCGGCAGAGGCGTCGATGAATTTGGAGTCCTGCGCGCTCGTCCCCGAGGAGATCAGGCTGAGGCAGCCGCCGGCGCTCTGGACATAGATTTCAGCGCCCGCTTCCTCGCAGCCACCTTCGCTGGCCGATCGCTCCCACTCGTACACATCCTGCTTGCCGTTTGCGTCGCGCGGCACGAGCGCGTCGTAGCTCTCGAAGAAGAGCCGGTCTCCGTCCGCGGACAGCAGGCGCGATGGGTGCAGGTCGTTGACCCAACCGGGGATCCGGGCGGAGATCCAGTTGTTGCCGGCCGACCCATCGATACTCGCGGAGGGCATCGCCCGTCCGATGGGACGCGCTCCGGTGGGGTTGCAGGAGATGCAGCGCAGCGCCCCCGACTCCGCGTCGTAGAGGTAGACCTCCGCGTCGGGCCGGCCGCTGGAGACGTCGGCGTTGTCATAGCCCGTGACCGATCTGGTCGAGGTGAAGGCGAGATGCTCCCCATCGGGGCTGACCCTGGAGGTGCGATAGAACGGCATAAGGGACGCTGGAGCCGACACGTTGCTGGTCAGCTCGGGAGATGCCTCGAAGTTCGACAACCGCGTGACAAAGGTGAGGCCGACGACCCCTTTTTCATAGAGGTAGAGGTTCGCTTTCCCGGCCTCTGCCTTCTCGCCCTGGTCGTTCTCTTCTTCGCCAGTGAGGACACCCGTCGAGACGAAGTAGACACGCGAGGCGTCATCGCTGGCCCCGATCACTCCCTTGACGGCTTCGGCGATCAAGTGCCGTTCGTTGCCGTCGACGTCGAATTCGAAGAGCTCGGCTTGGCCAGGTTGGGTCACGGGGGTCAGTTGGCCGGTTGTGTAGAGGGCCCTGCTGCCGTCGCGGGCAGCGCCCCAGAACACACCCCCCCCATCGGAGACAGCCCGCGTGCAGGCCCTGTCCACTTCGGTGCACTCGCTCGTCGCCGAGAGAGAGGCACCGGCCTCGGTGCCGGTGGCTTTGGCCGAGAGGGTGAGCGATGTGGCCCCCGCTCCGCAGGATGGAGCGCATGCCGCAACGGTCGTCCCGGGGGCGATGCCCGACCCGGCGATCTCCTGGCCGACCTCGAATGCGCCGGTTGTGGTTTTCACGTTGGCGACGATCGCCGAACTGATGGCGGTAAGTTCGACGCCGGCCTGCGTTGCCGTCGCGGCCTGCGAGATGGTGAGCGATCCGCTGTTGACTTTGGTGATCGTGGTCCCGGCTGGGATGCCAGACCCGGTGATCTCCTGGCCGACCGCAAACGCGCCGCTGGTGACCGTAAGTTCGGAGACGGATTTCGCGCCTTTGGTCGTTTTGCCCGTGCCGGCCGCAGGACCGATCAAATCGCCCGTCCCCGTCGCCTGCCCGTGCAGGTGTGCGCTTTCGGGCTCGGTTGTATTGACGCGCACGAAGAGCCTGGCGCCATTGACCTCGCCGCCTTGATTTCCAGCCACCGGCACAGTGCTGGTAGGGCCGGTGCCCGCCGACCAGAACACCCGGCTGCCGTCGGCCGAGACGGCGTGGTGCTGGCTGGAGAACTGGAAGTTGTTCGGCACTTCTATGAACAGCCCCGCCGAGGCATGGGTGCAGTTCGCCGTCCCGTCGGGCAGGACGCTGACCAGGTGCAGCTGCCCGCCTTCTGAGGTCTCGTAGACCTGGAATATCCGCCCTGTCTCGCAGCTGTCGGGGGTCAGCGGATCGTCGGCGCGAAAGACGGTATGGGCGCCGTCCGTCGAGAAGCCCTGGGGATTCGGGTAGTACTGGCTCTCCGCGCCTTCCCCGTTGGGCACGAAACTCGGCGGCGCGACCGAGGTGAGAAGCTCGTAGGTGGGTTTCCCGCCACAGAGGTCGCGCCGGTAGAGGTTCGGCACGCCCGGCGGGGCCCCGGGCACGAGGGCGACGTCGGAACCCTGCAGAAGCCAACCGCTGCAGAGATCTTCGCTGAAGCTCTTGAACTGGGCTGAGCCGGGACCTCCGGGCTGGTAGAGGCCGGGAGTTTTCCCTGGCGGCGTGATCGCCTCCGTAGACCAACCCGCGCCGGAGCGTGAGGTCAGGTACTGACTGATCAGAGGCGCGGAATCGGGGGCGCCGAACGACCGCAGCGCGGAGAAGGTGAGGCGCTCCCCGCTGGGGGCAGCGACGTCGTTCGGGAACCAGGCAAGAGCGCTGGCATCGCCGTTGTTCTTGTCCACCGGGCTGACCATCTCGTAGGCCCGGCAGTCGGGCAGCCTCTGCGAGGCGCCGGTGCGGAAGGCCTGGTTGGGACAGTCGGCTTTCGGCGCCGCCGGAAGGGGGAAGGTGGCGAAGGCCTTTTCGGAGCCGAAGGTGGGCCCCCCGCCCCCGCTCTGGGCGACGAAGCGATAGTGGTAGGCGGTGTTCGGCTCGAGGCCCTGGAGCAGGACGCCGGCCGTGGTGATGTCCTGGCTTGTGGTCGCCGAGGTCAGTTTGGACCCCGGCGGCGCCGGCGCCTCCCCGGTGCAGCCCCCTTCGGAGCATTTCCCCGTCCCGTACTGCACGTAGTAGCGGGTGTCGGGCCAGAAGTGTGGATTAACCTGGGCCTTCAACGTCGCCGAGTCGGTGCTGACCGAGGTCGCATACTGGGAGGCGATCGTCGGCGGCACCGCGGGGGGCGGGCAGATCGTCGGATCCGGCGGCGGGCCGTAGAGCTTGACGTAGCTGTCGTAGTAGGTGTAGCTGGACACGAAGAGGTCCGAGCCCTCGATCCCGCAGGCAGAGCTGGTGGCGAGGCCAAAGGTCCCTTCCCCGACAGTTCCGTAGTTGCCCGGGTACTCGCCTTCGAACAGGGTCGCGACCTTTTCGCCGGAGGAGTTGAACTCGAGGACCCTCGTTTCGTGGGTGCGAGGATCGTTCGAGTTGAACACGACTTGGTCGTCGAACACGTAGAGGTTGCCGGCGACATCGGCGGCGAGGGCGCTCGGCCGGTCGACTTCGATCGTGTCGAGAACCGCGCCGGTGTCGGGGTCAAGGCGGTAGACGCTCGGCTGCCTCTCCACTTGGAAAAAGCCGGTTTTGGTGCCCAGGTAGCCGAAGTACAGGTCGCCGCTCGAGGGGTCGAACGCCAGGGAGCCGGCCGAGCCCGGTTCGGGCAGCGCGGAGCTGGGCTTTGAAGACCCCCGAAGCGTCAAACTTCTGGATCCTCTCCTGATCGCCGACGAAGACCGTCTCGGGCAGACCCGGGCCTATCGCGATGAAGCTGCCTGCGAAACCCCAGGTGCCGAACTGGCCTTCCCCTGGCCCGGGGTTGCCGGCGATGCCGATCCCGCAGGTGTCCCCGGAGGCGGCGGTGCAGAGGTCGGCATTCGTGGTCTTGTTGACTTCGCCGCCGAACATCAGATCGAAGCCGACCGCTTCGTCGGGATCCTCGGGCACGCTGAACTTCTGCACGCGACGGTTGCCTGGGTCGACGACGTAGACGGCTCCCTCCGAGCCGACCGCCAGGCCTCCTCCTCCCCCCCCGAACTGCCCCGGGCCGTCTCCGGTCAGGCCCTCTTGGCAGCCGCTTTGCGCGGTGCAGGTCTGCAACTCGGCCGAGCCGTCCCGCACGCCCCAGCCCCAGGCCCGGACGAAGGTGCCCCAGGCGTCGAACTCGTCGATTCTCCTGTTCCCGACCTCCTGGACGAAGAGGTGGCCGGTCGCCGGATCGGTGGCCAGCGTGAGAGGGATGTTGGTTTCGCCGGCCTCGTCGCCGCATCCGTTGCCCACTTTCACTGGGTCCCCGCAGTTCTGGCCGAACTTGGCCAGAAGCGGGGGGTCGGCGGCGAGGGCGGGGGTGGCGGTGAGGGTTAGGGCGAGGGCGGCGAGGAGGACAAGGAGGCCCAAGCGACGCTTGGGTGTAGTGCCGGCTGTGTGGGTCATCGTCGCTCTCTCTCCCCGGCTCGTCATTTGAATTCCGCTTTCACTTCGGCGACGGCACTGACCGTCGCTTCGCAGCCGCCTGTCCCCGAGCAGCCGCCGCCGCTCCAGCCGGCAAAGGCAGAGCCTTTGCCGGGAGTAGCTGTGAGGGTGATCAGATCTTCTTGGTAGAAAGAGGAGACTTGGGCGCTGCAGGTGAGGCCGCAGTTGATCCCGGCGGGGTCGCTCTTGACCGTGCCGGCTCCTCCGCCGCTCTTCGTCAGGGCGAGGGCGTGCTTGGGCACTTCGGCGAAGAGGGCGCCGACCTCGTGGTCTTCGCCCATGGTCAGTTCGCAGGTGCCGGTGCCCGAGCAGTCGCCCGTCCATTCGGCGAGGGCGAAGCGCTTGGAGGGAACCGCTTTCAGCATGACTTTGGTGCCTTCGAGGAAGGCGGCGGTCGTCTCAGGGCAGTTGGCCAGGCAGAGGATGCCGCCGGGGGAGCTCTGGACCTTGCCCAGGCCCGGAGCCTTGGTCACGCTCAGCTCGTTGGTGGTGGCGAAGACCGCGGTGACCGTCTTGGCTTTGTCCATCGTCACCGTGCACTGGCGGCCGTTGACGCCGCCGGAGTCGCAGCGCTTCCAGCTGTAGAAGGCGGAGCCCGGGGCCGAGGTGGCCGTGAGGGTGACTTTGGTGCCGACTTCGAAATCATCGCTACAGAAGGGCGAACAGCTGATCGCCCCTTTGTCGCTGGTGACCGTGCCCGTGCCGCCGCCTTCGGTGGCGAGGGTCAGTTTGTGGGTGGGGGCGCCGGCTTCTTTGGCGAAGCCGGCGGTCACTTCCCTGGCTTCTGACATCGTCACTTCGCAGGGGCCTTTGCCCGTGCAAGGGCCCGAGAAGCCCTCGAAGGTGGAGCCAGGGTCGGCTATGGCGGTGAGGGTGACCTCTTCGCCCTCCGGGAAGGAGGCCGTGCAGTTGACCCCGCAGTCGATCCCGGCTGGTTCGCTGGTGACTTTGCCGGTTCCGGTGCCCGTCCTTTGGACTGTGAGGACGTGTTTGACGACATCGGCTGTGAAGCCGCCGTTAACTCTCGCGTCGTAGAGGTCCGCTTCGCCTGGGTCTTTGGCGAGCAGGCTCTCGCCGGTCTGGATGAAGACGTCGTCGCCCTCGGGGGAGGAATCGAGGAACTCAGAGTCAGAGGCCGCTTTGCCCGAGGAGATCAGGCTGACGCAGCCGCCGTTGGGGGGGCTGAAGGCGGGTTTGCCTTCTTCGCAGTCCCCGGTTCCGGCCTTCTCCCACTCATAGACGTCGGCTTTGCCGTTGGTGTCTTGGGGCAGCAGTGAGGTGTAGCTGTCGAAGAAGAGGCGGGCGCCGTCGGCTGAGAACGGGCGGCCTGCATAGAGCGAGGTCTGGGCGGTGGGGATCAGGGCTCCTGCGTTCAGGCCCCCCACTGCGCGGCCTTCGGGACGGGCGCCCGAGCGGGTACAGGAGATGCAATCGAGATCTTTGCCCGCCGCGTCGTAGCGGTAGATCTCGGCGGTCTCTTTGCCGCTTTCGGCGTCGGTGTTGTCATAGCCGGAGACGGCCTGGGCGAGGGCGGCGCTGTCTGAGAGGAAGGCGAGGACCTGGCCGTCGGCGGTTGCCCGGGCGGTGTGCAGGTTCGGGCGCGGGTTGACCGGGGAGAGCTGGACGGCTCCTGCTTCGGCGTCCCTTGCCGAGAGGGTGGCGATGAACTCGAAGCCGCCGCCTTCGGCCAGGTAGAGGTTGGGCTCACCTGCGGCGCCTTTGCCGCCTAGGGCTTCGGTGGAGAGCAGGTAGACGCGCGAGAGATCGGCGCTCTGACCGAGGACGCCCCTGACCTTGGAGGCGAGCAGGGTCGCTTTGGCTGTGGCGGCGTCGTAGCGGTAGAGGTCTTCGCCTTCGCCGAAGAGGGCCGCCGAGCCGTCGGGGGAGGCGGCCCAGAAGCGGGCGCTCGTGCCAGAGGAGACCGCAAACGTGCAGGCTTTGGTCGCCGCTTCGGTGCAGGAGCTGGTCGCCGAGAGCGGGGTCGCTTTCTTTGTTTCGGTGGCCAGGGCGGAGAGGGTGAGGGTGCCGGCGCCGAGGGTGGCGATCGTCGTCCCGGGGGCGATGCCCCCGGCGAATGCCGAGACTTCCTGGCCGACCGCGAAGGCGCCGCTGGCGGTAGTCACGCCGGAGACGACTGCCGAAGCGACTCCGCTCAGTTCGACCTGTCCCGCGGCAGTCGCCGCGAGTGAGATTTTGATCGAGGTGGCTTTGACTTCGGTCACGGTCGTCCCCGCAGGGATGCCGGTGCCGGAGATCGCCTGCCCGACGCTGAAGGGGTCGCCTTCGGTTTCGACTCCGGAGATCGTTTTGGAGCTTTTGGCCAGCGTGCCGATGCCTTTCACCGGGCCGACGAGGCTGCCGGTGCCGGTCGCGGTGCCTTTGAGACGGGCGCTCTCCGGCTGGTCGGGATTTAGGCGCAGGTAGAGGGGTCCTGCCCCCGATTCGGGTCCGGTCGCGCTCCAGTAGACGTGAGAGGCGTCGGTGGAGACCGCGCCCGCAAGAGTCGCACTGTGCGCCAGGTCGGCGGGGTCGCTGGCGGCGCCCACCGTGTTCCAGAGCGAGCTCGGGGTCTGGTCGGGCAGGACGCTGACCAGGGTCAGTTTGCCTTCCTTGCAGTCGTAGAGCTGGCGCTTTTGCCCCGCTTCCCCGCCCGAGGGAGCGGCGTTGGGGGTGAGCTTGTCGGGGGCGGCGAAGATCGCCTCGTGGCTGCCGTCGGAGGCCGTGCCCTGAACCTGGGGTGCGTATTCACCCGCCGCAGCACTCGGCGGTTTTGCCGTGGTACAGGCTTCATGGGAGCCACTTCCGTTGTCGCGGCGGTAGAGGTTGTCATAGCCGGCAATGGCGCCCGCGGCGAGGACCGGTTCTGCGGTGCTCGAGAGCCAGCCCTCTTTCAGATCCTCCGCGAAGGCGGCAAAGCTCGCTTCGGCAGGCGGAGAGATCGATTCCTGACTCCAGCCTTCGGCGCCGCGGGAAGCCAGGTGCTGGGTGTGTGTGGCGCCTTTGGCGGTATAGGTGAACGAGTCGCCGAAGGTGGAGCCCTGGTCGAGGCGCTCGCCCTGTGCGACTGCGACATCCTGCCCTGCTTTGTCCACCGGGCTGACCATCTCGTAGGCCCGGCAGTCGGGCAGCCTCTGCGAGGCGCCGGTGCGGAAGGCCTGGTTGGGACAGTCGGCTTTCGGCGCCGCCGGAAGGGGGAAGGTGGCGAAGGCCTTTTCGGAGCCGAAGGTGGGCCCCCCGCCCCCGCTCTGGGCGACGAAGCGATAGTGGTAGGCGGTGTTCGGCTCGAGGCCCTGGAGCAGGACGCCGGCCGTGGTGATGTCCTGGCTTGTGGTCGCCGAGGTCAGTTTGGACCCCGGCGGCGCCGGCGCCTCCCCGGTGCAGCCCCCTTCGGAGCATTTCCCCGTCCCGTACTGCACGTAGTAGCGGGTGTCGGGCCAGAAGTGTGGATTAACCTGGGCCTTCAACGTCGCCGAGTCGGTGCTGACCGAGGTCGCATACTGGGAGGCGATCGTCGGCGGCACCGCGGGGGGCGGGCAGATCGTCGGATCCGGCGGCGGGCCGTAGAGCTTGACGTAGCTGTCGTAGTAGGTGTAGCTGGACACGAAGAGGTCCGAGCCCTCGATCCCGCAGGCAGAGCTGGTGGCGAGGCCAAAGGTCCCTTCCCCGACAGTTCCGTAGTTGCCCGGGTACTCGCCTTCGAACAGGGTCGCGACCTTTTCGCCGGAGGAGTTGAACTCGAGGACCCTCGTTTCGTGGGTGCGAGGATCGTTCGAGTTGAACACGACTTGGTCGTCGAACACGTAGAGGTTGCCGGCGACATCGGCGGCGAGGGCGCTCGGCCGGTCGACTTCGATCGTGTCGAGAACCGCGCCGGTGTCGGGGTCAAGGCGGTAGACGCTCGGCTGCCTCTCCACTTGGAAAAAGCCGGTTTTGGTGCCCAGGTAGCCGAAGTACAGGTCGCCGCTCGAGGGGTCGAACGCCAGGGAGCCGGCCGAGCCCGGTTCGGGCAGCGCGAGCTGGGCTTTGAAGACCCCCGAAGCGTCAAACTTCTGGATCCTCTCCTGATCGCCGACGAAGACCGTCTCGGGCAGACCCGGGCCTATCGCGATGAAGCTGCCTGCGAAACCCCAGGTGCCGAACTGGCCTTCCCCTGGCCCGGGGTTGCCGGCGATGCCGATCCCGCAGGTGTCCCCGGAGGCGGCGGTGCAGAGGTCGGCATTCGTGGTCTTGTTGACTTCGCCGCCGAACATCAGATCGAAGCCGACCGCTTCGTCGGGATCCTCGGGCACGCTGAACTTCTGCACGCGACGGTTGCCTGGGTCGACGACGTAGACGGCTCCCTCCGAGCCGACCGCCAGGCCTCCTCCTCCCCCCCGAACTGCCCCGGGCCGTCTCCGGTCAGGCCCTCTTGGCAGCCGCTTTGCGCGGTGCAGGTCTGCAACTCGGCCGAGCCGTCCCGCACGCCCCAGCCCCAGGCCCGGACGAAGGTGCCCCAGGCGTCGAACTCGTCGATTCTCCTGTTCCCGACCTCCTGGACGAAGAGGTGGCCGGTCGCCGGATCGGTGGCCAGCGTGAGAGGGATGTTGGTTTCGCCGGCCTCGTCGCCGCATCCGTTGCCCACTTTCACTGGGTCCCCGCAGTTCTGGCCGAACTTGGCCAGAAGCGGGGGGTCGGCGGCGAGGGCGGGGGTGGCGGTGAGGGTCAAAAGGGTGGCGCACAGCGCCCCGATCCAGGCTCCATGTCCCTTTGTCCCGTTGCGTCCCATCACTCCCATAACTCCGCCTCTCCCTGTAGGCACTTCAAGTCTTTGTCCGCTGCCTCTCCCCCAGAGGCGGTACCGCTGCGGCGGGGCCGCCACCGGGGCCATTGGCCCCGGTGGCTTTGCCTTTGCCGTGCTTCTTGCTGCGTTACTCGTGCTTCGTTACCTCGCTATTTGAATTCCGCCGTGACGGATTTGGCTGCGCTCATCGTCACCGTGCAGGTGCCAGTGCCCGAGCAGCCCGATCCCGACCAGCCGCCGAAGGCCGAGCCCTTGCCCGGGGTGGCGGTCAGTTCGACCACCGTGCCCTGGAAGTAGGCAGCTGCCATCGAGGAGCAGGTGGCGCCGCAGTTGATGCCAGCGACGTTTGACTTCGCGGTGCCGTTGCCGCCACCGCTCTTGGTCACGGTCAGAAGGTGCTGGGCGACCGGAGTGAATTTGGCCCCGACCGTCTTGTCTGAGCCGAGGGAGCCGAGCGAGCAGGTCAGGCTGGAGCCCGAGCAGTCGCCGGTCCATTCGGTGAAGACGTAGTTTTTGGTCGGTGCCGCGCTCAGGGTGACCGAGGTGCCTTCCTTGAAGGCGGCCGTGGTCGAGGCGCAGTTGCTCAGGCAGAGGACTCCGCCCGGGGAGCTGCTCACCTTGCCGAGGCCGGTGCCTACGCGGTTGACAGTGACGTCATAGGCCGTGAGGAACTTGGCGCTGACGGTTTTCGCAACGTCCATCGTCACCGTGCACTGGCGACCATTGACCCCGCCTTTTTCGCAGCCTTTCCAGCTGACGAAGGTGGAGCCCGCCGAGGGCGAGGCGGTCAGGGTGACTTTTTGGTTGGTTTCGAAGGAGGCTTTGCAGGTCGCTCCGCATTCGATCCCCGCGGGGTTGGAGGCGACGGTGCCTGCGCCGGTGCCTTCCTTGACTACGGTGAGCTCGGGGCCTTCGGGGCCACCTTCGCAGCCGCCTTCGGTTTCGCATTCGAAGATGACGGTTACTGCAACCGGCGAATTGGATTCTTCGGCGTTACCGGCTATGCAGTTTTCTAGATATACACCAGGTAGGGATTCGCATTCCCCGAGGAACGTGCCTTCTTCCAGAATCCAAGCGGCGAGTTTGGAGCCGGGGTCGGGGTGGGCAGTCAGGTAGACCCCTTCGAAGCCTTCTTCCTGATCCATTTCGTTTTGACAAACCCCCGTCGGTGGGCCCGGCGTTTCGTAGATGCATTCGATCGGGGGAGTGCCTGCGAAGATGCCTCCGAGTTCTTCCCAGCCGCCGACGCTCTCGACTTCCCCGCTGCCGTCGCCTTCGACGTTCAGCGTGAAGGTTCCGGCCGCAAACGCCTGTGCCGCCGGAATGAGCAGCAAGGCCCCCATCGCGGCGAGCAAGATTGTTAGTCGTCTCACTTAGCTCTCTCCTTGTTCTTCGAGCCCCTGCCGAGCCGCTTCCCTGCGGCCCTAGGCAACTCGGTTTCCCTGTTGGTGTCTCCCGCCGCCTTCCCAGGCAGCTTTAAAACAAGATGTACATGAAACTGCCTGGATTGAAACATCTATCGTTCAGACCGTCAAGGAAAGGCCCGTGCTCTCAATCACGGCAGGAAGAACCCTGATCCGCACGGAAAGGGCTCAAGAATGAGAAATGCGCCTGGGTACCAGCCCGGTATTCGGCCCCAGGTTTAGGGGATTTCAGGGGTGGCGCAGCGCTGCCCTCTTGCCCTGGCGCTTGGCCTTGCCTTTGCCTTTGCCTTTGGCCTTCTTGCCCTTCTTCTTGCACTTCGCCTTCAGTACCGGCTTGGAGGTGTAGGTCTTGCCGTTCTGGCCGGTGAAGGTGACATCGGCGCGGTTCTTTCTCTTGCAGAGGTTGACCGAGTTGACGAAGAGGCCCTTCTGCCCGCCGGCCAGCTCGATGTCGAAGGAGGTCACCGGCGCGTCTGGGGCCGAGGCGAAGGTGTTCCTGAGACGGCCGTTGACGGAGTCGACGAAGCCGACCAGGTTGAAGTCGACCTGGGAGTTGGAGAGAGCCACGACCAAGTCGGGCAGGTCGCGTTCGCCGCCGTTGGCGCGCAGGAGGACCGGACCGGTCAAAGGCTCACCGAGGATCGGGGTGATCGCGGTGGCTTTGCCGTAGACGGAGCCGGGCGGGCACTCGGAGCCGTTGCCGGCTCCTGCTTTGAACTGGGGCCGGGTGCAGATCGTCTGGAAGTGGCCCTGTTCGATGAAGGCCGAGCGGGGCAGGACGACCTGGGCGCCCTGGATCCCGGCTTCGCCGATCCCGTTCATCTGCAGGTGGGCTCTGAACTTAGGGAATGCTCCTCGCTTGGTGCCCCCTATGAGCCTCATCGTCAGCTGCGGCTTGAAGGGCAGGGCGGCGCAGTCGGCTGCCTGGAAGGGGCTGGTGGCCGTGAAGGGGTTGTCGTCGGCTTGGGAGACGAAGTCAAGACCCGAACCCAGCACGGTGGAGGCCGTAGAGGTTCTGGTGCAGTCGGTCGGGTTGAGGACGAAGTCGGGCTTGTCCACATATGCCCTGATGTCCCGCAGATGGACCGGGATTCCCTGGATGATGTGGGGAATCGGGTCAGAGCCCGTGGAGTCGATGAAGACTTCGGCGGTCTCGGGGTTGATCTGGAAGGCCTGCCTGATGACCACGGTGCCGATGTCGAAGGGGCCAACCACTCCGGCGGTGATCGCCACCATCGAGAGGTTGGAGTCGTTGTAGGGGCCGGCGAGGTAGACCTTGCCGGGGGCGTAGGTGAGCGATGGCCCTACTCCTGCTCCGGCCAGGGTTCTTCCGATCTCACTTGCTGCGGGGCAGGATGGGCTGTCGAGCTCTTCCTGGCCGCCGTGCGGGCCTGTCCTCGCCTTGGCCGCGGCGATTGCCGCGTCTGGGCAGTAAGGGATCCCCGCCAGCTTGCCGGTGATCCCCGGCGGCAGCTTGATCGAGAAGCGGGTGATCTCCTGTTCTGCGTCGCTTCTGTACATCCGCAGGTTGAAGGGGGAGAAGCTCCCTGCGCGGTTGTTGATCGTCCCTGCGATCAGGCCCGGCTTGAGGGGCGGCAGGCCACCTTTGGGGCAGGGGCCTTCGTTTGGGCCGGTGATGACCTCGAAGGACGAGGTGGAGGTGATGGGCGAGCCTCCCGAGTGGGGGTAGAGCACGGCTTTGACCGTGTGCTCGCCGCAAGCCGATGGGGTCGCCAGCGGGCTGCGCGTCCCCTCGCGGAAGTGCAGCCTGAAGTGGCTGAAGGGCAGCTGGGGCATGTCTTCGGCAACCGTCGTCAGCTGGCCCGTATCGGGATCGGGGATCACGTGCAGGGGCTGCTTCACCACGATCCCCAGGTTTCTGTTCTTGATCACCAGGTACATCGCCAAGAGCGAGTCGAAGGGGTTCTCGTAGGGCTTGGCGATGAAGAGGGAGCCGTTGACGTTTTCGTCCAGGAGCGGCGTCTCCACTTCAGCCGTGCCGATCTTCGACGCGTTGGGGCAGCCCGCCCCCGGTTCGGAGAAGGCCGTCTCTTTGGCGAGATGGGCTTCGGTGCAGACGTTCAGCCCTTCCGCCAAAGAGGGGTTGGCAGACATCCCCTCGGGCAGGGTGACGACGGCTTTCTCGATCTCTGAGTTGGCGAGGCCTTTGGGGTTGAGGATCCCTTCGTCGTCGACGTCGAGGCTGAAGTCGAGGCCAGTGGGGCTGGAGGCCGCCTTGCTCGTCGGTTCTGCCCCGATCGACGGGCGGAAGCGCAGTTTCGAGCATTCCGAGATCCCCAGCGGGTTGGGCGGCAGCGCGTCGTCGTGGGTGAGCACGGTGCGTTCGTCGAACACACCCGGGTTCTCCCAGGAGTCGGCCGAGAAGACAGTCGGCTGCGGGCCGCCTTGGCAGCTCGTCGGCATCGTCAGGTAGGGGATTTCCGCCATGCTCGGACAGGGACCGTTGCACTCGCGTTCGGAATCGTGCCCCGGGTCGCCGGGCACCCCCCAGATCGTGATGATCGAGCCGTAGACACCGGCGAAATTGGGGATGTTGCTGCTGGTGGCGATCACGTTGTAGGGAGGGTCGGGGTTGACCCGCAGTTCGATCACGACGGGCACGATCACCGTCCAGAAGCCGAACTTGACCGCCACCCCCGGCGGTGGCTCGAGGTTGTAGACGGGCGAGGAGTACGCGGCCCCCGGTTCCAGCACTTCGCTGGTCGTGGTGCCGATCGCCGTCGTGGGCTTGCAACCCTCGGACGCAGACCCGCCCGGACCTGACTTCATGAAGTCCGATGCCGTGCACTGCGAGACGGCGTTGAGGTTGCCGACCAGTCCGGGGATCTGGGTCGCGATCACGTCCTTGATCCCCTCGACCGGGGTCTCGTAGCCGAATTCGGGATTCGGCTGGGTCTTGAAATCGAGCTCGGTCGTCAGCGAGAACGGATGCGATCCTGCCGCCAGCCCCGGCGAGCCGTCCGCGTTTTCGAACAGCACGTCCACGTCTTTGAACCCGAAGGTCTCCGCGTGGGCCGGAGCCGCGAGGACGAGCGCAATCGACGCTGCCGCCAGTGTGCAGAGAAGTCGCCTCATCGCCCCGCCCTCCGGTTGTGCTTGGCTCGCTTATGGCTCTTCTTGCCGTGCCTGCTGACACAGCGACCGCGCCGGCGGACCTTGCCCTTGGCGCAGTGCCTGGGCTTCGTCGCGGTCTCGCTGACGTTGCCCGCCCCCTGGAAGGATTCGGAGGCCGGCGTCGGATCGTTGGGAGGCGAGGGCGCGCCCTGGCAAGCTTCCCCTTCGCACCCCGCCGCCGGGGCCGGAGGCGGCGGCACCCCGCCGCCCGCCCGGGCGTCGTAGATGTCGATCAGGCCCGGGTCGTGGGACACCAAGCTCGCATCGGTGGTGAAGAAGACGTCGCGTCCGTCGGCCGAGGCTTCGAGCAGTTCAGACTCCGCCGGGCTTTCCCCCGTGGAGATGAGGCTGATGCAGCCTTCGGCACTATCGCTGAAGGCCGAGGACTCCTCGCTGCAGTCGCCCGCTCCCTCGGCCTCCCACTCGTAGACGTCGCGGACGCCGTTGGTGTCGGTCAGCGCCAGCGAGTCGTAGCTTTCGAAGAAGACGCGAGAGCCGTCGTCGGAGAGAAAGCGCGAGGGCTGGTACTGGCTGCCCCAGCCGGGGATCCAACCTGACACCCAGGTTTGGGTGCCGTTCCCGTTCGCGGCGAAGGACCGCCCGTTTTTCGGCCGCGCTCCGCTGGGGTTGCACGACACGCAGGCGAGCTTGCCCGTACCGGCGTCGTAGCGATAGACCTCGCTGTCGGCCTCGCCGCTGACCAGATCGCGATTGTCATAGCCGGTCGGGCGGCCCCTGCTCGTGAAGGCGACGTGCATCCCGTCGGGACTCACCCGGGAGGTGCGGTTGGAGGGCCTGATCGCAAACGGCGACACCCCCTCGTACGTAGAGTGTTCGTCGCCCGACACCAGCGTCGCGACGAAGGCGAACCCCTGCCCCCTCGTGTGTAGGTAGAGGTTCCACCGGCCCGGAACCGCGCTGTCTCCCTCGCTGTTCTCAGCCGCCCCGGTCAGGTCTTCGCTCGATACGAGGTAGACGCGCGAGAGATCCTCGCTCGCGCCGACCAGCCCCTCCACGCCGCCGGCTATTTGCTGCGAGCTCTTCGTCTGCAGGTCGAACTCATAGAGGCCCCCACCGACGGTGGTGTAGAGGGCCCTGTCCCCCGACGGAGCGGCGGCCCAGAACCTGGTTTGCTCGCTCGAGACCGGGATCGTGCAGGCCATCTCCGGTTCGGTGCATTCCCCAGCCGAGATAGCGCTCTGCGGCTGGCCGGCGTTCTCGCGCAGGTACATAGGACCGACCGCATTGGCGCCCCAGCGGGGGGCCCCCGATCCTTCATGTTCCGAGTTCTGGCTGTCGACCCAGTAGACCCTGGAGGCATCCTCCGAGACGGCGTGGAAGACGCTGTCCTGGCGGAAGTCGGCAGCGAAAGCTCCCGACGACCCCACCGAGGCGTGGTTGCAGACGGCAGTCCCATCGGGCATCACGCTTACCAGCCGCAGCTCCCCCCTGGGCTCGACGCGTAGAGCTGGTAGATCCCCTTCGTCGGGCATGCGTCCGGAGTCAGTGCGGCGTTGGCGCGGAGGACCGTGCGCGAGCCATCGGCGCTGTACCCCTGCGGATAGGGGAAATAGCGGATATCTCCAAGTTCGCTTTCGGCCGAGTACCCTGGCGGCGCCATCGAGGTGAGCAGCTCGTAGCCGCTTCCCCCGCAGTTGTCGCGGCGGTAGGCGTTGGGCACGTGCTCCGGGGCGCCGGGGGCGAGCGGATAGCCGGAGTCCTCCAGCACCCAGCCGCTACAAAGGTCTTCGGTGAAGCCCTTGAAGGGGACCTCCTGACCGGCGTCTCGGTAGAAGGAGTTGGGCCTGCGCGGGGGCGATATCGCTTCCACGATCCAGCCCGCCTGGGGATCGCGCTGGGTGAGGTATTGGGCTGCCCAGGGGGCCGATTCGGCATGGCCAGACGCCCGCGAGGTGGAGTAGGTCAGCGCTTCGCCGTCCGGCGTCGCCTGATCGAGTCGCGACTGCTGTTCGGGGGCGCCGAGGACAATCGTGCGCGAGGTCGGCAGGGCGAAGATGTCGCCGCCTTCTTTGTCGACCGGCGAGACCATCTCGTAGGCGCGGCAGTCGGGCAGGACTGCAGAGGCGCCGCTTCGGTAGGCCTGGTTGGGACAATCGGCGTCGGCCACGGGGACCCGGTAGGTGACGAAGGCGCGCTCGGGGCCGGTGGCGATGCACACTTCGGCCGCTTCGAGCGGATTGCACTGGCTGGTGGCGACGAAGCGATAGTGGTGTGCGGCGCCGGCCGTCAGGTCGCCCAGGCGAGCGGTCGCGACCTGGGCGACCAGGCCTCCGATGGGTTCGGTGTGTTCGTAGGGAACCCCATCCAGGCCCCATTCCAGCTTCATCGCGACAGCCGAGCCGTTGGCATCTACCTCGGCCTTCAGCATCGCTTCGGTGTCCGCGACGCTCGTCGCCCACGCGTCCTCGACCCTGGGGCCCAGCGTGACGAACTGCTCGTCGCCACCCTCGATAGCGGCTCCCGTCGGTCCGGCGACGAGGCGGAAGTGGTAGGTGGTCTTCGGCTGCAGGCCCGAGACGTCGGCGTGGACGGCTACGGAGGAGCCGCCACTGCCGATTTCGGCTTCCGACTCGGCGCAGGGGACTGTCTCGCCGTCGGCGTAGGGATCGAGCGCAAGCGGTTCGTAGCCGGCCTCGTCGACGTACTGGAAGAGGCACTCGCCGACCGCGACGCCACCGGGGTCCACGGTGCCGTTGAGGGTGGCGACAGCGCCGCCGACTTTCGTCGCGGCCGTGGTTTGGACGCCGCTTTCATCCAAAGTCCCAAACCCCTCGTCTTCCCCCTTGTCTTCCCCGTTGCCCGTCGTCGCGGCGAGCCGGAAGTGATAGGGAGTGTTCGACGTCAGGCCCGAGACGTCGGCGTGGACGGGCACCGGGCTTTCGCCGGAGCCGATTTCGGCTTCAGACTCCGCGCAGGGAACGGTGCTGCCGTAGGAGGGGGTGGTGCCGTATTCGAACAGGCAGGCGGTGACCGAGGTGCCGTCGGGGTGGACGGTGCCATTCAGGGTCGCAGTGGTGCCGCCGATCGCGCTGGCCGGCTGGGTGATCGCGGTGTGAATCGTGTGGAAATTGAGGTTGGAGCCGAAGACCGGGGTTTCGTTTGCGTTCTTGGCGACGAGGCGGACGTGGTTCCCTGTGCCGTTGGCCGCCAGGCCGCTCAGGCTTGCTTCGACCTGCACGGGGCTCGCGCCGGAGCCGATTTCGGCCGGCGACTGCGCGCAGGGGATGACGTGATCGTAGGAATCGGGTGGCAAGCCAAATCCCGGGGTGTATTCGAAGGCGCACTCGGTCACGGCCTGGCCGTCGGGATTGACGGTGCCGTGCACGGTCGCCTTGGAGGGGGTGACCCCAGTCGCTTCTTCTCCGGTGAGGACGTCGGGGAGGGTGGAGATCGGGGCGCCGTAGAGGACGACTTTGGTGCCACTTGGGCCGGCGCTGTAGAGGTCGCCGCTGGCGCCGTGGAGGGCGAGGCTGGTGGCGATCACTTTAGTCGTCGAGAGGATGGTGGCGCTGGAGGGGCCCGAGGCGTCGTACTCCTCCACTCGCGCCGAGTTCCCGGCGTAAGCGGCGAAGACGTGGCCGCTGCCGGGGTCGACCGCGGTCGTCGTGATGCCCACGGCGCCGGAGGGAGGGTTGACCAGCCCATCGACCAGCGCGTACTGCAGTTCCCCGTTGGAGAGTTTGAGCTTGAACAGACCGCCGCTGAATGAGGCGGCGCTCCCGGTGCGCCTGACGACGAAGAGCGAGCCGGCTGTCGGCCCGGCCCCCATCGCCAGGGCCTGGGGGCGCGCGATGGTGGTGAAGTCGGTGGTGAAGTCGGTGGCTTTGGGCGGGTTGGCGGTGGGGACGTACTTGTGGATCGCGTTCCTGCCGAAGTCGCTGACGTAGAAGTTGCCTGCGCCGTCGACGGCGATGCCGCTCGTGTCGCCGAAGTTTTTGGTGCCGAATTTGGTCAGCTGCCCGAGGAAGTGGCCGTCGGCGGCGAAGACGTCGACGACGTCGGTTTCGGCCTCGATCACGTAGATGTTGCCGTCGGTGGCGGTGCCCGATTCGTCGATCGCGATCTGGGCCTCGTTGTTGCCGCCGGAGATACCGCCGAATTCCCCCGGCGCCGCGTCGCAGGAGGACGGTTCTTCGGCGCAGGGTTTGCTCCCGGGCCCGAGCTTGGCGTCAATCACATTGGTGCCGAGGGCGGGGAAGGGATCGGCTTCGCCGTTTGGCTTGAAGCGGCTGAGCTTTCCCTCGGCGCTATCGAGAACGAGGACATCGCCGCTGGACTGGTCGATGGCGATTGCGACGACGCCTTTGAAGCTCGGTTGCTGTGCCGAGCCGAAGGTTTCCTTGAAGAGGTGGGCCTGCTGGGCCTGAGCGGGGGTGGTTGTGAGGGTGAGGGTCAAGAGGCTCGCGCACAGCGCCGCGATCCAGGTCCCCCGTCCCTTTGTCCCGTTGCGTCCCATCACTCACCTCTCCCTGTAGGCGCTTCTTGTCTTGTCTCCGCCCCCCCAGAGGCGGTACCGCTGCGACGGGGCCGCCACCGGGACCCGAGGCCCCGGTGGCTTTGGCTTTGCCGTTTGCTGCGTTACTGGTGTTGCGCTACCTCGCTATTTGAATTCCGCCGTGACGGATTTGGCCGCGCTGATCGCAATTTTGCAGGCGCCGGTGCCGCTGCAGGCGCCGGACCAGCCGCCAAAAGTCGAGCCTCTGCTGGGGGTCGCGGTCAGTTCGACTTCTTGGCTCTGGAAGTAGGCAGCTGCCATCGATGAGCAGGTGGCGCCGCAGTTGATGCCGGCGAGGTTCGACTTCGCGGTGCCGTTGCCGCCACCTGACTTGGTCACGGTCAGGTTGTGCTGTGCGGCCGCGGTAAATTTGACGCCGACCGTCTTGTCCGCGCCGAGGGAGCCCAGCGAGCAGGTCAGGCTGGAGCCCGAGCACTCGCCCGTCCATTCGGTGAAGACGTAGTTCTTCGACGCAGCCGCGCTCAGGGTGACCGAGGTGCCTTCCTTGAAGGCGGCTTTGGTGCTCGAGCAGTTGCTCAGGCAGAGCACGCCGCCCGGGGAGCTGCTCACCTTGCCCAGGCCAGAGCCGACCCGGTTGACCGTCACGTCATAGGCCGTCAGGAACTTGGCGTTGACCGTGTTTGCCTGATCCATCGTCACCGTGCACTGGCGACCGTTGGCCCCGCCTTTTTCGCAGCCTTTCCAGCTGACGAAGGTGGAGCCCGCCGAGGGCGAGGCGGTCAGGGTGACTTTGGCGTTGGTTTCGAATGAGGCTTTGCAGGTGCCGCCGCATTCGATCCCCGCGGGGTTGGAGGCGACGGTGCCTGAGCCGGTGCCTTCTTTGGTGAGGGTCAGCTCGGGGCCGGAGGGGCCGGCGGAGGTGAAGTGGGCGGTGATTTCGGTGTCGTCGAAGGCTTCGGGTGTTCCGCTTGGTTGGTATACGACACAGAACGTTTCCGCCCCTGGGCCTTCTTCGCACCCCGCCCCAAAGAGGGATTCGCCGGAGGTGCCCTGCTGAATCGTCCAACCGGCGAATTCGGAGCCGGGGTCCGCGGTGGCGACCACGTAGATGCCGAAACCGGTAGCCGCGATTTCCCCCATCACGTTGTCGCAGACACCGGTGGCGGGCCCGGGCGATTTGTAGCTGCAGTTGATCGGCGGGGTGCCTTCGAGTTCTTCTTCGCCGGTTTCGCTGGTGACCGAGCCGCCGCCGGTGCCGGCGATGTTGACGTGCGCTTCTTCTTCCGCAAACGCCTGCGCGGCCGGGATGAGCAGCAAAGCCCCCACCGCGAGGAGCAAGATTGTCAGTCGTCTCACTTAACCCTCCTTGTCTTGAGCCCTTGCCGGGCCGCTTCCCGGCGGTCCCTCGGTGCTCGGGCTTTCCCTGTTTCCCCGCTGCCCTTCCCGAGCTAGCTTGAACGATTACGTACATCAATCACACATGAGTGGATCAGCTATCGTCTATAGCGTCAAGGGAAAATCCCGTGTCTACAGAGCACGAAAAACCGCTCCAGCCTGGAGATGGCTCTGCAATGGGAACCAACTGGGTACCCGCGCGTTATCCCGCATCGCCGAGCGGGTGATGCAGCTTTGCGGCAGCCTCGACCGGTCGGGGCTGCCGGCTAGAGAGTCGCTACGTACGCGGGTGTGGGCAAGCGTTTTGTGTGGGCGGTCGATCAGCGGGGTCCCAGTCGGCTATCGGGCGAAGCACGACGACATCGGAGGTCGAAGCGAAATCGAGGCGCGTGAGCACGTATTCGCGGTGCTCGCGGGCCAAGTGCCAGGAACGAAGGTCGCAGATCAGCAGCTCGTTCTCCTCGAGCGCTGCCCCGAGATCGAGAGGATCGACTCCGAGCTCGACGAGCCGGTCGCGGTCGGAGAAGAACGGATTGCGGGCAACGACCCCGAGAACCCACTCCCCCGGCTCTTCGCGCTGGTCTTTTTCGACCACCGTGGCGAGGACATCGAGGGGCAATGGCGTGCCGAAGCGGATGAACGATGTGGAGGCGGTAGACCGCGGCCGGAAGTAGGGATCCGTCCCCGGGGCAATTTGATCGGCCCGGCGCTGAAAGGGGGTCGTGTCGATGGGAACGCCGTCGAGTTGAAATGAAATGCGCACGGGTCAGACCCTGGGATGGTCGACGGCCGGCTGGACGCTGAGGGTATAGAAGCCACCGGGACACTCGTTGACGTAGAACAACTCTTCGGTGTGGTGAACAGGGTCGAGATCGGCGATGCGGATTGCTTTCTCTTCGACCGCAAGCGCGAGAGAGCGGAGCCCGAACCCGTACCAGACGCGCTTCGATTGAGCGATGGTCACAGGTGACACCGTGGCCACCCGCGGCAACCCAATCGATGTCGGGGATGTCCCCGGCAAAATGTCAATCCGAGTAGGTGCCGTTGCCAGGGATGGAGGTCAGGGGCACGCCGTCAACGCCGAGGATCGAGATAGCGGCCGGGGGAGGCTCGGCGGCACTAGCGGTAGCCAAGGTGATCGCACGGGAGACGGGACCCGTGAACCAGGAGGTTGTTGCGCTTCTGCCGCAGCTGCAGCCGCAACTCGCTCGGATCGGCGAGGAATCGACGCAGCTCCTCCCCGTCGATAGGTACCACCAGGCGTTGATCGCGCATCGACTCGATCTGCTCGATCGCGCTCGAGGTGAATCCCTCCACGCTGAGCAGGATGCCCTCGACCCGCGACGGAGTTCGTCTCAGGCGGGCGTGCAGGTCGTCCACATGGCTGCTGTCGGCGGGCTTGCCGCGCCACCGCGTCTCGATCAGGTAGACGGATTGCGCGCCGCGGGCGAGGAGGTCCGTCTGACGGGGGCGGGCGGCTGCAGGGTCGAGATCAGGGCCTCGAGTTCCTCTGAAAGCGATTCCACCATTGCCGGGGATTGTCGCCCTTCGGCCTCAAAACGGGAACGGGGGCCCAAAGGCAACGAAATGCGCCCGGAGAGAATCGAACTCTCGACCTCCGGCTTGAAAGACCGGCGCTCTTTGGGGCTCGTTAAAACCCCGTTGACCACTGAGCTACGGGCGCTCTCACTTCCTGCCCCCGGAAGTATGCCGAGGTCAGAGTCCGAACGTCTTGGCGATGATGTTGCGCTGGATCTCGGAGGTCCCGCCGTAGATGGTCGAGACCAGGGTGCTGCGGACGAGGCGCTCCATGTCGTACTCGGAGGCGTAGCCGTAGCCTCCCATCATCTGCATGCCGCTGAGGGCGGCGCGCCTGGCGGCCTCGGTGACGAAGAGCTTCACCATCGAGGCCTCGCGGGGCAGCATCTTGTCGGGATCCTCGTCGACGAGAGTGGCGACCCAGCGAGTCATCAGGCGGGCCGCCTCGATGTCGGTCGCCATGTCGGCGATGCGGTGCTGCAGCGCCTGGAAGGAGCCGATCGGCTTGCCGAACTGCTCGCGTTCCTTGACGTAGACGATGACGTCGTCGAAGACGCGCTGGGCGAAGCCGAGCTGGGTGGCGGCGAGGATCAGCCGCTCGACGTTGAGGCCGGCCATCAGCTGGGTCCAGGCCTGGTCGACCTGACCGAGGACCGCGTCGGCGGGCGCCTCGACGTCGGTGAAGTAGAGGTGGTTGGTGTCGCGACCGCCCATCGTGTCGATCGGGACCACCTCGAGCCCGTCGGCGTCGCGCGGCACCCAGATCATCGTCATGCCGTCGTGCTTGGAGGCGGAGCGGGTGGTGCGGCAGACGACGAGGACGTGGTCGGCGATGTGGGCGTTGGAGCAGAAGACCTTCTGCCCGTTGAGCACGTAGCCGCCGTCGACCGCTTCGGCCGAGGTGGAGAGGGCGCCGACGTCGGAGCCGGCCTGGGGCTCGGTCATCGCGATCGCCTCGACCGCGCCCTCGGCGATGCCGCCGAGGATCTCCTCCTTCTGCTCCTCGGTGCCGAAGCGATTGGTGGCGCCGGCGACGATCAGCGTCGTCGCGTAGCCGCCGATCGGGGCCAGCGCGCGCGAGGTCTCCTCCATGAAGATGCAGGCGTCGAGCATCGTCCCGCCGGAGCCGCCGTACTCCTCCGGGATCGTGATCCCGGTCCAGCCGAGCTCGGCCATCTCCTTGTAGATCGTCTCGTTGTGGTGCTCGCGATAGCCGTCGGTCAGACGCTCGCGCTGGTCCGGCGTGCCGCACTCGTGGTCGCAGTAGCGCCGGATCGCATCGACGAAGTCCTCCTGCTCGTCGGTAAGAGCGAAGTCCACGAAGCGGCAGCCTACCGGTCAGCGACAGCAAACTGGCTGCTGGGAGCAAGGTTTCAGGCCTGCGCGAAGCCCAGGACGAGACTCGAACTCGTGACCCCTTCCTTACCATGGAAGTGCTCTACCAACTGAGCTACCTGGGCGAGGAGTCCGATGGTACTGAGGCCGCACGCCCGCTGCTCACGGGGGAGAAATCGGCTCGCTGAACCCTTTACCACCGTATGGGTGGGTCAATCGACCAGTCGCCGGATAGTCGCCGGGGTCGTGACGCAGAAATCTGGGCCCTGGTGAGCCGACAGCACGGTGTGGTGGCGCGAAGGCAGCTGCTGGGAACGGGGCTCGGGGCGCGCCAAATCGAGAGGCGGATCGCCGCCGGACGACTGCACCCGGTCTGGCGAGGGGTCTACGCGGTTGGGAGACCGCAGCTGGGGAGACTCGGTCGCTGGATGGCGGCAACCCTCGCCTGCGGGCCCGAGGCGGTGCTGAGCCACGGCAGCGCCGCGGCCCTGTGGGGTTTCGGCGAAGAGTCGAAGGGATTGATCGAAGTCTCGGTGCCTGCCGCGATCCGCCGCCGCCACCCCGGGATTCGCGTGCACCGGCGCACTGCCCTGGTGCCGGAGGAGCTGACCGCGCACGAAGACGTTCCGGTGACCGACCCGGTCCGCACGCTGATCGACGAGGCGACTCGACTGCGATCGATGCAGCTGGAGCGCGCGGTCAACGAAGCCGACAAGCTCGACCGGGTCGACCCTGAGACGCTGCGCGCGGCACTCGAGCGTCACGGCGGGCAACCGGGAATCGCCCCGCTGCGAGCCATCCTCGACCGCCGCACCTTCCGTTTCAGCGACTCCGATCTGGAGCTGCGCTTTAGGCCGCTGGCTCGGGCGGCCGGTCTTCCGGAGCCGCAGACGAAAGCCTGGGTCAACGGCTTCGAAGTCGACTTCCACTGGCCGGAGCTCGGCATCGTCGTCGAGACCGACGGGTTGCGCTATCACCGCACCCCATCGCAGCAGGAGCGCGGGTTGCTGAGAGACCAGGCCCATCTCGCCGCGGGGCTCCTGCCCCTGCGTTTCTCGCACGCGCAGATCCGCTTCGAACCTGGTTACGTCCGCACCAGGCTGAGGCAAACGGCAGCCCTCGCTCGCAAGCGAGGAGATTGAACGATTGACCCCCCTATACGTGGGTCAATCGTTCAATCGAGCAGCTGGACCGGACCTGGCTACGTGAACTTGGACGGTTCGAAGCGGCAGTAGCGGAATTCGAAGCCGAGCACCACGTTGTTGGCGAGGTTGGCGTTGCGTTCGAGCTTGATCACCATCGCCAGCGCCCCGTTCTTGTCCCCGGCGTTGAGCTTCTTGGCGGTCCTCTGGAAGAGGTTCGCCTCTTCCTCGACGTATTTCAGCCACTTGGCGAGCTTGGCCTGGTCGGCCGGAGGCTGGGGAACGGCCTTCAGTTCCCGGTGCGTTTTGCGCAGAGCGGTGGCGGCGCGAGAGAACTGGCCGGCGGCGACCTTCAGCTTGCCCGCCCTGACCTTGCCGCGGACCCCCTTGAGGATCCTTTCGTTGGCCTGCGTGTTGGCTTTGCAGATCGGCTCAACGGCTTCTTTGTAGGCCTGCCGTTCCGCGTCGTCCGCCTGGGCGGCCGGCAGCGCCAGCATCGCCATCGCCAGGACAACCGCGCTCAACAGGCCGAAGCTCTTCTTCCCCACCGCGTGTCTCCCTCTGTTCGCTTTCCGTCCCATGCGCCCATCGTCTCAAACACGACGGTTCCCTCAGAGGTTCGGCATCTTAAGCGCAGGCTGAGGAGCGGAGGGGGTGGGATTCGAACCCACGAGCGCCTTGCGACGCCAACAGTTTTCGAGACTGCCCCGCCACTGCCCGTACTCCGCTCTAACAAGCGGAATCCGGCAGGATACGAAGCTCTAGGGGACGTATTAGGGAACGAAACTCGATCCGCATCCCGGCCAGCGTCGACGGCTACGCCAAACTGGCCGAGGCCCACGCCGAGGCCGGGATCAGGCCAGCGCGCCAAGGATCACCTCAGCTCAGCGGTCGCGCTCACCCGTCGCGAGATGCCCGAAACGTGATCGCGATGACGCTCCGCGGCGCCCCCATGCCCGATAACCCCCTCTTATGGCAACTGGCTTCGGCGGGCCAAGATGCCTCGCCGAGCATCATCAAGGGAGAAGCCACGCCAGTAGCGCCGTCTGCGCGCCCCGTACGACGCACCCCTGAAGAGGGCGGCGCTGGCAACCACCAGGACGACGTAGCGAAATAATCCTGATTTTTAGTATGACTGCTGTTCGATCAATCATTAGGGTCTAGGCCGATTCGATTCGGGAGGTCGCGAGGGGGTGATGGAAGATGAGTAGCGACACTGGCAAAGGCGGCACTGACCCGCCAGAGCAGCCGACGATCCAGGTGTGGGTCCTGAAAACCGCGGGCACGATCATCGGTGGACTCGGCACCGCCGGAGCGATGGTCGTGATTGGCTCAGCGGTGCTGTGGATCCGCTTCAAGGAAGCAGGCATTCCCCCCGTTCAGGCGACCTCCGTACAACCCCGGCAGGAAGCTCTCGTCCAGGGCGCCCAGACCACGCTCTTCTTCGTCTTCGCCGCCTTGGCCGTGGTGGCGGTGCTCTACATCCTCGACTTCCCAAAGGAAGAGGACTCGACGGATGACAAGGACCAGAAGAGGAACCGGAAGGACCGAGAGGACAAGAGAGAGGAGAAGAAGTCGGACGAGGACACCGACCCGGGTGACCCGCGTCGGATCCGACCGCGTACGAAACGGTGCATCCTCCTGATTCCGATCATCGGAATCGGCTGGCTGATCTTCTCGACCTCCCTCGGCTTCGGGGCGGTTCTGGTTCTCTCGCTTCTGGCCGCGGGGTTGACCGTCGCCTGTCTCTGGATCGGTCACCGCGCGGACAAGAACTTCTGGGCCTTGGCGGCGGCGGTCTTCGCCTCGCTCATCGTCTTCGCCGGCGCCTCGACCTTCGCGATCACCCAGGAGCAGAAGTTCGTGCAGGCGGTTGCAATCCTGCGCGGCACGGATGACATCGGCCTGACCGGTTACTTCGTGGCCGCCACCGATTCGAGGGTCTACTTCGCGAATGCCATCGGAGTGGGAGGGGCGACGGCTCCGGAGCGCAAGCCGCTGCAGTCTGTGAAGGTGAGTGACGACGTGACCTACTCGATCGGGCCGCTCGAGAGCCAGGAGGACGCCACCGAGCGTGCATCGTCGATGATGAGAAGACTGATCGCCGACCGCGAAGCCGCAGCCAGCGGATCCTCCCAGCCTGAGACGACCAACCTTCCCGACTGGGTCCGCAGCGATTTGGCCACGAGATTCGGGGATTCGATGGAGGTGCGGACTGAAACTTCCGCCCCGCTGTGCTTGATGCGCTACTTCTCCTCGAAGCAGGGGAGCGCAATGGGAGCATGGTGGACCTCATGCGCGGAAGCGGAAGCGCTTGCCTCGATTCACGACGTGCGCTCGCACTTCGCCCTTCCCCACCGGTTCCAAGCGAGCTACGACCGGCGCGTTCGAGTCGAAGTCCCAGCGAAGGTGAAGCTCAACTACGTCGAGGGCGATACCGCGCCGCAATGTGGCGGCGTGAAGAAAGAGCCGTGCGGTCATAGGTATCCAGGCGGCGGTCTGCAGTACTGGATCTCCGACCCAGAGCAGCTCGGCAAGATCACCGTTGAATGCACGACGAGGGAACCCGACGAAGGCTCGAAATGGCATTCGTGCGCGCAGTGAGCGGCGCATCTTGCGCTACTGGGCCCGAGCCAGGGCACATCCGAGGGAAGTTCCGCCGCGGATCGTCCCCATGCCCGCGCTGCTCTCGTAAGCAGATGGGCTATCTAGATCTCGTGCTCCGGCGCCCGATAAGAGGCGTTATGAAGAAATGCTGGTCGCCGGTCGAGGACCGATGCGCTGGCTTGAAGGAGAGTCCGGGCTCCAGCGACCATCGGCGATGCCTGTAGTTTAGGCCGACCTGGTGGGCGTGGTGGTAGAGGAAGTTGTTCAGCGTGTGGAGCACGCTATTCGAGGCCGATGTCCATGCGATACATCTTTGGACCGGCCACCTCGATAAGGGCTCAGGTCCTATGACGCACCCGTATCCTTCGAAGCCGTGTCCTCCACCTATTTTCCCAGAGGGAACCTCCGGGTACTGCCTCATATGGTCGGACGTGATGAAGAGTTGGAGACCCTCCTTGCCGACCTGGCGTCACCGACGGCTTCGTACTGGCTCATCGACGGTCCACAGGGAGTCGGGAAGAGCCGGCTGGTCAAAGAGCTCGATGCGCGGCTGAGCTCGTCAAGCACAATGGTGACTGTCTGGGGACGAAAGGGTGAGCCGTTCGACCTCACGCCCTACCTATGGGCGGCTAGGCAACCCTGGCCTCCTAAGGACCCCACGGTCATCTTCATCGATGCCATCGACCGGGCGCCGCTGGGTGGGGTCGACGAGGCGATCGCGTTCTTGAGAGGCAAGCCATCACTGTCGGTCGTCGCAACCACCCGAAGTCTGGACGCCCAACCAGGGTGGCAAACCTTCTTCGAGGCACTCGGCGGAGCGCAGGTACTCTCACTGCGCGGCCTGTCGGAGCCAAGTATCGACGAGCTGATCCGCGCCTCGGGCGCCCTTCGACCCTGGGAAGATGTCCGTGAGCCCACCTGGGCAATTCGCGCCGCCAGCGACGGGAACCCCCGTACCCTCCTCGAGTGGCTGAACGGTCAACGACCACAACTCCTTTACGGGGCATCAGACTCCATCGCGACGATCCTCGGACCCGATGGCAAGCCCCTGGGATCCGACGGACCCACGCTCGCCCGCGTCGAGCTGGGGGTAAGCGGGTTCAGCGAGGAGTTGATGCTGAGCCTGGCTGGGGATCCAGAGATGATGCGCCGGCTGACTCCTCGTCAGTTCGAGGAGTTCGTCGCCGAGCTGTACGAAAGGGCCGGAGCGGAGGTAGAGCTCGACGCGCGCGTCGAAGGATGGAGGCTTCGACATCTACGCTTGGCAGAAGGCTCCTTTCGGCAGATACCTCACGATCATCGAGTGCAAGCGAAACCGCGCCGATCGACCCGTCGAAGTCGGCCTGATCAGGCAGGCTCTACGGAACTGTGATGGCGCTGGACGCGAGCGTCGGAGTCATCGCCACCACGTCCTATTTCTCCAAGGGCGCCCGCGCCTTCCAGGCCGAGCGGCCTCATCGCCTGGGCCTACAGGACTTCGTATCGCTCAAGGACATGCTCAGAGGTCAGCTCTACGATTAGCTTGCACTGCGCTGCGGGCTCTCGTCTCGTTGTCGAATGAGACCCTGAATCAGGCAGGGGCAGGCCGACGACAAGAGCCGCTCCTTCGACCGAAACATGGCTGAACGGGCACGTCTCTAGGAATCGGGTCACCTTCAATCTCGACTGGAGAGCGCGCTCTTGACGCCGGCGCCTACCTGCTCACGGCCCGACGCGCCTGCGCGGCGCTCGAGGCGGACCGGGTGCCGGCTTCCCACCCGCGAATCAACATCACAGACATGGCGTACTTACCTGACTCAGCCGATCTCGTAGCCGACTCCGCACGTCGGTGAGAAACAATGATCGTCCGACGATCTCCCATCGCTCGATGGGAAGAATGCATTTCGCGGATCTTGGTTCCGTGCCACTCCAGTCAAGCCCGAATCCGTCGGTCTTCCACCTCCTGAACCGGCGGTCCTGGTCGAACCGAGGGGCATAGGCGACAAGTGCCACAGCGGCATGAAGTCTCTCCGAGTAGCCGACAATGAACTCGAAGACGCCCTCATAGAAACGGCCTGGCTTGCCATGGCCTTCCCGTATGAACGCACGTCGCGCGAAGTCTGAATTCGAAATGGAGCCACCCGCCCGTACAAGCCGCCCATTCGGAAGTCTGTAGGTCTTCTTCGCTACCAGCTCCAGTATGGCCGCCCCGCAAGGGGAACGTGTCGTAGTGGTGCTGGTCGGCAATGTAGCGCACGACGAAGGGACGAACGGGAAAGTTTCTTCCGTTCCTGGGACCACCGAAGCCGCCGACCAGGTCCGGTCGCCCGTCGCGGTCATAGTCTTCGATTGGCTCCAGCCGTATGGAGACGGGATACTCCGGCCCTTCGGGACGCAAGACGATGCGAGGGACAAGGCGATATCGAAGCACGAGCTCGTCGTCCACGTAGTCGTAGATCCGAATCTCGTCTGAGCGATTCGAGGGACTGGAGAACTGGACAAACCAGGAGTTGCCTCCGCCTGGCTTCAGCTTGAGGTCTCGTTCCTGAACCAGGCCCAACCCAGTGTCTGCAGCAGTGAAGATGATGGAACGGCGCTGCGCAGAGAGAGTAGGTGGCTCGGAGTTCGAGCCGATCAGCTGCCCTGGATCAAGGCCGCTCAGCTTCGCGATGAGCACACCCAACACAATCGCCCCCAACACGGTTCCGAACATCCAACGGCGCACTCTCTTCGTGGTTGCTCGGCAATACGCACCAAACCGGGCAAGCCAGACCCTCAACGCGCTCATCGCTGCCAAATTAGTCGATTCTCATTACGGCCGATGCTGTTGCCGCCTGATCGAGTCAGGACTCGATCTCAACGAGCTTTTGACCAACGATCACCCAAGCATTCTGATCAGCGCTGATTGCTGATGCATTCTCCGGCAGGGGAATTGGTTCCCCGACCAAGTCCAAAGTGATTGGATCGATTCGAACGACGGAGTCGTCGCCGGTGGTAATCCAGACCGCTTCCCGGCCCAGGGCGATTCTCTGAGCGCCTCCCGGTACCTGAATCGGTCGGGCTGATCCGCCAGTGGCTGGATCGTGCCAAGTCACGGTACCGCCAGGATCTACAGTCCAGACGCCTCCCACGCCAGCGGCCAAGTCGAAGACAGGGTGATCGAGTGGCATGGTGTGTTCTTCGACACCCGCCTGTCCCGTCGCTGGCGTCAATTTGTAGATCCGTGAATCATCGGGGTCACTGCCCTCGGTATAGGCCCAGATGGAACCGACCCCCGCTACCAGCTCGTCGATTGAGATCGGGCTACCACGCAGAGTGTATTGCCGCTGGACCGCTCCACTGGCAGCCCGTAGTCTGTAGAGGTCCATTCCAAATCCCCCAATCCAGAGCCCGCCGCGATACAGGACAGGCTGGCCTGCGAGGACGTTTATGTCGGGATTCAGAAGCTTTACCCTTGGCCCCGCTCCCACCGAAAGAACCATCCCGCCGTTGGTGACGATCCAGGCCCGCCTCCCTCTTGCCGCAACCCGATAGCCGCCCACCCGTACACCGGTGCGGGTACCAGGCAGCGGCTCAGAGACAAACGGTGGCTGATCGACGAAGATCGTTTCCTGTTCCCCATCCATCTCGGAGATACGAACCGCCGTTTGGTGGTTGGCATCGACCAGCCAGACGAAGCCGCCGGCAACGGCGAGATCTTCGGGCGCTGAGACGTTGAAGACGCGGCCGATCTTTCCAGCGCTCTTCAAAGTCTCGTCTCCGCCACCAGAAAGAACGACAGCTACAAGGATGCCCATGATGAGCGCGGCGATAGATGCGCTACCGACGAGTCTGCCCATCCGCAGCCGACCGTCGCGCGGGACGCTGGCAGCAACTCCACCATCTAATGCCTCCTGGGCGACTTTACGTTTCGCACGCGCCTCGGCTAGGGCAAGAAAGACCGCGACAATGCCCGCCAGAACGCCAATGCCAATTAGCGTCTTCGCGAGGACACCGCGATCGCCAAGAATGGCGATAACTCCTCCCGCGCCGAACAGCGATGAGATTGCCGCGGCAACAGCCCTCGCGGCAGCGAGACCATCGGAACTGTCGAGCCACCACCTCCGCATCACTCGATTATGCTCGCTTCAAGAGAACCTGAGCTGAGGAGCGTCCTCAATCTGACGAGTGTTAGGCATCTCGACGCGCGTTGACTCTACTTCGTAGCGAAGCAGCGGGGATTCTCGATGCAGTACCAGTTGACGCCGGAGCAGCGCCCATCGCAGCCGACGAACGGCTCGGCGGGTTCGGGGGCGCTTGCCTCCACATCCCTGACCAGCACCTTCGCGGGATTGCGCTCGTAGAGCATTTTTCCGTCGTTGTCGTACCGAGGAACGTCCTTCCTTTCGTATTTAGCGGCAGCTACGAACTGGACCGCCTCGAGGGAAACGTCGTAGACGTACTCGCGCGGGCGCATCTCCCCGACCTCGGCGCGAGTGAAATACGGGAGCTTCACCTTGCCGCCGAGCACCCGGATTCTCCGAGGTACCCGCTCGACGACACGTCGGCGGACGGTTCGGCCGACGATGAGGGAGGGGTGCCCGGCCTGCCACGCAGCTTTGCGAACGGCCGCGACGTAGGAGGCAAGGAAACCGACGGCGGCTCCGGCGACGATGCTCGCCCCGTAGGGAATGTCCATGTGCTGCGAAGCGGTGAGGGAGATCGCGAACGAGAGGCCGAATCGCAGGGCCAGCGCCGCGATGATGCGATGGATGTACCACCAGCGGGTCACCTCCCGCCAGGTCTGCGGGCGGCGGGGAAAGTCGGTGTCGGGTTCGCGGCAGGGGCGGATGCCGAGGAGTCCGCTGATCCGCGGCAGGATCAGGTACCAGTCGACGAGGCTGGATAGCAAAATGATGGCTGCCGTCACTCCAAGCAGAACCGCCGAGATGGGCGCGATGCCGAGATCCGGCCGCTCGACCGACAGCACGAGCATGAACGCAGCGGCCACCGCTCCCACAGCCAAAGCGCCGCGCACATCGCCCGCGACGATCAGGTCGAGACGTTCCCGGTGCTGGGGCACGACGTCGGCGCGAGCTGACCTCAGATCGCCCCGGTAGCGCATGTAGAGCATGCTGGCGACGAGCGCGGTGACTCCAGTGCATATAAGCGCAGCGATGGCCGGCCCCTGGAGCGCTGCCACGAGCAGGGCGAAGGCAAGAGCTCCAGCCTGGGCTCGAACGTAGGGCTCGGGGCTCATGGGCAGATAGTTTGGCTGAGGTGACATCGCGTGTGTGGATAACCGTCGCCGGCAGCGGCCTCGCCGCCTTTGTTGTGATCGTCGCCACCCAGGGGCTGTTGCCGGGGGCGAGCTTCGACCCCGTGCACCAGCAGATCTCGGAGTACGCGCACACCCCCGCTGGGGCGCTGATGGCAGTCGGCTTCCTCGCCTGGGCGCTCTCCTGGGCAGTGCTGGCCGGACCCGGCTCGGCGCTGCCCCCCGGCAGTTCCCCCCGGCGGCTCCTCTCCGGGCAAAGGATCGCCTTCGCGACCACGGCGATCGGCCTCGTCCTCGTTACCTGCTTCGCGACTGACCGCGGCCTTGTGCAGCCGGGGGTCATCGTCCACTCAACGACGGGGGGCGAAATTCACGACACCGCCTCGGCCCTTGTCACGGCCGGCATCCTGGTCGCGGCGCTGACCGGGGCGGCACTCGTCGGCGGCCGGGTCAGAACCCTGACCCTGCTGCTGATGTCGATCGCCGTTGCCGTCGACGTCCTCATGCTCACCCTCGGCGACCCGCTTCCCGGCATACGTCAGCGGATCCTCGTGATCGCTAGCTGCCTTTGGCAGGGGCTCTGGCTGGCGACCTTGTGGCCCAAGCGCAGTCTCGAACCGCCCCATTCCATTTCAGCCACTTCTCGCCAGAAGTGGCTGACTCCCCGCTAATCCCCGCGCATCCGATGTACGACGGAGGTCAGAGAGGGTTTCGCAAATATGCTGGTAATCAGCCACTTTTCATGCCTTCCGCGATCATGGCCGAATCGCACCCAGGAGGTCGGCGGTTCGAATCCGCCTACTAGCTCCATGCAAAGCCGCTGCAAGCGTCCCTCTTCCGCTTGACCGCGCCGCCGCCGCCCGCAACGCTGAGAGGCGGCAGTCAACTCCAGGTCAACTTTCGGCCTGTACGAGGTGCCGCCCGAGGAGGAGATTCCCCATGCCCCAGACCAAGAGCCCGCGCCGGACCCGGGTCGAGCGCGGCATCTACCGCCAGCCCAGCGGCAAGTACGCGGTATGCGCCCGCCGTGACGGCGTCCTGCGCTTCCGCACCGCCGGCTACGACCTCGGCAAGGCGCGGCTGCAGCGCATCGAGCTGGTAAGGAGCCCGAAGGAAGGCCGGGTACCGGCCTCGCCGCGGCTGCGCTTCGATACCGTCGCCGGCCGCCTGGCTGGCCCGCTTCGAAGCGAAGGTCGCCGCCGGCGAGCGGCCTGCGGATCTCCGAGCTTCTCGGGCTGATCTGGGAGGACATCGACTTCGCCGCCGGCCTGATCCGGGTCCGCGCCCAGCTCTCCCGCGCCCACCGTGGAGAACCTGCTCGGGCGGGTCGCGCCGAAGACGCCTGCCTCGGTGCGCGAGGTGCCACTGGTCGAGCAGCTCGGTCATCTGCTCGCCGCGCACAAGCAAGCCACACGATTCGCAGCTCCGCACGACTGGGTCTTCGCCACCGGCCGCGGCACCCCTTACGGGCACCGCAACGTCGCGCAGCGGGTGCTGCGCCGCGCGGCCGATACCGCGCAGCTGGACGGCAACGGCTGGCCCCGCTGCGCTTCCACGACCTTCGCCACACTTTCGCCAGCCACCTGATCGTCGACCTCGGCCTCGACGTCGCCCAGGTAAGCCGGATCATGGGCCACGCCCGGATCACGATCACCCTCGACGTCACACCCACCTCTTCGACGACGCCCGCCACGCCCGGGAGATCCGGCGGCGGATGGCGGCGAGTGAGTTCCGCCTCGCTCCTCGACGGCACTGGCGCCCACGTCTCCGCGACGTTGCTCCATCTTTCAGGATGAAGCGCGCCACCCCGGGCCTCAGGCTATGGCTGAGAAGCTCCCGCAGCTCGTCGTTCACCCTGGTCGCGCGCGCCACCGCGCTCGAGGCATGGCGCGACACACCCCCTCACCCGTAACCAGTTCATCTGTGGGTCGAGGACGCGAGCGGGGAGGCGACCCGGGAGCGGCGGACGCGGGAAGAGTTGGAGGAAGGCATGCGGCGACCCTGCCGCTGGCTCGTGGCTCGCACCGGAGTGGAACGGGCGGTAGCAGGCGCCCGAAACGGCTCCACCACTTCGAACCGTCCGACCTAATGTGGTTGCTTTAGGTACTCTACGGTGCCTCCGTGTGAAGCGCCGGGGGAAGATCGATGAGCGACCACGGACAACTGCAGAAGCTCCGCGAGGGCGTGGAGGAGTGGAACTACTGGCGGAGAGCCTCCTCCGGCGTCAGCCCGGACCTGAGGGAGGCGGACCTGACCGCCCAGGCGAACTGCTCGGGCGCGAACCTGCGGAACGCCCGCCTCGACGGCGCCGATCTCACCGGGGTCACGCTCCAGGGCGCCGACCTCCGGGACGCCAGCGTCACCAAGGCGAGGCTTGTGGGCGTCGACCTGCGCGGGGGCGACCTGCGCGGGGCCGACCTGACGGCGGCGATCGTGGACGGTGTCAAGTACGACCGGCGGATGCGGTGCCTCGGCGCCAGGGTCGACCTCTGCACCGGAAGCCCACGGTTCATCCGCCACGTGCTGGAGACCGACTACATCGAGTCCTTCACCGCCGAGCACCCGCTCATGTCCTTCATATGGGGCCTCACCAGCCGCCACAGCCGGTCCTTCGTCAGGGCGGCGATCGTCGCCGTCGCCATCGTCCTCACCTTCTCGCTGGCCTACTGGCTCGCGCCGGGAATGCTCCACTGGTCTAACCTTGGCGAAGCCGATCTCCCCTGGCTCAGATCGCTCTACTACTCGGCCTCGATGTTCACCACCGTGGGCACGAACACCATCTCCCCCAAAGCGACCTCGGGAGAGTTCGTGACCCTGGTCGAGGTCGTCCTCGGCTACATCTGGCTCGGCTACCTGGTCTCGATTCTCGCCCAACGCGCGACGGCCCGCTTTTGAGCAACCAGGCGAACAACGCCGGCCGCACCCGCGAGCGGTGGACGATCTTCGGCGCCGGCCGGCTCGGGCTCGGGGTCCTGGCGCCCCTTGCCAACGAGCTGAAGATGTCCAGCCTCCTCGTCGTCGCCGGCGAGACGACCTCGCCGGAGAAGGTGGCGCGCTACAACGAAGAGTCCAACTACAAGGTCACCCTGGACGAGCATCCGCACGAGACCCTGGTCTCCGACTACCACTTCGTCACCCGCTCCGACGTGCGGGAGATCATCGAATCGATCGCCGACCTCGACACGCGCGTGGTCTCGACCTCGGTCGGCGAGGACAGGCTGCCCGAAGTTCTTCCGATCCTGGTCGCCGGACTGCGCGAACGGATCGCCAAGCACGGCTCCGGCGCGGAAGCGACTGGTCTGGTCCTGCTCATCTGCGAGAACGGGCGCGGCGCCGACGGAAACCCCAGGGCGATCGGCGTACGGGAGCAGCTGCGGGAGATGATGCGGCCCGACAACTTCGATGCCGTCGCCGAGATCCCGATCGTCGTGATGGACTCGATCGTCCCGCTGCTGCCCGACAGGAACCTGAGCGTGAAGGTCTCCGTCGGCGACATCTGGATGGAGAACACCCCCCGCACGCGCGACGTGTTCGGGGGCGGCGCCGGGGTCCACCTAGCCGACACGGACGCGCTGTCGCTGATCCACACCCGCAAGCTGTACTGCGTCAACACCATGCACCTGCTGCTGTCGGTGGCCGGCGCGACGGCAGGCGAGGAGACGATCAACCGGATCGCCACCGACCCGAAACTCAAACGGCTCTGGTCGGAGGTGTGCGAGTCCCTGGCCGGCGCCACCTGCGAGCCAGGCAGCCACCACGTCACCGACGTGATCGGCGGCTTCTCGACGATCGACTACGCCAAGCGAGCCCTGAAACGGATGCAGTTCCCGTCGCTGGAGGACGGCGTCGACCGGGCGATGGGGAAGCTCCGCCTCGGCTGGTACCTGGACGACGGGCGCATCGACGGCCCCGTGGCCGACGCGGGACTGGTCGAGGAACCCGACAAGCACCCCGCGCTGGTCCACGCGATCGCCCTCGCGCTCTACTCGGTCGTCGAGTCGATCAACACCCTCGCCCTGCAGTTCGCGTGCGTGCCGAGCGAGTCCCCGATGCAGTCGTTCGACCAACACGCGAAGCGCAACTTCGCCTCCGGCCTGGCGCTCGCGATGGAATCCCCCTTCACCGGCAACCCCGTGCGCACGCCCTTGGTCGAGGCGCTGGCGAGGGACTTCCAGTGGCTGGACGACATCAGGTCGATGCCGCTCAGCACGCTGCAGATCGCCGAGTTCCTCGCGCAGCCCATCTCGACCAAGCTGCGGGCGCTGCCGCGCCACGCTGGCGATATCCGCTGCGTGATGTTCGACCTCGACGAGGGCCTGGTCGCGACCGAGTCTCTGCTCTACCGGGTGACCCGGGAGATGATCGAAAAGCGCTCGCACGACGGGCAGACCCTCCCCCACGACGAATACGCCGCATACGTCGGCAGCCCGGAGCCGGACTTCTTCCGCAAGATGATCGCCAAGTACGAGATCAGGTCGAGCACTCCAGAGGACCTGGTCCGGGAACGCGAGGAGCTCTTCATCCAGACACTGGCGACGGTCAACTCGCAGATCCTCCTCAAGCCCGGCTTCCGGTACCTGCTCCAGCTCCTGGCCGACCGGGGGGTCGACATGGCGGTCTGCTCGAACGCCTCGAGGGACCGGGTCGAGGCGACCCTCCAGCATGCGGGAATCAGCAACTACTTCCAGAAGGTCGTCACGCCCTCCGCCGGATTCGTGCCGAAGGGCAACCTAGACGGAACCTCGATGTACGACGAAGTGCGCCAGGAACTCGGCCACGAGCCAAAGGACTGCGTAGTGGTGGAGTCCTCGCTCGTCGGCGTCTCCACCGCCGAAGACGCCGGGCTGTACACGGTCCTGGTTGTCAACGACTACACCCAGCCCAGGCGAGCGGCTCGCGCCGGAGTCCACGTGCTCGGCAACGCCCAGATGCTGAAGGCATGGTTCGTAGAGCACTTCGACCGCATCCCGACGATGGCCTGAGCGCCGAACCGGGCGCGCGCCCAGCACTCTCGCTGTCGCGGCAGAGTGTTCCTCTTTGCGGGTGAGGGTATCCGCGAGGAACATGACAACGCGCCGCCTCATAGGGCTCGCGGCGGCACTCGTGGCCGGGGTGCGCTCGGGCCAGACAGCCGCCGTCCTGCCCCACGGCATCGCCGCGCCGTCGACCCTCGGTCGACGATCAGGCGCTTCTCGCCGGGCCCCGCTGTCGGTTGCCCTCTTCATCGCCGCCGCAATCGCTGAGATCGGCGGCGCCCACCCGTCTGGATGGGCTGCGCGACGATTCTTTGGCTCAACGGCGAGGAAGCTTGGGTAGCCGAGGTCAAGAGTCTCACCACGACCAACGAAGAGCCGCAGCTGCGCCTCGGTCTGGGCCAAGTACTCATCTACCGTCAGCGCCTCAAGCAATTCCACACCTCCGTAAGGCAGTGCTGATGGTCGAGTGGAAACCCCTGGACCCCGATTGGCATGCACTCTGCGACAGCCTTGACATCCCGTTGCTCTGGCCGGGTGCACTCGCGGCTTGGAGTCTGAGGCGGAGTCCACCCCCCCCTCACCGATAGGCGCGGCCTCGAGGTCGAATCGCCAGGACATCAATCACCTTCTCGCTCGCTCGCCGATCGAAGAGGATGCGCCACTCTCCGACGCGGAGTCTCCAGAGGCGCTCCGGTCCGCGGAGGCGTTTGATGTCCCCGTCGGGAAGCTGACGGATCGCTCGAGCTGATTCGCTCGCGATCCTTCCGGCCCAGCTTGCGGAGGGACTTCAGGGCGGCGGGGCGGATCTCGATCCGCCATCCGCTCGGCTCAGCCAGCGTTCAGCTCCGCCTCGGCATCTGACCAAGAAACACCCGCCTCGCTCCGCGCCTCCTTGACGGCGTGAAGATCCTCGTCGGTCAGCTTCTCGTCGTCGTAAGGAGCGGCGTCCAGCTTGGCCGCAACGGGGTCCTGGGCACGGCGAAGCAAAATCGCTGCGGCGGGGAGCGATTCATCGGGGAGCGCATCCACAAGCTGATGTAGCTCGGTCTTAGTCATCAGGCATCAAACGGTACCACCCGTCTATCCCAAGGTTTAGGCGTTTTCCTTGGGATAGACGGGCCACAACCAAAGCTTCCTTGGGAGGCGAAAAGCCCGTTCCAACCGCCTGCGCGATTTCGGGCACTTCTCACCAAGAGTGCCCGACTCCCTGCATATCGCCGCATATCCCTGCTCATCTAGAGAAACTGCGCAAAATCAGCTGGTGTTAGAAAGTCCTGGAAATAGCATCTTTCTCGCCCTATCGCGCCGCACGCGCCGTATGGATCGCACCCAGGAGGTCGGCGGTTCGAATCCGCCTAGCTCCACCAATAAATTCGACCGAACCACGGTTGGGCGCGCTTCTGCTCACACGTGAAAGTGCGAATCAGTGTCGCGCCGGACGCTGATATGATGACTTCATATGAGCCGCCTGCTTTCCGTCTCGCTGCCTGATGACCTCGCTGAGGACACCGACGCCCTTGCGCAGAGCCTGGGCAAGACCAGGAGCGAGGTCGTCCGCGACGCCCTGCGCCGCCAGGTGCAACTGGAGCGCTTGGCAGCGCTGCAGCGCTACGGGCGCGGGAGGGCCGAGGAGCGTGGGGTCGGCCCCGAGGATGCCGAGACACTGGTCGACGAGCCTGCGCGCTAGCCGGCGCTGAGTGCTGCGCGTCGCTCCGGATACCAACGTCCTGGTCTCCGCGTTCATCGCGGCGGGCCCGCCGAGTCGGATCCTCGAAGGGGCGATCGACGGCCATCTCGAGCTGGTCCTAGCCGAGCCCGTCATCGCCGAGCTGAGGCGGATTCTCACCGAGAAGCTCGGTTTCGACTCGGTCCGCTTGAAAGAAGTCGAGACGCTCCTCGCTGACCTGGCGGTGGAGTCGGTCCCAGTTCCACCAGACTCCCCCGAGGCGATCACGGGCGACCCCGACGACGATCTGATCCTTGCCTGTGCGGTGCAGGCGAAGGTCGACGTCCTGGTCTCGGGCGACCGCAGGCACCTGCTTCCTCTCGTGGCGCACCGCGGCGTTCGAATCATCACCCCGCAGGCACTGCTCGCGGAGTTGCGCGCCAACTACTAGGGCGCTCTCTCTGCATCAGGCTGAAGCAAACTCCCGGGGTGAAATTAGGGAACGGTTAGGGAACGAAGCCCCCTCCGCAGGCGCCCCATCACAATGCGGATTGCATTGGCGAAAACGGTTTTCAGAGTGCAGTCCCGTTCCCGTTCGTAGAAGAAAAGCCCCGCATGACCCAAAGATTTGGCTCTACCAAGCGGAGGGGGTGGGATTCGAACCCACGAGCGCCTTGCGACGCCAACAGTTTTCGAGACTGCCCCGTTCAACCACTCCGGCACCCCTCCGGGGCACTGCAAAGCCAAATCCTATCGACGCCGAATCTGTAGGGAATGCTCTAGGGAACGAAACCCGATCTGAAGTCCCGCAGATGATGTGCCGATGCATTGAACCGCGACGGCGCGAGTTCTCCCGGCCTCCGTCTCAGCGCTCGGCGGCACTGACAAGGTCGCCGAATCCGTATGCCTCAAGGCGTAGTAGCTCGTCGATCGAGTCGAGCGCCCTGCGGCGCATGTCCTTGCCATCGGCCTGACTGTAGGTGCGCAGCACCAACTGCCCGACGTGGCGGGCATCGCCTGCCGCGCCCGTCCTGATGTCGTGCATCTCGTTCTTGTGGGTCGCGATGAAGCGCTCGGAGCAGAGCAAGGCGAGCTCGGCAACGCGATCGGTGCTTTGCTCAAGCGTGAGGAGCAACTGAGGGAGCGCCTCGGGAAATGCGGGGGAGGAGATCAGCGACCGCAGCAGATCCAACTGCGGATCAAGGTCCCTGCCACGCAACGTCCCCGCTACTTCCGCGGCGGCGCCTCGTACCTTCTCGTCCTCGTCGTTGAAGAAGCCGACAAGGCGCTCTCTGGCCACCGCTGCATTCGAGGTGGTGGCGGCCCATCCCGCGCAGACGGTCGCCGCTCCCCTTCTGACTGCGCGGTCCCTGGCACCCGCCGCTGAATCGAGGAGTGCATCAAGGCCGAGCTCGAGGCCAGCGAATGCAGCGAGCCTGCCACCTGCATCTCGCACCGTCTCATATTCGGAGCCGAGCATTCGCTCGATCACCGGAGCAGTCAACAACGGATCGTTGCGCCCCGCGTATGCGATCAGCCGCTCGACCGGGTCCGCTGCCAGCAGGCGGTCGTCGGCCTCAATTAGCACCTCGAAGGCGGCCAGAGCAGCCGCTTGCTCGAATCGAAGTGCGGCCCCGAGTAGGCGCGCAACCCCCGTACGCACCGCCACCGATGGGTCGGAGGCGAGCTCATTAAGCCGGGGGGCGACGATCGCGCTGCGGTGGCCGTCGACGTCATGAGCGAGGCACGAGGCGAGGCTTTCGGCCGAAGAGCCGCGCGCCGTGTTCATCCCGTTGTTCCAGGGGTCGCCGCCGTAAAAGGTCCCCCCTGACCGAGCCTCTGTTTGCCAGGCCTCTCTCTCCGGGTCAGGTGAGTGAAGAGCCCGGTCGAGGAGCAGCTCGATGAGATCGTCGGGAAGCTCCCCCGCGAATTGGCCTCTGAGTGCCCAGCCGAGCCACCTGTCGTTCTCGGTCCTGCCGAGGGCGGCGATATGTCGTACCAGCTCGAAGAGCGGCTCGGGATCGGCATCGGCCTCCGGGTCTCCCACTCCCCGCAGCAGAGCATTGGCATAGGCCGGGTGGCTGTTGCCGTCAAGGCCCAAGCCGAGCCGAGCGAAGCGCTCGGGGTCGTGCTTCGCTTCCTGCTCCAGAACCATCGCGAGCTCCTCTGCGTCGCCGCGCAGTTCGATCCTGTTCGCCCGTTCCCCGGTCGAGTACTTGGCGATTGCGCTGGTCCATTGCTGATCGGTCATCAGGCGCGCGGAGTCCGCGGGAATCGGAGAGCCGACCACACCGACCCGGATCCCCATCGGTTCGGGCGGCTGCTCACGCTCGAACTTGCGCTGCAGCTCGCCCAGCCGGCGCTTTCCCTGCTCGCTGAGGCGCTCTTCCGGCAACGCCGTGAGCAGCGTGAAAGACGAGTAGCCGCGACTGTCGCGACCCTCCCACTCGGGGGCGAGATCGATTAGAACGGACTCCAGGTAACCGAGTGCGTCGTCGTCAATGTGCGGCGCGATCGCCTCGATCAGCTCGCGAGTCGTCCACATCGAGCTGTCGGTGTAGCCGCTGTAGAGGCGGTTATCGTCCTGAAGGAGGATTTGCGCCGCCCAGTCCGCATAGTGGGCTCCTGCCCCTCGCAGCCCTTCGTAGAGGAGCCACTGCGCGGCGTCGTGAGGGTCGGCCTCGAGCAGGTCGAGGTAAGGGCGAAGGGCGCCGGGATCCGCCTCGCCCAAATCCACCAAAGCGTTCTTCGCGCCGTAGAGGAGTCCGTCGCCGGCGTCGTGGATGTCGGCACGCCAGACCCGAAAGCCGAAGTGGCGATCGCGCTGCGGGCGCCGCCCCTCTTCGGAGGTGGCCGCCATCGCCGCCAGCAGGTAGGGCAGGAGCGAGCGGAGGAACGGCTCGGGGGCTCGGCGTGAGGACCCCGAGATCAGTTCGAGCAGAGAGTGATCGCGTTCCTCCATGTCGCGAAGGCGACCGTCGGAATCAAGAGCGAGACTCTCGGGGCGCTCGGCGAAAAAGGCGTGGAGCAGTTCAATCGCCCACTCTGGCTCAGTCTCGCCGAGGCCGTGCGCGTCGAGCCAGAGCTCGTTCGCGTCGGGGTCGAGACGACCACCCCTGACGGCCTCAAGAAAGAGCTCGAAGAGCGGGCGGCTGGCATGGAAGTCGGCAAATCGAGAGACCCAGGCCAGCATCGGGGGATATGCGTCCTCGGAGCGGTGCTCGGCCAAAAGGGCGGCAACCTCGTCGGGACGCTCCTTGACCGCCGTGAAGAGGATGTCGATTGCCCGTCCGCGCAGCTCCTCGTCCCTGCTTGCTAGCCACTCTGCAAGCTTTCCCTCGACTGCGAGGCGGTCGAACCACCCCGTCGAACGCATGCTGGCCCATACCCGGGACTCAAAGTCGGTGCCGGCGGTGAGGATCTTCTCGACGGCTTGCCACTCCTCGGTGGTTGGCTCGGAGAGCGAGCCGATCAGTCGCAGCACCACGTCCTTAATGTGGAAGCGGATCTCGTCACTGAGAAGGACCGCTTCGAGTTCGCGGGTAAACCGCGCGTTGTCCTCGTCTCGCAGGTGCGCCAACACCTGGCGGACCTGAGCCCGGCGAAAGAGCTCCTGCTCACCTGCTGCGAGGAACTCGACGAGGCCTTCGCCGCGGCGAATCCAGCGGCGGGCGAATGCGTAGTCGAAGAAGGACTCGTGAAAGAACGCCAACCTCTGACCTTCGCGGACGAGGACATGCTCTGAGACAAGGACATCGGCGTCATCGGTCAAGTTGTCCTCGTCGAGCTCGGCCAGCGGAATAGCAAGGCTCTGATTCGCGCTCATCACGTCGACGACGGCGTCAATGACCTCTACGAAGCGTGGCTGGGGCTGGCGATCCTTGCGAACGGCGCGAGCCTTCGCCTCCCAGAAGAGGTCGAAGAGATCCTTGCTGCTCGTGAATGCCAGCGCCTCTTTCTGCCCTAGTCCCGCCGCCAGGAGGACGAGGTGGAGCGGCGAGGAAAGCGCCTTGAGCTGGCCCGCATCGAGCTCGTCAGCATCGACGCCGAGCGCCGCGAGGGCACCGGCGACCTGCTCCTCAGATAGCGGGCCGATCTCGAACTTCTGCGCTCCCCCCTCCCTTTCGACCAGCGCCCGCAAGCGATTGTCGTTAGCAATGTCGAACTCCCGGCAGGCAAGGAGGACACGCATCTCCGGGAAGGCCGCCGCTTCGCGCAAGAGCTTCGCTACCGCGTCGAAGCTCGCCGGCATCCGCCCCGAGAGCAAGCTGACCGCATCGAGCTGGTCGACCAGCAAGAGCGATGGGCCCGCGCCGGCGGCTGCGGCCAGGGCCGATGCGGGTGAGCCTGGCAGGCGGAGCTGCTCTCCGAGTGCGAGAGGGGAGCTGAATGGTGCCAGGCGGTCGAGGCGGAACGCCAGCAGAGGCCAGCCACGGGAGCCCAACTGCTCGAAGACTTGGAGGAGGACGCCCGTCTTCCCGGCACCGGCGTTGCCAGTCGCAATCAACAGGCGCTCCTCTCCTTCGAGCTTCTCGACGAGGGCGGCCGCCTCCTCGCGGGCGATCGCGGGCTCGAGCATCTCCGCGGCGACCCCCTCACGCCAGGTGTCGCTGAGTGCGGAGACGGCGCCGCTGAGATCGCCTCGCTCGGCCAGCGGCTCAAGGCGCAACTCGTAGTCGCTGAGCCGCACGTCGACCTCCTCGGCACTCAGCGGCAGCGCCAGGTTGTTGGAGATCAGGTCCCCGAGGGCGAGCCAGGCCACTGGGCCTGGAGCACCCTGGAGGAGGACTCCCGCCAAGGCAGAGTTCGTGTCGCGCAGCTCGCGCTCATCCGGCCATCGGGTGCGAAGGCCACGCAGCACCTCCCAGGCCCGCTGCGGTGAGCCCCAAACCTCCGAGCTCAGGTAGTTGAAATCAGCTTCGATCTCCCTTCCGTCTAGGAGACCCTCTACGAACATTTTCAGACTCTGGGGCGCGCCGGGCACGGTCGGCGAGCCGCGCCAGCCGCTGGGAGGGCACCGTGGAGACGAAATTGAACTCGCGGCCGTTCTCAAGATGGTGGGCGGCGGCGGCAAGCACCCCTTCCGTCTCCAGCGCCCGCAGGGTCCAGGAGTTTGCACTGCCGCGCTGGCGCTTGACTTGGTGAGCCTCGACCGCCCCGCTGCTGCGCGTGAGGAGAAACTCGACTCCTTTTCCGTCATCGCCCGTGGCCTCGACCGTGATCTGCTCGGCGTAGCCGAAGAGAACCTCGAAGAGGCTGGCGCACGGTCCATGCTCCCTCGTATCGGTTGCCGAACTTCTCCGCCTCTCCACCTCGCCTCGGGCTCATGACTTCTCATCCTCGCGCACCCCTACCCACTTGATCTGACGCGGCCTCGGCCTGCCCCTGGCGCCCTCCACGGGCGGTGGAGGTTCCTCGGGCGCGTCTTCGATTCGCGAGAGACGCGGTCTCCCGAGGCGCTGCTCATCGGGGATGTACTCGACTTCGAAGACCAGCCGCACGTCGGCGACCCCACTCAGCTGGGCGGTCGTCTCGTCGGCGGAAATCCAAATGCTCTTGGGGATCCCTTCGTGCCCGTCAAAGCCGGCGGTCGAGACCGTGACGTCGAAGAAGGCGGTGCCCTCAAGCCAGGTCTCGATTCCGAACCTGCCTCCGTCAAGGGGGATGGCATCGGCGATCGCGAAACGGCGAAAGTCGTCCACTTCGGCAAGGGTCTCTTCGACCACCTCGCCGGCGTAGGCCTCGTGATCAACGTCGACACCCACGCTGACTTCGGAGAGGTCGGTGTGGTCGGCGTCATTCTTCGCGACTTCCTTGAGTGACTTCTCCAGCTTTCGCCCCCAGTCCTCATCGCGGTCGAGCTGGGCGTTGAGCTCCTTCAGCACGTAAAGGGCCGGCTCGAGGACTTGCTTGACGACGGCCGCCAGCGAGGGCACAACCGAGACGCGCTCGGAGTCGATCCCGCGCTGGCGCAGGTCGGCGATCAGGTGGTCGTGTAGGCGATCGGCACCGTCGGCCGGGCGGAAGTCTCCGTCCTCGGTTGCGAGAACGACGGTGTCGCCGTCGCGTGCGATCTCGAGGACCGTGTGCCAGATCAGGGTGTCGCGGTAGCCGAGTCGCCCCGCGTCGTTGAAGGGACGGCGGCCTTCGAGGGCGCGCCGAACGAGCTCCTTGTGGCTCACTTCGGGAAAGTCTGGAATCTCACCTCCAGCGTCGCGGATCACTTTTCGCAGGTGCATCAGGTAGCCGGGCTGGCTCTCCGCCTCTCCTTCGAGCCCGCCACCGCTCCGCGGACCGCGCATGTTGCGCAGCTCCGCCCGGGCGTCGTTCAGCGCCTTGATCTTCTTCGACTCCCGCCTCTCATAGCGATTGACCACCTCGTCGAGCACCACCTGCGGCACGAAAAGTTCGATCGCACCGCGATCGCAGGCAGCGAGAAGTGCCTGAGCGTCATTGTGAGCCAGGTTCCAGTCATGCTCGACGAGCACGCTCGAGTCGAGGACGATTCGCACCCGTCCAGGCTAACCAGAGACGCAGCCAAGACGAGTCGATGAAGTTACCCATCCCGGTGAGTACCCACAGGTCCTCCAGGCATGACGCCGCGACCGTACTCGCAAACACTGGCGCTCACCACTCGTGGATCCTCGGGGCGTTCTCCCCAGCCCGCTCGACCAAGAACTTGTCGAGCAGCTCACGGGCCCGCTCCAGCTCACCGGGGAGCATGTGGGTGTAGCGCTCGAGGGTGATGCGGGCAGCGCCGGGCTGATACTCGGGAGTCTTGTGCCCCATGATCTGCGAGGCGACCTTCGGCGAAACGCCAGCGTGGTCGAGCCAGGTTGCCGCGGTGTGCCGAGCCTCGTGGAGGCCGATGGGTTCCATGCCGAGATCGCGCCAGCGGCGGTGCATCCGCTCTTGGACGTTGCCGAGCGCGATCATGCCTGACGCGGAGCGCTTGCGCGGTGGACAGACCTTGCCTTTCTTGGGTCTACCTTGTGCCATCCACTCCTTGCGCAGGATCGACCGCAGCGGTGCGACCATCGGGACGACCCGCCAGGAGCCGCCAGGCTTCCGGCCCTCCTCGTCACCCGCGAGCTCGATCGCTCCGAGGTCGAGGTCGAGGTGGCTCCAGTCGAGGACGCGGATCTCCTGATGGCGCGCGGTCGCGTAGGCAGCGAGGGCAAAAGGAACCGAGTCGCGCAGTGCGTCCCGCGAGGGCCGGAGCCTGCCGGCCTTTTGCTCGGCTGGCGTCTGCCGGGCGAGGCCATCGAGGAGGGTGGCGAATTCGGCCGGGGTCGCTACTCGGTCACGGGCCTTCGCGTCAGTCGCCGGCAACCGGACGCGCTGCGCGGGGTCCTGGTTGACAAGCTCGCGCTCCTGCGCCCAGCGATAGAGAGAACGAAGGGCGTTGACGACGGCGCGGACGCGGGAGCCGGAGAGTCGCTCGGCCAGGTGGTCGACTAGGGCCTGCACTTCGCCGCGGCGCACATCGCCGAGCCGCTTTCGAGCCAGGTGATCGGGGACGTGAGCGAGGGAGGACTCCAAGCTTCTCGACTGCACGGCGGCGGTAGCGACGTCGCCACTTGTTGAGCACGACCCCGTCGCGGGCGGCCTGGACGAACTTGCTCCGCGCTTCGCCAAGGGTCATACCGGAGTCGCGGGAGATGGTTCCTTTCCGCAGCGAGTCCAAGAGATCAGCCCGAGCGTCACGCGCCTCTATCGCGCGATGAAAGCGCTTCGTCTTCCGCTGTCGTCTCTCGTTCCGGTCCCAGACAACGCCGAAGTAGCTCGGAGTGCAATTGCAACGCTTGCCCTTTGCAAGGGCGCAGCCAAGTTGATGGCGGCCGTAGACACCTTGGTAGCGGGTCTTGGTGTCAAAGAGCTTCACCGCCATCAGTCGATCACCGCCTGTACTGCGGCTCGACGCCGGCCTCGTGCGCCCAGCGCGCCAGCTCGCGCGGGCTGTATAGGCGAAGCTGTCCGCAATAGACGCAGCGCAGTTGCGGCTGGACGTGGCGCTGGAAGTGGCTCAGGCTCATCCCCAATGCCTGTGCGGCTTCTCGTCGGGTCAAGAGGAAGCGGTAGGCCATCAGACTCGCGCTTCCTGGGTCGAGGGGTTGGCTTCGATCTTGGCCACGGACATAGGCTCTCCTTGCGGTTGAGACGGCTGGATTTCCCGCGCCCAAAACCCGCGCCGCCAAGCGCTGTGAACGAGAGAAGCGCGATGCCCTGCAAAGCTGCCCCCAGACCAGATCGACCTTCTGTCTGAAGGCGCGGAAAATCAGCGCGGGAAATCCAGCCGGACGAGCCCGGTAAGCGCCGATCTCATGTTCGCCGTGAGAGACCACCCGCTCAGAGCCCCGGTGGGTGGAGTTGCTGAAAACCGGCCAGGTAGCTGGCCGAGAATGCGCTTTGCGGAATCCAGCCCGGCCCGTGACCGGGCGCCACAAATCCCGACGTTCCCCAAAAGCGCTTGCCCGGCGGCGTTACGCCCGGCCTGAACTCAATGAAGGTGTGTGCGTCTCCGCCGTAGGGCTTGTCGAAGATCGTCACCCAACGGCCGGGACCCGGGTTCGCCCAGCCAAGCAGGGCGATCGTGTCCATCGTCGGGTTGCGAAAGCCAGCGACCTGCAGCAGGTGAGAGACGGCCGATGAGCAGTCGAAGGGGCCGTTTGGCGGCGTCGGCGAGACGCCGTGCGAGCCGCCGTAGACGTAGCGGGTCCGAGGCCGGATCGCACTGAGGCGATCGGCCTCGGCGATCATCTTGCCGACGGCTTCGTTAGGCGCTACGGCGGCGGCGCAGCCACCGAGGAGGCCGGCGACCTGAACGCTCTGACCTGAAGAGAAGCGCTTCGCATGGGCGAAGACCTCTTCCACGTACCACTCGGCGTGGTTGTAGGAGAAGATCGCACCATGCCAGTCGCCGGGTGCGCCGGAGACACGCAGCAGGTGCGCGGCGGCGAAGATCGCGTCCCAGGGGTTATAGGGATCCTTCTTTCCGTCCCCGTTGCCGTCGACGCCGAAGGCTTCCCAGCTCGAGGGGAGGAACTGCATCCAGCCGATCGCGCCCGCCGAGGAGGTGCCCATGTTGGTGCCGAAGCCGCTCTCGACCCAATTGATCGCAGCGAGGATCGAAGGGCCCTTCTCCCCCAATCCAAAGCGACCGGTGGCCTGCACGTAGATCGGTACGAGGCGCTTAGGCGCTTTGGGGCCAAGCCCGCCGACTGCCTCTCCGCTGCCGCAGCTCGCGCCCCCGCCGAAAAGGACCGCAATGGACATGACGATGGCTATGAGCCCGATCAGCAAGCCGACGGGAAGCCCAATGAGAAGCCCTGGAACCCGTGGTGTGAGCGAGCCTGCCTCCATCGGACATCCGCTCAGCTCGGAAGGGAGATCGCGACGACGCGCCAGCGCGCTCCGCGGTGCTTGAGGGTAAAGCCGACCGAGAACGCAGCGGCGCGATCGTCTTTGAGGATTACGCTGGCACCAAGCACGCTCCGGGAGTGGGCCTTGAAGGAGATCGCCCCGACAGCTGGGCGATGACCACGACGACCGGCTGGCACATGTGCCGCTGCTGCGCGTAGGTGATGCTCAACCGCTCCCGTCGCGCCAGACAGCCGTGGCGGTCGGCGAAGGTAGGCCGCGCGCGCATAGGCGCTTGCAAAACGCTTGGCTAGATGAGTCGCGGAGGCGAGCTCGAGCCGCAGGGATCAGCCCAGCTCGCTCTCCGGCGACGAGGGGAGCAGAGGCGTGGCCGTGGTGCCGGGCGGTCGCGCATCCAAACAGATAGACGGACGCCCCCAATGCGGTCAGTGCAAGGAGGCGGAGGTGTCCGACAACATGCGGCGGTCGCCCGCCGCGGCACCGATGGGGCATGCGATTGTCGTCGAAGACCGCCATCTGCGGTCTTCTTGTCAGCCGAATGGCAGAGATCCGTCGGTGAAGAAATTAGGCCGACGGATTGAGCCTTCTCACTTGACATAGGTGTAAAGCACATGTGTCCAGGCAGCCATCGAGCAGGCGGAAAAGCGCTTTTGGGCCGCTAGCATCCGATAGGAGGGCCGATGTTCTACAAACCAGACGGCGCAGGAGAGCTGAGCCAGGTCGAGCTGGACGCAGTCCGCAGCGGTTTCACCCGTCTGCTCGTGCGGCGGCGCTATCACCCCCAGTTCATCTTCAAGCACTGCGACGAACTGCTTGCCACAGCGCATGCCGAATACGTTCGCTGCCTCAACAAAGATGTCGAGATCGAAGACCCGGTCGCCTGGATGATCCACTGCGCCTGGCGGCGGATGCAGAACGTACTTACGGCGAGTAACTGCCGTCCGACGGAAGTCTCAAGCGAGGTTCTGGCGGAGCTGGTCGACGAGGCGACACCGACGCCGGCTCAGCTCGCCGAGGACGCCGATCGGATGCGGAAGGTCCACCGCGCGATTGCGAAGCTCGATTTGCCCCAGCGTCAGATAGTTGCGTTGATGTACTTCGAGGAGATGCCACTGGCTGAGGCCGCGCGCCGTCTCGGCTGGCACGAATCCAAGGCGCGCCGATGTCACGAGGCCGCGATGAAACGCCTCTACAAATCGCTCGCGGTTAAGAGCAGCGACCAGCTGGTCGCCGAGGTCGGGCTTGCGGCTTGGCTCTCCTTCATCGGTAGTGGCCAGACATTCCATCTACCAACCGGCTTTGAGGCCGTCATAGACAAGGCGGGGGAAGGAGCCAGCGGACTTTGGGCTAGAGCACACGACTTGGCGCGGCGCCTGACGCTCCCCGGGGCTGGGGACACCACCCCCATTCTCGCCTCGAGCGGAGCTGGAAGAGCGGTCGGCGCCTGCGCAACGGTGGCCGTTGCTTGCGTCATGGGAGTGAGCGGCGCCGTGGGGCCGGGCATTGGCGGCCTTTCCACCGGTGAAGAGTCTCATGCCCGCGAACCGGTGGCCGCGCAGGACAATCTGCGACAAGGGGATGCGCCCAATCTGGTTCCCAGCAGGAGCTCCTCAACTGTTCCCCGGTTCAGCGCTGCAACGCCAAGCATCCACCGGCGGACCGCAGCGACGGACGAGAGAAACAGCGAGCAGACATCGGTCCAAACAGCAGCTCAACAAGTTCAGCAGCAGACCGATGCCTTTGCGCGTGCCGAACAGGAATCCAGCACTAGCGCGAGCGGCACGGCGGTCAATGTCCAAGAAAGTACCTCGTCTTCCTCCTCCGGAGCATCCTCAAGTGGCGAAACGCAGACGAAACAGCAGTTCAGCTCCTTCAGATAGCCCGGGTCGAGAGCGCGAATCTGCCGCGCCCACTCACCGATAGGCGTGCTCGCCTCCGGCGCGCCCTCGATCTCGGCGCGCCAGCCGCGTCGATCATCCAGCGACGTCGTACCGCTCGCCTATCGACTCCGCATGGGGCGCGTGCGTCGACCCCTCTGTTTCAACGAAACTCCCCGAAAACCACAAAAACCCCGCACTTACGGGGTTTTCGTGGATGTGTAGGCCGGTTAGTGATTATTCTCGGAACTCTGCCAAGGTGGTGTCTACTCCTGAGGAGTTTGTGCTCCACCCCACTCCGAAGCAGCTGCTTCCCACGCACGAAGCGCCAAAGAAAGCGCTGAAGGTCGCACCTGCGGGATTCGGGGTGCCCTGAATCGACCAACTGCTCCCGTTCCATGCCTCGGCAAGGGTCTGATTCGATCCGCCGCTGCCGCTGACCCAGCTCCCAGCCGCCGTACAGGACGTTTCGGTCGCACAAGAGGCCTCTTGGAAGACGCTCGCGATGCTTCCGGAGGGATTGGGCGTGCTCTGCAGCGTCCAAGTCGATCCGTCGAAACGGTAGGCCAGCGTGAACTGTTCGGATTTGCTGTTCTTCCAGCCCCCCACCGCCATGCAGCGGTTCGGCGTCGGCGTGCAAGAGACGTCGAGCAGGGTGCTCAGGACGGCTTCTTTGGGGTCAGTCAGAGTCTGGAGTTTCCATTCGGTGCCGTTCCAGAACATGGCTAGGCTTTTGGGTAGGCCACCGCCGGTGGAGTAGCGGCCAACCGCGACGCAGAAGTTCGACCATAGGCAGTCGACCCCGTCGAGCTGGCTCGAGTTGGCTCCTTCGGGAATAGGGATCGACTCGGAAGACCACGTGGGGCTGACCCATTTCTGCATGATCGCCGTCTTGACGCCGTTGATCACCGCAGATCCCGCGGCTCGGCAGTTTGCGGTCGAGTTGCAGCCGACAGCTACCAATTCACTGGAGGTCGCTTCAGACGGGACCGGTGTCGACTGAACCGACCATTTGCTTTCATTCCAGATCTCCCCGAGGGTAGCTGGATTGCCTTCGGCGTTTTGATAGTTGCCAACCGCTAGACACCGAGTTTCCGAGGGACAGTCGACACCGAACAGGCGGTTATGGGTGGAGCCCGACTTTTTCGCGGCGGTCTGTTCGGACCATGAGGTCCCGTTCCAGCGTTGCGCCACCGGGCTGTCTACCCCCGAGCTGGTGCTCTTCCCAACCGAAGTGCAGGCATTCGTGCTTGGATTGCAGCTGACGTCGTACAGGTTGCTGTCGTTCGCTTCTTTAGGATTCGGCGTTTCCTTGATTTTCCAAAGGCTCGCCGATGTGGTGAAGGACAGTTCGCTTCCGGTGCTCGTACCAGCGGAATTGCTTGCAGATATACGGAAGTAGTAGAGCGTCCCTGGTTCGAGGCCTACTTCCGCTTTTACTTTCTGGCTGGTGGTCCCTGACCCGATGTTCACGGACGCAGTCGATTTAGTGAGCGACCCTTTAGCAGTGCCATATTCGAATTTGTAGGTAGTAGAAAGTCCATGCGGGTTTACGGACCCATTCAACGTCGCGCCGCTACTCGTAATCCCCGATGCCGCTTCAGTGGTAACCGAGGGTTTTTCCCCAGGGGGCGGTTCTTTAAGCGTCGTAAATTTCACTGCCGATCCTTGTTTCGAGCCAGCGGCATTGGTCGCGTTTAGTCGGTATTCATAGGTAGTTTCAGGCTGCAGGAAGGGTTCCCATTCAGATACGGATTCGCTAAAGGTCCCTGATCCAGCGAATTGCGTAAACCTTTTTTCCCAGGTTTCGCTCGTACTTTTCTTGATTTCAAAGAAATAGGTCGTTTCACAGCCGTTCGGATTCACCTGTCCGTTCATATAAGCCGAGTTATAGGTGACGCTTGTGGCTGCCGTAGTGGTAACCGATGGTGCTTCGCTGCAGGGGGGCGGATCACCGGTCCCTTCGCAAGCCGCTGCAATGCCCGCACCGAACACCAACACCGTAAAGCTGGCGCTTGCGCAGATCGCAGCTATGCATGTTATGTACGTTATATATGATTTATATAACCGTGAAAACATTTATCAGTCTCCCGTTGATTTCCCCCCTGCGCATTCTTTCTAGTCCCGCTAGTTAGATCGAAAATTTCGAGAGGCGAGATTGGATCCTTGCCCTCCCAATGACGGTCTATCCAGGCTTACTTTGTACATGTCAACTGACTTTGAGGATTGGGTCGTCCTTGAAAGCTTCTGCGTTCAAAGCTTGAATGTCTTTTTCCAACGAAGATTGGATTTCACCTCGAACTGGTGACGTGTTTGTATGACTGGTTATTATGAACGAAGGTGTCGAACTCAAACCCTGGGCATTGCCTGATTGAATGCCCAATGCAATTGATTCGAAGAGCGATGCATCTCTTCGGTCTCGATTCCACCGTTCCATATTCAGTTCTGGGACTTGAGACGCGATGCGAGCGAGGAATGCATCGTTTGCGTAGTCGGTGAGATGCTGGCCTTGCTGGCGCACAAACGTCAAGGCAAAGTTCCACATTCTGCTTTGCCTGCCAGCAGCCCGCGCCGCCGCTTCTTGCGTGAAGAAAATATGTTCGTCAACTGTGTCTGTCTTAAGCGAGAAATATTCCAGCTTTAGCGAGCCTGTATGGACCCAATCACTGATAATCGAAGGTAGGTATGACTCGACGAAGCGCTTGACTGTCAGACACTCGAGGTCGGCAAACATCTGAAGGGTCACCGGCGCATCTGGCGATCCCAAGGTGGTCCCGTGTTGAGGGATGCCGGCGAGTAGTGCGGTTACCTCTTGATCGATCTGTTTTCGGCTCGGGCCATTGTCGGCGCCGAATCCAAGGATCGCTGTAGCGACAAGGATCGCAGCTATGGCTAGAACCGGGAGCCAGGTCACCGGCCGCCGCGAGTCTTTTAGACTCTGGCGCTGCGGGGGTTCAGCGGCGGCTCGGGCCTGCTGCCGCTTCGCCTTTCGTCTTGCGTTGTGTCCGCGAGACACGACCCTCCTCGGTTTTAGGGCTGCCCAAGCTCGATCTACTTGACTGGAGATCGAGGACTTCAGGCCTCCGCTGTAGAGGCGTATTCAGAGTAAAGGGCCTTGGGCTTAAGTCAAGTTTTTTTGGGTATTTGGTTTAATTTCCCGAATAGCCGCGGGGTTCGGCCGAGGGCGTCGCCCGCTCTGTGAGTACCGCAATTCGTTAGCTGGACGACGCAAACGGCACCAGCTCGACTCGCTGTCCGCTGGCTTGAACTCTTCATGTCTTGTGTCCGACACAGGACCGATGACAATCGCCGGTCGTGAAATTTCGAAGCGATGCCAGCCAGGCCGCGAAGGCAAGTGGCGCGGCGTCCAGTAGACACTCATTTCGAGGGGCCGCAGACGATCTCCAGCCACCCAAGCTCCGGGTGGAGCCGGGCATGAACTTGTGACTGCAGCGTCGCGCTGATCGACACGAGGCGATCTGCCTGATCCTGGCGCCTCCCTGCAAACACCCAGTTTGTTGGCTCGTTAAAGCATAGTCGCCCGCCAAACGCGGACGACCTAGATGCGCTCGGCCGAATGCGGCATCTAGGCCGGCGGATTCGCCGGGCTGAGTTGACAAGAGAGCCACGGACCCACTTTGACCAAAGGAGCCGCCGTGGCACTCGCGACGTTCGTCAACCAGCTTCTCCTCACCGCTGCCGTCAAGGTCAAACCTAATTCCCATGCCCTGCCGGGCCTGCCGGCAGCCGAAAAGCTCGTCGATGGTCTCGCGGCCTTCATCCTGCTCGGCTGCGTAGCGGGTGCCCTACTCGGCATCGGGCAATGGGTGCTCGGCAGCCGGACCAACAACTACAGCCAGGCCGACTCGGGACGGACAAAGGTGGTGATCGCCGCCGGCGGTGCCTTCCTCGTCGGCGCGCTCGCAGCGATCATCAACTTCTTCGTCGACGCCGGAGGAGCGGTCAGGTGAGCGCTCGCCGCTACGACGACGCCGCTCACGGATCGCACTCGGCGTTCGCCCGCTTCGTCCCCTTGCTCGCCGCCCTCCTCCTCGGGGGACTGATCGGCTGGACGACGGCGCCGACGGCAAGCCCGGACCCCGCCGAAGAGAAGACGATTCGCATGCAGGCGGGGGTGCCGGTTGGCTTCCCCGACACGCCGAGCGGCGCGGCCTCCGCCGTCGCCGCCTATGAGCGAAGCTTTGCCTCGCCATCGATCCTGCGCCCAGGTGTGCTTCGCCGGCGGATCGAAGCGGTGGCTATGCCCGACTACGCGGCGACGATGCTCGCCACCAACTCGCCCGGGGAGCGACGGATCGCCGCGGGGCCGATCGGCCAGGGTCTCGCCGACGGAACGCAGACCCTCTACGCAGCGGTCCCGATCGGATATCGGATCGAGTCCTTCACCCCGCAACGGGCGCGGGTTATGACTTGGGGCTTCACCCTGCTCGGCAACGCCTCCTCAGTAGAGCCGGCCGCCTACTTCGGCCTCACCCACACCGAGCTTCGCTGGCACGAAGGCCAGTGGCGAATCGCACAGACGCGCGGGGGCTTCGGCCCTTCGCCAAAGCTAGCGACCCGTCCCGGACCGCTCGGCGGGTACGGCGTGCTGGGCATCGCGAGGCAGCTCCGGAGCTATGAGCTGTCGCCGTAGACGCCTCGTGACTGCCGCGCTGGCAGGTGTCTTCGCCACGCTCGCGCTGCTCGCACAGCCCTCGCCACCGCAGGCGCGCGCCAACATCCCCTGCACAGTGGTCGACGGCGTCACCGGTGGGGTGGGCGCAGTCACGGAGGGGCTGATCGGCAGCGGCAATCCGCTCAGCGACGTTTGCGACACGGTCACAGACAAGGCGATCGGCACCCTCACCTCCCCGGTCAAGGATGCCCTGAAGAGAGTCGGCAACGGAGTCTTCGAGCAGGTGACCACCTGGGTCAGCGAGGGAGCCGGGTGGCTGATCGCCCAGGTCGCGGGCGAGATCGAGAAGACGACGACACCGAAGCTGACCAGCGAAGGCTTCCTCGCCGAGTACGGCCAGATGGCTGAGATCGCTGCCGTCCTCGCAGCCGCGATGCTGCTCCTCGCGATCCTCGAGGCGCTGGCGCAGAGCAGTTGGGGCTTGCTCGCCCGCGCCCTGCTTGTCAACCTTCCGCTCGCCTTCATCGCGACCAGCGTCGCCTTCGCGGTGGTGCAGCTTCTGCTGGTCGCAACCGACGGCATGTGCCACGCGATCGCCGTAGCCACCCAGGAGCACAGCGAGCATTTCTTCCGCTCGGCGCTCGCAAGCCTGGGCAAAGCCGGGGGCGTGGCCGGCGGCGCCGCGAGCCCGGCAGGCGCTGCCACGGGAGCGGCGGCCGTGCCCCTCTTCGTCACATTCCTTGCGGCGATCGTCGGCGGCTTTGCCGCCTTCTTCGTTTGGATCGAGCTGATCGCCCGCGACGCCTCGGTCTACGTGGTGGCGCTCTTCATGCCGATGGCGCTTGCCGCCTCGATCTGGCCGCGCTGGGCGGGTGCGCTGCGGCGCACGAGCGAGCTGCTAGTCGTCGTGATCGCCTCGAAGTTCGTGATCGTTTCGATCATCGCCCTCGCCGCTGGCCTCCTCGCGGCCAAAGGGGGAGGCGTCGAGCACCTGCTCGCCGCCTCGGCGCTGATGCTCTTGGCCTGCTTTGCGCCCTTCATGCTGTTGCGACTCGTGCCTTTCGCCGAGGGTGCGATGGGTGCCGCCTACGGGCGCCGCTCGGCAAGCGGCGCCACTCAGAGCGGCCTGCAGGCTCGCAAGCGAGGTGCAGATCATTCGAAATATGGCGCGCTCAAACTGGGGCGCCTCGGCGCCGGAGGTCTGGGGCGTGAGCGGCGGGGGCGGTTCGGGCGGCAATGGGCGGGGCACGCCTCTCCCCCGGCCCGGTGGAGGCGGCGGGACGGCCCCCGGAGGCGGCGCGCAAGTGAGCGCGGCAGGCGGCGGGACGACAGCCGCGACTGGCGCCTCGGCGGCTGCTGGTGCTGCCTCGCCCGCTTCCGCCGCTGCCGCGCCGGTCGCCGTCGCGGGGGCAGCCCGCACGGGTGCGCGGCGCCTTGAGCAGAGCGCCGTGGCGAAAGGGACGAGTCAGCCGAGCGTGGCGCCGCAACCGCCGCAGGATGCCTCGCAGGGCAAAGGTCACGCTCGCGTGAGCGGCGCTGCCGGCGGCGCAGGCGAGGGTTCGACCGATGCAAGGAGCCCGAGCGAACAACCGCCCCGCCCGCCGCAGGATCTGCCTGCCAAAGGCACAGGAAGGCCAGGCGGATGAACGAGCGCCGCTATCGCTTTGGTCCGCTCGAGCAGCGCTCGCTCGTTGGCCCTTTGCAGGCCGGTCAGCTGGCGATCATCGCGGTCGCGGCGCTCATCGGTCTCGGCTCGCTCTATGCGCTGCGGGGCCTTGCCGGAATGCTCGTCGCGATCTTCGTCCTCTCGCTGGGTAGCGCGGCGATCTTTGTGCCGCTCGGCGGGCGGACAGCCGAGGAGTGGGCGCCGGTCCTCGTGCGCTGGGCACTTCGCCTCAAGCACGACGGCGGCGCCTACCGCTCAAGCGCCCCCGGCGCGGGGATGCGCGTCGGGGGAGGGGAAGAGGCTGCCTATGAGCTCTCGCTGCCGCCCGAGCTGGCCGATCTCGACCTGCTCTCAGTGCCCTACGGCTCAGAGCAGGTCGGCGTTATGCGCGACCGCCGTGCCGGCACCTACACGGCCGCGATCGCGGTCAGGGCTGGCGCCTTCGCGCTGCGCGACCGCGCGGAGCAGGAGCGGGCGCTCGACGCCTGGGGCGGCGTGCTTGCGAGCTGCGCCCGCGACGGAAGCCCGGTGCGGCGCCTGCAATGGATCGAGCGCACGCTGCCGGGCCAGGGCGATGAGCTCGCCGCCTACATGCAGGCAAAGCGCGACCGCAGCCTGCCGCTCGACTGCAACCTCGTCCGCTCCTACATCGAGCTGCTCGAGGCGGCGGCGCCGGTGACCCAGGAGCACGAAGTGCTGATCGCTCTGCAAATCGATCAGCGCCGCGGCGCGCGTGAGATCAAGCGCCTCGGCGGTGGCGAGGAGGGAGCCTGCGAGTTGCTTCTGCGCGAGGCCGAGGCCCTCGCGCAGCGCCTCGGCACGGCGGAGATCACCGTCTTCGGCCTGCTGCGCCCCCGCCAGTACGCCGAGGTGATCCGCGACGCTTTCGACCCCTTCGGGCACCAAGGGCGCACCCGCGCGGCGATCGGCGACGCCGACCGTGAGGGCGTAGACCCGGCGCTGATGGGCCCGCTCGCCGCCGAGGCGAGCTGGGCGCACTACCGCACCGACTCCGCCTATCACTGCACCTACTGGGTCTCCTCCTGGCCGCGCTCCGACGTCGGCCCCGCCTTCCTCGCACCGCTTTTGATGCAGGGCGCCGCGCTTCGCACCGTCTCGGTGACGATCGAGCCCGTCCCCTATGCGCTGGCGATGCGCAAGGCCGAGATGGCACAGACCGCCGAGGTCGCCGAGGAGATGGCCCGCGAGCGCCAGGGCTTTTTGACCACCGCCCGCGTCCGCCGCCGCCAGCAGGCAGCCTCGCGCCGCGAGCAGGAGCTCGCCGACGGGCACGCGCTGCTTCGCTACGTCGCCTTCGTCAGCGCCTACAACGCGACCGACGAGCTCTTGCAGCGGACCAAGAGCGACGTCGAGCATGCCGGGCAGCTCGCCCGCCTCGAACTGCAGCCGCTCTACGGCGAGCAGGACGCCGGCTTTGCCAACACCCTGCCGCTCTGCCGGGGGCTGCGATGATCTGGGGTGCTCGCGGCGAGCGGCCGGGGCACTCGGCGACGAGCGCCCACTTCCAGGCCGCCTATCCCTTCCTCGCCCAAGGCGGGGTTGGCGCCCCCGGCGTCTACGTCGGCCGCGATGCCTCTGGGGGCGCCTTTGCCTATGACCCGTGGGAGCTCTACGAGCGCCGCATCCTGCGCAGCCCCAACATGCTCGTCCTCGGCGGCATTGGCTATGCCAAGTCGGCCTTTCTCAAGACCTACGTCTACCGCCAGCACCTTTTCGGCCGCCAGGCGTGGGTGCTAGACATAAAGGGCGAGTACCAGCTGCTCGCCACGGCGCTTGGCGTGCGGCCGATCGCGCTCAAGCCGGGCGGCGAGCTTCGCCTCAACCCCATCAGCCGCCGCGGCGGGCGCGAAGCTCAGCTTGGCCTGCTGCGCTCAGTGGCGCTTGCGGCGCTTCGCCGCGAGCTTTTGCCCGAGGAGGACGCCGGGCTGCGGGTGGCGCTTGACCTGGTGAACGATGAGTGCGGGGCGAGCGAGCCGACGCTGCCGATGGTGGTAGACGCGTTGCTTCACCCGCGCGAGGCGATGGTCGCCGCGGTCTCGGCGCCCAGCGCCAAGGACTTCGCCGAGGCTAACCGCGACTCGGCGCTTGCCCTGCAGCGCCTCTGCGAGGGCGACCTGCGCGGCATGTTCGACGGACCGACCACGCCGGGGATCGACTTCGACGCACCGCTCGTCGTCCTGGATCTCAGCGCTGTGCAGGACTCCGCAGCACTCGGCGTGCTGATGACCTGCGCCGCGGCCTGGCAGCAGGCGATCCTGCTTGAGCGAAAGCGGATCGCCCAGCGCGAGGGCCGCCCCAGCGCCAAGGTGATTTCGATCGTCGAGGAGGTCTGGCGGGTAGCCAGCCAAATCGGCGTCGCCGAGTGGCTTCAGTCGAACTTCAAGCTCTGCCGCGCGCTCGGCATACAGAACATCCTCTCCGCCCACCGCGTCACCGACTTCGGCGCCTCAGGCGCGGCAGGGTCGCGCGAGGCGCGGATCGTCGAAGGGCTGATCGCCGACTCCGGCACCAAGGTCCTCTACCTGCAGCCGCCCGACCAGCGCGGCGTGCTTAGAAGCGAGCTCGGCCTGAGCGAGACCGAGACCGAGCTGACGATGACGCTTCGTCTCGGGGAGGCGCTTTGGGTGGTGGGCCAAGAGTCCTGGCTCGCCCAGCATCAGATGTCCTCGTTCGAGCGGGAGATCACCTACACCGACGAGCAAATGGGCGTGCTCGCCGCGGGAGGAGGGGCACCCTGATGGGCGCCGAAGCGCGGCTCTACTGGCTCGTGGGCGGCGCCATAGGGGCGATCGTCGGCGCCATCTGGCTCACCGGGGCGCTCTCGGCGGCGCTCTTCGGCTCCGGCTGGGCTGGTGTTCCGGCGTTCGAGGCGATCAGCGCCGCCGTTCGCCTCCCCTCCCACCTCGCCGATCCCCGCACGGCCTGGCCGCGAAATGTCCGTGCCGAGTTGCCGGGGGCGCTTGGCTTCTATGCGACCGCGGCGCTGATCGCCGCCCCGCTCGCGGGGCTCGCCCTCGCCGCGAGGCGAGGGGCGGCGCGCATCGAGCCGCCACCCCTCCTCGCCGCCTCAGGGGCACGCAAGCCGCCAAGTGCGCGCTTGGCCCGCAAGCGCGACCTGCGGGTGCTGCGGGTGCCCTCGCCCCAGTCCGGACGCCTCACGCTCGGTCGCGCCAAGGGGATGCTGCTCGCCGCCGAGGAGCGCCAGTCGGTGATCGTCTTCGCGCCGACCCAGGCGTTCAAGACGTCGAGCCTGGTGATCCCCGCCTTGCTCGAGTGGGAAGGGCCAGTGGTCGCGACCTCGGTGAAGAACGACCTGATCGCCGACACGCTGGCGCGACGGGAGTCGCTTGGCGAAGTGATGATCTTCGACCCCGTCCAGGTGACCGGCGAGCCACGCTCGCGGCTTACGCCGCTGTGGAGCGCACGCAGCTGGTGGGGGGCGACGCGCGTAGCCCACTGGCTCACGGGGGCCGCCCGCCTCGGGGGCTCGGGCGGATTCAAGGACGCGGATTTCTGGTTCGCGGCGGCGGAGAAGCTGCTGGCTCCGCTGCTCTTCGCCGCCGCCGCCAGCGGGCACACGATGGCCTCGGTGGTGCGCTGGCTCGACGAAGGGCCAGAGGGATGCCAGGCCGAGGTCAGTGCATTGCTCGAGGCGACCGAGGTGCCTGAGGCGACGCGCGCCTGGTGGGCGACGCAGAACCGCGAGGCGCGCCAGCTCTCCTCAGTTTTCACCACCGCCGAGCTGGCCCTGGCGGCCTTTGCCGATCCCCGCGTCGCCGAGGAGACCGCGGGGGCCGACTACACGCCCGCGAGGCTCCTGAACGGCTCCAACACCCTCTACCTCTGCGCGCCCCGTAGCGAACAGGAGCGGCTCCGCCCGCTTTTCGCCGCGGTCGTACAGGAGCTCGTGGCGATCGCCGAGGGGTTGGCGGCGAGCACCGGTGGACCGCTTGACCCGCCACTTCTTCTCCTCCTCGACGAGGCGGCGAACATCGCCCCGATCCCCAACCTCGATGAGATCGCCTCGACCGGCGCGGGTCAGGGCATACAGCTGCTCTCGGTCTTCCAAGACCTCGCCCAGGTACGAGTGCGCTTCGGAGAGCGCGCGACGACGATCGTCAACAACCATGCCGCCAAGATCGCGGGTTCGGGGATCTCAGACCCAGAGACCCTTTCCTACTTTTCGAACGTCATCGGCGCCGGGGAGTTCGAACAGCGCTCGGAGACCTCCGGCGAGCATGGCCGCCGCACGAGGACCGAGGGCGATACCTACCGCGAGCTGATCCCGCCCGGTGTCCTGCGCGGAGCCGATCCGGGCAGTGGACTCCTGATCTACCGACATTTGCCCCCAACGAAAATCCAATTGAGGCCCTGGTTTCGCGAGCCGACTCTCAAAGAGCTGCGCCAGGCAGCGCAAGGGGTTCGTCAGTCAGGAGGTAGCACGTGAGTCTTGGCCAAGCAGACGAGACACGCGATGGGCAAGGGGCACCTGTGGGAGATGGCCCTGATGAACGGCCAAGCATCCGCACCGGGCGGGGTTGGCAGACGCTCGCCGAGGAGTCGGTGCCTTTGCGGGAGGACCTCGAGCAGGAACTCCAGCGCGAGCGCGAGGAGCGCGTGCAAGCGATCCTCGCCGGACCACGGCGCTCCTTTGCCGTGCCGGGTCCGCGGATGCTGGCGCTCGGCGCGCTTGGCCTCGTCGCGCTCCTCTTCCTCGTCACATCCCTCACCGTCCTCAAGGACGGTGAGGGAGAGTCCCCCTCGACGTCGAGGGCGAGCGTCAAGCCTGCCGGAGCATCCCAAGCGCGTGCCCCTTCTCTGCGAGCGGCTCGGGAGGCAGAGCGCAGGCGCCGGGCCGCCATACGAGCAAGGCGGGCTGCCCGGCGCCGAGCTAGACAAGAAGGCGCCCGCAGAAAAGCCGCGCAGCGAAATCGTGCCCACCGCGCGACCGCCCAGGTCGAACCCAATGTCAGCGAAGTCACGAGCCTCGAAGCAAATCCTCCTCCGCCCCCTCCCCCGCCGGCCGCGGCGCCGCAGGAAGGCAGTTCAGCTACTTCGACCAGCCCAAGCCAGGTTCAAAGCGAGTTCGGCTTTGAGCGCTGACAACAGAGAAGGAGATGAGTGAGATGGATTTCCCACCCAAGACGCTTAGCTCGCATCGTCCCGGAGCGCGAACCGCTCGCCTGCTGGCGGTATTCATCGCCTTCGCTGCCCTGGTTACGCCGGGCACTGCGAGCGCCAGCCCGGCCCGCTACATCTACGAGGTCTGTGACTCGGCACTGCCGAGCGGCAACACACCGGGCGTCAAATTCGCCGTCAACCCGGGCGTTGCCTTCAGCGGAACCAACACCTGCGCCCAACCCGGTGGAGCGCTCACGATCACCGAGACGGGCCACGTCAACGCGACCTACAGCTTCTGGGAAGTACCGATCGACTCACCGCCGGGAGGCATGGTCGAATCGGTGACGATCTCGGCGAAATCCTGCGGCGCCGGTCCCGGCACGAAGTTCTTCGTCTACGAACAAGGCTGGCCGGCGAACTGCGCGGGCGAGTCGCAACGCATCTTCCACGTCAACTCAAAATTCTTCTTCGGCTTTTGGCTCTTCCTCGGCTGCGACGGCAACTACGCACCGGGCTGCGAGGCGGGGCCGTCGATCTCAGCCCACTACATCGCGGCAACGGAGGTCGATCCCGTCGCTCCTGAGCTCACCACCCCGCAAGGATCGCTTCTGGCCGGAGGAATCGTGCGAGGCCAGCAGGATCTTGAACTCGAAGCAAGCGACGAAGGCGGTGGCCTCAGCGAAGTGTCGGTCTTGGTCAATGGCTTGCCTGCTGGACAGCCAAAGATCGGTGACTGCGACCTGTTTCAGGTCAAAAACCCGAGCGTTGTCGGCATGGTGGCTGCCAGCGTTACGCCGTGTCCGACGAGCATCGAAGCGGATTGGACGCTCGACACCGCAGCTTTTCCCTTCCACGATGGAGTCAACACGGTCGAAGTCTGCGCAGCGGACTACTCGAGCATCGGCGAGCCGAACAAGACCTGCTCGACACCTCAGACCGTCAACGTCGACAACTCCTGCACCGAATCGGCCGTGGTCGGAGGCGAAGTGCTGAACGTGCAGTTCGAGACCTCCCATGGCGATACGGTCACGGTCCCATACAACCAAACCGCCAAGGTGACCGGCGAGCTCACCGACAACGCTGGCGACGCGATTAGCGGGGCGACGATCTGCGTGCAGATGCAGACGCTGGAAAGCTCCGAGGGCCTTACCCCGGTTGCGACGACGACGACGAACGCCAACGGGCACTTCACCTATACGGTGCCGCCGGGCCCGAACCGCAAGTTCATGCTCGGCTACCGCCACAACACCTTCCAGGTCGCGCGCTCGGTGCACTACTACGCCCACGCAAAGCCGACCCTTCGCATCATCCCCCGAAAGGTCAAGGCGGGAGGCCGGATCCGCCTCGTCGGCAAGCTGCCGGGGCCGAACGCGGCAGGACGGGCGGTCGTGCTGCAAGCGAGTGCTCTTCGCTCAAAGCGCTGGTTTACCTTCCGGCACGCGACCACAAACGCAAATGGCGTCTTCCGCGGTCGCTATCGCTTTGACGCGACCACGCGGACGACGACTTACAGGATCCGAGCCGTGGTGCCAAAGCAAGCCGGATACCCGTGGGAGGTCGGCCGCAGCAAGCCCGCGCGCGTGCGGGTACGCGCGCCTAAACCCTAGAACCGATGCTTGTGGCGCTCTGTCACTTGAGACAGAGCGCCACGACCTCGCCCACGGCACTGCCGCCCGAGTTGCTGGTGATGCGTCCGGAGACGCCACTCGAGGAAGCGTTTACGAATGGATGGGCTTGCAGGAAGGCGACTTCGCGATTGCCTGGATTGGAAAAGGCGAAGCCGGCACCGAGTAGACGTTCCCCCACCCCGCAGAGCGCTGTCTCGGTATTGGACGCAGTCCAGGTCCCGTTTTCGGCAACGACGTCGAGGTCAGTGATCGGAACGGTGTGGATGGTCTGTGTTCCGAGGGCGCCCCCGTAGACGGAGCCAGGGGCAATCGCGGATGCCGTCACCGAGTTCTCGCCGAGCGCCTCAGCGGTGACGGCGGCCTTCGCCAGCGCTCTGGCAGTCACGACTTCCTTAGACAGATTCTTTGGCTTAACCGCGTTCTTCGCCAAGGCTCGTGCGTGAACAGATCCCTTGGCCAACGCCTTCGCAGTGACGGCCCCCGGCGCAATGTCTCCCTTCTGTACTCGGGTAGAGCCAGATAGCGCGTTGGCGTTGCCGACAAGAGAGACAATCAACGCCGCCATCCCCAACACCGCTCCGACTGCTCCAAGCGCAGTTCCTGCGCGTAGGTTCCCTGGCTCAAGCCTGTCCATCACGCCCTCCCTTTTCGGCCGTTGTCGGTCCATTGGTCAATAGATCGTAGAACCAAATTACGACAGGTAGAAGGCGCTCATGCAAATGTCCGGTCCGATCGCCAGAGAGCAGGGCTTGCCTGAACCGCTCTCCCGCAACCAACATGCTCAAAGCGATTACAGCATAAGCACTAGGAGCAGAGCATTTGTAGCCATGCTTGGTTAGGTCAGTGAATTCCCGAGAATATCGGCTAGCACAAAAAGTAGGGCAACAGCTGCGCTGAGTAGGAGGACAACCACGACGGCGGTCACAACGTAACGCCAAGGCGGCGGACGCCAACGCCCTGTCTCATGCTTCATTTGGGAGGCCCCGCCAAAATCGTAGCATCCCAATACAAGACTCAGTAAGGTCTCTCACTCACTCAGCGCCTAGAAAGCCAACTGATGATGCGCTAGTTCGTACATGCTTCCAGTGACTGGCGCTGGCTTTTGCTTGGACTACGAATGTATGCAACATAGTTTTCGCTTGGAAGTGAAGCCACAATCTCAGAAGGAGTCTGGTCTTCGTCGAATGACTGTGCCTGCCAGAGTAGCCATTCTCGAGGGTCTTCACCGTCCTGCCAGAGTTCTACAAAAAGTTTGGCGGGTCTATCCAAGTGGATAGCGAACATCGAGGCAGTATCTTCAGCCTGAGCGTCAACAAAGAAACTGAGTTCCTCCTCTTTGCTCGCGAACTCTGCGCCGTTATCTTTCAAGCAATTTGCGAGCGTCTTTGACCCAAGGTCGATTTCACCAAGCGGATCTACCGCTTCATCGTTACCGCACCCCCCCAGACACATAGTGAATGCCCCGAGAGCGACAAGTGCGATTGCTAGAGGCCTCAGCGTTGACATGTCGCCTGAGCTGATGCCGTGTGCGTAACCTTTTTCGGCTCAAATCCGATCATTTGATAGATGACCACTACTTCGACGACGATCTGGTAAGTCCTGCCGATGTCGCCGCATCTCCAAGACCCGCTTTCTTCGAGCCTACGCCCGTTCCTAGACTTACCATTCGGGTCTCTGTCTTCTTCTTCCCTCTTGGTTTCGAACTTACCATAGAGAATTTCGTCCTTCAATCCCTTAGTACGCCGCTCGAACTTTACATTGCGCTTTAGTATGGTTATTGGACTTGGATAACCTCGTGTCTTCGACGTCGAACATCCGTAATTCCAGTTTGCCCACATTCTGTGTCGTCGAGAGGAAACCTTAACAGTGAGGCCACAGGGCTTTCTGCCGTCGAGGTCCAAGCCATTAACTGGGTCGGCATTTGCGTAATCGTATGCATTTGCCGATCCCCCCATCACCGGGTCAGTAGAGATAAACCGCCCAACAGCGGGTACATAACTACGTACTCCCATTTGGATCACCCCAGAAGGGAGTTCCGTCCCTCGTTGCTTTCCTCCTAGCCAGCCGTATCGCGGCGTCCCAGACTGCTTCGGATTGCCGAACTCGTCGAACTCGAAGGTCGCCGTCGGTCCGGTCGCGCTCTGGCTCAGGCTGGCGGTGGCGACGACGTCGCCGTGGAGGTTGGCCAGCTGCAGGCTGACCCCCGTCGCGCTGTCGTGGATCGCGGCCAGTTCGCCGCCGATGCCGGGAATGCTCCGCGTCCAAGCGGTGCCCTTGGCGGTCCAGGCCGGGGCGTCCGAGCCCCCGGCGTAGTGGAAGATTTCGGTGCCGCCCGAGCCGCCCGTCTGTACCCGTTCGCGCGGGCGCAGAGCGGAGTCGAGTTTGTAGGAGTTTGTGATTCCACCCTGGGACTGGGTCGCGACAAGGTCATTGGCGTAGAAGGTGGTCGAGAGCGTCCCCCCTCCTGCGTAGGCCCCCGGCAGGCTCGTGATCCGGCCGAAGTTGTCGTAGGAGACTTCAGGGCCGATTAGGCGGTCTGCTTTGTCGTAGCTGTAGGACTGAACGGAGCCTTCGGAGCTGGTGTCGCAGGCACCGCCGGCTTTCGGGGCCCGGGTGATCAGCGCCGTGCGGTTTGAGTCGGCGTCGTAGTTGTAGGTGCGGGTGGTGCATTCGCCGCCCTGGGGCGTGTCCTTGACTTGCCCGAGCCTTCCCGCCTTGTCATAGGCGTAGTCCTGGGTAGAGAGGGTGCTCGTCTGGGAGAGCACCTGCCCGTGGATAGAGCGCTCTGCGCTGAATGAGAGCCAGTTGCATTCGGAGGAGCAACCGGCGACCTTGTCGTAGCTGAGGCCGACCGGAGCCCCTGCCTCGTCGTAGGTCGTGGTGGCCACCAAGCCATTGGGAAGGCTCCGCTGGACCATGTTGCCGTCGGCGTCATAGCTCGCCGTGAAGGTCCCCGCACCGGAGTCGCTAAGGCTGACGAGGAGACCCGAGGTTGGGTCGTAGCTCATCGTCTGGGTGCCCTTGGCGTCGAAGGTGGAGACGGGGCGGCCCAATAGGTCATAGCTGACGGTCGATTTCTTGACATCCGCGTCTGTATAGGCAGTGATTCGGCCGAGCGTGTCGTAGGTGGTGGTGATCGCCTGGTTGTCGAAGCCCGTGCATTCGACTTCGCAGATGAAGCGTGTCGTCTTCAGCCGTCCGGTGGTCGACCAGTAGAGCGTTTCCCGTTTGGGGATCGCAGCACCGCCACCTTCGATCTTCACGGTTTTCTCGCGACCGAGCGTGTCGTAGGTGGCGATCGTTTTGCGCGTGGCTTCTTCTTTGCCGCCCGGACTCTCGATCACTTCGGTGGGCTGTCCCATCGAGGCATAGCCGGTGATCTTCTTGACGAGGATCTCGGGCTGCCCTTCGGTCCCAGGCTGCGCGGCTGGCTTGACTTCGCAGGGCAGGCCTGTGTAGCCCGCCCCACTGGTCAGGCAGTGGGGCCCGCCGCCGCCGAAGCCGCCGTAGTAGGCAATCTTGGTTGTGTGGGCGTCTCCACCTTCGGGGCCCGCGGGCTGGCGTATTTCCGTCGGCTGGCCGAGCCCAAAAGCGCCGTAGACGGTCTTCGTGCGTATGTTGAGCCCCGTGGGGTCGATGATCGTTTCGATCGGCCTGCGAAAGCCCCAGTCGTATTTGGTCTCGGTGACTCGCTGGTCGAGAAATGCACCTTCGGCAGGGACGAAGGCTCCGGTCGTTTCGCGGGTCGGCTGGTGCGGCTTGGCCGGCCCTCCTATCCCGAGAACCCAACCTTCGTCGTACTGGACGAGGGTTCGCATCCGCGCTTGGACCGTGACGCCGGATTCGAGCCGGACGTCGTGCAGCGGTCCCAATTCTTCCGTCATCTCGGTCCCGTTTGCGACGTAGGTGCGGTGCGTGTCGAGTTCTTTGGAGCGAGTTACCGATTCGGATCCTGCCCCGAGTGCGCGGAGGCGATTCTGGGCGCTCAGCTCGCGCACCACGTTGCCGAATTCGTCGGTTTCGGTGGTCGTGATCGAGGGCGCGGAGGTACCGGCCCCCGAGGGCGTCGCGGTGTTGACCGCCATGCCTTCGGCGTCCATGTAGTAGACGGTGGCGCGCGAGTAGCTCGAGGGTGGTTCGGCGGGGACCTGGTCGGGCGGGAAGATCGCGGTGGCATCGACGGGGATGTCCTCCTGTCCCCATTTGGCCACCGCTTCGCCGCCGAGGTCATAGGGCGCTCCGCTGCCCGTTATCGGCACCCCGTAGGCGATCGTGGTCTGGGCCACCGGGGTACCTTCCACGAGGCTCGGTCGTTTGACCACGACTAGGCGGCCGTTGGCTTCCTCTTCGTCATAGGAGCCGTACTCGAGCGTCCAGGGCTCCTCCCCGGGCGGCGTGATCGTCTGCAGCTGGCCGCCAGCCGCATAGGCGTATTTCTCGATCAGGTCCGGGCTGGAGCGCGGGTCCCACGCTTGCACCAAGCGGCCTTCGGAGTTGTAGGTGTACTGGGCGACGATCCAGTTCGACATCGTCGTGCCGCTGGTCGGGCCGTAATAGCGGACTTTGCCCAGCCGGTCGCCCTGGCCCGACGTGCCTCCCCATTCGGCGGGGGTCATGTAGGTGAAGGTCAGGCTGCGACAGCCGACGGTCGTGGTCGCGTTGGAGGGCGTGCAGGTCAGCCCCGGAGATGCCGCGATGATCTTTTCCAGGCGCAGCTTGCCCGAGGCCACTTGGTAGACCATCTGCGTCGAGCCGCCGCCTGCCTGCGACACCGCGACGGGCGCGTAGGTGAAGTCGCCTTCGTTCTTCTTGAAGACGGTGCGGTTCCCGCCGGGGTCGCTAAGCGCGAGTTCCGTCGAGTTTTCCCGCGAGAGGACCCAGCCGGTGAATTCAGGCGGGGAGGCGTAGGTTTTTTCCCCCGTCTGTTCGAAGGCGTATTCATAGCCTTCGAGGTCCGTGAGCAGGACGTAGGCGCCTTCGCCAGCCCCGTTGGCGTCCCAGATGCTCTTCCATTCGGCCCCACCGGCCGATTCCACCGAGACGCCGGGCTTCCAGCCTGGGCCGAGCACTCCGGTCGGTTCGCTGCCCGCAGCGCGGGAGTTGTGGGTACGGGAGAATTCGAGTCCCGACACCACCCCCGGTATCGAGACGTCCTGGCGCTGCACGGTGAGATTGCCGGTCAGCAGGTTGACCGAGCCGGGGCCGACCGAGGTGGTGGCGTCGCTGGAGCCACCGATGAAGCGGTCGACGGTGGCCTTGACCGGCAGGCTGTAGCCGGCACCGGTGGTGCCTTCAAACAGAGCCCGCACATGCACCGTGCCACCTTTTTTGCGCAGGGTGGCGGTGGCGTGGGCGGCGTCGAAGAACAGCGGCGGGCTTTCATTGCCTTCGGTGGCAACCGGCCATTTGACTTCTTCGCCCGCGGCGTTGCGCACGAGGCTCGTCGGGATGGTTTTGAAGGGATCCAAGGATCCTTCCTTGAACTGGTAGGTGACCCCCGTAATGCCCGTGCCGTCCCATTTGGACTTCAGCTTGAGGCGGCGGGCGGTTTTCGTGCCTTGGGTCGGGGAGACGACCTTGTTGCCGAAAGGCGCAGGGCTGAAGTAGGTGATGCTGAGCTTGGGCCGCTTGCTTGAATCGGTCGCCGCGCTGGAGTCGAAGACGACGGAGCGTTCGCTGCAGCAGCCGCTTTTCTCGTCGAGGAGCTTGATGATCACGCCCTGGTTTGGCGTGGGAAAGCCGTCGATCCAATCATCGACCAGGGAGGTGAGGTCGAAGTCCCACCAGCCCGCTTCGCCGCCGCGGTCTTCGGTCAGGACTTCAGCGCCTTCAGCGGTGTAGTCGCCGCCTTCGCTGGTCCATTTGAAGATCGGAGGGTTGTACCTCAGCCAGTTGGCAGAGCTCGTCCAGGACTTCGTCACCCGACGGGCCTCGACGCCCGAGGTGTTGAGCGCAGCCGAGGGGGCGTGGACCGAAAGCGTCGCATTCTCGATGTAGGAAGGAGAGAAGAGACCCAGGTCGAACTTCAGCAGGGAACGCGACCACTCGTCTTTGCCTTCGACCTGGCGGTAGCGGGCATAGAGCTGTTTTTGCCCAGCGGAGCCGCAAAGGCCCCAGCCTTCGGCTCCGGCGGTGCCGCCGATCGTGCAGTCGAGGCTCGGACTGTTCAATTCGAACGTCGGGTCGAGATGGACGGGCCAGGTCAAGTCCTCGCGATGGAGCCATTCCTCGTCGGCGATGACCGACAGGATCCAGCTCTCCTCTCCCTTCGACTCGAGCTCGTAGTGGATGGACCTGGAGACCAACGGCTGCACAGGCGAGCTGTCGAACATGACCGGCGCCGGGATCGTGGCAAACGCTCCGCCGTCTTTCCCGGCGCGAAACTCGATCGACCCGCCATCTGTCAAGACCGGGGTCAATCCCTCCGAGGCGTCCAGTTCGAAGCTGTAGGTGTGGGGGCTGGAGGGGCCGGCGAGCTCGATGTCCTCCTTCACGCCGTTGGGGAGACTCGTGAAGTTGAAGCTGGTCCCCGAGCCAGCAGCTTCATAGGTCGCCGTGGTGTCCTCGGATTGGACGAGATCCGATGAGGGACCGACCAAGCCCGCGGAGACCCAGCGGTCGCCGACGCTGAGACGTAGCGGCGCGTCGCCGACCCGTTCAGGGAGACTCAGCTCGAAGCTGTTGGCGCCGTTGGTGAGGCCACTGCCGTCCGGCTGTTCCTCGAGGGACTCGTCGATCGGCTTCCAGCTGCCCCCTGAGTCGCGGTAGAAGATCGGGACCTGGAAGAGGTTGGTTTGGAGGGCCCCGTTGGGGAGTTGAAACGTCTGGGAGGTGGCGGTGCGCTCGGAGACAAGCTCCCGCTCCGCTTGGAACCCATTGCTTGACGAGCTGTCTGCCGCTAGTGCAATTCCTGTGCTGATGACTCCTAGGCCTAGCACTATTGCTACGACAAGCCTCATTCCCCGCATGAATGTCCCTTCCCTGGGTAATTAAACGAAACAATTTGCCCGCCGCCGAATGATGTGTCAGCTCATTTCCCGACGGCGTTTGTGCGCGGCATAGTTTCATACGGGAACGTCCAAGGTCTCAACAATTTTAAGTCTCTTTCGTTCTATTTTTAGGTCTATTCCCTTCAACTGCGGATTTGCAGGGAATTTAATTTGTCAGAACGGATTCCTTACATGACAGGAATGCCACTCTGAGTGGTTATACGTTAAGCGGAGTGGACTTCTTGGTTCGAAGTCAAATAGTGATGTGGGGGCTAGCGGGCTCGGTGACCTGCGAGCGCTCAAGATTGAGGCCCTGCTGGATACGCCGAAGGCTTCGCTCGACTGCTTCCCGCTCTCGCCTGTGTGCCGAATCAGTCGTTTTGGGGGGACCAAGCGGATCACCGGTTCGCGAAATGAGTCGCTGGCGCTGGCGATAGCTGAGGATCAAATCAACACCTTCGTTCCAAAGCTCCGCCCTTGACGGGTCCTGGGGACGCGGGCCGAGCGCGTCGACCACCATCTCCGACGGCCGCAAGCGCTCAGCCGCGACCTCGCGGCGACGCAGTTGCAGAAGCCTGTCATCGATCAACGCCAATTCACCTCGTTCGGGAGCACTCAAGCCAGGCTTGGCGCGGGCCTCAGCCTGAGCCCGCTCAGCCAGCGACTCACGCTCTGTCTCGAGCTGGGTGCAGCTGTTTCTGTGTGATCCGTCTGACGCTCTCGATCTGCGCCAGCTCGTCGCGCTCGGGCCGCGTCGCCCCGAGAAACGCATCGCGCTTCTCGGTCAACTCCGAGAGGTTGTTGCGCGCCTCGGCGATCCGCTTGTCGAGTGCCTCGAGCTGCTCATGAGCCACTGGCCTGAGGGCTTGGCGAGAAAGGAGCCTTTCGCGGCGCGCGATGAGCTCAAGGGTGTTGAGCGCTTCGACGCGCTTTCGAGCCGAGACCTCAGCGGCAGCGTACTCGGCGGCGACGCGCTCGGCGCCAGCGCGGAGATCGTGAGCGGGATCATCGATCTCCCGTTTCGCCGGACCGAGGTCCGGATCGAGCAAATCGCTGGCAGCGACACCGTAGGCCGTCGTATCGCCGCGCGCGCGGGAGATGGCAACGACGAAATCCTCGCGCGCTATGCCGGAATCAAGCAGCGCGAAGGAAGTGTCGAAGGTCTTCGACTGCGTGGCGTAGGTGGTGAGAGCGTAGGCGTGCTGGATCGCTGGCTCTCCAGTCTCCGTACGGCGCACGAGATAGCGAGGGCCGAGTACCAGCGAGCGCTCATCGCCACCGATGCGCCGCAACATCGAGCTGCCCTTGCTCGGGGTCCACCCCTGTCACTTGCCAGCGCTCCCGATTCGAGACCTGAGGCGAGTTGACGCGGGTGATTACGCGGTCGCCCGCGGCGAACTCCTGCGCGCCGAGAACGATGCTCCTCTCGCCGAGCAATCCGTCAGCCGCGAGGATCTCTCGTGCGCGTTCATTAAGATCGGCGACGTCGCGCCCGCGACGGGCGATCATCACCGCGTCCTCGCCGGCGAGGAAGGACTTGTGCCAGTCGAGAACCAAGGCGTCGAGGGTTTCGAGCAGGGTGTCGCCTATCACCAAGCGCTCCTTCGCCCGCAGCAGATCGAGCGCATCCGACCCGCGACCCTCGTGTGCGAGTTCGACGATGCGGCGATCGACCGGATCGCGTTGACGGCGAATCTCTGTGAGGACAGTCGTTTCGAGCTCGTTGGTCAGGTGCCCGTAAAGGCCACCCGGGCCGACGGCGCCGATCTGGCGAGGATCCCCAATGCAGACGAGCTTTCCTTGACAGCTCTCGACCCACTCGACCACGGCCGCGAACTGTGGAGTCGGAGTGGCCGACGCCTCATCCATCACGACAACAGTTCCCGCCGGCAGCGGGGGCTTGCCGGCTTCCGCAACCTGCTCACAGCGGATCAAGAACGCCGTAACCGAGGTGGCTGGAAGACCAGCGTGGTCTCCCGAGCTCCCCCGATGCGCTGCGGGCAGTCGCGATTCCCAGGCCGGGGATACCGGCGGCTGCCCACGCCTCCCGTGCTGCGGCAAGCGCCGTCGTCTTGCCCGTTCCGGGCAGGGCCGCGACGGTGACGATCCGCTCGCCGCCCGTGGTGAGGCGGCGGACCATCTGCACTTGCTCTGTGCTCAAGTAGCGGTGACGGGCAAGCACCGCGGCGAGCATCGACTCATCGACCACGGCAGCGCCTGCAGCCTCTCCCTCACGAGCAGCGTTCAAGACGCGCTGCTCCATCTCCCAAAGGCGTGGCGTGGTGAAGTAGCTCGTCGCCAACAGGCTCTCGCCGTGGTGGATCTCGATCAGCCGCTCGCTGGCGAGGAGGGTCGCGAGCGCCTCTTCGAGCGCCATGGCCTCGGCGCCCTCGCCCAGGCAGTTCGCCAATGCACAGAGCAGGTCGCGGCGGTCAAAGTGCGAGTGGGTCTCCTCAAGGTCGGCAAGGGCGCCATCGAGCTCGCGCTGTCCAACCGGGCGGGGCTCGCGTGCGCGCGAGCGGAGCAGGAGCTGGTCGATCGAGGTCTCGCTGAAGTCGAACTCGGCCGCGCGTGAGCGCCACTCGGCGCGCTGAGCGTCGGCGTCGACCTCGCGCTCCTTGGTCTCGCGAGTGCGGTAGGCGGCGACTTCGGCCGCGGCGGCAGAGGTCGCGCCGCGCTCGGCCATCGCCTCGACGATCTCGCCCCGCCGCCGGCTGAAGTGATCGATCAGCGGCCGCTCGATGCCGGCGATGTCGGCATAGCCATTCACGACCTCTTGCCACTCGACCCCTAGCTCGCGCGTGAGCGAGGCACGAAGCGCCGCCTGATAGATGTAGCCGGCTGGCTTTGCCTCCCGCAGGAGCGGTGACTGACGCTTGGGATTGGCGAGGCTCAACCAGCGCCCGTCAGAGGAGGCGCGGGTCATGTTCGCGGTGACGACGTGGCTGTGGAGCGCCATGTCGCCCGCGCGCGAGGAGCGGTGCAGGAAGCTCATCGAGAGGAAGCCGGCGCCGGGCTCGATCGTGGAGCCACCATGGCCGCGTTGCACGAAGCAGGCGTGGCGCTCGAGGTAGGCAAGCGCCTGGCCGACCGCCTGATCGTGGGCCGACAAGATGCTCGCCTGCACGTCTCCAGAGCCGATCGCCCAGAGCAGCGAGACCGACTTCGGCGCGCTGAAGCGAATGTCGTAGCCGAGGATCGGCTCGAGGCGGCGCTTCTTGCCGGCGGCGTCGATGAAGGTGCGTGGTTTCGGGCGGTTGACCAAGAGAACCCCTGTCTTCGGGTGCTTTCCGGCGAGCAGGGCGGTGTATTCGGCGCGGTCTACCTCGCCCGAAAGACCCAGCTCTGCGGTCAGCTCGCCCATCCACTGACCGGGCGCCTCGCCCGGTTTGGTGTAGTAGTCGTCGCCGCCTTCGGCGACCGCCTCGATCCAGTAGTTGACGTTCCCTCTCCCGATCTTCGTTACTCCGATCACCGCCTCTTTTGTCAAGGGAGGCGGCCCGTTCCGTCGGGTGAACCGAAGGGTTCGTAGTGTGTCGGCTGTTGAGGTTGGTGCTGTAGGGAGGTCTGAGTTGGTCGCTGATCGGCTCTTAAATGCTGCCTGAGCTCTGACTTATGGATTAGCTGAGCTCTGGTCTTTGACTGGTGGCCAGGGTTGGCTTGACTGCTGGTGGCTGGTGCTGGGGAGGGAGGAAAAGGCCGCGCGCCAGCGCACGCAAAAGCGTCGCGACGCCGAGGCGCGCGGGCAGGAAGGGCCTAAAGTTCGATCAGCGCAGCTGCGCTGCCGCCCAGGCGGCAGCCTCGGCGAGAACTTCGCCGTGGCAGGGACTGGGAGAGCACCAGCAACCCAGAGTCTTGCCGTCGAGAGCGGCGAGGCGCTCAAGCGAGAGGCGCCCGGAGCGAATCTCGGCCCAGAGATGGCGACGGTAGCGCTCGATCGCCTCCTCGACGCTGGCGACGACGATCACGCCGGGGACCCGGCTCGGCCGGTGCGAGAAGGGATTCCCCCACTCGCCCGGCTCGCCGGTCTTCGGATCGCGCCCCCGGCCGATGTAGACGTCATAGGGGGCGCGCTTGCAGTGGACGACGGTGCTCACGTCGTTGTCCGCTCCCGCAGCTTCACCTGCTCGCTGACCAGCACCTCCTGGCGGCGGGCCTTGCGGCGCTCGGGGCCGATGTCGCCAACCGTCTCGATCAGGTCGCCCGCGTGCAGGCCCATGCCGCAGCGCACCGCTTCGTCGTCCCTGAGTCCCGGTGCGCCGTCCTTGATGTAGAGGGAGACTCGGGGTGGGGAGCTGGCCGGCCCGGCCGCCTGGCCCACAACCAGCAGGCGGCAGACTCCCACGCCGTCCACCGAGCGCGCGAACTCCGGCGCTCGCCCCAGCCGTCCCCTGACGAAGGTCCGCATCACCTCGTCTGCCTTGCCGTTTGATGCCTGAACTCGCTTTGCTGCCATCTCAACTGCTCCTTTCTCGCCCCGCGGGGCCTCTTGCTCACTTGCCAGCCGGAAGGCGAGGGACATCCGGCACGCGCACCGAGCCGCAGGCGAGGGGAAGGGAGCGAAGCGACCTTGCGCGGGACGGTGCCCGAGCTAGGCTGTCTGCAAGTGAGCAAGAGCCGCGAGCGCTTGAGCTCATGAAGAGGTACCCGTAGACGATCTGTCGGTACGGTGAAGAGGTAGAGAGGTACGCGACGGCCATGATCGAGATATTCCGGTCGCCGTTGACCTAAAGACACTGATTTCGTCAGCTGCATCACGAAAGAGGCCCGGCGCTCTCGCACCGGGCCTCTTTCGATTTCGATGTAGGGCTCAGAACGGGATGTCGTCGTCCCCGCCGCCGCTTCCAGCCGCGACCGGCTCCGCGCTGGCGCCATTCTCGCTCGAGCTGTTCTTCTGCCCGAGGAACTGGACCGCATTGGCGATGATCTGGACCTTCTGCCGTTTGCCGCTGCCGTCCTTGGCCTCCCATTCGCTCCAGTCGAGCCGACCTTCGACCGCGACGGGACGGCCCTTGGCCAGGTACTCCGCGCAGCTCTCGCCGCGAGCGCCGAAAACGGTCACGTCGAAGTAGTTGGCCTTGTCCTCCCATTCGCCGGTCTGTCCGTTCTTGCGGCTGCCATTGACCGCTACGCGCATCTCGCAGACCGCGGTGCCCCCGCCAGTGTGGCGCAGCTCCGGGTCCTTGGTCAGGTTGCCGGTGATGACGACTACGTTGATGTTCTGCATTTCGGGCCTCCTTTGAGAGGTGGTTCGTTTGACGAGCCCAGGTAGGGCGCGTGACCGACCGTGCGGAACCGAGCCGAAGGCGAGGGGAACCCCCTTTGTGGGGTTGAAGCTCGGGCGGCACGTGCCAGCCTGGCGGGAGGAAATCGGAGCGCCTCTCTGAGGCTTGGGACTTCACATAGGAGTTGTCAAAACTGGCGGTCTGATCCGTCGATCCCATGTCTCGCTGCGCATTCCGCCGTGTTCTCCGCTGGGGGCAACAGACGCGTCCAGAACTCAGACAATGGCGACTTCCTCCTCACACTCAGGAGTGCCCACGACCAGCGCCGCATCCTCCAGCCGCCTTGCCAAGCGGTCGATCAGCGCCGCGTAGCGCTCGATCTCCCCGCCCTCGCTCCAGCTCGTCATGTAGGGGACCGAGTAGCCGGCGGTGTCGAGGCCGACCGTGGAGCAAACGGTGTAGGCGACGCACTCCACGACGATCTCTTCCTCGCCGCGCCTCAGGCTCAGGGTCATCGTCGTGGCGCTCACGGCGAATCAGCGCGTGCGCTAGCTCGTGGACCAGCGTCTTCAGCTCGGAGTTCGCCGAGACCTCGGCGGCGGCACCGACGACGATCCGATCGCCGTCGTGGTCGTAGAAGCCGCGCGCCGCGCCAGGGATCGGCCCGAAGCTGACCGCGACACCGAGCGAGGCGGCGAACTCGATCAGCGGCTCATGTAGATGAGCGAGGTCGCGACCCTCGACCGTGGCGAGTGGCGGATCGAGCTCAAGCGGCCCGCCGGGGAAGTCCGGCAGCGGGTCGACCTGGGAGCGGTCGAAGACCGAGACGAGGCGAAAGAAGGTGCGCGGCCTTTGCTCGGGGTCTGCTCCCGCCGCTTTCCATTCGCGCAGCTTGCGCTTCGAGGGCGGACACGGTGCCCAGATGCGGATCCCGTGCTCGCCCTTGCGGACGGCGTAGCCGAGGTCGAGCCAGGGGCGAAAGCCGGCGACCCGCGTCGCGCTCGGTCGCTGGAAAGCGATCAAGAGCTGGTTGTGGAAGCTGTAGGAGTGGAAGTGGCGGCGAACCGAAAGCCAGCGCTGCCAGCCCTCGCTGGAGCGCAGCTGCTCGATTGCGGCGGCCATCGAGCTCGCGCTCGGCGGCTCGCCTCTCGGCTCGCTCCTCCTCGCTCAGCTTGCGGCGGCGTGAACTCCTCCTCTTGGCCATGACGGACTCCTTGGCGTCGGGCCCGCCCCCTGCGGGCGGGCGATCGCCGACCCCGATGCACGGCGAAGCCGTGCCAGGATCGGGAAGGCGTCGCCCGCCCGCCGAGCGGCTCTGTCAGAGCGGGCCGCGGCCCTTGCGTTAGGAGTCACACAGCTCCTCAAGAGTGCCTCCAGTGGGCGCTCGATCCGTAGCCGCCCAGCTCCTCGGGGCGGACGCTCGCGGCATCGCCGCGTCGTGTAGCCATGTCGTCGCGCACCGCTCGGACCTCACGACGTCGTTCCGCGGGACTGGTCCGCTTCTCGCCGAGCAGTCGCTTGATCTCGCGGTCGGCCTCATCGACGGTCTCGGGATAGGCGAAGGACTGTCCTCGGCCGAGCGCGAGGTCGCGTAGGTAGCTGAGCTGTTTTGGAGTTGGTGGGTTGCTGCTATGTGGCTGTGAGTTGGTCATGGCCCAGCCACAGCGGGCCGGGGGAGACCGCGCAGCGGGCGGAGGAGGTCTGCTAGGCGTCAGGGCCGGGGCCAACTCACAGCCGGGCCGAGAATCTACGAGAGAAGCTGCCCAGCCGCGGGTTCGTCTTCTTTCGAGCCCGCCGGCTCCTAGTTGCGGCGACTTCGATCAGCCGCCCGGCTGCTGGTCGAGGACGAGGATCGCGCGCGTGCCTTCGTGCTTGATCCCCACCACGGTCGCCGTGAGCGCCGAGTCGCGCTCGTAGTGCAGATCGGTCGAACCGCAGTCCGGGCATTTGATCGCGGTCGTCTCCATGATCGATCCTTTCGGTCAGCGATTGGAGAAGCGGAGGAAGGGCCGCGGTCGACCCTTCCTCCATCCCGCTTTACTTGCGGCTCTTGCGAGGCCGCCGCGGGCGTACCGACTTGATGTCGGCTGCGAGCAGCTTCCTCGCCTCAGCCTCAGCGGAGAGGGAGCCCCAGACCCGCTTGGACTGCGGCAGCTCCTCCTCGTCGGCGAGCAGCGAGGCGATCACCGCGTCGCCGAGGAGCTCGAGCACCTCGCCCACCGAGCGGGCGCCTTCGACCCGCTTGCGCAGGTACTCCGTGCACTGCTCGGAATCGGCGTAGCTGACCTTTTCCTTGCTCTCGCCGCTCGTCTTCAGCTGCTTGACCTCGACCTCCTGCAGCTGAGCGCTGACGAGACGAAGTCCAGCGGCAGCGAGCTTCGGGTTATCGGCGAGGACGATTGCCGCGAGCGCCTTGACCCTGGCGAGGGCGTGCTCCTTGCGGCTCGTGCCGCCCCTGCGCCCCAGCAGGTTGCGTTCCAGCTCCTGGTTTCGCGAGCGGGCCGCTTCCTTTCGCTGCTTGGCCTCCTCGCGCTCCTTGCGCCGGGCCTCTTTGACCTCCTCCTCTGAGGCGCCCGGGCTTTGGCCGTTGCGACGCGCACGCGATTCCTGGTCGCGCTTTGCCTGCTCGGCCGCTTCTGCCTCGATCCGCTCGATCGCCCGCTCGCAGAGGTCGGCGGCCAGGGTGGCGTCGGTGAGGAAGGGAACGATGGACACCCATTCGCCGCGGTCGATCTTGTGCTCGATCAGGCAGCCGGCGGCGCGGGCGGCGTCGACTTCGGCTTCGCCGAAGCGCAGCACGGGCCGGTCCTCGGGACCATGGGGGCGAGCGGCACCGAGGCGATCGTTCAGCTCCTTGCGCTTCTCGGCGTCGGCGACGACCTTCCAGAGCTCGACGCGGCGCGGGTCGATCATCGTCGGCTTGTCCTCGAAGCGGGCCTCGGCGGTCTCTTCGAGCAGCTCGCCGAAGCTGGCTACGAAGCGGCTCGGCTTGACCTTGCGCCGCACCGCCAGCTCGCAGACGCACTCGGCGACCCGCGGGCTCACCTTGGCGACCTCGCGAAGGCAGCGCTCGGCCTCGACCGGGACGCTGCCGCAGGCGACGTGGACTTGGACGCCCTCGGGCAGCTCGAGCAGGCGCATGTGCTGGCTGACCCAGGCGCTGGACTTGCTGACCTGCCGGGCGATCTGTTTGTGGGTGGTGAGGTTGTGCTCCTCGGCGAGGGCCTTCAGGCCGCGCGCCGTGTCGATCGGGTCGAGTGCCTCCTGGTGGAGGTTCTCGACCAGGTTGGCGATGCGAGCCGTCTTCGGGTCGCCGAGGACGCCGGGGATCTCGGTGAAGCCGGCGACCTTCGCGGCCCGCAGCCGCCGGTGGCCGGCGACGAGGCTGAAGCGGCCGTCCTCGCCGAGCGTGACGACGACGGGCTGCACGACGCCGACCTGCTTGAAGTTGGCGGCGAGCTGCTCGATCGCTTCGTCGTCCATGTGGGTGCGGACGTTGAAGCCCTCGGTGACGTCGATCTTCTCGACGTCGATCAGGGGTGCTGTTGGCTGAGTCATGGTGACTCCTTCTGTGAGCGCTCTCGCTCCGTGCGAGAGCCGGTGCCCCGGCCCCCGCACGCGAAGCGTGCGACCATGCCGGGCGCCGGCCGACGCACCGTGAGTCAGCTAGTCCTCTGCAATCGGCCGGCCGCTTTCGTGAAGCTCGCGGGCGAGGAGCTCGCAGACATCCCCGCCGTTCCACTGGCCCGGGCGATTCATGAAGGCGGCAATGCGGTCGAGGCGGTCGCTGTCGGCGGCCCGAGCGGCGGCGAGGCCGTTGGCTTCCTCGACCACTTCCTCCAAGAAGCGGATCGTGAAGGAGACCGGGTCCTCCGCTTCGCCCTGGCGCAGCTTCAGCTCGAAGCCGAGCAGGGTAGGCCCCGGGCCGGGGTCGACGGCGAGCACCGGATCGGGTTGTGCGATCGAGAGCGGGTAGACGTAGATCCCGGCGCCGGGGCGCTCGCTGTCGATGATCTGAACCGCCCGGGCGGCGTCGAGCAGGCGGTGCAGCTCGTCGGCGTCGCTGTAGGGGCTGATGGGCAAGGGCGCACCGTCGGGGCTGCGCAGCTCGATCGCCGCCCGCTGCTGGTCGAAGGTGAAGATCCGCTGTGGCGTCGCCTTATCCCGATACGCCTCGGCCTCCAGCACGGTGACGAAGGCGCACTCGCGCGGGAAGCGCGCGCCACAGTTCGCGCAGCGATGCGCGTCGTCCCCGCCTTGGGGATCGTTCTCGACCTCGGGGCTGGCGCACTCTGGGCACCTGAGTTCCATCGTGGACCTCCTTGTCTGTTGGCCCCGCCCGATGCGGAGCCGGTGCGACCGCCCCGCACGCGCAGCGTGCGAAGCTCGGGCACCGGCTCCGCGGTGGATGAGGACTCCTCCTATTCGAGGGTGTGGGCGATTCGCTCCAACTCGCCGTTGACCAGCGGCACCTCGTCTGGAAAGCGGGCCGCGTAGACCCAGTATTCCCAACGATTCATGGTGTAACGAGAGGCCCTGATTCGCTCCTTCGGGCTCATGCGGCGCAGTTCGGAGAGGAACGAGTCGATCGGGCGTTCGACCTCCTGGGCGCCGTGGCGGCGATGCTCGCGGTCGAGGAGCGCACCCGTCTCTACCGTGGTCTGGTGGGTCTGGGTGTCGAGGGCATGAGTCATCTCAGCCTCCTTGGGAATGGCCCCGCCCGCTGCGGGAGCCGCTGCCCCTCATCCGCACGCCGAAGGCGTGCCAGAATCGAGAACGAGGGCGGCTCCCGCAGCAAGAGCCGTGCGAGGCATCGGGGGTGGCGCTCATCACCCCTGCTGTCCGCTCGTACCTCCGTTTGCACCGGGCGTCGTGGCCAGCACCTCTAGGACGTCGGAGGCACCCCGAACGAGGCAGGCCCCACCGGCGAGGAGGTCGTTCGTACCCGCCGAGGCTCGCGAGTGGACCGGACCCGGCACCGCGCCCAGCTCGCGTCCGAGGTCGGCGGCGAGGTTCGCCGTAATCAGCGAGCCCGAGCGCTGCGCCCCCTCGACGACGACGGTCATCGCGCAGAGACCGGCGACGATCCGATTCCGTGCCGGGAAGGTCCAGCGCCAGGCACCGGTTCCCGGCGGCAACTCGGAGAGCACGAGACCCTCCTCGCAGATTCGCCGCCAGAGAGCGCGGTGGGATGCCGGGTAGGCGACGTCGGGGCCGCAGCCGAGCACGGCGACGGTCTTCCCTGCTTCCAGGGCACCGCGGTGCGCACAGGCGTCGATGCCGAAGGCAAGGCCACTGATGACGACCACGCCCTCTCGGGCGAGATCGTGACCCAGCTCGCGTGCGAGGTCGCGGCCGTAGGCGGTCGCCCGCCGTGCTCCCACCACGGCGACGCAGGCGCTCGGGTCGAGGCGATCAAGCCGGGCCGGGTCCCCGCGGCCGATCAGCGCCCAGGGGGCACCGGGCGCGACCCGAAGGCCGGCGGGGTAGCGGTCGTCGTGCCGGCAGACCGCCCAGCACTGCGCGGCAGCCAAGTCCGCTCGAAGGCGGCACTCGGGCAGGGACTCCACCCGAGCGAGGATCTGAGCGGCGACCCGCGGCGCCGCGGCGCCAGCCAGCTCCTCGCTGCCAAGCGGCAAGAGATCCAGTGCGCGCCTGCCGGGGGTGCAGGCGACCAGCTTCTCGATGTAGGGGGCGAGGTGGGCCAGCAGCCACGCCCGGCGCAGGCAATCTGGACAAGCTCGTGGCTCGTTCATCGGTTCCTCCTTCGCTCTGGCCCCGCCCGCTGCGGGGCCGATACCGACGCCCCGCACGCCCGTCAGGGCGTGCCACATTTTGGGCGAAGGCGGCCCCGGGGCGGGCGGGGCCAGACGGCTCACATCGGGTTGCCTGGTTAGAGGATGAGAAGCGATTGTCCGTGCAAGTCACCACAGACGAGGAGATCTCAATTGATCCTTAAGTCACACCGTGCAAGAAGGATGCAGCTAGCTTGTAGGGCGTTCTTGTTTTGCCTTGTTTTCCGGGCTTTCGTTCAAGTGCTTCTACAACCCCGGAGGTTGCAAGAGACTTAAGGTGATAGTCGATTGTCGCTACCGATGGGCTGCCCTTGAACTCTCGCTGCAGATCCGAGGGAGACATTGGCACATCAAGCCTCTGCAAAGCTTCGATGATCTGGATCTTGACCGGATGAATGTAGACGGTCGCGAGGGCACTCCAATCAATTTGCATTTTCATCTTTAGATCCTTTTCTGTGAAAAGGGACTTGCCTCTTTATTGGGCGCGGCCCTTTTCGTGCCGCCCTGTCGCCCTCGGCGAGATATGGAAGCCTTCCTTAGAGGACCCCTCAGGTGATCGCCATCCGACACCTTCGAAAAGGCCGTCAAGAGGAACCTCAAGCACCGCCGCCAGCTTCACCAACGTCGTCATCCGAGGCTCACGTCTAGCCCGCTCCAGCAGGCTCGCCTCCGTGCGGTGTATTCCGGCGAGGTCGGCCATTGCTTCCTGACTGAGACCGCGGTCTTCGCGAATGCGTCGAAGGTTTTCGCCGAACCGCTTGTTGACGGCCTCCTGTTTATCCGCGTTTCGCGAGCGCATCACTCAACTCCCCCAGGGCTCGATGTTCGAGCGACACGCGCTCGTATTCGTTCTCTTTGTCGGTCGATTCCTTCAGCCCGGCGACATACGCACGCAGCTTCTTGTCGTCGGGGAAGGACTCCCGGTTGAGCCCGTCGAGCAGGGTGTCGAAGATCGCGCCTTCCTCTGACGCTCTCGGTTCGCCCTCGTCCAGGTTCTTGCGCAGGTCGGTGAACAGGGACACCAAGAACTCTTTGGACTCCGGGCCGATCAACTGGGTTCATCCCCCCGGCCAGCCGCGCGACGTTACAGACTCGCGGGGGCAACGACGTAGCGATCGGTTGGCTCCGAGCCTTCGACGTGCGCCACCAGATCGGCGCTCTGCAAGACCTCCAGGTGGTACCTCACCAGCGGGGGAGTCAAGCCGAGTGCTTCGGCTAGTTCGATCTCTTCCGTACCGGTCTTATTCCCCGCGAGGAAGCCGAGCAGACTCCAAGCGCTTAGGGTGACGAACCGCCCGGATGAGCGCGGTTTCATTAGGGGGCTGTTTGCTGCCGTTTTGCATTGCTCGGTGTTCCCGCGCCCCGGGCTACGAGGGCCACTGTTTGTGAAATGCCCGGGGCGCTGGGAACGATGCCGACTCCCAAGAGCGCATTATCTCCGCTCTGCCTTAATCGGAGTATTGAACGGTTGCAGATGGGTACGGCTGTGACAAAGCGGGATTTAGTTAACGCTCACCGTTTACTGATCGGCACTCGCGACGACCCCTTGGTTATCCGTGAGCGCGCGCGCTCAAAGGCCATCAGCGAAGCCACCACGATCACACCAGTCTCCCCCGACTTGGCCATGCGATTAGTCGCTCTTGCCTCGATGTCCTGCACGCTTTTCAATCTTTCTAGGACCTCAAAGTCGCCACTCCAGCAGGCGGTGAAAAATTCATCGAGTTCGATCCTCCCTTCTGCGTCGAGGAAAGGTTCATCGAACATCACGACGCAGTTCTCATCGCTGGCCATCTTCTTTTTCCGGTAAGACGCCGTTGCCTCGACCATGATCCACTGGAGCAACACGCCAGCGATTTCTTGGCGTTCCTCTGGCGACATTTTCATGGCTTCCTCGCGGCCCGTAAATGGTCGGGCAACTGCTCGGTAAACCGCCCTCTTGAAGTTTCCTTTTCCCTGGTAGCCCACAAATTCGATGCAGCCAGCGTCGTAGAGGTCGCGAAGGTGATTGGTCACAATCGGGGTCTCCTCGCCGATCATCTCGGCGATGTCAGCGGCGCTGAACTCTCCCTCGTGGAGGATGAGGAGCGATTCCTGTCGGATGCGCTGAGTCAACGGATATGTCGGGGCCTCCTCTGGCAGCCGTGACCACTCACCAGCTGGCCTCCGTCCCGGCTTCGACTCCGCATGCTTCATGCCCCGTCTCCTCCGATCAGTTTGGTTGAAGTTCTTTAGACGCGCCTGAGCATAAGTCCTTGCCCTCGCTCAGGAATGGTTAACGCTAACTAGACTCCCAGCGTTAAGAAATTCCTTAGCATCCCCTTCGGTCCTGGCGACCCGCCCGGGCCTGAGAGGCGGGAGGGGGTGAGAGGAATGAAGATCGCGTCCGTCGGTTCGGTCGTGCCGCTTTTCCAGACGTTCAAGGGGAAGTAGGTACGCCGCGACACGGGCCGGTCTTCGGCCGCTTTCATAGGACCGGGGACCGGCCCGGTCGTCAGCACAGCAGAGAATTTGTCCATCAAAGCTTTGCCTGAGTCGCTTCGACCGCTCGGGTCTTGCAGCGGCAACGGTTGATTCGGGGCACGGCGCTTCATCACTCTCCTGCGGGGGAACCTGGGCGGTCCCTAAATGCGAGTGGGGGAGCTTACTTGTCTGCATGCATATTTGCTATGGACGCCCGACCGCCGTTCCTAGAGCGTGCCGCACCCATGACCCCTCGCACAGAACCGCAAGCCGCGCTGGGGAAGGTCGTCAGGCAACTGCGGGAAGAAAGGGGAATGACCCAGGAAGCGGTCGCCCATATCGCCGGGATCCACCCGACCTGGGTCTCGCGGCTGGAGGGCGGGATGCTGAACCCGACTTGGGGCATGGTCGCCCGCGTGGCCGACGTGCTGGAGGTCAAGGTCAGCGACCTGGCAAAGGCCGCCGAGCAGTGAACGAGGAAGCGCGGCTGAGGGTCAGGCTTCGTCGGCGACGATCACGGCTTCAAACTCGGCCATTTAGGGAACGATTAGGGAACGAAAGGGGCTAAAAACAGCCATTTATTGACCTTGGCTGACCTCGGTTGACCCCCTAGCCAACCAGCAGCCTGCACGTTGCAATCCCGCTCGCCATGCGGGATTGCGCTCCACAGAGCGGAGGGGGTGGGATTCGAACCCACGAGCGCCTTGCGACGCCAACAGTTTTCGAGACTGCCCCGTTCAACCACTCCGGCACCCCTCCGGGACACGTCGGAGATCGATTCTAGGCGCAACTCAAGGTGGTGGCGGGGAGGGTCGATGTTCCTGCATGCAGGGCAGCGAGCAGACGCGGCTGGGGCGCTTCTTCGACCGCCGCCCGATCCTGCTGCGCCTGCTGGCGGGCGCGGCGCTGCTCTGGGGCCTCGGCTACCTGACCTGGCGGATCGGCTGGAGCGGCGAAGGGGCCAGCCCGGTCGCCTTCGCGATGCTGCTGGCGACGGAGGTCTACGGCCTCTGGGCGCTGGCCACGCTGGCCTGGTTCTCCTGGTCGCGACGGCCGGCGGTGCGACCGGAGGCGACGCCCGGGCGATCCGTCGACGTCTATGTCTGCACCTACGACGAGCCGGCCGAAGTGGTGGCGGCGACGCTGGCCGGCTGCAAAGCGCTCACCTACCCCCACACCACCTACCTCCTCGACGACGGCAGGCGGCCCGAGATGGAGGACCTGGCGCGAACGGCCGGCGCCCGCTACCTGACCCGGCCCGACAACTCGCACGCCAAGGCGGGGAACATCAACGCGGCGCTGGGCCGAACCGAGGGCGAGCTGGTGCTGATGCTCGACGCGGACCACGTGCCGATGCCGGACGCGCTCGACGCGCTCGTCGGCTACTTCGACGACGAGCGGATGGGGCTGGTGCAGACCCCGCACGACTTCTTCAACCACGACTCGGTCCAGCACTACGTCGTCGGCCGCCACGAGCAATCTCTCTTCTACCGCGTCGTCTGCCCGGGCAAGGACCGCCACGGCGCCGCCTACTGGTGCGGCTCGGCGGCGCTGATCCGCCGCCAGGCGCTGCTCGAGATCGGCGGCGTCGCCACCGAGACGATCGCCGAGGACTTCCACACGACGATCCGCATGCAGCGCCACGGCTGGCGCAGCCGCTACCACGACGAGGTGCTGGTGCAGGGCCTGGCGCCGCACGACCTCGACGGCTACCTGCTGCAGCGCGACCGCTGGGCGCGCGGCAACCTCGCCGTCTTCACCCTTCCCGAGTCCCCCCTGCGCGCTCGCGAGCTGCGCCCGCTGCAGCGGCTCTCCTACTTCGTCAGCCTCGCCGCCTACCTGGCGCCGCCGATGCGGCTGCTGCTGCTGGCGACGCTGGGGCTGGTGCTGTGGACGGGAGCGATGCCGATGAAGATCAGCGTGGCCGCCCTGGCGGCGCTGTGGCTGCCGGCGGTCACGCTCAACCTCAGCGCCGGCACGGCCCTGGCGCGCGGCTACATGAAGATCGGCGAGACCGCGCACTACGAGCTGCTGACGATGGAGATCTACACGCGGGCGCTGCGCTGCATCGTGCGCCCCAGCCGCACCGCCTTCAAGGTGACGCCCAAGCAGGGCACGGACGGGGGCGGGATCGAGGCGGTGCGCAAGCTCCACCTCGTCCTCGCCTGCGGCGTGCTGCTGGGCCTGGGCACGGCGATGCGCCTGCTCGACCTCGCCGGCGCCGGGCCGCTGCCGGACCTGCCCGGGGTGGCCGCAGTGATCGTGCCGCTTCTGGGGCTGATCGAGCTGCGCAGGATCGTCCGCACGCTGATGGCGGTTGGGCGACGGCGGCAGCGCCGCCTCGTCTACCGCTTCGAGGGCGACGCCCCCGCCCAGTGCTTCTCCGAGGACGGGCACGTCCCCGGGCGCCTGGTCGACGCCAGCCTCCGCCGGCGTCGGCCTGGTGATGGAGGCGCCGATGGAAGTGGGGGACTGCCCAGCCGTCCTGCTCGAGCTGCGCGACGCCGCGGGCGCGACGCACGAAGTCGCGGCTCAGGTCGAGGTCCGCTCCTGCCGCGAGGCGGACGGCCGCTGGCTGGTCGGCGCGACAATCGCCGACATCGACCCCGACTCGCGCATGCGCCTGATGGAGTGGTGCTACGTCGTCTGCAGCCACGAGCGCCTGCGCGGCCACCGCCCCGCGGCGCCGACCCCCGAGCGCGACGCGATCGTCGTGCCGCTGCCGGTGTCGAGGCCGGTGTCGCGGGCCGTGGCCGCCTGACGGCCGCAGCGAGCCCTGACGGGACGACGTTTTTGAGCCTGCTCTGTCCAACTTTTACAGCCCTTCCGTAGCCTTTGGCGCATGGATCTCTCCTACCGCCATCTCGGCGGGGAGCTGCATCGCCACGGCCAGCTGACGCACGCGCATCCCCACACCGGCCCGCACAGCCACGGGTCGGGGCACCATCACCCCCGCGATCACGGCCACACCCATGGCCTGCTCGACCCCTCGATCAAACGCTCCCGGGCGGGCCTCCGCGCCGTCTTGCTCTCGCTGCTCGTCCTCGGCCTGACCGCCCTGGCGCAGCTGGCGATCTTCGCCACCACTGGGAGCATCGCCCTGCTCGCCGACCTGGTCCACAACTTCGGCGACGCCGCCACCGCGATCCCGGTCGGCGCGGCCTTCCTGATGCGCTCCGAGCGAGCCGAGCAGATCGCGGGCTACTTCGTCGTCCTAGCCATTTTCGCCTCAGCCTGCGTGGCCGCCTATGAGGCAATCGTGAGGCTCATCAACCCCGAGGAGATCAGCCATCTCGACGCCCTGGTCGGCGCCGGCCTGCTCGGCTGGCTCGGCAACTGGATCGCGGCCCGAATCCGCATTGCCGCCGGGCGCTCGCTCGACAGCCCGGCGCTGATCGCCGACGGCAACCACGCCCGGGCCGACGCCTATGTCAGCCTCGCCGTCGTCGCCAGCGCCCTCGCCGTCTCCTTCGGCCTGACCACCGCCGACCCGCTGATCGGGCTCGGCATCAGCATCCTGATCCTGCGGATCACATGGCAGTCCTGGCAGACGGTGCGAGCGGGCCACACGCACTCCCACTGAGCGTCAGGATACGGCACTCGATGAGTGCTTCGACCGAGGCCATCGCCACTTCGACCGGGCCTTCCGGGCATCTCGATCCCCCCGGCTCGATCTTCTGGCGCTTCCTCAAGTTCGGCTGCCTCGCCTGGGGCGGGCCGGCGGCGCAGATCGCGATGATCAAGCGCGAGTGCGTAGATGAGGAAGGCTGGGTCTCCGAGGAGGCCTTCAAGAAGACGCTCGCGGTCTATCAGGTGCTTCCCGGCCCCGAGGCGCACGAGCTCTGCGTCTACTTCGGCCGGCTGCGCGGCGGCAAGCTCGGCGGATTCCTCGCCGGACTCGGCTTCATGCTGCCCGGCTTCCTGCTCATGTTCGGGCTCTCAGTCCTCTACGTCGAGGCGAACCTGGCCGGACACCTCGAGGAGCTGTTCTACGGGCTGACGGCGGCGGTCGGGGCGCTTGTCGCGCGGGCGCTGGTGCGCCTCGGCCCGACCTTCGTAACCGACGTGCCGCTGGCGATCGTCGCCGTCGCCGCCTTCGCCCTGACCGTGTTCGCCTCGGCGAGCTTCGTCCTCGTGCTGCTCGGTGCCGGCATCGCCTACGAGCTATGGACGAACGGCGGGCGCTGGCGAGGTCGCACCGGCTCCTTCTCCATCGGCCCGCTGGCGATCGTCGCCCTTGCCCTCGGCACGATCACCGTCTCGTTGACGGCGGAGATCTTCTTCGAGGGGCTGAAGGCGGGGCTGCTCACCTTCGGCGGCGCCTTCACGGTGATCCCCTTCCTGCAGGAGAGCGCCGTCGATGGCCAGGGCTGGCTCACCGACAGCCAGTTCGTCGACGGCTTGGCGATCAGCGGCATCCTGCCGGCGCCGCTGATCATCTTCTCCACCTTCGTCGGCTACCTGGCTGGAGGGACGGTCGGCGCGTTGGCGATGACGCTCGGCATCTTCCTGCCCGCCTTCGTCTTCCCGATCTTCTTCCACCGCTTCTTCGTCGCGGTGGCCGAGAACCCGCGGATCAGACCGTTCCTCCTCGGCGTCGCCGCCGCGGTGGTCGGCCTGATCGCCGCCGTTACGGTGACGATCCTCGAAACCAGCGTGGTCGACGTGCCGACCGCGGTCCTCGCGGCCAGCGCCTTCCTCGCCCTCAACCGCTGGCACGGCAAGCTCACGGTTCTCTACGTCGTCTCTGCCTGCGGCGCGATCGGACTCTTGCTTCAGCTCACAGTGGTGTAGGGCGATTCTTCGCGTCGCTGCTTCGGGGGCCCAAGCAGGCAACCTTTACGGAGAGGGTGGGATTCGAACCCACGAGGCGGGTTAACCCCGCCCACGCGATTTCCAGTCGCGCTCCTTAAGCCACTCGGACACCTCTCCGGGATTGCCAAGGGTATTGACTTAGCGGCGCGCGGCGAAGAACTCCGAGAGCATCGCCGCGCACTCGGCCTCGAGCACGCCGCCGAGGACCTCGGAGCGGTGGTTGAGGGCGGGCTCGGCGAGGACGTCGAGGACGCTGCCGGCGGCGCCCGCCTTCGGGTCGGGGGCGCCGTAGACGACGGTCGGGATGCGGGCGAGGACGATCGCGCCGGCGCACATCGCGCAGGGCTCGAGGGTCACGTAGAGCGTCGTGCCGGGGAGGCGCCAGCCGTGCAGGGCCCCGGCGGCGGCGCGGATCGCGAGGATCTCGGCGTGGGCGGTGGGGTCGCGCCGCAGCTCGCGCTCGTTGCCGGCGGCGGCAAGCGGCTCGCCGTCGCGGGCGACGACGGCGCCGATCGGCACGTCGCCGTGGCCCTCGGCCTCGCGCGCGCGCTCGACCGCGAGCGCCATCAGCCGCTCGTGCCGGTCCAGCGAGGCCTCGCTCTCCATGCATACGAGAGTATGTGCACCGACAACTTCGCGGGCGGGCGGGTGTTAGGGGATTGCCCGCCGAGTGCAGGGATTCCGCGAGCGCCAGCAAGATGAACCCACGCCTTCCGATCGCCGCCTCCGTGACCCTGCTCGCGACGCTCGCCCTCGCCGGCGCGTCCGCTCGCGCGATGACCGGACTCGCCCCGGCCCATGGGTTCGTGCCCCATCAGGTGATCCTCAAGCTCGCCGGCAGCCGCGAGGCGGGCACCTTCAACCTGAGGCGGAGCGCCGACGTGGCCGCGGTGGCCGCGGCGCTGCGCGAGGACCCGCGAGTCGAGTACGCGGCGCCCAACTACATCGCCACGGCCTCGGTGACGCCGCCCGTCGAACCCAAGGTCCCCAACGACCCCGGCCCGATCGTCGGCGTCCCCGGGCCGCCCGGCGGGTGGGTGTCGAAACAGTGGAACTTCCTGCCCTGGCAGGGCGAACCGACCCCCCTGCTGCCGGTCTCCCCCGGCGGCATCGACGCGATCGGCGCCTGGGAAAACCTGGCGGCCGCCGGGCGCCCGGGTGCGCAGGGCGTCACCGTCGCCGTCCTCGACACGGGAATCGCCTACCGGACGCTGTCGCCGCGCTTCCTGCGCAGTCCCGACTTCACCTCCGGCCAGTTCGTCAAGGGCTACGACTTCATCGACGGCGACGCCCTGCCGCTCGACGAGAACGGTCACGGCACCCACGTGGCCGGCACCATCGCCGAGAAGACCAACAACGGCATCGGCCTCACGGGGCTTGCCTTCCGGGCGAAGCTGATGCCCGTGCGCGTCCTCGACGAGTTCGGCCGCGGCCGGGCGAACGACATCGCCAAGGGCATCCGCTTCGCCACCGCCCAGGGAGCCGACGTGATCAACATGAGCTTCAACTTCGGCTGCGAGAGGCGGGTGCCGGGAGTCGACGAAGCGCTGCGCCAGGCCTACCAGCGCGGCGTGGTCGCGGTGGCGTCGGTGGGGAACGTCGGCTCGGAGGCGTGCGTCTCCCCGCCCTCCACCGCGCCGCACGCGATCGGCGTGGGCGGCAGCACCCAGGGCGGCTGCATCGGCAACTACTCGCTGGCCGGCAGGGGCGTCGACGTGCTCGCGCCGGGGGGAGGCACACCGGCGATCGGCTGCCTCTCGGTCTCCGCCGACTCGATCTACCAGGTGACGCTGAAAGACCGGGTCACCAACGAATTCAGCGAGCCGAGCAACTACGTGGGCACCTCGATGGCCGCGGCCCACGTCTCCGGAGTCGCGGCGATGGTCCTCGCCAGCGGCGTGATCGACCGCAAGGCGAAGAAGAAGGGGAAGGTCGGAGCGGTGACGAAGCGCCTGCGCCAGACCGCCCGCGACCTCGGCCTGCACGCGACGCGCCAGGGCGCCGGCCTGATCGACGCGGCGGCCGCCACCTCGCCCGGCCCCTGACGGGTCAGGTAGTACGAACGATGATCACGCTGCAGGGAGCGTGGTGGGAGACGTTGTTGGGGACGCTGCCGAGGAGGAAGCGGCGCGCCCCGGTCATGCCCTTGTTGCCGACCACGATCAGGTCCGCCTTGGTCTCTTCGGCAGCGGTGAGGATCGCCTCGGCGGGTTCTCCCTCGACTGGATGCGTCTGCACCTCTATGCCCTCCTTGCGAGCCGACGCCGCTGCCGCGTCGAGGACGAGGTTGACGTCCTCGCGCGGGCCGATCTCGTACTGGACGTCCGCGGGGGCGCCTTCCTTCTCCGCCTCGACCCGGCGCTTGGGAAGGGGTTCGTAGGCGCTGACGATGTTGAGCTGAGCACCCGACAGCTTGGCCAGGTCGATCGCCTGACGCACCGCCTCGGCGGCGGTATCGGACCCGTCGGTTCCAACCACGATGCGAGTGAACACGCCGCCTCCTTGCTCGGTCGCTGAACGCGGCTGATACTAGCGTCGGCCGTCGGCGCGAACGGGCAGGCCGCGGAAGCCGTCGCCGAGGATCTCGGTCGGAGTCGTGGCGAGGCGGAAAATCGCGATCGCCATCGAGGCCAGCAGGCAGGCGATCAGGATGGCCATCCCGGCTTTCCAGGCGGTGGGCATTAGGCTGATCTCATCATGGAGAAGGTCGCTGACGGGGTCTGGCTGCTGCGCGGGGACATCAAAAAGGCGATGAACGTCTACTTCCTCGAGGAGGACGGGGGCGTCATCCAGTTCGACGCCGGAACCAAGTCGATGACGAAGAAGGTGCGGGCCGCGGCCGAGCGGCTGGGAGGGCTGAAGCGAATCGTGCTCGGCCACGCGCACGCCGACCATCGCGGCACCGCGGCGGGGCTTGGGGCGCCGGTCCACTGCCACCCGGACGACGTCGCCGACGCCGAAAGCGACGCCCCGATCACTCCCTACATGGAAATCTCGCAACTGCCGTCGGTGCTGGCCCGCCGCGCCTACCCGCTGCTGATGCGGCGCTGGGACGGCGGGGCCGTGAAGATCGACGGGACCGTCGTCGAGGATGACGAGGTGGCCGGCTTTCAGGTCCTCCACTTCCCCGGGCACGCGCCGGGGCTGATCGGCCTCTGGCGCGAGAGCGACCGGCTCGCCCTCGTCAGCGACGTGGTCTACCTGGCCGACTCGGTGCGGATGGGGCGGCCGCTGCCGCCCGGCGAGGCGAGCGTCCCCCACCCCGCCTGGAACTGGGACCACGCCAAGGCGAAGGAATCGGTGCGAAGGCTGGCGGCGCTGGAACCGGCGACGGTCTGTGCCGGGCACGAGGCGCCGCTGCGCGGCGAGAACCTGCGCGAGGCGCTGGAGCGAGCTGCGGAGAAGTGTTGAGCCGAGGCGGCGGCCGCATGCGCCGCTGCCATAGTTTCCGCCCCTGATGATCGGGACCTACGTCGCGGCGGCGCTGATCTGCGCCACCTCAATGCTGGTGGGACGCGCAATCCTCAGCCTCGCGGGGGGAGGTGGCTCGCGCAGCTGGCTGGCGCCCGCGATCGGCTTCGGGGCGGTGATCACGGTCACGGGCTTCCTCGCCCGGGCCCCGGGGCACGCGACCAGCGCCGCTCTCGGTGCGATCGTCCTCCTCGGCGCTGCGGCCATCGTGCTCTGGCGGCGCCCCGAACGCGCCGGGGACTCGATCTGGCTGGGAGTGCTCGTCGCTGTCCTCGTCGCCTTGGTCCTCTCGATCCCCTTTGCGATCAGCGGACGCTGGGGGCTGCTCGGGGTCGGCTTCAACAACGACCTCGGCCTGCACCTGGCCTGGGCCGAGTGGCTGCGCAGCGGCCTCGGCCCGACGCCGGAAGCGGGCTACCCGCTGGGGCCCCACGCGCTCGCCGACGCGATCGCCGTGCTGCCCGGGATAGGTCTCGGCCAGGCATTCGTCGGCCAGATCCTGGCGATCGGAATCCTCACCGCGCTGACCGCGCTGGTGGCCCTCGGCGACCTCGGGCCGGGACGGCGGATCGCCGCCGCGATGCTGGTGGCGATCACCTACCTCGGCGCCTCCTTCTACGCGCAGGGAACCTTCAAGGAGACCGCCGAGGCCCTCTTCGTCCTCGCCTTCGCCGTCTACCTCTTCGACCTCGACCGCCGACGGGCCGATTCCGGTCGATATTCGACCGGAATCGGCCCGTCGGCGGGGTGGTGGTGGGTGCTGGCGCCGCTGGCGCTTGCGGGGGGGGTCTTCTTCTCCTACAGCTTCGCGGGGCTCGCCTGGCCGGTTGCGATCGTCGTGCTCTGGGCGGCGACGGTGCCCGAGATCCGCGCCGAGCTCGAGACCGGCCAGGCTGAGGCAGACCGTTCTGCGGCCGATGCCGCTGCTGGCGATCGTCGTGCTCGGCGGCCTGACGGCGACGGCGATGCTGGTCGGGCCCTTCGCCTTCGTGCACGGCTTCAACCGCGTCGCCGGCACCAACACCTACGGGCCGGTCTCGCCGTTCGAGGCGCTCGGCGTGTGGCCGTCGTCGAACTACCGGCTGAGCGCGGCGGGGGGCGCGCACCTGACCGGCCTGGCGGCCACGATCGGCGTGCTCGCCGTCGTCCTGGGCACCGCCTGGTGGCTGCGGCGACGCGAGCTTGCCGTGCCGGTCGCGCTCGCTGCCTGCACGGTCCTCTACCTCGCCTCGCTCGCCACCAGTGGCGAGTACTCCCAGGCCAAGGCGCTGATGATCGCCGCCCCCCTGGCGATGCTCATCGCAATCCGCCCCCTCCTCCTCGAGCTCGGCAGTCGCTTCTCCAGTCGACGGGACGAAATCCGCGACCAGGAGGCGGATTTCGTCCCGTCGGCGGGGTTGGTGCGGGTTGGGTGGGGGGTGCTGGCGGTGGCGTTCGTGGCGGGGGCCGTGTACTCGAGCCTGCTCGTGCTGCGTGACGCGCCGGTCGGACCGTCCGGGCACGGCGCGGAGCTGCAGGCGTTCATGCCGATCGTCCAGGGGGAGCCTGTCCTATACGCGGGTCAGGACCGCTACGCCGCCCACGAGCTGATGGGGGCCGATACGCACGTGCCGCTGGTCGAGTTCCCCGACGCCGACGTCTCCCCCAGCCCCGAGAAGCCGTTCGACACCGGCGACGCCTACAGCCCAATCGACTTCGACTCGTTCTCGCAGGCCACGCTGGCACGCTTTCCCTACGTGATCACCGGGCGGGCGGCGTGGAACAGCGAAGCGCCGCGGGGCTTCGAGCGCGTCGCCGCCACCCCCTCCTACCTGCTCTGGAAGCGGACAGGCCCGCTGCCGACCGACCGCCACGTCCTGCTCGAGGGGACGGAGCCCGCCGCGCACGCCGATTGCGCAGCACCGGAGCTGCGCATCCTCACCGCCAACCCCGGACGCGCCTCGCTCTTTCCCGCAGCCGCGATCGGCGACAAGGGGCGCTGGCAGCCGGGGCCGGAGCTGGAAACGGGCGAGAGCGCGTCGCAGACGCTCGCACTCCCGGCCGGAGACTGGCTCCTCTCGCTCCAGTACTTCTCGCCCTTCGACCTGACCCTCTCGGCCCCGGGCCTGCGGCAGCCGCTGAAGGCGGCGCAGGACGGTCAGCGGCCGACCACGATCAGCCTCGCCAGCAACGGTCAGTTCTGGCCCGCGGGGGAGATCCGCAGCGACGGCGAGCCGATCCGGTTCACGATCACCGCCGAGGAGCCGAGCACGCTGCAGCGCCTGACCGGGTACTCGGGCAGGGCCGTCCTCGGCGAACTCGCCGCGGTCGAAGACGGGCCGCGGCGAATCGTCCCGCTCAACCGAGCCTGCGGAGCCTGGATCGACTGGTACGAATCGGAGGAAGCGCCCTAAGCCGCGATCTTGGCTTCGAGACGCTCGGGGGAGACCCGAACGACGTCCCAGGCGAGGCCGACGCGCTCGAGGCTGTCGATCACGATCGCCGAGACGTCGACCTGCCAGCGGCCGAGGCCGTGGGTGGCGGATGTGGGGAAGGCGTGGTGGTTGTTGTGCCAGGCCTCGCCGAAGGTCGGGATCGCGATCAGCGCCAGGTTGCGCGACTCGTCGGTCGTCTCGTAGTCGCGCCTGCCGAAGACGTGGCAGAGCGAGTTGATGCTGTAGGTGAAGTGGTGCAGGACGAAGACGCGGACCAGGCCGCCCCAGAGCAGGCCGGTGAAGGCGGCGAAGAGGGTGCCGCCGATGACCCAGCCGAGCGCGAAGGGCAGGAGGAGACCGCCGATCGCCCAGAGCAGGAAGGTGCGGTCGACCCAGCTGATCACCGGGTCCTCGAGCAGGTCGGGCGCGAAGCGTTCCTTGTTGCCGCGCTGGGTGTGGATGAAGAGCCAGCCCATGTGGGCGTGGAAGAGGCCGCGCATGGCGCCCGACCAGCCGTGGCCGTGGTCGACGTGGGGGCTGTGCGGGTCCCCCTCTTCGTCGGAGAAGGCGTGGTGCTTGCGGTGGTCGGAGACCCAGGAGATCACCGGGCCCTCGATCGCCGCGGATCCGAGGATCCCGAGCAGGCCGTGCATCCACTTCGTCGTCTTGAAGCTGCGGTGGGTGAGGTGGCGATGGAAGCCGACCGTTATCCCGATCCCGGTGAAGAAGTACATCCCGAGGAAGAGGAGGACGTCGCTCCAGTGCAGCGCCTGGCCCCAGACCTGCCAGCCGGCAAGGCCGATCGCGACGAACGGGACCAGCGTCACCAGGCCGGTGATGATGCGGTCGCGCGTCTCGTTGGCGACCGGCTGGATGTCGGATGGGAGAGGCCCGCTGCTTGCCATCGGCGACACCGATCATATGCTTTGGGGCATGCCGCTCTCCAGTACGGCACCGCTACGGCGCGAGATCGAAGCTCGCATTCCCGAGCGACCGTTCTCGGTGGAGTTCTGGGACGGGACCCGCCTGACGGCGACGAACGGCGGCGGACCGACGTTCTACGTCCGCTCCCCCAAGGCCGCCGCCCACGCGCTGCGCGCGCCCGGACAGCTGGGCCTCGGGCGCGCATACGTCAGCGGCGCGCTCGAGGTCGACGACATCGACTCGGTGATCGAACTGCTCGACGGCTGGCAGCCGCCGCCGCTCCAGCGCGGCGACAAGGCGCGCCTCCTGCTCGCGGCGGTGCGGGCCGCGGGACTGAGCCGGCCGCCGCGCCGGCCGGCGGCGGAGCTGCGACCGAGCGGGCACCGGCACAGCAAGGAGCGCGACGCCGAGGCGGTCCGCCACCACTACGACGTCTCCAACGAGTTCTTCTCTCTCTTCCTCGACGACTCGACCACCTACAGCTGCGCGATCTTCTCGCGCGGGGCGGAGACGCTGGAGGAGGCCCAGGAGGAGAAGCTGGAGATGGTCGCCCGCAAGCTGGCGCTGAAGGAGGGGGACCGCGTGCTCGACGTCGGCTGCGGCTGGGGCAGCTTCCCGCTCTGGGCGGCGACGCGACACGGGGCCCACGTCCTCGGCATCACCCTCTCGCCGCCGCAGGCCGAACGCGCCCGGCAGCGGGCCGAGGCGGCGGGCGTCGCCGACAGGGTCGAGATCCGGGTGATGGACTACCGCGACCTGGCCGGCGAGCGCTTCGACGCGATCTCCAGTATCGGCATGGTCGAGCACGTCGGCGAGGCCCAGATCGACGTCTACGCGCGCACCCTGGCCGGCCTGCTCGAACCGGGCGGGCGGCTGCTCAACCACGGCATCGCCCGCCTCCGCCACACCGACCCCGAGGCGGGGCCGTTCTCCGAGCGCTACGTCTTCCCCGATGCCGAACCCCTGCACCTCTCACGCGTGCTCCTGGCGCTGGAGCGGGCCGGTTTCGTCACCCGTCACGTCGAGGAGTTCGGCGCCGACTACGCCGAGACCCTGCGCCACTGGGCACGGCGCCTCGACGAGAACCTCGACGACGCGGTCAGGCTCGCCGGCCCCGAACGGGTTCGAGTCTGGCGCCTGTACCTGCGGATGGCGCGCAATGGCTTCGAGAACGGCTTCCTCTCCATTTACCAGGCCAGGTGCACGCTTGCCTGAGAGGCCATCCCGGCAGGGGTTCCACTTAACTTTTTGGTGGAGCGGAGGCTGCTGGCGCTCGAGGGTGGCTGACCAAAAAAGTGCAAGACGTTCCACCCCTGCCGGGATGGCCTCTATACCGGGAAGCCGTCTGTGACCTGGGCAATCGCCCAATCGGCCCTAGCTTGTTTCAGCTCTTCAACCGTGTAGCTGCCGGTTGCTACGCCGACGACCTTGACGCCTGCGCCGTGGCCGGCCTTGACGTCGCGGGGGGTGTCGCCGACGGCTATGCAGACGCCGTCGGAGAGGGCGCCGCCGGAGACCAGGGCGCCACGGCGCAGGGCGGCCTTGGTCACCTCGGTGCGATCCGGCGAGTCGGAGCCGTAGCCGCCGAAGCTGAAGAAGCGGTTGAGGTGCGCGCGGGCGAGCTTGATGTGGGCGGCGGCCTCGATGTTGCCGGTGACCAGGCCGAGCAGCAATCCGCCGTCGATCAGGCGGTCGAGCAGCGCCTCGATGCCCGGCATGACGCGGTACCCCTCGGACTCTGCGACGGTGTCCGGCAGGTGCTTGAGGTAGCAGCCGATCGCCTTCGAGCGCTCTTCCGGAGCGCCCTCGCGGCCGATCACCTCGCGGAAGACGATCGCGGCGATTTCGGGATCGGTCATGCCGGCGTCGGTGTGCTCGGCGATGTCGACGTCGATTCCGTGCAGCTGCGCGAATGCGCGCCGCCACGCGGCGCCGCCGGCGCCACCAGTTACGAGGAGGGTTCCGTCGATGTCGAACAGCACGGCACGGACCGCGCCGGAGTCACTCGCCACTCAGCAGCTCCTTTTGCGAGAGCCAGTAGAGGAGGCCGAGGGCCGGCAGCACGACGACCGCGGCGATCAGGAAGACGACGATCACGGCGGCCAGCGTCTCGGGGGGAGCGGCCGACTCGGAGATCGTCAGCGAGGTCGGCAGCAGGTAGGGGAACTGGGCGACCCCCCAGCCCCAGATCACGGCGACCACGGCGCCGACCGCCAGCGGGCGCAGGCCGCGGCGAGCGCCGCGCAGCAGCATGACGAGCACGCCGAGGCCGCAGAGTGCCGAGACGACGACCAGCGGCAGGGCCTGGTCGGTGAGGCGGTCGTAGACGTAGCGGCTGTCGGCATGGAGGACGAAGAGGCCGGCGACGGCAAACGCCCCCGCCACCAGCGCCGCGACGAGCGCCCGGCGGGCGAAGTAGCCCTCGAGGTCGGTGGCGCCGGAGCGGCGCGCGTCGGCGACGAGGAAGATCGCCGCGAGGTAGGCGCCGCTGGCGACGAAGAGGCCCCCGGTGAACAGCGGCAGCGGCTGCAGCCAGCTGGAGAAGGCGTCGCCGTCGCCCTCCGCGGGGACGTTGCCGTCGGCGATCGCGCCGACCACGGTGCCCATGAAGAACGGCGTGAGCACCGAGGAGATGGCGAAGGCGGCGCCCAGCGCGCGCTTCGCCTCCACTGAACGGATCGACTCGCGGAAGGCGAAGCCGGCACCGCGCAGGACGATGCCGAACGCGGCCAGGGTCAGCGGCACGTACAGCGTCGACATCACCGCCCCGAAGGCTTCCGGGAAAGCGGTCCAGAGGACGACGAGGATGAAGATCAGCCAGACGTGGTTGGCCTCCCAGACGGGAGTCAGCGAGCGCTCGATCAGCGCCCGCGGGCGCTTGCCCTTCTCGGCGCCGCCGGCGATCAGGTCCCAGAGCCCGGCGCCGAAGTCGGCGCCGCCGAAGACCGCGTAGAGGGTGGCGCCGGTCCAGAGGATCGCCGCGGCGACGTCGGCGCGAGTCACGGAGCGATCTCCGCCGGCGGACCGTAAGGGGTCTCGCTGTCGTCGGTCTCCTCGTCCTCCTCGCGCCAGCGTCGCGAGAGCATGCGCAGGACGAGGATCGCCACCGTTCCGAGTGCGAAGTAGAGGAGGACGATGCCGGCGAAGGCGAACCAGATCCCCTCCGCCTCGGTCACCGCTTCGGAGGTGCGCATGTAGCCCTGCACGATCCAGGGCTGGCGGCCGACCTCGGTGACGATCCAGCCGCACCACAGCGCGACGATCGAGGCGACGCCGGAGACGGCGACCGCACGCAGGAACCATGGCGTGCGGCGGGAAGTCGCGGCGGCGCCACCAGACGAAGCCGAACCAGAGCGGCGAGGCCCATCAGCGCCGTGCCGATCCCGACCATCGCGTCGAAGGAGAGGTGCAGCAGGGTGTTGGCGGGCGGCTCCTCGTCGTCGGGGATCTGGTCGAGCCCGGTGACCACCGTGTCGGTGCTGAAGCCGACCAGGAAGGAGTCGAGGCCGGGGATCGGGATCGCGCCCTTGACGCCGTCGTCGGTGCAGATGCCGCCGATGTACTCGGTCTGGTCGGGGCCGGTCTCCTCGATGCACTCCATCGCCGCGAACTTGGCCGGCTGGTGGTCGGCGATTTCGCGCGCCGCGGTGTCGCCGACGAAGAGCTGGATCGGCGTGGCGATGCAGGCGATCGTCAGCGGGATCAGCCACCCCCAGGCGGTGCAGGCGGTCGCGCCGGCCGCGCAGCATGCCGACCGCGTAGATCGAGGCGACGAGGAAGCCGGCGACCATGTAGGCGGCGAGGATCATGTGCGGGACCTCGTAGCCGGTGGCCGGGTTGAAGAGGACCTCGAGCGGGTCGGTGCCGACCACCCTGCCGGCGGCGTCGAGGGTGAACCCCTGCGGCTGGTTCATCCAGGCGTTGGCGGTGACGACCGAGAAGGCGCCGCCGATGCCGGTGATCACCATCGGCACGCCGGACCAGAAGTGGGCCCAGCCGCCGAGCCGCTTCCAGCCGTAGATGTAGATCGCGAGGAAGATCGCCTCGACGAAGAAGAAGATTCCCTCGATCGCGAAGGCGATCCCGAAGGCGTCGCCGAAGCGCTCCATGAAGCGCGGCCAGAGCAGGCCGAACTCGAAGCTGAGCACGGTGCCGGTGACGGCGCCGACGGCGAAGGTCACCGCCATCGCCTTCGACCAGCGCCGCGCCAGCCGCATCGCGTCCTCGTCGCCGCGCCGCAGGCCGAGCCAGTTGGCGGTGAGGATGATCGCCGGCAGGGCGACGCCGATGCAGGCGAGGACGATGTGGAAGGCGAGGGTGAAGGCCATCAGCTCGCGCGCGGCGAGCAGGTTGGACTCCGACGCCGCGAGCGGGAGGGCGTCGAGCAGAGGCACGACCTACTCCTTCGCCCTCGCCTGGCGGTAACGGCGGATCAGCGCGTTGGTCGAGCTGTCGTGGGCGAGCTCGGGCTCCTCGGCGGCCTGCAGCTCGGGAATGATCGCCACCGCAAGCGCCTTGCCCAGCTCGACCCCCCACTGGTCGAAGGAGTCGATCCCCCACACGGACCCCTGGGTGAAGGTGCTGTGCTCGTAGAGGGCGACGAGGGCGCCGAGCGTGTGCGGGTCGAGGCGCTCGGCGAGGATCGTGTTGGAGGGGCGGTTGCCCTCCATCACCCGGTGGGGGACGACCTCCTCCGGCGTGCCCTCGGCGCGCACCTGCTCGGGCGTCTTGCCGAAGGCGAGCGCCTCGCTCTGGGCGAAGACGTTCGACATCAGCAGGTCGTGGTGGTCGCCAAGCGGGTTGTTGCGAGTGCATGAAGCCGATGAAGTCGCAGGGGATCAGCCGCGTGCCCTGGTGGATCAGCTGGTAGAAGGAGTGCTGGCCGTTGGTGCCCGGCTCGCCCCAGAAGATCGCCCCGGTGTCGTAGTCGACGCGGGCGCCGTCGAGGGTGACGTGCTTGCCGTTGGACTCCATCGTCAGCTGCTGCAGGTAGGCGGGGAAGCGGTGCAGGTACTGGTCGTAGGGAAAGACGCCGCAGGTCTGGGCGCCGAAGAAGTCGCCGTACCAGACCGCGAGCAGCCCCATCAGCATCGGCAGGTTCTCGGCCGGCGGCGCCTCGCGGAAGTGCTCGTCCATGGCGTGGAAGCCGGCCAGCATCTCGGCGAAGCGGGCGGGGCCGATCGCCAGCATGGTCGAGAGGCCGATCGCCGAGTCCATCGAGTAGCGGCCTCCCACCCACTCCCAGAAGCCGAACATGTTCTCGGCGTCGATGCCGAACTTGGCGACCTCCTCGGCGTTGGTCGAGACGGCGACGAAGTGCTTGGCGACCGCCGCCTCCTCGCCGCCGAGCCCGGCCAGCGTCCACTCGCGCGCGGTGCGCGCGTTGGTCATCGTCTCCAGCGTGGTGAAGGTCTTCGAGGAGATGACGAAGAGCGTCTCCTCGGGATCGAGGTCGCGGGTCGACTCGGCGAAGTCGGTGCCGTCGACGTTGGAGACGAAGCGGAAGGCGATCTCGCGGCGCGAGTAGTGCCGCAGCGCCTCGTAGGCCATCACCGGGCCGAGGTCGGAGCCGCCGATGCCGACGTTGACGACGTTGCGGATCGGCTTGCCGGTGTGGCCGGTCCACTCGCCGGAGCGGACCCGCTCGGCGAAGGCGCTCATGCGGTCGAGCGTCTCGTGCACCTGCTTGACCACGTCGACGCCGTCGACGATCAGCGAGCGCTCGCGCGGCATCCGCAGCGCCACGTGGAGCACGGCGCGGTCCTCGGAGACGTTGATGTGCTCGCCGGCGAACATCGCTTCGCGGCGCTCCTCGACCCCGCGCTCGCGGGCGAGCTGCGCCGAGCAGCATCACCGTCTCGTCGGTGATCCGGTTCTTGGAGAAGTCGAGGTGGAGGCCGGCGCCGTCGGCGACCAGGCGCTCGCCGCGCTCGGGGTCGGCGGCGAAGAGGTCGCGCAGGTGCCGGCCCTCGATCTCGGCGAAGTGGCTCTCGAGCGCCTGCCAGGCGGGCGTCTGCCGCAGTTCGCGCACTGCCGGTGGTCCGTCGCCCCCATACGGGACAGGCTCACCGGCGGTCGGTCCGTCACCGGTGAGCGCTCCGCGCTCGGACTCGATCGACTCGAGCAGGTCGTTCCAGGACTTGACGAAGGCCTCCTTGCCCTCCTCCTGGAGCCGCTCGGCCAGCGCGTCGACGTCGATCCCGGCGCTCTGCGAACTCCGCCAGCACCTCCTCGCAGTCGCCGCCGTCGGCCGGGACGAGGTCGCCGACCTCGCCGTGGTCGGCGAAGGCGTGCAGGGTCGGCTCGGGCATCGTGTTGACCGTGAAGGGCGAGGCGAAGCCCTCGATGTAGAGGGTGTCGGAGGCGTCGGGGTCCTTGGTGCCGGTGCTCGCCCAGAGCAGGCGCTGCGGCCGGGCGCCCTCGTTCATCAGCCGCTGCATGCGCTGGCGAGTCGAGCAGCTCGCGGTAGGCGCGGTAGGCGCGGAAGCCGACCGCGAGGCCGAGCCGGTTGTGCAGCTCGTCGGGCACCTCGTCGCCGACGGCGACGTCCCAGCGGCTCATGAAGATCGAGGCGACCGAGGCGACGTCGGGGTCGAGCCCGGCCTCGATCCGCCGTCTCGATCCCCTTCATGTAGGCGTCGGCCGCGGCGAGGTACTGCTCGCGTCGAGAAGAGCAGGGTGACGTTGATCGGGATGCCGGCGAAGATCGACTCCTCGATCGCCGGCAGGCCCGCCTCGGTGCCCGGGATCTTGATGTAGAGGTTGTCGCGCTCGGCCTTGCGCGTGCAGCTGCGGCGGCCTGCTCGATCGTCGCCGTCGGTGTCGTCGGCGATCAGCGGCGAGACCTCGAGCGAGCAGAAGCCGTCGACGCCGGCGGTGCGCTCGTGGACGCCGCGAAGAGGTCGGTCGCGTCGCGCAGGTCGGCGATCGCCAGCTCGAAGAAGAGCCTCCTCGGGCTCGATCGGCCGTTCTGGCGCTGAGCTCGGCGATCTGCTCGTCGTAGGCGTCGCCGCCGGAGATCGCCTTGTCGAAGATCGTCGGGTTGGAGGTCAGGCCGGTGACCGAGAGCTCCTCGATGTAGCCCTCGCAGCGTGCCGTCGCCGAGCATCGTGCGGGTGATGTTGTCGAGCCAGAGGCTCTGGCCCAGGTCGTGCAGCTTCTGCGGTCGGCTTCATGCGAGCAGCTCCTTTGCCGGCTTCGGCCACCCTGTCGGGGGTGAAGCCGAACTTGGTTTGAACGTCCTTCAGCGGCGCCGAGGTGCCGAAGGTGTGCATCCCGACCTTGACGCCGCCAGACCCAACGTAGCGATCCCAGCCCAGCGTCGAGGCCTCCTCGACCGAGACGCGGGCGGTGACGCGCCGGCGGCAGGACCTCGTCGCGGTAGGCGTGGTCCTGGCGGTCGAAGAGCTCCCAGCAGGGCAGGCTGACGACGCGCGAGCGGATCCCCTCGCCGCTCAGCTCCTCGTGCGCGCGCGAGGGCCAGCGCGACCTCGCTGCCGGTCGCGATCAGGATCACCTCGGGCTCGCCGCCCTCGGCGTCGGCGAGCACGTAGCCGCCGCGCCGCAGGCCCTCGGCCGAGGCGTAGCGCGAGCGGTCGAGGACCGGCACGTCCTGGCGGGTGAGGACCAGGGCGACCGGCTGGTGGGTGCGGTCGAGCGCCACCCGCCAGGCCTCGGCGACCTCGTTGGCGTCGGCGGGGCGGATCACGTCGAGGCCGGGGATCGCCCGCAGCGAGGCGAGCTGCTCGACCGGCTGGTGGGTCGGGCCGTCCTCGCCGAGGCCGATCGAGTCGTGGGTGAAGACGTGGATCACCGGCAGCTCCATCAGCGCCGAGAGGCGGATCGCCGGCCGCGCGTAGTCGGAGAAGGTCAGGTAGGTCGACCAGAGCGGCCGCAGCTTGGAGAGCGAGAGGCCGTTGGAGATCGCCGCCGACTCGTGCTCGCGGATGCCGTAGTGGAGCTGGCGGCCGTCGTAGGCGCCGGGCTCGAAGTCGGCGGCGCCGTCGAAGGTCGAAGCGGACCGAGGTCGAGTCGGTGAGGTCGGCCGAGCCGGCGAGCAGCCAGGGCAGGCGCTCGCCGATCGCGTTCTCGACCTGCTGCGAGGCCTTGCGGGTGGCGATCCCCTTCTCGTCGGCGTCGAAGCTGGGGATCGCCGGCGTCCCAGCCCGCGGGCAGGTCGCGCCTCTGCATCGCCTCGATCTCGGCGGCGAGCTCGGCGTGTCTCTTCGGCGTACTCGGCGAGCAGCTCGCTCCCAGGCGGCGCTGCAGCTCGGCGCCGCGCTTGCCGATCCCGGCGGCGAAGTGCTCGCGGACGCCGTCGGGGACGAGGAACTGGGCGTCCTCGGGCCAGCCGTAGGCGCGCTTGGTCTCGCGCACCTCCTCCTCGCCGAGCGGCTCGCCGTGGGCGGCGGGGGTGTCGACCTTGTGCGGCGAGCCCCAGCCGATGTGGCTGTCGACGACGATCAGCGTCGGCCGTCCTCTCCTCGGCCTTGAACTCCTCGAAGGCGGTGGCGATCAGGTCGGTGTCGTTGGCGTCGCCGACCCGGGCGACGTTCCAGCCGTAGCCCATGAAGCGGGCGGCGACGTCGTCCTCGTAGGCGAGCTCGGTCTTGCCGTCGATCGTGATGTGGTTGTTGTCGTAGACCCAGCAGAGGTTGTCGAGCTTCAGGTGGCCGGCGATCGAGGCGGCTTCGCTGGAGACTCCCTCCATCAGGCAGCCGTCGCCGGCGATCGCGTAGACGTCGAAGTCGAAGAGGTCGAAGCCGGGCCGTAGCGGGCGCCCTGCCACTTCGAGGCGATCGCCATCCCGACCGAGGTGGCGACGCCCTGGCCGAGCGGGCCGGTCGTCGTCTCGACGCCGGAGGTCCAGCGGTACTCGGGGTGGCCGGGGGCGCGCGAGTCGAGCTGGCGGAAGCTTTCGATGTCCTTCAGCGAGACGGCCGGGTCGCCGACGACCTCGTAGTCGGGGTCGACCGCCCGCACGCCGGCGAGGTGGAGCAGCGAGTAGAGCAGCATCGAGGCGTGGCCGGCGGAGAGGACGAAGCGGTCGCGGCCGGGCCAGATCGGGTCGGCGGGGTCGAAGCGCAGGAAGCGCTGCCAGAGCGTGTAGGCGACCGGGGCCAGCGCCATCGGCGTGCCTGGGTGGCCCGAGTTGGCCTTCTGGATCGCGTCGATCGAAAGCGTGCGGATCGTGTTGATGCAGAGCTGGTCGATGTCGCGGTCCATCCGCATTCGATCCTATTAGGGCCGCCCGGGCGCCTCTGAGTTCGGGGTGGTTGGGGCCTCCGGGGGCGGGGTCCCCGGGCCGGCCTTCGGCCGGGAGTTCCCGGGGACCCCACCGCCGGAGGCCCATTGCGACCCAACGTCCATCTCACTTTGGGATGGCCTTTTTCAGGGTTCGATGCGGGTGACCGTGCCGTCGTCGTTGCTCGCGACCCAGACTGCGCTTGCGCCGACCGCGACGGCGCCGGGGTCCGAGGCGACGCCGATCGGGTCGCCGACGATCTCGCCGCTTCCGATGTCGATCCTGCTGACGGTCGCTTCGGCGGCGTTGGCGACCCAGACGGTGCTGGTGCCGGCGTCGATGCCGCCGGGCCGGGCTCCGACGGGGATCGGGTCGCCGAGGATCGCCCGCAGCGAAGGGTCGACGCGGGTGACCGTGCCGGAGCGGCTGTTGGCGACCCAGACCGAGTCCGCCGCCGACGGTGATCCCGGCCGGCCCGCGGCCGACCCGGATCGGCGCGCCCGGCACGGCGTCCGCCGAGGTCGATGCGGCGAACGGTCCCGGTGGAGGCGCTGCTCACCCAGACCGCGCCGGCGCCGGCGGCGAGTCGCAGCGGCGCCGCGTGAGGCGCGATGCCCCGCGCCGACCGGCCGGTTCGTCTCGGCGTCGATCGCGGTGATCCCGGCGCCGTCCTCGTCGGCGACCCAGAGCCGGCCGCCGCCGAAGGCGACCGCACCGGGGCGGCCGCCGACCTCGACTCGCGCGATCACCTGCCCGCCCGAGTCGATTCGCAGGACGTTGCCGGTGCGCGGGTTGGAGACCCAGACCGAGCCGGCGCCGATCGTCGACCCCGGACGACACCCCGCCCGAGGCCGGTCCGCTCGGTCACCTCGCAGAGTCTCCGAGTCGATCGCGGAGAGCGTGCCGTCGCGAGCGCTGGTCACCCAGACCTGCTCGGGCCGGCGGCCAGGCGCAGCGGCGGGTCGCCGACGGGGATCGGGTCGGAGACCGAGACGTCGTCGCCGCCGAGCAGGATGACCGCAAGAGCGACGGCACCGGCGAGCAGCGCGACCGAGGCGCCGAGCCATTGCCGGGCGCGGATGCTGACACGGGGTCTCCGCGTCGCCGGGCGCCGGCCCGACGCGCAGCGTCGGTCGGCTCGCTTCCGGCGGTGAGCACCCGGGTCGCCGCCGGAGCGGCGCCCTCGCGCTCCCGCGCCGCCTCGATCAGTCGCCGCGGCGCTCGGGTAGCGGTCGGCCGGGTCCTTGGCGACCGCCCGTTCGATCACGGCGTCGATTCCCTCCGGCATCTCCGGCTCGGCGTCGGCCTCCTGGCGCGCGTAGGGCGACGATCCCGGTCAGCGCCTCGTAGAGGACGCAGCCGAGCGAGTAGACGTCGGCCGCGGGGCCCGACCTTCTCTCCCCGCCACTGCTCGGGCGACATGTACTCGACCGTGCCGACGATCGAGGCGCTGCTGCCGGCGTCGGTTCCCTCGATCGCCTTGGCCAGGCCGAAGTCCGAGAGGTAGGCGCGGTCTCCTTCGACCAGGATGTTGTGGGGCTTGACGTCGCGGTGGACGATGCCGGCGGCATGGGCGGCGTCGAGGGCGGCGGCGACCTGGCTGAGCAGGGCGATCGCCTGGGCGGGCTCGAGTGGGCCCTCGCGCCGGATCAGCTGACGCAGGTCGCCGCCCTCGACCAGGCGCATGGCGACGATCAGCTCGCCGTCCTCCTCGCGAGCGTCGTAGACGGGAACGACGCCGGGGTGGTCGAGGCGGGCGGCGAGGCGGGACTCGCGCAGGAACCGCTCGCGGAAGCCCGGCCGGCCGGCGAGCTCGTGGGCGATCACCTTCAGCGCGACGGGCCGTTCCAGCGCCACCTGCGTGGCCCGGTAGACGACGCCCATGCCGCCGCGCGCGATCAGCGCATCGATCCGGTAGCCGGCGAGCGTCGAACCGATTGAAGGCTCCCCCACGCGGCGGTTATACCGCCGTACAACGACGAAGGGCCCCCTCCCGGAGGAGGAGGCCCTTCGAGCTGGAGCCGGAGGGAGTCCTAACGCCGCACCGGCTGCCAGGCCATCACGGGGCCGATCGTCACGGACACGCCACCGCTTGTGTGGCTGCCTGCCGCGACGTAGGAACGGCGGCCCGTGGCGACGTCGATCACCGAGAGGGCCTCTTCTTCGTCTCCGGCGGTGAAGGCGGCTACCTGGCGCCCGTCGGAGGAGAAGACCGCGTTGGTCTTGGCCTGGTCGGGAAGCTCCGCGAGCTTGCGGCCCTTGCCGCCCAGCTGCTTTACCCAGAGGCCCTGGTCGCGCCGGAAGAGCAGCGTGCCGCCTTTGGCGGTGGCGTCCTCGACGTAGGCCGAGCCGACGCCTGCGATCAGCTTGCGGGCTTTCCTGCCGTCGCTGCGCATCGTGAATATGTCCGCGAAGGCGCTTGGGCCTTCCGTGCTCTCGCCGCGACTGAAGACGATCGTCGCGCCGAGGTGGCGGGGGGCGAAGTCGTCCCGGCCGGTACGGGTGAGCCGGACCAGCCTGGCCCCCGACGGCCGCACCGAGTAGACGTCGTCGGCCGTGCCGCCGCCGGTCACGGCGGCGCTGCGGACGAAGGCGATGCTGCGCCCGGTCGGCGAGAAGGACGCTTCGTGCTCGTCGGCGGAGGAGGTGGCGAGCCGGTGCAGTCCGGCGCCTCCCGACTTGACCGTGTAGAGGTCCCGCGGCGCCCCGGCCGTGGCGCGACGCTCGAAGACGACGAGCCTGCCGTTGGGCGAGACGACCGGGCGCGAGTCGAGCTCGGCGCCGCTGGTCAGCCGGCGCTGCCCCGAGCCGTCGGCCCGCATCGCGTAGATGTCACCCGCCCGCACGAAGGCGATCGTCGTGCCGTCGGCGGAGAAGGACGGTTCGCTGTCGGTCGGGTCTTCGGTGAGCTGGTTGAGATGGTTGTCGCGGACTGCGAAGAGGCCGCCTTCCGGCGCTTTCGGCTCGGTTTTTTTGCCTTCGACTTCGTCGCCGCCTTTGTCGACGGTGACTTTCGAGAAGACGATCGCGCCGGCTTTCCCCGCAGCAGCCGAGGCGGTTGCGGGAACGGCCATCGCGAGGACGATCAGAAATGCGGCTATGAGCTTTGAGTTGAACATCGGACTCCCCTTTCGGGCGGTTGCATTTGCACAACCGATGCTCGGTGACGCAGCCGTGCATGAAAACGACAGTTGCTGCCTCAGCCGAGCCACGTATGGCCCGGTCCGAGCCACCCCCTCCTCCCATCAGGTGAATCTGCGTTCACCGACACATAGCGTCGGTGAACGCAGATTCACAATGGTTTTCAGCCAGCGCGGTCGAGGCCGAGCTCGATCACGCGGGCGGCGATCAGCCGGGGGCGCTCGCGGCCGGCGTCGCCGGGAACGTCGAGCTTGGCGGCGAGCGCGTCGAGGCGGCGCTGGGCGGTGCGCTCGCTGACGTGGAGCGCCCCGGCCAGCTCGGCGCGGGTGGCGGGGCGGCCGGCGAAAGCCCCCGCGCTGCGGTACGGGGCGACGAGTGCCGCCGCCGTCTCCCTCTCCTCTTCGTTGAGCGCGACCGAGGGCGCGGCGGCGGCCACGGTGCCGCCGGCACGGCCGGGGACCGGGTCGGAGACTTCGAGTCGCTGCCTGCCGACTGTGAGCGTGTCGCCGTCGCGCAGGCGCCGCGGGCGGTCGAGTGGCTCGCCGTTCAGGGCCGTCCCGTTGCGGCTGTCGAGGTCGGTAGCCATCAGCACCCCGCCCCGATTCTCGATCTCGAGGTGGTTCCAGGAGACCGCCTCGTCGTCGATCGCGACGTCGGCCTGCGGGTCCCGGCCGACCACGGTCTTGCCCGCTGGCAGGGCAACCGAGCGCGGCTCTCCTCCCTCGCCCGTCAGCCAGATCCGCGCATCCATCTAACCGCGAGCATAGATATCGATGCTGACTTCGTCGTTAGGTACGCATATACATCCCTAAACACGAAGTCAGCGGGGGTGGGAATAGAGTGCGGCGCCGTGGGCGGTGCCGACGAGGAGAAGCGGATCGCGGCCGAGGCGGCGGCGGAGCTGGTCGAGGACGGAATGACCCTCGGGACTGGGGACGGGATCGACCGTCGCCCACCTGCTGCCGGCGATCGCCGCCCGCGGACTGGGCGGCATCCGCTGCGTGGCGACCTCGGTGGCGACCGAGGAGCAGGCGCGGGGGCTGGGCATTCCGGTCGAGGAGTTCAGCACGCTGGAGCGGCTCGACCTCGCGATCGACGGCACCGATCAGGTGACCCCGGACGGCTGGCTGATCAAGGGCGGCGGGGGCGCCCACCTGCGCGAGAAGATCGTCGCCGCCGCCGCCGAGCGCTTCGTCGTCATCTCCGACTCGAGCAAGCCCGTCGACGCGCTCACAGCGCCGGTGCCGCTGGAGCTCTTCGCCTTCGGCCTGCGCTCGACCCTCGCCCGGCTCGGCCCCGAGGTCGAGCTGCGCGACGCCCCGCGCAGCCCCGACGACGGCGTGATCGCCGACTATCGCGGTGGGATCGGCGACCCGGCGGCGCTCGCGGCTCGCCTAGAGGCCGACCCCGGAATCGCCGCCCACGGCCTCTTTCCGCCGGTTATGGTGAGCGAGCTGCTGGTGGGGAGCGGAGGCGCAGTGACCAGGTCCACGTTCAGCTGAGAGAAGCTCACCGAGACGAGCCGGTGTCGAGCGGGATCAGGCTCTCGAGCCGGCGAACGGCCGGGTCGTCGGGGCCGACGAGCTCGGCGATCGTCGTCGCCGCCGCATCGATGTCCTCCGGAGTGGCCTGGGCTATCGCCTCCAGATCGGCCCAATCCTTGGTGCGGTCGAAGAAGGCCTTGAAGATCGCCAGGGAGGCGCAGTCGAGGACAGGTATGTCTCGACCGGCCAGGGGAACCCAGACGATCGCCGCCGCGACCGCCCGGTGCAGGGGAAGGTTGTTGAGGAATACGTCCACCGGCGTCCCATCCCAGTCGAGGCGCGCCTGTCCCTCGCGCTCGACCGTGGATATGTCCTCCGGCGTGACCCTCACACCGTCGGGCATGTGGGCGAGCGTTTGCCCGGCTCTGGCGGCGTCTACGAAGATGTTCACATCCAGGTCGCGCGTGCCCCGCGGTTCCTCGGTGCAGTAGGCGAGGGCGATCGCGCCCCCGAAGGCGTGCGGGATGCTCGCCTCGGTGAGCGAGTCGTGGATGGCGAAGAGCTTTTCGACGAGCGCGCTCAACCCAAGGCCCCCCTGGCGGCAAGGCGATCGGCGAGCCTCGGATACTTCATTTCCGGCTTGGGCCGGAACGGCAAGGCCTCCGCGAGATCGAGCACTTCGACGAGGATGCGCCCGGCTCTGTCGGCATCCACAGGCGGCCTGCGACGACCGAGCCGCAACTCGAATCCTCCTGCCGCCGCCAAACGGGCGAGCGCGTCCGCGCCGGGCTCGCGACTTCCCCTCAGGTAGGCATTGACCACCGAACGCGGCAAGCCCGACCGCCGTGCCAGCTCGGCCTGGCTGAAGCCGCTGCGATCCCTTATCTGCTTGACGAGAGAGGCGGCCGGGGTCACCGGCCTCATCGATGCCATGGGAAGATGTTATCGAATTCGCTAACGGCCGTAAGCGAATACGCTAACGCTACGAACTTGCGGCTTCGTCGGCCACCACGGTCATGCTGGGGTTCTGGACGCGGCCGGCAGGGATCAAGGGGTCGCCGGTGAGGAGCTGGGCGAGGGCGTCGCGCTTGTCGGGGCCGGTGACGAGCCAGACGATCTGGCGGGCTTCGGCCAGGGCCGGGAAGGTGAGGGTCATGCGGCGGTGGTCCTGGTAGGCGGTCTCGGTCAGGGCGACGCGGCGGTCGGTTACCTCCAGCACCGGATCGCCGGGGACGAGCGAGGCGGTGTGACCGTCGGGGCCGAGGCCGAGGTGGACGCAGTCGAGGGGCTCCGGGAGCGAGCTTTCGTAGTCGCGAGCTGCGCCCTCCAGGTCGCGCTGAGTAACCGGCATCGGCCGCAGCATCGCCTGGTGGTCCATCGAGAGGCCGAGCACCATGTGGGTGAGGTTGCGGTCCTCGCTGCCCGGCGAGGCGATCCGCTCGTCGACCTGGAACAGCTCGGTCCGCTCCCAGGGCATCGCCTCGTCCTCACCCAGGATCGCCAGCATCGCCCAGGGGCTGCGCCCGCCGCTCATCGCCAGCGAGAAGGCGTCGCGCTCGGCGACCGCTGCGACGCCGGCCTCGGAGATCAGCTCGGCCGCCCGGCGTGCCGCGGCCTTTTCGTCGGCGACGACTTGGAGATCGATGGCCATGGGGGTGCGCTCGAACCTAGGAGGGCTTCTCGTCGTGGCCGCCGAACTGCTTGCGCATCGCGGAGAGCACCTTGCCGGAGAAGTCGTCGAGGCCGCGCGAGGAGAAGCGCTCGTACAGCGCCGTGGTGAGGACGGGCGCGGGCACGCCCTCGTCGATCGCCGCGATCGATGTCCAGCGGCCCTCGCCGGAGTCCGAAACCCGGCCGGCGAAGCCGGAGAGGTCGGGCGATTCCTGCATCGAGGCGGCGGTCAGGTCGAGAAGCCAGGACCCGATCACGCTGCCCCGCCGCCAGACCTCGGCCACCTCGGGAAGGTCGAGGTCGTACTGGTAGTACTCGGGCTGCTCCATCGGCGCGGTCTCGGCGTCGGCCTCGCGCTCGACCTTGCCCGCGTCCGCGTTCTCGAGGATGTTGAAACCCTCGGCGTAGGCGGCCATCACGCCGTACTCGATTCCGTTGTGGACCATCTTCACGAAGTGCCCGGCGCCGCCCGGCCCGCAGTGCAGGTAGCCGTTCTCGGAGGCGGACGGCTCCCCCGAGCGACCCGGCGTGCGCTCGGCCGACTCGACGCCGGGCGCAAGCGAGGCGAAGATCGGGTCTAGCCGCTGCACCGCTGCGTCGGGGCCACCGATCATCAGGCAGTAGCCGCGATCGAGGCCGAAGACGCCGCCGCTGGTGCCGCAGTCGACGAAGTCGACCTCCTGCTCGCGCAGCTGCGCGGCGCGGCGGATGTCGTCGCGATAGTAGGAGTTGCCGCCGTCGACGATTGCGTCGCCGGGATCGAGCACGGCGGCGACATCGGCGATCGTCTTCTCGGTGATCCCGCCGGCCGGGACCATCACCCAGACCGAACGCGGGGCGCTCAGCTTCGAGGCGAGCTCCTGCAGCGATGCGACGCCCTCCGCACCCTCGCCGGCCAGCTCGGAGACGACGTCGGGGTTGACGTCGTAGGCGACGATGCGGTGGCCGTCGCGCATCAGCCGCCGCGCCATGTTGGCGCCCATGCGACCGAGCCCGACCATTCCCAGGTCCATGCCTCAACCCTACGGGAGCCAGCCGACGGCTGACCATCCACGAACCTGCGTGTCCAGGGGGTGTCTGAGCTTGACCACCCATAGGGGGGCATAAGCTCAGACACGCCTCGGGGGGAGATAGCCTGCGGGCCGATGGCGAACCGCGACGGAAACCGCTCCGCCGAGGCCGCGGACGTGCTGGCGATCTTCGGCATCACCGGCGACCTGGCGAGGAAAATGACCTTCCGGGCGCTCTACAAGCTCGAGGAGCGCGGCAAGCTCGACTGCCCGATCGTCGGAGTGGCGATCGACGAGTGGTCGACCGACCAGCTGCGCGAGCACGCCGGCAAGGCGATCGCGGCGACCGTCGGCGACCCCGACGAGGACGTCTTCGGCCGGCTCGCCGCCCGCCTCTCCTACGTCCAGGGCGATTACGGCGATCCGAAGACCTTCGAGCGGGTCGCCGAGGCAATGGGCGACGCGAAGCGGCCGGTCTTCTACCTCGAGATCCCGCCCTCGCTCTTCTCGACCGTGGTCAAGGGGCTCGGCGACGCCGGGCTCACGGAGAACGCCCACGTCGTGATCGAGAAGCCGTTCGGCCATGACCTCGAGTCGGCGCGGGCGCTCAACGCGACCCTCTGCGAAGCCCTCGACGAGCACCAGATCCTCCGCATCGACCATTACCTCGGCAAGGAGCCGGTGATGGACATCGCCTACCTGCGCTTTGCCAACTCGGTGCTGGAGCCGGTCTGGAACAAGGAGCACGTCTCCCACGTGCAGATGACGATCGCCGAGGACTTCGGCGTCGACGACCGCGGCCGCTTCTACGACGCGGTGGGAGCGATGCGGGACGTGATCCAGAACCACGCGCTGCAGGTGCTCGCCCTGGTCGCGATGGGGCCGCCGACCGGCAACCACCCGGACTCGGTGCGCGACAAGAAGCTGGAACTCTTCAAGGCGACGCGAGCGGCGGACCCCGAGCGCTACGTTCGCGGCCAGTACGACGGCTTCCTCGACGTCGCCGACGTCGAGCCCGGCTCCACAACCGAGACCTTCGCCGCGGTCGAGCTGGCGATCGACAACTGGCGCTGGAGCGGCGTGCCCTTCTTCATCCGAGCCGGCAAGAACCTGCCGGTGAAGGCCTCCGAGGTGACCGTGACCTTCAAGCGCCCGCCGAAGCTCGGCGTCGGCCCCGGCAAGCAGCCCGACCCCAACCGGATGACCGTGCGGATCGAGCCCACCCCCGGCGCCCGCATGCGCCTCTTCGCCAAGCAGGCCGGCGAGGAGGCATTCGAGCCGGCCGACCTCGAGGTCCTCTTCGAGAAAGTCCCGGGCGAGGAGCCCGAGCCCTACGAGCGGCTGCTCGGCGACGCGATCGCGGGTCGCCACCAGCTCTTCACCCGTCAGGACACGGTCGAAGAGACCTGGCGGATCGTGCAGCCCCTGCTCGACGAACCGGGGCCCGTGCACGCCTACGCGCCGGGGACCTGGGGGCCGGTCGAGGCCGAGAAGCTGACCCGCGGCATCTGCCAGTGGTCGGAGCCCTGGCTGCCCTAGGGGAGGGACAGCCAGGGCTGAATGAGACCTATCGGTCCGTGCGCCGTGCCGTCAGGCCGTCGAGGACCACCTCGACCGGCGAGCGATGCGTGCCGTTCTTGCCGGCCGCCTCACGGGTCTGCTGCAACTCTGAGGCAAGCCGGCCCATCTGGGCGCCGAAGCTGCCGACCTCCTTCGCGGCCCTGGCGAGGTCCTGCGAGCGGACCTTGACCTGAGGGCGCCGCGAAAGGGCCTTTGCCCCGACCCCGTGGCGGCGGGCCTGACGAGCGCCCAGCACGAGCCCTCCGGCCGCACCGGCAAGCGCCGCGCCGCCGGCCACGAGCGGCACCTTCGCCTTGCTCACCGCACCGCCGACGGCGTGGCCGGCGTCCTTTGCGGTCTCCTCGACCGTGTGCCGGGCGGTCTCGATTCGCCCGGACCCGTTCGACGACGATTTGCTGCGGCTCTGGGAACGCGAGGCCCCCGTGGCCGTTTTGCGGGATTTCGCCGCAGGCGATTTGCTCGCTTTGCCGGTCGAGCCGCGCGAACGCGGTTTCGGTTTCTGGCGCGCTTTCGCTTTCGTTTTCTGAGCCATCTTTCCTCCTGGTCTTCCTAGTTGTTCCTGTCGAGCTCCCGCTCGCGCTTCTCGGCGCGCTCCTCGTCGAGCTCCGCCTCGACCTGCGCCCGCTTCGCCTGCTCCTCGGCGATCGCGGCCTCGGTGCGCCGCTCCTCGGCCCTCTCGCGATGGTGGCGTGCGTCGTCCCGCGTAGCGGCGGACTGCATGTGGCCAAGCTCGCGGCGACTACGGGCACGCCGGGCAACCGAGACCACAATCGCAAGGACGATCAGGGCGCCTATGACTATGGCGACGATTGCAAGGGTGGACATCGCTACCTCCTTTTACATTGAGGGACTCTCCTAAGTGCCCTGTGAGCGGAAATCGAAACCGGGCACGGTCTTTCCGCAAAGTCGTCAGGCGCGGCCCCGCGCGACATCCACCCGGGCGCATAGCCTCGTTGGATGCTCACCACAGGCACACGTGCGGACGAGCTGCTGGGGAGGCTCGGCTTCTCCAGCTGGCGACCCGGGCAGCGCGAGGCGGTCGAGGCCGCGCTGGAAGAGAGGGACTCGCTGATAGTGATGCCGACCGGCGGCGGCAAGAGCCTCTGCTACCAGCTGCCGGGGCTGGCGACCGAGGATCTGACGATCGTGGTCAGCCCGCTGATCGCGCTGATCAACGACCAGTGGCAGCGGCTGACCGCGGCCGGGCACCCGGTGGCGATGATCTCCTCGGGGATGAGCGCCGAGGCGGCGCGGGCGGCGCTCGAACAGGTCCGTGGCGGCGCGGCGCGGATCGTCTACTGCTCGCCGGAGCGCTTCGCTTCGACCGCCTTCCTCGACGCGCTCGCGCCGCGGCGCATTGACCTGCTCGCCGTCGACGAGGCGCACTGCGTCTCGGAGTGGGGGCACGACTTCCGCCCCGACTACCTGCGCCTGCCCGAGATCGCCGAGCGGCTCGGCCGCCCGACGGTGATGGCCTGCACGGCGACGGCGACCAAGGCCGTGGCGGCGGAGATCGTCTCCCGCTTCGGCCTGCGCCAGCCGCTCCAGGTGCGCTCCGGGTTCGACCGGCCCAACCTCTCCTTCGACGTCGTGCCGCTGGAGGGCAAGGGCTCCAAGGCGCGCCGCCTAGCCCTGCTTGAGGCCGGGCTCGGGGACCTCGCCAACCGCCCGGCGATCGTCTACTGCGGCACCCGGCGCGACACCGACGAGCTTGCCCAGCACCTGCGCGAGCGGGGGCTGCGGGCGCTCGCCTACCACGCCGGGATCGAGGCCGAGGGCCGCAGCGCCGCCCAGGCGAGCTTCATGAGCGGCGAGACCGAGATCGTCGTCGCCACCAACGCCTTCGGCATGGGCGTCGACAAGGCCGACGTGCGCTCGGTCTGGCACATGACGATCCCGACCAGCCTCGAGGCCTACTACCAGGAGGCAGGCAGGGCGGGGCGCGACGGGCTGCCGGCGCGGGCGGTGCTGCTGGCGATGAAAGCGGATCTCGGCCGGCTGGTCCGCTTCAACGAGCAGCGCAGCGGCGACCCCGAGCTGGCGATCGCCCGCGAGCGCGGCTGGCGCGACTACCGCACGATCAAGTCGTTCGTCTACTCCGAGCGTTGCCGGCGGCGCAGCGTGCTCGACCACTTCGGCGACCGCGAGGCGGGCCGGCCGCTGGACCGCTGCTGCGACTTCTGCGACCCGGTCGAGTGGCTGCCCGACCCGGAGACGATCGCGGTGCGACCGCCGCGGCGAGCGAAGACCGCGGCGGCGCCCCCAGTCGACCTCTCCGAGGCCGACGCGCCGCTGTTCGAGCAGCTGAAGGCCTGGCGGCTGAAGGCCGCCGAGGGCAAGCCCGCCTACACCGTCGCCCACAACACGACGCTGACCGCGATCGCCGCAGCCCGCCCCGCCGACGAGCGCAGCCTCGCCGCGATCCGCGGCATCGGCCCCAGCTTCATCGCCAAGCACGGACCCGACGTGCTCGAGATCGTCGCCGGCAGCGGATCGATCGCCGCATCCGAGTGTTAGGGGCACACGTCTCACGTTCTCTCCCGCCGGCGGGCCAGGTCAACTAACACCTCCGATTCGGGCCTGCCGGCGGGCAGGGACCGCTACCTTGGCGGTCGAATCAAGCCGGACGCATGCACCGAACGCGAAAGCCAACGGCACCAGGAGGGATTGGCGAAACCCCCGCGCACGTCCAGCGGCGGCGGACACTGCGCGGTACTGCGTCCTCAGTCGGCCAAATAGCGCTGCTATTTGGCCTCCCTGCGTCCTTGTCCCGCTTGGTCCGGCGCTCGCTGGTCCGCCCACGCGAGTTTCGCCAATCCCTCCTAATCGCGCTGGCCGCGGTTCTGATCGGCCTGGCCGCGGCGGCCGACGCCGAGGCCGGGGCGCTGCTGCCCAAGGGCAAGAAGGTGTTCTTCGGGGTCAGCGACACCGGAGACTCGGCTGACTTCGGCCAGTTCAGCACGGCGCTGCGCAAGCACCCGGCGCTGATCGAGACCTTTCGCACCTGGGGCTCGGACTTCCCCGAGTCGATCGAACGCTGGCAGGAGGCTCGGGCCCGCCCGGTCCTGCACTTCACCACCGCCGACCCAGGCGACGGCCACGAGCTGATCAGCCCGCGCTCGATCGCCCAGGGCTACGGCGACGAGTACCTGATCCGGCTCAACCGGCTCTTCTGGGAGAAGAAGATGCCCGCCTACCTGCGACCGATGGGCGAGCCCAACCGCTGTCTCAACGTCTACGCCTCATACGACTGCGAGGGCAATGCCCGCGACGCCGCCCACAAGCCCCGCTGGTACCGGCTCGCCTTCCGTCGCATGTACGTGATCCTGCACGGCGGTGGCAAGCGACGGCAGATCAACCGGCGCCTGGCGATGGCCGGGGTCGCGCCGCTGAAAAGCTCCCAGGCAGGTCTGCCGCGGGCGCCGATCGCGGTGATCTGGAGCACGCTGCCGGCCGGCTCGCCGACCGTTCCCCAGAACCGCCCGCGCCACTTCTACCCGGGCGAGGACTACGTCGACTGGGTCGGCACCGACTTCTACTCCGACAACCAGGACTGGAAGGCGCTCGCCGGCCTCTACCGGCGCTATGACAGCAAGCCGTTCGCCCTGCCCGAGTGGGGCGTGGTCGGGGCCGACGACCCGCGCTTCGTGCGGCGCCTGCTCACCTGGGTGGACCGCCATCGTCGCTGCAAGATGCTCGTCTACTACCAGGACTTCGGCTCCTCCAGCGCCTACCGGATCCAGAACTACCCGTCCAGCCTCGCCGTCCTCGACCGGTGGCTGCACCACCCCCGCATCCCTCACTTCGCCCCTAATTTCCCCGTTGCCCCTCCGCCCCCGCCGGGCGGCGTCGCACCTTAGCCCTGGCGTCGCTTCTGTCTGGGGTTGCGCTGGCCCCGCCCCTGCTTGCGCGGCGGCGGGTTCTTCGCCTTCGGTGCCTCGATCCGCCTCGCGACCTCCGCCCTGAGCTTGTAGGGCGCCAGCGCGGTGATGCTCGAGTAACCGGTGAGGTAGATGCGGCGCCCGTCGGAGATCACCGGCGAGTAGGTGCCGCGCCGGTAGCGGAAGACGCGCCGGCCGCTGCGCATCATGTAGCCGCTGGTCGAGGTGTGGGTGAACTCGGCGGCATAGACGATGTCGCCGATCGCCGAGAGGGAACCGATCACCTGGCCGCCGGCCGAGCGGCTCCAGCGCACGCTGCCGTCCTTGGCGTCGAGCGCGTAGACGTTGCCGTCGAAGGAGCCGATGTAGACGGTCGGCGGGCTGTGGCGGGTGTTGGCGACGGCGGGGCCGGAGTATGCGTAGCCCCCGGTCGAGTAGCTCCAGGCGAGCGTCCCGTCCTTGCGAGAGAAGCTGTAGACGCGGCTGTCGTTGTTGCCGGCGTAGACGCGGCCGAAGGCGACGGCGGGGGTCGAGTAGAACGCCCCGGAGGTGCCGAATCCCGACCCCAGCGACGACGACTGCCATCTGATCCGGCCGGTCTTGGCGTCGACCGCGCTCATATAGCCGCCGTAGTCGCCGACGTAGAGGGTGCCGCCGTAGTAGGCGGGGGCGGACTTGACCGGGCCGCCGAGGCTCGTCGCCCAGCGCACGTCGCCGCTGACCGTGCTCAGCGCATAGAGGTTGCCGTCCTCGCAGCCGAAGTAGACCGTGCGGTCGATCACGACCGGCGAGGACTCGACCCGGCCCGGCAGCGAGCGCTTCCAGATCGTCTTGCCGGTCTTCGCGTCGAGCTTGACGACGTGGCCGGGCACGAGGTTGACGATGAAGAGCCGGTGCTTGTAATAGGCGGGCGAGGAGGCGTTGAGGCGGCCGACGCTGCGCCGCCACAGCTCCTTGCCCGTGTCGGCGTCGAGGGCGACGGCGTTGCCGTTGTTGTCGACGAAGTAGAGCTTGCCGCCGACGAAGATCGGCGGGAACTCGAGCAGCGGCCGGTCCTTGTAGCGCCAGAGCTTGCGGAAGGGGGGTTTCAGGCCCCTGGCCGGCAGGAAGCGGGTGCGGGCCGGGTTGAGGCCGAAGACCGGCCAGTTGACCGCCTTCGCCTTCGCCTTCGGCGGTTTCTGCGGCTTGAAGGCGACGCTGGAATTGTGGACGTCGGGCGGGCGCTTCAGCACCTGGTAGGTGAGGAAGGCGGCGGCGGAGACCGCGAGCACGCCGGCGGCGATGAGGCCGACGGCGATCCCGCGCCGCGTGTGCCAGAAATGGCTGACGGCGCCCCAAGCGCCCACCAGCGCCGTTCTCCAGAAGCCCTTCAGCGGCGCAGCTCCCACATCTCGACGAAGCCGAGGTCGCGGAATCCGAGGCGCTCGTAGAGGGGCGCACCGGCTCGGGTCGCCTGCAGCGAGGCCGTGGTCTTGCCCGCATCGCGGGCCTGCTCGAGCGCTCGCTGCATGAGCCAGCTGGCGATCCCGCGACCCCGATGCGCGGGTGGCGTGGCGACGCCGGTGATGCAGCAGTCCTCGCCGACCTCTATCGCTCCGACGCAGCCCGCCGGCTCGGCGCCGACGAAGGCGCCGTGCCAGCGGATCGAGGTCTCTCCGGCGCCAAGGCATGCGCGGAAGCCGTCAGGGCCATAGCCGTAGGCGAGGTCGTTGAGCTCGGCGCAGGCGCCCGCACCGATCGGCCCCGGGTCGATGCCGGGCGGGGCCGGCGGAACGGCGCCGAGGTCGGCGAGCTCCATCGCCATCGCCCGCGGTTCGGCGTCGAGGGCGTGGCCGCGGGAGGCGAGGAGGCGAGCGGTCTCGCGGTCGGAGTCGGGGACCCAGACCGTCCAGGCCCGCACCCCGTGGGACTCGTAGAGGGCTGCCAGCGTGTCGACCTCGCCGGCCAGCGCGGCCGGGTCGTCATAGAAGACGCTGTTGAAGAGCGAGCGCTGCGGGGATGCCGGCACGACCGAGGCGATCAGGCCCTCGCGCCGGATCAGGATCGAGTCCGGCGCGCCGCTGCCGAACGCCTCCACCTCGTCGCGGACGCCCTCGACGGCGCGCCGCCTCAGCTCCCTCTCGTCGACGCGCGGGCTCATCCGCGCCCGTTCAGCCCCCCGCCGCAGCGCGCCGCTCGGACTCGGCGACGACCCCGTCGACGAGTCCCTTGACCGCCTGCTTGACGACCGCGACCACGACTGCCCCGACGACGGGCACCGTCGGGTGGGTGCGGACCGCGTAGACCATCTTCGTCCCGTTGCCGTTCGGCGTCAGCTCCACGGTCCCGACATGGTCGCGGACCGGGAGGCCGGAAAGAAGCGTGTAGGAGAACCGGCTGGGCGCCTCGTAGGCGATCACTTCCTCCCGCAGCGCCGGCCCAACTGCGGTCAGCTTGCGGATCGCCCCGACCCCGTTGGGGGCGGGATCCCCCTCCCGCTCCAGCACGGACTTCCTGAGAGGAGTGAGCTCCGAGTACTGCCGATGGTCCGTGAGAACCTCGAAGACGACCTCGGCCGGTGCCGCTACCTCTCGCGTGAACGTGAAGCTGGCCACGGCGCCGAAGGCTATAGGAGCGCCGGATGGCGCTCCTCTACGCGAGCTTCCAGCGCTGCGGATCGCTCCCCTCCACCCTCTCGACCTCCCCGAGGATCTCCAGGTGGTCGAGGCAGGAGAGGACGATCTGCAGGATCCAGGCGCTGACCGGCGTGTTCAGGTTCTCGGCGCCGACGATGTCGCCGACCACCTCGAAGGGCGGCTTCTCCCCCCCGGAAAGCGACTCGCGCACCTTCCCGGTCAGCTCGCCGACCTGGCGCCGCGCCTCGGCGATCTTGGCATCGGCGTCGCGGAAGGGCCGGCCGTGTCCGGGCAGGCAGAGGTCGACGGCGAGCGGCTCGATCTCGTCGAGGCCGCCGAGGAACTCGCCGACCGGGTCGGGGCTGTGGCCGTGGTCGAAGAAGAGGACCGTGCGGCCGAGCAGGTGGTCGCCGGAGATCATCAGCTTGCGCCCGGGCTGGTGCAGGCAGACGTGCGAGGGGGCGTGACCCGGCGTCTCGTGCACCTGCCAGGTGCCGAGGTCGGTCTCGACCTCGACCCCGGGCAGCAGGTCGCGGTCGGGCTCGACGATCGCGTCGATGCCGGTCTCGTCGTCCTCGCTGCGGGACTCGCGGTAGCGCTCCAGCGCCGCGGCGGGCACACCGCTCTGCCGCGCCACCTCCAGGCGCTGCTCGAGGGCCGCCGCCGGGTCGTCGGCGAGCAGGCGCACGTGCTCCCAGGCGGGGTGCATCCAGAGCTCGCAGCCGGCACCCTCGACGATCGGCGCCGCCAGCCCGTAGTGGTCTGTGTGGGAGTGAGTGCAGACGAGCAGCCGCACGTCCTCGAGCCCGAAGCCGGCCTGGGCGAGCGCGAGGTCGAACTGGCGCATCCGCCCCTTGCCGCCGATTCCGGTGTCGAAGAGCACGATGCCCCCATCGGCGGCAACGGCCCAGACGTTGCCGTGTGGCACCCCCGGCCAGGGCAGCGGCAGCCGCAGCCGCCAGACGCCCGGCAGGACCTTCTCGGTGCGGGGCGCCTCGGGACGCTTGCGGTCGTCCGCCATCGGCGCGGGACACTACCTCTCGAGGGGCGTGTCTGAGCTTGACCACCCATAGGGGGGCATAAGCTCAGACACGCCCCGGTAGAGACCGGCTGGGGTAGGTTGCGGCTGCCCATGGAGTCGAGCCGGCCCAAGCGCGCCGGGGGCGTCCTCAGCGCGCTGATCCTCGTCGCCGCGGTGGCCAACCTCAACCTGGCGGTCGCCAACGTCGCCCTGCCCGACATCGGCCAGGCCTTCGGCTCCGGCCAGACGACCCTCAACCTGATCGCCGTCGGCTACTCCCTGGGCTTGGCGACCTCGGTCCTGTACCTGGGGGCCCTGGGCGACCGCTACGGGCGAAAGGGGATGCTGCTGCTCGGCATGGGGCTCTCGATCCCGGCCTCGCTGCTGGCCGGCTTCGCCCCCTCCGACGAGGTCCTCTTCGCCGCCCGCGTGCTCGGCGGCGTCGCCGCGGGGATGGCCTTCCCGACCACGCTGGCGCTGATCACGGCGCTGTGGTCCGGCAGCGACCGCACCCGCTCGATCGCGCTCTGGTCGGCGATCGGCGGCGCCATCGCCTCGCTCGGGCCGCTGCTCTCCGGTGCCCTGCTGGAGCACTTCGACTGGGGCTCGGTCTTCCTCGTCACCCTGCCGCTGGCGGCGCTTGCGCTCTTCCTCGCCTGGCGCTACGTCCCCGCTCACGTCAACGAGAGCACCGAGCCCGTCGACAACCTCGGCGGCATCCTCTCGGTCCTCCTGGTGGCGGCGCTGGTGCTGGGGATCAACCTGGCGCCGGTGCCGGGCAAGGGCACCCTGGCGATCGGCCTCGGGCTCGTGGCCCTGGCGGCGACCGCGGCCTTCGTCCTGCGCCAGCGCCGGGCGCCGTCGCCCCTCTACGACCTCGAGATCGCCAGGCGGCGCGTCTTCTGGGTGGCGGCGTGCGCCGGGATCATCGTCTTCGGCTCGCTGATGGGGGCGATGTTCATCGGCCAGCAGTTCCTCCAGAACGTGCTCGACTACTCGACCCTCGACTCCGGCCTGGCGATCCTGCCGGCGGCGGCCTTGATGGTCGTAGTCGCGCCCCGCTCGGCGAAGCTGGTCGAGGCCCGGGGCGCCCGCTTCACCCTGCTCGCCGGCTACGTCTTCTGCGTGCTCGGCTTCCTCACCATGCTGCTGCTCTGGAAGGAAGACATCTCCTACTGGAAGGTGGCGCTCGGCTACGCCTTCATCGGCGTCGGCGTAGGCTTCGCCGGTACGCCCGCGTCCCACTCGCTGACCGGCTCGGTGCCGGTGAAGCGCGCCGGGATGGCCTCGGGCACCGCTGACCTGCAGCGCGACCTCGGCGGGGCGATCATGCAGTCGATCTTCGGCGCCCTGCTCACGGCCGGTTACGCCGCCGCCGCCGGCGCCGCAATCGCCTCCTCCCCGGAGACGAGCAAGATCACCGAAAACGTCGAAGGCGAGCTGACCAAGTCCTTCTCCAGCGCCGCCGACACCGCCGCCCAGTACCCCCAGTACAGCGATCAGATCGTCGCCGCCGCCAGGGCCTCGTTCCTGCAGGGCGACGAGTGGGCCTACACGGCCGGCATCGTCGCGATCCTGCTCGGCGCGGCACTTGTCTTCTTCCGCTTCCCGAAGCGCGACGAGGAGGAAGCCCTGCTCGAGCAGTACCACGCCGAAGACACCTGAGCCCCCGGCTTCCGGTGCGCCTTATCCCCCCACGGCGGGGATAAGGCGCACCGGAGCGGGCTGCGGCCTTGGGTTGGGATGATGCGGCGGTGGCCGCCGGCGACCAGACCCGCACCTCGCGCCTGACCGCGACGCTGCGCGAAGGCGAGCGGGTGACGCCGCTGGAGCTCTTCTTCGACCTCGTCTTCGTCCTCGCGCTGACCCAGTGCACGGCGCTGATGGCGCGCCACCCGACCTGGTCGGGCCTGGCCCAGGGGCTGCTGGTGCTGGGGATGCTCTGGTGGTCGTGGACCGGGTACTCCTGGCTGACCAGCGTGATCGACCCCGAGGAGGGCGCGGTGCGGCTGGTGATGTTCGGCGCGATCGCCGCCCTTCTGATGGTCTCGCTCTGCGTGCCGGAAGCGTTCGGCAGCCTCGCTCTCTCCTTCGCCCTGATCTACGGCGTCGTCCGGACCGCCCACATCGCCCTCTTCATGCTCGCCAGCCCCGAGGACGACGCGCTGCGCCACTCGGTCCTGGCCCTGGCCGCCAGCACCGCCGTGGCGGTCGCGCTGCTGGCGACGGCTTCGCTCTTCGACGGCCTCGCCCAGGGATCCCTGTGGGCGCTCGCCCTCCTCCTCGACATGGGCGGCCCCTACTTCTTCGGCTCCGAGGGCTGGAAGCTCGTCCCGGAGCACTTCGCCGAGCGCCACGGGCTGATCGTGATCATCGCCCTCGGCGAGTCGATCGTCGCGATCGGCCTCGGCGCCGCCCACGAGCTCACGCTCGGGATCGGCGCCGCAGCAGTGCTCGGCGTCGCCCTCACCGCGGCGATGTGGTGGATCTACTTCGACATCGTCGCGATCGTCGCCGCCAGGCGTCTCGCCGAGGCCGAGCCGGGCAAGATCCAAAACGAGATGGCGCGCGACTCCTACTCCTACCTGCACCTGCTGATGGTTGCCGGGATCGTGCTCGTCGCCCTCGGCCTGAAGAAGACGATCGGCCACTTCGACGCCCACCTCGACACGGTGCCCGCCTTCGCCCTGCTCGGCGGGCTCGCCCTCTACCTGCTCGGCCACGTCACCTTTCGCTACCGGCACATCCACACGATCAACCGCCAGCGCCTGCTGCTGGCGCTGGTCCTGCTGCTCCTGGTTCCGGTGGCGACCGAGATGCCCGCCCTCGTCGCCCTCGCCATCGCCAACGTCCTGGCCTGGGCGATGATCGCCTACGAGACCCGCAGCTACGGCGAGGGACGCCGGCAGGTCCGCCGCCCGCAGACGGAGTCTGGCTGACGCCGATGAGCCTCCGCTCATCGATTCGGGCGCGGGCGATCCGGGCGGCCGAGCCGCTGGTCAACCCTCCCTCGGCGCTCGGCGAGGAGGAGCTGCGCAAGGCCGTCGCCGGAAAGGTCGTGCTGGTCACCGGTGCCTCCTACGGACTCGGCGAGGCGACCGCGCGCCGGCTCGCCGGCGCCGGCGCCACGGTCCTGCTGGCTGCCCGCTCGGCGGACCGGCTGGAGGAGATCGCGGCGGAGATCGAGGCTGCGGGGGGCGACGCACGGGCACACGCCGCCGACCTCACCGACACCGCCGGCGTCGAGGAGCTCGCGGCATGGGCGCTCGCCCAGCGCGGCCACGTCGACGTCGTCGTCAGCAACGCCGGCAAGTCGATCCGCCGCTCGGTCGAGCTCTCCTACGACCGCTTCCACGACTTCGAACGCACGATCGGTGTCAACTACCTGGGACCGATCCGGCTGCTGCTCGCCCTGCTCCCCTCGATGCGCGCCCGCGGCGAGGGGCACATCGTCAACGTCTCGACGATCGGGGCGCGGATCGCGCCCGGGCCGCGCTGGGGCGCCTATCAGGCCTCGAAGAGCGCCTTCGACATCTGGCTGCGCAGCGCCGCACCCGAGCTGCGGGCGGACGGGGTGACGGCCACCTCCGTCTACATGGCGCTGATCCACACCCGGATGAGCGCGCCGACGCCGATCTACCGGCACGTGCCCGGTCAGACCCCCGAGCAGGCGGCGGGAACGATCTGCCGCGCGATCGTCCGCCGGCCGCGCGCGATCGGGCCCTGGTGGTCGGGAATCGCCGACGTCGCGACGACCGCGGGGCGGCGGCCGTGGGAGGCGACGACGGGGCTGCTCTACCGGATCACCGGCGACACCGAAGCCGCGCGGGGAGGCACCGGGGGGACGGCTGGGATCCGGGGGAGCGGCGCCGGGACCGGCTCCGACCTGATCTTCAACGCGCGCCTCGGGCTCCGCGCGGTGTCGGCTCTGCGCAGGGCGGGTGTCCTCTCCCCCGTGCCGCCGTCTCGCCTGCCCGCGTTTCGAAAGGCGCTGCGGATGGGGCCGGGCCCGGCGGCGCTCGTCGCGCTCGGCGCCGCCCGCTTCGGGGAGCGAACCGCGATCGCCGACGACCGCGGCGAGGTGACCTTCGCGGCGCTCGACCGCCGGGGAGCGGCGATCGCAGCGGGCATGCGGCGGGAGCTCGGGGTCGGCGCGGGCGAGAGCGTCGCGGTCATGTGCCGCAACCACCGCGGCTTCCTCGAAGCGCTCCTCGCCGGCTCGCGGCTTGGCGCCGACCTGCTCCTGCTCGGCACCGACTTCCCCGCCCCGCAGCTGGCCAAGGTGCTGGAGCGGGAGCGTCCGCGGGCAATCGTCCACGATGGCGAGTTCGCCGAGACCATCGAGACGTCGGGGTTCTCGGGCGCCCGGGTGGACGCATGGCCCGGCGAGGGCGCGGCGGGACCGACGCTCGACTCGCTCGCCTCCGGCCCCGCAGAGGAGTCCGGTCAATACCCGGGCGGCGGGGGCCGGCTGGTGATGCTCACCTCGGGAACCACCGGAGTGCCCAAGTCGGCCCCCCGCACCCCGGAGATCGGGGCCGCGATCGGACCGGTGACGACCCTGCTCTCCAGCATCCCGCTGCGCTCCGGCGAGCCCGTCTTCGTCGCGCCCCCCTTCTTCCACGGCTTCGGGCTCGCGGGCCTGACGCTCGGCCTCTTGCTTGGGTCGACCGTGGTCGCCCGGCGCCGCTTCGACGCCGAGGCCACCCTTGCCGCAATCGAGGCGCACCAAGTCCGGACGCTGCTCGCGGTGCCGGTGATGCTGGACCGGATCCTGCGCCACCTCGAAGAGGGAGGCGACCGCTACGACACCTCCTCGCTGCGGGCCGTGGCGTCGGGTGCCTCGGCGCTGTCGGCCTCCACCTCGACAGGGATCATGGAAGCCTTCGGCGACGTGCTCTACAACCTCTACGGCTCGACCGAGACGGGCTTCGGGGCGATCGCCGGGCCGGCCGACCTGCGCGCCGCACCTGGCACCGTCGGCCGGCCTCCCTTCGGGACGACGCTGAAGGTCCTCGACGCCGAGCGCCGCGAGGCGCCGCCGGGCGAGACCGGCCATGTCTTCATCGGCGGCAGGCTCGTCTTCGAGGGCTACTCGGGCGACGAGGCGCCGAAGGAGACGGTCGACGGGCTGATGAACACCGGCGACCTCGGCCATCTCGATCCGGCGGGGCGCCTGCTGATCGACGGGCGCGAAGACGACATGATCGTCTCGGGCGGCGAGAACGTCTTTCCGCAGGAGGTCGCCGACGTGCTCGGGCGCCACGCCGCGGTCGCCGACGTCGCCGTGGTGGGCGTCGAGGACGAGGAGTTCGGCCAGCGCCTGCGCGCCTACGTGGTGCCGGCCTCCGGCGCGGACTCCTCCGCCGAGGAGCTGCGCGTCCACGTCAGGGAGAGCCTGCCCCGCTTCCAGGTCCCTCGCGACTTCGTCTTCGTCGAGGAGATCCCGCGCACGGCGACCGGGAAGGTCCGGGCGCAAGACCTGGGCGGCGCTGCGGAGGCCTAGGTCTGGGTTTGGGCGGTTGCCGGAGCGCGAACCGCCACTGGCTCGCCAAACAGGCGCACATTTCGGCCGGCGGCGATTTCCTCAGGGAGAGGTAACCAGGCGTACCAAGACCAGACAACAATAGTAATGTGGTTGGTAATAGTGCCCAAAGCATTTCGTCTTTGTTGTTGGCTCTCCCTAGCCCTCACACTGGCCGTCTCCTTGGCCGGTTGCGGCAGCGACGGCGATTCCACCTCCGCCTCTACCTCCGGTCTGCCGGAGACGATCACGATCGGGGCGGCAATCGCCAAGAGCGGCTACCTCGAGCCTTACGACGCCAGCATCGTCGCCGTCGAACAGCTCGTCGGCGAAATAAACGCCAAGGGCGGTATAGACGGCAGCAAGCTCAGGGTCATCCAGACCGACAACCGCTCCGACCCCCAGCAGGCCCCGATCGCCGCCCAGCAGGCGATCGAAAGGGGAGCCGACGTACTGCTGCTCAGCGGCGAGGCGTTCACCGCCACCGCGGCGACGCCGGCCGCCGAAGAAAACGACCTGCTCAACTTCAGCCTCTCCGCCAACGAACCCGGTTTCGGGCCGCCAACCACCGGTCGGCTCTCGTTCAGCGCCTACCCCAGCGTGCTCAGCGAGGCAAGCGCCAGCGCAAGCTTCATGCGCCAGCGTGGGATCGAGCGGCCCTTCCTCTTCCGCGACACGGCAATCATCTACGGCAAGGCCGACTGCTCCGGCTTTCAGCAGGCCTGGAAACGCCTCGGTGGCACCATCGAGGGCTCCGTCGACTTCAAGAACGAAGACGCATCGGTCGCCAGCCAGGTCAGCCAGCTGAAGAAATCCGATGCAGACGCAGTGATGATGTGCTCCTACCCTCCGGGCGGCGCCGCCGCGATCAAGCAGATTCGCGCCGCCGGCATCGACCTGCCGATCATGGCGGCCGGCACCTTCGACGGCGTCTACTGGCTCGAGGGCATCTCCAATACCGAGGACATCTACGTGCCGCTGAACGGCTCGGCTTACGATCCTCCCGACCGGGCGTCGGCGAATCTGTTCAAGAAGCTCGAACGCGCCGGCGCCGAAACAGACGTCTCCAGCGTCCTCCTCTCGGCCTACGCCGCCGGCCAGCTGATCACCAAGGCGATCGAAGAGACCGGAAGCATCGACGGCAACGTCCTCGCCGACGCCCTCGAGGCACGGCCTCACCAAACCGTCATCGGCAAGATCGACTACACCAAGGACAGTCACTTTACAAACGGCAGCTGGCCGATATACGTGTTTGCGAACGGCGAGCCGAAACTGGTGACCGAACTCACACCAAGCTTCGTCCCTCAGTATGGGGACTAGCGGGGATCGCTCCAGGCCCCCGAAGAGGTGAAAGTACGGGTTGGCATGTGAGTGGCGTCTAAAAGGTATCCTCACACCGAATGGTCAAGCCCACCGAGCCTGTTCGGGGTCGGCCCAAGCAATCGTCCGACATTCCCCTGGCGGGCTGTGCCAGGCTCGATCGCAGCAGCGACGTACCGCTCTACTTCCAGCTTGCCGCCATCCTGAAGGCATTGCTGGAGGTCGGAGACTGGGAGGCCGGTGCCCGCTTTGCCTCCGAGCGCGAGATCGAAGAAGAGTTCGACGTCTCCCGCGCGGTGATCAGGCCGGCGCTCGAGCTCCTCGTCGGCGACGGCGCCATCATCCGGGTCAAGGGATCGGGTGCCTTCGTCGCCCCACCCCGGCGAGAAATCAAGGCAACCGGGCTGGTCAAATTGTCGTCCGAGTGCAACGACCCGCAGGTGATCACCGTACTCAGCGCACGCAAGCGCCGTCCCGACCGCGTCGTGTCGCACTATCTCGAGATCGAGGACCGGTACACACCGATCGCCCACGTAACTGCGCTCATCGACGCCGGCAAGCCTTCGGTCTGCCTCATCGACTCCTACTCCTCGGTCGCGCTCGTCCCCTGGGTGCTTCCCGCCGCCCAGGCGCTCAAGGCAGGAGGAAGACCGTCAAAGCCAAACATGTCACCCAGCCTCACTCGTGCCACCGTCGCGATCGAGCACACCTTCTTCGGCGATTGGGGGTCTTCCCAGGTCGGAGCCTCGGCCGGTGACCCGGCGCTGATGGGACGCCTCGTCCAATTCGGCCGGGCGAAGGAGTTGGCCGGGGAGCGCCCACTCGAGTTCGCCCGCTTCTTCTACCGCGCCGACGGTGCTCAGCTCGCCTTCGAGCTCGGCTGAGGAGAGCGCTCAGCCAGCGCCCGCCGCACGAACTCCGAGCAGGCCTCCCGGTAGGCGAGCGCGAAGCGGTCGGCGAGGGTGTGGACCTCGACATCCAGGGCGAGCGGCAGATCTGGCGGCTCGATCGCCTCCATGATCCGGCGGTCCTCGGCGTATAGGCGTTCCTCCGATTCGATCACCTCCTCGACACTGAGCTCGTCGAAGTCCTCGCTCAGGCCCTCGATCCAGTAATGCACCGACTCGGTTGCGCTGATTGCCCGCGCCGCGTGCACCAGGCAGCGTTCACCCTTCGTCATGAACATCCGGATCGAGGTGAAGTTCGGGGCAATGACGTGGTTATGGCCTTCGCGCAGCGAGTCCCAGGTCCCGTCTCCCCCATCGCCGGTCAGCATCTCCCGGCGCATCGTCACCTCGAGCCCGTCGCGCTCGACCGGAAGAGGCTCCACCACCTCCGCGACGTCGCCCAGCGTCGTCCGGTGCACGAAAGCGAAATGTGCGACGTCGCGGAAGTTCTCGATTGCCACCCCCATCGCGACCGGCAGCTCGAACGGCGTGCCGTAGGCCAGCGTCTGCCGATCGGGGTCGAACCAGGGCACGTTCGGCGGCTCGCCAAGTGGCTCCTCCAGCGTCGTCCAGACCAGGCCCCACTGCTCGCGTGCGGGAAAGGCCGCGATCTGAGCGCGTGGGGGGATCTGGGCCTGGTCTTCAAGCGAGGGAATCCGGGTGCAGGCACCGTCGCGGCCGTCCCACTCCCAGCCGTGGTAGGGGCACTGGACGCCCTCGCCCTTCACCTCGCCCATCGAGAGCGAAGCGCCGCGGTGGGCACAGCGGTCGGAGACCACAGCCGGCTCACCGCTCTCGGTCAGGAAGACCGCGAGGGCCTCGCCAAGCAGGACCGCTCGCTGCGGGCCGTGCTCCAGGTCTTGGATTCTCGCCACCGGCTGCCAGCAGCGCCGCAACGCCCGCGAGAGTTCCTCGCTGCTCGGGGCTCGGTTCCGGTGCTCTTCGTTCAGGTGCTCGTTCATCGTCCCTCCTCCGGTGTTGTCCACTTCGTTCAAGGCTGCCCTCCCATGTAAGTGCGCAGCAGGCCGGAATCCCCACGCAGCTCCTCGCGCCCGCCCTGGGCGCGGACCCTGCCGCCGCCGAGCACGAGGCAGCGGTCGCAGAAGTCGACCGTCCGCGTCGCGTTCTGCTCGACCAGCAACATCGTCGTCCCTTCCTCGCGCAGGCCCGCCAGCAACTCGTAGATCAGGTCGATCGTCTTCGGCGCCAGCCCGAGCGAGGGCTCGTCGAGGATCAGCAGCCTCGGCCGGCCGAGCAGCGCGCGGGCGATGGCCAGCTGTTGCTGCTCGCCGCCCGAGAGCCGGTCGGCGTGCTCCGAGGCTCGCGCGCGAAGGACCGGGAAGCGCTCCAGCGTCCGCTCCATCGCGGTGGCGGCCGCGCCGTTGCCACGGCCGCCCATCTGCAGGTTCTCCGCCACCGTCAGCGTCTTGAAGACGTGGCGACCCTCGGGGACGAGCGCAAGCCCGAGCCGCGCGATCCGCTCCGGCGCCAACCCGTTGACGACGCGGCCCCCGAACAGCACCTCGCCCGAGCTCGGCGGCGTCAGGCCGCAGACCGCTCGCAACACAGAGCTCTTGCCGGCTCCGTTCGGTCCGATCATTCCCACGACTTCGCCCTCGGCGAGGCTGAGGTCGACGCCGTGCACGACCTCGACGCCGCCGTAGGCGACCTTGACTTCGCGCAGCTCAAGCACTTGCCGCCACCAGGTAGGAGCTGCCCAGGTAGGCCTCGACCACGGCCGGATCGGCCTGGACCTCCGCCGGTGAGCCGATCCGCAGCGTGACCCCGTCGTCGATCACCTGCACCTGCGGGCAGAGGCTCATCACCACGCTCATCTCGTGCTCGATCAGGAGGATCCCGCAGCCGAAGTCCACGAGCACGCCGCGTAGGATCGCGACCAGCTCCTCGCCCTCGACCTCGCTCAGCCCGGCCGCGGGCTCGTCGAGCAACAGGTAGCGGGGCCCGGTGGCGAGGGCGCGGGCGACCCCCAGCAGGCGCTGGGTCGCCGGCGGCAGCGAGCCCGCCGGGAGCGCCGCTTTCTCGCCCATGCCGAGACGCGCCAGCACGTCGGCGGCAATCGCGACAGCTTCCCGCCTGCCGACGCCGACTCCCATCGCACCGACGGCGACGCTCTCCAGAACGCTCAGGTGCGGGAAGGGAAGGGCGGCCTGGAACGTGCGACTCAGCCCGGCGCGGGCAAGCCGGGCCGGGGGACGGCCGGCAACGTCGGCCCCGTCCAGCCTGACCGTGCCCGCGTCGGGCGCCAGGAAGCCGCTGAGGACGTTGACGAGCGTCGTCTTTCCGGCGCCGTTCGGCCCGATCAATCCCAGCGCCTCTCCGCGCGGCAGCTGCAGGCCGACGCCCCTCAGCACCCGCAGGCCTCCGAACGCCACAGAGATTCCCTCGGCACGGAGCGAGCCGTCGGCCACCTCCCCGCCCGCCGCCTGGTCGATTGACCCCCTTATGCGGTGGTCAATCGACCCGGCGGCGCGAATCGCCGGCCGACGGGAGAGAAGCCGCCGGAACCAACTCAACTCACCCGCCTCGCGGCCACCGGTGAGCCCATTCGGCATCGCGATCATCGTCGCCAGCAGGATCAGGCCCACCCCGATCGCCGTCAGCCCCGGTGTCCGGTCGATCGAGAGGACGCCGAGAAGACGAGCGCCGTCTTCGGCTCCGCGCAGCACCTCGCTCACGCTGGCCACCGCGATCGCCCCCAGCACCGCTCCGAAGACGCTGCGGGCACCGCCGAGAACGAGCATCGTCACCGTCGTTACCGTTGCCCCGAAGTAGAAGGTGGCCGGGTTGAGGACACCGGATTGGTGCACCGCCAGGGCTCCGCCGATCCCGCACAGCGCCCCGCTGAGCGAGAACGCGATCAGGCGCTCCCCCATGACGCTGATCCCGAGCGAGCGGGCGGCCACCTCGTTCTCGCGGGTCGCCTGCAGGCGATACCCCCGCGCCGACCATTTGAAGGCGAGCGCCACGACGACGGCCGCGGCCGCCCAAAGGCCGGCGGACTCGACGCTGGTCGTCCTCGGGATGCTGACCAGCCCGCTGCTCCCGCCGCTCACCGCGTCCCAGTTGGCAAGCACGTTGTAGACGACGATCAGGAAGGCGAAGGTCGAGATCGGGATCGCCAGGGTCGAGGTCCGCATCAGCGGCAGGCCGACTGCCGCCGCCAGCAAACCGCAGCCCGCGGCGGCGATCAGGGTCGAGGGGAGCGGGCCGAGCTGGGCCGTGGCGATCAGGTCGGGAAGGCCGGGCGTCTGCAGCACGAGGAAGGCGGCCGGCAGGGTGAGCAGCGCCGCGACGTAGGCCCCGGCGCTTGCGAAGCCGAGCTGCCCGAAGGAGTAGACGCCGCTGTTGCCGATGAAGACCTGCAGGCCGAGGACGATGATCAGGTTGCAGAGGATCGTCGTCACGGTGCCCTGGAAGGAGGGCGTGCCGTTGACGCCGATCGCCACGGTGAGCGCGACCAGCGCGAGCGGAGCCAGCAGCGAGACGGCGAGCGAGGAGCGCGAGCGCAGCCGCACCCCGCTCATACTCTGGCCTCGCCGGTTGCGGCGCCGAGCAGGCCCCGCGGCCGGAAGATCAGGATCGCGACCGGGAGGCTGAAGACGATCGCGTCGCGGAAGGGCACAAGGTCCGCCGGCAGGTAGGCCCCGAGAAGGGAGGAGACGACGCCGAGCAGCAGGCCGCCGAGCACGGCGCCGAACATCCTGCCGAAGCCGCCGATCGTCACCGCGACGAAGCCGATCAGCACCGGCGCAAGGCCCATCGTCGGCGAGACCTGCCCGGTCTGCATCACCAGGAGCACGCCGACCACCGCGGCAAGCGCCCCGCTGATCGCGAAGGAGAGCGCGATCACCCGGTCTGCCCGTACGCCGAGCAGCCGCGCCATCTCGAAGTTCTCCGCTGCCGCCCGCATCGCCAGCCCGGCGCGGGTTCGGTAGAGCAGCCAGCCGAGGCCGGCGAGGACGACCGCCGTAAGACCGAGGGTGAGGAGCTCCAGGTTTGGCACCGAGAGGGCGCCGAGCTCAGTCGACTCGCTGAGCACGCCGGGGGTTGCGACCGACTGGGGGCGAGCGTTGACCGCGCCGATGACGACGCTCTGCAGGATCGTCGCCACCGCCAGGGAGGTGACGAGCTGGGCGGACAGATCCGCGTTGCGAACCGGCCGGAAGGCAATCCGCTCGGCCACGATCGCGATCAGGACCCCGGTCGCCAGAGCCCCGCCCAGCGCGACGGCGAAGGGCAGCCCGGCGAGGACGTAGAGGGCGTAAGCGGCGAGCATGATGAACTCGCCGTGGGCGAAGTTCATCATTCCCATCACCGTGTAGACCAGGGTGACCCCAAGCGCGATCAGCGCGTAGAGGCTGCCGAGCGCAAGCGCGTCGATCAGGTTCTGCGCCAGCTCGGTCACCACAACTCAACAATTCTTGAGAGCAAGGCGACCTAGGTTAGCCCGGTACGCCTCAGTAACGCTCTGAAAACACAGAAGCTTTCCCGCTGTCCCCTAAACGGCGCAGGGGCCTGCGGGGGTCCCTGGTCAGGAACTCCCGCGAAGCGGCCTGACCAGGGACCCCCGTAGGCCCCTTTGGCTCAAGGCGCGACGAAAGTTGCCGGGTCAGGGCCGATCCGGCTGGAGCTGTCCAGGTCTTCGATCGCGGCCATCTCCTCCCCGGAGAGCTCGAAGTCGAAGACGTCGATGTTCTCGCGAATCCGCTCCGGCGTCACCGACTTGGGGATGACGACGTTTCCCAGTTGCAGGTGCCAGCGGAGGATCACCTGCGCCGGCGTCTTGCCGTGCCCCTCGGCCACGCGGACGATCGTCTCGTCGTCGAGCAGCGCGCCCTGCGCCAGCGGGCTCCAGGCCTCGGTGGCGATGTCGTGCTCGGCGTGCCAGGCGCGGAGGTTGGTCTGCTGCATACGCGGGTGAAGCTCGACCTGGTTCACCGTCGGCCGCACCTCCGTCTCCCGCATCAGCAATTCGAGATCCTCGATGCGGAAGTTGGAGACCCCGATCGTGCGCGCCGCCTCCTCCCTGCGAATCTGCTCGAATGCCCGCCAGGTGTCGACGAAGCGGCCCTCGGTCGGGACGGGCCAGTGGATCAGGTAGAGGTCGACGTGGTCGAGCCCGAGCCGCTCGAGGCTCGCCTCGAAAGCCACAACCGTCGACTCGAAGCCCTGCTGGGAGTTCCAAAGCTTGGTGGTGACGAAGTAGTCCTCCCGGGGCAGCCCCGAAGCGGCAAGGGCCCTGCCGACTCCCCTCTCGTTGCGATAGGCGGCTGCTGTGTCTATGTGCCGATAGCCTGCCTCCAGCGCCAGCTCGACGGCAGCCTGGGTCTCCTCCGGCGGAACCTGGAAAACCCCGAAGCCAAGTTGCGGGATCTCGATATCGTCGTGGAGGCGGAGGCTCGGCACTGAAGTCGTCTGGTCCATTCGAATTCCTTTGCTGTAATGACAGGAAGTTGCTGTCATGAGTAGTACAGCATCCATACCCATTTGAACAGCATCGATGCTCCGCCTTATCGATTTTTTATCCAGGCGGAACAAAGAGCCCGGCGCGGCTTGTACTCGCCAGTCGGGCCGCTAACTAGTCGCCAGGCCGATGGCCAGAAGCGGGAAGGCCAGCATCACGCCGAGATAGGCGCCGATCGCGGCGCCGGCGCGGAGGCCGGTGGAGCTGGAGCGAGCGCCGGCGAAGACGCCGATGAGGAAGATGAAGCCGGCGAGGCCGAGGCCGATCCAGAAGACGTCAGGCATGAGCGCGGGCGAGACTATCGAACCTGCCCGCCGACGGGGCGGGCAGGAGCCTGACGCGGGCGAAGCGGCAAATCGCTAGGTTGCGCGCGTGAAGCTCCTAGCCTTCAGCGACCTGCACCGCGACCTGAAAAGGGCGGGCCAGCTGGTCAAGATGTCCGAGAAAGCCGACGTCGTGATCGGCGCCGGCGATTTCGCCTCCGTGCACGAGGGCCTGGAGGAGACGATCGACGCCCTCTCGGCGATCGAAGCCCCGACCATCCTGGTCCCCGGCAACAACGAGACCGACGATGCCCTGCGCGAGGCCACCGCCGGCTGGAGGGCGGCGACGGTCCTGCACGGGGGCGTGATGACGATCGCGGGTGTCGAGTTCTTCGGCCTCGGCGCAGGCGTCCCGGTGACGCCGTGGGAGTGGAGCTTCGACCTCGACGAGGAGAAGGCGGCCGTGATGCTCACCCTCTGCCCGCGCGACGCCGTCCTCGTCCTGCACTCGCCGCCCCACGGCCACTGCGACTCGGGCGGCTCCGGCGATCATTTCGGCAGCCACGCCCTGCTGCGCACGATCGAAGAAAAGGAACCGCGCCTGGCGGTCTGCGGTCACATCCACGAGTCGTGGGGCTGCACGAGCAAGGTCGGCAGGACGCCGGTCCACAACCTGGGCCCGAAAGGCACCTGGCTCGAGGTCTAGCGGTTGCGTCGGCCGAGCGGGCGCTAGGCGGAAACGCGGTACTTGAGGTGCGTGACGTCGGGGCCCTCGACGACCCCGGCCGGCTCGAGGCCGACCCCGGCGACGTTCTCGAAGAAGCGCCTGCCACCGCCGAGCAGCACGGGCACGACGTTGAGCCTGCACTTCGTCGAGCAAATCGGCCGCGAGGTACTGCTGGGCGACGTCGGCACCGCCGCCGAGGGAGACGTCCTTGCCGCCCGCCGCCTCCCTGGCCTGCGCGAGCGCCGACTCGATCCCGTCGGTGACGAAGGTGAAGGTCGTGCCGCCCTCCATCTCCAGCGGCTCCCGCGCATGGTGGGTTAGGACGAATACCGGAGTGTGGAACGGCGGTTCCTCGCCCCACCACCCGTTCCAGGGCTCCTCGCCCCACGGTCCCGGCCCGCCGCCGAACATGTTGCGGCCCATCACGGTGGCGCCGACGTTCTCGATCGCCTCTTCGAGGACCGCGCTGCTCGCGTTGGTCTCGCCGCCCTCGCGCCCGTGCGAGCGGCGCCACACCTCCAGCTTCACAACCCACTCGTGCAGCTGCTCGCCGCCTTCCCCCAGCGGGTCCTCGACGCTCGGGTTCGGCCCGGCGACGAAGCCGTCGAGCGAGGTCGAGATCTGGAACTTGAACCGGCTCATAGCTGGACGACGATGTTACGCGGGCCCGGCTTCAGGCAGCGGGGGCGGGCGGCTGTTGCCCCTCGAAGAGGTTGCCGGCGCGGATCCGCGCGGCCATGTCCTTCGATTCTTCGCGGTAGGCGCTGCCGTCCTCGAACTCGATCGTCGGGTACTTGTGCTGGCCCGAGATCCGCTCGAGGTCCTTGCGCTTGCTCGGCCGCAACGGCCCCTTGACCACCTCGTACTCGATCCCCTGCTCGTCGAGGGCCTTCTGAACCCGCGCGCACGGGTGCGCGTCCACCTTGGCCCACATGGCCGAGCAGCGATGGAGCTTGACCGCCATTGCGGGAGCCTATCCACTTTGGAATACTCGGTGCAAGGAATGAGACCCGCTGGCCTACCGCCCGGTCCCCCCTACCCCTCGGTTCTGCAGGCCGTCGGCTTCTGGACGCGCCCCTTCGCGTTCCTGCGGCAGTGCCGCGAGCGCTACGGCAAGCGCTTCACGATCAAGCTGCCGGGGGCGCCGCCGTTCGTGATGCTGACCGACCCGGCAGAGGTGAAGGAGGTCTTCACCGCCCCGCCCGACGTGCTGCGGCCGGGCGAGGGGGCCCGCGTGCTCGAACCCGTGGTCGGCGCCAACTCGGTCCTCCTGCTCGACGAAGGGGCGCACATGGAGCAGCGCAAACTGATGCTGCCGGCGTTCCATGGCGAGCGGATGGAGCGGCTCACGGGCCTGATGGAGGAGGTGACGGCCGAAGAGCTGGCCGGCCTGCCGAGGGACTCGGCGGTCGAGCTGCACCCGCGGATGCAGGAGCTCACCCTGAAGATCATCCTCCGCGCCGTCTTCGGCCTCGATCCGGGCGCCCGCTTCGACGCGATCCGGGAGCGACTGCAGGAGATGCTCGCCTTCGGCGACCGGCCGATCAGCCTTACCCCGCCGCCAAAAGACAGCGTCGTCGCGCGGGTCCTCGAACGGGTCGGCCCGTTTGCGCACTTCGTCCGCACCCAGGCGGAAGTCGACGAGCTGATCTTCGAGCTGGTCGCGGAGCGGCGCCGCGAGGGCGCCGATCGCGACGACGTGCTGGCGATGCTGCTCGAGGCCCGGCACGAGGACGGTTCGCCGATGAGCGAGCAGGAGATCCGCGACGAGCTGATGACGCTCCTCGTCGCCGGCCACGAGACGACCGCGACGACGCTGGCCTGGGCCTTCGAGCGCCTGGCGCAGGACTCGAGGGTGCTGGCCCGCCTGGTCGAGGCGGTGGAGGGCGAGGACGACGCCTACGTCACGGCGACGATCCAGGAGACGCTGCGGATCCGGCCGGTGCTGCCGAACGTCGCGCCCCGCCTCGTCGTCCAGCCGATCGAGGTCGGCGGCTGGTCCTACCCGCCCGGCTGCAGCCTCGTCCTCAACGGCTACCTGCTCCACCACGACCCCGACATCTACCCCGACCCCTCCGCCTTCCGCCCGGAGCGCTTCCTCGACGAGCCCCCCGGCACCTACACCTGGATCCCCTTCGGCGGCGGCCGCCGCCGCTGCCTGGGCGCCAGCTTCGCAATGCTCGAGATGAAAATCGTCCTGCGCCAGGCCCTGAGCACGCTGACGGTCGAGCCTTCCAATGAGCCCGAGGTCGCCAGGCGACGAAACATCACGGTCAGGCCCTCGGGCGGTGCCCGCGCGGTGCTGTCGGAGCGCCGGCGCGCGGCTGCGACTGCGTAGCGCAGTTCGGCAATCAGCAGATCATTCGTTTAGACGATTAAACGTTCAATCGTCTATTCGCATGATCGTCTATCCGCGCATCCAGCTAAAAACGCGCCTGACAGGATTCGAACCTGTGACCTTCGGTTTCGTAGCCCGAGCCGCTGGATCGGCTGGACTACGTGGAGCTAGGTTTTAAGCGGTTTTCGGCGGATCGAGTCCCGCTGGGATCGGCTGGAATCTGTGGGGCATGTTGCCCCATTCGTTGTCCCAGAGGCGTGGTCAGCGAGTCGCAGCTTCGGGCATTAGGACGCGAGTGCTGCCGTCCTCGGCAACCAGGACGACAGGAAGACCTTCGTCGGCCGCCCGCTTGATCTCGTGGCCGGCCGAGGCGGTGTCGGAGTCGATGAAGGCGGCCCGCTCGGGATAGGGCGAGCGGCCCTCGATCGCGAGGTCGATCGCTTCGTCCATCACCTTGGCGGCGGGGGATCGTCCGTTGTCGATGCTCATTGCCTCTTCCATCCTTCGATCATCTCGCCATAACCGCGCTCGATCTCAGCGATTGCGGCGCGCATTCCTTCTCCAAGAGTACCGGCATGAAACGGCTCCCCCGGCTGCTTTCCACCGCTCCGCGTGTATCGGTGCATCTCGTTGTGGCCATGAGCGCCGTCATAGACCCGGATCGTCTCCGTGGACCCGTCGAGCGCCAGCAGCAACAAGACGATGGCGTAGTCGGTGATCTCCCGCCCATCCGTCGTGAACTCGACCCGGAGCAGGGCCCCGAGAACGTGGTCGAGAACTCGCTGGTAGTAGGCGCTCATGAGTCGCGACCCTCCGGCTCGGTCGACTTGATGCCGCAGGAACTCGCTGGGACCGGCTCAGCCGATCAAGCGGCCCTGGGAAGGTCGTGGAATCCGGTTCCGGGACGCATCTCCGTATAGGAGTCGAGGGACACAACTACGGCTCGCATCTGCCCGTGCTTGGTGATGACGAACTTCTCTGCGTCTCCGCTCTCCAGACACTCGACGAGCTTTCCCAGCTCGCGCGTTGCATCCCGAATAGTCCGAAGCTCGTCGTTGGAAACCTCGACTCTGCCCATTGCCCCTCCGTCGTGGTTGTGGATTGACTTGACAGGTCCGACGTTAATCCCGCGACATGACGGCTTCACAAGGTGTCAGACAAAGTGGCAGCCTTTCCGTCCGAGCCATGGAGGAAAGTTCGCGCACAGTCCGCGAACTACTCGAAAGAAAGACACCCGGCATGGCCTTCAAAGACGTCGTTAACGTTCCCATCACCAAGATCGACACCGTCATCGAGGTCATCTCAAAAGGAGATGGCAGCCACGAGCGAGACCAGGTGATGGTGAGCAGCAATCTCACCCTGGCCGCCGACATAGACAGCGTGGAGGAGGCGACTCTCCTCCTGCCAATGGCCACCGAGGCGCAGCAGCAGCCGATCGTCCGCTACACCGATGAGCACGTTAAAGACGGAGTTGTCTTCAAGTTCGACCCGATCGACCGCTCTCTCAATGACCAGGAGTTGATCGAGCGGCTCGAAGCCCTCGGGGACGGAACCGGCAAAGCCGAGCAGAACAAAGTCGCCACCCAGCTCGACCGCTGCGCAGCGGGGCTCTCCTCGGCGGTGGTCCGCGTGAAGCCAGGACAGCGGAACCTCAGGCTGTTCTACGAGATCGCGGCACCGAAAGCCGAAGACGGGGCGTTCGAATTCCAGGTCATTGGCCCCTTGCCATCATTCGTGATCCAGGGTGGCGGCTCCATCAGCCTCCTGAGCATCCTGCCTCGTACTACGACCGTCGAGAGCGCTGTCGGACTTCAGAACCCCAACGACGAGGGCAGTGCAATCGAAAAGGTGGAACACGACCTCGCGGGACGCCGGGTGATCGGCTGGTTCTGGCAGGTCGACCCGCTGTTCAAGGTCCGCTATCGCTACTGATATTGCGACTTGTCAGGTCAACTCCCTCGCGGCCGCTCCCCAAGCGGGTCGCGTCAACGCGCCAGACAGGATTCGAACCTGTGACCCTTGGTTCGCTAGACCGATCCGGCTTTCGGACAGGCTTGCGCCACTAGGTCGTAGATGAAGCCTCGACAAGCTCTGTCGCCTCACTCCCAAATGGGGCAATCGGGATCGAAGCGCCCAGCAACTCGGCCGTTCCTGGTCCGTAGCAATGTCCAAGCTCTGGCCATAGGTCACGCATGGCCGGACTATTTAAGAAGTAGTTTCGAAGGGCTCCCTTCCACGCTTCGTAGTCCTCGTTCAGCATGTGTCCATGGCGCCGTGCGCTCGCGACTGAATCCGCTACGTCCATGAGGAGATCAGCTATTGCCAACACACGCCCGCGGTCGGGATCTTCCAATGGCGTTGGGCTTCCTTCGAAGAAGAACTCACGCATTTCGGGCCATTCGATAAAGACCCGGTCAACTCCCATGATGGATTCCATAAGTTGAAGATCCAGCGACGCTTGCTCAAGCGAAGTCGTGCGCCGGTTCTGTTCATTGGCAAGCGTGAGCTGTTCGCGCAACCAGCGAGTCTGAAGCCCGGAGAATACAAGCGCTCCGAGGATGCCCGCCGTTCCCACAACTGTGCAGGCGGCAACCACGCTGTCGGTCGAAATGGCGGCGATCACGTTCGGCAAGCAACCTACATGGCTGGTCACTACGACTTGCTGCAACAACGGGACGGGTACCCGGGGCGAGCGACCTCATAGTTGCAGATGAAAAGCTAACGCGCCCGACAGGATTCGAACCTGTGACCTTTGGTTTCGTAGACCAACGCTCTATCCAACTGAGCTACGGGCGCTTGTCCTGCAAATGGTGGATCTTGGCATTCTTGCCGAGGTAGCTCCGAGAGAGTCTGCCCCGATCTGCCCTTCCGTGCCCCTCGGGCACGGCCACAATGCAGAATCGAGATTCTAGGCTAGGTGGCTCGGCGAAGCGCCAGCGCCGCCCTGCCGATCCGCCCACGCCCCAGGGGCTACGCCCAGGAAAGACCCGGCAATACCGCAAGCGAGCCGCATATCTGGCCTGCGCTGTGGAAGTGGCCCGACTCGTATGGCGGCCTTTGGCCGTTGCTAGCAGACGGTCGCAGACTCGCTGAACGTCGCCGCTCCACGGCGCCCGATGCGTGGCAAGGCACGCGAGCGAGCATTTCTCGGTCCAGCAATCAGGGGGCGAGCAGGTGAGGCGTCGGACTAGACGTAGCGCCTCATGTCGGCCTTTTACCTGTCTGGATTCTGCGCTGGGCCTTCTAGCCGGGACCGAATCCCGAAACGTCTCCGTCCACCATCAGGTAAGCCTGGAATAAAGTGGTGGGCATGCCCAAGCTCTTGGCGACACTCACCATTCTGATGGTGCTTGCGTCCGCCGCCATCGGCTGCGGTAGCGACGAAAGTGGGGGCAACGGCGGCAGCGGCGTCGCTGGCTGTCTTAGCTCCGAAGAAGTCCAGGAGGAAGTTGACCGCATCGCTGAAGGGATTGAGTCCTCGTCTGAGGATGTCGAAGCGAAGCAGCAGGCAATCCAAGCCGTCGAATCCGAAGCCTGCTGACGCCTGGCCAATTGCGGGTCTGGTCCCTCTCTCCACAGGGTGCGGACCATCAAAAAGCCAGCCTCGACCTGCCTCCCCCTGCTCGACTACCGTGTGTTCGCCTGACTGGGCGCCGGCCGCCATCCACAGCCCACCAGTAGGTGCCGTTCGCCCTTGAGAGAGAGGCTGGGTGCGGTCTATCCGATCTCTGGCGCTGGCAGAGCAGAGCGGATCCGAGCGCTAAGTACCCGGCGTCCTGCATTACTTGAGAAGGAGCCCGCCGCACCCTCAGGCCCAGCACGCCAAAAGTCTGGACCGGAGACAATGTTCTCATCGGCCGTCGTCTCTTGCAGATTGGCCAAGGGTTCCCGCAAGATATCCGCGTATGAGTCGGGATCAACTAGCGAGCTTCCTACTGATCGCAGGTACTCGATGAGGGGGATGAGAACAAGGTGCATGACCTGTACACCGGTGACCTTTTGCAGCGTGTAATCCGTTGGATCGTGAAATGCCTCTGGCAAGACCTCCCGAAGCCCTCGCCAATACGCGTCCAGAATCTGCAATTGATTCTCGACGGAGAGCGCCCCGAAATATGGGGCTGCTAGCAATGCCTTTAGCGAATTAACCATCCCCGAATTGTTGATCGTCGTTCCACTCTTCGGTTCACTTGGGAAGCGAATTCGACTTCGCCAGATCTCCGTTTTCGCCAATTTCTCGCATAGTCGCTCGCCATCCACCTTCCACGACTGACCGCTCTCGACAATCCCCTTCATTACCGTCGGATCGCTCTCAGCCCGCTGTTTCAAGAGGTCGAAGGCGAGGTCCGTTCTAACGGATTTTGCGGTGCTATTGACGATGTAGAACTGCTCCAGCTCCTCCTCCGGGTCCGCGCCGAGCATGCACGCAAATGGAATCTGGAACCCTCCCCAATCCTCCTCATTGGATTCGATCAGACGGCTGAGTGCCGCCACCCGGTGTTGGCCGTCAACCACGTACAAGGGTGAGGCCCCAGGAGCAAACAACTGCTGATTTGCCTCTTCAATTAGATGGAGGTCGGGATCAAAATCGCGAAGGTTTAGCAGGACGGCCGTAGGTAGATCAACGCGGTTGCTCAGAAGATCCGAAACGAGCTTGTTAACACGCGCCTTCGATACATCTCGCTGGTAGCCAGTCTGGCTTCGATGATCTCGACGCGGGATTTGGAACCTTCGAGTTACTGCTCTTGCAGTTATTACGCCAACAGCGAGAGATGTGCCCTTCCGGCGCGTTTTCGCAAGGGCGACGGGAAAGCGCTCATCTTCCTCTACAGCGATCGTGGCGAGTTGTCCGTCGTTGGCTTCCATGATTCTGCGCTGTAGCTTACCAGCGTTGCGTGGATCCGTCAAAATGGATCCATGAGACTGGATCCGCTACAATGGATCCAACTACCACACGAAAGGGGGTGATTTTATGTCGAAGTTCTCCATATACCAAGACCGCGCTGGCAAGTACCGCTGGCGTCTCGTCGCCAGCAACGGCGAGAAAGTGGCCTCGTCCGGCGAGGCTTTTGCGTCGCGCGCAAACGCCACAAGGGCGACCCGCGACGTCAAGCGCAACGCAGCCAGTGCGACGACCCCCTGAGTTGAGGGGATACACACGGCATTTGCCTCTCCACGGGCTAAGGCCGTAAGTCGTCGTAGGTATCGATCAGGATTGCACCCCGCCTCGGCGGGGTGTTCCTGTCTTTGGGACTTTAGCCTATCCGTGAGATCCGCCTAGATTGAAAGGGCTTCTGCCCCGATTCGGCCTTTCCAAGAAGGGCAAAGCCGGGAGAACATCGGTGTCGTGCGGGTTGCTCCGGTCCAATGCGAAAGCCGCCGACAAGCAGGTCTTTTCAACCGGAAACCGCGCTGGAATGAAGGATGGCCCGCCACAGCCGGAGCGTCTTCGTAGACCGACGCTCTATCCAACTGAGCTACAGGCGCGGGTTGCCGGGGGAGAGCCCGGAGGGGCGATTCTAGGGACTTGGGGGCGTGGTTAGGTGGCTTCCGGCTCGGCGGGCTGGTTCAGCCGGACGTGCCACTGGACCGAGGCGGTGGCCACGGGGTCGCCGGAGGCGTCGGTCATCTCGACCTCGCAGGGGAAGACGACCTTGCCCTCGGCGTCGAGGGCGGCCAGGGCCTCGGCCGGGTCGACGCCGAGCTTGGCGCGGGCCTCGATCGGGCCCTTGGCGACCTTGACGTAGGAGATCTCGGCGCCGCGGGCGAGGGGCGTCACTTCTCCCATGCGCTGGGCGAAGGCGCCGACGAAGGCGGCGCCCGAGGCCGTCTCGGCGACCGTGAAGAGGGCGCCGGCGTGCTGGGAGCCGACGTGGTTGGTCAGCTCGGTCCGCTCGGGCAAAACCACGACGGCCTCGCCCTCGGCGACGCTGGCGACCTCCAGGCCGAGGTGGCCCGCGAAGGGCACGGCCTGGGTCATGCCCGCGGCGATCGCCTCGAAGAACTCGCTCATCGCCGCAACCCTATTCCGTTCCGGTGCGCTTTATCCCGGCTATACCGAGCAAAGGCGCACCGGAAGGCCTAGCGGCCCTCGAACGTCGCGTGACCCGGGGCGCCGTGCTCGAGGAAGGTCTTGACCGCGCGCTGCAGATCCTCGGTCGCGAAGAGGTCGACTGAGTCCTTGCGAATCGTCTCGTCGGCGGCGGCTATGCCGCCTTCGCGGAAGCGGCGCAGGACGAGCTTCGTCATCGCGTGAGCCTTGGTCGGCCCGGCCGCCAGCTCGGCGGCGAAGGCGCGCGCCTGCTCGTCGAAGCCCTCGTCGTCGAAGACCCGGTTGACCACGCCCCAGCCCGCCAGCTGCTCGGCGCCGTAGAGCTCGCCGGTCATCACGAACTCGGCGGCCCGGGCGCTGCCGGCGCGCTCGGCGAGCCGCTGGGTGCCGCCCATCGACGGGGTCAGCCCGACCACTTTCTCGACCAGGCCGAACTTGGCCGAGCGGGCGGCGAGGATCAGGTCGCAGCCAAGCGCGAGCTCGAAGGTCCAGGTCAGGGTGAGCGCGTGGGCGGCGAAGACAACCGGCAGCGGCAGCCGTTCGAGCCGCTCGACCAGGTCGATCGACTCGTCCCAGAGCTCGCTTGCCCGCTCGGGCGTGAGCCCGTCGAACTCGGCGACGTCGACGCCGCCGGAGACGACCCGCCCCTCGGCCCGGAACAGCAGCGCCCGCGGCGGGTCGGCCTCGGCCGACTCGATCGTCGCCAGCAGGCCCTCGAACATCGCCCGGTTGAAGAGGTTCAGCGGCGGGCTGTCTATGGTCGCGACCGCCAGGCCCCCGTCGCGTTCGAGTCGGATGGACACGGCGGAAACCCTACTGCGACTCAGGGCACGCGGTGGACCTCGAAGAGGTTCGTTCCCAGCTCCTGATCGGGCAGGCCGGCCGTGATCGCGATCAGCTCGCCCGAGTCGGCGATGCCGTGCTTGGCCGCCAGCTCGGCGCAGTCGCGGAGCAGGCCGCGCACGTCGGTCTCGTGCTCGTTCAGCACCGCGGTCACGCCGAAGAGCAGGTTGAGGCGGCGCACGGTCTCGATCCGGGGGGAGACAGCGAGCACAGGCACGTTCGGGCGATGGGCGGAGACGAGCCGCGCCGTGCGCCCGCTTGTCGTCGGCACCACCAGGGCGGAGAGCCCCAGCCGGTAGACAGCCCCCACCGCCCCCCAGGCGACCGAGTCGGCGACCTCCTGGGTCGCCTGCTCGGTGCGGCTGAAAAGCCACTCGCCGTAGGGCAGGTCGGGCTCGGTGGCGTGGGCGATCCGGTCCATCACGCGCACAGCCTCGATCGGGTGGTGGCCGACCGCGGTCTCCTCGGAGAGCATCACCGCGTCGGTGCCGTCGTAGATCGCGTTGGCGACGTCGGTCACCTCGGCCCGGGTCGGCCGCCGTGCGGTCACCATCGAGGCCAGCATCTGGGTCGCCGTGATCACCGGCTTGGAGCGCTTGCCGGCGGCGCGGATCAGCCGCTTCTGCACGACCGGCACCTGCGCGAGCGGCAGCTCGATCCCGAGGTCGCCGCGGGCGACCATGATCCCCCCGGTCGCCGCGGCGACGATCTCCTCGGCGTTCTCGGCCGCCTGCTGCTTCTCGATCTTCGCGATCAGTGGGATATCGGAGCCGAGCGCGCGCAGCCGCTCGGCCACCGGCTCCAGGTCGGCGGCGCTGGAGACGAAGGAGACCGCGAGCAGGTCGACGCCCTGCTCGACCGCGAACTCGACCCAGCCGAGATCGCCGGCCGTCGCCGCGGGAGTGCTGACCCCGGGCACGTTCATCCCCTTGTGAGAGGACAGCGTGCCGCCGACCTCGACCTCGCAGTCGACGCCGCCGTCCTGCGCCCCGCACACGCGCAGGCGGATCGAGCCGTCGGCGAGGTAGACCGGCTCGTCCTCTCGCAGCGTGGAGACCCCCGGCCAGCTGACCGGAATCGTCTCCCGGTCACCCTCGACCTCCTGCGGGGTCAGCTTCACGTGCATGCCGGCCTCAAGCTCGGCGACGTCGCCGCGCAGCTCGCCGATCCGCAGCTTCGGCCCCGGCAGGTCGCCGAGCACGGCCACCTCGCGCCCGGCCTGCTCGGCCGCCGCGCGGATCGTCTCGATCGTGCGCGCATGGCGCTCGCGGTCGGCATGGGAGAAGTTGAGCCGCAGGACGTCGGCCCCGGCGTCGATCAGGCGGGTGAGGACCCCCGGATCCCAGCTCGCCGGCCCGACGGTTGCGATGATCTTGGTGCGCCTGCCGCGCTGCATGCGTATGACTGTAGAGAGTGGCAAGACCATGACATCGATCTGTGTAACAATGAGCTCGTGAGCATCGTCGCCGAGCGCGCCGCCAGCGCCGAGGAGCCGGCCTTCCCCAGCCTCGTCGGCGAGGCGCCGTCCTCGCCCGCGGGCCCGCTCGAGCCCGAGGAGGCCGCTGCCCTTCCCAAGCCGCCCGTGGTGCCGCAGCCGCGCGTAGCCCAGATGCTGCGCTTCAACCAGCGCCAGATCGAGTACGTCTTCGGCGCCCGCCGCCGCTTCGGCGACGTCTTCCGCATGCGCACCTTCCTGCCCGGCGGCCCGGTGATCACCAGCCACCCCGACCACGTGCGCTCGCTCTTCACCGCCAAGCCGGAGCAGGCGCCCTCGCTGACCGGGGAGTCTCCGCTGCGCCCGATCCTCGGCACCGGCTCGGTCCTCACCGCGGTGGGGCCGCGCCACATGCGTCAGCGCAAGCTGCTGCTGCCGCCCTTCCACGGCGAGGCGATCGAGCGCTACACGGCGATGATCGCCGACGCGGCCGAACGCGAGATCGACCGCTGGCCGCTCGACCGCCCCTTCGCGCTGGCGCCGCGGATGCAGGCGATCACCCTCGACGTGATCATGGCCGGGATCTTCGGCATCGAGGGCCGGCCCAAACGGGGCACGCCCGAGCACCGGATGCGCTACACGATCAAGCACCTGGTCGCGGCCTCGACTTCGCCGCTGGCCCAGATCGGCGAGCTGATGAACCTGACCCGCGAGGAGGCTGTCGGGGTGACCAAGATCGGGGTCGAGCTGCTCGACCGCCCGACCTACGCGGTGATCGAGGCACGCCGCCGCGACGAGGGGCTCGAGGAGCGCCGCGACATCCTCTCGCTGCTGCTGCAGGCGCGGACCGAGGAGGGCGAGGCGATGGACGACAAAGAAGTGCGCGACGAGCTGCTCACGCTCGTCCTCGCCGGCCACGAGACGACCGCCAACTCGCTCTCCTGGGCCTGGGAGCGCCTGGTCCGCAACCCCGCCGCGCACGAGGCCCTGCGCGAGGCCGTGCGCTCGGGGGAGGGCGCCGAGGAGCAGGTCGAGGCGACGATCGTGGAGACGATGCGCTCCCGGCCGGTTGTGCCGATGATCGGCAGGCGGGTGATGGCGCCCTGGCGCCTCGGCCCCTACGCGGTCTCGGCCGACACCCCGGTGACGATGAGCATCCTCCTCGTCCACCACCGCGAGGACCTCTACCCGGAGCCGTTCGAGTTCCGCCCCGAGCGCTGGCTCGGCCGCAAGCCCGGCACGTATGAGTGGATCCCCTTCGGCGGCGGCATCCGCCGCTGCCTCGGCGCCGCCCTGGCGATGGCCGAGATGCGCGTCGTCCTCGATGCGATGGCCCGCCGCCTCGACCTCGAGGCCGCCGACCCCGAGCCCGAGCACGCCCTGCACCGGAACGTGACGATGATCCCCGCCCGCGGGGGCCGGGTGGTCCTTCGCGGCCGCCGCTGAGTCAGCCCGAGAGCGACCGGCCGCGCCAGAGCTGGACCAGCCCCCAGAGCGAGACCGCTGCCCAGACCGTCTCCAGGAGCAGGAACCCCCACTGGCGTTCCTCCCAGGCGAGCACCGCGAGCACCACCGAGCCGACCAGGTTGAGGACGAGGTAGACCCGCGAGTGGGGGTCCATGGCGCCGAACTGGGCGGCGGCAAAGGCGGCCAGGATGAGCAGCGCCCCGATCACCTGCACGAGCTGGTCCATCGGGAATTCATAGCCCTTTGGGAACCGATTCGAGGCCGACAGGACCATCGGCTCCTATCCTGGGCGTGTGGGCAGCCTGGAAATCACGCTCGTCGCACTCGCCGTCACGCTCGGTACCTATGCAGCCCTCGTCTGCTGGCTGGTCCTCGTAGGCCGGCACAGGGAAGCGAGGGCGCTTGCCCGCCTCATCCCCGACTGCCTGGTCTTCGTCCGTCGCCTGTACGGCGACGACCGTGTGCCGCGCTCGCGCAAGCTCGCGCTCGTCTGCCTGCTCGGATACCTGGCGCTGCCCATCGACGTGATTCCCGACTTCATCCCGGTGGCCGGCCATCTCGACGACGCGATCCTCGTTGCGGTCGTGTTGCGCTTCGTGCTTCGCGGAGGCGGTCCGAAGATGCTCGACGAGCACTGGCCAGGGCCGCCTGAGAGTGGGCGGCTGATAGGCAGGCTCGCCTTCGGCGATTCCTGGTAGCGGGGCTCATGAGGCAACTTTCCGTCCGGCTCGGCCACCTGAACCGCCTACCCTGATCCCATGCCTCAAGGTGTAAGCCAGCAGCGTCGGCATCACCTAGACGCCATCCGCGTATCGGCGATCCTCCTCTTGATCCCATACCACGCTGCCCGCTACGTCCAGAAGGGCGACGGAGGGGCCGAGATCGTCGATGCCGTCGTCTGGTTCGTCCATACGTGGCACATGCCCCTGTTCTTCGCGATCTCCGGTTTCCTGGCCGCCAGCGCGCTGCGACGATCCACCGCTGTCCGGCAGCTACGTGCCCGGCTTCGCCGACTCGGGTTGCCGCTGGCCGTGGGGATGCTGACGGTCGTGCCGCTGGCGAACTTCCTCGTCATCGGCGCGGCAGCCCTCTGGCCGCGCAAAGGCGCGCTTCCGCCGAAGCGAGAACTGGACATCGCCAACGTCTTCAGCCTCTCGCCGCGGCACCTGTGGTTCATCGCCTATCTGCTGATGATCTCTCTGATCGCGATCGGAGTCTGGTTGGCAATCCAGCGCGCACCTGGGCTGGGGGCAGCCATCAACCGTGGCTTTCGCAACCTGATCAGGTCATGGTGGGCGATTCCTGTCCTGGCGTCGATCAGCGCGGCGATCCTGATCACCAAGACCGGCTGGGTGGCGGGAGGAACCGCATCCAACTCGCTGGTCCCCGCCCCGACCCTCTTCGCCTACTACAGCCTCTTCTTCTTCTTCGGCTGGCTTCTCAGTGGTCAGACCGACCTGCTGGAGGATCTCAAGCGCGGAGCCTGGCTGCGGCTCGGGGCCGGAATGCTGATCGCCGTGCCAGCCTTCCTTCTCTTCTACGACAACGGCGACTTCACCGGCAACGTCGGCACGCCGGGCATCCTGGCCGAAATCGATGAGCTACGCCTTTATGGACTGTTCACCGTGGGCATGGTCTGCTGGCTAACCCTGTTCGGAGTCTGGGGCGTGCTGGCGCGATACGTCCGCAAGGAGTCGCGCGTGCTGCGTTATTTGTCGGACGCAAGCTTTTGGATCTACCTCGTTCATATCCCGTTCCTTGTCGCACTGCAGAGCTCCCTCTCCACGACCGAGCTGGCAATCCCCGTCCGCTGGGGACTTGCTGCGAGCGGGACCCTTGCGTTGACTCTCGGGACGTATGCCCTGATCCGTGGGGTGCGCAAGCTGGCGACGAAGCATGTGCGACCTCGCGGCGCTCCCGGCTAGAGGGGTGGATTCCTACTGACCGTCTACCAGCGGGACTACCCGGCGCAGGCGATCAAGGACAAGCAAGGCTCCGAGGTTCCGCAGTGCATACCCCTGCCGCAATCCCACGGGCCGAAAGTCAATCGCGGTGCAGGGTGGGCAGAGGACGCTCGGGTGGACGCCATCGCGACTCAGACCTGGGCGGGGACCCCCCGGCGCGACCATCTGTCGCCAGTAGTTCCAGAGCGGCAGAGCCCGATTCTCAGCCAAGGCGGCGATCTCGGCATTGAACCGCGCGACCCGTTGCGAGAACGGCTGCCTGGCCCTAGGCGGGATCGTGCTGATCACCGGGATGGTTCCCGCACTGGACACGAGCCGTGCGACTCGGGCGAGGTCGAGGCGGAACTGGGTCGCGGTGAAGTCCTCCAGATCATTGGTTCCAAACATGATCAGGGCAACCGATGGGCGGATCAGTTGCAGCTCACAGGAAACGGCGGGCAGCCCGCGGCACTCCGTGAAGGATTCGCGTGGCAGAAGCGCATCGGCCGCCCGCCATCCTCCAACCGCAGCCACACCCAGGCGCGAATAGCTGTTGCTGACCGGGCACTGAACTTCCTCGGAGCCCCTCGGCACAGCAGTCCGCCCGAAGAATCCAAGCGTCCCGCGCAGCGCGTCCCATTGGCCTAGCTGAGGCGGTGAACACGCCAGCGCCTGGAGGAACGATGGCGATGCGGTGATGCTGTCGCCGATCTTGGCGACGACCCCTGGATGATTGCCGAGTTGCTCTCCGCGGCTTGCAACCTTCTCAAGGTGGCTGGTGACCACGGGTCCAAGCGCTGGCGCGATGGGCAGCTCCTGCCATTCGCCGGCAACGGACTGATCACTGAAAACAGAGCCGGGTGCAAGCAGGGCCAAGGCTACGAGGACAACTCTCACCACAAGCATTCTGCACAAGGCATACGGCGCTGTTCCGAACGGAGAGGGAGGGATTCGAACCCTCGAGAGAGCTTGCGCCCCCTACTCGCTTAGCAGGCGAGTGCCTTCAGCCACTCGGCCACCTCTCCGGGAGTTGAGGCGATTGTAAGAGTTCCCGGGGGTGGCGCGGCTAGTCTCATCCTCGTGCCCGGCCGCTCGCACGCACAGCTGGAGCAGATCTTCGAGGAGGTGGAGGCGCCGTTTGCCTTCGTCGACCTCGATGCGATGTGGTCGAACTCGGACGCGATGCTGGAGCGGGCCGGGGAGAAGCCGATCCGCGTGGCGAGCAAGTCGGTGCGCTGCCGGGGCGTTCTGGAGCGGATCTTCGGCCGGGACGAGCGCTACGCCGGCCTGATGACGTTCACCTTGCCGGAGACGCTCTGGCTGGCCGAGTGCGGATTCGAGAACCTGCTGCTCGCCTATCCCACCGCGGACACCGCGGCGCTCGGCGAGCTGGCGCTGCGCTCGGTCGCCAGCCCAGCCGAGGCGCCGATCGTGATGGTCGACTGCAGCGAGCACCTCGACGCGATCGAGTCGGTCCTGGGCGCGGACGCGGCGCCGGTACGCGTCTGCATCGACCTCGACGCCGGCTGGTGGGCGCTGGGCGGGCGGATCAAGGTCGGACCCAAGCGCTCCCCGGTGCACACGGTCGAGCAGGCGGTGGAGCTGGCGCGGGAGATCGAGCGCCGCCCCCAGGTCGAGCTCGCCGCTCTGATGTCCTATGAGGGCCAGATCGCCGGCGTCGGCGACGAACCGCCCGGGCGCCGGTTCCGCGGCACCGCGATCCGCACGATGCAGCGCCGCTCGGCGGTTGAGCTGGCCGAGCGCCGCGCCGCCGTGGTCGCCGCGATCCGCGAGTTCACGGATCTGCCGATCGTCAACGGCGGCGGCACCGGCAGCCTCGATCTGACCAGCGGCGAGGACGCCGTCACCGAGATCGCCGCCGGCTCGGGCTTCTACGCCCCCACCCTCTTCGACCACTACAGCCGCTTCTCCCTCGCGCCCGCCGCCGGCTTCGCCCTGCCGATCGTGCGCAAGCCGGCCGCGGGGGTCGCGACGGCGCTCGGCGGCGGCTACCTCGCCTCGGGCAGCGGCGACGCCGCGCGGCTTCCCTCGCCCTGGTTGCCGGAGGGACTTCGAGCTCGACCCCGAGGAGGGCGCCGGCGAGGTCCAAACCCCCCTCAGCGGCCCCCCCGCCCGCGACCTTCAGGTCGGCGACCGCGTCTACATGCGCCATGCCAAGGCCGGCGAGCTCTGCGAGCGCTTCGACGCCCTGCACCTGGTCGAAGGCGAGGAGATCGTCGACCTTGTCCCGACCTACCGCGGCGAGGGGAAAACGTTCCTCTAGGCGACGAAGCGCACCTTTTCCATGTCAGAGATGGAAAAGGTGCGCTTCGTCTTCAAGGATCTAGCACGCGCTCGGCGTACTCGTTGGTGAAGGCGCGGCCGGGGTCGAGCTGGTCGCGCGCTGCCTGGAACTCGGCCCAGCGTGGGTAGCGCTCGGCCAGGGTCGCGGCGGTCTGGAAGTGGCGCTTGCCCCAGTGGGGCCGGCCGCCGTACTCGTCCATGATCGACTCGACCGCCTCGAAGTAGGGGCGCCACTCCATCCCGCGGTACTGGTGGACGGCGATGTAGGCGGTGTCGCGTTCGTGCGAGGGGCTGAGCAGGGCGTCGTCGGCTGCCGTCACCCGCATCTCGATCGGGAAGAAGACCGGGTAGCGGTTGGCTCGCACCCACTCGATCACCCGGCGTGCCGCCTCGGGACCGTGCTCGCGCGGCACCCCGTACTCCATCTCGGTGAAGCGGACCCGGCGCTCGTTGGCGAAGATCCGGTCGCTGCGGTCGGTCGCCTTGCTGCCCGAGGCCAGCCGGGCGGCGAAGCGTGAGAGCGATGGGATGCCGCGCGGAACCAGCTTCCCGGCAGCGGAGACCGCCTCCAGCGCCCAGTTCTCGAGCACGACGTCGTTGAGGTAGGCGGCAGCCCGACCGCGCGGGCGCGGCGGACCGTCCGTGCGGTTGCGTTCCAGCACCAGGGCGGAGTCGGCGTAGGGGAAGGTGAAGAGCTCGAAGTGCTCGTTGGAGTCGGCGCCCTCCTGGAAGGCGTCGAGCACCTCCTCGCGCGGCCGGCGGGTGTCGACCCGGTGAAGGGTGAAGGCCGGTACGCAGCGCAGGGTCACCGCCGAGATCACGCCGAGCGAGCCGATCCCGACCCGAGCCGCCCGCAGCAGGTCCGGGTCGGCGCCGGCGCTCAGCTCGCGCACCGAGCCGTCGGCCCCGACCAGCTCCAGGGCCTCGACCTGGGAGGAGATGTTGCCCAGCTTCGCCCCGGTCCCGTGCGTGCCCGTCGCGATCGCCCCGGCGATCGTCTGGCGGTCGATGTCGCCGAGGTTCTCCATCGCCAGCCCGAGCCTGTGCAGCTCCTCGTTGAGCTCGGCCAGCACCGTGCCGGCGGCGACCTTGACCAGGCCCGAGGCGGGATCGGCGTCGATCACGCCGCTGAGCGCGCGGACGTCGAGCATCGTGCCGTCCGTCTTCGCCGCCTCGGTGAAGGAGTGGCCCGAGCCGGCAACCCCGACCTTGCGCCCTGCCGCGACCGCCCGGCCGATTGCCTCGGCGAGCTCGTCGCGCGTGCCCGGGCGCACCAGCTCCAGGGGCGTGCAGGCCTGGTCCCCGGCCCAGTTGCGCCAGCTGGGCCCGGGTCCCCCCCGCTCGTCGCTCGGCGCAGCCATCCCGCGGAGCCTAGCCTCCTCCGCCCCCAGCGGGACGGATCGCAGGCTGCGCAAGGACGTGGAGGGAGTAAGCGACCGTGCAAAGCAGCAGGGCGGCGATCCCGAGGCCGGGCGTCGCATTGCCCGCCGCGCCCGCGAGGGCACCGCCGGAAAGACCGCCGAGGACCTGGCCGAGCGCCCAGGCCATGTTGGAGAGGCCGGCGGCGAATCCCTGGTGGAGCCGGCTCGACTCCGCCATCTCCGAGAGCATGGTCAGGGCCGGCGTGAAGCAGATGCCGCCGCCCAGGGAGGTGAGCATCAGCCCGGCCATCACCACCCCCATGGTCGCCCCGACGGCGATGGCGACCATCGCCACCGAGCAGATGCTGAGGCCGATCGCAAACGGGATCCTGCGCCCCGCCCGGTCGGAGTAGCGGCCTGCGAGCGGCGCCAGCAGCGCCTCCAGGGCGGCACCGACGATGAAGCCCCCGGCGATCAGCGCGTGTCCCCCGCCCAGCTCGGCGATCTGCAGCGGCGCCAGGACCTCGACCGCGCCGAACATCACCGACGGCACGGCGACGAACGCGGTGCCGGTGAGGATCGGGCGGCTGAAGATGATGCCGGCGATCTCGTCCAGCGCCTGTCGCTCGGGCGGCTCGGCCTCGGGCAGGCCGGCCGCGAGGATCGCAAGCACGATCGCCACGGCGAGCACGCCGCTGAACACGAGCTCGGTCCCCACCTCTGCGGCAAAGGCGCCGAGCGCCGGGCCGAAGAGGGCCCCGCCGACGGCCGTGCCCAGGGCCGTGCCGATGACCGCGCCGCGCCGCGCCGGCGGCGCGGTCGTGATCAGCCAGGTCAGCGCGCCCGACCAGATCAGCGCGCCCGAGGCGCCCTGGGCGAACCGGGCGAGGTCCAGCAGGACGTACTCGTCGGCGAAGCCGAAGGCCACGCTGGAGCATCCGAGCAGCAACAGGCCGCCGATGACCGTCTGGCGCGGGCCAAGGCGAGCCGCAAGTAGGCCGGCGGGCAGGGAGAAGGCCAGTGTCCCGGCGGCGTAGGAAGCGGAGAGGATCCCCGCCTCGGCCTTGCTCAAGCCGAGCTCGGCCACGTAATCCGGCAGCAGCGGTGCGATGGCGGAGAAGAAGACGACGTCGAAGAAGACCATCGCCGAGGTGAGTACGAGCAATCGGCGCATTGCAGACAATACAATCATCTGGAGCGATTACGGTCATGCGTCCCGCCGTCTAGCATCGGCCGATCGCTTACTACCCGGAGGGGTGGCAGAGCGGTTGAATGCACCGGTCTTGAAAACCGGCAGGCGCCTAACGGCGTCTCGAGGGTTCGAATCCCTCCCCCTCCGCTGACCCGGTAGCCCAGCGCAGGTGTGTCCTAGTCGTCGGACAGAGGGAGCAGCCCGGCGTCGCGCAGAACGCGGTAGTGGTAGGCGACGAGGGGAGCCGCGACCCTTTCGCCGGAGGGCTCGCGAAGCTGCTCGTCAGGGGAGGGCGATCGCTGTCCGGCTTGCTCGTGCAGGGCGAGGATTCTGGCCCGGATCGGATGGCTGCGCACGAACTCATCGCGATCCGTCTTCCCCGGGCTCCCGTCGTCGTACATCTGCCTCCCCTTTGCGTTGAACACCGAGCGCATTTCGATGAGACCTATCGTTAGGTCTAGTGGATTAATGAGAGGCTTCCACATTGAGGTGGAGGAAACCCTCCACTTTTTTAGGACGTGTCAAATCGACTAGTCGATCGACTTCGACCTCATGTGTTACCTAGGGGGATTGCCCGTCGGTGGCATCTCGAAAGAGAACATTGCGACCCTCACATTGATGAGCTCGCTCTCGCCGCCGGCCTCGCGTGTCCGTGCGACGCTTTCGACTTCGACCTCGCGGGCAAGGGCCAGTAGATCGTCGAGACGTTCATTGAGTTTGATCCAGCCCTGCTCATCGACGCGAAGTGGAGACCGGCTGGTATGTGACTCTGCACGGGCCTGGAAGGTCTTGGCGTGCCAGGCGGCGGCGATGTCCCGCAAAAGCAGCTGTTGGACCCAGAGCGCATACCGTTCCCGTTCGTCCTGACTCAGTTCGCCCCATTCCTCGCTGCTGAACACCGGCCGCATCACGGCTCGATAGATGGTCGTCGGCTGGCCGCGCCTTATCTCTGTGTCGATTGCCTCGACCAAGCCCATCTTCTCGAGCTCCCCGACGTCATAGTCCGCCTTGTTGAGCTTGATGCCGAGCTCCCTGGCGATGTCGCTCTTTGACGCTGGATCTTTGAGCAGCGCAACCAGGGCGGCAAGCTGCCCGGGGTTATGGAGCAGACGAAAGAGCTGCTCGTCGACGCGGATCTCCGACATAACCGTCTTTGCCACAGCCCTCTCCTCTCTGGGTTGGTTGAGCGCGCGGACCTTAGCCGATTCCGATTAGTAACAGACGAATATTGGGATAGCACCGACTCTCTCGCCGCTCTCACTTACCGATAGTGATCGACTAGTCGATTACCCTCGGTAGCTGGTTGTTTTTAAAACCACTCGGGAGGGGGTGATTGACGTGCTCGAAAAGGTCGAGGCCATTGTTCCGGCGATCTCTACGTTCAAGCCTGCTTAACGGGCACCAGCGGCCGATCCCAGCCCTGGGCTGGGATCGGCCGCATTGTAGATAGCTTGCCACCTGTTTTTCAAAGCTACCGAAATTAATTGACTAGTCGACTACTCTCGGTAGTTAGTTATCCAAAACCCAGCTGAAGGGGGTGATCAACGTGCTCGAAAAGGTCGAGGCCGTTGTTCCGGCGATCTCTACGTGGAAGCCTTCTTAGAAGGCATAAACGGCCGATCCCAACCCAAAGAACTGGGATCGATCGCAGTGACCTCGCCGTCAGCTAGCCGAAGCCGCTCGACTAGTCGATCGACTTCGGCTAGCCTTTGCCCTGCGGTGACGGGGGAGGCAGTGACAGCCGGGCCTGGCGGCGACTGGGCCGAGCGCGCCTTTGAGGCGATGGCGCCGCTCTACGACGACTTCACCGCCCACCACGAATACGAGTTCTGGACCGGGCAAGCTCCTTGCCGTTCTCGAACGGGAGGGGCTTCAGGGCCGCCGCCTGCTCGACGTCGGCTGCGGCACGGGCAAGAGCTTCCTGCCGATGCTTCCGCGCGGGTGGCAGGCCATGGGTTGCGACGTCTCGGCATCCATGCTCGATCTGGCACGGCAGAAGGCCGGCGATGCCGTTCGCCTGGAGATCGCCGACATGCGCGAGCTGCCGTGCTTTGGCGAGTTCGATCTGGTTTGGGCGTTGGACGATGCGATCAACTACCTGCTCAGCGTCGAGGAACTGGAAGCGGCGCTACGGGGAATGCGGGGCAACTTGGCGCCCTCGGGCCTGCTTCTGTTCGACGTGAACGAGCTGCCGGTCTACGGCTTCTATTCAGAGGGCGTCGAAGCCGAGCGAGACGGCCGCCGCTTCGTTTTTCAGGGGAATGCGCTGAGTGAGGTCGAGCCAAGCTCGATCTTCGAGTTCTCATGCTTTGAGAAGCAACCCGGCGGCGAGGGTCAGGCGGGCGGCCGCCGCAACCTCTCCGTCCATCGCCAGCGCCACTTTGCCGAAGCCGAGATCTTGGGAGCTATCGACCAGGCGGGCCTCGAGTGCCTGAACGTCTATGGCCACGGCACCGATGGCGTCCCGCGCCAGCCCCTGGATGGCTCGGCCCACACGAAGGCGATCTACGTTGCCCGCGCCGCCTAGCCAGACCACATGGAAGAGGCCGCGGATCAAGCGCACGACTGAGCGGTTTGAGGCGCCGAACGGAGACCTCTACCTGCGCAGGCCGAGCGAAACCGCCGACATTCGGATCAAAGATCCGAGCCCGCAGCTGAGGCAGCTCCTCGGCGCGCTGGACGGCACGCGCACACGCCAGGAGCTGGACGAGGAGTTCGGGGTCGACCTGGTCGGCGAGCTGATCGGCCAGCTCGACGAGATGGGACTGGGGGAGGACGCATCCGACGATGACCTGATCGACCCTCATGCCCGGGCACGCTTCGACCGCCAGCTCCGCTACTTCAGCGACGTCTCGAACGGGCAGACGCCGTCTCAATGCCAGGAGAAGCTGGAAGACGCCCGGATCGCGGTCCTGGGCGTCGGGGGCCTCGGCGGCTGGTCGGCGCTGACGCTCGCATGTTGCGGCATAGGCGAGATGCTGCTGGTCGACTTCGACACGGTCGAGCTGAGCAACCTCAATCGCCAGATCCTCTTCGGAGAGGCCGATATCGGCCAGCCGAAGGCGGGCCTGGCAGCCAAACGGCTTGACGCCTTCAATCCCTCGATCCAGATCGAGACCCGCGAAGAACGGCTCGACAGCGAAGCGGCGGTCGCGGCGGCGATCGAGGGCTGCGACCTCGTCGTCAACGCCGTCGACTGGCCGGCTCACGACATCGAGCTCTGGGTCAACTCGGCCTGCTTCGGGGCCGGCATTCCCTACATAGCGATGAGCCATTATCCGCCGATCGCCCGCGTGGGGCCTCTGTACGTCCCGGGCGAGACCGGCTGCTACTCCTGTCAGGAGATCGCCTACAAGCGCGCGTACCCCCTCTACGACCCGGTCGTAGAGCAGCAGCGCGCCAAGCCCTCGCCGGCGGCGACGCTGGGTGCGGCCTGCGCCCTGATCAGCGGTCAGGTCGCCCTCGACGTCATGCATTTCCTCACCGGCCTTGCGACGCCGTCGAGCCTCGGCGTGAGCAACATCTATGACCTTCGCACGATGGAAGCCAAGCGGGAGCAAGTCGTGCAGGAGCCGGATTGCCTGGTCTGCAGCGGACGCCGGCTGTCTCAGCCCGTCTCCTGAACCCACGAGCCGAGAGCGCTCAGGAGATGCTGGAGAGTGCCGTGGCCACCGCGAAGCCGAGGGTCGTGACGAGGCCGGCGACGCGTCCCGACTCCCTCGTCGCGTCGGGGATCATCGAGTCGATCAGCATCACCAGCAGGGCGCCGGCGGCGAAGCCGTCGATGGCCGCGCGAAGATCGCCTGAGGCGACGTCCGCGATCGCGAAGCCGGCGGCGCTGGAGAGCGCGCATATCGCGGCAACCGCCACCCAGAGGCGCACGATCTTGCCCTCGCCGACGCCGCTCTTGCGCATCTCGCTCGCCGAGCCGATCGCCTCGGGCAGGTTGGAGACGAAGACCGCGACGAGGAGGCCGACCCCGATGCCCTCCCCGCCAGCCAGGCCGATTCCGAGGACCAGCTGCTCGGGGATCCCGTCGAGAAAGGCACCCAGGGCGAGCGCGGTTCCGGGATCGGAGCCGCTGGCGCGGCCGGCGCGCCCCCTGCCCGCCGACGCGCGGCTGGCGATGAGGCCGTCGAGGAAGAAGTAGGTCAGGGCACCGAGCCCCAGGCCGATCGCCACCGCGCCCAGGCCGCCGACGCGCAGGCCCTCCGCCGCCAGCTCGAAGCTGACCGCGCTGATCAGGGCCCCGGCGCCGAAGGCGAGGACCAGGCCGATCCGCCGAGGCGGCCAGCCCCGGGCGAGGGCGAGCAGAGCGCCGAGGACCAGCGAGGAGGCGGCGAGCGCTCCCCAACCAAGCGCCGCGATCATGGTCGGCCTCCCACGGGGATGCGCAGCATCGAGGGAGGTCTATCAGCGGGGCGGCAGGAAACGTCAGCTGGCGACCGAACGTGCGGGGATGGAGACGGCATCGCGCCGGACGCGTACGCGTGAGCGGTGGAGGCAACGGGCGGAACGGGCGAGCGACGCCTTCGGGCTGGTCCTCCTGCTGGTACTGGTCACCTATGTGCTGTCCTCGCTGGTCGAAAATCGCGGCTGGTCGTCGGTTGTCCTGACCGTGGCGACGAGCGCCACCTCCGTGGTCGCCCTGACCAGCTCGCATGCGCAGGCGAGGGTCGTGCGGGTGGCAATCGGGCTCTCGCTGCTGACCATCGTCCTGGCGGCGATCGGGGCGGCCAGCGACGATCGCACCTGGCTCAACGTCGCCTCCGCGATCCAGATCTCACTGCTGACCGTGGCGATGGGCGCCGTCCTGCGGCGGGTCGTCACCGCGCCGGAAGTCGGCTCGCGCACGATCCTCGGCGCGCTCAGCGTCTACGCCGTGCTGGGGATCCTCTTCACCTTCCTCTACGGCGCGATCGAGCGCGTCCAGGACGGCGCCTTCTTCGAAGGGGTGCCCAGCCCGGAGGGGTCCGACTTCCTCTTCTTCAGCTACACGACCCTGACCACGACCGGCTACGGCAACCTCGTGCCGGGCGGCCAGCCCGGGCGGCTGATCGCCGGCTTCGAGATGATGGCCGGGCAGATCTTCCTCGTCACCCTGGTCGCCGGCCTGGTCAGCCTCTGGCGCCCGGGGGAGGCGATCCGTCGCCGCCGCGAGCGGCACGGCGTCGAAGGCTGAGCGCCTACTCCGAGAGCTCGACGCGCTCGATCGTCTGCGGCTCCACCGGGCGGTCGGAGCCGTCGGTCTCCGTCGACTCGATCGCGTCGACGGCGTCCATGCCCTCGACGACCCGGCCGAAGACCGTGTGCTTGCCGTCGAGCCAGGACGCCGACTCGGTGGTGACGATGAAGAACTGGGAGCCGTTGGTGTTGGGGCCGGCGTTGGCCATCGCCAGCGCGCCCCGGACGATCTTGTGGTCGTTGAACTCGTCCTCGAAGGTGTAGCCGGGGCCGCCGCGGCCGGTTCCCTCCGGGCAGCCGCCCTGAATCATGAAGTCGGGGATCACCCGGTGGAAGACCAGTTGGTCGTAGAAGCCGTCGGCGGAGAGCTTGCGGAAGTTCTCCACGGTCTTGGGGGCGTCATCGTCGTGCAGCTCGAGCACGATCGCCCCGGCGCTCGTATGAAGGGTTGCCTGCGACACGGCGACCACTCTATCGAGTGGTCGATTGACCCCCTCATAAGGGGCCAATCGGGGCCAATCGACCACTCGACCGCTCAACCGGTGACGCGCACGGTCACCGGGCGGGAGGCGCCGGGCGCGTAGGGCCAGCGCTCCTCGGGCAGAGCCATGGCGCGGAGGCGGATGCTGGCCGAGCCGGTGACGTAGCGGAAGCGGTAGCGGGCGCGAAAGAGGCCGCTGTGGTCCGTGCGGGTGACGAGGACCGGGCGCCACGCCGCCGCGGCCTCCTCGTAGTACTGGATCGCGACCAGCTTCCCGCGCCGGGGCAGCGGCGCGCCGAGCGTGCGCACGCGACCGCCGAAACGAACCGCCTCGCCCGTTCGCAGGGAGCCCGGGGAGGCGTGGAAGTCGACGCCTCCGCGGACCCGGAGCCTCAGCGGCCGGCGGCTCGCCTCGCCCAGCCGCTCCTCACCCGCGAAGGAGACCGCGACCCGCCGCGACGTCCCCGGGGGCAGCTGGAGGCGGAAGCCCCCGTGCGATCCGGTCTCGACGACCTCGATACGCGCCTTCCCCAGCGCGCCGCGGGAGGGCCGCGAAACCACACGCACGCTGCGGCCGGCGAGGCCGGCTCCGTCGGCGTTGAGGAGGCGGCCGCCGAGCGCGACGCTCGCGCGGAAGGGAACCGTGAGCTCGGTGCCGGTCCGCCCACGCCAGGCGAGCCGGGCGAAGACCCGGGTCTTGGCACGCGCCGGCTCGGCTCGCCTGGCGTGGGCGACGCCGGCCGGCGCGACCTTGCGCACCGTCATCTCGGCGCCGTCGGCGCGGCGGGTGCTGGACGCGGCGTTGCCGGCCGCGTCGAGCGCGTCGGCGCGGAACACGTAGGTCCCGGGGCCGAGGTCGCCGGGCAGGGCGGCGACGAGCTGCGCCGTGCCCGCGGGTTCGCCGCGCTGGAACTTGGCCGGAAGCTCGGTCCAGTCCTTGCCGTCGAGGCGGCGGTAGTGAATCTCGCCGCCCGCCGGGCCGGAGTGCTCGTCGGCGATCTGGGCGCGGACACGCTGCGGCAACGCCTCCCCGGGCTCCCCCGGCTCGAACGCGACGGCCGGCGGCACGTCGTCGAAGCGCAGCGGCACCGAGGTGGACGTGGAGGGCGCGTCGTTGCCCGCCTCGTCGCGCAGCCAGACACTGAGCGCGTAGACGCCCGCGCGCGGCACGAAGCGATCCGGCAGCGTCGTCAGACCGCGCCCCGCGGCGAACTTCACGCCGCTGTCGTAGCCGGAGGGCCCCTCGATCCTCCAGAAAGCGCCCCCGATCGGGCTCGCGGGCCCCTGGTCGGGGTTGGCCCAGGAGACGTCGAAGTCGTCCGTGCGCCGCCACTGCTCGCCGCCGGCAATCGAGAGAGCGCGCGGGTGCGCCGGGGGGTGGTTGTCGACGTAGACGGTCTGGTCCGGCGTGCAGGCACCGAGACCGGAGAAGTCGGTGACGCAGTGGCGAAGGCTGTGCGGCCCGTCGCTGAAACGCGTTGTGTCGATGATCGCGTTGCCGGAGACCGCCAAGCCGCAGGGCTGCATCTTCGTAGCTCGCCATTCGCCCCCGATCATTGCCTTCTCACAGGGGTACTCGGTCAGGATGACGCGCGAGCCGTCGATGGCCGTCTCCCCGAAGCGAACCCCGGCACCGAAGTCGCGTCCCCAGAAGCCGACCCCCTGAACTCCCCGGCGCCAGCCGGAGGCCGCGATGTCGCCGCCGATGCCGGCGGCCGGCCCATGTTCGTCCTGCAGCGTGATGGTGAGAGCGCGGATCGCCGACCAGGAGCCGGAATCGAGACTGCACGATTTGCTCTCGGCGCGAGCGCAGAGCAGGCGGTCCTCGAGGGTCGCCTGCGGCGGGTTGAAGCCCGCGACGAACTCGCGCGGCGTCGTGTCCGTCGTCGAGGCGGAGGCGAAGACGTCGAAGCCGCCGCTCCAGGTGCCGACGCCGATCCTCTGCTCCATGCCGTCGTGCAGAGCGTGCCACCAGGTGCCGCGAACCTGCGAGATGGCGGTGCCCCAAGGCGCTTCCCAGCGCCAGCGCGCATAGCGGGTGCCGGACACGGTCGACTGCCCGTCGCGAGTGAAGCTCTTCAGGCGGGCGGCCGCAAAGGGGTCCTGGCCCGCGGGCGGGACGCACCAGGCGTCGGGGCGGAACTTGGCCCCACCGGTCGTGTCGGCCCAGGCCGCGTCGGCGCCGACGTACCAGCCGCACTGGGCCACCGCGTACTTCCCCGCCGTCGCCTCGCGGGCGGCGAGCAGCAGAAGCGCCAGGGCCAGCGCGACTCCCATAGCCAGGATGCGGGCGAGTCCCCCCCGTGCACCGGACATGAATCCTCCTCCTTCGCTCGACAGCTCGTGGAGGCCTAAGGCCGCCGCGGCGAAAACTCTCCCCCCTGCAGGGAACGGCGGACCGGCCGCTGCCGCCGCTGCGCCTTTGCGAGAATGGCCCCGATGCCACTTCCGACGCAGGATCAGATAACCGAGAAGCTGCGCGCAGTGATCGACCCCGAGCTGCGGCGCTCGATAGTCGAGCTGGGCATGGTCCGCTCGATCGACGTCAAGGAGACGGGGCGCGTCGAGGTGGTCGTCTCGCTGACCACGGCGGGCTGCCCGATCCGCTCCCACTTCGAACAGGCCGTGGCCAAGCAGGTCTCCGAGCTGGACGGGGTGACCGAGGTCGCGGTCGGCTTCGACGTCCTCTCCGACGAGGAGAAATCGTCGCTGCAGCAGACGCTGGGCCGCGGCAAGCTGCCGGCCGGCGCGCTGGCGCAGGTGAAAAACGTGATCTGCGTCGCTTCCGGCAAGGGCGGCGTCGGCAAGTCGACGATGACGGCCAACCTGGCCGCCGCGCTGACCGCCGAAGGCCACGCCGCGGGCGCGCTGGACTGCGACGTCTACGGCTACTCGATCCCGCGCATGCTCGGCGTCAACCGCAAGCCGGAGGTGAACGGCGAGCGCAAGATCCTGCCGCTCGAAGCCGCGGGCGGGGTGAAGGTGATGTCGATCGGCTTCTTCGTCGAGGAGAACTCGGCTGTCGTCTGGCGCGGGCCGATGCTGCACAAGGCGATCCAGCAGTTCCTCGAGGACGTCGCCTGGGGCGAGCTGGAGTACCTGCTGCTCGACCTGCCGCCGGGCACAGGCGACGTCTCGATGACCCTCGCCCAGCTCCTCCCCCAGGCCAAGTTCGTGCTCGTCACCACGCCGCAGCCGGCGGCGCAGACGGTGGCCAAGCGCGCCGCCGACATGGCGGCCAAGTTCGACCTCGAGCTGCTCGGCGCGATCGAGAACATGTCCGGCTTCACCACGCCGGACGGCGAGCGCTTCACCATCTTCGGCGAGGGCGGCGGCCAGCAGCTGGCCGACGAGCTCGACATCCCCCTGCTCGGCAAGGTGCCGCTCTCAGAGGCCCTGCGCGAGCACGCCGACGCCGGCACGCCGCTGGTGACGTCCGAGCCCGACTCGCCGGCGGCCCAGGCGATCCGCCAGGCGGCCCGCGGCATCGTCGCCGCGACGCCGCAGGAGCTGCCGGTGCTGCAGGCCGTCCCGGCAGCGGTCGAGGCTCCTCCGGTCAGCGGCACCCCGCTCCCAGTCGTGCAGTGACGCCGCCGCAAAAGCCGAGCTCGGCCTCGCCGGCAGTCTCCGCCTAGCGCGCCTTGCGTACTGCCGCGGCCGGGAAGGTGGTTGGAACCTCCTGGATTTTCATTCGCTTCACCCCCTCGAGGCGATCCCTGGACTGCGGCACCTCAAAGCACATCATCGCGGCGACGACGTCGACGGTCTCCTCGCCGCGAGCCATCCGCTCGCTGCTGCGCGCCTCCGCCTCGAGGACTTCGTCCAGTGCCCTGTCCTGAATCGCCGCCACCTCGTCGAATCCCTGCCGGTCGAGCCTCATCGGGGTCCTGCTCAGATGATTGCTGGGCCAGGCATCGAACATCCCGGCTGCGAACGAGGCCGCTGCATCGGCGAGCACCAGCTGGACGATCCAGAGCGAGAAGCGCTGCCGGGCCGCCACGCTCAGCTTCTGCCACTCCTCGTTGTTGACCAGCGGGCGGACGATCGCCCGGTAGACGTGCTGGAAGGCGCTTCCCACCTCGCGTGTCTCGACCAGCTCGGCCATTCCCAGCCCGACCAGCTTCTTGACGTGGTGGCTTGCCGCCGACGTCGACAGGTCCAGGACGAGGCCGATCTCCTTGGCGCTTGCCGGCCGTTCGGCGAGAACCGTGAGCGCCTTGATCGTGTTGCCGCAGGAGACGAGCTCGGCCATCTGCTCGTCGAGCCGCTTTTCCCTGGTCCGTTCCTCTACCTTCATGCCTGCTCCTCCTTTGGGTACGGGCAGAGTCGACAGCATGTCGGTGCACGGGCCGTTTGTCACGCACGATCTGCAGAGCGGTAAGCCGCCACTTTCCCGCTATGCGGGATTCGCTTCGTTTAGGCGCGGCGGTTGCCTAGCGTCACTGTCGACGGCGGATGACAGAGGACAGGCGACAGAGGAGACGGCAGGCCCGGAACCAGAGGGTGGAGCCGGCCTACGCCACACGTGCGCTCGTGCTCGCGGGTATCGTCGTCGGGGGGCTCGCCTCACACGGCGTCTCCGCGAACCTGGACGTGACACTGACCGCAAACGACTCTCGCATCGGCGCCATCCGTACCTGCAACCTCGACGAGACGATTCGCGCCGCTCGTGGCGCGAGGAGACCAGGGGCGGAGCGTTGACGGGGGGCGATCTGGATCCGGCGCGGACTGCGTACGACGCCTTCGCGCGCCACTACGACGGCTTCACCGGGACCCTCGACTACGAGCCGTGGCTGGCGGAAACGCTGCCATTGCTGGAACGCCGGGGGCTCCACGGCAATCGCCTGCTGGATGTCGGCTGCGGCACCGGCAAGAGCCTCATCCCGATGCTCGCGCGGGGCTGGCAGTGCCACGGCTGCGACATCTCACCGGCGATGGTGCAGCTGGCCCGCGACAAGGTGGGCGAACGAGCTCAGCTGACGATCGCCGACATGCGCCGTCTGCCGCAGCTGGGCAGCTTCGACCTGGTCTGGTCGCTCAACGACTCGGTCAACTACCTGCTCGGCCGCGGCCAGACTCGAGCTGGCGCTCGGGGGGATGCGGGAGAACCTGGCTGACGAGGGCCTCCTCGTCTTCGACCTCAACACGCTCCTCGCCTATCGCACCTTCTTCGCCGAGCGGCACGTCGTCGAGCGCGATGGCCGGCGCCTCGTCTGGCAGGGCGAGGCCACCCGCGAGCTGGCGCCCGGCTCGATCGCGACCGCCCGCTTCGAAGCCGAGGGCGAGGCGGCGAGCGCCCACGTCCACCGGCAGCGCCATTTCCCCGAGCGGGAGGTCCTCGACGCCCTCGCGGCTACAGGGCTCGAGGTCCTCGAGGTCCTCGGCCAGAACGACGAGGGTCGACTCCACCCGGACCTAGACGATCTGACTCACATCAAGGTGCTGTACGTGGCGCGCAGGGCGCGCCGAGCCAGCTAAGCCGCGCTCTTGCTCTTGTAGTAGTTCGCGTTGATCTCGGCGTATTTGGCCCACTCGGCGGGTAGCTGGTCCTCGGCGAAGCAGGCGTCGACCGGGCAGGCCTCGACGCAGGCGTCGCAGTCGATGCACTCGTCCGGGTCGATGTAGAGCATCTCGACCGAGTCATAGTCGGGCTCGTCGGGCGTCGGGTGGATGCAGTCGACGGGACATACCTCGACACACGAGTTGTCCTTGGTGCCGATACAAGGCTCGGCGATGACGTAGGTCATTCGAGGCTTTCTCCTGGTTCGTCGTTTCGGTGCAACCGGAGGCTTGCTTGCCCCCGCCAAAGCGCGGATGCACATTTTACGGATTGTGCGGCGGATGACGCTCCCCCACTAGCATCGGCAAGCGATGCTGCTGCTGACGGGGGCAACGGGAAGCGTTGGGTCGCGATTGCTGCCGCTCCTGCTGGAGCGAGGCGAGGATGTGCGCTGCCTGGTGCGCGAGCCGCGGCGGCTGGGGGCCCGGCGGGTGGACGTGCAGATCGCGCTCGGCGACCTCGGCGAGATGTCGGACCCCTACCTGGTGCGGCAGGCGCTGCGCGGCGTCGACACGGTGGTCCACCTGGCGGCGACGATCCGCGACCAGCCGCCGCACCGGATCGAGGAGCTGAACGGCCTCGCGACGGTGCGGCTGCTGCGGGCGGCCGAGCGCAGCGGCGTGCGGCGCTTCGTCTTCTTCAGCGCGCTGAACGCCTCGGCCGCCCAGCGCACGCGGTTCTTTCGCGCCAAGTGGCTCGCGGAGCAGGCCGTGGCGTCGTCGTCCCTGGAGACGACGATCTTCGCCCCCTCGATCGTCTACGACCATTCGGACCCCTGGATAACCCTGCTGCGCCGCTTTTCCTTCCTGCCGGTGCTGCCGGTCTCGGGCGAGGGGCGGGCGCGCTTCGAGCCGATCTGGGCCCAGGACGCCGCGCGCTGCGTCGTCGCGGCGCTCGGCCGGGGCGACGGAAGGCGCTACGAGCTGGCCGGTCCCGAGAGCCTCGACTACGACGAGATGTCCGACCTCGTCAGCCGCGTCGCCGGCAGGCCCCGGCCACTCGTCCATCTGCCCCTGCCCCTGGTCCGCTCCGGCCTGATCGCGATCCGCTCCCTTTTCGGCGAGGCGGTGTTCGCTACATGGGAGGAGGCCGAGCTGATGGAGGTCCCGATGGTCAGCGAGCGCGGCACGGCCGACGCGGAGGAGCTGGGAGTAATGCCGAGAAGGATGGGCGATGTACTGGAGGAAAGTTAGGCGGGTAGCTGTTCTGGCGGTCGTCCTCGCCGGACTTTTCGCCGGTCAGGCCAAGGCGCTGACCCTCGTCCCGCCGAAGCCGAACGTCCTCCTCGGCGTCAGCGACCGGGGGACGACGCAGGAGTTCAACGAATTCGCCGAATCGATGGCGAAGCACCCGGCCCTGCTGGAGACCTTCCACCCCTGGGGCAACAGCCTCAACGCCGCCTACGAACGCTGGCGGGAAACCGCGACGCGGCCGATCCTTCACATCTCCACCGCCGACGACCAGACCCTCACGGAGCTGATCACCCCGGCGCAGATCGCGCTCGGCTACGGCGACGACTACCTGCTCCAGCTCAACGACTTCTTCGCCAAAAGAGGGCTGCCCGCCTACATTCGGCCACTTGGGGAGCCCAACCGCTGCCTCAACGCCTGGTCCGCGGTCAACTGCGACGGCAGCCAGAGGGGCGGCGAACACACGACCGGCTGGTACAAGCAGGCCTTCCGGCGCATCGCCGCGATCGTGCGCGGCGGGCAGACTCTCGAAGGGGTCAACGCGACGCTGGCGGAAATCGGGTTGCCGCCGGTCAGCCGGACCAAGGGACCGCCTCCCACGAGCCTGCCCGCCGCCCCCGTCAGCATCGTCTGGAGCCCGCTCCCGGGAGGCTCGCCGCGGGTGAAGGGCAACTTCCCCGGCAACTACTGGCCGGGAGCGCGCTGGGTCGACTGGGCCGGCACCGACTTCTACTCCAACTATCCGGCCTGGAAAGACCTCAACCGCTTCTACGCGGGCAAGCAGTGGAAGGGCAAGCCGATCGCGCTCACCGAGTGGGCGGTGGCCGGCAAAGACGACCCCCGCTTCGTCAAGCAGCTGATCGCCTGGACGGTGAAACGCCCGCGAGTGCGGATGCTCGTCTACTACACCGGCTTCGGCACGGCCGCCGAGAACCCCTACGACCTCAGCCTCTACCCCCGCACCACCAACACCCTGCGCCTGAAGCTCCGCCGCCCCACCTTCCTCCAGTACGCCGAATACAACGCCGGCCTGCTGGCGCCCCTCCCCCCGCCAGCCGCCAAGAAACCTTGACCACCCTCGCCGACGGGACGAAATCGTTGCCTGGGAGGCGGATTTAGTCCCGTCGACGGGGGTTGGACTGGGTCAGTAGCGAGCGGATGACAATGGCAAGGGGGCGGGGTTCACGTTCGACCTGCTCCCATGTGCAGCGCGAGACGCGCCAGCCCGCTGCCTGCAGGCGTTGCTCACGCCGACGATCGTGCTGGAAGGCGGAGCGCGTGCCGTGGAAGCGCATGCTGTCGGCCTCGACTATCAAACCCTCGTCGCGCCAGAGAAAGTCCGGCTTGTATGTACGGCCTTCGACGCGCAGCGAGACGTTCACCTCCGGCTGGGGAAGGCCCGCTCGGCTGCACATGCGCAGGAACATTCGCTCCAGTTCGCTGCGGGTGCGCCGTGTCTCGGGGTGAATGTCATCGACGAGCATGCGCAGCCTCGCCACCCCGCGACGCCCCCGACAGCGCCGGATCAGCTTTCGCAGGGTCGAAAGATCCACGACACGGAGCACCTCCGCCTCGGCGAGGGCCTTTCTCAGCTCTTCGATGGGGAGAACCGTCGCCAGGTCGAGGAGGGTCCGCTCGACAGTGGTGCAGGGAATGCCGTTGACGACGGTGCAGTCGGCGCGGCACAAGGTTCCGTCGCGGTGAGCGGCGATCCCGGCCGGGCTGCGGCCACGGCGGCGGGGCGCCGTGACATCCACCCTGGCGCACCGGTCGTCTCGAATACCCCAAAGCAGAGCCGCGGAACGGTGCGAGAGAACGGCGTCCACCCCGCAGGCGAGCACAGCCGCAAGCAAGCGCGCCTCAATGGAGAGGGAGGCATGCCCAACCGCAAAGACCCGGTCGTGGACTCGGTGCAGACGGCCCGTCAAGAGCCGGCCGTGCGCGGCGCTTTCGCTCATCCCGAGCGCTTGCAGTTGCTCCAGCGTCACCAGACCGCGCTGGCGGAGCGCGATCTCGGCGATCTCGACATCCCAGCCATCCTGCCGACGGGACGAAATCGTCCCCGGTGCGGCGGATTTCGTCCCGTCGGCGGGTGAGATGGACGGCATGGGAGGAGCCTTGCGGGTGCGGGCGCACGGGTGGTGCGCGCAGGGTCACGGAACGGCGCCGGGAGACCCTCGAAATGCGAGAGGCCCGGCTGTGCCGGGCCTCTCGTCAAAGTCACTCGCCTGTTAGGACGAGGATACGCCTGGGCAGGCGTCGCTACATCATGCCGCCCATGTCGGGCATGCCGCCGGGCATGCCGCCGCCGGCGCCCTCCTTCTCGGGCGGCTCGGCGATCACAGCCTCGGTGACGAGGATGTTCTTCGCGATCGACGCCGCGTTCTCCAGCGCCGAGCGAGTCACCTTGGTCGGGTCGATGACGCCGGCCTTGATCAGGTCCCCGTACTCGCCGGTGGCGGCGTTGAGACCTTCGCCGGCCTTCAGGTCACGGACCTTGTTGACCACGACCGAGCCCTCCTCGCCGGAGTTCTCGGCGATCTGGCGGACCGGCTCCTCGAGAGCCCGGTGCACGATCTTCGCACCGGTCTGCTCGTCGCCCTCGCCGATCTTCGCGGGGTCGAGGCCGTCCTGCGCGTTCAGCAGCGCTACCCCACCGCCCGGCACGACACCCTCCTCCAGCGCCGCCCGGGTCGCCTGAAGGGCGTCCTCGACGCGGTGCTTTTTCTCCTTCATCTCGGTCTCGGTGGCGGCGCCGACCTTGACCACGGCGACACCGCCGGCCAGCTTGGCGAGGCGCTCCTGGAGCTTCTCGCGGTCGAAGTCGGAATCGGTGTTCTCGACCTCGTTTTTGATCTGGTTGATGCGGCCCTTGATGTCCTCGGCCTCGCCGGCACCGTCGATCACGGTCGTCGTGTCCTTGGAGACGACGACGCGGCGGGCTTTGCCGAGCTGGGAGATCTGGGTGTTCTCGAGTTTGAGGCCCATCTCCTCGGTGATCACCTCACCGCCGGTGAGGATCGCGATGTCCTCCAGCATCCGCTTGCGGCGGTCGCCGAAGCCCGGAGCCTTGACTGCGACGCCGGTGAAGGTGCCGCGCAGCTTGTTGACGACCAGGGTCGCGAGGCACTCGCCCTCGACGTCCTCGGCGACGATCAGCAGCGGCTTGCCACCCTGCATCACCTGCTCGAGCACCGGCAGGATGTCCCGCACGGAGCCGATTTTCTGGTTGGCGATGAGGATGTAGGGGTCCTCCAGCACCGCCTCCATGCGGTCCTGGTCGGTGACCATGTACGGCGAGATGTAGCCCTTGTCGAACTGCATCCCCTCGGTGAACTCCAGCTCCATGCCGAAGGTCTGGCCCTCCTCGACGTTGACCACGCCGTCCTTGCCGACCTTCTCGATCGCGTCGGCGATCACGTTGCCGATCTCGTCGTCGCCGGCGGAGATGGCGGCGACGCGGGCGATCTGCTCCTTGCCGGCCACCTCCTTGGACTGCTTCTCGCGCAGGGCCTCGACGACCTCCTCGACGGCCTTCTCGATCCCGCGGCGCAGGGCCAGCGGGTTGGCGCCGGCGGCGACGTTCTTGAGGCCCTGGCGGACGATGATCTGGGCCAGCAGCGTCGCCGTCGTGGTGCCGTCGCCGGCCACGTCGTTGGTCGCGGTGGCGACCTCGCGGACGAGCTGGGCACCCTGGTTCTCGAAGACGTCCTCGACCTCGATCTCACGGGCGATGGTGACGCCGTCGTTGGTGATCGTCGGCGCGCCGAACTTCTTGTCGAGCACGACGTAGCGACCCTTCGGGCCGAGGGTGACCTTGACCGCGTCGGCGACTGCGTCGACGCCGGCCTGCAGGGCCCCCCTTGCCTCCTCGCTGAACTTCAGCTCCTTATGAGCCATCTGATTTCAGTCCTCCTTGGTTCTTCTAAGTCCGTGGTTGGGCGACGGTCAGCCGAGCTTGGCGAGGATGTCCGACTCTTTGAGCACGAGAAGCTCCTCGTCCTCGACGGTGACCTCGGTGCCGCCGTATTTGGAATAGAGGACCTCGTCCCCCTCGGCGACGTCGAGGGGGATGCGCTTCTCCCCGTCCTCGTCCCATTTGCCGTCGCCAACGGCGACGACCTTGCCCTTTTGGGGCTTCTCCTTGGCCGTATCGGGAAGGACGATTCCGCTCGCGGTCGTCTCCTCCTCTTCGATCGGCTTCACGATCAGCCGGTCCCCGAGGGGCTTCAGCTTCATCCGTATACCTCCGTCTGTGGGTCAGTAGGGGTCAGAAAAGTTCGAGACTGGGTTGGCACTCCCCATGTGAGAGTGCCAGGCCTGAAAGATAGCGAGTCGAGCGAGCCCTAGCCGTTTGCGAGCAGGCGGCAGCCGAGGAGCTTCGATATTCCCTCGCCGCCGCGGGCCATCACCCAGTCGTGGTTCCACTTGAACACCGGGCGACCGACCGGCGCGACCAGGTTCATCCAGGCCTTGGTCGTGGCGACGTTCCACTCGTAGAGCACCGCGGTCACGCCGTCGTGCTCGAAGAAGCGCCAGCGGCCGACGCCGGTCAGGTCGCCGACCGCGTCGCCTTCGAGCAGATGGGGCTCGATCCGCCTCATCGTCACCTCGAACTCGACCCGGTAGGGAAGCATGCTCCTCCAGACCATCCGGGCGACGGTGCCGACGTCCCCGTCCTCGCCGGGCCGAACCAGCTCGGCCCTCTCGACGCCGCGCCACCACACGGGCCAGCGCGCCTGGTCGTAGATCGCCTCCCAGACCGGCTCGCGGGGGGATTCGAGGAGCCAGCCGGTGAGGAACGAGTAGTGAGCCAACCCGGGCGCGATTCAGTTATGGCGGGGGGTCTCTCCGTTGCCGAAATGCGCCCCCGGCGGCTCGACGATCTGCGAGAAGCGGATCACGGTGACGATTTCCTCCGGCGAGACCGGGCGGCCGTAGATCTGCTCGAGGAACTTGGTCTCGTCCTCGAGGCGGCGGAACTCGGGGTTGTCGTGCTCGATGTCCCGCGGCGAGAGCTCGGAGATCCGCTTCACCTCGACGTCGTCGATGACCGCGGTGAAGATCTTCTCGCGCGGGCTGTGACGGAATCCGACCGTGATCCAGACGACCTGGCCGCGCTCGTACTTGTTGCTCTTGTCGCCGAGACGGATCGTGGCCGTCTTTCGGCCGCGCTTGAGCTGGTCGACGAAGATCGGCGAGTAGAAGTTGAGTACGTAGATGCCGCCCCTCACGCGGGCGAGCGTATCTGACGCTGGACGGGTATTGGGGAATGGCCTCTCAGGAAATGACCCCTATTGCCGATTAAGGACTGGAAAATGCCGCGCCTGACTCCCACCCACGTTGGCCGCGTCCTCCGCGTGCTGCTGCTCGCGACGACCGCGTCGCTGTCGCTTGCCGCGGGAGGGGCAGCAGCGGCCACCTGCGGCGGCAAGCACGCGACGATCGTCGGCACCCCCGGCAACGACACGATCGTCGGCAAGAAGGCGAGCGACGTGATCTACGGCGGCGGCGGCAACGACCGGATCGCCGGCGGTCCCAACGGCAACGACACGATCTGCGGCGGGCCGGGGGACGACACGATCCACGGCGGCCGCGGCTACGACAAGCTCTACGGCGAAGGGGGCGACGACACGATCTTCGGGGAAACCGGGTCCGACCGCATCGACAGCGGCGGAGGCGACGATGCCCTGAGCGGGGAAAAGGGCAGCGACGGCCTCGACGGCGGCGCGGGCAGCGACGTCCTGCACGGGGACAAAGGCGGCGACCGGCTCAACGGCGGCCCGGACAACGACTTCCTCAACGGCGACAAGGGCAGCGACAACGAGGAAGGCGGCTCGGGCGACGACGAAGTGCTTGGCGACAAGGGCAACGACCGCCTCGGCGGCGGCCCCGGCGAGGACCGGATCGAAGGCGGGCCAGGCGACGATCCCAGGCTCGACGGCGGGAGCGAGCGCGACTTCGTCTTCGGCGGAGCCGGCAGCGACGCGGCCGGCGGCGGGGACGGAGACGGGGACGTGGTCCGTGGCGACAGCGGGGAGGACACCCTCGACGGGGGCGGCGGAGCCCAGGACATCATCACCTACGCCAGCGCCACCCGCAGCGGCGTGATCGTCGATCTCGGCTCGGGGCGCTCGAAAGGCGACGGCCACGACACCCTGGTCGGGTTCGAGGACGTCGTCGGCTCGCCCCAGGGCGACCAGATCTCAGGCGACGGCGGCGTCAACCGCCTCGACGGGGGCGTCGGCGACGACGACCTGAGTGGCGGTGGCGGCGGCGACGAAGCCTTCGGCGGCGCCGGCAGCGACGCCTGCGACGGGTTCGCCACCGAGCACTCCTGCGGCGCCGAGGAGGCCCCGCCCGCAGGAGGCACCTTCGTCATCCTCAACCAGGGACTCGACGGCAGCAGCCTGATCGTCCAGGGCGATCCCGGCCCGGACGACATCCACCTCTCCTTCAGCGGCGGCTGGGCCGTCTCCGACAGCGGGCCGATCGCGGCCGGGGAAGGCTGCGACAACACCGGGTCGGCCAATGCGGCAAGCTGCCCCACCGCCACGGCGACCGGCCTGGTCGTGATCACCGGCGGCGACGGCAACGACTCGGTCGTCGTCGATCAGAGCGTGCCCGCCAGCGTCAAGGTGAGGGTCAACGGCAACGCCGGCTCGGACACGCTCGTCGGCGGCGCCGGCGACGACGTGCTGGAAGCGGGCGAGAACTACAACGGGCCCGACAGCGGCAACGACACCCTGGTCGGCAACGCGGGCAGCGACGTGCTCTACGCGGACCCGGGCTCCGATCAGCTGGCGGGCGGCCCCGGCAACGATCTGCTCGTCTCCTCGGTGGTGGTCTGCCAGGGACACACCTACAGCGGCGGGCCAGGCGAGGACACCGCCTCCTACGGCCGCTCCAACGCCAGCATGCGGGTCGAGCTGAACGGCACCGGGGCACCCCCCGGCTGCGGCAGCCCCGACCGCGTCCTGGGCGACAACGAGGACCTCGAGGGCTCCGACGGCCCCGACGTGCTGGTCGGGGACAACGGCGTCAACAGCATCTTCGGGCACCTGGGCGCCGACACGTTCATCGGCAAGGGCGGCAACGACTCGATCGAAGCGATCGACGGCCGGCGCGACAAGGCGATCGTCTGCGGCAGCGGCAAAGACGAAGCCAACCGCGACCGCTCCGACCCGAAGCCGAGCAGCTGCTGAGCGACTCCGGTCGCGCTCAGAAGATGTAGTTGCGCAGCTTCTCCGCTGCGAGGACCGTGACCCGCCCGCGCCCCGGGCGGACGATCCCGGCCCGCTCGAGGTCGGCGAGGAAGCGGCTGACGCTCTCGCGGGAGGTGCCGGCGAGCTGGGCCAGATCGGCCTGGTTCATCTGGATCGTCACCTCGCCGCCCTCCTCCGAGCGCGGCGCCTCCTCGGCGACCAGCTGGGAAAGCACGCCCGCGACGCGGCTGGGGACGGTCTGGAACGACTGGCGCGAGATCCGCTCGTTCGCCGTGCGCAACCGGCGCACCAGAGCCGCGATCAGCTTCACCGTGATCTCGGGGTTGCGGGCGAGCAGCGCCCGAACCTCTCCCGCGGGCAGGGCGAGCAGCTCCCCGTCCGCGAGGGCCTCGACGCTGGCCGAGCGCACCTCGCCGTCGAGCATCGCCAGCTCGCCGAAGATGTCGCCGCTGCCGAGCGTCGCCAGGGTGATCGCCCGCCCGTCGGAGTGCTCGCGGGTGACGCGGAAGCTGCCGTCGCGGACGATGTAGCAGGCGTCGGAGTGGTCCCCCTCGTGGAAGACCCGCGTGCCCGCCGGGAACGAACGGGCGACCGCCACGCGTGAGAAGCGCTCCAGCTCGCCCTCCTTGAGGTCGGCGAAGAGCGGCACGCTGCGCAGCAGCTCGACCGGGCCCTGCGCCTCCTCGCGATCCGCCATCGAAGGGATTATCGCGGAGTGGCTTGGATGGTTGATCTAGGGTGGGCCGATGCCGCCGCCGACCATGCAGATCAGAGCGGCGACGGAGGACGATCGCGAGGCGATTGCCGAGTGCCTCGCGCTGGCCTTCGCGGACGACCCGGCCTGGGCGCACCTGCTTCCCGACGACTCGATCAGAGGGGAGCAGCTCCTGGCTTTCTTCACGCTCGAGATCGAGTCCCTGCTCCCGGCATACCGCCAGGCCTGGATCGTCGAGGACGGCAGCGGTGCCGCGATCTGGGGACTACCCGGGGAGTGGCGGGTGCCGCTGGCGAAGGAACTGCGTCACGCACCCCAGATGGCGAAGGTCTTCGGCCGCCGCCTGCCGCTGGCGATCTGGACGCTGCTGCGCCTGGAACGCCATCACCCCCGGGCACCGCACTGGTACCTGCATTTCCTGGGGGTGGAACCCCGCCGCCAGGGACGGGGCCTCGGTGGGGCGCTGCTGGCCCCGATGCTCGATCTGTGCGATCGCGAGGGGATCCCCGCTTACCTGGAGTCGAGCACCGAGCGCAACCAGGCGCTGTACGAACGCAATGGCTTCGACCTGACCGGGACCTTCGACATGCCCGGCGGGGGTCCGCCGGTCCGCGAGATGTGGCGGGAGCCCGCCTGAGACGTCCTCAGCGCGCCGCCAGCGTCAGCTTGCGAGGGCCACCACGGCTGAAGCCGGCCTCCAGCAGGGCGTCCTCGTGCCCGGAGCCGATCACCGGGTCGCCGTCGAGCTTCTCCACCGCGAGCTTCGGCAGGCGGCCGGAGACCACAGAATCGGCGAGGGCCCGCACGGCGGCGGCCAGCTCGTCGGGGTCGAGCTCGACCAGGCGGACCACCCCTTTTCCGCCGCGCTCGACGTAGAGCACGGGGGCGCCGTCGCGGAGGAGGACGTGGGCGCCGGGCGTGCGGGTGGGGCGGCGGCCGCTGGGAGCCTTTGGCCAGGGCAGCGAGGCGCCGTAGGGATTGGCCGGGTCGGTGGCGGCGAGGAGGAGAAGGGAGCCGTCGTCTTCGGGGAGGGAGCGCAGCCGCTCGACCGCGCCGGGGAGGGCGAACTGGGCGCCGCCGAGGCCCTCGACGAAGTAGCCGCGGCGGGCGGTGCCGAGCAGCTCGAGGTTGCCCAGCTCGGCGTAGACGCTGGAAAAGCCGCCGGGGATGCCCTCGGCGAGGACGGTCTCGCGGGTGACGATGCCGTAGCGCTCCAGCATCAGCTCGGCCTGGGCCCGCAGCCGCGGGCCGGCAGCCGGGCCGTTCTCGAACAGCGCCGCGGTCAGCGACCAGCGGCCCTGCACGGCGGCCCCGCGGGCGCGGCTGCGGGCGAAGCGGCGACCGCCCTGCTCCGGCGGGCGGGCGGCGCGCTGGCGCGGCGATCGCAGGGGGGCGAAGGCGTCGTTGGTCACCTCGCCGGCCCAGGCGAGGTCCCAGAGCGCCCCGTGCAGCTCCTCGAGCGGATGGTCGAGGTCGGCGAGCAGGTCGATCCAGAAGTCCGGCCCCGCCGCAAGCCGCTCGCGGATCGCGTCGTGCACCTCGCCCTCGGGCCGCTCCAGCTTCAGGTTGGCCGGCGGCGGGCCGGCGAGCCGGACGTCGTCGCGGAAGTAGAGGGCGACGCGGCCGTCGTTGCGACCCCGCGCGCCGGCGCCGATCCAGACCAGCTCGCCGCTGGTGCAGAGTTCGTCGAGCCAGGCGGGCGAGTAGGCGCCGAGCCGCCGCGGCAGCACGTCGCCCTCCCAGACCTTGGGCGTCAGCGCCACTCCTTGCAACGGCACCAGCGCCTCGCGCAGGCGGTCGGGCCCTGCTCCGGCGGCGCGGTGGGCGTCGACGTTCTGCCAGCTCGGCAGGAAGCGGGCGAAGCGGTCGCGCGCGGCCGGTTCGACCTCGCGGCGCAGGTGGGCGAGGCTGGCGCGGCGGACCCGGCGCAGGACGTCGGAGTCGCACCACTCGCGCTCGGTGCCGCCCGGCAGCAGCTCGCCGCGGACCAGGGTGCCAGCCTGCTCCAGCTCGCGCAGCGCCGGGGTCGGGTCGACCCCGTAGCGGCCCGCCAGGTGGGCGGTCGGGAAGGGACCGTGCGTGCGTGCGTACCGCCGCACCAGGGCGAGAAGCGGGTCGGGGTGCTCGGCGAGGAAGCTGTCCGGCAACCCGGCGGGCGCCGGAACCCCCAGCGCGTCGCGGTACATCCCGGCGTGCTCGGCGGCGATGTAGCGCTCCTCCCCGTTGACCCGCACCAGGGCGGCGCGGCGCTCGGCGACGAGCTTCTCCAGCATCGAGGCGGCCGAGTAGCCCTTGGCGACGCGCTCGGCGCACTCCTCCGCGCTCAGGTCCCCCAGGTTTCGCAGCACCTGCTGCAGGGCGTCGCGGTCCCCGGCGCGCCCGGCCTCGGTGCGGTGCTGGAGCTGGGCCTCGACCTCGACCAGCGCCTCGGGGTCGATCAGCTCGCGCAGCTCCTCCTGGCCGAGCAGCTCGCGCAGCAGGTCGCGGTCGAGCGCCAGCGCGGCGGCGCGGCGCTCGGCGTTCGGCGTGTCCCCCTCGTACATGTACGTCGCGACGTAGTCGAAGAGCAGCGAGGAGGCGAAGGGCGACGCGGTCGGGGTCTCGACCTCGACCAGGCTGAGCTTGCGCGAATGCAGGTCCGCCAGCAGCTGCTTCAGCGCCGGCAGGTCGAAGACGTCGCGCAGGCACTCGCGGTAGGTCTCCAGCACGACCGGGAAGCGGGGGAAGTCCCGCGCCACCTCGAGCAGGCTCTGCGCCTTCAGGCGCTGCTGCCACAGCGGCGTGCGCTTGCCCGGGTAGGCACGGGGGAGGAGCAGCGAGCGAGCGGCGTTCTCGCGGAAGTGGGAGCCGAAGAGGGCGGAGCCGGAGAGCTCGCCGACGACGAGGTCCTCGAGCTCGTCGGGCTCGACCAGGACCAGATCGGCCGGCGGCGGCACGTCGGCGTCGGGGAGGTGGACGACGATCCCGTCGTCGGACCAGATCGCGTCGGCCTCGAGCTCGCGCTCGGCGCGGATCTTGGCCGCCAGCGCCAGGCCCCAGGCGGCGTGGACGCGGCCGCCGTAGGGCGAGAGCACGCAGAGCCGCCAGTCGCCGATCTCGTCGCGGAAGCGCTCGACCACGATCGTCTCGTCGGAGGGGACGACGCGGGTCGCCGCCTGCTGCTCGCGCAGGTAGGCGACCAGGTTCTCGGCGGCGCGCCGGTCGAGGTCGTAGTCCTTCGCCAGCTCCTTCGGCTCGCGCGAGACCGCCTCGCGGGCGAAGGCGCCGATCGCCCGGCCCAGCTCGGCCGGGCGGCCGATCCCGTCGCCCTTCCAGAAGGGGACGGCGCCGGGCACGCCGGGCGCAGGCGTGACGATGACGCGGTCGCGGGTGATTTCCTCGATCCGCCAGGTGGTCGCCCCGAGCAGGAAGGTCTGGCCGGGGCGGGCCTCGTAGACCATCTCCTCGTCGAGCTCGCCGACGCGGCGGCCGTCGGGCAGGTGGACGCCGTAGAGGCCGCGGTCGGGGATCGTGCCGGCGTTGGTGACGACCAGCTGCCGGGCGCCTTTGCGGCCGTGCATCGTGCCGGCGGTTCGGTCCCAGACGATCCGCGGGCGCAGCTCGGCGAAGCGGTCGGAGGGGTAGCGCCCGTCGAGCATGTCGAGCACGTTCTCGAGCTGTTCGCGGGAGAGCTCGTGGAAGGGCTCCGAGGCCGTGACGAGTCGCTCGACCTCGTCGACCTCCCACTCGTCGAGCGCCGCCATCGCGACCAGCTGCTGGGCGAGCACGTCGAGCGGGTTCTGCGGGATCACCGTCTCCTCGATCGCCCCTTCCCGCATCCGCTTGGTGACCACCGCGCACTCGAGCAGGTCGGCGCGGAACTTGGGGAAGATGCGGCCGCGGGAGACGTCGCCGACGGAGTGTCCGGCCCGGCCGACCCGCTGCAGGCCACGGCTGACCGACTTCGGCGACTCGACCTGGATCACCAGGTCCACAGCCCCCATGTCGATCCCCAGCTCGAGGGAGGACGTCGCCACGAGGCAGGGCAATTGCCCTGACTTGAGCAGCTCCTCGACAACGGTCCGCTCCTCGTGGGAGAGCGAGCCGTGGTGGGCGCGAGCGATCTCGACCTGGGGGGATGCGGGGTCGGGTCCGTCGGGCCGGCTTTCGCCGGGAGTTCCCGACGGACCCGACCCCGCATCCCCTGTGTGCTCAGTCCCGCCCGCGTGCTCGGTCGCCGGAAGCTCCTGAAGAGGTTCGCCGGCGTTCAGCTCGTTCAGGCGCTTGGCCAAGCGCTCGGCGGCACGGCGGTTGTTGACGAAGATGATCGTCGACGTGTGCTCTCTTACGAGCTTGAGGAGCTCGGGGTAGATCGCGGGCCAGATCGAGCGGACGTGGGCGAGGGGCTCTCCATCGGTGGGATTGCCGTCGCCGTTGGGGAAAGCTGGAGCCCCCGGTTCCGCCATGTCCTCCACCGGCACCACGATCTCCAGGTCGAGCTCCTTGGCCACCCCCGCGTCAACGATCTTGCAAGCTCTCTTAGGCCCGACCAAGAAGCGAGCAATCCGCTCAAGTGGCCGCTGCGTAGCCGAAAGACCGATCCTCTGAAGGGGCTCTGGGGAGGGGTCTTCAGAGCCTCCCCGCTGTTGCTCTGAAGACCCCTCCCCAGAGCCCCTCACAAGATGCTCGAGCCTCTCCAACGTCAGCGCCAGATGAGACCCCCGCTTACTCTGGGCGACCGCGTGGATCTCGTCGACGATCACCGCCTCGGTCGTCGCGAGGATCTCGCGGACGCCGGAGGAGAGCATCAGGTAGAGCGACTCGGGGGTGGTGATCAGGATGTCGGGCGGGGTTTTGCGCATCGCCCGGCGTTCCGCCTGGGTCGTGTCGCCGGTGCGCAGGCCGACCGAGATGTCGGCGCCGATTCCGCGCAGCGGCGCGCGCAGGTTGCGCTCGATGTCGTAGGAGAGCGCCTTCAGCGGGGAGACGTAGACGATCCGCACTCCATCCGCCCGCCGACGGGACGAAATCCGTGCGTCAGGCGAGGATTTCGTCCCGTCGGCAGGGGTTTGTTCGCGCGAGAGGCGGTCGATGCCCCAGAGGAACGCGGCCAGGGTCTTGCCCGAGCCCGTCGGGGCGCAGATCAGCGCGTTGTCGCCGCCGGAGATCGCCTCCCAGCCCCCCGCCTGAGCCGGCGTCGGCCCCTCGAAGGAAGCCTCGAACCAGCGCCTCACGGGGGCGCTGAACGGCGCCAGCGGATCGGATCCCGTACCTGCTTTCGGCTTGGTGGCCAACCCACCGATCTTACGCCCCCGAAACCGGCGATAGGTTGGGCCGGTGCAAACCTGGCGCGCCTTCTCGCGACTGATCGACGGCTCCGGGCACATGGCCGCATGGGGGCTCGGCCTTTCGGTCGCCCAGGCCCTGGCCCTGGTGCCGATCGCGTTCCTCGTCCGCTCCGCCTTCGACGACGCGATCCCCTCGGACGACAGCGGTCAGCTGATCGCGCTCGGGGCCGGAATCCTCGGGCTCTACCTGCTCAGCCTGGCTCTCGGCCTCGGCGGCCGCTACGCCGTCCTGCGGGTGACCAAGCCAGCCGTCGCCCGAATCCGGTCCGAGCTGATCGACCACGTCGTCCGGCTGCCCAGCTCCTTCTACGACTCGACCGACAGCGGCCGCCTGCACTCGCTGATCGTGCAGGACACCGAGCGCCTCGACACGATGGCGAAATACCTGCTGGCGGTGGTGATCCCTTCCCTCGGCACGGCGACGATCCTGCTCGCCTCGCTGGTCGCGATCCAGCCGGTGCTCCTCGTCGTGCTGCTGGTCGCAATCCCGCTGCTGCTCGGGCTCAGCCGGCTCCTGCGAAAGACGATGCGCCATCGCGTGCGGGAATGGCAGGAGGCCGCGGACGGGTTCAGCGCCGGCGCCCTCGCCACCCTGCGCTCCGCCTCCCTGATCAAGGTGAGGACGGCGGAGGAGCAGGCGATCGACGAGGGCGCGGTGCGCTCGGCCGAGCTGGCCGAAGCCGGGAAGCGGGTCGCCTGGGTCCAGCAGGCATACGCGCTGATCCAGGTGGCGCTGGGAGGCGTCGCCGGGGTGATCGTGCTGATCGGCGGCGGCCTGGCCGTCCTGCACGACTCGATGTCGGTCGGCGACCTGATCGCCTTCATGGCCGTGCTCGCGCTGGCCCGCGGTCAGCTCAACTGGGTGGTCGCGGCCCTTCCCGACATCCTCAACGGCCTGGCGGCGATCGAGCGGATCGACGAGGTGCTGGCGAGGACCGAGACCGAGCCCTACTCGGGTGGACGGCTCCTCGACGTGCGCGGCGCCCTCGCCTGGGAAGGGGTCACGTTCGGCTACGCCGCGGACGAGCCGCCCGTGCTCGAGCAGGTCTCGCTCGAGGTCGAGCCCGGCGAGACCCTGGCGATCCTCGGCCCCACCGGCGCCGGCAAGACGACCCTGGTGGCGCTGCTGCTCGGCCTCTACCGGCCCTGGTCGGGAACGATCCGCGTCGACGGGGTGCCGCTCGAGGAGATCGACGTGCGAGCGCTGCGCCGGCAGACCGGCGCGCTGCTGCAGGAGGGCACGGCGATGCGCGGGACCGTCGCCGCCAACATCGGCTTCGGCCGGCCGGGGGCCTCCAGGGCAGAGGTGGAGAGAGCCGCGACGCTTGCCGTGGCAAACGACTTCATCGCCGGGCTCCCCGACGGCTATGAGACCGAGATCGGCGACGACGGCATGCGCCTCTCGGCCGGGCAGCGGCAGCGAATCGCCCTCGCGAGGGCACTGCTGGGGTCGCCGCCGCTGCTGATGCTGGACGAGCCGACCAGCCACCTCGACCCCGGCACCGCCGAGGCCGTGCTCGACAACCTGGCCGCGATCGAGGCGCGCCCGACCCTGCTGCTGGTCACCCACGACCCTCTGGTCGCGCGGCGAGCGGACCGGCTGGTCGAAGTCCGCGGCGGACGGGTCGAGAGCCAGGCACCCAGCCTGCTGGAGGGTGAACGGTGAGCCGCCGCCGGGCGGCGTGGCTTCCATCGCCCGACCAGGCCCTGTTGTTGCGAGCGTGCCTGTGGCGGGGGGAGCGGGGGCTGGCCGCCTGGCGGGAGTGGCGCCGCCACGGCCCCGACCTCGACGCCGTGGAGACCGGCTCCCGGCGGCTGCTCCCCCTGCTCTACCGCAACCTCGGGACCGAGCTGTCCGGGGACCCCGACGCGGAGCGGCTGAAGGACGCGTACCGCCACAGCTGGGCCGCCAACCAGATCGGGTTGAGAGCCGGCGCGCGGGCGATCGAGGCACTGCGCGGCGCCGGCGCCGAGGTGCTGGCGCTGAAGGGCGCCGCGCTGATCGGCTCCGCCTACCGGGACGCCGGCGCCCGGCCGCTCGGCGACGTCGACCTGGCGATCGAGCCGGCCCGGCTCGCGGACTCGGTGCAGGCGCTGAGGCGGGCCGGCTTCGCCGCGAGCGAGGCCGACCCCGAGCGGGCGCTGGCGGTGCGCCACTCCCTCGCCTTCCGCGATTCCGGCGGCCGGGAGGTGGACCTGCACCGGGGCCTGCTCTGGCGTGCGGGCCTCGACGAGGAGCTCTGGCGCGGCTCGGTCGAGGCCGACGTGGCCGGGATCCCCGCGCGCATCCTCAGCCCGGCCGACCAGCTGCTGCACGTCTGCGCGCACGGAGCGGCCTGGAATCCCGTCCACCCGGTTCGCTGGGCCGCGGACGCCTTCAAGACGATCGAGGTCGCCGGCGAGGACCTCGAGTGGGAGAGGCTGGTGAACATGGCGAGCGGGTACGGGTTCGCCCTTCCGCTCGCCGCCGCGCTCGCCTGCCTAGCCGAGGAGCTGGAGGCACCGGTGCCGCTGCAGGTCCGCCGCGAGCTGGCGGCGGCGCCCACCTCCGCCAGCGAGCGGCGGGCCCACGACGCACTCGCCCAACCCCCCTCCCCCCGCCGCTCCCTGCTGATGCTCTCGTGGTTCTGGGAGCGCCATCGCGCGCAGGCCGCGGCGGAGGGTAGGCGAGCCCGCCTGGTCGGCCTCGTCCGGTACATGCAGGACTTCTGGGGCCTGGCGAAGCCGCTCCAGGTGCCGGCCCACGCAGCGCGCAGGTTGCTGCGGCGCAGGGCCTGAGCCGCTGGAGGGGCCGGTAGTCTGCCGCGACCGTGCTCGACTCCCCCCGTAGGGAACAGCAGATCGCCTGGATCGTCCTGGGCGGGGCGATGGCCGTCGCGGTCGCCTTCCTCTTCTGGATCCAGCGCGACCTCGCCTTCGCCGACGACTCCTTCAACTGGATCACCCTGGCCGGCCTGGGCCCGACCAAGGCCGTGATCGAGCCGTACGGAGGGCACCTGATCCTCACGCCGATGCTGATCTACAAGGGGGCCCTCGCCGCGTTCGGCAGCAGCTACACGGCGCTGGGAGTGATCCAGGTGTCCCTGCTGCTGATCCTCAGCGGCCTCATCTACGAGTACGGGCGACGGCGTCTCGGGCCGCTGCTGGCACTTCCCGCCGCGATCGTGATCCTCTTCCTCGGCTCCTCGTCGAACGTGCTGATGCAGCCGATGCTCGGCATCCAGTTCCTCTGCGCCCTGGTTCCCGGGCTGGCGGGCCTGCTCGCGCTCGAACGCGGCGACCGTCGCGGGGACATTGCCGCCTGTGTCTTCTTCTCGCTTGCTGCGCTTGGCTTCGAGATGGGGCTCGCGTTCGCGGTCGGCGGCGCGGTGGGGATCGCCCTGCGCGACGACCGCCGGCGGCGGGCCTGGATCGTCGCGGTCCCCTTCGCCATCTACGGCGTCTGGCGGATCTGGGCCACCCAGTACGGCGAGTCGGGGGTGGAGCTCTCCAACCTGCCCTGGATCCCCGCTTACGCGGTCGACAACCTCGGGGTCATCGGAGCGTCCCTCTTCGGCCTCTTCTTCTGGGTCGGCCACGGCCAGCTCACCTACCTGAAGCTCGTCGGATTCGACCTCAGCCACCTCGGAACGGGCCTGGTCCTGCTCACCGCGGAGGTGTTCGCGGCGGTGCTGGTGATCCGCAGGTTGCTCCAGCGCGGACCGATCCCCCACACCTTCTGGGTCGCCGTGGCGGTCCTGGTCGCGATCTGGCTCGAGCAGGGCCTCGCGCTCGCCCCGAACCGGACCCCCGGCGAGGTCCGCTACGTCTTTCCCGACACCGTGGCCTTCCTGCTGATCGCGCTCGAGTGCGCGCGCGGGATCCGCCCCACGCGCCTCGCCCTGATCGGCGCGACGGCGCTGACCCTCGCCGCGGTGGTCGGGAACATGCCCCGCTTCAAGGAAGGCAGGGACATCCTGGTCGAATACACGACCAGCGCCCGGGCCGCGATGGCCGCGATGGAACTGGACGGCCCCAACATGCGACCGGACTTCAACCCCCCGACGGAAGCAGCCGAAGCGTTCACGCCGGGGCGGGAGACCTATATCGGCCCCGAGTCGCTGGCGGCGATAACGGCCAAGTACGGGCGCTACGGGTACTCGCTGCCGGAACTTCGCTCGCGCCCGGAGGGGGAGCGCCGCACCGCCGACATCGTCGCCGCCCGCGGCATGGGGCTGGCCCCGGTCAGCGCGCGCACCGCGGGCTCCGGCTGCAGGACGAGCGGGCCGGACGCCGCGATCAGGCTGCCCCGCGGCGGCGCGCTGCTGAGGGCGGAGAGTCGGTCCCCCCTTCTGCTGCGCCGGTTCGCCGACAACTACGCAGCCGAGATCGGGCAGTTGCGGCCGCGAGTCGCGGTCGCGGTCAGGATCCCGCGCGACGCCTCCGGGATCGCCTGGCACGCATACGCGCCAAGAGCCGGCCGGCTGACCGCCTGCCGGCTGCCGCACCCCGCCGATCCCCCGTCGACACCTGTCTCTAGACTGTCCGGCCGATGAGCGGGCAAGCGTCGGTTGAGGACGTCGAGAAAACGGATAGCGGCGGGCGGCCGCAGGGCAAGGTGATCGTCGTGATGCCGGCGATGAACGCCTCCAAGACGCTCGAAGACACCTACCGCTCGATCCCGATGGACTGGGTCGACGAGGTGATCCTGGTCGACGACGCATCGGGCGACGACACGGTCGAGCTCGCCAAGCGCCTTCCCCTCCACGTCGTCTGGCATCCCCACAACGTCGGCTACGGCGCCAACCAGAAGACCTGCTACCTGGAGGCGCTGCAGCGCGAAGCGGACGTCGTCGTGATGCTCCACCCCGACGGCCAGTACCCACCCGAGCTGATTCCCGACATGGTGGCGCCGATCCTGGCCGACGAAGCCGACCTGGTCCTGGGCTCGCGCCTGGCGAGGCCCGGGATGGCGCTGGAAAACGGGATGCCCCGCTGGAAGTACGCCGCGAACCGGTTCCTGACGACGATCGAGAACGGCGTCATGGGAACCGAACTGACCGAGGCCCACACCGGGTACCGGGCCTACTCGCGCAAGATGCTCCTGACCGTGCCCTTCCTGCGCAACGCGTCGGACTTCAGCTTCGACTCCGAGGTCCTGATGCAGGCCGCCTACTTCAAGATGAGGATCAAGGAAGTCCCGGCGCCCGGCAAGTACTTCGAAGACGCCTCATCCGTGGACTTCTCCACCGGCGTCGTCTACGGGCTGAAGACGCTCTGGGCCGGCGTCCGCCTGACTCTTCACCGGACTGGGCTTCTCCGCTCGAAGAAGTTCCGCGCCTGACTCGCGCCCGGGAAGCTCTCAGCCCGGGTTGCCGCCGGTGAACTTGACGAGGGCCCGCCAGGAGGCCTTGGGCACGAAGCCCGGGCCGAACAGGCCGCTGCCTCCGCAGAAGTTGCAGGCGGCCTTGGAGCCGTCTTCGAGCGAGAACCAGTAGACGCCGCGGATCCGCCATTTCGCCTTCTTGCTGCGCAGGAGCGACATCGCCCCCTTCAGCTGCGTGACCTGGCCCTTGGGGCCTTTGGAGAAGGAGTCGTTCGGAGCGGGCTTGTCGGAGCTCCATCCCAGCTCGGTGATCCAGAGCTGCTTGCCGGCGTCGTGGTTGGCCTCGAGCACCTCGCGGAAGTCTTCGATGTAGGGGGTCAGCCGCTTGAAGTTGGAGGTGTAGGGGTGCAGCGCCACCCCCTGGAACTTCGACTTGATCCCGGGCGTGCTCGCGTACACCCTGGCGAGGAAATCGGCCGCGAAGTACGCCTGCGGCGGGTGGAGCTTCTTGGTCGCCTCGTTGGGGCGGGAGAACATGCCCCCGAGCACGATCTTGGCTCCCGGGTCCGCCGCTTTGATCGCCGCGTAGGAGATCTTGACGAGCTTGCCGTACTCGGCGGGGTTCGGCTTGGCGACGAAGTACATGAAGTTCTCCTCGTTCCAGACCTGCCAGGTGCGGAGAGGGCGCCTCGGCACGGCCGGGTTCTCCGCCCAGAAGCTGCCCTGGGGCCCGTAGCGCAGGACCGCCTGCGTGAGGAAAGCCTGCCAGTAGGCACGCTGGCTGCCGGTCCTGACCGGCAGGTTCACGGGGCTGCCCCAGCGCCGGTCGGCGGGCACCGCCCAGCTCGGCGCCCCCGAGAGGAAGGGAAGCACTTCGATCCCCGCCGTGGAGGCGTTGGTGACGATCGGGTCGACGCTCGACCAGTCGAACGGAGCCCCCGCGGTGGGCTGAACCGAGGCCCAGGAGACCGGAACGCGGATGCTGCCGACCTTGCCCGCCTTCAGCCTCTGCAGCTGTTCGGTGGTGGGCAGGCCCTGCGGGACCACGCCCCAGAAGGTGGCCGGGAGGGCGCTCGCGCTCGATGCCGAGCCGACCAGGCCGAGAGCGGCGATCGCGAGGGCAGCAGTCCAGATGCGCAGGCGCCCCATTGGGCGCTTCCCCATCTCAAGCATCGGGTCAGCTCGCCTTCGGCGAGACGCTTCTACCGGGGGCGCTCCGCTGCCGCCGCTGCTTGAGCATCATTGCCCCGAAGGAGATCGCAGCGAGGAGAGCGATCACAGCCAAGATCGGAACCACGGGCGAAGAACCCCCGTCGTCGCTCGCCGCGGAGACCTGCTTTCCACCCGCCTGGCCCTGATCCTGCACGCCCTGGCCGGAGCCGCCGGAGGGGTCCTTGCCTCCGCTACCCTGCGAGCCAGTGCCGCCATCATCGTTCGAGCCCGTGGAGCCGGACGGCGCCGCGTCCGACTTCGACGATGTACTACCCGCCGAGGAATCGTCTTCGGAGGAGTGAGAGTCCTTGGAATCGGATGTGTTAGAGGGAGTCTGAAGCACCCCCGTTCGGCGACTTGGAAGACTTCGCCGGAGATCCGGGTTGAGCCGGCTCCTTGCCGGTTGCCGTCGGCGGGGCATCCGAGTACTGGATGCCGCTGGAGTCCGCCGCGGCCAGCACGGGAAAGCACGCCAATGCGCACAGAGCCAACACTGACAGCGGGAAGAGGACGTGGGCCGAGATCCGGGCCCGACGGCGGCGCGCTCCAATCATCGCCGGGAAGGTTAGACCAAATCGCGGCGGTAGCCCCGATAGCGCTGATCGTCGGCCTTGCCCTTGCCGGAGGCGGCTTTGAGGTGGGGCCTCGACACATCGCCGGCCTTGCGGTCTGGCTGGTCGTTGTTGCCCTGCTCGTATTCGGGGACACCTCCGCGACGCAGCTGAGACGCCCGTTCTACCTTGCCACCGGCTCGGTCCTGGGTCTGTCGCTTTTGTCCGCACTCTCATCCTTTTGGTCGGGCTCAGTCGAGCTGAGCGTTATCGAGGCAGACAGGGTGCTCGTCTACCTCGGCATCTTCCTTGCCGCCTTCCTCCTCGCCCAAACCGGCGAAAGGCGCCAACGTTTCGCTGAAGGCCTCGCCGTCTCGCTGGCGATCGTCGCCTTGCTGGGACTGGCCAGCCGGCTGATCCCGCACGTCCTGGAGGTTTCCGGCTCGCTGGGGACCGGGCCCAGGCTGCGCTACCCCCTCGGCTACTGGAACGCGAACGGGGCCGTTTTCGGCATCGGCATCGCCCTGCTGCTCTGGTCGAGCCGGCAGGCGAGCACGGCGGTCGTCCGCTGGCTCTCGGCGGCGGCGATCCCGGCGCTGCTGCTGGCCCTCTACTTCACCTATTCGCGCGGCGGCCTGCTTGCTCTGCTCGTCGGAGCCGGATGCCTGATCGCCCTCTCCCGCGACCGCCTCTGGCTTGCCTTGACGCTCGCCGTCGGCGCGATCGGAGCGCTTCCCGCGGTGCTCGCCGTGCAGGACCGCCGCGACCTCGCCGACAACCTCCCGACCCAGGCCGCGGTCGACCAGGGCGTCACCGTGCTGCTGATCCTGCTCGCCGGCATCGCCCTCGCGGTCCTCCTTTTCGCGGGCCTGCGGAGGTGGGAGCGGCAGGACGGGCTGCTGGCCGGCAGGGCGCTGGAGCTCTCCCGCCACCCGACCTTCCTGAAGGGCGTCGCCGCGTTCTTCGCGATCGCCGCGATCGCGGCGGCGGCAGCGGTCGGCGGGCGGGCCTGGGACCAGTTCTCCAGCTCCGACATCCAGTTCCCCGACCAGCCCGAGAAGCACTTCTCCCAGCTGAACGGCGCCGGCAGGAGCGACTTCTGGCGGGTCGCGAACGACACCTTCGGCGAGGAGCCGCTGCTCGGCACCGGCGCCGGCACCTACGAGTTCGCCTGGGAGGAAAAGCGCTCGATCGAACTTCCGGTCCACGACGCCCACTCCCTCTACCTCGAGGCCTTCGCCGAGCTGGGAGTCCCGGGCGGCGTCCTCGTGCTCGTGCTGGTGGGCTCGATGCTCGCGGCCGGCTTCGCCGCCTGGCGGTACTCCCCATACCCCCAGCGCGAACGCTACGCGGCGCTCTTCGCGGCGATGCTCGCCCTCGCGGTCTGCGCCGCCTTCGACTGGTTCTGGGAGCTGGCCGGGATCGGCGCCATCTTCTTCCTCGCCGGCGGCGTCGCGGTCGCCGCCCGCTGCGCCCAGCTGAGCGCGATCGCGAGGGCCAGCAACGGGCACGCGGAGAACCGTCGCTACGGGCTCGCCGTCGCCGGCATCGCCGTCGCCTGGGTGGCCGCGGTCGCCCTGGTGGGGCCCCTGCTGGTGGACCGGGAAATCGACGCCAGCCGCAGCTCCGCCGCCGAGGGGGACATCAGCGGCGCGATCGACCACGCCAAGCGCGCCCGGTCGATCGAGCCCTGGGCCGCGTCCCCCTACGTCCAGCTGGGCCTGCTGGCCGAGCTGCGGGGCGAATACGAGACGGCCGCGATCGAATTCAGCCACGCGATCAACCGCGAGAACCACAACTGGCAGTGGTTCTACCTGCGCTCCAAAGTCGGGCACGCGGCCGGGGACGAGGCGGCTGCGGCGGCGGACATGCGGCAGGCCAGAAAGCTCAACCCTCGCGCGGAGTGCCTGCGCGAAGGATGGAATTGCGGGTGAGCGACGTGCCCCAACAGGCTCAAGGCACCGCAGACCGCAGACCGGCGACGCAGGCCGGAGTGCCCATCCAGCGTCCCGAGCAGACCGAGATCGCCACCAGGCTCGGCCTCACCGGAGCGGGCGCCTCGCGGCGGCGCGGCCCGCTGCTGCGCCGCATGCTCGCGACGGGGGACTGGGCGGCGGTGATCGGTGCGCTCTGCCTGGCGACCGCCCTAACCTCGACCACCGACGTCGCCGTTCTCTTCTGGGCCACCCTCTTCAGCCCCGTCTGGATCCTGATCCTGAAGCTGCACGGCCTCTACGACAACGACCACCGTCGCATCCGGCACAGCACCTTCGACGAGATGCCCTCGCTGCTCTCGGCCAGCGCCCTGGCCACGCTCGCCCTCGACGGCCTGCTCGCCCTCAGCCCGGTCGGCCCTCTCTCGCCGGAGAGCGCGATCCTGGTCGGCGTCGGCGGCCTGGCCGGGTGCTTCATCGCGCGAGCCGTGCTGCGCTTCTTCTGGCACCACCTGACGGGGGACGCGACCGGCGTCGTGATCGGCCCGGCGGCGGCGGCGGACGTCGTCGCACGCCGCGTCGCGACGCATCCCGAGGCGCGCCTGCGGCTCGCCGGCTACCTCTCGCCCCCAGGCGAAGCGGCAGCCGCCGAGCTTCCCCGCCTGGGGTCGCTCGCCGACCTGGCGGCGGTTGCGCCGGCCTACTCGCTGGAGCGCGTGGTCGTGACCGGCCAGGAGATGAGCGAGCACGCGGCGGAGAAGCTGATCGAGGAGTGCAAGGCGGCCGGGCTGGGGTTGACCTTCCTGCCCCAGCACTACGGGCTGCTCGGACCGGGGATCGAGCTCAACCGGCTCGCCGAGCTGCCGGTGCTCGACTTCCGCTTCTCCGACCCGCCGCGCTCGACGATCGCGATGAAGCGTGCCATGGACGTCCTCGTCTCGGGGGCGTTGCTGGCGCTGATCTCACCGCTCCTGGCCGCGATCGCGGTCCTGATCGCGATCGACTCGGGATTGCCGGTCTTCTTCCGCCAGAGGCGGGCGGGCAAGGACGGCGTGCCGTTCACGGTGCTGAAGTTCCGCACCATGGTCACCGACGCGGAGGAGCGCCTGGGCGAGTTCGTCGACCTCGAGAAGCTCGACGAGCCCGCCTTCAAGATCCCCGACGACCCGCGCGTCACCCGTGCCGGCCGCTTTCTGCGCCGCACCAGCCTCGACGAGCTGCCCCAGCTGATCAACGTCCTCAGGGGCGACATGTCCCTGGTCGGCCCCCGCCCCGAGGAGGAGGCCGTCGTCGCGCTCTACGACCAGCGTCAGCGCATCCGCCTTGCAGTCAAGCCGGGCCTGACCGGCCCGATGCAGGTCTACGGCCGCGGCGACCTCACCTTCGAGGAGCGCCTGGCGATGGAGCGCGACTACCTCGACAACCTCTCGATCACCGGCGACCTCGCCCTCCTCCTGCGCACGCCCCGAGCGATCATCCGCGGCGACGGCGCCTACTGAGAGGCAGGCCGTGCCGAGCCAGCTCGACCTCGAGGTCGTCATCGTCAGCCACGGCGCCGAGGATCTGCTGCGGCGCTGCCTGCGCTCGCTCGAAGAGCACCCCGCAGGCGGGGCGATGCGGGTCACAGTGGTCGACAGCGGCAGCGTCGACTCCACCCCCGACATGGTCGAGCGCGAGTTCGGAGCGGTGCGGCTGCTGCGGCGGGAGAACATCGGCTTCTCCGCCGCCAACAACGTCGTCCTGCGCGAGGACGAGGCGGCCGCGGTGCTGCTGCTCAACCCCGACACCGAGGTCTACGCCGGCACGCTCGACGCGGCGCTGGCGCGGCTGCGATCCGACGAGCGCATCGGCATGGTCGGCTGCAAGCTCGTGACCGAGTCCGGCGAGCTCGACCACGCCTGCAAGCGCTCCTTCCCGACTCCGCTCAGCGCCCTGGCCCACTTCACCGGGGTCGGGCGGGCCGGCGGCGCCTCCGCGGCGCTGAGCCAGTACCGGGCCACGCACCTCGGCGACGACGAGGCGGGCGAGGTCGACGCCGTCAACGGCGCCTTCATGCTCTGCCGCGCCGAGGCCGTGCGCGAGGTCGGCCTGCTCGACGAGGGCTACTGGCTCTACATGGAGGACCTCGACTGGTGCCGCCGCTTCTGGCAGGCGGGATGGAAGGTCTTCTACGAGCCGGCCGGCGTGGCGCTGCACGTGAAGGGCGGCTCCAGCGGCAAGCGCCGGCGCCCCAGACAGGAGATCGCCTTCCACCGCGGCATGGGCCGCTTCTACAGGCGCTTCGACGCCCCCGAGCACAACCCGCTCGTCAACGCGGCGGTATACGCCGGGATCGGCGCGAAGCTCGCTGTCAGCCTCTCGCTCACCGGGGCGGCCCGGCTGCGCGGCTCAGGCTGAGGCGACCAGCTTCTCCTCCGGGTCGGAGGCGACGAGGGCGTCGACGATCGTGCGGCTGGAACTGCCGTCGCCGAAGGGCTGGCGCCAGTCGACCCGCTCGACCGCGAGCATCGTCTCGGCGGCGGCGAGGATCCCGGCCTGCTCGACCCCGCCGAGCAGGCCGGCGCCGACGTCGATCGTCTCCGGGCGGTCGGTGTGGGTGCGCAGGACGACGCACGGCGAGCCGAGCACGCAGGCCTCCTCCTGCACCCCGCCCGAATCGGTCATCACCAGCCGCGCCCCCGCCTGCAGCGCCAGGAGCTCGCGAAAGGACTTCAGCGGCGCGAGCTCGATCTGGGGCGGCAGGTCGATGCCGAACCGCTGCATCCGCTCGCGGGTCCGCGGGTGAGCCGGGAAGAGGGCCTGGATGCCGAGATCCGAGGCCACCTGGGCCACCGCGGAGAGGATCGAGCGCAGGGTCTGCTCGCTGTCGACGTTCTCGGGCCGGTGCAGGGTGAGCAGGATCAGAGGCTCGCGATCGGCGATCGGCACGGCCCGGCGCGGCGCGTAGCGCAGGACCGCGTCGACGACAGTGTTCCCGCTCGGATCGTGGACGCGGCCCGGAACGGACTCGCCGGTCAGCACCGCGTGGGCGGTCGGCGTCGGCGGGAAGAGGTCGTCGGAGATGTGGTCGATCAGGCGCCTGTTGAGCTCCTCGGGCATGCGCATGTCGTAGCTGCGCAGGCCGGCCTCGACGTGGGCGACCCGGCGCAGCATCTTGGCCGCGGCGAGGGCTCCGGCGAGGCCCGAGTTGGTGTCGCCCTGGACGACGACGTGGGTGAGGCCCTCCCTCTCGATCGCGGCCTCGATCGCGGCGAGCATCTTCGCGGTCTGCTCGCCGTGCGCGCCGGAGCCGACGTCGAGGTTCAGGTCGGGCGGGGGAAGCTCCATCTCCTCGAAGAACTGGGCGTCCAGCTCCCAGTCGTAGTGCTGGTTGGTGTGGATCAGGTAGCGATCCAGGGAGCGCGAGTCGACCTCCTCGATCACCGTCGCCAGCTTGATGATCTCGGGACGCGTCCCGAGCACGATCCCGACCTTCACGCCGCCACCGACCCGGCCGAGAGAGCGCGGTCCATGCTCGCGAAGCGCTCCCGCCAGTCCTCCTCGTCGGCCACGCGCTTGCGCAGAGCCTGCGCGTCGAAGCTCCAGGCGCCGCTCTCGAGGTCCGCCAGGGCCTGGATCCACCCCTCGGCGCTGGACTCGAGCCGCACCGCGGGAGCGAAGCGCTCGCCCTGGTGAAGCGCGGTCGCCAGCACCGGGCGCCCGGCGATCAGCGCCTCGTAGAGCTTCAGGGGATCGGTGGCTTCGGTCAGCGGGCCGGGCCGGAACGGGATCATGCACAGCTGCGCGCCGGCGATCTCCTCCGGCACCTGCTCGGCGGCGACCGGGCCGGGGATCGAGACGTTCGGCATCTGCTTGAGGCGCGGCAGAGGCCTGCGCACCGGGCCCACGATCCGCAGCTCGAGGTCCGGCCTCGCGGCGGCGACGGCGACGAGCAGGTCTTCGTCGAGCCACTCGTAGATCGCGCCCACGTAGAGGATCCTGCGCAGCTTGCCGGGCGCCTCGATCCGGTCGCCGAAGCGGGCGCCGTCGACCCCGTTGGCGACGTAGTGGACGTCCCCGCCGCGGACCTTCTGCGCCTTCTCCACGAGTGCCTCGGCGGTGGCGAAGACCACGTCCGCCGAGCGCAGCAGGCTCGGCCTCTCCGGTCCGCAGGGCCGGGTGGACGTCCATGTCGTCGATGTCGTCGCAGAGGTCGAAGACCACGCGACCCCAGCTGCGGGAACGCAGCACGGCGAGGATCGCCGGGTGCGGCAGGTAGACCCAGGCGGTGCTCGTCGCGGTGTCGACGCCCAGCCGGTCCAGCTGCCTTTCCAGCAGGCGCCGGTTGAGGCGATAGAACGGGGCGCCGAAGAGGGGCACGAAGCGCGGCTTCAGGACCTCCACCCCGGGCAGCAGCACCCCGGCGCTCTGCCCCGCCCGCTCGCCGCCCAGCCGGCGCAGGTCGCCGGGGCGGGGGTTGCGGGACCCCAGCGTGTCGACCCAGATCGACCTGCCGAGCTCGGCCCGCCACCGGGCCACGTAGTGATGGCGCTGGACCAGGTGGTCAGCGCGCACGTTGCTGAAGATGATCGTGGTCTCGCCGTCGGGCACCTTGGTCCGCTCCCGCCGCTCATGGTCCGCAGCGCGGAGCGGCATTGTAGTGAGGGGCCCGAACGCGATCCCGGGCGGGGCCTAGCCGGGAGCGCTCTCGGGCACCGCCCTCGCGGGGGCCTCGAGGCGCCGACGCGGCCGCTCGCGAGGCCCGTTCAGGATCCTCCCGATCGCGGTGTAGCGGACGAGCACGGGATAGGTCAGCAGCGAGAAGGCCAGCGACCCCGCGGTGAGCAGGAGGAACTGGGGCCCGGTGCCGAGGGCGGTCACGCTGATCAGCCCGAGGAGCCCGACCATCGCCGGCATGTGCGAGAGGTAGATCCAGTAGGAGGAGTCGGCCATGTAGCGCAGGGCCGGGCGCGGGCGGCCGAGGTAGCGGTGGGCGAGGCCGACCAGGGCGATCAGGCTGGTCCAGGTTGCGACCGCGTAGACCAGCAGGCCGGCGCCGTGCACGAGCGGCTGGGTGCCGTGAACGGAGTTGTGGAAGGTGAAGAGGAGCGCCGCCGGCAGCGTCGCGGCGAGGGCGCAGGCCGTCCAGCGCCAGGCGTTCCTGCCGGCATGGACGACGAGGTCGCCGTGGGCGCGGAGGGTCGCCCCGAGGGCGAAGAAGAGAGCGTAGTAGGCGAGCACGGGCGGATTTGGGACGAAGGTGTCGGCTTCCGGCGTCGCCATCCAGATCTCCGCCGGCCAGATCATCAAAGCCGTCGGCACGGCGAGGAGGGCGATCCCGCCCAGCGGGCTGGCGATCAGGTCGCGGAAGCGCTCCCCCCCTGCGCGCAGCAGGCCGGGGGCGAACAGGTAGAGGGCGACGGCCACCCCGTCGAGGATCAGCAGGTACCAGAGGAACCAGAGGAAGCTCGGCTTGAAGGCGAAGGGGCTTCCCTCGGGAACGCCGGACTCGGCGGCCAGCACGATCCCCGTCCCCTGGGCCGCCAGCACCGTGAGCGGCACCAGCGTGACCAGTCCCAGAAGCAGGGGGACCACGATGCGCACGGTGCGGTTGCGCGCGGTTTCGCTCAATCCCTTGCGGCCGAGAAGCAGGACGAGGAAGAAGCCCGACATCGCGAAGAAGAGAGGCAGGCGGAAGACGTGGACCACCCAGAAGATCACCGTCGCCCAGGCGCCGGGGTGGCCGTTGACCGCCATCAGGCCCGCGGCGTGAACGGGGACCAGCAGCAGCATCGTCGACGCACGCAAGGCGTCCATCGAGTGGATCCGCTCTGTCACGCGCCCAAGGGTATGTAGTCTGCGCGCGGTTTGACTGGGCGCCTCCGCAATCCCGACGTCGCCGGCTGGTTGCTGATGGCCGGGGCCGTCGGCGCCGCCGCCGGCCTCGTCTTCTGGCTCGAGCGCGGCCTGACCTACGGCTGGGACGAATACGTCTGGCTCGAGCACGCCGGCCTGGTCGACGACCTGACCCTCTTCTTCCGTCCCTACGGCGGGCACCTGATCGCCTCCCCCTACTTCCTCTGGCGGGGGATGCTGGAGCTGTTCGGCGCGAGCTTCACCGCCTTCGCAGTCGTCCAGGTCGCCGGGCTCAGCCTCCTGGCCACCCTTCTCTACGTCTATGCGAAGCGCCGGGTCGGCCCGATCCTGGCGCTTGCGCCCGCGGTCGTGATGCTCTTCCTGGGCTCCGCCTGGGCCGTCCTCCTCGAGCCGATGATGGGCATCCAGTTCCTCGCCTCGCTGATCCCGGGGCTGGCAGCGATCCTGATGCTGGAACGGCGCGACCGGCTGGGCGACGCCGCCGCCTGCTGCCTGCTCTGCATCGCCCTCCTGGGCTTCAGCCAGGCCCTGCCGTTCCTCGTCGGCGCGATCGTCGTCGTCGCCCTGGACCCGAACTGGAAGCGGCGCCTCTGGGCCCTCGCCGTTCCCCTCGCCGCGTACGGGGCCTGGCGGATGTGGGCCTCCCAGTTCGGATCGACCGGCATCATCGTCTCCAACCTCCCCTTCCTGCCCGCGTACTTCGCCGACGCGCTGGCCGTCTTCACCAGTGCCGTCTTCGGCCTCTCCACCCTGATCGCGGGTGGCCCCTGGACGATGCTCCGCCTGCAGTCCTTCTCGCTCGGCTACCTCTCGGCGGGTGTGGTCTTCACGGTGATCGAGGTACTCGCGATCGGGGTGGCGTTCTGGTTGCTGCGCCGTCGCGGGCCGATCCCGAAGACGTTCTGGCCGCCCCTCGCGATCCTGATCGCCTTCTGGATCGAGCTGGGAATCGTCCTCATACCGGGTCGCACCGCGGGGGAGTCGCGGTACCTCTACGCGGGGGTTCTCGTCCTGCTGCTGGTGGTCGTCGAGATGCTCCGCGGGGTGAGGACGACGCGGCTCACGGTGGCGGTCGCCCTGGCGCTGACCGGTGCCGCGGTCGCCGGCAACCTGGCCCGGTTCCACGAAGGCCGCCAGATCCTCAACGGGGTTCAGGAAGAAGCCCGGGCCTTCACGGCGGTGATGCAGCTCGCCGGGAAGCACGGGGACCAGGCGTTCACGCCAAACGTCGATGCCCCGTACCTCGCCTCGAATGCGCTCCAGATGAACACGGGTCCCTGGCTCGAAGTGGTGGATCGCTACGGCTCCTCCGCCAGCTCGATACCGCAGCTCCAGCGCCAGAGCGAGGAAATCCGCGAGAAGGCGGATGCGATCGCGGTCAAGACACTCCGGCTCCGGCTCCTCGGCGCGGCGGCGGAACCGGCGCGCCGATGCCGGCGAATCGACGGCGGCGCCGCCCCCACCCAGGTGGCCCTCCCCACAGGTGGAGCCGTGCTGAGGCCCGCCCGCGACTCCCAGGTCGCCCTGCGGCGATGGGCGGATGACTTCGCCGCCGGGCTGGGCGATGCGCGAGGGGGGCAAGCGGTGATCCTGCGCATTCCGGGCGACCCCAGCGACGTTCCGTGGCGGCTCAGCTTCGCCGGCGGCGGACCGGTCGAGGTCTGCTCGCTCCAGCGAGTGGCGAGCCGGCCCGGCGTTGGCTCAGAAAGGCGTTAGGACCTCGACCGCCGTGGCCGAACCGGCAGCCCGCGCAAGGCGCGCGTCGAGCGTCAGGAGAGAAGTGCCCAGAGCCTCGGCCAGCGCGATGTAGAGAGCGTCGTAGAAGCTGAAGTTGTGGCGCAGCTGCCAGGCCCGGTCGAGCAGGCCGGTGTGGGCGATGCGGCGCAGCGGCAGGTGGGCAAACCTGCCCAGCGCATCCGAAGCGCGCTCGTCCTGCTTGCGCGCCACGCGGCGCAGAGACTGCCCCACCTCGGCGTCGATCAGATATGGCGCCCAGAGCGAACGGCCGGCGGCGGTCCGGGAGAAGCTGCTCCTCCGCCCAATCGGCGTGCTCCCCGCGGACGAGGACGGTGACGAGGACCGATGCGTCGACGACGGGCATCGGTCCGGCTACTCGCCGCGGGACGCGCGGATGTCGGCGACGATCTCCTCGGCGGTGATGCCGGAATCGCCCCAGGCGCGAGAGCTGGCGAAGACGTCCTCGAGCGTCGCCTGCCTGGCAAGGTCTTCCAGGTCGCGCTTTATGTAGTCGGAGAGCGAGAGGCCCTCGGCCGCGGCCCGGACCTTGAGGGTCCTGTGGACCTCGTCGGGGACGTTTCGGATCTGGATCATCTTGGACATGTGGATCACATTAGGCCATGTGACGGACATGTCCGGGAGGGATTGGGTTCGCATGACCGGAACCCTGCAGGAAGCGGACCTACGCGTGGCGCGCAGAGAGCGCCGGCTGCGGCGCGAAACCGTCACGGAAGGCGCGCCCGCCTCAGAAAGGCAGCGTCTCGGCGAGCTCGGCGAGCGTCGGCGCACTCTTGTCCCGCTCGGAGAGGAGGGGCTCGGCGACGGGCCATTCGACCCCGACTCCTGGGTCGTCCCAGGCGATCCCGGACTCGGTTGCGGGGTCGTAGACGCTGGAGCAGAGGTAGCTCACGTCGGCGATCTCGCTGAGGACGACGAAGCCGTGGGCGAAGCCGACCGGGACGAAGAGCTGGCGATGGGCCTCGTCGTCGAGGACGTACCCGGCCCAGCGACCGAAGGTCGGGGAGGCGCGGCGGAGGTCGACCGCGACGTCGAAGATCCGGCCGCGGCCGCAGCGCACGAGCTTCGCCTGGCCGGGCTCTGTCTGGAAGTGCAGGCCGCGCAGGGTGTCCTTCGTGGAGCGGGAGTGGTTGTGCTGGACGAACTCGGCGTCGACGCCGTGCCCGGCCCAGAGGTCGCTGCGGTAGGTCTCGAGGAAGAAGCCGCGGTCGTCGCCGTGGACCGCCGGCTCGAGCAGCACCAGGCCATCGAGCTCCGTCGACAGCACCTCAGGCATCAGCCGAGTGCCCTGCCGTACTGCTTTTCGTAGTACTCGCGATACTCGCCGGAGCGGATCGGGCCCCACCACTCCTCGTTGTCGCGGTACCACCGCACGGTCTTCTCCAGCCCGTCGGCAAAGCGCACCTGCGCCTCCCAGCCGAGCTGCTCGCGGATCTTGTCGCTGCCAAGGGAGTAGCGGCGGTCGTGGCCGGGACGGTCGGCGACGTACTCGATCAGGCCCTCGTCGCCGCCGGACAACTCGATCACGCGCTTGACGACCTCGATGTTCTCGCACTCGTCGGGCCCGCCGACGTTGTAGGCCTCGCCGGGCTTGCCCTTCTCCAAGACCGTGTGGATGCCGCGGCAGAAGTCCTCTACGTAGAGCCAGTTGCGCACCTGGCGGCCGTCGCCGTAGACCGGCAGCGAGTCGCCGTGCAGGGCGTTCAGCACCATCAGCGGGATCAGCTTCTCCGGGTACTGGCGCGGGCCGTAGTTGTTGGAGCCGCGGCAGATCACCGCCTCCAGCCCGTAGGTGTGGAAGTGGGCGGCGACCAGAAGGTCTCCCGCCGCCTTGGTCGCCGAGTAGGGCGAGGACGGGTCGAGCGGCGAGCTCTCGGTGAAGGAGCCCGACTCGATCGAGCCGTAGACCTCGTCGGTGGAGACCTGCAGGAAGCGGTCGACACCCAGCTCCCGGGCGGCGTCGAGCAGGGTGCCGGTGCCGATCACGTGGGTCCGGGCGAAAGCGTCCTGGTCGTCGATCGAGCGGTCGACGTGGGACTCGGCGGCGAAGTTGACCACCGCGTCGCACCCCTCCATCGCCTCGCGCACGACCGCGGGGTCCTCGATCGCGCCGACCACCAGCTCGGTTCCCTCAGGCAGGTTCTCGCGCCGGCCGGCGTAGGTGAGCTTGTCGAGCACCCGCACCTCGTGCTCACCCGAGACGAGGCGCACGTAGGTGGAGCCGATGAAGCCGGCGGCGCCGGTGACGAGCAGCTTCACGCGGCCGCCTCGTGCTCGGCGGAGCGCTGCGCGAGGTACGCGGCGAGGCCGTCCTGCCATGGGGGCAGCTCGATCGCGTGCTCGCGCTGGCTGGTGAGGGCGGAGAGCGGCGGGCGCGGCGCCGGCCGTCCCAGCATCTCGGTCGTCCCCGAGAGCACCAGGCACTCGACCTTCGCCTGGTCGAAGATCTCGCGGGCGAAGTCGTACCAGGAGCAGGCGCCGGCGGCGGCCATGTGGTGGATGCCGAACTCGATTCCCTCGATGAGGCGAACGATCCCATAGGCGAGGTGCCAGGTGTAGGTGGGCGAGCCGACCTGGTCGCGGACCACCAGCACCTCGTTCTGGGTGGACGCGAGCCGCAGCATCGTCTCGACGAAGTTGGAGCCGCCGATGCCGAAGAGCCAGGACGAGCGAACGACGAAATGGCGCTTGTTCGCCGCCGCGGTCGCCTCCTCGCCGGCCAGCTTGGTGCGGCCGTAGGCGGAGAGCGGCGCCGGCTGGTCGGTCTCCACGTAGGGGGCGCCCTTGGCGCCGTCGAAGACGTAGTCGCTGGAGACGTAGACGACCGATGCGTCGACGGAGGCGGCCGCTGCCGCCACGTGCCCCGCCCCCTTGCCGTTGACGGCCATCGCCGCCTGCTCGGCCTCCTCGGCGCCGTCGACGTCGGTCCAGGCGGCGCAGTTGATCACCACGTCGGGACGCTCCAGCTCGAACTTCGAGCTCGACGATCGCCTCGTCGGCGACGTCGAGCTCGGTATGGCCGAAGCCGACGACGTCGTGGCCGGCGTTGCCCGCCGCGAGCATCACGTCGCGACCGAGCATCCCGCCCGCTCCCGTCACCAGCACCTTCATCGCCGGCCGCCCATCAGATGATCTTGATCTCGGACTTGTCGCCGACCAGCATCCGCAGCGTCCTCGGCAGGCCGTCGCTGCGCGTGAGCTTCACTTCGCGACCCAGGAGGCTGGCCTCCATGCGGGTGCCGAGATCTTCGACGACCGAGTCGGCGAGCACGATCGAGTGCTCGATTTCCGAGCGGCAGATGCTCACGCCCTCGCCGATCGACGTGTAGGGGCCGACGTAGGCGTTCTCGATTCGCGCACCGGCCCCGATCACCGCCGGGCCGCGCACGACCGAGCCCTTCAGCACCGCGCCCTTCTCTACCACTACCCGGCCCTCGACTCGGGAGTCCTCGTCGACCTCGCCCTCGACCCTGGTCTCGACCTCCTCCAGCACCAGGCGGTTGGCCTCGAGCATGTCCGCGAGCTGGCCGGTGTCCTTCCACCAGCCGCTGACCACCTCCGAGCGGACCGTCCGCCCCGCCTCGATCAGGCCCTGAATCGCCTCGGTGATCTCGAGCTCGCCGCGCCAGGACGGCTCCAGGGCGCGGGCGGCGTCGAAGATCGCCTGGGAGAAGAGGTAGACGCCGACGAGGGCGAGGTTCGAGGGCGGGTCCTTGGGCTTCTCGACCAGGCGCACGATCCGCTCCCCGTCCAGCTCGGCGATCCCGTAGGACTGGGGATCGTCGACCGGGGTGAGCAGGATCAGGGCCTCCGGTTCCTCGGCGCGAAAGCTGGCGACCAGCCCGCTGAGGCTGTCGGCGAGCAGGTTGTCGCCCAGGTACATGACGAAGGGCGAGCCTCCGATGAACTCCTCCGCGGTGAGAACCGCATGGGCGAGCCCGGCGGGCTCGTCCTGGACGATGTAGGTGATCTCCGCGCCGAAGGCAGAGCCGTCGCCGGCCGCGGCGCGGATCTCCTCGCCGGTCTCCGGCGCGATGATGATCCCGATCTCGGTGACCCCGGCTTCGACCAGCGCCTCGATCCCGTAGAAGAGCACGGGCTTGTTCGCGACGGGCACGAGCTGCTTCGCCGACGTGTGGGTGATCGGGCGCAGCCGCGTGCCGGCTCCGCCGGAGAGGATCAGGCCTTTCAGGTCTTGCACGCTGGGAGAGTCCTGCACGTTGCGGAAGGCTATCGTCGCGTGCCTGGCGGGCGCCTCTCCATGCTTGCGACGATCTACATCCCCAACCTGAACGGATCGGCGCGGCTCTCGCTCCTCCTCGACAGCCTCGCCGCCCAGACGGCCGCCCACCGGGTCGTACTGGTCGACAACGGCTCCGAGGACGGCTCGGTGGCGATGACGCGGAATCGCTTCCCAGGAACGACGGTCGTCGAGCTGGAGCGCAACTTCGGCTTCGGCCCGGCCCTGAACCGAGCCATCGCCCAGCACGGCGGCGACCCGCTGATCCTGCTCAACACCGACGTCCGCTGCGAGCCGGACTTCGTCGAGCAGATGCTCGCCGCGCTCGCCGCCGGCGTGGACATGGTGGCCGGCACCCTGCTCAAGGAGCGCTCCCCCGATCTCATCGACTCGGCCGGAGTGATCGCCGACCGGCGGACGCTGATGGCGTTCGACTACATGAACGGGTGCCCGGTCGGCTCTCTGGCCGCAGCGCCGCCGCCGCTGGCCCCTTCGGGAGGGGCGGCGCTCTACCGCCGCGCGGCCTTCGAGGGGGTGGGCGGGTTCGACGAGAGGATCTTCGCCTACTACGAGGACCTCGACCTGGGCCTGAGGCTGCGGGCGGCCGGGGGCAGATGCGCGCTTGCCCACCTCGCCAGGGCCCGGCATGGCTACTCGGCGACGCTGGGTCACGATCCGGGCGCCAAGTACGCGCTCACCGGCTGGAGCCGGGGCTACATGCTGCGCCGCTACGGGGTGATGGCCAATCCCGGAGGGGCAGCGCGCACGCTGCTTTGCGAGGCGGCCATCTGCGCCGGCCAGATCGTCCTCGACAGGACCTTTCGGGGCGTGGCCGGCAGGTGGCGCGGCTGGAGCGACGCGGCTGGGCTCCCCGCCCGCCAGCTCCCCGGAGACGACATGCCGGAGGTACCCCTGGCCAGATCGCTCAACCGGCGGCTGCGCCGGCGTCCGGACGCCCGGCGGCGGGATAGGTCCTAAACCAGTCACAGCGGTTCGCCACCGCGAGCACGATCGGTGCGACGACGATGAGGCAGACGGCGATCCTCGCCGCGAGCTGGCCGAATGCCGGTGCCGAGGCCCCCTCGTCCTGGAGCAGGACGGTGACGCCCGCCATGACCGCAAGCTCGACGACCGCGATCGCGAGCAGCAGGCGCTCGCGCCGCACCCGCAGGTAGACCTGGTAGAGGGCGAAGTAGAAGCCGTCGATGGCGAAGGCGACGAGGAGGATGATCAGCGGCGTCCTCGCGTCGTCGCCGATCGGGCCGAGGAGGATCGGGCCGACGACCGCCATCGCGGGCAGGAGGACGAGCCAGCCCCCGGCGATCGCGAAGCCGCGGCGAACGAGCAGCTTCGCCTCGGCCCAGGCATCGGGAGCGGTGAGTATGAACGGCAGCAGGGCGCTGGCGATCGCTGTGTTCACCAGCAGCACCCCCGAGCTGAAGCGCCAGGCGGCCGTGTAGGAGGCCACGTCGTGCTCGCCCGCCAGCATCGCCAGCAGCAGCACGTCGCCGTTGATGACGAGCGCCGAGAAGATCCCGGTGACGGCCATCACCCGCCGCCGCTCGAGATCGATCTCGGCGGCCGACATCTCGTCGCCGCCGGGATCCGCGGGCGAGGACCTCGAGAAGAGCAGGAAGCCGCCCAGCAGCGCCGTCAGCGCCGGGGCCAGCATCGCGTAGCCGATCATCATCGAGACGGACCCGAGGCCGGCGATCGCGCACCCTCCGACGAAGGCCAGGCGGAGGCCGCCCTGGACGCTCTGCAGCGTCCCCGCGTGGACGAAGCGTCGCTGGCCTTGCAGCGCCCAGATGAGGAAGAAGGCGAGGCTGCCGAAGACCTCGCCCGCCGCACCGATCGCCGCAGCCGTGCGGTACGGAGCCAGAGGCGGAAGCAGGAGGACGACGGCGAGGACCCCGACGGCGATCACGGCTCCGGTGCGGAGCCTGTGCAGCATCAGGCTACGCAGCTTCTTCCGCGCGGCCGCCGGGTGCGCCGAGTCGGCGGTCTCGGCGATCGCCACGATGCCGAGGCCGAAATCGGCGAACTGCACCGCGAGGCTGTTGACGGCGAGGCCGACGCCGAAGGCGGCGAACTCGTCGAAGGAGAGGACCCTCGCCGCGACGATCGCCGCCGCAAACGCCGCGGCGGCCCCGATCGCGTTGCCGCCGACGACGATCAGGCTCGCCCTCATCCGCGGCCTCGCGGCGAACCTCTCCCCCAGTTTCGCGAGCCCCCTCACAGCGGCCGGGGCAACCGGCTCCCAGCGGCTTCCCTCAACGGGCCAGGGCCGGGGCCCGCTCCGCGGAACCCCGCGCGTCGTCCCCCCCGGGCCGCGTGGTCGACTGTGGGGACTCCGCCCTGATGCGAAGGTTCACGGTAAGCAGGAGCCACCACGTCAGGGCGAGGATCTGGGTCTCGAGCGCGGGGTAGATCACGTTGTAGAGGGAGAGGCCGAGACCGGCGGCGGCGACGCCGGCCGCCCAGGGTTCGACCGGCCGCCAGGCGGCCAGGCCGAAGACGACGGCGGCCCAGACCAGGAAGCCGCCGATCAGCAGCACGCCGATGGCGCCGGTCTCGACCAGCAGCTTCAGGTAGTAGCTCTCGACGGTGACTATGGGCGATGCGTCCTCGACCAGCTGCTGTGCGTTGCCGGTGGAGGCTGCGCCCCGGCCGATCGCCTTCTGCACCGTCGTCGCGTCGCCGTAGACCTGGAAGCCCTTGTCGAACGATTCCCGGCGAAGCTGGTTCCCCTCGTCCTTGCCTGGGTCGAAGCCGGAGGTGACGCGGGCACCCGCGGCACTGGGCGAGACCCCCCCGATCGAGCCGGCCGCGACCGCGATCACGATCGCGGGCACGACCAGGACGGCGAAGCGGAGGCGCATCCCGCGAACGGCGAAGAGGAAGAGTGCGGCGAGGCCGATCAGCGAGATCACGACGCCGGACCGGCTGAAGGTGAGGACCACCCCGCTGAGGATCGCCGCGAGCAGGGCAGAGCCGGCGACGCGGGCAGCCGTTCCCCGCAGGCGCGGCAGCTCGCCCATCGCCAGCACCGCCGTGCAGCCGAGAAAGGCCGAGGTGTGCAGGTAGCTCCCGGTGATGCCCGCGTAGCGGTTGGCGGCCAGCCCGTCCACCTGGGCGCTCGCCGCCTGGATGAAGCCTTCCACGCCGCAGGCCTGGAGCAGCACGGTGGTCGCGACGACGCCACCGGCGGCGAGGAGGAGGCGGGTCAGCCGCTGCGTGTCGCCGGGCTCCAGCAGGGGCCATACCGCCAAGGCGAAGGTCGGGTAGACGAGGTACTGGGCGACGCCGATCCCGTACAGCTTCAGTCCGACCACGCTCGCCGGATAGCTGAGCAGGACCGTGAGCGCGATCAGCCCCCAGCCGATCAGCAAGGGCCGCGGGAAGTCCTCGAGGCGCGGCCTCTTCTGAACGATGCAACCGATCGCGATGGCCGCCACGAGAGCCGGGACGAGGGAGTTGACGGTCAGCCCGGGGTCGCCCAGGGAGATGTCGTCGGCAAGGGCAAGCAGGCCGCCGCGCATCGGCGCCAGGACCACGGCGGCGGCGACGAGCGCCCGCAGGCCCTTGCGGCCGCCGAACAGCGCGACGGCCAGCGCGACGAGGAAAAGGGCTGCCGCGACGATCACGCGGGTGAAGTCCTTGCGGTCAAGAAATAGGAGAGCCTAAACGGCTCGGAGGTCGCACTACGGTCGCGCGCGGCCACCGGCGATGGAGACGAAGGCCCGCCAGGCGGGCTTGGGGCGGAACCCGGAGCCGCCATGGAAGAGGCCGACCGAGTCGCAGAAGTCGCAGACGCCGGGCACGTCCTTCCAGGAGAACCAGTAAGCGCCTTTGAGGTTGAGGCGATGGCGATTGGCGATCAGGTAGCGGTAGGCACCGCGGAGTTCGCGGGCCTGGCCCGCGATCCCCTGCTCGAAGGCGACTATGTGCGGGTCGTTCTGCGAGCCCCAGCCCATCTCGGTGATGTAGAGCTCGGCACTGGGGTCGTGGTCGTCGACGATCACGGCGCGCATGTCCTCGGTCAGCTCTTCCAGGTCCTCGACGTGGAACGCGTACGGGTGCAAGGCCACCGCGTCGAAGTACCGCTCGATGCCGGGCATGCGATAGAGGGCGGCGAGGAACCTGGCGGCGTCCATGCCCCGACTGCCTCCCTCGTTGGGATCGCCGAAGAGGCCCGAGAGCATCACCTCCGCGCCCGGGTCGGCAGATTTGATCGTGCCGTAGGTCAGCTTCAGCAGCCGTGCGTAGCGATGGGGTGAGACCGGATAGGCGAAGTAGAAGAAGTTCGCCTCGTTCCACACCTGCCAGGTCCGGATCGGCATCGGACGCGGGATTGCCACCACGTCGCCTTCTTCGGCGACGGCCGGCGCGTGCTCGGCCCAGAACTCGCCGCCCGGCCCGTAGCGGTCCACCGCGGCCCGGACGAACGCCGTCCAGGCGGTGCGCGCGCGGGCGCTGTCGATCGGCATCGTCGTCTGTTCGCGCGCAAGCCAGCCCGGGGTGCCGTAGAGGAACGGCAAGACGGTCATGCCCGTCCGCGAGGCAAGCTCCAGGGTCGCGTCGAGCCCGGACCAGTCGTAGACCCGCTTCGCGCTCGGCTGCACCAGCGCCCACTGCACCGGCACCCGGATGGCGCCGATTCCGCCCGCGTCCATGTAGCGGACGTCGGCCCTGGTCAACTCAGTCTGAGGATCGATCCCGAAGAAAAAGCCGGGCGGGGGCGCGGCCCTGCCCCCAGCGCCGACAGCCCCGACAGCCACCGCGATCGCGGCGATCGCGGTGGCTGTGATCAGTCGTCGTCTCATCGATCGCGGAAGGTATCGAGTAGGTCAGAGCTTCAACCCGGATGCGCCGGGCGAGTCGCGGGTTCGCGAGCGGCGACGCTCAGTACGTGCCGCCCAGCTTGCGGTGGTCCCAGGTCGCGGTGCGGATCGGCTTGAAATGGATCGCCACGCGCTTCGGCGCCTGCGCTTCGAGCGCCGCCTTGGCGTCGCCCTCGACCGAGGAGATCCCCTCGGCGTATCGCAGCGTCAGCTCCTCGGCGAAGCCGATCACGGTCTCGAAATCGCGGTGGATCTCGGCCTCGGCCTCGATCATCGCCCCGCGCAGCTCGCCGTACTCGTGACCCGTCTCGACCAGCAGCGTGGCGCGGGGGTCGCGTTCGAGGTTCCGCACCTTCTGGGACTTCGCGTAGGTCCAGATCCAGATCTCCCCCCGGCGGGGAACGAACCACATCGGCATCGAGTGCGGCCAGCCCCGCGGCCCGAGGCTGGAGACGATCGCGATCCGCTCGTCGCCCAGCAGCTCCAGAAGCTCCCCGTCGGTCAACTTGATCTGGTCGCGACGGCTCATCCGGCGAAAGATTACGGATCGGCGCCGAAGCTGCGGGAGAGCCGCGCGTTTCAGCGCACCACACGTGAATCCATGGCCTGTAGCGTCGCCTCCACCATGGCGATGCAAGCCCAGATTCCAGTTGCCGCCGCTCCCCAAGATACCGTACGTACGTCTTATCCTTTGCTTGTACGTACGACTCCGAAGGAGCTGGCCATGGCCATCACCGCTTCGAAACTGCGCGCCGACGTCTACCGGCTGCTGGACGAGGTCCTCGAGACCGGTCAGCCCCTGGAGATCGAGCGCAACGGCAAGACGCTGGTGATCGCCCCCAAGGAGAAGCTGTCCTTCTGGGACCGCCTGCCCCGTCGCGAGGGGTTCATCGTCGGCGATCCCGACGAGCTGATCCACGTCGACTGGTCCTCGGAGTGGAACCCTGATCCTTCTTGACACCCATGTCGTGGGCTGGCTCTACGAGGGCGCCGACCGGCGCATACCGGCCGCTGCGCGGGCATTGCTCGATTCCGGGGAGCCGTTCGTCTCCCCCCTCGTCGAGCTGGAGCTGACCTACCTCTACGAAGTCGGACGCGTCACCGAACCGGCCACGGCGCCGCTGGCGGCGCTTGGGCGGACGATCGGGCTGCGGACCGCCGAGGCCTCGCTTTCAGAGGTGACGAGGGCGGCGGCGGGGATCCAGTGGACCCGTGATCCCTTCGACCGGATGATCGCGGCGCAGGCCATCGTCGCCGACGCGCCGCTGGTCACAGCCGACCGGACCATCCTCGAGCACCTGCCGCTGGCAACCTGGGACTGACCCCGCATCTCGCGTCCGCGTCGGCCGCCGACGCCGTAGGATCGACTACGTGCAAGTCGCGATCCTGATCTTCGAGAAGCTCACCGCGCTCGACGCGATCGGGCCCTACGAGGTGCTGCGCTCGGTGCCCGGCTGGGAGATCAAGTTCGTCGGCCCCGAGAAGGGGCAGATCCGCACCGACAGCGGCGCGCTCGGGCTCAGCGCCGACTTCGGCCTCGACGAAGTCGGCGAGGCCGACATGGTCCTCGTTCCCGGAGGCGAAGGCAACCTGCCGCTGATGGAGGACGAGGCGGTGCTCTCCTGGCTGCGCCGGATCGACGAGGGGACCAAGTGGACCACCTCGGTCTGCACCGGCTCGCTGGTCCTCGGTGCCGCGGGCCTGCTCGAGGGAAAGCGGGCGACCAGCCACTGGGCCTTCCTCGAGCAGCTGGGCGAGCTCGGCGCCGACCCTGTCGGCGGTCGCTTCGTGCAGGACGGCAAGCTCGTCACCGCCGCGGGCGTCTCGGCCGGGATCGACATGGCGCTGCACCTGGTCGGCCAGGAGGTCGGCCCCGAGGTCGCCCAGGCGGTCCAGCTCGGCATCGAGTACGACCCCCAGCCCCCGTTCGACGCCGGCTCCCCAGCCAAGGCGCCCGATGCGATCGTCGAGCTCGTGACCGCGGTCACCGGCCCCGACGCGATGCAGAGCGGGGCAACTCCCCCTTAACGGAGGCTGAGCCGCACCGCCCGGGTGGCCCGGGCGCCGGGGATCGCGACCAGCAGCTGGGCCTTGAGGAATCCGCGCCGCGCCAGCAGCGGGCGGCCGCGCTCGTTGAGCGCGACGCGGTAGGTGTGGGCCCTGCCCCCGGCGAGGCGGAAGCCGCGCTTGCTGACGCCGACGCGCACGACCCTCCTCGGCACGCCGGGCCTGGCGCGCAGCGGCAAGCTCGCCTGCGTGCGCAGGATGATCTGCCCCGGACAGCTTTCGCCTTCGGCCCAGCCGCAGCGGACCCAGACGCTCACGGTCCCCCGGGCGGGCTTGACGCGCCTGACCGTCAGCGGCGGCAGCGGAGGGGGCGCGGTGGCGGCGCCAACCGTCGCCCCTTCGACGAAGTTGTTGTCGATGTTGATCGTGGTCAGGCCGTAGGTCTCGTTGTGGCCGCCGCGGTACTGGTGGATGCGCTGGTGCTCGGACCAGGCGGTGGCGGGGAGGTAGGGGTCGAGCGCGTTCGCCCGGTAGTTCCAGTTCGCGAACCAGAGGTCATCGGGGAGCGGGTAGTCCTCGCCCACCTGGCCGGCGAGGTCGGCGATGCCCGAGGCGCTGGAGCTGTAGACGCCGGAGGTGTAGCCGAGGAGGTGCAGTTCCTCGGTCCAGGCGGCGAGGAAGGTCAGGGTCGCCCTGGTGGCGCTCGCGGTCCGGGTGTAGGCCTCCATGTCGAAGTAGATCGGGCTTCCCGGCCCCATGCCGATGGCCTGGGCGTCGGCGACCGCGTCGCGAGCCGCTTCGGCGCCCTGCTTCGTCGCGGTGCCCAGCCCCGAGCTGAGCGAGGCGCAGGTCGTGCAGGCGCTGGTGGGCGCCTGCAGGCCGACGTAGGTCGGGATCAGGTGCCAGCCCTCGGCGACCTGCTCGCCGACCCAGGCCGCGGTCAGGTTCGGCTGCGAGCAGGCGCGGTTGAGGCCGCCGATGTAGACGCCGACGGCGCGGTAGGGAGACGACTCCCAGGCCGCCATCGCCCGCGAGGAGGGCGCCGCGCAGGCGTCGAAGCCGAGGCCGGTGAACTCTTCGGACCCCGACACCGGGGTGGTGGTGCCCGGCGCGATCGCGCTGGCCTGTGCCCGCGCCCGGGATCGGGCGCTCGGGTCGACCAGGATCGCCCGCCGGGCGCCGATCGCATGCGAGGGACAGCGCTGGCTCGCTCCCGGAGTCCCCAGGTAGACGGCGCGCCGGTCGAGCCGCACGCACATGTGCGGGTGCTCGGCGAGGCGGTGGACCGGCCACCCGGCCGGAACGTCGACCTGGCGGCCGTCGAACTCGACGGTCCTCGCCGCGGCAGGCGTTGCGCAGATCGCTAGCGCAACGGCAGCCGCCAGTGCTGGACGGAGCAGGCGCATACCCGTCCCAACCATTGCAATCCGGAAACGATTCGGCCTACAAGCCAGCCAGAGTGCATGAAGAGTGCCGCCTGGGACCGGCCCGTCGTGGTTCTAGGAAGCGCTTGCGGGCACGAGATCCAGCTCGCGCCAGGGCCCTTCGCCGGCCATCGGCTGCGTGCGGCCCTCCAGCCAGTCGGCCTGGAGGTCGTCGTAGTGGGGGCTGGCGGGGTGGCCGGACTGCCCGGTGAACATCTGCCAGCGCGAGCGCTCGGGCGCGGCCGGTTCGGCGACCATCCGCCAGCTCGGCGCCCAGACGGCCTTGTATGGGTCGTTGGGGTCGTAGGCGATCTGGCTCACGGTCTCCTGGGCACCGCCGGCCTTGAGCCTGCGGTTGAGCAGCTTGCGCAGCAGCGGGCTGGCCTCGCCCAGCGGATGGGGGAACTCCATCTCGTGCACGTGGCCCCAGCGCCAGGCCTCGGGGTCGGGGCCGAAGCGGTCGGTGAGGTCGTCGAGGGCGCCGCTGAGCGCCTCCAGCACGAGCCCCTCCCAGGGGCGGCCGATCAGCTCCTCGTCTTCTTCCTCCCAGAGCTTCATCAGGTGCGAGTGCCAGCGCCAGGGCGAGGTGACGTGAGGGGTGAAGCCGTTGTCGGCGCGGTCGAGCCAGCGCTCCGCGAGGTCGCGGTCGCCGATCGCGGCACGGGCGACCTCGCGGGCAAGGCGCAGCAGGAATGCCTGGTAGACCGTGCCGGCGATCGAGTCGGGGTCGAGCCGGCCGTCCCAGCTGCGCAGCCGCTCGATCGCGCTCAGCTCGCGCTGGCCCCGCGGCGATAGCCGGCCCAGCCTGCGCGCCGCCTCGATCCCCGGGATCGAGAGGTTGTCGGACTGCATGGCCTCGAAGCCGTCGATGTCGTGCTCACTGCTCGCCCGCAGCAGCTGCTCGATCCGCTCGGCGCGGAAGCCGTCGAGCCACTCGCTGGTGATGTGATGGGGGTACTCGTCGCCGACGATGCGGTTGTTGGCGGTGACGAGGAAGCCGCTCTCGGGATCGACCTTCTCCGGCAGCTCCTCGTAGGGGATCGTCCCCTCCCACTCGAACTCACCCGTCCAGCCCGGCTTGGGAAGGTCGGGGCAGCCGCCCTTGCGCAGCGGCAGGCGCCCGATCAGCTTGTACCCGATCGAGCCGTGGCGGTCGGCCCAGATCAGGTTCGAGGCGGGCGAGACGTGGTCGGCGAGCTTGGCGACCAGCTCCGGGCCGGACGCGATCCCGTGCAGTTCGAACATCCCCTTGAAGGCGGTCGGCTGGTCGAGCGTCTGCCAGCGCAGGGCAAGCGGCTCGCCCTCGTCGGCACCGAGGGCTTCGTTGACCAGCGGCCCGTGGTGGGTGATGCGGACGTCGAGCACCTCGGGCGCGTCGCGGCCCTTCACCGGGATCTCCTCGCGCACGACTTCGAGCGGGCGCCACTCGTCTTCGAACAGGTAGCGGTCGCCCTCGACCCGCTCGACGAAGAGGTCCTGGACGTCGGCCATGACGTTGGTGAAGGTCCAGCAGACGTCGTCGTTCTGGCCCATGTAGACGCCGGGCATGCCCGGCAGCGAGGCGCCACGGACGAAACGGCCGTCGAGGCCGAGGCCGACCTGGTACCAGATGCCCGGCATGCTGGGCGGGAGGTGGGGATCGCCGGCGATCAGTGGATTGCCACTGGCGCTGAGCTTGCCCGAGACCGCCCAGTTGTTGGAACCGCTGGCCTCGGCGGCGAGGCCGAGCGACTGGCGAACGGCGTCGATCTGCTCGACGATCGCGAGCCCGTCGCCGGTCCAGGCTTCCTGGGTGACGACCGGGTTCCCGGCGGGGTAGGCGGCGTCGAGGCGGGCCGCCAGCTCGGGGCCCAGGGCACGCACCATGTCGGCGCGCAGCAGCTCCCGCTCCCAGTTGGTCGAGAGACCGAAGGCAAGCAGCTTGCCGAGGCTGAGGATGTCCACCGGCCGCCAGGGCTTCCAGGCGAGTCGCAGCAGCTGCATCTCGAAGGGCAGCGCCTTGGCGTCGGTCGCGGCCGCGTTGACGCCCTCGCAGAAGCGGTTGAGCAGGGCGAGCAGCTCGGGGTCCAGCGTCGCCGCCTCGCGCTCGGCCGTGCGGCGGATGCCGAGCGTCCGCATCAGCCGGTCGATCGGCAGCCCCTCCTCGCCGGCCATTTCCGAGACGCGGCCGGAGACGACACGGCGGTAGAAGTCGAGCTGCCAGAGCCGGTCCTGGCCATGGCAGAAGCCCTCGGCGAACCAGACGTCGGCGGCGCTCTCGGCCTCGATGTGTGGGACGCCCCAGCGGTCGCGGCGCACCCGAACCGTGCCCTCGAGCCCCTCGAGCGCGATCGTCCCCTTCTGCTTGGGGAGGGGACGGCGGGCCAAGCGATGCCAAAGGGCGCCGGCGACCGCGGCTCCGAGCCCAACCGTCGCCGCGCCTGTCAGGAGCCCCGCCTTCATGCGCTTGCCGCGCCTCACGGCGCCAGCGTAGCGCCTTATCCACATTATTGGCTGGCCAGCCGACTCAAACTCCTCGTCGAAAGCAGGCGCGCCTTTCGGGAAACGGCCGGTACTTTTCCTTTCGCTGCGGGTTCGATCGGCGACACGAAGGAACGAGATCCAATTTGACAGCAGCACAGACATTCGACTGCCTAGTCCCGATCGGGCGGCGCTTCATATGCGTTCTCGCCGCGATGGGGGTGCTGCTTGCGGCGCCACATGCGGCCCAGGCACGCCCCGGCGCGCTCGACCGAAGCTTCGGGCAGGGCGGCAGGGTCGTGACCGGGATCAACGCTCCAAGCGGCTGGTACTACGCCTCAGCACACCTCGCTCAAGGGCCCGATGACTCCCTCCTCGTACTCGCGAGGATGCACCTTTCTGCCGCCAACAGCGGGCAAGAACTAGTCAAGTACCTGCCCGACGGCAAAATTGACAGGAGCTTCGGCTCGGGCGGCCGCTCGAAAGTCGAGATGCCTGGATTCGACCTCTCCGTAAGCGACCTTGGCGTCGATTCGAAGGGGCGTGTAGTCCTCTTCGGCACGGCAACCGATTCCGGAACGTCGGCCTCCTTCTCCACGGGGTCCTATCCGGCCGGAGCGCTTTTCCTCAGCTTTGCGACGGTCATCCGCTATACCGCCCAGGGCCGCCTGGATCCAACCTTTGGCGGGGGGGACGGCATCGTAATGACCGACTTCGGACTGCCCCCCTTGCCGGGTGCCACCGCATCCGCCGTTGGCGCAAGCGCCGGGATCGTCGACAACGAAGATCGACCGGTTTTCATCGCCAAGAAGGGGGAAATCGCTTCGCCCTGCGCTGGCCATTCTTACTTCGACTACCTCGACCGCCTGACCGCGCGGCTGACACCGGCCGGGGAGCTCGACGTTTCGTTCGGCGGCGGGGGCGTTACCTTCCTCGCAGGAATCGACAACGTCTCCGACATCGCCCTCGGCGCGAACGGCGCCGTGTCCATCGTCGGCACTCAGGAGGAGTCCTGTCCGGATGGTCGCGAATTCGCCCTGCTCCGCCTCGGTCGCAACGGCGTGCTCAACCGTTCGTTCGGTCAGGAAGGAATGCGGCGCTACCGCCGAGGCTTGCCGGGGGCGATGGCACTGCACCGCGGGAGCGCCTACGTGCAGGCCGAGGGAATCATGCGGCTGAGTGCCAATGGCGACGTGGACCGCACGTTCGGCCGCAGGGGCGTCGCTACCGTCCATCTGCCCGATGGCCTGACCGGAGCCCGGGTGCTGACCGCCCAAACGGAAGCCGGCCTGGTTGCAGTCGACCCGGCAGGCCGTCCACTGCTGATCGGCATGCTGACGTTCAGGCCGAAGGACCGCGGGCCAACCGGGGAACGGCTGCGCCGTCGGCTCCTCGTCGGCCGCCTCGATATGAGCGGCCGGCCGGACCGGAGTTTTGGCCGCCGAGGCTGGACCGTGACCAACTTCGGTCGCTTCTCGAGCGTTAGAGCCAGCGATGCGCTGATCGATCGCAGGGGCCGCCTCGTCGTTGCCGGCGTACTGAACCGACCGGATCTCGATCCGACGGGCGGCTTCAGCCTCAGCCGCTACCTGCTGGCGCCGTAGGCGACCACGCCTGCGCTACTCGCGAAGGCCTCCGGGCAGCTTGCCTTCCGCCTCGAGCTTGTCGAGGTGGGCCTGCATCACCATCGCCGCGGCGGGGCGGACCTCGGCCGGGACGTCGTCCCAGACCTCGGCGAGCAGCGCCTCGCGCGAGCGCTCGCCGCGCTCCAGGGCCGTGAGGAGGCGGCGCTCGCGCATCTCGCGGTGCTCGACGTATTCGGCCAGCTTGGCCCCGGGGTCCTCGATCCAGGGACCGTGGCCGGGGCAGATCAGCTCGATCGGCTCGGCCTGCATGCGGCGCAGGGAATCCATGTAAGCGGAGAGCGAGCCGCCGTCGGGCGGGACGAATGTCGAGCCCGCTCCAAGCACGAGGTCGCCGCTGAAGCAGACCCGGTCGGCGCTGAGCAGGCAGACGTGGTCGGGCGCGTGGCCGGGGGTGGCGAGTGCCCGCAGGCCGCCGTGCTCCTCGCCGTCTGACGGCAGGACCACCTCGGCGCCGAGTCGCTCCGCGCCGTCGGCGTGGTCACCATGGCTGTGGGTGAGCAGGACGAGGCCGATCCCGCCCCTCTCCCCTGCCGCGGCGCGGATCGCATCCAGGTGCGAAGCGTCGTCGGGCCCCGGGTCGAGGACGATGCAGGGGCCGGCCCCATATATGTAGGTGTTCGTCCCCTCCAGCGTCATCGGCCCCGGGTTGGGCGCGACGATCCGGAGGATCTCAGGGTGTCCTGGCGCCCGATCCATCACGCTCTTTCAGTGAATCTGCATTCACCGCCTCTCAGCGGGGGTGAATGCAGATTCGTCAGCCGCCGACCTCTTTGGCGATCGCTTCGCGGGCGTCCTCGGGCTCGAGAACGACGAGGTCCCCGGCGCCGCGGAGGATCTCCCGCACGAGCCAGGACGTGCCGGCGTAGGGCAGCTCGACCACGACCGCCCCGTCGGCGAGCTCCTCGACCACGGTGCGCTCCTCGCGAAGCCAGCGGGCACGCTCGGGCGAGACCCAGACGCGGGCGACGTGCGCGGTCGGCACCTCGCCGTGGGTCATCCAGCCCTCGACCCCCGCCAGCTCCTCGACCTCCGGGCGCGGCTCGAAGGCCTGCCCCGAGAGCGTCGCCTCCTTGATCCGGTCGAGCTTGAAGTGGCGGACGCCCTCTTTGGTCAGGTCGTAGCACTCCACGTACCAGCCCTCTTTTCCGTTCTCCAGGCGGTAGGGCTCAACCGAGCGCTTGGTGAACTGGTCCTCGTTCTCCTTGTAGTACTGGAGCTCGAGCACGCGGCTGGATCCGATCGCCTCGTTGACCTTGCGCGCCACCTCGGCGTCGCCGCCGCTGCCGGCGGCGATCTCCAGCCCCTCCTCGGAGGGATCGTGGCCGAGCGCCTTGACGATCTTGGTGCGGGCGCTCTGCAGGCCGCCCTGCGGCAGGTGGTCGCCGAAGAGGTCGATCGCCGCGACCAGCGCCTTGGCCTCCAGCGGCAGCAGGCGGGCCGGGCGGGCGAAGTTGTCGCCGTAGGGCTCGGAGTCGACCTCGATCTCGTCGCCCTGGATTTCGGCGTAGAGGACGTAGGTGCCGCCGCCGAAGTTGACCACGTTGAGCAGGTCGATGTCCTCCTGCAGCTCCTCGCCGGTTAGTTCGAGCCGCTGGCGCAGGTCGGCGACGCCGAGGCGCTCGCCTCGCTTGGCGGAGTCAATCAGGAGTCCGGCGAGGGTGACGAGGCGGGCGAATCGCTCGGGCCGGATCGCGGACTCGCCGCGGCCGTTGGAGCGGGCCCGTCGCGGGGCCTCGCGCAGGGGCCGGTCGACGATCTCGGCCGGCTCGAAGCCGTTGTGGTGGCGATCGTGGAGCAGGCCGAGGCGGCTCTCGGCCTCCTCGCGCAGCTCGTCGGGACCCAGCACCTGGGCGTTCTGGCGCCAGCGCAGCACCCAGGCGATCAGCTCGCGCGGCGAAGCGTAATCGGTCTCGAAGACCGAGCCTTTGCCCGGCGCGCCGTCGGAGCGCTTCGCCGGGCGCAGCTCGCCGTAGGCGCCGAAGTCGCGCTCGATCAGCCAGGCGATGCGATCGCGCACGAAGATCTTCGCGGTGCCGCCCATCTCCCCCAGCTGCCAGTCGGCACGCTGACCGTAGTCGCGCCGGTCGAAGTCCTCGGGCGGGGAGAAGTCGTGCTCGGCCTTGGAGGCGTAGCCGACCTTGCCCTGGATCCGGGAGAGGCGGAAGACCCGGACGGCGTCGCGCTCGTGCGCATGGCCGATCAGGTAGAACTGCCCGCCGCGGAAGACCAGGTGGTAGGGGTCGACCTTTCGCTTCGCGGTCTCGTCGCGCTCCATCGTGTAGTAGGTGAACTCGATCGTCTTGCGGCGCGAGATCGCGGTCTCGATCTTCGACAGGCGCTGGGAGAGATCGCGGCCGCCCGCGGAGGCCGTCATCGCCATCTCGACCGGGGCGCGCTCGCCCTCCTTGAGCGGGTTCGGATGGCCCCAGGCGACCTGCTGCAGAGCCAGCCGCAGCGGCTCGGCATAGGCGAATTCACCGTCTGAGAGAAGCGAGAGCGCGGTGCTCAGCGCCGCCAGCTCGTCGTCGGAGAACTTGATCGCGTCGAGGTAGAAGTTCTCCGGCGGCAACGAGTAGAGCTCGGCCTCGAAGAACCCCTCCCCCGGCTTCTCGACCCCGAGCTGGATGCCGAGGCTCTCCAGCTCCGCACGGTCGGCATAGAAGCGCCGCGCGAAGGCGTCGTCGTTCATGTCGCTATAGCCCTCCACCTCGCGCTTGATCTCGAGGGCCGAAACCGGCCTCCCCTGAGCCATCAGGAACGAGATCAGCGAGAGCTGGCGGATCAGCTTCTCGGTGTCCTTCGCCACGGCTCGCAGGATAGTGTGCGGCCCGTCTCATGGACCTCCTGCGCAACCTCTTCGGCAACGTGACTTCGGGCATTATCCGGCTTGCAGTCACGGCCGGGGTGCTGTTTCTCTGCTACCTCTTCATCGTCAAGCCGGTCCTGAAGACGACCGACGAGGCCTTCAAGTCGACCGGTCTCGACCAGATCGGCAAGTCACTCGAAGGGATGAGCACGCAGATCAAGCGCGAGGTCCGCCGCTCCCTCGAGGTGACCAAGCCGGGGAACAGGCGGCAGAGGCTGGTCCACTGCGTTGAGCGTGCGGACGGCAACGTCCACCACATTCAACGCTGCACGCGGCGGCTCTAAACGGCTAGGCCGCTTCGCGGTTGCCGAAGAAGGCGGAGCCCGAGAGAGCACGGTCGAAGCTCGACCATGACTCGCCGGCGGGCAGCTGGCGCTCGAGGCGGTCGAAGCTGCCGAGGCGGCCGCCGAGGTTGTCGATCATGTGGACGAGGACGGCCTCGCGGGTGGCGGGGGTTACCGGCGAGCCGTGCTCGAGCGAGCCGTGGTGGGCGAGGATGATGTGCAGGACGGCCTGGGCGAGAGCGGGGTCGAAGCCGGGGATCTCCTCGATCTGGCGGCGTACCTTGTAGTAGCCGAGCGGGATCTCGCCCTGGAGGCGACCGGCGTCGGTGAGGTCGATCGCCAGCGGGTCGTCGTTGTAGGCCTCGGTCTTGCCGATGTCGTGCAGGAGCGCCCCGGTGACGGCGACGTCGCGGTCTATCCCGGGGAAGAAGGCGGCGGCGGCGCTGACCGCCTGGGCGACGGAGACCGTGTGCTCGAGCAGGCCGTGGCGGTAGGCCTGGTGGTAGACCTTCGCCGCCGGAGCGTCGCGGAAGCGGGACCAGATCTCCGACTCCTCGCCGAAGAAGCGGTCGAGGAGGTAGCGAAGCTGCCGGTCCTGCACGGTGCCCAGCAGCTCGCGCAGGTCGCTCTCGAGGCGATCGAAGGAGACCTCCGACTCGACCGCCAGGTCCTCGCTGCGGTACTCGGACTCTGCCGCCTCGCGCAGGCCGCTCAGCTTGATCTTCGACCCCCAGCGCTCGCTGACCTCGAAGAGGCCGCTGACGTGAACCGGCGTGCCCGGGGCGGCGATCGCGTAGAGCGCCTCGGCGTCCTCCCAGGAGACCGCCTCGCAGCTGCCGCTCGCGTCGCCGAGGCTGAGGCGCAGCCAGGGCTCGCCGTTGCGCTTGCGCCGCAGCTCCCGCTCGCGGACCGCGTAGACGCTGCCGACCCGCTGCCCCTCCTCCAACTCGCCCAGCGGCACCCTCGTCGCGATGAGCGTCTCGGTGAGAGCTTGCTGCTCCATCTGAACCCAAAGTAGTCGGGGGGGCGGACGGTTTCGTTCCAGAACGTTTCATCGATGAATATCGATGAAGATGGTAATGTGGTGCGTATGGCCGAGCTTCCAGTGATCGAGTGCTGCACGCCCCTCGCGGGGTCCTCGTTGTCCGAGGAGCGATCGGTCGAGCTCGAGCGGGTGCTGAAGGCTCTCGCCGACCGGCACCGGCTGCGAATCGTCAACCTGCTGCTGCGGGCGGACGGCGAGGCGGTCTGCGTCTGTGAGGTGCAGCCGCTGCTCGGCCTCTCCCAGGGTACGGTCAGCCACCACCTCAAGCAGCTGGTCGAGGCCGGTGTGATCGAGCGCGAGGGGCGCGGCACCTACAGCTACTTCAGCCTCGTGCCGGGGGCGCTCGACGCGGTCCGCGAGGTCTTCTCGGTGCCGGCGCGGGTCGCCGTCCCGGCGGACCCGGACGCAGCGCCCGTCGCCTGCTGCTGAGATGGTGGGGGCCTGATGGCGCGGGTCCTCTTCGTCTGCCTGCACAACGCGGGGCGCTCGCAGATGAGCGAGGCGCTGTTCACGCGTGCGGCGGCGGGCCACCACGAGGCGCGCTCGGCCGGGACGACGCCCGGCGAGCGAGTCCACCCCGAGGTCGTCGAGGTCATGCGCGAGCACGGCATCGACCTCGTCGCACGCACCCCGCGCAGGCTGACGAGCGCCGACGCCGAGTGGGCGGACCTGGTGGTGACGATGGGCTGCGGCGACGAGTGTCCGTACGTACCCGGCACCCGCTACGTCGACTGGGAGCTCGAGGACCCGAAGGGCCGCCCGATCGAGGAGGTCCGCGCCACCCGCGACGAGATCGAGCGCCGCGTCGTCGAGCTGATCGACGAGCTGAGCGACTAGGGTCGCGCGCGTGAAGCTGTGTCGGCTCCCCAAGTCGGACGGTCCCGCCTTGGGGATCGTCGAGGGAGAGGAGATAGTCGACCTCTCCTCCTCCGGCCTCCCAGCCGAACCGGCGGCAGCGCTGGCGGCGGTCGGTCGCGGTGGCGTCGAGGAGGCCGCTGCCGGTGCGCCGCGGGTGCCGCTGGCCGGCGTTCAGCTGCTCTCCCCAGCCACCCCGCGCAAGTACCTCGGAATCGCGCTCAACTACGCCGACCACATCGCCGAGATGGGGATGGAGGCGCCTGAGGTCCCGGTCTTCTTCAACAAGCAGGCGACATGCGTGGTCGGGCCCGGTGCCGACGTCCACATGCCGAAGGTCTCGACCCTGCTCGACTACGAGGCGGAGCTGGCGGTGGTGATCGGCCGCCGCTGCCGTCACGTCCCGGTCGACCGCGCCCACGAGGTGATCGCCGGCTACACCTGCGCCAACGACCTCAGCGTGCGCGACTGGCAGGGCCGGGCGCAGACGATGACGATCGGCAAGTCCTTCGACACCCACGGGCCGCTCGGCCCCTGGCTGGTCACGCCCGAGGAGGTCGGCGACCCGCAGGACCTGCGCATCCGCTGCTTCGTCGAGGACGAGCTGCGCCAGGACGCGAGCACCGCGGGGATGGTCTTCGACTGCTTCCAGCAGGTCTCCCACCTCTCCGAAGCGTTCACGCTGGAGCCCGGCGACGTGATCGCGACCGGCACCCCCTCCGGCGTCGGCATCGGCCGCAAGCCGATCCGCGAGAACGTGCTCCACGTCGGCGAGACGGTGCGGGTCGAGATCGAGCGGGTCGGCGAGCTGGTCAACACCGTGGTCGAGGAGCCCCAGGGCTACCTCGCCGATCCTGCCGCCGCGAGCTCGAGCGGGCCCCGCTATCGCCGGTGCACGTCGGTCGCGGTCGCCTGGTCGCGCGGGCGGACGACGATCTCGTCGACGTTGACATGCGGGGGCTGGGCCAGGGCCCAGCGGATGCACTCGGCGACGTCGGCGGCGCTGAGCGGCTGCATCCCCTCGTAGACACGGGCGGCGGTCTCCTCGTCGCCGTCGAAGCGGACCAGCGAGAACTCGGTCTCGACCATCCCGGGCGCGACCTCGGTGAAGCGGACCGGCTCTCCCAGCAGCTCCAGCCGCAGGGTCCGCATCATCGCCCGCTGGGCGTGCTTGGCGGCGGTGTAGCCGGCGCCGCCGCGGTAGGTCTCGAAGGCGGCGATGCTGGTGACGCCGACGACATGCCCGTCGCCGGAGGCGATCAGCCGCGGCAGCAGCGCCCGCGTCATCCGCATCGTCCCCAGCACGTTCGCCTCGTACATCCGCAGCCACTGCTCTTCGTCGGCCTCGCCGACCGGGTCGAGGCCGAGGGCGCCGCCGGCGTTGTTGACCAGCACGTCGCAGGCGTCGACGCGGTCCGCGAACGCGGTCACCGAGTCGGGGTCGGCGACGTCGAGCGCGATCGCCTCGCCGCCGATCTCCGCGGCCAGCGCCTCGAGCCGGTCGAGCCGCCGGGCACCGAGGACGGTCCGGTAGCCCTCGCCCGCCAGCACCCGCGCCGTGGCGGCGCCGATGCCGCTGGAGGCACCTGTGATCACCGCGGTTCGCATCGCCCGACCCTAGCGGCCGACGCAGTTCTGGCAACTCGTTGAAGCTTTGTCCGGCCCATGGCCCGCAAAAGCCTTCAGCGAAGTGCCGAGATAGTCGTCTCCTCGCTGCTCGACGCATCGCCGGATGAGGTCTGGGAGCGAGTCATCACTCCCGAGGGGATCAACGACGAGATGCGCCCCTACCTGCGCATGACGCTCCCCGCTGGAGTCGATGGGCTCGACCCCGAGCGCATCGAGCTGGGCGAGAAGATCGGTCGCAGCTGGATCCTCCTCTTCGGCCTGATCCCCTTCGACTACGACGACCTCACCCTCGTCGAGCTGGATCCCAGCCGCGGCTTTCTGGAGCGCTCGCAGATGTTGAGCCAGCGATCCTGGGAACACGAACGAACCCTGGAGCCGACCGGCGAGGACGGCTGCCTGATCGCCGACCGCGTGCGCTGGCAACCGCGGCTCGGGCTGCCGGGCAGGCCGCTGCGCCCCGTGATCGGCTGGTTCTTCCGCTACCGCCACAAGCGCTTGCAGCGCCACTTCGGCAGTAAAACGGCCTAGGGATCGACCTCGAGGTCGATCTCGTCGAGGCAGGTATCAAGTTGGCTGTAGTTCGGGGCGGTGTGCCATGCGCCGTCCCGAACCGCAACGACGGATAGGGCATCGATCGCCAGGCAGCGCCACTGGCCCCCGGGTGGCAATCCGCTTCTACTACCACCCGCGAACTGAAAGACGATGACCTGGGCACGCCCATTCTTGGCGCCGATGGCGTGCGGGCACATCTCTCGCTCACGATCCCCATAGATAGCCACAACCTGCTTTTTGTCCCGGATTGCGTCGCGAATGAGCTCGTAATCGGACATCGGCGCCACCTATATTTCGAGCGCTCGAAGGGGATTTTCCACCCTCCCTCGCCGCCATGGGGGAGCGGAAAGTCGATTGATGACGATCGAATGATGATGATGAATGAATTGAATGAATGAATGAATGAATGGCGAGGGTGGGAATCGAACCCACGACACCACGATTTTCAGTCGTGTGCTCTACCAACTGAGCTACCTCGCCTGGAGATTGCGCGGTTGTGGCCGCGCATGGGAAGGCTAGCGACCGGGGGGCTGCGGGGCTGATTCGATTGGGGCATGGCTTGGGGTCGTGCAGCGCTCGGGTTGGCCGTGGGGGTCGTGATGGGGGCGGCCCTGGTTTCGGGGGGCTCACGGGACGACTCGGTCCGGCTGCGCTATCTGCCGGAGAGCAACGAGCTGCGGATGGTCGTCGAGTACGGCAGGGCGCGGGATGTCGACGTGCGCTCGCTCGGGGCGCCCGGGGCGATCGACGCCGCTCCGCGCTGGCTCGCGCTGGCACAGCCGCTCGGATCCGCCGCGCCGCCGTGGGCGCAGCGGATGTACCGGCGCTCGCTGCTGGTGCTGCGGGCGGTCACGAACCGGCGCAGCGGCGCCGTCGTTGCCGGCTTCCGCGAGGGGTGGGAATACGTCTGGCCCCGCGACGCGGGCACGGTTGCGATCGCCCTCGCCTCGGCCGGCTACCGCGCCGATGCGAGGCGGGTCGCTCGCTTCCTGCTCGGCCTCGATCTCGAGGCCGCCGCGCGCTTCTATGAGGACGGCACTCCGGTCGAGGGGCGGGCAGCGCAGGGAGACGCGGCGGGCTGGGTGGCTGCGGCGGCGAAGGTGGCCGGCCTGCGCGCGGACGTGCCGCGGCAGCCCTGGCGCGGCCGCGCCGACTACCAGGAGGGCGAGGCGGGCGACTATCTGGGGAATGCGATCGCCGCGCCGGCCGGCGAACCGAAAGGCACTGCGGCAGGTGACCTTTCGGCTCGCCGGCCGGCGGAATGGGAGATTCAGAGGACGTTCGGGACTGAAGGAGTTCTCATGCGTGAAGCGGGCAATTTCGAATCTGGGGTTGATTCCGTTACCGCCTGGGCAGTGCGTCCCTTCCCGCACCCCACGCTCTATCCACTCGCCAGACGCACGCTGCTCCGGATCGCGGCCGACGGCAGCCGCTTCGGCATCGTCCCGTCCGAAGACTGGGACGGGGGGGTCGATCCCTGGACAGCGCCAACCGCCTGGACCGCCTGGGGCCTCGCTGCCCTCGGCGAGCGGCCCGCGGCGCTGCGCCTGATGGCCGCGCTGCGCCGCGTCGCCACCCCGGCCGGCATGCTCCCCGAGCGGGTCGACGCCCGCACCGGCACTCCGACCTCGACCACACCGCTCGCCTGGTCTCACGCCTTCGCGATCCTCGCTCTGCGCGAGCTCTGGCCTCAAGGGTGTGGCGACTTATCCGTGAGATACACGGATAAGTCGCCACACCCCGGGAGCGAGAGCTAGAGGGCCTCGAGGGCCAGCGCGACGGCCTCCGCCGCGGTATCTGCGGGGAGGATGCCCGGAGCGCCCTGCATTCGCTCGCGGCCGTCCAAGGCCCAGCTGCGCAACGCGACTACCGGTCGACCGAGGGCTCGGGCCAGCGCGATCTCCGAGAGGGTTCCCCACTCGCCGCCCACCGCGATCACGGCTTCGCCTGAAGAGACGACGGCGAGGTTGCGGGCGTGGCCGATGCCGGTCGCGACCACATGCGTGCAGAACTCGTTCGCTTCGGCAATCGAGTCCCCGGGGAGGATCCCGATCGTCACGCCTCCAGCGCCGACCGCACCACGGCAGGCGGCCTCCATCAGGCCGGTGCAGCCGCCGCAGACGAGGGTCACGCTCGCCTCGGCCAGCAACCTGCCCACCTCCTCGCCCAGCCGTGCCGCTTCGGACTCCGGCGTGCACCGCGCCGGCCCGATCACCGCCACCTGTCGCCCTCCGCTCATAGTTATGCGGAGCCTTTCATCGCCCGCATCAGCTCCAGCGCCCCCTGCTTGTGCAGCGGCTCGTTGAGGTTGCCGCACTTGGGGCTCTGGACGCAGGACGGGCAGCCGGACTCGCAGGGGCACTCGGCGATCAGCCGCTCGGCGTCGCCGAGCAGGCGCTCGAACTGCTCGTAGCCGCGCAGCGTTATCCCGACCCCGCCGGGATGCCCGTCGTAGACGAAGATCGTCGAGCGGCCGGTCTGGAAGTGGACGTTGGTCGAGAGCCCGCCGATGTCCCAGCGGTCGCACATCGCGATCAGCGGCAGCACTGCGATCTGGCCGTGCTCGGTCGCGTGCAGGGCGCCGAGCAGGACGTCGGGGGGCAGCGCCCCGCTCAGCCGCTCGGGAAGCACGTACCAGAGCGCCTGGGTGACGAAGTGCTGCTCGGGAAGCTCGAGCGAGACGATGTCGAAGGGCTCCTGGTCGGCGATCGAGACCCGCTGGTAGGCGATCACCTGCTCGGTCACCGAGACCTCGCCGAAGTGCAGCTCCACGCCCGAGGTCGTCCGCTGCTCGCGCACGCGCTCGACGTAGATCTCGGTCTCCTTCTTCGGCCGCGTGTACCAGTCGCCGTCGAAGCGGGAGACCACCGCGCGCCGGCCCCGCACGTCGAGCTCCTCGACCTCGTACGAGCGCCCCAGGTGGAGGTAGATCGCGCCCGGGTGGATCGTCGTGAAGGCCCGCTCGGACTCGACCAGGCCGAGCATCTCACCCGAGTCGCGCTCGACCACCGCGACCGAGTCGGCAGAGGCCGAGCGCAGCGGGATCTTCGAGGCGACGAACTCGCTGCTGCGCGGCATCACCCGCCCTCCCGCCTGCCGCAGCTGGCCCGCCGAGACCAGCCGCTCGGCCCGCTCCCGCCATTCGGGGCCGAAGACCTCGGCGTCCTCCTCGCCCAGCGGCAGCTCGTAGGCCGCCGCGATCATGTGCCGGGAGGCGATCTGCTCGCTGGCGTGGTCGAGGATCGCCGCCTCGACCGGCCGTCCGACGAACTCGTCGGGGTGGCGGCAGAAGAACTGGTCGAGCGCGTCTTGGCCGGCGACGTAGACGGCGAGGCCCCGCCGGCGGCGGCCCGCCCGTCCCCACATCTGGCGCAGGCTGGCGACGGTGCCGGGGAAGGTGACGCAGATCGCCGCGTCGAGCTCGCCGACGTCGATGCCCAGCTCCAGCGCGTCGGTGGCGACGACCGCGAGCAGATCGCCGCCGGAGAGCCTCGCCTCGATCTCTCGCCGCTGCTGGGAGGTGTAGCCGCCGCGGTAGGGCGCGATCCGCGCCGCCAGATCAGGCTTGCCGCGCGCCTCCAGCGCTTCGCGGGCGAAGCGCTGGATCAGCTCGATCCCACGCCGGCTCTTGAGGAAGCAGATCGTCCGCACGCCATGGGAGACCAGCTCGGCGAGCAGGTCCGCCGCCTCGCCCAGCGCCGAGCGACGCGTCCCGGTCGCCTTGTCGATCAGCGGCGGGTTCCACATCGCGATCTCTCGCCCGGCGACCGGCGCGCCGTCGTCGTCGATCAGCTCGAACGGCGTCGCCGACCAGCTCCTCGGCCAGCCCGACCGGGTTGGCGATCGTCGCCGAGGCGAGCAGGAAGCGCGGTTCGCCGCCGTAGGCGCGCGCCACCCGGCGCAGCCGCCGCAGCACGTTGGCGACGTGGGAGCCGAAGACGCCGCGGTAGGTGTGTGCCTCGTCGACGACGACCCAGCCGAGGTTGGCGAGGAAGTCGCCCCAGCTCTTGTGGTGGGGCAGGATGCCGACGTGCAGCATGTCCGGGTTGGTGAGGACGAGGTTGCTGCGGCGGCGGATCGCCGGCCTCTCTTCGCGCGGCGTGTCGCCGTCGTAGATCGCCTCGCGCAGGTTGGGCGGGCGCAGCGTCGCCAGCTTGCGCGCCTGGTCCTGCGCCAGCGCCTTGGTCGGGTAGAGGTAGAGGGCGCGGCGCTTGGCGTCGCCGGCGATCCCGTCGAGCACCGGCAGGTTGAAGGCGAGGCTCTTGCCCGAGGCGGTGCCGCTTGTGATCACCAGGTTGGAGACGGCGGCCGCCTCCAGCGCCTGGCGCTGGTGGGAGTAGAGGCGCTCGACGCCGGCGGTGCGCAGGCGCTCGACCAGACCGGGGTCGAGCGAACCCGGCATCGCCACCGTTCGCGCCCTGCGCTCCTCCTCGCTGGACTCGGCGACGATGCGACCGTCCCGCCGGGCCGGGTCCAGCGCTAGGGCCCACGGCTCCCCGAGCAGGCTCTTCGCCATCAGGCCGGGCTCCGCGCCGGGCGGGCGATCCGGCCGGCGACCCTCATCGCCTGCAGCGAGCTGCGGTCGTGGATGCGCAGGACGTCGGCGCCGCCGCGCACGGCCAGGGCCACCGCGGCGACCGTCCCCCACTCGCGTTCGCCCGCCGGCAGCCGCTCCTCCCACGAGCCGGCCAGCACGGCGCCGACGAAGTCCTTGCGCGAGAGCGAGACGTAGAGCGGCAGCCCCAGCGCGCGCAGCTCGGGCAGCCGTCGCAGGACCTCGAGGTTCTGCGAGGTCGTCAGGTCGAAGTCGAGTCCTGGGTCGATGGCGATCTGCTCCTCGCTCACCCCAAGCCGCTGGGCGATCGCGACTCTCCCCCCCAGCCAGGACTTCATGTGCTCGACCACGTCGCCGTAGCGGCGGGGCGGCCGGTCGACCCGCGGCGGCCCCTCGATGTGCATCAGGACGTAGCCACAGCCGGCCTCCGCAACCAGCTCGAACATCTCCTCGCTGCCGCCCGAGATGTCGTTGACGGCAACAGCCCCGGCCTCCAGCGCCGCCCGGGCCACCTCGACCGAGAAGGTGTCGGCGCTCACGGGTACCCCGGTGCCCGCCAGCCCTTCGATCGCCGGGACCAGCGCCGCCGCCTCGACCTCAGCCGCCACCGGCGGTCCGCTACGAGCCGCGACAGCCCCCACGTCCAGCATGTCGAATCCCGCCTCGACCAATTCCAACCCGTCCCGAACCGCCTGCTCCGGCGTCCCACTGCGGGCCCCCTCGTACATCGAGTCGGCGGTCACGTTGACGATCCCGGCTGCAAGCGGCCGGGTGAGGTCAAGGCCCCTATCGACGAGGCGCCAAGCCGTCGACAAGGGTCCCTCCTGCGTCGTCAGCCGGCTCGCCGCAGAACGACCGTCTGCTTGCTGCCGTCTTGGAACCAGACCTGGACACGAAAGACCAGCTTATGACCCCGCGCGATCTGCTTGGTCCGCCTGAGCGCACCGCGCGGAAGCGTCAGGGAAATCGAGCCAGCGTTCACGAGTCGATTGACCGCGACCAGGCGCGAATGCACTGTCGGCTTCAGAGAGCCCCCAGCCTGGGCGTCAACCCTTATCCGATGCGCAGAACGGTTCCTCACTGCCAGTGCGGGGGGAAGAAGAAGCCTGACATTGCGCAGGGGGTCTAGCCGCTCGCTCGGCCGCACCCGCAGCCTGAGCCTCGGGCGCAGAGTGCTCAGCCGCTTGGCGCGCATGCCGACCAGGGCCGAGGAAAAGCAACCGACCCGGCGAAGCTCGGCGGTGCTCCCCGCGCAGGGCGCAGCGGTTGCAACACCCCCATGGCCGAACCTCGAATCGAGGTTGCCGCTGGCGTCGAGCCTGGCAACCCTGAGCAACCGTCCCTCGACGAGCTTTGGCGTCTCCGAAACGAGGATCTTTCCGTCGGCGGCGATTGCGACGTCGACGAGATCCCGAACTTCGGCATCAGGACTCTGGTTGAGTTCCGTTCCGCCGGCAAGGCTCAGACGGGAAAAGCCATCGAATCCGAAGCCCGAATCGACCGAGCCATCTGGATGGAGGCGGCCGACGAAGAAGTTCCAGCAGCCGCGTGCCGGCTCGGACGTGCAGCGGTCATGCGTTCTCCCGGCGATCACGATCTTGCCGTCGGGCTGCACTGCCGCTGCCGTTACTTCGGCGAAGACCGAGCCCTCGAGTGCCAGGTCATCGAACCCTTCCTGCCCGAAGGTCGTGTTGAGGTTGCCGTCCGCGTCGAAGCCGACGAGCAGGATCCTGTTCTGGGCGGTGCCAGCGACCACCAGGCCGCCGCCAGCTGCGATCACGACGTTCGCCCGGGTCGGAGGGGAACCCCAGGACTTCGGAAAGGGATTGGTCAGGGAAAGCCCCGCGCCGGCGGCAAACGAGGTGTCGAATGAAGCTCCCGACCCAGGCAAGAACCTGGCTAGCAGGATGTTTCGATTCTCGTACTTTTCCGATTCCCCCACGGCGATCAGCGATCCATCCGGCCGTTGCAGAAGGTCGGCAAGAGAGGTGTTTCCCACGTCTTCCCTGCTGCCGCGGTCGATCCGGCCGACCGTTTCGGCAAAGCTCCCGTCTTGGTCGAGAGAGCTGGGCCGCGGCGAGCCTGAGGGTGGGGGCTTTGCCGCTCAGCCCGAGGAGAACCCCATCGCCGCCGACGACGAGCCGCCCATCGCCTCGCCGCAGAAGGGCTGAAGGCGTGGCGGTCCAGCCCGGTTCCACCGCGGGCCCAACCGCGAGGCCGCCTACGCCGAAGTCCAAGTTCGGATTGCCGTTGGCCTGGTACGCCCGCAGCAAGAATCCGTCTTTGCCTGTCCTCACCTGGTCACCGGTGGCGATTACCAGCTCGCCGTCGGGTTGAAGCGCGACCGGCCCAAACAACGAGCGGCTGCGAAAGTCGACCAGCCCTCCCTCTACCCCGAAAGCGGCGTCGAGGCTGCCGTCCGGATTGAATCGAGCCATCGTTCCCCAGACGTGAAAGTGGTCTTCTCTGTTGCTGGAGAGGACGATCTTCCCGTCCGGCTGCACCACCATCGAGCCCGCTGAGGCACATGCGGGAACCAAAAGCAGAAGAGCAAGCACTGCTGCCGCAGCTGCCCAAAGGGATTGCCCTCTGGTCAACATGCGACCCCCGAGTCCCTGCTCCACAGCGTCGCTCACACTCTCTCCCCGCTCGAAATCGACTTTTCGCTCGCGAACTCGGCTACGGTAACCCCCCTCTTGGGGCTGAGTTGCGTCTACACCGACCTCGACGGCACCCTGCTCGGCAAGGGCTCCTCGCTCTTCCGCGACGCCGGCGGCGCCTTCTCGCTGGCCCAGTCGCGTGGCCTGGAGGCCTGCCACCGGGCCGGGGTCGAGGTCGTGATCATGTCCGGCCGCCGCGAGCCGCAGGTGCACGAGTGCGCCCGCCTGATGGGCCAGGCCTCCTACATCTATGAGGCCGGCTGCGCCTTCGCGATCGACGGCGAGACGACGCTGATGACGGGGGATCTCGTCCCCGATGAGGAGGGCACCGTCTACGAGAAGATCGAGCAGCGCGGCATCCCGAAGCTGCTCTTCGGGCGCTTCGAGGGGCGGCTTGAGTACCACGCGCCCTGGCACACCGGCCGCATCCTCTCCCATCTCTTCCGCGGCAAGGTCGACGTCGAGGAGGCAAACCAGGTGCTCGAGGCCGAAGGCCACGACGACCTGCGGCTGCTCGACAACGGCGCGATCGGCCGCGAGATGCCGGCCGTCGACGGCCCCACTCACGCCTACCACCTGGTCCCCAAGCTGGTCAGCAAGGCCGGCGCCGTCGCCGCCCACGCCCGCGCCCGCGGCTATGACCCGGCCGAGTGCATCGCCGTCGGCGACTCGGTCGAGGATCTCGAGGTCGCCGCCGCGGTCGGCCGCTTCTTCGTCGTCGCCAACGGCCCCGAGCGCGACCCCGGCCTGCGCGCCGCGATGCCTACCTGGGACAACGTCACCGTCACCGAGGGCGCGATGGGCGACGGCTTCTACGAGGCCGTGGTCGCGACCCTGATCGAGCGCCGCTGAGGCTCTACTAGTATCGGTCCGACCCACCCTCGATCCCTGGAAGGAGCGCCCTTTTGTCGCAGGACACCGCGACGGTTGCCGAGCAGGAGTACCTGGAGATCATGTTCTGGCTGGAGGAGGCCGGGCTGCCGATGACCGGCGCCAACATCTCCCGCGCGATGCAGCTCTCGCCCCCCACGGTGCACGAGATGATCGGCCGGCTCGTCGGCGACGGCTACGTCGAGCGCAAGCCCGACAAGTCGCTCGAATTCACCGCGTCCGGACGCGAGCACGCCAGCCACATCGTCCGCCGGCACCGCATGATCGAGCGCTTCCTCACCGACGTGCTCGGCATCCCCTGGGACGAGGTGCACGAGGAGGCCGAGCGGATCGAGCACGCGATGTCGCCGGTCCTGGAGGAGCGGATGCTCGCGGCGATCGGCGACGCGACCACCTGCCCCCACGGGCACCCGATCGTCGAGGGGGCTCGCGAGACGGGCTCCCTGCTCGCCGACGTCGAGCCCGGCGCCGCCGTGACAGTGCTGCGCTTCGAGAACGAGGCCGAGGAGCTGCTGCACTACCTCAAGGACGCCGGCCTGCACCCGGGGCTGGAGGGGAAGGTCGAGAGCTCAGGCGAGGAGGGCGTGACGATCGCTTCCGGCGAGGGCCGACACCAGGTGTCCCGCAGCGTCGCCGAGACGGTCTCGGTCCGCGCCGACCCGGCGCCGCCGCCACGGGCGACGATTCCCGAGCAGCTGGTTCTCTCCTCAGACCGCTACGGCCGCTAGGCGGGCGAGCCGGCGCGGATCCGCTCGAGCGCGCGGGCGATGCGCGCGACCCCCTCGGGGATCCGCTCGGGCGGCACGCTGGCGAAGGAGAGGCGGAGGCTGCTGGCGCCCCCCTCGATCATGAAGTCGGGGCCGGCGACGAAGGCGACGCCCTCGCTATTGGCCTCGGCGAGCAGCGCCGTCGTGTCGGTGCCCCCGGCAAGGTCGAGCCAGAGGAAGTAGCCGCCGCCGGGTACGACGAACTCGGCCTCGGGGATCTGCTCGCGCAGCGCCTCGACGAGAGCGTCGCGGCGAGCGCGCAGTGCGTCCTTGACGAAGTCGATGTTGCGGTCGAGCCCGCCGGAGCGGCAGAGCTCGTGCACGATCGCCTCGGCCAGCATGTTGGGCGAGATATAGGTCTCGTTGGCCCGCTTCGCCAGCTTCGCGATCTCGGCCCCGGGCCCGGCGAGATAGCCGACCCGCACGCCAGGACTGACCGTCTTCGAGAAGGAGGAGGCGTGGACCACGCGATCGGCCTTGTCGATCGAGAGCATCGTCTCCAGCGCCTCGCCCTCGAAGGGAAGCTCGCGGTAGGGGTCGTCCTCGAAGATCCAGAAGCCGTGCTCGGCGGCCAGCTCGACCAGCCGCACCCGCTTCGTGGCAGAGAGCGTGCAGCCGGCGGGGTTGTGGAAGTTTGGGATGACGTGGGCGAGCTTGATCGGCCCGTCGGCCAGCGCCGCTTCGAGTTCCGCCACGTCGAGGCCGTCGGCCTCCAGCGCAATGGGGACCAGCTCGACCCCAAGCCGCTGCAGCATCAGCAGCGTGCGGTCATACGTCGGCTGCTCGACCACGACCCGGTCGCCAGGCTCCAGCAGGTGCTCGAAGAGCATCCAGCCAGCCTCCAGCGACCCATTGGCGACCATCACCTGTCCGGCGTCGAGCCCGCCGTGCCGCTCCGCGATCCACTCGCAAAGCCCTGGGTGCCCGACCCCGGTCCCGTAGGAGAGCGCCTTTTCCCAGTCCTCGGCCAGCGCGACCGCCGCCGCGTCCCGCACAGCGTCCCTGGGCAGGATGTCGGCGCTGGGCGCCCCGCGAGCAAACGAAATCGTGTCGGAAGCCATACGCCCCGACCCTAGCAACGCCTCCGCCTCGCCGATTTCCTGCCTCCAGGGGGGAGAACCCGAGGCGTGTCTGAGCTTGTACCCCCGTATGGGTGGGAAAGCTCAGACACGGCCGGGGGTGATTCAGGAGCGACGTGTGGCGCAGCTGGCCGAGCAGCAACATGGGGTCGTGGCGCTGCGGCAGATGGAAGAGCTTGGATTCAGTCGGCGCGCAATCGAGCGGAAGATGGATTGCTGGCAGTGGAGGCCTCTACATCGCAACGTCTTTGCGATCGGGCACAGGGACATCGACCAATACGGAAGATGGCTGGCAGCCGTCCTCGCGTATGGACCCGACACATTGCTGAGCCACCGCAGTGCAGCCGCCCTCTGGGGTCTCGAGGCAGCCCGAAGCCACGCGGTAGATGTCACCGCCCCGGTGGGTCGCCAGGGAGTCCTTCGCCGTCCCAAGATCTGGATACACCGCGGAAGGCTCGATCCGGAAGACCGATCCCTTCAAGCGGGAATCCCGGTCACGACGGTCGCTCGCACGCTCTTCGACTTTGCAGAAATCGTCGGATATGGGCGCCTCACCTCTGCTTGGGAGGAGGCGGACCGCCGCGAACTTCTCGACCTCTCCGCTGTGGAGAGGGTGTGCGAGCGTGGCCGGGGACGTCGCGCGCTGAAGCCGATGCGACGCCTGTTGGGGGAGGCCCGCGCCGGAGAGGAAACCCGCTCGCCCCTCGAGGATGTCTTTGCAGATTTCTGTCGAGTCCGCCACCTGCCCAAGCCCGCCTTCAACGCCCCAGCCCTTGGCTTCATCATCGACGCACTCTGGGAGGAACCGCGCGTAGCCGCCGAGCTCGATAGCTGGGAATTTCACCGCCACCGGGCCGCCTTCGAGCGAGATCGGGCCCGCGACGCGGCGCTGCAGGCAGCCGGCTATCGGACTATCCGCATTACCCACCGTCGGCTCCGCCGAGAACCAGACGTCCTCGAGCATGAGCTCCGCGCCCTCCTGGGGGTATCTGAGTTTGACCACCCATAAGGGGGTAAAAACTCAGACACGTCTGGGGGCGGGAATCGGAGCTTTGGTTAGCCCCGCAGCACTTCGACGGCGATCTTTGCCGTCTCGGTCGGGCTTTCGCCGACCCGCACGCCCTTCGCTTCGAGCGCGTCCTTCTTCGCCTGGGCGGTGCCCGAGGAGCCGGAGATGATCGCGCCGGCGTGGCCCATCTGCTTGCCGGGCGGGGCGGTGAAGCCGGCGATGTAGGCGACCACGGGCTTGGAGATCTCAGTGGCGATGAACTCGGCCGCCCGCTCCTCAGCGTCGCCGCCGATCTCGCCGACCATCACGATCAGCTCGGTCTCGGGATCGGCCTCGTACAGCGTCAGGATGTCGATGAAGTCGGAGCCGATGATCGGGTCGCCGCCGATGCCGACGATCGAGGAGTTGCCCTCCCCCGCCTGCTTCAGCTCGTTGCCGATCTGGTAGGTCAGCGTGCCCGACTTGGAGACGACGCCGATCTTGCCCGGGTCGAAGAACTGCGCCGGGATGATGCCGACGTTGGCCTTGCCGGGCGAGAGCACGCCGGGGCAGTTCGGGCCGATCAGCCGCACCCCGGCCTCCTTCGCCTTCCAGTAGGTCTTCAGCATGTCGAGCACCGGGATCCCCTCGGTGATCGCGATCACCGTGTGCACGCCGGACTCGATCGCCTCGTCGATCGCGGGCGCGGCGAAGCGCGCCGGCACGAAGATCATCGACGTGTTGGCACCGGCCTCCCGCACCGATTCCTCGATCGAGTCGAAGACGGGCACGCCCTCGACGTCCTGCCCGCCCTTGCCGGGAGTGACGCCGGCGACGAGGTCGGTCCCGTAGGCGCGGTTGCGCAATCCGTGGAACGAACCCTCGCGCCCGGTCAGCCCGGAGACGACCAGCTTGGTCTCGCTGCCGACGATGATGCTCATGCGGCACCCGCCAGCTCGACGACCCGGCGCGCCGCGTCGAGCATCGTCGTCTCCTGGTGCAGGTTGGAAAGCTCGGCGCCGGCGAGGATCTCCAGCCCCTGCTCGGAGTTGGTGCCGTCGAGGCGCACCACCAGCGGCAGCTTCAGGTCCATCTGCTGCGAAGCGGTGACGATGCCCTTGGCGATCTCGTCGCAGCGCGTGATGCCGCCGAAGATGTTGAAGAGGATCGCCGTGACCTTCTCGTCAGAGGTGATCACGGTGAGCGCGTCGACGATCGCCTCCGCCTTGGAACCGCCGCCCGCGTCGAGGAAGTTGGCCGGCTTGCCGCCCGCCTGCGCGACGACGTCGAGCGTCGACATGCAGAGCCCGGCGCCGTTGGCGAGAATGCCGACGTTGCCGTCGAGCTTGACGTAGGTGAGGCCCTTCTCCTTCGCCATCGCCTCCTGGGGGTCGTCGGCGGTGTCGGCGATCTCGGCCAGGTCCTGGTGGCGGAAGAGAGCGTTGCCGTCGATCGTCACCTTGGCGTCGAGCGCGACGACCTCGCGGTCGCCGGTGACGATCAGCGGGTTGACCTCGATCAGGCTCGCGTCCTCGGCGCCCGCCACCCCGGCGAGCTTCGCCAGCACCTCGGCGGCCTGCTCGCGCACGTCCTCGTCGAGGCCGGCGGCGTCGACGATCGGCCGCGCCGCGACGGCGTCGAAGGGCGCGGTCGGGTCGATGTGGCGCTTGACCAGGGCCTCGGGGTCCTCCGCCGCGACGGCCTCGATGTCCATGCCGCCCTTGGCGGAGACCATCGCCAGCAGCTTCTTCTCGCCGCGGTCGAGGATCACCGAGGCGTAGTACTCGGCAGCGATGTCGGAGCCGCCCTCGATCCAGACCTGATCGACCCGGAACGGGCCCTCGCCGTGCGGCCCGACGATGTCCATGCCGAGGATCGCGTCGGCATAGGCGCGCGCCTCCTCGGCATCCTCGGCGATCTTGATCCCGCCGGCCTTTCCGCGCCCGCCGATCAGCACCTGGGCCTTGATCGCGCAGGGATAGCCGATCCGCCCCGCCGCGGCGACCGCATCGTCGACCGTGGAGGCGACCTCGCCGCTCGGCACGGCGATGCCGTGCTTGGCGAAAAGCTGCTTGCCCTGATACTCGAGGAGGTCCATTCGCAGAGGGCGCCGCTCGGGCGCGGGCGGCAGCCTATCCGACCTTCGCTTCCAGGTGCCGCGCCGCCTGGCCGCTGGGCGATTGGCATAATGCGCCGCCGCCGATGCCGCTCCCCGCTCTCAAAACCATCAAATGGGTGACCACAGACTGCTACGGCACCCTGATCGACTGGGAGAAAGGCATCATCGACGCCTGTAGGAAAGAGGCGGAGAAGGACGGCTTCAGCTTCGAGGAGGAGCCGTTCCTGGCTCGCTTCATGGAGGTCCAGGCCGAAATCATGGCCGGCTCCTACGAGCTCTACGCCGAGGTGCTGCGCCGCGCGATCGTCAAGGTCGCCGGTGAGCTGGGCTGGGAGGTCGAGCCCTCGCGTGCCCAGTTCCTCCCCAATAGCGTCGCCTACTGGCTGCCCTTCCGCGAGGCCAACGCGGCGATGGACCGGCTCGGCAAGCGCTACGACATCGGCATCGTCTCCAACATCGACGACAAACTGCTCGGCATCTCACGCCGTCACCTGCGGACCGAACTCGATCTCGTCGTCACAGCCCAGCAGGTGCGCAGCTACAAGCCCGATCCGGTCCACTTCAAAGAGGCGGCGCGGCGGATCGGCGGCAAGAAAGGCTGGGTCCACATCGGCTGCAACTACGCCAACGACGTCGCCCCGCTGCTGAAGATGAAGGTGCCGGTGATCTGGGTCAACCGCCATGGCGAGAAGCTCGAGGGCCGCAAAGCCCCCAGCGCTACCGTGAAGACCTTCCGCGACGCGGTGAAAAAGCTCGGCGCGTCCTGAGCGACCTCTAGCGTTTCGCAACTTCGGTGGGCGTCGTTGTTTCGACCAGGGTAGGTCGGCCGCCGCCAAACGTTCATGTATCGACTCGCACAAAGCAGGCTGTTCCGCGGGGCGCACCTGAGCCTCGCCGCAGGCGTACTCGGGCTGCTCTGCCTGCTTGCTGCCGTCTGGCAGCGAACCGACGCCACGGCCGCCACGGCCCAGCCGCCGAGCTTCGTCGTGATCCAGACCGACGACCAGACGCTGGAGAGCCTCTACGCGACGTTCCGCACTCCGGCGATCCGGGCGATGCCGAACACGGTCGACATGATCGGCAAACGGGGCATGACGTTCAACGACTACTACGTTCCCTACCCCCTCTGCTGCCCGTCCCGGGTCAGCATGCTGACCGGCCGCTACGCGCACAGCCACGGGGTCAAGGGAAACGTGCAGCCAAACGGCGGCGCCTTCGGCTTCAGCTTCCGCGCCGCCGCCAGCCACAACCTCGCCACCTGGCTGCAGGGCGCCGGCTACCGCACGATCCACGTCGGCAAGTTCCTCAACGGCTACGGCGACGAGCCCTACGACAACGGGACCTGGGTGCCCCCCGGCTGGAGCGCCTGGCACTCGGTGCTCAAAGCCGACACCCACCACTACTTCTACGGCTACCAGCTCAACAACAACGGCACGATCGACGGCCCCTACGGCGACTCGGGCACCTGGGAACCGCGCGAATACACGGTCCGCGACGACATCGGCTGCCCCTACGCCCCGCTCAACGGCCTGCCCTGCTTCCACCAGACCGACACGCTGTCCAACATCGCGATGGCCGAGATGATCAGCACCTCGCCCGAACAGCCCTTCTACCTTCAGCTCGACTACACAGCCCCGCACGGCGACTTCCGCCGCCCGGCGGGGCCCGAGCCGACACCCCGTCACTACGACTGGTTCAAAGGCGCACCGATGCCCCACGACCGCTCCGAAGGCTTCGCCGAGGGCAACGTCACCGACAAGCCGAGCTTCATCCGCGGCTCCGAATACCTGACGCTGGGCGAGATCCACACCTACCGCATCTACTGGAACAAGCAGCTCGAGTCGCTGCGCGACATCGACGACGGCGTCAAGCTGATCCTCGACACGCTGGGCGCGATGCAGCGGCTGCGCAACACCTACGTCATCTTCACCTCCGACAACGGCTTCTTCTTCGGCGAGCACCGGCTCACGGGCGGCAAGTTCCTCGCCTACGAGCCGGCGACCCACATGCCCTTCCTGATTCGTGGCCCCGGCATCCGCCCGGGCAGCGAAAGCGACGAGCTGATGATGAACATCGACGTCGCGCCGACCCTGCTCGAGCTGGCCGGAGTGAAAGCCGACAAGAGCATCGACGGGCGCTCGATGGTGCCCTTCCTGGACGACCCCGAGCTGCGCACGCTGCGCCCCACCCTCTTCGAGTCCTTCGTCGAGAGCTCGGACGTCAACGAAAACGGGGCGATCGCCGAACCGCGGCCGTCATCCCGCCCGCAGGCGGGCGCCGCGGCCAGCTCCGGCGCGAGCGCCTCGCTCCTGGCGCCACCCAAGGACTACGGCGGGATCCGCCTCGGCCCCTACAAGTACATCGCCTGGCCCAACGGCGAGAAGGAGCTCTACGACCTCGAAAAGGACCCGTACGAGCTCAACAACATCGTCCGCATCCCCAACTACTTCCCGATCCGCAACTACCTGCACCGCGAACTGCGCGACCTGGAGAACTGCGTCGGCCGGGGCTGCCGCGAAGAAGCGTCTGAAATCCCCTTGACCCGCAAGGAACGCCAGGCCGAAATACGGCGCAAGAAGCGGGAACTGCGCGAAAACCGCAAGGAGCAGAGGGAACAGAAACGGTAGGAGGCGCTGTGGCCGGCGGGTCCTGTCGTCGCAGGGGACCCACCACCCCCTGCGGTCGCTAAAGCGTCCTCGGGGGCGGTTCCCCCTACGACGCCACCCGCCGGAGAGGCGCCTACCTGGCTGCAGCTGGCGTTTTCTGAGGAGGGGGAGCTACTCGATAACAGCTAGGACATCGCCGGAGGAGACGGCGGCACCTTCGGTCACATTAAGGCTCGTGACCTTGCCGGCGCGGTGGGCGACGATCTCGTTCTCCATCTTCATCGCCTCGATAACGCAGACCAGATCGCCCTCGGCCACCTCGGCGCCCTGCTCCACGGCGACCTTCAGGACCGTGCCCTGCAGCGGCGAGGGCAGCGACTCGCTGGAGGCGCTTGCGGCGCCGCCCGATTTGCGCTCGCGCTTGGGCGGCTGCTTGCCGCCGGCAGCAGGGGCGGCGCCGGCGATTGCCTCGCCGATCACCTTGACGTCGAAGAGCTTGCCCGAGACCTCGACCTTGTAGTCGCGGGCGATCTGCTCGGCCTGCCCCTCCTCGACCGCCGGTGCTGCGACCGGCTCCGGCGCCGTCGACTTGAGCCAGTCGCGGTCTTCCATCAGGTCGCGGCAGGTCTCGCCGCCGGCCCACTGCTCGGTGGCGAGCAGGGCCTTGTGGAAGGGGATGAGCGTGGTCAGGCCGCCGATCTCGTACTCGTCCAGCGCCCTCAGCATGCGCCGGGTCGCGTGCTCGCGGTCGACGTCCCAGACGATCAGCTTGGCCACCATCGGGTCGTACATCGGCGTCACCTCCGAGCCGGCCTCGACCCCGGAGTCGACGCGGACGCCGGGCCCCGCCGGCTCGCGGTAGGTCGTTATCGCACCAGGCGCGGGGGCGAATTTCTTGTGCGCGGCCTCGGCGTTGATCCGGCACTCGATCGCCCAGCCGCGCAGCTGCACGTCCTCCTGGGCGACGGAGAGCGGCTCGCCAGCGGCGACGAGGACCTGCTCGCGGACGATGTCGATTCCGCTGACCATCTCGGTCACGCAGTGCTCGACCTGCACCCGGGTGTTCATCTCGAGGAAGAAGTACTCCTCGCCGACCTGCATCCCCTCGACCGTGCCGGCGCCCCGGTAGCCGACCGCCGCGGCGGCGTCGGTGGCGATCTTGCCGATCCGCTCGCGCATCTCGGCGTCGACCCGTGGGCCGGGCGCCTCCTCGATCACCTTCTGGTGGCGGCGCTGGACCGAGCAGTCGCGCTCGCCGAGGTGGATCACGTTGCCATGCCCGTCCGCGAGCACCTGGACCTCGACGTGGCGCGGGTCCTCGAGGTAGCGCTCTACGTAGACGCGGTCGTCGGAGAAGAACTTCTCGCCTTCGCGGGCCGAGCCCTCGAATGCCTCCTGCAGGTCCTCGGGCGTCATCGCCACGCGGAAGCCCTTGCCGCCGCCGCCGCCCGCAGCCTTGCAGGCGACCGGGTAGCCGGCTTCCTCGGCCTGCTTGCGCGCGGCGTCGAGGTCGGCGGCGGGCTCAGTCGCGCCGGGGACGATCGGCACGCCCGCCTCGGCCATGATCTCGCGCGCCCGCGTCTTCGACCCCATCGCTTCGATCGCCTCCGGCGGCGGGCCGATCCAGGTGATCCCCGCCTCGTCGCAGGCGCGGGCCATGTCGGCGTTCTCGGCGAGGAAGCCATAGCCCGGATGGATGCCTTCCGCCCCCGCCTCCCTGGCGGTGTCGATGATCTTGGCGATGTTCAGGTAGCTCTCGGCCGGGACCGCCGGACCGATCAGGAAGGCCTCGTCGGCCTCGCGCACGTGCGGCGCGTCACGGTCGATCTCCGAGTAGACGGCGACCGAGCGGATGCCCATCTCCTTGAGGGTGCGGGCGACGCGGATGGCGATCTCGCCTCTGTTCGCTATGAGGACCTTCTGGAACACGGCGGCGCAGTCTAGTCATGGGCGGGGCGGGGTGACAGGGATGCCCCTGGTCTGACAAATCGCGCGCTAATTAGCGCGCGATTTTGAGTATCCGCCAGCCCAGGGGCATCCCCGTCACCCCCCGAGGCCCGGTAGCTGCGCCGCCGCAATGGCCCTCCGTCCGGAGCTTGGGTGATCCGTTGGTCGATTGACCCACCCATGGGGTGGTCAATCGACCAGGCATCGATGCAATAGCTTGTCCGACCTTGTGTTGATCGAGCTTCAGAGCCATTCGACGGTTTCGGACGGGCAGCTGGCGCCGGCTGAAGTCGTCGCTGAAGCTGCGAAGGCTGGTGTGAAGACGCTGGCGCTGACGGACCATGACGCGATTGCGGGGGTGGCGGAGGCTGCGGAGGCTGCAAAGCGGCTGGGGATCGAGCTGGTTCCGGCTATCGAGATGTCCTGCGTGCACCCCTACGCGGAAGACCTGCACGTCTGCGGGTACTGGGTCGACCTTGGGAAGATCGCGCCGGCCTGCGAGCGCGCGCAGCACGAGCGGGTGACCCGGGCCGGGGAGATCGTCGAGAAGCTGCGGGGGGAGGGTTTCGACCTGCACCTCGAGGATGCTGTGCGAGAGGCCGGGGACGCGCTCTCGATCGGCCGCCCCCACATCGCCCGCGCCGCGGGAGCGACCGGCGACCTCGGCCCATTCTTCGAGGAGTACCTGGTCCCCGGAGCCAAGGCTTTCGTGGCGCGCCGCTGGCCGACAGCCGCGCAAGCCATCGAGATCATCCGCGAAGCCGGCGGCGTCGCCGTGATCGCCCACCCCTACTGGGACATCTCGGACCCAACCGAGGTCGAGGACCTGATCCGCTCGGCCGGAGCCGACGGCGTCGAGGCCTTCTACCCGACCCACTCCAAGGAGCAGACCGAGCACCTCCTGCGCCTCTGCGACGAGCTGAACCTCGTCCCCACCGGCTCCTCCGACTACCACGGCCCCACCCACAAGACCTTCTCGAAGTTCGGCGACTACGAGACCTACGGCTTGGGCGAACCCCAGGTTCCTGCGAAGCCCTAGTCCAAACGCATCAATCAGGAGAGGGTCGGTGGCCCCTCCCAAAACGCGCGGCGGGAGCCGCGCTTGAGTGTTTTGGGAGGGGCCACCGACCCTCTCTCGCCACAGTGCATTAGGGTGCCCTAACGATGAAGGTGGGAGATCCGGTAAGCGAAGGCGCCGCGGGCGCGATCGCTCATCTCAACGAGGACCATGACGACGCGCTGCTGGACATGACCAGGGCGCTGGGGGGTTGCCCGGAGGCAACCACCGCTCGCTGCGTCGATGCGGACCAGGCCGGCTTGGATTTGATCGCCCAGACGCCAGGCGGAGAGGTGCCGGTCGGGTTGCTTACGACGAGCCGATCGAGGGGCCGGAGGGGTTGCGCAAGGCGACCGTCACGCTGGCCCATCGCGCCCGGGAGATCCTGGGCACTAAGCCGGATAGCTGATCTTTGGCTACCCTAATTAGGACAACCTAATTAGGGTGCCCTAACCTGGGCACCGCGAAAGGAGCGGGGCCTTGGTAACGGTGATGAATGTGGTGCAGGTGCACGAGGAGCGTCGGGAGGCGTTCGAGCGTGCGTTCCTCCAACGCGAGAGCCACGTCCAGAAGGCCGATGGCTTCGTCGGGTTCGAGCTGCTGCGGCGCGAAGGCGACGGCGTGGGCGAGTACGTGGTGCTCAGCCGCTGGGAGAGCGACGAGACGTTCAAGTCCTGGGTCAACAGCGACCTCTTCAAGATGAGCCACCGCCACGCCGACGGGGAGCTGGCCCACGGCAGCGAGCTGCGCCGCTACGAGGTGATCGACGCCAAGGTGCCGGCGTGAGGCGAGCCGTCCTCGCAACCTTCCTCGCCGCGGCGCTCTGCCTGCCCGCCGTGACGCAGGCGGCCCCGCAGCGGATCGTCGCGCTGACGCCGTTCGGGGCCAACACACTGGTCAAGCTCGGCGTCGAGCCGGTCGGGATCGGCCAGACCCTGGGCGGCAAGGAACGCTTCTCGCCGAAGCTGAAGGACGTCGCCGTCCTCCCCCTCTCCCACCCCAACGGGCCGAACCTCGAGCAGCTCGCCTCGCTCGATCCCGACCTGGTGCTCTCCTCGCCGACCTGGGCGAAGGGAAACGAGTCGATGGGCGACCTCGGCATCAGCGTCTTGATCCGCGAGCCGCGCAGCGTCACCGCCGCCTACGGCCAGACCCTCGCGATCGGCCGCCTGGTCGGCAGGGCCAAGCAGGCGAAGGCTCTCGTCAAGTCGATGAAGAAGGGGGTCGCGCGAGCCCGCAGGGGCATCGGGGAGCGCCCCACCGTGATGCTGATCCTCGGGGTCGGCCGCACCCCGTTCACCTTCCTGCCCAACAGCTGGGGCGGGGACCTGGTCACCAAGGCGGGAGGCGAGCTGCTCACCGGCGGAATCGAGTCGGACTCCGGCTTCGAGCGGATCTCCGACGAGGTCGTGGTCGCCGAAGACCCCGACGTGATCGTCGCCGTGCCCCACGCCAACGAGGAGGACATCCCCAGCCTGACCGAGTACCTGCGCACCAACCCGGCCTGGGCGACGACCTCGGCGGTGCGCAACGGCCGCATCCACATCTCGGTCGACAACTCGCTGCTGCAGGCCGGCACCGACGTGGCCCGCACGATCCGCAAGGTTCGGCGCGTCTACCTAGAGAACTGATTCCCCTTGGCCCGACGCACCCTCGTCTTCGCGGGCCTGCTCGCCGCGCTCGCGATCGCCGTCGTCGCCTCGCTGGCGCTGGGCGCCGTCAAGGTTCCCTTCGCGGAGGTGATCGACATCCTCCGCGGCAAGGGCGGCGGCGGGCCCAACCAGCAGATCGTCGAGACGCTGCGCCTGCCGCGCACGGTCGAGGCGATGGTGGTCGGCGCCGCGCTCGGGATCGCCGGGGCGATCCTGCAGGGCGCGCTCGCCAACCCGCTCGCCTCCCCCGACGTGATCGGCGTCACCGGCGGGGCGGGCTTCGGCGCGATCCTGATCATCATCCTCTTCCCCGGCTCGATCGCGCTGCTGCCGGTGGGAGCGCTCGCCTTCGGGCTGCTGGCCGCGGCGCTGGTCTTCTCGATCGCCTGGTCGGGCGCCAACCGCGGCTCGACCGGCAAGGTGATCCTCGCCGGGATCGCGATCCTCTCCCTCTTCACGGCGGGCACGACGGGACTGCTGGCGGCCTACCCCGAGCGGGCGCCGTCGGCGATCTTCTTCATCGCCGGCGGCCTGACCTCGAGCGGCTGGGACGAGCTGCAGACGATCTGGCCCTACTTCGCCGCCGGCTTCGTCTGCGCCGCGCTGCTGATCCGCCCGCTCGACCGGCTCGCCCTCGGCGACGACGTCGCCGCCTCGCTGGGCTCCAGGCCCCATGTGATCCGGCTCGGCGCCGCGGTCGCGGCGGCGCTGCTCGCCGCCGCCTCGGCGGCGATCGCCGGCCTGCTCGGCTTCCTCGGCCTACTCGTCCCGCACATGGTGCGGATGGCCGGCGGCACCTCCAGCAACACCTTCGTCGTCCCCGCCTCGGCGATCGGCGGCGCTGCCCTGCTCGCCGCCGGCGACACCCTCGCCCGCACGCTGCGGGCGCCGATCGAGATGCCGGTCGGGCCCTTCATGGTCGTGCTCGGCGTCCCCCTCTTCCTCTGGCTGCTGCGCAAGGTCGTCTGATGGAGGCGAGCCTGACCCCCGGGGAGGCGCTGCTGGAGGCGCGCGGCGTCGAGGTCGAGATCGGCGGCACGCCGATCCTGCGCGGCGCCGACCTGCGCCTCGAGCGGGGCCAGCTGCTCGCCATCGTCGGCCCCAACGGCGCCGGCAAGTCGACCCTGGTCCGCGCGGTGTCCGGACTGCAGGCGACCTCGGCCGGCAGCGTCCACTGGTCGGGGCGGGAGATCGGCGCGATGCGCGGCCGCGAGCTGGCCCGCGCCCGCGCCTTCGTCCCGCAGCGGATGCCGGTCCCGGCGGGGGTCAGCGTGCGCGAAGCGGTGACGATCGGCCGCTCCTCCCATCTGCGCCCGCTGCGACGCCTCAGCGGCGACGACCGCAGCGGGATCGAGCGGGCGATGGAGCGCGCCCGCGTCACCCGCTTCGCGGAGCGGCCGCTGACGACGCTTTCCGGCGGCGAGCTGCAGCGCGTGCAGATCGCGATCGGCCTGGCCCAGGAGGCGCCGGTCCTAATCGCCGACGAGCCCACCTCCCAACTCGACCTCGGCGCCACGGTCGGCATCGCCTCGCTGCTGCGCGAGCTGGTCGCCGACGGCCTCACGGTCCTGCTCGTCGTCCACGACCTCGCCCTCGCCGCTGCCGTCGCCGACACAGCGGTCGTCGTCGCCGGCGGGCGCACCGTCGCCACCGGCAGGCCCACCGACGTGCTCGGGGCGGAGCGGCTGGCGGAGACCTGGGGAGCCGACGCGCGCCTCACCGAGCACGACGGCCGGACCGCCCTGCACGTCGCCTGGACCACCGCTGCGCCCGGTCGCAGCGCAAGTTAATTCCGACATTGTTAGTGTGAATTTATTAGGGTGCCCTAACTCAAGGTACCGAAGAAACGTCGCACTTGTGCCGAGTGCGAGACGAGGACAAGGAGGCTCCTCCAGATGAGTTCCGACGAAGCAAGCAACCGGATCGGCCGAGCCGCGATCCTGCTCGCCGCGCTTGTGGCCGCGACTGTCGCCATGACGGCACCGGCAAGCGCCGCGACCGGACAGGGCACCGCGACGATCGGCCTCGCCGAGCACAGCAAGGGCCGCACCCTGAGCGGTCAAGGCGTAAAGATCCTCGCTGGCTCTCCAGCAACCAAGACGGGCAAGACCCTGAACCTGCCGATCTCAGCGGTGGATCCAGGTGCCGAGGCGACCGCGATGGCCGACGGCTGGCTGCGCTTCAAGCGGGGCAAACGAGGCGCGATCCTGACCGGCCTTCGCTTCGACCTCACCGCGGGCACACTGAGCGGCAAGCTCGACGGCGAGCAGATCGCCCTCTTCACGCTCGGCGGCGCGGCGGCGGTCAACTCGTCCAGTGGCAGCCTCGCCCTGGACGGTGGAAAGCTGCAGCTCACGGAGATCGCGGCGCTGGTGCTGCGGAACAAGCTCCGTCTCGCCCGTGCGCTGAAGCGCAGCGGAATCGGCACGGTCGGCCTCTCCGCAAAGGCCGACCCGGTTCTCGCGGCGGGGAGGCCGGTCGTCTCCGGCGGAGCAACCTGGGGCGTCCGCGCCTCCCTGCGCGGCTACGTCCTCTCCCCTCCGGCAGGCACGATCTCGCTCGCGGACGGGGCCACCGCCAACGGGCCGCTGACCAGCCCGGCAACCGTCTTTGACTTCCCGACGGCCAGCGGAATCTCCACCAGGGGCCTCTACGGGGCCGCCGACGAGCTGCTGCTCGAGGTCGACGGAAGCGTGACGTTCGCCAAGCCGGCCCACTGCATCGCGGCGCTTCGGTTCGCCAACCTCGAGGTCCGAATCGACGGCGCCAACTCCGCGATCGTCGTCGACACGACCTTCGACGAAGGTGCTCCCTGCCCGGATGCGGACCCGGTGAGCGCCGAGGACGTGGAGCTCGGCAAGCTCGACGTCAGCGGCGTCTCGCCGGTCTACTCGGACGACGGGGAGACCGTCACCTGGACCGCGATCCCGGCGACGGTGACGCAGGCCGGGGAAACCGCGTTCGGCGGCTTCGTCAAAGAGGGAGACGCACTGGAACCGATCACGATCTCGGTCGGGCTCGGGTGATCCGAGCGCGCGCCAGAGCACGGTGCGGCATCGCGACGGCGGCGGTCATCACCGCCGTCGCGGCCTTCCCTGCGGCGGCCCTCGGAGCTTCCGGGACGACGACGCTGGCGCTGGACGGGACGGCGGCGAAATCGCTGCGCCAGAGCGGAATCCACTTCGTCCCGCTGAAGCCGGCGAAGGGTGGCAAGGGCCGGATCGTGCTGCCGGTGCGGGCGGGCCTTGCCGGTGCCTCGACCACCGTCCTCACCCACGGTGGCGGGATCTCGGCGAAGCTCCTAGGCGGCAAGTCCCTGCGCCTGACCAAGCTCCGCCTCCTGCTCGGCAAACGCTCGCGGGTGACTGCCAGCGCGGCCGGCGAGAGCATCGACCTCTTTCGCATCACCCGCGGCGGCAAGCGCAATGTCGATCCGGTTGCCGGCTCGGTCGAGCTGCGTGGCCTGCGCCTGCGACTCACTCGCGACGCGACCCGTCTACTCCAGACGGGGCCGACGGGCCGAAATGTCAACAGTGGGTTGACTTTTCGGCCCGTCGGCGAGGTTTTCGGGACGCTCTCTTCGCGTGCGGCGGGACTGACCGCCTCCGGCGGTGCCCCAGGGCAAGGGAAGAACGAGGCGGAGGCATCGACCGGCTGCCCATCGCCCCGCGGCGCCGGTCCCACTCCCGAGGTCCCGTTGCCGGTCGCGGCACGGCCCGCCGGAGCGCCCGGCATCGCCAGCGCGACGATCGACTGGCACGTGCGCGAGTCCTTCATCCGCTACATCGCCACCGGCGAGGGCACAAGCGTCTCCGGCGGCGCCACGGCTGACCCGCCGGTCCTGCTGGACGGCGCCTCGACACCGCTGGCATATGACTTCCACTTCCCCTTCGCCGGTGGCTGGCACGACAGCGGCGCCAACCCGGCGGACCCCGCCGACGACACGGCGGCGATCTACTATGGCGGTACCGTCCGCTTTCTCTTCAGCGGCCATGAAATCGACCTGGCGGTCTCGGCGCCGGAGATCGAGATCGCCGGGGGAGCCTCGCGGGCAATCTTCGCCGTGGCCGAGGACGGCGGAGCCGGCGCCCGCCAGGTCCTGGTCAACCTCGACCTCGGCCGCGCGGCCACCGTTGCGGTCAACGGCAACATGCACGTCTACGAACGGGTGCCCGGGGCGATTCCCTCCGGCACCGCAACCTCGGTCTTCGCCGGCTTCTACGCACCCGGCACGGAGTTCGGATGCTTCACGGTCCGCTACACGACCGGCTGATCGGGGCCGCGGCGGCGGTTTTCGCCCTCGCGGTCTGCCTGCTCGCGGGGCCGGACGTAGACGCGGCGCGAGCCGACGACGCCCAGGTCACCGTGGTCACGGCCGGCGGCGAGCAGCGAACGCTCTCGCTCGCCGCTCTGGCCGGGAGCGAGGACGTCGCCGAACGCTCCTACACCCTCCGCTCGGCGAGCGGCGAGAGCACGCTGGCCGTTACCGGCTTCTCCCTCGCGGCGATCCTCACCGCGGCCGAAGCCGATCTCTACGGCTTCTCCTACCTCGAGGTGCAGCGGCCGGCCGGCGGATCGGTCGTGCTCAGCCGCGACCAGGCGCTCGACCCCGCCGCCTTCGCGGAAGGCCCGCCCGTCCTCTACGCGACGGCGGCGGGGACCGGGTTCATCCGCCCCAGCGGGAGCCCCGGGGACCTCAACGCGAGCGACTCCTTCGAGGCGCCGCAGGGCATCACCGTCGTGCTGCGCAACGGCTCGCCGCTGCAGGTCGGGGCGGAGGCCTCGCCCCTGCGAACGCGCCCGGGCAAGCCGGTCCGCTTCGAGGCGGTCGTCGACCGCGCGGGCGCCGGGGAGCAGCTCGACTTCTCCTGGTACTTCGACGACGGCGGCTCGGCTTCCGGCGCCACCGCCACCCACAGCTTCGCCAAGCGGGGCAGCTACGACGTGGTGGTCGGCGTCACGACTCCGGGCAACAGAGCCGGGGCCTCGGCCGTGGTGAGGATCCAGGTCGGCGCCCCACTCTCCGGACCGGACCGCAGGGGGGGCGGGCGCGACCGCGACGCGGCGGCGCCCGATCACGGCGCCGCGACCGGCACTCGCGGCGCCGTGCCCCCGGGTCCGGGTTCCGCCGGGAGGGGTATCGGTGTTGCTTCGCCGGACACGCGGCCTGCGGCCGCGTTGAGTGTCCGGCGAAGCAACACCGATACCACCGTGCATAAGGCCGGAGCCGGGGAACCCGTTGTCGGCGAGCTTGTGAGGGCCGTTGGGCCGATCGAGGAGGGGAAGCCGGTCGCGGCGCGGAGCGGTCGGCTCGAGGCGGGCGGCGAGGGGGCCGGCCTCCCCGGCGCCGCCCTCGGCCTCCTCGTCACCGCCGGCCTGCTCGGCGCCGGGGCGCTGGCCGAGTCGCGTGGCGCCTTGCGGTCGCTATCCGACCGAAAGGCGCCACAAGGGGACACGTGATGGCCGTCGAGCAGATCCTCTTCGACGTCTCCGAGGCGCTGCGCGTGCCCGTGCTGGTCCTCGCCCTGGTGGCGCTGGCGGTCGTCGTCGTCGAAGCCGGCGCCCTTCTCGCCGAGCTGCGTCGCCGACGCGGCCGCAGCATCTGGCAGCTCGACAGCGCGGTTGCCGAGTGCCAGAGCCGGCTTGCCGCGGGAATGCGCGCGGAGGCGCAGGTTGCCCTGCTCTCCATCGCCCGCAACCGGGTGATGGAAGAAGCGCTCGCCGACGTCGTCGACCAGGTCGGCAAGCCGGGCGCCGAGCACCGGATCGCCAAGCGCCTCGCCGAGTACGACTACCGCTCCCTGCGCCGGCTCGAGCGCACCCGCATCCTCGTCCGCATGGGCCCGGCGCTGGGCCTGATGGGAACCCTGATCCCGCTCTCCCCCGCGCTCGCCGGCCTCGCCGACGGCGACGTCGCGACCCTGACCGACAACCTCCGGGTCGCCTTCAGCGTCACCGTCGCCGGCCTCCTGGTCGGGGCCGTGGCCTTCGCCATCTCCCTCGTCCGCGACCGGATCTACGCCCAGGACTACTCCGACGTCGAGTACGTCGCCGCCTGCCTCACCTCCCCGGCCGGCAACGGGTTCCCGGCCGCGCAGCACAGCCACTGGGCGGTCGCACCGTGAAGGTCACGGCGCGCGCCCGCAGCCGCGACGACCGCGCCGGCGACCCGCTCGACGGCCTGGTCAACCTCTTCGACCTCGGCATAGTCCTCTCGGTCGCCTTCCTCCTCGCCGCCCTCTCCTCGCTCAACCTGACCGACGCCCTGACCTCCAACTCGAAGGCCGAGGCCCCCCGCCCAGCCGACGCCGTGGTCGCGAAGAAGGACCAGCAGGTCAAAGAAGTCCAGCTAAAGCCCGGCGAGCGGGTCGTCGGCCAAGGCGAGCCCGTAGGAACTCTCTACCGCCTAAGCGACGGCCGCACCGTCCTGGTCAAGCCCTCCCCCTAGCCAACGGCCCTTCCGGTGCGCCTTATCCCCGATATCCGGGGATAAGGCGCACCGGAACGAACAAGCTGACGCGCAGGACCGGCGGCCACGGTCACGGCACCCGCAGGCACCGTGGAACGGGAGGGCCGGTTGCCCTCTTCCAAAACACTCAAGCGCGGCTCCCGCCGCGCGTTTTGGGAGAGGGCAACCGGCCCTCCCCCCGCTACGCAGTCCTAAGCCGTGACCGCGGCCGCCGGGATCAGCTCCCGCGACTCGAGGTACTCCAGCAGCTTCTGCGCCGATTCCTCGGGCGTCTCGTTTTCGGTGTCGCAGACCCAGGCCGGGTTCTCGGGGATCTCGTACGGGTCCGACACGCCGGTGAATTCCTTGATCTCGCCCGCGAACGCCTTCGCGTAGAGGCCCTTGACGTCACGCTCGGCACAGGTGTCGACCGAGGCCTTGACGTAGACCTCGATGAAGCGGTCGCCCATCAGCTCGTGCGCCTCGTCGCGGATCTCGGCGTAGGGGGAGATCGCCGCGGTGATCACCGGCACGCCGTTGCGGCTGAGCAGGTCGGCGACGAAGGCGATCCGCCGGATGTTGGTGTCGCGGTCCTCCTTGGAGAAGCCGAGCCCCTTGGAGAGGTTTTCGCGGACGACGTCGCCGTCGAGGATCTCCAGTTTCGAGCCGCGCTCGCGCAGCTGCGTCTCCAGGATCCCGGAGATGGTCGTCTTGCCAGCCCCGGAAAGCCCGGTGAACCAGAGGGTGAAGCCCTTCTCGCCTGCCATGCTCGTTCAGTCCTCCTTGTAAGCGTCGATCAGGATGTCGGCGACCTCGTCCCGGGAGAACTCGTGCGGCGGCCTTTCGCCGTTGCCGAGCATCTCGCGGACCTTGGTTCCGGAGAGGAACAGGTGCGCCTCTTGGTCGTGCGGACAGGTCTTGTTGGAGGCAAGCCCCTCGCACTCGTTGCACCAGAAGGTGTGCTCGAACATCAGCGGCTCGATGCCGAGCTCGTCGATGTCGATCGTGTCGAAGATCTTCTGCGCGTCGTAGGTGCCGTAGTAGTCGCCCGCGCCGGCGTGGTCGCGGCCGACGATGAAGTGCGTGGCGCCGTAGTTGCGGCGGACGATCGCGTGCAGGACAGCCTCGCGCGGGCCGGCGTAGTGCATCTTCGCCGGCTTCACGCCCAGCACCACGCGGTCGTTCGGGTAGTAGTTCTCCATCAGCACCTCGTAGCAGCGCATCCGCACGTCGGCGGGGATGTCGCCGGCCTTGGTCTTGCCGATCAGCGGGTGGATGAAGAGCCCGTCGCAGGTCTCCAGAGCCGCCTTGGTCAGGTACTCGTGGGCGCGGTGGATCGGGTTGCGGGTCTGGAAGGCGACGATCTTCTTCCAGCCGCGCTCCTCGAACTCGGCCTTGTGCTCGGCCGGCGTCTTGTAGCGACGCATGAAGGCGTCCTCGTGGTCCGGCAGGGCGTCGACCTCGATCGGGCCGGCGATGCAGCGGCTGCCCTCCTCGTAGATCGCGGCGACGCCCGGGTGGGCCTCGTCGGCGGTGCCGTAGACCTTCTCGGCCTCCTCGCGCACGTCGCGCTCGAAGATCTCCTCGACCCTGATCCGGCCCAGCGGCTTGCCTTCGTCGCTGGAGAGCGAGACGACGTCGCCGACCTCGCACTGCAGGTCGGTCGCCAGGGTGATCGGGATCGGCCAGTACTGGCCGTCGGCGGTCCGCATCTCGTCGCAGACGCGCTGCCAGTCGGCCGAGCCCTGGAAGCCGCTCAGCGGCGCGAAGCCGCCGTTGCCGATCATCTCGAAGTCGGCCGTGTGGCGCTCGGAAAGTGTCAGGGAAAGCTCAGTCATCGTCTCGCTCATCAAGCAGTCTCACCAATCGGGTCGTGATGGGTTTATGGAAGCCGCGTCGCGGCGCTAGTTGATCCCGCACTCGGACTTTTCGAGACCCGCCCAGCGGCCGTCGCGGGGGGAACCGCCCGCTTCGACCGGCTTGGTGCAGTGGGTGCAGCCGATCGAGGGGTAGCCCCGGTCGTGGAGCGGGTTGTACGGGAGGTCGTGCTCATGGATGTAGTTCCAGACGTCGCGCTCGGACCAGTCCGCAAGCGGGTTGAGCTTCCAGAGCTCGAAGCGCTTGTCCCAGCCGAACTTGGGGGTCTTGGCGCGGCTGGCCGAGTCTTCGCGGCGGACGCCAGCGAGCCAGCAGTCTACGGAAGAGAGCGCCCGGCGCATCGGCTCAACCTTGCGCAAGCCGCAGCAGGCGTCGGGGTCGCGGTTCCAGAGCTCGTCGCCGTGCTTGGCGGCCTGCTCCTCCAGCGTCAGGTTGTTAAAGCGGTCGAACTCGACGCCGAGCGAGGCGGCGAGGCGGTCGCGCGTCTCGTAGGTCTCGGGGAAGAGCACGTCGGTGTCGAGGTAGAAGAAGCGCGCCTGCGGGTTTACCTTGCTCGCCAGGTGAGCGGTCACCGAGCTGGTTTTCTGAAACGAGCAGGCGATGTAGTGGCTCTCGCCGAAGGTCTCGAACATCCACTCGATCGCCTGCTCGGCGCTGCGGTCCTCGAGGTCGACGGCGATCGCCTCCGGGTCGGAGATCTTCGGCGGGTCGGCGACGGGGTTCATATCGCGCACTCGCCCTCGCCCCTCTCGACCTTGTAGGGGCTCGACCGGTTCCAGTCGATGAACTGCTGCATCGTCTCGAGGCTGAACTCGGCCGGCAGGGTCAGGTCCTTGACCTCCTCTTCGAAGCGCGCCGCCCCGGCGCGCTCGGCGAAGGCGTTGAACTCCTCGGCCTCGCCCGAGCGCTCCGCCTCATACAGGCGAACCCAGCGCTCGACCGCCTCGGGCACCCGCTTCGCCGGCAGGCGCGATTTCAGCCGCGTGCCGAAGACGACCTCGCCACCCTCGTAGTTGCCGCCGATGTGCGGGATGTAGGCGGGCATCTGGCGCTCCCCCACCTTCAGCGAGGCACCGTAGAAGCCGATGTTGGCGATGTGGTGCTGGCTGCAGCCGTTGGGGCAACCGCTCATTTTCACGTGGATCTGCCGGGTCAGCCCGTCGCTGACGTCCATCGCGTCGAGCCGCTCTTTGACCGCGCGGTTCAGCCCCATCGAGCTGGTGATGCCGAGTTTGCAGCTGTCGGTGCCGGGGCAGCTGACCACGTCGGTGATCTCGCGAGCGCCAGGGGCGCCGAGGCCGAGCGCCTCGAGCCGCTGCCAGACGTCGAAGAGGGCCTCGTCGCGGACCCAGCGAAGGACCAGGTTCTGCTGGACGGTGCTGCGCGCGTAGCCGCCGGTGAACTCGCGCATGATCGCGGCCAGGCCGCGGAACTGCTCCGGGCTCAGGTCGCCGCGGGTGATCTTCACCTCGAGCGCGGAGAAGCCCTCCTGGCGCTGGGCCTGCACGTTGGACTCGCAGAAGCGCTCGAACTCGGAGCGCTCGCCGTTGGGCGAGGCGGGCTCGAGCGGCGGCTCGGGGGCGTTGGCCTCCTCGTCGTCGTCGAAGCGCAGGCGCTCGACCAGGTCGGCGTCGAATTCCCGTTCGGCGACCCAGTCGCCCTCCAGCTCCTCGTCGACCAGCTCGCGGAAGGCCTCGATGCCGATCTTGTCGACCAGGACCTTGATCCGGGCGCGGGCGCGGTTGACCCGCAGCCACTCCTGGCGGTCGAAGATCCGCAGCACGGCCTCGGAGACCTTGAGGTAGTCGCCGTTGTCGGCCTCGACGAACTCGTAGAGCGTCGGCGCGACGCGGGCCATGATCGAGGTGCCGCCGCCGACCCGGACCTCGAAGCCCTTGACCCCGTCGCGTTCGCGGCTGAGGAAGGCGACGTCGTGGATGCCGGTGATCGCGCGGTCCTCGTCGGAGCCGGTGAAGGCGGTCTTGATCTTGCGCGGCATCAGCTGCGTCGTCGGGTGGCGGACGAAGTAGCGGACGTAGGCGCCGGCGTAGGGAGTCGGGTCGAAGACCTCGTCGGGCGCGACGCCCGCCCAGGGGTCGCCGGTGACGTTGCGCACCGTGTTGCCGCAGCCCTCGCGCGAGGAGAGGCCGACGGCTGAGATTTCGCGGATCAGCGACTCCATGTCGCGCAGGGGGACGTGGTGGATCTGGATGTTCTGCCGCGTCGTGATGTGGCCCTTCTCGAGCGGGGCCCACTTCTCGACCACGTCGGCGAAGGCCTCCATCTGCTCGGGGGTGACGCCGCCGAAGGGGAGCTTCACCCGCACCATCTGCACGTCGGGCTGGCGCTGCCCGTAGACGCCCTGTTTGAGGCGGAAGCCGATGAACTCGTCTTCGGGCATCTTGCCGGCGAGGAACTCCTCGGCTTCGTTGTCGAAGTCGTCGAACTCGCGCTCGATGATCGGGATGACGTTCCCCGGGACGTTGTCGTAGCGCTCGGGGTTCTCCAGGGTGCCGGTGCGGCCCTTGCCCCGCTGCTCCTTCTGCTGGTCGACTGCTACCTCCACGCTCTGGAAAATAGCAAAACCTGACAGGGATTAGGGTATTTTCTGCGGCTAGCTGGGAGGAAGCCGCTTCCGGGCATGGAGAATCTCGGCCGCCTCGCCCGACTCAGCCACCCGCGCCCCCTCGGGCTCGAGCGGCAACCCGGCCTCGGCCCAGCCGACGATCCCCTCGCTCAGCTTCACCGCATCGAACCCCTCGGCCCTCAACGCCTCGGCAGCCATCGTCGACCGGTTGCCCCCCCGGCAGTAGAGAACGACCGGCCGCTCCCTGTCGAGCTCCCCCGCCCGCCCGGCCAGCTCGGCCAGCGGCAGATGCGAAGCCCCCTCGATCCGCCCCGCATCCCACTCATGCCCCGCCCGCACGTCAATCAGCTGCGCTCCGTCGGCAACAAGCTTTTTCGCCTCTTCGCGCGAAACCTCTCGTGGCTCTGAGCTCATGGAGGGGAATCTAGCTAACCGGAGGAGACGTCTCCCGGCGCGGTCCCTGCCGGTGGGTGGCGCGGATTTGGGGGACCACCCCGAGGAAGCTTTAGCTACCGCAGGGGTGGTGGCACCAAATCCGTGACAGGACCCGCCGGCTCGGCGGGTCGGGTCAGTCGATCTCGGTCCCTTCGATCAAGAAGGCGACCCGCACGTGAGCACGGTACTCGTCCAGGTTCTCACCCCGAATCCCAGTCGACACGATGTCGACGGCCCGGATGTTGCGCAGCGTGCCCTGAGCCTGGGCGAGGGCCTGCTTCGCCGCGTCGTCGGTTGACGTCTTCGAGCTCCCGACCAGCTCGATGATCTTCACGACAGCCATCTCACTCCTCCTTCTGGATCCTCGACGGTGCCCTTCGCGCTGACTCCTTCGAGCAGGGCCGCTCGCTGCCACGGGCTCACGATCTCCTCGTGGCCGGCGGGCGCCGGCGCCGTCTCGGCGACGAACCGCTCGACCGCCGCCGCGATCGCGGCGGCCTCGTCCTCACTCGGGCTCCCGGCCATGCCCGAAGCCTAGACGAGACCCCAATTGGCACACTTTCACGCGTAATTTGTTACATTACCTTAAGGTGAGTGATGTAACTTGGCCCGCATGAAGCGACTGCAGATATCGATCGAGCCCGAGCTGGACGCGGCGGTTGAAAGACGCGCCGAGCAAGAAGGGCTCTCGAAGGCGGAGGTGATCAGGCGTTGCGTGCGGGAGGAGATACGACCGTTGCCACCCATAGAGGAGGACCCGTTCTTCAAGCTGTGCGGGACGGTGTCCAGCGATCCGAACGACACCCGGACGATCGACGAGGTCGTCTACGGCCTGAAGCCGCCCCCCTGATCTTCGCGGACACCTCATTCCTCATCGCCGCGATGGACGATCGCGACCCTCGCCACGAAATGGCGCTCACGCTGCTGAAACAAGCTGCCAGCCGCCGCATCGTGGCTACCAATCTGATCCGAGGTGAGACCTGGACCTGGCTTCGCTGCAAGCGGTGGCATCGAAAGGCCGTGGAATTCCTCGACAGCATCGGCGGCGAGGGTCAGCACGTCCAGGTAGCTCGGGTCCCAGAGGATCTCGAAGGCGAGGCACTCCGCTGGCTGCGCCAGCACGACGAGCGCGAGTACTCCTTCGTCGACGCGACCAGCTTCGCCTACATGCGAGCCAAGGGGATAGAGGAGGCGCTCGCCTTCGACGGCGACTTCGCGGCCGCCGGGTTCACCGAACTCCGCCCCTAGGCGCAACACCCGGGTTTCACTAGACCCTCCTAGCGCCGCTCAGTTGTCGCGTGCCTCGGCCACCCGCCGGGCCGCGGTCGCGCCCAGGTAGGGGGTCAGCGCAAACTCGACCAGCTCGCCCAGCAATCCCTCGAGCTCCTCGGGTCGTCCGATCACGATGCGCTGGTAGACGACCCAGAAGATGCCGCCCACGATCGTCTCCTCCAGCGTCGGCGGCAGATGCTGGGCCGACTCCCGGGTGCGCCGGCCCAGCCGGAAGAAGGGCGCGACAGCACGCACCGTCCGCTCGTAGCGCTGGGCGGCAGCCGGCCCGGCGGCGAGCGATTCGACGACGAAGACGCGGGCGAGCGCCGACTCGCTTGCCACGTAGGCGAGGAAGGCGCCGATCCCGGCGCGAACCTGCTCGGCCCACTCGCGCGGGGCGACCCTGACGGCGTCGGCGACCTGCCTCATCGCTTCCTCGCCGGCCAGGTCGGAGGCGGCGAGGAAGCACTCCTCCTTGTTGGCGAAGTTGCCGTAGAAGGTGTTCCTGGCGACCCCGGCCCGCTTGACGATGCCGGCCACGGTCACGTCCCGGTACCCATGCGCGACGATCTCCTCGGCCAGCCCGTTGACGATCCGCGCGCGCTGGTGCTGAGCCACGAACTCGTTCGATAGGCGCTGCCTCGCAGGAGCCGTACCGACCGTGCTCACGGCCGGCGGAGGACCACCGTTCGGCAGTGGCAGATGGACCTCGGGCGGAACCGCCGCTTCCTGGGCATCCATGGGAATGACATACAAACACGTTCTTACGCTCAGGTCAACATTCCTTGTCCTGTCCTTCGGCGTCAAAGCTCGATATTCGTGACATTATGGCTGTCGAAAGAGAAATTCTGTGACAGACTGGCTTGTCTTTACAAAGAATCACACGTACTATTCTTCCCGACAAGATCATGAGGACAGCTGAGAGCGCAAATATCGCCGATCGTGGGCCTACGTTGAAGACCCCGTGGGGTGACGCCGGTGCGCTGCGTGAGCGGAAGCTGCAACCCGGCCGCAGGCTCCCGGCCGAAGAGGTCGCGCGCAACCAGCGCGAACGCCTCTATGCGGCGATGGTCGCGGTGGTCGCCGAGAAAGGCTACGAGGCGACGCGCGTCGCCGATCTGCTCGAGCTGTCCGGAGTCTCGCGCAGCGCCTTCTATGACCATTTCAGGGACAAGGAAGAGTGCCTTCTGGCGGCCCTCGAGGCATTCGTCGGCCCCGCGATCGACTCCATCGTCGGCGACGGCGAGGACCATCCGCCCACGGAGGAGCGCGCTCGCGAGGCCTTCGAGGCCTTTGTCGGGCTGATCGTCGACCAGGCGGCGGCGGCGCGCATGTGCTTCGTCGAGATCTACGCGGCGGGCACGCGTGCGGTGGAGGAGATCGACCGCACGACCGACGCCTTCCAGGGCTTCGTCGCGGCGACGCTCGAACAGGTCCGGGGTGACGAGAAGATGCCGCCCGAGCTGGTGCGGGCGCTGATCGGCGGGGTGCGCAAGGTCATCCACACCCGGCTGTACCGCGGCGAAGAGGAGGATCTGGTCGAGCTGGTCCCGCAGATGTGGGACTGGGCGCTTGCCTATCCCCCTCCCCCCGCGCCCCTCCGTCGCCCTCGCAACAAGCCACCCGCCAACGCCGGCCCGGTGCAGGGATATGACCCGGCCGAGCGGATCCTGCGAGCGCTGGCATCGGTGGTCGCCGAGAAGGGCTATCCGGCGGCGACGATCGGCGACGTCGCCGCCCGGGCCTCGATCTCCCTCTCGACCTTCTACGCCAACTTCGCCGACAAGGAGGAGGCGATGCTGGCCGCGGTCGACAGCGGCTCGGCGCAGATGCTGGCGACGACGCTGCCGGCCTTTCGCCGTGCGTCGGACTGGCCCCACCAGGTTCGCGGCGCCTTCGCCGGGATGTTCGCCTTCTGCGCAGCCGAGCCCGAGTACACGAGGCTGGGCGCGGTCGACGTCTACGCGGCCGGCAAAAGGGCGCTGGAACAGCGCGACCAGGTGATGGAGGGCATGGAGGCGCTGCTCGTGCCCGGCTATCGAGCTCAACCCCGGCGTCAGCCCGATCGCCGCCGAGGCGATCGGCGGCGCGATCTACTCGATGATCTACGACCAGGTAAAGCGTTCGGGCGCCGAGAGCATGCAGGAGATCGTCCCGCTCGCCACCTACGTGACCCTCGCTCCTTTCGTCGGGGCGGGGGAAGCGTGCGCGGTGGCGAACGGCGAAAACCGCGGGCGCTAGGTGTGAGAGGCACCGGCATCCCTCCAACAGCACGCTGGTTTCGAGAGCTCCTACCTCGGAGGCGCCACCGGCTCCCCGAAAGCTCCCCATGTCCGGGGGGCCGTTTCGGGCGCCCCCAAGCTCTTTTTTAAAGCTTGGGAGATTTGGGCACGGCTTCGCAGGGTCGGGCTTATTGGGAGCTGTTGGAGGGAGCCTGGCCGCCCTCCGGGCGAACCTCGCGAAGCGGCCTATGCAATCTGTCCTGGGGCGCGGCGCAGCCGCGCACGAGGTTCACCCCACGCGCGCAGCGCGTGGGGTGTGGGTTCGAATGGAGGGCGACCAGGCTCCCGCCCACACGTCCCCGATCAGGGCTCGTCTGCGATGCCCAGGCCGTCGACCGGCTTGCCGTGTTTCGTGATGCCGCAGAGGGCTGTGCCGGGGTCGAAGGGGTCGATCAGGGCGCGGCCGGTGGACGCGCCGCGCGCGGGCCTCCCCTTCGTGGCGGGTGCGCCGCGACCGCACTGGATCGAGAAGTCCCGCGTCCCGTCGCGGGCGTCGATCACGTCGTCCCCGCCGCCGCCGTAGAAGCGGTCGGCGCCGGGCTGGCCGAGCATGTTGTTGGCGCGGCCGTCGCCGATCAGGACATCCCAGTCGAAGGAACCCTCCATGTCCTCGTTGGTGGGCGAGAGGCGGACCCGGTCGCAGCCCGGGATCGCGTCGATCCAGGCTGCATGGGCGGGAAACGAGACGTGGAGGATGCCCGGGTGCGAGGGCGTCTCGGCGAAGGAGGCGTCGTCGCGGCCGGGGCCGCCGACCAGCGCCCCGCCCGCACAGCCGCCCCCCGCGGCAAGGAGGTCGCCGTCGGGGCCGCCGTAGAGGAAGGTCGGCCCGGGCCTGCTGCCGATCAGGCCGTCCGCCCCCGCCCCGCCGTAGAGGCGATCGGCGCCGAAGCCGCCCTCGATCAGGTCGTCCTCGTCGCCGCCGCGGATCGTGTCGTTGCCGTGGCCGCCGGCGATGCGGACGTTCTGGGCGCCCACGAGGGAGCCCTCGACCGTGAGGCTGTCGCGTCCGGGCCCGAGGTCGGCCATCAGCCAGCGCGCCGGCCCGGCGACCTGGCAGCTCGCCTGCAGAGCGCTCACCCGTTCGCAACCGGACCCGAGCGCGAGGCCCTTGGCGGCGGTGACGCCGAAGGTGGAGCTCTCTTCGTCGAAGCCGACGACGAAGCGGTCGCGCCCCGAGCCACCGACGAGCTGGAGGCCCCCGCCGCCGCCCGTGACCGCGTCGAGCTCGACGTAGGCGGAGGCTTTCGGCCTCGCTTCGCGGCCGCAGGACTCGGTGCGTCCCTTTGCCCCGTTGCAGCGGTCCGACCCATTGCCGCCGATCAGCTCGTCCTTGCCGCCACCGCCGCGAACGACGTCGTCGCCGGCGCCGCCGGCGATCGCGTTGGCGCGCCTATTGCCGACGAGGACGTCGTCGAAGGCCGAGCCCTCGAGGTCCTCGAAGCGGAAAAGGCGATCGTGGCCGTCGCCGCGGGCCTTGTGCCTGCCCAAGTTGACCTTTACGCCGCCGCCATCGCGCCCCGCACCGACGTCGGTGGCGAAGGAGGCGACGTCGTCGGTGCCCGGCCCTCCGTCCATGCGGTCGTAGCCGTAGTCGCCGTGGACGAAGTCGAAGTCTCCGGGCCCGCCGCTGACCGTGTCGATGCCGAGGCTGCCGGCCGCCTCGTCGGAGTCGCCGGTCCCGCCAAGCACCTTGTCGTCGCCGAGGTCGCCGATCGCCCGGTCTCCGTCCCCGGCGCCGCCGTCGACCTCGTCGTTGCCCCGGCCGCCGTGGACCAGGTCGGCTCCAGGCCCCCCGCAGAGCAGGTCGTTGCCGAGGCTGCCGTGGATCGAGTCGTCCCCCCCGCCGCCCCAGATCACATCGCGCTCGGGCGTTCCCCGCAGCTCGTCGTTCCCGTCGGTGCCGACGACGTCCGCCTGCCGCCCATGGCAGCGCGGGTCTTCTTCCTCGGGCGCCGGCGCCGCGGCGATGAACACGACCGCGGCCAGAGCCAATCCAATGGCTGCCTTCATCGGGCGGCGATGGTAGTCGCCCGCCCGGAGGGCGCTCTACTCAAGGTTCACCATCACGTGCTTGATCTCGGTGTAGTCCTCCAGGGCGTAGACCGACAGGTCCTTGCCGTAGCCGGACTGCTTGAAGCCGCCGTGCGGCATCTCGGCGACGATCGGGATGTGGTCGTTGATCCAGACGCAGCCGAAATCCAGCGCGGCCGCGACTCGCATCGCGCGGCCGACGTCGCGGGTCCAAACCGAGGAGGCAAGCCCGTAGCGGGTCCCGTTGGCCCACTCGATCGCCTTTGCCTCGTCGGTAAAAGGCTGCACGGTGATCACCGGGCCAAAGATCTCGTCCTGGATCATCTCGTCGCCCTGCTCCAGGCCGGCGACGACCGCCGGCTCGAGGAAGAAGCCGGGCAAATCCGGCTGCGAGCCGCCGGTGACGATCTCCGCGTTGGCGGGCCTGCGCTCGAGGAAGCCCTCAACTCGCTCCCGCTGGCGGGAGGAGTTGAGCGGGCCCAGCGTCGTGTCGGCGCTCATCGTGTCGCCCAGCACCAGGCCCCTGGCTTCCTCGGCGAGTCCCCCGACGACGTCGTCGTAAACGCCCTTTGAGGCGAGAACTCGGGTGGCGGCGGTGCAGTCCTGGCCGGCGTTGTAGTAGCCGGTCCCGGCGATGGTCTCCATCGCCGCCTCCATGTCGGCGTCGTCGAAGATCACAACCGGCGCCTTGCCGCCAAGCTCGAGGTGGACCCGCTTCAGCGAGTCCGCCGCCGCCTTGGCGATCCACTTGCCGGTGGGGGGAGAGCCGGTCAGGCAGACCATCGCCACGTCGGGGTGGGTGACAAGCTCCGCCCCGGTCGGCTCGCCGTGGCCCCCGATCGCGTTGAAGACGCCCGCCGGCAGGATCTCGGCGCACCACTCGGCGAAGAGCAGCGTGGTCAGCGGCGTCGTCTCGGCCGGCTTCATCACCACGGTGTTGCCGGTGGCGAGCGCCGGGCCGATCTTCCAGATCGCCATCATCAGCGGGTAGTTCCAGGGCGTGATCTGACCGACCACGCCGATCGGCTCGCGGCGGATGAAGGACGTGCGCCCCTCCATGTACTCGCCGGCGGCACGGCCCTCCATGGTGCGAGCCGCCCCGGCGAAGAAGCGCAGCTGGTCTGCCATCACCGGGATTTCGTCCTCGACCACGGCGCCGCGCGGCTTGCCCGCGTCGGCGGACTCGAGGTCGGCGATCTCCTCGCCTCGCTCCTCGATCAGGTCGGCCATCCGCAGCAGGGCACGCGCCCGTTCGCCTGGGGGGGTCGCCGCCCAGCCCGGGAAGGCGGCCTTCGCCGCCGCCACCGCCGCGTCGACGTCGGGCTTGGTCGAGAGCGGAGCCTCGGCGATCGCCTCGCCGGTGGCCGGGTTGACGACCTCCTCCGTGCCGCCCTCGGCCGGGTCGACCGCCTTGCCGCCGATGAAGTTCTTCAGCTTTCTCATCTCGCCTCCAGTCGAATTGTCAGCGCGTCCTCTACGGGGACGCAGGTCATGCCTACGCCGTCGGCGACCGCCGGGTGGGTGACCGCGCCGGCGGCGACGTTGACTCCCGGGCGCAGGCCCGGATCGCGCCGGATCGCGCCGGCGACTCCCTCGTCGGCGAGGGCGATCGCATAGGGCAGGGTCGCGTTGGTGAGGGCATGGGTCGAGGTGATCGGCACCGCGCCGGGCATGTTGGCGACGCAGTAGTGGGTGATCCCGTCGACCTCGAAGGTCGGGTCGCGATGGGTCGTCGGGTGCGAGGTCTCGAAGCAGCCGCCCTGGTCGATGGCGACGTCGACCAGCACCGCGCCGGGCTTCATCAGCGCCAGCTGCTCGCGGCGCACGACGAAGGGCGCGCGGGCGCCGTGGACGAGCACCGCGCCGATCACCAGGTCGGCGCGGGGCAGCATCTCCTCAACCGCCAGCGTGGTCGAGTAGACGGTCGAGCAGCTGCCGGCGAAATCGGCCTCCAGCTCGCGCAGCCGGTCGATCGACTTGTCGAAGACGAAGACGTCCGCCCCCATCCCGATCGCGATGAAGGCCGCGTTCATCCCGACCACGCCGCCGCCGATCACCATCACGTTGGCGGCGGCGACGCCGGGCACGCCGCCGAGCAGGATGCCGCGGCCCCCGAGCGGCTTCTCGAGCATGAAGGCGCCGGCCTGGGTGGCGATCTTGCCGGCGATCTCGCTCATCGGGGCCAGCAGCGGCAGGCGCCCGCGCGCGTCCTCGACCGTCTCGTAGGCGACGCAGGTGGCGCCGGACTCGCAGAGGCCGCGGGTCAGCTCGGGGTCGGGGGCGAGGTGCAGGTAGGTGAAGAGGAGCTGGCCGGGGCGCAGCATCTCGACCTCGGCCGGCTGGGGCTCCTTCACCTTGATCACCATCTCCGCCTCGGAGAAGACAGAGGCGGCGCCGGGGACGATGCGGGCGCCCTGGGCTTCGTACTCGGCGTCGGAGATCGCGCTGCCGGACCCGGCGCCGGCCTCGACCAGCACCTCGTGGCCGTGCTCGGCCATCTCCCGCACCCCGGCCGGCGTGATCGCGACCCGGTGCTCGTCCGGCTTGATCTCTGCGGGAACCCCGACCCTCACGTCACCAGCTCCCGTGCTCTGAGCGCCAGCCAGAACTCGATCCGGTCGTGGGCGCGCGAGAGGTCGCGGCCAGTCAGGTCCTCGACTTTGCGCATCCGGTAGCGCAGCGTGTGGCGGTGGCAGTAGACCTCGCGAGCGGCCTTCTCCCACTGGCCGTTCTGCTCGATGAACGCCTCCAGCGAGCGCAGCAACTCGCCGCCGTAGTCCTCGTCGCCCTCCTCGATCGGGCCGAGCACGCTGTCGCAGTAGAGCTTCAGCGCCTCGTCGTCCTGGATCGAGAGCAGCAGGGTGAAGGCACCGAGATCGCGCCAGGAGGCCACCTCGGGCGCGCTGCCGTTGCCGATCGCGGTCGCCTCGAGGGCGCAGCGAGCCTCGTGGAAGGAGTGCCGCAGGTTCTCTGGCGGCGCCGGCCGGCTGGCGGCGGCGCGGACCGCGCCCCGGTCCTTGACCAGGGCACGGCGGGCCTCGGCGGCGAGGTCGACCGGGTCGCGGTCGGCGGCGTCGACGACCGCGCAGAGCAGCTCGCGACGACCGCTGGTGTGCGGCGCGACGACGGCGGGGCAGGCGTCTGCGGCCAGAGCCCGCTCGAGCGCCGGCTCGGCGGCGGCCGGGTCGTCGAGGTCGAAGACCAGCACCGCGGCCTCGTCTCCGATCCCGAAGGGCTCGAGGCGGCGGCGCAGCTCGGTCGGGTCGAGGCGGCCGCCCAGCGCCCCGGCGAGGACGTCGCCGGCGAGGCGCCGCTCGGTCTCGCTCGCGACCCGGCGCCGCATCAGCTCCAGGGCGACGACGGCCACCGCCTGCTGCAGGATCAGCCGCTCGAAGTCGCCGAGGCCGCCCGAGTCGCGGACGATCACCACCCACGCCTGCGGGGGGCCGCCGCCCGGAGAGATCACCGGGTGGGCGAGGGCGCGTCCGGCGACCGCCGAATGGGAGGGGACGAACGGGTGGCCGTCGGCGGTGTGAGTGAGCGCTTCTTCGCGGATCGCGTTCACGGTCTCGGCCGAGAGCTGGCGGCGGAAGGCGCGGCCGGCCAGGCGCTCGCCGCGGCCGCCGAGGATCGCCACGGTGCCGCCGACCGCGGAGGAGATGGTCGCCACGATCTCCTCCAGCCCGCGCTCTTCCAGGACCAGCCGCTCGAGTCGCCGCTGCACCGCGATGCCGCGCTGCAGCACCTCGTACTGCTCGTTGACGAGACGGGCGAAGGCCTTCTCGGTGATCGCGATGAACGGGACCGAGTAGGGGACCTCGAAGAGCGGGAATCCACGTTTGCGCGCCTCCTCGACCATGGCTTTGGGCAGCTTGTCGTGGCTGAAGCCGGTGCCGACGCCCAGCCCGGCCAGGTTGCTGTCGGCGAGCAGCCGGATGAAGGCGCGCTGCTTGGCCGCGGAGGTGAGCGGGATCCCCGTGGTCAGCATCAGCTCGCCGCCCGAGAGCCACGGCGTCGGGTCCTCGAGCTCGGAGATGTGGACCCAGCGCACCGGCGCTTCGGCCGCGTCGGCGCCGGCCACGAGCTCGAGGTCTAGTTCGTCGAGCAGGCTTTGGACGGTCAGCATGAGTGCGCCTACCGCCGAACCCGCTTCCAGGCCTCGCCCAGCACCGCGTGCAGGGCGTCGTGGATCTCCTCGAACTGCTCGCTGCCGGCGATCAGCGGCGGTGCCAGCTGCACCACCGGGTCACCGCGATCGTCGGCGCGGCAGATCAGCCCGCGCCTGTAGAGCTCACCGGAGAGGAAGCCACGCAGAAGCTCCTCGGACTCCTCGTCGCTGAAGCCCTCCTTGGTCTCGCGGTCCTTGACCAGCTCGATCGCGTGGAAGTAGCCGGCGCCGCGCACGTCCCCCACGATCGGGATGTCGTGCAGGGTCTCCAGCATCTGGCGGAACTCGCCTTCCTTGGCGAGGACGTGGCCGCAGAGGTCCTCGCGCTCGAAGACGTCGAGGTTGGCCATCGCCACCGCCGAGGCCAGTGGGTGGCCGGCGAAGGTGAAGCCGTGGGCGAAAGAGGCATCCCCCTGCATGAACGGGGCGGCCACCGCGTCGGAGGCGATCACCGCGCCCATCGGGACGTACGCCGACGTCATGGCCTTGGCAAGGGTGACGATGTCGGGCATGTAGCCGAACCGTTCGCAGCCGAAGTAATGGCCGAGGCGCCCCCAGGCGCAGATCACCTCGTCGGAGATCATCAGCACGTCGTAGCGGTCGCAGATCTCGCGCACTCGCTCGAAGTAGCCCTCGGGCGGGACGAAGCAACCGCCGGCGTTCTGGACTGGCTCGAGGATCACGGCGGCCACGGTCTCCGGCCCCTCGAACTGGATCCGCTCCTCGATCGCGGTCGCCGCCCAGAGCGGGTGGCGGTCCTCGGGCCAGCGGTAGACGTTGGTGTTGGGGACGTGGCAGCCGCCGGGGGTGAGCGGCTCGAACTGCGAGCGCAGCTCGGTGATCCCGGTGGCCGAAAGCGCGCCGAGCGTGGTGCCGTGGTAGGCGATCTCGCGGGCGATCACCTTGTGCTTCTGGCCTTTGCCGAGCTCGCGGTGATAGTTGCGGGCCAGCTTCAGCGCCGACTCGACCGCCTCCGAGCCGCCCGAGGTGAAGAAGACACGGTTGAGATCGCCTGGCGCGAGGGAGGCAAGCCTCGCGGCAAGCTCGATCGCGCGGGGATGCGCATAGCTCCACAGCGTGTAGAAGTCGAGCTCCTCGACCTGGCGGGCCGCCGCCTCGCCCAGCTCGGTGCGGCCGTGACCGGCGTTGACGCAGAAGAGGCCGGAGAGGCCGTCGAGGTAGCGGTTGCCGTGGTCGTCGTAGACGTAGCAGCCCTCGCCGCGGGTGATGATCGGGATCTCGTGGCCTGGCCCGTAGGAGCCCATCCGCGAGAAGTGCATCCAGAGATGGCGCTGGGCGAGCTCCTGCAAGCCGGTGCCGACCTCCTGACGACTATCCGACGACGTTATGGCCATCTATCGGCTCCTCTCACTTGGGCTTGCCTACGACAGTATGGACAAAGCTAGACCCAGGATAGAGCAAGCGCAAGTTGCCAATGGGTATAAGGAACACATAACTCTTATACAGTTCGTATAGGGTCAGTCCTAGTGCGGAGAGTTACGATATAGCCAACTTGGCGCAACCTGGCAACACGGAGCACGAGACGAAAAACAGTGGCCCTAGCGTCGAGATGGTCGGCGTAAGCAAGCGCTTCGGCGACCTCCTCGCGGTAGACGACCTCAGCCTCGACCTCGCTTCCGGGGAGTTCTTCACCCTGCTCGGGCCGAGCGGCTGCGGCAAGACGACGACGCTGCGGATGATCGCCGGCTTCGAGCAGCCCAGCGCAGGGGAGGTCCGCATCGAGGGCACCGACGTCGCCGGGCTCCCTCCCCACAAGCGCCCGACCAACACGGTCTTCCAGAGCTACGCCCTCTTCCCCCACCTCAGCGTCGAAGACAACGTCGCCTTCGGGCTGAAGCGCAAGCGAGTCCCCAGGGAGGAGATCGGCCCACGCGTCGCCGCCGAGCTGGAGCGGGTGGGGCTCAGCGCCGAGGCGAAGCGGCGTCCGGCGCAGCTCTCCGGCGGCATGCAGCAGCGGGTGGCGCTGGCGCGGGCGCTGGTCAACCTGCCAAAGGTGCTGCTGCTCGACGAGCCGCTCGGCGCCCTCGACCTGAAGCTGCGCAAGGGGCTGCAGATCGAGCTGAAGCGAATCCAGCGCGAGGTCGGGATCACCTTCGTCTACGTCACCCACGACCAGGAGGAGGCGCTGACGATGAGCGACCGGATCGCGGTGATGAATCAGGGCCGGGTCGAACAGGTCGGCGGCCCCGAGGAGGTCTACGAGCGGCCGGCGACCACCTTCGTCGCCGGCTTCATCGGCGTCTCGAACCTGATGCCGGCGACGGTGACCGGCGAAGGGGAGGTGCGGCTCGACCAGGGACCGACTCTGCATTCGGACACCGCCGGCCTGGCCACCGGCACGCGCTGCTACGCGGTCGTGCGACCGGAGAAGCTGCGCATCGACGCGGCGGCCAAAGGGGCGCCGCAATCCGACGGCCTGCCGCGGGTCGGGGGCGTCGTCGAGAGCTCGGTCTACCTCGGCACCGCGACGCAAATCGTCGTCGACCTCGGCGAAGCGGTGCGGATGACCGTGCTGGTGCCGAACGCCAGCGACGCCGAGCGCCAGGAGCTTCCGGGGGGCGGGGTGCGGGTAGAGCTTTTTTGGGAGCCCGAGCACATGCACGTGGTTCGGGATTCCGACGAAGGCGAGACGAGCTTGGGTACGCAGGAGCGCCCCCGGCAAGACGACGCCGAACTGGAAGCAACGAGAGAGGGTGGCTGAGATGCAAGGTCGAGAAAAGAATCGGCGCGGCGTGGTCGCGCTTGCCCTCGCGGTGGCGGCTGTCACCGCCGCGCTCGGCCTCGCCGCCTGCGGCGGCGACACGGTCGGCGGGGGCAGCAGCGACGAGGTGACGACGGCCGAAGCCGGCCCGGCGAGCGGCAGCCTGACGATCTCCAACTGGCCCGGCTACATCGACCCGGGACCGAAAGGGACGGTCGCCGAGTTCGAAGACGAGACCGGCGTCAAAGTCGACTACATCGAGGACATCAACTCAAATGACGGCTTCTTCGGCAAGCTGCAGCCGCAGCTCGAACAGGGTGAATCGGGCGGGCGCAGCATCTTCGTCGTCGCCGACTACATGGCGAAGCAGATGCATGACCTCGGCTATCTGCAGGAGATCGACCACGCCGATCTGCCAACGGTCTTCAAAACCCTGTTGCCCAGCCTCGAGAGCCCGGGATTCGACCCGGAACGCAAGTTCTCGGTGCCGTGGCAGGGCGGCATGACCGGGATCTGGGTCGACACCTCCAAGGCGCCCGAGATCCGCTCGGTCAACGACCTCTTCGACCCGAAATACAAGGGCAAGGTGACGATGCTGGACGAACTGCGCGAAACGCCGGCGCTGGTGATGCTCGCCGAAGGCGTCGACCCGGCGCAGGCGAGCGCCGATCAGTGGCTCGACGCGATCGACAAACTCAAGGCGACGCCGCCGACTCCGGGCAGATCCGCCGATTTACCGGCAACGAGTACACCGAGGACCTCACCGCCGGCAACATCGTCGCCGCGATCGGCTGGTCGGGCGACGCCTCGCTGATCGAAAACGAGAACGCCGAATGGCGGATGCCGACCGAGGGTTGCACGAGGTGGTCGGAAAACATGGTGATCCCGGTCGGCGCCCCCAACACCGCGGCGGCGCTCGCCTGGATGGACTTCGTCTACCGGCCCGAGGTGGCGAGCGACATAACCGAATACGTCGAATACATCTCGCCAGTGCAGGGCGTAAAGGAGCTCCTCGAGAAACGAGGGTCGGAGCTCGCGGAGAGCGAGATCGTCTTCCCGACCGAAGAGTTCACCCGCAACTGCACGGGCCAGAACACGCCGCCGGACCTGGAACGGGTCAACGAGGCCTGGCAGGACGTGCTGACCGGGTGAGCCGATGAGCCTGAAGCAACGCCTGGTCCCCTACTGGCTACTGGGACCAGGCCTGCTCTGGCTCATCCTCTTCTTCGTCGTGCCGATGTACTTCATGGGCGAACTCGCCCTGCGCTCTGGCTCCCTGACGAGCGGCTACACCTTCGACTGGGCGTGGTCGAACTTCCCCGACTCGCTCTCCGGCCACAGCGAGCAGATCCTCCGCTCCTTCCTCTACGCCGGTACGGCGACGGTGCTGGCGCTGCTGATCGGCTACCCGCTGGCCTACGCGATCGCCTTCCGGGCCGGCCGCTTCAAGCTGCTGCTGCTGTTCGCCGTGATCGCGCCCTTCTTCACCACCTACCTGATCCGCACGATCGCCTGGAAGACGATCCTCAGCGACTCCAGCCCGCTGGTCGGCGTGCTCGAAACCCTCAGCCTGGTTCCTCCCGACGGCCGTGTGCTGGCGACCTCGGGGGCGGTGATCGCCGGCCTCACCTACAACTTCCTCCCGTTCATGGTGCTGCCGCTCTACGCCAACCTGGAGCGGCTCGACCTGCGCCTGGTCGAAGCGGCCAAGGACCTCTACTCCTCCTCGCACCAGGCGTTCCTCAAGGTGACCCTGCCGCTGACCATGCCGGGGATCGTCGCCGGCGTCCTGCTCACCTTCATCCCCGCCTTCGGCGACTACATCAACGCGCAGCTGCTCGGCGGCACCCAGCAGGCGATGGTCGGCAACGTGATCCAGTCGCTCTACCTGAACCAGCGCGCCTACCCGGAGGCGGCCGCCCTCTCCTTCCTGATGATGGGGCTGATTCTCGCCGTCGTCACCGTCTACATCCGCTTCGCCGGCACCGGCGCCTTCCTGGGCGACGAGGAGGAGGCGAGAACCTGAAATGGCGGTCGCCGGTCGCGCATGGAGCTGGCTGCGGCGCAACGCACTGCCGATCTACGCCGCGCTCGCGGTCGCCTACTTGCTGATCCCGATCGTCGTCATCGCCGTCTTCTCCTTCGGCGACACGCCCAAGGGCAAGCTCACCTTCAGCCTCGACAACGGCTTCACGACCGAGTACTGGAGCTCGGCGTTCTCGATCCTGGAGCTGAACGACTCACTGCTCACGAGCCTCCGGCTTGCCGCGATCTCGACCGCGATCTCGACCGCGATCGGGACGCTGATGGCGATCGCCCTGGTCCGTCATAAGTTCCACGGCCGGCGGGCGGCGAACCTGCTGATCGTGATCCCGATGGCGACGCCCGAGATAGTGATCGGCGCCGCGCTGCTCTCGATGTTCATCTACGCCTCGTTCGGGCTCGGCTTCACGACGCTGCTGATAGCCCACGTGATGTTCTCGATCAGCTTCGTCGTCGTAGTCGTGCGCTCGCGGCTGATCGGCTTCGACCGCCACCTCGAGGAGGCCGCTGCCGACCTCGGCGCGACGCCGCTGGCCACCTTCCGAACCGTCACCCTGCCCCTGCTCGCCCCCGGCATCCTCGCCGCCGCGCTGCTCGCCTTCTCGCTCTCGATCGACGACTTCGTCATCTCCAACTTCAACTCGGGCACGACCGTAACCTTCCCTCTCTACGTGTACGGAGTGAGCCTGCGCGGCGTCCCGGTCCAAGTGAACGTGCTGGCGACGATGCTGTTCGCGGCAATCGCGATCGCGGTCTTGCTGGTGCTCTGGCAGCAGCGCCGGGCCGAGCGGATGGCGGCCGTGCGTCCCGAGCCGATCCCCGCCCCACCGGCCACGGCGGCGACGTGAGCCTGCTGCGCAACTACGTCGGCGGCGAGTGGGCCCAGCGCGACCGGCTGGCGACGCTCGCCGACGTCGATCCCGTCAGCGGCGTGACCGTCGCCGAGGTGCCGCTCTCCGGCGCGGCCGAGATCCGAGCGGCGGTGGAGGCGGCCCGTGCGGCGCAGCCGGGCTGGCGCGAGGTGCCGCCGCAACGACGTGCCCGGGCGCTGTTGGCCCTGCGCGAGGGACTCGAAGCGCGGCGCAAGGAGCTGGTGGCGCTGGTCAGCGCCGACATGGGCAAGACCCTGGCCGACGCCGACGGCGAGGTCGGTCGCGGGATCGAGTCGGTCGAGTCGGCGGCGGCGATCCCGCACCTGCTCAAGGGCGAGACGCTGGAGGGCGTCGCCGCGGGGGTCGACGTCGAGATGGTGCGCCAGCCGGTCGGCGTCGTCGCCGCGATCACGCCCTTCAACTTCCCGGCGATGATCCCGCTCTGGTTCCTGCCCTACGCGATCGCCTGCGGCAACGCATTCATCCTCAAGCCTTCCGAGCAGGACCCGCGCCCGGCCGAGCTGATCGTCGAGGTCGCCGACGCGATCGAGGAGATCCCGGCCGGCGTGGTCAACCTCGTCCACGGCGGGCGCGAGGCGGTGACGGCGATCCTCGAGGAGTCCGGCATCGACGCGATCTCCTTCGTCGGCCGCGCCGAGACCGCCCGTATCGTCGCCGAAGGCGCGGTGCGGACCGGCAAGCGCGTCCAGGCCCTGGGCGGCGCGAAGAACTCGCTGGTGGTGATGTCCGACGCCGACCTCGAGCAGGCGATGCCGGCGATCATGGGCTCCGCCTTCGGCGCCGCCGGCCAGCGCTGCCTGGCGGGCTCGGTCTGCGTCGTCGTCGGCGGTGAGGCGCGGCGAGGCGAGGTCCGCGAAGCGCTGGTCGAGGCGGCCTCCAGGCTCACCATCGGGCCCGGTGACGATCCGGCAACCGACGTCTGCCCGATGGTCTCGGCCGCGGCGCGCGAGAAGGTCGCCAACGCAATCGGCCACGCTGCCGATGATGGAGCCGACGTTCTGCTGGACGGCCGGGGCGACGCCGGCCCGGCGGGGACCCTGCTCGGCCCGACCATCGCCGTCGCGGAGCCCGAGTCCGAGCTGGCCCGCGACGAGCTCTTCGGCCCTCTGCTGACCGTGGTCGAGGTAGGCGACCTCGACGCCGCCCTCGATTTCCTCAACGGCTCCCGCTACGGCAACGCCGGCGCGATCTTCACCCGCTCGGGCGCCGCGGCCCGCCGGTACCGCTACGGCGCCGAAGCCGGGATGCTCGGCGTCAACGTGGGCGTTCCCGCCCCCGTCGCCTGGTTCCCCTTCAGCGGCTGGAAGGACTCGATCGACGGCGACCTGCACGCGAACGGCACCGACGCGGTTCGGTTCTACACGCGCGAGAAGGTCGTCACAACTCGGTGGCAGGGAGGGTGAATCTGCGTTCACCACTGCTATGCGACGGTGAATGCAGATTCACACTCAGCGGCCGATGTGGAAGCCGATGAGATCGGGGATTTGAGCTAGAAGGGAGCTGATCAGGCTCGGAGAGCTGCCCGCGAGCTCAGCGTCCTCCTTGCGCATGATCGCGGCGCGGATCGCTTCTCCACCGACCCAGCTGAAGGGCTCGGGTGGGACACGAGGTGGCGACGGGTCGACGAAGGCAAGGCTGGAGGGGCCGTCGCGGCGGTCCAAGGCCAGAGAAGCGAGGGTGCGGCCGACCATGTGGGAGGGGCCGACGCCGTTGCCGGTGTAGCCGGCGGCGGCGAAGGCGCGGCCGCCGCGCAGGGGGAGGACGAGGGGCAGGTGGGTTGGCGAGGCGTCGATCGGACCGCCCCAGGCGTGGGTGAGGGCGCGGCCCCTCGAGACCGGGGAAGTAATCCCATAGGTGCTCGGCTGTCCGCGAGATCACGCCCGCGTCCATCTCGGAGCGCCCGTGGAGTCGGGCGCCCATCGCGATCCGGCCGCCGCCCCAGCCGAAGAGCGATCCTGCCGTCGGGCGTGGTGCGGAAGTAGTCGATCAGGGCGCGGCTGTCGGTGATGCACTCGCCGCCGGTCCAGCCGACCTCCTCGAGCAGGTCCGGCACCGGCTCGGTCATGACGATGTGGGAGGAGGCGACGGTGAGGCCGTTGCGCAGCGGGCCTCGCGGCGCCTTCGCCGCAGCCCCGACCGCGAGCACGGCCGAGCGCGCGCGCACGACGCCGCCGGCCGTGTGCGCCTCGACCCCGTGCGGCGAGCCGGCGAGCCGGGTCACCGGCGTGCCCTCGCACACCTCCACCCCCCGTGCACGCAATCGCTCGCGCAGTCCCAGCGCCAGTCGTGCCGGCTGCACTGTCGCCGCATCCGGGTAGAAGGCGCCGCCGCGAAAGGCGGGCGAAGCGCAGCGCTCACCGATCTGCTCCGGCGAGAGGGGCTGGATCGCATCGCCCACCCCAAGCTCCTGGCAGGCGGCCAGTGCCTCGGCCCATTTCCCGTCGTGCGCCTTCGCGGTCGAGACCTGCAGGTAGCCGCCGCGCATGTACCAGGCGTCGACGCCCTCGCTGGCACAGAAGTCACCAATTCCCCTTGCGGCCGCCTCAGCCGCTCGCGCCACCGCCAGCGCCCCCGCGTCTCCCCACCGCCCGCGCATGTTCGGCAGCGAGAACCACATCACGTTGCAGAACCCCCCGTTCCGCCCACTAGGCCCATAGCCACACCGGTCCGCCTCCAGCAACACCACCCTCGCCTCGGGCTCTAGCTGCTTCAGATGCCAGGCAGCCCACATCCCGGTGTATCCACCCCCGATGACGACGACATCAGCCACCAGCTTTCCCACAAGCTCCGGGGCAAGCTCAACGCCAGGAGCCTCCTCCAGCCAATAACCGTGAGCATCGTGTTTCACGGCTCCGAGTGTCTCAGGGCGTGCGGGAGGGGTCCCCAAAACACTCAAGCGAGGCTCCCGCCGAGCGTTTTGGGGACCCCTCCCGCACGCCCCATACACTCACGACCAATGGCCACCTTCGACGCCCTCGCAGACCTCCCGCTGGAGATAGAGGGCTACGAGCTCCAGCCCTTGGAGCTTCACCTCCCCAGCTTCGAACGCCTCAGCACGGTGATCCACATGTGGGGCAGCGGCGAGGACGGGCTGGGCGAGGACGTCACCTACGACCCGGTCGACCACATCGCGCTCCAGGACGCCGGCCCGTCGCTCGACATCACCGGCTCCTCGACCCTCGGCGAGCTCTGTGGGCTGATGGGCGAGCTGGACACCTTCCCCGCCGAGCCGCAGCGCGAGGTCTCCCGCCTGTACCGCCGCTGGGCCTTCGAGTCGGCGGCGCTCGACCTGGCGCTGCGCCAGGCGGGCAAGGGCTTGGCCGAGGCCGTCGGTCGCGAGCCGCGCCCGGTCGAGTTCGTCTGCTCGATGCGGCTCTCGCCCGGCGAGGGCCAGCCGTCGGCGATCGAGACCCTGCGGGCCAAGCTCGACCGCTACCCCGACCTGCGCTTCAAGCTCGACCCGGTCAACGACTGGGACGACGAGCTGATCGCCGAGCTCGTCGCGACCGGCGCCGTCGACTCGCTCGACCTGAAGGGCTTCTACAAGGGCACCGTGGTCGACGTCGAGACCGACCCCGAGCTCTACGCGAAGCTGATCGAGGCCTTCCCCGACGCCTGGATCGAGGACCCCGATGTCACCGAGGAGACGCGGCCGATCCTCGAGCCGGTGCGCGACCGCATCACCTGGGACGCGCCGATCCACTCGATCGCCGACATCGAGGCGCTGCCCTGGCAGCCGAAGATGGTCAACGTCAAGCCCTCGCGGATCGGCGGCCTGCGCGAGCTCTGCGAGACCTACGACCACTGCGCCGAGAACGGCATAGGCGCCTACGGCGGCGGCCAGTGGGAGCTGGGCGTCGGGCGCGGCCAGATCCAGGTGCTCGCCTCGCTCTTCCACCCGGACACGCCCAACGACACGGCGCCGCGCGGCTACAACGAATCGGAGCCGCCGGCGGGCCTGCCGGCCAGCCCGCTCGAGCCCCGGCTGACCCCCACCGGCTTCCGCTGGGACGGCTGAGGTCGTAAGGGGAACCTAAGCGCGAGTTCGGCCAGCCGAATCCGACGATTCGGCTACGTTTGCCTTAACCCCGCCCCCGCCGAGCAAGGAGAACCATGGCCGAGAAAAGCTTCGCCGACGCGCTCAACGAGCAGATCGCCAACGAGTTCGCCGCCTCGCAGCAGTACGTCGGCGCAGCCGTCTACTACGACGCCGAGACCCTGCCCCGGCTGGCCGCCTTCTTCTACCGCCAGGCGATGGAGGAGCGCGAGCACGCGATGATGATGATCCAGTACCTGCTCGACGTCGGCGAGGGGATCCACATCCCGGACATCAAGTCGCAGGAGACGACCTACGCCGACGGCAGCGCCCCCGTGCGGATGGCGCTCGAGCAGGAGAAGCGGGTCAGCGAGGAGATCTTCGCCCTCTTCGAGCTGGCGCGCGAGATCAAGGACTACCGCGCCGAGCAGTTCCTCCAGTGGTTCGTCAAGGAGCAGGTCGAGGAGGTCGCCCTGATGGGGGACCTGCTCAACGTCGTCGAGCGCTCGAAGGAGAACCTGCTGCTCGCCGAGGACTACATCGCGCGGGAGAGCCTCGGCGAGGAGGGCAGCGACCCGACCGCGCCGCCGATGGCGGGCGGCGGCAACGGCTAGCCCAGCCAGCCGGCCCGCTTGCGCATGCTCTTGATCCGGCGGAACTCGGCTATGTCCTCGCGCAGGGCCGCCGGCGCCGGGGCGGGGAGAAAGCGTGCCGGCAGGGGCGACTCGACCACGCCGGTTTCCGAGCTCGAGACCTTGTAGGCGCGGGCGCCGCGGCGGGCTGTGATCGCGGAGGGAGGGCCGGTGCCCTCCCAGAGGAGGCCGGCGTAGTCGTCGAGACCGTAACCGCCGGGCACGCCGCCGGCCACGGCATCCAGGTAGGCGGCGCGGCGCTCGGGCTCGTTGTTGTAGTGGACGCAGAGGCTGCCGCCGAGCAGCCCCAGCCCCGCCTCCACCTCGGGGCGCCCGGAGGACTTGGTGATCCCGGCTTCGAACCAGCACATCGCGCCGGCGCTCTGGCCGGCGAGGACGATGCCCTGCTTCCAGGCGATGCTGAGGATCGCGCTGAGCTCGTGTGCCTCCCAGACGGCGAGCAGGTTGACCAGGCTGCCGCCGCCGACGTAGATCAGGTCCTGGGAGAGCAGATGGTCGCGCAGCGCCATCGGCCGGCGCCCGAGCCGGAAGAGCGAGAGGTCGGAGGGGTCGCAGGGTCGCTCGCCGAAGGCGGCGTAGAAGCGGCCGATCTGCTCGGAGGTGTCGCCGCTGGCAGTCGGCAGGATGCAGATCCGCGGCCTGCCCCCGGCCCGCTCGGTCGCGAGGCGCAGCATCAGCTCGCTCACCGCGCGGTCGGGCGGGCGCGAGCTGAAGTCGTGGCCGCCGAGGGTGAGGATGCGAGAGATCATCGGCGCCGCGGCCTCATCGCTCAGGCCGCGGCCGCGGTCGCGGCCGGCTCGCAGGGCTGCGGCAGGGGAACCGGCGGGTCGGCGAGGTAGGTGGTGGCCAGCTGCATCTCGACGACGTGGCCCTCGACCGCGTCGAGGCGGTACCCGCGTGCCGCCGGGCGCGAGGCAACCACTCGGTGGAGCTCCTCCCCGACGAAGTGCAGGGCGGCACCGTCCTGCGCGGCGTAGCCGGAACGCATCCCGCAGCGAAGCAGGCCGTGGTAGGCGAGGCCGTGCTTGGAGCCCGGCGCGTAGTGGACGCAGTTGCTGAAGGGCAAGAGGCCCAGCCCCTCGACCCTCCGCGGCGCCCCGTGGAAGCCGCTGAGCGCCTCGGCGAACCAGCAGAGCGAGCCGGCCGAGAGGCCGCAGAGGACGATTCCCCTCTCCCACGCCTCGCGCAGGATGGAGTCGATCCCGTGAGCCCGCCAGACGCCGATCAGGCTGACCACGCTGCCGCCGCCGACGTAGATCAGGTCCTGGGAGAGCAGGTGCTCCCGCACCTCGGCGGGGCCCTGCTCGCGCCGGAAGAGCGAGATGTGACTGGCCTCGCAGGCTGCGGGCGGGAAGGCGCGATAGAAGCGAACGACGTAGTGGTCGGCGTCGCCGCTCGCCGAGGGCAGGAAGCAGACGCGGGGGCGCTCGCGCGGGCAGAGGCCGAGCACGTACTCGTCGAGCAGGGGGTTGCCCGACTCCATCGAGAAGCCGCCGCCGCCGAAGGCCACGATCTGGCGAGGCGCAGTCTCCATTGGCAGATGGTCGCTGCGGCGGGGAGCGCCGTGGTTGTACAGGGGTCTGAGATTCGGCCCCGCCCGACCGCCCATGTGTACATACACGGCTTCTCGTCTCGGCTCCCCTCCTTGCTTTCCGGCGCGCTTTTTGGGACCCTGGTCTCCTGCAGTTCCCAAGCGGCACCTGCCAGGGAGGTGGGCCGAGCGGGCGGAGACGCCTGAGCACACCATGCCGCGATGACGAAGCCGATTCCCACCTCTCCACCCGCAGGGCAGCGCCTGCCGGCGGCGGACCGCACCCAGCGTGAAGAGATCCTTGCGGCGACGATCCTCGTCATCGGTCGCAAGGGCTACCGAGACACCGCCGTCGACGACGTGATCGCGGAAGCGGGCGTCGACCGGGCGACCTTTGACGGGCAGTTCGCAGGGAAGCACGAGTGCTTCCTGGCCGCCTACGACATGGCGGTCGAACGGCTCTTTGCCGAGGTCAGCGGCAGCTGCGACCGCAAGAAGGACTGGCTCGAACGAGTGCGGGAGGGCCTGGCGGCGATCGTCGACCTGTTCGTGCTCGAGCCGGAGCTCGCCCGCATCGCCGTGGTCGAGGCCACCACGGCAGGTGCCGAGGCGCGCCGGCGCCACTGGCACGCGATCTCCCGGTTCACGGAGTACCTGATCGAGGGCCAGGGGCTCGCCAAGGGCAGGGAGCTGCCCGCCAACATCTCGTTGATGTCCGCCGGCGCCGTCTCCGGCCTGATCTTCGAGGAACTGCTGGCGGGACGGCCGGCGGAGCTGCCCGCGTTGCTGCCCGACCTGCTCTTCGCGGTCCTCGTCCCCTACATCGGGCCGCGGGCGGCGGCGGCGGAGATGCGACGCGTCGGACGCGGCTGAGGCGGGTCGGCGTCCTCGCCCTCGATGATCGCCCGGCGCAGTTTCAGCCTCAGCCGGTGCAGGCGGACCTTGACGGTCCCGTCCGGGAGGCCCAGCCGGCGCGCGATCGCCTGCTGGGTCAGATCCTCGGTGTAGCGCAGCCTGAGGAGCTGGCGATCGTCCTCGTCCAGGCTCTCGAGGATCGCGTGGAGATCCGCACGCTCGACGGTCGAGGCGATGCGCTCGTCGTCGGCGCCCTCCTGCGTCTCGACCTCGGCGACCGGATCCGGACGAAGACGTTCGTGCTGGCGGTAGGCCTCGTTGCGGACGATCGTCGCCAGCCACTCGTTGCGCCGCTGGCCATCGCGGAGGGTGGAGCGCCGGCGCCACGCCCGCAGCAGAGCATCCTGGGCGATGTCCTCCACCTCGCTTGGATTGCTGGTGTAACGGTGGGCGATCCGCACACAGAACCGATGCGCCTCATCCCACTGCCAATCCTCACCGGAGCTCGAGCTTTCAATTGCGTAAACGTTGATTGCTCAACAGTACTACTTCCAAATTTGAAAAGGTAAAATTTAGTACTGAAATTTTCCCTACTAACTTTCATTTTCAAAGCTCGTGGAGAAAACCGCTGCAACCAAGCAAGGTACGTCCAAATGGACGCGGTTTAGAGGCTGGACTGCGCCGAAGAAAGAAGGTCCGAGGCGAGCGTCCAGCGATGCTGAAGCTGGGGTTCGATCGATTCGGTCTCGCAGGCCGCGGTGGCGAGGCAGTCCCCCCATGCGTTGGCGGCGGCTATGTAGCGATTCAGCGCCCGCTCGCCCGGCCCGGCAGCGACGAGAAGGCAGCCGACGGGGAGTCGATCGACGCGTATGCGGTCGTAGGCGTCCTGCACCTCTCCCACCTCGCCCAGGTAGTCCTCGTAGCTCAGCCCTACGGCCAGGTCCTCGCGCAGGGCGTCCATCGAGCCGAGGAACGAGCGCAGCTGGGCCCGGCAGCGAGCGTCCGCGGAGGAGCGGACGTCCGGCTCGGTCCCGCTCGGATCCGCCGTGGCCTGCTCGGAGCCTGAGGTCGATCCCTCCCCACAGGCGGTGAGAGCCAGTGCCAGGCTCAGCAGCACGCCGAGTGTCGCCGCTTGGCTGAGCCGCATCGGCCAGAGGCTAGCCTCTGGTGTAGAAATTCGACCGATGCCGAGAGCGCGCAAGCTCGCGACCGTGGCGGGGGCGCTCTTGACTGCTCTCGCCCTCACCGCGCCCTCCGCCGGCGCAAGCGGCAACGGCAGTGCCCTGGTCGTCGGCGACAGCCTCGAGGTCCTGACCTCCCCCTACCTCGAGCGATACCTGCCCGGTGTGCGCCTCACCGTCAACGCCGAGGGCGGCTACAACAGCTTCCAGGTCCTCGACCTGTTCAGGGAGAGCTACGACCCCTCCCACTCGGTGATCGTCTTCGACGCGGGCATCAACGACAACCCCGCCTATCCGGAGATCCTCGCCGAGAACCTGGCCGCGGTTGCCGCGACGATCGGCGGCAGGTGCATGGTCGTGCCGACCATCCACGGATTCACCGTCGACGGAGTCGACAACACCGGTAAGAACCGTGTTGTCGAAGCCTTCGCCGCTTCACGACCCGGCACACAGGTCCCCGACTGGGCGGGAGCGGTAGCCACACACCCCGAGCTGATGCAGGCCGACAACCTGCACCCCGTCCCCGAGGGCGCCGCACTCCGGGCCAAGCTGATCGCCCGGGGCATCCAGGGGTGCCTTGCCTTCATCTCGGCCCCTGCGCGCGAGCCGGCCCTGGAATCCGGGCCGGACCTACCGTCCGTCGCGAAGATCGCCAGGCGGCAGGCCTCGGTGACCGAGGCGATAGGGATCGACCTGGCCCGGAATCTGCTGGTGCAGATGGCGCAGCGGCAACCGCCGCTGGCGGCGATGCTTACCATGGTTTCCTCCTATGCCTGAGCCCGTCAAGCGTGGCGAGCGCTACATGCCTGGGCTCGACGGCCTGCGTGCCATAGCCGTCCTCGGCGTGATCTTCTACCACCTGGGATTCGGCTGGGCAGAGGGTGGGCTGCTCGGGGTCGGCGTGTTCTTCACCCTGAGCGGCTACCTGATCACCGACATCCTCCTCACCCAGGTAGGGCGAGGCGGAATCAAGTTGAAGTCGTTCTGGCTGGCGCGCGCCCGGCGCCTCCTGCCCGCCCTGTTCCTGATGCTGACCGTGGTGATGGCGTGGGTGACGGTGATCGGGCCACACCAACCGGCCGACTTCCGCAGCGCCGCACTCTCGGCAGTCGGCTACTTCAACAACTGGTGGCTGGTCTTCCACGACGTTTCCTACTTCGCACGCTTCGCACCGCCGTCGCCGCTCAACCACCTCTGGTCGCTCTCGGTAGAGGAGCAGTTCTACATCTTCTGGCCCTTCCTGCTGATGGTCGGGATTCACTTCGTGCCGGAGGTGAAGAGCACCACCGGCGTACGCCTGCGGCTTGCCGGAGTCACACTCTTCGCCGCGCTGTGCTCCGGCATCCTGATGGCGGTCCTCTACAGCCCCTCGCTGGACCCCTCGCGCGTGTACTACGGGACCGACACCCGTGCCCTGGAGCTCCTGGTCGGAGCGGCGCTGGCGATGGTCTGGCCGAGTCGCCGGCTGCGCCCCGGGATCGCCCCGCAGGCGCGGCGGATGATCGACACGATGGGGATCGCTGGGCTGCTGGCAATCGGGTTGATGTTCTGGAGCTCCAGCGAGTTCTCACCCTTCCTCTATCGCGGCGGCTTCGCCCTGCTCGGACTCGCCTCGGTGCTCGCCGTGGCAGCCCTCGCCCATCCCGCCTCGCGGCTCGGCTCGATCGTCGGCTGCCGGCCGATGCGGTGGATCGGCCAGCGCTCCTACGGCATCTATCTCTGGACCCTGCCGATCATCGTCCTGACCACCCCGGAGGGGACACTGGGCCGCGTCGACCTCCTCCGCGCCGCCCTCCAGGTCGCCGCGATCATGGGGATAGCGGAGCTCTCCTGGCGCTACGTCGAGGACCCGATCCGCCACGGGGCCCTGGGCTGGCTCTGGGCACAGCTGCGAGCGGGGCGCTGGCGAGCGGGGCGGGTGCCGCGCCGTGGCTGGGCGCTGCTCACGGCCAGCGCCGTGGTCGCCGCCTTTGCCGTGGCCGGCCTTGCTGGCATGGGCGTCGCGGACGAATCGAGGGCGGTCGGGTCGGCGACCGTGGCCAAGACGGTCACCGCGAAGGGGGTTAAGCGTGCCCCGCTTGCGACCTCCTGCGAAGCGGTCGTGCACATCGGCGACTCGACCTCGGAGGGACTCGTCTCCGAAGAGTGGCTTCCCCCCAGCGAACTGATCAGCGCCCAGTACGCGCGTGTCGGCGCGATGACCCAGCACCTCGAGGTGTCGGGCGCCCGCTCGATCTACGAGAACTTCGAAGGGGAACCCAACGCCCAGGAAGTGGCGGAAACCTGGAAGAACGAAGGGTTCGAGGGCTGCTGGGTGATCGCGATGGGCACCAACGAGGCGGCCAACGTCGCCGTGGGCTCGAGCGTCACCTACGACGACCGGATCGACAGCATGATGTCGACGATCGGCGACGAGCGGGTGATATGGGTGAACGCGAAGTCACTCGTCGCCAGCGGGCCCTATTCAGCCGCCAACATGAGGGAGTGGGACAAGGCGCTGCGGAGCGCCTGCGACCGCCATCCATACATGCGGGTGTACGACTGGGCCTCCGACGTGAAGGACACCTGGTTCACCCCTGACGGCATCCACTTCACCTCGCCGGGGTATGCCGAACGCGGCAGGCTGATCGCCGACGCCCTGCTCGAGGCGTTCCCAAACGATGAGCCTCTGGTGATGAAGGACAGGGACGACTGCCTGATTTCCCTGTAGGGGGTTGATGGTAGGGGACGCCGGTGCCCCTCCCCAAAACGCTCGGCGGGAGCCTCGCTGGAGTGTTTTGGGGAGGGGCACCGGCGTCCCTTCAACAGCGCACGAGCCGCGGAAGCTCCTTCTCTCGAAGTCTCATCCGGCTCTCCGAAAAGCTCCACATGCCTGAATGCCGTTTCGGGCGCCCCAAGCTCTTTTTTAAGCTTGGGGACCCTGTGCCCGGGTTCGAAATCTGGGCGTAACTCGGTGACGTGTGATGGAGCCTGGCCGCCCTCCAGGCGAACCTCGCGAAGCGGCCTATGCAATCCGGTCTGGGGCGCGGCGTAGCCGCGCACGAAGTTCACCCCTCGCGCGCAGCGCGTGGGGTGTGGGTTCGAATGGAGGGCGGCCAGGCTCCTACCTACTACCCACCTTCGTGAAGAACGCCCAGCGGTCGTAGAGGCCCAGGGCGGCGGCTAGCGTGTCGCCGCGGATCGTCGCCGCGCCCCCGGTGCCTACCAGCTTGGCGTAGTCGATCCGGGGGGAGTCGCCGCGCTTGGTCACCACGACGTCGCGCAGGCGCCCGCGCACGTATGGGGCGAGGCGGGAATCGATCTCGGCCTGCGAGAAGCGGAAGGTCCAGCGGTGCTGGGGAGCGTAGTGGTCGTAGGGGTCGGCGACGCTGCGCAGGTAGGGAACCTCGGGGGCGCCGAGGAAGCCGGACTCGGTGCGGCCGCCGGAGGAGGAGAAGTAGGTGGTCTGGGCTATCTCGCCGGCGAAGGTCGCAACCTGGCTGCGGGTGGACCGCACGGCGGCGTCGGTCCGCGCGTCCTCCACCGCGACGCCGCCGTAGACCTGCGTTCGCGTGTCCGGGTAGAGATCGAAGCCGTCGCCCCCCACGTCGGTGGAGAGGGCGATCGAGCGCGAGGCGACAGCGAACGCCCGCAGCGTCGCCATCGGCCATTCGGGAGGGACCTCCACCGGCACCGAGCCGCGGGCGTAGTCGTCGACGTTGAGCACGTTGACGACGTTCAGCGCCGAGCCGCTCGGGATCGCCTCGAGCGCTCCGCGGTAGGTGCCCACGCCGGCGATCCGGATCGTCCCCCGCGACTCGGTGCGGAGGCGCTCGCCGCAGCGGGCGAGCAGCCTGCCCGAGCTCGAGAGCAGCCGCACCGAGGAGCCGCGCCTGCGCGCCGCGTAGCTGCGGGCGGGGTCGAGCTCGCGTCCGCAGGCCGCGGTCGCGTGCGAGAAGGAGACGTCGCCCGGGTCGCTCGTGAGCAGCACGCGGACCATCTGGGCGCCCCGCATCTCGGCGATCCCGATCCCGCGGAAGTAGTGGCCGAGGATCTGCCGGTAGCCGGCGCCGTGCAGTCCGTAGCCGTAGGCGCCGTAGGCGCTCATGCCGACGCCGTGGCCGAAGCCGCCGCCTCGCACCACCCAGGTCGCGGCGCCGGCGGCCTGCGGGGCGGCGCCGGCAAGCAGGAGCCCCGCCGCCAGGGCTGCGATCCGCACTCGCCTCATCCGGCCCGAGGATACGTCTCTCGGTCGAGGGCTAGAGGACCTGGGCGTCGAGAAAGCCGGCGACCAGGACCAGCCAGCCGCCGATCTCGGCGACGATCAGGGCGACCATGAAGGCGTGCAGGCCGCCGGCCGGATCGCGGAACTGGTTGTCGGTGTCGCGCCGCCAGCCGTGGAACATGTACCCGGCGACCGCGGCGAAGAAGTAGAGGGCGAGCGCACCCGCGGCGAGCAGGTTGACCAGACCGCTCCAGCCGCTCAGCTCGACGAAGGTCGCGACCAGGAGCAGGGCGAAGCTGTAGAGCAGCGCGGCCCGGTGGGCGACGTCGACGTAGGGGTGGGCGACGCTCTCCTCCGATTCGACGATCTGCCGGTACTTGAGGACCCCTAGCAGCAGAGCCCAGAGGAACATCGCGGCGGCGAGCAGCAGAACGACCTTGGTGTCTGAGCCCAGCTCCACGGGCGGATCCTATGGCTCGCCGGCCGGGGGGCGACGGAAATCCGTCACGGTCCCGGTACCGATCGTCGGCTAGTGTCCGCGGCGATGGAGGCGGCAACGGCACCGCGGACGCAGTGGACCTTCGCCCAGTGGGGGATCGTCGTCGTAGCCACCCTGCAGCTCGTCTGGGCCACCGCCGGGCTGATCGCCGAGCCGAGCTTCGACTTCGGCGAGGGCGCGGCGACCGAGCGGGTGCTGGGGGTCGACTTCAACGGCGTCCACGCGCTCTCGGGCTTCCTCCTCTTCCTGCCCGCCTACTACTTCGTCCAGAAGCCGCGCTGGGCCGTCCTCTACGCGATCTACGTGGCGGGGGCGCTGCTCGTCACCGGCGTTTGGGCGATCTTCTCTACCAGCCCCGCCGGCATCTTCACCTTCCCCAACAACGGCGCCGACGCCGTCCTGCACATCGCCACCGGCGTCGTCTTCGCGGCCATCGCCGCGATCCAGCTCGGCCTCGACCGCGGTTTCTCACCGAAACCGTCTTAGACCCCGATATATGTCGGTTGAGACGGTTTCGCACTCTTAGAAGGCGGCGCTGGTACCGGCGGCGCGAAGGGCGAGGAAGAGGATCACGCCGCAGCTGACGGCCATGATGCCCATCTCGCGGCGGACTATCGCCAGGGCGAGGGACTGCTGCGCCTCGGGGGCCATGGCCTCGACGTCGAGGTCGCCCAGCTCGCGTTCGGCGGCGCCTGCCCGGGCGCCCTCGGCGATCAGCGAGACGACCAGGGGGAGGATCCCGTAGAGGTAGTGGATCTCGTCACTGGGTTCGTGGCCGGTGAAGACGAGCAGGCCGCCGAGCATGGCCTGGACGAAGACGGCCGCCTGGGCGGCGCGCAGGAAATACCAGAAGGGGATCGAGGGGCGCTCACGGAGCCAGGCCACGCCTCCCAGGGCGAAGGCGGCGAGGTTCAGCGCTATTACGGCGCAGCCGACGACGAGGTGCACCTCGGGCACGGCTATTTCCTCCTAAGAGAGTCGGAATTCGGCTTGCTGATGCGGAAAATCACTATGTAGCAATCTGTTACAAGGTGGGTGTATAAAAGCGGTTGCAGGCGGTGGAGCATCGATCGACGAGGTGCCCCGCGAGTCGCCCGCGTCAACCTCCAAATACAAGTGCTGAAGAGCTACCTGCCGATTCTCGTCTTTGCCTTCCTCGGCGTCACAGTTGGGGGGGCTTTCGCGATGCTCAACCACGTGATCGGGCCGAAGCGCCCGAAGCGCCCGACCGCGGCGCGCGTGCGGCTGGGAGAGCCGTATGAGTCGGGAATCCCGGTCAAGGCCTCGCACGGGCTTCGCTTCGGCGTCAGCTTCTACCTGATCGCGATGCTTTTCATCCTCTTCGACATCGAGGTCGTCTTCCTCTATCCGATCGCGGTGATCCTCGAGGACGCCGACAGCATCTTCGTCCTCGGCGAGCTGGTCACCTTCGTCGTGCTGCTTCTCGTCGCCTTCGTCTACGTCTGGCGAAAGGGTGCGCTGGATTGGAAGTAGAGCGCCAGACGATGCGGGCCCGGCAGCTGCGCGCCCGCGACATGCTGCGCGGCGACCTCGAGGGCGAGGAGCTGGAGCGCTACGTCGAGCAAAGGGTCGTGATGACCAACTTCGACAAGATGCTCGGCTGGGCCCGCTCGAACTCGATCTTCCCGCTCACCTTCGGGCTCGCCTGCTGCGCGATCGAGGGGATACCGATGGCGGCCGTCACGGCCCGATACGACATCGCCCGCTTCGGTGCCGAGGCCGGGCGCGCCTCGCCACGCCAGGCCGACCTGATCGTCCTCTCCGGCAGGGTCTCGATCAAGATGGCGCCGATCATCCGCCGCCTCTACGACCAGATGCTGGAGCCGAAGTGGGCGATCTCGATGGGAGCCTGCTCCTCCAGCGGCGGCATGTTCTCCAACTACGCGGTGGTCCAGGGCGCCGACAAGTTCATGCCGATCGACGTCCACGTGCCGGGCTGCCCGCCCCGACCCGAGGCGGTGCTCTACGGCTTCAACAAGCTGCAGCGAAAGATCCAGGGCAACCCCGACCAGGGGTGGCGCGCCCGCTACGGCGCGCACGGCACCGAGGAGTGGGCGCGTGGCGGCCCGCGCAGCGAACCGAGCGCCGAGGCGGCGGAGGCATACGAAGCCGCGAGGAAGCTGATCGGTGCCTGACGCCCCCGGACTGGAGCTGATCCGGGGGGAGATCGAGCAGGACCACCCGGGCGCCGTGCTGGACACGGGCTTCGAGCACGGCTGCGCGAGCATGTCGATCGGCCCTGCGCACGTCCTCGCCGTGCTCGGCTGGCTGCGCGACGCCCCCGGACAGGGCTACCGCTTCCTCTCCAGCCTCCACGCGGCGGACTACCTGCCGGCCGAGCCCCGCTTCGCGGTCCACTACGAGCTGCTCAACCGCGACCGGGTCGAGCGCATTCGGGTGAAGGCGCTGCTCGCAGACCCCGGCGAGGACTCGCTGCCGGAGATCGACTCCTGCGTCGAGCTCTTCCCGACTGCCGAGTTCCAGGAGCGCGAGGCCTACGACTTCTTCGGGATCGTGTTCAAAGGCCACCCCGACCTGCGGCGGATCCTGCTGCCCGAGGACTACGTCGGCTGGCCTCAGCGCCGCGACTTCCCGGTCGGCGGGGAGCCGGTGACCTTCACCTACAACGAGCACACCTATGGCTGAGCTGGCCGAGCGGACCGAGGTGATGACCGTGAACATCGGTCCCCACCACCCCGCGACCCACGGGGTGCTGCGGCTGGTCGTCGACCTCGAGGGCGAGGTCGTCAAGGACCTCAAGCCGATCATCGGCTACGTCCACACGGGGATCGAAAAGTCCTGCGAGGACAAGAGCTATTGGAAGGTCATCCCCTTCGTCGAGCGGATGGACTACGTCTCCTACTTCTTCCAGATGGAGGCCTTCTGCGGCGCGGTCGAGCGCATGATCGAGCTCGAGATCCCGCCGCGGGCGAAGTACCTGCGGACGATCTTCCTCGAGCTCAACCGAATCCACTCCCACCTGGTCTGGCTGGGGACGACGGCGCTCGACCTCGGCGCGATCTCGATGCTCTGGTACTGCTTCCGCGAGCGCGACCGCATCCTCGACCTCTTCGAGATGGCGACGGGGCAGCGGATGCACACGCGCTACTTCCAGGTCGGCGGCGTGATCGAGGACATCCCGCTCGGCTTCGAGGCAAAGCTGCGCGAGTTCATCGCCGACATGCCGGTGCGGGTGGGCCAGTACCAGGCTCTTCTCGACCGCAACGAGGTCTTCCTCTCGCGGACCAAGGGCACCGGGATCGTCTCGCGCGAGCGGCTGCTGGAGCTGGGCGTGACCGGGCCGCTGCTGCGCGCCGCCGGCGAGCCCTGGGACCTGCGAAAGGCCTTCGACTACCTCGCCTACCCGGAGATGGACTTCAAGGTCCCGGTCGGCACCGTGGGGGACAACTACGACCGCTATCGGGTGCGGGTGGCGGAGATGGTCGAGTCGACGCGGATCGTCGAGCAGGCGCTCGACGCCCTGCCCGAGGGCCCCTTCATCGCCGACGACCGCAAGTACGTGCTGCCGCCGCGCTCGGAGCTCTCGACCTCGATGGAGTCGCTGATCCACCACTTCAAGCTCGTCACCGAGGGCTACCGGGTGGGCCCGAGCGAGCTCTACTACGCGATCGAGTCGCCGCGCGGCGAGATGGGCTGCTTCGTCCTCGCCGACGGCTCGGCGAAGCCGGCGCGGGTCCACTTCAGGGATCCCTCGTTCGTCAACCTGCAGGCCTTCAGGGACATGTCAGTGGACGGCTACGTCGCCGACATGATCGCCAGCCTCGGCATGCTCGACCCTATCCTCGGCGGAGTCGACCGGTGAGCCCAGAGGGCGGCTTCGAGGCCGCAGGCCCGCAGAGCTTGCCGGTCGACCCCTCGCTGGTCGAGGGCCGGGTCCCCGATCGCTCCCCCGAGGAGGTACCGGAGCTGCACGAGGTCGACTGCCCGGATGAGCTCCGCCGGCGAATCGACGAGCTGATGTCTCGCTACCCGGACCGCAGATCGGCCTCGATCCCGGCGCTGTGGGCGGTTCAGCGGCTCTATGGCTGGTGCACTCCCGAGGGCATCCGGCAGGCAGCCGCGGTGATGCGGGTGACGCCCGCCTACCTGGAGTCGGTGGCGAGCTTCTATGACCTGCTCCACACCGATCCGGTCGGGACCCACAAGGTCGCCGTCTGCACCAACATCAGCTGCTGGATGCGCGGCGGGGACGAGCTGCTCGACGCGTTCCGGGCGGCGGCGGGGGACGACGGCGACTTCCTCGTCACCGGGTTCGAGTGCCTGGGCGCCTGCGACATCGCCCCGATGGCCTCGATCGACGAGCGCTACTTCGGCCCGCTCGACGCAGCGGAAGCCCAGACGGCGATCGACCAGCTGCGGGAAGGCGCCGCCGTCCTGCCCGAGAAGGCCCTGGAGAAGCGGCCGCTGCCCGGGGGGCCCGATGCCTGAGACGCGGCTGCTCTTGAAGAACGCCGAAGACCCGGCGCTGCGCACGCTCGCCGGCTACAAGGGCTACGGCGGCTACGCGACCCTGGAGAAGGCCTACCGCGAGCTCGAGGCCGACGAGGTGCTGAAGGAGCTCGAAGAGTCGGGGCTGCGCGGCCGCGGCGGGGCGGGCTTCTCGATGGGCAAAAAGGCGAGCTTCCTCCCTCGCGGCGGCGGCGTCGACAAGTACCTCTGCTGCAACGCCGACGAGTCCGAGCCCGGCGCTTTCAAGGACCGCGAGCTGATGCAGCGCAACCCGCATCAGCTGATCGAGGGAATCGCGATCGCCTCGCTGGCGGCCGGCATCGGCCAGGCCTTCATCTTCATCCGCGGCGAGTACGACTCCCAGGCCGACGTCCTCGACGCCGCCGTCGCCGAAGCCTACGAGGCGGGCTACCTCGGCAAGGACATCCTCGGCAGCCGCCGCGATCTCGAGCTGGTCGTCCACCGCGGCGCCGGCGCCTACATCTGCGGCGAGGAGACGGCGCTGCTCGACGCGCTCGAGGGCAAGCGCGGCAACCCGCGCCTGAAGCCGCCGTTCCCCGCGGTGCAGGGCCTCTACGGCGGGCCGACGCTGATCAACAACGTGGAGACGCTCTCCAACGTGCCGCACATCGTCCGCAATGGCGCCGAGTGGTTCAAGGGCTTCGGCACCGAGCAGTCGCCGGGGACCAAGGTGGTCTCGATCTCCGGCTGCGTGCAGCGGCCGGGCAACTACGAGGTCGAGCTGGGCATCCCGACGCGCGAGCTGATCATGGGCCTGGCGGGCGGCCCGGCGGAGGGACGCGAGGTGAAGGCCTTCTACCCGGGCGGCTCCTCCTCCCCGGTCCTCACCGCCGAGGAGGGCCTCGACCTCCCCTACAGCTTCGAGGCGATGGCGGAGGCGGGCTCGATGCTCGGCTCGGGCTCGATCATCGTCGCCGACGACCGCGTCTCGATCCCGCTCATGGCGCTGCGCACGGCTCGCTTCTACCACCACGAGTCCTGCGGCAAGTGCACCCCCTGCCGCGAGGGCACCAACTGGACGGTGAAGATGCTGGAAAGGGTCGTGCGCGGCGAGGCGACGCCGATGGACCTCGACATCGTCGCCTCGGTCCAGGAGAACATCATCGGCAACTGCCTCTGCGTGCTCGGCGACTCGATGGCGATGCCGGTCGGGGCGATGGTGCGCAAGTTCCGCGGCGAGTTCGAGGACGCGATCGCGGCCGCCGGCGAGGAAAGTCGGATCGCGGTCGTTCAGGGCGCACCCGAGACCCTGGGAGCGGCGACGTGAGCGGCAAGGAGGTGACGCTGATCATCGACGGCCGCGAGGTGAGCGCGACCGAGGGCGAGATGCTGCACGACGCCGCCAAGCGCGGCGACGTCGAGATCCCGGTCTTCTGTTACGAGCCGAAGCTGGGCGAGCCGGTCGGCGCCTGCCGCATGTGCCTGGTCGAGATCGAGGGGATCCCGAAGCTGCAGACCTCCTGCTCGACCCCGGTCCGCGACGGCATGGTCGTCCACACCCGCACCGACCAGGTCAAGCACGCGCAGAGCGCCGTGGTCGAGTTCCTGCTCGTCAACCACCCGCTCGACTGTCCCGTCTGCGACAAAGGCGGCGAGTGCCCGCTGCAGGACATCTCGATGGGCTGGGGGCCCGGCAAGAGCCGGATGACCGACCCCAAGCGCCATTTCCAGAAGCCGGTCGAGCTCTCGCCGCTGGTGGCGATCGACCGCGAGCGCTGCATCCTCTGCTACCGCTGCGTGCGCTTCAGCCAGGAGGTCTCCGAGGACGAGCAGCTGCAACTGCTCGAGCGCGGCGACCGCACCTTCGTCGGCACCTTCGACGACCGGCCCTACGTCGCGCCCTTCCACGGCAACATCACCGACCTCTGCCCGGTCGGGGCGCTGACCAACTACACCTACCGCTTCCGCGCCCGGCCCTGGGACATCGAGCAGGCGGGCTCGGTCTGCACGCTCTGCCCGAGCCAGTGCAACGTCAGCTTCACCGTCCGAGACGAGCAGGTGAAGCGGGTGATAGCCCGCGACAACCCCGACGTCGACGACGGCTGGCTCTGCGACCGCGGCCGTTACGGCTTCGAGATGTTCAGCGCCGAGGAGCGTGTCCGCGCCCCCCACCTCCGGGGCGGCGCCGAGGCATCGTGGGAGGAGGCGATCACGAAGGCGGCGGAGGCGCTGCGCGCCGGCGCATCCGACATTGACCACACCAGAGGGGGGTCAATGTCGGATGCGTCTAGCGGTGTCGCGGCGATCATCGGCGACGCCTCCAACGAGGAGGGCTACCTGGTCCAGCGCATCTTGCGCGAGGCCCTGGGCTCGCCGCACGTGGACTCGCGGCCCTCGCGCGGTCCCTCGCGCGAGACCCTGGTTCGCCTGGCCCAGCCGGCCCTCGCCGCGAAGGTGCGCGACATCGACGAGGCCGGCGCGATCCTCCTCGTCGGCACCGACCCCCTGCACTCAAGCCCAATCCTCGACCTCCGGATACGCAAGGCGATCCGCCGCAACGGCGCCAAGCTGGCGGTGGCCACGGAAGCGCCGACGACGCTGGACGGCGGCGCGGTCGCGGTAGCGCGCTACGCCCCCGGCGAAGCGACCGGCTTCCTCTCGGAGCTGGCCGGGGCGCTGGCCACTGCCGGTACCCCCTCCTCACTCGGAGATCGGCGAGGAGAGTCGGAGCTGGCCCCCGACGTCGAAGGCGCCGACTCCGCAAAACGTTCGGAGGGGGCACCGGCAGTGGCCGACGTGCTCGGGAGCGCTGGGCGTGTCGTCGTCATCTGGGGCGACCGGATCGGCCGCGAGGAGGGCACAGTCGAGGCCCTGCTTGATGTCGCCTCGGCTCTCGACCTCGCGAGCAAGGAGGGCACCGGCCTCCTTGAAATACCGGAGTTGGCAAACGCCCGTGGCCTGCGCGAGGCCGGCTGCCTCCCCGACGCCGGCCCGGGCCTGACCGACACGCGGCGCACGTTTTCCATGCCTGACATGGAGAACGTGCGTAGCGTCGGGATGGGGACCGAGGAGATACGGGCCGCGCTCGAAGCTCGCGAGCTGAAGACCCTCCTCCTCTTCGGCGTCGATCCTCTGCGCGACTTCCCGGACACGGGAGCGTGGAAGAACGCCCTCGCCAAAGCCGACCACGTGATCGCCTTCTCGACCTTCGAGACCGCTACGACGGCCATGGCAGACGTCGTCTTCCCACTGGAGACGCACGCCGAGAAAGACGGCACCGTCACCCACCCCGACGGCCGCCTCCAGCGCGTGCGGCCGAGTGCCTCTCGCCCCGGTGACATCCGACCCAATTGGGGCGTCCTGGCAGAGCTCTCCCTCGCTCTGGGTCACGACACAGGCATCTCGTCCCAGCCTTCGGCCTTCGCAGCCCTTGCAGCGGAGGTCCCCTTCTATGCGGGAATCACCGACGCCGACATCGGCGGCCGTGGCATCCGCTGGCAGGACGTCGTACCTGAGAGGGCCGGGGGGGTCGACTCGCCGGACACTGAGCCCGAGGCGCCCTCGCCGCCCGCCCAGACCGACCCCGACCCTCGCCGAGCGGCGTCCGCCGAGGCGGCCCCCCCGGCCCACCCCGACCCGGGATCACTCGCGCTCTCCACGTATCGGGACTTGTGGGCCGGTCCGATCACCGAGCTGAACTCGCCGCTGAGGTTCCTGCAGCCTCAGCAGCGCGTCGAGCTGTCGGTCTCCGACGCGGAGCGACTCGGCCTGAGCTCAGGCGACAAGGTCTCGGTGTCCCAGAACGGGGCCAGCGTTCACGCGCAGGTCAGCGTCAAGGAGCGCGTCCCGCAGGGCACCTGCTTCCTGCTCGAGGGTCTCGCCGAGAACAACGCCAACGCACTGCTCAACGGCTCGCCGGTCAGCGTCCAGATCGAGAAGGCGACGCGATGATGCTGCCCGTCGCCGACACCCAGCTCGTCGAAGCGACCTGGATCATGATCGTCAAGAGCCTCGTCATCTTCGGCGTGATCTTCGCGGTCCTGCCGCTGATGACGGTGCTGGAGCGCAAGCTGATCGGCCGCTTCCAGCACCGCTACGGCCCCAACCGCGTCGGCCCCTACGGCATCCTGCAGCCGCTCGCCGACGTCGGCAAGCTGCTCAGCAAGGAAGCCTTCCGGCCGGCCAACGCGATCCCGACCCTGTTCATCCTCGGCCCGCTGCTGCCGGTCCTCTCCGGGGTCCTGGCGCTGGCGATCATCCCCTGGGGCGACGTCCAGGACGGCGTCGGCCTCTACGGGATCGACGTGCCGATCGGCATCCTCTACTTCTTCGCCGTCGGCTCGATCGCCTTCTACGGCCTGCTGCTGGGCGGCTGGTCCTCGGGCTCCAAGTACAGCCTGCTGGGGGCGATGCGCGGCGCGGCGCAGCTGATCTCCTACGAGGTCGCGATGGGCCTGGCCCTGCTCGGCGTGATCATGATGGGCGGCTCGCTCTCGCTGGTCGACATCGTCCACGCCCAGGGCGCGATGTGGTTCGTCGTTCCCCAGTTCGTCGGCTTCCTGATCTTCATGCTGGCCGGCTTCGCCGAGACCAACCGCACGCCCTTCGACATGCCCGAGGCGGACGCCGAACTGGTCCAGGGCTTCATGACCGAGTACGGCGGCATGCGCTTCGGCAGCTTCCTGCTGGTCGAGTACATGGAGATCATCGTCGTCTCGGGCGTTGCCGCGGCGATGTTCCTCGGCGGCTGGATGGGCCCCGGGCCCAGCTTCCTCGACCCGATCTGGATGCTGGCCAAGATGCTCGGCCTGGTCCTGCTCTTCATCTGGGTGCGGGCGACGCTGCCGAGGCTTCGCTACGACCAGTTGATGAGCCTCGGCTGGAAGGTCCTGCTGCCGCTGGCGACCCTCAACGCCCTGGTCACCGCGGTCCTGGTGGTGGTGACATGACCGAGTTCCCCTACCTGAAGGACACCGACGTGGTCGAGGTCCAGCGCGGGCCCGAGCCGGGCGGGGTCGGCGGCGCCTACCGCGCCTTCGGCGAGACCCTGCGCGGGCTGAAGACGACGATGGCGCGTCTGATCGAGGGACCGATGACGATCCAGTACCCGGAGGAGAAGACCCCCGTCTACCCGCGCTTCCGCGGCCGCCACAAGCTCCACAAGTTCGAGGACAACGGGCTGGAGAAGTGCGTCGGCTGCTCGCTCTGCGCCGCCGCCTGCCCGGCCGACTGCATCCGCGTCGTCGCGGCGGAGAACATCCCCGGCGAGCGGGTCTCGGCCGGCGAGCGCTACGCCGCCGTCTACGAGATCAACATCTCGCGCTGCATCTTCTGCGGCTACTGCGAGATCGCCTGCCCCTTCGACGCGATCACGATGGGCCACGACTACGAGATGGCCGACTACGACCGCACCGACCTGATCTTCACCAAGGAGATACTGCTGGCCGAGCCGATCGAGCGCACGCCGCTGCGGAGGGAGGGGGAGTGAGCCCCCTACTCCGGGTCGGGCCGGACCAGGACCGTGTCCATGACCTCGATGACCTCGTCCACGGGCAGGTCGGCGCGGTCGGCGTGTTCCCGGATCGCCTCCGGACCGCTCGCCTGGTAGATGCAGACCGTGCCGACCGACCCGCCGCCCTCGTCGAGGACGTAGCTGCGGATCCAGCGGATGTCGTCCGACATCTCCTCGTCTCCGACCTGCCGGGAGCGCTCAGCGGCCACCTCGAGGTCTCCGCCGGACTTCCAGCCGCTGCGTCGCAGAATCGCGTACGTGTTCACAGGGACTCCGTTTCTCCCCCACCTGTCGCGTACGAATCCATACAACCATCGCCCAGCTGCGCCGTCAATACAACGGGGACGAGCGAGTAGATGGAAGCGGTCCTCTTCTTCGCGGCCGCCCTGGGCGCCCTTGGCGGCGCGATCGGCGTCGTCGCCCTGCGCAACCCCTTCTACGGCGTCCTCGCCCTGATCGTCCACCTCTTCTCGCTGGCCGTCCTCTTCCTCCTGCTCAGCGCAGCCTTCGTCGCCGCGGCCCAGGTGGTCGTCTACGCCGGCGCCGTAATGGTCCTCTACGTCTTCGTGGTCGCCTACGTGGGCGGCGACACCGAGCCAACCCGAGACCCGATCCCGGGCCAGCGCTTCCTAGCCCCCCTGATGGGCGCCGCCCTCTTCATAGAGCTCTCCCTGGCCGTCCTCGGCTCCTCCCTCACCGCCCTCGGCACCGAGGGCACCGACGTCGGCGCCGGCTTCGGCAACCCCGCTGCCATCGGAAAACTCCTACTCGAAGACTTCCTCCTCGCCTTCGAGGCTTCCTCGATTCTTCTCCTCCTCGCGGCAGTGGGCGCCGTAGTCCTCGCAAGCAAGCGAAGCGAGCCGACTGTCGAGAGCGCGGCGGGACCGGCCTCGGCGGGAACTCCCGGCGAAAGCCGGCCCGCCGAGGCCGGTCCCGCCGCGCCCACCGGAGCCGCCCGATGAACATCGAGTGGTACATCGTGCTGTCGAGCCTGCTGTTCGCGGTAGGCGCGATGGGAATCCTCCTCAGGCGCAGCCCGATCGTCATTCTGCTTTGTCTAGAGCTCGATGTTGAACGCGGGGAACCTTGCCCTGGTTGCGTTCAGCAAGATGGTGGGGAACCAGGAGGGTCAGGTCTTCGCGATCGTGGTGATGGTCGTCGCGGCCTGTGAGGTGGTCATCGGCCTCGGCCTGATCGTCGCGATCTTCAGGCGCAAGCTGCCGCTGAATGTCGATGAACTGCGGGAGCTGAGGGGATGAGCGCCACCGCCTGGGCTTGGTTGGTTCTGCTGCTCCCGCTGCTGGGGTCAATCGTGATCGCGGTCGGCTTCCGTGTCCTGCCGGCGAAGGCCGCAGGAGTCATCGGCACGGCCGCGATCGGCCTTGCATTCGCCTGCGGCATCGCAACGCTGATCAGCCTGCTGGGGGACGACCCCGAGGCGCGCCACCACGCATCGTCGCTGTGGGACTACGCCAGCGTCGCCGGCCTCGACGTCAAGCTCGGGATCTACGTCGACCCGCTCTCGGTCTTCATGGTCCTGGTCGTCACCGGCGTCTCGACCCTGATCCACCTCTACTCGTTCGGCTACATGCGCTCCGACGAGGGCTACCACCGCTTCTTCAGCTACCTCAACTTCTTCGTCTTCTCGATGCTGCTGCTGGTCCTGGCCGGCAACTTCGTGCTGCTGATCGTCGGCTGGGCCTTCGTCGGCTTCGCCTCCTACGCGCTGATCAGCTTCTGGTACCGGCGCCAAACCGCGACCCGGGCGGGGATGAAGGCCTTCGTGATCAACGTCGTCGGCGACATCGGCCTCGTCCTCGCCGCCTTCCTGATCTTCCGCGAGCTGGGGGTCTTCGACTACGAGGCCGTCTTCGAGAAGGCGCCCGAGGTCTTCAGCACCAACGAGTGGACGATCACCGCGATCTGCCTGCTGCTCCTCGTCGGCGCCTTCGCCAAGTCGGCGCAGCTGCCGTTCCACACCTGGCTGCCCGACGCGATGGAGGGCCCCACCCCGGTCTCCTCGCTGATCCACGCGGCGACGATGGTCACCGCCGGCGTCTACCTGATCGCCCGCACCCACGTCCTCTTCGCGCTTGCCCCGACCGCCGCCGACATCGCCGCCTTCGTCGGCCTGGCGACGCTGCTGGTCGCGGCGACGATCGCCCTGGTGATGACCGACCTGAAGCGGGCGATCGCCTACTCGACGATGAGCCAGATCGGCTACATGATCGTCGGCGTCTCGATCGGCGCCTACAGCGCCGGCATGTTCCACCTGATGACGCACGCCTTCTTCAAGGCGCTGCTCTTCATGGCGGCCGGCTCGATCATCGCCGCGATGGCCAACGAGCAGAACATCGACAGGATGCGCGGCTTCGGCAGGACGATGCGCTTCACCGCGATCACGATGCTCTGCGGCGGCCTCGCCCTGGCCGCCTTCCCCGGCACCTCGGGCTTCTTCTCCAAGGACGAGATCCTCGCCTACGCGACCGCGCGCGGCGGCATGTACCTGATCTTCACCGTGCTCGGCTACTTCGGGGCGCTGCTGACCGCGATCTACACCTTCCGCCTGATCTTCCGCATCCTCCCCGGCAAGCCCTGCCCCGAGGCGCAGGAGCTGATCGACAGCGGCCACGTCCATCACGCCCCCCCCTTCAACCCGGCAACCGGCGAAGAGGAGGACACCGGGGTCGGCTTCCCCGGCGCCGAGCACCACATCGCCGAGCGCTCGGCCTCGATGCGGATCGCGATGGCGGTGCTCGCCTTCGGCGCCCTCTTCGCCGGGCTGATCCAGGTCCCCGGCGTCGACCACGTCGTGGGCTCCTTCCTCGACCCGGTCTTCGAGGGTCTCGTCCTCAGCCACGCCCATCCCTCGGTTGGCGCCGAGTGGCTCGGCCTGGCGATCGGCGCGGCGATCTCGCTGGCCGGCATCGGCATCGCCTACTACCTCTACGTGGCGCGCCCAGAGACGCCGGCCGCCCTGCAGCGGCGCTTCTCCGCCCTGCACACCTTCCTCTACAACAAGTGGTACTTCGACGAGGCGATCGACTTCCTCGTCGTGCGTCCGGCGCTGGCAATCGGCCGCTTCGCCAACCGCACCTTCGAGCGGGTGGTCGTCGACGGCCTCGTCAGCGGCACCGAGGACGTGGTCGGCGGCGGCGGCCGCCTCGTCCGGCTCGTGCAGAGCGGCTTCGTGCGCAGCTACGCGCTGCTGCTGCTCGCCGGCTTCGCCGGGCTCGCCCTCTACTTCCTGCTGAGTGCCTCATGACCAACTCGCTGCTCTGGACACCGCTCGTCTTCGGCTTCCTCGGTCTCTTCGTGCCGCGCCGGCTGACCGGCTGGTGGGCGACGCTGGGGACCGCGGTGACGCTGGGCCTGGCGATCGCGCTGCTCGCCGGCTTCGACTCCGGCGCCTCAGGGCTGCAGAACACGGTCGAGGTCGAGTGGATCCCCGGCCTCGGCGTCGACTACAGCCTCGGCGTCGACGGGCTCAACCTCTTCCTGATCGCGCTGACGGCGGTGCTCTGGACCGCGGGGACGGCCTTCGCCGCCTTCCGCGAGCAGGAGCGGCCGCACCTCTTCTTCCTGATGATGCTGCTCGGCGAGACCGCGACCCTTGGCGCCTTCCTCGCCCAGGACCTTCTGCTCTTCGTCCTCTTCTTCGACCTGATGCTGGTGCCGTTCTACTTCCTCTTCGGCGCCTGGGGCAGCGACCGCGAGGGCGGGCCGACGGCCGCTGCGGCGACGCTGAAGATGATCGTCTACACGCTGATCGGCTCGCTGCTGATGCTGGTCGCGGCGATCGCGACCGCGATCATCGCCGCCGACGGCGGCCAGATCAGCTTCTCGATCGCCGAACTCGCACAGCAGCCGCTCGCCGAGGGCAGCCAGCGCTGGATCTTCTGGTTCTTCGCCGCCGCCTTCCTGGTCAAGATGCCCGCCTTCCTCCTGCACGGCTGGATGCCCGACGCCTACAGGGCGGCGCCGCTGCCGGTGCTGGCCGTCTTCTCCGGGGTGCTGGCCAAGGTCGGCGCCTACGGCTTCCTGCGCGTCGTCCTGCCCCTCTTCCCCAACGCGACGGTCGAGTTCCAGGAGGTCGTGCTGGTGATCGCCCTCGCCTCGATCCTCTACGGCTCGGTGATGGCCTTCACCCAGACCGACGTGCGGCTGATCGCCGGCTACTCCTCGGTGGCGCAGCTCGGCTTCATCACCGCCGGCATCTTCGCCCTCAGCGCCGACGGGGCCGACGGGGCCGTGCTGCAGATGGTCAACCACGGCCTCGTCGTCGCGCCGCTGCTGATCATCGTCGCGATCCTCGCCGAGCGCAGCGGCACAGAGGACCTGACGAAGATGGGCGGGATGGCGCTGCGGGCGCCGGTCTTGGCGGCACTCTTCCTGATCGTCACCCTGGCGACCCTGGCGATGCCCGGATCGGCCAACTTCGTCGGCGAGTTCTACATCCTCAACGGCCTCTTCGACTCGAAGATCGTCTTCGCCTTCGTCGCGACCGCCGGTGTCGCGATGAGCGCCTACTACGCGCTGCGCCTCTACCAGCGCACGATGCACAACCGGCGCCCGGAGGGACTGGAGTCGCGTGAGATCGGCTGGCGCGACGGGATCGTGCTCGTGCCCCTGGTGCTCTGCATCCTGGGCCTGGCTTTGTATCCGCAGCTGATCCTTTCGCGAACGGACACCTCGGTCTCCCAAGCGACCTCGGTCGTGGAAGGGCCGTCGGCCCACCCCCGCCAGGAGTCGACCCAGTGACCTTCAACGCCCCGGACATCGACTACGCGGCGCTCTCGCCTGTCCTGGCGCTCACCGTCGGGCTCTGCGTAGTCCTGCTCACCGCGGTGTTCAAGCCGCTGCGCCGGACGGCACCCGGGCTGACGCTATTCGTCCTGGCGAGCGCGGCCGGGCTGCTGATCTGGCAGTGGGGCGAGGCGACCAGCCACCTCGCCGGCGCCCTGCGCCTCGACGACCTCGCGATCGCGATCTCGCTGATCGCGATCCTCACCGCCGCCTTCGCCGTCCTCTTCTCGATCCGGGAGCCCGCCGCCGAGCAGGTCGGCTCGGGCGAGTACCACGCGCTCCTGCTCGGCTCGGTGCTGGGAATGGTGCTGCTGGCGCAGGCCCAAAACCTGGTCTCCTTCTTCGTCGCGATCGAGACCCTCTCGATCCCGCTCTACATCCTCTGCGCCGCCAACATGCGCCGCGAGCGCTCGCTCGAGTCGGGGCTGAAGTACCTGATCGTCGGCTCGCTCGGCTCGGCGACCCTGCTCTACGGGATGGCCTTCCTCTACGGGGGCTCCGGCTCGACCGGCTTCGCCGGGATCGCCCGAGGCATCGCCGAGGGGCCGTCCAACGACGCCCTGATCCTCGTCGGCATCGGCCTCACCGCGGTCGGGCTCGCCTTCAAGACCTCGGTCGCCCCCTTCCACCAGTGGACGCCGGACGTCTACGAGGGCGCTCCGACCCCGATCACCGCCTTCATGGCGGTGGCGACCAAGGCGGCGGCCTTCGCCGTCTTCGTCCGCTTCTTCCTCGTCGCCCTGGGCGTCGAGGCGAGCGAGTGGCAGCCGGCGCTCGCCGTCCTCGCCGCGATCTCGATCCTCGTCGGCAACGTCGGCGCGCTCAGGCAGGACTCGCTGAAGCGAATGCTCGGCTACTCCGGCATCGCCCAGGCCGGCTACATCCTCGGCGGCCTCGTCGTCGCCAGCGAGGCCGGCGTCAACGCCCTGGTCTTCTACCTCGCCGGCTACGCCTTCATGAACCTGGCGGCCTTCGCCGTCGTCGTCGCCCGCGAGCGCGAGACCCCCTACGGCGACGACATCCGCGCCGTGCAGGGCCTGGGCGCCGAGCGCCCCCAGCTCGCCTGGCCGCTGACGATCTCGATGCTCGGCCTCGCCGGGCTGCCGGCGACGGTCGGCTTCATCGGCAAGCTCTACCTGATCGAGGCCCTCGTCGAGGGCGACTACACCTGGCTCGCCGTCTTCATCGCCGTCGGCACGATGATCTCGCTCGTCTACTACCTGCGGGTCGTGGCGGCGATGTGGATGCGGCCGGAAGAAACAGCAGCACCCGCAATCGCGGGAGCCTCCCCTGAGGCAGATCCGATCGATCCCGACGCGGGCCGTCGCATATCTCTAGTCGCACCGGCTCTCCTTGCCGCTGCCGCAACGGTCTTCTTTGGCGTGATCCCCCAACCGCTCGTTGAGTTCGCAGAACACGCCGGCTCGTCGCTGTTCTGACCAAGCAACGTCTCTGGCGCGGCGGGTCCTGTCACCGAATGGGGCCCACCACCCCCTGCGGTAGCTAAAGCTTCCTCGGGGGTGGTCCCCCCATTCGGCGCCACCCCCCGCGAGTAGCGGATAGGGTCGTCAGAAGATGACTTCGCGTCCGAGAGCTTTGTCCGCATCGACGATGTGCGAGGCGTTTCAGCTGACTGCTGAGGAGCGGGCGGATGAGCCGGCGCTGCGGCTAAAGGACACGGACTACGAGGCGAGCTTCGGGGAGTACGCGGAGACGGTCCGTCGCCGTGCGGCGGGCTTGTCGGAGCTTGGGGTGGGGCGAGGCGACACGGTGGGCTTCATGCTTGTGAATCGGCCGGCGCTGCATTTGACCGACTGTGGGGCGATGCACCTCGGGGCGACCTGCTTCTCGGTCTACAACACGTCCTCGCCGGAGCAGGTCGAGTACGTGGTCGCCGACGCCGGCAACCGGGTGATCGTCACCGAGCAGGCGTTCCTCGAGACGGTGCTGGAGGTGCGCGAACGGGTCGAGAGCCTCGAGCACGTGGTGGTCGTCGACGGCGAGGCGCCCGAGGGGACGATCTCCGTCGAGGAGCTGGAGGCGATGGGGGACCCCGGCTCCGACTTCGAGGCCGCCTGGCGCGCGGTCGAGCCCGAGGACGTCCTCTGCCTGATCTACACCTCGGGCACCACCGGACCGCCGAAGGGCGTGCAGCTGACCCACGCCAACATGCTCGGCGTCTGGCGCGCCACCGACCAGGTGCGTCCGGTCGCACCGGGAGGGCGCGGCATCTCCTTCCTCCCCACCGCCCACATCGCCGACCGCTGGGCCGGGCTGTACGCGCAGATGATCTACGGCTCGACCGTGTACTGCTGCCCGAACCCACGCGAGATGGTCGTCTACTCGATCGAGGTAAAGCCGACCGCCTGGGGGGGCGTGCCGCGCATCTGGGAGAAACTGAAGGCCATGCTCGAGGGCGCGATGGCGGCCGAGCAGGACGAGGAGAAACGCAAGGCGGCCGAGTGGGCGATGGAGGTCGGCCGGCGCAAGGTCGCCGCCTACATGGACGGCGGGGTCCCCGACGAGCTGCAGGCGGAGTGGGAGAAAGCCGACGAGCTGGTCTTCTCCAGGATCCGCCAGACGCTGGGCCTCGAGGAGGTCGAGTCGTTCATCGTCGGGGCCGCCCCGACGCCCCCCGAGGTGCTCGAGTTCTTCCTCGCGATGGGGATCGAGATCTGCGAGACCTGGGGGATGTCGGAGACCAGCGCCGTAACGACCCTCAACCCGCCTGGCGGGATCCGGCCGGGCACGGTCGGCCCTCCCGTCCCCGGAGTGGAGGTGAAGCTCGCCGAGGACGGCGAGGTGATGGTGCGCGGCCCTCAGGTGATGAAGGGCTACCGCAACATGCCGGAGAAGACGGCGGAGACGTTCACCGAGGACGGCTGGCTGCTGACCGGGGACGTCGGCGAATTCGACGAGCGGGGATACCTGCAGATCGTCGACCGCAAGAAGGAGCTGATCATCAGCGCCGGCGGCAAGAACATGTCGCCGGCCAACATCGAGGCCAAGGTCAAGGCAGCCTCGACCCTGGTCGCGCAGGTGGTGGCGATAGGCGACAGCCGCCCCTACAACGTCGCCCTGATCACCCTCGACCCCGAAACGCTGGCCGCCCGCGGCGCCGCCGAGGGCGACCCGGCGATCGCCGAGGAGATAGCCGCGGCGGTCGAGGAGGCCAACGAGCGCCTCTCCCGGGTCGAGCAGATCAAGCGCTTCAAAGTCATCCCCGGCGAGTGGGAGCCCGGGGGCGAGGAGCTGACGCCGACCATGAAGCTGAAACGGCGGCCGATCGAGCGCAAGTACGAAGCGGAGATCGAGACTCTGTACAGCTGACGTCTTCGGCGCGGCGGGTCCTGTCGCCGCAGGGGACCCACCGCCCCTTCCGGTCGCTAAAGCGTCCTCAGGGGCGGTCCCCCCTACGACGCCACCCACCGCGAGAAGCGGATTTAGCAGCCGCGCCCAGAGTCGGAGAGCTTTCCCCAAGCTCCCGAGCGGCCGTTTAGGGACGAGTCGCCACAGCTGATCGGGTAGGAGAGCTTTTCGACCTTGAGCGCTTTTCGCACTCTGGGCGGAAGCTTTTCTCCGCGGGTGGCGTGCGGGTGGGGTGTCCTCGCCGAGCCCGGAGGCTGCTGAGGGCGGGGCTTCGCAGTCCGAGCCTGCTTTCGACACTCTGCCCGAAGCAGCGCGGAGGGCCGCCGAGGACACCCCACCCGCGCGACAGGACCCGCGGCCAAAACGGCTCGAACTGAAAGGGTCCCGCGATCGGAGTCCTGCTGACAACCGCCGCGATCGTGGTTGCCGTCGCCATCGGCGTCGGGGCGGAGCGGCGCTGGCCGGCGGGGGCCGCGCAAGCGGCTCGGCAGTCGCTGACGCTGATGCTCTACGTGCTGCTGCCGCCGGTGATCTTCTTCAACATCGCCGCCAGCGAGATCGACGTCAGCCACGGGGTCGGGCTGGGGCTGGGGATCCTCGCCTCCTCGCTCGGTGCACTGCTCGCCTGGTGGGTGGCGAGCCGGGTTCTGAAGCTGGCCCGCTTCCAGGTCGGCGCCGTGGTCTGCTGCGTGCTCAGCGTCAACACCGGCTACCTCGGCTACCCGCTGACGGTGGCGCTGCTCGGCCAGGACGAGCTGCCCACGGCGGTGCTCTACGACGTGCTCGTCACCGGGCCCTGCCTGCTGCTCGGCGCCTTCGCCGTCGGCGCCGCCTTCGGGACCAAGGCCGGCGAAACGCCGCGCCAGCGAATCGCGGCCTTCTTCACCCGCAACCCGCCCCTCTACGCGGCGATCGCCGGCCTGCTCGCCCCCGAGGCGCTGGCGCCAGACGTCCTCGTCGACGCCTCCCAGATCCTGATCGTGGCGATCCTGCCGATCGGCTTCTTCGCCGTCGGCGCCACCCTTGCCGAGAACGCCGAGCACGGCGAGCTGCCGATCCCGCCCCCGATGACCCGGCCGGTGGCGCTGGCGATCGCCACCCGCCTTGCGGTGGTCCCGGCCCTGCTGATGCTGCTGGCCGCGCCGCTGATCGACCTCCCGGCCGCCTACCGCCTGCTCTCGGCGATGCCCTCCGGCCTCAACACGCTCGTCATCGCCCACGCCTACGGCCTCGACATGGAGATCACCGCCGAGGCGGTCACATGGTCGACCGCGATAGTCGTCGGCGCTTCCCTGGTCTCGCTGCTGCTCTAGAGCCCGAGCGCCCCTATCCTGCTTCCATGACCGAGTTCCCGACCGTCCGAGTCGCCGCGATCCAGGCCACGCCGGTAATCCTCGACGCCGAGGCGACGGTCGAGAAGGCGGTGGGCCTGCTCGAGCAGGCTGCCGCGGAGGGGGTCCAGCTGGCCGTCTTCCCCGAGGCCTTCGTGCCCCTCTACCCCTCCGGCGCCTGGGCGAAGGACGCGGCCTCGTTCGCCGGCTGGGATGAGTTCTGGGAGCGGCTCTGGGCAAACTCGGTCGAGATCCCCGGCCCGCTCGTCGACCGCCTGGCCTCGGTCTGCGCCGCGAAGGACATGCATTGCGCGATCGGCGTCAACGAGCGTGAGCTGCAGCGGCCGGGGTCCCTCTACAACACGGTCGTGCTGATCGGCCCCGAGGGCGTGGTCTGGCGACACCGGAAGCTGATGCCCACCCAGCACGAGCGTCTCTTCCACGGAGTCGGCGCCGGCGACGACCTCGAGGTCGCCCAAACCCCGCTGGGCCGGATCGGCGGGCTGATCTGCTGGGAGAACCGGATGCCGCTCGCCCGCTACGCCGTCTACCGGAGCGGGCCGCAGATTTGGCTCGCTCCCACCGCCGACGACAGCGACGGGTGGCTGGCGAGCATGCGCCACATAGCGATCGAGTCCGGTGCCTTCGTCGTATCGGCGCCGCAGTACATCCCGGCAGCGGCATTCCCCGACGACTTTCCGGCCCCGCTGCCGCAGGGCAAGGACGTCTTCGGCAACGGCGGTGCGGCGATCGTCGAGCCGGCCGCGGGAAAGGTGATCGCGGGGCCCCTCTACGGCGAGGAGGGGATCGTCGCCGCCGACTGTGACCTGCGCATCGGCCTCCATGCCAAGCGCTGGTTCGACTCCGCCGGGCACTACAGCCGCGAGGACGTGCTGGCACCGCAAGTGCGCGACGCCTGATGCTCCACCACGCGACCCTCGAGGTGATGCCCGCCGAGCTGGGCCGTGCGGCGGAGTTCTGGGTCATGGTCGGCTTCAGACAGGTCAGCCCACCGGCGGACCTCGCCGCCGAGTACACCTGGTTCGAGCGCGGCGGCACGCAGATTCACCTGGCGCACGCCGAATCGCCGGCGCCAGGCGGCGGCCACATCGCGATAGTCGTGCCAGATTTCGGGCGGGCGCTGGAGCGCCTGCGGGACAGCGGCTTCAAGGTCGCCGACAAGCGCGAACGCTGGGGCTCCCAGCGCGCCGAGACGATCGCACCCGGCGGGCACCGGGTCGAGCTGATGGCGAAACCCCCGCTCCCTGCGGACGCCGGCGGGTAGGACCCCGCCGGGACGGGGACTACGATGCGCCGGTGCGCTACCCGGTCGAGGACTTCACCGCTGAGGAGCGGGCGCTGCTCGCCCCTCACTTCACCAACCTGGACCGGCCCGTGTTCGCGCTGGTCAACCTTCCGGAGACCGTGAAGGGGGCGCTTTTTGCCCGCTATTCGCGATATTCGGGGACGGTGCGGCGGCTCTATCTGGAGGAGTTCGCGGAGGACGCGGTGGATGGGACGCGACCCTTCGACGGGGCCGAGGGGGAGCGCGCGGCGGGGCTCTACGAGCGCGTCTTCGTCGGCTATGGCGACGACTCGATCGCCCAGGTGGGGGGCGCCCACGTCGCCTGCGAGTTCGTCTCCAACATCCTCACCAAGCAGCTGCAGCGCGGTCGCCTCGCCGCCTACCTGGAGCAGTCGACCCGCTACATCCCCTACGACGTTCCCCTCCCCGAAGGCGGCTACCGCTACTACCGCGGCGATGACCTCGGGCCCGAGTTCGCCGGCGCGATGGACGAGCTCTTCGCGATCTACTCGCGCTCGCTGGCGCGGGTCGAGGGATGGGCGGGCGAGCGCTGGCCGCGTGGCGAGGGCGAACCCGAGGGCCCCTGGCAGCGCTCGATCCGGGCCAAGGCACTCGACCTCCTGCGCGGCCTGCTCCCCGCGGCCACCCTCAGCCATGTCGGCATCTACGCCTCGGGCCAGGCCTACGAGCAGCTGATCTTGAGGCTGATGGCCTCGCCGCTGCCCGAGGCGCGCGAGTACGGCGGCATGATCCTGGAGGAGCTGAAGCAGGTGATGCCGAGCTTCGTATCCCGGGTCGAGCGCCCCGACCGCGGCGGCGAGTGGATCGACTACCTGCAGCAGCGCCGCGAGCGCAGCGAGCGGTGGGTCTCGCGACTCGGCCTCGACCGGCGCGACGCCGGCGGGGCGACGCCCTCGGTCGAGCTGGTCCACGTCGACGGCACGGAAGAGGACCTTCTCGCCTCCTGCCTCTTCGAGTCGGCCGCGGTGCCCGAGACCGAGATCCTCGCCCGCATCGACGTGCTGGACCGCGGCGAGCGGGCCGAGCTGCTGGGCGCGATGGTGGGAGAGCGCGGCAACCGCCGCCACCGCCCCGGCCGCGGCTTCGAGGCGCTGCGCTACCGCTTCGAGATCGTCTCCGACTACGGCGCCTTCCGCGACCTGCAGCGCCACCGCATGCTGACCTGCCAGTGGCAGCGGCTGGGACCGGACCTGGGTGCCGGAGTGCCCGAGGAGGTGCGCGAAGCGGGCGCCGGAGACGAGTTCGAGCGGGCGCTGGAGATCTCGCGCAACGAGTACGAGCGCCTCCTCGCCGCCGGCATGCCCGAGCAGGCGCCCTATGCGCTCAGCCTCGCCTACCGGATCCGCTACACGCTCGACCTCAACGCGCGCGAGGCGATGCACCTGATCGAGCTGCGCTCAGGCCGCGAGGGCCACCCCACCTACCGCGCCGTTGCCCAGGCGATGCACGAGCGGATCGCCGCCATACATCCAGGCGTCGCAGGGGCGATGAGCTTCGTCGACACCTCTCAAGAGCCGCGGCTGGAGCGAATCCTCAGCGAGATCCGGACCCATCGGAAGCGAGATGCGACGAGCCGGTCGGGGCAGGCCTCCACTTAACTTTTTTGAGAAGCGGTCAGAGCCGTTCGAGGTCGGGAGCGGCAAAAAAGTGCAAGACGTTCCGACCTGCCCCGACCGGCTCGTCCCAATCGGGATCCTCGATTCTCTAGCTGGACTGTCCCTTTTCGGGCGGGGCTCCCAAGTCTGCGGCTGAAGACGGGGGGTCATCTTTATCTTCGTCTTCGGCTTGGGAGAGCTCGGAGGCTGCTTTTTCACCGGGAGTGGGCCAGGGGATCGCTTCGCCGGCGGCCCAGGCCGGCGGTCTGCCTCCGGGAACCCAGCCGGCTGCCAGGAAGGCGAAGTAGAGGAACCAGAGCAGGGTGAACTGGATCAGCAGCAGCAGGGCGGCGATGCCGAGCGCCATCCCGAGCGAGCCCCAGAAGCGGGTCAGCAGGCCGGTTCGCATCGCCCAAAGGCAGCTGTAGGCGAGGGCGAAGGCTAGCCCGAGCCGGCCGCCGAGGCTGAGGCCGGTGGCGAGGCCGCGAACCCCGGCGTCGGCGACCGCGTTGGTGGCGGCGTCGTCTTCGACCTTTTCCGACGCGCACTCGCCGACGGCGGCGCGGCCGCCGCCGAAGTCCTCGCGGAACTGGGGCTTGTCGTCGCCGCGGTCCGAGACGCATTCCCGGGTCGCCTCCCTGACGCCGAGGTCGGCGCTCGCCTTGCCGTCGGCGAAGTCGCTGGCCGCCTCGTTGGTCGCGATCGCGTTGCACAGCGCTCCCCCGGCGAGGAAGAGCGGCGCCGCGACGACGAGGCCGATCAGCTGCGGGCGCACCCGCTCGCTGCGGGCCTGGGTCGCACGGAACAGGAACACCAAGGGAAGCACGAGCAGGGCGAGCCCAGCCGCTTGGAGGATGCTGGAGAAGACGATGTCGGAGCGGTGGGCGTCGGCCGCGCGCAGGATCTCGGCTTCGCCGTCGCCGCTGACCGAGCTGACCACGATCGTGGACGCGATCAGCATCGCCAGCGCAGCGAAGGTCGCCAGGGCGACGGGCATCGCCCAGCGCTGCTCGCGCTCCAGGATGGCCTCCCTCCCCGGCTGCACGTCCACTCAGCCGCGCTCGCGGAAGTAGAACTGCGGGAGGGCGCCTTCGATGACCTCCGCGGTCATCTTCTGCGCGATCTCGAGGTTTCCGGTGCGCACGGCAATGTCGTCGAGCGTGACGATGCCGGCGAGCCTATCCGCATCGACGACCGGAAGGCGACGCACCCGGTGGCGGACCATCAGCGCTGCCGCCTCCTCGAGCTCCATCGCGGGATCGCCGCAGACCAGCGGCCGGGAGGCATGGTCGCCCACGGGCTCGGCACCGTCCACCCCCTCGGCGAAGACCCGCACGGCCAGGTCGCGGTCGGTGACCATCGCCACCGGAGAGCCGGCGGGGTCCACCAGGACCACCGAGCCGACCCGGTGCTCGCGCATCTGCCGGGCGACCGAGACCGCGCTCGAATCAGGCGAGGCGGTGACGACGCCGGGGGTCATGATCTCGCTCAGCTGCACTGCGCCGTACGCTACCGGCGATGAGTGCAGAGCGAGCGACTACAGACGGGCGGCGGCGCACCCCCGTGGTTCCCCTCGAGGCGGGCGCCGGGCCGGAGAACCCGCCCTGCCCGGCCTGCGGCGAGCCGCTTTTCGGCTGGATCGACGCGCGGCCCGGGCTGGCGGGCCCGGTGAGCCGCTGCGAGAGCTGCGGCCTCGGCGTGGTGGGCCCTGCCGGCGGCGTCGAGGAGGCGCTGCAGGCACTCGACCACGTGCGCGACGGAGGGACGATCCGGATCGCCAGCCGGGCGAGCTTCTCGGCCTGGATCGGCGCTGCCGGCTGGGCCGGACTGGATCCAGGCAGTCGCTACCTGTTCACGCCGGAGTCGGTGCGCAGGCTGATCGCCAACCGCGACCAGGTCGTCTCCAGGCCCCGCTGGTCGGCCGGGCCCGGCATCGCGACGATGTGGCAGACGGTCCTCAACGGCTTCACCTTCGGCCGCAACCTTGCCCTGGCCCGCCTCGGACGCGCCGAAGCAGTCCACGCCGAGCGCCCCTGGCAGCGCCACCTGGACACCCTGATCACCATCGTCGTAGCCATCCCGGCGTTGATAGTCGCCATCCCCCTGGAGCTAACGGCCGCAGCCACGAGGCGCGGCAGCACGATCTCGCTGCACCTAGAACTGCTCTAGACCGGGGAAGGGGTGACCCTCGAGCGGGCGGATACTCAAATTGCCGGTCTCATTAGACCGGCAATTGTCCGAGCGAGGGTCACCCCTCCCCCGGTCTCTTAAGAGAGTCCCTCCCGGGCCTCGCGAACCAAGGTGACCGACTCGGGGAAAAGGACGCGGATCGCATCGCGGACCTGCATCGCCTGCTCGTCGGGGCCGCCGCTGAGCTCGAGCCTTCCGATCGAGGCAACCGTCATCTCGACCGCGAGCTTGATCGCGTTGTCGGCCCAGGCGACGCGCTGGGAGGACTGCATCTGCTCGGAGAGCTCCTCCATGCGGGCGCGAAACTCGTCCGGGTCGCCGAAGAGATTGAAGGGGCTGCCCTCCACCCGTCACATGAAAGCAGAGACCCAGAGGCGGCACGGTCCGGTCGCGTTGTGCGCGCCACGCGCGCGCTCGCCCGCCCTAGCGTCAGCGCCATGCAGGGCGGGAGGGGGACAGAGAGGGGATCGGCGAGCGTCGAGCAGGCCGGCCTGGTGGCGCTCGTCGCGCTCCTCCTGCTCGTCGCCATCGCCGCGGTCGCCGCAAGTGGCGAGGTCGACGCCGGCCGTGAGCTCGGCGGCACGATAGGGAGGCGAATCGCCTGCGGTCCCCGCCTCCCCGACGCCTGCCGCCACCACCCGCTCGTCCCCGCCTACGGCTGGCCGCTGGCGCGGCTGGCCCGTGCCCTGGCCCCCGCACCCGAGGCCAGGACGTCTCCATCGGGCCTGCCGCTGGTCCCGGTCGACTTTCGCCGCTGCCGGCGGGAAAGCTGTGCCGTGGCCGCGGGTCCGCACCTGACCGCCTCCGGGCGCCGCACCACCGCCTTCACCGAGATCTCCGACCGCCGCCGCACGCTCGGTTGGGTCGAGGCTGACCTACTGGCTGTACCGGCCCGGGCTCGGGTGGGAGCGGGTCGTGCGCCGCGCCGGCCAGGCCCAGGTCGACGCGGCCGGCGGCATCCCGGTTTTGCTGAAGGACGACCCGAATCTGGTCCCCCTCGAGACCCTCCCCGGCCGCAACCACTACGAGTTCCCGGCCCCCGAGCACCCGCCCTGGAAATGGCGCGTCGACGCCCGCTACCCTGGCTGGTCGAGCTAGTGAAGCATCATGACAGCATGATCTTTGATGCCATGATGCTTCGCATGCGGACCACGGTCACGCTCGACCCCGATGTGGCCGCCAAGCTGAAGGAGGAGACTCGTAAGCGGGGGATCTCCTTCAAGGAGGCGCTCAATTCGAGCGTTCGCCGCGGCCTCGCGCGTGGCGAAGCCGAGCCCCGGCCCTACCGCCTCCCCACCGAATGGGAGCCAGGCCTGGCGTCAATCTCGACAAGGCCTTGCAGCTGGCGGGTGAACTCGAGGACGCCGAGACGATGCGCAAGCTCCAGCTCGGCAAGTGAAGCTGCCCGACGTCAATCTGCTGATCTACTCGGTCGATGATTCCTCGCGCCACTACGCTCGAGCCAGGCCCTGGCTCGAGCAGGACTCTCTCGGGGACCGAGGAGGTCGGCTTCGCATGGATGGTGCTGCTCGGATTTGTCCGGCTTTCAACCAACCCATCCGCCTTCGGCGATGCCCTTTCCCCCGCCCAAGCGTTTGAGTTCGTCGATAGCTGGCTCGGCTCGCCCGTGGCGACCATCGTCCATCCGACCGAGCGACACGCCGCCAATCTGCGCGACCTACTCATGCCGCTCGGCACCGCCGGCAACCTGACCACCGACGCCCGCCTCGCTGCGCTGGCGATCGAACACGGCGCCCAGCTCTGCTCCAGCGACAACGACTTCTCGCGCTTCGAGGGCGTGCGCTGGACCAACCCGCTGACGCCTTGACGCGGGGCCAGGCGTCGCCAGGCAAGGACGCAGGGAGGCGGAATAGCAGCGCTATTCCGGCGACTGAGGACGCAGCATCGCGGCGTCTGAGGCAGCGTCGTCCTGCGCTTGTTTGATCAGCCCCCGCCAGTCCGTCGTCCTGAACACCAGCAGGATCGCGGCGAAGCCAAGCACTACCGACCAGGCCGCCATCGCGATCTGGGTGCCGACCGAGTAGGAGAGGACGGCGGCGCGGGAGGGCCCGTGCAGCGTCGCCACCAGCAGCGCCTGCTGGGCGCCGGCGCCGCCGGGCGTGAAGGGGACGACGTTGGCGATCGCCTGCACGCTCATCACCAGCATCACGTTGCCGACCGTGCCGCCGATGTTGAAGGCCTCGAGGAAGAACCAGAAGGCTGCGAAGCGGCAGAGCCAGCCGAGGCCCTGCCAGGCGGCGACCTCGCGCAGGTAGCGGCGGGGCTGGCGCAGGATCGCGAGCCCCTGCTTGACCCGGTCCCAGAAGCGCCGCACGCGGTGGGCGAGGAAGTAGATGCCGATCGCGATCGCCGCCAGCAGCGCGCCGGTGACGATCAGGAACGTCTTCGGGTGCTCCGCCCAGAAGGAGATCTCGAAGGCGGGCAGGTTCGGGATCCGGGGCAACGGCGGCAGCAGGCCCTGGGAGATCGCGTAGAGGAGCACCAGCACCCCGACCGTGGTGTCGAAGACGGTCTGGACGAGGAAGGAGGAGGTGACCGCGGGGTAGGAGGAGTGCGGGATCTGGCGCTTGACCAGGAAGACTTTGGTGACGTCGCCGGCGTGGGCGGGGACGATCGCGTTGATCCCGGCGCCGGCGAGATAGGCGGCGCTCAGGTTCATGAAGGAGATCCGCTCGCCGGGGTAGGCGGCTCGGAGGACGTTGCGCCATGCCCAGGCGCGGCAGAGCTGCATCGCCAGCAGGAAGACGAGCGCAAGCGCAAAGGGGGTCCAGTCGATCTCGGAGAGATGGCGGAAGAACGCCGAGGCGGCGTTGAAGAACGAGTTGAAGCTGGATGCGAGATCGGCGTGGGGCATCGCGGCTAGACTAGCCCGCTCGTGTCAGAGGCCGAGACGCAGATCCCAACCCCAAAGGCTCCCCGCGACCCCGCCGACGAGGCGATGTGCGCGCGAGCGCGCGAGCGCTACACGGCCGACCGCCGCAGCCGCTTCCGCCGCCGGCGCAAGCGCCATGCCGAGCTGCCCAACCTGATCATCATCGGCGGGCTGAAGTGCGGCACGACCAGCATCCACCACTACCTCGGCCTGCACCCTGAAATCCAGATGTCGAAGCCGAAGGAGCTCAACTTCTTCACCGCCGAGATGAACTGGGACCTCGGCCTCGACTGGTACGCAAGCCGCTTCGACGACCGCTTCGAGGTGCGCGGCGAGTCCTCGCCGCACTACACGAACCTGCCCCGATTCGAGGGCGTCCCGGCGCGGATCAGGGAGCACTGCCCCGACGCGCGCCTGCTCTACATGGTGCGCGACCCGATCAAGCGGATCCTCTCCCACTGGGTCCATGCGACCGGCGCAGGCTATGAGACGGGCGATCTGGTCGAGGTCCTCTCCAACCCCGACTCCTCCTACATGAACCGCTCCAAGTACTGGATGCAGCTGCAGCCCTACCTCGAGCTCTTCGACCGCGAGCAGATCGAGATCGTCGCCCAGGAGGAGCTGCAGAGCGAACGCGAGGAGACGATGCGCAGGGCGTTCGCCTTCGCCGGCGTCGAGGCGAGCTTCACCTCCGAGCAGTTCGACCGCGAGTGGGAGAAGTCGAGCGCCAAGCAGGGCGACAAATACCAGTTCATGGAGAAGCTGATCAAGCTGCCCGGCTTCCGCTCCTTCGACCGCAACTTCGACCGCCTGCCCGAGTCGATGCGCTGGATCGTCGAGAAGGTCGTCCACGACCCCGAGAAGCCGCCGGCGCCGAAGCCGGAGCTGCCCGACGACCTCTTCGAGGCGATCCGCGGCCGCTTCGGCGCCGACGTCGCCGAGCTGCAGCGCTTCGCCGGCCGCGAGTTCGCCGGCTGGCACGACTACTCCTGAGGCGCGCCGAAAGCCTCTAGGCTCCGCAGCCAGTGCGGCGCCTGATCCCGGATCCCGGCGAGACGACGGTCGAGGAGCAGCTCGGCTCCTACCGGCCCTGGGAGCTGCCCCACCCGGAGGGGCGGCCGTTCGTGGCGATGAACTTCGCCGCGACTGTCGACGGGCGGGCGACGATCGGCGGCAAGTCGGGACCGATCGGGTCCGAGACGGACACGGCGATGCTCTCAGGCCTGCGGAGCCGCTTCGACGCGGTGATGATCGGCGCCGGGACGATGCGCGCCGAGCGCTACGCCAGCCTCGAGAAACGGCTGATCGTGGTCGAAAGCGGGAAAGGCGAGTGGGCCGACCTCTCCGGCCTGCTGCGCTCCCTGCGCGAGGAAGGGGTGCGCGCCGTGATCTGCGAGGGAGGGCCCACCCTGCACGGCTCGCTGCAGGCGGGGGGCCTCGTCGACGAGCTCTTCCTGACGATCGCCCCGAAGCTCACCGGCGGCGGCGCTCCGCACATCCTCGAAGGCGCCCTGGCCGACGTGGCCGAGCTCGACCTCCTCTGGCTGCTCGAGCACGAGGGCGAGCTCTTCGCCCGGTACCGCCGCGGTTAGGTCTCCGCCGGTACCGTTCCGGCCACCCAGCCCCGAGGAGAGGACCCAGTCGATGGACTTCACGCCGAGCCCCCAGGTCGAGACGCTGCGCGAGCGCATCCTCGACTTCATGGACGAGCACGTCTACCCGCAGGAGCGGGAGATCATGGAGGCGCTCGACGCCGAGGTGAAACCGGGGACTCCCTACCCGAAGATCCTGGTCGAGATCCGCGAGCGGGCGAAGGGGGACGGGCTCTGGAACCTCTTCATGCCCGACGAGCGCTTCGGGCCCGGGCTGACCAACTGGGAGTACGGGCTGCTCTGCGAGGAGATGGGGCGCAGCCCCGCGGCGGCGCCGATGGCGTTCAACTGCTCCGCCCCGGACACCGGCAACATGGAGATCCTCGCCGAGCACGGCACCGACGAGCAGAAGGAGCGCTGGCTGGAGCCGCTGCTGGAGGGCCGGATCCGCTCCTGCTTCTCGATGACCGAGCCCGAGGTCTCCGGCTCGGACCCGACCCTGCTGCAGGCGCGCGCCGTGCTCGACGGCGAGGAGTGGGTGATCGACGGCCACAAGTGGTTCACCTCGGGCGCCGTCGGCGCCGACCTCGCGATCGCGATGGTCGTCACCGACCCCGAGGCCAACCCCTACGCGCGTGCCTCGATGATCTGCGTGCCAACCGACGCACCCGGCTTCAACCTCGTCCGCCCGATCTCGGTGATGGGTCACGCCGCCGGGCCCGGCCACTGCGAGATCCGCTACGAAGAATGCCGCGTCCCCGCTTCCAACCTGCTGGGCGGCCAGGGCATGGGCTTCGTCGTCGCCCAGGACCGCCTCGGCCCCGGCCGCATACACCACTGCATGCGGGCGATCGGCACGGCGGAGCGGGCGCTGGAGATGATGTGCAACCGGGCCAACGAGCGCCAGGCCTTCGGCGGCCCGCTGGCCGAGAAGCAGTTCGTCCAGGAGGCGATCGCCGCCTCGCGGATGGAGATCGACCAGGCCCGCCTGCTCACCCTCTACGCCGCCTGGAAGATGGACACCGAGGGCAAGCGCGCCGCCCGCCAGTCGATCTCGGCGATCAAGATCGTCGCCGCCAACATCGTCATGAACGTCCTCGACCGCGCAATCCAGGTCCACGGCTCCCTGGGGATGACCGACGACACCCCCCTCGCCGCCCTCTGGCGCTTCAGCCGCATGCTGCGACTGGCCGACGGCCCCGACGAGGTCCACAAGATGGTCCTCGCCCGCCGCGAGCTGAACCGCTGGGGGAAACGCGCCGAGGCCGCAGCCGCGGGGGAACTGGACCCCAAGCACGCCCGCCGGGCGATCTGACCCGGGCAAAGCAGAGGGGGCGGCTGCCGCCGCCCCCTCCGACGATCCGGGTGGGTAGGGCGCCTACTTGGTGCCGATCACGTCGACGCCCGCTCCGGACACCGTCGCTCCGCTGCCTGCGGTGCAGTCCAGTTCCGCCAGCAGGACGGAGAACGTGTGCGGGGTGGCGGCAGCCGGGGCGAACAGCGACATCGGGCTGAACGAGCCCGAGAACTGCGAGAACTCCATCCTGTGGGCCGCCTGGGCGCCGGTGAGGTCTTCGACCAGCCCCAGCCCGATGATGTCCTTGGATTTGCTCGGGATGCCGGGCGTCGGGGCGTCGAGCAGCAGCAGGGCCACGGCCTGACGCGGCGCGGCGCAACCCGCGTCGAAGGTCACGTCGAGCGCGCCGTTGAACTGGACGTCTTCGCCGGCGTTCTGCGTGAAGGTGGGGTTGCCGAACTGGTAGGGCCCTTCGACGAACGGAGCCGACCCGCCGCGGACCTCCGCGACGACCTGCGAGAACGGCGTGCTCGCCGCGTCGATGTCGGCGCCGGTGACGGAGCCGTCGCCGATCTTCGAGCTGTTGACCGCTCCGTTCCTGATCTTGGCCCGGGTGACCGCGTTCTTCTTGAGCTTCGCCGCGGTCACGGCGTTCTTCTTGAGCTTGGCGGCCGTGACCGAGCCGCTCTTGAGTTCGTTGCTGCCGATTTTCTTCGCGGCGACGGCGGTGGCGCCGCCGAGCACGAGGAAGACGGCGATCGAGGACATCACGTTTGCGTACGTGAGTCGCTTGCGGAGCTTCGTCAAGGGTCTCTCCTTTTTCTTGGCTGAAGGACCCGACTTGCTTCGCGCCGGCGGCGCCAAGTCCTACTTGGCGCGAGTGACTGCGATCGCCACCGAGACGGTCGAGCCTTCGGTGCAGTCCGTGTCGCCCACCAGCTCGATCGAGATGCCCTGGGGAACGCCCGGACTGGTCATGCCTAGAGGGGCAGTCGCGCCCGTTACCGGCCGCAGCCCGCTGGGGTCTTCGGGCGTCGGTTCGAAGGCGCTGACGGAGAGGGAGCCCTTGCCCACTTCGAACGCGTTGCCGTTGACAAAGGGACGCACTTCGGGGACGCAGGGCGCGACCCCGCTCGCGCCGAGGTCGTTCCCCCTCACCTCGATGCTGAGAAAGTCGACCACGCCGGGCTGAGGCGTGAAACTGGTCGTCCCGGTGAGGGGAATCGCCACAGCAGTCGCCCCGTCGGCTGCAACCGGCCCCCCGCTTGCGGTCCCGATCACGTTCGTCCCCGTCGCGATCTTGCCGAAGTCGACCGCCCCGGCGGCGATCTTCGCCGCGTCGACCGCGCCGTCCCTGATCTTCACCGACGTAACCGCGTTCTTCTTGATCTTGCGGTTGGTCACCGCGTTCGCCTTGATCTTCAGCGTGGTGACGGCATTCGCCTTCAGCTGCCTGGGACCGACGCTGTGCCTGGGCACCTTCGCCGCGATCGCCGTGGCGCCGCCGATGACGAGGAAGACGGCGATCGTCGACATCACGTTGGCGTAGCTGAGCCGGGCGCGTATCCGCTTCACGAAGCCTCCTTGCTGACGGGAAGAGGGTGATCGGGAAGGATGGCATGGTCGCCCTCTCGGCGACCGGGATCGCCTACGTCAGCCGCGCCGCTCGGCCTCGTCGGCCGCCTCGGCCAGGCGCTCGACCAGGCGGGCGAACTCTTCGATGCCGGGGTCGACCTTGCCGTACTGGCCGGCCGCGTAGCGGGCGTAGACGCCCTCGAGGATGATCGCCAGCTTCCAGTAGCCGAGGGCGACGAAGAAGTCGAGCTGGGAGAGGTCGCGGCCGGAGCGCTCGGCGTAGCGGGCCACGAGCTCTTCGCGGCTGGGGAAGCCCGGCGCCAGGCTCGCCGGCTGGCCGAGGGCGACCAGCTCGTCGCCCGGCTCGGGCCAGTAGACCATCAGCAGGCCGACGTCGGCGAGCGGGTCGCCGAGGGTGCAGAGCTCCCAGTCGACGACCGCGGCGACCTCGCCGGCAGGCGTCAGGATCATGTTGTCGAGGCGGTAGTCGCCGTGGACGATCGTTGCCGGTCCCTGCTCGGGGATCCGCGCCGCAAGCCGCTCGTGAACCGCGTCGACCGCGTCCAGCTCGCGCGTCTTCGACTTCTCCCACTGGCCGTGCCAGCGGTGCAGCTGGCGGGCGACGTAGTCCTCCTTGCGGCCCAGGTCGCCCAGTCCGACCGCATCGGGGTCGACGGCGTGGATCTCGACCAGCGTGTCGAGGGCGCGCTCGCCGATCGCCCGCCGGTCGGCCGGCTCGGGGAAGGCCTCGGCCTCCGCCAGGCCGCGCAGGATCGGGCCCTCGACGAACTCCATCACGTAGAACGGCGCGCCGTTGACGCTCTCCTCCTCGCAGAGTCCGGCGACCGGCGCCACCGGCACGGCGCTCGGCGCAAGGGCCGAGACGACCCTGTGCTCGCGAGCCATGTCGTGGGCCGAGCCGAGCCGCTTGCCCAGCGGCGGCCGGCGCAGCGCCCAGCGCCCGGCTGCGGCGTCGCGCACGCCGTAGGTCAGGTTCGAGTGCCCCCCCGAGATCCGCTCGAAGGAGAGCGGCAGCCGGGCGGACGGAACGTGCTCGGCGAACCAGGCTTCGACGCCCTCCCTGTCGATGCCCTGCGGGGCCTCGGCGGTGCCGTCGGCCGTGCCTGTAGCCTCGTCGCCCATAGCCGCGCAAGCATATTCCCGACGCCGATTCCGCCTCAGCCCGTCGGTCGCCAACCGGCTGACGATCGGCTTCGCGATCGCCTTCGCGGTGCTCACCGGCCTCGCCGTGATCGGCGTCGCCCGCTTCCTCCAGCAGCGCCAGGACTTCGAGGACGCCACCGCGCGCTCCTACCAGGTGGAGATCGCCGCTCGCAATCGGCTGGCCGAAGGGGCGCCCCGGGGGCCGGCGAGCGCTGAGATCGTCGCCCAGAAGCAGCGCCGCCAGCAGCTGCGCGACGAGATCGACGGCGAGACCCGCGACACCGCACTGCTGGTCGGTGCAGGCCTGATCGCCGGCCTGACCGGCGCGGCGCTGCTCTTCACCGGCCTGATCTCCACGATGCGGCGGCCGCTGGAGGAGCTGGTCGACGCCTCCGGCCGCCTCGCCGGCGGGGACCTCGATACACGGGTCAAGGTCGGCGGGCTCTCGGAGACGGCCGCCCTCGGCGAAGCCTTCAACGAGATGGCAGGCGAGCTTCAGCGGCGCGCCGGCGAGCGGGACCAGCTGGAAACGATGAAGGACGAGTTCGTGCTCACCGCCTCGCACGAGCTGCGCAGCCCGCTCACCTCGGTCCAGGGATTCGCCGAGCTCCTGATGCTGGAGCGCGACAAGCTCAGCCCCGCGCAGGCCGACACGGTCGAGATCATCCTCGACAACACGCGCCACCTGGTGCGGCTGCTCAACGACCTGCTCGACCTGGCGCGCAGCGACGCGGGTCGCCTGACGATCAAACCGTCGCCGACCGACGTCGCCTCGCTGATCGAGGATGCGGTGCGCACGATGCGCAGCCAGACCGAAGCGCGGGGGCAGTCGCTGGGTCAGCAGGTCGACCCGGGCCTGCCCCAGGTAAACGTCGACCGCGACCGGATCCGCCAGGTCCTGGTCAACCTGCTCACGAACGCGCACGAGTACAGTCCCGACCGCGCGTCGATCGAGGTCACGGCCATCCACCGAAACGGGGGAGTGGAGATGGCCGTCCGCGACGACGGGCCCGGCATGCCAGCGGACCAGCTCGAGCACATATTCGATCGCTTCACGCGGGGCGACGCGGGCCTGACCCAGCACGTCGGCGGCACCGGTCTCGGCCTGGCGATCTCCAAGTCGCTGGTCGAGCTGCACGGAGGGACGATCGAGGCCGAATCGAGGCCGGGACTCGGCTCCACCTTCCGGGTTCGATTGCCGGCGGCTGACACTGTGAGCGAGGTTGCCCAATGACCCGGGTCCTGATCGCCGATGACTCGGAGACGATCCTGCTGCTCCTGCGGACGCGGCTGGAGATGGAGGGCTATGAGGTGCTAACCGCAGCCGACGGCGTCGAGGTGATCGAGGCGCTGCAGGCCGCCACCCCCAGCCCCGACATCCTCCTGCTCGACGCGATGATGCCGCGCAAATCCGGCATCGACGCCCTGCGCGAGCTGCGCGCCGACGGAGTCGAGACCCCGGTCCTCATAGTCAGCGCCCACCAGGACCAGATGGACGCAGGTGCCGCGAACGACGTCGAGGTCAGCGGCTACGTCACGAAGCCGATCGACTTCGAGGCGCTCTTCGCCCGCATCGCCGAGCTGACGCAGGCGTAGGGACTGCCTAGTTCCGGGCGATCTCCAGCCGGATCTCTTTGCCTTTGAGCTTCGTCCCGTCGAGGAACTCCACGGTGCGCTCCGCCTTCTCCGGGGAGACCCGGACGAAGGAGAAGCGATGCAGGACGCTGACGTCGTGGATCTCCTCGTCGGAGAGGACGGCCCCCTCGCGCAGCGCCCAGCGGAGGTCGTCTTCTGTTATGCCGCTGCGCTCGCCGCGGTTGACGAAGAGCTTGACCGGGCCGTCCGATGCCTCGCCGTCCTCTTTGGCCCCGTTGGCCTCGGCGGGCTTCGCGGCGGCCGGCTTTGACTCGCTGCGCTCGCGGCGCCGCGGGCGGGGAGCGTGCTCGAGGCGCTCCTCGGGCGTTTCCCACTCGCCGATCGTGGTCTTGACGTCGCGCTCGATGCGGCCGATCTCGTCGCGCTGGGCGGGGGTGACGAGGGTGATCGCGCGGCCGGTCCGCCCGACTCGCCCTGTCCGCCCGATGCGGTGCACGTAGACCTCCGAGGAGGCCGGCACGTCGAAGTTGATCACGTGGGTGACGTGCTCGATGTCGAGGCCGCGAGCGGCGATGTCGGTGGCCACCAGCAGCCGCACCCGGTGGTCCTTGAAGGCGATCATCACGCCGTCGCGGGAGCCCTGGCTCATATCGCCGTGCAGCGCCTTCACGTCGAGGCCCTTGTCCTTCAGCGCCTTCTCCAGCCGCGAGGCGCCGATTTTGGTGCGGCAGAAGATGATCGCCTGCTCGGGTTCCTCCACCCGCAGCAGCTCGACCAGGCGTGAGGTCTTCTCTTTGGCCCCAACCTCGACGTAGGCCTGGGCGATCGCGTCGACAGTCAGCGTCTTGGGGGTGATCCGGATCGTCGTCGGGTCGTACATGTAGCTCTCGGCCAGCCGCTTGATCGGCGGCGGCATCGTCGCCGAGAAGAGCGCCGTCTGGCGCCCGCTCGGGCACATCCGCAGGATCTTCTCGACGTCCTCGATGAAGCCGAGGTCGAGCATCTCGTCGGCCTCGTCGAGGACGACGTAGCGGGCCGCCGTCAGGACGAGCGAGCGGCGGCTCATCAGGTCCATCATCCGCCCCACGGTGGCGACGACGACGTGGGCGCCGGAGCGCAGCTGGGACTGCTGGGATTTGATCGGGGCGCCGCCGAAGACGGCGACGATCTCGACGTCGAGATGCTCGGCGTAGGCGCGCAGCGCCTGCGTCACCTGGATGCAGAGCTCGCGGGTCGGCGTCAGCACGACCGCCTGAACCTCGTCGACGCCGGGGTCGACGTACTGCAGCAGCGGCAACCCGAAGGCGGCGGTCTTGCCGGTGCCGGTCTGCGCCTGCCCGATCACGTCGTGGCCGCCGAGCAGCTCCGGGATCGCCTCCTCCTGGATCGGCGTCGGGTCCTCGAAGCCGAGCTCGTCGATGGCCTGCTGGATCTGCGGCGAGAGGCCGAGCTCGCGGAAGGCAGTCATCGGCTTGGGTCCAGGAGGAGCTTGCCGGCGGTGCGGCGGGCGATCAGGTCTTCGTGGGCACGGGCGGCCTCCGAGAGCGGGTAGACGTCGCCGACGGTGACCTCGAGCTCGCCGGAGGCGACCGCGCCGAGAAGCTCGCCGATCATCGGCGCGAGGAGCTCGCGACGAGCCAGGAGGTGGACGAGCCAGAAGCCGATCACCGCCTTGGAGCCGCGCAGCAGCGCCCCGGTGGAGACCTCGCGCTGCTCGCGCGAGGCGATCCCGAAGACGACCATCCGCCCCATCGGGGCGAGGACGCCGAGCTCGGCGTCGAAAGCGTCGCCGCCGCTCATGTGCAGGACCGCGTCGACGCGCTCGCCGCCGTTGGCCTCGCGGATCGCCGCGCCGAGGTCCTGCGAGCGCGAATCGACGGTGGCGTCGGCGCCGAGTCGCCCGACCAGCGCCCGCTTCTCCTCGCTGGAGGCGAGGCCGATCACCTTCGCGCCGGCCCGCTTGCCCAGCTGCACCGCAAGGCTGCCGGTGCCCCCGGCCGCGGCCTCGACCACCAGGGTCTCGCCCGGCTCGATCCGGGCGCAGCGCTGCACCAGCGCCGCCGCGGTCAGGCCCTGCAAGAGCAGCGCCGCCGCCTGGTCGTCGTCGACCTCGTCGGGAACGGGAATCAGCAGCGCCTCCGGCACCGCCACCTTCTCCGCATAGCCGCCGCTGCCCAGCAGGGCCGCGACCCGCCGCCCGTCGGCCGTCCGCCCGCTGACCTCGGCCCCGGGGATCAGCGGCAGCGACTGCTCCGCCAGATAGTCGTTGCGAGTCGCATGCGTATCCGCAAAGTTGATCCCGCTCCGCGCGACCTCGACGACGACCATCCCATCCCCAGCCACAGGATCATCGACCTCGACGTGCCGCAGCACCTCAGGTCCGCCGAACTCCTCTATCTGAACCGCCTTCACGGCAGCGAGCATATTCGCGACGGGGCCCGCGCGCCGCTAACCTCCGCCGCCGAATGTCTCTAACGGTCGTTGGCTCAATCGCATTCGACTCGGTCAAGACCCCGTTTGGGGAGCGCGAGCGAATGCTGGGTGGGGCGGCGGTCCACTTCTCCCTCGCCGCCAGCTTCTTCACCGAGGTGCGGCCGGTCGGCCCGGTCGGCGAGGACTTCGGCGCGGCCGAGTTCGAGGTGCTGGAAGGCTGCGGCGTGCTCACCGACGACATCGAGCGGGTGCCCGGCGGGCAATCCTTCTTCTGGCGCGGCCGCTACGAGTACGACCTCAACGTCGCCCACACCGAGGACACCCAGCTCGGCGTCTTCGGCGATTTCGAGCCGAAGCTCTCGGCTGCCTCGCGGGAAACCGAGATGCTCTTCCTCGCCAACATCCAGCCCGACCTGCAGCGCCAGGTGCGGGCGCAGTGCTCGGCCCGCTTCTGCGGCCTGGACTCGATGAACCTCTGGATCGACACGGCCAGGGACTCGCTGCTGGCGGCGATCGCCGAGGTCGACTGCCTGATCGTCAACGACGCGGAGATCCGCCAGCTGACGGGCGAGCCGAACCTCGCCCGTGCCGCCCGTGCCGCGATGGAGCACGGCCCTCGCGTCGTGGTCGCCAAGCAGGGCGAGTACGGGGCCGCGCTCTTCACCGCCGAGAGCTTCTTCGCCCTTCCCGGCATCCCGCTCGAGGACGTGCGCGACCCGACCGGCGCCGGCGACAGCTTCGCCGGCGGCTTCCTCGGCTACCTCGACAGCCACGAGGGAGAGCTCGACGAGGGGGCGCTGCGGCGGGCGATGGGCTACGGGACCGTACTCGCCTCCTTCAACGTCGAACAGTTCGGCACCGAGCGGGTCGCCGGCCTCACCCGCGAGGAGATCGACGGGCGCTTCTCCGAGCTGCACGCGATGACCCGCTTCGAGCCGCTGCCGGCTGCGGCCGAGTAGCGCCGTTCAGTTCTCCGGAACGCAACAGGCGGGGCAGGCCAAGCTGCGATACTGGGCGCTCCAGTTGAAACGGCTCGAGGAGGGGTGATGGCCACCGAGCAGCAGATCAGAGACGCAGCCGCCGACGGAGCCGCCACCACCGGCTCAGAGTCCCTCACGGTCACCGACAACCGCACCGGCAAGACCTACGAGTTGCCGATCGAGGACGGCACGGTGCGGGCGATGGACCTGCGACAGATCAAGGCCGACCCCGACGAATTCGGGATGATGGCCTACGACCCGGCCTTCACCAACACCGCCGCCTGCCGCTCGGCGATCACCTACATCGACGGCGAGGCCGGCGTGCTCGAACACCGCGGCTACTCGATCGAGCAGCTTTGCGAGCGCTCCACCTTCCTCGAGGTCGCCTACCTGCTGATCTTCGGCGAGCTGCCGACGGGGCCGCAGCTGGATCGCTGGACCTACGACATCACCCACCACACCTTCGTCCACGAGGATCTCAAGCACTTCTTCGAGGGCTTCCGCTACGACGCCCACCCGATGGGGATGCTGCTCGCCGGGGTCGGCGCGCTCTCCACCTTCTACCCGGACGCAAAGGACATCGACGATCCGGAGCAGCGCTACATGGCGGCGGTGCGGCTGATCGCCAAGGTGCCCACCCTGGCCGCCTTCTCCTACCGGCACAACATGGGGCTGCCCTACGTCTACCCCGAAAACGACCTCAACTTCGCCGAGAACTTCCTCTCGATGATGTTCAAGAAGACGGAAATGAAGCACGTGCCGAAGGAGAGCCTCTCGAAGGCGCTCGACGTGCTCTTCATCCTCCACGCCGACCACGAACAGAACTGCTCGACCAGCGCCGTGCGCAGCGTCGGCTCCTCCGACGTCGACCCCTACTCGGCGGTGGCGGCCGGCGTGGCGGCGCTCTACGGACCGTTGCACGGCGGCGCCAACGAGGCGGTGCTGCGGATGCTGCGCGAGATCGAGACGGTCGAGAACATCCCCGCCTTCCTCGAGAAGGTGAAGGCGCGGGAGGCGAAGCTGATGGGCTTCGGCCACCGCGTCTACAAGAACTACGACCCGCGGGCGCGGATCATCCAGCAGCACATGGACGAGGTCTTCGAGGCCACCGAGTACAACTCGCTGGTCGAGATCGCACGCGAGCTGGAGAAACGCGCGCTCGACGACGAGTACTTCACCTCGCGCAAGCTCTACCCGAACGTCGACTTCTACTCCGGGATCATCTACGAGGCGCTCGAGATCCCGACCGAGATGTTCACCGTGATCTTCGCCATACCGCGCACGGCCGGCTGGGTCGCCCAGTGGATGGAGATGAACGACGACCCCGAGCAGAAGATCTCGCGGCCGCGGCAGATCTACACCGGCGAGCGGGGGCGCGGCTACGTCGAGCTCGAGCGTCGTGAGGGCCCCGAAAAGATCGTCGGGCCGCCGGCGCGCAGGCCCAAGCGGCCGCGGCGGGGGGCGTAACACGAAGGGTTAGGTCCCCGGTCCTCCTCCCACGAGACCGTCCGTCTTGCAGTGCCATTGGCTGCGGAAGCGGGTCGCTCCCACAGCCTCCGTGGGAGGAGGACCGGAGCCCCTTTCGTATCCTGCGCCCCCTTGGGCGCGTGGAAGCTGACGATTCGGGATGGTTCCGATGTTTCTCACCTGAGCTTTGAGGAGCTTGGGGAGGCTGTGGCGGAGATGAGGCGGCGGGCGTTGGCTATTCGGGCCGAGGGGCCGGTGAAGGCGGTGTCCTCGCTGAGGGACTTTGCGCCGGAGGATCAGGTTCGGGCTCGGTTGCAGCTGAGCGGGAAGGGGTGGCTGCGCAAGCCCGTGGCCGGGGTCGACGTGCGGGGGGACGGGACGTTCATGCCGTTCCGGGGCGGGATGCGGCGCGAAGAGCTCGACCCGAGTGGGCACGACACGCCGTTCGACCTCGTGCGCGAGACTCTGGAATCGACCTAGATGTGGCGACTTTTCCGTCACATGGACGTATAAGTCGCCACACCCCGAGATGAGCGAAGCCGAGACCGAGATCCCCAAGGGCAGCTACGCCGCCGGGCGGCGGGTGAAGCTGCCTGCCGGGGCGGAAGCGCCGTACGCGGTCTTCATCAACGGGGTCGAGCAGCGCGAGGACGACGACTACCGGGTCGCGGCCGGAGAGATCGTCTTCACCCGCCAGATCGTCAAGGAGAAGGTCGGCACCGGCCGCTGGCTGGCGATGTACCTGGGCCTCTTCGGCACCTACCGCAAGGACGAGACGATCGACCTCCAGTTCCAGCGAGACGGCAAGACCGAGCTGGTCTCGGATTTGCCGGTCCAGCCTGACTGAGGGACTGGCGAAACCCCCGCTTGGTCCGGCGCTCGCTGATCGCACACGCGGGTTTCGCCAGTCCCTCTAGAAGAGGTAGAGCACCGCGAACGCGGCGATCACGAAGGCGCCGGCGCCGGCGATCATGCCCTTGTCCCTGGAGACCATGGCGGCGATCGAGCGGTCGTCGGCGCGGTCGTAGATCAGGTAGAGGTAGCGGAAGATGCAGTAGACGACCGGGGGGATCGTCCACATCATCGCGTTGCCGACGATCGGCGAGTCGACGGCGTAGATCGAGTAGCTGATCACCGTGCCGGTGGTGACCATGGCGACCATCTGGTCGAGGAAGGGCAGCGAGTAGTGCTCGAGCACGGGGCGGCTGCTGGTGCCCTCGTGCAGCTCGGAGACCGCCTCCTGGCGGCGCTTGGTGAAGCCGAGGAAGAGGGCGATCATGCCGGTGCAGAGCAGCAGCCATTCCGAGGCGTGTGCGTCGACGGCGCTGGCGCCGGCGGCGACGCGGAGGATGAAGAGGCCGGCGAGGGTCATCACGTCGACGATCACGATCTGCTTGAGGCCGAGGCTGTAGGCCATCTGGGCGATGCCGTAGCCGACCACCATCAACCCGACCTCCCAGTTGACCGTGGCGAAGGCGAGCGCGATCGCGAAGATCGCCAGCAGCGGCGCGATCAGCCTCGCCGCGCTCTCCGAGAGCTCCCCCGCCGCCAGCGGCCGGAAGCGCTTCCGCGGGTGCTTGCGGTCGAGCTCGACGTCGATCAGGTCGTTGACGTAGTAGCCGGCGCTGGAGATCGCGCAGAACGAGACGAAGGCGAGCGTCGCCTCCAGCACCGCGTGCGGATCGTTGAACTTGCCCGAGAAGAGCAGGCCGGCGAAGACGAAGACGTTCTTGATCCACTCCTGAGGCCGCCCGGTCTTGATCGCCGCCCGCAGCGGCGAGCGGCGCGGCACGACGGGCTCGTCCGTCGAGGCGGCTGCCGGGACCGTCGGCTGTTCGGAGGTGATCGTTTCCACGCTAAAAGGGCGGCCGGCGAGGCGAATCCCCGCTTCCGGCCAGGGAAAGTCAGTCGCGACAGGGTAGCCGCCGCTAGGGGTCGATCAGGACGCCGGGGTTGAGGATCCCGGCAGGATCGAGCTCCGCCTTCGCGGCGCGCAGGGCCGCGGCGAAGGGCGCGGGGCGCTGGCGGTCGTACCAGGGGCGGTGGTCGCGGCCGACGGCGTGATGGTGGGTGATCGTGCCACCACCTTCGATCACCGCCTCTGAGGCGGCGGCCTTGATCTCGTCCCACTGCTCGACCTCGCCGCCGCGGATCGCGGGTGCGAGCACGGTGAAGTAGGGCGCCGGCCCGTCGGGGTAGACGTGGGTGAAGCGGCAGCTGACCCGGGGCGCACCGGCGCCCTCCGCCGGCGAGCCGCAGACCTCCGCGACCTTCCTCCTCACCGCCTCCATCGTCTCGGCGTGGAACTCCTCGAAGCGGTCCCAGGTGACCGCGGTCTCGAAGGTCTCCGAGAGCACGCCGCAGGCGACGAACGTGTCGCGCAGGTAAGGCGCCAAGAGGAACGCCCCCGCCAAGCCCCCACCGCGTCCGAGCCTTCTCCGCCGACGGGACGAATCCCTCGCCACGGGGACGATTTCGTCCCGTCGGCGGGGTAGCGGTGCGGGTGTCGCCGGGGTACCGCCATGGGTCGCGGGCGATGTCGAGCGCGAGGCGCATCGGCTCTTCGACCGGGGGCCGGGCGGACTCGAAGCCGAGGACGAGGAGGTTCTTCTCGCCTGAGCCGGCCCCGGTCGTTCCCGCCTCGAGGGCGTCGAGCAGGCGGCAGTTCGCGGGGTACAGGCCGGATTGGGAGATCTCGCGGACCGCCCGTGCCGCGGCATGGAAGTCGTCGAACTCGACCCCGCACGAGGACTTGAACTCAGGTCGCGGCCGCACCCGCACCCAGGCCTCGGCGATCACGCCGAGGATGCCCTCGGAGCCGATCAGCGCCCGGTCCGGAGAGGGCCCCGCCCCCGACCCCGGCAGGCGCCGGCTCTCCCAGGATCCCCGCGGCGTGATCGCCCGCACCGACTCGACCAGGTCGTCGATGTGCGTGTAGAGCGTGGCGAAGTGCCCCCCGGCCCGGGTCGCGACCCAGCCCCCCAGCGTCGAGTACTCGAAGGACTGCGGGAAGTGGCGCAGCGTCAGCCCGTGCTCGCGCAGCTGGTCCTCCAGGCCGGGCCCGGTCGCCCCGGCCTGGATCCGTGCCGCCAGCGACTCCGCATCCACCTCCAGCACCCGGTCGAGCCGCCGCAGGTCCATCGAGACGAACGGCCTCTCCTCCAGCCGCCCCTCCACCCCGCCGACCACGCTCGTCCCCCCGCCGAAGGGAACGACCGCCGCCCCCTCCGCCTCGGCCCAGGAGAGCACCAACTCGATCTCCGACTCGTCCCGGGGAAACGCCACCAGATCCGGCGGGTTCTCGAACTCCCCCCGAAACCCCCGCACCACGTCCCGATAAGCCTTCCCCAGCGAGTGCGAAACCCGCTCGTAGTGCTCGTCCCTAAAAAGCTCCCCAAAAGCGCTAGGGACCTTCAACCGCGGAGCCCGCAGCTCAACCGCATCCAACGGCACGGGCTCCTCTAGCTCGCCACCGAAACCAAGCTGCTCCCTTATCCCCCTCGTGGCAGCTACAAGCTCTTCTTTGGAGGGCGCCTGATCCTCATACCCCCATCCCCAGTGCTTGAGCCTTCGCTCGGAACTCATAGAAGCTGAACCCCAAGCGCTTCTCCCGCGGGTGGCACGGGGTGAGGGGGGTCGAGGACGGACCGTGGCCCGCCCGCAGTGCCCCCCTCACCCCGTGACAGGACCCGCGGGCCAACCGCTACCAGTGCACGCCTTTCATCAGATGGGCGAACGCAACCGCCTCGGTCGAGGGCGCCCGGTCCGGCGCCTCGTCCGTCTTCCCCTTGGCAGCCTGCGACTCGGGGAACAGCCTGTAGGCCTGATTGAGAACCCTGTCGCTGACCGTCGGCGCCACCGCGTACAAGAGCTCCCCGAAGGTCCCCAGCCGCGTCGCCACCTTCTTCGGCTGGTGGACCATCGCCCCGGCGATCATCTCCGCCGCCTCCTCCGGCGAGATCGCCGGGAAGACGTCGTACATCCGCGTCGGCGCGATCATCGGCGTGCGCACGAGCGGCATGTGGATCGTCGTCAGGTGCACGCCGTCGTCGATCACCTCCGAGGCGATCACCCGGCTGAAGGCGTCGAGCGCCGCCTTGGAGGCCACGTAGGCGGAGAAGCGCGGCGGGTTCGTCTGCGTCCCGATCGAGCTCACGTTGATCGATGTGCCCCGACTTGCGCGCCCGCATCGAGGGCAGCAGCGCCAGGATCAGCCGTACGGCCCCCAGGTAGTTGAGCTGGATCGTCCGCTCGTAGTCGTGGAAGCGGTCGTAGGAGAGGCCGACCGAGCGGCGGATCGAGCGGCCGGCGTTGTTGACGAGGACGTCGACCTGGCCGTGGTAGCCGAGGACCTCGTCGGCCATCCGCTCGACGTCCTCGACGTCGGACATGTCACAGCGATGGATGTGGGCGATCCCGCCGCCCTGCTCGATCTCCCGCTTGGTCTCCTCCAGCTTCTCGACCGAGCGAGCCACCAGCAGCACCGTCGCGCCGGCGTCGGCGACCTTGACCGCGGTCGCCTTGCCGATCCCCGAGGAGGCACCGGTGATCAGCACCACCTTGCCGCGCACGGCGGCGCTCAGCGAGCGGTCCTTGAACAGGTCCGGGTCGAGGTTGCGCTCCCAGTAGTCCCAGACGCGGTCCGCGTATGACTCCAGCGGGGGCACCTCGATCCCCGAGCCCGCCAGCGCCGCCTCGGCGTTGGAGGAGTCGAAGCGGGTCGGGTAGTTGACGTAGGTGAGCATGCCGGACGGGATGCCGAGCTGGCCCAGCCCGGCCTTCATCGCTCGCTTCGCCGGCGGGAAGAAGCGCAGCCCGGTCCGGAGGAGCGAGGTGGCCGGGTCGGTGAGGCCGGAGTCGAGCTGGAGGGCTGCTTGGGGGGCGTCGGCTGCGCGCGCGAAGAGGTTGACCACCTCTCCAGCGGTCTTCGGGTTCGGGTCGGTGAGGGAGAACGCCTGTCCGTCGAGGCCCGGCTGGTGGGCTATGTGGTCGATCGCGTCGGCGACGAAGTCGACCGGGACGATGTTGATCTCGCCCCCTTCGACCCCGACGGCCGGCAGCCAGGCAGGAAGCACCCTTCGCGCCCGTTGCAGCAGCTTGAAGAAGTAGTAGGGCCCGTCGACCTTGTCGATCTCGCCCGTGCGCGAGTCGCCGACGACCACTCCCGGCCGGTAGACGCGCCAGGGCCGGCGGCATTCCTCCCGCACGATCCGCTCGGACTCGTGCTTGGTGCGGAAGTAGGGGTGGGTGTCGAGCCTTTCGGCCTCCTCGAACATGTCCTCGCGCCACTCGCCCTTGTAGAGGCCCGCGACCGCGATCGAGCTGACGTGGTGGAAGCAGCCGGCCTCGATCGCCCCCGCCAGTTCGACGGCGTGGCGGGTCCCCTCGACGTTGGCGACCTCCTGAGCTTCGGCGCCGGCGGACATGTCGTAGATCGCGGCAAGGTGGAAGAAGTGGTCGACGTCGCCGCGCAGGGTGACCAGGTCCTCCTCGGAGACTCCGAGCCCGGGCTGGGCGAGGTCGCCGGCGATCGGCACGACCCGTGCCCCGTTCGGCCCCCAGGCCGTGCGCAGCTCCTCCAGCCGCCCCCGCGACCCCGCCCGGACCAGGGCGTAGATCGTCCCCTCGCGTTGCAAGAGTCGCTGCACGAGGTTGCGGCCGATGAACCCGGTGGCTCCGGTGACGAAGTAGTTCATCGCTGTTTCATACACTCATTCCAGGAATGGCGCAAACGGCGACCCTGCAGATCGCGATGCCCGAGATGGGCGAGTCGGTCACCGAGGGCATCGTGCTCGAGTGGCACGTCGCCGAGGGCGACTTCGTCCGGGAGGGGGACACGGTCGTCGAGGTCTCGACGGACAAGGTCGACGCCGAGGTGCCGGCGCCTGCGGACGGGACCATTACCAAGCTGCTGGTTGCCGTGGACGACGAGGTGCCCGTGGGAGCGCCGATGGCTGAGATGGAGCCCGGGGAAGGCTCGGGCGAGTCGGCCGCGGGGCCCGACGCGGCCTCGGGGGGGCCTGCGGGCGGGGGCTCCGCCTCCGTTCTCGGCCCCCCCGAGTCCACGCCACCCGCGGAAGAGACGTCCGAGTCTGGCGCCGAAGCTTCCAACGGGGCCGATGGAGTACGGGCGACTCCTGTCGCTCGGCGGGTTGCTGAAGAGAATGGCGTCGACCTTGGCTCGGTAGCTGGTTCTGGGCCCGGGGGGAGGGTGACGAAGGACGATGTTTTGGCGGCTGGGAATGGTGCTGCGCCTGCTGCCGTCGGCGAGGAGAAAGCGCTTCGGGGGCCAGCGGGGATGCTGGCTCAGGCGATGGACGAGAGCCTGGCGGTTCCCACGGCTACGTCCTTCCGGGCCGTTGCCGTGGACACGCTGGATGCGAAGCGGAAGGCTCTGAACGGGTTGCTGAAGGAGCGGGGGATGAAGGTCTCCTTCACCCACCTGGTCGCCTGGGCGATCGTGCAGGCTGCGAAGCGGCACCCGGTGATGACGCGGGTCTTCGAGCGGCGCGACGGCAAGCCGTTCGCTCTGGAGGGCGGGCCGGTCAACCTCGGGATCGCCGTCGACGTCGAGCGCAAGGACGGCTCGCACAGCCTGATGGTGCCGGCGATCAAGGGCGCCGAGGGCCTCGACTTCGCCGCCTTTCACAGCTGCTACGAGGAGTCTGATCACCAAGACGCGGGAGAGCAAGCTCACCGCCGACGACTTCCAGGGCACCAACATCTCGCTGACCAACCCGGGCGGGATCGGCACCGTCGCCTCGGTCCCCCGCCTGATGAGCGGTCAGAGCGCGATCGTCGCCACCGGGGCGATCGCCTACCCGCCCGAGTGGGCCCACGCCTCCCCCGACCGCCTGCGCCAGCTCGGAGTCTCCAAGACGATGACGCTGACGTCGACCTACGACCACCGTGTGATCCAGGGCGCCGAGTCGGGTCAGTTCCTGCGCAGCATCGAGCAGCTGCTGCAGGGCGAGCACGACTTCTACGAGTGCGTAGCCACAGATCTGGGCGTCGATCTCGGACCGATCTCCTCGGCCCACCCCGCCTCCGCCTCCGCCCCGCCGCTCGGCGTCCAGCGGCCGACCGAGGAGATGGCCGTCACGACGACCCAGCCCGACGAGGAGCTTCTGCAGGCGGTCCAGGCCGCCACCTCGCTGCTCAAGGGCTACCGCACGCACGGCCACCTCGCCGCCAGGCTCGACCCGCTCGGGCGCGAACCCAAGGGCGACCCGGCGATCCAACCCGAGAACCTCAACCTGACGCCGGAGCTGATGGAGCGGATCCCCGCTTCGATCCTTCGCATCGGGGTGCCCGGCGAGACCCTGCTCGAGGCGCTGCCGCGGTTGCGCGAGGCCTACTGCGGCACGATCGCCTACCAGTTCGAGCACCTCTCCTCCCACCAACAGCGCACCTGGCTGCGCGAGATGGTCGAGACCGGCGCACACCGCCAGCCGCTCGCCGAGGAGGAGAAACGCCGCCTCCTGCGCCGCCTGATCGACGTCTTCGAGTTCGAGCGCTTCATCGAGAAGGCCTACCTGGGGCAGAAGATCTTCACGATCGAGGGCCTCGACGTCGTCGTGCCGATGCTCGATGAGCTGGTCACCCTCGCCTATCGGGGCGGTGCCGAGGAGGTCGCCTTCGGCATGGCCCATCGCGGCCGGCTCAGCGTCCTCGCCCACAACCTCGGGCGCTCGGTCGAGTCGATCCTGGCCGAGTTCGAGGGCTCGAAGAAGATCGACGCGGTGAAGGCCGTCGCCGCGATTCCCCACGGGGGCACGGGCGACGTCAAGTACCACTACGGCCACCAGGGGGTCTACGAGACGAGCGAGGGCGAGAAGATCGCCGTCCGCCTCTACCCCAACCCCAGCCACCTGGAGTTCGTCAACCCGGTGGTCGAGGGAGCCACGCGCTTCCTCCAATCCGACTTCGAGGGCGCGCGGATCGAGCACCACCCCAAGTGCGCCGTGCCGGTGCTGCTGCACGGCGACGCCTCCTTCCCCGGCCAGGGCGTGGTCGCCGAGACGCTCAACCTGCGCGCTCTGAAGGGCTACACCACCGGCGGCACCGTCCACGTCATCCAGAACAACCAGGTGGGCTTCACCACAGATCCCGAGGACGCTCGCTCGACCCCCTACGCGGCCGACATGGCCAAGGGCTTCAACATCCCGATCGTCCACGTCAACGCCGACGACGTCGAGGCCTGCTCGGCGGCTATCCGCCTGGCGATGGCCTACCGCGAGCGCTGGGCCCAGGACATCGTCATCGACGTGATCGGCTACCGCCGCTACGGCCACAACGAGACCGACGAGCCCGCCTACACCCAGCCCCAGGCGGCCGCCAAGATCAAAGCGCACCCGCCGGTCTCCGAGCTCTACGGGGAGAAGCTGGTCGAGGAGGGCGTGATCTCTCGCGAGGAGGTCGATGCGATCGCCAAGCAGCGCCACGACGAGATGTCTGCAGCGCTGAAGAACCTCCGGCACAAGATGGAGCTGGGCGACTACGAGGACCCGACGGTGACCACCTCCACCACCGGTGAGCTCGACCGCAGCGCCAGCCCTCCAGTCCAGACCGCCGTCCCGATCGAGAAGCTGCGCGAGCTGAACCAGGCGCTGATCGAGGTCCCGGAGAGCTTCACGGTTCACCGCAAGCTGCGCAAGCCCCTCTCCAACCGGGTCGACGCGCTCGACAAAGGCGGGATCGAATTCGGCCACGCCGAGGCGCTCGCCTTCGCCTCGCTGCTGACCGAGGGGGTCCACGTCCGCCTCACCGGTCAGGACACCGAGCGCGGCACCTTCTCACATCGCCACCTCGTCCTCCACGACGAGAACACCGGCCTCGAGTACTGCCCGATGCAGAACCTCGCCGACGCCAGCGCGCCCTTCGAGCTCTACAACAGCCCGCTCTCGGAGATCGCCTGCCTCGGCTTCGAGTACGGCTACTCGGCGGCCACCCCCAACTCGCTGATCCTCTGGGAGGCCCAGTTCGGGGACTTCGCCAACGCCGGGCAGGTGATCGTCGACAGCTTCATCGTCTCCGGCGAGGCAAAGTGGGGGCAGACGAGCCGCCTCACCCTGCTCCTTCCCCACGGCTATGAGGGCTCGGGCCCCGAGCACTCCAGCGCTCGCATCGAGCGCTTCCTCGCCCTCGGCGCCGAGGGCAACATCCGCATCGCCAACCCGACCACGGCCGCCCAGTACTTCCACCTGCTCCGCCGCCAGGCGCTGATCCGCAAGCCGCGGCCGCTGGTCGTGTTCACGCCAAAGGGACTGCTGCGCCTCGATCGCGCCGCCGCGACGCCGAAGCAGCTGACCGAGGAACACTTCCACTTCATCCTCGACGACCCGAGCGCCGATGGGCGACGGGAGAAGGTCGAGCGGCTGATCCTCTGCACCGGCAAGGTCTACTTCGACCTCGACGCCAACGAGAGGCGCGAGAAGGCGGAGGACGTGGCGATCGTCCGGGTCGAGCTGCTCTACCCCTTCGCCGAGGAGCAGCTGACCGAGCTGATCGCCACCTACCCGAACCTGAAGGAGATCACCTGGGTCCAGGAGGAGCCGCGCAACATGGGCTGCTGGAAGGTGATGTCCCGCCGCCTCCCCCACCTGCTCCCCGAGGGCGTCGAGCTCGGCTACATCGGCCGGCCGATCCGGGCCAGCCCGGGCGAGGGCTACTCCGGATCGCACGCGAGGGAGCAGGAGCGGATAGTGCTCACGGCTCTCACCCCCGGCGCATAGCGAGCATCAGCGCATCATCGACGCCGTCGCCGACGTGTAGACCGTGCCGGCGGCGGTCGCTGCGGTCAGGGGGACGGCGCCGCCTTTGCTCGAGGTGTAGGTGAACTGAGTCGTGGACTCCGCCGGGCCGCTCGCTGCGATCGTCAGGATGCCGTTCGTGATGGTGCCGCCGGTCGAGGTGACCGAGACCGTGTGCCCGCTGCCGAGGTTGCTCACGGTGTTGCCGACGCTGTCGGTGATGCTCACGTTGGCTTTGAAGTTGCCCGAGCTCGACATTTCGGTGCCGGTGCAGGTGAACAGGCAGGGGGAGCTGAGCGTGCCTTTGCTCACCGTCGCTTTCGACCAGGCAATCCGCGAGGCCGTGCCCACACCGACCGTGACCGCGAGGCCGGAGCCGTTGGTGAGCGAGCCGTCGGTGACGGTGATCGAGGCCGCTCCGGCTTTGACCAGGGTCATGGCGCCGTTTTTGCCGCCGGAGACGGTGGCGACGCCTTCTGTGAAGCTGATCGGCGTGGCCGTGCCGAAGTCGATCGCGGTGCCCGAGGAGCTGGAGACGGTCGCGTGGGCGCCGGAGGGGCTGTCGGCGACGGGGCCGAAGGTGAGGTTGTGTGCGCCGGTGTAGGAGGCGGCGGCGTTGCCGTGGGCGTCCTTGGCGGTGATCGTCAGGTTGTTGGCTTCGCCAGCTTTGGGGGTGGTTGTAACGGCGGCGAGGACGAATTTCGTGGCCGGCCCGGAGATGCTCCAGCCCGTGTTGCCACCGCCGTCGACGCTTTCGGCTGCAGTGATCGGGGTGCCGGTGTTGGTGCTGTCAGACACCGACACGAAACTGACTTCGGCCGTGCCGTCGCGGTCGATCAGCCACGGAGCGCCGGGGATCGTCGAGACCAGGCTCAGCAGGTTGCCGGCTTTCCCTCCCAGTTTGAGCGCTCCCTGGACGGTCTGGGTGTCGCCGGCGCCGAACGTCAGCGTGTCGGCGGCGAGGACCGCCTTGCTGAGGTTGTTGAAGGTCGTGCTGCCGGCGACGGTCTGGCCGGTGCCGACGAGCTCGACCGTGCCGCCGTTGTGGACGAAGCTGCCGGAGTTGACGAAGTCACCGGCGAGCGAAGCGGTGCCGCTCGGCGCCGTGAAGCTGCCGCCAGGGTCGATCGTGAACGCACCGGCCACGGTGAACGAGCCGTAGGAGCCGAAGTTGTACGCCGCGTTGACGGTCAGGGCATCGGCGGCGAGACCGGAGAATCCCGACAGTTTGCCGCCGCTTGCAAGAGTCAGTGTTCCCGACGTCGCCAGGGCGCCGGAGCCGGACAGGGTGCCGTTCAGCGTGATGGATCCGCCGCTGCCGGCGCTGGGAGAGCTGCCGAGCGGAAGGCTGCAGGTGCTGCCGACGGTCTTGACGCCCGCGACATGAGAGAAGACGACGTGGTTGAAGGTCGTGCTGCCGCATGAGATCGCCGCGCTGCCGGCACCGTCGAAGACGACTGTGCCGCCATTGGCCTGGAACGTGGCGCCCCCGGCGATCGTGAACTTGTTGGCGAAGTACGCGACTCCTTCGACTGGCGCGTTGAACGTCGAGCCCGAATTCAGGGTGAACTGCCCGTCGATGTCGACGGAGGCCGGAGCCGTCACCGTCCCCCCCGTCTGGGTGTAGTTCCCGCTGACGGACAACGCACCACCGGGGCCGAAGTTCGCGCTGCCGCCGTTGTCGACGAACCCGCTTCGGGCGTCCAGGCCGGAGAAGCCCGAGAGGCTCGAGCCGGAGCCCATCGTGAATGTCTGCTGCGTCGTCAGCGTGCCCGTGCCCGACAGGACGCCGTTGAGAGTCACCGCCGCGCTTGCCGCGTCGCCCAGCGTCGGGTCATTGCCGAGAGGCAGCGTGCAGTCGCTGCCGACCGTCTTCTTGCCGGCCGTGTGCTCGAACCTGACGAGGTTGAAGGACTTGCTGCCGCAGGCGAGGGTGGCGCTTGCCGTGCCGTCGAACACGACGGTGCCGCCATTGGCCTGGAACGTGGCGCCCCCGGCGATCGTGAACTTGCTCCCAAACGACGCGGTCCCCCCCGGCGCGGTGAGGCTGCCGGTCGAGCTCAAGGCGAACGTCTTGTCGACCGAGAGGTCGGAATAGCCGCCGAAGTCATAGGAGCCGTTTACGGTGAGCGCTTCTGCTTCCAGGGCCGAGAAGCCGGAGACGGCGCCGCCGGCGCCGAGGGTGAGCGTTCCCAGGGTCGCCAGGGTGCCGGAGCCCGATAGCGAGCCGTTCAGCTTGATAGACCCGCCGGCACCGGGATCGTTCCCCAGGGGAAGGCTGCAGCCGGCGCCGACGGTCTTCGTCCCGGTGGTGTGGGAGAAGGCAACCTGGTTGAAGACGACCCCGCCGCAGGTCAGGGAGCCACCGGTGCCGCCGAGCTCCACCGTCCCGCCGTTGGCGTCGAAGGTCGGGCTTCCGGTGATCTTCAGGGTCGAGCTGACGGACGTCGTCCCCGAGCTTGCCGTGAACGCGCCACCCGACAGGGTCAGGACCTTCAAGGCGAGCGCCTGGCCGGCCGCGTCGAAGCTCCCCGACTTCTGCGTGAACGCCTTCGCCACCGTGAGCGAGCGTGCCAGGCTGATCGTGCCCGCATATCCGGAGTTGATGGCGACCGCCCCGACGGAACCTGCGTAGCCGGGATCCACGGTCGAATCGCCTGGAGATTTCGCGCTGAACGCAGCCGTGTCCGCAACTCCAGGGACGACGTTGCCGCTCCAGTTGGCGGCGCAGCTCCAGCTGGTGTCCAGACCGCAGCCGCCGTCCCACGTCCTGGAGAGCGCGTCCGCGCGGACCGGCAGGAACAACAGGATGAGGAGAGCGAACGCCAGGCAGGCGAGCGTCCCTCTGCGGTAGGAATTTGCGGCGGCAAATTGCACAGCCGAGGGAGAGTATTCATCCATCGGTCCAAAAGACACACGAACATTCGTCCAACAACCCCTCGGATCCTAAAGTCGCTTCGCCGGCCCCCGGCTGGGAGCCAGGTATCTTGAGCAGATGAGAGGCCTGCCGAAACCGGTGCCGGGGCCCCTCTTCGCCCGGGTCAAGTGGCTCTCGTGGATCGAGCTGGGCTTCTTCAGCCTCCTGATCCTGTTCTGGCTCCTGCCGGGGTTCGAGGTCGAGACCATGATCTTCGGCTGGGCGCACGGGCTCGGATTCATCGTCCTCTGCCTCGTCATCTGGGTCGCCTGCGGACGGCGTGAGGCCCCCTACACCCTGCTCGCGGCGACGCTCACGCCGGTCGGTCCGGTGGGCAGCGTGATCGGAATCGAGCTGATCGAACGCAAGGGCTGGGGCGTTGCGGATTCTCCGCAAAGAGTTGCGGAATCGCCGTAGACACCGCCTTACCGGCTTGACCGCAGGCATTCGGCGCGGTATAGGTACAACCTGACTGTTTCTCTGAGAAGTCCCGTTTAGGGGAACGGCCGCGTCGGCATCCCTCCCTGGCTACCGACGCGTAGGTGCAGTGAGGGTCGCGCGGACCCCCCTGCCTCCCGCGGCCCTCCTGCATCTCACTGCGGGCCGGAGTGCCGGCTCCCTGTCAGACGAGTCAGTTTCTGAGGTTCCGGAGGACTGCCTGCAGGATGCCGCCATTGCGGAAGTAGCCGATCTCGTTGGGCGTGTCGAGCCTCACCGTTGCGTCGAACTCGACCGGCGGGCCGTCACCGCGGCGGGCCGTCACCCTCACGGACTTCGCCTCGCCGTCCGCGAGATCGCCGACGTCGAACGTCTCCTCGCCGGTGAGGCCGAGGGTCTCAGCGCTCTCACCCGCCGGGAATTGAAGAGGCAGGACCCCCATCCCGATCAGGTTGGAGCGGTGGATGCGCTCGAAGCTCTCGGCGATCACTGCGCGCACGCCGAGCAGCTTCGTCCCCTTTGCCGCCCAGTCCCGGGAGGAACCGGATCCGTACTCCTTGCCCGCCAGCACCACTAGTGGAACGCCTTCCTCCGCGTAGGCCATCGCGGCGTCGTAGATCGCCATCTCTTCACCGTCTGGGAAGCGCCGGGTGAAGCCGCCGGCTCGCTCGACCAAGAGGTTACGAAGGCGGATGTTGGCGAAGGTGCCGCGGATCATCACCTCGTGGTTGCCGCGCCGCGAGCCGTAGGAGTTGAAGTCGCCGGGCTCGATGCCCTGTTCGATCAGCCAGGCGCCGGCGGGGCTGTCCTTCTTGATCGCCCCAGCGGGCGAGATGTGGTCGGTGGTGATCGAGTCGCCGAGCAGAGCCAGCACGCGGGCGCCCCCGATTGGCTCCACCCCGGGCGCCTCAGCCGGCATCCCTTCGAAGAACGAGGGGCGGCGCACGTAGGTGGAGTCGGGCCAGTCGTAGCGGTCGCCCTGGGGAACCTCGACCGCCTTCCAGGTCTCATCGCCCTCGAGCACGCCGCCGTAGTTGCGGGTGAACATCTCCGAGGCGATCGAGCGACCGACCGTCTCCTTGATCTCAGCCGCGTCGGGCCAGATGTCGCGCAGGCGGACGGGCTCGCCATCGCTGCCTTCTCCCAGCGGCTCAGTGGTCAGGTCGAGGTCCATCCGCCCCGCCAGCGCATAGGCGACGACCAGCGGCGGGCTGGCCAGATAGTTCGCCTTCACGTCCTGGTTGATCCGGCCCTCGAAGTTGCGGTTGCCGGAGAGCACCGCGCAGACGGCCAGGTCCTTCTCCTCCACCGCGGCGGAGATCTCGGCCGGCAACGGGCCGGAGTTGCCGATGCAGGTGGTGCATCCGTAGCCGACCAGGTTGAACTGCAGCTCGTCCAGGTACTTCGTCAGACCCGCCTTCTCCAGGTAATCGGTGACTACGGTCGAGCCGGGCGCCAGCGAGGTCTTCACCCAGGGCTTGCGCGTCAGGCCCCGTTCGACCGCGTTGCGGGCCAGCAGGCCCGCGCCGATCATCACGCTCGGGTTGGAGGTGTTGGTGCAGCTGGTGATCGCCGCGATCACGACCCGGCCGTGGTCCAGCTCGAAGCTGGTGCCGTCCTCCAGCGTCACCTCGATCGCGTCCTCGCTGCCCTTCCCGATCGTCGCCACCGGGCCGCCGCTCAGCGCCGGGCGAGGCTTCCCGTGCTCGTCGTCGTGGTCCTCGGCCGGCGGATCGGAGGCCGGGAAGGACTCGTCGTTCGCCTCGTCGACGCCGTTGCCCAGCTGGGCGCCGGCCTCTGGGTCGAACTCCTCCATCGCCTCGAGAAAGGCCTTCTTGGCGTCGGCCAGCGGCACCCGGTCCTGCGGGCGCTTCGGCCCGGCGATGCTCGGCACGACGTCGCCGAGGTCGAGCTCGAGCAGGTCGGAGAACGCCGGGTCGGGCGAGCCCGGCTCGAAGTACATCCCCTGCTCGCGCGCGTAGGCGTCGACCAGCTCGAGCGTCTCGGTCGGGCGGCCGGTCAGCTCCAGGTAACGCAGGGTCTCGGCGTCGACCGGGAAGATCGCGCAGGTCGAGCCGAACTCCGGCGACATGTTGCCGATCGTCGCCCGGTCGGCCAGCCCCAGCGTGGCCAGGCCCGGCCCGAAGAACTCGACGAACTTGGAGACGACGCCGCGCTCGCGCAGCATCTCGGTGACGGTGAGGACGAGATCGGTGGCGGTGGCGCCCTCCGGCAGCTCGCCCCCGAGCCTGAAGCCGACCACCTGCGGCAGCAGCATCGAGATCGGCTGGCCGAGCATCGCCGCCTCGGCCTCGATCCCTCCCACTCCCCAGCCCAGCACGCCGAGACCGTTGACCATCGTCGTGTGGGAGTCGGTGCCGACCAGCGTGTCGGGATAGGCCTGCAGAACGCCGTCGCGCTCGCGGCTGTAGACCACCTGGGCGATGTGCTCGAGGTTCACCTGGTGGCAGATCCCGGTCGCCGGCGGCACGACGCTGAAGTTGTCGAATGCCTCCCGCCCCCACTTGAGGAAGGAGTAGCGCTCGCGGTTGCGCTCGAACTCGCGCTCGGCGTTGACGGCGAAGGCGCGCGCGTTGCCGAAGGCGTCGACCTGGACCGAGTGGTCGATCACCAGGTCGACGTCGACCAGGGGGTTGATCGCCTCCGGGTCGCCGCCGATCTCGGCCATCGCGTCGCGCATCGCGGCGAGGTCGACCACCGCCGGCACCCCGGTGAAGTCCTGCATCAGCACCCGCGCGGGCTGGAAGGGAATCTCGGCGCTGGGCTCGGCTTCGGCATCCCAGCCCGCGATCGCCTCGACCGCCTCCTTCGTCACCGCGACCCCGTCCTCGAGCCGCAGCACGTTCTCCAGCAGCACCTTGATCGAGTAGGGCAGCCGCGCGACGTCGAAGCGATCCGCCAGCGAGTCGAGCCGGAAGAGCTCGTAGGAGCGGCCACCGACATCGAGCGAGGAGCGCGCGCCGAATGAGTCAGGAGAGCTCATAGCTCCATCCTAGGAGGGCGGCGCCGCCGCTGAGGGGTCGACCTCGCCGATCTAGCGCGGATCGGCTCGGTAGGCGACAGCCCGGTGGCGAAGGGATCACGCCATCGGCGTCGAATCCCGCCAGAGCCATCAGCGGTGCGAGCGAACACAAACGGGGTCAACGGCACTTCCCGTCTAACTGGATGGGAGGCCCCACCCGAAATCGCCGTGCACGACATCTGCGAGGGAAGCACTTTTTCCTATTGACAGAAACCTCTACGGGTGCTTACCCTCGGAGAGGGGTCGGCCTGTGAAATCAAGGTCCCCCTACGCCCTCGTCCCCGGCTCCGTGAGCCCGGGGCTGTTTCTCCTCCCGGTCTGGTCGGTGGCGTGGTGCTTCTCTCTCGCGTTCACGGCCGTCGCCTTCGTCGCCGCCCTCCTGCTCCTGTTCGACCTCTACGTCAACGTCCGCCGCAACCATCGGGACTTCAGGGACGGCCTCTAGCCCGGCATTGAATACCCGGGCGCAGAGACACACCACCCACGCACTCGCTCAGCGCTTGTCGGTCTGACCTGCGGCGACGTTTGCGGCGGCCTTCTGGCCGGCCTCGCCGCTGGCTACCTTGACTGAGATGCCGGGGCTGGCGAGGGCGAAGTGGGCCAGCAGGCGCTGCTGGACTGGGGCGACGGCTATCTCCACCTTGTTGCGCTCAATCGCCTTTACGACCGCGTCGGCGACCTGCTGGGGGGAGCCGGTGCCGAGGCCGGGAATCGGGTCCGCACCCGAGTCCGCATACATGCCGGCTTCGCGGATCGTGCCCGGGGAGACGATCGAGACGCCTATGCCCAGGGGGTCGAGGTCGGCTCGCAATCCCAGCGCGAAGCCGCGCAGGCCGAACTTGGTCGCGTTGTAGACGGAGGAGAGCGGCGTCGCCGACTTGCCAGAGAGGGAGGATATGAAGACCATGTGGCCCTTGCCGCGCTCGATCATCCCCGGCTCGAGGGCACGGGCGAGGTGCATCGGCGCCTCGAGATTTACACGCAGCGTGCCCTCCAGGCGCTCGCTCGTGTAATCGGGCAGGCGGCCGGTCCCCGGCAGCCCGGCGTTGGCCACCAGGACGTCGACATTGCCGGCCTCGGCGGCAAGCTTCTCCGCCGCGCCGGGCTCGGCCAGGTCCGAGGGCACCACGCGGTGACCGTCGCCGGGCAGTTCCGCCGCGAGCCCTTCCAGCGCCTCGGCCTTGCGACCGCTCAGGACCAGCGTTGCCCCGCGGCCGGCGAGCGCCTGCGCGATCGCTCGCCCGAGGCCTCCCGTGGCGCCTGTGAGCAGCGCTGTCTTGCCGGCAAGTTCCATCCCAGCGCGCAAGCTAGCACCGCCGGCGTCGAAAGGATCTGGGCAAGCTAAGTGCGAAAGACCACAAAATGTTTGTTTTCCATGAGCAAACGGCCGGGAGATCGTCTACACTGCCGCCGTTCCGAATGACCGAAACGCCGAGTCCCGTGCGCTGGAGGCGCCACGGGAGCGGGGGAACCACGTTTTCGGGGCTAACTCGCCTAGTCCAGGCGGGGGCGCAGGCTCCTTTCGCGCCAGCCCGACAGCTAACCCCGTAGGCCGACAAAGGAGATCGGTTTGCGCAACAACAGGCAGAAGCTCAAGCTAGGCATAGCCGCGGTGGGGGCGTTGATGGCACTGGCCCTGGTCCCCGCTGGCGCGGCAGCCGAATGCGACGGGGGCGGCGTCTCTTCCGCCGAAGTGGACATCTGCACGCCGACGGCCAAAGGCCGGCTGCTGGACAACGGGATGCTGGTCCCGCCGAAGTCCGCACCGCCTCGCGTCAAGGCCGTGATCGCGGCGGCGAACAGGATCCGGAGCAAGCCCTACGTCTTCGGCGGCGGCCACGCCCGCTGGTGGGACCGCGGCTACGACTGCTCCGGCTCGGTCAGCTTCGCGCTCCACGGCGGCAAGTTCCTCGAAAGCCCGCTGCCCTCGGGGCCGATGGCGAAACTGGGCCTTTCCGGCGAAGGGCGCTGGATCACGGTGTACTCCAACCCCGGTCACGCCTACGCGGTGATCGCCGGCTTCCGCTGGGACACCTCGGGCAACACCGACGGCAGCACCGGCCCCAGCTGGCACGAAGACCTGCGCACTCCCGCCGGCTTCGTCGCCCGCCACCCGGCCGGCTACTGAGCTTCAGGTAGGGCAGTGCTCCGCCCCGGCCAACCGGCCGGGGCGAGATTGTCCTTGCGTTCTTGAACCACTCGGATAACGTTTTCATGTAGCTGCTACACCCGACATCCGTTTGGCTGACCTCACCAAGCACTACGGCGAGGTGGTCGCGGTTGCGGGAATCAGCCTCGAGATCGAGGCCGGCGAGTTCTTCACGATGCTCGGCCCGTCGGGCTCGGGGAAGACGACGACCCTGCGGATGATCGCCGGCTTCGAGGACCCGAGCGGCGGCACGATCGAGCTGGCGGGCGAGAACGTCAGCGGCGTGGCCCCGTACGACCGCGCCGTGAACACGGTCTTCCAGGACTACGCCCTCTTCCCCCACATGAGCGTGGGCGAGAACGTCGCCTATGGAATGCGCGTCGCCAAGGTCGCCGGAGAGGAGCGCGCTCGCCGCAGCGAGGAGGCGCTGGAGATGGTGCGGCTGCCGGGCTACGGCGATCGCAAGCCCGGGGAGCTCTCAGGCGGGCAGCGCCAGCGCGTCGCCCTGGCACGGGCGATCGTCAACCGGCCAAGGGTGCTGCTCCTCGACGAGCCGCTGGGTGCGCTCGACCTGAAGCTGCGCGAGCAGATGCAGGTCGAGCTGAAGGCGATCCAGGGCGAGGTCGGGATCACCTTCGTCTACGTCACCCACGACCAGGACGAGGCGCTGACGATGAGCGACCGCATCGCCGTCTTCAACCAGGGGAGGATCGAGCAGGTCAGCCCGCCGGTCGAGCTCTACGAGCACCCGGCCAGCGAGTTCGTCGCCGGTTTCGTCGGCGTCTCCAACCTGCTCGAGCGCGACGGCTCGCGCTTCACGATCCGCCCCGAGAAGATCCAGCTGGTCGATCCCGGTGCCGCCGCCAACGGCCTGCGCACCGAGCGCGGGCGCATCGCCGGCATCGCCTATGCCGGGATGGTGACCCGCTACACGGTCGCCCTCGACGCGGGCGGGGAGCTTCAGCTCGTACGGCAAAACGTAGAAGGCGCGTCGTCAGACGAATGGCGTGCCGAGCAGGGGAGGGAGGTAATCGTCGGCTGGCGCCCGGAGCACACGGTCGCCGTCCGTGACAGTTCCACAACAGAGGAGGAATCACCGTGAGAACGAAAGACGCACACCCGGCACGGATGGCCTGGCTGATCGCCGCGGGCCTGCTGGCCTTCATGCTCTTGCTCGCCGGCTGCGGCTCGAGTGACGACGACACGACGACGGGCGGTGGCGACGAGCTGCAGCAGGTCGGCAAAGGCGAGGGTCAGGTCGACCTGATCTCCTGGGCCGGCTACGTCGAACCGGAATGGGTCAAGCCCTTCGAACAGAAGACCGGCTGCAAGGTCAACAACAAGGTCGCCGGCACCTCCGACGAAATGGTGCAGCTGATGCGGACCGGCGAATACGACGGGGTCTCGGCCTCGGGCAATGCCACCGCCCGGCTGGTCGAAGGCGACGACGTCGACCCGGTCAACGTCAGCCTCGTCCCGAACTACGAGACCGTCTTCTCCGACCTCAAGGACCAGCCCTACAACACCTTCGACGGCCAGCCCTACGGCATACCCCACGGCCGCGGGGCGAACCTGCTGATGTGGAACAGCGACTCGGTGACGCCCGAACCGAAATCCTGGAACGTGACGCTCGACCCCGAAGTCGCGTCCAAGTACAAAGGCAAGATCAGCCAGTACGACGACCCGATGTCGATCGCCGAAGCGGCGGTCTACCTGAAAGCCCACCAGCCCGATCTCGCAATCGAAGACCCCTACGAGCTGAACGACGAGCAGTTCGAAGCGGCCGTGCAGCTGATGAAAGAACAGCGGTCGCTGGTCGGCGAATACTGGTCCGAAGCCGAAAAGCAGATCTCCTCCTTTGCCAGCGGCGACATCGAGGTTGGGACGACGTGGCAGTACCAGTACTTCCTGCTCAAGGAAGAAGGCAAACCGGTCGCGGCCAGCCCGGCGAGCCAGGGCTTCCTGCCCGAAGAGGGTGCGACCGGCTGGTCCGACACCTGGATGATCAGTTCCGAAGCCGCGCATCCGAACTGCATGTACATGTGGATGGACTGGATCATCGAACCGAAGGCGAACGCCCAGGTGGCGGAATACTTCGGCGAGGCGCCGGCGCAGGAACTGGCCTGCGAGAAAACCGCAAACCCGGACTTCTGCGCTGAATACCACGCGGAAGAACCCAATTTCTGGAAACGCGTCTACTACTGGAAGACCCCGCTCGCCGACTGCGGCAACGGGTCCGAAGACTGTAAGGACTACAACGACTGGGTCCAGGCCTGGACCTCGATCAAGGGTTGAGCCAGCGGCTCGCCAAGCTGTTCCACGGGCGCCCCCGCCTTCAGGTGGGGGCGCTCCTGGCGGGCCCGGTCGGCTGGCTGGTCGTCGGCTACCTCGGCTCGCTCGCGCTCCTCCTCGTCGCCTCGCTGTGGTCGGTCAACGCCGTCAGCGGCGAGCTGGTCAAGAGCCTCAGCTTCGAGAACTTCGAAACCCTCTTCGACGAACCGGTCTACCGCGACATCATCGGCCGCACGGTCCTGATCGCGGCGCTGGTGACGATCACCGACGCGGTCCTCGCCTTCCCGATCGCCTTCTACATGGCCAAGGTCGCGAGTCGCCGCACCAAGGCGGTCCTCGTGGTCGTCGTGCTGGTCCCCCTCTGGTCTAGCTACCTGGTCAAGGTCCTCTCCTGGCGCAACATGATCGGCAGCGGCGGCCTGATCGACTGGGCCCTCGAGCCGCTCGGCCTCAGCGGGCCCGGCCTGGGCAACACTGCCGTCTGGCTGGTGATGAGCTACCTCTGGCTGCCGTACATGATCCTGCCGATCTTCGCCGGGCTGGAGCGCATTCCCAACTCGCTGATCAGCGCCTCCGAGGACCTCGGAGCCCGGCCCTTCACAACCTTCCGCCGCGTGATCCTGCCCCTCTCCTTCCCCGCCGTCGTCGCCGGCTCGATCTTCACCTTCGCCCTCACCCTCGGCGACTACATCACGCCGCGCCTGGTCTCCAACAACCAGTTCATCGGCAACGTCGTCTTCAACAACATCTCCAACAACCTGCCCTTCGCCGCCGCCCTGGCGCTGGTGCCGATCGTGGTGATGATCGGCTACCTGCTGGTCGCGCGAAAGCTCGGCGCCTTCGAGCACATATAGATGAGGCTCTCGAGACGATCCACGGTCCTGCTTCGCGTCGCGGTCGGCGCAGGCCTGGCGTTCATCTACATCCCGCTGGTCGTGCTCGGCATCTACGCCTTCAACTCGAGCCGGATCCTCGAATGGCCGCCGCCCGGCCTCACCTTCGAATGGTTCCCCAAGGCGATCGAAAGCACCGCCCGCGACGCCTTCTGGACCTCGATCAAGGTCGCGCTCGCCGCCACCGCGATCGCCCTGGTGCTGGGGACGCTCGCCTCGCTGGCGGTCGCGCGACACCGCTTCTTCGGCCGCGAGACGATCTCCTTCCTCGTCGTGCTGCCGATCGCCCTGCCGGGGATCGTGACCGGAGTGGCGCTCAACAACACCTTCACCCAGGTGCTGGGAACCGACCTCTCCCTGTTCACCGTGATCGTCGCCCACGCCACCTTCTGCATAGTCGTCGTCTACAACAACTCGATCGCGCGCCTGCGCCGGATGTCCTCCTCCTTCGAGGAGGCCTCCGCCGACCTCGGCGCCAACACCTGGCAGACCTTCCGCCACGTCACCCTGCCCAACATGCGCTCGGCGCTCGGCGCCGGCGGCCTGCTCGCCTTCGGCCTCTCCTTCGACGAGATCATCGTCACCACGTTCACGATCGGCGCCGGCGAAGAAACCCTCCCCTACTGGATCTTCAGCAACCTCTTCCGTGCCCAGGAACGCCCGATCGTCAACGCCGTCGCGGTCATCGTCGTGCTGATCTCGATCGTCCCCGTCTACCTCGCCCACCGCCTCACCCGGGAGGAGGAGGGGACGACAGCCGCTCCCGCCGGCCGCGGCGCCGTCGAGGCCGAGGCAACTGCAGTCCCTTAAAGCCTCCCCCTAAAGCGGGATGTTGCCGTGCTTGCGCTTCGGCTGCGCGACCCGCTTGGACTGCAGCATCCGCAGCGCCCGGATCAGCTTCGGGCGGGTCTGGCGGGGCTCGATCACGTCGTCGATGTAGCCGCGCTCTGCGGCCGAGTAGGGATTGGCGAAGTGTGCCTTGTAGTCGTCGATCAGCTTCTGGCGGCGCTCGTCGGGCGTCGGCGAGTTGGCGAGGTCCTTGCGGTAGATGATGTTGACCGCGCCCTCCGGCCCCATCACCGCGACCTCCGCCGTGGGCCAGGCGACGTTGTAGTCGGCCAGCATGTGCTTGGAGTTCATCACGTCGTAGGCGCCGCCGTAGGCCTTGCGGGTGACGACGGTGAGCTTGGGCACGGTCGCCTCGGTGAAGGCGTAGAGCAGCTTGGCGCCGTGGCGGATGATCCCGTTCCACTCCTGGTCGGTGCCGGGCAGGAAGCCCGGCACGTCGGTGAAGGTGAGGATCGGGACGTTGTAGGCGTCGCAGGTGCGGACGAAGCGCGCTGCCTTCTCCGAGGCCTCGATGTCGAGCACGCCGGCGAGGAAGGCGGGCTGGTTGCCGACGATGCCGACCGGGAAGCCGTCGAGGCGGGAGAAGCCGCAGACGATGTTCTTGGCGAAGTGCTCGTGGACCTCGAAGAACTCCTCGTCGTCGACGATGCGCGAGATCACCTCGCGCATGTCGTAGGGCTTCGAGGGGTCGTCGGGGACGAGCGTGTCGAGGTCGGCGTCTTCGCGCTCGGGGTCGTCGGAGGGCTCGAACCGGGGCGGCGCCTCGAGGTTGTTCGAGGGCAGGAAGCTCATCAGGTAGCGCACGTCCTCGAGGCAGCTCTCCTCGTCCTCGGAAGCGAAGTGGGCGACCCCCGACTTCGAGTTGTGGCTCATCGCCCCGCCCAGCTCCTCGAACTCGACTTCCTCGCCCGTGACCGTCTTGATCACTTCCGGCCCGGTGATGAACATGTGCGAGGTCTCCTTGACCATGAAGATGAAGTCGGTCATCGCCGGCGAGTAGACGGCGCCGCCGGCGCAGGGTCCCATGATCAGGCTGATCTGGGGGATCACGCCGGAGCACTGCACGTTGCGCACGAAGACGTCGCCGTAGGCGCCGAGCGAGACGACCCCCTCCTGGATCCGGGCGCCGCCGGAGTCGTTGATGCCGATCACCGGCGCCCCGACCTGGGCGGCGAGGTCCATCACCTTGCACATCTTCTCCGCCATCACCTCGCCGAGGCTGCCGCCGAAGACGGTGAAGTCCTGCGAGAAGACGAAGACGGTGCGGCCGTCGATCGTGCCGTGGCCGGTGACGACGGCGTCGCCCCAGGGCCGTTTCTTCTGCATCTCGAAGTCGTAGGTGCGGTGGCGGACGAAGGTGTCGAGCTCCTCGAAGGAGCCCGGGTCGAGCAGCTTTTCGACCCGCTCGCGGGCGGTCATCTTGCCCTTGGCGTGCTGCTTCTCCACCGCCTCCTCGGAGGCGGAGTGGATCGCTTCGGAGCGCAGCTCGCGCAGGTAGGCGAGCTTCTCCTCATGGGTGATCGGATTCTTCTCTCGCATCGAGCGCGGGAGTCTATTTCGGCGGGTCGAGCCGTGTCCCGAGACGACGGAGGGCCCGCCGAAGCGGGCCCTCCGAACCCCGGTCATGGGGCAGAATCGTGCCTAGAGTTCGGCGCAGACCACGAAGGCCTCGATCGACCAGTCCCCGTAGGGCCCGCCACCGGTCTCGTGCGCGAAAGCCGACCAGCCGGTGCGCTGGGAGCCGCTGGAGAACGGGCTCGAGCCGGTGACCGCGACGTCGGCGAGTTCGCCGCTGAGGCGAACGCCGCCGCTGATCGCGAGCTTGCCGCTCGGACAGCTGGCGGTGACCGTCTTGGACTGTTCGGTGTTTTCGCCGCTGGTCGCGCTCTCGTAGACGATGTTCCTGACCAGCTGAGCGAGGAAGCTGGGAGCGAGCTTGCTACTGCTCACCGCACCGTTCTTCAGCTTCGCTTCGGTGACGACGCCGCCGCCGAGCTGGCCCGAGCGGACCGAGCCGCTGGCGAGCTGGCTGGAACCGATCGTCGCAGGGGCGATCTTCGCCCCGGTGACCGCGCCGTTGCGCAGCTTCGGCGTGGTCACCGCGCCGTTCTTGAGCTTGGCAGTCGTCACTGCGCCGTTCCCGATGTGCTGCGACTTGACCGACTTCTTGGCCAGTTTCGTCGCGGCGTAGGCGCCGCCGCCCAGCGCCACGAACAGCGCGACGCAGGCCAGCACGGTGGCCGGATTCAGGTGCCTCTTGAGTAGCTTCAACTCGGGTTCCTCTCGTTCGTTTCAGGCGCCGAACGGCTGCTTGCGCGGCTCGGCCAGGTCATCCAAGATTCGCTCCAGATCGGTCTCGGCGAGACCCGAGTCGCGGCCAGCGCGCAGTTCCACCCGCGTGCCGAAGCCCTTCTCGGCCATCGTCACCTCGACCCCTTCCACGGCGGCGACGAGCTCCGCCAGCTCGGGCTCGGACTTCATCAGCGTCCGCGAGACCTCGATCATGCGCCCCGCTTCAACCGCAGTGCGACAGTTCCTCCCCAGTCTGGACGCCTGGGCGAGTCCGTTCAGCGGCTAGAAGAACGCGCCGCCCTTGTACTCGCCGAAGACGTCGCGCATGGCGCCGCAGACCTCGCCGATCGAGGCGTCGGCGGCGAGCGCGGCGCGAATCGGGCGGAGGAGGTTGCCGTCGCCGCGGGCCACGTCGCGCAGGGACTCGAGCTTCGCCTCGACTGCCGGCTGATCGCGGGACTCCTTGAACGTCTTCAGGCGAGCCAGCTGGCGCTCCTCGGCCTCGGGGTCGACGCGGAGGATGTCGACGTCGTCGACCTGGTCGGTGACGTATTTGTTGACGCCGACGATGACGTCCTGGCCGGACTTGTAGCGCTCGTGGTAGGAGTGCGCGGACTCCTCGATCTCGCGCTGCATGAACTCCAGCGCCTCGACCGAGCCGCCCATCCCCTCGACCTTCCCCATCAGCTCCCAGGAGCGGGCTTCGATCTCGTCGGTCAGCGACTCGACGAAGTAGGACCCGGCGAAGGGGTCGACCGTGTCGGCGGCACCCGACTCGTGGGCGATCACCTGCTGGGTGCGCAGGGCGATCCGGGCCGAGCGCTCGGTCGGCAGCGCCAGCGCCTCGTCGAAGCCGTTGGTGTGCAGGCTCTGGGTACCGCCGCAGACGGCGGCGAAGCCCTGCAGGGCGACGCGGATGATGTTGACCTCCGGCTGCTGGGCCTGCAGCGTCACGCCTCCGGTCTGGGTGTGGAAGCGGATCTTCATCGAGTTGGGGTTCTCGGCACCGAACCGCTCGGCGACGATCTTCGCCCACATCCGCCGCACCGCGCGGAACTTGGCGATCTCCTGGAAGACGTTGTTGTGGCCGTTGAAGAAGAAGGCGAGGCGGGGGGCGAACTCGTCGATCTTCAGGCCACGCTCCAGCGCAGCTTCGACGTAGGCGATCGCGTTGGAGAGCGTGAAGGCGACCTCCTGCACCGCCGAGCAGCCCTTCTCGCGGATGTGGTACCCGGAGATCGAGATCGTGTTCCATTTCGGCACGTTCTCGTGGCAGTACTCGAAGATGTCCGTCGTCAGCCGCATCGTCGGCTCCGGCGGGTAGATGTAGTTGCCGCGCGCCATGTACTCCTTCAGCACGTCGTTTTGGACCGTGCCGCGCAGCTTCTGCGACGGGACGCCCTGCTCCTCGCCGACCAGCTCGTAGAGCAGCAGCAGGATCGCCGCCGGCGCGTTGATCGTCATCGAGGTCGAGACGCCGTCCAGCGGGATCTGCTCGAAGCAGATCCGCATGTCCTCGATCGTGTCGATCGGGACGCCGGTGCGCCCGACCTCGCCCCGGCAGAGCGGGTCGTCGGAGTCGCGGCCGAGCTGGGTCGGCAGGTCGAAGGCCATCGAGAGGCCGGTGGACCCATGTTCGATCAGGTAGCGATAGCGCTCGTTGGTGTCCTCGGGCGTGGCGAAGCCGGCGTACTGGCGCATCGTCCAGAGCCGGTCGCGGTACATGCCGTCGTGGATGCCGCGCGTGAAGGGGGGCGCGCCCGGCTCGCCCAGGCGCTCCTCCAGGCGTGGAGCGACGTCCTCCTCGTCATAAACACGCTGGATCTCGATGCCGGAGTCGGTGAACACGCGCTCGTCGTCGGGGCCGACGAGGGGCGCGATCGTGCGATGGGTCTCTTCTGTGGCCATGCCGACAGGATATGCGGGTATCCCGTGCGCTTGCGGCCGACCGGAACATTGCGGCCAATTACGGTTTGTGGAGGTGCGAGCCGGGAATAATCTTGGCTGCAAATCGACATGCCGTAAGTCGCCAATCGGGGCAGCAGGGGGCGGCAGCAAAACGGAGGATCGATATGAGAGAAGTGACCCAGCCGGTAAGGGCCCGGGGGACGATGCCGTCAGCGGTAGCAGTGGTCGCTGCACTGGCTGCGTTGCTCGCCTTTGCGCCCTTTGCCTCGGCCACCAGCGACCCGCTCGCGAGCGGTACGACGACGATCAACCTCAACAAGGGCTTCTTCAAGAAGCTGAAGAAGAACGGCGTGAAGGTGCTCAAGGTGAGCCCCGCCACGGTGAAGAATCGCAAGGCGACACTGCCCGTCAGCGGCGGCTCGCTGGACCCGACCACCGGCGCCGGCACGGTCGAACACAGCGGCGGAATCAAGTTCAAGCGGGGCAAAAAGACCGCCACGGTCAACACCCTGGTGCTCGAAACGTCCACCTCGTCGCTGAAAGCCAAAGTCGCGGGCAAGAACATGAAGCTGGCTTCGGTCAAAGGGGTCACCCTCACCCGCAACGGCTTCGGTGCCAACGTCAGCGTCTCTTCCCTGAAGCTCACCGGCAAGGCCGCCAAGCAGCTGAACAAGAAGCTCGGCTTCACCGGCAAGAAAAAGAACAAGAAGGGCAAGAGGGTGGCCGTCAAGCCGCTGCTCAAGGGCAACCAGGCCCTCGGCAAGTCGGCCAGCGAAACTCAGCCGAAGACGGTGGCCGTGCTCAGCGGTAACGCAAGCTTGACCACAGACGAAACGACGGTCAAAAAGTTCGTGCTTCCCCCGCCCAATGGCCACCTGGTCAAAATAGAACCGATCTCCCCGACCGAATCCGAAGCGGTGGCGAATCCGTTCACGCCGGTTCTGAAGTTCCCGATCGGCGGTGGAACAATCGCGCCGAATGCCTCCGGTGGGGTCGTTCAGACAACCGGCGGCGTGAAACTGGTGCAGACCGTCGCTCCGGAAAAAACGACGACGATGACGCTCGGCAATATCTGGATCGACCTGGGCGCGAAGACCGCCACGGTCGAAGTCACCGTGGAGTCGACGATCTCGCCGCAGCTCAACCTGGGTTCGCTCGGGCGTAGCTCGATCGCCAACCTCAACTTGGCCGGGGCGACGATCACATCCGACCCCGCCACCCGGACGATCAGCGTCGCAAACGCTGTCGCGACGCTTCAGGCGGTCACGGCAGAGACGCTGAACTCGGTGTTCGGCGCTCCGTTCGACAATGCGGAACCGCCGGTACCCCACCCGAAATTCGCCGAGGGAGACGGCCTCGGGACGTTCTCCTTCTCGGTTCAGACGCAGTAACGACGCTTACCAGAGAAACAGCGGAGAGGGCGGCCTACGGGCCGCCCTCTTTTACGTCAGTCCGAAGCCCCGGCCAGCCGGTCGACGCCGGAGCGCTCGATCGTCATCCTCAGGCCGTCGAGCAGCTCGACGGCCGGCTCCCAGCCGAGCAGGTCGCGGGCGCGGGAGATGTCGGGCTGGCGCTGCTGCGGGTCGTCAACCGGCAGCGGCTCGAAGATGATCTCCGAGCGCGACTCGGTCACCTCGATCACCTTCTTGGCAAGTTCGAGCAGGGTGAACTCGTCCGGGTTGCCGATGTTGACCGGCGAGTGGACGTCGGACTCCGCCAGGGCGACTATGCCGCGAATCAGGTCGTCGACGTAACAGAAGCTGCGGGTCTGCTCGCCCTCTCCGAAGACGGTCAGCGGCCGGTCCTCAAGTGCCTGGCGCATGAAGGTCGGGATCGCCCGCCCGTCGTGCGCGCGCATGCGCGGCCCGTAGGTGTTGAAGATGCGGACGATCGAGGTGTCGACCCCCTGCTGGCGGTGGTAGGCCATGGTCAGCGCCTCGGCGTAGCGCTTCGCCTCGTCGTAGACCCCGCGCGGACCGATCGGGTTGACATGCCCCCAGTAGTCCTCGGTCTGGGGATGGACCTCGGGGTCGCCGTAGACCTCGCTGGTCGAGGCGAGCAGGAAGCGGGCGCGCTTGAACTTGGCCACCCCGAGCATGTGGTGGGTCCCGTGGGAGCCGACTTTGAGCGTGTGCAGCGGCAGCCGCAGGTAGTCGATCGGGCTCGCCGGCGAGGCCAGGTGGTAGACGAAGTCGACGTCCTCGGGAAGGTCGACGTGCTCGGTGATGTCGATGTTGCGGAACTCGAAGGCCCCCTCGCGGATGTGCTCGATGTTCTGCAGCGAGCCGGTCTCGAGGTTGTCGACGCAGATCACCCGGTGACCCTGGCTGAGCAGGTAATCGCAGAGGTGGGAGCCGAGAAAGCCGGCACCGCCGGTGACCACGCAGGTACTCATCGTCGCTGATGCTATCGGCAGCTTCGCGGAATGAGCCTGCAAGACCCGATCCATGCAATTTGCGAGTTACCGGGCCGATCACCCGTCCAGGAGGGGGGAGAACCCGCAATCTCGGCCGCCTTCGGTTGGCATGTTCGGACGACGGATTTGACCGGTGCAGGGGAGCTCAGTGGATTGAAAGAGCGGGAGTCGACTGCGACGCGGGGAGCGCGCCTGGGGCGTGGCGACCTCGAGCGGGTGGAGACGGATGCTGCCCGCAAGCGGGCCGCGGTGGAGATGATCGCCCGCCATGAGCACTCGCTGAAGCGAACCGCCCGGCGCTTCTCGCTCGATGCCGAAGACGCCGACGACGCCTATCAGCGCGCCCTCGAGATCGTCCTCACAAAAGCGCCGACGACAGACGCGCGGGAACTGATCCGCTGGACCCAGACGGTGACCCGGCACGAGGCGCTCGCGGTGCGCGAGAGCCGCGAAAGACTGCTCGGCTCCCCCAGCCGCCGCGAGGGCGCCCCGGATCCGCTGGCCTCGATCCCGTCCGAGCGGGAGGGCCCCGGCGAGCAGGCCGAGCGACGCGAGGCCGTCGCCCGCACTCGCGAGGCGCTGCAGGCGCTGAAGCCCGCGGAGCTGCGGGCCCTGAGCCTGCTGGCCAGCGGCTACTCCTACGCCGAGATCGGCGAGATCACCGGCTTCAGCCAGACGAAGATCAACCGGGCCCTGGCCGAGGGGCGCAACAGGTTCCGCGCCCTGCTCTCCAGCAGCGAGGACGGCAGCCGCTGCCGCGAGCTGGAGCCGCTGCTCTCTGCCTTCTGCGACGGCGAGGCGGGCCCCGGCGACGCCGCGACTGTGCGCGAGCACCTGCGGGCTTGCGCGCACTGCCGCTCGACCATGCGCGCCTACCGGGCGGCGCCGCGGATCGCCGCGGCGCTCGCACCGGCGTTTCCGCCCTCTCGCTCCCTGCTCGAACGCGCGCATGAGGCCTTCGCCGAGCTGTCCTCGCGCCTGCCGGGCATGGGCAGAGGCGCGGACTCCGCCGCCCAGATGGCCGCCGCTGGAGGCACCCACGGCATCGGCGTGGCTGCGGCGGCCAAGCTTCTGGCGGTTTGCGCAGGCGTCGCCGGTGGAGCCGCGGCCTGCGTCGCCACCGGCGTTCTCCCAGACCCCCTGGCCGGGGGCCCGCCTCCGCGCCCGGCAATCGAACGGACGGCGACGGTCGAGTACGAGCCGGCGGCGGTGCCCGAGCCGCAACGCGACCCCCAGCCCAAGCGGAAGTCGAAGGACGAGACCAAGGGCGCGAGCGCTGACGCTGCCGCGGCCCCCACCGGTGCGGTCGAGTACGAAGCGCCGCCGCCGGTCGAAGCCCCGCCTGTGGCGGAAGCCCCGCCGCCGGCTGCCGAAAGCGCGGCCACATCTCCGCCGAGCGGCTCCGCCGCAGGGGAGTTCGGGCCGTGAGGCGCCGTTTCGAGCAAGGTGCAACGCCTTTCGGCTCTCAGGGGACCAAAAAACGTTGCACCTCCATGGCGGTGAGCTCGGTCCTAGTCGCGCTCGCGTTCGGCGCATCGAGCGCGGCGATGGCCGCACCCCCGGCGCCGCTCGACCTGCGCGTCGACGGCGGCGAGGAAAACTGGCACGCGGAGACGCGCTTTGCCCTGCGCTGGAGCAACCCGCCACCGAGCGACGGCTCCCCTGTTGCGGCCGTCCACCACCGGCTCCTCGCTCCCGACGGCCACACCCTGGCCGAAGGGGGGATCGGCTGGGCGGCGACCTCGATCCAGTCCCTGACGGTGCCCGCGATCCCCGGCGCCTACCGTGCCGAGGTGTGGCTCGAGGATGCGTCGGGGGACGAGGGGCCCCCGGCCATGGCCACGCTCCGCTTCGACGACGCGGCGCCCGGACGCGTCGATCCCCAGCCCGTTCCCGACTGGATCTCCCGCAACGGCCTGCCCACCGTGCTCCACCTCGGCCCGCCGGCCGGGCCCGAGCCGCTCTCCGGCATCCGCGGCTACGCGGTCTCGATCGACCGGGCTCCCGGCGGAAGCCCCTGTGCCGACCAGCATGTCTGCAGCGAGGCCGAGACCGATCTGCGCGGCGGAGCCGGCGAAGACGCGCTGCCGATCGAAGAGCTGCCCGAGGGGACGAGCTACGTCCACGCGGTCGCCGTCTCGGGGTCCGGGATGCACTCGACGGAGGCCGGCTCCGCGGTGCTGCGCGTCGACAAGACCGACCCGCGGACGAGCCTCTTCGGCATTCCCGACGGCTGGTCGAACCGGCCGCTGACGCTGACCGCGATCGCGAGCGACGAAGAGTCGGGGATGCTGCCCGGCCTCACCGGAGGGCCTTTCACGGCGATCCGGATCGACGGGGGGCCGCCGATCGTCGCGGCTGGCGAGTCCGTCACCGCCACCGCGATCGAGTCCGGGGTCCACTCGATCGTCTTCTACGCCCGCGACGCGGCGGGCAACGTGGCCGACGGCGGCAAGCTCAACGGCCGCCAGAACCACGCGCCGGAGACTGCCGTAGCTCGCATCGACCGCGAGGCGCCCTGGCTCGCCTTCGCCAACTCCCAGGATCCCGGCGACCCGGAGCGGATCGAGGCCCCGGCCGGCGACTCGCTCTCCGGCATCGACCCGAGCCGTGGGCGGATCTCGGTCCGCCCACTTCGGTCGGGCGAGCGCTTCACTGCCCTCCCCACCCAGGTCGACGGCGGCGTCCTCCGGGCCCGCTGGGACTCCGGTGCCTATCCGCCCGGCGAGTACGAGTTCCAGGCCACCGCCTATGACCGGGCGGGCAACGAGGCCTCGGCCTCGAGCCGCGGCAACGGCGCGCCGATGCGCCTCGTCGCTCCGCTCAAGATCTCGACGACGCTCCGTGCCGGCTTCGGCCGCCAGGGCGTCGAATCGCAGCGGACCGTCTCCTACGGGCGGAGCGTCCTCTACAGCGGCCGGCTGCTGGCGGGGCGACGGACCCCGCTGGCGGAGACGCCGGTGCGGGTGATCGAGAGGTTTGCGGGCCTGTCCAGCATGCAGGAACGGATGACGACGGTGCGGACCACCGCCCGCGGCGACTTCGGCGTTCGCCTTGCCCCGGGCCCGGGTCGCGAAGTGGTGGCGCTCGCAACGCCGACGGCGACCCTGCGCGGCGCAAGCAGCAAGCCCCTGAGACTGGGAGTACGCGCCGGTCTGGAGATGAGCGTCTCCTCAGCCGTCGCCAAGGTCGGCGGACGCCCGGTCGTCTTTCGCGGCAGGGCCCTCTCGCGCGGCGCCGAGATACCGGCCGGCGGCAAGGCCGTCGAGCTCCAGTTCCGCCTGCCAGGCTGGCCGTGGAGCGAGTTCCGCACGGTCCGCAGCGACGGGCACGGCCGCTTCCGCTACGCGTACCGGTTCGCCGACGACGACAGCCGCGGCGTGCGCTTCCAGTTCCGCGCCTACGTCCCGGCCCAAGCCGGCTGGCCCTTCAAGCCAGCCGGCTCGAGGCCGGTCGCGGTCGTCGGGCGTTAGCCGACGGGCAGGAGGTCGACGGCTTTGCGTACGCGCTGCTGGAGCCCGTCGCGGTTGCGCTTGAGGGCGCTGGTGGCCTGCTTGCGAGCGGTCGCGCCGCGGCGTTCGGCGCGCTTGACCTCGCGGCGGAGCTGGGTGCGGTAGGTCTTGAGCTGCTTCTCGGCGGCTTTGCGGCCGCTGAACGGCTCGACCAGCTCGCCGACGCGGTCGGTCACGGTGAGGACGGCGCCGACCGGGAGGTCGAGGGCCGGGGTCGTGGCGCGTTTCGCCGGGGCTTTCGCGGTCGGGTCAGTCGAGTTGGTCCTGCTGCTCTTGCTCTGCGTTGCCATGTAAGAGGGATCCCTTTCGGTATGCGGTTTCCTGCCAGAGGTTCGCGAGTGTAGCGAACGTATGTTCTACGCGAACGCCTGTTCTTAACCGCCTACCCGCGTCGGGTTACTCGGCCGAGCGCGCGATCGCCAGGCCGCGCTCCCCGGCCGCGGCCGCAATCGGGTAGCGCGCATCGAGCCCGAGGCTCGCCTCCTCCGGGGCGCGCTCGCCGAATGCGACCCGGCCGCCGGCCTCGCGCACGATCAGCTGGGCGGCGGCGGCGTCGACCGAGCGGCAGGGGCGCAGGCTGAGCATCGCGTCGAGGCGCCCGGCGGCGACATAGGCCGCCGTGATCGCGATCGAGCCGACGACGCGCAGGCGATAGACCCGGTCGGAGACCGCCTCCAGGGCAGCGAGGGTGCGCCCCGGCTCCGCCGCCTCGAGGCCGAGCAGCTCCAGCTTGTCGCGGTCGGCGGCGACCTGGATCGGCTCCCCGTCGAGTGCTGCGCCCTCGCCGCGGCGGGCGGCGAACTCCTCCCCCGCGCCGAAGTCGAAGACGTAGCCGAACTCGACCTCGGCCATCGAGTCCCCGGACGCCACGGCGAGGCTGAGGCTGTGCGAGGGAAGCGTGCGGCGGGCGTTGAGCGAGCCGTCGATCGGGTCGATCACGACGCGGGACGGACCGCCGGACCCGAACTTCACCTCGCCGCGCTCCTCGGAGACAGCCAGGAACGAGGCTCCCTGCGTCGCCAGAGCCTCGAGCTCGGCGAAGACCGCGTCCTCGCAGCGGCGGTCGATGACCAGGGTCCGGTCGCCGCCCTCGCCCACTCCCTCGTAGACGGTGCGGGCCTCCGCTCCGCGCACCTCGTCGAAGATCGCCCGCTGTGCCGCGACCACCCGGCGGCAGATTCCCAACCAGTCTGCGGAAACGGCGTCGACGTAAGGCACCAGACCATCCTATGGACGCCGCGCACTCGCTAGCTTTGGAGCATGCTCGCCCTCGCCGAGGCACAGCAGCAAGCCGTCGAGCACGACGACGGTCCGCTGCTCCTGCTCGGCGCCGCCGGGACCGGCAAGTCCGAGGCCCTGGCGCGAAGGTTCGCCCGGCTCGCCGGCGACGGGCTCGAACCTGCCCAGATCCTGGGCCTCGCTTCGACGCAGGCAACCGCATCTCGGCTCCGGCGACGCGTCGAAGCGCTTCTGGAGACCCCCTATGAGGAACTCTGGATCGGCACCTGGGGGGAGACCTGCGAGCGTCTCCTCCGCGAACACTCGACCGCCGCGGGCCTCGATCCCTTCTTCGAAGCCCTCGGCCCAGCCGAGCGCCTGGCGATCCTCCTGGACCGCCTCGACGACCTCCCCCTTCGCAACCGCGAGATCCGGGGGAACGCCACCGGGCTCCTCGCCCGGCTCCTCGAGCAGGTAGACGAATTGAAGGCCGGCTCCGACCCTCCGGAGCCCGAACTCGCCGAGTTCTGCGCCGCCCACGACCGCATCCTGGCCGAGTCCGGCAACCTCGACCGCGGCGAAGTCTTCCTGACGCTGAACAAGCTCCTTCACGAGCGGCCCGACATCCGGACCGAGATTGGAACTCGATTTGTCCACCTGATGGTCGACGAGTACGAGGACACCACCTCCGCCCAACGAGCAATCCTCTCGGTGCTCCGTACCGAGAACCCAAACCACCTCTACGCAGAAGGACTCTCCTCTGCGGGTGGCGTGGGTGAGGGGGGGTCGAGGACGGCCCCGCCCGCCCGCAGCGCCCCCCCTCACCCGCGACAGGACCCGCAGCCGGAAACGCTCGTCCTTGAAGAGGTGTTCCGGGAGCCAACCTTGCGCCGCTGGCTCTGCGAGAACGAGCGGGCGCAGGCTCAGGCTGTCGCCCGGGAGGTAGAGCATTTGCTTGCAGGGGGGGCATCTCCGGAAGAGATCTGCGTCCTGGTCGAGGACCCGGCGGCCGACGGCGGCGCCGTCTCGGCGGCGATGGAGGAGCGGGGGGTTCCGTTCCACCTGGCCGGCCCGGCGGCGCTGTTCCAGCGGCCCGAGGTGCGCGACGCGATCGCCTGGCTGCGGGCCCTGGCGGACCCCGAGGACTCGGCCGCCGTGGCGCGGACGCTGACCCGGCCGCCGACCGAGCTGCGCCCGGCGGACCTGGCGCGGCTGACGACGATCGCTCGGAGGCGCAAGGTCGACATGGTCTCCGCCTGCGAAGCGGCGCTCGAAAGCCCGCAGATCCCACCGGAGGGACGCGAGCGGATCCAGGCCTTCCTCAAGCTCTACGGGGAAGCATCGGCGGCGATGGAGGAGCGGCGCGCGGACGTCTTCGTCCGGCGGCTGATCGAGCGGGTGGGGCTGCGGCGTCAGCGCCTCTTCGCCGCCGAGCCGGAGGTGGCGGAGCGGCTGCTCGGCTTTTCGCGCCTGGCAGAGCTCGCCGCAACCTGGGCCAGGCGGGAGCCTCACGGATCCACCCGCGACTTCGTCCGCTTCCTCAGCGTCGTGGCCGAGGCGGGCGTCGAGCCCGCAGGGGGCGAGGAGCCGCGCTCGCCGGGGACTGTCTGCGGCCTTGGCCGCCGCGCCGCGAAGGGGACCGAGTTCGACCACGTCTTCGCCCTCGGCGGGGCTCCGGACGCGGTGCAGGCGCGCTCGAGCCTGGTCCTCTCGCGAATCGGGCGCGAGGAGGGGGGCGAGGAGGGCGAGGAGCTCCACGAGGAGGAGCTCTTCGGCCCGGCCGAGGGCCTGCACGCCACCTACCGCAAGCTGCGCGAGGAGGTGCTGGAGGCCTCGTGGAAGGCGGGGCGGGAGCTCTCCGAGCCCCGCCTCGACACGGCCGTCGACGTCAACCGGGCGATCGCCCGCCACCTGGAGCTGCTGAAGCTGGCCGCCCTCGCCCAGCGGCCGGGAGAGGAGGCGACCGCCGAGGCGGTCGAGGCGGTCAACGGGCTGCTGCGCCAGGTCGCCACCCCCGAGCAGCAGGCCGAGCTCGACGCCTCGCCCCTCGACGCCTACCTGCTCGACTCCGAGCGCGAGCGCGACGGGCGGCAGCGGCTGATCGCGGCCCGCCACGAGCCCTCGCTGGAAGGCTTCCTCCCGCGCCGCGGCGACGGCTCCCTCAGCCTCTCCGCCTCCGACCTCGATCTCTACCTGACCTGCCCGCTGAAGTACAAGTTCACCCGGGTCTTCGGCATCCCCCAGGAGCCGACGATCAACCAGCGCTTCGGGATCCTCATCCACAACGTCCTCGAGCGCTTCCACAAGGACGGGCCCGGCGAGGACGGGCACGAGCGCCTGATGGACCTCTTCGAGGCCGGCTGGCGCCGCTCCGGGTTCGGCTCCAGCGACGACGAGCTGCAGTTCCGCGACAAGGCCCGCGCGGCGATGAACCTCTACTGGGAGCGCGAGCGCGAGGCGGAGGGCGAGCCGGTCTGGCTGGAGCGGAAGTTCGACATCAAGATCGGCCCGCACCACGTGCGCGGCCGCGTCGACCGCGTCGACCGCCTCCCCGACGGCAGCCACGAGCTGATCGACTACAAGACCGGCGAACGCAAGAGCGAGGCCGACCTCGAGAGCGACCTGCAGCTGGCGCTCTACCGCCTCGCCGCCCGCGAGGCATGGGACATCGACGCCGCCACCGGCAGCTACTACTACGTGCTCGACGCCGACAAGGTCGCCGCGCCGGTCCGCCCCGACGACGCCGAGCGGGTCGAGCGGACGGTGCTCGAGGTCGGCGAGGGAGTCCTCAGCCAGGACTTCGAGCCGCGCCCGGCGCCGACGACGTGCAGCTGGTGCGACTACCGGCTGATCTGCCCGGCGGCCGAGAGCTGAGGCCCGGCTACTGGTTGCCCTGCTGGCGCAGGAACTGCTGGAAGTCGCGTGCGATCGAGTCCGCTGACGGGAGGTCCTCGGGGTTCTCCAGCTGGTCTTCCTGCTCGGCCTCTATGCGGTCGACCAGCTCCTCGATCTCGGGGTTGGCGGCTATGGCCCGATTGATCTGCTCTTCGTAGCTGGTCGCCTCCTCCTCCAGCTCGGTCGCCTCGACGGCGATGCCGCTGACCCCCTCGAAGCGGCGCAGGAGGGCGAGGGCGGCCTTGGGGTTGGGGACGGCGGCTATGTAGTGGGGCACCGCCGCCCAGAGCGAGGCGGAGGTCATCCCCATCTGGCGGCAGCAGTCGTGGACGACGCCGACGATGCCGGTCGGGCCCTCGTAGGAGGAGCGCTGCAGGTCGAGCTCCTCGACCAGCTTCTCGTCGGAGGCGAGGCCGGTGATCGGCACCGGCAGGGTGTGGGAGACCTCGGCGATCAGGGCGCCGAGGGTGATCACCATCTCCACGCCGAGGGCGTCGGCGGCGGTCGAGATCGTCTCCGCGAAGGTGCGCCAGCGCAGGTTGGGCTCGGTCCCGTCGAGCAGCACCAAATCGCGCTCGGCGGCGGGGACGCGAGCGGCGATCAGGTTGTTCTGCGGCCACTCGATGCGTCGCACCTCGCCCTCGGTGAGCACGATCGTCGGCCGGGTGGCCTGGAAGTCGAAGTAGTCCTCCGGGTCGACCTGCGCGATCAGCTCGGAGTCGAAGACCTCGGCGATGGCGCCGACCGCCGTCGAGGCGGCCCCGGCGGCGTCGTTCCAGCCACGGAACGAGCAGACCAGGATCGGGCTGCGCAGCTGCGGGAGGTCGCCTTCCCAAGTCAGTGAGTCCACCCCTTTGAGACTACAGACGGCGACGATGTGAATCGGGATTCACTATCCTGCCGCCCGTGCTGCGAGCTGCGCGAGATCGAAGCTGGTCGCGATCGTGGAACGCTTGCCGCGGCGCTGCCCGCCTGGCTGACGGCACGCGCGCCCCTCGCCGATGCGCTTTCCTACGAGTAGACGCGAATGCCCTCCGCGCGAACCAAGCCAGCCGAGCGGCGCAGCCGGCCCAGCCGCGGCGAGGGCACCCGCGAGCGGCTGCTGAACGCCGCGGTCGGGCTGCTCGAGGAGGGCGGATACGCGGCCGCCTCCGTCGCGGCGATCACCGAGCGCGGCGGCGTCGCCGCCGGCGCCCTGTACAGGCACTTCCCCTCGAAGGCCGAGCTCTTCGTCGAGGTCTTCCGCACGATGGCGGAGGACGCGCTGGCCCATCTCCGCGAGGCGAGCTCGGTCTCCGGCACGGCGGTCGACAAGCTCGACGCGATCGTGCGCGAGTTCACCAGCCGCTCGCTGAGCCAGCCGCGGCTCGCCTGGGCGCTCGGCTACGAGCCGGTCGACCCGCTCGTGGACGCCGAGCGGCTGGCCTACCGGCAGACCTACCGCGAGCGGCTCGCCGAGCTTCTGCGGCGCGGCATCGAGGCGGGTGACCTGCCCGAGCAGGATGCCGAGCTGACGGCGGCCTCCCTGATCGGCGCGATCAGCGAGGGGCTGGTCGGGCCGCTCTCGCCCGTGCGCGGCGAGCGGGTCTCCACCGAGAAGACCGTCGCCGCGATCTCGGCCTTCTGCCGGCGCGCCGTCGGCGCGTAGGTCGGCGACTGAACGTTTGACCCACCTATGGGGTGGTCAAACGTTCAGTCGCCCTGAGGTGCCAGCGCGCGGCGGACGAGGCCGTAGGCGATGAAGAGGACGAGGGCGGCGAAGGAGAGCTCCAGCGCACGCTGGGAGAGCTCGTTCGCGACCGCGACGCCGATCAGCACGCCGAGCGGGGAGAGGGCGCCGATCACGGCGGCGTCGCGCAGGTTGACGTTGCCGTAGGAGCGCTGGCGGTAGGTCCCGACCAGGGCGACGATGACGATCATCAGCAGCGACGTCGACTCGCCCTCGATCTGCGAGAGGCCGAGGAAGAGCGTCAGCGCCGGCACGAAGAGGACGCCGCCGCCGACGCCGACCAGCCCGCCGGCGAGGCCGCCGGCGAGCGCGATCAGGATCGCGAAGAGCTCGTCCATCAGAAGAAGATCAGCTCGATCGCGATCGCGACCAGGAGGGCGGCGAAGAGCAGCGAGATCGCCCGCTGGGGGATGCGCTGCTGGATCGCCGTCCCGGCGACGACCCCGATCACCGCGGGGATCGAGAGCCAGAGGCCGGTGAGGACGTGGACGTTGCCGTAGATCCCGCCCTGGGCGAGCGCCCCGAGCAGGCCGATCAGGACGATCGCGGCGAGGCTGGTGCCGGTGGCGAGGCGCTCTCCGTAGGCGAACCAGAAGATCAGCAGGGGCACGATGACCGTGCCGCCGCCGACGCCGAAGAGGCCGCTGAAGATCCCCGCCAGGGTGCCGATCGCGGCAAGCTTGAGCAGGCGATGGGAGGGCAGCGCTGGGTCCGGGGTCATCGTGCCGCGATACTAAGTGCCGTGCCCGCCGAAGCCGAGACAGGGGCTGGCGCATGGCGCTCCGCACTGGAGGCCCTGCGCGCCGATCCGGGGCGGACCGCGATCCTCACCGACGTCGACGGGACCCTGGCGTCGATCGCCGAGCGGCCGGAGCTGGCGGCGGTGCCGGCGCGGGCTACGAAGCTGCTGGAGACGCTGAGCAACCGCTTCGGCCTCCTCGGCTGCATCTCCGGCCGCCAGGCCCTGGAGGCTCGCCGCCTGGTCGGGGTCGAGGGCATCGCCTATGCCGGCAACCACGGCTTCGAGCTGCTGATGCCGGGCGAGACCGAGCCCCAGCTCGACCCGGCCGTGGCCGGGCGGGAGCGGGACGCCGCCGAGCTCCTCGCCGGCGCGGCCGGGGACGGGCTGGACGCGGCCGGCTTGCGCCGCGAGGACAAGGGCCCGATCCAGGCGCTGCACTGGCGCGGCGCGGCGGACGAGCAGGCGGCCGAGGCCCTCGCTCACGAGATCGCGGCCGAGGCGGGCCGGCAGGGACTGGAACCGCGCTGGGGCCGCAAGGTCCTGGAGCTGCGTCCGGTCGGAGGGGGCGGCAAGGACGCGGCGGTTGCCGCGCTGCTCGCCGGCCGCGACATCGCGGCCGCGGTCTACGCCGGCGACGACCGCACCGACCTCGACGCCTTCCGCCGCCTGCGTGAGCTGCGGGACGAAGACCGCCTGGCGACGGCGCTCTGCGTCGGCGTCACCTCCCCCGAGGCGCCGCCGGAGCTGGCCGAGGAGTCCGACCTCACGGTCGGCGGCCCCAACGGCTGGATCGCCCTTCTCGCGGAGCTTGCCGAGTAGCGATGCCCTACACCGACCTGCTGAGAGTCACCGTCCTGCTCACCGGCGCCGAGGCCACCGCCCTGGCCGCGATAACCGCCGTCGCCACCAATCGCGACGGCGACGCCACGACCCTGATCGTCGCCGGCACCTGGTGGCTCATAGCCCTCCTCGTCGGCCTCTACCTGGGTCGCCCCGCCCGCGCAGCGGACGCCCTCCGCGACGCTTTGGCCCAGGCCCGCACCGCCACCTCCCTGCCCCCGGAGACCCCGGCAAGGATCGCCTTCGTCCGCCTCTGGCCGATCGCCCTGACCGCGATCGCGGCCGGAGCCCTCGGCATCTTCTTCCCCGGAGTCGCGGCCGTCGGTGCCGGCTACGCCCTCCTCGTCTCCCTCGCCTGGCACACGAGAGAGGCAGCCGTGCTGGCGATCGAGCAGCGCGACGGCGTCCGCTTCTACGTGGTCCCCAACTCGGCGCTGCGGCCGATCCGGCTGGTCCGCACCCCGGGCCTGCGCAGCAGTCGGCGACATGGCTGACTGGGTTTGGCGGCTAAGGGGTAGCGTGATCTCGATGAACCGCCTCTCGCTTGCACCGCTCGCTGCCGTCCTTCTCACCCTGCTGCTCCTTCCCGCCTCTGCTTCGGCTCAGGGCACGATTTCCGTCAGGGGCTCGGCGACGCAGAAGGTGCCGAACGACACCGCCTCCCTCGGCTTCTCCGTGAGCAAGGAACGGAAGACCCGGCAGGCGGCTCTACGAATCGTGGCCGTGCGCCTGCGGGCCGTGATCGCTGTGGTTCAGGCAACTCCCGGCATCGACCCCGGCGGCGTCACCACCGGCCCGATCTCGGTGCGAAAAGTGACCAGGGGCAAACTCACGATCTACCGCGCATCGGAGGGGATCGGGGTAATCCTGCACCAACCCGAGCGGGCCGGAGAGCTCGTCAGCGCCGCGGTCGCGGCCGGTGCAACCGGAACGCGGGGCCCCAGCTTCTTCGCCGGCAATCCCGACCTCGCCTACAACAACACCCTGCTGGCGGCCTTTGACCAGGCGAAAGGCAAGGCGGCTGCCCTGGCCGCGCGAGCCGAAGCCACCCTCGGACCAGCGATCAGCATCGAAGAAGTCAGCGAAGTCATACCCACGGAGCGCGCCGATGCCAAGGAGCCTCAATCCGCAGCGCCGGCTCCGCCCGCCAAGCCCGGTACCTCGACGGTAATCGCCACCGTTCGCGTCACCTTCGCGCTGGAATGAGCCGCTATTCGCGGATCCGCCGCGCCTACCGCTTTATCAACCGCGAGAACTCGCGCCAGCTCTTCGTGTTCGCAACGTCGTCCCTGGTCAGCCACGCCCGCCTCGCGGTCGCCACCGCGTAGGCCATGTTGCTCAGGGTGTCGACCCCGTGGGCGTCGGTGTTGAGGATGATCTTCACTCCGGCTTCCGCGGCGAGGCGGGCGTGGTGCTCGGAGAGGTCGCGGCGGTTGGGGTTGCCGTTGATCTCCAGCATCGTGCCGGTGCGGGCGGCTGCCTCGACCACGGCCTCGACGTCGATTCCGTAGGGCTCGCGGCGGCCGAGCAGGCGGCCGGTGAGGTGGCCGATGCAGTCGACGTGGGGGTCCTCGATCGCGGTCAGGACGCGAGCGGTCATCTCCTTCTCGGAGATCGCGAATGAGGTGTGGATGCTGGCCACCACCCAGTCGAGCGCGTCGAGCAGGTCGTCGGGGTAGTCGAGGTCGCCGTCGAGGCCGATGTTGACCTCCGAGCCGGCGAGCAGGCGGAAGCCGCGCTTGCCCTCGTTCCAGGCCTCGATCTCGGCGATCCGCTCCCAGAGCCGCTCGGCGGTGACGTGGTCGCCGAAGCCGTGGCTGGCGGAGTGGTCGGTGATCGCCATGTAGGCGTAGCCCCGGTCGCGGCCCGCCTCAGCCATCTCCTCGAGCGTGTTGCGGCCGTCGGAGAGGGTCGTGTGCGAGTGCAGGTCGCCGCGGATGTCGCCGAGCGAGACGAGGTCGGGGAGCTTTCCCTCGCGGGCGGCCTTCAGCTCCCCCTTCCCTCGCGCAGCTCCGGCTCGACGTAGGCGTAGCCGAGGCGCTCGTAGACGGCCTCCTCAGTCGGGCAGAGCTCGACCTCGCCGCTCTCGACCTCGGTGATCCCGTGCTCGGAGACCGAGAGGCCGCGCGCCACCGCCTCCTCGCGCAGCTGGACGTTGTGGGCGGCGGAGCCCGTGAAGTGCTGGAGCAGGTTGCCGAAGGCCTCCGGCGCGACGATGCGCAGGTCGACGGAGACCCCGTTCTGGGTCTGCGCCCGCACTCCGTTCGGCCCGGGTTTCCCCGCGGCTGCGATCAGCGGGCTGGCGAGCAGTTGCTCGGCCAGGGCCTGGGGCTCCTTCGCGGTCGCGATCAGGTCGATGTCCTTGCAGGTGTCGGCCCAGCGCCGCACCGAGCCGGCGACCTCGACCCGGTCGGCCGCGGGATGCTCGCGCAACGTCCGCGCCAGCTCCTCGGCGATCGGGCGCGCCATCGAGAGCAGCACGCGGCCGCTGCCCTCGCCGGGCTCGCCGAGGCGCTCGAGGCCGGCGAGGACGTTCTCCTCCACCTTCGCGCCCAGGCCCTTCAGCTCGCGGATCCGCTGTTCCTCGGCAGCCTTTCTGAGGTCGTCGAGCGTTGCCACCCCGAGCTCCTCGAAGAGCCGCCGCGCGGTCTTCGCCCCCAGGCCCTGCACCCGCGTCACCTCGATCAGCGAGGGCGGGTACCTCGCCTTCAGCTTCACCGCCGCGGGGATCTCGCCGGTCTCGATCAGCGCGTCGATCTTCTCGGCCAGGGTCTTGCCGACGCCGGGAACCTCCGTCGCCCGCCCGGCGGCGGCGAGGTCGGCTACCGAGACCGGGCTTTCGCGGATCGCCTTCGCCGCAGTGCTGTAGGCGAGTACCCGGTATTTGACCGCGCCGTCGAGCTCGTAGAGGACCCCCAGCTCGTCGAGGGCGGCGGCGATCTCGGCGTTGGTCACCCCTGCAAGCTAGCGACGCCGTTCGCGAATAGCATCGCGCCTCGATGCCCGCCGGCGACAGAGCAGGGCCCGTCTGGCTCGTCCTCCCCACCTACGAAGAGGCGCGGAACGTCGAGCGCCTGGTCGAGCGGTGCGGTCGAAGCTGCCCGCCGGCGCCCAGGTGCTGATCGTCGACGACGACTCGCCCGACGGCACCGGTGAGATCGCGGCGCGCCTCGCGGCCGAGAAGGAGGCCGTGCACTTCCTCCACCGCCCGGTGAAGGAAGGGCTGGGCCCCGCCTACATCGCAGGCTTTCGCCGGGCGCTCGCCGCCGGCGCCGGGCTGGTCGTCGAGATGGACTCCGACTTCTCCCACGAGCCGGCCTACCTGCCGCGCCTGCTGGAGGCGGCCGAGCACGCCGACCTGGTCCTCGGCTCGCGCTACGTGCCCGGCGGCGGGGTCAGCGACTGGGGGGCGGTGCGGCGGGCGATCAGCCGCGGTGGCAGCGTCTACGCGCGTCTGGTGCTCGGCGTCGGCGTGCGCGACCTGACCGGGGGCTTCAAGTGCTTTCGCCGCGAGGTGCTGGAGGCGATCGACCTCGACTCGGTCCGCTCGCGCGGGTACGCCTTCCAGGTCGAGATGACCTACCGCGCGATCGGGCTCGGCTTCGACGTGGTCGAGGTGCCGATCGTGTTCCGCGACCGCCAGGCGGGTACGTCGAAGATGAGCCGCTCGATCGTGCTCGAGGCGATCTGGCGGGTGCCCCTTCTACGCTTTGGGCGCTGAGAGCGCCGGAGCGACCTGTTGGAGGTCGCTATACTTTCTGAAGTATTGAGCGCTGAAACACGATCCCCAGGAGACCGATTCCAGTGACAGGCAAGCTCCACGACGTGACCGACGCCACCTTCAAGTCCGAGGTCCTCGAGGCCGAAGGACCCGTGCTAGTCGACTTCTGGGCCCCCTGGTGCGGCCCCTGCCGCGTCGTCCACCCCGTGCTGGAGGAGATGGACGCCGAGCGCGAGGACCTGAAAATCGTCAGCGTCAACGTCGACGAGAACCAGCAGACCGCCGCTCAGTACGAGGTCCTCTCGATCCCGACCCTGCTCCTCTTCAAGGACGGGGCGATCGCCAAGAAAGTGGTCGGCGCGATGCCCAAGCGCCGCCTCGAGGCCGAGCTGGAGCCGGCGCTCGCCTAGCGGGCGAGCGGCGGAGCGGTTCGATGCCTTTCGTCCACGTCCACTGGTTCGAGGGACGCACCGACGAGCAGAAGGCGGAGATCGCCAAGCGGATCGAAGCGGCGCTGGTCGAGGTGGCCGGCACCGCCCCCGAGCACTGCTGGGTGAAGTTCTCCGACACGAAGAAGACCGACTTCATCATCGGCGAGCCCGCCGGTGACTGAGCGGCACTCGCCGCCCGTTCAGGGACGCGTAGCCAACAGCACGAAGATCACAGCGAAGCCGGTGATCTCGATGGCCAAGAGGGTGACGAAGCCCCGGACCATCGTTGTTCGGAGAGATTCAAAACCATCTCTAGCCTCGTGCTTGCCCATCAAGCACATGATTGCACCGTAAACGTTCCGGCCGCGCGCGAGGCGCGCACAATTTCCGCGACGCCCGATGCGCGACGCCCGGCCGCAGCCTCAGCGACCCACCCGCCTGACGGCGATTCGCAGGTCGCGGCCGTCGACCCGGACCGGCGCGACCTCGGCGGCGTCGTAGGCGACGGAGGTGGCCAGGACCTCGCCGGCGACGTAGGGCTCGTGGGCGCGGGCGGCGGCGAGCAGCTCCTCGTCGCCGCCGAGGCTGAGCTCGATCCGGTCGGAGATGTCGAGGCCGGCCGCTTTGCGGGCGTTCTGGACCGCGTGGACGATCTCGCGGGCGAGGCCCTCGCGGCGCAGCTCGTCGTCGAGCTCGAGCTGCAGGGCGACGGCGTGGCCGGCCTCGGCCTCGACCTCGTAGCCCTCCAGCGGCTGCAGGGCAAGGGTAACCTCGTCGGGGCCGATCGTGTGCTCGTCGCCGTCGACGTTGATGCCGATCTCGCCGCCGTCGGCCATCACCCTGGCGACGTGGACCGGGTCGAGCGCCTCGACCGCAGCGGCGACCTGCGGCATGCGCTTGCCGAAGCGCGGGCCGAGCGAGCGGTAGTTGGGCTTGACCGCGTAGCTGACCAGGTCGGCCTCCTCGGAGACGAAGTCGAGCTCCTTGACGTTGAGCTCGGCGGTGACCAGCGCCGGCGCGAGCCTCGATCGCCTCGCGCTCGGCGTCGTTGGCGACGATCACGGCGCGGCGCAGCGGCTGGCGCACCTTCGCCTTGGCCTGGGCGCGGGCGGCGCGGCCGAGCTCGACGGTGAGGCGCACCGCCTCCATCGCCGCCTCGAGCTCGGGGTCGGCGAGCGCCTGGTCGGGCTCGCGGGAAGTCGCGCAGGTGGACCGAGTCGGCCAGCCCTCCCAGCTCCTCGCCCTCGCCGCCGGCCAGGTTGAGGTGGATCTCGTCGGCGAGGAAGGGGGTGAAGGGGGCGAGCAGCGCCGCCGTCTCCAGCAGGCAGTGGCGCAGGGTCGCGAAGGCGGCCCGGTCGCCCTCCCAGAAGCGGCGGCGCGAGAGCCGCACGTACCAGTTGGAGAGCTCCTCGACGTACTCGGCGATCGCCCGCCCGGCGGTCGTGCAGTCGAACTCGTCCATGCGCTCGCGAACGGTCGCGATCGTGGACTGGAGCCTCGAGAGCGCCCAGCGATCGAGGTCCTCGGCTCGCGCTCGGGCGGCACTGCCGAAGTCGGCCGGGCGCCGAGGTTCTCGGCGTTGGCGTAGAGGACCCAGAAGGAGTACGTGTTCCAGAGGGTGAGGAGGAACTGGCGCACCGATTCGCCGACCGTGTCGACCGAGAAGCGGTAGCCCGACCAGGGCTGCTGCGCGGTCAGGTAGTACCAGCGGAAGGCGTCGGCGCCGTGGGCGGAGATCACCTCCCAGGGCTCGACCACGTTGCCCTTGCTCTTCGACATCTTCTGGCCCTCGGGGTCGAGGATGAGGCCGAGGCAGACGCAGTTGCGGTAGCTGGAGGTGTCGAAGAGGAGCGTCGACTCGGCGAGCAGGGTGTAGAACCAGCCGCGCGTCTGGTCGATCGCCTCGCAGATGAAGTCGGCGGGGAAGCGCTGCTCGAAGCGCTCCTCGTTCTCGAACGGGTAGTGGAACTGCGCGAAGGGCATCGCGCCGCTGTCGTACCAGGTGTCGATCACCGACTCGACCCGGCGCATCTCGCCCCCGCACTCGGCGCAGTCGACTGTCACCTCGTCGATGTAAGGGCGGTGCAGGTCCTCCGGCACCTCGCCCTTTGCCCGCTCGCGCAGCTCCGCCACCGAGCCGGCGCAGAAGCGGCCGTCGCAGTCCTCTCCCGTGCACTCCCAGATCGGCAGCGGCGTGCCCCAGTAGCGGTCGCGCGAGAGCGCCCAGTCGACGTTGCCCTCGAGCCACTTGCCGAAGCGCCCGCGCCTTGATGTGCTCGGGGTGCCAGCCGATCGTCTCGTTGTTGGCGAGCAGGCGGTCGCGGACCTGCGAGGTGGCGATGTACCAGCTCGACTTGGCGTAGTAGAGCAGCGGCGTGCCGCAGCGCCAGCAGTGTGGGTAGGCGTGCTCGTAGACCTGCTCGCGAAAGAGAAGGCCGCGGCGGTCGAGGTCCTCGATCAGCGCCCGGGTCACCTCGGGGTCCTTGACGAACTTGCCCTCGAAGCCCGTGACTCGGCCGTCGAACTTCCCGTCGAGGCCGACGGGGTTGTAGAGCGTGCCGTGGCTGGTCGGATCGAATATCTCGTTCTCCGCGGCCACCCTGTAGTCGTCCTCGCCGAAGGCCGGCGCGATGTGGACGAGGCCGGTGCCGTCCTCGGTGGTGACGAAGTCGCCGGCGAGGACCGGGAAGCCACCCGGCTCACGATCGCCGAGCTCGAAGACCGGGCCCCTGTAGCGACGGCCGACCAGCTCGGCGCCGGAGACGCGGCCGAGCACGTCGACGTCCTCTCCCAGCACCTTCTCGAGCAGCGGCTCGGCCACGATCAGCGTCTCCTCCCCCGCACGGGCCTTGACGTAGGTCACCCCGGGGGCGGCGGCGACGGCGACGTTGCCCGGCAGCGTCCAGGGCGTCGTCGTCCAGACCAGCAGCGACTCGCCGCTCTCGCTCCCGTCCTCGCCCAGCAGCGGGAAGCGCACGTATATGGACGGGTCCTCGACGTCTTCGTATCCCAGCGCCACCTCGTGCGAGGAGAGCGCGGTGCCGCAGCGGGGGCAGTAGGGCACGACCTTGTGGCCCTCGTACAGCCGGCCCTCGTCCCAGAGCCGTTTCAGCGACCACCAGACCGACTCGATGTAGGAGTCGTCGAGGGTGACGTAGGGGTCGTCGAGGTCGACCCAGAAGCCGATCCGCTCGGTCAGCCGGTTCCACTCCTCGACGTACTCGAAGACCGACTCGCGGCAGCGCGCGTTGAACTCGGCGATGCCGAAGTCCTCTATCTCCTGCTTGGAGGAGATGCCGAGCTGCTTCTCGACCTCGAGCTCGACCGGCAGGCCGTGGCAGTCCCAGCCGGCCTTGCGGGGAACCCGGTACCCGCACATCGCCTTGTAGCGCGGATAGACGTCCTTGAAGACGCGGGAGAAGACGTGGTGGGAGCCGGGGCGGCCATTGGCCGTCGGCGGGCCCTCGTAGAAGCTCCAGATCTCCGCCCCCTCGCGCTGGGCGAGCGAGCGGTGAAAGACGTCGCGCTCGCGCCAGCGCTCGAGCACCCGCTCCTCCATCTTGGGGAAGGGCTGCTTGGCGTCGACGGGTCGGAAGCCGGGCATGGAGGCGGATTCTAGGAGGGGGTACCTCCACACCCCGTGACGGTCGATCCTGGTACGCAATAGTCTTCCCGCGTGCCCGCTTACGACCTGAACGGAAAGGTGGCCCTGGTCACCGGCGCCGCCCGCGGGATCGGCTTCGAGACCGCCCGCCAGATGCACATGCGCGGCGCCTCGGTTGCGGTCGTCGACCTCGACGCCGCGGAGGCGCGCGAGGCGGCCGAGCGGATCGGCGAGCGGGCGATCGGGATCGCCGCCGACGTCACCGACGCCGGCGCGATGCGGGCGGCCGTGGCGGAGACGGTCGAGCGTTTCGGCGGCCTCGACGTCGCGATGGCCAACGCCGGCCTCGCCCCACCTTCCATCGCCACGATGCGCTCGGTCCCCGCCGAGGAGTGGGAGCGCGTGGTCGACGTCAACCTCTTCGGCGTCTGGCACACGCTGCGAGCCGCCCTGCCGCAGGTCTCCGAGCGCAAGGGCCACATCGTCGTCGTCGCCTCGGTGGCCGCCTTCGCCAACGGGATGCTGGGCAGTTCCTACATGGTCTCCAAGGCCGCGGCCGAGCAGATCGGCCGTGCCCTGCGGACCGAGCTGATGCCGTTCGGCGCCGGCGCCAGCGTCGCCTACTTCGGCTGGGTCGACACGCGGATGGTCCAGGACACCTTCGACAGGCCAGGCGCCAGCGTGCTGGAGGAAATCGCCCCCGACTTCCTGATGAAGCGGATCACCCCAGAACAGGCGGGTGCCGCCGTCGTCAGGGGAATCGAAGAGCGGGCGCCGCGGATCTTCGCCCCCCGCTGGTGGCGCTACCTCTCGGCTCTGCGCGGCCTCCTCAACCCGCTGCTCGACCGCCGCAGCGAGAGCGACCCGCGCATCGCCGCCGCGATCCGCGAGGCGGAGTCGCGACAGGCGGGCGACGCGCCGGCCGCGGCCCCCCAGAGCTAGATGGTTGATTCCACGACCCCGCACACCTGGATGACGCGCATGGCGCTGCGCATCTCTGCGTCCTCGGGCTTGCCTTTGGCGCCGCCAAAGGCTGCACCCTGCGTCCTTGATCTGCTTGGCCACGCGCGCCCCCAGTCACACGCGGCCGTGGAATCAACCATCTAGGGCGCCGCGCCGCATGCCTGCCTACGACGTGAACGGAAAGGTGGCCCTGGTCACCGGCGGCGCCCGCGGGATCGGCTTCGAGACGGCGCGCCAGTTGCACCGGCGCGGGGCGTCCGTGGCCCTGCTCGACGTCGACGTCGACGAGGTCCGCGACGCGGCCGAGCGGCTCGGTGAGCGGGCGATCGGGATCGCCGCCGACGTCACCGACTCCGGATCGATGCGCGCCGCGGTCGCCGAGACCGTCGAGCGCTTCGGCGGGGTGGACATCGCGATGGCCAACGCCGGCATCGCCCCGCCGACCACGACCACGATCCGCATGGTCTCCGCCGAGGAGTGGGAGCGCGTGATCGACGTCAACTTGCTCGGCGTCTGGAACACGGTCCGGGCGGTCCTGCCGCAGGTCGCCGAGCGCCGGGGACACATAGTCGTCGTCTCCTCCGCCTACGCGATCGCCAACGGCATGCTCAGCAGCGCCTACGCCGTTGCGAAGTCGGGGGTCGAGGCCTTCGGCCGCTCGCTGCGGTCCGAGCTGGCGCCGCTCGGGGCGAGCGCGGGAGTCGCCTACTTCGGCTTCGTCGACACCAAGCTCGTCCAGGACGCCTTCGCCAAGCCGGCGACCGCCCGGCTCGAGGAGACCGTCCCGGCCTTCCTGCTGAAGCGGATCACGCCCGCCGAGGCGGGCGCCTCGGTCGTGCGCGGGATCGAGGAGCGGGCCCCCCGCACCTTTGCGCCGAAGTACTGGCGCTACATTTCCGCCCTGCGCGGGCTGATCAACCCGCTCTTCGACAAGCGGGCGGACAGCGACAAGCGCGTGCGCGAGGCGGTCCAGAGCGCCGAGGCGCTCTCGGAGGCCGGCGGCGCCGGCGACGCCTCAGCCGCTTCGCGTTAGCCGCTCGAGCAGGACGACGACCGACTCGTAGGGTTCGCCGGTGGCACGGCTGAGGCCGATCTCACAGGTGCGGTTGCTGGAGAGGTGGGCGTCGAAGCTGCGCCCGGCCAGCTCCTCGGCCTGTGGACGGGTCGCGGCGGCGGTCAGCTCGGGGGTGGAGATGCCGCGGTCGCCGGCGAAGCCGCAGCAGGTCGCCGAGGGGGCGACGTGGACGTCGTCGGCGAGGGCGGCGGCGAGGGAGCGCAGGCGCGGCGCCAGGCCCATGTGGCGGGTGGCGCAGGTCGGGTGGACGGTGGCGGAGCGGACCTTGCCGGCGACCTCCAGCTTCGGCAAGAGGCGGTCGCTGGCCCAGGCGACCGAGTCGAGGACCTCCAGCGCGGCGAGCCGCTCGGCGCTGCGCTCGCTGAGCACGCCGTCGCCCGGTTCGGTCACGCCCTGCGTGCAGGAGGCGGCGTCGATCACGACCGGCAGCGCCCCCTCGCCGCTCCACTCCCAGAGGCGCTCGACCATCTCGTTCGCCTTGTGGCGGTGGGCCTCGCCGAATCCTTTCGAGCTCCACGGCAACCCACAGCAGCTGCCGGCGACCCCGCCCGGCACCCAAACCGGCAACCCGGCCCGCTGTGAGACCTCGACCAGCGCCTCAACCACCGACTTTGGCGGCCGACGGGCCGAATTCCTTGCGTATGCGGAGGATTTCGTCCCGTCGGCGGGGGTGGGGCCGAAGATGCGGTTGGTGCAGGAGGGGACGTAGACGGCGGCGGCGCCCTCACGCTGGGTCGCCGGCAGCTGCGGCGACGCGGGTCCCGGCAGGGCCTTGCCGCGCTTCGTCCGGCGCGCCAGCGGGCCGCCGAATCGCAGGCCGGCGCGCGAGGCCTTCTCGACTGCGCCCCAGCGCTTCGCCGCCGCCAGGGCGGCCCGTTCGGCCCGGGGCGTGTGGCGTTCCTTGCGCATTTCCTTGACGAGGAGGCCGGTGTCGATCCCGACCGGGCAGGCGAGCTGGCAGGAGCCGTCGGCGGCGCAGGTCTCCATCGAGTCGTACTCGAACTCCTCCAGCAGAGCGCGCTGGAGGGGCGATCCGGTCGGCTGGCGTGCCATCTCCCGCCGCAGGACGATTCGCTGGCGCGGCGTCGTCGTCAGGTTGCGGCTGGGGCAGACCGGCTCGCAGAAGCCGCACTCGACGCAGGTGGTCGCGGACTCCTCGATCGGCGGCGTGGTTTTCAGGTTGCGGAGGTGGACGCCGGGGTCGCGGTTCAGCACCACGCCTGGGTTGAGCACGCCGTCGGGGTCGGCGAGCCGCTTCACCCGCCACATCAGCTCGGTCGCGCTCTCCCCCCACTCGCGCTCGACGTAGGGGGCCATGTTGATGCCGGTGCCGTGCTCGGCCTTGAGCGAGCCGTCGTACTTGCCGACGATCAGCTCGACCAGCTCGCCCATGAAGGCCTCGTAGCGCTCCAGGTCCTCCTGCTTGGCGAAGTCCGGGGTCAGCATGAAGTGCAGGTTGCCGGCCGAGGCGTGGCCGGCGACACCGGCCAGGAAACCGTGCTCGCCGAGCAGCGCCTGCAGGTCGCGAGCCCCCTCGGCGATCCGCTCGGGCGGCACGCAGACGTCCTCGACGATCAGCGCCGTGCCGGGCATGCGCACGCGGCCGATCAGGCCGTGCAGGCCCTCGCGCACGCGCCAGGCCAGCTCGATCTCCTCGGCGTCGCGGGTGAACTCGAACGGCTCGATCGTCTCGTGGCCGGCGAAGATCTCGCTGGCCTTCGCAACCTGGGCGTCGAGCTCCTCGCTCGTCCCGGCCCCGTACTCGACCAGCAGCACCGCCGACTCGGGGGGGAGCTCCTTCCACTCCTCGGGGGCGCCGACCATGTTCCAGGCCGCAGTGATCAGCGCCGGGGCGACCATCAGCTCGACCGCGGTGGCACCGCTCTCGACCAGGTCGCGAACCGGGGCGATCGCCTCGTCGATCCCGGGGAAATGGACCCAGGCCGTCGTGGTCTTCGCCGGCAGCGGCACGGTCTCGAAGACAGCCTCGGCGACGAAGGCAAGCGTTCCCTCCGAGCCGACGACGAGCCGGCGGAAGATCTCCAGCGGCTCGTCGGCGTCGAGGAAGGCGCAGAGCCGGTACCCGGTCGTGTTCTTGATCGCGAACTTGCGCCGGATGCGCTCGCTCAGCTCGGCGTCGGCGCGGATCTCGTCGCGGATCGCCGCAAGCCCCCCAGCAAGCTCAGGCTCCTCGGCGGCGAAGCGCTCGGCGGCACGCGGCTCGGCGGTGTCGATCGTCGTCCCCGAAGCGAGCACCAGGGTCATCGAGCTCACGGTCGAGTAGGAGTCCTTGCTGACGCCGCAGCGCATCCCTCCCGAGTTGTTGGCGATCACGCCGCCGACGCAGGCGATGTCGGTGCTTGCCGGGTCGGGCCCGAGCTTGCGCCCGTGCGGGGCGAGAACCCGGTTGGCATGGCCGAGCACGGTGCCGGGCTTGACCCGTACGCGCGCCGCCCCGTCCTGCACCGCGACGCCGCGGAAGTGACGGCGCACGTCGACCAGGATCCCGTCGGTCTGGCCCTGGCCGTTGAGGCTGGTGCCGCCGGCGCGGAAGGTGACCGGGACGCTGCGGCGACCGTAGGCGAGGACCTTGGCGACGTCATCCGCGTCATGGGCCATCACAACCACCTGCGGGAGGAGGCGGTAGGGGCTGGCGTCGGAGGCGTAGCGGACGATGTCGCTGGCGCGGCCGAGGACGCGGTCGGCGCCGAGCAGCTCCTCCAGGTCGCGGCGCAGCGGCTGGGCAGCGCCGCCAGCGAGGCTGTCAGGAGCGCGGTCGGATGCCGGCTCGGACGGCTGCGGCGCGAGCGAAGTCATGTTCCGCTCCAGCAGCGCCATGAGTGGACCTTAGAAGAGAGACATCCCCGGTGCGACCGGGACTTCGACCAGCTCGGGGTGCGGGGAGGCGAACGCCTTTGCCAGCGCGTCGCGGACCTCGTCGCGGTCCTTGGCCCGGTGCGCCTTCACCCCGTAGCCCTCGGCGACGGAGGCGACGTCGAGCGCCGGCAGGTCGAGCCCGGGCGCGCCGGCAACCTGCTCGACCTCGGCGAACCACTTGAGGATCGCGTACTCCTCGTTGCGCAGGACGAGGAAGGTGACCGGGACCTTGTAGGCGACCGCGGTCCAGAAGGCGCTGACCGCGTACTGGACCGAGCCCTCGCCGATCACGCAGACGACCGGGCGGTCGGGCTGGGCCAGCTGCACCCCGATCGAGGCGGCAAGGCCAAAGCCGAGGCCTCCCCCGGCAGCGAAGTAGTAGCTGCCCGGACGCGAGAGGCGCATCTGGTTTCGCAGGGCGAGGGTGCTGGAGGGCGACTCGAGCACGACGATGCCGTCCTCGGGGAAGACCTCGGCGAGCGCCGTATGGACGGTCGAGGAGTTGAGCGGGTCGGTGGGCGGGATTTCCTGCGGGCCGGGGTTCGGCTCAGGTGCCGGCCGCGAGGACTCGGGCAGGTCCTCGAGCAGCGCCGCCAGGGTCAGCTTCACGTCGGCGACGAGGGCGTCCCCCATCGGCGCGCGCGCGGCCTCGTCGGGATCGCTGGTGATCGCGACCAGCTTCGCCCCGTCTGGCAGCAGCGGCCCGGGGATGTGCGGGTAGTAGGGGAAGACCGAGCTGCCGAGGACGAGGATCAGGTCGTGGCCCTCGAGCGTCTGGCCGATCGGGCCGATCGCCGGCGGCAGCACGCCGCGGTAGTTGGGGTGGTTCTCCGGGAAGCCGAGCCGGCCGCCCCCGGTCGCCGGGGTCGCCCAGACCGGCAGGCGCTGGCGCTCGGCGAGCGCGATCGCGTCCTCCCAGGCACCGGAGGCGTCGATGTCGGGGCCGGCGATCATGACCGGGTTCGCCGCGGCGTCGAGCCGGTCGGCGAGGACGCGGACAGCGGCGGGGTCGGCGGCGGCGCGGCCGCTGACCCGCCGCCCGATCGCCTCGCGCGCGTCGGCCTCGTCGACCTCGGCGTACCAGTCGTCCATCGGCAGCGAGACGAAGACGGGGCCCTGCGGCGGCAGCGAAGCGAGGTGGGCGCCGTGTGCCAGCGCCAGCGGCACGTCCTCGGCCCGGGCCGGCTCGTATGACCACTTGACCAGAGGGTGGGGCATGCGGATCGCGTCGCGGTTGGTCAGGTTCGCCTGCAGCGTGATCTGCGCCCGCGCCTGCTGCCCCGCCGTGACCAGCACCGGGGAGTGGTTGGCCTGTGCATTGAAGATCGCGCCCATCGCGTTGCCGAGGCCGGGGGCGGTGTGCAGGTTGGCGATCGTCGTCTGCCCCGAGGCCTGGGCGAAGCCGTCGGCCATCCCGACCACGACCGCCTCCTGCAGGCCGAGCACGTAGCGGAAGTCGGAGGGGAAGTCGGCGAGCATCGGCAGCTCGGTCGAGCCGGGATTGCCGAACATCGTCGTCATTCCACGCTCGCGGAAGAGGTCGAAGCTGGCGTCGCGGACCGTTGGCATACCAAGCGAAACCCTATATGTGGATTGCGATTCTCAAGGAGCACCCCTGCCCCGGCCGATACCGCAACCGTGGGACTGCTCACCTCTACGCGCAGGGCTCTTCTCGTCGTCGTCGCGACCCTCTCCATAAGCGGCATATGGACCGCTGCCGCGGGTGCCGGCCCGGCGTCCACGCGCCTCGCCTACGGGGTCGGCGAAATCGTCCCGATCCCGGCCTCGATCCCGCACGAAGAAGGCGACATGGTCGACCGTCGCATCATCCCCAACCTGCGCTGGATCGCCCAGCGCTTCCCGATCTACGTCAGCGACGGCTACTCGGGGCCGCTGCCGAACGGCGAGCACGCCGGCTGTCACGGCTGCCACGTCAGGAACTCCGACCACTACAACGGCCTCGCCGTCGACATCTCGCCGCTGAACTGGAGCGAGGAATGCGACGAGCGCTGGCGCGGGATCACCCGGCTCGCGCTCTGGGCCGAGCCCGAGCAGAACGAGCCGGCACCGCCCTTCCGCTGGGTCGGCTACGACGGCGACGCCGGCCACGGCTGCGGCCACCACCTCCACCTCTCCTGGGAACACGCCGCCGCGCCGCAGTTCCAGCTCGCCGAATGGGTCGAAGTCTTCCCGGTCGGCAAGCAGCCCGCCCGCAAGCCGCGAAAACGCCCCAAGACCCCCCCGGCGCCGCCGCCCGGACCGTCCGGCGGCGTTTCAACCGTCCACGCTGGCGGCGTTTCGGCACGCGGCGACTGAGCCTTCTCAAGGACGGGCCGTCCGGGGGTCCCTCCCCAGGCCGCTTCGCGGGAGTTCCTGGGGAGGGACCCCCGGACGGCCCTGGCGCTTCATAGGATCTGCGTCGATGCGGGCCAGCGTTGCCATAGCTCTCTCATCTCTCGCGGTCCTCATCGGCTGCGGTTCTACGGACGGCTCGACACCGGTCACCTGCCTCGAAGGGGATGGCGTCTATCTAAGGGCGCTCGAGGAGGCGCCCGCAACGGTGCGGCTGCGTGACGACACGCCGATCAGCTCGTGCCTGGCCGAGAACCAGGCCGGGGGCGCACTGGCGACGGTCGGAACGGCGATGCTGGGAGCGGCGACGGAGCTCAACACCGAGGCGCGCGAGAACCCGGGCGGGGCTGCGAACGTCCAGCTCGGCTACCTGCTCGGCGCGGCCCAGCGCGGCGCTGACGGAACCCAGGGCATCCACGCCGAGCTGATCCGCCGCCTCGCCGCCGCCGCCCGCTACAGCCCCGACAACCGGCCGCTGCCGGCAACGTTCCTCGACGCCTACCAGCGGGGCTTCGACGCCGGACACAGCCGCGGCTGAATACGCTTGGCCGACAACGACTTCGATGGAGGCATGGACGTGACTGAGCAGCTCTGGGGTGGCGAGACCACCAAGGCGGTGGACAACTTCCCGGTGTCGGGCGAGCGGGTGCCCGTGCCCGTGGTGCGGTGGCTGGGCCGGCTGAAGGCCGCAGCGGCCCTGGTCAACGGCGAGGTCGGGGGGCTCGACCCCGCCCTTGCGGAGCGCATCGCCGCCGCGGGCGACGCCGTCGCCGCCGGCGAACACGACGACCAGTTCCCGGTCGACGTCTTCCAGACCGGCTCGGGCACCTCCTCGAACATGAACGCCAACGAGGTGCTCGCCAATCTCGCCGGCGACGGGGCGCACGCCAACGACCACGTCAACATGGGCCAGTCCTCCAACGACGTCTTTCCCTCCGCCGTCCACCTGGCGGCACTGGGAGAGGTGACCCATGACCTGCTGCCCGCTATGGGCGGGCTCGAGGCGGCGCTGGAAGCCAAGGCCAAGCAGTTCGCCGACGTGGTCAAGGCGGGGCGCACGCACCTGATGGACGCGGTCCCGGTCACCCTCGGCCAGGAGTTCGGGGGCTACGCCGCGCAGGTGCGGCTCGGCGTGCAGCGGATCGAGGGGACCCTGCGCAGGGTCGGGCAGATCCCGCTCGGCGGCACCGCCACCGGCACCGGCCTCAACACACACCCGGAATTCGCCGCCAAGGTGCGCGAGAGGCTCGCCGCCGAGACCGGCCTGGAGATCTCCGCCCCGCTCGACCCCTTCGAGGCGCAGGGCAACCGCGACTCCCTGGTCGAGCTCTCCGGCGCGCTCAAGGTCTACGCCGTCTCGCTCAACAAGATCGCCAACGACCTGGCGCTGATGGGCTCCGGTCCGCGCGCCGGTCTCGCCGAGCTTCGCCTCCCCGAGCTGCAGAAGGGCTCCTCGATCATGCCGGGCAAGGTGAACCCGGTGATCCCCGAGGTCGTGATCCAGGTCGCCGCCCAGGTGATCGGCAACGACGCCGCGATCACCGTCGCCGGCAGCCAGGGCCAGTTCGAGCTCAACGTGCGGGTCCCGCTGATCGCCCGCAACCTGCTCGACTCGATCAAGCTGCTCGCCTCCGCCTCGCGCCTCTTGAACGAGAAGTGCGTCGCCGGCCTCGAGGCAAACGAGGAGATGACCGAGCGCCACGCCGAGGCCACCCTGGCCACGGCCACCGCGCTCAATCCCCACATCGGCTACGACCGCGCCGCCGACATCGTCAAGGCCGCGGCGGAGTCGGGGCGATCGCTGCGCGAGGTCGCCCTCGAGCAGGGCGTCGAGCCTTCAGTGCTCGAGGAGGCCCTGGACCACCGCCGCATGGCCCGGCCGCACGAGTAACTCAGCGTCGCATCCGACATCGACCCCACTGGGGGTGGGTGAAAGTCGGCTGCGCGCGACTAGCGCGGGTCGGGAAGCAGCAGCTCGACGTTGCGGTCGTCCGCTTGCCCCTCGCCGATCGGCGCTCCGAACTGGAAGTCGTTGAAGGACATCGTCCGGCCTGCCGAGGCCAGGTCGTTGAGGTCCATGCCGGGGGCGGAGGTGCCGGGCGAAGGCGCGGCCGACTGCCCGACGTGGTCGAGGATCGTGCCGAAGATCGAGAGCGTCCCGTCGTGGTTGTCGAACACCTCGAGCAGGCGGCTCTGCTGTGGCCAGTCGGCCTCGGCGGCCACTCGGATGCTCCAGAAGCCACCCGGCCCGCTCGGGCTCGGGAACGGATTGACCATGTTGTCGTGCGAGTGCCCCGCGACCCAGGCGATCGCGTTCGGGAATTCATGCAGGAGGGCGACGGCGTCGGCCGCGAGGTGGATCGGCTGCGAGCATGCGCGGGTCGAGGTCGCAACCGGCGTTGACGTCATGCCCGAGCGCCGGCAGGAAGACGGTGCAGGGCGGTGCCAGCTCGTCGGCGGCGTCGGCGACGAGGCTCTCGGGGGCATGGTGGCTGAAGATCACCACGAGCTGCTCCGCCGCGGTCGCGGCTTCCAGCTGACCCCTCAGCCATTTGAACTGGGGGTCGTCGATGTTGCCGTCCGCGGTGAAGTGGCCCGTCGGCGTGAGGACCGTGCCGGCCTCGGCGACGGTGTCGAGGGCGATGAAGCGCGTCCCCGGCGTCGGATTCCACGAGTAGTAGCCGGCGGCGCCTTTCGACCCCGTCTCCTCGGCCGAGTCGACGAAGTCGAAGCCGTGGCCGTCCGCCTGCGAGCCAGCCTTGAAGATGTCCTTGTACTGCTTCTTGGAGACGAACTGCCGTTTCGGGTCGCCGGGAACGACGATCAGGCTCTGCGGATTCGTGGCCAGGGTGCTGAGGAGTTTCGCCGGGTCGAGCAGGGAGGAGAACACCGTCGCCAGGTTGTTCGGATTGGGGACCGGCCCGATCGGCTTCAGGCAGCCGGTGGCGACCTGCTCGAGGGCGGCGGTTGCCGCCGCGTTGCCCTGCACCAGCGCGTCGTGGTTGCCGAAGGCGACATAGGAGGGAACGCCCAGCCCGGTCGCCTCGAACGATTTCTGCGCCTTGTCCATCAAGCCCGGGTATTTGGGCCAAGCGGCGTGCGGGCCCGCCGGGCTGTCGGGGTCGTAGAACTCGGGGAAGGTGCCCTCGAAGTAGTCGTCGTAGTCCTGGACCCCGGTATAGCGGACAGCCTCGCTGCCGCCCGGCACCAGCAGTTTCGGGCAGAGAGGATGCGAGTAGCTCGCTTTGCTGACGCCGCTGTTCGGGTCCAGCGTGCCGCCCTCCAGCAGGGTGCGCACCCAGAGGGTCTCGTTTAGCTGCTGGTTGTCGGCTGAGTCGCCGGTGTCGATCGTGAAGTCCATGGCGCGGTGCGCTTCACTGCCGTCCGCGACGGGGCTGGCCGCCGTGAACTGGTTGACCTGGCGGATCGCCGCCTCGTCGATCTGCGGCTCGAGCGCCTCCCACGGGCGCCAGGCCGCGCCGATTGGGAAGGTGGGAGTGGCGAACGGGTCGACGACCTCGACCCGAGCCGGCGACTCCTCGTCAGCGAGCTGGAAGTCGGTGAGCTGACCGAAGTAGACGAGCGAGGCGCGGGTCCCCTCCCTGCCGGGCGCCGCCGTGCCGAGGTCCTGGCGCACCGCGTAGGGCTCACCCGCGCCGAGCTGCAGGAAGCGGTAGGCGCCCGCAGCGCCGGGGACGACCCGCTGCTGCACCGTGCTCTGGCCTTCGGTGTCGGAGACCGCGGCGGCGGCAGTCGAGGCCACCCCCACCGTGACGAGCACAGTTGCGAGGACGACCAGCCGGGACCTCACCGCTTGCCGCATGACGCTCCCTTCGTTCGCTCAAGGACTGTTAAGCGAAAGGAGGCTACCAAAAATGTGGTAGGCCGAGCCTACCCCTGCAACGTGACGAAGCGCTCCTCGGTCAGCTCCATCACCGCGAAGGCGGGGCCCTCGCGGGTGTTGCCGGAGTCCTTGACGCCGCCGTAGGGCATCTGGTCGGCGCGGAAGGTGGGTACCTCGTTGATCAGGACCCCGCCGAACTCGAGGGTGCCGGCGGCTTCGAGGCCGCGGCCGACGTCGCGGGTGAAGACGCCGGCCTGGAGGCCGAACTTGGAGTCGTTGGCCATCCGCAGCGCCTCGGAGAAATCGTCGTAGCGGTGGATCGTCGCCACCGGGCCGAAGATCTCCTCGCACCAGACCTTGGCCTCGCGCGGCGGCGAGCCCAGCAGCGTCGGGGCGAGGCAGCGGCCGTCGTCGACGAGCTCGCCGCCGGTGAGCAGCTCGGCTCCGGCCGCGACCGCCTCGTCGACCCACTCCTTGACCCGGTCGCGGTCGCCGGAGGAGATCAGCGGCCCGACGTCGGTCTCGGGGTCGAGCGGATCGCCGACCCGCAGCGCCTCGGCGTTGGCGACGAGGCGCGCCGTGAAGTCGTCGGCGACGTCCTCCTGCACGAGGACCCGCTGGATCGAGATGCAGCTCTGGCCGGCGTGCGAGAAGGCGTGCAGCTTCGTCTTGTCCGCCGCCGCCTCCCAGTCGCCGTCGGAGTGGACGATCAGGGGCGCGTTGGAGCCCAGCTCCAGGTTGACCTTCTTGTGCGGGACGCGGCTGCGGATCCCCCAGCCGACCTCGGCGGAGCCGGTGAAGCTGAGCGCCCGGGTCAGCTCGTGCTCGACGATCGCGTTGCCGACGTCGGACCCCGGGCCGGGGATGACGCTGAGCCAGCCCTGCGGCAGCCCGGCCTCGAGCAGCACCTCGGCCAGCTTCAGCGCCGAGATCGGCGTCTGCCCGGCGGGCTTGAGGACGACCGCGTTGCCGGCGGCGATCGCCGGGCCGAGCTTGTGGGCAACCAGGTTGAGCGGGAAGTTGAAGGGGCTGATCGCGCCGACGACGCCGTAGGGGACGCGCAGCATCACGCCGAGCTTGCCCGCGCCCGCGGAGGAGGCCTCCATCGGCACCGTGCCGCCGGTCAGCTTGCGCGCCTCGATTGCCGAGAAGGTGAGCGTGTCGGCGCAGCGGGCCGCCTCGACCCGTGCCGTCTTCAGCGGCTTGCCGGCCTCGGCGGCGATCGTCAGGGCGAGGTCGTCGACCCGCTCGGCGACCAGCTGCGCCGCGCGGTCCAGCGTCGCCGCCCTCTCGTGCTGGGGAAAGCCGGCCGACTCGAAGGCCTCCTGCGCGGCCTTGGCCGCCCGGTCGACCAGGGCGGCGTCGCCTTCGGCGACCCGGCCGACGACCGTCCCGTCGTAGGGGCTGCGGACCTCCCCCCACTCGCCGGTCTGCAGCCACTCGCCCGCGGCGAGGAGCTTGTGGTCGGTCGCTTTCACCGTCTGCGTCGCCATCTCGGGTCTCCTTTCGTTCCGGTGCGCTTTATCCCCGATATAGGGGGATAAAGCGCACCGGAAGCCAAGGGTAGTGCAGGCCGAGACTCCTCCAGCGCGAACCTGTTGTTCCAGAGATGCGCACTCGCCTCCTCACGATCCTGCTCTTCGGGCTGCTGGCCTCCCCCGCCTCGGCGAGCGTCTCCTGGGTGGTCGAAGGCCGGGGCTTCGGGCACGGGGTCGGAATGAGCCAGTACGGCGCCTACGGCTACGCCAAGCACGGCAAGGGCTACCGATTCATCCTCGGCCACTACTACTCCGGGACGAGCCTCGGGCAGCTGACCGCACCGCGGATCGTCCGCGTCCTGCTCGAGATCTCCCCCGATGACGTCGACTTCAGCGGCGCCAGCAGCGCCTGCGGCAGGGCCCTCGATCCGAACCGCACCTACGAGGCGTACCGGAGCGGCACGAGCGTGAAGCTGCGAAGCGCCGCCGGCCGGCCGCTGGCCGCCTGCGGCCGGCGGCTGCGAGCGGCCGGGGACGGGAGGGTCGAGATCGCCGGCACCACCTACCGCGGCGCGCTCGAGGTGGTGCCCACCGCCAGCGACGCCGGCTCGCTCAACACGATCAACGCGCTGCCCGTGGACCAGTACGTAAAGGGCGTGATCGCCAACGAGTCGCCGCCCTCCTGGCCGCAGGCGGCGCTGCGGGCCCAGGCGGTGGCAGCCCGCTCCTTCGCCCTCACCGGCGGCATCGGGGGCAACGGCTTCGACCTCTACAGCGACACCCGCAGCCAGGTCTACGGCGGCCTGCAGAGCGAGACCGCGTCCACCAACGCCGCCGCGACCGCGACCAAGGGCCAGGTCCTGACCTACGGCGGCGAGATCGCCGAGGCCTACTTCTCCGCCTGCTCGGGCGGCCACACCGAGAGCGTCCAAAACGTCTTCTTCGGCCCAGCGGTCCCCTACCTGGTCGGCGTCCCCGACCCGTACGACTACTACTGCCCCCTGCACACCTGGACGCTGGAGTTCTCCGGGCCGGAGATCAGCAACCTGCTCAGCCGATATCTGGACGGCCGTCTGGAGAAAATCGTCGTCACCAAGCGCGGCACCTCACCGCGCATCGTCTCGGCGCGGCTGCACGGCACCGGCGGCGTGGCCGATATCCGCGGCGACGAGCTCGCCGCCGCCCTCGGCGCCTACGACCGCTGGATGACGTTCCGCAAGGTGCCTGACTAGGACGGGCGCGCGGCCCGCAGCTCAGCCGTCCGGGTACGGCTGGACCGGGATGCCGTGGTCGGTCTCGCGCATGCCGAACTCGTAGGCGGCGCCGGCGGCAAGGGTCAGCTTCCGGTCCGGGCGGCCCGGGCGCTCGACGCGCAGCTCGAGGTCCGACACGGAGCAGTTGACCGTGTGGTGCTCGGGACCCTTGGGGTCGGCGTAGACCCAGCCGACAAAATCCTTCTTCGGCGCCGAGACCCTGCCGCGAACGACGACGCCCTTGCCGGGCAGGACGAACTCGCAGGCGGTCGGCTCGGCTGCGATCGAGGCGGAGCGGATCTTGCCGAAGCCACCCAGCCGGTGGGTCTCGCCTTCCAGCGAGAGCATCCCCGAGGGCAGCCAGGGGGTCGTCCTGGGGCCAAGCTTGATCCGAGCGGCGCCGGCGTCGAAGTAGGCGTCCGGGTCGTCCCCGAATCCCGTCCCCTCGAGCCAGACCCAGCGCTCGGCGTGCTCGCTGCCCCAGTTGTGGCCGATCATGCCGGGCCAGCCACCGAGCTCGATCTCCCTCCCGTCGATCTCCAGCCGGCCGCCGAAGCGCGCGATCGGATAGGGAGCGACGAACTTGGTGCGCGGCAGCCGGGCCTCGTAGAGCCAGTCGGCCGGCAGGTACTTGCAGGGCTCGGCGTCGCCGGAGAAGGTCAGGTCCCAGGAAGCGGTCAGGGCGTCGGTGGCGATCGAGCCGCTGGCGCGGCCGGGCCCGATCTCGGCCTTGTCGACGCGGATCCAGGAGCCGACCGGCGCCGAGAGATCCGCCGCGGGGACGGTCACCTTGGTCGCCCGCGGCCCGTCGGCCTCGCGGTCGAATAAGACGAACCAGATCGAGGCTTTGGGCTCCTCGCCCGGTCGCTTGTGGACCGTGTGGCGGATCCAGATCCCCTGGCCGCCGCCGGGACGGCATGCCTTGACGTAGAAGCTCTCGTAGTGGCCGGCCTTCGCGGCCACCTTCGGGAAACGCCCTCCCTGGTCCATGGGTCCACCCTAGATGTTTGATGACGCCTCAGGGCTACGTAGTCGACCAGGGCGCGGCTCGGACGGCCGAGCTTTGTTTCGTTGAGCGCGATGCAGGCAGCTCAGCCGAGGAGCGTTGGGCGATGCGGACGCGCAGGCTGGAGAGTGCGAGCACCATGGCGCTCACGGCCCTCGCCGTGGAATCAACCGTCTAACCCAGCCGACGTGGGGGAAAGCCCGTCCCCCCGGCGAGCGTGAGAAAGAGCGGGGCGAGAAAGGCGACGGAGGCGAGCAGAAAGAGGAGGAGGAACTCGAGGCTGCCACGCTGACCGGCGTCGGCCGCCGGGAATGGAGAGCTGGAGTCCACGGAACGCCCAGAATGAGCGGCGCTCCCTTCCCCTTCGCCGCCTGCCCCGAGGATTGCATGGAGCTGATGCGCCACCAGGGTCGAGAGCAAACCCCAAGGCCCCCCACTCGGGCCGGACGCCGTGAACAGGCCGCCGAACGGCCCGAGCGCGATGGCTGGCCAGACCCAGGCGAACCAGCGCCGGAATGGCGCCGGGTGGGCCGGATCGACCGAGTGCCGCGTGGGGCGACCGTCTGTCGGAGTGGGCCCTTTTTGGCTGCCGTTGGCGGGGCGCCCGGCGATGGTGCCAGCGGCTTTGCCCCCCGTACTGGTGGCCAAATCGGCCGATCCGATCGCGATTCGGACCGGCCCAGCGTCCCCGCTCTGGGGACCGGCGCTCGCCTGAGGCCCACTCGGCGCAGCGCCGCCGGATTGGACAGGAGAAATCTCAGCTGGAGGCGGATCGGTCGCGGTTGGCGGAGGGACGTCAACCTGGACCGTGGGCGCAGCCGGGACTTCGGGCGAGGGGGGCTGGATCGGTGCGGCCGGAAGATCGGGGGGCGACGAGGTGACCGTCGACACCGTGTCTTCCAGCGGACCGGCGGATGCCCAGGATCCCCCAAGCAGAAGGAAGGCCAGCGCCAAGCAAATGCACGAAACTCCGTATCGCATGGTTCTCAACTTTACTTATACCCAAAAATGTGGACAAATATCCTGCCCAATTAATGATCGACCCGGCCCGTGCTACGGCAGACGGGAACCCCCATCTAATAGATGACGTGCCTCACCACGTTCCGACGCGTCACCGCGGCGCGGGTTTGAGCGCGATGCACACGGCCAACGGCCGCGCATCCGACATTGACCCCCCTGGAGCGTGGTCAATGTCGGATGCGCGGCCTACGGGGCCCGCCCCGTGGGATCAACCTTTAGAGGGTGAAAACCGAGCGGGTCGCTCTAAACCTTGATCGTGATCACGTCGCCATCCTGGACGACGTAGTCGCGACCCTCGATGCGGAGCAGGCCCCTCTCGCGGGCGGGGGCGTAGCCGCCGCACTCGACCAGCTCTCGCCAGCCGATCGCCTCGGCCTTGACGAAGGCGTCCTGGATCTCGGTGTGGATCGTCCCGGCCGCCTCCCAGGCGGTGGAGCCGCGGGCGAGGGGACGGGCGACGGCCTCCTTGCCCTCGCCGGCGGTGAAGAAGGTGATCAGCTCGAGCAGGTCATAGGCGGCGCGTACCAGGCGCGCCAGGCCCGAGCCCTCGACTCCGTAGGACTCGCGCATCTCCTCGGCCTCGGCGGGATCAAGCTCCGCCAGCTCGCCCTCGATCCGGGCGCTGACCGCGACGACGCCGGCGCCGACCGCCGCCGCGTGGGCGGCCACCGCCTCAGGCGCCTCGGCGTCGCCCTCGTCGACGTTGGCGACGTAGAGGATCGGCTTCGAGGTGAGGGCCTGCAGGTTGCGCGGCCCGTGGGCCGCCGCCTCGGGGACGGGAACCGAGAGGGCCGGCTTGCCTTCGGCGAGCGCGGCGACCACCTGCTCGAGCCAGTCGCGCTCGGCGATCGCCTCCGCGTCGCCCGACTTGGCTCCCTTCCGCACGCGGTCGAGCCGGCGCTCGGCCTGCTCGTAGTCGGAGAGGACCAGCTCGGTCTCGATCGTCTCGATGTCGGCGAGCGGGTCGACGCGGCCGTCGGGATGGGGCACGCCGGAGTCGGCATGGCAGCGGACGACGTGGCAGATCGCGTCGGTCTCGCGGATCGAGGCGAGGAACCGGTTGCCGAGCCCCTCCCCCTCCGAGGCACCCTTGACCAGCCCGGCGATGTCATGGAAGGCGATCGTCGCCGGTTCCAGCTTCGAGCTGCGAACCGTCTCGGCGATCCGCTCCAGCCGCTCGTCGGCAACCGGGGCGATCGCGACGTTGGGCTCGATCGTCGTGAACGGGTAGTCGCCGGTCTGCGCCCCGCCGCTGGTCAGCGCGTTGAAGAGGGTCGACTTGCCCGCGTTGGGCAGGCCCACTATCCCGACCTTCATAGCGAGAGCGGCACGATCAGGCCCAGCCCGACGCCGAGCAGGGCGCCGGCGAGGACGTCGGACGGGTAATGCATCCCGAGGTACGGCCGCCCGAGCGCAAGCGCGAAGGCGAGCGCGAAGGCGAGCGCGCCCAGCGGCTCGACCCGTGCCATCGCCGTCGCCACGGCAAACGACGAGGTCGCGTGCGCCGAAGGAAAGCTCAGCGAGCTGGGCGCCCCCCCGAGCGGCGGCAACCCCTCCAAAACCGGCCGCGGCCGTTTCACGATCAGCTTGACCACATAGTTGAGAGCGATGGCAATTGGCGCAAGCACCGCACAGATCAACCACGCCTCGCGGTTCGAGGAATCGAGCACGGCCAGCACAACCCCGATCCCAAACCAGACCGCCCCATTGTTCCCAGCCTTCCCCAGACTCTTCGCAGCTTTCTCAAGCAAGGGCGAGTGACCTCGGGTCCGCATCGCGCGTAGGAGTCTTTCGTCGGCATTGGGCATCCGGCGCAGCAGAATAGGCGCTACTCGGGTGGGTGGCATCGGGAGGGGGCCGAGAACGGACGCCGCGCGCCCGCCCGCAGGCCCCCTCCCGATGACAGGACCCCACCCGCCAACAACGTCAGTCAATATCCCTCTCCGCCAATGCCCTCCGTCCCCAACTACACCCACACGCCCGGCCATCATTGCGGCTCCACAGCCCTGCGCAACCTGCTCTGCTTCCACGGCGCGGAGATCAGCGAGGAGATGGCGTTCGGCCTCGGCGCCGGCGCCTGCTTCTACTACGTGGCCCTGGAGGACGCCTCGCCGACACGCTGGTTCAACGGCCGCACGGCGCGCCTGGAGGAGACCTTCGGCGAGCTGACCGGCGCGGCCCTGGAGCTGCGGACCTTCGACGAGAACGACGACGGAGCCTGGGAGGCGGCGCGGGCGGAGGTCGACGCCGGTCAGCCGGTGTTGCTGCTCACGGACCTCTACTACCTCGACCACTACGGCAACTCGGCCCACTTCCCCGGCCACGCGGTGGTCCTCGCCGGCTACGACGAGGAGTTCGCCCACCTCTCCGACACCGGCTTCGAGGAGCTGCAGACGACGACCCGGCTGGAGGACCTCGACCGGGCACGCCACAGCGGCCACCCGGCCTACCCCCTCGCCGGGCACATGTTCACAGCGTCGGGCGCGGTCAGCCAGGAGCAGTTGCGCGCGGCGATCCCGGCGGCGATCGAGCGCGCGACCCAGGCGATGCTCGCCTCTGAGTTCGGCGAGTTCTCCGGCATCGGCGCGGTCGAGCGCCTCGCCGAGGAGGCCGGCAGCTGGCCCGAGGTCACCGAGGACTGGCAATGGTGCGCCCGCTTCGGCTACCAGGTGATCGAGCGTCGCGGCACCGGCGGCGGCGCCTTCCGCCTCATGTACTCGCGCTTCCTCGAGGAGGCAGGGAGGGAGGAGGCGCCCCTGGCCGCCGAGGCGGCCGCCCGCTGGACCGAGCTCGCCGGCAGCTTCCACGCCGCCAGCGAGAGCGACGATCCCGATCCCTCCCTCTGGCGCGACGTCGACGTCGCGGCCAGGAAGGTCGCCGAAGCCGAGAACAGGCTCTGGAGCGCCCTGGCCTGATCCATGGCCGAGGGCGACACGATCCTGCGGGCGGCGCGGCGGATCGGGAAGGCGCTCGAAGGCGAGAAGGTGGAGGTGAGCGCGCCGAGCCCTCGCGGCAGGGCGGCCGGGGTCGAGCGGCTGGACGGCAGGACGCTCGATCGAACCGACGCTCGCGGCAAGCACCTCCTGCTGCACCTCGGCGATCTCGTCCTCCACAGCCATCTTGGGATGAGCGGCTCCTGGCACGTCTACGGGCGGGGATCCTCCTGGCGCAAGCCCCCGGGTGCCGCGTGGGCGGTGCTGAGGGGAGAGCGCTACGAAGCCGTCCAGTTCGGCGGTCCGACCCTGCGTGTCCTCGGAGGCTCAGCCCTGCGCCTGGATCCAGTCCTCTCTCGCCTCGGTCCCGACGTCCTTGCTCGCGGGTTCGACGCCGGAGCGGTCACCCGCTCCCTCCGGGCTGCTCCCGATCGCGCAATCGGCGACGCCCTCCTCGACCAGGCCCTCGTCGCGGGCATCGGCAACATATTCAAGAGCGAGGCCTGCTTCGCCGCCCGCCAGGACCCCTGGCAACCGATCGCCGAGATTCCCGAAGACCAGCTGCGACGGGTCGTCCAGGCGGCTCACGAGCTGATGCGAGATGCCGTCGACCATGGACGCCACGATCGCGCGGTTTACCGCCGGGCGGGCCGGCCCTGTTCCAACTGCGCCACGCCGATCGCATCCCAAGGCCAGGGCGACGCCAACCGGACCGCCTACTGGTGCCCCGTCTGCCAGGCAAGCGGTGGCCGGTCCCGGTTGCCATCTCGCCGTGGCGGGTAAAGGCTGGCCATGGCGGTGTGGCTCGCACGGCGTGTCTGGAAGCGCGTCCCCTGGAAGTTGGTCTGGCTGGGCGCCGTCTGGCTCGTCGAGAAGGGTCGCGAGCGCATGGAGTCCAACCTGACGAAGCGGGAACGGCAGGAACTCCTGCGACTGGTCACGAAGTCGAGGGGGCTCCCCAACACGCTGTCGAAGCGGGACAAAACTCGCCTGAAGAACATCGCCGGCAAGGCCCTGCGCGGCTAGCCGAATGGTCGAGGTTTCCTTCGCCGAAGGCGAGGGTAACTGCTCTCCATGACTATTGCCGCAGCGATTTTCCTGATCGCGGTGGGGGCGATTCTCCGCTACGCCACCAACATCCACGTCGAGGGCGTCAGCGTCGACACCGTCGGCCTGATCCTGATGATCGCCGGAGTCGTCGGCCTCGTCCTCTCCTTCTTCCAGGAGGCGATCTGGTCCGATCGGGTCCGCCGCCGCGAAGCCCTGGCGCCAGAAGAAGAACGCGTTCCGGTGGAACGGCGCGAAGTGCCTCCGCGCTACTGAGCCGACCTTCGCCTCGTCCGAGAGCCGCGTTCCCTTCTTAAGTTCCCTTCTTAACATTCAGCCGTCGAGCCCCCGGCTCGACGGCTCTCATCCGCGTATGCAGGGATTTCCTAAGTCCTCGTCCCCCCTGCCTCCCCTTGAGGTCACCGCGACCTTTAAAAATGGGGGTGAATTTGGACAAATATTGGGTAACGTAGAGAGTCCATGGAGGTCTCGACAAGCAATGCGCCCGTCAGCCGACTTCTCCTTCTGGTGGCGGCGACCGCAGCGATCTTCCTTCTCCTCGCCCCCACTTGCGCCCTTGCCGAAACGATCGACGGGGCAGTTGCGCCTCTGACCTCGGCGGCGGCCGAAGACACAGTCACCACCGAAGCGGTCTCTTCCACCGAAGCGGTCTCTTCGGTAGAGGCGCCGGCTCCCCCCGTTGGAGCCATTGAAACGCCGGTAGATGACCCAGAACCCGAGAGGGCGATCGAGGCGACTGGCGCGGTGGTTAGGGCGGCCGGCACGACGGACGAGAGCAACCCGGTCACCTCGACGGTGTCCGCTGCGTCCGAGACTGTTCGGAAAGGGACGTCTGAGACCCTCGGCAAGGCCACCGGCGGGGTCGCTCAGGTCGTCGCAGAGACAACCGCAGCGGTCGACGACCAGGCCCAGCGGCTCCCCGGCCTGTCCGAGGAAGCCGGGACGAAGGTCGCTGCCGCAACTGGCCTTGGAGACTCGTCGCGGCCCGCGAGGCAGGCGCAGCCCGCCCGGACGCCGTCGAGCGGACTGCTCCCTTCCCCGGCCGGAAATCCCGTCTTTGAGAACCCAGCCTCCCTCGAAAAGGCGCCGCACACCCACGGCGCCGTCCAACCGGTCAGCCTGCTTCCACGCGTGCACCTCGGCGGGGTAAGCAACTCCTCGGCCGAATACCGCGGATTCCCAAGTGCCGGCTCCTCATGGCTCGCGGCACTCGGGAGCATCGGCGAGGCCGAGTCGACGCCGGTGGGCGGCACGACAGGCGCCGGCTCAAAAGAACACACCCCCCTTGACGGTCCAGCCCCGGCCCCCGGCTCCTCCGCGGCCGCCGCCGGCTCGACCGGCTCATTCTTCGTCCCTCTCGCCGCGCTGCTCGCGTTGCTCGCGCTGGTGGCGCCGGCGACTCTCCGCAGGCACGGGGAGGTGCCGGCCTTCCGGCCGCCCGTCCCGTTCGTCTGCGCGCTCGAGCGACCTGGCTAGGTCCTGGCGACCTGGATCAGGGCTGCGCCGGGAGCCCCCCAGCCAATTCCCCGGCGAAAAGCAAACTCGAGCATGAAAGGAATTACCAATGCGATATCCAGCGGCTGTAGTAGCAGCCGTGGTCGCCATGGCGATCGGAGCGGCGCCCGCCGCCGCCTCCCTGCCGCTGCCGGTGCCCTCCTCCGGGCAGAGCAACAGCAGCAGCGTGACCCAGGGCGACCCGAGCGCAACAGGTGGCGAAGCCACCGCAACCGGCGGTGAAGGCGGCGACGCCAACACCGGCAACACCCAGATCGGCAACGGCAACGCGGTTGCGATCTCGGTCGGCGGCGACGCCGATGCAGAGGGTGGAGACACCGAGGCGACCAGCGGCGACGCCTACGGAGGCGACGGTGGAGACGCCGACGCCGACGGCGGCGACGCCGGTGCCTCGAACGACGCGGTGGTCAAGCAGGCCAACGAGTCGAGCGGTTCCGGCAGCTCCGGCTCGCAGAGCAACGAGTCGAGCGTCGAGCAGGGAAGTCCCGAGGCGACCGGCGGCGACGCCAGCGCCACGGGCGGTGACGGCGGCGACGCCAACACCGGCAACACCCAGATAGGCAACGGCAACGCCTACGCCAAGTCCGAGCCCCAGGAGCAGAAGGAGAGCAACTCCTGCGGTTGCGGCCATGGCGGAAGCCACAGCAACGACGCGGACGCCGAAGGTGGCGACACCACGGCGAGAAGCGGCGACGCCTACGGCGGCGACGGCGGGGACGCCGATGCCGACGGCGGCGACGCCTACGCGTCGAACGACGCGTTGGTCAAGCAGGCCAACGAGTCCTCGGGCAAGTCCCGCGACTCCCATCACGGAGATTGCGGCTGCCAGAGCCACTCGAAGGACGGTTCGGGCTCCTCGCAGAGCAACGAGTCGGTCGTCGAGCAAGGCGACCCGAGCGCATATGGCGGCGACGCCAGCGCCACGGGCGGTGACGGCGGCGACGCCAACACCGGCAACACCCAGATCGGCAACGGCAACGCGGTTGCGATCTCGGTCGGCGGCGACGCCGATGCAGAGGGTGGAGACACCGAGGCGACCAGCGGCGACGCCTACGGAGGCGACGGTGGAGACGCCGACGCCGACGGCGGCGACGCCGGTGCCTCGAACGACGCGGTGGTCAAGCAGGCCAACGAGTCCTCGGGGCATGGATCCGGCCACTCCTCCTACGGGGAGTGCGGTTGCCAGGAGCACCGGAAGAACCATTCGGGCTCCTCGCAGAGCAACGAGTCGGAAGTCAAGCAAGGCAGTCCTGAGGCGTACGGCGGCGACGCCAGCGCCACGGGCGGTGACGGCGGAGATGCCAACACCGGCAACACCCAGAAGTACAACGGCAACGCCTACGCCAGGTCTGAGCCACAGGAGCGGGAGCAGTACGAGCACAACTCCTGCGGTTGCGATCGCAGAGGCGGGAGCCACAGCGACGCCGATGCCGAGGGTGGAGACACCACGGCGACCAGCGGCGACGCCTACGGCGGCGACGGTGGAGACGCCGATGCCGACGGCGGTGACGCCTACGCGTCGAACCGGGCGTTGGTCAAGCAGGCCAACGAGTCGAGCGGCGGCCATCCCTCACGCGACGGATGCGGCTGCCAGAGCCACTCGAAGGACGGTTCGGGCTCCTCGCAGAGCAACGAGTCGGTCGTCGAGCAGGGCGACCCGAGCGCATATGGCGGCGACGCCAGCGCCACGGGCGGTGACGGCGGAGACGCCAACACCGGCAACACCCAGAAGTACAACGGCAACGCAAAGGCCAAGTCAGAGCCGCAGGAGAGGGAGAAAGTGCCGTTCGAGCACAAGTCCTCCTGTGGTTGCGAGCGCGGCAGTGAGCGAGGCCACAGCAACGACGCGGATGCCGACGGTGGCGACACCACGGCGAGAAGCGGCGACGCCTACGGCGGCGACGGTGGAGACGCCGATGCCGACGGCGGTGACGCCTACGCGTCGAACGCAGCCAAGGTGGTCCAGTCCAACCTAAGTGGGTTGGAGGGCTCGCCCTGGTAGTTCGAATCGAAGGTGCGCCTTCGGATGACGGCACGGCCTCGGCGACTCTCAGTCGCCGAGGCCCTCCGTCTGCCAGCCCCCTCGCACTCAGCTGAGCGAGAGGCGCGCGAAGTAGGCGAACCAGTTGCCGGAGTGATCGCCGTAGACGAGTCCCGCTTCGGCCGCCTGGCGTTTGAGCGACGCGAGCGTGGTGAAGTGGGGGTCGCCGAAGAGCTCGCCGACCACCAGGCGTCCCGCCGGCTTGAGGACGCGGCGGATCTCGCGCAGGGCCGCGCCGGGATCCGGGATCTCGCCGAGGACCGCGGTGAGCACGACGGCGTCCATCGAGTCGTCCTCGTAGGGGAGAGCGGTGGCGTCGCCCTGCGTCGGGAGGACGTTGGCCAGGCCCCGCTCCCTCGCCCGTCCCACGGTGTGGTCGAGGAACTCCTGCTGGAGGTCGAAGATCTCGACCCTGCCCTCCGGACCCACCCACTCGGCGATGTCGAGCGTGTAGTAGCCGGTTCCGGGCCCGATCTCCAGGATGCGCTCTCCGGGCTCGGGGCGCATGACCTCGCGCAAGCGGTCGCGGGTGACGACCGGGTGGGGTGCCTGCACCCAGAAGCGCTGCCCGTAGGGGCAGGCCGACGGGTTCTTGCGCCACCAGAGCGCCGCGCCCAGCGTCGCCAGGGCGCCAGCGCCGAGGAGCCGGCGCGCGCGCATCAGTCCGGGCGGTTGAGGGAGAAGCCGACCTTGTGCTCGCCCGAGTCGATGCGCAGGAAGGAGACCTTGCCGACGTAGATCGCGAGGACCCCGTCCTCGGTCTCGACGTCGTGCCAGCCGCCCTTCTCGACCTGCTTGCGCAGATCCTTCAGCTCGTCCTCGCTGAGGCGAACCGAAATCACCTGGCCTCCCTCGAAGCCGATCTCCACCTTCTGCGGCGTGTCCGCCATCAGTGCCCTCCTTCTGCCGGTTCGACGATCTCTGTCAGCACGCCGCCGGTCGAGCGCGGGTGCAGGAAGGCCACGCGGCTGCCGCGGATCCCCACCCGCGCCTCGCCGTCGATCAACTCGATCCCGGCGGCCCTCAGGCCCTCCAGCGTCGCGTCGATGTCCTCGACGGCGTAGGCGACGTGGTGCAGGCCCGGGCCCTTTCGGGCCAGGTACTTGCCGACGGGCGTGTCGGGGCCGAGCGGCGCCAGCAGCTCGACGTGGCCCTCGCCGACGTCGAGCAGGACCGCCTCGACGCCCTGCTCCTCCACCGTCTCGCGGTGCGCGAGCTCCATCTCGAAGCTCTTCTCGTAGAGCGCGATGCCGGCGTCGAGGTCCTCGACGGCGACGCCGATGTGGTCAATGCGTCCGAACACGGAGCGGCAGTCTACGCGGCGTTCTCGGCGCGCAGGATCTCGGCCAGCGCGGCGACGCCCACCTGGAGCTGCGCGGGCGTCGGCTCCTTGGTCGCGACCAGGCGCTGGATCTCCCGTCCCGGCGTGTGGAACGCCTCGGCCAGGGGGTCGCCGTGATGGCGGTCGCTCCAGGCGAACATCTCGACCGCGATCGAGGCGCCGGCGAGCCCGACGGCAGCGCGGGCAAGCGGGCCCGGCCGCTCGAGCACCCGCTCGAGCAGGATCGTGCCGCCGGCCGAGAGCAGCATCATCGGGGCGAGCAGGTTGGAGCCGCAGCGGTCGTGCTCCTTGGGCACGCCGGCCGGGTCGTCGATCCCCTGCTCGTAGGCGGCGATCGCCTTGTGCTCGACCCCGTGGTAGGCGGCGAGGTCGCGATCGAGCAGGGCGACGAGGGCCGGGACGGCGCCGATCGCCTGCACGGCGCCCTCGCGCAGGGACGAGCTGCCGAAGCGCTTGCGCAGCGCCCCGGTCGCGACCAGGGTCACGCCGATTGCGGCTAGGACGCGGGCGTCCTCGAAGGGCAGGCGTGCGGCGGGCATCCTCCTCCGCACCAGCGGCAGGACGGCCAGCGCCTCGGCCAGCTTCAGCGGTCCGCGCAGGCCGGGAAGCCGGGCGGCCAGCCGAGGTGCCAGCTCGGGCTTTCGCTCGGAAGCGACCTGGACCGCGCCGTCGGGGCCGCGGACCGCAGCGGCCCAGTGAGTCGGCCCGTGGATCAGCAGGCCGTTGCGCAGCGCCATCCCACCGAGTCGCATCCTCTCCGAGGTCATGACATCACCATTCATGACACCACCATAGAGAAGGGCTGCGGGCGGTCGCCGGAGAGTGAACGACCGCCCAGCGCGGCAGCCGCGCCCCCCAGGCGCGGTCACCGTTTTCCCCCCGTAAGTCCCGTTTAGGTCCCGCCGGAGGCCCCCAGTCCAGGCCTCCGGCCGGTGTGTCGGCTCTCCCTGGCTCTAGCTTGGAAAGCCGACCCTTGAAACACGTGCAGCTAGGCGAAGTTGCGCGGTGGCTTACCTCCGGCGAAGCCGCTCCCTCAGGGCCTCCAGACGCCGTCCCATCTCGGCCTCGAAACCGCGGTCCGTCGGCGCGTAGAAGCGGCGGTCCTCGAGGCCCTCGGGTAGCAGCGGCTGGTCGCTCACCCCGCCGGGCTCGTCGTGGGCGTAGCGGTAGCCCTCGCCACGGCCCAGCGCCTTCGCCCCCGGGTAGTGGGCGTCGCGCAGGTAGTCCGGCGGCGTCTTGGCGCCGTTCGCGCGGACCTCGGCCCGTGCCGCGCCAAGGGCTTTGTAGGAGGCGTTGGACTTGGGAGCCAGCGCGAGGTAGACGGCGGCCTGGGCGAGGTTCAGAGCGCACTCGGGCAGGCCGACCCGGTCGACCGCGCGAGCCGCGGCGTCGGCGACGAGCAGCGCCTGGGGATCGGCGTTGCCGACGTCCTCGGAGGCGAGGATGACCATGCGGCGGGCGATGAAGCGGGGGTCCTCGCCTCCCTCCAGCATCACCGCCAGGTAATAGAGGGAGGCATCGACGTCGGAGCCGCGCGTCGCCTTGATCCAGGCCGAGACGAAGTCGTAGTGACGATCGCCCTGCCGGTCGTAGTCGAGCGCCTTGCGCTGCAGCGCGTCCTCGATCGCGGCGACGTCGACCGGTTCCCCGCCCGAGCGCTCGGCCGCCCGCTCCAGCGCCGAGAGCGCCACCCGGGCATCGCCGCCGCTGCGATGGGCCAGCATCTCGAGCGCCGCGTCCTCGACCGAAGGGGGCTCGGCCAGCCCGCGCTCGCGATCGGCGAGGGCGCGGCGCAGCAGCTCTTCCACCTGCCCGGGCTCGAGCGGGCGCAGCTCGTAGATCTGGCAGCGCGAGAGCAGGGCCGAGTTGACCTCGAAGTAGGGGTTCTCCGTGGTGGCGCCGATCAGGGTCAGCAGCCCTTCCTCCACCGCCGGGAGCAGCGCGTCCTGCTGGGCCTTGTTGAAGCGGTGGATCTCGTCGAGGAAGAGGACGGTCGGGCGGCCGCTGCCGGCGCGGCGCTCGCGCGCCCGCTCGATCACGGCGCGGATCTCGGCCCGGCCGGCGTTGACCGCCGACTCCTCCTCGAAGGCGCCCTCGGCGCCCGCCGCCGCGATCCGCGCCAGGGTCGTCTTGCCGGACCCCGGCGGCCCGTAGAGGATCGCGCTGTGGGGGTGCCCGCTCTCGATCGCCGTGCGCAGCGCCGACCCTTCCCCCAGCACGTGCTCCTGCCCGACCAGCTCGCCGAGGCTTCGCGGCCGCATCCGCACCGCCAGCGGCGCGTCGGCTGCCGGGACCGCCCCCGCTTCCGGTCCGTCGCCGCTGTCGAACAATCGCTCCACGCTTCGATCTTGCCAGGGCGCCCAGCGCCACGTAGGGGGTGTCTGAGTTTTCCCACCACATAGGTGGGTCAAGCTCAGACACGTCTGGGATGGTTGAGACAATCTTCGTCTTGCTGTACCGTAGGCCCGCGTTGTCCGACGTCCTGCCGACACCCGACGAAATCCCGGCCCTCGTGGCCAAGCCCGGCTCGGTCCTCTGGCGCTACGGGGGCGACGCGCGCTTGCTCGGGGCGGGTGCCTACGCGATTCTGCTCCAGGTCGGCCACCCGACGGTCGGCGCCGGCGTCAGCGAGCACTCCGACTTCCGCGGCGACCCCTGGGGGCGGCTGTTGCGCACCCTCGACTACTCCTACGTGATGACCTACGGCGGCCCGGCCATGGCCGGCGAGATGGGCAAGCGCATCCGCGAGATGCACAAGCACATCAAGGGCGTGAAGCCCGACGGCGAGCGCTATCACGCGCTGGAGCCAGAAGCCTACGCCTGGGTCCACGCCACCCTCGCCCACTCGATCGTGCGCACGCACGAGCTGATGGGCACCCCGATCCCGGCCGACGAGATCGACGTGTTCTACGCGGAATGGCGGCGCGGCGGGCGCTTGATCGGCGTCCGCGAACGCGACCTGCCGGAGACCTGGGACGAGTTCGGCGAGTACTTCGATCAAATGGTGGCCGAGCGACTCGAGCGCACCGCCGCGGTCGACGAGGTCCTCGAGTCACTGGCCGAACCGACCCGGCCCGACCTGCCGTTCCTCCCCGAGGCTGCATGGCGGGTCGCCCGCATCCCGGCCGCGCACCAGATCACCCTGATAACAGGCGGCCTCCTGTCACCGCGCCTGCGCGATCTCTACGGAGTCGAGTGGACCCCCTCCAAGCAACGCCAGCTGCAGATCATCTCTGCCGCCTCACGAGCCGCGACGCCGCTGCTACCCAGCACGCTGCGGAACGTCGGGCCGCGCTACCTGCGCTGGAGGCGGGAGGCGATCGCGCGCGGCGACGCGGCCTCGCCATCGCGAATCCCGGTTGCCGCCTGATGGACCGCGCGCCGCTCACGCTGATCACCGACGCGGTCGCGACGGACGCGGAGCCGGCCGGCGGCGCGATCGAGAGCCGCATCCTCGACGCCGCCCTCGACACCGCCACCGCCTTCGGCCTGCAGAACCTGACGATGGACGCCGTCGCCCGCCGTGCCGAGGTTGGGCGGATGACCGTCTACCGCCGCTTCGGCGACAAGGAAGGGCTCGTCGCGGCGCTCGGCGTCCGCGAGTTCCGCCGCTGCCTCGCCGCGATGGACGCCGCGGCGCCGCCCGACGCGCCGATCGCCGAGCAGGCTGCCGCCGGCTTCGCCACCGCTCTCCGCCTGGCTCGCGAGCACCCGCTCCTGAGCCGGCTCGCGCGGCTCGAGCCCGAGGCGGTGCTCAGCGCCCTCACCGATCACGGCGGGGCGCTGTTCGCCGTCGCTCGCGCCGGCCTTGCCCAGCGGCTGCGCGAGGCGCAGCAGGCCGGGGTGCTCGGCGAGGTCGAAGTCGAAGAGACGGCCGAGCTGATGGTCCGCCTCGCGGTCAGCTTCGTGCTGATCCCCGACAGCATCCTCCCCCTCGACGACGAGGAGAAGGTGCGCGGCGTGGCGTGGCAGCTGCTGACGCCGATCCTCGAACCCTGAGAACCCGACTCAAGCGGCCGAGAGCACCGGCTCGTGGGCGGCCTCGTGCGGTTCGATCGTCTCGTCGTCCCCTGCCCGCATCGCCGCCATCCGCTCGACGAAGGCGAGCTCGAACCTGACGATGCGCTCGTCGGAGCCGAGCAGGTGGCCGGCGCGGGCGATCTCGCGCGCCAGCGCAAGCGGCCGCAGCATCGGCGTGAGGCGGGTGAACTGCGTGTTCGGAACGCCGAGCCGGTCAGCCATCTCGGCGTCCATCCAGCGGCGGACGAAACCGGCGAGGAAGCGCGCCTTGACCGCCCGGCCCGGTCGCCGCGCCAGCCGCGGCAACCGCTTCTCGAAGGGGAACTCGGCGCCGTAGTGCAGCAGCGCGTGCATCAGCTTGGGCGAGTCTTCGTTGGGCCCCTCGTCGAGGGCGAGCGCCGCGTTCAGGGCCGCGCGCGCCTCGCCGTATGACCCCGGCAGCAGGTCGTCGGGCGTCCCCATCAGCGACGCGATCCAGGTCCACTGGTGCGTCATCGCCTCCAGCTCGGCGGGCGAGAGGCGCACGCCGAGGTCCTCCAGCGCCCGCAGCGGCACGATCAGGAAGCCGCCCACCGCGGTGACGAGCGAGTCGCTGGCGCTGATCGGCACCCCCCACGAAGCGAGGTCCCAGTCGGGCGACTCGAGCAGGTGAGCGCGGACGAGCGCGTGGACCATGCGCAGGCGTACGGTCGCGCGGAGCCCCTCGGCACCCGGGCGCAGGGCGCCCGGTTTCGTCGCCGCCGAGACCCAGCGCCCGGTCTCGCGCAGGCGTCGCGGCGCCATCTGGGTCAGCCGCCCGGTCGCCGCCAGCGGGCGGGTGAGGCGGGCGCTCTGGTAGCCGTAGGCGAGCGAGCCGCACATCAGCGCCAGGCCGATGTTTATGCCGCCGCTGCGCCAGAAGGCGAGCGCGCCGGCGTCGACGAGGTCGAGGTCGACCCAGTCCGGGGGCTCGAAGGCGGGGGCGAGAAGCTCGGCGAGCTGGGGCGGCGCACCGTCGACCGCGTCGGCGCCGTGCAGCAGCGCTTCGTCGAGCATGCGCCATCCGGCGCCCCCCGGCATCGCCTTGAAGGAGGCGACCAGCGGGTCGGCGACCGGGTCGCCCTGGAAGGCGCCCGCGGCGAGCCGGTCGACCAGGTCCGGGGCGTGGTCGAGCTTGGCCTCCTCGACCATCCGGGCCAGATTGTCCGGTAGCGCCTCCATCCCCCAATACCGAACGGTACCTGGAAAATCGGCGCCTCGCCCGCCGTCGGCCTACAATCGACGGCCATGGAGAGCGCTACGCAGAGCCCAACGGTCCAGTCCACCCTCGAGTCGTTCAACCCCGCCACCGGTGAGCTGGTCGGCTCGGTCGCGACGATCACGCCGGAGCAGGTGCAGGGAGTCGTCGACGACGTCGCCCGCATCCAGCCCGCCTGGGCGGAGCTGTCGGCCCAGGACCGCGCCCGCTACATGAAGCGAGCGGCCGCGGCGCTGCTGGATGAGATCGACGAGATCGCAGAGCTGCTCGTCTCCGAGCAGGGCAAGCCCCGCGCCGAGGCCTACACGATGGAGCTGCTGCCGACCGTCGACGCGCTGCACTGGTGCGCCAAGGCCGGCCCGAAGATCCTTGCCGACGAGAAGGTGCGGATGAGCCAGGCCTTCCTGGCGACGAAGAAAGGCCGCTTCTCCTACGAGCCGATCGGCGTCGTGGGAGTGATCGCGCCCTGGAACTACCCCTGGTCGATCCCCTTCGGCGAGGTGGCGATCGCGCTGATGGCCGGCAACGGCGTCGTCCTCAAGCCCGCCAGCCTGACGCCGCTCCTGGGCGAGGCGATCCGGCGCATCTTCGAGAAGGGCGGCCTGCCCGAGGGCCTCGTCCGCGTCGTCCACGGCGGCGGCGCGGTCGGCGACGCGCTGGCCCGCTCCAGCGCGGGGAAGATCTTCTTCACCGGCTCGGTCGAGGTCGGCCGCAAGGTCGGCGAGGTCTGTGCCCGGCAGCTGAAGGGATCGGTCCTCGAGCTCGGCGGCAAGGACCCGATGATCGTCTGCGCCGACGCCGACCTGCCCAACGCGATCTCCGGAGCCGTCTGGGGCGGCTTCGCAAACGCCGGCCAGACCTGCTCGGGGATCGAGCGGGTCTACGTCGTCGAGGAGGTGGCCGACCGCTTCGTCGAGGGCGTCGTCCGCGAGACCGAGAGGCTGCACCTCGGCAACCCGATGCTGTGGGAGACCGAGATCGGGCCGATGACCTCCGAGGGCCAGTACGAGATCGTCGTCGAACTGATCGAGGACGCGGTCGCCTCCGGCGCGACCAAGCGCTGCGGCGGACCGACCGAGGTCCCGGGCCTCACGGGAAAGTTCGTCGCGCCGACCGTGCTGACCGGGGTCACGCACGAGATGCGGATCATGAAAGAGGAGGTCTTCGGCCCGGTTCTCCCGATCGTCGTCGTCGACTCCGAGCAGGAGGCGATCGAGCTCGCCAACGACTCCGAGTTCGGCCTCGGCGCCTCGGTCTGGACCAAGGACCGCCAGAAGGGCGAGCGGATCGCGCGGCGGATCGAGTCGGGCATGGTCTGGGTCAACGACCACTCCTTCAGCCATGGCGCCTGCCAGTGCGCCTGGGGCGGCGTCAAGGACTCCGGCGTCGGCCGCTCGCACTCCAAATTCGGCTTCTATGAGTGCGTGAACGTCAAGATGAACGCCTGGGAGCCGGGGCTGACGCGCGACTTCTGGTGGCACCCCTACGACCGCACCCTCGGCGAAGCGGTACAGGCCTCGGCGAAGCTGCTCTACGGCAAGGGCGCAACCCGGACCAGGGCGCTGCGCGAGGGCGCCCGCCCCCTGCTCGAGGTCGGCCGCCGCACCCTGCGCAAGCGCCGTTGAGCGAAGCGGCGGTCGCGGTCGCCGGCCTGCGCCGCGACTACGGCGAACGGACGGCCCTCGACGGCGTCGGCTTTGAGCTGGCGCGAGGCGAGACGCTGCTCGTGCTGGGGCCAAACGGCGCCGGCAAGACGACGCTGCTGCGCATCCTCGCCACGCTGTTGGGACCGAGCGGCGGCGAGGTGCGAGCGCTGGGCTGCAGGGTCCCCGAGGAGGCCTGGAGGCTGCGTGGCCGGATCGGCTTCCTCGGCCACGAGCCGCTGCTCTACCGCGACCTCAGCGGCCGCGAGAACCTGCGCTTCCACGCTCGGCTGCACGGGCTGCGCGGAGAGGCGGCGGAGGCGAGGATCGCCGAGCTGCTCACCGCCGTGGGGATGGAGCGGCGGGCCGAGGAGCGTGTCGCCGAGCTCTCGGCCGGGATGCGCCAGAGACTGGCGATCTGCCGCTGCGTCCTGCACGAGCCCGAGCTGCTGCTGCTCGACGAGCCCGACTCCAACCTCGACGCCGAGGGGCGGCGGCTGGCGCGGGGGCTGATCGGGCCCGGCGAGGGGCGCGCTCGCGTCGTCGTCAGCCACGACCCCGAGCGCTTCGAAGCCGAGGCCGACCAGGTTCTGCGGCTAGAGGCCGGTGGCAGGCCGGTGGCCGCATGACCCTGCCCCGGGTAACGCCCAGCCGCGCGGCCTTCGCCGCGATCCTCGCCAAGGACCTGCGCGCCGAGCTGCGCACGCTGCAGTCGCTGCCGGCGATGGCGCTCTTCGCCACCACCACCTTCGTCGTCTTCCGCTTCGGCCTCGACCGCACCAGCCTCTCCGGCAGCCTCGCTTCGGGCGTGCTCTGGGCGACGCTGCTCTTCGCCGCCCTGCTCGGGGTCAACCGCCTCTTCGTCGCCGAGCGAGAGGAGGGCGGCTTCGACGCGATCCGCCTCGCCCCGATCGACCGCAGCGCCCTCTTCGCCGCCAAGGCGGCGGCGCTGTTCGCCTACCTGGTGGTGCTGGAGCTGGTCGTGGTGCCGATCTTCGCCCTCTTCTTCCTCGACTCCGCGGCGCCGCTGGCGCCGCTGGCCGCCGTCCTGGTGCTCGCCGACCTCGGCATCGCCGCGACCGGCACGCTGATCTCCTCGATGGCGGTCCACTCGCGCGCCCGCGACCTGCTCGGCCCGCTCGTCCTCCTGCCCCTCCTCGTGCCGCTGATGATCGCCGCGACCGGCGCCAGCGAGCCGCTGCTGGCTTTGGGCGGACCCGGTTATGACCGCTTCGGGACCTGGCTGGCGGTGCTCTCCCTATACGATCTGATCTTCGGACTGGTCGGCTGGGCCGTCTTCGACTTCCTCCTGGAGGACTAGCGCGCAGACCCCTCTCACCCGCGAGAAACACATGTATGGCAAAGGACTGAGACCCCTCTCGATCGCGACCGTCGTGGCGATCGCCGCCGCCTTCTCGCTGGTCTTCTTCTACGCCCCGCTCGACGCCGACCAGGGCTTCGTCCAGAAGATCTTCTACATCCACGTGCCGCTGGCGATCGTGGCGCTGATCGGCTTCGTCGTCGGCGCCGTCTTCGCGATCTTGCACCTGCGCAGCGGCGACCGCCGCTGGGACGCCTACTCCTACGTCTCGATCCACATGTCGGTGATCTTCGGCGTCGCCGTGCTGATCACCGGCGCGATCTGGGCCAAGGCCTCCTGGGGCCACTGGTGGGTCTGGGACGAGCCGACCCTGGTCAGCTTCCTGATCGTCTTCCTGATGTACGCGACCTACTACCCCTTCCGCTACGCGATCGAAGACCCCGAGCGGCAGGCCCGCTACGCCTCGGTGTTCGCCGTCACCGCGGGCGCCTTCGTGCCGCTCAACTTCATGGCGGTGCGGCTGGCCGAGAGCCTCGTCCACCCGCGCGTCTTCGCGACTACCAACGGCGGCCTGCCCGGCTCGATGATGTTCACCTTCCTCGTCTGCCTGCTGGCGATGGCGCTGCTCTGGGTGACCCTGGTGAAGCTGGAGCTGACCGCGAAGAGCGCTTCGGGGCAGCTGAAGCGCCTGCGCCGCGCCCTCGACGCGCCGGCCGCCGGCGCGGGCTCGCGGATCGCCCCGGAGGTGAGCTAGATGGACTTCCTGCCCCTTGCCGCCCCCGCCCTGCCGCTCGACGAGGCCGGCCGCTACGTCGCCGGCGCCTACGTCGTCTTCCTCCTCCTGCTCGTCGTCTACGTCTCGATCATGGCGGCGAAACTGCAGCGGATGGAGCGGGAGCTGCGAGAGCTTGCGGGCTTCGCCGAAAATCGCGCCAACGGCGAGGCGTCGGCGCCCGAGCGCGAGGAGGTGAGCGCCTGATGTCTGAGCTTCTCGCCCTCGGCGTCTCCCACAAGACCGCTCCGCTCGACCTGCGCGAGCGCCTCTCGCTTACGGAGGGTCGCGCGGCGGGGGCGCTGCGGGATCTGACCGACGTGGCCGGCATCCACGAGGCGGCGGCGATCTCGACCTGCAACCGCACCGAGCTCTACCTCGTCGTCTCCGACCCGGTCGAGGCCGAGTCCACGGCGCTGGGCGTGCTCACCCGCCAGGCCGAGCTCCGCCCCACCGAGCTGCTCGGCCACCTCTACTCGCTGCGCTCCGGCGAGGCCGTTCGCCATCTCTTCCGCGTCACCGCCGGGCTCGACTCGATGATCGTCGGCGAGGCCGAGATCCAGGGCCAGGTCAAGCGAGCCTACGAGCTGGCCCTGGTCGAGGGCGCCACCGGCCCGGTCCTCAATCGCCTCTTCCGCGGTGCCCTGGCGGCCGGGGGGCGCGCTCGCGAGGAGACCGGGATCAGCGAGAAGAACGTCTCGATCCCCTCGGTCGCGGTCGACCTGGCGCGGCGCACCCTCGGCGACCTCGCCGAGCGGCGCGTGCTGGTGGTCGGGGCCGGCGAGACGGCCGAGCTGGTCGCCCGCGCCCTGGTCCGGCGCGGCGCCGCCACCGTCTTCGTCGCCAATCGCCACTACGACCGGGCGATCGGGCTCGCCCAGCGCTTCCAGGGGAACGCGGTCCGCTTCGAGGATCTGCCCGAGCAGCTCGAGCAGGCCGACATCGTCGTCTCCGCGACCAACTCGCCCCACCACATCGTCGAGCGCGATGAGCTCGAGCAGGTGATGAGGACGCGCGAGGGGCGGGCGCTGCTGCTGGTCGACATCGCGGTGCCGCGCGACATCGAGCCGGCCTGCCGCGAGATCGCCGGCGTCAGCCTTCACGACATCGACGACGTCCAGCAGATCGTCGCCCGCAACACCGGTGGCCGCGAGGCCGAGGCGAAGCGGGCGGAGCGACTGCTCGACGCCGAGCAGGACCGCTTCGAGCGCTGGCTCTCCTCGCTCGAGGTGGTGCCGACGATCGCGGCGCTGCGCGAGCGCGCCGACGAGATCGTGCGCCGGGTCCTCGCCGAGAACGACCCGCGCTGGGAGAGCCTCGGCGAGGCCGATCGCGAGCGGGTGAGCGCGATGGCGAAGGCGATCGCCTCGCGGCTACTGCACGAGCCGACCCTGCGGATGAAGCGCTCGGCCGGGAGCGACGAGGCCTACCTCTACGTCAGCGCCCTCCGCGAGCTCTTCGGGCTCGACGTGGAGACCGAGCCGGAGGCCGAGGGCGCGTCGAACGTGACTGAGCTGCGCCGCAAGTCGACTTGACGCTGCGCATCGCCACCCGGGGCAGCGCGCTCGCCCTGGCGCAGGCGGGACAGGTCGCCGAGATGCTGGGAGGCGCCGCGCTGGTCGAGGTCTCCTCCGACGGAGAGCCGGGCGACAAGGCCCGCTTCGTGCGCGGGGTCGAGCAGGCACTGCTCAACGGTGAGGCGGACGTCGGGGTCCACTCGGCCAAGGACGTGCCGGCCGAGCTGACCGAGGGCCTGATGCTCTCCTCCGTCCCGCCCCGCGAGGATCCAGCGGATGCCTGGATCGGCATCGGCTCGTCGCTTGACGACGTCCCCGAGGGAGCCAAAGTCGGCACCGCCAGCCTGCGCCGTCGCGCCCAGTTGCTCGCGTCCCGGCCCGACCTCGACGTAGGCGAGCTGCACGGCAACGTCGACACCCGGCTGCGCAAGCTGGCCGAGGGGGAGCTCGACGCGATCGTGCTTGCCGTCGCCGGCCTGCGGCGGCTGGGACGCGATAGCGAGATCGCCTTTGCACTGTCAAGCCAGACGATGACGCCGGCGGCGGGCCAGGGCGCGCTGTTGCTGCAGACCCGCGACGGCGATGACGGGGCGCTGCAAGCCGTCGAACCGATCAACGAGGGCATCGCCATGCGCGAGCTGACCGCGGAGCGCACCGTCGTTTCGCTGCTGGGCGCAACCTGCAACAGCCCCCTGGGCGTGCACGCAAAAATCGACTCGACCTCCAGCCAGATGCGCATCGATGCCTTCGTCGGCCTCCCGGACGGCAGCGAGTGGCTTCGCGACCGGATCGATGGCAACTCGGCTGAGCCGACCCTGCTCGGCGCCGAACTTGCCCAGCGACTCCTTGTCACAGGCGCCCGCGATCTGCTCGACCAAGCCGAGGCGATGGCATGAGCGCACGTAGCGGGGTCGTCTACCTGGTCGGGGCAGGGCCGGGGGACCCGGGGCTGATGACTGCACGGGCGCTGGAGCTGATCGGCTCGGCGGACGCGGTCTTCTACGACCGGCTGATCCCATCGGGGGCGCTCGACGGGGCGCGGGAGGACGCCGAGCTCGTCTACGTCGGCAAGGCGCCGGGCCGCCCCTCGATGTCGCAGGAGGAGATCGGCGCAAGATTGGTCGAGGCGGGACAGGCCGGCAAGAGCGTCGTGCGGCTGAAGGGCGGCGACCCGTTCGTCTTCGGCCGCGGCGGCGAGGAGGGTGAAGCGCTGCGCGCCGCCGGGGTCGAGTTCGAGGTGGTTCCGGGAGTGACGGCCGGAGTGGCCGCAACCGCCTACGCCGGCATCCCGGTCACCCACCGCGACGACGCCTCGGCCGTTGCCTTCGTCACCGGCCACGAGGACCCCGGGAAGGATGAGAGCGCGATCGACTGGGACGCCCTCGCCCGCTTTCCCGGCACCCTCGTCTTCTACATGGGCGTCAGGCGCCTCGCCGCCAACGCGGCCGCGCTGATCGCGGCGGGACGCGATCCCGAGGAGCCCGCAGCCGCGGTCGAACGGGGGACGATGGACGCGCAGCGCACGGTCGTCGCAACGCTCGGCACCCTGGCGGAGGCGGTCGAGCGCGAGGAGGTCGGCGCCCCGGCGCTGATAGTCGTCGGCCGGGTGGCCAGGCGGCGCGAGTCGCTTGCCTGGCTCGAGCGCCGTCCCCTGCATGGCCGCCGCGTCGTCGTCACCCGCGCCCGCGCGCAGGCGAGCGGCCTGGCCGCGACGTTGCGCGGCCTCGGGGCCGAGGTGGTCGAGCTGCCGGCGATCCGGATCGAGCCGCGGATCGAGCGCGAGGAGGTGCGCGTCGCCGTCGACTCGATTCGCGAGTACGCCCTGGTCTGCGTGACCAGCCCCAACGGCGGGCGGCTGCTGTTCGAGGCGCTGCGAGAGAAGGGCCTCGACGCGCGCGCCCTCGCCGGCGCGACGGTCGCGGCGATCGGTCCCGGCACCGCGAGGGAGCTCGCCGCGAACGGGATCGTGGCCGACGTCGTCCCGGATGAGTTCGTCGCCGAGGCGCTGGTCGAAGCGCTCGGCGAGGTCGACGTCGCGGGGCGCAAAATCCTCATCGCTCGCGCCGCCGAGGCCCGCGACGTCCTCCCCGACGCCCTGCGCGAGCGCGGTGCCGAGGTCGACGTCGTCTCCCTCTACGAGACGGTTCGGGAGCAGCCATCCGACGAGACGGTCGAGGCCGCCCAGGGTGCCGACTACGTCACCTTCACCTCCTCGTCGACCGTGCGCAACCTGACCGAGGCCCTCGGGGACCGGTTCCCCAACGGCGCGAGGGTCATCTCGATCGGCCCGGTCACCAGCGAGGCCGCCCGGGCCGCCGGTCTAGAGGTCCACGCCGAAGCCGACCCCCACGACGTCGACGGCCTCCTCGCCGCCCTCCTCGCCGACGCCACCGGCCGCTAGAGGCGAGATGGTGTTCGGCGCGCCGCATAGGCATTACAGGGTCACGGACTCGACCAACGACCGGGCGCGGGAGCTGGCCGAGGCGGGGGCGCCAGGCGGGACGGTCCTCACCGCCCGCGAACAGACCGCGGGGCGCGGGCGCCAGGGCCGGGTCTGGACCGCGCCCGAGGGCAAGGCTCTGCTCTACTCGGCGATCCTCCGCCCCCTCGACGAGCGCCACCTCCTGTTGCCGCTGTCCGTACCGCTCGCCGTCTGCGCCGCCGCCGAGGAGCTGCGTCCGGGCATCGAGTGCCAGGTCAAGTGGCCCAACGACGTCTGGCTCGAAGGACGCAAGCTCTCCGGAATCCTGATCGAGGCGAAACCACAAGAGCGATGGGCGGTGATCGGCATCGGCCTCAACCTCTCGATCGAGCAGCACGAATTCCCCGACGACCTTCGCCAGCCCGCGATCTCGCTCTTCGGCACGACGACGGAGACTCGGGGGGGGTCCCGCCGGAGCCTCCCCCCTGTTGCTCCGCCGGGACCCCCCCCGAGTCTCCCTACCGCCGCGCAAGTCCTAAGCCGCCACCTGGACCGCTGGGTCTATGCCGCCGAAGACGAGGTCCTGGAGGAGTGGCGCTCTCGCGACGGCCTACTTGGGCGCGAGATCAGCTGGGAGGACGGCTCAGGAGTCGCCGACGGCATCGACGACCGCGGCAACCTCGTCGTCGCCGTCGCCGGGGGAAGTCGCGTCAGCCTCGGCGCGGGAGAGGTCCAGCTCCGCATCTGAGCTCCCGTTCGACTCGGCGTCCCGGTCGCGACCCGGGTCCTTCTTCGCACCGCCTCGCCTTGCCTCGCCGCCTTTCTTGGCCGACCGTTTCTTGTTCGGGCGCTTGCGCCGTTTGCCGCCTTTGGGGAAGTTGCGCAGCAGCTCGCGGGCGATCGCCGAGGGTTTGCGGGCCATTCGCATGCGGGCGCCGCGCAGGACCTCTTCCCCCTCCGGCGTGTGCGACACCGAGGCGGCGAGCAGCGCCACCGCCAGGCGCCGGTCCTGTTTGCGCGCGGCGTGGACCAGCCGCCGCGCGTTGCGACCGTGCGCGCGGCCGGAGGAGTTGACGAGCAGGCCGAGCAGTCGCTTGGTCTCCGGCCAGCGCTGCACCGCATACTCTTCGTGCAGCTCGCGCGTGTAGGAGGCGAGGCGCCAGACCCAGGCCTGTGCCTGGTCGCGACGGCCGATCCGCTTGTCGACCAGCGACTGCAGCAGCGTTTTCGTTCCCGCGCGGCGGTCGTCCCGGGTCCAGGTGCCGACGATGTCGATCGCGTCGTCGAAGGCCTCGGCGTCGCCGAGGTCGGCGATCTCGCTCAGTGCTTTCAGCTTCAGCTGCGAGTTGCGGTTGCGCTGCACGCAGGTGAGCAGGAAGCGGCGGCGCAGCTCGGTCGAGCGCGAGGCCTGGAGGATCGCCCGCGCCCGGCGCCATCCCTGCGGGTTGACCCGCGCTCCGGCCAGCGCCGCCCAGGCGTGCTGCTCGGCGTGGTCGAGGTTGTCGACGGCGATCCGCCACATCTCGCGTTCGAGCACCTGCATGCGGCGTTCCTCGTTGTCGGAGACGGGGACGATCCGCCGCTCGACCCGGATCCGCCGCCCGCGCGCACGGCGCACGGGGCCGATCACGATCGCGCCGCCGCGGTAGACGTCGCGGTCGAGCAGGCTGTGCAGGGTGACGATCGCCTCGTCGTGGGTCGTCGCCGGGTGGACGAAGTCGATCACCAGGCCGGCCTCCTTGCCCGGCGCGCGCCGGGTGACGCGGCCGACCCGCTGCTGGTAGATACGCCGTGAGGCGGTCGGCGCCAGGTGCATGCAGAGCGTCGCCCGCGGCGAGTTCCAGCCCTCGGCGAGCAGCATCGCGTTGCAGAGCACGTCGACCTCGCCGCGCTCGAAGCCGGCGAGGATCTCCGCCAGTTCGCGCTTCGGCGTCTCGCCGGAGACGGCGCGGGCGGCGATGCCGGCGTCCTGCAGCGCCCGGGCGACGTTCTTCGCGTGCTGCACGCCGGCCGTGTAGAGGACGCCCGGCATCCCGGCGAAGCGCGTCTTGTAGAGGTCGGCGATCGCCACGTTGAACGGCTCCTGGTCCAGCAGCGCGGCCAGCTCCTCCTGGTCGAAGTCCTGGTCGACCTCACCTTTTCGCAGCGGCACCTTGGCGATCGTCCGCACCCCCGGCCCGGGCGGGATCCGCATGCAGCGCAGCGGCGAGATCACGCCGCGGCGCGCCGCCTGGATCAGGTCGAAGCGGGAGGTCTGTGTCGGGAAGAGGTCGGTGACGTGGCGCGCGATCAGGGCGCCGGTCGCGGTCATCCCGATGAAGACTGGGCCGACCCAGGCGCGGATGCAGGCGCTCGTCTTCTCGCCCAGAGCGGTGTGCGCCTCGTCGCAGATCACGATCGAGTAGGCGTCGGAGATCTTCTTGTGGTTGCGCACGAACCACTGGTAGGTCTCGACCGTGACCGGGCCGTCGGGGTCGTCGCGGCCGTCGAGCAGCGGCGGGCGCAGGCGCTCCTTGTAGCCGCGGTCGGAGATCTCGCCGATGAACTGGTCGACCAGGTTGCGGCGATGGGTGAGGATCAGCACCCCGCCGGTGCGGGAGGCGTCGATGAAGCCGACCGCGGCGACCGTCTTGCCGGCGCCGGTCGCGTGCTCGAACCAGAAGCGCCGCTCGGCGCCGGGGTCCTCCGGCGCCTCCTCGATCGTCTCCTCCTCGTCGTCGGCCGGCGCCTCCTCCCAGTCCTGCGGCTCCTCGTCGGGGGCGAGCTCCTCGTCCTCCAGGGCCTCCTCGCCGTCCTCGGCCCCCTCCTCCGCAGCCGCGGCCGGAGCCTTCTCGGCCACCTCGACCGCGCCGTTGCCGTTGGCCTCGCCGGCGATCGCGACCTGCTGCTCGGCCATCAGCTCGGTCAGCGTGCCCGAGAGGGCGTCGACCTGGTGCGGGTTGAGCTCGGCGCCGTCGCGCAGCTTCGGCGGCTCCTCGGCAAGCAGCCGCTCCAGCCCCAGCAGCAGGGAGAAGTCGCGACGCCACTGGATCGAGGGGTCCTCGGCGCCGTCGTCGAGCTCCTGCAGGGCGCGGTCGAGCGCGCGGCGCCGGGCGGTCCCGGGCGCGAGCGCCTCCGGCCCCTCGCCGTCGAGCAGGAAGGGCTCGCGGACGAACTTCGCCGCCCGCTCGATGTCGGCACTCGATGGAACTGCCGCCCGCGCGGCAACTTCGCTGGTCTTGGCCATGAAGGCTTTCGGATTCCGTCCCCACCGCAACTCACGATGGGCGGGGGCACTAGGACGAGGATGCCGGGAGTCTGCTTTCCGCTCCCCCCAGCGCTCTCAGCGGCTTGCATCGCAGATGCGAACCGAACGTACGTATTGTACTCACGGAATTGGAGAAAATGGCACGAAAGCTTGCGAGCGGCTTTGCGCTGGCTGCGGCGGCGGCACTCCTGACCGCAGGCTGCGGCGGCGAGCGGGGCGGTGAGTACGGCGGCGAGCATCCCGACTACGCGACCGCGCTGGCGGGCGCGCCGGCGCGCCTTGCCGCCCTGCACAAGCAGGGGAACGATCTGCTGGGGGGCGGGGCCGACGCCTTCCAGCGCCGCATCGCCTCGCTCGAGGGCTACCCGGTCGTGGTCAACGTCTGGGCCTCGTGGTGCGGGCCCTGCCGCTTCGAGTTCCCGACCCTGCAGCGCCTCTCCGCCGAGTACGGCAAGCGGGTCGCCTTCCTCGGGGTCGACAAACAGGACTCCGACGACGCGGCGAAGACCTTCCTCGAAAGCGCCCCGGTCCCCTATCCCAGCTATACGGACCCCGACTCGGAGATCGCCGAGACGATGGGGGCGACGCGCGGCCTTCCCGACACCGCCTTCTACGACCGCGAGGGCGAGCTGGTCTACCTCAAACAGGGGCCCTATTCCGAGCACGGCGAACTGCGGGTCGACATCGAGCGCTACGCGCTCGGCGAAGGCGGATAATCGGACCATGGACTTCTTCGTCGTCCTCGCCTTGATCGGAGTCGCGCTGCTGCTTGCGGAGCTGCTGCTGCCGACCGGCGGGGTGCTGGCCGTCCTCGGCGCGGCGGGCCTGGTGGCCGGCGGCGTGGTCGCCCTCTCCTCCGACGCCGACAACGCCGACTTCATCGGACCGGCCCTGATCGCGCTCGGCCTCCTCTCGCTCGTCACCTTCTTCGTCGTCGCCCGCAAAGTGCTCGAGGCGCACCGTGACGAGCCTGTGCGCACCGGCTCGGAGGAGTTGGTCGGGGCGACCGCCGAGGCGCGCACCGCACTCGACCCCGAGGGCCAGGTCTGGATCGAGGGTGCGCTCTGGCGGGCGCGCGTGGGCGACGGCGATGGGCCCGTCCCGCTTGGAGATAGAGTCCGCGTCGACGCGGTCGAGGGGCTTACCCTTGTCGTCCGTCCCGCGTCGCCCCCCGGCCAGGCCGACGAAGGAGAAAGCTGATGGAAGTCGCACTCGGAGTGCTGGTCGTCCTGGCGATCTTCGTCCTGATCGCCCTCGGCGCCTCGGTCAAGGTGCTGCGCGAGTACGAACGCGGCGTCATCTTCCGCCTCGGCCGCCTGATCGCGACCAAGGGCCCGGGCCTGATCCTGCTGATCCCCTTCATCGACCGCATCGTCAAAGTCGACCTGCGAACGGTGACGCTCAACATCCCGCCGCAGGAGGTGATCACCCGCGACAACGTCCCCTCCAGCGTCAACGCGGTCGCCTACTTCCGCGTGGTCGACGCCAACCGGTCGATCGTCGAGGTCGAGAACTACCTGCTCGCCACCTCACAGATCGCGCAGACGGCGCTGCGCTCGGTGCTCGGCAAGGCCGAGCTCGACCAGCTGCTCTCCGAGCGCGAGCGGCTCAACGAAGAGCTGCAGAAGATCATCGACGAGTCGACCGAGCCCTGGGGCGTGAAGGTGACCGCGGTCGAGATCAAGGACGTCGAGATCCCCGAGCAGATGCAGCGGGCGATGGCGCGCCAGGCCGAGGCCGAGCGCGAGCGGCGGGCCAAGATCATCAACTCCGAGGGCGAGTACCAGGCGGCGCAGAAGCTCACCGACGCCGCCGACATCATCAGCACCAACCCGGCCTCGCTGCAGCTGCGCTACCTGCAGACGCTGCTCGAGATCGGCAGCAACCAGAACACGACGATCGTCTTCCCGCTACCGATGGACGTGCTGGAGCCGTTCCTGAAGCACAAAGAGTGAGCGCACCCGAGCTTCGCATCGACCAGCTCTCCGGGCTGCCGGCGATCCTGGCGCCGGGGCGGGCGGACCGGCCCGACAGCTTCAAGCTGCCGAAGAGCGAGCGGAAGGGAGCGGAGGACTGCCCCTTCTGCGAGGGCCGCGAGGGCCGCACCCCTCCAGAGGTGTTCGCGACGCGCCCGGGAGGTGGCGAGACCGAGGGGCCGGGCTGGACGACGCGGGTGGTGCCGAACCTCTACCCGGCGCTGGGCGAGGGAGCGGAGGCGGGCGTGGGCTCGACCAGTGGCGAGGCCGGCGCCTTCGCCAGCGCCGGCGACCCCCTACTGGCCTCGCGCCGCGCCGGCGAGGCCGACCTCTTCGCCTCGCGACCGGCCACCGGCGTCCACGAGGTGATAGTCAACGCGCCGCAGCACGCCACCGCGATGGCGGAGCTGGACGAGGCCCAGGTCGCGGCCGCGGTGCAGACCTGGCGCGAGCGGATGCGCGCCCACGGCGAGGCCGCCTACGTGCAGCTGATCGTCAACGAGGGCGGCGCCGCCGGGGCGTCCCTGGAGCACACCCATGCCCAGCTCTACGCGCTCGACTTCGTCCCGGCCGCCGTCGCGCGGGAGCGGGAGCGGGCGGGCGCCTACGCGGAACGGACCACGGGCGGCAGCCTGCTCAGCGACATCCTGGTCGAGGAGGTCCGTCGCAAGGAGCGCCTCGTCGCGATCAACGAGGAGGCGGCGCTGATCTGCCCCTGGGCCTCGCGCTCCCCCTTCGAGCTGCGCGTGGTGCCGCGCACCGCGGCGGCGAGCTTCGCAGAGGACACCGCGGGCGCCGCGATGGTCCACACCGCCCTGCGCCTGCTGGCGAAGCGCTTCGACGGCCCGCCCGAGCTCAACCTCTGGGTCCGCACGGCGCCGCGGGGGGCCGACCACTTCCACTGGCACGTCGACATAGCGCCGCGGCTCAGCGTCAAGGCGGCCTTCGAGTTCGCCACGGGGGTGGACATCGACATCTACCCGCCGGAGCGGGCGGCGGCGGACCTGAGAGAGTGCCTCTGATGCCGCCCAACCCGAGGCCTATCCCCCGCTTCATCGCCGACTCGACCCAGGAGGGGATCCCGCACGGGCGCTTCGCCGAGCGGCTGACCGAGGCGTTCCGCGAGGCGTGCGGGGGGATCGAGGACCTGCCGGAGGGGGTCGAGCCGCCGGCCGAGCTCGACTGGTTCCCAGAGCGCGCCTGGGGCGGGCGCGTCTGGGTGCCCTGCACGGCACGGGTCGACGGGCCCGAGAGCGCGCTGGAGCTCTTCGGCCACGTCTCCTACGTCCAGGCCGCGGAGGGCGAGCCGTCCGACTTCCGGGCCGAGGCCGACTTCACCGACGTCCTCGCCGAGGACAACCCGGACTGGAGGATCGACCTCAACGACGAGGTGATCGGCCGCTGGCGGGGCGAGAACGGCCGCGCCGGCGCCGTCACCCTCGTCTGGGGGCGCCCCCTGGTCCAGGGTGCGGTAGCGGCCACGGCCGAACTGGAGCTGGAGACCGTCGACCAGGAGCTCGTCTCCAACGACCGCTTCACCCTCATAGCCCTCGACGCCCTCGAGGGCTACGGCGACGAGATCTTCATGCAGGTGAAACTCTGGAGCCGCAGAGCGGTCGAGCTAGCTTCGGAGAGCCTCTACGCTTGACCTCACGTATGCAGGGCTCGCAACTCGAGAACCTGCCGGGCGCCGAGATCGTGCTGCCCGGCCTCGCCGACCTCCAGGCGGGACGCGCCAGCGTCAACGCCAGCGCGGTACAGGCGGCAGCGCCTCGCCTGCGGCGGGCGGGGCTCGACGCGCCGAGCGCCGGCGGCGACGCGCCTGCCGCACACGTGCTCTACCGGCAACTGGGCGAGGAGCTGGGAGACGGGGCCCACTCGCGCTACAACGCGATCCTCGCCCGGGTCGCCAGCTTTGCGGGAGCAGCGGAACTTGCGCGACGCGGCTGACGCGGAGCGGATCGCACTTCTCGCACGGGAGCTCGGCCGCGCCGTCGCCCCCGGCACCCGGATGTACCTGACCGGCGGGGCAACGGCCGTGCTCGAAGGCTGGCGGGATTCCACCGTGGACATCGACGTGCGCTTCGAGCCGGACTCCGACGATGCGCTCACCAGGATCCGCGGCCTCAAGGAGGAGCTCTCGCTGAACGTCGAGCTCGCCTCTCCCTTGGACTTCCTCCCACCCCTGCCCGAATGGGAGGAGCGCTCCCGCTTCCGCTTCCGCGAGGGCAACCTGGAGGTCTTCGACTTCGACCCCTACTCGCAAGCCCTCTCCAAGCTGCAACGCGGCTTCGAGCTCGACCTCGCGGACGTGCGGAGCATGGTCGGCTCGGGCCAGGTCGAGCCGGAGCGGCTGCTGGAGTTGTTCGAGGCGGTCGAGTCCGAGCTGTTCCGGTTCCCCGCCATAGACCCGGCCACGCTCCGCACTTCGGTTGAATCGCTCCTGCAAGAGGGCTAGCCGACAGGCACCAGGCCCGCGAGATCGCCTTCCGCCCGCCTGCGCAATCGTGCCGTGATCAATCCCAAGGCAGATCTGACCCTATTTGCTCCGCTACGGTGTGCCCATGGCATCAGGCGATCCCGCTGGCCAAGCGGCACAAGACGCCGCGGCCAAGGCTGAGGCGGTCCGATTGGACCGACTGCGCGAGGACGCACGGCGTCCGATGAGCGTGAACCTGGCAGAGACCATCGCCCTGAGCCACCAACTGCTCCAGCTTGCCGGCGCCGCGCGCAGAAGGTGAACGCTCCGGCCTTCGATCAGATCCTCCGCCGCCTGACGGAGGCGGAAGTTAAGTTCGTCGTCGTCGGCGGCCTTGCACTTGGAGCGTGGGGAGTAGTCCGCGGGACGAAGGACGTGGACATCGTCGTGGCCCCGGACGCCGAGAACCTCAAACGCCTTGCGGCGGTTGCCGAGTCGATCCACGGACACGTGCACGCGGGCGAGTCGTTCCTCAGCAGCCAATTGTCGATCGCAGGTCGAGCTCGCGAACGGGGAGCAGGTCGCCATCGAGACCGACCTCGGTCGCCTGGACGTCGTTCAGGGACTTGATGGGGTTCCCCCATATGACGAGCTGAAAGGGCGCTCCACCGAGACGGAGATCCTCGGGATCAAAGTCGCCGTCTGCTCGATCGACGACCTGAAGGCCATGAAGCGCGCAGCCGGCAGGACCCGCGACCTCGCTGATCTAGAGGATCTCGATGCTGCCGGCCGATAGCTCTACGATTTCCCTCCCGCCCCGATAGCTCAGCTGGATAGAGCGACTCCCTCCTAAGGAGTAGGCCGCAGGTTCGAATCCTGCTCGGGGCGTCGCCTCAGCGGTAGAGGGCGATGTAGAAGGGCTCTTTTTTCACTTCTCCTTCGAAGTACGTGCGCACTTCCACTTGCGGGGCGACGCAGGAGAGGGAGGGGTTGACCTTGACGACCGCGGACACGGGGCCTGGCTCGGCGTTGTACTCGGGGGTGACCTGGGCGCCGAGGGGATTGAAGCCGGGCACGGAGATGCAGTAGATGTTGGGGTTCGACGATTTCACGTCGGCAGAGCCGATCCCCTTGGAGCGCCCTGGGTCGACTTGCCCGTTGGCTTCCACCCGGGCGAAAATGACCGGGTTGGCCGACTCGGCGCTGGTGGCGAACTCGGCTTTCACCGCGCTGGGGACCTGGCTCAGACTCGACTCGTCGACCTTCTCGCCGGTGACGGCGCCGTTGGCCAGCTTGCCCGTGGTCACGGCCCCGTCGGCCAGCTTCTCGCCGCTGACCACGCCGTTGGCCAGCTTGGCGCCGCTCACCGCCCCGTTTGCGATCTTGCCCTGCTTCACGGCGAGCGCCTTTATCTTCGGCGCGATCACGGCGTTCTTGCGCAGTTTCTCGGCTGTGACGGCGCCGGGTCGCAGCTCGGGCTCCCCCACCGACTTCGGCGGCAGCTGGCTGGCGGCGTAGGCGCCGGCGCCGCTGAGCGCCACGAACAGCGCCAGGGTGGAGACGACGTTCGAGTAGGTCAGCTTCGGTCGGCGCACCCAGACCTCACCCCCCTGCCTTGCAGACCCGGTTGACGGTGCTGGTCACCTTGACGCCCCCCTCGAAGCCGAAGCTCGTGCGGATCAGCGGGAAGGTGGCGAGACCGAACCCGTCGGGCGCGGGGCAGCTCGCGCTGAGGAAGCTGCGCTGCTTGCCACCGACCGTGAAGCGGCGGTCGAGCGTCATCGAGATCCCGGTCACGAAGCCCCATTCGCCGGTGACCCGGGGCAGGGACGTTTCGAGGAGGGTGCCGAAGGTGCCCCCTGACCTCTTGATGAAGAACGGCAGCACGTATGACGTGGGCACCGGGTCGGTCCCGTAGATGTGGGCGAAGATCGCCGGACGGCCGCCCAGCTTTCCGTTGAAGGCGAGGACCTTTCCGTCGGACGGGAAAGGCGACTGCTCCGGCAGCCTCACGTTGGCCGAGAAGGTGCCGTCACCCACGAGCGCCGGGGCGCAGGCCGCCATCGCTTCGCTTGTCGTCGAGGGGTCGATGTGGCCGATCCGGCAGCGCGGCAGCCCGCGCGAGGAGAGGTGCCCGTGGCGGTTGATCGCGATCGTCAGCTTCTCCAGCTGCGGCGGGGGGCTCGAGGCCTTCGAGCCGATCCGGCCCGAGACGCTGACCGAGACCGGGGCGGTGCCGTGGCGCGGAAGCTTCTTCGGCAGCAGTCGACCGTCGACCGAGACGCGGACCCCGTGTTCTTCTTTGGTCTCGGCCGAGGCGAGGGGGGAGAGCAAGGCGGCCGAGCCGACCAGGGCGGCAACGATTACGCCACGTAGTGTCCCCATTCCGCTCGTCCCTTTCTGAGCCCTGCTTCACGTCGGCTCGATTGCGGGGGCTTTCCGACCCGCAACGTTCCAGTTTCACTCTACTCAACAGCTGCGGACCCGGGTTGTTCCGCCCGCGTACCGGATGTAGCGCTCGTCAGTCGCCGAGCTCGGCGCGAAAAGCGGCCAGCTCGGAGCGGAGCTCGGCGACCTCGCGCTCGAGGCGGGTGAGCCGGTCCTCGGCGGGTGTCAGCTGCGCGGGCTCCGCGGCGTCCTCGCCGGACGCCGCCCCCGGCTCGCCGCCGAGCAGCTGCTCGTAGCGGTCCTCCTTCTGCCCCGGACGGCGCTCGTGGCGCGCCACGTGGCCCCGCTCGACGAGGCGGTCGAGGGTCTCCTGGACCGCGGCGAGGTCGGCGAAGTCGTGCAGGCGCTGGCCGCGCTGCTTGAGCTCACCCGGCGTCTGCGGGCCGCGCAGCATGAGGACGGCGAGCAGGGAGGCTTCGGCGTCCTCGAGGCCGAAGGCGTCGCCGAGCAGGTGGCGGTACTTGCGGGCGCGGCTGCCGGCGCCGCTGGCGAGGCGGGTCCAGCCGCGCAGGGCGAGGCGGCGCAGGGCCTCGACCACGGTCTCCTCGTCGTAGTCGACCACGGGGTCGCGGTTGGTCGACTGGTTGCAGGCGAGCCGCAGGGCGTTGAGCGAGAGCGGGTAGGCGTCGGGCGTGGTGTGCTGCTTCTCGACCAGGCAGCCGAGCACCCGGATCTCTACGGCGTCGGGCTCCACCGCGTCAACCCCGGTCGGGTCGGTCGGGATAGATCTCGTCGATGGTGAGGAGGGCGCGGTAGGGGGCGCCGGCAGCCGCTTCGATTCTCTCTCCCCCGCCTGCCAGCCGGTCGACGACGCCGACGACGCCGACCACCTCGAGGTCCTGCTCGGCGATCCGCTCTATCGCGCCGGCGGTCGAGCCGCCGGTGGTCACCGTGTCCTCGACCACGAGGCAGCGGGCGCCTGGCTCGACGGGACCCTCGACCCAGCGCTGCAGGCCGTGCTGCTTGCGCTCGCCGCGGACGAAGAAGCCGACCAGCCCCGACCCGGCGGGGACCGCCAGGGCCGCGCACGAGGGCGGGATCGCCGCCGTCGCGGGCCCGCCGACCGCGGTCGCCCCCGCCTCGACCGCCGCGGCGGCGATCAGCTCGCCCGCTGCGAGGAACCCGGCCGGCCGCAGCAGCGCCCGGCGCGCGTCGACGTAGTACTGCGCCGTCGCCCCGCTCGAGAGCGTCACCTCGCCGATCACCAGCGAGTGCTCGCGAAGCTCGGCCAGGAGCGTCTGCTTGGCGGCGTCGAGGTCGGGCATCCGGCGAGATCCTATGTGGGTCTGGACGAGACGTGCCAATTGTGAGGCAAGACTGTGAAATAACGCAGACGTGGCTTGAGGAGAGGAAATTCCTGACTACGCTCGCCCCAGCGGAGGGCGAAGCCACGAGGTGTGGCGAACGGTTGACAGCCGTGAGTTCAGACTAGCCGTCTGAATGGGGTTCGAATCCCTCGCCTCCGCTCTGGTGATATCAGAAGTCGACTATTAGAACTCTCCGGGCAGAGGCGGGCCTGCTGGGTGTCATGCTGCGCTTTATGCGAACGCGGGGTTCTGATGCGCAGTTGAGGTTTCACTTGCGATTGACCAGTGCTTCCATCTCAACGGCAGACATGGGATGGGCGAAGTGGTAACCCTGACCGAACTCGCAGCCCAGCCTCCGAGGCCAAGAGCGCCTGCTCTTCACTCTCTGCCCCCTCCGCAACGACGTCCAGGCCCAGGGCCGTTGCCATGCCGACGATCGCTCTGACTATCACCTTCGCCTCCTGCCTGTTGCGCAGGTCGCGGACGAAGGAGCCGTCGATCTTGATCGTGTCGATCGGGAGCTGGCGAATGTGGTTGAGCGACGAGTACCCGGTGCCGAAGTCGTCCAGCAGTATCCGCACGCCGAGCGCGCGCAGCTTCGCAAGGGTGTCTGACGGAAGCCCCCCGCACGACACCGCGGCGCTCTCGGTCAACTCGAGCGCCAGGTCGCCCGGCGCGCACCCGGTTTCCAGCAAGGTCTGCTCGACCACTTCCGCCAGCTCGGGGATCGCGAGTTGCCGGGCGGAGAGGTTTACGGCGATCGGAGCCGGCGCCTTGGCGCCGAGGTGCGCACGCCAGCGGACTGCTTGCTGGCACGCCTCGCGCAAGACCCACGCGCCGATCGGGATGATCTGTCCGCTCTCCTCGGCGATCGGGATGAACTCCTCCGGGTCGATCAGCCCAAGCTCGGGATGATGCCAGCGGAGCAGGGCCTCAACCGCCGTGATCTCGCCGCTGTTGAGAGTGACGATCGGCTGGAAGTGCAACTCCAGCTCATCGCCTTCCAGGGCACGACTCAGCGCCCTCTCGGTTTGCGCCCGGCGGAGTGCCCGCGCGCGCAGCGCATCGTCGCAGAGCTCGTAGCGGCCTCTACCCTGCTCCTTCGCCCGGTACATGGCGGAGTCGGCATCTCGCATCAGCGCATTGGCATTTGCGTTGCCGTCGCCGGTCGCCACGCCGATACTCGCGTTCACGACGTGTTCACTGTCCCCCAGGGCGAAGGGATCGCTGAAAACCCGCTGCAGACGCTCCGCGAGCCTCACCGCCTCCTGCTCCCCGTCGAGCTCCTCGCAGAGGATGACGAACTCGTCCCCGCCCATGCGGGCGATCGTGTCGGCTGGCCGGAGCACGGACCGCAACCGCTTGGCGGCCTGCTCGAGCAGCTCATCGCCGACGCCGTGGCCGAAGGTGTCGTTGACGGACTTGAAGCGATCGAGGTCGATGAAGCAGACGGCGATCGAGGTTTTGTCGTGCGGCGCGCGGCGCGCCAAGGCGTGGCTGAGCCGATCCTGGAAGAGAACCCGGTTCGGCAGGCCGGTCAGAGCGTCGTGGGTCGCTTGGTGGGCAATCCGTTCCTGAGCACGAGTACGCTCGATGAGCCTGCCGAGCTGGGTGCCGATCTGAGTCACCAGGTGCAGCACTCCGGTATCGGATTTCATCGGTCGGTAAGTGAAGAACTCCAACACTCCCTCTGCCTGCGAGCCGACCAGGATTGGGAGGGCAAAGGCGGCACGGAGCCCTGTCTCCTCTGCCGCCTTCGCGCGGGGGAAGTTCGAGTCTTCCGTTATGTCCTCGATCCAGGCGGGTTGTCCACTCTCCAGCACGCGGCCCGGCAGACCCTTTCCAGTGGCGAGCGAGAGGGCTTCGGTTGCGCGGCGGAAGGGTCGGACGCGATCGGGATCGTCGACTTGCCAGATCGCCGTGGGTTCTATCTTGTCCCCGCTCGGGGCGCGCAGGAAGGCGTGGCCGATCGGGAAGCCGGTATGGGCGCAGACTCGGTGGATCGTCAACTGCATGACGTCGTTCAGGTTCGTCGCCTCGTTGGAGGCGGTGGCGATCGCCTCGAGCAGAGCCAGGTCCTGCTGGCGCGCGAACAGCGCTCGGGTGGCTCTCTCCGAGATCTGCTCCGCCTCCCGGCGGGCACTGCGCTCACGCTCGAGGCGCTTGCGAAGGCGCTCCTCACGCTCGTCGAGTGCGGTGGTCGACGGCATGATCGTCAGGTCACGCTGATCTCGAGGCGACACCGCTCATCCCCGCGATTCATGCATGTAGGTTGGCTGATACTCACCTTCTCCCCGAAGACGTCGCCTGCCCCCAGCAGCAGACCTTCGGCGAACGCACACAACTTCCTGGCCGAGGAGTAGCCCATCACTAGGACGTCGTCGGAAGAGGTATCGAACTCGAACACCGGAACGTCCGCGCCCGGGTACAGCTTGCGCACCTCAGGGTGGATGATCTCGTTCAGCGTCAGGACGAAGGGAACGGTCGAATCGTGAGGGGCAAAGAAGTCCGGGTATTGACGCTTGAAGATCGGCGTTGCGTTTCGCCCGAACCAGCGCACGATCTCCTCCGCCGGCAGTTCGAGACTCTCCGAGGCGGTGGCCACCAGACGCATCAGATCCTCGTCTGCGTAGTTGCCCAGTGAAGTGTAGGAGCCGTCCAGCCCGGCCCCGTCGAGCAGGTCGTCCCACGTGTCCTCGTCGTAGCGCGTGACGACGATCTCCTCGAGCAGGTTGAAGACGATTCCCTTCATGATGAATCTCCCGTTTGCATGCTCATACATCGGCAGGGCTTGTGACGACGCTTAGGCCTGCGATAAATGTTCGAGTGCGCGCTTTGGCCAACGGCGGCCTAATCAACGATCCTACGAGCCGGATGCAGGCTATTTGAGCCCCATATGGCTTAAGCCGATCTAGTCGGTCCCTGACTTCGGGGTTCCAATACCGTCTCATCAGGTCCGTCAACAGGATTGCCGAGAGCACGGAGTGTGGTCAAGGTGCAAAGTCATGCGTCCTGCGGGTGGCTACCGCTTCAACGATTCCCTCCGTGCCTTGGCTATTGGGCACGGCGGCCTGGTAGCCTCTTACCTGGTTGTCAACCGTTCGGGGGGTGGCTCCCCCATCGCCCTTTCTGCGGCCCGCTTCGGCGGGCCGTTTCTGTGCGAGAAGCGGGTCACCTAACCGCGCGCCTCTGCGTCGCGGAAGCCTTCCCGCCAGCTGGAGTAGCGGGGCTGCCAGCCGAGCTCGCGCTTGGCCTTGGCGTTGGAGGCCCCGCGCAGCTGGGTCGCCATCGAGGCCGCGCCGGCGCCGGCGACGAGGCGTGCGAGCCAGACCGGGACCCGGAGGGGCTTCTTCGCGCCGACGACCTCGGCGAATGCCGGCGCCCATTCGCGCATCGGGGCCGGGTCGTCGTCGACGACGTTGTAGGCACCGGAGGAGCCGCGGTCCAGGGCGGCCACCGTCGCCGAGGCGGCGTCCTCGACGTGGACGAAGGAGAAGGTCCCGGTGCCCTTGCCGACGACCGGCGCCCGGCGCTTCAGCGCGTCCTCGGTCAGCGAGCCGTCGCGGGCGTAGTAGGTGCCCGGGCCGTAGAGCCATCCGTAGCGCAGGACGACGCCCTCGATCCCCTCGGCGCCGAGCACCTGCCGCTCGAGGTCGGCCAGGGCCTCGGCGGCGGCGCCGAAGGGCGCGGGCGCGTCGAGGAAGAGCGGCTCCTCCTCGTCCTTCACCCAATCCCCTTCGGGCGCGTAGAAGAAGGCGACGCTCTCGGCGATCAGGCGGCGCGCGCCTGCCGCCTTCGCCGCCGCGACGAGGTTGCGGGTGCCTTCGCGGCGCAGGCTGTTGGTCGCCGCCAGCGGATCGTCCTTGGCTTTGTAGTCGAGGCGCGGCGGCAGCGCCGTCAGCTCGTGGACGACGACCTCCGGGGACGCGCCCCGCACGGCGATCTCCAGCGACGTCGCGTCGAGTGCGTCGCAGACGACGGCCCTGGCGCCGGCCACCCGGATCTCCTCCGCGCGCTCCTCGCGCCGGGTCATCCCCGTCACCTCGTGCCCGGCGGCGAGCAGCTGGCGCACCAGCGGCCGGCCGATCGCCCCGCTCGCTCCCGCTACGAAGACCTTCACCGCCCTACCTCCCGTTTGGGTACTTCAGCGTATAGCCGTTCGGACACTCGCGCCAGCCAGGCCGAGGCCAGGGCCCCGAAGGCGATCAGCAGCGTGTCGCTCCAGCCCCGCGCCTCGCTCTTCGCTTCGCCGGTGTCGAAGGCGTGGTTGATCGCGTGGAAGCCGTACCAGAGCGCCCCCAGCCAGAGCAGCGGTGCCCGCCATGCCGGTCGCGCGACCGCAATCGCGAGGGCGACGCCGAAGGCAAGCGTGAAGGAGCCCACGTCCCCGACGTAGTGGAGGTTCTCGGCCCCGTAGTTGCCGATCTCCTCGAAGAAGGTGCCGGGAGCGAACAGCTGCATCGCGCCGAGCGCAACGTGATAGGCAGCGACGAAGGCGAGAACCGGCTTCAGGGTTCTCTCGCCGATCATCTTCCCGCCTTCTCAGAAGACGAAGATGTCTTCGCCGAAGCTGATCCGCTCGTAGATCTCGGGCTGGTCGGCGATGAAGGTGCGGATGCAGCCGTGGCTGGCCGGGTAGTCGGGCACCGATTCGTAGCCGTGCACCGCGTAGCCGCCGTAGAAGTAGAAGGAGTAGTACATGCCGTGCGAGTTATAGCCCGGTTCGGTGCGGATGAAGCTGAAGTGACCGGTGACGGTCGGGGTCGAGGACTTGCCGGAGGAGATCGGGTAGACGGCGACCGGCTCGTCGCCCTCGGCGAAGACCAGAACCTGCTTGGAGAGCGGGGCCTCGACGTGCGTCCCCGCCCCCGGGTGGCGCACCTCGTATTCGCCGCGGCCGGCGAACGCGCGCTTGACCAGCCCGGCCCCGGCGCGGAAGCTGCGCGTCATCCCGTTCACTTTGCGGTAGGCGAGCACGCCCCGTGCCGTCTTGCCGCCGAAGCAGCGGCCGTCGTTGGCGATGTACCCCATCTTCCGCATCGCCTTCTTGAAGCCGACGACGACGTCGCCGCACTGGCCTTCGTGCAGGGCCGGGAAGCTGACCCGCCAGCTCTTGCGCACGGTGCTGTCGCCGCCCAGCGTCGCGGTCGCCACGTGCTTGGCGCTGACCGCGTACTTGCCCGCCTCCTCGATGCGGATCTTCGCCCGGAAGCTGCCGGCGCCGCCCTTGCCCTTCTGCACGGCCACGGTCTTGCGCTCGACCCGCTTGCCGTTGAGGAAGAAGCTGACCTCGACCCTCTGGCCGGCGACGAAGGGCGTCACGGTGCCGATCGCCGGCACCGTGCTCATGATCTGCGCCTTCCCCCCGTCCAGGTGCCCGATCCGCACGATCTTCACTGTCGCATCCGGCGTCGCGCTCGGCGCTTTGCCCGGAGCCGCCGAAGCGGCCACAGGCAACACAAGCCATACGGCGAGGGCGATCCCGAGGATCAAACGTCTCATCGCCGGGCATTCTGCCGTACCGACCGGCCAATACCGTTTCTCGCGCGGGTGGCGCGGTGGCGGGGGTCCCCATAGCGCAGGGCGCGCGCAGCGCGTCCGAGCACATGGGGGAGGGCCGCCGCGACAGGACCCGCGCGCCAACCAACTACTGCGCGATCAGAGCGACCGAGTTGTTCAGCATGTGCAGGACGATCCCCGGCACGATCGAGCCGGTCCTCTCGTAGAGCAGGCAGAGCACGAAGCCGAATGCGACCAGCGGGGGGACGGCGCTGAGGCCGGTGAGAGCGTGCAGGGCGCCGAAGAGGAGGCCGGCGAGGAGGGCGGCGGCGATCTTCGGCCAGCGCTCCCGCAGGCCGCCGTAGAGCATGCCGCGGAAGCAGATCTCCTCGCTGATCGGGGCGGCGATGACGATCAGGAGGATCTGCACCGGCACCGAGCCGAAGCTCTCGGCGATGTCCTCCTGTTCGGGGGCGCCGAAGATCGCCGTGTAGACGATCGCGAAGAGAAGATAGGCGCCGACCGCGGCGAACATCCACTTCACCGCCGAGCCGACGCGGAACGCCCGCACGCCGAGCCGCCGCAGCGCCTCGCGGAAGCCGGCGCCTCGCCGCGTGGCGATCGCCATCGGCACCATCGCGAAGCCCAGCGCCGTGGCCAGCTGGACGATCGCCAGCGCGGTGGCCCCGAGGTCTTCCCCTTCCTCCGGGCGGTCGACGATGATCGCCGGTATCCCGAGCAGGATCCCGGCCCCGATGGCCAGGACCACTCCCAGGACGGCCGCCCCCGGGCCCCAGTTGGAGTAGGGGAAGGCTTCCTGTGGAACCGCTGGCTTTGTGGATACCGTGGCATCCATGACGCCGGCAGTCTCACAGGTCTCGCGGTCCACCAAGACCCGCCTGCGCTTCCTCCGCCGCCTGCTGATCCTGATCGCCTTCCTCGTCCTCGTCGCCTTGGCGCTCGCCCAGTTCACCGAGCTGAAGCGACTGGCGACCGGGATCCTCGCCTCGACCGCGGTGCTGGCGGCGATCATCGGCTTCGCCGCCCAGCACACGATCGGGAACATGGTTGCCGGCGTCCAGATCGCGGTCTCCCAGCCGATCAAGATCGGCGACCGCATCGCCTTCGAGGAGGTGACCGGACGGGTCACCGACATCACCCTCTCCTACACCTACGTCAACCCCGGCGACGGCACCTCGGTCGTGATCCCGAACCAGCTGCTGGTCGAGGGCGTCGTCCACAACCTCTCGACCGAGGACACACAGGCCTGAAGCGCGAGACTATGTGAGTGATGACGCAGCGCAACCGTCGACGTCAGCGGCGGCGTGGTGGCGCCGGCAGCAAGGTGCTCTTCCTCGTTGCCGGAATCGCCGTAGCGGCCGGCCTGGGCGCGGTGGCGGTGGCCTCCTGGGTCCTCGACGTCGCCGCCGAGGCGCCTTCGCTCGCCGCCTGCAAGAAGGTCGACCGCGGCGGCAACACGGTCCTCTACGCCGGTGACGGCAGCCGGCTGGGACGAGTCGAGTCCGACGAAGCCCGTCAGCCGGTCTCGCTCGAGCGCGTGCCGAAGCGGCTGCAGCTGGCGACGGTGGCGATCGAGGACGAGCGCTTCTACGAGCACGGAGGGATCGACCAGGAGAGCATCCTCCGCGCGGCGCTGAAGAACCTGGAGGCCGGGGAGGTGGTGGAGGGGGGCTCGACGATCACCCAGCAGCTGGTGCGCAACCTCTGCATCCGCAACCCCGAGCGGGACCTGGAGCGCAAGATCATCGAGGCGAAGCTGGCGATCGAGTACGCCGAGCGGCACTCGCGCCGGGAGATCCTCGATCAGTACCTCAACACCGCCTCCTACGGAACGGTGGAGGGGGCGACGGCCGTGGGGGTGCAGGCGGCGTCGAAGATCTACTTCTCCAAGCCGGTCTGGGGACTGAGCCTGGAGCAGGCGGCGCTGCTCGCCGGGCTGCCGCAGGCGCCCACCGACTACAACCCGATCCTTCACCCCGGCGAGGCCCGGCAGCGCCGCAACGCCGTGCTGACCAAGATGGCCGAGCTGGGCTACGTCGCCCCGGGGCGCGCCCGCGCGGCACGGCGGCACGGCCTCGACCTCGACGTCTCCGGCTCCTACTTCGCGCACCGCGAGCCCTTCTTCTTCGACTACGTCGAAGGCCTGCTGCTCGACCGCTACGGGGTCGACGCGGTGCGAAACGGAGGCCTGCGGGTCTACACGACGATCGACCCTAAGCTCCAGGAGGTCGGCTTGGAGGCGATGCGCTCCGCCCTGCCCTACTCGACCGACCCGTCCTCGGCACTGGTCTCGATCGACCCGCGTGACGGCGAGATCGAGGCGATGGCCTCCAGCTCCGACTACGGCGCCAGCCAGTTCAACCTCGCCGCCCAGGGCCATCGCCAGCCGGGCTCCACCTTCAAGACCTTCGTCCTGGCGACCGCGATCAGGCAGGGCGTCGACCCCTACTCGACCTACTACACCTCCAAGCCGCTGGCCCTGGACCTGCCGAAGTGGGGGCACTGGGAGGTGCACACCGCCGACGAGGGCTACCAGGGGACGATCAACCTCCAGCAGGCGACGGTCGCCTCCGACAACACGGTCTTCGCCCAGCTCGACCTCGACCTCGGCCCGGCGCGGGTTGCGGAGACCGCCCGCGCGCTGGGAGTCGTCAGCCCGCTCGACGGAATCCCCGCCGAGGGAATCGGCGGCCTGCGGGTGGGCGTCTCGCCGCTGGAGATGGCAAGCGCCTACGCGACGCTGGCCGCCGGGGGCGTCCGCCGCGACCCGGTGGCGATCCGGCGCGTCGTCTTCCCCGGCGGCCGGGTCGAGCGGCCGCGTCGCGAGAAGCCGCGGCGGGTCGTCTCCGAAGCCGTCGCCTACGAGGTGACGCGGCTGCTGCACGACAACATCACCGGCGGCACCGGCACCGCCGCCTACACCGGCTGCCCCGGACAGGCAGGCAAGACGGGGACGACCGACCGCACGACCGACGCCTGGTTCGCCGGCTACCAGCCGAACCTGGCCACGGTCGTCTGGGTCGGCTACCCGCAGTCCAACGCGATCGAGATGACCAGCGTCCACGGAATCACCGTCTACGGCGGCACCTTCCCGGCCGAGATCTGGCACGCGCTCTACGAAGGCGGCGAAGTCCCCTGCGAGGAATTCGAGGAGCCGAAGGCTCCGATCAGCTGGGCGCCCTACTTCGGCCGGTTCACGGCGTCCGCGCCGCGCAGTGGCGACTCCGCCGCGACCGGGGAGGACGACGAGCTCGATCCCGAAGCGAAGCGGCTCGGCGAAGAAGCGACCGGCGGCTATGACCCGGGTGACTATGACCCCGACGCCTACGCTCCCGGGGCGGGACAGGAACCGACGCCGGTGCCTCCCCCGCCCGCAGCCGGCGTAGGGGGCGGCGAGGGCGCCGGCGAAGCGGGGAGCGAGTAGCTGAGCCTCGCGCCGGGTGTTGCCTTCGGCCTGATCTGGGCCGGCTTCGCCGCCTATGCCGGCGCGCTCGTCTGGGCGCCACGGCTCGGGCGGCGGGTCGTCTGGGCGGCGATCGTCGCTCTTCTCCTCGCCTTCGCCTGCCTGCCGCCGCTGCTCTCCCACGATGTCTACAGCTACGTCGACTACGCCCGCCTCGGGGTCCTGCACGGCCTCGATCCCTATGCCCATCCTCCGGCAGCCGTCCCCGCCGACCCGGCCTTCGCCGAGGTCGAATGGACCGACACGACCAGCGCCTACGGCCCGCTCTTCACCCTCGCGACCTACCCCCTCGCGAAGCTGCCGATCGACGCCGCCGTCTACGCGCTGAAGGCGGCCTCCGCCGCCGCGGTCCTTGCGATCGCGGTCCTCGTCGCCCGCCTCGCCCCTGCGCGCGGGGTCGACCCCCTCCGCGCCGCAGCCTTCGTCGCCCTCAACCCCCTCGTCCTCGTCCACGTCGTCGGCGGCCCCCACAACGACGCCCTCGCGGTCCTGCTGGTGACCCTCGGCGTCGCGGCCGTTCTGAGCGCCCGCGAGACCTCCGCCGGCGCCGCGCTCATAGCTGCCGTGGCCGTCAAGGCCTCAGCCACCATCGCCCTCCCCTTCGCCGCCATCGCAACATTGGGGCCGACGGGACGAAATCCGCCCCCATGGCGTGGATTTCGTCCCGTCGGCGGGCTTTTGGTGGGGATTACGGCAGCCGTGGTGGGGATTGGGCTGCTCGCGTATCTCGCCTTTGGCTGGGACTGGCTCGACGCGTTCGCGCTTGCCGGAGAGAACCAGGGGCGCACGAGCTACATGAGCATCCCGATCACGACGGCCCGCCTCACCGGCCTCGATCCCGACGCCGTTCGCATCGCCGCCCTGGCCCTCTACGCCGCCCTAGTCGTCTACCTCCTCGTCTGGACCTACAGAGGCAACGACTGGCTCCGCGCGGTCGCCTGGGCAACGACCGGCCTCCTCCTGGCCACAGCCTGGCTCCTCCCCTGGTACCTCCTCTGGCCCCTCCCCCTCGCAGCCCTGTCCCGCGACGTCCCCCTAAAGCTTTTGCTCCTAGTCCTGACGGCGTACCAGCTAGGGGCGAGGATCCCGCTGTAGCGGAGCCCTTCCGGGTCCTTGTGGCGTGGGTTGGGAGGCAGCCCCCTCTTCCTCCTCCGGACTCGCATGCAGCACACCAGTGTGGATGCTCCATCCATCCCGCCTACCCATCGCCGTCACGACCGCCACAAAGCCGATCTCGACCACGGTCATCGCCCCCCGCACCGCGATCGCAATCAGGGAAGCGACCGCGAAGCTGTCGCCGGGGGTTGCCGGCTTCGCCGCCCAGGCGAACGCCGCGTCGCGGATGCCGAGACCGGCCGGGGCGACCAAGGTGGCCAGGGCCGCCACGTAGCCGAAGGCCTGCGCCGAGCCGAGGGCGAGGATGTCGCTCGCCGAGATCGTGGTGACGGAACGGGCGACGCAGTAGATGCCGACGGCGACAACGCCCCAGTTGAGCGTGTAGAAGGCGAGCACCGAGGCGACTCCGCGCAGTGACATCACCTCCGGCAGCGGCTCGCGGCCGAAGGCACGCAGGATCCGGTTGGCAAGCGGCCCGAACACGCGCGGATGCAGGAGGGTGACGAGCAGCGGGATCAGCAGCAGCACCGCCCAGCGCAGGGGTTGATCCTGCAGGTTTGGATGAACGATCAGGAAGTAAGCGGCGACGACGATCGCCGAAGTCGCTTGCAGCGCCTGTTCGTAGACGATGCTGGCGACGGTCAGCCGGCGTGGTACGCCGGCCCGTTCGGAGAGCAGCACCCGGCCCAGCACGTAGAGAACGCTGCCGGGCACGTAGCGGGCCAGCAGCGGCTGCCCCCAGGCGACCTGCGCCCGCCTGACCCCAAGCCGGTAGCCGAGGAAGCGCAGGATCAGGTCCCAGCCGAGCGCGTTGAGCGCGTAGAAGGTCGGCAGGACCACGAAAGCCGGGATCAGCCAAAGGACGTGGAAGTGGACGCCCTCGTCCTTGATTTCGGCCCACTGATTGACGACGGTGAGGACGAGAAAGCCGAAGACGAGGACGGCGATGCCGAGCTGGATCGCGAGCCGGACCCGTTTGCTGCGAGGCGGGCGTGTGCCGATCTTGGACCCGGCCTCGCCGATGCGGTGTAGAAGGGGCTGGCGGCGCTCCACGTCGCCTCGCACCTTAGTGGCGGCGTAAACGGGACAATGGCTCGATGGGCGAGTTCGAGTTGCTCGCACGAATCAGGGAGCGGCTTCCGGCCGCGGGGCCCCGCGTCCACCTCGCCAGCGGCGATGACAGCGCGGTCACCCTTCCCGGCGGGGCCACCGCAACCTCAGTCGACGCCGTCGTCGAGGGCGTTCATTTCCGCCGCGAGCACGCGACCCTCGCCCAGATCGGCCACAAGGCGCTCGCCACTGCGCTCTCGGACCTGGCGGCGATGGGGGCCGAGCCGGGCGAGTCCTATGTCGTGCTCGGCCTTCCCACCGATCTCGACGAGGACGGCTGCATCGAGCTCCTCGACGGCATCCTCGGCCTTGCCGCCGCCACCGGGACGAGCCTTGCCGGGGGCGACGTCACCCGTGCCGGAGAGCTCTTCCTGGCGGTCACCGTCGTCGGTCACGCCAAGACGCCGGCCTCGTTCGTCAGCCGCACCGGTGCAAAACCCGGTGACGCGCTCGTCCTCACCGGCGAGATCGGAGGCGCGGCCGGCGGTCTGGCGCTGCTCGAGAACCCGGGCTTGGAGGCGCAGATCCCCGCTGCGGCGGCGCTGCGCGCGCGTCAGCTCGAACCCCAGCCGCGCCTCGGCGCCGGTCGCGCGCTGGCGCAGGCGGGCGCGACGGCGATGATCGACCTCAGCGACGGGCTGGGAGGCGATGCCCGGCACCTCGCCGAGCGCAGCGGCGTCGGCCTCCGAATCGACGGCGGGGCGATCCCGTTCGCGCCGGGGAGCCAGGATTCGATGGTGGCCGCGGGAAGAGACCCGTGGGAGCTGCTCGGCGGCGGCGAGGACTACGAGCTGCTGGCCAGCCTTCCGCCCGAGCAGCTCGAGGCGGCAACCGAGGCGGTTCGCGTCACGGAGGGGGCCGCGCTGACGAAGATCGGCGAGGTCCTGGCCGGATCCGGGGTCGAGATCAGGCTGCCCGGCGGCCGGCATGTGGAGCCGGGCGGATTCGACCAGCTTGCATGAAGCTGTCGCTGGTGAGCAGCTCTCGCACACTGCGTCGCTGCAGCATCGCGTCGGCGATCAGTGCCGGCTCGGGCTTGTAGTGGCCGGTCTCGACCAGGCTCTTCAGCTGTCGGGGCTGCATCCTGCGCTTCATATCGGCTTTCTACCCAGCAACCTTAGTACTTGGTACTCACACATCTGTCCAACTCCGCCAGAGATACGCTTTGTCCATGCCCAACGGATCGACGCGCATCCTCCTCGTCGACGACGAGCAGTCGATTCAGACCCTGCTCAGCTATCCCCTGCGCAAGGACGGCTACCACGTCACCTCCGCCCAGGACGGCCGCGAAGCTCTCCAGCGCTTCGAGGAAGGGCGCTTCGACCTCGTCATCCTCGACCTGATGCTGCCCAAGCTCGACGGCGTCGAAGTCTGCCGCGAACTGCGCTCCCGCAGCCAGGTCCCGATCATCATGCTGACCGCGAAGGGAAGCGAGACCGACAAGGTCGCCGGCCTGGAGGTCGGCGCCGACGACTACATCACCAAGCCGTTCTCGATGCGCGAGTTCCGCAGCCGGGTAAAGGCTGCGCTGCGCCGCTCGCGCATGGCGGGCAAGCCCCCCGAGGAAGAGGAGATCGACCACGGCGAGCTGAAGATCGACTTCGGGCGCCGCATGGTCACCCTGCGCGAGGAGGAGATCCGCGTCACCTACGTCGAGTTCGAGATCCTCGGCGCGCTGGCTCGCTCGCCCGGCCGCGTGCTCAGCCGCGAGACGCTGCTGGAGCACGTCTGGGGCGACTCCGAGTACCGCGACCCGCGCACGGTCGACGTCCACATCCGCCACCTGCGCGAGAAGCTCGAGAGCGACCCCAAGGAGCCTGAGTTCCTCTTCACGGTGCGCGGCGTCGGCTACCGGTTCAAGGAGTAAGCACCCATGCCGCGGTTCAGGCCGTCCAACCTCGGCAACCGGATCACCGTGACGGCGGTGGCGATCGCGGTGGGCACGGTCCTGGTCGTCTACGTCTACACCGTCGCCGTCGGCGGCGCCGCCAGCGGCCTTGGGGCCGTCAAAGCCCAGATCTTCGTCGGCGGGCTGATCGCGATCGTCGCCACGCTGGGCGTCGGGATCTACTTCGCTCGGGTGGCGGCCGGCAGCATCCGCAACCTCCAGGAGGCTGCGCGCAAGGTCGCCGACGGCAACTTCGAGACGCCGATCCCGATCTCCTCGGCCGGACGGCTCGGACGAGCTCGCCCGCACCTTCAACGAGATGCAGCGCCGGCTCGCCGAGCTCGACAGCGCTCGCAAGCAGTTCATCGCCAACGCCTCGCACGAGCTGCGCACCCCCATCTTCAGCCTCGGCGGCTTCGTCGAGCTGCTCGAGGAAGAGGACCCAAGCCCCGAGGAGCAGGCGGAGTTCGTGCGAACGATGCGCCAGCAGATCGAGCGGCTGACCAAGCTGACCGCCGACCTGCTCGACCTCTCCCAGCTCGACGCCGGCGCCGTCGCGATCAAGAGCGGCGACGTGGACCTCGGCACGATCGCCCGCGAAGTGGCGCGTGAGATCGGCCCGCGTGCCGACCGTCACGGATCGCGGCTGGAGCTGCGCACCCCCGCCATCCCGGTCATCGCCAGCGCCGACCCCGATCGGGTGCGACAGGTGATCCGTATCCTCCTCGACAACGCCCTCACCCACACGCCCGAGGGGACCAAGGTGACCGTGACCACCTACTCCGCCAATCGCCGCGCCGAGCTGACCGTCTCCGACGACGGGCCGGGCATTCCGCGCAGTGTGCAGAGCCGCATCTTCGAGCGCTTCTACACCGCGGACTCGGCCGGCGGATCGGGTCTGGGCCTGGCAATCGCCCGCGAGCTGGCGCAGCGGATGCAGGGCCGCGTCGGGATCGCCTCCAGCAAGCGCTTCACCGCCTTCACGCTCGACCTGCCCCAATCGCGCACGACGGCGGTCCCGCCCAGCCCAAGCGTCACCGCCAGGGCAGCCGCGTGAGCGGCGCCTCCAGGCTTGCGGCGCCGCTCGTGCTGGCGCTGATGCTCTCCGGGTGCGGCGGCTCGGAGGACGTGGAGGTCTCGGGGGTTCGCCAGAAGACCGTGACCGAGCGGCAGGTCGCGGTGCAGGCCGCCGTGCGCGGCTTCGACGCCGTCGAGGTCTTCCGCGAGGCGTCCCCCGGGGTGGTCACGATCCGCTCGGTCTTCGGCGGCGGCAGGGGCGCGGCGGAGGGTTCGGGCTTCGTCCTCGACGACAGCGGCCGAATCGTCACCAACGCCCACGTCGTCACCGACGAATCCGGGGGCGAGCGCGAGGCGGCCCAGGCCGTCTACGTCGAGTTCCCGGATCGCAACGTCGTGCCGGCGGAGATCGTCGGCTTCGACCCCTTTGCCGACGTCGCCCTGCTCTCGGTCGAGCCCGGCGGCTTCGCCCTGCATCCGCTCGAGCTCGGCGACGACGCGGGCCTCGTCGTCGGGCAGCCGGTGGCGGCCATCGGCAGCCCCTTCGGCGAGCGCCAGTCCCTCTCGGTCGGGGTCGTATCGGCGACCGACCGCTCGGTCGAATCCCTGACCAAGTTCCAGATCGAGGGGGCGATCCAGACCGACGCCTCGATCAACCCCGGCAACTCGGGCGGCCCGCTGCTCGACGCCGGCGGCCGGGTGATCGGCATCAACCAGCAGATCGAGACCGAATCCGGCGCCAACGACGGGGTCGGTTTCGCCGTGCCGATCTCGACCGTCAAGCGCTCCATCGCCCAGCTCGAGGAGGACGGCAAGGCCGAGTACGCCTACCTCGGCGTCTCCACCCAGGCGCTCTACCCGCAGCTGGCGCGCAGGCTCGGCCTCGACACCGGCTACGGAGGGCTGCTCGACGAAGTCGTTCCCGGGGCGCCCGCCGACGACGCCGGCCTGGAGGGGGGAAAGGACCGCGTCCGCTTCCAGGCGGCCGCCTACCGCGCGGGCGGCGACGTGATCCTCTCCTTCGAGGACCACCCGGTCACCGGCCCCGAAGACCTCGCCCGCCTCGTCTCCGCTTTCGAGCCCGGCGAGGAAGTGGAGCTCCTCGTCCTCCACGACGGCGAGCGGGAAACGGTCGCCGTCACGCTCGGCAGCCGCCCGGGCGGCTGAGCGACACCGTCGCCCCGCTGCTGTAGAACTCGCGGATGCTCCAGGAAGTCTCCCTCGGCAACAAGTCCCTCGCCGACTACACCCACATCGCCGGCAAGGAGACGATCGAGCGCATCCGCGAGCTGGCGGAGCCGATGAAGGGCCATCGCGTGCTGCACGTCAGCGCCACCGCCTTCGGAGGCGGCGTCTCGGAGATCCTCTACACGATCGTGCCGCTCATGCGCGACGTCGGCATCGACGCCCACTGGCACGTGATCTTCGGCAAAGAGGAGTTCTACAACGCGACCAAGCTCCTCCATAACTCGCTGCAGGGCGCCGAGGAGACACTGAGTGACGAAGAATGGGCGCTGTTCGACGAGATCAACGCGATCAACGCCGAGGGCCTGCAGGGTGAGTGGGACACGATCATCGTCCACGACCCGCAGCCGATCGGCCTGAAGCGGGGCGCCGGGGAGAAGAGCCGCAACTGGATCTGGCGCTGCCACATCGACCTCTCCGAGCCCAACCCGGAGCCGATAGCCCGCCTGCTGCCGATGATCGAGGAATACGACGCGACGGTCTGGCACCTGCCCGCCTACGTGCCCAAGGGGGTCAACGGCCACAACGGGGTGAAGATCATCCCGCCGGCGATCGACCCGCTCTCGCCGAAGAACATGGCCTTCTCGCCCGACGACGCCGCCTTCGTCTGCCGCCAGTTCGGAATCGACGTGGACCGGCCGCTGCTGACCCAGGTCTCCCGCTTCGACCCCTGGAAGGACCCGATGGGCGTGATCGACGCCTACCGCGTCGTCCACGAGCAGATGCCCGACGTGCAGCTCGCGCTGGTCGGCTCGATGGCGACCGACGACCCCGAGGGCTGGGAGTTCTTCCAGCACACCTTCGAGTACGCCGACGGCGACGACGACATCAAGATCCTCAACAACCTCAACAACGTCGGGGCGATCGAGGTCAACGCCTTCCAGTCGCAGTCCGACGTCTGCCTGCAGAAGTCGATCCGCGAGGGCTTCGGCCTGACCGTTACCGAGGCGCTCTGGAAGGGGCGCCCCACCGTCGCCGGAAACGTCGGCGGCATTCCGCTGCAGATCACCGACGGCGAGAGCGGCTTCCTGGTCGACTCTCCCGAGGAGTGCGCGCAGCGCTGCCTCGAGATCCTCGCCGACCCGGAGCTGGGCAAGCGCCTCGGCCGCGCCGGCAAGGAACACGCCCGCCAGGAGTTCCTCTCGCCGCGCCTGCTGCGCGACTGGATGCAGTTGCTGTCGGAGCTGGGCACCTAGACGGGTCGGGTTGTCGGTGGGGTGGTGGGTGCCCCTCCCCAAAACGCTCGGCAGGAGCCTCGCTGGAGTGTTTTGGGGAGGGGCACCCGCCACCCGTCTCGAGAGCACACAAGGTTCAGAAGCTCCACGACTCGAGGCGGCGTCTCGGCAGCCCCAAGCTCACTAAAAAAGCTTGTGAACCCTGGCACCGGCTTCGCCGCCCTGGACGTCATTCGGTGACGTGTGGAGAGGAGCCTGGCCGTCCTCCAGGCGAATGTCGCGAAGCGGCGGAAATGCAATCCGGTGATTGCGCGGCCGTCTAGGCCGCGCTCCTGGTTGCACCGCGCTTACGCGCGGTGCTCAATTCGACTGGAGGACGGCCAGGCTCCCCCTACCCACCCCACCCGAACGACTGACTTCATGAAGCAGGTGTCTCTACCGAGCGCTCGCGCAGCTCGGCGATGTCGGCTAGCTGATCGTCGACCCAGTCGCCCGGGTTGCGGGAGAAGACGAGCTCCTTGAGGCGCTGGGCGCGGAGGCGGCGCTCCTCCGGGTCCATCGTCAGCGCCCGGTAGATCGCGTCGGCCTGCTCTTGGATGTCGAAGGGGTTGACCGAGAGCACGCAGTCGGCGAGCTCCTCGTGGGAGCCGGTGTTCTCGGAGAGCATCAGCACTCCGTCGCGGGTGTTCACGGCCGGCGCCTCCTTGGCGACCAGGTTCATCCCGTCGAAGAGCGAGTTGACCATCAGCAGGTCGAAGTGCTTGTAGCGGGCGACCGCGTCGGGGAAGTTCTCGTAGATCTTGAGGTCGATCGGCATCCAGTCGGTGGTGCCATGGCGGTGGTTGACGACCGCGACCAGCGCCTCGATTCGCTCCAGGTACTCGGCGTACTCGGGCACGTCCTGGCGGGAGGGCTGCAGGTGGGCGATGAAGGTCACCTGTTCGCGGAACTCTGGGTGCTGGCTGAGAAAGGTGTCGAAGGCGGTGAAGCCGCGCAGCACGTTCTTGGAGAGGTCGGCCCGGTCGACGCGGATGATCAGGTGCTTGCGGCGACGTTCCAGCACCTCGCGCTCGGCGTTGGCGACCTCGGGCGACTCGGACACCCGGCGCAACCGCTCAGCGTCGATCGAGAGCGGGTAGGCGCGGGCGGCGGTCTGACCGCCGGCATGGCGTACGAGCCCCAGGTCGTAGTCGACGTCGGCCTCGAGCAGTTCGTCGCAGCAGCGCAGGAAGTTGATGCAGTAGTGGCCGGTGTGGAAGCCGATGATGTCGTTGGCGAGCATGCCGCGGAAGAGCGCCTCGCGGATCCGGCCCGGCAGGATCCGCCAGCTGTCGGGCTGGGACCATGGGATGTGGACGAAGTGGTGGAGGAAGGCGTCGGGGCGCTCGGCGCGGATCATCGCCGGCGCTGTGTAGAGGTGGTAGTCGTGCAGCATCACCAGCGGCCGCTCGCGGCCCTCGATCTGGCCCAGCACGGCAGTCGCGATGTCCCGGTTGACCGCCTGGTAGCCGAGGTCCCAGGCGTCGAGCTCCTCCTGGCGGATGTCCGGCGCGTTGGAGAGGTCCCAGAGGTAGTGCTGGATGAACCAGAGGATCGGGTTGGCGATCACGTTGTAGAAGCGGTCGTAAGCCTCGGCGTCGCTCTCGACCAGCAGCACGCGGTAGTCGATGCCGCCGATCGAGAGCTCGACGGGACCGCCGCGTTCCTCGGAGACGGCCACGTCCTCGTCGGTCATCGCAGAGGCGATCCAGAGTGCGTCGCGGTGGGAGACCAGGCCGGACAGCGCCGTGACCAGCCCGCCGCCGCCGCGGCGCACGGTGCGCTCCCCCCGCTCGTCGAGCTCGAACTGGGCCGGGCCCCGGTTGGAGACGATTATCAGCGGGTCGCCGTCGGCCACGTTGTCCACCCTACCCCGAGGCGAGGCCACTCAGTCAATGCGGCGCAAACTCCACTGAGCCGTCGTCTGGTGCGGCGGGTGGGGGTGGCGACGAAACCTGAGGTGGTGCTGGCGGGACCGGCAAAGGCTGGGCCGTACTGGCGGGCGGGTCCTGTCGCGGGGTGGGGGTCCTCGGCTTGCGCTTCGCGCTGCTTCGGGCAGAGGGATGGTGCGTAATTGATTTCGAAGACCCGCCCTCAGCAGCCTTCGCGCGGCGCCGAGGACCCCCACCCCGCGCCACCCGCCCGAGGTGCGGTCGAGCTTGGGGCGGGTCAGGCAGGATCGGCGCTGTCTCCGCGGCCCGCGGCAGGCCTACGTCTGGAGGGAGCTTGGGTGGTTCGGAGGGCCTCAAGATCTCGGGGCCGATTCGAAGAACCACAAGCAAGAGAGCAAAAGCAAGCGCGCCTGCCCAGGCCTGCGACCAGCGGATTCGAAGCTTCATGGCTTCCCAAGGACTGACAGCGATGGGGTTCTCCCCCCGGCAGGTACCCCATCGCTATAGTCCCTCGCCGCTTTTGGCTTCCCCACGCGAATACGAGTTGGTCTTGATGCTCGACCCCGGGCAGGACGAGCCTGCGCGCGACGCGCTGGCCCAGGACGCCCGTGGCCGGATCGAGGGGGCGGGGACGCTCAAGCACGAGAACAAGTGGGGCCTGCGCAAGATGGCCTACGAGATCGAGCAGCGCAACGAGGCCGACTATCGCTGGTTCCGCTTCGAGGGGCCGTCTGAGCTGCTCGACGACCTCAACCACAACCTGAAGATCGCCGACGGCGTGCTGCGCTTCCGCATCTTCAAAGTCGACGCCAGCTCCCCCGTGATGGTGCCGCCGGCCGTCGGCGCACCCGCACCAGGAGCCTCACGAGACCATCGGGGTGGCCCAGGTGCCTCCCGGGGCGACGAGGACGGCGCTTCCGAGGAGCCCGCCGCCGAGGCTGAGGTCGCCGCCACGGCACCCGACGAGCCCGCAGCGCCCGCCGCCGAGTAATCGTCGACGGGCCGCAAACGTCCACATATCGGACGTTTGAGAACCCCGTCTCAAAACCCGCGTGTGCGGCTGGCGAGCGCCGGACCGAGCGGGGCCAGGACGCAGGGAGGCCGAATGGCGGCGCCATTCGGCCGACTGAGGACGCCGCCCCGTGAAGTGTGTCCGCCGCCGCCAGACGTGCGCGGGGGTTTTGAGACGGGGTTCTAAGGCCCACCGGCCTGGATTTGTGCGGAGATTGCGGGGCCAGGGGGGAGAGACACGCCGCCTGCGCTCTTAGACTGGAGTTCAGGCAAGCGATTAGAGGAGTTGAGAGCCGTGGCGGCTTCGAACATCAACGTGGTGGTCATAACCGGGAACCTGACCAAGGACCCTGAGCTGCGCAGCACCGGCGGCGGGACTTCGGTCTGCGAGTTGCGGGTCGCGGTGAACAGCAGCCGCAAGAACGGGCAGACCGGCCAGTGGGAGGACAAGGCGAACTACTTCGACGTGGTCGTCTGGGGGGCGCAAGGCGAGAACTGCGCCAACTATCTCTCCAAGGGCCGCCCGGTTGCGGTCGAGGGCCGGCTCGACTGGAGCGAGTGGGAGGCCAAAGACGGCAGCGGCAAACGGCAGAAGGTCCAGATCGTCGCCAAATCGGTCCAGTTCCTCGGTTCGCGCGACGGGGGTGGGGGCGGCAACGGCAGCTTCACCCCGAGCAGCGACGTGCCGGCCGACTCCTCGGACTTCGCCGGCGCTGCTGCCGGCGGGGGCGGGGACGACGACATCCCCTTTTAGATCCCCCTGGCACCGCCGGACGCAGCGCGCTGCGGCGTCCTCGGTCGCTCACGTGCAGAAGCACGCTTCGCTCCCTGTGTCCTTGCATCGCTTGGTCCGGCGGTGCCAGGGGAGGTTCTGTAGGATCATCCGTCCTAATGGCCAGGATGGATTCAGGAGCAGCACCGTCGCGCCGGGGAAGGCGAGCGCCGGACCGCGCACGTCCCCGCAAGTACACGCGGATCAACTCCGAGGCGGTCGACTACAAGGACCTCAGCCTCCTGCGCCGCTTCCTCTCCGACAAGGGGAAGACACGCGGGCGACGAGTGACCGGCCTCTCGCGCAAGCATCAGCGGCAGCTCTCGGTGGCGGTGAAGCGCGCACGCGAGATCGCGCTCCTGCCCTACGTCGGAGAGCGCTGATGACCCAGGCCATCCTGCTCGAGGACGTCGACGATCTCGGCCATCGCGGCGACCCGGTCGACGTCTCCCCCGGCTACCTGCGCAACTACCTGATCCCGCGCAAGCTGGCCGCACCGGCAACTCCCGGTGCGCTGGAGCAGGCCCAGCGGCGACGGGTCGAGGCTGAAAAGGCTGAAAAGGCACGCGCCGAGCGCGAAGAGCAGGCGGCCTCGCTGCTCTCCAAGACCGTGCTCACAATCCACCAGCGGGCGGGCGAGGACGGCAAGCTCTTCGGTTCGGTGGGGGCCAAGGAGATAGTCGAGGCGATCCGCGACGCACGCGACCTGCGCATCGACCGCCGCAACGTCCGCCTCGAGCAGCCGATCCGCGAGATCGGCACCCACATGGTCGAGATCGAGGTCGCCGACGGCGCGATCGCGACGGTGAAGACGATCATCACCGAGGAGCGCTAGCAAAGCCTGGTCGGTGGTTAGGCTGCGGGGAATGGCCTCACGCCGCCTGCCTTCCCGTCTCAGTCGTCGCGCCAAGGCGCGGACTCGCTTCCACTGGGCCCGTTCAGAGCGCGCGACCCTGGCACTGGCTGCCGTTGCCCTTGGAGGCGTCGGTGCGGTGCTGGCTGGCCAGTACGGTCGAATGCTGCAGCGCCGGTCTCACCAGGCCGATGGCGATGGCCTGGTCGAAGCAGCGCCGGTGGCCGCCCTCGACACGGTCGGTGTCGCCGTCAGCGGCTACGCCGAGGCGCCGCGCAGCGAAACAGTGCTCTTCAACCTGCTCGCCGGCTTCCTCGGATCCTTCGCCCTGGTCCGCGTCTCCACCCTGGGCATCCGCGACAACTGGTGGCCGTTCAGCAACGTCAGCGTCGGCGGGCGCCACATCCACCACTTCGTGCCGGGCATCGTGATCGCTTTCGCTTCCGGCACGACCGCCCTGCTGACCGACGACGAGACCCTGGAAGAGCGTCTCGCGGTCACCACCGGAATCGGCATGGGGCTGACCTTCGACGAGGCCGCGCTGCTGCTCGACCTGCGCGACGTCTACTGGACGCGCCAGGGACTGCTCAGCGTGCAGCTCAGCCTCGGCGCCACCGCGATCCTCAGCATCGCGATCCTCACCCAGCGCATCCTGCGGCGGGGCGAGCGACGCCGTGAGGCAGAGGGCCTGATTCCGCCGGCCCCGGTCGGCGGAATCGACCCGCGGGACTGAGCGCGGCATAGGGACAAGGAAAGGGCGGCCCGCTGGCCGCCCTTTCCTTCCCCTATTCGTCCTGAGTCGAAAAGCGTTCGCTTAGCCCTTCGGGGTGCAGGAGCGGACCACGCTGCCGGTCAGCCGGGTGCCGTCGCTGAAGACACCGGTGCCTTTCGCGTTGAGGTGGCCGTCAGGGCACTTGGCGAGCAGGTAGCTCTGTTTCTTGCCCTTGTAGGTGAATTTGCGGTCGATGTTGAGTTCGAAGAAGATCGGCGAACCGGCGCCGCCGGCGATCACGGGGATCTTGCCTACGGATTTCGTGCCGTAGCGACCGTTCTTGACTTTCGAGACCTTGACCGTGGTGACGACCGCCGCCGGCACCGGAACGGTGAGGAAGGCGTGGATGTAGAGCGTCGTCACACCGCCTTTGACCCCGCCGTTGAAGGCGAGGAGCTTACTCTTGGCGACGATCGGCGCCTGTTCGGCGAACTCGATCTCGACGTCGGTTTTGCCTTCGCCGACGATCGCGTTGGGACACGCTTTTTCGGCGTTCTTGGTGTCCTGCGAGTTGAGCTTGGCGGCGGTGCAGACCGGCAGGCCCTTGGCGTTGATCGTGCCGTTCTTGTCGGTTTCGACGATGAATTCCTTCAGGGCCGGCGGGTGGCTGCCGTCGACGGTCTCGACTTTGCCGCTGACGTTGAGTTTGATCCCGGCCAACTCGCTCTTGGGAAGCTTCTTCGGGGTGAAGCCGCCGTTGATGGTGATTTTCAGGTTCCCCTGCTGGACGACGACGGGTTTCTCTGCCGTCGCGATGCCCGCCAGCGCGACGGCGAGGGCCGCTCCCACGGCGAGTGTCCAAATCAAGCGCTTGCGCATTCGTCTACCTCTCCTTTGCGGCCTGGCCGTTTCAGCCTGGGCCATAGAAAGCCTGGTCTATCCCTCCAGCAGCCCAAATTACCAACATCGCAAATTAGATAAACCCCGGCATTCACAGAAAAGAGCGCCTTAACACAGGGGTTTTCAGTCTTCGATCATCGAGAGGCGGGTGCGCTCGCGCTCCTCCGCTGCTCCCTCGGGGCCCAGGAAGGGCAGCGTGATCCAGAACATCAGGTCCGGCAACCGGCTTGGGAGGCGGGATGCGGCACCGTGGAGGATCTCGCTGTAGAGCAGCTCGTTGATTCCGCCGGCAAGCGAGAGCGACGTGATCCCGGGAAGCTCCACCGAGGTCTCGGCCCGGCCCGCATCGAGAAACCCGGTGAACTGGCGCAGCGCGGCGTCGCGTCGGGCGAGGGCCTTTGGGCCCGCCGCAAGGACCTCGACGATCGCGAAGCGCGCCTCGTCGGGGTGCTCGGCGAGGTCCTTCAGCAGCTCGCCGAGGCCGGCGGCAACGCGCTCGGCCCAGGGTGCGCCGGGCCTGGATTCGAATCCCTTCGCGGTGTCCCCGAGCAGATTGGCCAGCAGCACGTCGTAGGCGGCGAGGAAGCAGTCCTCCTTGCTGGCGAAGAGCTCGTAGAACGTCTTCCTCGATACCCCGGCCACGCCGATTACGTCGACCACCCGCGTCTCGGGGTAGCCCCGCTCTGAGACGACCTCGATCATTGCCTGCAGGATTCGATTGCGCTGGGATTCCGTCACGGTCTCCCGCGGCAACCCGTGCCTCCCCCTCGGCAGGCGCTCGCTCAACCTAGCTGTGCGTCTACCGGAGGCCACCCCGAAACTGTAGAACAGAAGAGGTCCGATCGCGACTTTCTGTACCCGCGAGTCTCCACCGTGATTTCAGCTTGCAGAGCGCGGTCAATACAATCGCTGCTGGTGACCAGGGAGGGGATACGCCTCATCGCAGCTCTCTGTGCCGCAGTCTTCGCGGCGGGAGTCCTCGTGGCTTGCGGAGATTCCGATTCGGGGTCGACCACGAGCGCCGTGCCTGCAAAGGAAGCGAGGTCGGAGCCGAGCCAGGAGAGCGAGTCAGAGTCCGGCTCGAAGGCTTCGCAAGGCGGCGGATCGCAACCGCAGCGAGAGGGCGGCGAATCGAGCGGCTCGCCGTCGAGCGTCGACTCCGCTCCCCTGAAGGTCACCGGCGGCGGCTCGAGCCAGTACCGCACCGAGGGAGGCGACAACAGCATCCAGGAATTCGGCGAGGAGGGCGACGAAACGGACCTGGAGGAAGCCGCCCAGACGGTGCACGATTATTTCGTCGCGCGCGCAAACGAAGACTGGCGAGCCGCCTGTGCCAACCTGGCGAAGACCGTCACCGACCAGCTCGACCTGCTCGCGTCTCAATCGAATCTCGAGGGCAAGGACTGCGCCGGGATGCTCGAAACGCTGTCGCCCCCTCTGCCCGAGGCGGTGCGGCGCGAATCCACAGTGGTCGATGCGGGCAGCCTGCGCCTCGAGGGCGAGCAGGCCTTCCTCATCTACCGCGGCGCAAAAGACGTCGGGTACGCGATGGTGATGGCAGAGGAAGACGGCGTCTGGAAGGTCGGGGCGCTCGAGGCCACGCCGATCCCCTGAGCTCCAGTCGAAACCAGTCCTGCCGGCAGCCTCCATCATGGCGTATTGGTCGGTAGTATTTTTTCAATGCTGGGGAAGCGGCACGGGGCAACCACCATCGCGCTCGCGGCGTTTCTGATCGCGCTGCTGCTCAGTGCCTGCGGCGGCGACTCGGGCACAGCCGGGACGACGACGACCGCCGAATCGGCGGGGGGGAACGGGGGCCCGCCGGCATCGGGCGTAGAGCCGAACGCGTGGAACGTGGTCAACAAGCCGCTCCGCGCCGACATCCTCTCCTATGGCGATAAGGGCAGCGAGGCGCAGGTCGAAGCGGCGGCCGCGGTCGTGAGCGACTACCTCGACGCACGGGCCGCCGAAGACTCCGCCGCCGCGTGCTCCTACATGTCCTCACGCTTGATCGAAATGATCACGGTGGAAACGAAGCGGCACGGGAAACCTGGCTGCGTCGAAGGCGCCGAGAGCTTGGCCGCGCTGAGCTCCCTCGACGAAGTCGAGAAAGCGGGGGAGATCGACCCGACGAGCGTTCGCATAAGCCGGAACGGCAAGCGGGCCTTCCTCATCTACGACGACGCCTACGGAGACGTCTACGCGATGCTGATGCGGCCGGAAGGCGACGTCTGGAACATCCACGGGTTCGAAGCCACGCGTCTCTTCTGAACCGGCTCAGTCGAGCCAGACGACCTGCTCGCGGCCGGGGCCGACGCCGACGAGGCGGATCGGGACGCCGACGAAGTCGGCGATGAAGTCGAGGTACGCGCGAGCCTCGGCCGGCAGGTCGGCCTCGCTGCGGCACTCCTCGATCCCGTCGTCGAAGCCCGGCATCTCCTCGTACTCGGGCTCGGCGCCGTGCAGGATCGACTGGTGGTAGGGAAAGCGGTCCAGCAGAGCGCCCTCGCGCGAGCGGTAGCGCGATCGCGACCTTGAGCGGGCCGATCCCGCTGAGCACGTCGAGCTTGGTGATCGCCAGCGCGCTCATCCGGTTCAGCCGCACGGCGTAGCGCAGGGCGACCAGGTCCATCCAGCCGCAGCGCCGCTCGCGACCCGTCGTCGTGCCGTACTCGTGACCCCGCTCCAGCATGTGGCGCCCTTGGTCATCCTCGAGCTCGGTCGGGAAGGGGCCGGCGCCGACCCGGGTCGCGTAGGCCTTCGCCACCCCCCAGACCTCGTCGATGTCGGCCGGCCCGATGCCGGCGCCGATCGTGGCCGCGCCGGCGATCGGGTTGGAGGAGGTGACGAAGGGATAGGTGCCGTGGTCGAGGTCGAGCAGGGTTGCCTGGGCGCCCTCGAAGATCACCGTGCGCCCCGCGTCGAGGACGTCCCAGCAGAGCCGGGAGGTGTCGGCGATGTGGGGCTCGAGGCGATGGCCGAAGCTGACGTGCTCCTCGGTCATCGTGTGCAGGTCGAGGCGGGGGTCCGGAGCGTCCTCGATCGCCTGCCCGGCGGCCTCGCGGTCGCCCTCGCCCGCTTCCTTGCGCAGCTTGCGGCGCTGCACGCCGAGCTCGCGCAGCGCCTGCTGCTTTGGCTCCAGCGCCGCCCGGATCTTGGTGCGCAGGATCTTCTCGTCGAGCAGGTCCTGGACGCGGATGCCCAGGCGCAGGGCCTTGTCGGCGTAGCAGGGACCGATGCCGCGGCGGGTGGTGCCGAGCGAGAGCTTGCCCAGCTTCACCTCCCCCGCCGTGTCGAGCAGCACGTGGTAGGGCATGATCAGGTGCGCGTTGGCGGAGATCTTCAGGTTGCTCGACGTCGACGCCACGGCGGCGCAGGCCGTCGATCTCGCCGAGCAGGATGCGCGGGTCGAGCACGACGCCGTTGCCGATCACGCATGCCTTGTCGGGGTAGAGGATCCCCGAGGGGATCAGGTGGAACTTGAACTCCTCGCCGTCGCGGACGATCGTGTGGCCGGCGTTGTTGCCGCCCTGGAAGCGCACGATCGCGTCGGCACGCTCGGCAAGCAGGTCGGTGACCTTGCCCTTGCCCTCGTCGCCCCACTGGGCGCCAACTATCACCAGCCCTGGCATAGCCGGAGCATTGTGGCGGGTCTGCCGGCTAGGCGACCTTGCCGTAGCGGCGGTCGGCGCCGAAGAAGGCGATCTCGTCGCACATCTGGCTCAGGCGCGAGACCGTGCGGGCGCCGATCTGCTCCTCCAGCTCCTCGTGCGGAAGGTTGGTCGTGACCAGGACCGAGCGCTGCGCCTCGTAGCGCTCGTTGATCAGGGCGTAGAGCTGCTCGAGCACCCAGTCGCTGCGCTTCTCGGCGCCGAGGTCGTCGATGTGGAGGAGGTCGACCGAGGTGAGGCGCTCGAAGAAGGCGAGGTAGGAGTCGCCGCCCGGTTCGGAGTCGTAGGTGCGGCGGATGCGGGCGAGCAGCTTCGGCAGCGAGTAGATCGCGACCGAGCGGCCTGCCTCGAGCGCCGCCTTGGAGACCAGCATCGCCAGCGTCGTCTTGCCGGTGCCGGTGTCGCCGAAGAGCCAGAGGCCGCGGCCGGCGTCGAGGCGGTGGTCGAGCTCGTCGACGAAACGGCGGACCTCGGCGACCGCGGCTTTGGTCTCGAGGTCGCGCGCCATGTCGGAGACCGGCGGGCGGTCGAAGGAGACGCCGCGGTAGCGGGGCGGGATCACCGAGGCGACGCCTTTGGTGCGGCCCCGCTTGAGCCGCGGCGCGCGGCACTCGCATTCGCGGGCGACGTCCTCGGGGCCGAGGATCCAGCCGGAGCCGTCGCAGACCCCGAGCGGGCATGCCTGTTCGCGAAACGGCTCGCTGCGGGCGATCGCCGGCATCAGAACTCAGGCCCCGCGGCGGCAAGCGTCCTCCAGCGGCGGGCCCTCGCCGGCCGGCTGCTCGATCGGCTGCTCCTGGCCGGCGAAGTCGGCGAACTTCGGGAAGCGGTCGAGGAAGACGAGCTTCGGCGTGCCGATCGGGCCGTTCCTGTGCTTGGCGATGATCAGGTCGGCGAGGCCGTCCGGCTCGTCGTCGGGATCGCGGTAGTAGTCCTCGCGGAAGAGGAAGGCGACGACGTCGGCGTCCTGCTCGAGGTTCCCAGATTCGCGCAGGTCGGAGAGCATCGGCTTCGGCGGGTGGCGCTGCTCGGGAGCGCGCGAGAGCTGGGAGATCGCCAGCACCGGCACCTCCAGCTCGCGGGCGAGGATCTTCAGCCCGCGGCTCATCTGCCCCACCTGCTCGACGCGGTTGGCGCGCGGGTCGTCGGAGCGCATCAGCTGCAGGTAGTCGACGATGATCAGGCCGAGCCCGCCCTTGTCCTGCTCCTGGGCGTGCAGCCGCCGCGCCTTCGCCCGCAGGTCGAGGACGCCGAGGTCGGAGGAGTCGTCGAACCAGAGCGGCGCCTCCTCGAGCTCGTTGCAGGCGCGGACCACCTTCGGCCAGTCCTTCTGGGAGACCTGGCCCTTGCGCAGCTTGTCGCCCGAGATCCGCGCCCGGCAGGCGATGAAGCGCTGTGCGAGCTCGACCTCCGACATCTCCAGCGAGAAGAAGGCGACCGGCAGGTTGCGCTTGACCGCGACGTTTTCGGCGATGTTGGCGACGATCGCGCTCTTGCCCATGGCCGGCCGTGCGGCGACGATGATCAGGTTGCCCGGCTGGAAGCCGCCCGTGATCGCGTCGATGTCGCGGAAGCCCGAGGGGGTGCCGGTCAGCTCGAGCTCGCCGGTGGAGAGCTTCTCGAGCCGGTCGACCTCGTCGTGGAGGATCTCCGAGAGCAGCTTGAAGTCGCTCGCCTGCTCTTTGTGGGCGACGTCGAAGAGCAGCTTCTCGGCCCGCTCGGAGAGCTCGCGCGGCTCGCCGTCGCGCTCGTGGACCCAGCCCTGGATCTCCTGGCCGGCGCCGAGCAGGCGGCGCAGCAGCGAGTTCTGCTGGACGATCTCCGCGTAGTGCTTGGCGTTGCCGGCGGCCGGCACCTTGGCCGCCAGCTCGGAGACGTAGTGCTTGCCCCCCGCCTCCTCGATCTGGTTGCGCTGGGTCAGCGCCTCGGCGACGCTGAGCTCGTCGACCGGCTTGGAGGCCGCGTAGAGGTCGTGGACCGCGGTGAAGATCGCCGCGTGCTTCTCGAGGTAGAAGTCGCCGGCGTTCAGCTTCACCTCGTCGATCACCCGCGTCAGCGTCGGCTCGGCGACCAGCATCGCCCCCAGGACCGATTCCTCCGCCTCGATGTTCTGCGGCGGAACGTGGGCTGTGGGAGCGGAAGCCATTCGATCTAGTTAACGACGAGGAACGGCGGAACCGCCCCGAAGCTCGATCAAACCAGACGATCGCCAGCTCCATGTATGCCTCCCGTGCAAATACGGGGAAAGAGTTGACATCTCTCGCGGCGGGTGGCGCTGTAGGGGGAACCGCCCCCGAGGACGCTTTAGCGACCGGAGGGGGTGGTGGGTCCCCTACGGCGACAGGACCCGCCGCGCCAATGCGCTCGCTATTCGCTCTGTTCGTAAGTCTGCTGGTAGGTCGTCGCCGGACCCGCTTTGCCGATCGGCTCAAACGGGCCCTGCTGGACGCAGGTGGGGGTGGGAACGGCGGTCGAGTCGGTCTGCCCGGCGAAGGCGTATTTCTTCAGCCGTTCGAAGAAGCTTTTCGCGGCTTTGAGGACCTGCTCGTCCGTTTCGGGCGTTGCCCTGTTCCTTTTCACCCGCGCCTGGAAGACTTCGTTGCTGGGCGTTTCGGGGTCGAGCGTCGCGGTCACTCCCGAGCTGCACTGGCGGGTCTCGAAGCTGGGCAGGCCCGCGGCGAGCCCTTTCATCGCCAGCGGCTGGCTGTAGGCGCTGTTGCGGTTCCCTGTCAGGCGGTTGGGGTAGGTGGCCAGCGACTCCGGGCTGAACGGGCCCATCGCCCTTATGTAGTGGATCTTTTCGCCCTTCGCGTTTTCGGTGGTGAGCGTGGCATTGGTCATCGCCGCGACGTTGCCCAGCGTCGCGGCCAGCTCGCGCTTGTAGAGGCCGAGGCCGGTGAGGAGCGGATTGAGGTTGCGGCCGAAGGGGTCGATGGCGCGCAGCAGCGGCGGGAACTCGTCGCGGAAGAGCTTGCGCGCCGCCGGGAAGCCGGTGGGAGCACGTTTGATCACCGGCCGCAGGCCTTCGAAGAAGCCCTGCGCCTCTGGCGCCAGCTTGGAGAAGGCGATCAGGGTCGGCGAGAGCTCTTCGGCGACGGGAATGAGCTGGCGCATCACCGGGTCGGCCTTCACCGCGAACGACTTGAACCGCTCCAGGGTCAGTCGCGACTCGTCCTGGAAGGTCGGGAAGGCGCGGAAGAGCGCTTCGATGTCCCGGTCGCGCTCGGCGGCGGTGCTGAAGACGATATTGGAGTTGCGGATCAGCCCCGCCAGCTCGCCCTGGCGGCCGCGCAGCGCCTCGAGCGAGATCGCGCCGTTGCGGAAGAGGCGGTTGACGGCGAGCCGCTGGCTGTCGAGGATGCGGAAGAGGCGGTCGGCCTGGGTGAAGGTCGGTTCGAGTTCGCCGAAGGCGTAGGAGAGGTCCTGGCCGCGACCCTCGATCGCGACGGCGGCTTCCTGCTGCCAGGCTCTGGAAGGCGGCCCGCGTCCGCGGGTCGAAGGTGCGGAAGATCTCGTCGAGCTGGACCGATTCGGCGACCTGGGCCGGCGCCAGCGTGCCGCCGTCGGGCAGCGGCGGGCCCTCGCGGTCACCGGGGGTGAGCTCGATGTAGGTCTCGGCGAGCAGCGTCTTCGTTCGCAGGATCGCCCGCGTGTCGCGGGGGATCGGGCCGTACTTGTCCTGGATCGCGACCTGGGCCAGAGCCTTCTCGCCGTCGGGGGCGAGGACGATGTCCTGGACCTTGCCGACCGAGACCCCGGAGATCCGCACGTCGGACTGCTGGGCGAGCTGGGTCGCCTCCTTGAAGGGGATCTTGATCTCGTAGGTCTTGGCCTTGAACGGAGTCGGCCCGCCGAAGGTGATCCAGAGGAAGAGCAGGATGCCGAAGCACGACAGCGCGAAGCCGGCGATGACGAGGAGCTGGGTTGTGCTCGGTGCGCGCTTGCTCATTCTGTTCCTGGGCCGCAGGTTCGGGTGGGTTCCTGGGGGTCCGCAGCGATCGGCGGCAGTTCGCCTTTGCGCGGGAATCTGGCCGCCTGCAGGAGTGTTTGGAGATAGGGCTTTTCGTTCCCGGGGACCGAGACCAGGCCATAAGCGAGATCTGTTCCATTGCAGGAGATCAGGACCAGGCTGCGCTGGATCGGCCCGGCGGGGTCGTCGAGGTTGAATGTGGCGTTGAAGTTGTGGTTGAGCCAGGGCAGGTAGAAGAGGTAGCTCTGCCGCGAGCCCTTCGGCTTGAAGGCGAGTTCGTTGAGGAACCCGTTGAAGCCTTCGAGCGACCGCCCGAAGCCGCGCACCGACTTGGCGAAGTCGGAGGCGCCCTGCTTGGCGTGGGTGAGCACCGGCCGGACTTCGCGGGTGAAGGGGCGGATCTGGTCGCGGATCGGCACGGTCGTCTGCTCGAAGAGCCGCGTGTTGGCCCTCAGCGCCGGGCCGAGCGCCTGCGCCTGCGGGATCAGGTCGATCAGCGCCGGGCGGGCGACGTTGGAGAACCGGTTGACGCTTGCGAAAGTTGCCTCCGCGGTGCCCAGGGTGGAGGGGAGCTCCGTCAGCGTCTCCTGGATCGCCTGCTGCTGGTTGGCGAAGTCGCCCAGGGCGGCCTCCGAGGAGCTGACGAAGCGTTCCAGCTCCCTGTCGTGCCGGCCGAGCTCGGTCGTCAGGAGGCTGAAGCCGTGAATCGCCCGGGCGATCGCGACGCGGCGCCTTGCGACCGCCCGGTTGAGGTCGGCGGTGTAGTGGACGAAGGGCTGGAAGCGCCGCAGGGCGCCGGAGAGCTGGCGGCCGCGGCCGCCGATCCCCTGCGCGCCGCCGGCGACCAGGAGCTGGATGTACTGGCGGGTGTCGGCGTCGAGGGTGGCGAGGAAGGCGTCGAGGTTGACGTTGGGTTCGGTCCGCGAGAGGGGGAAGTTGTAGCCGTCCTCGATCTGACCCGGGGCCTTCCCCGGGTCGACCTCGACGGTCATGTCGTTGAGGTTGGTTTTCGGTCGCAGCAGCAGGGTCGCGTCGGGATGGATCAGCTCCATGTACTGGGGCTCGATGTCCATGCCGACGACGGCGTGGCCGTCCTCGAGCTCGACCGAGGACACCTTGCCGATCTGGATGCCGGCGATGACGACGGCCTGGCCCTGGCCCGGAGTCACCGCCTGGGCCGTGGTGAACTCCCCGGTCACGTGGGCGAACTCTTCGCCGACGGCCGGGATCCAGGAGGGCAGCGAGGCTTTCTGCTGGGTGAAGATCCAGAGCGTCATCACGATCGCGACCGCGGCGAGGACGGTGATCGCGATCGTGTCCTTGCTGCGCCCGCGGGCCTGGCGCGAGAGAGCGGAGCGGAAATGCGACCAGCGGCTCATGGGCTCACCGCCGCCGGAGAGGGAGCGCCAACCTGGCCGAGCGGCCCGTTGAGGTCGGGGACGGGGTTGGAGTCGCAGCGCACGTCGGGCTTCTTCGGCGGCCTCTTCGCCAGCTGAGGCTGGGTGCCGATCGGGGGCGCAATCGTGTGGGAGAAGACCTGTTTGTCGGTTGCCAGGTTTCCGCCTGGCGCCGGAGCTTCGGCGAGCACGTCACCGCCGCCGGGCTGGATGCGCACGAAGGGACCGTTGCCGTCGAAGGTCTGGCCCCAGCCGGAGAAGTTGGCCAGCGTGTAGAGGAACTCGCGGTAGTTGGGGCCGCCGGTGCTGAACTGGTCGTTGATCGTCTGGTTGAAGGTCGGGGCCAGGACCCCGGTCGTGCAGAGGCTGATCCGGTTGAGCTGGGGCAGCGCGATCGCCTTGCCCGCCTGGGCCGCGCCGGCGAAGCCGGGGGTGGCTTCGGCGCAGGAGCCTGGCGGTGCCGCCGCCCTCCCTGCCCGAGAGCAGCGGCCGGGCCTGCTCGAGCCAGGGCTTGCCGGCGGCGACCCAGCCGGGCAGCTCTTCGACCGCCGGAGTCAGCTCGATCGCCCAGGCCCGCAGCGGCGGCAGGGTCTTGTTGAGGCTGACCAGCGAGCCGTGGAACTCGTCGAGGAAGGGCGCCAGTCGCTGGACCGTCGCGGTGAGGTTGGTCGACTGGGCGGCGAGCGCGCCGGTGAAGACGTCGAAGTTGACGATCAGCCCTTTGAGGTCCTCCTCGTTGCGGGCGAGGGCGCCGAAGGCGCGGCCGGCGCCCGCCACCAGGCGGGAGAGGTCGCCCGGCTGGGTGCCGAGCAGCGCGTTGGTGACCTGGGCGCTGTAGCGACCGGCGTCGCCGCCGTAACGGAGGACGCCGTTGAGGGCCTCGGCGCCGCTCTTGCCCCGCACCTCGGGAAGCTGGGTCTCGTCTTCCGCCGCGCTCGGCTTGTGCGTGAGCGCCGTGCCGTAGCTCTGCAGCAGGCGGCTGAGGTCGGCCCTGACGGGCGCCTGCAGCGCAGTCAGCACCTCGTCGATCTGGACCCAGGTGGAGGTGTGGCTGACGCCGATCGTGTCGCCGCTGGCGAGCTCCGGTGCGCTCGGGCTGCCGGGGGCGAGGTCGACGAAGAAGTTGCCCTCGAGGAAGATCCGCGGGCGGATCGCGGCGAAGGCGTCGTCGTGGATCGGGCGGCCCTTGTCTTCGACGGTGAAGGTGACCCTGGTCGCGTCGCCGTCGCGCTCGACCCCGATCACGCGGCCGACGTCGACGCCGGCGATCCGCACCGGCGAGTTGGTCGAGATGTTGACCCCGTTGGAGAAGGTCGCCTCCAGCTGGTATCCGTAGCTGGTGAAGGGCACGTGGCCGGTGAACGCCAGGTAGGGGCCGATCGTGAAGATGAGCAGGAAGATCACCGCGATCAGGGCGTTGCTGGGCCGCCACTTGAAGCGGCTGTTCGTCGCTCCCGCTCTCGTGTCGCGCTCGGGCAGGCGTCCCATCAGCCTTCACCCAGCTGTTTCTTGGACTGGCCCGAGGTCTTGATGCCGTCGTTGCGAGGCGTGTTGCCGATCCTCGTCTTGCCGGCTTCGTAGAGCTCATTGCCGGCCTCGCACTCTTTGGGCTGGCCGGGAGAGGCGGTGTTCGGATAGGGATTGGTGTGGAGGTGGTTGCCTGTTGTTCGGGCCGCCGCCGTTGGCCGGCGCGGAGGCGGGCCCGGACTCCGAGTTCGGGCCTTCGGGCGCCTCGAAGGCGAGCGCGTTAACCCAGCCGCCGAGCGAGTTTCCTTCGCTGGAGGCATTGGCGAGGTTGCGGAAGGCGATCGTCAGGTAGTTGCAGGTGGTCTGGGCGGGGCCGATGAAGCGGATCGCCGGGCCGAGCAGGTCGTTGGTGTCGATCAGCAGGTCGAGGCCGTTGAAGACGCCCGGGGATTCCTGGAAGGCGAGCAGCGCGTCCGCCGTCGGCGGCAGCTGGGCGTTCAGCTTCGGCGATTCGTTCAGCGCGGGAATGCCGGCACGCAGCGCCGCGGCGATCGTCGGCGAGGTTTCGGCGAGCGCCCTGGCACCCGGTTTCAGGGCGGCGAAGAAGCGCTCGGAGTCGCGGAGGAAGGGGCGCAGGGCGGGGAGGGTCTCGGTTGCGACGTCGAGCGTCTCGGGGCCCTTGGAGATCGTTTCCTGGATGTAGGGGCGGGAGACGCGGGCGAAGGCGGCGAAGGTGCGGTCCAGCGCGACGAACATGCTCGCCTGCTCGGCCGCCACCGGCGCCAGGGTGGCAGAGAAGTTCTCCAGCGCCCGCCAGAAGCCGCCGAAGTCGGTGCTGGGGGCGACGAGATTGGCCAGCGCGGGCTGGCCGCTTTCGAGGGCTTCGCGCAGCACCGCGAAGAAGGCGTTGAGCTGGGGGCCGCGGGCGGCGAAGGCGTTGCCGAATCCGGCCAGGCCGCGCTGGATCGAGAGCCTGGTCCTCTCGTCGAACATGTCGAAGAACTGGTCGATGTCGACCGGTTCGGGTCGCGCGGCGGAGAGCGGGATTGTCTCACCGGCGGCGAGCCCGTCGTCGGAATCGCCGGGCACGATCTGCAGGTACTTGAGGCCGAGCGGCGATTTGGGCCGGATGATCATCGTCGAGTTGGCCGGCAGCGGCTGCACGCTCTTGTCGAGGCTGAGGCTGAGCTCGGCCGCGACCCCGCCGCCGCCCGTCTGCACGGGAACCACCTTCTTGACGACGCCGACGCGGGCGCCGCCGATCCGCACCTCGTTGCCCTTGACCAGGGCGTTGGCGTTGGGCACGCGGGCGGTGAGGTTGTAGGTGGAGACGAAGGGAAGGCCGTTGTTGGCGTTGTAGGCGAGGAAGACGGCAACGATCACGACCAGCACGGTCACCGCGCCGACGATCACCGGGCTGCTCGCCACCCCCTGTATGCCGCTGCGGTTCCTCATTGGGCAAGCCGCCCTTCGCCGAGGTCAAGGCCGCCGGGGCCGAGGGGGGTCAAGGGGGCGAGGCTCGGCCCGGACGGGCCCGGACGGGCGAGGGTCCCACCGGCCCTGCTCGCTTCTGCTTCTTCGAGAAGATCGGCCAAGCCGGCACTGCCGACCGACGAGCTGCCGGCGCCGAAGCCGGTGAACTTGGCCGAGCAACCGCTCTCGGACGCCGCCACGTAATCGATGCAGTTCGTCAGCGTCACGATGCTGCGCAGGAAGTGCCCGTATTCGTCGAAGCCGTTGGTCGTAGCGGCGCCGTTGTAGATCAGGTCGACGAGGTTGCTCCAGCCGCCCGTTTCCCGGATGCTGCCGAAGAACTCGGCCAGCTTCGTGGTCGGGTTGGCGCCCGACTTGGCCAGGTCGCGCGCCTTGCGCACGACCGGGTCGGCGGCGAGCAGGGTCGGCCCGGCCTCTTCGCCCGTCGCCCCGAGCGACTTCAGCGCCACCGTCGAGGCGGCCGAGAAGGGGGTCAGCAGACGGGTGGCTTCGGCGAACGAGGGAGCGGCTTCACCCAGGTCGGCGAAGACCGGCGTGGCGGTCTCGGAGAAGCCTCCCAGGCTGGCCATGGTCGCGCGGAACTCGCGAAGGAAGGCGGGGAACTTGCGCAGCGAGGCTTCCAGGTCCTCCCCGCGTTCGGAGCTGGCCTGGGCGGCCGCCCCGGAGTTGGCGAAGAAGCCGGCGACGTGAGCGCGCTCGCGCGAGAGCGGCTCGAGGATCTGCTCGGAGTCGGCGGCCAGCTGGGTAAGCCGGTCGCGCTGGTCGTTCAGCGTCCCGATCAGGCGGTCGACGTCGCGCAGGACCGGGTTGGCGCGCTTCACGGCGGCCTCGATGTCGGACCCGCGGGAGGCCAGGCCTGCCCCGAGTTCGTTGAAGATCAGGCGGAAGCGCTGGGCGTAAGGCAGTTTGTTGATGTTGTTGATCAGGTCCGGGTCGACGCTGGTGCTGTTGTTCTCGAGCGGCAGCAGGTACTGGCCGGCGCCGGGTTGGCCCTCGGGAATCTCCTCCAGCGAAGGCGGGAGCGGGGTGCCCGGGGCGCGCGGCCGGGTCGGGCGGCAGTCGACGAACTTCTCGCCGATCAGCGACTGGGGACGGATGTGGCAGCTGGCGTCGCTGCGGAAGTCCTGGAAGCCGGGGTCGTCGATCCTCATCACGATCACGGCCTTTCCGGGGACCGCCTGCGCCTTGCCTCCCTCGTAGCTGTCGATCTCGCCCGGCCGGGTGACGTCCACCGACTCGATCTCGCCGACGTTGGCGCCGGCGACGCGGACCTGCTCGCCCTTCACCATGAAGCCGCCGTTGTCGAAGATCGCCCGCACCACGTAGCCGCCGTCGCCGCTGCCCCCGGAGACGAGCAGGACGATCGCGACGACGACCGCCGCCACCACCGCGCCTATGGCAAGCGGCCGCCTCATGGTCCCGGGGGTGCGTCGTCGGGGTTGCAGTCGGAGGTGGTCACGCCCGAGCCGGAGAAGGGCGGTTCGACGAAGGGGCTGGAGCCGTCGGCGGCTGGCTGGCTGGCGCCGCCCGGACAGCGGCGCTTGACCCCTGCCGCGCTGCCGAAGGCGTCGTACTGTTCGCTCGGCGAGATCGGTTCCAGGGCGCTGCCGCTGCCGGCATATTTGAAGATGTTGAGGTCGGAGAAGCTGACCCGGGCGTAGTGCCCGTTGCCGTCATAGGGCGCCGTGACCTGGCCCAGCTTGGCGAACCCGTTGAAGAGGTCGGGTGCGTAGGCGCGGAAGAACTCGAGGTTCGGCTGGAAGTCGGAGATCGCGCCTTCGGCGTGGGGGAAGGTCCTGGAGGCCCGCTGCTGCACCGTCGGCAGCGCCGCCAGAAGTTCGTTGGCGTCGTTGGCGAAGCCCGGGCGGGCCACTGTGAGGCGGAGGTTCTTGAAGACCGGCACCGCTTTCGAGAGCACCGGGCGCAGTTCGCCCAGGAACGGGGCGAGGCCCTTGGTGGCGGTCGCCGAGGCTTCGATCAGCGGTTCGAGGTCGTCGAGGGCGGCTCGCAGGTTGACGAAGGTCGTGTTCGCCTGGCGGAAGGTGGGAGGCAGGAGCGCCAGGCTGCGGCCGAGGGCGATGTTCTCCTCGGCGATCGCGCCGAACGCCGTGCTGGCGTTGGAGATCGCGCTGGAGAGCTCCTCGCTGCGTTCGGATACCGCCGTGCCGAGCCGGCTCGGAGCTGACCAGGAAGCGCGAGAAGAGCCGTTCGTCGGCGGTCAGTTCGCGGAAGAGCGCCCCGGCGCGGTTGAGGCCGACGCCGAAGTACTTGAAGGAGTCGTTGCCGTCCTCCCCGCGCCCGGCGTACCAGGTCGCGTTGCCGCGGATGAACTGGCCGAGGCCGCGGCGAACCGGCGTCGGGAAGGTGTTGAAGAACTGGTCGATGTCGACCGGGGTGGTGGTCGAGGCGAGGCCCAGAGTCGCGTCGTCGTCCAGCGGCGGATTGCTGTTGGGGCCGGGGCTGATCGAGACGTAGTGGTTGGCGACGCCGGAGAGCGAGGTCGCACGGATGATCGCCGTGGTGCCCTCGTGCAGCTCCTGTTCGACGCTGACCACGACCTCGGCGAGGTTGTCGTCGGTCAGCTCGATGCTCTCGACCGAGCCGACCGGCTGGCCGCCGATCAGGACCTGGTTGTCGGGAACGAGCTGGCTGGCGTTCTGGAAGAGGAGGTGGTAGCGGTGCTCGCCGTCGCCGCCGAAGATGACGACGCCGAGCGCGATCACCGCAACCGCCAGCACCGCGATCGCCGCGATTCGCGCGGGGGTCACCCCCCGGCCTTGCGCCGCGCTCTTGTCCTCGCCTGAGGGTTTGGCAGCCACGGATCGTCGCTTGCGGTTCCCCGGCCTCCGATCCGGGGGAACGGCTGCAGAATCGTATCCGAGCGACCCGCTGCCAAGCGCGACGCGTGCAGGTACTTAACTGGAATTCAACGCGCTACTCTGGAACTGCAGCGGGTTAAGGGAACAGGAGGCGCAGGGGGCAAAACCGAAAAGGAGCGAGAAGCCAATGCGCAAACGTCTGACCATTGCCGTTGCCATGGCGGTAGGTGTAGCCGTCACGGTCGCCGGCGCAGCCTCGGCCGTGCAGTCCCCGACGCTCGTCGGCGCCGACGGAAATACCCAGAGCATCGGCGTGAACATCACGCCGAAGAAGCGCTCTGCGACGAAGCCCGCCGCGGCGACGCTCGAAGTCACCACCGCGACCGACAACGCGACCACGCCGAACGGCGTTCCGATCCCGGCCGTGCAGGCGATCGTCGACTTCCCCAAAGGCGTGACGATCTACAACAAGGGCTACCCGACCTGCGACCAGGCCGTCCTCCAGAACACCTCCACCGAAAAGGCGCTCGAAGAATGCAAACGAGCGAAAGTGGGCGGCGGAGAAGGAACGCTGGACCTCGTCGTCGGCGAAAAAGTTTTCCCCGTCACCGCCGGCGATGACCGTCTTCAACGGCGTTCCCAGCGGCGGCAAGCCGGTGATCCTGCTGCACCTCTACAGCGAGACGCCGGTCCAGACCACCGTCGTGCTCGTCGGCGTGGTCAGGAACTTCAACAAGCAGGGCTTCGGCCCGCGCCTCGACGTCGCGATCCCGCTGATCGCGGGTGGACAGGGGGCCGTGACCGGCGTCCAAGCTGAAGGTCTTCAAGACCTACTCCTTCAAAGGCAAGAAGCGCAGCTACATCAACGCCACCTGCCCGACCAAGACCTGGAAGGCGCGGGGGGAGTTCGTCTTCAGGGACGGGGAATCCCTGATTCCCAACGTGAAGGGAAAATGCACCCAGAAGAAATAGCGACGTCGGTCAGACGTTGAGGCGCGGCAGCGCCCGCTCCAGCGGGCGCGGCAGCCACCAGACCCGATCGCCGATCAGCAGCATCAGCGCCGGCAGCAGGACGATGCGAACGACGGTGGCGTCGAGGAGCACCGCGACGGTCAGCCCGATCCCGAGCTGGCTGACCGTCTGCATCGGCGCGCCGGCGAAGGCGATGAAGACGGCCATCATGATCACCGCGGCGCCGGTGATCACCCGGGCCGTCCTCTCCAGGCCGAACTCGATCGCCGCCGCGTTGTCGCCGTGCTCGTCGTAGTGCTCGCGCATCCGCACCAGGAGGAAGACCGCGTAGTCGATCGAGAGGCCGAAGACGACGCCGAAGATCATCGTCGCCCCGACCGCGTCGATGTAGGTGTTGCCGCCGAGGGGCCAGCCCTCGGGCACGTTGGTGAGCAGGGTGAGGATGCCGAAGGCGACGGCGACGGTGAGGAGGTTGAGCCCGACGGCGATCGCCGCCAACGGGAGCGAGCGCAGGACGAGGATGAGGATGAGGAAGGTGGCGAGCGTGATCGCCGCGATCACCCAGGGCATCCGCTCCCTGGTCACGCGGCTGTAGGTGTTGAGGGTCGCGGTGCCGCCGGCGACCCCGGCTTCGACGTCGGCTTTCCGGCCCAGCTCCGCCGCGTCCTCTTCCAGGCGCTCGTTGAAGTCGACCGACCCGTCGGAGGCGAAGTCGTAGCGAGTGGTGACGAGGTACCGCGCCGCCTGGCCGCCGCGTTCCAGGTCGACGGCTCCGGTGGCCGCCTCGCGCAGCTGCCCGCGCGTCCCGTCTAGGGCGGAGAGGACGAAGTAGCCCGAGTCGAAGATGCCGGGCGTGGTGCTCCGCAGGTTGTCCACCTGCCGGTTCAGCGTCTCGTTCTGGGAGACGATGCGAACCGTGGCCCGGCGCAGGCCCGACTGCAGGGGGTAGGAGCGCGTATACGCTTCGCCGAGCCTTCGTTCGAGCTCGGCGTTGCCACCGGCGAGCTGGGCCAGCCCAGCCGCCAGCTGGGACGACGCGGAGCTTGCTTCGCCGAGGCCGCCGGCGAGCTGCTTCGCTTCCCGGTCGAGGATTTCCGCGCCGTCGGCGAGTTTGTCGCCCCCCCGCGCGAGTTTGAAGAGACCGTCCGAGAGCTGCGTCGCCCCGTCGTTGAGCTGCTTGAGGTTGCTCAGCGTGCTCTGCAGCCAGAACTTGATCGATTTCGCGTCGTCGACGTTTTGGTCGAGCCGTTCGGCGAGGGCGCCGAGCTCGGCGGGCAGGGTGCTGGAGATCGCCGCCGCCTGGCGGACCGCCGCCAGGGCGGCGTCGTAGTTCGGGTCGGTCTTCCCCACCGTCATCCCTTCGAGCTGCTGCAGGGCGGCCTTCAGCTGATCGTCGGCCGCCTGCGCCGCGGCCTGCAGCCCAGGCACCGTGCTCTGCGAGTCCTGCTGGAGCGAGCGGGTGAGCCGGCGCGAGTCCGGCAGCACGTTGACGTTGAGGTTGGGGATGAGGTCGTGGGTGCCGAACTTGAGCGCGAGGCTTGCCGTCGCCGCTTCCTGCTGCGCTTCGGCCAGTTTCCGCGAGCCCTCCGCGAACTGTTCGATCGCGTCGACCGCTTCTTCGCCGCCCGTGGCGGCTTCGCCGAGGCCCTCGGCAAGCGCCACCGCCCCCTCCTCCGCCTGGCTCGAGCCCTGGGTGAGCAGGCCGGCCCCGAAGGCGGCCTGCGAAAGCCCTTTGCGAAGCGCGGAGACTCCGTCCGCGGCGCGGTCGAGGTTCTTCCCCAGCCGGTCGAGGTTCGCCAGCGGCCCGGTCCCGTCATCGGAGGAGAGCAGGGCGTCGCCCCTGCGGCGCAGCGGTTCGACCGAGCGCGAGACCTCGCCTGGGCCGATCACGCTCTGCACGCCCGTCGAGCTCCGCAATCTGGCGCTGCCAGCGGCTCAGGGTCGAGAGCCGGTCAGGGTCGGTGATCGGACCGTGCTTGGCGACCGCGATGACCACGAACGGAGCTTCGAAACCGGCGCCCACCGAGTCCTGGACCCGTTCGGCGTCGAGGCGGGCCGGGGAGTCGTGGGGGAGTTCGCCGACGGTGAAGGGGCCGGTCTTCAGCGCGATCGCCGGCGCGGCGAGGACCAGCACCACGGCGCCGATCGCGAGCGAGACCGGAACCGGACGGCTGAGGGCGGCGCCGACGACGCTCATCAGGCGCGAGCGCTCCCCGTTGGGCGCCGCACCGATCCGCCAGCGGTCGATGTTCGGTCCGAGCAGGACCAGGATCGGCGGGCCGACGAGCGTGGCGACGAGGACGGTGAGCAGGACGACCAGGGCCAGGGCGCCGGCGAGCGAGGCGAGCAGGGCGCCGGGGACGACGAACATCGCCACGACCATCGAGAGGATCAGCGTGCTGCCGGCGAATATGGTCGTCCGGCCGGCCGTGCGCCGGGTCGTCCAGGCGGCGTCGAGGGGGTCGGCGCCTTCGGCCAGCTCTTCGCGGAAGCGCGAGACCAGCAGCAGCGCGTAGTCGACGCCGAGGGCAAGGCCCATCATCGAGCATACGACCAGGGCCAGGGCTTCGATGCCGAAGAAGTTGGTCAGCAGCGAGAGCAGGCCGCGCGAGGTGAGGACTGCGATCGCGCCGAAGGCGAGCGGGATCGCGGCGGCGACCGGCGAGCGGAAGACGAGCAGGAGGACGATCAGGAGGATCGGCATCGCGATCAGCTCGCCCCTGCTCCGCCGCGTCGATCGAGTCGTCCTGGATCGTCCGCGTCAGGGTGGCCTGGCCGGTCTGCGTGGCCCTTACCGGCGCATGGATCTCCTCGGCGAGGATGTCCTCGACCAGCGGCACCTTGTCCTGGGCCGCGACGTCGACGTCGACGTGGAAGTCGGCGATGATCAGGGCCTTGCGGGGACTGGGTCGAAGCTGGTCGACCGAGCCGCGGTCCCAGGGGGAGAGGGTCGTCACCTTCGGGTCCTCTCGCAGGGCCCGGACCAGGTCCGGGCCCTGGCGGTCGATCGCCTTCGCCGGCCCCTGCAGCAGGATCGCGAAGATCGCCGTGTCGCCGAAGTGATCGCGCAGCAGCTTGTTGGACCGTTCCGTCTCGGTCCCGGGGATGTCCAGCGAGCTGGGGCTGAGCCTCTCCTCGAGGCTGAAGCCGAAGACGGAGAGGGCCGCGATCAGGACCAGGGCAACCGCCAGCGCGCGGCGCGGATGCCGCAGCGACATGGGGGGGCGGGCTTTGCCCTCGCGACTTCCGCGATCGTCGTCGCTCCGCCCCCTGCTCCTCCTCACGGGCACGCCTGTAGTTTGCCGGTCCAGGCGACGGAGCGGGGGGAAAGATGCGGAAGAGTCTGTTAAGGAACAGACAGGGGCCTGCCGCGCAACGGACGCGCTAGCCTGGATGCCGGAGGTGATTTGAAGCGGTTACTGGGCATCGGGGCGCTTTTGGCCTGTGTGCTGTGCACGGGTGCGGCCCACGCCGCCCTGATCCGGATCGAGAACCTGATCCTTACCGCAGACGGCGGGTTCACCCCCCGTATCCTGCCCCGGAACTCCTTCGCCCCGATCTCGTTCGAGGGCCACGCCAACCTGAAGGCCGTCGACGGCGGGCAGCCGTCTGCGGTGCGGCAGATCGTCCTCGACTTCGATCGCGACGGGCGGCTCAGCACCGCCGGGCTTCCCGTCTGCGATCCGGCGGCGCTGGTGGAAGCGACGCCGGCCGAAGCACGAGCCAGGTGCCCGAAGGCAATCGTCGGCAGCGGTCGGGTCAGCGCCATGATCGGCCTGAGCGGGGGGGTGGTCACGGTCAGCTCGCCCCTGACGATCTTCAACGGGCCGCGCCAGGCGGGTCACCCGACGGCGGTCCTCCACGCGCGCACCACGGTCCCGGCGGTGCAGACCTTCGCCATCACGGTCCCGATCGAACGGCGGCCCGGGGAATTCCGCAACCGGGCCACCATCGACGTGCCGCCGATCGCCGCCGGCATGGGCTCGCTCATACACATCGACGCCACGGTCGGCCGCCGCTACCGCTTCGGCGGCTCCAAGCGCAGCTACGTCTCGGCCCGCTGCAGCGACAACGTCCTGCGCACGCACGGGCGGCTGACCTTCGCCGACGGCCTGGTGATCGACGGAAGCATCGACCGGGGCTGCACCTTCCGGTAGGGCGGGCTTCCTATACTTCTCCGCCCGGGGCCGTTAGCTCAGCTGGTAGAGCAGGAGACTCTTAATCTCAAGGTCGTAGGTTCGAGCCCTACACGGCCCATCTCCGCGCCTATTCGCCGAGGCCTTCGCCCGTGCCGCCGCCGAGGCCGCCGAAGGGGTTCTGCAGGGCTTCTTTGCCCTGTTCTTTTTCTGTTTTGGCGAGGCGCTTCTTTTCGGTTTGCCACCGCTTGCCGTTCTGGCGCGCTTCGGTGAGCTGTTCTTCGATCTGTTTCTTTTCCTGCGGGAGGGCCTTGCCTTCGGCTTTCTCGCCCGCCGCGTCGCCGGCCTCGAAGTCGCCGGCGAGATACTCGTACTGCGCGAGGGCGACGAGGAAGCCGGTGGCGGGGCGGACTTCGGTGGCAAGGCGCTGCGCGGTTGCCGCTTCCTCGACGTTGGTCACGATTTCTTCGACGCTGAACGCCGCTTCGGCGAGCGTGAAGAAGGTGTTTGCCATCAGCAGCGCGCCGGAAGGGTTCACCTCGTCGGTCGCCTCGAGGTAGCGGCCCCAGAGCAGAGCCGCCTGTTCGAAGTCCTGCCGGCTCTGGGTGTTGAGCAAGGGCGCGCCGGTCTGGGGGTCGGCTTCGACCTCGGCGTTTCCGGCTCCGATTCGGGCGCGAGTGGCGGCGAGCAGCAGGTTCGGGGCGTCGGGCTCGCGGTTCAGCCTCGCTTCGGCCTGTTCGGCCTGTTCGTCCAGGATCTTGCTCGCTTCGGCGCTGCCGCCGGTGCCGAAGAGGCTGCCGACGTTGACTGGGCCGACGACGAGGAAGAGGCTGGCGCCCATCAGCAGGGCGAGGATCGCGTAGACGACCCGGATGACGTTCTTCCGCCGTCCCCGGATGTCGAAGAGCATCCTTCGCTCGCCGTCTGCCACTCGATTCAGCGCTCCTGTGTTGAGGGCTTTGCCATTCCTCCCGCCGCCCTTGGCGTGCCAAAGGCGCGAGCGATCAAGATACTCAACTCGTAGAGCAGAAGGAGCGGCACCATCTCGATCAGCATCGAGACCGGATCGACGCCCGGCAGCGCAGCGGCGAGCAGGGCGATCCCGAGATAGGCGTAGCGACGGTTGGCGGCGAGCTGGTCGACGCTGACGATTCCGAGCCTGGTCACGGCGAGAATGCCCAGCGGCAGCTGGAAGACCAGGCCGCCGACGAGCATCGTGGTGGAGAAGAAGCTGTAGTAGTCGCGTGCGCGGACCTGGACGTTGAACTGGGTGTCGTTGAAGCCCAGCAGGAACTCGACCGCGGCCGGCATGACCACGAAGTAGGCGAAGAGGACCCCGACCGCGAAGAGGACCGGGACGAAGACCAGAAACGGCGTTACGACGCGGCGCTCGCGGTCGCTGAACGCCGGCAGCACGTAGGCGTAGGCCTGGTAGAGCAAGATCGGGAGCGAGAGGATCAGGGCGCCGTAGGTGGCGACCGTGAGGGTCGTCGTGAACGGCTCGGCGACACCGAAGGTGAGCAGCTTCTCGTGATCGGCGGGGAGCGGCCCGGAGGCGATTTCCAGCAGCATCTCGTTCTGCCAGAAACAGAGCCCCAGGGCGACGCCGAAGACGATCACGCAGACGATCACGCGGGTGCGCAACTCGTCCAGGTGCTCGACCAGCGTCAACCGGTCCTCATGCGAAACCGGCCTCATCCGGGCCATCGCGGAACCTCAGCGACGGTCGTGCGCGACCGTCTCGTCCTCGGCGGCCGCCTTGGCAGCCGGCTGCGGCGGCTCGATCGCCTCGCGGCTCTCCGGCTCGTCGCGACTGTCCCCGCTGACCGAGCCGCGGAACTCGCGGATCCCACGGCCCAGGGAGCGACCCAGCTCCGGCAGGCGCTTCGGGCCGAAGACGACGAGGGCGATGATCAGGACGATCGCAAGCTCGAGAGGTCCGACGTTTGGCATAGACCCATGGTAACGATCGCCCAAGTCAGGTGAATCGCAGTGAATTGGGCGGTTTGCCTACCTGAAAATGGGGTTTTCTCAGGCGCTGGCTGAGAGGTGCGGATTGACTCATCCCCTCGCGGGTTCGATAAGGCAGAGATGGGACACGCGGGCACCGGACAGACGAAAACCGCACTGGGGCTTCACGTCTGCCCGCGCTGCTCCTCGCCGCTGGTGCAGCCGACCTGCTGGGAGCAGGCGGGCGACCGCGGGCACTGGCGCCTCTGGCGCCGCTGTCCCGAGTGCGAGTGGCAGCGGGACGAGGTCCACGGAGAAGCGGAGATCGACGCCTTCGACGAAGAGCTCGACAACGGCACCCGCGACCTGGCCAAGGTCTTGAAGGCGCTCGAGCACGAGAACATGCAGTACGTCGCCGAGACGTTTGCGGCTGCGCTCGAGGCAGACCTGATTACGGCGGACGACTTCGGTTAGGGCGGCCGGTGTCCGGGGTGGGGTCCCCGGGCCGGCTTCGCCGGGAGTTCCCGGGGACCCCACCCCGGACACCGGCTCACGAGTAACGCTGGACTACGCCGTCGGCGACTAGCTCGAGTAGGTGCTTCTGCTCGGCGTCGAACTTTCCCTCGTTTAGCTTCTTTTTGGCGTCCGTGACCATTTGCAGGGCTCGGGTGCGGACTTGGTCCAGGGCGCCGGTGGCGGCTATGCGGTCGCAGAGGGACTCGGCGGAGGCCGCGTCCAGGCTGCGGAGGTCGACATCGCGGAGGGACGGGTCGGATTCGGCAGCCGCGATCAGCGGCAGCGTGACCGTGCCGTCGAGCAGGTCGGTCCCGCGAGCCTTGCCGGTGCGCTCGGGGGGGCCGGATACGTCGAGCACGTCGTCGAGGAGCTGGAACGCGAGCCCGATCTGGGCCCCGAAGGCGCCCAATGCCTCGGTGTCGTGGCCGAGCAGGCAGGCGCACTCGAACAGGGCGCCGGTCTTCAGCTTGCAGCGGTCGAGGTAGCGCTGCTCCGAGATCCCGGTGCCGAACGCGTCCTGGCGCTGGGCGAGCTCGCCCCGGGCGAGGGCGACGGAAGCCTGGGCCAGCAGGGCGATCGCACGAGCGTCGCCGTGGGTGGCAAGGAGGGCGAAGGCGCGGGAGAAGAGCAGGTCCCCGGCCGCCACGGCGCGGTCGCGCCCCGAGGTCGCGGCGACGGTCGGCAGGCCCCGGCGCAGCGGCGCGTCGTCGAGGACGTCGTCGTGGACGAGCGTCGCCATGTGGACGAGCTCGATCGCCGCGGCGGCGCGCACCGATGCCTCGCCCCCGTCGGCCCCGGCGCAGAGCAGGACGAGGAGCGGTCGCAGGCGCTTGCCTCCCGCCGCGAGCGTCGCAGCGGCCTCGGCTCCCAGGCGCTCGCCGTGGTCGCGACCCTGCTCGCGCAGCAGGTCCTCCACCTGGCCGAGGCGGGACGGCAGCCAGCGACTCGACGCATCGAGGACCGCCGTGACGGGAGGCGGGACGGCAGAGGGGCGAGTCACCCGAGGACGCCGCTGTGGATCGCGATGATCCCCCCGGCGAGAACGGTCCAGCGGATGCGCTCCAGGCCGGCGGCGTCCATCATCTCCGCCAGACGGGGGGGCGGCGGGAAGCTGCGCACCGATTCGGGCAGGTAGGAATAGGCCTCCGAGTCGCCGGAGAAGGCGCCGAGCAGCGGCACGACGCGGTCGAACCAGAGCGAGTAGAAGGTCGAGAGCGGCGGCCGGGCCGGCTGGGTGATCTCGAGCACCACCAGGCGGCCGCCGGGCGCCAGCACGCGCGTCATCTCGCGCAGGCCGCGGTCGAGGTCGGCGAGGTTGCGAACGCCGAAACCGACCGTGACGGCATCGAAGCGGCCCGCGTCGTAGGGAAGGCTGAGGGCGTCCGCCCACTCGAAGCGCACGCCGGTGGCCCCGCGCTCGCTCGCCTTCTCCCGCGCCAGGTCGAGCATCGGCTCGGAGAAGTCGCAGCCGATGACGTGGCCGTCAGGCGCCACCCTTCCAGCGAGCTCGAGACTCAAGTCGCCGGTTCCGCAACAGACGTCGAGGACGGAGTTTCCCGGTGAGAGCTCCGCTCGGTCGACCGCCCGCTCGCGCCAGCGGTGGTGCAAGCCCGCCGTCATCACCGTGTTCAGCAGGTCGTAGCGCTTGGCGACGCGGTCGAACATGCTCTGGACCTGCTCGGAGAACTGCGTCGATTCCCGCGAAGGCTGGGGACGGGTGCCAGGAGTCATGCCCTGACGTCCTCAGTCGAGCGAGGAGAGGAAATCTGCGAGCTCGTCGAGCTTCTTGGGCGACAGGTCGCGATACGAGGGCATGATGTCGGGCCCGATTTCCACCGAGCGAATGATCGCGGCGCGCGGCACCCGCGCGGCGATGTGGGTGAGCTCGGGGCCGATGGTGCCACCGTTCTCGCCGATCTTGTGGCAGGCGAGGCACCCGGCGCCGGCGACGATCTCCTTGCCGGCCTCGTACCGGGGCGCGACCTCCATCTCGATCTCGGTCGGCGATCCGCCGGTCGCGCCGAGGAAGGTCAGGTAGGCCATCGCGACGATCGTCATCGCGCCGGCCGTCGTCGCGATCGGCCGGCGGATCGGGTTGCGCTCCGGGCCGCGGTCGTAGAACGGCAGCAGGAGAAGCAGGACCATGCAGATCGTCGGGATCCCGATCGTCGCGATCGGGACCAGCTCCGGCGGTTTGATCACGCGCAGGAGCTCGAAGAGGAAGAAGAAGTACCACTCGGGACGGGGCACGTAGGTGGTCGAGGTCGGGTCCGCCTTCGGCCCCTGCTCGGCGCCGAGGACGATCGACATCGCGATGATCACGACGACGACGATCAGCGCCATCGCCGAGTCCTTCAACACCGCGTAGGGGAAGAAGGGCTTGCCCTTCTTCTTCAGCAGCTCGTATTCCTCGAGGTAAGCCTGCTTGTCCGCCGGCTTCATGGATGACCCCCGTGGCCGGCGCATATCGGCGTCCTCGGTCGCTTGCGTGCGGAGCACGCGGCGCTTCCTGCGTCCTTGATCTGCTTGGCCACGGGGGTCATCCGGCGTCCCCCCCATTCGCGCTGGCGTTCAGCTGGGAGACGGGGGCAGCAGCCTTGGGCTTGTCGGCCTTGAGCCAGGGCGGCGCGGTGGTGCCGAGCTTGACGACCAGGTACATGTGCGCCCCGATCAGGGCGATGATCGCGCCCGGGAGGAGCAGCATGTGGATCGCGTAGAAGCGCGAGAGCGTCGTCGCCCCGAGCTCCGGGCCGGCGCGCAGGAAGTCGCTCAGGTAGGGGCCGACGACCGGGCCGGTCCCGTTGATGTTGATGCCGACGACCGAGGCCCAGAAGGAACGCTGGTCGAAGGGCAGCAGGTACCCGGTGAAGGCCATCGTCATCGTCAGGATCAGCAGCACGACGCCGATCACCCAGTTGAGCTCGCGCGGGTACTTGTAGGCGCCGAAGAAGAAGGTCCGGCCCATGTGGAGGAAGATCAGGATCACCATCACGCTCGAGCCCCATTTGTGCATGCCGTGCACGAAGGCGCCGAGGAAGACCTCGTTGTTGATGTGGGAGATCGAGGCGTAGGCCTGAGTCGTCGAGGGGGTGTAGAACATCGCCAGGAAGACGCCGGTGACCGCCTGCACGATGAAGGCGAAGAGCGTCGCCGAGCCGAGCGTGTAGAACCAGTTGGTCCCCTTCGGCACCTTGCGGTAGAGCATCCCGGTGAGGAAGCCGGAGGCGGCCGTGCGCTGGTCGAGCCAGGCGAGCGCGTCGACCGGCGCTTCGACGGCGCGGTCGGTGAGCTTCTTCGCGTCGGAGGGACGCTCCGGCGGGGCGGTCTTGAGGTCCGCCGGAGCGGCGCCCTTGGCACCGTTGCCCGCGCCCGGCTTGGCCGGTTTGCGGAGCGGGGCGGGAATCAGTGAGTCGAGCTTCATCGCCGGCTAGCCTCAGCTGCTCGGGGGCGGGAAGGTGGACGGGCGGGGCGGGTACAGATATTCCCAGATCCCGCCGGTGAACTCGCCAGGGTCGCGGGCGCGGACCGGCTCCAGCTGGGAGGTGACGCTGTAGCGCGGGCCGACTTCGACCTGGCCCCCCTTGATGCGCGTCTGGAACTGGTCCAGGGGACGCACCGGCGGGCCGCCGATCCGCTTGCCCTGGAAGTCGTAGACGCCGCCGTGGCAGGGGCAGATGAAGTTGCCGGCGGCCTCGACATAGCGGACCGGGCAGCCGAGGTGGACGCAGCGGTTGGAGACCGCGATGACCTGGCCGGGCTCCTCGCCCAGGTCCCTCGAGCTCTTGCGGATGTAGGCGGTGGTCTTCCCGGCGTCGCCGATCCCCTCCGTCTCGGTGAAGACGACCTGGCGATAGGTGTCCTCGACGAAGTCGCCGACCGGGCCGACGCCCTCCCAGCGCTCCTTGCCGCGGTGGAAGATGGGCGCGACCGCGAAGCCGACCGCGGGCAGGATGATCGCCGCTCCGGCGACGCCGCCGAGGCCCTGGGCGGCGACCGTGAAGGCGCGCCGGCGCGTCATCGACTCCCCCTCGAAGTAGCCGGGGGGTTTCGGTTGGGGCCGCTCCGGCCGACCGGCCGCCTCGGCTCCGTTTTGCTTGTCCGCTCCGTCGCTCAACAGCTCACCTCAGGAGGTACGGAGTCTATTGACTCGCGCCACGGCGTTGCTCGCCCCCGACCGCGAGGGCCGAGGTGCGCCACAGGTCCGGCACCTCGTCCTCGCGCTCCTCGGCATGGAGCTGGGCACAGCGGGAGATCAGATCGGCGAGCACCGCCACCGCCTCCGGGTCGCCGAGGGCGGCAAGCCCTTCGATCCCGAGCGCATAGAGGTAGTCGCCCGCGAGCAGGGCGAGGTCCTCGTCGTGGCCGCGCAGCAGGCGGGGCTGGCCGTAGTGCAGCAGGTAGCCCTCGCGCACCGACTCGACGACGAGCGCGTACTCGGCGGGGGCCGGTGCGGCCCGGGGGCCGGCAGCGGCGAGCAGGCCGAAGACCGGCTCCTCGGCGGCCTCGACCACGTGCGGGGAGATCGGCGTGTCCTCTGAGCGCAGGCGCTCGGCGAGCACGTCGAGCGCCTGGCCGGGCTCAGGCATCGAGGGCCTCGGCGGCGGCGTCGAGGGTGCGGTCGATCGAGTCCTCGTCGTGGGCGAGGGAGACGAACCAGGCCTCGAACTGGGATGGCGGCGGATAGACCCCGCGCTCCAGCAGGGCGCGGCAGAAGCGCGCGTGGGCGTCGAGGTCGCAGGCCGAGGCTGTCGCGAAGTCGGCGACCGCCTCGGCGCTGAAGAAGAGGGTGAGGAGGCCCGGCACGCTCGCGACCTGCAGGGGGCGGTCCCGCGCGAGGGCCGTGAACCCGTCGGCGAGACGCTCGGTCAAGTCGCGCAGACGCCCATAGGCGCGATCGTCGAGGCGGCGCAGGGTGGTCAGGCCTGCGGCGACCGCGAGCGGGTTGCCCGACAGCGTTCCCGCCTGGTAGACGTCGCCGGCGGGAGCGACCCGCTCCATCAGCTCGCGCGGCCCGGCGTAGGCCGCGGCGGGCAGGCCGCCGCCGAGCACCTTGCCGAGCACGGTCAGGTCGGGCTCGACCCCGTAGAGCTCCTGGGCGCCGCCGCGGGCGACGCGGAAGCCGGTGATCACCTCGTCGAAGACCAGCAGCGCACCTGCCTCCGCGGTGGCCGCGCGGAGGAACTCGAGGAATCCCTCGGCGGGCGGCACCACGCCCATGTTGGCGGCGACCGGCTCGGCCAGGACCGCGGCGACCGGGTGGTCCGCCAGCGCCCGCTCGACCGCCTCGCGGTCGTTCCAGGGCACGACGACCGTGCCGGCGGCCTGCGCCGCGGTGACCCCCGGGGTCGCCGGGATCGCCAGCGTCGCCAGGCCCGAGCCGGCGTCGGCCAGCAGGCCGTCGGAGTGCCCGTGATAGGCGCCGGAGAACTTGACGACCACCTCGCGGCCGGTCACGGCGCGGGCCAGCCGCACGGCGCTCATCGCCGCCTCGGTGCCGGAGCTGGTCATGCGCACCATCTCGACCGAGGGCACGCGGGCGGCGACCTCCTCGGCGAGCTCGACCTCGGTGGCGGTCGCGGCGCCATAGCTGGTGCCGCCCTCGGCGGCTTCGCTTACGGCGGCGAGGACTTCGGGGTCGGCGTGGCCGAGGATCAGCGGCCCCCAGGAGCCGACCCAGTCGAGGTAGCGGTTGCCGTCGACGTCGACCAGCTCGCAGCCTTCGCCGCGCTCGACGAAGATCGGCTCGCGGCCGATCTGCCGCATCGCCCGCACGGGGCTGTTCACACCGCCGGGAAGCACCTGCAGCGCGCGGCGGTAGAGGTCCGCCGAGCGCTCGTGGCTAGGAATGCTCGGCCTCCCAGGCGGCGTACTCGTCGGTGAAGTAGTGCAGGCGGATCTTCTTGTACTCGGTCGACGAGTAGAGGGTGGCGCGGTCGTCGGGGCCCATCCCGCACTCCTCGGCGATCGAGTCGAGGATCGCGTCGCACTCCTCCTTGGAGCGGCCGTGGGCCATGGTGAAGACGCTGTAGGGCCAGTCCTCGTAGGTCGGCCGCTGGTAGCAGTGGGAGATGCCGCGGAAGGAGGCCATCCGCCCCCCCGTCTCCATGATCTCCTCCTCGGGCACCTTCCAGACGCCCATGCCGTTCGCCGAGAAGCCCGCGCGGCGGTGGAAGAGGATCGCCGCGACGCGGCGAAGCAGCTTGCGGTCGACCATCCCCCGCAGGTGCTCGAGCAGCTGCGAGGTCGTCATTCCCACCTCCGCCGCAGCCTCGTCGTATGGGCGTTCGACCGGCTGCATCGGGCCCTGCAGGGCGCGGATCACGGCGATGTCGCGCTCGTCGTAGGGCTGGGCTTCCAGCTCACGGGGCGGGGCCGCCTCGACGGCGGCGGCGAGGGCCTCGGTGCCCTTCTCCATCTCCAGGTTCATGTTGATCTTGAACAGGGTCAGCGTCGGCAGCTCGCGCATCGACTCGGCTCCTGTCTCGCGCATCAGCACGTCGAGGGTGCCGGCGAGCCCGAGCCCGGAGTCCGGCGGAGTGGCAATCGTGAACCAGAGGTTGAAGTCGTGGGTGCGCAGGTAGTTGTGCGAGACGCCGGGATGGGAGTTGACGATCTGAGCGGCCCGCTGGGGGTGCTCGGAGTCGACCTTGGCCGCGACCAGCATCGACTCGTAGCCGAGCGCCCGGGTGTCGAAGATCGGCGTGATCTCGCGGATGATCCGCTCGTCCAGCAGGCGCCGGGTCCGCGTGAGGACGTCGTCCATCTCCAGCTCGGCCTCCGAGGCGAGAAGGGCGAACGGCTCGGGGTCGAGCGGGAAGCTCGACTGCAGCAGGTTCATCAGCCGCTTGTCGGTCTCGTCGAGCGGGATCGCGGCGCCGTCCTTGCGGGAACGGGCCTTGGACTGCGGGGTCTTCACTGAATCCATGCGGCCGCCTCCTTCGCGTAGTAGGTGACGATCGCGTCGGCGCCGGCGCGGCGGATCGAGGTCAGGGTCTCCAGGACGGCGCTGCGCTCGTCGATCCAGCCGCGCTCGGCGGCGGCCTTCAGCATCGAGTACTCACCGGAGACGTGGTACGCGGCGACGGGCGCGCCGGTGGCGTCCTTGACCCTGCGCACGACGTCGAGGTAGGCGGTGGCCGGCTTGACCATCAGCATGTCGGCGCCCTCTTCCAGGTCGAGCTCCGCCTCGCGCACCGCCTCGGCCGCGTTGGCGGGGTCCATCTGGTAGCCGCGGCGATCGCCGAACTCTGGCGTCGACTCCGCCGCGTCGCGGAAGGGGCCGTAGAAGGCGGAGGCGTACTTCGCGCTGTAGGCGACGATCGGAACGCCGGAGTGGCCCTCTTCGTCGAGCTGGTGGCGAATCGTGCCGACGCGCCCGTCCATCATGTCGCTGGGGGCGACCGCGTCGGCGCCGGCCTCGGCGTGGGAGATCGCCGTTTTCGCCAGCAGCTCGACCGTGATGTCGTTGTCGACCTCGCCTTCGCGGACGAAGCCGCAATGCCCGTGCGACGTGTACTCGCAGAGGCAGACGTCGGTGATCACGGTCAGGTCGGGGTGCGCCTCCTTCAGCGCGCGAACCGCCATCTGCACCACGCCCTCGTCGTCGTAGGCGCCCGAGCCGGACTCGTCCTTCGAAGCCGGAATGCCGAAGAGGAGCACCGCGCCGACCCCTGCACTCGCAAGCTCCGTCCCCTCCGCAACCAGCTCCGAGATCGAGAAGCGCTCGACGCCGGGCATCGATGGGATCCCCTCGCGCACCCCCTCGCCGGCAACGACGAAGAGGGGCTGGATCAAGTCCTGCGGCGAGAGCTCGGTCTCGCGGACCAGGGCACGCAAGGCCTCGGTGCGCCGCAGGCGGCGCATGCGTGTGGCGGGGAATGGCACTGGGGCGAGTTTAGGGGAGGGGTTTGGGTGGGGCTCTCGGGAAATGCTCAGGCTCAAGCGGTGCATAACACCCGAAGCCGGTCGAGGCGGATAGCGTTTGCCGTCATGGAGGCGGCAACCGGGACAGGCGCGGCCGTGATCGAGGCGCGGAGGCTGGTCAAGCGCTTTGGGGAGCGAGAAGCCCTGAAGGGGGTCGACTTCGAGGCTTCCGCTGGAGAGCTGGTGGCTGTCATCGGCCCGAACGGGGCCGGGAAGACCACGCTGCTTTCGATCCTCGCAGGGATTTCGAAGGCCGATGAGGGTGAAGTTCATGTGCCGGAGGGGGAGGTTGGGTGGGTGCCGCAGCAGGCTGCCCTGTACCGGCGGCTGACGGTCGAGGAGAACCTCCTGCTGTTCGCCCGGCTGGAGGGGCATGACGATCCCCATGCCTCGGTCGCGGAGATGCTGGATCTGACGGGGCTGGCCGAGCGGCGGGGTGAGGTGGTCGCGCGGCTGTCGGGCGGCAACCAGCAGCGGATCAACATCGCGATCGGGCTGCTGGCACGGCCGTCGGTGCTGCTGCTCGACGAGCCCAGCGTCGGGCTCGACCCGCGCCAGCGAGCGCGGCTGTGGAAGTTCGTCTCGGCGCTGGCGGAGACGAACGGCACCACGGTGATCTTCTCCACTCACGACATCCAGGAGGCCGAGCGCTACGGCGGGCGGCTGCTCGTGCTCGCCGACGGCGAGGCGCTCTTCGACGGCTCCCCCGACGGGCTCCTGGAGGCGGTGCGGAACGAGGCGCCGGAGGCGGCCGAGGAGGACTTCGAGACCGCTTTCGTCGCCTTCCTCCACCACAGGGGCCACTGATGCGATGGCTCCTGCTCAAGGACCTTCAGATCCTGCGGCGCTCGCCGCTGCAGGCGGTCCTGCTCGTCGCCTACCCGGTGCTGATCGCCGTCCTGGTCGGCTTCGCGATCTCACGCTCGCCGGAGAAGCCCAGGGTCGCCTTCCTCAACGACGTCCCGGCTGACGCCCGGGTCAGCGTCGGCACCACGGAGCTGCCGAACATCGGCGTCGACGAGCGCATCTGCGCCCGAGTCGAGTGCGTCCGCGTCGAGAGCCGTGCCGAGGCGATCGAGGAGGTCCGCTCCGGCGACGTCCTCGCCGCCCTGATCCTCCCCGCCAACCTGGTGAGGCGAATCAACTCGCTCTCGACGCCGTTCCCCAAAACCCCTGAGATAGAGGTGGCCGTCAGCGAGGAGGACCCGGTGAAGGCGCGGCTGGTGAACGACCGGATCGACGCGCTGATCGCGCAGGCAAACCTCGTGATCGCACGGCGCATCGCGGGCGAGGGGGGCAAATTCCTCGACCTCGTCCTCGACGGCGGCGACATCCGGGTGATCGGCCAGACGATCGAGATCCTCGGCTTGCGCAACAGCGCCCGCATCGTCGAATCGCTGCGCCCGGCGCTCCCCCCGGGAGAGCTTCGCGACTCGGTCGACCGGGTGATCCGGTTCACCACCCTGGCCCGCAACAACCTCTCCACGGGTGCGCCGCTGCTGACGCGGCTCGCTCAGCCGATCGCGGTCGACAAGGAAGTGGTCGACGGCTCCTCCCCCCCGCTCGAATCCTTCGCGATCGCGGTCGCCGCGACCTTCACGCTCGCCTTCGTCGTCGTCCTGCTCGTCGCCGGGTCGCTGGCGCTGGAGCGGGAGGAGAACGCCTTCCCCCGGCTCACCCGCGGACTGGTCTCGCACTCCGGCCTGCTGGCCGAGAAGGTGGTGCTGGGCGTGGCCGTCGGGCTGGCGGTGACGCTGCTGATGCTGGCCGGCCTCGCCCTCTTCGTGCCCCTTCACTGGAGCCGCTTCGGCCTCTGGCTGGCCGCGATCGTCGCCGGCGGAGCCGCGCTCGGGGCGGCCGGTGCCGCGCTCGGTGCCGCGGCCCGGGAGGTTCGCACCGTCTCCCTGCTTGCCTTCATGGTCACCCTGCCGGTGGCCTTCCTCTCCCTGATCCCCGCCGGCGCCGTCGGCCCGGCGCTCACCGACGCGATCGACGTCATCACCGCCCTCTTCCCCTTCAAGCCGGCACTGGACGCGATGACGGCTGCGCTCGACCCCGCCGGCGCCGACCTCGGCGCGGCCCTCCTGCACCTGGCGGCGCTGATCGCCGCCTACGGCCTGCTCGCCCGATTTGCGCTACGCCGCTTCGCCGCGGTCTAGCACTCGCACGCCTACGGGATTTCGATTGGCGGAACGTAGGTCGGGCCGAATTTCGCTTTGACCGACGCCGCGCCGCCTATCGTGACCACACAGGTGCCGGCACCCGAGCATCCGCCCCCCGACCACCCTTCGAAATTCGACCCTTTGCCTGGCGTTGCAGTGAATTCGACGACTTCGCCGGCGTAGAAGGAGGCATCCATCGAGGAGCAGGTCACCCCGCAGTTCACGCCGGACGGCAGGCTCTTCACCGTACCCTGGCCGGCGCCCTCCTTGACCAGGCTGAGGCTGTATTTGGGGTCTTCGCCGAAGAGCGCTTCCACCTCGTGCTCTTCGCCCATCGTCACTTCACAGGGACCGGAGCCGGTGCAGTCCCCGAGCCATTCGACGAAGTGGAAGTGCTTGGCGGGCGCCTGGTTGAGTTTGACTTTGGCGCCTTCTTTGAAGCCGGCCGTGGTGGTCGAGCAGTTGGCCAGGCAGAGGATGCCGCCCGGATAGCTGGTCACCTTGCCGAGGCCCGAGCCCGGAACCTTGGAGACGGTGAGTGCTGGAGACGCGACGAAGGTCGCGGCTATCGATTTGCTCGTAGGCACCGTCACCGTGCACTGGGTCCCGTTGATACCGCCTGTGTCGCATCCTTTCCAGCTGAGGAAGAGCCCGGTCGGGTCCGGGACTGCGGTCAGCGTGACTTTTCCATCGGGCACTTCGACTTCACAGGACGGTGGTGGGCAGATACCCCATCCCGGAATGTGCACCGTGCCGGGCCCGTTGACGATCACGGTAAGAGGAGCTGCCTCCTTCGAGCAGCGCGGGGGCCGCACCTGGCAAAGCAAGCGCAAATGCCGCCAGGAGAACAGCGGCCACCCTGAAGCGAGGGAGCTTCACATGCTCAGGCTAGCTTGGGTTTTCAAAAAAGCAACAGGAAGTTTTTGGTAATCCGTACCCCAAACCGTGGGTGAGTCAGCCCGCGGTCGAGAACGGCCGGCGCTCGAGCTGGGCGCTCCGGGCCTGAGCCAGGTTCGGGTCGGTGACGCCGCCGAGGACGAAGGCGTCGATGCTCTCCTCCGGGCAGAGCTGCAGGCGCAGGCGCTCGAGCACCTGGGGCTCGCCCAGCTCGGCGAAGCGGCGGGCGCGGGCGGGCACGGCGACGAGAGCGACCTCGTTTCCGTCGGCCAGCAGGCAGCCGTGGCGGCTGACGTAGGCGGAGAGCCTGCGTGACCGCCTCGCCGCTGTGCAGCTCGCAGGTGGCCGTGTCGAGAGCCGTCAGCTCGTAGTTGGGCTCGGTCGCCGAGACCAGGCGCAGCTGCTCGGCCGTCAGGTGGATGATCGCCACCCTCGCCGTGGTGCCGGGGCTGCGCTGGAGCGTCGCCGGCACGGCTCCGTAGGCGGAGAAATGGGCCGAGTAGACGACGTCGAAATCGTGCAGCCAGGCTGGCTCGACCAGCACCGGGTCGGCGCTGAGGGTGAGCTTCCGGGCCAGCACTTCGGGCGAGGCGTTGGAGCCGTAGACGAGCAGCCGCGAGCGCTGCTCGTCGTCGATCTCGACCTCCGCCGGGTCGAGAGTGCGGTGCCCCTGCTGGACGAACGGGCGTGCCGGCACCGCGTACGGATAGCGCATCGCGCGCTCCAGGATCTCGCTGTCCTCGCTCACGCCTTACACCCTTGCGCATTTCGCAGCTAGTAGGGATTGGCGAAACCCGAGTGTGCGGACCGGCGAGCGCCGGACCAAGCGGGACAAGGACGCAGGGAGGCCGAATAGCAACGCTATTCGGCCGACTGAGGACGCTGTACCGCGCAGTGTCCGCCGCCGCCGGACGTGCGCGGGGGTTTCGCCAATTCCTACTAGGGTCAGGCGAGCATGAAGGTGCTCTTCATCGGCGACGTGGTCGGCGGGCCCGGGAGGCGCGGGCTGCATGCCGCGATGCCCGGGCTGCGCGAGCGCCACGCGCCGGACATGACGATCGTCAACGGCGAGAACTCCGCCGGGGGGATGGGGATCACCGAGAAGACGGCCAAGGCGCTCTTCGACGCAGGGGCCGACGCGATCACGACGGGCAACCACGTCTACCGCCATCGCGAGGCCTACGACTTCCTCAACCGCAGCGACCGCGTCGTGCGGCCCGCCAACTACCCGTACGCAAATCCCGGCCGTGGCTACACGGTCGTCGAGGCCGCCGGGAAGCGGGTCGGGGTGATCAACCTCAGCGGCGCGATCGGGCTCACCGTCGCCCGTTCCCCGTTCCACGAGGCCGACAGCATCCTCGAGAAGATCGAGTGCGACTTCGCGATCGTCGACTTCCATGCAGAGGTGACCAGCGAGAAGGTGGCGATGGGCTGGCACCTCGACGGCCGCGTCGCCGCCGTGCTCGGCACCCACACGCATGTGCCGACGGCCGACGCGAGAGTGCTGCCGCGGGGGACCGCGTTCATCTCCGACGTCGGGATGACCGGGTCGCGGACCAGCGTGCTCGGCGTGAAGCCGGAGCTGATCCTCGAGCAGATGATCACCCAGATGCCGGTCAAGTTCGAGACGGCCGAGGAGGACGTCTGGGTGATGGGCGCCGTGGTCGACGTCAACGACGCGGGGCTGGCCGATTCGATCGAGCCGGTGATGCTGCCCGCTCCCGTCTGAGCCGAGTCAGCCGAGGCAGCTCAGCGCCCGGAGGGTCGCCTGGACCTCCGCGATGAGGGCGGCGCCGGCGCTCGAGCCGATCTTCTTGCCGCTCAGGGCCTCGAGCTCGGCCAGCAGCGCGCCGAGCTTGTTGGCGGCGATTGGCGGTTGGCCCCGCTCGAGACTGGCCCGGGCGCCGCGCAGCTTCGCCTCCAGGCTGTTCTCGATGCCGCGCGGGAGTCCCAGGCCGCGGACGGCCTCGAGCAGCTCCGGGACCGTCGGCGGAGGATCGCCGAAGACCTGTATCCGCTGGTTGGGGCTGCCCTCGGCGACATACAGCTCACCGAGCGGGCCGGCGGCGAGCGCGGCCGGAAAGCGGAACTGGCCGGGGGCGGACCCGGGGCTTCCCCAGGTGGCGAGGAGCTCCGTGGACGCCGCGTGCGACGTGGCCGGAAGAGCGAGCAATGCGATTAGAGCCGCGGCTACGAGAAATGCCTGGCCCAACGAGCGCCGTGGATGCCGCAGGACATTTGGATTGGAAACCCGTTTGGGAACGGTCCAGGCAGGGCCACTCGTTTAGCCGAATGTAGGACGGTTTCCCTACGAATTCGTCGCGGGCGGGGTCGGGGGAGCCCTCACCGCCATTGCCACCAGCAGCAGGGGGTAGAACCAGACGATGTAGAGGTAGAACCAGTGCTGCATCGTCAGCTGCAGGCCGATCAGAAGCGCCGCGCCGAGCGCAGCGACCTGCGCGAGACTCTTCCGCTTCGGCCGGAAAGCAAGGAGCAGTGAGAGACCCCCAACCGCCGCGAGGATCGCGATCCGCAGCGGCTCGAGCCCAGCTACCTGACCCCAGATGCTGAACGGCGAGTCCCTTCCCGCCTGGTAAGCGATCGTGCGGTCGTAGACAGTGGAGAGACCGGGGTCGATCGCGGGCCAAGCCAAGAGAACGCCGACTGTGAGCGCGAAGGCAATCGCAAACGCGGCGACCGCGGGTGGCGTCGTAGGGGGGACCGCCCCCGAGGACGCTTTAGCGACCGCAGGGGGTGGTGGGTCCCCTACGGCGACAGGACCCGCGGGTCGATACGTAGCGAGCATTGGGACGAGAACGGCCGGGGCAAACTTCGCCAGGGTCGCAAGCGCAGCCATCACGCCTCTTGCTGCCGAGCGGGTGAGGACCAGCAGAGTGCCCACCAGCAGCATCGCCACCAGGGTGTCGTTGGAATTCGAGAGCAGGGCAAAGGCCGTATAGGGATAAGCGGCCCAACCGAAGGCGAGGATCGCCGCAAGCCTGTTCCCCTCCGCTCCCGGACGGATGCGACGGCCGAGCAGGATCAGCAGGGCGAAGGTCGCGAGGTCGAAGGCGGCGGCGGCGGCGTGGGCGGCGGGGAGGTCGTCCCAGCTTCCCGACCAGGGCCAGATCGCCTCGAAGGGGGCGTAAGCGAAGTAGTTGGCCGGGCCGTAGGTGTCTCCCTGGGAGACGTCCTCGGGGAAGTTGTCGTAGACAGGCTCCCCGTGGGCGATCCGGTCGGCACCGACCACGCTGGCGTAGCCGACGTCGATCACGCCGGCGTCGGCTACGTTCAAACCGAGCCGGAAGCCGATCAGGAAGAGGGCCGCGATGAGCAGCCACCTGGCTGACCAGACCGGGCGCATGCCGACGCCGTCGCCTCCTCGCAGGCCAATCCACAGGGCGCGGGCGAAGAGGTAGGCGAGGGGGACGTACTGCAGCGGGACCGAGACGCCGATCTCGGCGCGGTTGAAGAAGAAGTGCGAAGCCCCGAAGCCGACCAGGAAGAGGAGGTCGAGGTTGGCGATCCGGCGCAGGCGCCTCCAGTCGAGGAGGCCGAGGAGGAAGATCGCGCAGAGCGGCAGGAAGACATAGGGGGCGTTGAGCTTGTGGCCGAAGGCGCCCGGGTAGCCGCGCGCCATCTTCCACGCGACCTGGTACCCGGTCCAGGACTCGCGCACGAGGCCGGTTGCAGGGTCGACGATCGCCAACGCCACCCGCTCGTCCCCGGCGAACCAGGAGACCTCCCAGCTGCCGTCGACCTTGGCGGTGGTGTGCGTCAGCCCACCGCTCTCCCTGCGCTCCGCGATGACCTTCGAGTCTCGGCTTGCGATCTGCGTCGCCTCAGAAGCTCCGACTTCCTGTGCGCTCGCGGGGGTGGGCCAAACCAGCGCGGCGGCGGCGAGTGCCGCGGGGACCCACCTCATAGTCCGAAGTGGTTCAGCACTACCGACGCTACGTCGCGCAGCGCCCACTGTTTTCGCTCCGAGGTGTTTTCTGGCCCACAACCGACGAAGAGCAGGGGGCCGAGCGAGTCGCCGGCGTGAAGGGAGCCGTGGCTGCCGCCGCCGGCGTGGGAGACGCCGCCCCAGTCGACCGCCTCGTAGCCGAGGGAGAGACTGAGGATGAAGTCGCCGGCGTGAGGAGACGTGAGAGCTGACCAGATCCGGGCGAGAGGATCAGGGTAGGTCGAGCTGGAGAGTCGCCCATCCTCGCTGGTCGCCTCTACCGCCGCGAGGTCGCCGTCGATGTCCCAACCGCCTCCGCGCAAGTCGCAGACGGCGTCGCCGGGGCGGAAGCGCAGCCTTGCCTCCCCACGTTCCACCACCGCCGTCGCGCCCTCTGGGGGTGCGCCCGGCTCCTCTCGGACCAGCGGCTTGCCGTCGGCGCACTCCAGGCGACAGACGAGGTCGACCCCTTCGAGCACGTTCAGCCTCGCCCGCACCGACTCCGGGTCAGCCCGCTCCCCCGCCCCCGGGAGCAGGTAGACGTGGGCGGCGCGGCCGGTCGGGCTGACCGCCAGCTGGGCCCGGTCGGGCTCCGACTCCGAGGGCCTCAGAACCGACCACTCGCGGCCGAGCAGATCCGCCAGCGGCAGCCCGCGGTGCACCGCCGTCTGCGCGTGGTCGGCGAGCAAGACGACCGCATGGGCGGCGAGGAAGGCGTCGAGGCCGCCGGCGGCCTCGACCAGCTTCGCAAAGCACTGGTCGGCCCTGGCGATCGACTCGACGCTCGCCTCCGGTCCGTGGCGGTGGGAGTAGTTGTCGTTGTCGGGAAGGGAGAAGAGCAGGAAATCGAAGCCGTCGCTCTTCGCCAGCTCGGCGGCGCAGCAGGCCGAGTACCCGTCCCGGGCACCTGGGATCGAGGTCGATTTGCAGGGCACCTCGCTGCTCGCGTAGAGGTCGCCGTAGAAGAGCTCCGCCGGGCCCCAGGTGTGGTGACGGAACTTCAGCTGCGTCGCGTCGACCGCCCGGCGCAGGAGTCCCTCCAGCGATACCTGGTGGCGGTGGCGGCCGCGGTAGATCAGGAACGGGGTGCAGGCCGTGCGCACGCCGGCGTCGTCGAGGCGCTCGAACAGCGTCTCGGCGGCGGGATTGAGGTGCGCCAGGTTCATGTTGTAGACCAGGTCGTAGAGGGCGCGGAAGACGCCGAACGCCCGGCTCGCCTCGAGCGAGGAGCCGTACTCGACGTAGCGTCGCTCGAGGCGGTGGTACCAGTCCATGCCACTGATCCAGTGGCCGTTCGCGCCCTCGCCGGTGACCATCTCGGCGCAGGCGACCGGGGTCACCGAGGGGAAGCTGGAGACGCAGTCCTCGACCAGGGCGCCGCGTTCGACCAGGGCGCCGAAGGTGGGTGCTCGCCCCTCTGCAACGGCGCGAAGCAGCATGTCAGTGCGCAGCGAGTCGACGTAGGTGAGGACGAGCTTCTTGGACACGTCCATGATTCTGACCCCCACGGGGAGCGGACAAGCCGCCCCCGGACGCGGGAGCGCGAGCGCGAGATCGCCGGTGATCAGTAGCGCGCTCGCGCGGGAGCGGAGGCGGCGGCGTTTATCTGAGGACGCGCAGGCCGGCGTGTTTGCGCTGGGCGCGGCGGCGGCGTGAGATGCCGAGCCAAGAAAGAGCGGCGACCACCAACAGGACGGCCGGCGCGAGCAAGAGCGCGATCGCGACGACGACCAGGGCGGCGAGCGATACGAGGAAGGCAAGCGCACCTGAGCCGCTGCCCTCCCGGCGCCCCGCGCCGCTGACGACGTCGCTGACGAGGAGGCAGGCGAAGACGGCGCCGATCAGGCAAAACAGGGCGCCGGCCACGGTGCTGACATCGGCGGTGCCGGCGAGCAGGGCGCCGATGGCGACGGCGATCACCCCGGCCAGGATCGTCATCCGGCCGCGGGCCGAGCCGTGCGTGCCGGTGGTGCCGGCCAGCATCCCGATTGCGATGCCGATGCCGAGCTCCAGGCAGATTCCCGAGAAAGATCCCACGCGGGAAACCTAGCTTCCCGGGCGAGGCGGCGCCAATTCGGCACACTGTTCCAATGCCAGAGCCGCCCCACCGGCGACGCGCCCACACTCGCAGCAGCGATCTGGAGCGGTATGCGGACCTCTTCGCGGCGCGGACGCAGGTGATGCGTTCCTCGGCGATGCGCGACCTGATGGCGGTGACCGCGCGGCCGGAAGTGATCTCGCTTGCCGGCGGCCTTCCCGACACCTCGACCTTCCCCCCCAGACCTTCGCCGCGCAGATGACGCGGATCGCCCAGGAGTCCGCCGCCGAGGCACTTCAGTACGGCCCCACGGAGGGCTTCCGCGAGACCGTCGATTGCATCATCGAGGTGATGGGGGCCGAGGGGATGCTTCCCGACCCCGAGGACGTGATCGTCACGACGGGCGGGCAGCAGGCGATCGACCTGATCTGCAAGACGCTGGTCGACCCCGGCGACGCGGTGATCTGCGAGGCCCCCACCTACCCGGGTGCGATCCCGGTCTTCTGCAGCTACGAGGCCGACACGATTCAGGTCGAGTGCGATGCGGAGGGGATGCGGATCGACGAGCTGGAGGCTGTGCTCGGGCGACTCGACGGCGAAGGGCGGCGGCCGAAGTTCGTCTACTCGGTGCCCACCTTCCAGAACCCCGCCGGCGTGACGATGTCGCTGGAACGCCGGCGGCGGCTGGTCGAGCTGGCGAGGTCGCGCGAGCTGCTCGTCGTCGAGGACAATCCCTACGGCCTGCTCCGCTTCGGCGGCGAGCCGGTCCCGCCCCTCTACCAGCTCGACGGCGGCGACTTCGTCATCTACGTCGGCACCTTCTCGAAGATCCTCTCCCCCGGGATCCGCCTCGGCTGGGCGGTGGCGCCGCCGCCGGTGATGGACAAGGTCGTCCTGGGCAAGCAGGCCGCCGACCTCTGCACCTCGACCCTTACCCAGTACTTCGTCCGCGAGTACTTCCGCGGCGGCGGCTGGGGGCAGTACGTCGAGAGCCTCGCCGATATCTACCGCTCTCGCCGCGACGCGATGCTGGAGGCGCTGCGCCAGTACTTCCCGCCGCAGGCGAGCTGGACCGAGCCGGAGGGCGGGATCTTCATCTGGGCGACCCTGCCCCCCTACATCGACACCAGCGACCTCCTGGCAAAGGCGTTGCGCGAGGACGTCGCCTTCGTTCCCGGCCAGGCCGCCTACGTCGACGGCAGCGGGCACAACTCGATGCGGCTCAACTTCTCCGCCGGGGACGAGGACGAGATCCGCGAGGGCATCCGCCGCATCGGCAAGGTGATCGGCGAGCAGGTCGAGCTCTACAGCGCCCTGACGGGAGAGCGGGAAGCAGTGGCAGAGAGGGAGCAGGCCGAGGAGCCGCCGAACGTACGTCCCCTTCAGGAAGGCGGAGGGCGAATGAAGGTCGCGGTCCTCAAAGGCGGCCGGTCGCTGGAGCGCAGCGTCTCGCTGCGCTCAGGGGCTCGGGTCGAGGACGCGCTCGGCAGGCTCGGCCACGAGGTGCTCGCGCTGGAGGCCGACGGCGATCTGGTCAAGCGGCTGAGCGCCGAGCGGCCCGACGTCGCCTTCGTCGCCATGCACGGCATGGGCGGCGAGGACGGCACCGCGCAGGAGCTGCTGGAGATCCTCGGCATTCCCTTCACCGGGCCCGGGAGTCGCCGCCTGCGTGCGCTGCATCGACAAGGTCCTGGCCAAGCACGAGCTGCGCGCGGCGGGGATCCCGACCCCGGACTGGTTCGCCTTCAACGAGACCGCCTTTCGCGAGCTCGGCGCCGCCGACGCGCTCGGGGGCCTGGAGGAGCGGCTGGGCTTCCCGCTCGTGGTCAAGCCCAGCCGCGGCGGCTCGGCGCTGGGAGTGAAGTTTGCCGAGAGCGCCTCCGAGGTGCCCGAGCGCGCTGGTCTCCGCCTTCAGCTACGACGACCGGGTGCTGCTGGAGCGCTTCGTCAGCGGTCGCGAGCTGGCCGTCAGCGTGCTCGGCGGCGAGGCGCTGCCGGTGGTCGAGGCGATCCCCCGGTCGGGTCGACAGCTACGACTTCGAAGCACGCTACGAGATCGGGCGCACCTCCTTCGTCTGCCCCGCGCAACTCGACGCGGGACAGACGGCCGCGGTCACCGACGCCGCCCTGGCCGCCTACGAGGCGCTCGGCTGCTCGGGCTTCTCGCGCGTCGACCTGATCCTCGGCGAGGAGGGGCCACAGGTGCTCGAGGTCAACGCCATCCCCGGTCTCACCGACACCAGCCTCCTCCCCCAGGCCGCCGAGGCTGCCGGCATGTCCTTCGAGCAGCTGGTCGAGCGGATCCTCGACCTCGCCCTGGCTCCGGCGGGCGCTTAGGAATCCTCGCCCTTGGCGAAGTCGTCCGGCGTGACCTCGTCGAGGAACTCTTTGAACTTGTCGACGACCTCCTCGGTGTCCTCGACGTCGTGCTCGAACTCGATCGCCGACTCCTCGATCACGTCCTCGTCGGCAAAGATCGGCGCCGAGACGCGGACGGCGAGGGCGAGGGCATCGGAGGGTCGCGAGTCGATCTCCATCTCCGACCCGTTGATCGAGACCGTGATCGAGGCGTAGAAGGTGTTGTCGCGCAGTTCGGTCACGGAGACCCGCTCGCATTTGGCGTCGAGCTGGTCGAGCAGGTCGGAGAGCAGGTCGTGGGTCATCGGACGCGGCGTCGAGGCGCCCTGGAGCTTCATCAGGATCGCCGCCGCCTCGGGATGGCCGATCCAGATCGGCAGGAACTTGTTGCCGTCGACCGTCTTCAACAAGACGATCGGCTGCTTGCCGACCATGTCGAAGCTGACGCCGTAGATCTGCATCTGCTGCACGAGTGGGCGATCCTGGACTCGAACCAGGGACCTCGTCCTTATCAGAGACGCGCTCTAACCAACTGAGCTAATCGCCCGGAGCCAAGCCGAAGGATAGCGGGGTGATCGAGGCCTGACGGCGGGGCCTCAGCGACCGTTGCGGGCGAGCTCTCGGGCGAGCGCCAGGGCCTCCTCAAGGTCGCCGAAGCGGATCTCGACCGCGACTCCCTCTCCCCTCGGTCGCACCCTGACCTCCTGGCCGAACGCCGACTCGAGCTCATCGGTCGCATCGCGGATCGCCGCAGCCTGCTCGACCGACACCGGCGCCCGGGAACCGCTCTTCTTTCTTGGCTGGCCAGCCAGCTTAGCCCGGTTCTCGGTCTCGCGGACCGACCAGCCCCCGCGGGCGGCGTCGCGGGCAAGCCGCCTGCGCACGTCGTTGCCGTCGGCGAGGAGGATCGCCTTGCCGTGGCCTTCGCTGAGCTCGCCCGACTCGAGCAGGCCGAGAGCCTCGTCGGGAAGGTCGAGCAAGCGGATCAGGTTGGAGACGGCGGGGCGGCTGCGTCCGACGCGGCGGGCCAGCTCCTCCTTGGAGAGGCCGAGGTCGTCGACCAGGGCGGCGCAGGCCCTTGCCTCGTCGACGGGGTTGAGATCCTCGCGGACCATGTTCTCGATCAGGGCCACCTGGAGGCGCTCGGCCAGCTCCTGGTCGCGGACGACCGCGGGGACCTTGTCCAGGCCCGCGGCCTGCGCGGCGCGCCAGCGCCGCTCGCCGGCGATCAGCTCGTAGCTGCCGTCGGGCAAGGGGCGGACGAGCAGCGGCTGCACGACTCCGTTGGCCTCGATCGAGGAGGCAGAGCCCGGCGAGCGCCTCGGGGTCGATCTTCGTCCGCGGCTGGTTCGGGTTCGGCTTGATCAGCTCGACCGGCAGCTCGCGCAGCTCGCCGGCGTCCCCGGCCGTCGCCTCCGGGAGGATCGCGGCGAGGCCGCTGCCGAGACCGCGCGGCGGCCTTAGCCACGGGTCGCGAGCTCCTCGGCGAGGGCGCGGTAGGCGTCGGAGCCGCGGGAGTCGGGGCGAGTGCTCGGTCACGGGCAGACCATAGCTCGGCGCCTCGGCGACCCTGACGCTGCGCGGGATGACCGTCTCGAAGACCATCTCGGGGAAGTGCTGGCGCAGTTCCCGCTCGACGTCCTGCGCCAGGCGGGTGCGCTCGTCGTGCATGGTGACCAAGAGACCCGACACCTCCAGTCGCGGGTTGAGCTCGCGGCGGATCATCGCCAGCGTGTCGAGGAACTGGACCAGGCCCTCGAGCGCCAGGTACTCGGCCTGGACCGGGACGATCACCCGGTCGGCGGCGGCCAGCGCGTTGACGCTGACCGGTCCCAGCGAGGGCGGGCAGTCGAGCAGCGTGTAGGCGAAGCGCTCGCGCACCGGGCCGAGCCGCTCGCGCAGCCGCGTCTCGGAGCCCTCGATCCGCGGCAGCTCGACCGCGGCGCCGGCGAGGTCGCGGTTGGCGGGGACCAGCCAGAGGTTGTCGGGGCCGGCCGGCCGCGCCGCCTCGGCGACCGAGACGTCGCCGATCAGGCAGTCGTAGGAGGAGGGGTGCAGGTCGCGCTCGCCGCCGAGGGCGACCGTCGCGTTGCACTGCGGATCGAGGTCGACGAGCAGGGTCTGGGAGCCCGACGCGGCGACGCAGGCGGCGACGTTGACCGCGGTCGTCGTCTTGCCGACACCGCCCTTCTGGTTCGAGATCGCGTAGACGACGCCCATGTCGGGCGCAGACTAGCGCCTAGCCGCGCGGGCGCTTCTTGGCCATTCCCGCTCGGCGCGGCAATCCGGCGGGGGTGGGACCGGACTTGCGGAGGACGTGCAGGTGGCGGTGCTCGCTGCCCGCATAGGGGCCGACGTGGAGGATCTGCTCAGGCTGCATCGCCAGGCCCTCGGCCGCGCGGGCGAGCTGCGCCTCCTCCTCGGGGTCGCGCTTGCCCTTCCAGGCGACGAGGACGCCTCCCGCTTCGAGCAGGGGCGAGGCGAGCTCGGCCAGGGTGGAGAGCCGGCCGACCGCGCGGGCCGTGACGGCCGCGTAGGCCTCGCGACCCTCTGCCTGCGCCAGCTCCTCCGAGCGCAGGTTGAGGACCCGGGCGTTGCCGATCGCCGCGGCGTCGATCGCGCGCTGGATGAACTCGCACTTGCGGCCTACGGACTCGATCAGGTCGAGCTGCGCGGTCGGCAGCGCAACCGCCAGGACGAGCCCCGGAAACCCCGCTCCAGAGCCAATATCGGCGATTCTCGGAGCGTCTCGAAGGCCTTGCACCTCGAGACCGGTGAGGCTGTCGGCGACGTGGACCTTCCAGGCGCGCCCAGGGTCGGTGACCGAGCTGACCGAGGCCCGCTCCTCGGCAAGCAGGCGAAGGACGGTCTCCATCGCCGCCCTTGCCGCGGGGTCGAGGCCGAGGCGGCGGTTCCGGGCTCACAGCAATGGATCGTGCTTCGCTCGCGGCGCGAAGAACCAGATATGCACGCTTGCCCGCTCCGCGCTCACTCGGTGACGAGCGGTGCGACGACGACGCAGCGGTGGGGCTCGTCGCCTTCGCTGTAGGTCTCGACGCCGGAGCGGTCCTTGAGGTGCTCGTGGACGACCCGGCGCTCCTGCGCGCTCATCGGATCCATCTCGACCGAGTGGCTGTCGTTCAGCGCCTGCTCGGCAGCTCGGTCCGCGCGGGCAGTCAGCGTCTCCCGGCGCCGCTCCCGGTAGCCGGCCGCGTCGACGACGACCCGTTTGCGGTCGCGGAGGCCGCGGAAGGCGGCCTGGTAGGCGAGCAGCTGCAGCGCGTCGATCGTCTGCCCCCGTTTGCCGATCAGCAGCCCGTAGTCGTCGTCCCCCTCGATCGAAGCCGTGATCCGGTCGTCGTCCTCGACGATCTCGACCTCGCCATCCAAATCGAGCTCGTCGAGAACGCCCTCGACAAGCTCCCTCACCCGCTCTGCCGGCTCCGCAGGCCAGTCCGCGATCTCACCCATGGCGGTGAGTCTATTAGCGAGGAGGTGTTGGCGCGGCGGGTCCTGTCGCCGCAGGGGACCCACCACCCCCTCCGGTCGCTAAAGCGTCCTCGGGGGCGGTTCCCCCTACGACGCCACCCCCCGCGAGAGAAGCTCGCAAAGAGACATCTCCTGATCCCGGCGAGCTTGAGAATGCGCCTAGGGACCGAGCAGCCCTAGATCCCGGAGCTCGCCCAGGGCTGGGACGAGAAAGCTTGTGTGGGCCGAAAAAGCCCGGCGGGGAGGGGTCTGGGGATCCTCGCGAAGCGGCCCCCGGCAAGGTGATTATGGGCCGCGAAGCCGCTCGAGGTTGCACCGCCGCCAGGCGGTGCAATGGGATCCCCAGACCCCTCCCCGCCGGGCTTGCCTACCGCCGCTTCTTCTTTTTCCTAGGCGACGGCGGAGGCGGTTTCGCCGCCTGAATCTCCGCCGGCGTGGCCACCTGAGGCGCCGGGATCAGCTTCTGGATCGTGTACTGCTGGCCGATCGTCCAGACGTTGGTGGTGATCCAGTAGAGGACGAGGCCGGCCGGGAAGTTGATCACGAAGGGGACGAAGATCAGCGGCAGGACGAACATCATCATCCGCTGGCTTTTGTCGGCGGTGACCGCCATCACCATCCCGGAGATCAGCTGCGTGCCGACGTAGAGGACCAGCAGGGCGATCAGTTCGCCCCCGGTGGCCTTGGTCGTCAGGTCGCTGATGAAGAGGAAGGAGGCTTCCGAGCCGCATTCGCCCGCCTTGCAGCCGATGTCGTCGGGAAGCTCGTTCTGCAGCAGGTAGAAGAGCGTGATGAAGACCGGCAGCTGCGCCAGCAGCGGGATGCAGGAGGCAAAGGGGTTGACTTTGTTCTCCTGGTAGAAGCGCATCATCTCCTGCTGCATGCGCTGACGGTCGTTTTTGTATTTGGCCTGGATCTCTTTGATCTGCGGCTGCAGCGCCTGCAGCGCCCGCATGCCTTTCAGCTGTTTGTAGGTGAGGGGGATCAGCAGCGCCCGCGTCACGATCGTCAGCGCGATGATCGCGCTCCCCCAGCTGAGGCCGACGCTGTCATGGAAGAACTTGAGGACTTCGTTGGCGATGTCGATCAGCGGCTGGAGGATGTTCGCCGGGATCATGTGTGCACCTCACCGTGGTGGGCGGCGGGATCGACCGGACCGACTCGCAGCGTGAAGCGCTCGGGGACCGGGTCGAAGCCGCCATGGCTGAAGGGGTTGCAGCGCAGCAGGCGCCAGGTACCGAGAAGGGCGCCGCGCAGGGCGCCGAAGCGCTGCACGGACTCCGCCGCGTAGGCGGAGCAGGTCGGCTCGTAGCGGCAGCGGCGGGGAATCGCGGGAGAGATCCAGCGCTGGTAGGCGGCGATCAGGGCAAGGAGCGGCCGTTTCACGTGGAACGGCTCCCCTGTCGCCGCGCAGCGCCTCTTCGATGCTTCCCCCCACTCCCGCAGCTGCCGTCGCGCTCGATCAGCCGCCGATCTCGGGCCGGGCGACGAGGACGAAGTCATGACCGGCGGGAAGCTGGTCGGAGAGGGCCCAAAATGCCTCGCGCAGGACCCGCTTGACCCGGTTGCGGTCGACGGCGCCGCCGATCTTGCGACTCACCGAGACGCCGAGCCTCACTTCGTCGGCCTCTTCGCTCTTGCGGGGAAAGCTGTAGAGGACGAGGTAGCGGGTCGCATGTGATGATCCGTCGCGGTAGACGCGGTCGAACTCGCCGCTGCGCGAGAGCCGGCGGCGCTTCGCCGCCATCTACGGGGTGAGGCGCTTCCGGCCTTTGCGGCGCCGGCGCTTGAGGATCGCCCGGCCGCCCCGGGTGCTCATACGCGCCCGGAACCCGTGGGTCTTCGCCCGCTTCCGCTTCTTCGGCTGATAAGTCCGCTTCATCGGCCGTCGCAGTATACGGACGAGGAAGAAAAGCTTCTCCCAGGAGGCCCTGCGGGATCCCGGCTCGTGATCCAGCTGCAAAACATGCCGGGGCCGCCCCTCCCGCGGGTGGCATGGGGTAGGGGGGTCGAGGACGTACACCTCGCCCGCAGTGCCCCCCTGCCCCATGACAGGACCCGCGGGCCAACACCCCCGGCAAGCTTTCTCCGGCATTTGCGGCGGGCCTGGTGTCGCTGCCTCCCCCCGTCGCTATGGTCGCCAGCGGTGCGACGACCGGGCGGCGAAATCCGAGCTCGACCGTACCTGGGGGGAAGTCCAGGAGCGGCTGCGCGCGTCTGTGCCGCCGTCCACCTTCCAGCTCTGGCTGGAGCCGCTGAAAGTCTCGGGCGCACGGGCGGGTGTCCTCTACCTCTCGGCGCCCGACAACATCCGCGCCTGGGCCGAGCGCCGCTACGCCGGCCTGATTCGCGAGGCGCTGAGAGCCGAGCGATTCCGATCTCGCCGACGTCAGCTTCGCCGAGGGCGGGAACGAGAGCGCGGCCGGAGCCGGTGCCGATCTCGATCTCAACGTCAACTACACCTTCGACCGGTTCGTGATCGGCGAGGGCAACCGCGTCGCCCACGGTGCCGCTCTCGCCGTAGCCGAGGCGCCGTCGGAGGCCTACAACCCCCTCTTTCTCCACGGCCCGCCGGGTCTCGGCAAGACCCATCTCCTGGTCGCGATCGCCAACTACCTCGCCGCTTCGGCACCCGCCCTCGGCGTCCGCTACACCACCGCCGAGCGCTTCACCAACGAGTTCGTCACGGCTCTGCGCACACAGGGCGCAGAGGAGTTCAAGCGTCGCTACCGAGACCTCGACGTGCTGCTCGTCGACGACGTCCAGTTCCTCGAGGGCAAGCGCCATACCGAGGACGAGTTCTTCCACACCTTCAACGCGCTCTACGAGGGCGGCAGCCAGATCGTCCTCTCCGCAGACCGCATTCCAAGCGAGCTCTCGACCCTCGAGACGCGGCTGCGCGACCGCTTCGAGTGGGGCCTGACGGTCGCGGTCGAGCCTCCCAACCTGGCAACTCGCCTCACCGTCCTGCGCCGCCTCGTCAGCGAGGCCGGGATCGACACCGAGGGCGACGTCCTTGCCGAGCTGGCGCAGCGGATCGACGCCAACGTACGCCAGCTCCACGGAGCGCTCACCCGCGTCATCGCCCATGCCTCGCTCACCGCCAAGCCGCTCAGCACCGAGCTGATCGACGCCGTGATTCCGAAGACGCTCGCGCTCCCGCGAACCCAGCCAGATCGAGGAGATCCAGCAGCGTGTCTCCGTCGCCTTCGGCATCTCCCGCGCCGAGCTCGTCGGCTCGACTCGCGCCGCGACCCCGCTGCGCGCCCGCCAGGTCGCGATCTACCTCACTCGCGAGCTGACCGACCTCTCGCTTCCCCAGATCGGACGGCTCTACGGCGGGCGAGATCACTCGACCGTGCTCAACTCAATCCGCCGGATCGAAGCTCAGTGCGGCGAGGACACCCAGCTCGCCTCCCGGGTCGAGCAGCTGCGCATCCGCAATCCACAGCAACGCCCACAGACTCCGCCTGACGGCCGACGCCGGTGTAAGAATCAGTGCCCCTCCACAGAGCAGCCCACAACCCGCGAAGCCATTGCCGAAGCGGCGTAGCCCTCGCTTTCGCGCTTTTCCACAAGCCCTAATCCAACTCAAGAAGGCATTCACCACTTGAAGCTGAAAACCAAACGCGACGAGCTCGTCGCCAAGCTCTCGGTCGTCTCCCGCGCCGTCTCGACCCGCGCCGCGACCCAGTCGCTCTCGGGAATCCTGATCGGTGTCGAGGAAGGCGGCGTCAGCCTCTGCGCGACCGATCTCGAGATGGGCCTGAAGACCGAGTCTCGAGGCCGAGGCCGACGGCACCGGCTCGGTCCTGCTTCCCGGCCGCCTCCTGGCCGAGCTCGCGCGCTCGCTCGGCGACCCGACGGTGGAGATCGAGCTGCGCGAGGCCGAGCGCGACGTCGAGATTCGCAGCGGCGGCTCCAGCTTCCACCTGCGGGTCCTTCCCAGCGAGGACTTTCCCAAGCTGCCGGACGAGGAGGGCGAGCCGCTTGACGATCCCGGCAGCGGCGCTGGCGGCGACCGTCGATTTGGTTGCCCGCGCCGCATCCCGCGACGACATGCGGCCGGTGCTGACCGGGGTCCTGGTCAGCGCCAGCGGCTCCGAGATGACGATGGTCGCAACCGACTCCTACCGGCTCGCGGTAAAGCGCACCGAGCTCGAGCAGGAGATCGGCGGCGAGCTCGAGGCGAACATCCCGGCCCGGGCCCTGCGCGAGCTCGGGCGCATCGTCTCCAGCCGACGGCGTCGAGACGGTCTCGGTGGCCCTGCTCCGCAACCAGGCCGTCTTCAAGGCAGGGGAGATCGTCCTCAACACGAGGTTGATCGACGGCCAGTTCCCCAACTTTCGACAACTCCTGCCGGAGTCCTACGAGCACGACGTCAGATTGCCGCGACCGGAGCTGCTCGACGTCACTCGTCGCGTCAGCCAGCTCGCCCAGCGCAACGCTCCGTTGCGACTCTCGCTCTCCCCGGGCGAGCTGACCGTGGCCGCATCGACTCCCGACGTCGGCGACGCCGAAGAGACGATGCCGGCGGCGTTCGAGGGCGAGCCGCTGGAGATCGGCTTCAACCCCGATTTCCTGCGGGAGGGCATCGAAAGCGTCGAGGGCGACGAGGTGATGCTTCGCTTGATCTCGCCGCTGCGGCCGGGGCTGCTGCAGCCGGTCGACAACGAAGACTTCCGCTACCTGGTGATGCCGATCCGCCTCAACGTCTGAGGTTGGCTGGATGCTGGTCACGGCCGTCGAAGCGAGGCCGCTGCGGAGCCTGGCGCAGGCGCGGGTCGAGCTCGGCCCGGGAATCGTCAGCCTCGTCGGTCCCAACGGGATCGGCAAGACGAACCTGCTCGAGGCCCTCTACTTCGCCCTCACCGGCCGCTCCTTCCGAACCGGCGACCGCCGCGACCTGATCCCGTTCGGCGAGTCCTTCGCCCGCGCCGAAGCGACGGTGCGCGACGACGACGGCATCGAGCGCCGGCTGCTCGCCTCGGTGAGCCGGGCCGAAGGCCGCCGCCACCTGCTCGACGGCAGCGCCGCCGACCCGGCCGCGATCTCCCACAGCCGTCCCCCTGTGGCCGTCTTCTCTCCCGACCGGCTGGCTCTGGTCAAGGGCCCTCCGGCGGAACGCCGCGCCCACCTCGACGGCTTCGTCGCCGCCCGCTGGCCCGCCCGCGCCGACCTGCGCAAGCGCTTCGGACAGGCGCTCGCGCAGCGCAACGCCCTGGTCGCCCGCATCGCCTCGGGTCGCGCAGCGCCCGCCGATCTCGACGTCTGGGACGCGACTATGGCCGAGGCGGCCTCCGCGCTGGTCGAGGCCCGCGCGGAGGCGGTCGCCGAGCTGGCGCAGCCCTTTGCCGAGCGCGGCGGAGGAGCTGGGGCTGGAGGGCGCCGCGACGATCGAGTACGCGCCCCGCGCCGCCGGGTCCGCCGAGGAGATCCGCGCCGGCCTGGCCGAGCGCCGCGAGGCCGACCTCCGCCTCGGCCGCAGTTCCTGGGGCCCCCACCTCGACGAGCTGAAGATCGAGCGCGAGCGCCGCTCGCTGCGCCGCTACGGCTCGCAGGGCCAGCAGCGCGCTGCGCTTCTCGCCCTTCTCTTCGCCGAGCGCGACGCGCTGCTGCGCGCTCGGCGCAGTCGCGCCGCTGCTGCTGCTCGACGACGTCATGAGCGAGCTCGACCCGGGACGCCGGGAGCGCCTGGTCGAGCGACTCGCGGGCGGCGGGCAGGCACTGATCACGGCGGCCTCGATGGACTCCCTGCCGGAGCGGGCAAGCGGTTCCGTCGTGCGGATGCCACTCGCCCTCAGCGAGGCTGCGGCGGCGTGAGCCGGCGAAGAGCGCCCCGGCCCGCCGCGACGGCGCTGCGTGCCGCCCTCGAGCGAGGCGGCACCGAAGACCCCACTTGCCGCCCTCCAGGCGGCCTGGGCGGAGGCCGTGGGCGAGCAGATCGCCGCCGTCGCCAGCCCCGTCTCAGAGCGTGCGGGGGAGGTCTTGGTGGCCTGCTCGGATTCCGTCTGGGCGCAGGAGTTGGATTTGATGCAAGGACAGCTCCTGGAGCGCCTCGAGGAGCGCCTCGGAGAGCAGGCGCCGCGGAGTTTGCGGTTCCGTGTCGAAGATGACCGAAAGTAATTTAAAATATGACTGATTTGCAGGGATTTTTGCTTGCCTTGACCGGTCTTCGAGGGACCCGAACTGGTATCCTTATGTCAACTTGCGTTTCGGCCCCGATCCTGTGCGGCACGCGCCCGCGGGTCGGGGTTTTCTATGAGAGCGGGAAGGGACTAATTGCCTGAGAAGACAAAGCCGGCCGCGGCCAAAAAAGACGGCGACCCAGCCTCCTACGGGGCCAAGGACATCACCGTCCTCGAGGGTCTGGAAGCGGTCCGCAAGCGGCCCGGCATGTACATCGGCTCGACCGGCCCTCGTGGACTCCACCACCTGGTCTACGAGGTCGTCGACAACTCGGTCGACGAGGCGCTCGCCGGCCACTGCGACGAAGTCCGCGTCGTCCTTCACCCCGACAACAGCTGCACGGTCACCGACAACGGTCGCGGCATCCCGGTCGACGAACTGAAGAAAGAGAAGCGACCGGCAGCCGAGGTCGTGCTGACGACGCTGCACGCCGGCGGCAAGTTCGGCGACGGCGGCGGCTACAAGGTCTCCGGCGGCCTGCACGGCGTCGGCATCTCCGTCGTCAACGCGCTCTCCGAGCGCCTCCATCTCGAAATCAGCCGCGACGGCTCGGTCTGGACCCAGGACTACGAGCGCGGCAAGCCGCAGCGCGACCTCGCCGCCGGCAAGGCGACCAAGGCGACCGGCACCTCGATCACCTTCCTTCCCGACGCCGAGATCTTCGACGAGCTCGAGTTCGACTACGCGACCCTCGCCGAGCGGCTGCGCGAGACGGCCTTCCTCACCCGCGGCCTGAAGATCGAGCTGGTCGACGAGCGCGGAGCCGGCCAGAGCGACACCTTCCACTACGAGGGCGGCATCGTCGACTTCGTCGCCCACCTCAACGAGAACAAGGACGCCCTGCATCGCAAGACCGTCTACTTCGAGGGCGAGACCGAGGACGGCCAGGTCGAGGTCGCGATGCAGTGGAACTCCTCCTACCAGGAATCGGTCTTCAGCTTCGCCAACAACATCAACACCCACGAGGGCGGCTCCCACCTCTCCGGCTTCCGCTCGGCGCTGACCCGCACGCTCAACGCCTACGCGCGCGGCAAGGGCCTGCTCAAAGAGAAAGACGAGAACCTCACCGGCGACGACGTCCGCGAGGGGCTGACCGCGGTGATCTCGGTCAAGCTCGCGGACCCGCAGTTCGAGGGTCAGACCAAGACCAAGCTGGGCAACCCGCCGATCGAGGGACTGGTCAAGGAGACGGTCAACCGCAAGCTCGGCGAGTTCTTCGAGGAGAACCCCGGCGAGGCGAAACGGATCGTCGGCAAGGCGGTCGACGCCGCCCGCGCGCGTCAGGCGGCCCGCAAAGCCCGCGACCTGACGCGTCGCAAGTCGGCGCTGGAGAACTCGACCCTGCCGGGCAAGCTCGCCGACTGCACCGTCCGCGACCCGGCGCTGGCCGAGCTCGTTCATCGTCGAGGGTGACTCCGCCGGCGGCTCGGCGAAGCAGGGCCGCGACCGCAACACCCAGGCGGTCCTGCCGCTGCGCGGCAAGATCATCAACGTCGAGAAGGCGCGGATCGACAAGGTCCTCTCCAACCAGGAGATCCAGGCACTGATCACCGCCGTCGGCACCGGCATCCGCGAGGAGTTCGACGTCAAAGACGCCCGCTACCACAAGGTCGTGCTGATGACCGACGCCGACGTCGACGGCGCGCACATCCGCACCCTGGTGCTCACCTTCCTCTACCGCGAGATGCCGGAGCTGATCGAGGCCGGCTACGTCTACATCGCCAAGCCGCCGCTCTACAAGCTGAAAAACGGCAAGCAGGAGACCTACGTCGAGAAAGAGTCCGAGCTCGAGGAGCTGCTGCTGCGCGACAAGCTCGAGCAGGTCGAGCTGACCGACGCGGAAGGCACCGACGCACAAGCTGACCGCCTCCCGCTGGCAGCGCTTCAACCGGCGCCTCAAGGAGCACGAGGGCTGGGGAGACTCCCTGCAGGCGGACTTCGGCCACGAGCTGGTGCGCTTCCTCGGCGAGTCGGAAATCCTCGACCGGGGGGTTACCTCGCTGGCCGAGGTGAAGGACGTACTGAACGGCGACGCCGGTGAGGTCGAGCCCTTCGACACCGAGATCGTCTCCGAATCCGGCGACGAGATCCTCGTTCGCGCGGTCCACCGCCGCGACGGGCTGGCCAAGGCATTCGAGCTTTCCGCCGGGCTCTTCGAGTCGCACGACTACCGGCGATTGATCGAGTCGCACGCCGAGCTGCTCAAGCAGGTGGGTCGCCCGCCGTTCAAGCTCTCCCTGGACCAGAAGGAGCGCATGGCCGAGTCGTTCGACGAGCTGCGCCGCATGGTGCTGGAGCTTGCCCGCCAGGGAGTCACGATGCAGCGCTTCAAGGGACTGGGCGAGATGAACGCCGAACAGCTGCGCGAGACGACGATGGACCCGGCGAGCCGCACGCTCGAGCGGGTCCGGATCGACGACGCGGCGCTGGCGGAGAAGGTCTTCGCCGACCTGATGGGCGACAAGGTCGAGCCGCGCAAGGCGTTCATCGAAAGCCACGCGAAGGAGGTCAGGTTCATCGATGTCTGACCAGAACGCTGCAAACCGGCGCATCTCGGGGTCTTCAGTCGGCTTCCTCGGGTCACGCACCAACAAGTGCGCTCCCCTCGTCGGCCTCCCTGCATCCCCCGACCTGCTTGGTTTTCGCGTTCTGGGTGAGGTGACGCTCTAGTGGAGGGTGCCGACGCTCTTACCGGAGGGCGGATCGAGGAGCGCGAGCTGACCAACGAGATGCGCTCGTCGTACCTCGACTACGCGATGAGCGTGATCGTCGGCCGCGCGCTGCCGGACGTCCGCGACGGGCTCAAGCCGGTGCACCGGCGCGTGCTCTACGCGATGCACGACCTCGCCCTGCAGCCCAACCGGCCCTACCGCAAGTCGGCCTTCATCGTCGGCGAGGTGATGGGCAAGTACCACCCGCACGGCGACAGCGCGATCTACGACACGCTGGCCCGGATGGCGCAGGACTTCTCGCTGCGCTACATGCTCGTCGACGGCCAGGGCAACTTCGGCTCGATCGACGACGACCCGCCCGCCGCGATGAGGTACACCGAGGCGCGCCTGGCGCGGCTCTCGACGGAGCTGCTGCGCGACATCGACGCCGACACGGTCGAGTGGGGGCCCAACTACGACGAATCCCAGCAGGAGCCGCTGGTCCTACCCGCGCGCTTCCCGAACCTGCTCGTCAACGGGTCCTCGGGATCGCGGTCGGGATGGCGACCAACATCCCGCCGCACAACCTGAGCGAGTCGATCGCGGCGGTCAAGGCTTACATCGCGAACCCGGGGATCGACCTCGCCGGGCTGATGGAGCACGTCAAGGGCCCGGACTTCCCCGGCGGCGGGATCATGAGCGCCGAAGGCGTCGCCGAGGCCTACGCCTCCGGCCGCGCCTCGGTTCGGATCCGGGCCCGCGCCCACGTCGAGCCGATCAAGGGCGGCCGCGACGCGATCGTCGTCACCGAGCTGCCCTTCATGGTCAAGAAGGGCGGCGACGGCGGGCTGATCACGAAGATCGCCGACCTCGTCCGCGAGAAGAAGATCACCGGCGTCTCCGACCTGCGCGACGAGTCGGACCGCTCAGGCATGCGGCTGGTGATCGAGACCAAGCGCGGCGGCGACCCGCCCGAGGTGGTGCTCAACCAGCTCTACAAGCGCACGGCGATGCAGAGCACCTTCGGGATCAACATGGTCGCGCTGGTCGACGGCGTGCCGCGCACGCTCGGCCTCAAGGAGCTGATCGAGCACTACGTCAGCCACCAGCGCGAGGTCGTCATCCGCCGCACCCAGCACGAGCTGCGCCACGCCGAGGCGCGCGCCCACATCCTCGAGGGGCTGCTGATCGCGCTCGACAACCTCGACGCCGTGATCGAGCTGATCCGCGGCTCGGCCGACACCGAGACGGCGAAGACGGGCCTGATCGAGCGCTTCGAGCTCTCCGAGGAGCAGGCGCAGGCGATCCTCGACATGCGCCTCGCCCGCCTTACCGCGCTGGAGTCCGACAAGCTTCGCGAGGAGCACGAAGAGCTGTCCAAGCGGATCGCCGAGCTGCGCTCGATCCTCGGCGATCCCGCCAGGATCGACGCGGTGATCGTCGAGGAGCTCGACGAGGTCGACAAGCGCTACGGCGACGAGCGCCGCACCGAAGTCACCCACTTCGAGGGCGACATGAACATCGAGGACATGATCGCCGACCAGCAGATGGTGATCTCGATCACCCACTCCGGCTACGCCAAGCGGCTGCCGCTCGCCACCTACCGCCAGCAGCACCGCGGCGGCCGCGGGGTGATGGGGATGGACCTCAAGGAGGACGACTACATCGAGCACCTGCACATCTGCTCGACCCACGACTTCCTACTCTTCTTCACCAACCGGGGCAAGGTCTACCGGCTCAAGGTCTACGAGCTGCCCGAGGGCGCCCGGACGGCCAAAGGCCGCGCCCTGGTCAACGTGCTGCCGCTGCGCGACGGCGAGAAGGTGACCGCGGTGATCCCGACCCGCGACTTCAGCGAGAACAAGTATCTGGTCTTCGCCACCGCCGAAGGCCTGGTCAAGAAGACCGAGTTCAAGGCCTACAACACGCCGATCCGGGCCGACGGGATCATCGCGATCAAGATCCGCGACGGCGACGAGCTGGTCCAGGTGCGCCTGACCTCGGGCGACGACGACATCCTCCTGGTCTCCAAGTCGGGTCATGCCTCGCGCTTCTCCGAGGAGGCCGTGCGGGCGATGGGCCGCGACACGAGCGGCGTCAAGGGCATGAACGTCTCGGCCAAGGTCAACGGCAAGGCCAACCGGGTCCTGGCGATGGACGTCGCCCGCGACGACTCCGAGCTCTTCGTCGTCACCGAGAACGGCTACGGCAAGCGCACCTCGGTCTCCGAGTACCCGGTCAAGGGCCGCGGCACCAAGGGCGTGCTGACCGCGAAGCTGACCGCGAAGAAGGGGGGCCTCGCCGGCGCCCTGATCGTCCGCGAGCACCAGGACCTGCTCTTCATCTCCCAGAACGGCATGGTCCAGCGCACCCCCGCCGGCGGCATCTCGCAGATGGGCCGTCCCACCCAGGGCGTCAAAGTCATGAACATGAAGGACGACGACTGCGTAAGCGCCGTAGCTCTCGTCGTCGACGACGACTCAGAAGCCGAGGAGCCCGACGGGCAGGAGCAGTTGGGGGAGTAGTCGAGCGTTGGGAGGGTCGGGTATCCCTTCCCAAAACGCGCGGCAGGAGCCGCGCTTGAGTGTTTTGGGAAGGGATACCCGACCCTCTTCTCGGTCGCCAAGCTCCTTGTTGAAGCTTGCGGTTGCACGGGGAACGTGCGCCAAGGGGGAGAAAGTGACCTCGCCAGAGCCTTAAGGACGCGTGACTTGTGAGAACGGCGGCGTAGAAGAGCATGGGGCGGCCCAGTTGTTGATCGAAGAGCTGTTGCGCACGGCTTTCTCGCTCGGCAGCATCTACGCGCCGCTGCTCGCGGATCTCCCCGAGGATGCCTTCCCCGGGGAGGACCCTGGTGCCGTGCTGATCGAGATGCTGGCTGGCAGGCTCTCTGGGGGCCGCCCAGGTGGTCGAGGAGACGGACTGGGAGTCGACGACCGTGCTTGTGAAGGCGGTTAGGGAGAGCGTTCTCGGCGACCTGCGAGTCGCGACCCAGTTGGCGGAACTGGGCGAGAAGGAAATGCTACTTTGATGTACATGAACGAGAAGACGGTTGGGATCGCGGAGTTGAGGCAGAACTTGAGTGTCTACTTGAGGCGCGTGGCCAAAGGGGAGCGGTTGGTGGTCACCGACCGCAACAGGCCCGTGGCCGAGTTGGGTCCGGCGGTGAGCATCGGGTCCGACCTGGACCGGTTGATCGCCGAAGGACGAGTATCCGCGCCGCTTCGCCCAGGGCCCTTGCCAAAGCCCTTGAAAACGGGCGGCGATCCGCATGCTCTGAGTCGGGCCCTCGAAGAAGTCCGCGGCGACCGCTGAGAACGTGCCCGTCTTCTACGCGGACGCCTCCGCACTGGTCAAGCTCGCGCGCGAGGAGGCTGAGTCCGCCTCGCTCAGCGCATACCTCGCCGGGGCGGATCTCGTAAGCAGCGAGTTGGCGTTGGCTGAGGTACCTAGGGCTCTTCGTCGTGCGGTCGCCATGGACCCCGCGCTCCCGCTCGAGGGGCTTTGGGAACGCGTGGACGAGCTCATCCACCGCATCGCTCTGAGACCCATCGATCACGACATGCTCTTGGGTGCAGCGGCGCTCACCGAGCCGTCCCTGCGGACTTTGGACGCCATCCACGTCACCACCGCTCTGCACCTCAGTCCAGTCGAGGCTTTCGTCACCTACGACGAACGTCAGGCTGCTGCGGCACGACTCGCGGGCCTGCGCACCATCGCCCCCGGCGCCTAACTGCCGACGAACGTCTACGCAGCTGCCGGAAGATACTGCTGCCAGGCTTCCGGAATGGAGGGGCTGGCCACCTGGATGAAGACCGTGGGCCCCGGGGCCTTGGGGGTCGTCTGGGGGTGCATGTGGATCTCGCGGGGGAGGCGGTTGCCCTTGCGGCGGTTGCAGCTGGCGCAGGCGGCGACGATGTTCTCCCAGACCGATTTGCCGCCGCGGCTGCGTGGGATCACGTGGTCGACCGTCAGGCCTGACTTGCGCGAGCCGCAGTACTGGCAGGTCCACGAGTCCCGCGCGAGCACCGCGCGTCGCGTGATCTTCCTCCTGTGCGCTTCTCGCGGGATCCGCACGTAGTTGACGAGGCGGATCACGTCGGGGCGCTCCATCGTCATGTGCTCGGAGTGGATGGCGCCCTCGCGCCGCTCCAAGAGCTCGGCTTTTTCCTTCAGCAGGAGCACGGCGGCTCGTCTCAACGTGCAGACGTTGATCGGCTCATACGTTGCGTTGAGTACGAGCACTCTTGCCATCTTGCTCGGGAATTCTACGCAGGCATCGCTAGCCGACGGGGTAGGAGCCCAGAATTCGGACCGAGGCGGCCTTCGTTCGGAGAGCTTCCATGGCCTCGACCACGACCCGATCCTCGGCGCTTCCCTCGAGGTCGCAGAAGAACATGTAGCGGCCCAGGCCGCTGGCGCAGGGGGCGGGACTCGATGCGGGTGAGGTTGATCCCGCGGCGAGGAGAACTCCTGCAGGGCCTCGACCAGGGCGCCCGGATGGTCTTCTCCCAGCTCGGAGAAGACGAGCGAGGTCTTCCAAACGGAGCCGCCCGCGCCCCCGGTCCCGGCGGGAGCGATCCAGACGAAGCGGGTGACGTTGTTGGCCTCGTCCTCGACGTCCTCGCAGAGGATCGCGCAGCCGTAGAGATCGGCGGCGGAGCGGGCGCCGATCGCCGCCCAGGGCTCGGCCGCCTCGCCGACCTGGCGCACCGCCTCGGCGGTGCTGCTGACGCTGCGCCGCTCGGCATCCGGAAGCTGGTCGCGCAGGAAGCGGGCGCACTGGGCCAGCGGCTGGGGGTGGGAGAGCACGGCCGTAACCTCTCCGAGCCCGGTCTCCTCCCGGGCGATCAGCTGCGCCCGCACCGCGAAGTCGTGCTCGCCGACGATCGTCACCCCCTCGGTGTCGAAGGCGAGCGCGTCGAGGGTGCTGCGCACCGAGCCCTCGATCGAGTTCTCGAACGGGACCAGGGCCCGGTCGGCTTCGCCACGCTCGACGGCGAGGATGGCGTCGTGGACGGTCGCCGTGCGCAGCGGCTCGAATCGCTCACCTGGCCCGAGCGCCTCGCGCAGGGCGTCCTCGGTGAAGGTCCCCGCCGGCCCCAGGTAGGCGATCCGCACGGGAACCCGCCTATTCGAAGGCGACCGAGTAGCTGGCTTCGTTGTTTTCGGAGACCTGCTCGCCGGGCACGGTGTCGACTTCGACTTCCAGCGTCGCCTCTCCCTTCGGAGCCGGCGTCAGCGGGATCGAGACGCTTCCCGTTTCCCCCGCTTCGATGCTGTCGATAGTCCCCGAGAGCGTCGTGCCGCCGCTGACGGTGACCGAGACGTCGATTCCGTTCTCGGTCGATTCGCCCTGGTTTTGCACCTGCGACTTCGACTTCGGGCGTTCCTTCGCTGAGCACCGAGGTGGTCGATTCGGCCGAGAGTTCGGTCCCGTTGACGCTGGTGCCGAGCAGGCCGAGCCCGTGCACGCCGGGGGTCGCAGCCCCCGTCGCGCCGCTGACCGAACCGAGAGCCGCGCTCACTTCGCTCTTCGTCGAGCCAGCTGGGTCTCGTCGGGGACGAAGACGCTCTTCGGCACGTCGCTCGCCTTCGATCCCGTTGTCGGCGAGGACGGCGTTGATTTCCGGGCGCACGACCGCCGCGTAGAGGACGTCGCTCGCGGCCAGCGTCTGCATCTGCTTGGCGATGATCGCCATCGCTCTCTCCGAGCCGACGTCGCCGAGAGCGGTGCTGATCTGGTCGGCGATTTCGTTCATCGCGCTGCTGCGCAGCTCGTAGACCAGCTCGAGCGTGTCCTGGGCGTCGCCCATGTCGCCCGGGGCGTCGAGGCCGTCGACCCGGCTCGCGTAGTTGTCCATCGCGCTGCGGTCGGCGTCGACCTGGCCGATGAAGTCGGTGACCGAGAGGCTGCCGGGATCGTCGAGCTTGTCGAAGAACGATTTGCTCGTCTGGTCGGTCACTTCGACGATCTGGGTGACGTCGCGCGCGTAGTCGCTCAGCGCCCGGTCCTTGCGGGCATCGAGGCAGCCCTTGACGCCGAGGACGAGCAGGATCAGGACCAGCAGGCCGCCGCCGAGCGCCAAGCCGCGGCGCAGCAGGATCTGTTGCCGTTCGGGCCGGCGCTGTGGCCGTGGCCGGCGTCCCGGCCGGTTTGCGGGGGAATCCTCCAAGGGAATTTGGCTCTCCAAAAAGCTGTTGGGTGGGGCGGGAGTATGAACGCTGCCGTGGTCGTCGCGCCAAGAAGCGCAGCAAACGCCGCGTTTCCCCGACGCCGTTCCCGTTTCTTCGCCGCGCAGGAGTGCTGTCCTGCGCGGCGAACCGGGAGTGACGTGGTCGGCTCGCTCGTCCTCAACCGCTTCCTGATCGAGCGCCGCATCGGCAGCGGCGGCTTCGGCACGGTCTACGAGGCCTGGGATGGCCGGCTGGAGCGCCCGGTTGCGGTGAAGGCGATCGAGTCGGGGGGTCCCCGAGGCTCCCAGCGCGTGCTGCGCGAGGCGCAGGCTGCCGCGAGGCTGAACCATCCGGGCATCGTCACCCTCTACGAGATGGGCGAGGAGGACGGCAACGCGCTGCTCGTCACCGAGCTGGTCGACGGCTCGACGCTGGCCCAGCTCAGCCGCGACGGAGAGCTCAGCGACCGCGAGATGGGGGAGATCGGCGCCGATCTCTGCGAGGCGCTCGACCACGCCCACTGCCGCTCCGTCGTCCACCGCGACATCAAGCCCCAGAACGTCCTCGTCACCGAGGACGGGGAGCCCCGCGCGAAGCTGATGGACTTCGGCGTCGCCCGCCTCGCCGACGCCACCGCCCTGACCGTGCCAGGCGACGTGGTCGGCACGCTCGCCTACATGGCGCCCGAGCAGGCCGAGGGGCGCGAGGCCGGCCCGGAGGCAGACGTCTACTCGCTGGCGCTGATGCTGTACGAGTGCTGGAGCGGCGAGAACCCCAACCGGCGCTCCACCCCTGCCGCCACCGCCCGCGCGATCGGCGCCCGCCACCGGCCCCTGCGCCGCCTCCGCCCGGATCTCCCGCGCGAGCTCACCGACGCGGTCGACGCCTGCCTGGAGGCCCGCCCCGGCAGGCGACTCTCGCTGGAGGAGCTGGGAGAGGCGATCGAGGGGTCGCTGGACCGTCTCGCCGAGCGACCTCCCCGCCCGGAGCGCTCGCTGCGCCTGCGCCTCGCGGCGGTCGCCGCCGCCGCGATCCTGGGAGCCTGGCTCGCCGCCGGTCACGGCGTCCTGCTGCCGTAGGATTCGAGCCGGTTTCCCGCAAACCCAGCGCTCGCCTCGCGCGCAAAAGGAGCCACCGATCAGCGTTCTACGCAACCTCGAGAGTCGGATCGAAGGCCTCGTCGAGGGGGTGTTCAGCCGTGCTTTCAGCTCCGAGGTGCAGCCGGTCGAGCTGGCCCGCAAGCTGGCGAAGGAGATGGACTCCCACAAGACGGCCGGGGTAGCCCGCGTCTACGTGCCGAACGAGTACACCGTCTACCTCTCCAGCAAGGACCGGGCCAAGCTGGAGGGCTACGAGCGCTCCCTGGAGCAGGAGCTCTCCGGCTACCTGCTGGAGCATGCCCGCCGGCGCAGCTATGACCTGTTGACCCGCCCGGCGGTCGAGTTCAAGACCGACGAGCGCCTGCGGCTGGGCGAGTTCGGGATCCAGACGCGCCTGGTCAAGCCCCCCGTGCACGAGGGCGAGGCTCCCCGGCAGGGGGAGGAGGGCCACACGATGGTCTACTCGGCGGTGAAGGACGCCGCCCCGGCGAAGAGTCCCGAGCAGCGAGCACAGGCGCTGGTGGCGACCCGCGCCGTCGTCTCTCTGGAGGACCGCCGCTATGTGCTGGACGGTCCTCGCGCCACGATCGGCCGTTCGAAGGAGGCCGAGTGCGTGCTCGGCGATCCCAACGTGTCACGCCGTCACGCCGAGCTGCGCCGCTCGCAGACAGGCGACTGGACGATCGCCGACCTGGGGTCCACCAACGGCATCAAGGTGAATGGGCGACGGGTGTCCTCGGCCCGCCTCAGCCCAGGCGACCAGGTCACCGTCGGGACCACGACCTTCCTGTTCGACATCGAGCAGTGAGCGCCCCGCACTAGTGGACTACGACCCGATCTCCGTCGCTCTCAAGTTCGGCTTTCTCGCCGTTCTCTACCTCTTCCTGCTCTGGGTTGCCCGCAACGCGCTCAAGGACGTGCGGCGCACGGCGATGCCCGCCTCCGACGCCACCGGGTTCCACCAGGTTGCCGCGGTCGCGCCGCAGCCGTCCCCCGACGTCTGGCTGGTAGCCGAGCGCGGGGGCGGGCTCGAGCCCGGCGAGCGCTTCGACCTGATCGGCGGGCTCTCGATCGGCCGCTCGGCCGATGCGGACGTGCGCATCGACGACCGCTATGCCTCCGGCGTGCACGCCAGGATCTTCAGTCGCGATGGCCGTATCTACATCGAGGACATGAACTCGACCAACGGGACCCTGCTCAACGACGCAACCCTCAGCGGCGAGGCGGAGCTGATCGACGGCGACGTGGTCAGGATCGGCGACACCGAGCTCAGGCTCGAGGCCGGCTGATGCTTCGCATCGACGACCAGGCCTTTCGCACCGACACCGGCCGCCAGCGCAACGCCAACGAGGACTCCTTCTTCGTCCGCCCGCCGATCTTCGTCGTCGCCGACGGGATGGGCGGCGCCCAGGCCGGCGAGGTCGCCTCCCGCGCCGCCGCCGACGCCTTCGACATCGACCTTCCGCAGGGCCCGGCCGAGCGGGTCCTGCGCGAGACGATCCTCTCGGCCAACCGGCGCATCCACGACCTCGCCCGGGAGGATCCTTCACGGGCTGGGATGGGGACGACTCTGACCGCGGCGATCGTCAACGCCGAGCGCGAGGAGGTCGCCATCGGGCACGTCGGCGACAGCCGCGCCTATCGCCTGCGCGCCGGCCGCCTCGAGCAGCTCACCCGCGACCACTCCCTGGTCGAGGAGATGCGCCGCAAGGGCCAGCTCACCGACGCACAGGCGGAGGACCACCCGCAGCGCTCGATCATCACCCGTGCCCTCGGCCCCGAGCCGGAGGTCGAGCCCGACGTGCACACCGTGTCCGCCGGGCCGGGCGACGTCTTCCTGATCTGCTCGGACGGGCTGACGACGATGCTGGGACGAGGCCCAGATCGCGAAGCTGCTCTCCGGCGCCACGACGATGCAGGCGGCAGTGCGCGGCCTCGTCGACGAAGCCAACCGCGCGGGCGGCCGCGACAACATCACCGCCCTCGCCTTCCGGCTCGAGGACGCCGCAGCGCCGCAGCGCCGCCCCGAGGGCGCGACGCTGATCGGGCCGAGCGCGGAGGAGGCGGGCCTCACCGCAACCGAGGTTCGCCGCCGCGCCGCCACCGCGGCGGCCCAGGAGCGCCGCGAGGCCCTGGCAGCCAAGCAACCCCGCCGGCTGCGCCGCGCCGTCTCGGCGCTGGCCGTCCTGGCAGTGCTTGCGGTGCTGGCCTTCGGCGCCTGGTACGGGAACCGCCAGGTCTGGTTCCTCGGCACCGACGACGGCGGGCGTGTCGCCCTCTACCGCGGCCTGCCCTATGAGCTCCCCTTCGGGGTCTCGCTCTTCGACGAGCGCTACGCGAGCCCGGTTCAGACCGGGGCGCTGCCGCCCCGTCGCCAGGCTGCCGTCAGCGGGCACGACCTGCGCTCGCGCGCCGACGCGGTCTCCCTGATCGAAGACATAGAAAGGTCCCAAGGGGTTAGATGAGCGCCCGCAACCGGGAGCTGACCGCGCTCGTCCCCGTCGCCCTCCTGCTCACTGCCGGCTTCGCCGCCGTCTTCGCTCAGGAGAGCGCCCGGATCGACGACGCCAGCCTCGTCTACGGCGCCTACTTCCTCGTCGTCTGCCTGGCCGCCCACCTCTACCTGCGCGTCCGTCTTCCCGACGCCGATCCCTACCTCTTCCCGCTGGTCGCGCTGCTGACCGCCTTCGGCCTGGTGATGATCTACCGGATCGCCCCCGACCTGGCTCGCGACCAGGCCAACTGGTTCGTCCTCGGCCTCGCTCTCTTCGCCCTGACGATCCAGTTCCTGCGCGACTACGACGTGCTCGAGCGCTATCGCTATACGATCGCCGTGGTCGGCCTGCTGCTCTTGCTGGCGCCGCGGCTGCCGGGGATCGGCCAGCAGGTCAATGGCGCCTACCTCGGAGTCAAGCTCGGCCCGCTGGCCTTCCAGCCGGCCGAGTTCTCGAAGATCTGCCTCGTCGTCTTCCTCGCCAGCTACCTGCGCGAGCACCGCGAGGTGTTGATCGTCGGCGCCCGCCGCGTGCTCGGGGTGACGCTGCCGCCGCTCAAGCACTTCGGCCCGATGCTGGTGGTCTGGGGGGCGTCGATGTTCATGCTCGTCTTCATCCGCGACCTCGGCAGCTCGTTGATGTTCTTCGCCGCCTTCCTGGCCCTGCTCTACGTGGCGACCGGCCGCTTCTCCTTCGTCGTGATCGGGATGGCGATGTTCCTCCTCGGCGCCTGGTTCTTCGCCTCGACCGTGCCTCACGTGCACGACCGGGTCGAGATCTGGCTCGACCCCTACGCCCACCCGCAGGGCAGCGGGTACCAGATCCTCCAGTCGATCTTCGCCCAGGCCGACGGCGGCCTCTTCGGCAAGGGCTTCGGGCAGGCGCTGATCGTCATCCCCGGCACCGACAACGCGCTGCTGCCGGCTGCCCAGACCGACACGATCTACTCGCTGATCGTCAACGAGCTGGGCCTCTTCGGCGCCTGCGGGGTGGTGATGATCTACCTGCTGATCGCGGCGCGGGGCTTCAAGATCGCCCTGATCTCCGACGACGGCTTCTCGAAGCTGCTGGCGACCGGCCTGACCGCGGTCTTCTCGATTCAGGCCTTCGTGATCATCGGCGGCGTCACCCGGGTGATCCCGCTGACCGGCGTCACCCTGCCCTTCATCAGCTACGGCGGCAGCTCGATCGTCGCCAACTTCGTCCTCCTGGCCCTGCTCCTGCTCGTCTCCGACCGGGCCCGCCGCGAGGCCGGCGCCGAAGCCCGCCTCGGCGGCCTCGCCGTGGAGGGCCGGTGAACCGCCAGATCGTCAAGCTCTTCAGCCTGACCGTCGTCCTCTTCGCGGTCTTGATCGGGTTCACCTCGTACTGGTCGGTGTTCGACGCCGAGGCGCTGAAGGAAGAGGACGCCAACAAGCGCCCTCTGCTCGAGCAGCAGCAGATCAAGCGCGGCCGGATCCTCGCCGCCGACGGCACCGTGATCGCCCGCTCGGTCCCGAAGGGGAGGGGGGAGTCGCTGCGCTACGTGCGCCGTTACCCGGAGGGCTCGCTCTACGGGCACCCGATCGGCTACAGCTTCGTCGAAGAGGGCGACACCGAGTTCGAGCAGTTCCACAACGACGAGCTGGTCGGCAACGACTCCGAATTCACCTCGATCCTCGACGAGCTGCGCGGCCGCGACCAGGAAGGCGACGACGTCGTCACCAACCTCGATCCCGAGGCGCAGCGAGTCGCCCTCTCGGCCCTGGAAGCGACCGGCTTCGGCGCGGTGGCGGCGATCGAGCCCAAGAGCGGCCGCGTGCTCGTGCTCGCCTCCAACCCGCCCTACGACCCCAACCGCGTCCCCCTCGAACTCACCGAGCTGAACGAAAACACGCTCGAAACCCCACTCTTCAACCGCGCCACCCAGGGCCGCTACCCGCCTGGGTCGACCTTCAAGGTCGTGACCGCGGCGGCCGGGCTCGACAGCGGCAAGATCACGCCGGAAACCGCGATCGACGCGCCGGGATCGCTCGAGGTGGAAGGGCAACCCCTGGAAAACGACTTCGGCGAGGACTTCTTCGGCGCCACCCTCGACACGGCGCTGACCAACTCCGTCAACACCTGGTTCGGCCAGCTCGGCCAGCAGCTCGGCCAGGACACGCTCTTCGAATACATGGACCGCTTCGGCTTCAACGCCAAGCCGCCGATCGACCTGCCAGCCGACCAGATCTCGACCAGTGGGCTCGGCAGCGAAGACGAGCCGCTCACCCGCGAGGACCCGATCGACCTCGCCCGCGCGGCGATCGGCCAGGAGCGCCTGCTCGTCACCCCCCTGCAGATGGCCGAGGTCGTCGCGGCGATCGCCAACGGGGGGCGGCAGATGAAGCCGCAGATCTGGAGTCGCGTGGTCGACCCCGACGGACGGGTCGCCGACCGCCTCGACCCCTCCGAGTACAGCCGGCCGATCAGCCCGGAGACGGCTGCCGCGCTGACCGCCGCGATGCAGGGCGTGGTCACCGAAGGGACCGGCACCAACGCGGCGATCCCGGGCGTCGCCGTGGCCGGCAAGACGGGCACGGCGGAAACTCCCGGCAACGAATCCTGCGGCGGCGGTTTGGACGAGAACCAGGCCTGGTTCATCGGCTTTGCCCCCGCCGAGGACCCCGAGATCGCGATCGCGGCGACGGTGGAGTGCACCGAACAGTTCGGCAATGACGTCGCCGCCCCGATTTTCCGCGAAGTGGCGGAAGCGATCCTGGGTGGCGAATAACCTGACGCCGATGGCCGAGGTGAGCGAGGACAGCGTCGTCGACGGCCGCTACCGGATCCTGCAGCGGATCGGTTCGGGGGGTATGGCCGACGTCTGGCTGGCCGAGGACACCCACCTGCAGCGCCAGGTCGCGCTCAAGGTCCTGCACGCGCGCTTCGCCCAGGACCGCGAGTTCGTCGAGCGCTTCCGGCGCGAGGCCGAGGCGGCGGCGGGCCTCCAGCACCCCAACGTGGTCTCCGTCTTCGACCGCGGCGACGTCGACGGCACGTACTACATCGCGATGCAGTACCTGGAGGGGCGCTCGCTGAAGCAGCTGATCGATGCCGGCCTCACTCCCGAGCAGGCGGCCGAACTGATCCGCCAGGTGCTCGAGGGCGCTCGCTTCGCACACCGCAACGGCGTCGTCCACCGCGACCTCAAGCCCCAGAACGTGATCGTCGACCCCGACGGCAAGGCGACGGTGACCGATTTCGGCATCGCCCGCGCGGGCGTCTCGGAGATCACCCAGACCGGCTCGGTGATGGGCACGCCGCACTACCTCTCGCCCGAGCAGGCCCAGGGCCAGGACGTCACCGCCGTCTCCGACCTCTACTCGATCGGCGTGATGCTCTACGAGGCCCTCGCGAGCCGGGTGCCGTTCGAAGGCGAGTCCGCCGTTGCGGTTGCGATGAAGCAGGTCTCCCAGGCGCCGCAGCGGCCGAGCTCGATCAACCCTAAGGTCTCGCCCGCCCTCGACGCGGTCGTGATGAGGGCGCTGGAGAAGGAGCCCGGCCAGCGCTTCCAGAACGCCGACGCCTTCATCGCCGCCCTCGACGCGGCCTTGCGGGATCCCGCCGGCGGCTCCGAAGGCACGGCGGCCTTCGCGCCGCTGCCGCCGGTGGTGGCCACTCCCTCCGAGCCGGTGGCGGAGGGGTACGACGAGGAGGCAGAGGCGAGGCGCCGCAGGCGCAACCTCTGGCTGCTGGTCGCGCTCGCGATCCTGATCGGTGCCCTGGTCGGCTTCGCGCTGACGCGCGACACGACGACCGAGGTGCCCAACGTGAAGGACAACGAGCTCAACGTGGCGATCGCGCTGCTCCAGCAGAACGGCTTCGAGGTCGGGGAGGTGAAGCGGGTCGAGCGGGAAGCACCGGCGAACACGGTGCTCGAGCAGGACCCGCTCGCCTCTCCCCCGGCGGGGGAGGCCTCGCTCGACTGCGCCTTCCTCTCCTTCTTCTGCTCGAAGCCGAAGGTCGTGCTCACGGTGAGCTCCGGCCCGGGGACCGCCAAAATCCCATCGACAGCCGGGCTGACGGCGACGGCTGCCGAAAGCAAGATCGAAGAAGCGGGCTTCGATCCCCGCATCGAAAAGACGATCTCCGAAAAGGTCGAACAGGGGCTCGTGATCAACTCGCTGCCGTCCGGCGGCTCGACGGCGACCAAGGGAAGCGAAGTCGTCCTGAGGGTCTCGACCGGCCCGAAGCTGGCCGCCGTGCCGGTGCTCGTGGGCACCCAGCGCTCGGTCGCGGTGCAGCAGGTTCGCGGCCGCGGCTTCGTGCCCAGCGTCGAAGAACGGGAGAGCTCGGCGGCGGCCGGCGAGGTGATCAGCCAGGCTCCGAGCGCCGGCTCGAAGCTGCCCGCCGGATCGACCGTCTCGATCGTCGTCTCCAAAGGCGAAGAGGCGGCGACCGCTCCGAACGTGATCGGCAAGCTGCGCTCCGAAGCGGTGGAAGCCGTGCGGGCCGCGGGCCTGAAGCCGGTCGTGTCCGAACAGCCGACCGAAGTCCCCTCCCAGGTCGGCCGTGTCACCGACCAGTTCCCGCCACCGGGGTCCGAGCTGAAGCCCGGCGACACGGTGAGCCTGGTAGTCGGCACGGCTGCCGCCGGCGCCACTGAACCCGAAGCGGGCGAAGAAGAATGAAGGTCGCGGTGCTCAGCGGCGGCCGTTCCTCCGAGCACGACGTCTCGCTGCGCTCCGGCGAGGCGGTGGCGCGAGGCCTCGAAGGCGCCGGTCACGAGCCGCTGCGGGTGACGATCTCCCGCGCGGGGGCCTGGAGCTGCGACGGCTCGCCGGTCGCGTTGACGCCCGGCGAGGGCCTGCTCGAGGCAGAGGTCGCCTTCCCGGCCCTGCACGGCCCCTTCGGCGAGGACGGCAGCGTCCAAGGCCTGCTCGAGTGGCTCGATCTGCCCTACGTCGGCTCCGACGTGCTCTCCTCGGCGACCTGCATGGACAAGCTGACGCTGAAGCGGCTCTTCGCCCAGGCGGGGATCCCCCAGGTCGCGTTCGTCTCCGCCGGCGAGCCGGGCTGGCGCGAGCGCTGCGAGTCGATGGGCTCGCCGCTCTGGGTCAAGCCCTCCCGCCTCGGCTCCAGCGTGGGGATCAGCCGGGTCGAGGGGACGGGTGCCGAGCTGGAAGACGCGGTCGCTCTCGCCCGCCGTCACGACCCCCGGGTGATCGTCGAGGCGCACGCTTCGGGCCGCGAGGTCGAGTGCTCGCTGCTCGGCAACGAGGGGGTCGAGGCCTCGACGCCGGGCGAGGTCCTCGCCGACGGCGAGTGGTACGACTACGAGACCAAGTACCGCGACGGCGGCATGGAGCTGGCCGTCCCCGCACCGATCGGCGACGAGCCGCTGGCCCGCGTCCGCGAGCTCGCCGTCGACGCCTTCGAGCTCGCCGGCTGCGCCGGCCTCGCCCGCTGCGACTTCTTCGTCGAGCCCGGCGGCGCCGTCCTCGTCAACGAGATCAACACCATGCCCGGCTTCACCCAGACCAGCGTCTACGCCAAGCTCTGGGAGGCAAGCGGAGTTGCGTACCCGGAGCTCTGCGGCCGTCTGGTGCAGTTGGCGCTGAAGCGCCACGCCAAGGCGCGCTCCTACGAGTTCTGAATCACCGGAAGCTTCCGCGACTCAGCGCAGCAGCTCGATGTCGCTGATCTCGACCTGGTAGCGGCCGGCCTGGTCGCGGGCTTCGGAGGCCGTGTTGAACCACAGGAGGAAGTAGCGCGAGGGCTCCGCGACGGTGAGGTCGATCTCCTCGACCGAGGAGGCGTCGGCCGCGATGCCCACCGGTTCGCCCCATTCGGAGACTTCCCCTGGCGGCCCTGAGGCCGCGGCGAAGACCTGGGTGTCCCAGCCCGGGGTCGGGGTGCGGACGATCATCTTCTGCGGCCTGACGGGCGAGCTCGCCGTGACGTAGACGCCGACCCCCACGTTGGGGCCGGTCTTGGTCCCGGCGAAGTCGTCGGAGTCGTAGTGCTCGGTTTCCCACGCCGTCCCGGTCGGGTCGCCGTCGACGGCGAGTTCGATCTTGCTGCCGATCTCTTCTTCGTCCCCCTGGGGGTCGTAGTCGGTCGCCGAGCTGAGCGGCACCGGCTTGCCTTTGCCGTCGTTGGCCCCGCCGCCGCCGAGGCCGCTGGAGGAGATCAGCTGCACGGCGAGCAGCACAGCCCCGGCGACCAGGAGCAGCCCCGCGATCGCGGCCCAGCTCCAGCGCGCCCGCCCCGAGAGCTCGCGCTTCGGCGGCGGCACCGCCTCCAGGACGCTGGTCGCCTCGCCCGTCGTCGACCCCGCCCTCGCCGCCTCGACCTCCAGCGCGGTCGAGAGGTCGTCGATCATCTCGCCGACGTGCTGGTAGCGCTGGTCCGGGTCCTTGGCGGTCGACCGCTCGACCACGAGCGCCACGGCGGCCGAGACCTCCGGCCGGCGCCGCTGCACGTCGGGCAGCTCCTCGTTGACGTGCTTCATCGCCACGCCGACCTGGCTCTCGGCCTGGAAGGGGACCTGTCCCACCAGCATCTCGTAGAGGACCACGCCGAGCGAATAGATGTCGGAGCGGGGGTCGACCTTGCGCCCCATCGCCTGCTCGGGCGCGACGTAGTCGGTGGTCCCCAGCACCCGGCCGGTCGCCGTCATCCCGTCCTGCTCGAGCTGGCGCGAGATGCCGAAGTCGGTCAGCTTCGCGCGCCCCTCGGCGTCGATCAGGACGTTCTGGGGCTTGATGTCGCGGTGGACCATGTTGCGCGCGTGCGCGACCGAGAGGCCCCGCGCCACCTCGATCGCGTAGGCAATCGCCTCCTGCGGCACGAGGGCGCCGTCGCGGGCTATCCGCTGCTTCAGCGTTTCGCCCTCGACGTACTCGAAGACGATGTAGGGGTGCCCGCCGTCCTCGCCGGCGTCGATCACCGAGACCACGTTGGGATGGGAGAGCTTTGCGACCGACCGCGCCTCCTGGCGGAAACGCTCGAGCTGATCGGGCTGCTCGGACATCTCGCGGTGCATGACCTTGACCGCGACCGGCCGGTCGAGGGTCTGGTCGCGGGCCAGATAGACGGTCGACATCCCACCGCTGCCCAGCTTCGCCTCCAGCCGGTAGCGACCGGAGAGCACGGTTCCGATCATCGCGCTGCTTGGGCGAGTGTCCATTCAGTGGCGACGGATCTCGCGCGACCCCTCGACCGCCGAGCCGATCCGCTTCGCCCCAGGGTAGTGGGGGCGGAGGAGGTCGAGCGCAGCCGCCTCGTCCGCGGCCGCGACGGCGCAGCAGAAGCCGCAGCCCATGTTGAAGACGTCGTGCATCTCCTCGCCGGAGGTTCCGGAGCGCTCGGCGATCAGCTCGAAGACCGGCGGGACCGGAAGGGGGTCCTCGATCTCATAGCCGACCTCGGCCGCCAGGCGGAGCAGGTTGCCGAGGCCTCCCGAGGTGATGTGGGCGAGGCCGCGCACCTCGACCGCGGAGCGCAGCAGACTCGAGGACCGGCTTGACGTAGATCTCAGTCGGCTCGAGCAGCACCTCGCCGAGCGGCCGCCCCAGGCGGCCTTCGGGGTCCTCGTCGAGGGGCAGCCCGCCGAGCGCCGAGCGCGCGAGCGTGTAGCCGTTGGAGTGCAGGCCGGAGGAGGGGAGGCCGATCACCGGGTCGCCCGGTCGCACAGCCGCTCCGTCGACGATCTCCTCCAGGTCCACCGTGCCGAAGCAGGCGCCGGCGACGTCGAAGCCGCGCACCATGTCCCCCAGCTGCGCGAGCTCGCCGCCGGGGATCTCGACGCCCGCCGAGCTCGGCACCCCGGGCGAGGCCGATGCCGATCTGCTCGCAGACCGCGGGCTCGGCCCGCTCGATCGCGATGTAGTCGAGCATCGCGAGCGGCTCGGCGCCGACGCAGATCACGTCGTTGACGTTCATCGCCACGCAGTCGATCCCGACGGTGTCGAAGCGGCCCATCTGCTCGGCGACCAGCAGCTTCGTGCCGACCCCGTCGGTGGAGAGCGCGACCCCCGTCCGCTCGTCGATCCGGATCACGCTCGCGTAGTGGCCGGGCAGGGGCACCGCGCGCGAGGGCCGGCCGAGCTCGATCGCGCCCAGGGCGCGCACCAGCCCGTCGACGGCGACGTCGGCAGCCCCCTGGTCGACCCCCGCCCTCGCGTACGCGTCGCCGCTCATGCAGCGATTCTTTCAGCCCGCCCCGCCGTTCAGCCGCCCTGCGGCGCGTAGCGGTTGTGGAGCATCAGGTCGTTGCCGTCGGGGTCGGTGAAGAAGGCCATGTGGCATACCCCTGTATCCAAGATCTCGCCGGCGAACTCCACCCCCTTGGCCTCGAGCTCGGCTCGCGCCGCCTCGACGTCGTCCACGTGCAGCGCCGGGTGCGCGTTCTTCTGCGGAGCGAACTCCATCCCGAACTTCTCCGGCTCCCAGATGCCGAAGCACGTCTCGCCAACCCAGAACTCGAACTGGGCGTTCGCGTCCGGGCGCAACCCGAGCGTCTCGACGTAGAACCGCCGCGAGCGCTCGGCGTCCTGCGAAGGGATCCCTATGAAGTCTGCCTTGGTGATCATCGGTCCTCCAGTGTCCGTGTGCTTTCTCGAAGGAGCTTGCCCAGTACCCACCCTGCCAGTCCTACCCTGTATGCGGCGTAAGGCCACAGCGCCCGGTCCCGCTCGACCAGCTTGATCAGGCGCTGGGAGGCGAGGGTGGAGGCGAAGGAGGCGCCGACGCCGAGCGCCATCGACCGGCACAGCGCGGGCGAGGCGCCTCGGCGGCTGAGGCGAATGCCCTTGAGCAGGCTGGCGCCGACGATGATCGGCAGCGCAACGGTGCGCGAGAGCAGGTTCGCCTGGTCACGGGAGAAGCCCCGCCAGCGCGCCGCCGCCAGCGTGATGCCGTTGCGCGAGACGCCCGGCGCCAGCGCCGCGGTCTGAGCCACGCCGAGCGCGAGCCCGTCGGCGGCGCCGGCCTCACCCCGCCCGCGCAACTGGGGCCGGGTGTCGCCGGCGAGCATCGCCGCAGCCCCGGCGAGCAGCCCGATCGCGGTCGCGCGCGGGCCGCCGAGGTGTCGCTCGATCGGCCGCTCGAGCTTGTAGCCGACGAGCGCGGGTGGGAGGAAGGAGAGGACGAGGATCACGATGCCACGCAGGTCGAGCTCTCGCAGCTCTTCGGCGATCAGGCGGCGCTGGCCGACCAGCAGCGCCCCCGCCGCGCCGGCGTGCAGCGCGACCTCGAAGCTCTTGCGCACCTCCGGCTCGATCGCCTCCCATTCCCAGCCGGCGAGCCAGGGCACGAGCACGATGTGCGCCGAGCTGGAGACCGGGAGCAGCTCCGCCGGGCCCTGGACCACGCCGAGCGCGAGGGCGCGCCGGTCGGGAATGCTGCCGTCGGCTGGACCGCTCAAGCTCCGCCGGTGCTCGCGGGCTCCGGCTCCGGCTCCACGGCGGGCTCCTCGTCGCTCTTGCCGCCGCCGCCCCGCCGCCTCAGCAGCAGGTAGACGACGAAAGCAATCGCCGCGGCGAGCACCGCGTAGTCGAGGTAGTGCAGATGGTCGCGCCACTCCTCCCAGTTGTCCCCGACGCTCTTGCCGATCAGGCTCAGCATCAGGACCCAGGGGATGCAGCCGAGCAGCGTCAGCACCGAGAAGCGCCAGAAGGGCATTTTCGCCACCCCGGCCGGCAGCGAGATGAAGGTGCGGATGATCGGCAGCATCCTCGAGAAGAAGACGGTCGCGTCGCCGTAGCGCGCGAACCAGTCGTCGGCCCATTTCAGGTACTTGGGCGGCAGGTGGATCAGCTTGTTCTTCTCGAGCAGGTCGACCCGCCCGTAGTAGCCGACCGCGTAGGCGGCCCAGGAGCCGACGAGGTTGCCGAGCACGCCCGCGGCGACGACCCCGAACATCGTCAACTCGCCGGCGGCGACGCTGGAGCCGGCGAAGAGCATGATCGCCTCGCTCGGCACCGGCAGGCAAGCCGACTCCAGCGCCATCAAGATGAAGACCGCCGGCAGCCCGGTGGAGCTGATGAAGTCGGTCCCCGCGTTGACGATCGGGTCGAGGAAGAAGTCTGTGACGCTGGCGAGCAGGAGCATGCGAGAAGCGGGGATTGTAGGGACGCGACCGAACAGCAACTAAACTCGCCGGGTTCCATGCACCGGTTGAACCACCCCGTCTACCGCAACCGGGTCCTCCAGTTGGTTGCCGACGGCGCCCTCGTCGCGCTTGCCTTCTACCTGGCCTTTCGCCTGCGCTTCCTGGACGATCCACAGGGCCTGCCCGACCGTTACTGGACGCTGTTCCTGCAGGCCGCCGGCTTCGTCGTCGCCGGCAAGCTCGTCGTCTTCGCCGCCTTCGGGCTCTACCAGAAGTGGTGGCGATACGTAAGCGGCCGCGACTTCCTCCTGATCGTCCGCGCGGTCGCCGTCTCCAGCGCGATCCTCGTCGTCGCCTTCACGGTGATCCAGCCCTTCGCCCACAGCCTGCCGCGCTCGGTCGCGGTGATGGACTTCCTGCTGACGCTGATGCTGATCACCGGCGCACGGCTGGCGGTGCGGCTGATCGTCGAGCGGCCCTCTCGCTCCGGCCGCCTCCCCAGGCACGAGGTGCTGGTCATCGGCGCCGGCTCCGGCGGCCAGATGGTCGTGCGCGAGCTGCAGCTCAATCCCGACCTGGGCGCCACCGCGATCGGCTTCGTCGACGACGACCCGCGCAAGCGGGGCATGCGCATGCTCGGTCTCAAGGTCCTGGGCTCGACCGAGGAGATCGCGGCGATCCTCGACGAGACCCAGCCCGACGAGGTCGTGATCGCGATCCCCTCCGCGCCGGGGACCCTCCGCGCCAAGGTCGTCGCCGCCTGCCGCGAGCGCGAGATACGCGTCCGCACCCTGCCCACCGTCTTCGAGCTGCTGCGCGGCGGCGTCCAGCTGAACAAGCAGCTCCGCGACGTCCAGGTCGAGGATGTGCTCGGCCGCGACCCGATCGTCTTCGAGCTCGACCGCGTCGGCGCCTACCTGCGCGACCGCATCGTCCTCGTAACCGGCGCCGGCGGCTCGATCGGCTCCGAGCTCTGCCGCCAGATCGCCCGCGTCGGGCCACGCCTGCTGGTGATGCTCGACCACGCCGAGGACAACCTCTTCGAGATCGACCGCGAGATGGTCGAGGAGCGCCACTTCACCAACGTCGAGTCGGTGCTCGCCGATTGCAAGGAGCCGCACCGGATGCTGGAGACGATGCAGCGCTTCAAGCCCGGTGTCGTCTTCCACGCCGCCGCCTACAAGCACGTGCCGCTGATGGAGGCCAACCCGCTGGAGGCCGTCCGCAACAACGCGATCGCGACGCGGATCACCGCCGAGGCCGCCGCCGCCTCCGACGTCGATCGCTTCGTCCTGGTCTCGACCGACAAGGCGGTCAACCCGAAGACCGTGATGGGCGCATCCAAGGCGATGGCCGAGTGGATCGTCGAGTCGGCCGGCCGCAAGCACACGGGCACCCGCTTCGCCAGCGTTCGCTTCGGCAACGTGCTCGCCTCCTCGGGCAGCGTCGTGCCGATCTTCCGCAGCCAGATCGAGCGCGGCGGCCCGGTCACGGTCACGCACCCGGAGATGACCCGCTACTTCATGACGATCCCGGAGGCGGTGCAGCTGGTCATCCGCGCCGGCGACATCGGCGTCGGCAAGGGCGAGGTCTTCGTCCTGGACATGGGCGAGCCGGTGCGGATCGTCGACCTCGCCCACAACATGATCCGGCTCGCCGGCTACGAGCCGGAAGCCGACATCGCGGTCGAGTTCACCAAGCCCCGCCCGGGGGAGAAGCTGCACGAGGAACTGTTCGGCGTGGACGAGAGCGGCCAGCCGACCGCGGCGAAGCGGATCCGCCGCGCCGTCCGGGAGGCGCCTCTGGACGCCGACTGGGTGGAAGCGACGCTCAACTCGCTCGAGGACCTGGTGCTGGCCGGTGACGAGGCTAATCTGGCGCAGCGAGTCGTCGAGATGATCACCGCACCGGGCGGGGACGCGGCGACGGTCGCCTACGACGAGTAGCCTCTCGCCCCCAATTGGAGCTGATCAAGGAAATCGGCGCCTTTGCAGGCCTGGCTGCGTTCTTCGGCCTCGCCGTGCTGGCGATGCTCGCCTTCTCCCAGGGACGCGACCTGCGCCGTCTGCGTGAGTGGGCGGGCTCGGCTCCCGAGCGCGACAACGAGCGCAAAGAGACGACGTCGGCGGTTGCGGCGAAGCGAGCGGAGGAGCTGCGAGCCCTCGAGGAGGCGCGCACGGCCGAGCAGGAGGCGGTGGAGGAGCGCCAGGAGCGGCGACGCCGTCGCGAGGCCGGGTTGCCGGAGCAGACCCGCGCCCAGCGCCTGCGAGGCGCCCTCTCGGCCTTCGGCGCCCATCTCGCCGAACCTCGCTACCTCGTGGCCGCCTTCGTCGTCCTGGTTGCCGTCGCCGCCGGAGCCGTCTACCTGGTGACCCAGGATTCCGACAGCGCCGACGGCCGAGGAGGGCAAGGCAAGGCGGCGGCACAGTTGAAGCCGGCCGAAATCGAGGTGACCGTGCTGAACGGGACCGCGGTTGCCGGGCTTGCGGCCACCTACGGCGACAAGGTCGAGCGTAAGGGCTTCCAGCTCGGGGCGGTCACCAACAGCAGCACCAGCTTCGCCGACAGCGTCGTCATGTTCGAACGGGGACATGCTCCGGAGGCGCGCCGCGTCGCGGCTGCCCTGGGGATCTCGGAGGTGCGCTCGATGACCGCCGACGTCGCCGCCGTCTCGGGCGGCGCGCCGGTCTCGGTGATCGTCGGCGAGGACAATGCAGAAACCGAAGGGTAGGGGGCGCCCCGACGTCTGGGCCACCCTGGTCTTCGCGCTCCTCGCCCTAGCAACCCTCGCCGCCTTCGCCTGGTCGCAGCGACTGAAGCGCGACCCCTTGGTGCTGGACAAGGTTTCCTTCGTCGCCGTCCCGAAAGTGGCTCCAGAGCCGGGAGAGGCTCGGGGGGTCGTCAGGCCCTTCACCCCCAATCGCGATTGCCGCTTCGACCGTGAGCGGATTCGCTTCCGGGTCACACAGACCGACCGCGCCACGGTTCAGGTGGTGAAGCCCGGCGGCAAGCTGGTCCTAACGCTCGCCCGCAACCGCTTCCTCAAGCGCTACAAGTTCCACACCTTCTACTGGGACGGCCGCGAACGCAACGACGGCATCGCCCCCCCGGGCCGCTACAAGCTGCGGGTCAAGCTGCTCGGGCAGGATCGGGTTCTGGTACCGCCGGGAGCGATGAAGCTGCATCGTGCCGAGCGGCGTCCGGTGGGGCCGTGCGTTGCGGGCGACGGGAGCCGGGGTTGAGCGGGATACTTGCCGGCGCCGGCATCCTGGTCGCTGCAGGGGCATCCGCGGGGGCGATCCTGCTTCCGCCGGGCCGTGCCCGAGCGGCCGCGATGCTCCTCGCCCTTGCTCTCTTCCCAGTCCTGATCCTCGGCGACCAATGGGACATGCGGGCGATCGCCGACCTGCGCGACAGCACGGGCCGCATGATCGCGCTCGGCGCGCTGGCCGCGGGTGTCTCGACGGCCCTTGCGTACGTCTTTCGCCGCTGGTCGATGCTGCTCCCGCTCGCCATCGTCGCCGCGCTCCCGTTCCGAGTTCCTCTCCACGCAGGAGGCGACACCGCCAACCTCCTCGTGCCGCTGTACCTCGTCATCGCTGGCGGGGTCTTGGCAACCGCTGCGCGGGACTTGCGTGCAACTTCAGCGCTGCTGCCGGGGGGTGGCGCTGTAGGGGGAACCGCCCCCGAGGACGCTTTAGCGACCGCAGGGGGTGGTGGGTCCCCTGCAGCGACAGGACCCGCCGGCCCAACCGCCTGGCTGCCGAGGATCCTGGCCGCGGTGGTGGCCCTATATGCGGTGCAGGTGCTGTATTCCGAGGACTTCTCGAAAGGGCTGCAGGACGTTTGCTTCTTCTTCGTGCCGTTCAGCCTGGTCTACGGGTTGCTGCGAGATGTCGAGTGGACTCGGAAGCTGCTGACCCTTGTGCTGTGGGTCGTCGCCGTCGAGGCGGTTGCATTCGTGGTCGTCGGCTCGGTCGAGTACCTGAGCAGGAGCTTGTTCTGGAACGACCAGGTGATCCGCTCGAACGAATTCCACACCTACTTCAGGGTCAACTCGATCTTCTGGGACCCGAACATCTACGGGCGGTATCTGGCCCTGGTAGCCGTACTGGCGATGTCGGCGCTGATGTGGGCGCGGGAGCGGCGTGACCTCGCCCTGCTCACGGCGCTCGTCGCCATAGCTTGGATCGGGCTGTTCCCCACCTTCTCGCAGTCGAGCTTCGTCGCCCTGCTGGCGGGGCTCGCAGTATTGGCGGCTTTGAAGTGGAGCCTGCGCTGGACGCTTGCCGCTGTCGCCGGCCTGGCTGTGCTGGGAGTGCTGGTCGTCCTCTTGGCGGGCGGCTCCTCCAAGCTCAGCCCCAACCGCATCAACATCGACACGAGCGGCCGGGCCAACCTCGTCTCCGGCGGCCTCCGCCTCTTCGCCCAGCGCCCCGTCTACGGCTACGGCTCCGGCAGCTTCCCCAAGGCCTACCGCCAGCACGTCAAGGCCCGCAAGATCCCCGTCTCGGTCTCCCACACGGAGCCCATCACGATCGCCGCAGAGCAAGGCCTGGCCGGCCTATTCCTCTACGCAGCTTTGATCGTCACAGCCCTGTGGACCATGGCCTCGGGCCTAGGGCCCGCCCGCCGGCAACCAGTCGCACGAGTAGCGGTACTGGCGGCCTTCACAGCCCTCCTGGTCCACACGATGGCCTACGCAGGTTTCTACGAGGACCCGATCACGTGGGCGCTGCTGGCCATCGGCGTGTCGCTGGCAGCCGCGCAGCAACGTAGGGTCGAGCCGTGTCCGGATACCTCCGCCGCCTAGCGACCACCGGTGCCGCCTACACGGCGGCGAGCATCTTCTCGAAGCTGATCGCGGTCGCGCTGCTGCCGCTGTACACGCGCTACCTGGCGCCGGAGGACTACGGCGCAGCCGAGGTGATGTTCGCCGCCGTCGTCTCGGCCAGCATCGTCGTCCGCCTCGGCGTGATCGAGGCCCTGCTGCGCTTCTACTACAAGGACGACGAGGACCCCGCCCGGGTCCTCTCGACCTCCTTCGCGGCGCTCTTCTGGTTCTCCACCGTGGCGGCGCTGGTCGCCCTGCCCTTCGCCGGGCCGATCTCCGAAGCGCTGCTTCCCGAGCCGGCCGGCCTCGACCCCCGCGAGGCAGTCGCCTGGCCGGGCGACGCCGCGGACCTGGCCCGGATCTCGATCGCCGGCCTCTGGGTGCTGACCCTGCACGAGTACCTGCTGACGATCTTCAGGCTCGAAGAGCGCGCCCGTGCCTTCTTCGTGACGACGACGCTGAACGTGGTGGCCGCGATCGGGCTCACCGTCGCCCTCGTCGTCGGCGCCGAGGAGGGCGCGCGCGGCCTGCTGCTCGGCAGCTACGCCAGCGGCGCCGTCTTCGTGCTCGGCCTGATCGTCTACCACTGGCGCCGCCTCTCGCTGTGGATCGACCGGCAGCTGCTGCGGCGGATGCTGCGCTTCGGCACCCCGACGATGCCGGCCGAGCTCTCGCTCTACGCGCTCAACTTCGTCGACCGCATCATCATCGTCCGCACCCTCGGCCTCGCCGAGGCCGGCCTCTATTCGCTGGCGGTCAAGTTCGCCCAGGCGGTCAACGTCCTGGTGCGCGGCTTCCAGCTTGCCTGGCCGCCGCTCGCCTACTCGATCCGAGACGACGACGACGCCCGCCGCGCCTACGCCGCGGTGGTCACCTGGTTCGTGGTCGGCGGCGCCTTCGTCGTCTCCGGCATGTGGCTGCTCTCTCGCTGGATCGTCCGCGCCCTGGCCGCCCCGGAGTTCTTCGACGCCTACGAAGCGATCGGCCTGATCGCGGCCGGGGTCACGCTCTACGCCCTCTACATGGTGCTCGTCGTGATCCTCGGCCGCACCGGCCGCACCGAGTTCAACTTTCCCGCGACGGGCGCGGCACTCCTCGCCAACGTCGCCCTCAACCTCCTCCTCGTGCCGCCGTTCGGCATCGTCGGCGCGGGCCTCGCCCTCGTCGCCTCCTACCTGGTCGTGCTGGCCCTGATGTACGGCTTCACCCAGCGCCTCTTCCCGGTGCCGTATGAATGGGGGCGGTTGGCGAAGGTGGTCCTGGTCTCCGCCGCCCTCGTCGCCGCGGGAGAGCTGCTGCTCCCGACCGACGGCTTCGCCGGCCTCCTCTCCCGCTCGGCCCTCTGGCTCGCCTACCCGCTCGCCCTGCTCGCGATCGGCTTCTTCACGCCCGGCGAGCGGGCGTGGCTCGGCCAGCTCCGACGCCCGGGTGATCTCGTCCGCCGCTTGCGAGCATTCCGCCCACCCCCGCCCACCGTCGACGGCCGCATTCCAGAGGCTGTCGAGGCCGAGCTCCTAGACGAGGACTCCCGCGTCTAAAGCTCCGGCAGCCGCTCGGCTCTCGATCTTAGCGACACTTTTCCTTCGGCCCAAGCCAACACTGTGTCACGTTGAAATCCCGAGAGCGCAACGTCGCGCACTACCTGTGCAGCGCCCTCGATTTTGCCGCTGCTTCGAGTGTTGAGGACAAGGCCAAAAGCATTTGCAAGCGGCGAACTGCCGAGGTCGATAGGCACCCTTTCCTCGCTGATAGGTTCCTCGAACAGCAATGCCAACAGCATTAGCGCGGCATAGACTTGATCACCTGACAGGTCGGTGAGTTTGGTTTGCCGCGCCTCATAAGAACTTGAAATGCTGGACAGCCAGTCGCCGGAGCCCAATCCAAGCTCAGGATGGAAGTCAATTCCAGAGAATTCCTCAGGGTTCAAATGAGGCGCCAGATCCGTCAAGATAGACAGGCCGGTACCTTCAGATATCTGCCCCGGGTATTCGCAGAGAAGACTTGCGACAACAATTTCCGCGATCGGTACTCGTCTTGTTCCTGGGAAAAGCGAGTAGGTGCGCTCATGGAACAGTGAATCGAGACCATGACGGGTCAAAAAGAAGTCGGGGTCGACTTCGCCTAGCAGCAACAAATCGGTGCCGAGTCGATTGTCGGACTCGGCCAGCTCTTGGAAGCGCTCGCGATGACCGCGCACCAGGCGGTTCTCGATGCTATGAACGAGCTGCCTTTGCTCGTCTGTCTCTGTCCGCCTGACACCAACGGCGAAATTTAGGGCGAGCTCAGCCGCATATACTGCAACGCCGGGCTCAAAAAGATAATCGGCAAGGCATTCAACAAATGTCTCGCCGATTGGCCGCGCGTTCTCAGGGTTCGCATCGAGTAGAGCGAGAACCGTGTCGACCTGGTTTCGTCTTGTTCCCGGCCCCGCATCGTCGCTGACGTTAGGCTCATTGGTCAGTAATTCCATAAGCGTTCTACACGCTAACGCTACCAAGTACCTTGTCACCGAAGGGGAGGGCACTAGAAACTCTAGACTACGTACCGCGAAGTTGAGACAGTTTGTCGCTTGATTGTCTTCAACACTGGTATCAACAGCAGTGAGTGCAGACAACAGCACGTCGGCAGCACCGTCAACATTGTGGTCAAGTAGCTGAAAAGAAAGCTGCGCAACAACGTCCCACTCATTCACTGAAATATGCGGCTGCAGTATTTTTAGTAGACTCTCCGGAGTTGGATTAGTGCGAACGAGGTGGGCAGCAGTAAAAAACTCCAAAAAGGTACGGTGAGTAAACTGATACAGTCGCTCACCAGCGGGGGTCGTACCTGTGTCGGTAAAGACCCACGCACGTCCGCGACAGAGATCAATAAAGCGTGCAGCCTCAAGCTCAGCGTCCTCCTTATGCTCGAATCGCCGCTCTAGGAGAAACGCACTGGTTTTAGCAACAAGATCTTTTTCAGTAACGCCGCTCTGTAGTTCTCCATCGGTGTAGATCCAGGCAGCAAGGTGTTGCATAGCTGGACGAAGAAGACTTTCAATGTTAAGTGGTTTGCCGATCTGGCGTAGTCGGTCCCAGCGATCGAACAGCATTACTGCACAGGCCTCGTAGACGTCTGGCCGATTACGTGGAATGTAGCCAGCCCCCTTGTATAGGTTGCACATCAAGCCCAGCATGAGTGCGTTGGACCGCAGATCAGCAACACTGGCGCTGTCCGTCATAAATGCATCGGCTTGTCTATCCGCCTCACCTTCTGGGCTGTCAATAGCAAACCAGTTTCGAGCATACTGCTTGATTTGGGTATCCGAGAATGGTGCTAGGCGAAATGTGTTGAAGGTCTCAGGTGAGAGTGGCGCCTGCTGGTATCCCACCTCTCTAGACGTGACAAGGATCGGAACTGAGGGATATAGACTCGCAAAGCTCTCGACGTCTCCGGAAATCTCCGCTCGATAGCTGGTGTCGAGAAGCTCGTCGAGGCCATCGAAAATCACCATCGCACGGTTGGTCAGAAGTAGGTACTCAATCGCCCCCTCGGGTGGTGCGAGCTGATATCGCGAATTGCTGGTGGAAGCAATGAAGTCCGTGAGCGAGCACTTCGCCGCCCGCTTATGAGCGCCGAAATCGCGCAGAATTACGAGGAACGGAACCATTCCAGAAGGGTGGTAGCCCAAGCTTAGTTTGTCTCGCGCGAGGTCAGCAGCGAGTTTCTTGGCAAGAGTTGACTTACCAGATCCAGGATTACCAAGTACGACGCGGCGAAAGAGAGTATGAGCAAACGCGTCATAGCTAGTGGTTTGGGCCGAGGATGCCTCGATCTCTTCGAGTTGGCCGGGTACATAGAGTGAGTCAATCGGAACCTGACGTGCAGAGTCGAGAGCCGGTGGGGTAATAGTTCCCTCCCGCCTGACGAGTTGGCCCATGTACTTCGTTGCGAAATCGTCAATCGCAGTTAGATTCAGTGGGGGTGAGCTTGCGAAAATCCCCAGCGAGCGCTCAAGGCTTTCGATCGCCCCACGAAGCTCGGTGTGGCGTTGAGCAGCCCTAGCCTCGATCGCAGTTAGGTTTCCCCTTGCGATCGCTTCGTCGAGAGAACTCTGGCAAAGATTTACGAGAGAGCGGAACAAGCGGTCTATCTCGGATCTCGCAGATGTATCACCTTGTGTTCGCGCACGCCAAAGCTCGTAGAACTCGATCTCGACATTGTCGATCTGCTCGCTGTTGGTGGAAGCGAAGATCTGACGGACGATATGGTGGGTCTCAGCTGTGCGCAGGAACTCCCGAAGCTGCTCACCGCCAAGCGATGGTGAGATCGCCTCAATGTCAGTGAGCTGCTCGACCGCAGTGCGAACGGCAGCTTCGACCGAATCAGCCGATATTGGCGGCGAACCATCATCCTTGCCGCGGACAGCGAGCTCGGTGAGGCCGTTACTGATCAGGCCAATGAAAAGTTCTTGTAGTGCGGAATCCACGCTCAGAACGCTGAAGGGCAAAGAGTTTTTCGAAATTGCCGATACTAGAACGAATCATGGCAGCCCCCGCACCTTACTGGGCAACAGCGCCTGGCGGGCGTGGGCCCAGTAGACCTTGGCCGGGTGATCGGGGAGGACGGTCGCGGCGAGGGCACGGACCGCGTAAGACCAGGCGGTGAGGACGCGGACCGCGAGCGCGCCCGCCCGACCATGGTGCTTACGCATGTAGAGATCGCGGTTGCGGTGGAATTCGACGATCCGGGGGAGGCCCCTGGCGAGGTCGGTCGAGAGCTGGTCGTGGTGGACGGCCTCCGCGGCGGGGACGAAGAGGCTGTGCCAGCCGGCCCCGGCCAGGCGCTTGGCGAAGTCGCACTCGTCGTAGTAGACGAAGAAGGCGGGGTCCAGGTAGCCGACCTCGGCCGCCGCCTTGCGGCGCACGAGCAGGGCGCTCGACTGCGCCCAGTCGACCCGGCGGGTGGCATCGCCCTTGCTCTGCACGGTCAGCCACCGGTGCAGGAACAGGGCACCGGCGAGGGCCGTGCCGACGCCGGGAAAGCGCCAGGCGCAGGGCACCGGCGCGCCGCCGGAGTCGAGCAGCCGAGCACCGGCCGCCGCCGCGCGCGGATCGCCCTCCAGCGCCGTGAGCAGAGCCTGCGCCGCACCGGGGCGCAGCTCGGAGTCCTCGTTGAGCAGGAGGCAGTAGCGGCCGCTCGCCTCGCGCATCAGGGTCGAGTCGTTCTCGGCCTTGCCCGTCCGGCGCTCCAGCGCGATCAGGCGAACGTCGCCGCCCCGTTCCCTCACCGCCTCGGCCGAGCCGTCCTCGGAGGCGTTGTCGAGGACGAGGACCTCGCGCTCGACCCCCGCGGGGTGGGTGCGGTCGATCGACGCCAAGCAGGCGAGCAGGTGCTCGCGGCCGTTCGTGTTCACGACGCAGTAGGAGAGCGTTGGTGCCAAGCGGGTCACCATAATCGCGCCGATGAAGGTTCAGCTGGTCGACCCCTCGGCCTTCACGCCGCCGTACGACCGCGCCCTGGCCGCGGCACTCGCCCGCGCCGGCGCGGGCGTCGAGCTGCTGACCAGCCGCTTCCTCTACGGCCCGGTGCCCCCGGCCGAGGGCTACCGGGTGCGCGAGTGCTTCTACCGCCGCACCGCCGCCCGCGGCCTCGATGCCCCGGCCCGTCGTGCTCTCAAGGCGGGCGAGCACCTGTCCGACATGCTGCGCCTGCGCCGGGCCCTCGACGCCGACGTCGTCCACTACCAGTGGCTGACGATGCCGGCTCTCGACGCGCACCTGTTGCCACCGTCCCGCCCCCGCGTGCTCACCGCCCACTACGTGCTGCCCCCGCAGCCGAGCCGCCGTGACCTGGCGACGGCACGCCGGACGTTCGGGCGCATGGACGCGATCGTCGCCCACTCCGAGCACGGCGCGGCGCGGCTGCGAGACGAGATCGGCCTCGACCCGGGCCGGGTCCGCGTCATCCCCCACGGCGCCTTCGACTACCTCACCCGGCTGCCGGAGGAGAAGCCCCTGGCAGCCGAGCTCCAGGGTGCCGAGGGCCCGGTGGTCCTCTTCTTCGGCCTGCTGCGCCCCTACAAGGGCGTCGAGGCCCTGCTCGAGGCCTTCCGCGAGGTCCGGGGTGCCGAGCTCTGGATCGTCGGCAACCCGCGCATGGACCCGGAGCCGCTGCGCCGCCTCGCCGCCGAGAGCCCCGGCCGCGTCCGCTTCGTCACCCGCTTCGTCGAGGACGCCGAGATCCCGGCGATCTTCCGGCGCGCGGACGTCGTCGTCCTCCCCTACCGCGACATCGAGCACTCCGGCGTGCTCTACGCGGGCCTCGCCTTCGCCAAGCCGATGGTGCTCACCGCCGTCGGCGGCTTCCCCGAGGTCGCGGCGAGGTGCGCCGCCCGGCTCGTGCCGCCCGAGGACCCCGCCGCGCTGGCGGCGACGCTGAACGAGCTCGTCGCGGACCCCGCCGCTCGCGAGCGCCTGGCGCGCTCCGCGAGCGAAGCCGCGGCCGGTCCCTACTCCTGGGACGCCGCCGCCGCCCAGACCCTCGCGCTGTACGAGGAACTGCTGGAGTCCAGGAGATGACCGCGCTCGCCGTCCTCTTCTGGCTCAGTGCCGGGCTGATCGTCTACACGCACCTCGGCTACCCGCTCGCGCTGCGGGCGCTGCTCGCCCTGCGCCGGCGGCCGACGCTCAGGCCCGGCACCTGGGAGGAGCTGCCCCGCGTCTCGCTGATCGTCGCCGCCTACGACGAGGAGGAGGTGATCGCGGCCAAGGTCGCCAACGCCCTCGCCCTCGACTATCCGCGCGAGCTGCTGGAGCTGATCGTCGCCTCCGACGGCTCGACCGACGCGACGGCCGAGCGCGCCCGCGCGGCCGGCGCCGACCTGGTGCTCGAGCTGCCCCGCGGCGGCAAGGTCGCCGCCCAGAACGCCGCCGCCGAAAAGGCCTCCGGGGAGATCCTCGCCTTCTCGGACGCGAACAGCGTCTGGCGGCCCGACGCCCTGCGCCACCTGCTCGAGCCCTTCGCCGACCCGGCGATCGGCTACGCCTGCGGCGAGGTTCGGTTCCTCGACTCCACCGGCGAGAACCTCGAGGGCGCCTACTGGCGCTATGAGATGAAGGTGCGGGAGATGGAGTCCGCCCTCGCCGGCGTCACCGCGGGCAACGGCGCGATCTACGCCGTGCGAGCGAGCGCCTACGTCCCGCTCGCCCCTTCGGGGAGCCACGACCTCTCGTTCCCCTTCCAGCTGGCGAAGAAGGGCAAGCGCTCCCTCTACGTCCCCTGGGCGCGCGCCGAGGAGAAGATGGTGCCGACCATGGAGGGCGAGTTCGCCCGCAAACGGCGGATGATGGTCGGCCTCTGGGACATCGTCGTCGGCGAGCGGATGATCTCCCCGCGCGGCTACAGGCCCCTCTACGCCTTCGAGCTCTTCTCGCACCGGCTGCTGCGCTACCTCACCCCGTTCCTGCATCTGCTCGCCTTCGTCGCCTGCCTCCTGCTGCTGGACCAGGGCTGGGTCTACGTCGTCGCCTACGGGGTCCAGCTGGCCGCGATCGCGGCCGCGATCCTCGGCGGCCAGTTCCGCATCGCCCCGTTCCGGGTGGCCCGCTACTACGCGATGACCACGCTCTCGATCGCCGCCGGCCTCTGGGACCGCATGCGCCAAGGGCCTCCGGCGAAATGGGACAAGGCACCCGGGACGCGCTAGATGCCCCGCGCACTCGACGTCCTGATCGCGACTCTCGCGCTGCTCCTGCTCTCGCCCGTTCTCCTCGTCGCCGCGGTTGCGATCAAGCTGGGCAGTCAGGGACCGGTCTTCTACAGGCAGCGGCGGGTCGGGCTGAACGGCGAGGAGTTCGAGATGCTGAAGCTGCGCACGATGATCGAGGGCTCGGACCCCGTCGGCGTCGGCACCGTCGTCACCCGCGAGGACCCCCGCGTCACCCGGGCCGGGCGCATCCTGCGCCGGACCTCGCTCGACGAGATCCCCAACCTGGTCAACGTCCTGCGCGGCGAGATGGCGATCGTCGGTCCCCGTCCCACCATCCCCGCCCAGGTGAAGGACTACACGCCGCGCCAGCACCGCCGCCATGAGGTCCGCCCCGGGGTCACCGGCTGGGCCCAGGTCCAGGGCCGCGCCGGCATCCCCTGGGAGGAGCGGATCGAGCTCGACGTCGAGTACGTCGAGCGCCGCGGCGCCGCCCTCGACGCTCGCATCCTCGCCAAGACCGCCTGGCTCCTCGTAACCGGCCACGGGCTGGCGCCGGATTAGGCTTCGGCGCTGAGGAGCCGAGCATGAGCACCCCCCCCAAGGTCAGCCTGCGCCCGTTCGAACCCGGCGATGCCGAGGCTGTCCACCGCTGGTTCAACAACCATGAGGCGACCAGGACCCTGGTCGTGCAGCGCGAGTCCTTCTCACCCGGTGAAGCCGAGGCCTGGGTCCGCAGGGCGATGGACGCCTCGGGGGAGGACCGCAAGTACGCGATCCTGGTCGAGGATCACGCCGAGCCGGTCGGGTTCACGGCGCTCTACGGGCTCACGCGCGACACCGGGCCGGAGCTGGGAGCTCTGATCGGGGACGAGGTGCGCCGCCGCGGGGTCGGCCGCCGTGCCGAGGCACTGACCATCGCCAAGGCCTTCGACGAGCTCGGCGCCCACCGGGTTTACGGGGAGATCCCCGCCTTCAACGAAGCGGCGAAGCGGACGGTCGCCGGTCTCGGCTGGCATTACGTGGAAACGCTTCCCGATCGCGGCAAGCGGGACGGCGAGACTTTCGAGCTCGAGGTCTGGGCGGTCCTGCCCGAGGATTTTCGCAAGGCTACGGCGGACTTGTTTTGAAGGGCCGGGCGGAACTGCTCGGGGATCGCGGCGAGGAGGCCGTGAGCGAGGGGGACTTCTTCCGCTCACGCCCGTTCCTCGAGGCCGAAGGCGTCACCCACACCCTCCGCATCGAGACCGCCGAGACGGAGCTGCTGGCACCGCTGATCGTGCGGTCGATCGGCGACGGCCCCGAGCGCGACGCGATCTCCCCCTACGGCTACCCGGGTTTCGCTGTCGGCTGGCCTTTTGACCCCCGTAAAAGGGGGTCAAAAGACCAGTCACCGATCGATCCCGCCGGGGTGGACTTCTCCGGGACGGGTCTCGTCTCCGTCTTCGTCCGCCACGCGCTCGGCGATCCGCCGATCGCGGGCGCGAGCGAGCGCAACGTCGTCCAGATCGCCGACCCCGGCTTGCCCCCGAAGAGCCGGCCGAGCGACCGCAACCAGGTCAACAGGAATCTCCGCCGGGGCTATCGGCTCAGCATCGTCCCCGGTCCCGAGACGACCCCCGCCGAACGCGCCGGTTTCCTCGCCGCCTACGAGCAGACGATGCGCCGCACCGGCGCCGCCGAGCGCTACTTCTTCTCCCCGGCCTACTTCGACCGCATCCTCGAATCCGATCGCACCTGGCTTGCCCTCGCCCACGCTCCCGGCGGAGAGGTCGCCGCCGCCTCGCTCGCCGCCGGCAGCGATGGCTTCCTCCACTACTACCTCAGCGGCAGCGCCGACTCCCACCTGCGCGACTCGCCGATGAAGAACGTCCTCGCCGGCCTGATCGAGCTCGCGACCGGGGAGGGCCTTCCGCTCAACCTCGGCGGCGGCATCGCCCGCGGCGACAGGCTGGAGGAGTTCAAGCGCGGCTTCGCCAACCGCGAGCAGCCGTGGCACACTTCGGAGATCGTCTGCGACGCGGTTGCCTACGCGCGTCTTTCCGCTGGCGACGGCGCCGCCGGCTTCTTCCCCGCCTACCGCGCTAGTTGATCGTCGGTTCCAGCGGGGTGGGCGCGGCCGGGTTGAACGTGTTGACCGGCTCGCCGCCGTATTTGCCCCAGGTCTCCTTGGCGAAGGCCCGGATCGCGTCGAGCGTGATCTCGCCTTTGTACTCGTTGCACCCGAGCACGTTGGTCCAGGTCGTCGCCGCCACTTCGTAGGGCATGTCCTCGTTCGGGAAGAGCAGCGTCCCGCCCCACATGGTTTCGTAGAGGCCGATCAGCTCCTCCTGGTCTGCCTCGGACAGGTCGGGGCTGTACTGGATCGTCAGCCGCCCGTGCTCGAGCGAGTGGACCACGGCGGTTTCCTTTGGCGTTTCGCTGTAGGCGCCGTCAGCCTGGGCGGTTTCGGAGTGGGTGCCGGAAGTCGCGGGGTTCGTCCCGTACGTCGGGCCCGTGGCGGTCGGCGGGATGTGTTCGTGCCCCTCGTCTTTGAGAAGCAGCCGCAGGTCGCAGTCGGCCATCTTCGCTGCCTTTTTGACGTCGGTGACCTCGGCGACGGCGACCTCGACGCCGGAGCGCTGGTCCGGCTGGACGCCGAACGTCTCACCGGTGCCGACGTCGATGTGCGCTTCGCCGCCGTCGTTGTCGCCGGCGGAGGAGGCGATGGCGAAGACGATCCCGATGAGCACGGCCAAGCCGATCACGCCGGCTACGCCGTAGCCCGCCATCAGGCGCCGTCGCTCCGACGAGGCCTGTTTCTTCTCGCGTTCCTGCCGGGCCTGGCGGAGCGCCTCTCTCTCTTCCTCCCTGCGATTTGCCATGAGGCCGGCCTATTTTAGTCAGAGAGACTTCGCCAAGTCGCCCGTCTCGTCTCGGCGCCTCTCCCAAGGGCGTGCCGCGTGCAGCGCCCCGAGCACCGCCCGCGTCGCCGGCGCCCGGTTGAGCGCGTAGAAGTGGATGCCGGGAGCACCGGCGACGAGCAGCTCCGCGCACTGCTGGGCGGCGTAGGCGACGCCGAGCTCGAACTCCGCCTGGCCGTCGCCCCCGGCGGCGCGGAAGGCCTCCTCCAGGCGAGGGGGGATCGAGGCGTCGCAGAGCTCGCAGATCCGCTCCGTCTGCGCGAAGCTCGCCACCGGGATCACCCCGGCCAGGATCGGGACCTCGATCCCCGCCGCCCGCGCCGCGGCGACGAAGTCGAAGTAGACCTGGTTGTCGAAGAAGAGCTGGGTGATCAGGAACGACGCCCCGGACTCCACCTTCGTCTTCAGGTAGGCGAGGTCGGTCTCGAGGTCGGGCGCCTCGGGATGCACCTCGGGGAAGCAGGCGCCGCCCACCGTGAAGTCCCACCCCTCTGAGATGAAGGCGGCCAGCTCGGCCGCGCTCCCCAGCCCCCCCTCGGGCTGGACGAAGTCCTCCTGCCCCCGCGGCGGGTCGCCGCGCAGCGCGAAGACGTTCTCGATCCCCGCCTCGGCGATCCGGTCCAGCGTCGCCGCCAGGCCCTCGCGCGTCTCGCCGACGCAGCTGAGGTGCGCCATGGTCTCGAAGCCCTGGTCCTCCTTGAGGGCGCGGGTGATCTCCACGGTCCCCTCGCGCGTCGAGCCACCGGCTCCGTAGGTGACGGAGACGAAGTCGGGAGCGAGCTCGCGAAGCGACCGGGCGGTGTCGAACAGCGCCGCGGTCGCCTCGGCCGTCTTCGGCGGGAAAAGCTCGACCGAGAAGGTCGGTCCTTTGGAGGCGATGATCTCGTCTATACGCACGGGGGTGAGAGTAGCCGCCTCCGGATATATCAGCGCTCGTCGGGGCCATTCCCCGGAGTTTGCGGGAACGTATTCGTCTCCCCCCTGGCGCTCCGAAGAGAAGCGCGCTAAGTTCGCCTTGCGACTGGGAGAGACAGGATCCGCGGAAGCCAAGCGGACACCGTCTCGAAGGTGGCGCAACGAGCTTAAGCGTGCGAAGGCTACGCACGCGGCAGGCAACCGAGCGCCACCGCTGGTCGCGTTTTTGTGTGCTGACTTCGCGGCAGACACCCAGAGAATCTGTCTGAGGAGATTCCTATGTTGAGTCCGTCATCGAGCACCTGCCCTCGTTGACTCGCGTGCCGGGACGCAGTTCGGGAGCCGGCGTTGTTGGTGCCCGTGAGTAACCCAGCAACTAGCCCAGCCGCTCCCATACTCTTTACGCGATGAGTGGGGACCTTCGCTACGAGCGGGTTGGGGCAGCGGCCGTGCTCACCATCGACCGGCCGGAGCGCCGCAACGCGATCGACGCTGCGGCAGCCGAGCTGTTCCGCCGGGGCCTGGACGATTTCGAGGCTGACGAGGGCGCGCGCGTCCTCGTCCTCACCGGGGCCGGCGGCGTCGCCTTTTGCGCCGGCGCCGACCTGAAGGCGATGAACCTCGACGTCACCCACCCCAGCGGGCCGATGGGCCCGACCCGCCTGACGCCCTCCAAGCCGGCGATCGCCGCGGTTGACGGCTGGTGCCTTGCCGGCGGAGTCGAGCTGGCGCTCTGGTGCGACATGCGCATCGCCACCCCGCAATCGACCTTCGGCCTCTTCGAGCGCCGCTGGGGCGTGCCTCTCCTCGACGGCGGCACCCAGCGCCTGCCTCGCATCGTCGGCATGGGCCGGGCACTGGATCTGATCCTCACCGGCCGCCCCGTGGGAGCCGAGGAGGCGCACCGGATCGGCCTGGTCAACGAGGTCGTCGAGCCCGGCAAGCACCTCGACCGGGCCCTGGAGCTGGCCGAGCGCATAGCCGGCTTTCCGCAGGAGACGATGCTGGCCGACCGCCGCGGCGCGATCGAGGGCTTCGGCCAGCCCCTCGCCGACGGCCTCGACCTGGAGCGCCGCCTCGGCAACGAGGTTCTCGAGGTCGCCGTCCGCGGCGCCAAGCGCTTCGCCGACGGCGCCGGCCGCCACGGCGAGTTCTGATCTTTCCCAAGCTTTATCTCCAAGCGCCGCCTTCGCAGCCCCGGGCTCAGCCAGGCGTCACATGGAGGCAATCGGGGGGTCCCTCCCCAGGAACTCCCGCGAAGCGGCCTGGGGAGGGACCCCCCGATTGCCTCCAGCTCCTAGGCCAAGCCGTCCCGGGGCTTAGTCACCCGGCGCATCTCGTCCTCCGCTTCCTCCGGCCCGAGATAGGGCATGAGCACGGCGAAGACGAGGTCGGGGAGGATCCGCTCCAGATCCGGGCCGCGCCCGGCGCGGATCTCGTCGAAGATCATCGAGGTCGCGCCGCCGATCGCGAAGCGGGCGGTGTCGACCGGCATCTCCTCGCTCTGGCTGGAGTACTCGCGGCCCTCTTCGAGGAACGGGGTGAAGCGGGCGAGCGCGGCCCGGTAGCGCGCCCGCGCACCGTCGCCGGCGGCGGTCACCTCGACCATCGCCATCCGCGCGATGTCGGCCTCGGCGGCGAGCAGCTCTACCAGGGCGCCCAGGCCGGCGGCGATCCGCTCGGGCCAGGGCTCGCCGGCGGCCGACTCGAAGGCACTGGTGACGTGGGCGACCAGCACGTCGATCACCGCGTCGTAGGCCTCGAGGAAGCAGGCGGCCTTGTCGTCGAACATCTCGTAGAAGGTGGCCCTGGATACGCCGGCGACCTCGATCACGTCGGTGACCGTGGTCGCCTCGTAGCCCTTGGCCGCGGCGACGCGGACCATCGCCTCGAGCAGTCGCTCGCGCTGGGAGCGAACCACGTAGGCGCGGGGCAAGCCGTGACGGCCACTCGGCAAGCGCTCTGGATTCGAAGTCGATGACGAATCCATGCAGTCAGCGTAGGGCAGCGGATGCGCACTGTCCAACGGGTTTCGCATCCGGGCGCCCAGCTCTTGCCACAACGTCCAACCGGCCCTCCCCGGTGCCTACACTGCGGAAATGAAGATCGGGATAGTCGGCCTCGGATACGTCGGCCTGCCGCTGGCCGTTGCCTTTGCCGAGAGGGGGGACGAGGTCGTCGGGCTCGACACCGACCCGCGCAAGGTCGAGGCCCTGAACGCCGGCCGCAGCCACGTCGAGGACGTCTCCGACGCCTCCCTGGTGCCACTGCGAGCTCGCCTGCGAGCGACCCAGAACCAGGCGGACCTGGCGTCCTGCGAAGCGATCGTGATCTGCGTCCCCACGCCGCTGACGGGCTCGCGCGAGCCGGACCTCACCTACATGCTCGAATCGGCGACGGCGCTGTCGGGGGTGCTCCAGCCGGAGCAGCTGGTCGTGCTCGAGTCGACGACCTACCCCGGCACCACTCGCGAGCGGTTGCTTCCGATCCTCGAGGAGTCCGGGCTCTCCGCCGGCCGGGATTTCCACCTCGCCTTCTCCCCGGAGCGGATCGACCCCGGCCGCACCGACTACACCGTCCGCACCACGCCGAAGCTCCTCGGCGGTCTCACACCGGCGTGCTCGGCCCGCGCCGAGGCCCTCTACTCGCGAATCTGCGACGAGGTCGTGGTCCTGACGACGCCGGAGGCGGCAGAGCTCTCGAAGCTGCTGGAGAACATCTTCCGCTCGGTCAACATCGCGCTCGTCAACGAGCTGGCGCAGCTTCTGCGACCGGCTTGGGATCGACGTCTGGGAGGTGATCGACGCGGCCTCGACCAAGCCCTTCGGCTTCATGCGCTTCGACCCCGGGCCGGGGATGGGCGGCCACTGCCTTCCGGTCGACCCGTTCTACCTCGCCTTCAAGGCCCGCGAGCATGACTTCTACCCGGAGTTCATCGAGCTGGCGGGCAAGGTCAACCAGACCCAGCCGGGCTTCTGCGTGGAGCGGATCGCCCGCGCGCTCAACGAGGCGGGCAAGCCGGTCAAGGGCTCGAAGGTCCTCCTCCTCGGCGTCAGCTACAAGGCCGGGGTCGGCGACACCCGCGAGTCGCCGGCGCTGACGATCGCCAAGCGCCTGGCGGCCCTCGGCGCCGATGTCTCCTACCACGACCCGCACGTCTCCCGCCTCGCCGACCTCGGCCTCGACTCGGTCGACCTGGCCGAGGGGCTCGCCGACGCCGACCTGACCGCCATAGTCACGGCCCACCCCGGCCTCGACTACGAGGACGTGGTCTCCGCCGCCTCGCTGGTGGTCGACTTCCGCGGCGTGACCCGGGGGATCGAGGCAGAGAACCTGGTCAGGCTGTAGGGCCCCGCACGAGGAGCGATGGTCAGGCTTTGGCTGCCTGCATCTCCTGTTCGGCGAGGTCGGCGCCGAAGTAGGGCAGCACCGCGAAGTACATGAACTCGGGCAGCATCTCGCGGAAGCCATCGTTCGTTCCCGTGGCCAGCCGGGCGTGGACGACCGCGTGGATCCCGGCGACGATGCCCTCGGGCGCGATCGGCGGCGGCGACTCTCCCCCGTCGCTCGACGCTCGCGCCGAGTCGATGAAGTCGGTGATCCGCTTCATCGCCTCCGAGCGCTTCTCGAGCGCCTTGGGCCCTGCCGCATGGACCTCGACGATCAGGGCACGGCCGAGATCGGGCTCGCCGTCGAGTGCCTGCAGCAGGGCACCAAGGCCTGCGCGCAACTTCCCCTGCCAGGTCTTCTCGGGTGCCGCGGCCGCCTGCACCAGCCCTTCCAGCCGCGCCACGCCGAAGTCGAATGCCTCCAGGTAGCAGGTTTCCTTGTCCGGGAAGAGGTCGTAGAAGGCCTGCCTGTAGAGGCCGGTCGAGTCGAGGACCGTGCGTACGGACGTAGCGTCGTAGCCGTTCGACCCGACCGAGTGGAGCATCCCCTCCAGGATCCTTTCGCGCTTGGGTGAAATCACCAGCTTGAGTGTGGAAGCGTGGGGAGGCCCTGCCCCCATCGCGCCGGCCTCCTCAGCCCCTGCCAGGACCTCGGTTGCGGCCTGCTCTCCCATTCCGATCCTTCCTCTACTCGATCAGGGGAACCGCTTGTCTGGGCCTCGGTACTGTAACGGTATTCGGCCGATACGTCCAGCTTGGAATAGGGAACCGCTGTGGGTACCCTGGCCTCCGTGGCCGAACGCGCTCCTCAAGCGACCAGAATGCCACCGGGACGGCATCCGCTGTCGCGGGAGTTCATCACCCAGCACCAGCGCGCCCGGATCATCGCCGCCCTGGCCGAGGAGACCGTCGAGAAGGGCTACCGGGCTGTCACCGTCGCCGACATCGTGAGCCGGGCGGGGATCGCCCGCAACACCTTCTACGAGAACTTCTCCTCGAAGGAGGACTGCTTCCTCGCCGCCTCGGAGTACGCGGTCACCGAGGCGCTGCGGCGGGTCGTCGACGCCGCCAGCAAGGTCGACAGCTGGCCGGCCCGGGTCAACGCCGGCCTCGCGGCCTTCCTCCACTACGTCGCCGTCGAGTCGGCGCTCGCTCGCACCTGCATCGTCGAGGCGCTCTCCGCGGGTCCCGCCGCGGTCGAGCGTTACGAGCGCTCGATCCAGGCCTTCGTGCCGCTGTTCCGGATGGGCCGCAAGGTCTCGCCGAAGGGCGAGGATCTTCCGGACACGCTGGAGGAGACGATCGTCGGCGGAATCTTCTGGATCCTCTACCAGCGCATCATCATGGGGCAGGCCGAGCAGATCGAGGACCTGCTGCCGGAGCTGGTGGAGTTCTCGCTCACTCCTTACCTCGGTGCCGAGGCGGCCAAGCGGACATCGGCCGAAGCGCCGCCGACGACAGGCTGAGCCAAGGGCGGGATTGGGGGACCCGTGACCTAGTGCTCGACCTGGAGACACGCGAGCGCACCGCCGGCCCCGAGCGCGAGCGCATCCTCGCTGCGCTGGTCGAGATCGCCGCCGAGCGCGGCTACGCCGAGACCACGGTCGAGACGGTCCTCGAGAGCGCCGGCCTGGACCGGCCCGCCTTCGACCGGCATTTCCGCAGCAAGTACGACTGCTTCCTCACCGCCTGGCAGGAGATGAACGAGACCTGCATGCAGACGATGCTGGCTGCCTACAACAGCCACGAGCACTGGCCCGACAAGCTGCGCGCGGTCGCCTGCGAGGTGGTCGAATCGCTGCGCGGCAACCCCACCCGCGCCACCTTCTCGGTCGAGGTGCTGGCGGCCGGCGACGCCGCCCGCGCCCGCCGCGACATGACGATGCGGGTGATCGCCTCCCTGATCGACGCCGGCCGCAACGAGATGGAGGACCCCGAGTCCGTTCCCCACACGACCGCAGAGGCGCTGGCGGGGTCCGCCTACGGGCAGGTCTACTCGAGGATCGTGCAGGGTCGCGGCGACGAGCTGCCCGAGCTGGTGCCGCAGCTGATGTCGGCTGCCGTGATGCCCTACCTGGGCCTGGAGGCCGCGATGGCCGAGCTGGGCAAGGGGTTCGACCCTCCGGCGCGATATCGTCGGGACGTGGCCAAACGCACCCCCACGCCCAAGTCCGATGGTCCTACGAGCGCCGACGGCTACCCGCCCGAGCTCTCCCGCCTACCGCCTGGACGGCACGGCCTGCCGCGGGAGTTCGTCGTCCACAATCAGCGCGAGCGACTGGTCGCCGGCCTCGCGGAGGCGATTGCCGAGAACGGCTACTCGGGCACGACGATCGCCCACATCACCAGGCACGCCGCCGTTTCCCGCCGGACTTTCTACGAGCACTTCTCCAGCAAGGACGAGTGCTTCGTCGCCGCCTACGACACGGTGATGGCAGAGCTGATCGAGCGTGTCTCCGATGGCTTCGAGGGGGTCGAGGACTGGCCGCACGCCGTGCGCGCCGGGATCGCGGCGATGCTCGCCTTCCTCGCCACCGAGCCGCACCTCGCCCGCCTCTGCATGGTCGAGGCGCTGGTCGCCGGCCCGGTCGTGGTCGAGCGCTACGACGCCGCGATCAAAAGCTTCGTCCCCTACTTCCAGAGCGGTCGCGAGGGCCGTCCGCCCGAGGTCCTGGCCCGCCTCTCGCCAACCACCGAGGAGGCTTTGGTGGGGGGGATGGTCTCGCTGATCTCCCGCCGCATCATCGCCGGCAGGACGGAGGAACTGGAAGAGCTCCTCCCCGACTTGGTCGAGTTCACCCTCACGCCCTACCTGGGCAGCAGGGAAGCCGCCAAGATCGCCCACGAGAAGGACTGAGCTCGGCCGGGCGCGCCCTGCGCGCGTCAAGGTTGTCTCTTCGGCGACGATTCGCGCACCACAGGCGCGGAAGCCCCTGCGACAATACGTTTCGTGCTCTACCGGCGCCAACCCTCCGCGAGCTGATGGAGAAGAGCACGAGGCAGCTGGAGGAAGGGACGAAGCAGATCCAGGCGAACACGCGGGCGGTCCTAGCGTGCTCGACGAAGCCGCTTGACTTCGTCAGGCCCATATACGAACATATGTTCGTATGGAGATTGCCTGTGCCCTGATCCCCGATCGAGTCCTCGCCCATCCCCTCGCCGCTGCCGAGTCGACTGAGCGGCTGCTCAGGGCGCTGGAGGGAATAGGCGCCGCGGTCGAGTCCGAGCGTGCCGGGGAGGCGTTCTTCGCAGTCGACGGCCTGCGGGGCATGCACGGCGGCGAGAGCGCCGACGTGCTCTCCGCGGCGCGGCGGGCCGCCGGGGTGGAGGCGCGGATCGGCTCCGGCTCGACCCGCTTCGGCGCCTGGCTCGAGGCGAGCGGTCGACGCTCCCCGGTGCCCGTCGCGGCGCTGGCTGGCCGGATCGGCTTGGCGCAGCGCGAGGCGGATGACCTGGTAGAGACGCTGCGGCGGCTGGGCATCGAGACGCTGGACGCGCTTGCGGTGCTCTCCCCGTCCAGGGTCGCCGAGCGCTTCGGCCCGCCGGGGCTGCGGGCGCTGGGGCTCGCCCGCGGGGAGGACTCGCCACTGCGCCCGCGCCCCCCGCACGAGGTGCTGACGGAGGAGGTCGAGCTGCCCGAAGGAGCGGCCGGGGGACAGCTCGAGCGTGCCCTGGGGCTGCTGGTCGACCGGCTGCTCGCCGCGCCGCAGCGTCGCGGCCGAACCCTGCTGGGCCTGCGTCTCGGCGCCCTGCTCAGCGGCGGCGGCAGCTGGAGCGTCGACCAGGGGCTCGGCCGCCCGACCGCTTCGCCGCGGACGCTGCGCTCGGTGCTGGCGCCGCGGCTGGAGACGCTGCCCGGCGCCGCCTCCGCCCTGCATCTGCGCGCGCTCGGCCTGGGCCCGTGCGTGGGGGATCAGCTGGAGCTCTCGGTCCGCGGCGAGGAGCACCGTCGGCGGCGGCTGGGCGACGCGATCCGCGAGGTCCGCACCGCCCAGGGCGCCGAGGCTCTGCTCGAGGTCCTCCCCCTCGACTCCTCCTCCCGCTTTCCGGAGCGCCGCGCGATCCTCACCCCGGCTGCGGCTCCATGACCCCCGGGTTGCGGCGGCTGTATGTGCCGCGGCGAGCTGCGGTCGAGGCCGGTCCGGATGGCGAGCCGCTGGCGGTCGAGGGGGTGGCGGTCGAGGCGGTGCGGGAGGAGTGGCTGGTCGAGGATCGCTGGTGGACGCTGAAGCCGATGCGCCGGCACTACTTCGAGCTGGTGCTCGCCGACGGCCGCGACCTGGTCGTCTTTCGCAACGCGGGCAGCGGGCACTGGTACCGGCAACGCGGCTGATGGACGCAGGGGCTCCGTACGTCGAGCTGCACGCTCACTCGGCCTTCTCCTTCCTCGACGGGGCCTCGACGCCGATGGAGCTGGCGGCGGCCGCGGCCGAGCTGGAGTATCCGGCGCTTGCGCTGACCGATCACGACGGGGTTTGGGGGTCGATGGAGTTCGTACATGCCTGTAAGGGGTTTGGTGTTCGTGGGATCACCGGGGCGGAGTTGACTGTGAGGGTTGCTGGGCCGGCGGGTCCTGTCGCCGCAGGGGACCCACCGCCCCCTGCGGTAGCTAAAGCTTCCTCGGGGGCGGTCCCCCCTGCGACGCCACCCCCCGGCAGAGACGTCCACATAACTCTGCTCTGCGAGAGCGCGGTGGGATACCGGAACCTCTGCCGGTTGCTGACGCGCGCCCACTCGCACACTCGCGACAACACGGCGCGGTCAGCGAGGGCGCCTTGGGTTGGCTTGGGGGAGGTCGAAGCGCACTCGGAGGGACTGGTGTGTCTTTCGGGGTGTGCGGGGGAGGGGGCGGTTGCCTCGGCCTTCGAGCGGGGGGAGGTGGCGGTGGGGGCTGAGGTTGCGCGGCGCTTGCTCGGGGTCTTCGGGGGGGACCGGTTCCGGGTCGAGCTGCAGCGGCCCTACTGGCGGCGGGACCGGGCGCGGAACCGTTGGCTGGTTGGGTTGGCCGAGCGGCTGGGGGTGCCGTGCGTGGCCACCGGCAACGTGCACTCTCACGCACGCCGCCGCACCCGCCTCCAGGACGCCTTCGTCGCGGTGCGGCTGGGAATGTCGCTGGAGGAGTCCGAGCCGCGCCGCCGCGGCAACCCGACCTCGGCCCTGGCCTCGCCACGGGCGATGGCGGCGCGCTTCGCCGAGCACCCCGGCGCCGTCGCCGAGACCCTGCGGCTCGCCGAGCGGCTGCGCTTCGACCTCGGCGCGGAGCTCGGCTACCGCTACCCCCGGGCCGGAGAGCCCGGGGTCGACCGAGAGCTGGCCGAGATCTGCCGGAGCCTGCTGGCCGAGCGCTACGCGGCCTCGTCCCACCGCCGCGAGGCCGAGGCGCGCCTCGAGGACGAGCTGGGGACGATCCGGGCGCTCGGCCTCTCCGGCTTCTTCCTCCTGCACCGCGATCTGCTGGAGCTGGCGCGCGAGGTCGCGATCGAGGTGCGCGGCCGCGGCTCGCCGCGCTCGGTGCTGCCCCCGGGGCGGGGCCGCGGCTCCAGCGTCAGCTCGGTCGTCTGCTACCTGACCGGCCTCTCCCACGTCGACCCGGTCGAGGCCGGCCTCTTCGCCGGCCGCTTCCTCAACGAGGAAGTGACCACGGTGCCCGACATCGACCTCGACTTCCCCCGCGATATTCGCGAGAAGCTGATCCCGCGCGTGCACGAGCGCTACGGGGCCGACCGCTCGGCCCTCGTCGCCGCCTTCCCCACCTACCGACCGCGCGGCGCCGTGCGCGACCTCGGCAAGGCGCTGGGCCTGCCGCCGGAGGAGGTCGACCGGGTGGCGAAGATGGTCGGCTTCCACGAGCGCGGTGGGGAGATCGAGCGCGACGTGGTCGCCGCGATCGGCGCCGGCCGCGCGGCCTCTCCCCGCTGGCGGGCGCTGCTGTCCCTCTGCGTCGAGGCGATGGGCCTGCCCCGCCACGCCTCCCAGCATCCGGGCGGGATGGTGATCTCGACCGAGTCGCTGCTCGACGTCTGCCCGGTCGTGCCGGCGGCGATGGAGGGGAGGCAGATCGTCCAGTGGGACAAGGACTCCTGCTCGGATGCCGGCTTCCTCAAGATCGACCTGCTCGGGCTGGGGATGCTCTCCGCGGTCGAGCGCTGCGTCGAGGAAGTGGGGAGGACGCGAGGCCGCCCGCTCGACCTCTCGCGCATCCCCGTCGACGACCCCGAGACCTTCGAATCGATCCGCGCGGCGGAGACGACCGGCGTCTTCCAGATCGAGAGCCGCGCTCAGATGCAGATGCTGCCGCGGACCCTGCCCCGCGACCTCGACGACCTCACCGTGCAGGTGGCGCTCGTCCGGCCCGGCCCGATTCAGGGCGGCGCCGTCCACCCCTACATCGAGCGCCGCAAGCGCCTGCGCCAGGACCCCGGGTTCGAGGTCCCCTGCGACCACCCGCTGCTGGAGCCCGTCCTGCGCGACACCCTCGGCACGATCGTCTTCCAGGAGCAGGTGATCGAGGTGGCGATGGCTCTTGCCGGGTTCTCCTCGTCGGAGGCCGAGAGCCTGCGCCGGGCTATGAGCCGCAAGCGCTCCGAGGAGGCGATGCGCGCCCATCACGAGCGCTTTCTCGAGGGGGCCGCAGCCCGCGGCGTGGAGGAGGCGACGGCGGAGCGGGTCTGGTCCCAGATCCAGGGCTTCTCCGGCTTCGGCTTCCCGAAGGCGCACTCGGCCGCCTTCGGCCTGCTCGCCTACCAATCGGCCTGGCTGCGAATCCACCGCGCCCCCGAGTTCCTCTGCGCGCTGCTGAACGAGCAGCCGATGGGCTTCTACCCGCCAGACGCCCTCGTCCACGAGGCCCAGCGCCGCGGCGTTCGCCTCGCCGGCCCCGACGCAAACCGCAGCCGCGTCCCCTGCCGCGTCGAGCGCGAGCGCGGCGGCCTACTCGTAAGGGTGGGGCTCGGCTACGTCAAGGGAGTCAAGAAGGAGGAGATGAAAAGCCTTGTGGGCGAGCGCGGCCACGGCGGCCCCTACCGAGACGTCGCCGACCTGGCCTCCCGCTCCGGCGCCTCCCCGGCTTCCCTCGAGCGCCTGGCCTGGGCCGGAGCCCTCGACCCGTTGGTAAAGGAGGACACCTCCCCAGACCACCGCCGCGAAGCCCTCTGGGAAGCAGGAGCCGCCGGTACCGGGATTCGCCGCGCCGAGGGCATGCAGATGGCGCTGCCGCTGGAGCCGCCGCGGCCGCCCGAGCCTGGAGCCGCTGGGCGAGTGGGGGAGGACGATCGCCGACTACCGCTCGATCGGGATGACCCTCGACGAGCACCCGATGGGCATGCTCCGCGACGAGCTGGCCCCGGAGATTCTGCGCAGCTCCGACCTGGAGCAGGCCGGCAACGGTGCGGTCGTCGAGGTGGCAGGCATGGTCGTCGCCCGCCAGCGCCCCGAGACCGCCAGGGGGATCGTCTTCATGCTGCTCGAGGACGAGCGCGGCACCGTCAACCTGATCGTCCCGCCGCATGTCTACGAGCGCTGCCGCGCCGCCGTCCGCGCCGCCCCCCTTGTCCGCGCCCAGGGCAAGCTCGAGCGCCACGAAGGCACCACCAACGTCGTCGTCGGCGAGGTCGTCGAGCTGCAAGGCCCCAGGGCTCCTCGCCGGCGGGACCCAGGGCGATCTGCTCCTCGGCTTTCGGGCCGGCCGGCCCCGAAATCGCCGCCGCGGGATCAGGCGCGCGAGCGGGTCGTGGCCGAGCTACGAGCGGTGGCTCCCGCCGGCCACAGCTTCGGGCGGCGGCGCTGAGCCCTCGCAAGCGCACCTCTCCGGCATCGGGAAGAGGCGGAGGAAGCGCTTGACCGGCTGCTTGCCCCCCTCGATCTCGAGTGCGCCGGCGGCGAGGGCCTCGCCCAGGGGGAGCCGGCCGGTGAGGATCGCGGCGAGGGTGGCGGCGTCCGGGACCGCGATCGTGGCCTCCGGGTCCTCGGCTGCGCCGCGCGCCAGGTCGAGCTCTCCCCTGCAGACGCTGACGGCGAAGCTCTCCTCGCCGATCCGCAGCCCGTAAGTCGCCTCCAGGCGAACGGCCGCCTCGGGATCGAAGAGCGAGCGCAGGGCCAGCACTATCGAGTCCGGGCCGATCTCCTCTGAGTCCGGTGGGATCGGGGAGCGGGCACCCCAGGCGCCAAGCTGGGTCACGATCGGCTCCAGCTCGCGGCCCCACTCGGTCAGCTCGTAGACGGTCGAGCCGTACGGTGGGGGAAGCTTGCGCTTGCGCACCACGGCCGCCTGCTCGAGGTCGCGAAGGCGCTCTGTCAGGATGTTGGGACTGGCGTGCGGCAGGCCGGTGCGCAGGTCCGTGAAGCGCTTCGGGCCGAGCAGGAGCTCGCGTACGACCAAGAGCGACCAGCGCTCCCCGACCACGTCCAGGGCGTGGGCGAAACGGCAAGCCTCGCCGTAGGTGCGCTTGCTGGCCATGAGCGAATGTTAAGCGCGGTGATACAAGTTTGCAACTGGGTAGTTGCTTTTCTGAACCTTTGCTAGGGTGCCCCGGATGAACGACGCCAAGCCCGACAACTCCCGCTGGCTCGCGCTGTACGTCCTCTGCGCGGGGATGCTGATGATCGTCCTCGACGTGACCATCGTCAACGTCGCCCTGCCGACGATCCAGGACAGCCTCGGCTTCTCCCAGAGCGGCCTCGCCTGGGTCGTCAACGCCTACCTGATCCCCTTCGGCGGCCTGCTGCTGCTGGCCGGCCGCCTCGGCGACCTGCTTGGGCAGCGGCGCATGTTCCTGATCGGCCTCGGGGTGTTCACGGCGGCCTCGCTGCTCTGCGCCGTCGCCGAGAGCCAGGCGATGCTGATCGGCGGGCGCTTCTTCGCCGGAGTGGGCGGGGCGATTGCCTCGGCGGTGATCCTCGGCATGATCGTGACCCTGTTCCCGGAGCCGCGCGAGCAGGCGAAAGCGATCGGCGTCTACGGCTTCGTCGCCTCGGCCGGCGGCTCGATCGGCCTGCTCCTCGGCGGCGCCCTGACCCAGGCGATCAGCTGGCACTGGATCTTCATCATCAACCTGCCGATCGGCCTCGCCACCGCCTACGGCGCCCTGCGCCTGGTCGAGGGGAAGCCCGGGATCGGGTTCAAGGCCGGCGCCGACATCCCCGGCGCGGCGCTGATCACCAACTCGCTGATGCTCGGCGTCTACACCATCCTCGGCATCAGCGAGCACGGCTGGGGCTCCGCCCAGACACTCGTGCTGAGCGCGATCTCGTTCGTCCTCGGCGCCGCCTTCGTCATCCGCCAGGCGCGGATCGAGAACCCGCTGATGCCGCTGCGGCTCTTCCGCTCGCGCAACGTCGCCGGGGCCAACACGATCCAGGCGCTGCTCGTCGCCGGCATGTTCGGAATGTTCTTCCTCGGCGCGCTCTACCTGCAGCGGATCCTCGGCTACGACGCGCTCGAGGTCGGCCTCGCCTTCCTTCCGGCGACGATCGTGATGGGCACGCTCTCGCTCGGCTTCTCGGAAAAGCTGATCATGCGCTTCGGCCCGAAGACGACCCTGATCCCCGGTGTGATCATGGTCGGCATCGGGCTGCTGCTCTTCGCCCGCACGCCGGTCGAGGGCAACTACCTGGCCGACCTGCTGGCGCCGATGCTGATGGTCGGGCTCGGCGTCGGCACCGCCTTCCCCGCCCTGATGACGCTGGCGATGTCGGGCGCAACGCAGGAGGACTCCGGCCTCGCCTCCGGCCTGGTCAACACCAGCATGCAGGTGGGCGGCGCGATCGGGCTGGCGGTCCTGGCGACGCTTGCGACCGAGCGCACCGACGCCCAGCTCGCCGAGGGCGCCGGGCAGCTGGCGGCGCTCAACTCCGGCTATCACCTCGCCTACGTCGTCGGCGCGATCCTGGTCGCGATCGCCACCGTGATCGCGGTGACCGTGCTGAAGCCAATGCCGATGCCCTCCCCCGAGGAGATGGCGGCGATGGAGTCGGAGCGGCCGGGCGAGCGCGAGCCCGCCTACTCGGAGGCCTGAGCCAGGCGACGCTCGATGTAGCGGCGCTCGACGGGGTTGGCGGTCAGATCGAGCGCGAGGCGGTAGGACTCCGCCGCCTCGCCGAGCCGCCCGAGCCGCCGCAGCAGGTCGGCGCGAGCGGCGTGCAGCGGCTGGTAGCCGTCGAGGCCTTCGATCGCCTCGATCAGCTCCAGGCCCTGCTCGGGCCCTTCGCTCATCGCCACGGCGACGGCGCGGTTGAGCTCGACCACGGGGCTGGGCGCGATCTCCATGTGCCAGGCGTAGAGGCGGGCGATCAGCGCCCAGTCCGTCTCCGCCGCGCTGCCCGCTTCGTCGTGCACGGCCGCGATCCGGGCCTGGAGCGTGTACGGGCCGCCGGGCCCGGAGGCCGCCGCCTCGCGCGAGAGCCTTGCGCCCTCGTCGATCCGCTCGCGGTTCCAGAGCGAGCGGTCCTGGTCCTCGAGCAGGACCGCTTCGCCGTGCTCGTCGACCCGCGCCTCGCGCCTCGCGTCGGTGAGCAGCATCAGCGCCAGCAGCCCCCGCGCCTCGGGCTCGCGCGGCAGCATCGCGACCAGGACGCGGGCGAGGCGGATCGCCTCCTCGCTCGAGCTCGACCCGGACCAGCTCCTCGCTGCTCGACGCCAGGTAGCCCTCGTTGAAGACGAGGTAGAGGGTTGCCAGAACCGCCGGCAGCCGCTCCGGCATCTGCTCGGCTCCGGGCACCTCGTAGGGGATCTTGTTGGCGGCGATCTTGCGCTTGGCGCGGACCAGGCGCTGCGCCATCGCGCTCTCCCCGGCGAGGAAGGCGCGGGCGATCTCGGCCGTGGTGAGGCCGCCGAGGCTGCGCAGGGTGAGCGCGACCCGCGCCTCGATCGCCAGCGCCGGGTGGCAGCAGGTGAAGATCAGGCGCAGGCGGTCGTCCTCGATCTCCCCCGCCAGCTCGCCGGGGCCCGGCTCGGGCTCGGCGTGGAGGGCTTCCAGCCGCCCCAGCGCCGCGACCTTGTCGCGCAGGACTCCGGCGCGGCGCAGGCGGTCGATCGCCCGGTTGCGGGCGACCTGGGTGATCCAGGCGCCGGGGTTGTCCGGCACCCCCTCCGCAGGCCAGCGCTCGAGGGCGACGACGAAGGCCTCCTGCACGACCTCTTCGGCGAGGTCGAAGTCGCCGGTGACGCGGATCAGCGTCGCGACCGCGCGCCCCGACTCGTGCCGGAAGGTGCGGTCGACGACGCTGTCGCGGGAGGCGGCTACGAGCGCTCCGCCTTTTCCAGCAGTTCCTTGCCGTCTTTGACCATCGGCCGAATTTCGACGTGGCCGCCCTCGAGCGGGATCTTCTTCGCCCAGCCCAGGGCGTCGTCGAGGCTCTCCACCTCGATCACCCAGAAGCCGGAGAGCTGCTCCTTGGTCTCGGCGAAGGGGCCGTCGGTCACGAGCGGCTCGCCCTCGCCGTAGTGCACGGTCGTTCCGGTGGCGCGCTCCTGCAGGCCGGCGCCGGTGACCATCGCGCCGGCCTCGGTCAGCTCGGCGTTGAACTGGCCCATCTCGGAGAGGTTGCGCTTCACCTCCTCGGGGGTGACGTCCTCCCAGCTGCGCTCGTCGGCGATCAGGGCAAGCATGAATTGCATCGGGTTCCTCCTGGCTAGTGAGCAGCGCCAGCCGCCGCTCTCACCCTAACGACGAACGGAACCTGCTCAGATCGACAGCGCGGCGGCGATCTGGGGTGGATCTTCCATTTGGGGGTAGTGGGCCAGGGAGGGGAGCTCGGTCACCGGGACGCCGGGGCGGAGCTCGCGGACCGCTGCCAGCACTTCGGTGGTCGCGACCCGGTCGAGCAGGCCCCAGGCGAGGCTGAGGTCGCCCCGCCACTCGCGGATCGCGCCGTGCCAGCGCTCGGCGTGAGTTTCGCGCTGGTCCATGTAGGAGATCAGGCGGTGGCCGAGGGTGCGGCCGCCGTTGTGGCAGAGCAGCGACCACTGGTCGGCGGCCTCCTCCTCGCCGAGTGGGTGCGCCTCCGAGAAGACCGAGCCGAACTGCTGGCGGAAGACGCGCTCGCTGGAGAGCCGCGCAAAGAGCGGGCCGAAGCGGCTGCGCAGGATCCGCTGGCCGAGGATCGGGCTGGCGCGTTCCAGCACCATGCTGCCGTTGAAGAGCAGGATGCCGGCGACGTCCATCTCCAGCTTCCCCTCCAGGTCGCGCGCCATCAGCTCGTTGGCGACGGAGGTGCCCATGTCGTGGGCGACGAGGAACACCGGCCGGCCGCCGGCGTGCCGCCGCACCTGCTCCTCGACCAAGTCCGCCTGCCAGAAGAGGCTGTAGTCGTGCGAGGCCGGCTTCTCGGAGAGGCCGAAGCCGAGGAAGTCGAAGGCGAGCACGTCGCGCCCGGGCAGCTCCTCGAGCAGCCGCCGCCAGTCGTATGAGCTCGAGGGGAAGCCGTGCAGGAGGACCAGCAGCGGCCCGTCTCCCTCCTGGCGGAAGGTGTGGATCGAGCGATCGCGGAACTCGGCGGCCTCGCCCCGCTCCTGCCAGCGCCGCACCCGCTCGGTCAGCGCCATCTCAGCGACCCGCTCCCATGCCCGGCATGATCTCACCGCGATGGCCGGCGACGTTCCCCACTTCGTCGGAGGCGGGGATCAACCGGCCGCTTCGGCCCGCCGCAGCCCGCCGCGGGCCCAGAGGGCGAAGATGACCGGGAAGGTGACGGCGATCGCGAAGGCGAGCGCGACGACGACGGGTTCGCCGGAGATGAAGCCGCGGCCGGCCTCGAGCAGGGCGGTGACGGGGTTGACCGAGGCGACCGCGTGGATCCAGCCGCTGAGCAGGCTGAGCGGCACGTACACCGGCGCCAGGAAGAGGGTGAGGAAGACGGGGAACTGCATCAGCGGGCCGCCCTGGATCGAACGCACCCGCATCGCCACCCCGACAGCCCACATCGTCGCCGTCAGGTTGGTAAGCACGGCGAGTCCGAAGAGTCCGAAGAGGTCGACGCCGCTGCCGCCGACCTGCATCCCGGCGATCAGCGCGATCGCGGTCAGGATGGCCCAGGTGAGCAGGGCGCGGGTGAGGGCGGAGATCGCGTAGCCGGCGATGATCCCGTTGCGGTTGGCGGCGGCGAGCAGGTAGCGGCGGGAGAAGCCGCTCTCGAAGTCGCGGGCGATCCCGAAGCCGGTGAAGACGCCCCCGAACGCCGCCGACTGCAGCAGGACGAAGACGAACTGGAACGCCGTGTAGCCGCTGGGGAAGTCGAAGCCGGGGACGCCCGAGATCGCCGAGAGGCCGCCGGCGAAGGCGACGAAGAAGAAGAGCGGGAAGGCAATGGCCGGGATGAAGAAGGCGGGGTTGGAGAGGAAGTTGTGGATGCTGCGCCAGGCGACCGCGAGGGCGATCGCGCGGAAGCCCGCCGGCCGGTGACTGCGCCCGGGGCCGCTCACGTCCGCACCAGCCGCGTCTTCAGGGCGCCGCTTGCCGCGAGCATGCCGGCCGCCAGGATCGCCAGGGCGATGCCGAATCCCAGCGCCAGCGCGTCCGCGTCCCAGCCTTCGATCAGCAGCGAGCGAAACGCCGCCAGCAGGTAGGAGACCGGGTTGGCCGAGGCGACGTCGTGGAACCACTGCGACTGGATCAGGTCGAGCGGCAGCGCCATCGAGGAGATGAAGAGGAAGACGAAGAAGACGGGGAAGAGGCTCTGGACCGCCTCGCCGGAGCCGCTGCGCAGGGCGGCGAAGAGTCCGATCGTGCCGAAGCCGACGGTGATCAGGACCGAGAGCGCGACGATCGTCAGCGCCCCGGCGACCCCGGTCACCAGTTCGGCGCCGGCGAGCAGGCCCACGGTGAGGTAGGCGGCCGCCTGCACCAGGCCGAGGACGACGGCGCCGGCGAGCAGGCCGCTGAGCAGCGCCGTGCCCCGCAGCGGGGTCAGGGCCAGCCGGTTGAGGAAACCGGTCTCGATGTCGCGGGCGAGGTCGGTGCCCGTGTTCATCACCGAGAAGAGCGCCCCCTGGATGAAGGGCACGGCGAGGGCGAAGGTGAGGTAGGAGTCGGTGGGGAAGCCGGGCAGGCCGGTGGCGTCGTCGAGCCCGCCGGAGTTGACCGCGAGCAGGAAGAGCGGGAAGACCAGCGCCGGCACGATCTGGGCCGGCTGGCGAAGGGTGCGCAGGACCGAGCGTCGAGCGAGTTGCCCGACCTGCGTGCGAAGGCCGCCGCTCACGCGGTGCCGACCGCCTCGGCCTCCGGCTCCCCGGCCTCGCCCGCGCCCTCCAGCGAGCGGCCCGTCTTGGCGAGGAAGACGTCGTCGAGCGATGGGGCGTGCAGCTGCAGGGTCTCGATCGCGATGCCCTCCGAGTCGAGCGCTCGCACCACGTCGGCGAGCTGAGCCTCACCGCCCTCCAGCCGCGCCGCCGCCGCCCGCGGCGAGGCGCCCGCGCCGGGGCCGAAGCGCTCCAGCACCGCGCCGAGCCGCCCGAGCTCGGCCGCCTCCTGCGGCACGGCTTCGACCGTGGGCCGCCCGATCTCCGCCTTCAGCTCGGCCGGGGTCCCCTCGGCGACGATGTGGCCGTGGTCGATGATCCCGACCCGGGCCGCCAGCGCGTCGGCCTCCTCCAGGTACTGGGTGGTGAGGAAGACCGTGACCCCCTCCTCGACCGCGAGGCGGGCAACCTCCTCCCAGAGCGCGGTGCGGCTCTGGATGTCGAGGCCGGTGGTCGGCTCGTCGAGGAAGAGGATGCGGGGCCGGTGCGCCAGCGCCAGCGCCAGGTCGAGCCGCCGTTTCATCCCGCCCGAGTAGCCCCCCACTTTGCGATCGGCGGCCTGGGCCAGGCCGACCCGCTCCAGCAGCTCCTGCCCGCGCGCCTGGCGCTCGGGCTTGCCCAGGCCGTGCAGGGCGGTCTGCAGGCGCATGTGCTCGCGCGCGGTCAGCAGCGGGTCCAGGGCCGCCTCCTGCAGCGCCGCCCCGATCGAGGCCCGCACCCGCGGGCCTTCCCGGACTATGTCGTAGCCCGCGACGCGCGCCGTCCCCGCCGTCGGCGGCAGCAGCGTGGTCAGCATCAGGACCGTGGTCGACTTGCCCGCGCCGTTGGGGCCGAGGAAGCCGTAGATCTCGCCCGCCTCGACTCGCAGGTCGATCCCGTCGACCGCCCGCGGCCCGTTCTTGAACTCGCGCACGAGCCCTTCGACCTCGATGCCGGTATCGCCCGGTCCCCGCTCGGCAGCCATCGTCGGCAGGCTAGCTGAGGGGTCCGCTCGGGCCCGACTACGCCGCTGTGGGGCTGGCGCTGCGGAACAGGTGCGCGGAGGGGATGCCGATGACCTCGCCTTCGAAGCGCTTCTCGTGGCCGTAGACGACCCAGGTGGTGTCGATTTCGCCGATGTCGAGGTCGAGCCGCAGCTGGTCGGCGTGCTCCTCCACGTGCTCCATGTGGGTCAGGCCCGAGTCGTAGTCGCCGCGCAGCAGGCCCTCGCCGACGATCGGCTTGGAGGGGACGTCGACGATCTCCTCCCACTGGGAGAGGTCGACGTAGCCCTTGGTCGCGGGGACGATCCCCAGCGAGCGCGGCTTCTCGACGTCGCGGCGGCTGAGCAGGACCAGGTGCTTGGTCGGGTAGATGAAGGTGTCGACGACGAAGATCTCGGTCCAGTACTTCTCGGTGATCTCGTGCACCTTCGGGTGGGCGCTGCACTGGACGAGGAAGGAGTTGGGCGTCTCGCGGACCATCTCCAGGCCGACGAAGAAGTCGGTGATCAGCTCGATCCCGTACTCCTCGACTCCCTGGAAGCGCATGTAGTTCTGGACCGCCCGCTCGTGGCAGGTGCCCTCGGGACCGAGGGTGACGATCGTGATCTTTCCGCTCGCGGCGCCAGCCTCCATGCGAGCAGCAAGGCTAGGCGAATGAACAGGAAAGATCAAGCATTGGACAGCGACCACTCTCGTTGAAGCCTTGTCCGGGTCAGGACCCCGGCAATGCTTCAACGAAAGCACGCCGGGTAGCCATCTACCCATACGCGCGAGCGACCTCGCGCACGACCAAGGAGGAGAGAAGATGGCTACGGAAAGAAGCTCGGGTGGAGCCGGGATCTCGCTCGGCGGGATCCTCGTCATCGTCGGCATCGTCCTGATGATCGTCTGGAGCTTCTGGATCGGCCTGATAGTGACCCTGATCGGCCTGATCGCCTTCGGCGGCTTTGCCAAGGGGAAGTGGTACTGAGGGCGTTCCGCTTTCGGTCCCGCCGGGCTCTCCCGGAGCTTGACAGGTGACTAAATAGTCACCTATAGTTTTCGGTCCATGGACGAGGTGTTCAAGGCGCTCGCCGATCCGACCCGCCGCGGCCTGCTCGACGAGCTGTTCGAGCAGGACGGTAAGTCCCTGAGCGAGCTCGAGGCGCGGCTGCCGATGACGCGCTTCGGCGTGATGAAGCACCTGCGCGTGCTCGAGGAGGCTGGGCTGATCACGACCCGCAAGCGCGGGCGGGAGAAGCTGCATTTCCTCAACCCCGTCCCGATCCGGCTCGTCCACGACCGCTGGGTGAGCAAGTACGCCGAGCCATGGGCCGCGGCCCTGACCGGCCTCAAGCACGAACTGGAGGAGAGGACGATGGAGAAGGTCTTCGAGATCTACATCAAGACGACCCCGGAGCGACTCTGGGAGGCGATCACCGACGACGAGATGCGCCGGCGCTACAACTTCGGCGTCGGCGTGCGCTCGGAGTGGACGCCCGGCTCCCGCTACGAGGGATTCCACCCCGGCGCGGGGATCGCGATCGCCGAGGGCGAGAACCTCGAGGTGGACCCGCCGCGCCGGCTGGTGCAGAGCTTCAACGCGCTCTGGGGGGAGCAGGTGAAGAGCGAAGGGACCTCGCGGGTGACCTGGGAGATCGAGCAGGTCGAGGACTCCTGCAGGCTGACGGTCACCCACGACCAGCTGCCCGAGGGTGCCAACGACGAACTCTTCGGCGGCTGGCCGATGATCCTCTCCGGCCTCAAGACGCTGCTGGAGACCGGCGAGACGCTGACGACTCCGGGCTCACTGCGCTACGCGCAGGCGGGCTGAGGGTTTGGGACTCGCAAGCCGGGTAGTCCCTCTGGGATGAGTCTTCACGGGGTAATCGCCCTGGCGGCGATCGCGACGGCTGCGTTCGCCGCCTGTGGCGATGACTCCGGCTCCGAGACGACCGGCGAAAGCCCGTCTCCGGAGGCGACCGAGAGTCAGTCTCCGGCAACCGAAAGCGCCCCCGCTCCCAGCGGCGAGGCCGTTCGCGCCGAAAAAGTCACGATCTCCGGCTTCCAGTACGACCCCGAAACCGTGACCATCCAGGCCGGCGGCAAGGTGACCTGGCAGAACGAGGACTCGGCCGAGCACACCGCGACCCTCGACGACGGCAGCTTCACCACCGGCGCCCTGGCCGAAGGCAAGCTCGGGTCCGAGTCGTTCAAGGCGCCGGGCACCTACGCGTACTTCTGCGAGATCCATCCGCAGATGAAAGGCGTCGTGGAGGTGGTCGAAGCGGGCTGATGTATGGTCGCCGGAGGTGCCGAGGAACATCTCCACCCCCGCCCGCGTCGCCTGGGTCTGCGCGGCGGCGCTGGCCGTGTTCCTCGCCTGGATCGCGACGCCCGCGGGAGCCAATGCCGGCATCGGATTCTTCTACGCGGTCCCGGTCGGGATGGCGGCCTGGTGGGGCGGTGCCCGCGCCGCCGCGCTCGCGCTCGTGGGCTGCACGGCCCTCTACGTCATCGGCGCCCAGATCCAGCCCGTGGCTCACTTTGGCCTGTCGCTGGCCGCTCGCCTGACGGCCTTCGCCGCCGTCGCGCTCTGCGTCGTCGCGATCGGGAGGCGACTGAGCCTGCTGGAGCACTCCGCCGAGGAACTCGAGGCGATCCGGGCGGCGCTGACCCCCTCGCAGGTCCCGGACCTGCCCGACGTCGAAGCCGCCGCCGCCTTCGTCCCCTCGGAGCTGGGCGTCTCGGGCGACTTCTACCTGCTGACCAACGGGCCGGACGGCTCGACGGTCGCCATCGTCGGCGACGTCGCGGGGCACGGGGCCGAGGCGGCTCGAGTGGCCACCTTCGTGCGGGCCCGTCTCGCCGCCTTCGCCGCCGAGACCAGTGACCCCGCCGAGCTGCTGACGCTCGCCAACGCGGCCCTCGCAGACCGCTCGCGGCGCAACCGCAAGCTGATCAGCGCGGTCTGCATGCGTTACCGCTCCCAGGGCTCGCACCTGACCTGGGCGCTCGCCGGGCACCCTCCGCCCCTGCTGCTTCCCCGGCTGAAGGAGCTTCCCGGCGTCGGCGACACGCTCCTGCTCGGGGCAGGGGCAGATCTGGAGCTGCGCAACGCCGAGCTGGCACTTGCCCCCGGCGAGGGGGCCCTGGCCTACACCGACGGCGCCACCGACGTTCGCCGCGGCGGCGCCATGCTCGGCCTACCGGGCCTTTCGCGCCTGCTCGCGCCCTTCGCCGACATGCCGGCGAAGGAGATGGCGGGCCGGGCGGAGGAGGCGATCCTAGGCTGGGCCGAGGCTCCGATCCGAGACGACCTCTGCGTCCTCGTCGTCAGGCCGAAGTGATTCGGTCATCCCCGCCTCGGGCGGGATGCGGAACATCTTGAAGGTCAGCGGCGTGGAGACGCGCTCGCGGATCTGGCAACGGGGGCAGTTCTCGAGCGCAGCCGCATGCATCTCGCTGTAGCGGCTGCCGCACCTCTCGCACTGGAACATCTCTATCTCCTCCCCTGGGACGTAGTGGACTACCCGTCGATACCCGGTTCGCCCTGGGGTCTAACCTCGCCTCCGGGCCTCTCCGCCCCCCTCATGCGGAGGAGTCTTCCTCGCCGGGCCAGCGGCCCGTCACCGAGGCGAAGCTCGCCCGAGCGCCGCGGTCGACCATCCCTTTGACGAGGCGGAAGACCGCGCCCTCGAGCATCAGGGCCGCCGCCAGCTTCGGGTAGGAGACCTCGCGGTCCTCGGGCTCGGGCGCCTCGTGGTCGTCGAAGGCGGCCCAGATCCGGTCGAAGCCCTTCTGGGCGGCGAATCCGGCGGCGAGGCCGGCGAGTATCCCGATCGGCGTGAACAGCACCTTCATGAGGTTGGGCTACCCGCCGGGCGCACCGGGGAATCCGGCTCGCCCGCGGTCAGGAGAAGAACGCCCGCGCCCGTTCGGCGACCAGATCGGGGCGCTCGTCGGCGATGAAGTGGCCGCAGCCGGGGACGAACTCGATCTCCATGTCCTCGACGTGGCTCTCGTAGCCGGCCAGCAGGTCGGGGTGGATCGCGGCGTCCTCGGTGCCGAAGAGCATCCGGGTCGGGACGGTGAGCCGCCGCTCCGCGTAGCGGCCGCGCAGGATCGGCACGACCTCGCGCAGGTTGAAGACCCTGTACATCTGCACCGCGGCGCGAGCCCGAGCCGGCTCGGCGAGGTTGTCGGCGAAGGCCGACAGGGTCTGCTCGTCCCAGAAGCTGCGGTCCGAGCAACCCGCCCGCAGCACCATGCGCACGAAACGTCCCTGGCGGTGGGCGAGGTAGCCGATCCATGGCGCGAGGATGAACTGCTGGTAGACGAGGCGGCCGGAGTGGGGCAGCGCCTTGCGCATCTGGATCCAGGGGGTGGGGATGTTCAGCGCCAGGTAGCGGTCGAAGCGCTCCGGCGCGCGCAGGCAGAGCAGGAAGCCGATCCAGCCGCCCCAGTCGTGGCCGACGAGCTTCACCCGCTCCAGCCCCAGCTCGTCGAGGACGGCGAGCACGTCGGCGGCCAGGTTCTCCTTCTCATAGCCCTTGCGCGGCGCGTCGGACCAGCCGAACCCGCGCAGGTCCATCGCCAGCACGCGGTGGCGATCGGCCAGCGCCGGCATCAGGTTGCGCCACTCGTACCAGTGCTGCGGCCAGCCGTGCAGGAGCAGCACCGGGTCCTCCCCCGAGCCGGCTTCGGCGACATGGAAGCGCAGTCCCCGTGCCTCGACCCAGCGGTGCGCGACGCCCTCGACGCTCGGCATCTCCATCGTGTGACGCAGCCTAGAGCTCGCGCTCGTAGTAGAGCATCGAGGGGCCGTCCTCGTGCCCTTCGCGGTTGGTGAACCCGGTGCTCTCGTAGAGGGCGCGGGCGGCGGTGTCGGTTTCCCCCGTGTTGAGGTCCATGCGGGTGGCGCCGGCGGCGCGGGCCGTCTCCATCGCGTTCTCCAGCAGCGCCCGCCCGATCCCTCGCCCGCGCAGGCCGGGGACGACGTAGAGCTCCTCCAGGTAGGCGTCGAGCTCGCCGCTCCAGAGCGAGGGGAAGAAGCGCATCTGCGCGATCCCGTCGGGCCCGTCTCCGATCAGCAGGAAGACCGCCTCGTCCCTCTCGATGAAATCCGCCACGCGTTCGGCGAGGACCGCCACCTCGGGAGCCTCTTCGTCGAACTCCGTGTTGAAGTCGTGCAGCAGGCGCGCCACGTCGCCGGCGTCGGCGACGCCGGCGCGGCGGACTGCCTTCGCCGGCTCAGGCAGCGGCCAGGCTCCTCGCGCACTCGACGAACATCTCCTCGGGAGGGCGCTGGGACCAGCCGAGGCGCGATTCGGCCTTCTCGCTGGAGTACTCGTACCGCGTGCCCAGCTGGTTGACGATCGAGCGGATGCCGGGGTCGAACCTGCCCACCGCGCGCACGAGCAGGTCGGGGAGGTTCCGCTTCGGCACCTTCGCCGCGTCCTCGCCGAGGCGGTCGCGCAGCACCGCGGCCACTTCGGACATCCAGAGGAACGGTCCGGCGGCGATGAAGCGCTCGCCTCCGGCCTCCGGCGAGGTCATCGCCCGCAGGTGCAGGTCCGCCACGTCGCGCACGTCGACGAAGCTGAAGCCGATCCGCGGGATGCCGGGCATCCCCTTCAGCAGCCGCTCGATCGCCTGCAGCGAGAAGGAGCGGTCGTCGCTCAGCGCCGGGCCGAGGATCGCGCCGGGGTTGACGACGGCGAGCCGGTCGGCGGCGCCCGCCTCCTCCATGAGGTCCCACGCCGCCCGCTCGGCGATCGTCTTCGACCGCACGTAGGGCGAGAGGCCGGGCTTGTCGGGGTCTGTCCAGTCCCCCTCGGTCAGCGGCCTGCCCCCGGGCTTGGCGCCCCCGGCGACCGCGGCCACCGAGGAGGTGACGACGACCCGCTCGACCCCCGCCTCGAGCGCCGCGCGCAGCACCCGCAGCGTGCCCTCGCGGGCGGGCACGATCAGCTCGTCGGGGTCCTTCGGCTGCACCGGCGGGAAGGGCGAGGCGACGTGCAGCACGCTGTCGCAGCCCTCGACCGCCTGCGCCCAGCCGGCGTCCTCGGTCAGGTCCGCGGCGAAGACCGAGAGCCGCTCGCCGGCGTCGACCTGCGAGGCGACCGCGGCACGGACGTCGGCTCGCGGGCGAGGTCGCGCACCGTCGTCCGCACGCGGTGGCCGCGCCGCAGCAGCTCGATCGCGCACCAGCTGCCGAGGAAGCCCGAGCCTCCCGTCACCAGGACCGTCTTCGGCTGCTCGGTCACGGATGGGAGCGTAGCCGCCTGTGCCCGGAGGGTGCATGAGGAAGAGCGAGCTATCGTCACCGGCATCGAGGCGCGCGACGGGAAATCGATGCTCCCAGGATGGCTCCTTGCCCTTGCCGCCCTGGTCGTGGTCGTAACCGCCTCGCACCCCGCGCAGGCGGCACGACCCCACTCAGGCGCTGCGTTCAGCGGCCGCATCGAGGCGATCGACGCCGAGACCCGAACGCGGATGACGGGCGTCTCCTGGCACCGCGGCTGCCCGGTCGGGTTCGCGGACCTGCGCCTGCTCACGGTGAGCCACTGGGGCTTCGACGGCAGGCCCCACCGCGGCCGCCTGGTCGTAAACCGCGACGCCGCCGTGGCGATGCTGGGGACGATGCGCAGGCTCTTCCGGCTGCGCTTCCCGATTCGCCGGATGCGCCTCGTCGACGCCTACGACGCCGACGATCGCCGCAGCATGGCCGCCGACAACACCTCTGCGTTCAACTGCCGCTTCGTCGCCGGCAGCCCCGGGGTCTGGTCGGAACACGCCTATGGCCGGGCGATCGACGTCAACCCGGTCGAGAACCCCTACGTCACCGCTTCCGGCTACGTCTCTCCTCCCGCCGGCGCCCCCTACGCCACCCGCTCGCGCCACCGCAAGGGGATGATCCACCGCCACGGCCCGGTGGTGAAGGCGTTCGCCTCGGCCGGCTGGGAGTGGGCGGGCAACTGGTCCTGGCCCAAGGACTACCAGCACTTCTCGGCAACCGGCGGCTGATCCCGTCAGACTCGCGGCGGCCGCGACCGGCTTTGCGTTCAGTGCGGCGAGCAGCTCGGAGAGCCGGGCGTCCTGCTCGAGCGCGTGCGGGAGAGGCACGTCCGCGTGGATCGCGTAGACGTTGCGCCGGCCGACACGGCGCCTCGTCAGGTACCCGTCCTCTTCCAGGTCGCAGACGAGCTGCTGCGCCGAGCGCTCCGTCACCCCCACGCACTCGGCGATCTCCCGCAGCCGCATGTGAGGGTCGCGCGCCAGGCAGATGAGCACGTGCGCGTGCTTCGTGAGGAGGTCGAGGGCCATTCCTCGATCGTAGCCTGCGGCAGGGCCGCTCGCAAGTAAAAAAACTCCGGAAAACATTTTAAGTAATCTTGACACCGGAAATTCTCTTCCGTATAATTACGCCATGTGGGAGGAGCTGCCAGGGAGAACCGCGCCGCTTCACGGCACCTTTGCCATACGTGAGCGGCGTGGAACGGGGGTAGTCAGGGAGGGCCGGCGGACGCTTGGGGGAGCGTCCGCCGGCAACGCAAGCGGAGCTTCCGCTGTCGCAGGCCTGGTGCTGCCCTAGTCCTTGCGGGCCGTAAAGAGGTCGAGGCTGCCGGCCGCCGTGCGGAAGCACCCGTACCGCTCCACATCGCCGAAGCCCGCTTCGGCGATGAACTGCGGCAGCCGGCCGGCGCGGTGATCGGCGGTCCGGTCGAAGCCGTCGATCGCCTGGCTGACGAAGAACAGCGCGCCGGTGAGGGGATCGCGCGGGCGGCCGAAGTCGGCGATGTGCAGGCGCCCGCCGGGCTTGAGGATGCGCTTCGCCTCGGCCAGGGCCCTGCGCTTGTCGTCGGACAGGAGGTGGTGCAGCACCAATGACGTCGTGACGACGTCGGCGCTTCCGTCGGCCAGCGGAATCTCCTGCGCCATCCCCTCGGCCCACTCGACCGCGCCGGCGCCGGGCTTGTCCCGGGCCATGGCGAGGATTTCGGGGTCGCCGTCGACGCCGATCGTCTTCGCGTCCCCTCGCTCCGCGGCGAGGCCGATCGCGAACGTCCCCGTGCCGCAGCCGACGTCGACGGCCGTTCCGCCATCGGGCAGGTCGGCGCCGACCCGTTTCCGCATCAGGCTGCGGAAGCTGCGTTCGCGCATGGCCAGCGCCAGCACCGGGTCGTATAGCCGCGCGAAGACCCGCCAGCGGGTGGCGGGGATGTAGCGGGGCTCGGCGGCGGCGGGCATCTGGACCTCGGCCAGGGTAGCCCGCCGCCCGCCGAGCGGGCTTACTGGTTCTGCTCCGCCTGTGCCCGGATCCGGTCCTCCTGCTCGCGCAGCTCCGGCGTGAACTCCTCGCCGAAGTCATCGGCCTCGAAGACCTGCCGGATCTCGATCTCGCCAGCTTCGTCGTGCGGGTTGGGGCAGCGCTTGATCCACTCCACCGCCTCCTCGAAGGAGTCCACCTGCATCAGCCAGTAGCCGGCGATCAGCTCCTTGGTCTCGGCGAAGGGGCCGTCGGTCACGGTCCGCTCGCCGTCTCCGCCGAAGCTGACCCGAGCCCCCTTGGAGGAGGGGTGCAGGCCCTCGCCGGCGAGCATCACCCCCGCCTTGACCATCTCCTCGTTGAACTCGCCCATCGCGGCGAGCAGCTCCTCGCTCGGCATCACGCCGGCCTCGGAGTCCTTGCTTGCCTTCACGATCGCCATCACTCTCATCTTGGGGTCCTTTCGGTCGTCTTGCGGAAGCTCGGTGCCCCGATGTTCCCGCCTCTACCCACTACGACGAACGGGGATCGCCGAAATCGACAGGGGGTGTCTCGCCCGGGGGCCTCGGCAAATATGTTGCCTGCATCGCGAACGTCGAGATAACCCACATCGGCGGTCCCACCGTCCTGATCGAGGTCGGGGGCTGGCGCCTGCTGACCGACCCGACCTTCGACCCTCCGGGCCGGGACTACCGGTTCGGCTGGGGCACCGGCTCGCGCAAGCTGGCCGGCCCGGCGATCGCCGCCGCCGACCTCGGCCGGATTGACGCCGTCCTGCTCAGCCACGATCACCACGACGACAACCTCGACGCCGCCGGCCGGGCGTTCCTGCCCTCGGCCGGAGCCGTCATCACCACGGTTCCGGGCGCGAAGCGCCTGGGCGGCAACGCCCGCGGCCTCGCGCCATGGGCGAGCACCCGGCTCGAGGACCCGGCCCGGCCGACGATCGAGATCAGCGCCACGCCCTGCCGCCACGGTCCCCCGCTGAGCCGCCCGATAGTCGGCGACGTAATCGGGTTCGCGCTCGAGTGGGACGGCCAGGAGCACGGCGCCCTCTGGATCTCGGGCGACACGGTGCTCTACGACGGCGTCCGCGAGGTCGCCGAGCGCCTCCGGGTCGGCACCGCCCTCCTGCACCTGGGGGGTGTCCGCTTCCCGATCTCCGGCCCGCTGCGCTACACGATGAACGCCTCCGAAGCCGTCGAGATGTGCGGCCTCCTCCAGCCCCAGACCGCGATCCCGATCCACTACGAGGGCTGGAAGCACTTCCGCCAGGGGCGGGAGGAGATCGAGCGCGAGCTCGCCGCCGCCCCGGAGGACGTGCGGGAGCGGATCCGGTGGCTGCCGATGGGGGCCGGGACCGCGCTCGCCGTCTGACGGGCAGGGCTCAGGTTTTGCGCTCGAGGTCGGCGACCTCCTCCGCCTTCTCCTCGGCCTTCTCCTGCGCGCGATCCAGCTCCTCCTTCTTTTCGCCCTTGCGCTCCTCGCGCTGGCCCTGGCGACGCAGGGAGGCGTCGTCGGCGAGGTCGCCGACCGCCTTCTTCGTCCTACCGGTGATCTTGTCGATGATTCCCATTTCTGAGCCTTTCTCGTGGGGTAGGGATTTCCGCTACCCCGGATCGCCGGTAGCCGAACGCGGAGCCCAGACCGGCGGCTAGCCTTCCCTGCCCGTCGGCGAGCCCCGCTTCAGGTAGCGGGCGCTGGCGGGGGCATAGCCCTTCGTGCCGGTAGCCGTTTGGGTGGGAGCCGCGCACGGGTAGCCCTCGGACGTGACCAAGCTCGGATACACGCTCTCCAGCGAGGAGTTCGACGCTCCTTCTCTGGTCGCGCAGGCGGAGCGTGCCGAGCGGGCGGGATTCTCCTTCGCCTCGGTCTCCGACCACTTCCACCCCTGGGTCGACGAGCAGGGCGAGAGCCCCTTCGTCTGGGGGACGCTGGGGGCGATCTCGCAGCGCACCGAGCGAATCGAGCTGATGACCGGCGTCACCTGCCCGACGACCCGCATCCACCCGGCGATCGTCGCCCAGGCCGCCGCCACCGCCGCCAGCCTCCTGCCGGGGCGGTTCTCCCTCGGCGTCGGCACCGGCGAGAACCTGAACGAGCACATCCTCGGCGACCGCTGGCCCGGGGTGGTCGAGCGCCAGGACCGCCTCGAGGAGGCGATCGAGGTGATCCGCAAGCTCTGGGAGGGCAAGCTGACCAGCCACCGCGGCGAGCACTTCACCGTCGAGAACGCCCGCATCTACTCGCTGCCCGAGGCGCCGCCGCCGCTGCTGGTCGCGGTGGCGGGCGAGAGCTCGGTCGAACTGGCCGCCCGGGTGGGCGACGGGCTGGTCGGGACGGCCCCGGTCGCCGAGTCGGTCGAGCAGTTCCGCTCCGAAGGCGGCGAAGGCAAGCCGGCCTACGGTCAGACTCCACGTCTGCTGGGCCGAGGACGAGGAGGCGGCGAAGGAGCTGGTGCTGAAGCAATGGCCCAACAGCGCGCTCAGCGGCAGCTTCTTCCTCGAGCTGCCGCTGCCGGCGCATTTCGAAGAAGCGGCCGAGACGCTGGATGAGGACGACGTCGCGGGGAGCGTCGTCGTCGGCCCTGACCCCGAGCGCCACCGGGCGGCGATCCAGGAGTACGTCGACGCCGGCTACGACCACGTCTACGTCCACCAGGTCGGCCCTGACCAGGACGGCTTCTTCGACTTCTACGAGCGCGAGGTGCTACCGGCTTTCGCCTGAGCGCCGTTCAGCTGAGGAGAAGCGCGAGGTTGGCCACGACCGCGAGCGGGGTGCCGATCAGGGAGAGGTAGCGGAAGAATTTGGCAAAGCCGCCGCGGTAGCGGACGCTCTCCATCAGAGTCAGACCGACGACGTGTGCCATGTTGACCAGCGCGATCCCGATCGCGATCAGGATCGCGGCGGCGGCGCGGCCCGTTACCTCGCCGTTGTCGACCGCGACCGCGCCGGCGAGGATCGCGGTGAGGATGGTGCCGAAGATGCCCGCGACCATGCCGGCGAAGTCGCCGCGCGAGAGGCCGGGGAGGTAGGCGGAGCCGATCTCATGGCCCTCGGCTGGGTCGCGGGTGCCTGGACCGGAGGTCTCGACGCCGACGACGTGCTCGGTGCCGTCTCCGTCACTTCGCAGGACCACCATCCGGAGCGGGGGATCGAGTCCCGCTTCGGCCTTTTCCAGCAGGCCTTCCTCGAACCAGCGGGCCTGCGCCTGCTCGTGCTCGAAGATCAGAACCTCATCCGCCGGCGCTTTCAGCAGGGCGTCCTGCGCCGCCTGGATCGGATCGGGATCGCCGACCTCCCCGCCGGCCTCGATGTCGTTCGCGCGGAGCTCTTCGAGCACTCGGCCGAGACGAGCCTCGGCTTCCCGCTTGGGCTCGTCGATGTCGCCAAGCGTGTGCCGGAAGGCGCTCGCCTCGACCGCTGGAACCACCACGCGCAGGCTGACCTCGTTGCCCTGGCCATCGACGCCACCGCGGCGGATCTCGCGCAGCGGCTCGGGACCGATCGGGTCCCCGGTGACTATCGCGAGCAGCCGGCGTGCCATCGATCGTCGACTCGATTCGGGTGCATGGCCGTCGTCTACCCCTCGGCGAACCGGGGGAAACGAGCGGTTCGACACCCCGAGACCTGGGTAGGAACACAGCGCTTGTTTTTCAACTGAAAGGAGCAGTGAAAGTGGCTGAGCTGACGACGCTGGAGGAGAAGCTCGCTGAGGTCCTGGGATTGGCCCAGGCCGCGCAGGGCGCCACCGAGAAAGTCGAGGGCATGGTCGACGACGAGGAAATCGTCAGCACTCTGAAGCAGATGCGCGACGAGGCCGAGGAGACCGAGCGCCGCTGCACCGAGGTGGCCGACAGTCGCAACGGCAAGAAGACCGCGATCCTCGAAAAGGCCCAGGAAACGAAAACCGAGGCGACCGAGATGATGTCGACCTATCTCGGCGGCGAGTCCGACGGGCTCGACGGCTTCGAGTTCCTGACCATGGCCGAGGCCGGCGAGGTCGGGCACTGGGCGGTCCTCGGCAAGCTCAACGAGTCCGCACAGGAGAGCGAGATCTCCGAGCTGGTCGAGTGGGCGCTGCCGATCCAGGAGCGCCACTTCGCCGACGTGAAAGGCGGCTCGCTGAAGCTGGCCGGCGAGAAAGACCCCTACGAAGAGTCCTAAGCGATGTTTGACCAACGCGCTCTTGGGTAGATGACGGACATGGTGCGGGAGAGGAAAATGGGACCGGAAGCGCCAAGTGCGCGAAGGGCACCATCCCTTGCCCGCACCGTTCAGGCTCTGCGGGAGATTCGCAGCCGCAGTCCCCGTGCGCTGGATTTGGATGCCAGGCAGCTTCGTCTTCGCTGAGGGGGAGATCTGCTCGCCATCTACCTCAACGACCACCTGGCCGGAGCGACTGCCGGGGTCGAGCTTGCCCGGCGGCTGCGGGGGAGCAACGAGGACGATCCCGAGTTCGGCCCGGCGCTGACCGAGGTCTGCGCCGAAATCGAGGCCGACCGCGAGACGCTCAGGGCAATGATGGATCGGCTCGGGGTGGGCCAGAGCAAGCTCAAACCGCTCGCCGCCGTTCTCGGCGAGCGAGTGGGCCGGTTGAAGCTGAACGGGCAGCTGCGGGGCTACTCGCCGCTGAGCCGCCTCGACGAGCTGGAGCTGCTGCAGATAGGCGTGGCCGGCAAGCGCCGCTTGTGGCGGGCCCTGGAGCACACCCACGCCGGCGACCTGCCGGGCTTCGAGCTCGCCGCCCTGGCCGAACGGGCGACCGAGCAGGCTCAGGTGCCTCGAGGCCCTGCACCTGAAGGCCGCCGCCCTGGCTCTGTAGCCGCGCGTTTTTGCTTCGCCCCTGGGGGTAAAGACCCCAAGAGGCCCAGGGGAGCGGTTCTCCCGCTCACTCCTCGCCAATCCCGAAACCCAGACGCACGGAGGGCGAGAGAATGAAGGTAGTAGTCACTGGCGCGACGGGAAACGTCGGCACCAGCACGGTCAAGGCGCTCAGCGAGAGCCGGGAGATCGACGAGATCGTCGGGCTGGCCCGCCGCGAACCGACCTGGATGCCCCCGAAGACCAGCTGGGTCGAGGCAAACGTCCTCACCTCCGACCTCGGCGCGATCTTCGACGGCGCCGATGCGGTCATCCACCTGGCATGGGCGATCCAGCCCTCTCGGGACGCGGTGACCCTGGAGCGGATCAACGTCGAGGGCAGCCGGCGCGTCTTCGAGGCCGCGGCCGCCGCCGGCGTGCCGAAGCTGGTCCACGCCTCTTCGGTCGGCGCCTACTCACGCGGTCCCAAGGACCGCGAGGTGGACGAGGAGCTGGCCCACCGAGGGCACCCCGACATCGTTCTACTCGCGCCACAAGGTCGCAGTGGAGCGTGAGCTGGACCGCTTCGAAGCCGGCAACCCCGAAACGCGGGTCGTGCGGCTTCGTCCCGCCCTGATCTTCAAGGACGAGGCCGCGACCGAGATCCGTCGCCTCTTCGTCGGTCCGTTCCTGCCCAACTTCCTCCTGCGCCGCGGCCTCCTGCCGGCGCTGCCCCGAGTGGAGCGCCTGCGCTTTCAGGCCGTGCATTCCGAGGACGTCGGACGGGCCTACCTGCGGGCTGTCCTGGCGGACGTGGACGGGGCCTTCAACATCGCCGCCGAGCCGCCGCTCAGCCCCGAGGAGATGGCCGAGCGGATCGGCGTGCGCAGCTTCCCTGTGCCGGCCCGGGTCGTGCGGCGCCTCGCCGACCTGAGCTGGAGGATGCGCCTGCAGCCGACGCCGCCCGGCTGGCTCGACATGGCGCTGAACGTGCCGCTGATGTCCTCCGGCCGGGCGCGCGAGGAGCTTGGCTGGGAGCCTCGCCACAGCGGGGTGGAGGCGCTGGAAGAGCTGCTGCAGGGCCTGCGCGAGGGCCATGGAGCCGAAACCCCGCCGCTCGAAGCTGACAGCGCCGGCGGCCGCCTCGACGACTTGAAGACCGGCGTCGGCGCCCGCCAGTGGAGCCGCGACCGCGACGAGCAGGTCGTCAAGTACCTGGCCGACGTGCACTCGATCGAGTTGCAGGCGCTGGCGCAGCTTCGCGCCGCGCCGAAGATCGCCGGCGACGAGCGCCTCGCCGAGGCGTTCGAACGGCACCTGGTCGAGACCGAAGACCAGGAGCGCCGCGTGCGCGAGCGCCTGGAAGCGGTGGGCGGAAAGCCCTCGAAGCTGAAGGACGCGGCCGGTGCGGCCGGCGGCTGGGGCATGGTCGCCTTCGCGGCCTCTCAGCCCGACACGCCGGGGAAGCTGACGATGCACGCCTACTCCTACGAGCACATGGAGCTCGCCGCCTATGAGTTGCTGAGGCGGCTGGCCGAGCGTGCCGGCGATGAGGAGACGGCGCGGATGGCGGCCGACATCGCAAAGGAGGAGGGACGGATGGCCGAGCGCCTGGAGCAGTCCTTCGACACCGCGGTCGAGGCCTCCCTGGCGGGGGTCGATCCTGACCAGCTCGACTCCACGCTGCTGGCCTACCTGCGTGACGTCCATGCCCTCGAGGGGCAGGCCGAAAAGCTGCTGGAGGCCGGCGCCAAGCGGGTCGAGGACGAGCATCTCGAGGCGGCGTTCCGCGACCATCTCGACGAGACCCGGCGCCACCGGGAGCGGATCTCGGGACTGCTGGAGGAGCGCGGCGCCAAGCCCTCGCCGGCCAAGGACGCGATGCTGAAAGCCGGCGGGCTCAACCTCTCCGCCTTCTTCGGCGCCCAGCCTGACTCGACGACCAAGCTCGCCGGCTTCGCATTCGCCTTCGAGCACCTCGAGGTCGCCGCCTACGAACTGCTGGCGAGGGTCGCGGCGCGTGCCGGCGACGAGCCCGTGGTCGCCGCAGCCGAGGAGGTCTTGGTCGAGGAGCGCCGCGCGGCCGAGCGGGTAGCCGAGAGCTGGGACCGGCCCGACGTGCCGCTCGGGATGGCGTCGTAAAAGAGAAAGGACGAGGAGGGAGACCGATGAAGGCACTGACTTTCCACGGCAAGCGCGACGTCCGGGTCGACGAGGTGCCCGACCCGAGGATCGAGCAGCCCACCGACGCGGTCGTGCGCATCACCTCGACCGCGATCTGCGGCTCGGACCTGCACCTCTACGAGGTGCTGGGGATGTTCATCGAAGAGGGCGACGTCCTCGGCCACGAGCCGATGGGGATCGTCGAGGAGGTCGGCTCGGAGGTCGGCCAGATCAAAGAGGGCGACCGCGTCGTGATCCCCTTCAACATCTCCTGCGGGGAGTGCTGGATGTGCAGGGAAAAGCTCTTCGCCCAGTGCGAGACGACCCAGAACCGCGAGCAGGAAAAGGGCGCCTCGCTATTCGGCTACACCAAGCTCTATGGCGAGGTGCCGGGCGGCCAGGCCGAGTACCTGCGGGTGCCGCAGGCCCACTTCGGCCCGATCAAGGTGCCCGAGAACGGCGCCCCTGACGAGCGCTACCTGTTCCTCTCCGACGTGCTGCCGACCGCCTGGCAGGCGGTCGAGTACGCGGCGATCCCGAAAGGGGGGAGCGTCGCGGTCTACGGTCTCGGCCCGATCGGCCAGATGTGCGCGCGAATCGCCCGCCACAAGGGGGCCGAGACGGTGATCGGCGTCGACTCGGTTGCCGAGCGGCTGGCGATGGCGCGCCGCCACGGCGTCGAGGCGATCGACTCCTCCGAGCACGAGGACGTGCCGTCGGTCATCCGCGAGATGACCGACGGGCGCGGCCCCGACGGGGTGATCGACGCGGTCGGCATGGAGGCGCACGGCGCCCACGTCGCCGAGCTGGCGCAGAAGGCGACCGGCCTGCTGCCCGACGCGCTGGCGGCCAAGGCGACCGAAAAGGCCGCGGTCGACCGGCTCTCGGCGCTGCTCGAGGCGATCGACACCGTGCGCCGTGGGGGGACGATCTCGATCTCCGGTGTCTACGGCGGCCAGCTCGACCCGCTGCCGATGATGCAGCTCTTCGACAAGGGCCTGCAGATCCGCATGGGCCAGGCTCACGTGAGGCGCTGGACCGACGAGATCCTTCCCCTGCTCGAAGGCGACGAGGACCCGCTGGGGGTCGACGACCTCACCACTCACCGGCTGCCGCTGAGCGAGGCGCCGAGCGCCTACGAGATGTTCCAGAAGAAGGAAGACGGGGCGATCAAGGTCGTGCTGAAGCCGTGAAGGCGCTGGCTGCCGGATGAAGAGACCCGGGCCTCGCCCGCAAGGGCGGCTCAGGCGATCGAACTGCTCGGGCCCAGGCATCAGTCGCCGCCGCCGGGGAGGCGGCTTCAGCTACCTCGACCCCGAAGGCGGCCCCGTCAGGGACGAGGACGCCCTGGAGCGGATTCGCGGGCTGGCGATCCCGCCGGCCTGGCGGGATGTCTGGATCTGCGGCGACCCCTACGGCCACATCCAGGCGACCGGCGTCGACGAAGCGGGACGCAAGCAGTACCTCTACCACGAGCGCTGGCATCTGCGGTCGGCGCAGCGCAAGTTCGAGTCGATGCGCGAGTTCGCGGCGCGGCTGCCGCGCCTGCGCCGCGCGGTGAAGAAGGACCTCACGCGCGAAGGGATGCCGCGTGAGCGCGCCCTGGCCTGCGCCGTGCGCCTGCTCGACCTCGGCTTCTTCCGGATCGGCGGCGAGGAGTACGCCGAGACCAACGAGAGCTACGGGGTCGCCACGATCCTGCGCGAGCACGTCTCGATCGAGGACGGGGAGGTGACCTTCGACTTCCCGGCGAAGAGCGGCCAGCGCCGCGTCCAGTCGATCCGCGACCCCGCCGTCAAGGCGGCGATCGAAGCGATGCGCCGCCGCCGCAGCGGTCCCGGCGACCTGCTCGTCTTCCGCGAGGACGGCGGCTGGCGCGACGTCCGCTCCGACGACGTCAACGCATACCTGCAGCAGCAGGCCGGCGAGGAGTTCTCGGCCAAGGACTTCCGCACCTGGCACGGAACCGTGCTCGCCGCGGTGGAGCTTGCGCGGGAGGGACCGCCGCGAACGAAGGGCGGAGCCGAGCGCGCGATTCGGGCGGCCATCAGGCGCGTGGCGGAGCGCCTGGGCAACACCCCCGCGGTCTGCCGCAGCTCCTACATCGACCCCCGGGTCCTCGACCGCTTCCGCGACGGCAAGACGATCGAGCTCCCGAACCTCGTCGCGGAAGGAACCGTCACCCCTCGCAAGCAGGACCTGATCGAGCGCCGGGTGCTGAGCTTGATCGAGTAGCCCGGGCCCGTTACTTCGGCAGCTTCTGGTCCAGCCAGAGCGCTGCAAAGCATCCGGCAACCAGGCCCGCGAACCAAAGCACGAAGCCGTAGAGATATGCATAGGTCGCGACGACGTACGCGACAACCTGTACGAGGATCGCAAAGCCGTTCCCGTGAACCTGGCTGAGGAACTGGAGGTCGGTCAGCGTGCTGCCGAACCCCCAGCCCCATACGGCCGATCCGATCAGCAGCGCTGCCGCCGCCAACGCCCGGTCCTGGTTGCTTTCGAGCCAGTTGCGCTGGAGCATCAGGACGATCACGGTGATGCTGACCGCCCACGGCAAGGTGGCGAAGTAGACCGCCCAGAAGAGTGCCCCCTTGTCTTCGAGCTGCCCGCCTGGGACGAGCTCGTAGCCGATGGCTGGGACGAACGACACGAGGATCGTGACCCCCCAGAAGATGAGGTCGCCCCCGGCCTCCAGATCGAGCTTGGTCTCCTGGGCGGCCGGCTTCGCTTCCGGCTGGGGCTGGCTCGGAAGGGTGGGAGGCTTCGTATCCGCCGGCGGCGCAGGCGCGGCTCTCACCGCGACGACAGGCTCTGCCGCCTGATCCTGTCCCGCAGCCGGGGCCCGGCGCAGACGGACGGTTTCCTCGTGACCGCCTCCGAAGTCGGCGTCGACGCCCGCGGCAGCCATCTCGGACACAAGCCGCTCGCGCAGCTCATCGTCAACCGGCTCACCACCATGTCCGAGCGCCACGGCCAGCTCCTTGACTGTGATCAGCCGCTCGCCCTCACCAAGGGACTGGGCCAGCGATAACGCACTCGTGTTGGGCGTGGCAGCCACGGCGCCTCCCTTCTCCAGCCTTTTGGACGCCTGCCGCTGATTAGACCACGATCAGCCGACTGGGGTCAAGGTCCGCCCACTGCCCGAAAACGGAGCGCGGCGGTTGCAATGCGCTGCCCTGCTCCCAAGGAAGCTTTGGTTGCACCCAGCTATCCCAAGGAAAACGCCTGAACCTTTGGTAGCGAGACCGCCGACGGCGAAGCCCGCGTCCTCTTGCGGCCCCTGCTCTACCTGAGCCTTCACCTGAAGAGCCACCGCGACCCTTACTACGAGCGGCTCCAGGCGATTCGGACCGACGGCGATTGGGAGGGCTGGCTCCGCTTCTTCCTGGAGGGAGTGATCTCAGTTGCCGACCTCGCAAAAGAAACGACCAAGCGGATCGTCGAGCTGATCGAGCGAGATAGGAAGCGGATCAGCGCCCTCGGACGTGCAGCGGGCTCCGCCCTGCTCGTCTTCACCATGCCATTAGGGAGGTCGTCCTGCGAATTCCCGAAACCGCCGAGCAACTCCCGGTCTCCGAACCGACAGTCGCCACGGCGATTGGCCAACTCGAGCGAATCGGCATCCTCCGCGAGCTCACCGGCCGCCCACGCAAGTACCTGAAGATCTTGAGCGAGGGGACCGATCCGCTGTAGCGTCGGCACCACTCGGGTCATGAGCCGTCGAGGTCGAGGGGACCTTCTGTCGATGGGGCTAGGCGGATTCGAACCGCCCACCTCCTGGGTGCGATCCAAGTCAGACGTGCAGCGCGGGAGTGCAGAAAAGCCGCGGATTTCCAGGGAACTCTGCAACTGGTTTGTCTTGCGAAGTTTCTCTAGATGAGCATGGATATGCGGCGATACGCGGGGAGTCGGGCACTTCTGGCGAGAAGTGCCCGAAATCTGCGCAGGGCGGTTGGAACCGAGTCTGTCTTGCTTCCCAACGATCCTTTGGTTGCGGCTCGCTATCCCAAGGAAAACGCCTAAACCTTGGGATAGTGGGGCGATATCGCCGAACACCGTCACCCCATGTGGACGCTGGATCAGCGCCTCTTCAGTTGCTCTTCTCCTCTAGCGTTGCGGCGACGGCCTCGAACTCGGCGAGGGCGGCGGTGAGGTCTTCAACGATCTCGCGAGCGATGACCTCGGGCGGTGGCAGGTCGTCGGCGTCTTCGAGGGACTCGTCGCGAAGCCACGTGATGTCCAGATTGACCTTGTCGCGAGCGATGAGCTCGTCGTAGGAGAACGGCTTCCAGCGCTTGGACTCGGTGCGCTCGTCGCGCGGCCGGCCGGGTGAGTAGGACGACACGAAGTCGACGAGGTCGTCGCTGCGCAGCGGACTCTTCTTCGGCGTGAAGTGCTTGTTGGTCCGCAGGTCGTATACCCAGAGGCGCTGCGTCCACGGTTGCTCGGCGGCCGGCTTTTTATCGAAGAACAAGACGTTGGCCTTTACTCCGGGCTTGTAGAAGATGCCGGTGGGAAGGCGCAGCAGCGTGTGGAAGTCGAAGGCGGTCAAGAGCTTGCGGCGTAGCGTCTCCCCGGCGCCACCCTCGAACAGCACGTTGTCAGGCAGCACCACCCCGGCGCGGCCGTTGGTATCGAGGATGGTCATGATGTGCTGCAGGAAGTTCAGCTGCTTGTTGGACGTCGTGACGACGAAGTCCTCACGGAAGATCTCTGCGTCGCCGCTTCCGTTGCCGATCTCGGTGCTCGAGTTGCGTCCGAACGGCGGGTTGGCAAGGACGACGCTCCACCGCTCGCCTGGGTCGGCGATCAGCGCATCCCTCTGGTCTATGAGCGAGTCGCCGGTGATCGACCCGAGGCCGTGGAGCAGCAGGTTCATCGAAGCCAAGCGCGAGGTCGTGGCGCCGATGTCGACCCCGCGGACGAAGGTCGTGCGCAGATGCTCACGGTCAGGCGGCGTGAGTGCGGCGGTGTCGCGGGTGACGTGCGCGTAGGCGGCGAGCAGGAACCCGCCGGAGCCGCAGGCGGGGTCGACGACCCGGTCGGCGACCGTCGGCTTCACGACCTCGACGATGGCCTCGATGAGCGGGCGCGGCGTGAAGTACTGGCCGGCAGTCGTCTTCGTGTCGCCGGCACTCCGCTCCAGCAGCTCCTCATAGGCGTCGCCGTTGATGTCCGCCCCTGCCTCCGACCAGTTCTCCTTATCGAGGTAGTCGACGATTAGCGTCTTCAGGTGGGACGGGTTGGTGATCTTGTTCTGCGCGCCGCGGTAGATCGTGCCGAGCACACCGGGCTGGCCGGAGAGCCCACGCAGGATGTGGTTATAGGCGTCCTCGAGCTCCTCCCCGGATAGTCCGAGCAGCCGGCTCCAGGAGTACTCCTCAGGAACGACCCGCTCCGGGTTCAGCGAGCGCGTCGCCCGCTCTTCAGCCATCTTCAAGAACAGCAGGAACGTGAGCTGCTCGGTGTATTCGAACATGTTGACGCCGGCGTCCCGGAGGACATTGCTTCCGGCGACTAGCTTGGAGACGAGGCGGCCCGATTTGGTCACAGGCGCATTCTCACGCGATTGCCGTCTCCGCGGTGAGCTGGCCGGAGAAGGCGGCGGCGAGAAGGGAGCGGCGGAGGGCCGCGCCCCGCATGCGGCAATGACCGAGCGTGCTCGAAAGTCTTGTCGCCGATTCGCGGGCGCCTGCGGCGGCGAGGACGATTCGTTCCTGATCGACGGGCGCCGGGACAGGCACCTGAACCGCGGCGACATCCTTCTGGTTGATCTTGTAGATGCCGGCCGTCGTCTTTGCGGCCCTCTCGACCTGGCGTCGGATCGCTGGCGCATTCCAAACAAGTGCCAGGAACTCCGGTGAGATCTTTGCTGGGTCAGGTCTTGCTCGGATCAGCGTGTCAGGGTAAGCGACGGGGTCGGGATCGTCTGTCACCAGCCCGCCCCGCCCGACGAGCCGAAGACTCCCATTTCCCCGCGCGATCAAGAAATCACCGCGCTGCACAAGAAACCGGCTGGCATCGGTAGCCGACCACGCCCCACCCTTTCGTTCAGCCAAGTCGATTCGCCCGTCGCGCAATGCGGTAAGGCGGAGGACCGGGAAGCCTCCATCATCGGTTCGGACCGACTTACCGTTCGCAAGCCGGGTGGTCAGCAGACCACCAAGCGGGACGCACTCAGCCTCACAACCGGCGAGCTCGCTGTCGAAGATCTGGTCGCTGAGCGTCGCTGCTCGGCGTAGCGCGGCGTCGAGGTAAGCGTCGGCGACATCAAGGCGAGAAAGGTGGTCCTCGAGGAGTGCAACGATTCGCCGCTGCTCATCCAGCGGTGGGAGCGGGATCTGGAACTTGCCGAGATCACTGGCACCCAGTCGCATCCGACCAGTCACGCCCGCCATCAGCGCCTTTGCCTTCGATCGCACCGAGGGCTCCATGCACCAGTAGTAGAGATAACCTTCGTCCACCCGGTGCCCAGGACGAAGCACGATGAACTCAGTGCTGCCGCCCACTCTTTCCGTTCCAGGTGGAACTTGTGCGAGCTTGCCGTTCTCTAGACAAGGCGTGATACGCGCAAACAAGACGTCGCCCGCTTGGGCCCGCACCCCCGATCGTTCGCCGCGCGCCTCGAAGTAGCTAGGCCAACGCACTCCGACGTTCACTGCATCCATTGGTACGAAAGGGGCATCCGCAGAGAGTGGAGCATCTTTGGGAGCCACACCGCACACGTCGCTGAGGGTTGCGGCGCGCCACCCGCCCTTAGGCAGTTTCACGCCGTGAGCTCCTGGTTGAGTTCCTCGATGAGGGTTTCCGCGCGGTCGCCGAGGTCGCGAACGGCGCCGTCGGCGCCGCCGTTCTCAGTGAACGGCGGGCCGTCGAGGTCGTCCGGTTCGATGCCGGCGGATTCCGCGATGACTTTGGCGATTCGGTCGAGCCACCAGCGCTGGGCGTCGGTAAAGGTCGCCCCGGCCTGCTCCTGCTGGACTAGCCAACCGGAGTAGCGCTCCTGGACTCGGTCGGCATAAGGGATCAGCTGGTCGTCCTCGCCGAGCGAGTAGCGGATCAGCGACACGAGGTCGGTGAGCGTCCGGTAAGGGCGGACTCCGCTTTGACCATCTAGCTCGACGGCGGCGTGGGCGTTCCAGACAATGTCGGGCGTCCAGTTATAAGGCGGACGGGCGATGCGGTCTGCCAGCTCTTTGATGTCGTCGTAGGAGACGCGCCGCTCGCGCGCTTCGGTGAGCAGCTGTATCGCGGTGATCTCGGAACGGTGCCTGTCGAGATACTCGCGCCAGGACTCGACGATCGATTTCGCTTTGCTCGTGTCGATGACCCCGTGCGCGTCGAGAAGGGTGTCGGCGGAGACCTCGTCGACGACGCGGTCGTGCGCGCGGCGCAGCTCCAGGATGCGCGAGCGCAGATCGGGGTCTGAGGCAAGCGGGCGAACAGCGTCGATGATGAGCTGCTGGCGGGTGGCGTCCGGATCGTCCGCTCCCTCGACAGCCTTCGCCTGTGCGTCGGCGTCAACCGCGTCGACGAGGCTGGCGCACGACGGCCCGAAGGGAGCCGCCAGCGACCTGGTCCAGCTCCGCCCGCTCTTCGGGGGTGATCTGCGCCTCCAGGGCCGCGAGCCGCGAAGCGAGCGTCGCGGTCTCGTCCTCGGTGATCGTCAGGTTCGCCGTCTTCTCGAGAAGCTTGGTTAGGCTGATCGACTTCACGCGGTTCAGGGGTGGCTCGACGAACTCGTGCTCAGTGACGCCGACGGCGTCGACAAGCACGAAACGCGTCTTCTCGGTTGCGTCCGGCGTGACAGCCTGGAAGTCCGCGTCGGGAATCGTGCGAGCACCGCGGCCTTTCATCTGTTCGAAGTACTGAGGTGAGCGAACGTCCCGCATGAAGAAAACGCACTCCAGGGGCTTGACGTCGGTGCCGGTAGCGATCATGTCGACGGTGACCGCGATGCGGAGCGCGGCGCTCGTCCGGAACGCGGCGAGCTGACGCTCAGCGTTCCGCGCGTTATACGTGATCTTCGCCGCGAAGTCGTTGCCTTTGCCGAACACCTCGCGCACCTGAGTGACGATCTCCTCGGCATGGTTGTCGTCTTTGGCGAAGATCAGGGTCTTCGGCACCGCCGAGCGGCCGGGAAAGATTTCGGTGAACAGCCGGTCGCGGAACGTCAGGAGCACCGTGCGGATCTGGTCGGTGGCGGTGACCGCCCGATCGAGCTGCTGGGCTTGGTATTCAAGGTCCTCGTCCAGTTCCTCGTAGCGTTTGATCCTCGAGCGGCGATCGACTTTGGGAACGACCGTGCCCGCTTCGATGATCGATCCCTGCTCGCTGATCTGGGTCTTGATCCGGTAAAGATCAAAGTCGACGTTGACGGAATCGGCCACCGACTGCGGGTACGTGTACTCCGAGACGAGGTTCTGCTTGAAGAAGCCGAACGTCTGCTTGCCCGGCGTAGCCGTGAGGCCGATGACGTGCGCGTCGAAGTACTCCAGGACGCCGCGCCACTGACCGTAGATCGAGCGGTGTGCCTCGTCGACGATGACGAGGTCGAACGTCTCGGGCGGGATGTCTGGGTTGTAGGCAACCGTGACCGGGGCGTCGGGCACCCAGCCGTCCAACCCCGGGTCGTCGCTGTCGTCGACCTCCTCGTTGCGCAGGGCCTTGAAGACCCGCTGGATGGTGGAGATCGCGACGCTGGTCGCGTCCGGCATCGGACCGCGTCGCAGGCGGTTGATGTTGTAAAGCTCGGTGAACTTCCGACCATCGGGCGTCTGGTAGTTCTCGAACTCGGCCATCGTCTGCTTGGCCAGGTTGTTGCGGTCGACAAGGAAGAGGACCCGGTCGAAGCCGCCGTGCCTGAGCAGGCGGTAGGAAAGCGTCACTGCGGTGTACGTCTTGCCCGCGCCGGTGGCCATCTGGACGAGGCTGCGGTCGTAGCGCTGCTCGGCGAGACTCAGCTCGAGTCCGTTGATCGCCTCAATCTGTGCCGGGCGCAACGGCTTCGTGTCCAGCGGCGGCAGAGCGCCGACCTTGCCTCGCCAGGTCGGATACTCGTCGTCCTTCCGCTTCAGGACCCCCGCCAGCATCGACGGCTGTGGGAAGTGGAAGATGCGTCGCGCGCGAGGCTCCGGATCGAAGCCGTTGGTGAAGTGGGTCTCGGTGCCGCTGGCCTCGAACACGAACGGGAGGCGCCCGTCCTTCGTGAGTGCCGCCAGGCGCACGTCCGGCGGCAGCCCCTCGGCGTACATCGCACTCTGCCACTCTACGCCCGACAGCGCCGTCCCCTCCGGTTTGGCCTCGATCACGCCGACGGCTGCCTGGTCGACGTAGAGGACGTAGTCCACCCGTCCGTGGCCGGGTTTCAGCGTCACCTCTCGGACAGCGACGCCCGGGGAGGCGAAGAGGTTCATCGCCTTCTTGTCCTGCACCGACCAGCCCGCCTGGGCGAGCTGCCGATCGATCGACACCCGGGCCCGCTCCTCTGCCGGCAAGCGGTCCGCGTCACCCCCAGCGCTCATGTCGCTAACGCTACAAAAGAGAGACGAATTCGACGGGGATCTCTGCTTCTTGAGCCGGATTCAGCGCGGTGCTGCAAGGCCCTCGAAAGAGGAAGCTTCCACTAGCGGAAACTTCGAGCGATGGGACCAGCGGATTAGCCGCCGACCTCCTGGTGCGATCCAAGTGAACGAAATCTGAGCGCCAGCTTCAGAAGGCGGCATTAGCCAAGCCTGGTCTAGAGATCGCTTGGCGCGCCCACGCTTGGCCGCGAACACGCGGGGATTGCGCGATGCAGGGCCGAGTCCGCGGCGAACGAAGCCATACGACTGACCTCCGCAAATTGGCAGAAATGTCGCCAAGCGCGCTACAGTCTTCGCCGTACCCATATACAAATTCCCCTGTGCCTGGAAAAGACATCGACTTGCGCGCCGCGATGAACGCGATCTCGGACGTTATCCAGAACCGCCCCGCTCCGATCAGGGAGTTCGATCAGATCTATATGAAGGCCGGCGACATGGTGATGCAGGCCGAGCAGATCGCCCGATGGGCAGACGGTAAGCATCTCGCGTTCATCGGCGATGGCGACGCAATCGCGATCTGCTGCGTCTACCTTAAGCACCGCGGCATCCTTCCCTATGGCCCCGCCAAAGTGACGGTCTTCGATTTCGACGAGAGGATGTGCAAATCGGTCGAACGATTCGCGGACGCCGAGCGCCTGGTAACCCTCTCCTCGAAGCTCTACAACTGCCTCGAACCCTTCCCAGGCCCGACCGACTTCGACTGCTTCTACACCAACCCTCCGTGGGGAGCGAGCAATCACGGTGAGAGTGTCAAGGTCTTCGTCGAGCGCGGGATGGAGGCAACGGAGTTCGCGGGCGAGGGTGTTGTGGTGATCGCCGACGATCCCGAACTGACTTGGCCGAAGGAGGTCCTTCAGAAGCCTGCAGTCCTTTGCCGTCGACAACGACTTCTTTGTTCAGCGGATGATGCCCAAGCTACACACCTATCACCTCGACGACGCACCCGACCTCCATTCCTGCAACGTCTTCTTGGCGCCGGTCTCGACGGGCCGGCGCCCCACCAAGAGCCTGCCGATCGACGACCCCGTCCGGCTCGGGAATTTCTATGGGCGCGACAAGACGCCCCGGGTCAGGTATGTCAAGGAGCGCGCTAGGCTCGACTACGGCAAGGCCCACGAATCCGAGTACCTACTCGAGCTATTGGAGAGCCCTGAGTGAGCGAGATCATCAAGCCCGGCGACGACATTCTGTTCATGAAGGTAGGGACCCACGCCAACGAGTCACTGGAGGAGATCATCGAGCGCAAGCAGGCTGAGATCGACGCGGCAGGCTTCGCGCTCTGGGGCTACGGCGGCAACACCTGCCACCCGCTGACGATGGTCCAGCCCTTTGCCCGCGGTGCGATCGAGCGGGGCAATCAGATCCACCTCTGCATGGAACAGATGGTGTCCAACCACTTTGCGGTGACTGAGCGGGCGACCAAATATTCGGTCGATGGGGTTAACTGGGAGGAGATCGATCCGGCGATCAATGTGATCGGCTCGCGCTACGCACTCGCGATCAAGGATCTAAAGCAACAGGAGTTCGACCTACCCCTCGCACAGACCCAGGTCGCGGTCGGCAACAGCAAGGGCAGGCGAGGTGATCGCTATATCCAGGGCAGGGTCGACAAGGCGTGCCTTGAGGTGGTCGAGGCTCCGGACGGGCCCGAGGACCCCGAGGGCAAGATCGTGCCGATCGGCTTGGTGGCTGAGGTCGTCGATCCCTACGCGGTCATCGTTAGCGACTAGCCGTCTTCGCGTAGCTAGTCATCTACCAGCACCTCCGACGCCGAGCGGCGGACCTCTCGGACATACTGGTCGAGGGCTTCGAGTGCCGTTGCCCTGTCGGCCGGGGCGACCCCGAAGCAGCCGAAGCAGATGCTGAGGGACCTGTCCACGCCCGACTCTGCGCATACGGCTGCGGAGAGCCCAGCGAAAATCTCCTCGTCGTTGATCACCTTCCGAGCGATCTGTTCCAGGCAGCGGACCCGTCCTCGCAGGGCATTAAGCGCGGCAAGGTGACGACGGGCCCCCTCGAGGCCCGCGATCGCCCGCTTGTCGCCGGTCTCGAGCAGGGGGAGATCACGCGTAATTACAATCGCCGCGAGCTGGCTCTCCCCGTTGTCGAGGGTCAAGCCATGTTTCTGACCGCAGAGCTCGATTTCCACCGCCAAGTCGAGCTCCTCCTCGGTCGGCTCAAGCTCGTCGCAGCGGGCCAGGAACTCGGACAGATCCGAGCGTGCGGCATCGGCACTGCGGTTTAGGGACGCTCGGCCAATCTCGTGGTGGACCACGTACCTGGCGGCTCCCAGAATTCCAATCGATGATCCATCGGGGTCACCGTCGGGCCAGAAGACCTCGGCAAGCCCGTACGAGGCGGACTTCAGGATCAGGTCGTTGTCTACCACCGTGTCGATGACGGCACCCGGCTACTCGGCGTGTTGGCCGAGGACGGTGGTCAGGAAGCGGGAGGCGTCCTGGGAGATCGAATCGAGCTCTAGTTGCGTGCCTGCGACGCCGTTCACGGCCTGCCAGGCGGGGGCTGGCGAAGAGTAGATCGTTTTCAGCGCACCGAACGCCGCCTCCCATTTCTGCGTCGAATAGCCGAAGCAGAGGGCCAGGGTGCCTGGCTCGATGCGCAGGCGCGGGCCCTCCTGCTGGACGACTCGGGCGAGGCCACCCGGGCTTGCGGCCGCGCTGTCCTCGGCTTCGGTCACCTCCAGATCGGGTCGACCGGTGAGAAGCTCGAGGGCGAAGCGGTCGGCCGCCTCCTCCTCGTCGTCGGCGGGCTCGAGCGCCCGGTCAGGAGGATCGACGTTGACGATCGCCTCGCCGGGCGAGAGATGGTCAAGGCCGATGTGGCCCATCTCGTGGGCCAGGTGGAAGGCGACCGGTGCCGGGTATTCGAAGTCGCGACCGAGGAGGATCGCCGATCGGTCACCGACCCGGACGGTCATCGCCGCCATCCGTTTGGCCGACCAGGGGAACACCCGCAGATAGACCACAGGTATTCCAACTCCCCAGCAGACCGTGAGCAGGCTCCGAAGATCCACGAACTCCCGGTCCGTGGAGAGGACCGCATCCCTTAGTGCCCGCGCCGCGGTGCCGACGATCCCGCGGGAGGCGGGCGGCGTGGCCTGTAGGAGGAGCGAGGCCACCGCGCGGCCGAAGGAGGTGAGCCCGGTGCGCTCGACCTCGCTCGCCCCCGAGAGGTTCTTGAACTTCGCCTCCCGACCGCCCCAGAGGAAGCGGGGCTCCTCGTCGGCCCCGAGGAGCGAGCGGGGGTCGATCCCGAGGCGTCGCGAGACGCCGAAGCGCAACTCCGCCCGCGCCGAGGGCGAGTTCTCTGCATCCTCACTCCACCAGGCTGGCCATACGGCGTCGACGACGGCAGGATTCATCCCGAGGGCACTGAGGCGGTCTTTTAGTTCTCTGCTAGTCGGGCTGGTCATGAGCTGTCCCTCGCGTCCCCGGTCCGGCTCAGATCCCCTGCCGCCCTGATCAGCGCTGCCAGAGCCTCGGCGTGGGCAGGGGAACCGTCCCAGATTTCTGCAAGCGCGTCCCGAGCGGCGCACGGTAGGGCAATCTCGTCCAACTCTTGATGAATGTAATTACATAGTCGGGCGTACCCGTCGCTGTTCCTGGACGGGACGCGATGCCTTGCCCTAGATACCGTCGGTTGGCTAACTCCAGCCTGTCTAGCAAGCTCGGTTTGCGTAATACCCTTGCGCTTCAGAAGGATCTCAAGCTCGGTCCTGACGTCCATTTCGTTCACTAGTATTCACTAGATGCCAAATTCTTCGCAAGTGATCCCCGACGCCTTCTGCTGGACGCGCTTCGGCACGGAGGCCGGTGAGACGATCGAGGAGATCCTTCAGCGCAAGGAGCAGGAACGCCAAGACAACGATGGGGTCTTCTTTTGGGGCGTCGGCAATTCCGTAGCTCCTGGGCTGTTGGCGCTGCTCGATCGCTGCGACCGACCAGAGGTTCTCTTCAGCCCGATCAAGGGACGACCACGTGCTGTCGACCGGGCCCCGGCCGCTTGCTTCGTCTGGAGGGCGGGCCATGCCCTCGACGGAGGGCGCTTCGAGCTACCGACGTCGGCACGGGTGACGAGCGGCGGGCCGGCCGGTGGGCCGGAGCGAGCGCATTACGCTCTGGTCTGCGCATCCTCTCGTCCCCTTTCAATAAATAGAGGAGACGTGGACTTGGATTTCCTCGCTCTCCGGAACCTCGTCAGTGGTAACCCTCTCGGTGTCTCGCAGGTGACGGCGGTGGTGCGGACGGTCCAAAAGCAGCCCGATTCGGGCATGCGCTACGGGGTCGCAATGCGGGCGGAGCTGGCGCCTCCATACTTCGTGCGCCTAACTGAGGTTTTCGAGGAGTCTGTAGGACTGGCTTCGCGTGACGGGCCCCATCGACTCTGATAAGGCCCTTCACTCGATTACCGAGTGAAGCCACTCCGCTGCGCCCGATAGGTCAAGCGGCCGAACCTCCGAATTTTCGGCGAGCTTCTTGCTCCATCGGATGATTCGTTGACCCTTCGAGTTGATAGCGAACAGCGCCTCGACGAGATCACGGTTGAACTGCAGTGCCTGGGTGACCTGGAAGTCCTCATTGAAGATGACGAGAACGACAAAGTCGTAGTCGGCGTCGCTGATCGGGGAGAAGTTGGTGCGCTTCTTGCCGGGAACCTCGCGTAGAGACTTGACCTGGACTTTATCGCCGGCTGGCGTGATTACGTCCCACCCAGCTTGGCTGAATGATCCTCGCTTGCCGCCGAAGTGACTCGCTACCACCAACTCGGCGATGTCGCCTAGAGGATTGTTATTCGTGCGGATTACGTCGCGCGCAGCCAGCTCGCGCATGATTGCGGCCCAGTCACCGAGGAGTTGGGGCGTAGTCCTCTTTAAAGGGTCGTAGTCCATCGGGGAAGGAGCGTAGGCCACACTTGTTAACCGGGAACCCGATCTGGCCGAGAGACCGCTCCACCGCAGGGGAATCCTTTATCTCCCGGCCAATTAGCTCGCCGTCCCAGAGAAATCAAGCCGGGAATCGGTGGTAATCCCCGCTAATCCCTTCGCATCCCCGCCATTTCGGGCTCGTGCCCGAAATGGAGCGCAGATTCAGCGCCGGTTGGAATGCGCTTGGGAGGGCGAAATCCCCACGTGCAGGGACATCAAGTGATGGAGCTAGGCGGATTCGAACCGCCGACCTCCTGGGTGCGATCCAGGCGCTCTGCCAGCTGAGCTATAGCCCCGAGTGCGCGGCTGGGAGGATCGTCCCAGGGCCCTCGCAAGGCGAAGGATAACCCCATAGGCTTTAGTTTCCCCGACGTACGCCGATCATGGGCATTCTCGACGAGGCAATCAGAGAGCATTTGGAGCTCGAAGCGCCAGCACGGCGCGGGCGATTCCGAGCTCAAGCAGCTCGAGGACGAGGCGTTCGGCCAGGCCGAGCGGCCCGGGGACGAGGCTCCTTCGGATGCCGCCGCGGAGGCGCCGACGCAGTTCATGGCGCAGCCCGAGGCGCCCGCGGAGCCCTCCGGCCGGCGCGAGCCGCCCTCGATCGCGGACCTGCAGGAGCCGCCGCCTCCGCCCGCCGATGAGCCCGCGCCCGCTGCCGGGGAGGAGCCCGATTCGCCCGCCCTCGACGTCGAGCCCGCCGGCCCCACGACCGAGGAGCGCCAGGCGATCGCCGAACAGCCGACCGAGCTCCACGACATCGAGTCCGAGCTCGCCGCGGAGTCGCCCAGGCCCACCGACGAGGAGCTGGTCGAAGAGGAGATCGCCGAGCCTCGTCTCGCCCCGACCGACCCGCTCGCCGACTTCGACGAGGACGAGGAGGCCGAGGTCAGCGTCCAGGGCCCGGCGCCCGACGACGACGACGAGCTCGAGGACGAGGACGACGCCTTCTGGAACGAGCAACGCCTGTCCGACGAACTCGACCAGGCCCTGGAGGCGCCGCGGGATCCCGAGCCCGAGCCGGCCGAGGAGCCCGAGTCCGAGGAAGCGCCGGCCGCGCCGCGCGTCGCCGAGATCGAGGACGAGGAGCCCGAGCCGTCCCGCGGCCCGGAGCCCGGCAGCCAGCGCCATGAGGACGTGCTCGAAGACACCCCCGACTTCCTCGAGGAGACCCCCGAGGACGACCAGCTTCTGGTTCGAGCAGAAACCGCCGAAGGACTTCGACTTCGACGACTAGGCAGCTGGCGGCCCGCCACCGTCCTGAACCCGCCTAAACTTCGTATGACGGGGCCATAGCTCAGCTGGCAGAGCGTTCGGTTTGCATCCGAAAGGTCGCCGGTTCGATCCCGGCTGGCTCCATCCTCAAGGGTCCAGATAGCGCTCGGCCCGTAGAGCGGAGGTTGTAACACCTCAAGACCAGTTCGTGACGAAAGTGTGCCGACTACCCCGTCGGCTCCAGCCCCGGCAGGTCCGTCGTCCCCGGCTCGGCGGGGAAGGAGCCGATCGCCGAAGCGGCCATCACAACCCCGCGCTTCTGCAGGTCCCGGGTTGCCGTGACGGCGTCCTCGGCGGCGCGCGCGTCGTCTAGGCCGTAGCGCGCACGCAAGGCGCTTGCCGCGTCGGCGACCGTGCCGCCGTCGAGCGCGTCCATGACGACGCCGCCCGACTCGTTGAGCCGCAGGTAGCTGCCGTCGCCGGCGAGCCGCACGAAGCGCTGCCCCGCGCTGCCGCTCCAGCGCAGCGACGAGTGCCTGTAGCGGCGAGCCGAGGCAAGGTCCCGCACCTTGGCCATCGCCTGCTCCAGCTCCTCGGCGGGGTCGACCGGCTTGACCGGCGTCCGCTCCGGCACCGGCGCCTCGCGACCGCTGGAGGCAGCGCCCTCGCTCGCCCCTCCCACGACCGGGACCTCGTCGTCCAGGTAGGGGACGAGGTCGGACTTGGCCAGGTCTCCCGGCCCCTTCATCGTCTCGGCCCAGCGATTGATCCGCTCGTCGTCCCAGCCTTCGCGCAGCGCCGCCCAGCAGGCGCCCACCCCGTCGCGAGCCGCGTTGCCGAAGGTGAACGGGCGCAGCGAGTCCGGCCGCACGTCGCCGTTGGGTCGGACCAGGAAGCTGCCGGGGGCGGCACGGCCCTGCAGGCTGAGGGTTCCCCCCGTCGCCGCCTGAACGGTGATCCGCATCGCCGTCCCGCGCCGCTCTTCGAACTCCGCCGCGGTCCGTCGCAGGGCCTCTCGGGACACCTTCCACTCCCCGCCCCGCGCAGCCGCCCCGTTCACCACCACCGGCGTCACCCTCACCCAGGGCACGCCCAGCGTCCACATCTGCTCGAGGAAGCTCCCGACGGCATCGGCGTTGCCGGGTGTGACGACGTGGACCGCACAGACGCCGACCCCGGCGCCGAGCAGGTGGTCGATCCCCTCGATCGCCCGCCGCCAGCTGCCGGGAACGCCGCGCGAGGAGTCGTGCAGGCTGGCCTGCGCGCCATCGACTGAGACGTGGGCGGTGACGCCGCGAAGGGCACCCAGCCGCGCCGCGATCTCCTCGTCGACGAACCAGCCGTTGGTGTTGAGGGCGACGCCGACGCCGGCCGTGGCCAGCGCCTCGATGACCTCCAGCGTCAGCTCGCGCCGCAGGAACGGCTCGCCGCCGGTGACGACGGCCTCGACGATGCCCAGGTCGAGCGCTTCGCGGACAACCCGCCGCCACTCGTCGTCGCTCAGCTCGGGCGTCCGCTGCAGGGTGCGCCGCGGCGAGTCCGTGTAACAGAAGCCGCAGCGCAGGTTGCAGGCGTAGGTCAGCTCCAGCTTGGCGCCGATCGGCCGCTCCGGGCACTCGACCAACGCCCGGGAGGGCCGGCGCCCGATGCGCCAGCGCAGCCTGCCCCAGGCGAAGCTCTCCTCGCGCCTACGGGTCAGCAATCCCGCTCATCCCCGGCGGCGGTGCAGCGGCGCCTAGCTGCCGACCTGCCCCGGTGAGGTGTGGATCGGCTCGCCGTCAGTGTCGATCTGCTCGACGCTGGGCGGCTCGTATGGAGTGGGGGCGTCGTTCTTCATCGTCGCCACCTAATCGATCTGGCTGCTGCCGGCAGCGGTCGAGATCGGCTCGCCGTCGGTGTCGATCTGCTCGACGCTGGGCGGCTCGTAGGGGGCTTGCTGGTCGCTCATCTCTCCTCCTGGGTCTGAACTGGTGCAGAGCCTGTCCGCAGCAGTCTAGCCGCGACCTGCAACCCCGTCGAGCAGCTCGGCGGCGGCGACCGGCAGGGAGTCGAGGTCCTCCGGCAGCGAGGCGCGGTAGACCGGCACGGTGTGGAGCAGCCGGGCGAGGCGGGCGAAGGCCACGGCGATCGCCTCGCGGCCGCCGCTGTGGGTGAGGTTGGGGGTGAGCAGGGCCAGGCTCCGCGCCGCCTCCAGCGCCTCGACCGTGAGCGCCTCGCCCCGCTCCCCGAGCAGCACGACCGCCGCGACCGGGGAGGGTAGGGGCTCCTCGGGGCCCGGGTCCGGAACGAGGTCGGTGCGCCGGCTCCCGTCGGCATCGAGACTGCGCACCCTGATCCCGCGGGCGCCGGGAAAGGCGATCGGCCCCTCCCGCTCCAGCGAGATCGCCACCCCGTCCTCGCCCAGCACCGGATGGCCCGCCTCGCCGAGGGCATGCGCGAGCGTCGACTTCCCCCGGCCGGTCGGGCCGCAGAAGAGGACCGCCCGCCCCTCGACCGCCACCGCCGAGGCATGGAGGGCGAGGTCGCTGCGCATCGCCAGCAGCGTGCACACGGCAGAGGAGACGATGCGGTGCTCGCGCAGGGCTTCGTCGGCATCGCCGCCGCGCACCGTCACCCGGGCGCCCCCGGGATCGAGCAGGAACTCGCCGCTGGGCGGCAGCTCCAGGAGGCAGCGGCCGTCGAGCTCGTAGGAGGCGTAGAAGCGACGGCCGTCCTCGCCGACCAGCGTGCTGACGGGCTCCCCGCGCTGCGCCGCGAGGGGCCCGGCGACCGCGTCGATCCTCAGATTCCCCCGCGTCCCCGCCGCCGCGTTCAGGCGCCGCAGCGGCAACTCGGTCTTAACCTCGAATCCGTAGAGGCTGCCCATCGCGGGTCTTAGGGTATGGATCGTGGCTGAGGCGCAGATCGGAGCGAAGACCACGCTGCGGCGCACGGAGCGCGCGGTCCACGGGGACCTGCCCGAGGAGTCGGTTCTGCTCGACGTCGATTCCGGCGTCGCCGTGCGGCTGAACGCAACCGGAGCCTGGATCTGGGGGCAGCTGGAGGAGCCGCGCAGCGTGGCCGATCTGGCCGGTGGGTTGGCGGCGCGCTTCGAGATCGCCGAGTCACGCGCTCTCGACGACGTGATCGCCTTTGCTCGCGAGATGATCCGCCGCGAGCTGCTGGCGGCATCCTGACCGGCGCGATGCGGCGTCCTCGGTCGCTCGCGTGCAGAGCACGCCACGCTCCCTGCGTCCTTGCCTCGCTTGGTCAGGAGCCGCCAGGAAGGTTCTGGTCCGCGTGGTAGCTGCTCCGCACCAGCGGGCCTGAGGCGACCGACTCGAAGCCGAGCTCGTAGGCGGCCTTCTCCAGCGCCTCGAACTCCTCCGGGTGCCAGTAGCGGACCACCGGCAGGTGGTTCTCGGTGGGGCGCAGGTACTGGCCCACGGTCAGCACCTGGACCCGGTGCTCGCGCAGGATCCCGAACGCCTCGACCATCTCCTCGAAGGACTCGCCGAGGCCGACCATCAGCCCCGACTTGGTGACGACTCTGTCTCCCCCCATCTCCTTCGCCATCCTCAGCACCCGGGCCGAGCGCAGGAACTTCGAGCCCCGCCGCGCCACCGGGTACAGGCGCGGCACCGTCTCCACGTTGTGGTTGAAGACGTCGGGGCGCTCGTGGACCACCTTCGCCAGCGGCATCTCCTGGCCGCGGAAGTCGGGGGTGAGGATCTCGACCTTGCAGCCCGGCGCCTGCATCCGGATCGAGCGGATCACGCCGACGAAGGCGCTCGCCCCGTAGTCGGGCAGGTCGTCGCGGTCGACCGAGGTGACGACGGCGTGGCGCAGGCCCATCTTCTTCACCTGGTTGGCGACGCGCAGCGGCTCCAGCGGGTCGTTCCAGGTCGGCACCCCGGTCTTCACGTTGCAAAAGCCGCAGCGCCGCGTGCAGACGTCGCCGAGGATCATGAAGGTCGCCGTGCCCCGCTCCCAGCACTCGCCGACGTTGGGGCAGTTGGCCTCCTCGCAGACGGTGTGCAGGTTGTCGGCGCCGATCGTCGACTTCAGCCGGCGGTAGGTCGGCCCGCCCGGCGCCGGGACCTTCAGCCACGGTGGCTTGCGCGCGCGCCGGAAGGGGACGGTGTCCTCGCTCGCCGCCGCCGTCCCGCCCGGCTTGGCGCGCGAGCGGGTGACGTGGACGCGGTCGGTCGGGTCTGCTGCGATCTCGCTCATGCCACGCCGAGCCTAGCGTTGTCGAGGCCCAGGTCGGTGGGGGTGGCCGCCACCGGGGTGCGCTCGTAGACCTCGGCGAAGCGGGCGGCGAGCGCGCCGGCAAAGGCGTCGAGATCCTGCTCGGCCCCCAGCTCGCGGCTCAGCGAGGTCGCCTGGCAGCCCTCGATCCCGCAGGGCACGACCCACTCGAAGGGCTGCAGGTCGTTGTTGACGTTCACCGCGAGCCCATGGGTGGTGACCCCGCGGCTGACGTGCACCCCGATCGAGCCGATCTTGCGCGCTTCCTTCCGTGCCGGGGGGCCGAAGAGGGGGGAGCCGTCGAGCCTCGCGGCCGGCCGGCGGGGGAGGCCTGGCGGTTCGCCCTCGGTCCAGACCCCGGTAAGTCCCTCGATCGTGTCGACGGCGACGCCGTGGTCGCCGATCGCCCCGATCGCCACCCGCTCCAGGCGCCGCACGTACTCATGGACGTCGTCGCCGTAGGGCTTCAGGTCGACGATCGGGTAGGCGACCAGCTGGCCGGGCCCGTGGTAGGTGACGCGGCCGCCGCGGTCGGTCTCGCGGACTTCGATCCCCTGCATCTCGTACCACTCCCGCGCCATCGGCAGCTCCTCCTCGCTGGAGCGGCGCCCGCGGGTGTAGACGGGCGGGTGCTCGAGCAGCAGCAGCACGTCGGGAATGGCGCCATCCTGGCGGGCGGCCCGCAGCCAGCGTTGGGCGACCGCCCCCTCCTCGTAGGGGACCAGGCCGCAGCGGACAACGAGGACTTCGGTGCTCACCAACGAAATCGTTGCACGGCGCCCCCCTATCCTTTGCGCCGTCCCCATGGTCCAGTCAAAGTCCCTCCGACCCGACTGGCTTCCGGCCGTCGCCCTGAGCGCCGCCCTCGCCGCCCTGATGCTTGCCTGGAACCCGCAGGTCGGCGACCTCGCGGCCCAGGTCTTCCGCACCGACCTCTTCCAGCAGGCCGGCCTGGAGATCTGGAACGGCAGCTGGTACGGCGGCCACTACACGCTGACCTACAGCGTCCTCTTCCCGCCGCTCGCCTCGCTGCTGGGGCCGCAGCTGGTCGGGACCGTGTCGGTCATCGCCTCCTCCTACCTCTTCGACCGGCTCGTCCGCGACCACTGGGGCGAGGCCGCCCGCTGGGCCACCCTCTGGTTCGCCGCCGGCGTGGTCACCCTCCTAGCCGACGGCCAGCTCACCTTCGCCCTGGGCGTCGCCTTCGGCCTGGCCTCGCTGCGAGCCCTCCAGACTCGCCACGCGGCTCTGGCGCTTCTGGCTGCTGCAGCTTGCGCCCTCTCCAGCCCGGTGGCGGCAGCTTTCCTCGGGGGAGTCCTGATCTGCGTTTCGGCATCGACCGTGGACTGGAGCGCTGCTCTCCGCGGGTGGCGCGGACATGGGGGGGCCGAGAACGGAGGCGAAGCCCCCGCCCGCAGGCCCCCCCAGGGCCGCGACGGGCCCCGCGGCCAAGCCCTCTGGGCGGCCTTCGTCGCCCTCGCGCTGATCCTCATCCCCAACCTGGTCTTCCCCGACCCCGGCCAGTTCCCCTTTGCGTTCTCCTCCTACATCGCGATCCCCCTCTGGTGCGGCTCGGCCCTCTACGTCACCCGCGGCCTCCGCGAGGAGGAGCGTCAGCTGCGCTGGACGATCGCCGCCTACCTGCTCGCCTCGACCGTCGTCTGGCTCGTGCCCAACGCGATGGGCGGCAACGCGGTCCGCCTTGGCGCCCTCTTCGGCGGGCCGGTGCTGGCAGCGGTGGTGCTGGCGCGGCGGCCGCGGGTCTCACCCTGGTTCCTGGCGCTCTTCATCGCCGGCGGCCTCTACTGGCAGGTGACCGCCAGCGTCAGCCAGATCGCCCGCAGCGTCGGCGACCCCTCGACTTCGCGCAGCTACTTCCAGCCGGCGGCGCAATGGCTGCGCGAGCACGGTGGCGGGACGGTGAGGGTCGAGGTGCCGCCCACGGCCAACCACTGGGAGTCGGCCTACCTCGCCACCCACTTCGAGCTGGCGCGAGGGTGGCTGCGCCAGCTGGACACCACACGGGACGACATCTTCTACGGCGACGATCCGCTGACCGTGCCCGCCTACGGGCGCTGGCTGCGCCAGAACGCGGTCTCACTACGTGGCCCTCCCCGACGCCCCGCTCGACTATTCCTCGATCGCGGAGCGCCGCCTGATCCTCAGCGCCCCGCCGTACCTGGACCTGCGCTGGACTTCGGAGCACTGGCGGATCTACGCGGTGCGCAACTCCAAGCCCCTGGTGGAGCCGATGGCCGGGGCCGCGGCCCAGGTCCTCTGGGTCGGCCGCCAGGGCTTCGCCCTCGACGTCAACCGCCCCGGCGACTTCCTCGTCCGGGTCAAGTTCACCCCCTACTGGTCGATCGCCCGCGGCGCCGGCTGCATCCTGCGCCACGGCGACTGGACCGTGGTCCGCGCGTCCCATCCGGGGGTGTTCCGGGTAGCCGCCGACTTCTCGCTCGGCCGCGCGTGGAACGCGGTGACCGGCGCCCACAAAACTTGCTGACTGAACGATCGACCCCCTATTTAGGGGGTCAATCGTTCAGTCGGTGTCTAAAGAGCTAGGGAAAGCGGCTCTTCGAGGAGTGAGCGGATGCGAGCGAGGAATTCGGCTGCGGGGGCGCCGTAGAGGATGCGGTGGTCGCAGGCGAGGTTGACCCGCATCAGGTGGGCGGTGGCGATTGGGCGCCGTCGCGGACGACGGGGCGCTCGGAGATCGCGCCAACCGCGAGGATCGCGGCCTGGGGCGGGTTGATCACGGCGGCGAAGACGTCGATCCCGAACATCCCCAGGTTGGAGACGGTGAACGTCGCTCCGGAGAGCTCCGGCGGCGTGATCTGCCCATCCCGCACCCGCTGCGCCAGCGTCCGCGCCTCCGAGGCGATCTGACGCAGGCTCTTGCGGTCGGCGTCGAAGACCGTGGGCACGACCAGCCCGTCGTCGGTGGCCACGGCGACACCTACGTTCACCCGTGAGTAGAGCTCGAAGCGCCCGTCCCGATACGCCCCATTGGCCCGCGGGTGCTCCCGCAGCGCCAGCGCACAGGCCTTGACCACCATGTCGTTGAAGGAAGGAACGACGTCGCCCTCTTTCGCGCTCGCCTTGATCTGAGCTCTCGCCGCAACCAACCGGCTCATATCGATCTCCGCCTCCAGATAGAAGTGAGGCGCCGTGGCCTTCGACTCAGCCATTCGACGCGCAATGGTCGACTGGAGCTTCGACAACTCTTCGTAGCTGACCTCACCCTTGGCCGTCTCGGGACGAGCCGCCTCGGCCGCGGGGCCCGTCGCGGCCTCGGGGGGCCCTGCGGGCGGGGGCTCCGCCTCCGTTCTCGGCCCCCCCGAGTCCGCGCCACCCGCGGAGGCAGCCTTCTCCACATCCGCCTTGACGATCCGCCCCCCCGGCCCAGACCCCTCAAGCTCCCCCAAATCGAGGCCGCGCTCCTTGGCAATCCTCCGAGCTACAGGGGAAGCTTTCGGCCGACCGTCGCCGTCGTGAGCTGCACCGGTCTCGCGTTCCTCGGCGACGGCCGCGTTGATAGCCGTCTCCTCCGCGGGTGGCGTGGGGGCTGGGGGGTCGAGGACGGACGCTCTGCGTCCGCCCGCAGCGCCCCCCCTTCCCCCGCGACAGGACCCGCGGCCGACTCGTCGGAGGCTTCATCGTCCTTCTGACCGCCGTCCGAACCCCCCACCCGAGCAATCGGCGTCCCGATAGCCACCGTCTCGCCCTCCTGCACGAGGATCTCGCTCAGCGTCCCCGCCACGTCGCTTTCATAAGCCATGTTCGCCTTGTCCGTCTCGATCTCCACCAGCTCGTCCCCGACGGCGACCTCGTCCCCGACCTGCTTCAGCCACTGCAGGATCGTCCCCTCCTCCATCGAGTCCGACAGCCTCGGCATCACCACGTCGGCCATCAGATCGACCCCTCCAGCGTGGCCAGCGCCGCCTTCACGACGTGCTCTTCGTGGGGAATCGCCGCCTGCTCCAGCCGCCTCGAGTAGGGCATGTGCACGTCGGCGCCGGTCACCCGCTGCACCGGTGCGTCGAGGTCGTCGAAGGCCTGCTCGGTGATCAGCGCCGCCAGGTTGGCGCCGACGCCGCCGTGCGGCCAGCCCTCCTCGACGATCACAGCGCGGTTGGTCTTGCGCACCGAGTCAAGGATCGTGTCGAGGTCGAGCGGGCGCAGGGTGCGGGGGTCGATCACCTCGGCCTCGACCCCGTGCTCGTGTGAGAGCACCCGAGCCGCGTCTTCGGCGACGTGGGCCATCTTGAGGATGCCGACGATCGTCACGTCGGAGCCCTCGCACCGCACCGCGGCCTCGCCGAAGCGCAGGATCTCCTCGGCGTCGTCGCTGACATCCCCCCGCCGCCCGTAGAGGCTCTCGTGCTCGATGAAGACGACCGGGTTGTCGTCGCGGATGGCGGCCTTCAGCAGCGCCTTGCCGTCACCCGGCGTCGAGGGGCAGGCGACGAGCAGGCCCGGGACCTGCAGGAAGAGCGCCTCGAAGCTGTGCGAATGGGTGGGCCCGAGCTGGTGCCCGCCCCCGCCCGGCATCCGCACCACCATCGGCACCCGCGCCTGGCCGTTGAACATGTAGGGGATCGCGGCGGCGTGGTTGACGATCTGGTCGAGCGCCAGCAGCGCGAAGTTGACCGTCATCAGCTCGACCACCGGCCGCAGCCCCGCCATCGCCGCGCCGACGCCGGTGCCGACGATCGTGTTCTCGGAGATCGGCGTGTCGCGCACGCGCCGCTCGCCGAACTCCTCCAGCAGCCCTTCGGTCACCTTGAAGGCGCCCTGGAAGACCCCGACGTCCTCGCCCATCACGAAGACGGCCTCGTCGCGCCGCATCTCCTCCGCCATCGCGTCGCGCAGGGCCTCGCGCATCCGCAGCTCGGTCATCGCTCCTCGACCTCCTCGGCGACGGGAGAACCGTCGTCCTCCTCGGAGTTTCCCCGCTCGCCGCTCTCCTCGGCCACCTCGGGCTCGACGCCCTCCTGGGCGTCCCCGCTCTCGGCGGGGTTCGGCCGCGGGCCGTCGGGCTGGCCGGCGTACGCGGCGCCGGCCTCGGCCAGCTCGCGCGCCGCCTCGGGCATGTGGTGCTCGTCCTCTCCCCGGTGCGGCTCGGGGCTGCGCTCGTCGACCGCGTACCAGCCGGCGTCGCTGTCGAGCACGTAGAGGCTCTCGTACAGGGTGTCGAGGGCCGGCTCGGGAGAGGAGTCGGCGAACTCGACCGCGGCGAGGACCGCCTCCTCCGCCTTGTCGCGCACCTCCTGCACCTCGCGCTCGCCCAGCACGCCCGCATCGACGCAGCGCCGCGCGAAGAGCTCGATCGGGTCTTTCTCCTGCCACTCCTCGACCTCCTCGCGCTCGCGGTAGACCTCGGGGTCGGCCGCGGAGTGGCCGCGGAAGCGGTAGGTGAAGGCCTCGAGCATCGTCGGCCGGCGCTCCTCGCGGGCGAGCCGGACGCCCTCGGTCACCGCCTCGCGCACCGCCAGCACGTCCATGCCGTCGATCCGCTGCCCGGGAACCCCGTAGCCCTCCGCCTTCTTGGAGAGATCGGTCTGGGCCGAGTGCCGCTCGACCGAGGTGCCCATCCCGTAGAGGTTGTTCTCGACCAGGAAGAGGACGGGCAGGCTCCAGAGCGCCGCCAGGTTCATCGTCTCGCCGAAGTTGCCGGCGTTGGAGGCGCCGTCGCCGAACATGCAGACCGTGACCGCGTCCTCCCCCTTGTACTCGGAGGCGAGGGCAAGGCCGGCCGCGATCGGCAGGTTTCCGCCGACGATCCCGTAGCCGCCCATGAAGCGGTGCTCGGCGTCGAAGATGTGCATCGACCCGCCGCGGCCGCCGCTGGTCCCGTCGACCCGGCCGAAGAGCTCGGCCATCACGCGCTTGGGGTCGGTGCCGCGAGCGATCGCGTGACCGTGCGTGCGGTAGGTGCCAATCAGGTAGTCCTCCTCGCGCATCGCCGCGGAGACGCCGACGATGGTGGCCTCCTCGCCGATCCCCAGGTGCAGGAACCCTCCCGCCTTCGCCCGCTGGTACTGGCGCCCCGCCTCTTCCTCGAAGCGGCGGATCAGCGCCATCCGCGCCAGCAGCTCGTAACAGGTGGAGGCGTCAGGGAGATCGGCCACGCCCTGACCTTAGCTCGCGGCGCTGACCGCCTCCTCGACTCTGTCGTCCCCCCAGAAGACCTCGCCGCCGACGAGGAGGGAGGGGACGCCGGTGACGCCGAGCTCGGCGGCCCGGTCGGTCGCCTCGCGCAGGCCGCCCTTGACCGCTTCGGTCTCCACCGCCTTCAGCAGCGCCCGCGGGTGCAGCTCGCAGGCCGCGGCGGCGATCAGCACGTTGTCGGAAACGGAGAGGTCGCGGCCGGCGACGAAGGCCTGGCGGAAGGCGGCGAGGGCGAAGGAGACGGTGCGGCCGGTCTGCTTGGCGAAGGTGGCGGCGCGCATCGCGAAGAGCATGTTGCCGGGCCACGGCTCGGGCCACCTCAGCGGCGGCAGCCCGTACCCGGCGGCCCGCCGCTCGACCTCGGCGATCCCCGCATCGCGGTCGGGCCCGTTGCCCCACGAGTCCCTTCCGAAGCGCCTGAACAGCCCCCCGAGCAGGATCGGCTGCCACTCCGGCTGCTCCAGGCCTGCTTCGGTGAACGCGCCGCTGACCCGCTCCGCGGTCAGGTATGCGTACGGCGAGCCCAGGTCGAAGTAGAAGGTCACCCTGGGGGAGAGATCGGCCACGTCAAGACCTTATGCGGGTGTGAGCGAGGCTAGGAGTGAGATATCTCATGGTAAATTTCATGAACATGAAAAAACGCATGAAGATCAGCAAGGGCGGCCAGGTCTCGATCCCGGCGCCGATCCGCAAGCGCTGGGGGACGACGACGGTGACGCTCGAGGACCGCGGCGAGGAGATCGTCCTCAAGCCCGCTCCCGACGACCCGATCGAGGCGGCGGCGGGAGCCCTGGCCGACGAGCTTGGTCACATCGACTTGGTCGAGCTGCGCCGGATCGCCCGCGAAGACGACCGCATCGCGATGGAAAGGCGCGAACGCCGCGAATTCCGGTGACGCTTCTCGACGCATACGCACTTATCGCGTATGTCATTGGCGGTCCTGCGAAGGAGAAGGTCATCGCGATCCTCCGCGAGAACCAGACCGCGATTGCGACCGCCAATCTGATCGAGGTGTTCGATGTTGTCGGCCGACAGCACGCTTATCCCGTGGAGCGGGTGTCGGAAATCGTCGAGCCGCTCTTCGCCACGACCCTCTCGGTGGTTCACCTCGACGAGCATCTGGCTCGGCGCGCCGCCGAGCTTCGCGTTGAGCACTACCACCGATCGCACAGCCCACTTTCCCTCGCCGACGTGATCCTGATCGCATCGGCACAGGCAGGCGACCGAATCGCGACCGCGGATCCGGACGTTCTGGCTACCGCTTCGACGCTCGGCATCGGGACGGTCGAGCTGCCCGGTCAGGGCTAGCCTCGAGCCGGCGAGGCTCAGGCGTGAATCGCCCAGCCGTCGACCGCACGGGCCGCGTCGAGGATCGCCTCGGAGATCGTCGGGTGGGGATGGACGATCCGGGCCAGCTCCTGGTATCCGCCCTCCAGCGCCATCGTCGCGACCAGCTCGGCGACCATGTCGCAGGCGCGGTTGCCGACGACGTGGGCGCCGAGGATCTCGCCGTACTTGGAGTCGACGACGAGCTTGACCAGGCCGTCTTTGTCGTCGTAGACGGTGGCGCCGCCGACGCCGCCGAGCTTCTGCTTGCCGACCTTGACGTCGTGGCCGGCCTCCTTGGCGGCCGCCTCGGTGAGGCCGACGCTCGCCACCTGCGGGTGGCAGAAGGTCGCCCCGGCGACGAGGTTCTGGTCGACCGGATGGGTCGGCTCGCCGGCTGCGTGCTCGACCGCGACGACGCCCTCCTCGGAGGCCTTGTGGGCGAGCGCCTTGGCGCCCGTGAGGTCGCCGATCGCGTAGACCTTGGGGTTCGAGGTGCGCCCGTACTCGTCGACCTTCACCTTGCCTTTGTCGGTCAGCTCGACGCCTGCCTCCGAGAGGCCGAGCCCCTCGACGTCGGCGGAGCGGCCGCCGGCGATGCAGAGGTAGTCGACCTCGGTCGACTCCCCGCCGTAGCTGAGCTTGACCGAGCTCTCGCCGGCCTCGACGTTCTCGACCGGCGTGCCGGTGGAGATCGTCACGTTCTGCTTCTCGAAGGCGCGCTTGACGATTCGAGCCATGTCCTTGTCCTCGGCCGGGAGGATCTGGTCGAGCATCTCGATCAGCACCACCTCGGTGCCGAAGCGGCCGTAGGCGGAGGCGATCTCACAGCCCGAGGCGCCGGCGCCTGCCACGGCGATCCTCTTCGGCTGCTCGGGGAGGGACCAGGCGCCCCAGGTGTCGACGACGCGGCCGCCGAACTCGACGCCGGGGATCGGCAGGGCCTCCGAGCCGGTGGCGAGCACGACCGTGCCGGCCTCGTAGACCTCGTCGCCCACCTTGACGTTGCCCTCCGGCGTCAGCGCCCCCTCACCCTCGACCATCGCGATCTTGTTCTTGTCCCAGAGCATCTTGACGCCGCCGGAGAGCGACTCCGAGACGTCGGCGCGGCGCCTGCCCAGCGCCTCCCAGTCGAGCGAGACGTCCTTGGCGACGACGCCGAGCTCGGCGCTCTCACGCGCCTGCTCGTAGATCTCGGCCGTGCGCAGCACGGTCTTGGCCGGGATGCAGGCGTAGTTGAGGCAGCGCCCGCCGGGCTTGTCGCGCTCGACCACGGCGGTCTTCTTGCCCAGCTGGGCGGCCCGGATCGCGGCCACGTAGCCCCCCGGGCCCCCGCCGATGACGATCACGTCGTAGGAATCAGCCACTGCCCCTGAGCCTATAGAAGCCGCCTTCCGGTGCGCCTTATCCAGCCATACCGGGGAAAAAGCGCACCGGAACGAGTCAGTTGCGGGTCGGCATCTGGATCCGGGCCATCGCCTTGACCATGAAGAAGAAGAACGTCCCGGCGACCGCCAGCAGGGCGAGTGTGCCGAGGATCTGGGCGAGCGAGGAGGCCGCCACCAGGAGGCCGAAGAAGGCGCTGAAGAGGATGAAGACCAGGACCAGCTGGAAGCCGAGCACCGCCCAGTAGCGCGCCCGCCACATGCCCCAGGCCATCATCGCGGTAAGCAGCGCCGGCGCCAGCGCCTGTACGAACAGCGGTTTCTCCCCGTCGACCTCGGTGCCGGAGACGTAGCCGATCACGACCGAGATCGAGATCAGGGCGGAGACGACGGCGCCGATCGTCACCACCAGCGGCCGCTCGCCCTCTCCCAGCGGCTCTAGCGCTTCGCGCGCGGCCTGGTTGCGTTCCTCCGCTTTAGCGTAGCCGCGCTCCATCCGCTCGCGCGGGGTGGGGGAGGCGCCGCGCTGCTTGCGCTTTCGCGGCTCGGCCGGGTCAGGCACCGGGCGCCGCCTCCCCCAGCGGCGCGAAGGCGCCGCGCAGCTCCTCCGCGGCCGCGGCCGGGTCCTCGGCGTCGCGGATCGCCCGCACGACGCAGATCCGCCGTGCCCCGGCGTCGACCACCTCCGCGGCGTTGGCCGCGTCGACGCCTCCGATCGCGAAGAAGGGGTGGGGGGCGCCGGCCGCCGCGTGGCGGATCAGGTCGAGCCCGACCGCGGGGCGGCCCTCCTTCGTCGGCGTCTCCCAGATGGGCCCGACGCTCACGTAGTCCACGGGCAGTTGTGCAGCCGCGGCAATTTGCTCTTTCGTGTGAGTCGAAAGGCCGACGATGACGTCTGGGCCCAGCATCTCGCGAACCTCCGTCACCGGCATGTCGTCCTGGCCCACGTGGACGCCGTCGGCGTTGCAGGCTCGGGCCAGGTCGGGGTCGTCGTTGACGACGAAGAGGGCGCTGTAGGTGTCGCAGAGCCGGCGGAAGGTGAGGGCGGCGAGCTCCACCTCGCGCCGCGGCAGCGACTTCTCGCGCAGCTGGACTATGTCGACGCCGCCGTTCAGCGCCGCCCGCAGCAGCGGCTCGGGGTCTTCGCCGTGGGGTCGGGCGTCGCAGCAGAGGTAGAGGCGCGCAGTGCGCAGCCGCTCGCGGCGCAGTGGGCCCTTGGCGTCGGGTGTGGCGAGGCTCACCCCCGGATTATCGCTCGGTAGCATCGGTGGGGTACGGGAGCCCACGAGGCTGAGAGGGTGGCAACGAGGCCACCGACCGTCTGGACCTGATCCGGGTAATGCCGGCGGAGGCAAGATTGAGCGACAGAGGCAGCTATGACGCGGTGGTGGTCGGCGGCGGCGCGGTCGGGCTCTGCTGCGCCTGGCGCCTCTCACGGCGCGGCGCGCGCGTCGTCGTCCTCGACCGCGCTGTGCCCCCGGCCGGGGCTACTCGGGTCGCCGCCGGGATGCTGGCGCCGGTCGGCGAGCTGGCCTTCGGCGAGCCGGAGCTGCTGCGGATGACGCTCGCGGCCGCCGAGGCCTTCCCCGGCTTCGTCGCCGAGCTGGAGGCAGCGAGTGGGATGAGCAGCGGCTACGAGCGCTGTGGCGCCCTGCACGTCGCGCTCGACCGCGACGAGGCGGCGGAGCTGCGCCGCGTCCACGAGCTGCAGCGCTCTCTGGGCCTCGGTGCGGAGTGGCTGCCGCCGCGACGTTGCCGCGATCTGGAGCCGGGCCTGACGCCCTCCTTCAACGGGGGGGTGCACGCGCCCAAGGAGGCGGCGGTGGACCCGCGGCTGATGACGCAAGCGTTGCTGGCCGCCCTGGCCGGCGAAGGGGCCGAGGTGCGGGCCGGGTGTGAGGTCACCGAGGCGATCCTCGACGGCGAGCGGATCGAGGGCGTGCGCACGGCGGCAGGGGAGGAGCTGCGCGCCGGCACGGTGGTGCTCGCCGCCGGCGCCTGGGCGGGCGCGGCCGCCTGGCTGCCCGAGCATGCCCGCCCCCCCGTCCGTCCGGTCAAGGGGCAGATCCTCGAGCTGCGCGCGCCGGACGGGGAGCCGCCCTGCGAGCGGATCGTCGCGTCCGAGCGGATCTACCTGGTCCCCCGTCCCGACGGCCGCCTGATCGCCGGCGCGACCACCGAGGAGCGCGGCTTCGACACCACCGTCACCGCGGGCGGCGTCCACGAGCTGCTGCGCGAGGCCTACCGCCTGCTGCCCGACGTCGCCGAGCTGGAGCTGGTCGAAGCGATGGCGGGGCTGCGCCCGGGCACTCCCGACAACCTGCCGCTGGTCGGCCCCGGAGCGCTCGACGGCCTCGTCCTCGCCTGCGGCCACTACCGCAACGGCATCCTGCTGGCGCCGCTGGCCGGCGAAGCGGTCGCCGCCGAGCTCGCCGGCGCGGAGGTGGCGGGATGAGGATCGAGCTGAACGGGAAGCCGCATGAGCTCGCCGAGGGGGCGACCCTCGCCGACGCCGCGCGAGGCTGCTGGGGCCGAGGACGCCCGCGGCGTCGCGATCGCCCTCGACGGCGAGGTCGCGCCTCGCGCCGAGTGGGCCTCGACGCCGCTGGTCGAGGGCAGCAGGGTCGAGGTCCTCGCCGCGATCCAGGGCGGCGCCGAGGGCTGGGAACTGGGCGGCCGGGCCTGGACCTCGCGCCTGATCGCCGGCACCGGGGGCTTCCGCTCGCTGGAACAGATGGAGCTGGCGCTGGAGGCCTCGGGCGCGGAGATCGTCACCGTCGCCCTGCGCCGCATCGACCCCGACGCGAAGGGGTCGGTCCTCGACGTGCTCGACCGCCTCGGGCTCTTCGCCCTCCCCAACACCGCTGGCTGCTACACCGCCCGCGACGCCGTCCGCACCGCGCGCCTCGCCCGCGAGGCCTTCGAGACCGAGTGGATCAAGCTCGAGGTGATCGGCGACGACCGCACCCTCTTCCCCGACGCGGTCGAGCTTCTCGACGCCGCCGAGACCCTCGTCGGCGAGGGCTTCACCGTCCTCCCCTACACCAACGACGACCCGGTCCTCGCCCGCCGCCTCGAGGAGGCCGGCTGCGCCGCGGTGATGCCGCTCGGCTCCCCGATCGGCTCCGGCGCCGGCATCCGCAATCCCTACAACATCGCGATCATCGCCGAGCGCGCCTCGGTCCCGGTCGTCCTCGACGCCGGCATCGGCACCGCCTCCGACGCCGCCCTGGCGATGGAGCTGGGCTGCGACGCGGTGATGGCCGCCAGCTCGATCTTCGGCGCCGCCGACCCGGTCGCGATGGCAACCGCCCTGCGCCTCGGAGTCGAGGCCGGCCGCGCCGCCCGCGCCGCCGGCCGCATCCCCCGCCGCACCCACGCCGAGGCCTCGACCCCCGAGCAGGGCCTCCCCGAGCTCTCCTGACCGCCCCCAACGGCTCGCTGCCCTCTACCATGGCCACCGCGCCCCCGTAGCTCAGTTGGTTAGAGCGGCGGCCTTTTAAGCCGCGCGGCCCGGGTTCGAATCCCGGCGGGGGTACTTACCGGGTAGCGGGTAGGGAGATCGCATGGGCGACGACGCGAAGCGCGACAGGGAGCTGCTCCGTTCCCCCTGTGACCTGGAGGAGGAGGACGAGCTCCGCCTCGAGCGGATCAAGACGGAGGTCGACAAGGGCTTCGACGCTCTGCGCGACGTCGAGGACGGCGTCTCTGTCTTCGGCTCGGCACGCGTGAAAGAGGGGCATCGCTGGTATGAGCTCTGCCGCGAGACCTCGGCGTGCCTGGCGCGCAACGGCTTCACCGTCATCACCGGCGGCGGTCCTGGGTTGATGGAAGCTGCGAACCGAGGCGCCGCCGAAGCCGGCGGCCTCTCCGTCGGCCTCAACATCCAGCTGCCGCACGAGCAGAAGACGAATCCCTACGTCAACCGCTGCGTCGACTTCCACTACTTCTTCGCCCGCAAGCTGATGTTCGTCCGTTACGCGCGTGCCTTCGTCATCTTCCCCGGCGGCTACGGCACGCTCGACGAGCTCTTCGAGAGCCTCACCCTGATCCAGACCCATCGCATCCAGCTCTTCCCGACGATTCTCGTCGACTCCAAGCACTGGGAACCGCTGCTCGACTGGATCGACGACGCCCTCGACGACACGGCGCTGATCTCACCGCCCGACATGGAGCTTCTCGTCACCGCCGACACGGTCGCCGAGGTCTGCGGCCACGTCGAGAAGGCGACAGAACTGCAGCGCCAGTTCGAAGACGGCGGTTAGGGATGGCGAAAGCAATCGACCCGCCGAAGCGGGCCGATTGCAAGGACTGCCGTCGAACGGGACAGCCACCCTCACGAAGTCTCTGGAAGCTTAGCGCCCCGGGCGGGATTCGAACCCGCCAGTCCCACTTCGTGAGGGTGGGATCCACATCCGATGGCCGGGGCGTCGCCGCTCTCGCGGCACGCCGACGCTATTCCGCGCGAACGCACGTATTGCGCTGCAAATCAAGTGAATTACGCGCGAATCTGGGCCTGGGAAGCGCTAGTGCCGGAAATGCCGGTGCTTGGTGAAGACCATCGTCACGCCGGCCCCTTCGCAGGCCTCGATCACCTCGGCGTCGCGCTTGGAGCCGCCGGGCTGGATCACCGCGGTGGAGCCGGCTTCGATCGCCAGCTGGGGGCCGTCGGCGAAGGGGAAGAAGGCGTCGGAGGCGACTGCGGAGCCGGCGAGGAGAGCATCGGCGTCCTCGCGCGCGTCCCGGCACTTCTCGACCGCGAGGCGGACCGAGTCGACCCGGCTCATCTGACCGGCGCCGATGCCGATCGTGGCGCCGTCCTTGGCGATCACGATCGCGTTGGAGCGGACGTGGCGGACGACGGTCCAGGCGAAGAGCATGTCGCGCCACTGCTCCTCGCTCACCCCCGCCTTCGTCACCACCTCCATCAGCTCGCGCGGCTCGGGGTCGCCGTCGCGGTCCTGGATCAGCAGCCCGCCCAGCACCCGTTTGACGTCGCGTTCGCCCGAGTCGCGCTCGCGGCGCTCCTCCTCGCTGAGGATGCGGATCGCCTCCTTCTGCTGGAGGACGGTGAGCGCCCCGTGCTCGTATTCGGGCGCGATCAGCACCTCGACGAAGTTCTCGTGCAGCTTCTCCGCCAGGCCCTTCGAGACCGGCCGGTTGAAGGCGATCACGCCGCCGAAGGCCGACATCGGGTCGCAGGCCAGGGCCTTTTCGTAGGCCTCCAGCGAGTCGGCGCCGACCGCCACCCCGCAGGGGTTGTTGTGCTTGACGATCGTGCAGGCCGGCTGCTCGAAGTCCTCGACCAAGCGCCGCGCCGAGTCGAGGTCGAGCACGTTGTTGAAGGAGAGGGCGCGACCGTGCAGCTTGGAGACGCGCGCGAGGACGTGGCTGCGGGCGCCGGCTTCGGAGTACAGCGCCGCCCGCTGGTGGGGGTTCTCGCCGTAGGCGAGGTCGAGCACCTTCTCGTAGGCGACCGCCAGGTGCTCGGGATAGTCCTCGTACTCGGTCGAGAACCAGCGGCTGATCGCGGCGTCGTAGCGGGCGGTCTGGGCGAAGGCCTCGTTGGCGAGCCAGTGCCGGGTCGAGGCCGAGACCTCGCCGCCGGACTCCTCCAGCTCCGCCAATACCGCGTCGTAGGACTCGGGCTTGACCACGACGGCGACCCCGTCGTGGTTCTTGGCGGCGGCCCGGATCATCGTCGGCCCGCCGATGTCGATGTTCTCGACCGCGACCTCCGGCGCGACGTCGCGCGCGGCCACCGTCTCCTCGAAGGGGTAGAGGTTGACGCAGACCAGGTCGATCGGCTCGATCCCCTCGCGCTCCAGCGTCGCCACGTGCTTGGGGTCCTCGCGCCGCGCCAGCAGCGCCGCGTGCAGCCGCGGGTGCAGGGTCTTGACCCGCCCGCCGAGGATCTCTTCCTGGCCGGTGAACTCGGAGACGTCGGTCACCTCGATCCCCGCCTCGCGCAGGGCCGTCGCCGTGCCGCCGGTCGAGAGGATCTCCACGCCGAGCCCGGCGAGCCCGCGGGCGAAGTCGGCGACGCCGGTCTTGTCGGAGACCGAGACGAGCGCACGACGCACCGCGATCGCGCCGTCGCTCACGGCTTCCGATCGGGTGTCTGCGGGGGCTTCACTCATCGAGGATGACGACGCTCGAGTCGTCGGCCTCGATCCTAACCCTGCCCGCCGCGATCATGCGGATCGCCTCCGGGTAGAGCTCGTGCTCAGTGGCGTGGATCGCCTCCTCGAGCGCCGCCCGGTCGCGATCGGGCGGCACCGGCACCTCGCGCTGCAGCAGCACCGGCCCGGTGTCTACGCCCTCGTCGACGAAGTGAACGGTGACGCCGGTCGTCTCGACCCCGGCCTCGAGCGCCTGGCCGATCGCGTCGAGGCCCGGGAAGGCGGGCAGCAGGGCCGGGTGGACGTTGACGACACGGTGGCGGAAGCGGGCGACGAACCCCTCGCTCAGCAGCTGCATGTACCCGGCGAGGGCGACGAGGTCGGCACCACGAGCCTCGATCCAGTCGCCCATCGCTGTGTCTCGCGCCTCGCGGCCGGCGTAGCCGTCGCGGGGGAAGGAGGCCGTTTCGACACCGGCCGCCCGAGCCCGCTCCAGGGCTCGCGCGTCGAGCTTGTCCGAGCCGACCCCGACGACCTCGAACCCCTCATGGCCATGCAGCTGGTCGAGGATCGCCTGCAGGTTGGTGCCGCTGCCGGAGGCGAGTACGACGATTCGAAAGTCGCTCACGGCCGCATCTTCGCGCAGCCCGCCATCCGGGGGTGTCTGAGTTTTCCCACCCATACGGTGGGAAAAACTCAGACACGCCTAGGATCGAGACATGAACTTCCTCGAGCGGCTTGGTGTTGCCGCGCCCGTCGTTCAGGCGGGGATGGGCGGGGGCCTGAGCCGTCACGAGCTTGCCGCGGCGGTCTCGGAGGCCGGGGGGCTGGGGACGATCGCGGTCAACGGCGCCGCGGCGATCGAGCGCGAGCTGTCTGCCGCGCGAGCTTTGACCGGGCGGCCCGTCGCGGTCAACCTCCTGCTGCCCTTCGCGCGCCGTGGCTGGTTCGCCGCCGCGGCGAAGGCCGACGCCGTCGTCACCTTCTGGGGTGCCCCGAAGCGCCGAACCCCGGGCGTCTGGATCCATCAGTGCGGATCCGTCGTAGAGACACTGGCTGCCCATGCGGCCGGCGCCGACGGCGCGATTCTCCAGGGCGTCGAGGCGGGGGGTCACGTACGCGGAACCGTCCGCGCGCTCGAGCTGCTCGACCGAGCCAAGGCGGCTCTGCCCCCCGGCTTCCCCCTTCTCCTCGCGGGCGGGATCGCCGGCCGGGACGACGTGGGCCGGGTGCTCGCGGCGGGGGCAGACGGCGCCGTGGCCGGCACCCGTTTCCTGCTCAGCCATGAGAGCCGGGCGCATCCGGAGTACCGGCGGCGCCTGCTGGTCGCCGAGGAGACGATCCTGACCGAGTTGTTCGGGGTGGGCTGGCCGGCGCCGCACCGCGTCGTCGCCAACGCGGCAACCGAGCACTGGCTCGGAGACGATCCCCGCGGGCCGTCCCTGAACCGGGCGCTGAACCGCCTAACCGGGCCGGCCGGCCGCTACATGCCCTCCTCCCTTCAGGCACGGATGGTGCGCGCCCAGAGCCCGCACGGCAGGCTGCTCACCCCGCTGGGCCCCACCGATGACGGCCCAGACAATCTCCTCGACGCCGGTCCCCTCTATGCGGGCGAGACGGTGGCCCGTATCGGCGACGTGCGCCCGGCGGCAGAGATCGTCGCCGCGCTCACGCCCTAGGACGCCGGGACGACGGCCACGTCCTCGAGCGCGAACTTGCCGTTGGCCTCCTCGGGATCGCCCAGCGGGTAGCGGCCGCTGAAGCAGGCGTCGCAGTGGTCCTCGGGCGGGGTTCCGATCGCCTCGTAGACCCCCTCGAGCGAGAGGTAGGCGAGCGAGTCGCAGCCGAGCTCGTCGGCGATCTCCTGCACGGTGCGCTTGTGGGCGATCATCTCCTCGCGGGTCGACATGTCGACCCCGTAGTGGCAGGGGTTGCGGATCGGCGGTGCCGAGATCCGCAGGTGGACCTCCCTCGCGCCGGCGTCGCGCAGCATGCCGACGATCTGCCGCGTCGTGTTGCCGCGCACGATCGAGTCGTCGACGACGACGATGCGCTGGCCGGAGACGATCTCCGGCAGCGGGTTGAACTTGAGCCGCAGGCCGTGCTTGCGCAGCTCCTGCCCAGGCTGGATGAAGGTCCGCGCCACGTAGCGGTTCTTGATCAGGCCGTCGTCGCGCGGCAGCCCCGAGGCGCGCGCGAACCCGGCCGCAGCCGGGTTGCCGGAGTCCGGGACCGAGATCACCAGGTCGGCCTCGACCGGCGCCTCGCGCCAGAGGATCTCGCCCATCCGCCCGCGCACCTGCTGCAGCACCTTGCCCTCGAGGCGGCTGTCGGGACGGGAGAAGTAGATGTGCTCGAAGACGCACATCGCCGGCCGCTCGGCCTTGACCACCTGGCGCGTCTCCAGGCCGCGCTCGGTCAGCGAGACCATCTCGCCGGGGTGCACTTCCCGCATCAGCTCGGCGCCGATGATGTCGAAGGCGCAGCTCTCCGAGGCGACGACGAAGCGGTCCTCCAGCCGTCCCAGCGAGAGCGGACGCACCCCGTGCGGGTCGCGGAAGGCGACGATCGCGCGCTTGGTCATCACCACGGTCGAGTAGGCGCCCTGCAGGCGCGGCATCACGTCGGTGACCGCGTCCTCGATCAGCCTGCCCTCGTTGGAGGAGAGCAGCGCCGCGATGATCTCCGAGTCGGAGGTGCCGCGGAAGGCGATGCCGCGCTCCTTCAGCTCAGCCCAGAGCTCGACCGCGTTGGTCAGGTTTCCGTTGTGGGCGAGCGCCAGCTCGCGGCCGTCGTCGCGCCAGACCGGCTGCGCGTTCTCCCAGGACCCACCGCCGGTGGTCGAGTAGCGCACGTGGCCGATCGCCATGTCGCCCTCCAGCGCCCGCAGCTTCTCCTCGTCGAAGACCTGGGAGACGAGCCCCGAATCACGCAGGGTGGTGATGTGGCCGCCCTCGCAGGTGGCGATCCCGGCCGACTCCTGGCCGCGGTGCTGTAGCGCGTAGAGGCTGAAGTAGGCGAGGCGGGAGACGTCGTGCCCGGGTGCGTATACGCCGAACACCCCGCATTCCTCGCGCGGGCCATCGCGGTCTATGAGCTGCCCCTGAAGCGGAGTCAAGCGCGTGCTTCCTCGCGGTCGAAAGGACGTGACGCGCAGGCGGACTGCCTACCCGCGGAGGGTACCAGCGGGGCGGGACCGGACCGGCCGCCACCGGCGCCCTGCATGACGTTGGGGGGCTCTAAGGCAAAAGCCCGGCGAGATCGCTCTTGCGATCCCGCCGGGCTGGAAATGCCTATGCGACCAGGGGGCTCAGCCCCGTTTGCCGCCTTTGCCTTTGCGGGCGGGTTTTTTCTGGCCTTTCACTTTCACTTTCAGCGTGCGAACGGTCGGCGCGGCGGCCACGTTTTGCGCAGTCGCCTTGAGGACGAGCTGAAGCGACTGTTTGCGGCTCAGTTCTTTGAGCTTCGACTTCAGCCCCGCCGGGAAGATGAGCGTGAACTTGGCGATCGTCCCGGGCACGACGACCTGCGTGCTGCCGCTCAGTTTGGCTTTTTTCCCTTTGCCCAGTTTGACCGAGCCGGCGACTTTCACCGAGGCCTGGGTGTTGCTCGTCACCAGGACCCTCGCAAAGCCTTTCCTGACGACAGAGGAGACGCTCAGCACGGCCACCGGGCAGGCCGTCTGCAGCGCGGCGCTCTGCGGGCACTGGTCCTGCGTCTCGTCGCCGAAGCCGTCGTTGTCGGCGTCGGGCTCGACTTTCGCGGTGACCGGAGCCTGAATTCCTTCGGACTCTGCGATGCTCGTCACCGGGCCCAGGGTCGGACTGCCGAGGAAGACGGCAAAGCGGTCGGCTGGATTGCCGGTTACGCAGTAGAACGTGTACACGGTCCCTTCGAACGTGCCGGAGGCGCCGAGGAAGTCGCCGGCTTGAACCGGAATCCTCGTATTGAACGTGTTGGTCCCTGTCGAGATGGGGCTCGCCGCGCTTTCCCCGACCACCTGGTACTGGGTGGGGGCGCCGGCTGGGCGAAATACCTTGAGGGCCTGACTCAGGATGCCCGGTGGGAGGGGCACGTTAGTCCTGAGAGTCCAGCTCGTGATCACCCCTGCGCTGGGGACCGTGGCCGGGATTGGCCCTGCGCTGGCCAGAGAGGCAATGGTTATCCCCGAGGTGACTTCTTCGCCCACGCAGGGATTGCCGACTTCGGTGGCGGCCGAGGCGCCTGTCGAGCCAAAGGCCGCGAGCGCGAGCATGGCCGTTGCCAGTACCGCAATGAACTTCGCTCTCATTTCATTCTCCTAGATCGCTGATCGTGGGGGCAGCATATTCAGATTCCGCATGTTGGAGCGGAAATTCGACGTAAACGACAAAAGCCCGGCGAGATCGCTCTTGCGATCCCGCCGGGCTGGAAATGCCTATGCGACCAGGGGGCTCAGCCCCGTTTGCCGCCTTTGCCTTTGCGGGCGGGTTTTTTCTGGCCTTTCACTTTCACTTTCAGCGTGCGAACGGTCGGCGCGGCGGCCACGTTTTGCGCAGTCGCCTTGAGGACGAGCTGAAGCGACTGTTTGCGGCTCAGTTCTTTGAGCTTCGACTTCAGCCCCGCCGGGAAGATGAGCGTGAACTTGGCGATCGTCCCGGGCACGACGACCTGCGTGCTGCCGCTCAGTTTGGCTTTTTTCCCTTTGCCCAGTTTGACCGAGCCGGCGACTTTCACCGAGGCCTGGGTGTTGCTCGTCACCAGGACCCTCGCAAAGCCTTTCCTGACGACAGAGGAGACGCTCAGCACGGCCACCGGGCAGGCCGTCTGCAGCGCGGCGCTCTGCGGGCACTGGTCCTGCGTCTCGTCGCCGAAGCCGTCGTTGTCGGCGTCGGGCTCGACGACGGCGGAGATCGCAGCCACCAGTCCCGGCGCCGGTGGGTAGGTATTGGTCGATCCAAGTGTCGATTCGGGCGTGAGAGCTCCCATTTCGTCTTCCGGATTGGCGGTTTCGCAGTACAGGGGAGCCGGGACCGAACCGCCGGACGCGCCAGCGACGGCCGGCCGGTCACCTGCCTGGATCGGAAGCCGGGTGTCGAAGGAGTTCAGGCCCTGGGAAACCGTGCCGGGGGTGCTCTCGGCAACGGTCTGGAACTCGTTCGGGTTGCTGGTTGGCCGGAGGATCTGCAGCTTCTGGCCAACCGCCACCGGAACCGCCGAGTTGACCTTCCACTTCGTGACCACCCCCCCTGAGGGCGCAGCAATCGGTGGCGAGCCGGACACCTTTTTCAGCTGGACAAATGTGTAGTTGGGCGCGCCGTTGGTCGCCTGACAGTCGCTGCCGATCTCGGTCGCCGCCGATGCCGTCGGAGGCCCGATCAACGCCATCGCTGCCAGAAGACCAGCCACTGCAACCCCACATCGCTTCCTCATCTTCGCTCCCTATCTCGGCGCTGATGCCGACGCTGGACGATTTGGGGCAGCCTAGTGGTCTGGCCGGTGTCCGTCCAGGTTCGATCCCGCTCTGCGCGCCGGACTATCCGTTCTGCGCCAGCCGCTCGCCGCTCTCGGCGTCGAAGAGATGCAGCTTCGAGGTGTCGGCCCAGAGCTCGACCCGGTCGCGGCGCTTGATCTTGCTCGCCGGGTCGAGGCGGGCGACGATCTGCTCCTGGCCCTCGCGGACCTCGGGCACGCCGGTCTCCTGGAGGCGTTCCTCGACCAGGTCGGCCAGCTGCTCGGACTCGACCCCGCCCGACTCGACGTGGAAGTAGGCGTAGAGGTCGGAGCCGAGCGACTCGACCAGGTCGATCTCCGCCTCGAAGACGAGGCCGCGCTCGTCGCGCACCTCGCCGACCATCGAGGCGTCCTCGAAGCTCTCCGGTCGCAGGCCGGCGATCACCTGGCCGTCGCGGACGCCGCCCGCGCTCTCCGGCACGTCGGCCTCGCCGATCGGCAGCTTCACCTTGCCCTCGCTCAGTTCCGCGGGCATGAAGTTCATCGCCGGCGAGCCGATGAATCCGGCGACGAAGAGGTTGACCGGCTCCTCGTAGAGTTCGGCCGGCGAGCCGACCTGCTGCAGCTCGCCGGCCCGCATCACCGCAACCCGGTCGCCGAGGGTCATCGCCTCGACCTGGTCGTGGGTGACGTAGACCGTTGTCGTCTCCAGCCGCGACTGCAGCTTCGCCACCTCGGTCCGCATCTGCACCCGCAGCTTCGCGTCGAGGTTGGAGAGCGGCTCGTCCATCAGGAAGGCCTTGGGGTCGCGGACGATCGCGCGTCCCATCGCCACCCGCTGGCGCTGGCCGCCGGAGAGGTTGGCCGGCCGGCGGTCGAGGTGCTGCTCGAGGTCGAGCGTCCTCGCGGCGTCCTCGACCTTGCGGTCGATCTCCGCCCGCTCGACGCCGGCCAGCTTCAGCGCGAAGCCCATGTTCTCGCGCACCGTCATGTGCGGGTAGAGCGCGTAGTTCTGGAAGACCATCGCGATGTCGCGGTCCTTGGGGGCGCGGTCGTTGACGAGCTCGCCGTCGATCTTCAGATCGCCGCTGGAGATGTCCTCGAGCCCGGCGATCATCCGCAGCGCCGTCGACTTGCCGCAGCCCGAGGGTCCGACGAGGATCATGAACTCGCCGTCGCCGACCTCCAGGCTCATGTCCTTGACGGCTTCCTGGCCGTCGGCGAAGACCTTGGTCACTCCTTCGAGGGTTATCTCCGACATCCCGTCTCCTACGCCCCCGCGCGCGGGGGGGCACCGAAGGGATGCCCGGATAGGCCGCTCCCTAAACAGCGGGGAGTTGTCGGCCGCCTCGCAACGCAATCCCGACGGTGGACAGATGATCGAGTGCGCGGGCCGGGTCCCGTTAGGCAAGCCGCGGGCCGGGTATCGAGCCACCATGGCCTCGAGATCGAGATGGCAGGTCCCAACCGCGATGCTGGCGCTCTTGGCCCTCGCTGCGGCGGTGGCGTACGCGCCCGCGGCCGACACCGCGCCCGGTGACGTCGCAGACCTGGGGATCGCCAAGTCCGACAGCCCGGACCCGGTATTCGTCGGCGCCGCTCTCACCTACGCGATCCAGGTGACCAATCTGGGCCCCCAGGAGGCCACGGGGGTGACCGTCACGGATGAGCTCCCCAGCCACACCACCTTCGTCTCGGCCTCGGCGAGCAGCGGAAGCTGCGAGCAGAAAGGGAAGAGGATCACCTGCACCCTCGGCAGCCTGGCGGCGGACCCGACCAAAGCCAACGCCGTGACTGTCACGATCCAGGTACGGCCGACGAAGGCGGGCACGATCGACAACACAGCCTCGGTCGACTCGGTCGAGAACGACCCCGTCGCCGTCAACGACAAAGCGACCGCCTCGACTCTGGTGGTCGAGCCCGCGCAGGTTCCCAGCTGCCGCGGCGTGGCGGCGACGGTGCCCGGGACGCCCGGCCCCGACCGCTTGGTCGGCACGGCGGGCCCCGACGTGATCGTGGGCCTGCGGGGCGCCGACGCGATCTTCGGCCTCTCGGGCGGTGACCTGGTCTGTGCCGGCGGCGGCAACGACCGCGTCAACGCCGGGCCTGCCGCCGACCGCGTCTTCGGCGGCTCCGGCGGCGACCGCCTCCGCGGCCGCGGAGGTCCCGACCTCCTCGCCGGCAACGGGGGCGCCGACGTGCTCGCCGGCAACGCCGGGAGCGACCGCCTTCGCGGCGGGCGCGGCTTCGACCTCTGCTCCGGCGGCGCCGGCCTCGACCGCGAGCGCGGCTGCGAGCGCTGAACCGGCTTCGACGACGGGCAATGCTTGGCCGAGGGGCGAGCAGGGTAGACAGGGATTCACTGTCGACGAGGGGAGGGCACCGTGTTGATTGCCGCCGTGGTTGGAATATGCGTACTCCTGCTGATCCTGGGGTTCTTGCTGCCGAGGTTGTCGAACCACGCGAAGCGAGGGACCGACAAGGGTTTCTCCCTCGGTCAGCGCGCTGGCGGCAAGGCGCCCGGCCCGTTGGGACGTCTCTTCAGCAAGTCGTTCGGGAAGTCTCGACAAGCCGCCGACAAGAGCCACTCAGCCGGCCAGCGCGCCCGCTCCAAGGCGCCGTTCTAGCCTGACGACTTGGAGGTCAGGCGCACGCCGAGCGAGCGCCAGGCGCTCTCGGCGGTACCCACGCCGACGGTGAAGCTGCGGTCTCCGGCGGCGACCTCGATCGTCGTGCCGCCCACCTCGCCGATCACGGTCGCGCCGAGCGCGGCGAGGATGTCGCGCTCCCCGCTGAGCAGGAACCCTCCGGCACCCTCGCCGAAGATCGCCTGCTCCGGGGAGCAGCCGCGTTCGCGCAGGGGCTGGACGTCGACGCTGCAGCCGACGCCGCCGGCGATCGCCGACTCCGCCAGAGCGCAGGCGAGGCCCCCGTCGCTGACGTCGTGGGCGGAGGAGAGCTCGCCGGCGCGGACCGCTTCGCGGACCGTGGCGCAGGCGGCGGCGACCGAGGCAATGTCGGGCTGGGGGAGGCCCATCTCCAGCTCGCCGCGCAGCTTGGCCAGCTCCGAGCCGGCCAGCGAGGGTGCGAAGGGGCCGAGCAGGGCGATCGCGTCGCCGTCGCGGACGAAGGCGCTGCGGCAGGCGCGAGCCGGATCGGGAAGCTCGCCGACCATGCCGACCACCGGCGTGGGGTAGATCGGGCCTTCCGGGCCCTCGTTGTAGAGGGAGACGTTGCCGCCGACGACGGGCACGCCGAGGGCGTTGCAGGCGTCAGCGAGGCCGCTGACGGCGCGGTCGAGCTGCCAGGCCGGCGCCGGCTTCTCGGGGTTGCCGAAGTTGAGGCAGTTGGTCAGGCCGAGCGGCTCGGCGCCGACGCAGGCGAGGTTCTGGGCGCACTCGAGCACCGCCGCGACCGTGCCGGCGTAGGGATCGCAGGCGACCCGCCGCCCGTTGCCGTCGATCGAGACGGCGATTGCGTTGCCCGCCTCGGGGATCTGCAGCACCGCGGCGTCGGCCGACTCGGGGCGACGCACCGTGCGCGAGCCGACGACCGCGTCGTACTGCTCGAAGGCCCAGCGCTTCGAGGCGACGCTGGGGGAGGAGAGCAGCGCCAGCAGCGTCTCCTCGGCGGAGGCACCGGCGCCGAGCGTCGTCCGGTTGCCGTAGATCCACCCCTCCGGCTCGGCCGGGCTGAGGTCGTAGAGCGGGCAGCCGTCCACCAGGGCCTCGACCGGCATCTCGCCGACGACGTCGGCGCCGCGCAGGACCCGCACCTGCCCGCTGCCGGTGACGACGCCGATCTCCGCCGCGCCGGTCTGCCATTTCTCGCAGACGGCGAGTACCTCGGACACCTTCGACGGTTCGACCACGCCTAGCATCCGCTCCTGGGACTCGGAGACCATGATCTCGAAGGGCTCCATGTCGGCCTCGCGCAGCGGCACTCGCGCCACGTCGAGGTCGATGCCGACGCCGCCTGCCGAGGCCATCTCCGCGGCCGAGGAGGTGAGGCCCGCGGCACCCAGGTCCTGCAGCGAGACGAGCAGCCCCTTCTCCAGCAGCTCCAGGCAGCACTCGAGGACCTTGGACTCCTCGAACGGGTCGCCGATCTGCACGGTCGGGCGCTTCGCTTCGTCGCCCTCGCCGAGCTCGGCCGAGGCCAGCACCGAGGCGCCGCCGATCCCGTCGCGACCGGTCGAGGCGCCCATCAGGACGACGGCGTTGCCGACCCCGGCGGCCGCCGCGCGCACCATGTCCGCCTGCTTGGCGATCCCCACGCACATCGCGTTGACCAGGCAGTTGTGCTCGTAGGGGGCCTCGAAGTAGATCTCGCCGCCGACGTTCGCCACCCCGATCGAGTTGCCGTAGTGGCCGATGCCGCGCACGGCGCCGTCGAGCAGGTGGCGCGAGCGGACCGAGTCCAGCTCGCCGAAGCGCAGCGAGTCGAGGATCGCGATCGGCCGTGCGCCGAGGGCGAAGACGTCGCGCAGGATGCCGCCGACGCCGGTCGCCGCCCCCTGGAAGGGCTCGACCGCGCTGGGGTGATTGTGGGACTCGACCTTGAAGGCGATCGCGTAGCCGCCGCCGACGTCGACCGCGCCGGCGTTCTCGCCCGGCCCCATCACCACACGCTCGCCCTCGGTCGGCAGCCGGCGCAGCAGCTTGCGCGAGTGCTTGTAGGCGCAGTGCTCGGACCAGAGCAGGCTGAACATCGCCAGCTCGACGTCGTTCGGCTCCCGGCCCAGCTTCTCGACGATCAGGTCGAACTCGGAATCGGTAAGGCCCAGCTCGCGGTGCTTGGCGATCTCGACCGTCATGCCGGCGCCCCGGCTGCCGCGACGGCTTCGAAGACGCGAAGCCCGTCGGCCGATCCCGTCAGCGGGTCGACGGCGTGCTCGGGATGAGGCATCAGGCCCACCACGTTCCCCGCCTCGTTGCGCACTCCCGCGATGTCGCGTGCCGACCCGTTCGGGTTCTGCCCCGGCGCGTAGCGGTAGGCGACCTGCCCGTTCTCCTCGAGCCCGTCCAGGACCTCCTCCGGCGCCCAGTACCGCCCTTCCCCGTGCTTCGCCGGAATCGACAACGCGGGCCGATGGGCCGAAATCTCCGCCATAGAGGACGATTTCGTCCCGTCGACGGGAATCAGGTCGAGTTGGCGGCAGGTGAAGCGCATGCTCTCGTTGAGGAGGAGGGCGCCGGGGAGGAGGCCGGCCTCGCACAGCACCTGGAAGCCGTTGCAGATGCCGAGCACCGGGCCGCCCGCGGCGGCGTGCTCGGCGACCGCCTCCATCGCCGGCGAGAAGCGGGCGATCGCGCCAGCGCGGAGGTAGTCGCCATAGGAGAAGCCACCGGGGACGACGACCGCGTCGATCCCCTCCAGGTCGCGCTCCTCGTGCCAGACGAGGCGCGCCTCGCCGAGCAGCGCGCAGGCGCGCAGGGCGTCCCGCTCGTCGCAGGAGCCGGGGAACTGGAGCACCCCCCAGCGCATCAGGGGGCGCCGTCGAGGCGCTCGATCTCGTAGTCCTCGATCAGCGGGTTGGCGAGCAGCTTCTCGCAGAGCTCGCCCAGCCGCTCGGGGTCCTCGGCCTCGAGCTCGACCATCCGCCCGACCCGCACGTGCTCGACTCCATCGAAGCCGAGCGCCGGCAGAGCCCGCTCGACCGCCTTGCCCTGGGGGTCGAGGATCCCCTCCTTGGGCCGGATCAAGACCCGGGCCTTTGCCACTAGAAGGAGCGCTCCGTGATCCGCTCGTAGGCCTCGACGTACTTCGCCCGGGTCTGCTCGACCACGTCGGGCGGCAGCTCCGGGGCGGGCGGCGAGTGGTCCCAGCCCTCCGCGTCGGCCCAGTCGCGCACGAACTGCTTGTCGAAGGAAGGCTGCGTCTTGCCCGGCTCGTAACGGTCGGCGGGCCAGAAGCGCGAGGAGTCGGGGGTGAGGACCTCGTCGGCGAGGACGATCTCGGCGCCGGCGTGGCGACCCAGCTCGAACTTGGTGTCGGCGAGGATGATCCCGCGCTCGGCGGCATGCTCTGCGCCGCGCTCGTAGACCTCGATCGAGATGCGCCGCAGCTCCTCCATCAGCGCCCGGTCGCCGACGATCTCGGCGGCCCGGTCGAAGTCGACGTTCTCGTCGTGGTCGCCGATCTCGGCCTTCGTCGCCGGGGTGAAGATCGGCTCGGAGAGCTTGTCGGACTCGAGCAGGCCGGCCGGCAGCTCGATTCCGCAGACGGTCCCGTCGCGCTTGTATTCCTTCCAGCCGGAGCCCGAGAGGTAGCCGCGCACGACGCACTCGACCGGGTACATCTCCAGCCGCCGCACCCGCATCGCTCGTTCGGCCACCTCTTCCGGGACGTCGGCGGAGACGAAGTGGTTGGGGACGATGTCGGCGGTCAGCTCGAACCAGAATTCCGAGATCCGGTTCAGCACCTTCCCCTTGTCGGGGATCGGCGTCGGCATCACCACGTCGTAGATCGAGATCCGGTCGGAGGCGACCATCAGCAGGTCGTCCTCCCACTCGTAGATCTCACGGACCTTCCCGGAGGAGTGGAGCTTGAGGTCGGCTATGGGAGACATTAAGTCGATGCTAACCAGTGGGGCAGCGGAGCATCGGCACGGCTTCGGTCTGCGATCCTTGACGGCGATGCTGCCGCCCGAACCGAAGAGCCCGCCGGTCGTCCAGACCCTCCGCTGGGCCTTCCGCCCGCTTCCCTTCATGCAGGAGTGCCGCGAGCGGCTCGGCGACAACTTCAGCGTCAAGTTCCTCGGCTTCGAGCGGCCGATGGTGATGATCTCCGACCCGGCCGCGATCAAGGCCCTCTACACGGAGCGCGCCCACGGCCTGCCGCCGGGCCGCGAGGTCTTCCTCGAGCCGGTGCTGGGCTCGCGCTCGCTGCTGCTGCTCGAAGGAGCCGACCACCTCGCCCACCGCAAGCTGATGCTGCCGGCCTTCCACGGCGAGCGGATGCGCTCCTATGAGCCGGTCATGGAGGAGATCGTCGACGCCAGCATCGACTCCTGGCCGCTGGGGGAGGAATTCCGCATCCACCCCCAGATGCAGGCGATCACCCTGGACATCATCCTGCGCGTCGTCTTCGGCGTCGCCGAGGGCCCCAGGCTGGAGCAGCTCCGCCGCCTGCTCACCGACGTGCTGGAGGAGACCGCCTCCCCGGTGACCCAGCTGGTGGCCCTGGCGACCAGGCGCTTCACCGGTCGCGGGCCGTGGACCCGGTTCGATGGACAGCTGCGGGCAGTCGACGAGCTGCTCTACGCCGAGATCTCCGAGCGCCGCGCCGAGCAGAGCTTCGAGGAGCGCGACGACATCCTCTCGATCCTGATGGCGGCCCGCTTCGAGGACGGCGAGGGGCTGGCCGACGTCGACCTGCGCGACCAGCTGCTCACGCTGCTGCTCGCCGGTCACGAGACGACGGCGACCGCGCTGGCTTGGACCTTCGACCTCCTGCTCCGCCACCCCGAGCCGCTGCGCCGCCTGCGCGACTCGATCGAGGCGGGCGAGGACGAGTACATGCGGGCGACGATCGCCGAGGCCCTGCGCCTGCGCCCCGTGGTGCCGCTTGCCGGCCGCCGCCTGGGCGCCGAGCTCAGCGTCGACGGCCTCACCCTGCCCGCCGGCACCGACGTGACGCCGGCGATCTGGCTCACCCACACCCGCGCCGACGTCTATCCCGAGCCCTTCGCCTTCCGCCCCGAGCGCTTCCTCGAGGAGGGGCCGGACACCTACGCCTGGGTCCCCTTCGGCGGCGGCGTGCGCCGCTGCATCGGCGCCGCCTTCTCCGAGTTCGAGATGCGGATCGTCCTGCGCGAGGTGCTGACCCGCTGCGAGCTGCACAAGGCCGATCCGGCACCGGAGAAGATCGGCCGTCGCAGCATCACCCTCTCGCCGCGCGACGGCACCCCGGTCGTCCTCACCGCTCGCCACCCGGCGCGCGAGCGCGACCTCGTGGCAGCCTAGGGTCCTAGCCCTTCTGCGCAGCGGCTCGTGCCGCCGGGTGCTCACGAGCCCAGCGCGCGATCGTGCCGGAGCCGGAGATCACCTCGCCGTCGTCGAGCACGAGGATCGGCACCTCGTCGGTGCCGCTCAGCTCCCGGACCTCGGTCCGGTCGTCCCCGCGGCTGCCCCAGGTCCAGAAGGCCATCCGGTAGCCGCTGACGACCTTGATCTCGTAGTCGTACCCGGCCGCGTCGAGCGCCTTGCCCGCCTTGGCGCAGGGATGGGCGAAGCCCGGTCCCAGTTTCTTCTGGCCGCAGGTGTAGAGAACCATGGGTGCAGCCTATGGCCTGCTCCCCTAAAGCAAGTGCTACATTCGTAGCATGAGCGTAGAAGTTGCCTCCAGAGAGCTGCGGAACGACACGGCGGGGCTGCTGCGAAGGGTCGAAGAAGGGGAGAGGATCGTGATCACGCGGAGAGGGAAGCCGGTTGCAGACTTGGTTCCCCACAAAGAGACAACCGGCCGATGGCTTACTCCGGCGGAGGTCATGGAGATACGTGAGATCGCGTCCGGCGATCCCACCTGGGCCGCTGACCTGGCGAAGTTGAGGGCGGAAACGACCGAAGACCTTGGGCCGATCGAGTGAGCGGAGATCGGGTCGGCGTCGGATTGCTCGATACCTCTGCGCTCATTGCCGCTGAGGAAGGCCGATCGATCCGCGAAGAGGGCCTCCCGGAGAACGCCGTCATCTCAATCGTCACCCTGGCTGAGTTGCGCGCCGGGGTCCTCGCGGCCTCCGACATCGAGAGCCGAGACCGTCGTCTCTCGACGCTGGAGCGGATCTCCAGGGCTGCGGTTTTTCCTATCGATCACCGGGTCGCAGGGGTGTGGGCAGGAATGCGCGCTTATTTGGCTGCCTCAGGAGAGCGAGTGAGCGTCAACGACCTGTGGATAGCTGCTACCGCTGCATCTAACCGGATGCCCGTGATCACCCAAGACCGCGACTTCTACGCCCTTTCGGGTGTCAACGGCCTGACCGTTATCGAGGTCTGAGCGCTTCCAGCCGCTCGAAGACCTCGGGGATGTGCGTCAGGTAGGCGCCGTGGTCGAAGACCGTGTCGAGGTCCAGGTCGGGAGCCGCCTCGGCGAGCAGGTCGCGGAACTCGGTTCCCGTGTCCCACGCCTTCTGGGCGTTCTCCTGGACGACCCGGTAGGCGTCGTCGCGAGTCACGCCGGACTCGACCAGCGCCGTCAGGGCGCGCTGGCTGAAGAGGGCGCCGTGGGTGAGGTCGAGGTTCGCGAGCATGCGGTCGGTGCGGACCGTCATCCCGGTGGCGACCTTGGTCGCCAGGTCCTGCATGTAGTCGAGGCAGATCGTCGCGTCGGGGAGGATCACGCGCTCGGCGCCGGAGTGGGAGATGTCGCGCTCGTGCCAGAGCGCGACGTTCTCCAGGCCGGTCTGGGCGTAGCCGCGCAGGACGCGGGCCAGGCCGGTGATCCGCTCGGTGCGGATCGGGTTGCGCTTGTGCGGCATCGCCGAGGAGCCCTTCTGCTTGCCGGAGGCGAACGGCTCTTCGACCTCCCGCACCTCCGTGCGCTGCAGGTTGCGCACCTCGGTCGCGAAGCGCTCCAGGCCGGCGCCGGCGATCGCGCAGCGCGAGGTGAGGACGGCGTGGCGGTCGCGGGGGATCACCTGCGTCGCCACGTCCTCGCGCCCGAGCCCGAGCCGCTCCATCACCCGCGCCTCGACCGCGGGCGACACCGATGCGTAGGTGCCGACGGCGCCGGAGAGCTTGCCGAAGGAAAGCTGCTCGAAGGCGTCGGTCAGCCTCGCCAGGTTGCGGTCTGCCTCGAAGGCGAACCCGGCCAGCCGCAGGCCGAAGGTGGTCGGCTCGGCGTGGACGCCGTGGGTGCGGCCGACGCAGAGGGTGTCCCGGTGCTCCATCGCCCGCTCCACCAGCGCATCGCGATAGGCGCGCGCACCCTTCAGCACCACCTCGCCGGCCTCGCGCAGCTGCAACGCCAGCGCCGTGTCGAGCACGTCGGAAGAGGTCAGCCCATAGTGGATCCAGCGCCCATGCTCGCCGACCGACTCGGCCACCACGTCCACGAAGGCCGCCACGTCGTGGTCGGTCACCTTCTCCCGCTCGTTGACGGCCTCGACGGTGAACGCCGCGTCGGCCCTGCAGGCTTCCGCGGCCTCCCGGGGAACGACGCCCTCCTCGGCCCACGCCTCGGTTGCCGCCAGCTCGACCTCCAGCCAGCACTCCAGCTTCCGCTGCGGTGACCAGACCTCGCCGATCTCAGCCCGCGTGTACCGGGAAATCACGCGTTGATTATCCGCGCCGCGAGGATGCCGGCGTTCTTGGCCCCGTCGATCGCGACGCAGGCGACGGGAATCCCCGGCGGCATCTGCACCGCCGAGAGCAGTGCGTCGAGCCCGCCCAGCGACTTGCCCAGGATCGGCACGCCGATCACCGGCAGGTCGCTGTGCGCTGCGGCGACGCCGGGCAGCGCCGCCGACATCCCGGCGCCGGCGATGATCACCTTCAGCCCGCGCATCCGCGCGTTGGTGCAGTACTCGCTAACCAGCTCGGGGTCGCGGTGGGCGCTCATCACCCGCATCTCGTGGCTGATCCCGGCCTCGTCGAGGGCGGCGCCGGCGGCTTCCATCTTGGGCATGTCGTTCTTCGAGCCCATGATGATCCCGACCAGGGGCGCGTCGACGTCGATCTCCTCAAAAGCCTCGTCGGCCTCGGGCGACGGGGTCGGCTCGGTGGGCTGGGGCTCCTCTGAGATCTCGCTCATCTCTTTCCTCTCTGTGACTGGCTAGCTGGCGACGCGGTCGACCGCTCGGGCCGCGATGTCGGAGCGCATCTGCATCCCGTCGAACTCGATCCGCCTGGCGGCATCGTATGCACGATCGCGGGCCTCGGCCGGCGTCGCCGCCAGCGCGGTCACGTTGAGCACGCGCCCGCCGGCGGTGACGACCTCGCCGCCGCGGGCGGCGGTTCCCGCGTGCGCGATCTCGGCCAGCTCGGCGGCGGCGTCGAGGCCGCGGATCACCTCGCCCTTCGAGGAGGACTCGGGATAGCCCGCCGAGGCGAGCACCAGCGTCACCGCCCAGTCCTCGGAGAACTCCGCCTCGGCCCCCGCCAGGCCCCCCGGCTCGCGCGCGGCGAGGCAGAGGTCGACCAGGTCCGAGCGCAGCCGCGGCAGCACCGCCTGGGTCTCGGGGTCGCCGAAGCGGGTGTTGAACTCGAGCACCCTGGGGCCGCCGGAGCCGATCATCAGCCCCGCGTAGAGGACGCCGTGGAAGGGCCGTCCCCGCCGTGCCATCGCGGCGACGATCGGGCGGTGGACCGCGTCGACGATCTCCTCGACCTCGGCCGGGCCGAAGCCGGGCACCGGCGAGTAGCTGCCCATGCCGCCGGTGTTGGGACCCTCGTCGCCGTCGAAGATCCGCTTGTAGTCCTGAGCCGGCGCCAGGGGCACGACGTTCTCGCCGTCACACAGGGCGAGCAGCGAGAGCTCCTCGCCCTCGAGGAACTCCTCCAGCACGACGGTCGTCTCGCCGAAGCGCCGCTCGGTGAAGAAGACGTCGACCGCCTCTCGCGCCTCGGCCTCGCTCTGGCAGATGATCACGCCCTTGCCCGCCGCGAGGCCGTCGGCCTTCAGCACCGCCGGGTAGGAGGCGCCGGCCAGCTGCGCGACCGCCTCCTCGCGGCTGTGCAGCAGCGTGTGCGAAGCGGTCGGCACCCCCGCCTCGGCCATCAGCTCCTTGGCGAAGGCCTTCGAGCCCTCCAGCTCCGCCGCCGCCGCGCTGGGGCCGAAGGCCGGCATCCCGCCGTCCTCGAGCGCGTCGACGACGCCCGCCACCAGGGCGGCCTCCGGCCCGACCACGACCAGGTCGACACCGCGCTCGCTCGCCGCCGCGACGATCGCCTCGACGTCGTCGGCCGCGACGTCGGCCAGGCACTCGGCGTCGGCGGCGATCCCGGCGTTGCCCGGCGCGCAGAGCAGCTCGGGCGCGTGCGCGGACCGCCCCAGCGCCCGCACGATCGCGTGCTCGCGCCCACCTCCCCCGACGACCAGGATCTTCAAGCTAGAGAGAGGAGGCCAGGTCGTCGGCCGGCATCGCCGCCAAGGTCTGACTCGTCATCGTCCCGCGCGACCCAAGCTCAACGGAGACCTTGGCCATCGTCTTCTCGTCAGGCGCCTCGACGACGGTGACGAAGTCGTACTGCCCCAGCGTCGCGTACTGAGCGATCACCTTGGCCCCGATCTGCTCGACCTCCTTGTTCACCTCGGCCACCCTGCCGGGATTGTTCTTCAGCGTCCGTACACCCTCAGCAGTCAAATTCGTAAGCATCACGTAAGTCGGCATGGCAATCTCCTCTCGGGGACGGGGACTTCGAGCCTACTACCCGGCGGGAGGGGAGTCGGGGGTCTCTCCCCAGGCCGCTTCGCGGGAGTTCCTGGGGAGAGACCCCCGACTCCCCTGTCCGGTCTCAGCTGTCGTAGCCCGCGTGGATGTGGTCGCAATGGTCCGAGCGCGCGAAAGCTGGCCCGGAACCGTCCACGTCGAAGCAGTAGATGAGCTCAGTGGGGTGAGCGGGGGCGGGTAGGTAGGCGAGTGTGCTGGCGAGTTCCGCGCAGGGGGCCGAAGGGGAAGTGTCTGTGCAGGAGACGCCGTCGACGGCGGCGATGTCCAGCGCCCGCCCGTAGTAGTGGTTGGAGATGCCGCCTTCGACCGTGTGCATCGAGTGGTCGGAGCGCAGCGAGGAGATCGTCAGCTGATGGTCCTGGGTGATCGCCCCGATCAGGCCGACGATGCGGGGGTCGATCGCGCCGCTGGTCAGGTCGCGCAGCTCGAGGTCGTTGGAAAGGGTGAGGTTGCTCCAGTCGATCGGCGCGATCACCGCATTGGGCAGCGCCAGCGTCCACTCGACCGGGGTGGCGACGCACTCCCCTTCCAGGGCTTCGGCCTCGGCGACGACGGCCTCGACGTACCACGCCGCCTGGTTGTGGGTGAAGACCCCCGCCCGCAGGTCGCCGCGCGACCAGATCAGCCGCGCCATCGTCGCGGCCGAGTCGGCCGGGCTGGCGCGGACGATGCGGCCGTCTGCGTTGCCGTCGACGGCGTAGCGCTGCCACTCGGTGGAGTCGAGGCCCAGCGGCCCGGCGCTGCTCAGCTGCTCGGGGTCCATGCCGGTGCCGAAGTTCGACTCGAGCCGGGCGATCGCGGCAAGCGCCCAGACGCCGCGGCGGCCGAGGCCGTAGCGGGTGGCGGCGTCCTCGAAGGCACGCATGTAGCTCTCGGGGACCCTCTCGCGCCAGGCCGCGGGCAGCTCGCAGTCCAGTTCCTGCAGCTGGGGCTGCAGCGAGAAGGCGCCGGCGCTGCCGATCCCGCCGTAGCAGGCGGCGTTGGCCAGAACCTCGGCGACGTACCAGTCGGCGTGGTTGTAGGCGAAGATCGCGCCGTAGGTGTCCTCGGGCATCCCCGCCGCGCTCAGGTAGTTGGCGGCGGCGAAGATCGCGTCTTCGGGGTTGTAGGGGTCGGCGACCCCGTCGCCGTTGGCGTCGACGCCGTAGGCCTCCCAGCTGGAGGGGATGAACTGCATCCAGCCCATCGCCCCGGCCGAGGAGATGTTGAGGTTCGTGCCGAAGGCGGTCTCGATCTCGTTGATCCCCGCCAGGACCGCAGCGCCCTGGGGACCGAGCCCGTAGGTCGCGGCGGCCCGCTGGTAGATCGGGATCAGCACCGGCGGCACGCCCGAGGTGGCGCAGCTCGAGCTGGGGATCGAGGGGATGGCGAACACCTCGCCGGGAGTGGCGGGCGCGGTCGAGGCGCCGTCGGACTCGGGTGAAGGGGTCGGCTCGGTCTCCGGCGGCTCCGGCGTCTTGCCCGGAGCGGTGCCTCCGCTGGGGCCGGGCTTCGGCTCGGCGACGGATGGCGCCAGCGTGTCGCCCTGCTCGACCGCCGGCCCGCTGGAGACGGGGGGTGCGGGGATCGGCGCCGGCGCCGCCGTTTCGCTTGCGGGCGCTTCGGTCTGGGCGCCGAGCGTCCCGGGAGCTTCTTCGGCCGCGGCGCTCGATGCCGTCAGCGCGGCCGCGATCGCCGCCGCGAGCAGGATGTTGCGGAGCCTTGCCATCAGCCGAGCACGTCCGTGACCTGCCACTGGCCGGACCCCTTGTCGCGCTGGACGTCGATGCGCAGCTCGCTGGTGACGCCGACGCGTAGCAGCGAGGCGCTGAGCGTGAAGGTATCGCCGCTGCGCGGCCCCGGCACCACGTTCAGCACCTTTGCCTTGGGGACCTTGACGTTGGCGGGGAGGCGGGGCGGGCGGCGGAGCAGGGCCTTGGTCAGGCGCGGGCTCGCCGTCGCGTCGAGGGTGGCCCGGACCTTGGCGTTGCTGTGCCCGGTCTCGTAGAGGACGAAGGCGTCCGAGAAGCGGCGCGCGACGTCGATCGCCGCCGGCCCCGGGTCCTCCGCCTCGCCGCTGGCGCTGGCGAGCGCCGCTGCGGTGGGGTCCTCGGGGGGCTCGGCCGCGGTGCCGGGATCGCTGCTGATCACCGTGTCGGCCTCGGCGACCTTCGTCTTCGCGACTTCGCCGCTCTCCGGCACGAAGTCGGGGACGGCGCCCTGGAGGACGGGGGCCGCCGGGTCCGGCTCGGGAGTCTCCACGGAGGTCTTGACGGGGGCGACGACGATGGCCGGCTCTTCGCCGTTCCCTTCGCCCCCTCTGATCGCGGCGAAGGAAAGCGCCCCCACCGCGAGCAGGGCCACCCCGCCAAGCACGGCCGCCCGGCCGGGCACACCCCACCTGGCGGTCCGTTCGCCGAGCGGCCAGACCACGGCCCGCTCGACCGTCCAGGCGACCCGCTCGAACGGCCACCTGAGGACGTCGAAGAGGCTGCGCAGAAAGTCGGAGACAGGCCAGGCGACCCGCTCCTGGATCGCTCCGCCGGTGTCGCGCACGCGAGTGCCGGCGGCAGCGCCCAGCGCACGCAGTCGCGGGACTCTACGCCCAGCGTTGATTTGGGGTCGTCGGATCATCGAGTTGAAGCTTCCCAAGCTTACGTCGGAATCTCGCCCCGAATCCTGAAATCCGGCGCTCTGGATTGCGATTCCCAGCTAAGCCTCCCGTCCATCCCAGCAGAATTATGCGGTGCTTAGTTAACCGTTTTGTAAACGCGCCGATGCGGCGAAGCTCAGCTCGCCGCCCTCGGCGTCGACGCGGACTGCGTCGCCTTCGCGGAACTCGCCCTCGAGCAGCCTCAGCGCCAGCTTGTCGACCAGCTGCTTCTGGATCACTCGCTTCAGCGGCCGGGCGCCGTAGGTCGGGTCGTAGCCGAGGTTGCCGAGCAGCGTCTTCGCGTCGCCGGTCAGCTCGACCTCGATCCCGCGCTCGCGCACGCGAGCGACCAGCTGGCCCACCTGCAGCTCGACGATGCGGCCGATGTCCTCCTTGGAGAGCCGGTGGAAGATCACGGTGTCGTCGATCCGGTTGAGGAACTCGGGCTTGAAGGTCGCGGCCAGCACCTCTTCGATCTGCTCGCGGATCCTCTCGTCGACCGACTCGGCGACGATCCGGTCTGAGCCGACGTTGGAGGTCATGATCAGCACCGTGTTGGTGAAGCTCACCGTGCGGCCCTGGCCGTCGGTGAGGCGACCGTCGTCCATGATCTGCAGCAGGGTGTTGAAGACGTCGGGGTGGGCCTTCTCGATCTCGTCGAGCAGGACCACTGCGTAGGGGCGCCGCCGCACCGCCTCGGTCAGCTGACCGCCCTCCTCGTAGCCGACGTAGCCCGGTGGGGCGCCGATCAGCCGTGCCACCGTGTGCTTCTCCATGTACTCGGACATGTCGAGGCGGACGATCGCCTGCTCGGAGTCGAACATCAGCTCGGTCAAGCTCTTGGCCAGCTCGGTCTTGCCGACCCCGGTCGGGCCGAGGAAGAGGAAGCTGCCGATCGGCCGGTGGGGGTCGGAGAGCCCGGCGCGCGAGCGGCGCAGGGCGTTGGAGACCGCCTCGATCGCCTCGTCCTGTCCGATCACCCTTTCGTGCAGCCGTTCCTCCATCTGGATCAGCTTCTCCACCTCGCCCTCCATCAGGCGGCTGACCGGGATCCCCGTCCATTTGGCGACGACCTCGGCGACGTCGGCCTCGGTCACCTCCTCGGTCAGCATCGTGCCGCCGCCGGCGTGCAGCTCGGCCAGGCGCGCCTCCTGCTCGGAGACCGTCTTCTCCAGCTCGGGGATCTCGCCGTAGCGCAGCTTCGCCGCTCGCTCCAGGTCGGCGTCGCGCTCGGCCCGCTCGGCCTCCCGGCCGGCCTCCTCCAGCCGCGCCTTGGCCGCCTTGATCGAGTCGATCGCCTCCTTCTCGTTCTGCCAGCGCGCCTTCATCTCGCCCGAGCTCTCGCGCAGCTCGGCCAGCTCGGCGTCGAGCGCCTCCAGCCGCGCCTTCGACGCCTCGTCGCTCTCCTTCTCCAACGCCGTGCGCTCGATCTCGAGCTGCTGGATGCGCCGCTCGACCTCGTCGATCTCGGTCGGCATCGAGTCGATCTCGATCTTCAGCCGCGAGGCCGCCTCGTCGATCAGGTCGATCGCCTTGTCGGGCAGGAAGCGGTCGGCGATGTAGCGCTCCGAGAGCGTCGCCGCGGCGACGATCGCCGAGTCGGCGATCCGCACCCCGTGGTGGACCTCGTAGCGCTCCTTCAGCCCGCGCAGGATCGCGATCGTGTCATTGATGTCGGGCTCGCCGACGAGCACGGGCTGGAAGCGCCGCTCCAGGGCCGCGTCCTTCTCGATGTGCTTGCGGTACTCGTCGAGCGTCGTGGCGCCGACCGCGCGCAGCTCGCCCCGGGCCAGCATCGGCTTCAGCAGGTTGGCCGCGTCGACCGCGCCCTCGGCCGCGCCCGCGCCGACGATCGTGTGCAGCTCGTCGAGGAAGAGGACGATCTGCCCCTCCGCCTCCTGCACCTCGGTCAGGACCGCTTTCAGCCGCTCCTCGAACTCGCCGCGGTATTTCGAGCCGGCCAGCAGCGAGCCGATGTCGAGGGCGATCACCCGGCGGTCGCGCAGGCTCTCGGGCACGTCGCCGGCGACGATCCGCTGCGCCAGCCCCTCGACGATTGCCGTCTTGCCCACTCCCGGGTCGCCGATCAGCACCGGGTTGTTCTTCGTGCGGCGGGAGAGGACCTGGATCACGCGGCGGATCTCCTCGTCGCGGCCGATCACCGGGTCGAGCTTTCCCGACTCCGCCTCGGCGGTCAGGTCGCGGCCGAACCTCTCCAGCGCCTGGACGCTGTCCTCGGGGTTGGGCGAGGTGACCTTGTGCGGGCCGCGAACCTCGGCAATCGCCCTCTCCAGCGAAGCGCGGTCGGGGAGGATGCCGGCCATGCCGGGGTCGGACTCGGCCAGCGCCAGCAGCAGGTGCTCGGTCGAGATGTACTCGTCGCCGAGCTTCGCCATCTCCTTCTCGGCCTGGCGCAGCGCCTGGGCCAGGCCCGCCGACATCCGCGGCTCCGTGCCGCCGCCGCTCAGGGTCGGCTGGCCCTCGATCGCCTCGTGGGCTTTGGTGCCGACGATGGCCGGGTCCTCGCCCAGCTTCTGCAGGATCGGCGCAACCAGCCCGTCCTCCTGGACGAGCAGGGAGACGAACAGGTGCGCCGGCACGATCTCGGGGTTGTGGCGGGCGGTGGCAAGCTGCTGCGCGGCCGCAACCGCTTCCTGGGACTTGACGGTGAACCTATCCGGCTGCATCGGCTCCCCTTTCGAGCTCTCTGAGCCTGCGTTCCAGCATCAGCACCCTCTCCACTCCGGCCAGGTTCAGGCCTTCGGCGGTCAGCTGCTGGATGCGCCGCAGTCGCTCCACGTCCCGCTGCGAGTAGAGGCGGGTGTTCTTCGGCGAGCGCTTGGGCTGGATCAGCCCCCGAGCCTCGTACACGCGCAGCGTCTGCGGGTGCATGTGAGCAAGCTCGGCGGCGACCGAGATCATGAAGACGCCCTGATCGGAGTCGATCGAGACCTCGATGCGTTCGCGCCGGACGCTCACCGGCGCCCCGCTTTCGCCAGGAGATCGGCGCGCGGGTCAGAGCCGTTGAAGGCTTCTGCGAGCTTCTCTGCGGCCGCCTCCTGCTCCTCGGTCAGCTCCTCGGGCACCTCGATCTCGAGCCGGTAGCGGATGTCGCCGTTTCCGCCGCCGCGTGGCTTCGGCGCTCCCTCCCCGCGCAGGCGCTGGATCGAGCCGTGCCTGGTGCCGGGCCCGACCTTGATCTTCTTCGTGCCCGCCAGCGTCGGCACCTCGATCGTCGCCCCGCGCAGCGCCTCGGCGATCGTGATCGGCACCGTCACCTCGAGGTTGCCGCCGTCGAGTCGCTTGAAGACCGGCGAGCCGGCGACGCGGGTGACGACGAAGAGGTCTCCGGGGGGGCCGCCGCGCGGGCCTGCCTCGCCCTTGCCGGCGAGACGGATGCGCGCCCCCTCCCTGACCCCGGCGGGGATCTTCACCTTGTAGCGCTTGGTTTGCTGGGTGACTCCCGATCCGGCGCACGTCGGGCAGGGGTCCTCGATTACCTGCCCCTGGCCGCCGCATTGGGGGCAGGGCTGGCTGATCGAGAAGAAGCCCTGGCTCTGCGCGTCGATGCCGCGCCCTTCGCAGCGCGGGCAGGTGACCGGGCTGGTCCCCGGCTTGGCGCCGCTGCCGTGGCAGGTCGGGCAGCGTTCGGCCTTCGGCACCGTGACCTGGACCTGCGCCCCGTTGATCGCCTCCTCGAAGCTGAGCGAGATCTCGGTTTCGAGGTCGCGCCCACGCGCCTGTTGCGGTCGCGCCCGCCCACCGCCGCCGCGGCCGAAGATGTTGGAGAAGATGTCGCCGACGTCGAACCCGCCCGCAGCGCCCCCGGCACCGAACGGCCCGCCTCCGGGCCCTCCGCCGCCGAACATCCCTCCGCCTGCGTCGTATGCCTTGCGCTTCTCTGAATCCGACAGGGTGTCGTACGCCCCCTGGACCTCCTTGAAGCGCTCCTCCGCCTTCGGATCGTCAGGGTTGCGGTCCGGGTGGTACTTGCGCGCCAGCTTCCGGTACGCCTTCTTGATCTCCTCGTCCGACGCCCCTTTGGCGACGCCGAGCACCTTGTAGAGATCGTCAGCCACCGGCTACTCGCTCACCACCACGCGCGCCGGCCGGATCAGCTGCTCGCCCAGCCGGTACCCCTTCTGCATCACCTCGACGACCGTGCCGGACTCGACCCCGTCCGCAGCCACCGTCGAAAGCGCCTCATGGGCAGTGGGATCGAACTTCTCTCCCTTCGGGTCCACCGCCTCGACCCCGTTCCGACCCAAGCTCTCGCGCAGGCTTCGAAATACGAGCAGCACCCCATGGGAAAGCCCGTCCTCCGAATCCCCCTCCGGATCCAACCCAGCAGCCTGAATAGCCCGCTCCAGGTCATCCAGAACAGGCACCACCTCCCGAACCACCTCAGCTTTCCCCCTCCCGGCCGCAGCCTGAACCTCGGCACTCATCCGCTTCCGGTAGTTCTCGAAGTCGGCCTGAGCCCGCTTCGCGAGTTCCAGGTACTCGTCCCGCTCCCGCTGGGCGTCCGCCAGCAGCGCATCGAAGTCCTGCTCGACTTGCTCAGACGCATCTCCCGCGGGTGGCGGTGTAGGGGGTACCGCCCCTGAGGACGCTTTAGCGACCGGAGGGGGCGGTGGGTCCCCTGCGCCGACAGGACCCGCGGGCCGATCCGGCTGACCCTCCCCTTCCCCCGCGACAGGACCCGCGGCCGACGGGTCGGTCCCTAGATCGTCCTGGGACTCCCTCACTTCTCATCACCCTCATCGACGACCTCAGCGTCGACGACCTCCTCCTCGTCAGAGGAATCGGCGCCCTCTGCGGAAACCCCGTCGGAAGAAGCCGCCTGCTCGGCCTGTGCCGCTTCATAGATCTTCTGCGACACCGGCTGGAATGCAGCTGTGAGCGCCTCCGTCTTCGAGTTGATCTCCTCGACGTTCTCGGACTCGAGTGTGTCGCGGACCTCTTTGATCGCCCCCTCGATCGTCTCCTTGTCGGCGGCCTCGACTTTGTCGCCCAGCTCCTCGAGCTGTTTCTCGGACTGGTAGGCGGCGTTCTCGGCGAGGTTGCGCGCCTCGGCCAGCTCTCGCTGCTTCTGGTCCTCCTCGGCGTGGGACTCGGCGTCGGAGACCATGCTCTGGATCTCCTCGTCGGAGAGGCCGGAGCCGGACTTGATCTCGATTTTCTGCTCTTTCTGGGTGCCCAGGTCCTTCGCCGTGACGTGGATGATGCCGTTGGCGTCGATGTCGAAGGTGACCTCGATCTGCGGCAGGCCGCGCGGCGCCGGGGGGATCCCGGTGAGCTGGAACTTGCCCAGGCTCTTGTTGCCGCCGGCCATCTCGCGCTCGCCCTGCAGCACGTGGATCTCGACCGAGGGCTGGTTGTCGTCGGCGGTGGAGAAGATCTCCGACTTCTTGGTCGGGATCGTCGTGTTGCGCTCGATCAGCTTCGTCATCACGCCGCCTTTGGTCTCTATGCCGAGGGTCAGCGGGGTGACGTCGAGCAGCAGCACGTCCTTGACGTCGCCGGCGAGGACCCCGGCCTGGATCGCGGCGCCGACGGCGACGACCTCGTCGGGGTTGACCCCCTGGTGGGGGTCCTTGCCGGTCAGCTCCTTGACTCGCTCGCGCACCGCCGGCATCCGGGTCATGCCGCCGACGAGGACGACGTGGTCGATCTCGGCGCCGGCGTCGCCGAGCGCCCGTTTGACCGGTCCGACGACTCGTTCGAGCAACTCGCCGGTCAGCTCGTTCAGCTTCGAGCGCGAGAGCTTCATGTCGAGGTGCTTGGGCTGACCCTCGACCGCGGTGATGAAGGGCAGGTTGATCTGCGTCTCCTGCGCCGAGGAGAGCTCGATCTTCGCCTTCTCCGCCGCCTCGTAGAGGCGCTGCAGCGAGTTCTTGTCGGCGGCGAGGTCGACGCCCTGGTCACGCTTGAACTCGGCGACGAGCCACTCGACGATCGCCTTGTCCCAGTTGTCGCCGCCGAGGTGGTTGTCGCCGGCCGTCGCCTTCACCTCGAAGACGCCGTCGCCGATTTCCAGGACCGAGACGTCGAAGGTGCCGCCGCCGAGGTCGAAGACGAGGATCGTGTGGTCGGCCGTCTCCTTGTCGAGCCCGTAGGCGAGCGAGGCCGCGGTCGGCTCGTTGATGATCCGCTTGACGTCGAGCCCGGCGATCTTGCCGGCGTCCTTGGTCGCCTGGCGCTGGTCGTCGTTGAAGTAGGCGGGGACGGTGATCACGGCGCTGTCGACCGTCTCGCCCAGCTTCGCTTCGGCGTCCGCCTTCAGCTTCTGGAGGATCATCGCGCTGATCTCCGGCGGGCTGTACTGCTTGCCGCGCACGTCGACCCGCACGTCTCCGTTGGGGCCGGCCTCGACCTCGTAGGGGACGATCGTCTCCTCCTCTTTGACTTCGGCCTCCTTGCGGCCCATGAAGCGCTTGATCGAGAAGATCGTGTTCTCGGGGTTCATCACCGCCTGGCGTTTGGCCACGGTGCCGACCAGCCGGTCGCCGGAGTCGGTGAAGGCGACCACCGAAGGGGTCGTGCGCCCGCCCTCCGCGTTCTCCAGCACAGTAGGCTCGCCGCCCTCCAGCACGGCGACGCAGGAGTTGGTCGTGCCCAGGTCGATCCCGATCGTCTTACCCACTATCAAGTACCTCCAGCTCTAGTTCGGTCTGCTAAGAAATCTAAGCGTGAGTATGGCAGATTTTTGCCGAAGTGCAAACCTTTGCCACGTATAGTGGGTTTGCGGGTAGTGGAGGCGCCTCGACCAAACCACCCGGTTGCCCGGGTGCCGACGAGGAGGATCAACTTGAAACACGCCCGCATCGCTGCCGGGCAGGCGGCCGTACTGCTGACCGCTGCGCTGCTCTTTTCTCTGTTGCCCTCAGCCGCGTCCGCCAAGCCGGCCAAAGGCAAGGGCCACGAAGTCAGGGTGATGACCCGCAACCTCTACCTCGGCGCAGACCTGACGCCGGCGATCACGGCCTCCGGCCTCACCGCCTTCACCGAGGCAACCGGCCAGATCCTGCGCGAAGTGACCGCCAACAGCTTCCCCACCCGCGCCAGGGGCCTCGCCCGGGAGATCCTCAAGAAGAAGCCCGACGTCGTCGGCCTGCAGGAGGTGGCGCTCTGGCGCACCGGCCCGCCGAGCCTCGAAGTCTTCCTCAACACCGGTGCCAGCCCGACCTCCACGACCGTCCGCTACGACTACCTCTCCGAACTGCTCGCGCGGCTCAAGAGCAAAGGCAAGCCTCAGTACCGGGTCGCGATCTCCCAGGACGAGTTCGACTTCGAAGCTCCCGCCAACGAGAACGGCGTTCCGGGCGACGGGCCGAACGGCGCGATCGCCAACGCCGAGATCAACGGCCGGCTGACGATGCGCGACGTGATCCTGGTCCGAACCGGCGCCGGCGTCACCTTCAAGCGCCCGCGGGCGGGCCATTTCGCCAACCTGCTGACGGTGACCGTCTCAGGGGTCAACCTCTCGGTGACCCGCGGCTGGACCTCGATCGACGCCAAGGTTCGCGGTAGCCATCAGTTCCGCTTCGTCAACACCCACCTGGAGGCCTTCGACGACGCCGGCCAGGTGCCGAGCATCCGCGCCCTGCAGGCGGGCGAGCTGGTCGCCCCCGGCGGCCCGGCGACGAGCAAGCTGCCGGTCGTCCTCCTCGGCGACCTCAACTCCGACGACGACACGGTCGAACCGGGCGACCAGCAGGCCTACCGCACCCTGCTCGCCGCCGGCATGCGCGAGCGCAGCACGAACGACCCGCTGAGCTGCTGTCTCGACTCGAGCCTGCTGGCGGAAGGCGCGGGCGGCGCGATCGCCAACTTCGACCACCAGGTCGACCACGTGATGACCCGCGATCCGAAAGAGGTGAAGCTGAAGGCCTCCTCGGTCACCGGCCGCACTCCCGTCAACGGCTTCTGGAGCTCAGACCACGCCGGCGTCTTCAGCGCCCTGCTGTTCAAGCCCTAGCGCGGTGGCGAAGTACCCCGCCGGCGGGGGCTATCCCTCGCCGGCGGTGCTCGCTACGAATTCGGCGACTTCCTCCGACTGCTCTTCGTTGAGGATGCCGCCTGGCATCCGGCCCAGAGTGGTGCTGCTGTCGACGCCCTCTTCGATCGCGTTGAGGACACGTCCTTCGGTCCCCTCGATCGTCGATTCGGCGGTCGGTCCTTCGGCCGGGCCGGCCGGGGCCAGCAGTTCGTCGAGGTCGGGGCCGTAGTTGCCGTTGGTGCCGGCCGCGTAGAGCGTGTGGCAGTTGCCGCAGTTGGTCTGGAAGAGGCTCTGGCCACTCGTCAGGTCGGAGGGCACCTTCTGGGCCCCCCGCTCGGCGTCGCCGTCCGCGCGGAAGACGAGCCAGGGGATCAGGACCGCGAGGACGACGACCAGCAGACCGAAGGAGATGAAGGTCTTCTTGCTCATCACATGGCCTAGTGCTTCGCTCGCTGCACGAAGAACCAGATATGGACGTTTGCTCGCTCCGCACTCATTTGCGCTCGGCACGGTACCAGGGACACATTCGGCGCAGCTCGCACTCCCCGCAGCGCGGTTTGGGGCGGCAGAGGACCCGCCCGTGGCGGATCAGGTTCATGTGCAGCTCGTAGGCGTCCTCGGGGTCGACGATCGCCAGCATCTCGTCGTGGGCGCGCTCGAAGGAGGCCTTCTCGGGGAAGAGCCCGAGGCGGCCGCCGACCCGGTGGACGTGGACGTCGACCGGGATCTCGGGAATGCCCCAGGTGAAGATCAGCAAGCAGGCCGCGGTTTTTCGCCCCACTCCCGGCAGCGAGAGCAGGAACTCGAGCGACTCCTCGCGCGGCGCCGTCTCGGTCCAGTCCAGATCCGGATGCTCGCCGAGGCGCTCGAGGATCGCCTGGATGCGGGGCGCCTTCTGCTTGCCGAGCCCACCGGGGCGGATCGCCTCCTCGACCTCGGAGACGGGTGCATCCCGCACCGCCTCCCAGGTGGGGAAGCGTTCGCGCAGCGCCGCAAAAGCTCGATCCCGATTCCGGTCGTTCGTGTGCTGCGACAGCACCGTCTTCACCAGCTCCGCGATCGGATGCCCGTGCGGTTCGTTGACGGGCTGTCCGTACATCTCCCGCAGCCGGTCCCGGATCGCGAGGAGGCGCCGTTTCGGAGGTCGTTTCCAGGGCACGGCCTGACCCTATTCAGGCCGGCGGCCATAGGGTTCGGGGTCGATGGCGCATGCGATCGAAGAGCTCGAGCTCGTGGTTGACGGGGTGCGGGTCTTCTACCGGCGGGTGCCGGGGGAGGGGGTGCCGGTGGTGTATTGCCATGGCAACCCGACTCACGGCGAGGACTGGCTTCCGTTTCTGGAGCGCGGAGGCGCTGCGATCGCGATCGACATGCCGGGGTGGGGGCGCTCGGACAAGCCGGACCCCAAGCGCTTCGACTACTCGATGTTCGGGCTCTCGGCTTTTCTGGAGAAGTGCCTGGACGAGCTCGGGGTTTCGCAGCGGAAGCTCGTGGTCCATGACTGGGGTGCGCTGGCGCTGATCGGGGCGCAGCGGCGGCCGGAGCTGGTCGAGAAGCTGGTCGTGATCGACGCCGTGCCGCTGCTGCCCGGCTACCGCTGGCACTGGGTCGCGCAGATCTGGCGCCGTCGGCCGTGGGGCGAGCTCGCCAACGCGACCACCACCCGCTGGGGCATGGAGCGGACCCTGCGCCAGGCCCGCGGCGACCGCCGCCCCTTCCCCCCCGAGTTCGTCGACATGATCTGGCGCCGCTGGGACAGGGGCACCTCCCGTGCCGTCCTCGCCCTCTACCGCCACGCAGACCCCGACCGCCTCGCACTGGCCGGCAAGGACCTCGCCCGTCTCACCTGCCCCGCCCAGATCATCTGGGGCGACCGCGACCTCTACCTCCCCACCCGCTTCGCAGAGGCCTACGCCCAAACCCTCCCAAGCTCCCAACTCAAGGTTGTCCCCGGCACCGGCCACTGGCCCTGGCTCGAGCAACCCAAGCTAGTAGACGAGGTCCTCGAATTCGTTGCATAGCTGCGTTCGCAGGTCGGTCGGGGCCCCTCCCCAGGAGGCTGTGGGAGCGATGACCTCCCGCAGCTGACCTCCTGCGATACGGACGGTCTCCTGGGGAGGGGCCCCGACCGACCCCCACCCAACCGTCAACACACGAATTACAATCACCAAATGTCTCGCGCCTTTGCCGCCGCCACGGCACGCCTGCCCCATGGCTGGGGCGACTTCGGCCGCCAGATCGCGATCCTGGTCAGCGTCGACCTCGCCTATACCTTCGTCCGCGGCATCGTCGACTCCGAGCGGGCCGTCGCCTTCGCCCACGGCCGGCAGGTGATGGACCTCGAGAAATCGATCGGCACCTTCTTCGAGCCCAGCCTGCAAGCCTTCTTCCTGCCTGCGCAATGGGTGATCGATTTCGCCAACCAGGTCTATCTCAACGCCCAGTTCTCGATCGCGATCGGATTCCTGCTCTGGCTCTACCTGTTTCGCAACGACGCCTATTACTTCGTGCGCAACATGTTCGTCGTCGCGATGGGAATCGCGCTGGTCGGCTACACGCTCTACCCGACCGCGCCGCCGCGGATGTTCCCCGAGCACGGCTTCGTCGACACGCTCAGCGCCTATTCCGACGTCGGCCACGACTCCTCCCTGGCGAAGATCTTCATCAACCCCTATGCGGCCGTTCCGAGCATGCACTGCGCCTTCGCGATGATGATCGGCGGCACCGGCGTGATGGTCTGCCGCCATGCCGTCTCGAAAGCGCTCTGGGCGATGTGGCCGCTGCTGGTCAGCTGGGTGACGATCGTCACCGCCAACCACTACTGGGTCGACGCCGTGCTCGGCTGGGGGGTGGCACTGAGCGCCCTCCTGGTCGCACAGTGGCTGCTCGCCCGGGCCCGGCCGGAGGCCTGGGCCTTCCGCGTCAAGGCCCCGCACGAGGCCGAGGCGTAGGCCTCGGGCCCATCGTCTAGCCTGCCTTCGATGGAACCCTCGGCGCCTCCAAGGGCTCCTGGCGGCCGCCGCAACGGCCGCCAGGCCCGCAACGGCCAGGAGCTCCGCGCCTACGCCCGCGAGCGCCTGATCGAGTCGCGGCTGACCCCGAACGCGATCTCGATCGCCGGCCTCGTCGGCAACCTGGTCGCGGCCGCCCTCGTCACCCAGCGCCTCTTCTTCCTCGCCGGCGTCGCCTTCATCCTCGGCTCGGTGATGGACACGCTCGACGGCCGCTACTCGCGGATGTCGGGAAAGGGCACCCTCTTCGGCGCCTTCCTCGACTCGACCCTGGACCGGATCGAGGAGGGGATCGTGCTGGCCGCCGTTGCCGGCTACTTCGCCGCGACCGGGCGAGGACTTCGCCGCCGCGATGTGCGTCGTCGCCGTGCTCGGCTCGCTGATGGTCTCCTACACACGCGCCCGCGCCGAGGCGCTCGGGGTCGAGTGCAAGGTGGGGTTGGCCACGCGACCGGTGCGGGTAGTCATACTCTCCATCGGCTTGGTCTTCGCCAAGGGCGCCGGGATCGGCGACTTCGAGCTTCTGGCCCCGGCGGTCTACCTGATCGCGGTGCTGACCATCATCACGACGATCCAGCGTGTGTGGCACGTCCGAAACCAGCTTTCAAGCGAGGCATCAACCCCCTCAGACCTGTAACCAGCCCCGGCCACGGGTGTCCATCGCGACCTAGCCCGATCGAGGAAGGACTTCGAATTTCATGAGCGAGAGCAACGGAGCAAACGGCAGCAACGGCGCCGCCCGCACGGACGAGAAGGTCCGCGTCGCGATCGTCGGCGTCGGCAACTGCGCCAACTCCTTCATCCAGGGCGTCCAGTACTACAAGGACGCCGACCCCAGCGAGGAAGTGCCCGGCCTGATGCACGTCGACCTGGGCGGCTACCACGTCCGCGACGTCGAGTTCGTCGCCGCCTTCGACATCGACTCCGAGAAGGTCGGCAAGGACCTCTCCGAGGCGATCTGGTCGGGGCAGAACGACACGATCAAGTTCGCCGAGGTGCCCAAGCTCGGCGTCAAGGTCGAGCGGGGGATGACCCTCGACGGCCTCGGCAAGTACCTCAAGGAGAAGATCATCAAAGCGCCGGGCGAAACCGCCGACGTCGTCGGCATCCTCAAGGAGACCAAGGCCGACGTCCTGGTCTGCTACCTGCCGGTCGGCTCCGAGGACGCGACCAAGTGGTACGTCGAGCAGGCGCTCAAGGCGGGCGTCGGATTCGTCAACTGCCTGCCCGTCTTCATCGCCCGCGAGGACTACTGGGACAAGCGCTTCCAGGAGGCCGGGCTGCCGATCATCGGCGACGACATCAAGTCCCAGGTCGGGGCGACGATCGTCCACCGCCAGCTCGCCCGCCTCTTCCACGACCGCGGCGTGCGCATCGAGCGCACCTCGCAGCTCAACGTCGGCGGCAACATGGACTTCTTCAACATGCTCGAGCGCGAGCGGCTCGACTCGAAGAAGATCTCCAAGACCAACGCGGTCACCTCGATCATGGGCCACGAGCTGCCCGACGAGGACGTCCACGTCGGCCCCTCCGACTACGTCGCCTGGCTGACCGACCGCAAGTGGGCGCACATCCGCCTCGAGGGCAAAGCCTTCGGCGACGTGCCGCTCAACGTCGAGCTGAAGCTCGAGGTCTGGGACTCGCCGAACTCGGCCGGGGTCGTCATCGACGCGGTGCGGCTGATCAAGCTGGCGCTCAACAACGGCATCGCCGGCCAGCTCGACGGCCCCTCCAGCTACCTGATGAAGTCGCCGCACTCCCAGCGCCCCGACGACGAGGCGCGCGAGCAGACCGAGGAGTTCATCGCGGCCAACGCGCGCGGTGCGGGCGCAGCAAAGGTCGAGAAGCCGGCCGCTGAGGTCGAAGCGTGATGGGGCGCCGGGGGTAGGTCTCCGGGCCGGCCTCCGGCCGGGAGTTCCCGGAGACCTACCCCCGGCGCCCTCTTTACCCCGGTCTCCACCCGGATCGGGCTTATGCTGCGCTCGTGTCGGGCGAGCTCTCGATAGTCCAGGTCACGCCTTACCGGCGCGGCACCGAGAACCCGGTCAACCAGTTCATCGAGCGCGTCTCGGAGGAGCTGGAGGCCCGCGGCCACCGGGTCCGGATCGCCGGCGTCGGCGACCAGGTCAAAAAGCTGCTGCGAGGGACGCCGTCGGACATCGTCCACGTCCACGAGCCCTTCGCCCCCCGGGTCTCCTCCTCCGCGCTGCGGCACTCCTCCGCGCTCAACGTCGCCACCTTCCACGCGCCGCAGGAGCGGGTGCTCTCGACCCAGGTCGCGCGGCCGCTGGTCGAGATCTTCTTCGGCCGCCTCGACGCGCGGACCGTGATCACGCCCGAGACCGGCCGCCTGCTGCAGCGCTACTTCCCCGCCTCCTACGAGCTGCTGGAGCCGGCCGGGCCAGACCGTGACTGGGCGCTCGTCGCCGCCGAGCTGGAGGCGATCTACCTCCGCCTGGCGGCCCGCCGCCACGACCCCGCCGGCGACCCCGAGGTCCGCCGCCGCATCGCCAGGCGCCCGCTGATCGAGGTCGACCTGCACATGCACACCGACCACTCGCCCGACTGCGCGACGCCGGTCGAGGTGCTGCTGGAGACCGCCCGCGACCGCGGCCTCGGGGCGATCGCGATCACCGACCACAACGAGGTCTCCGGCGCGCTGGAGGCGCGCAGGATCGCCGAGGGCATGGACGACATCAAGGTGATCGTCGCCGAGGAGGTGAAGACCGCCGAGCAGGGCGAGGTGATCGGCCTCTTCCTCGAGGAGAAGATCCCGCGCGGGATGACGATGGCGGAGACGATCGCCGCGATCCGCGAGCAGGGCGGGCTGGTCTACGTCCCCCACCCCTTCGACCGCTTCCACTCGGTGCCCGACTACGAGCACCTGCTCGACATCGTCGAGGAGATCGACATCCTCGAGGTCTTCAACCCGCGGGTGGCGCTGACCGCCTTCAACGAGGAGGCCGAACGCTTCGCCCGCAAGTACCGGATCGTCCCCGGAGCCGGCTCCGACAGCCACGTCGCCCAGGGGCTGGGCAGCGTGCGGGTGCGGATCCACGACTTCGACGGGCCGCAGGAGTTCCTCGAGGCGATGCGCGACGCCGACATCACCCGCAAGCACAAGAACCTCGTCTACGTGCAGACGCTGAAGCTGCTGCAGACGACCGGGCGGCCGAAGGCGCCCAAGCGCCGCGTCCCGAACGCGAAGCCGGTGCGGGGCGGGCAGCCGCGGAAAAGACGGCCGGCGAGCAAGAGCTGATGCAGGCGGGCCGCGCGAGAGGAGCCGAGCGCGGCTCGTCAAAGAAGAGCGCCGAGCATGCCGGCGACCGACGACGAGATCAAGGAGAAGTACCTCGAGCGCGCGATCCGCGAGCTCAACCACCTGACCCACGAGCTGCAGGCCTGCTCCCACTGCCCGCGCGGCAAGCTGATGCCGGTGCTCGGCTCCGGCCACCCGCAGGCCGACGTCTTCATGCTCAAGCAGGCTCCGGCGGCGGCGGAGATCGAAGAGGGCGTCGCCTTCTACGGCCGCGCCGGCAACGCGCTGATGAAGAGCTTCAAGCGGCTCGGCATCGACCCCCTCGTCGTCTACGGGACGCTCTGCGTCAAGTGCCCGATAGCGGAGCCCGACCTCGCCGCCGCCCGAGTGCATGCGCCGCGTGGTCGAGGAGATCGCGATCGTGCAGCCGAAGATCGTCGTCGTCATGGGCGAGCCGGCCCTGCGCGTCCTCAACGGCTTCGAGGTCCCCCTCTCCCGCACGATCGAGCCCCGCGAGGGCGAGATCCAGGCCTTCACCCCCACCGTCGACGCCCTCTACACCCCCGACATCGACGACTCGCTCGACGAAGAGGACGCCAAGCAGCGCTTCTGGCGCTCCTTCAAGACTCTGGGCGACTGGTACGAGGACCTGCCGCCGTACTGACGGGCGACTGGTCGATTGACCGCACCTATTGGGGGGTCAATCGACCGCCGGCGCCGGGGCGTGCCCGTCGGAGCGGTTGGTCTCCAGCACTTTTTCGGTGTGGCCCTTTGGGAGAGGAAGCGGTCGATCAGGGCCAGGGCGACGGCGGAGACGACGAAGGTGAGGTGGATGATCGTCTGCCAGAGCATCGTCTCGGAGGAGGTGTTGGCGGCGTTGATGAAGGTCTGCAGGAGGTGGATCGAGGAGATGCCGACGATCGCCATCGCCAGCTTCACCTTGAGCACGTTGGCGTTGACGTGGGAGAGCCACTCGGGCTGGTCGGGGTGGTTCTTCAGGTTGATCCGCGAGACGAAGGTCTCGTAGCCGCCGATGATCACCATGATCAGCAGGTTGGCGATCATCACCACGTCGACCAGGCCGAGGACGAGCAGCATCACCTCGTTCTCGCTCAGGTGCGCCGGCGTCGCTGACCAGGTGCCAGAGCTCCTGCATGAAGCGCCAGACGTAGACGCCCTGGGCGGCGATCAGGCCCAGGTAGAGCGGGGCCTGCAGCCAGCGGCTGATGAAGATCGTGCTGCCGACGGTGCGCGCCAGCGGCCGGTCTATGTTGGGCTTCGGCGGCGATGGGCGGCGCATCCTAGACAGCGGATCCTGCCGGGAACTTCTAGGGGGCGGCCGCCTCGGCGACGGCGGTCATCGCCTCGACCTTGGCGCTGGCAAGGCCGCGGACGACGATCGTGTCGAGGGCGTCGTAGGCGGGCAAGCTCGGACTTGGCGGCGGCGGCAGTCGGCGGCGGCTACGCCGACGGTGCCCTCGGGCTCGCCGAGGCGGGCGAAGTGGTTGCGGTAGCCGTCGTGGAGGTCGCGGTAGAAGGACTCCTCCTTGGCCAGGCGCTCGGCGGCGTCGGGGCCGACGGCGGTGCGGACGTAGCCGAAGACCGGTGGGGTGGCGCGGCCGGCCTCCTTGGCACCGGCCTCGACCTCGGCCCGGGCGCCGGCGGCGAACTCGGGGGTCATCCAGTTGAAGAAGACGCCGTCGAACTCGGCCCCGGCGAGGGCGCACATCTTCGGCCCCATCGCGGCGAGGACGAGGCGGACGCCGGGCAGGCGCTCGCGCAGCTCGGGCAGCGCCTCGCGCATCCGCGTCAGCGGCTTCTCGGCGAAGCCGGCGCCGACGCCGAGCCAGAGCCGGGCCGGGTCGAGGCCGAGCCGCTCGACGTCGGCGGCGATCGTCTCGCGGCGGGGTGCGGTCGAGCGCGATCACGGCGACGCCGAGGTCGAGGCCGGGCGCCGCGGCGCCGAACTCTGCCAGCGTCTCCAGTCCTTTGGCGCCGGGATGGTCGTTGGACCACATCGAGTCGTAGCCGAGCTCGGCGCAGCGCTCGGCCAGCGGCCGGGCCACCTCGGGGTCGAGCCCGGCGGCCACTCCGAACCCTCTGCTTTGCCCGTTGCTCATGGCGAGGAAGCCTATTGGCCGAGTGTTGCGCGAAAGTGGTGACGCTTTTCTAATCCCAACTCAACCGCAGACAACACATTTCGAACTAGCCTGCGATCATCACGGAGGCGATGGCTCAGGAATGGACAGAGGGTCGGCTCGACGAACTGAGCGGCAAGGTCGACAAGGGCTTCGAGCGCGTCGAAGCCGAAGTGCAGACCCTGCGTCTGGAGATGAGAACCGAATTCACCGCGGTGCGGACCGAGATAAACGATCTGCGGGGCGATATGAAAGCGATGGGAAACGAACTGACCGGCCGACTCGATTCCATCCACCGCGCGATGATCCAGATGATGGTCGCCCTTACCGCTGCGATCCTGGCTGGCTTTGCCGGGATATGCACCTTGATCGCTGCGAAGCTTTAGGCCGTCTACTTCTCCAGCAGCGCCACGCACTCGATGTGCGGGGTCTGGGGGAACATGTCGACCGGCTTGACGCGGCGCAGCGTGTAGCCGGCCTCGACCATCTGGGCGGCGTTCGGCGCCAGGGTGGTCGGGTTGCAGGAGACGTAGACGATCTTCTTCGCCTCGCACTCGAGCACCCTGCGGACGATCTTCTGCGAGAGGCCGGCGCGGGGCGGGTCGATGACGACGACGTCGGGCTTGCCCGCCTTCTCGATCAGCGGGCGCACGCCGGTGCGGGCGCTGCCGGCGATGAAGCGGGCGTTCTCGATCCTGTTGCGCTCGGCGTTGCGCTCGGCGTCGGCGATCGCCTCGGGGACGATCTCCAGGCCCCAGACCTCGCCGGCACGCTTGGCCATCGTCAGGCCGATCGTGCCGATCCCGCAGTAGAGGTCGAAGACCCGCTCGCTGCCGCTCAGGCCGGCGTACTCGGCGGCGATCGCGTAGAGGCGCTCGGCCATCTCGGTGTTGGTCTGGAAGAAGGCGCCGTGGGACATCTCCAGGCGCAGGCCGCAGAGCTCCTCGCGCAGGCGCTCCTCGCCGAGCACGCCGGTCGGGCCGTCGGTGCCGCCCGAGTCGCCCTCGATCGCCGTGTGCAGGTCGACCGGGAGGTTTCGGGAAGCGGGCGGCGGAGGTGACCAGCCGGGTCTGGATCTGACCCGTGCGCCAGCCCTCGCGCACGGCCAGGTTGCGCAGGACGCCGGTCCGCTCGCGGCCGTCGTAGGCGGGGCACCGCTTCCAGCCGTGCCCACTCGCGGACCGCGTTGCGCGCCGCGTTGCCGCGCTCGGAGGCGAGCAGGCAGTCCTCGACGTCGACGATCAGGTCCCAGCGGCCGCGGGCGTGGAAGCCGAGGATCGGCTCGCCGTCGCGCTCGCCGAAGGAGTACTCGAGCTTGTTGCGGTAGCGCCACTGCTCGACCGCCGGCTCGATCTCCTCCAGCTCGAAGCCGTCGAGGCCGCCGATGCGACGCAGCGCCTCCTCGACCTGGTCGCGCTTGCTGGCTCAGCTGCCGCTCGTAGGCAAGGCCCTGCCACGGCGCTCCAGGGCAGGGCTCCCCGTCGTGGATGCAGCGGTCGGCGATCCGTTCGGCGCCGGGTCGCAGCAGCTCGACCGTGCGCGCCTCGGCGAAGCGCTTCTTCGCTTTGGTGATCTCGACCCGCACGCGGTCGCCGGGCAGCGCGCCGGCGACGAAGACGACGAGTCCCTCCGCAGCGCGCCACCCCCCGCCCGCCGAAGGCGAGCGAGTCGATCTCGACCTCGAGCTGCTCTCCGCGGTGCCGGCGGGCCGCCGGAATCTCACCGGTGGCCTGGTCCACCTAGCCAAGTTTCTTGCGCGCGCGGCGAGCCGCCTGGGTGGCCTGCTTGCGCACCGGCTCGGCGCGGCCGCCGACCTCTTTGCGCGCCTGTTTGACCAGCCGTTCGAGCTCTTTCAGCAGCGAGTCGGTCTGCCGCCGTCCCTTTTTGACCAGGTCGGAGAGCATCTTCTCGGCGTCGCCGCGGGTCATCCGACCGCGCTTGACGGCGTCGTCGACGACCTCCTGGAGCCGGTCGCGGCTGAGGGTGACGCTGCGCTCGAGGCTCTCGCGGAACTGCTCGACGCTCTTGTCGAGGCCCGCCGTCGCCGTGTTGCCACGGGCCGTGGTCTTCTTCGCGGTTTTGGCTTTGGCCTTCTTGGCCGCGGGTTTTTTCTTGGCCGCGGCTTTTTTCGGGGCTTTTTTGGCGCGCGCGCCGGCCTTGGGTTTTTTCGTCGCTTTGCCGGTGGTCTGTTTTTTCGCCGCCATGGTCTCTTGCCTCCTGGTGGGGTTGCCGGGGGTCTTCCCGGTTGACTATCTCATCCCTGCCGGTTCGGTGGTCTGGGTTACCCGAGCTCGAAGCCGGTCTGGACGGGAGCGTGGTCGGAGAGGCGCAGCGCCAGTCCCGCTCGGGGCAGCTCCCGGCGCTCGGGAGGCCAGGCCGCCGCTGCCTCGGCGATCCTCATCCCCCGCGAGAGCAGGTGGTCGATCGCACGCGGCCCGGTCACCCCGGCGAGCCCGAAGCGCTCGCGCAGCACGTCGAAGACGCCCGGATCGTCGCCGGGTCGCAGGTTGAGGTCGCCGCCGAAGATCAGCGGCGCCCCGTCGGCCCACTCCTCGCTGCGCTCCGCCGCCCGCAGGACGTCCTCGACGGCCAGCGCCGGCTGGTCGTTCGTCGCGTGCAGGTTGGCGACGCAGACCCCGGAGGCGGTGCGGGTGAAGGCCATCGCGCGCCGCTCCGGCCTGCCCTCGTGGATCGTCAGCTCGCGCCGCTCGACGATCTCCCCCAGCGCTCCCCCCGTGCGCACCAGGGTCAGGTTCGAGCCGCCCTCGCCGGAGGCGATCAGGTCGGGATTGATCCGGGCGGCGAGGCTGCGCAGGGCGCCGAGCGAGTTGCGCGAGGTGAGCACGCGGTGAGCCTCGGCGGCACAGGCGCTCGCCAGAGGCGCCGCGAAGCGCGGCGGGCACTCCTGCAGCAGGGTGACGTCCCACGCGGCCCCGGCGAGCATCCCTCCGAACTCGGCCTCGAGGTCCCGGTTGACCTGCAGGTGCGTCGCGTTCCGCTCCTCGATCCGCAGCAGGCGCGATCGCCAGGTGAAGAGCGCCGGGTTGGGCGGGAAATCGCGCCCGTGGAAGAGGTTCCAGCTGATCGCGGTGAACTGCACCCACTTAGTATCCGGTGCTTGAAAAAGCGGGACTTCCTCACAGGCGAAGAGCTGGGCGCGTTCGAGCTCGGCAAGCTGCTCGACCGCGCGGCCGAGCTGAAAGCCGGCCGCCGGGACGGGCTCGGGGCCGGCTCGCTCGCCGGCCGCAGCGTCGCCCTCGTCTTCGAGAAGCCCTCGACGCGAACGAGGATCTCCTTCGAGGTCGGGCGTCGCCGAGCTGGGCGCAACCCCGGTCGTGCTGCGCGGCGACGAGCTCCAGCTCTCCCGCGGGGAGTCGGTCGGGGACACCGCGCGGGTCCTCTCGCGCTACGTCGACGCGATCGTGATCCGCTCCGGCTCCCACGAGGCGGTCGCCGAGCTCGCGGACACGGCCGAGGTGCCGGTGGTCAACGCGCTCACCCCGCTCCACCACCCCTGCCAGGCGCTGGCCGACCTGCTCACCCTGCGGGAGCGCCGCGGCGACCTCGCCGGCCTGCGCCTTGCCTACGTCGGCGACGGCAACAACGTCGCCCGCTCGCTGGCGATCGCCGGCGGGCTGGCGGACGTCGAGGTGGTCGTCGCAGCCCCCTCCGGCTACCAGCTCGAGCCAGGGCTACGACGCGAAGCTGACCGGCGACCCGCGCGCCGCTGCCGCCGCCGCCGATGCGATCTACACCGACGTCTGGGTCAGCATGGGCGACGAGGCCGAGGCCGAGCGCCGCCGGGCGGACCTGGCCCCCTTCCGCATCGACGCGGACCTGCTCGCGGCGGCCAAGGACGACGCCATCGTCCTGCACTGCCTGCCCGCGCATCCCGGCGAGGAGATCAGCGCCGAGGTCCTCTACGGCGAGCGCTCCGCCGTCTGGGACCAGGCGGAGAACCGCCTGCACGCGCAGAAGGCGCTGCTGGAGACGCTGATAGGCGACTAGATGGTCGATTCCATGACCCCGCACGCCTGGATGACGCGCATGGCGCTGCGCATCTCTGCGTCCTCGGGTTTGCCTTTGGCGCCGCCAAAGGCTGCACCCTGCGTCCTTGATCTGCTTGGCCACGCGCGCCCCCAGTCACACGCGGCCATGGAATCGACCATCTAGGTGTACCCCGAGCTCCACATCGGGCCGCTCACCCTCCAGACCTTCGGCCTGATGTTCGCCCTGGCCTTTCTCGCCGCGGGGGCGCTGATCTGGAAGCGGCTGGGAGAGATCGGCAAGCCGGTCGACTGGGCGTATGAGATGGGCTTCGCCGCGCTGATCGGCGGCATCGTCGGCTCGCGCGTCTACTTCGTCGTGCAGAACTACGACAGCGTCAGGGACGACCTGATCGGGAACCTCTTCTCCGGCTCGGGCCTGGTCTGGTACGGCGGCGCGATCGGCGGCGCCCTGGCTGTCTTTCTCTGGGCCTGGTACCGGGGCTTCCTCGGCCTCGCCCTGCTCGACCTCGCCGCGCCGGCACTGGCGCTCGGCTACGCGATCGGCCGCTGCGGCTGCCAGCTCTCCGGCGACGGCGACTACGGCAAGGCGTGGGACGGCCCCTGGGCGATGGCGTATCCCGACGGCACGGTTCCCACCGACAGCACCGTCCACCCGACGCCGATCTACGAGACGCTGGCGATGGGGCTCGGCGCCTGGATGCTCTGGCAGCTGCGCGACCGCTTCCGCGCGGGCGTCCTCTTTGCGCTCTACCTCGTCTATGCCGGTGCGGAGCGCTTCCTGATCGAGTTCCTGCGCCGCAACGACGATGCCATTCTCGGCCTCACCACCGCGCAGCTGGAGAGCCTGGCGATGGTGCTGATCGGGGTCGCGTGGATCACCGCCGTGCAATACCGACACGGTAGCCTGTCGCAGGATGGGGAGCGCAGGGGAGATCGTGGAGCAGGCGACGGCGGCGATCGCAGCCGCCGGCTGCGAGACGCCTGAAGCGGACGCCAGGGCGCTGGTGGCGAAGGCCCTGGGCCTCGACGTCGCCGACCTCGAACGCGACGGCTCGACCGAGTTGAGTCCCGAGCAGCGTGAGGAGGTCGAACGCCTGATCGCCCGCCGCAGCGAGCGCGAGCCGCTCGAGTACATCCTCGGCAGCTGCCGTTTCCGCGAGATCGAAATCGCCGTCGACGAGCGGGTACTGATCCCGCGCCGCGAGACCGAGCTGCTCGTCGCCGTCGGCGTCGAGCTGCCCCAGGGCGCCCGCGTGCACGAGGTCGGCACCGGCTCCGGCGCGATCGCCCTCGCCCTGCTCAGCGAGCGTCCCGATCTGCGCGTCACGGCCTCGGACCTCTCCGAGGAGGCGGCCGAAGTGGCGCGGGAGAACGCGGCGCGCCTCGGCCTCGAGCTCGAGGTGAGCGTGGACGAGGGAATCCCCGGCTACGTCGAGGGCGTCGACCTGCTGATCGCCAACCTGCCGTACATCACCGAGACCTCGATCGACGAGCGCTCGCCGGAGATCCGCCGCGAGCCGGAGATCGCCGTGCTGGGCGAGAGCGGCGACGACGGCCTCGGCGTCATCCGCGCTCTGCTCGGCGAGACGCCGAGCGGCTGGCGCGTGGCGCTCGAGCACGACACCCACCACGGCCCGGCGATGCGGGAGCTGCTGCGCGACGCCGAGACGCGCACGGACTACCGCGGCGACGAGCGGGTGACGGTCGGCTTCGTTCCGTGAGCGAGGTCCCTTCGAAGGTCGGGCCTTCGCAGGGCTCGACGGAGAGCGTCAGGCGGGAGAAGCTCGAGCGGCTGCGGGCCGAAGGGATCGAGCCCTATCCGCGCCAGGGGTGGCCGGACCGCGACAGGATCTCCTCGATCCTCGGGGCCCACGACCCGGAGGAGCTGGGCGAGGGTGAGCAGCCGCAGTTCTCCTACCGCGTCGCCGGGCGGCTGGTCGGCCAGCGCGGCCACGGCAAGACGGCCTTCTTCGACGTCCGCGACCTGACCGGCACGATCCAGGCCTACGCGCGCCGCGACGCGATCGGCGAGGAGGCCTTCGCCCGGATCGAGGCCCTCGACATCGGCGATGCGGTCGGGGTCGAGGGGGATCTCTACGTGACCAAGCGCGGCCAGCTCGCCCTCGCGGTGCGCGAGTGCACGATGCTGGCCAAGGCGCTGCGCGACCCGCCCGACCTCTTCCACGGCATCTCCGACCCCGAGGTCCGCTACCGCCAGCGCGAGCTCGACCTGATGGCGAACGAGCGCTCGCGCGAGATCTTCGCGATGCGGGCGAAGCTCGTCGCCGCGGTCCGCGCCCACATGAACGAGCACGACTTCGTCGAGATGGAAACGCCGATGCTCCAGCAGATGACCGGGGGCGCCGCCGCCCGCCCGTTCACAACCCACCACAACACCCTCAACCGCGAGCTCTTCCTGCGGACGGCGACCGAGCTCTACCTCAAGCGCACGATCGTCGGCGGCTTCGAGAACGTCTACGAGCTCGGCAAGTTCTTCCGCAACGAGGGGATGTCTCCGCAGCACAACCCCGAGTTCACGATGCTCGAGTGGTTCCTCAGCTGCGCCGACTACCACGGCGTGATGGCCTTCACCGAGCAGCTGATCTCGACCGTGGTCGAGCAGGTGCTGGGGACGACGAGGGTGGAGCGCAACGGGGAGACGATCGACTTCAAGGCGCCCTGGAAGCGGGTCACCCTGCGCGACGCGATCCTCGAGGCGACCGGCGCCGACATCGTCGAGCTCCAGCCGCGACGAGCTGGCCGAGCTGCTCGAGGGCGACGTCGACCCCAAGGCCGACTGGGCCGCGGTGGTCGACTCGATCCAGGGCAAGCTGGTCGAGCCCAGGATCCTCCAGCCGACCTTCCTCGTCGACCTGCCGCTCGACCTCTGGCCGCTGGTCAAGCCCCAGCCCGACCATCCCGATCTGCTCGGCGAGGCCTTCGACGGGATCGTCGCCGGGATGGAGATCGCCGGCGGCGGCACCGACGTCAACGACCCCGAGATGCAGCGCCGCCACTTCGTCCGCCAGCGCGAGCGCCAGGAGGCCGGCAGCGAGACCGACCCCCATCCGCACGACGAAGAGTTCGTGCGCGCGCTCGAATACGGGATGCTGACCGCGAGCGGCTGCGGCATCGGCATCGACCGCCTGCTGATGATCGTCGCCGGCACCGAGAACCTGCGCGGCGTGATCTTGTTCCCCTCGATGCGCGAGGCCCGCCCCGCCGGGTAACACTCCGCCGACGGGACGAAATCGTCCCCGTGGCGAGGGATTTCGGCCCGTCGGCGGCTAGAAGGCGCTGCGGAGGAGGCCGCCGTCGATCGGGATGACTGTGCCGGTGATGTAGGCGGCGCGCTCGGAGCAGAGGAAGGCGACGAGGTCGCCGTACTCCTCGGGGCGGCCGAGGCGGGAGGCGGGGACTTCGCGCCGCGCCGCCTCTTCGGCCCCCTCGAGTGAGCCGCTGGCGTCGGCCAGCCGCTCGGTGCCGAAGCGGCCGGTGGCGACCGTGTTGACGGTGATCCCGTCGGCGGCGACCTCGCGTGAGAGCGTCTTGAGGAAGCCGACCGCCGCCATCCGGTGGGAGTTGGAGAGGTTGAGCCCGGGAATCGGCTCGCGGGTGGAGCTGGAGCCGACGTTGACGATCCGCCCCCAGCCGCGCTCGCGCATGCCGGGAACGACAGCGCCGGCGAGGACGCGCGGCGCGAGGACCAGCGAGCGGTAGGCGGTTTCCCACTCCCCGAGCTCGTGCTCGAGTGCCCCGCCGAAGGGCGGCCCGCCGGTGTTGACGACGACGATCTCGACCGGGCCGAGCGCCGCCTCGACCTCGCCGGGTAGTTCCGCGAGGCGGTCGAGGTCGGAGGCGTCGGCGACGAACGGCCTCGCCCCCTCGCCGATCTCGGCCGCCGCCCCGTCCAGCTTCTCGCGCGAGCGGCTGGCGATCGCCACTCGCGCTCCCTCGCGTGCCAGCGCCGCCGCGATCGCCCTCCCTATGCCGCGGCTGGCGCCCATCACCAGCGCCACGCGTCCCTCCAGACCGAGGTTCACAGCTCCACCTTCAGGCCGGTCTCACGCTCCGATACCTCCCAGAGCCGCGCGATTGCCCTGTTCATCCCGACCCGGCGCAGGAGGGGCTTGCGCACCGGGGGGCCGCTGTTGACGAAGAGGGGACCGTAGAACTCGCCGCCCTTCGCGCCGGGGTCGGTCGCCGCGCGCAGCTGCGAGAGCGCCCCGGTTGCCGGGGTCATGCCGACCGAGCGGGCCAGCATCAGGAAGAAGCGCTGGGAGAGACCACCGCGGGTCTCCTTCACGCTCACCGCCTGCAGCTCTGTGTTGGAGAGGCCGGGGTGGGCGATCAAGCTCGCCGCCGGCGCTCCGGCCTCCTCCAGGAGGCGGTTGAGGCCGAGGCCGAAGTGGAGGTTCGCGAGCTTCGCCTGCCCGTAGGCGCGCCAGGGCCGGTAGCGGCCCTGCAGGTGAGGGTTGGCGGGGTCCACGGCGCGACCCATGTGGTGTGCGGTGCTGGTCACGGTGACGATCCGGGCTGCCCCGGCGCGCAGCAGCGCCGGCATCAACAGGGCCGTCAGGGCGAAGTGGCCGAGGTGGTCGACGCCGAATTGCATCTCGAAGCCGTCGGCCGTCCTCTGCTCGGGGATGCCCATGACTCCGGCGTTGTTGACGAGGACGTCGACCGTCTCGTGGGCGCCGAGGATCTCCTCCGCGGCGCTGCGCACGGACTCCAGCGAGCCGAGGTCGAGGTCCACCAGGGTCAGCGGGGCCCCCGGTGCCGAGGCGCGGATGCTCTCCATCGCCTCCGCCGCCCGCTGCCGGTTGCGCGCCGCGAGCACGACACCGGCACCGGCGCAGGCCAGGGCGCGGGCGGTCTCCAGCCCGAGGCCGCCGTTGGCCCCGGTCACGACGGCGGTGCGGCCGGAGAGGTCGGGGATGTCGGCGACGCCCCAGCTCACGAGACCTCAGGCCAACCGTTCGTCGCGCTCATCGGGGCAGGAGGCTATCGGCGGAGTCCCGCGCGCAGAGCCAGGCGAACAGTCCGACCGCGACGAGCACCCCCAGCCAGTGCAACCCGGCGAGCACCGCGAGGCCGCTGACGATCCCGGCCAGCAGGGCCCGCACCAGCGCCGGCGCCGGCTCCAGCCCGACCACCCTGGCCGTGACCCAGGCGCATCCGAGCCAGGTGACGGGACCGGCGATCCACCCCCAGTCCTCGAAGAAGCCGTGCGAGAAGACAAGCGCCAGCAGCAGAGAGGCCGCGACCACGGCCACCAGCTGCACCACCGCCACCCGCCAGAAGACCTCGAGCCTCACGCGCGAATTCTCCCATTCAGCCCGCCGGGCCACCGCCCGGCCCCGCGTGTTCCATAATCAGGAAGGCCTGGGCGGTTAGCTCAGTTGGGAGAGCGCCTGCCTTACAAGCAGGAGGTCACTGGTTCGAGCCCAGTACCGCCCATCGCTGGAATCCCCCCGCCTAGCCGTCGTCGGGAGGTTTTCGGCGGTCGGAGAGCTTGCGTATCGCCTTTGGTGCGGCTATTCCCGCGCCACCCACACCTCCGAAGAGCACGGAAGCGATTCCGTCGGCCCCCAGAACGAAATGCGTGAAGGCCATGAACGCACATAGCGGCAACAGATACGCGAGGCTATTCATGGCTCGACCCAGGGATTTCGGGATGTGTTCGCGGCAGCCCACCGCAAACCCTTGGCGGATCGCCAGTAGAACATCGCCTTTGTCGGTCTCGATGGTGCGGTAGTCCGCCACCGGGTACTCCCCTTCCCTGCTCCCTCCGTGGCCTTGCCCGATTCTGGCAAATTAGAGTATCTATGTCAATGATCGTACGGTCTTGAATAGGGAGTCAAAGGAGACATGCCGGATATTTGGCATTAGTGTCTACCAGTGGTAGTCAATCCTGGGGCGGTGCTAAGGTCTCAATCGTGACGGCGGAACTGCCCAGCGAAAAGGCAGTGCGTGGTGCCTTGGCGCGCCTGATCACGCACGGAGTCGAATCGATCTGGCTGCCGGACATCCAGCCGTTGTTCGAATTGCCGGCGGTGAAAGCGAAGCTGTCAGAGCTGGGAGAGGACCATGCGGCAGAGGCGTTGCGAGCGGTGCTGGAGGGCGCAATTGGCGACATGGGCCAGTCGCAGTATCGCTCCCTTCTCACGATCGTCCTGGGCCTCGATCCCCAGTACGAGGATCTCCAGGCGGGCGCGAAGCGGGAAATCGCCGGACAGAAGTTCCGGGGCGGTGCACGCCCTGTCAGCGCCGGCACGATTCGCCAGCATCACGAGCCTAGGGCGCTGGATGAGCTGGCCCGGTTGCTCGTCTCCACCGGGTCCAGGTCCAGTTTTGGGGCCAACGCCAGTGTGGACGCGTGGGATCCCCCCGAGCTTCTGGGTCAGGCTCTCGAATGGCACCCGCACCTGCACCGGCGGTGGGCCGGAGAGCAACTCACCTTCTGGCGTCTCTCGCTGGCCGGCTACCGGCGCGGGGAAGCCGCCGAGAGGATCCGGGGGGTCATGCGTCAGGTAGACGTACGCTCCTGGGCGGCCTTTGAGCTGCTTGGGGTCTTCGACGTCCTCGTCAGTGCTTGGGTTCCCGCCAGAGCGGTCGAGTGGGACATCCGTTCGGGGCTCTTTGCTGAGTTCGGCGGTGGTCTGGAGCTAGTCGACAGCTTCGTAGTGGACCAGATCATCTCTCACTGGGCTTGGGCTGCTGCCGACGGCTCGCTCCGGCTACCGCCCGCTGAGGTTCTGGCCCAACCCCTAGCTTCCGGCGAGATCGATCAGCTGAACAGGGGCGGGCAAGAACTTGACCTGGGCCACTACCAGGCCTTGAACATCGTTAGCCGACCGCCGGTGGCAAGGGGGATCGGGTTCTTTGTCGCGCTGGGACTCCAAGGCCATGCCTTGGTGCTCTCAGCGGCTCATCGCAACCTCGAAGACCAGATCGTCAAGGTGGTCCGCGACGCTTCGCAGGGGGCCTTTTCCGAACTGTCCATCTACCAGGGCTCGGGGTTCTCCAACTTCCTCATCCACGGCAGCGTGAGCGCCGAGAGCTTCTCCGACCTCAACCAACTGCTGGTGCGACTCGCCGACGTGGAGCCATCCGCCAGTCCCCGCATAAATACGTTCGTCACGTCCTCCCCCTTTCCCCTGGCGCGCGAAGAATCGATGCCCGGAGGCAGAACCCTGCCTGAAGACCAAAGCATCGTCCAGCTGCTGAAACAAGGAGAGAGTGGCCGCCTGGAGATCAAGGCATCTGCCTTCACCGATCTGCACCGCCTGGGAGAGCACAGCTCGGCCTCGCGTGGATCTCACCCCCCTCGATCTCCTCAGGTCGCTCATGGGCTAGCCGCGACGGTCACGGCTCTTTTGAATACCGATGGGGGCACGGTCGTGATCGGTGCATTGGATAGGCAAGCTCTCGAGAAGCATCCGAACTTGATGGAGAGCGCGATTGCCACAGACGCCCCTCGTGTAGACCATTACCTGGTAACCGGAATCGACTATGAGATGGAGAACGGGATCGACTCGTTTGAGAGGAGACTCCGCGACCTCTTCGCGCAGGCGGTCGAGCCCTCGCCGATGCGGTTCCTGCAGATCAGATTCGAGACGGTCGGCGACCGTACGGCATGCATCGTGCGCGCGTTGGGTGCCGAGTCGGCAGATGCGGCGCGATGGTTCTACTGCAAGTCGCAAAGCGGCGAGATGAGCTTTGTGGTCCGCGACGGGTCGGTCATCCGAACCCTCGAGGGTCCCAGCGCTGACGAATACAAGGCTTCCAGGCCGCGCAGGTAGGCAGCATTGCCGTGTAACCGTACGATCTGATCATTCCCTCCGGTCGGACAACCGTGTCGATCCCGGCTCGTTTCAACGGTCCGCTGGCCAGCGGCAACGGGGGGTACAGCGCCGCGGTGTTCGCGGCCTTGCTCGACGGCCCGGCTGCGGTGAGCCTGCGCAGCCCGGTGCCGCTCGATCGCGAGCTGGGGGTTGAGCGGGAGGGGGAGGGGTTGCGCGTGGCCGACGGCGAGACGCTCGTCGCGACCGTGGAGCCCGCGGCGGAGCTGGACCTGGACGTTCCCCAGCCCGTCTCGGTCGAGGAGGCGCGGGCGGCCTCACGCCATTACCGCGGACTCGCCGACGGCGAGTTCTGCCGCTGCTTCGTCTGCGGGCGCGCGCGCGAGGACTCGCTCGGCGTCTTCGCCGGCGCGGTCGCGGGTCGTGACGTCGTCGCCAGTCCCTGGGCGCCCCCGCCCTGGACCGCCGGCGCGTCCGGTCGGGTCATGCCCGAGATCGTCGGCGCGGTTCTCGACTGCCCCACCTACTTCGCCCTCTACATGCACGGCGACCTGCGCACCAGCTTTCTCGCCCGCTTCCAGGTGCGCATCGACGCTCCCGCCCCCGTGGGCGAGGATCTCGTCGTGATCGCCTGGCCGATCGAGGTGGACGGCCGCAAGCTGCACGCCGGCTCGGCGCTACTCGGCGCCTCGGGGGTTGTTCTTGCAGTAGCTCGCGCGCTGCTCGTCGAGCCGCGTTAGCCCGGGGCATCTGGCCTGGACGGGGTAGCGGAACGCCTTTGGGCCTTAACATGGACTGCGAAGGTCCTCGTTATCTTGGACCAGGGCTAGGGAGAGGAGAGGCACAGGATGCGTAGGAAGATCGGTCTAGGGGTTGTGCTCGGCGTGCTTGTCGCGGCGGCGATCGCGAATGCGAGCACGTTCAAAGCTCACGTCGTCCTCGGGGACCTCGTGCTCGACGCGCAGGGAGGCTTCGAGCCCAATGCGCTGCCGAAATTCGAGAATGCTCCGATCACCACCCACGGCGGCGGCAAGCTCTCCACGGTCTCCGGCGAAATCCCGCCGATCCTGGACAACTTCGTCCTCGAATTCGACAAACACGGCGCCGTCGACACCACCGGGATCCCGGTCTGCACCAGAGCGAAACTCGTGGCCACGGATGTGCCGGCGGCGCGGCGCGCCTGCGGAGACACGATCGTGGGCAAGGGCTTCGGCAAGGCCGTCGTGAAGTTCCCGGAACAGGGCCCGATCGTCGTCGGCTCTCCGATCACGCTCTTCAACGGCCCGAAGAAGGGCGGCGACGACACGATCATCGCCCACGCCCACCTCGATTACCCGGGCCCGGCGACGTTCATCGTCCCGGTCGTGATCGAAAAGATCAACAACGGAGTCTTCGGCTATCGCGTCAACGTGAAAATCCCGAAGATCGCCGGCGGCTACGGCCACCCGCTCTCCGGCTCCGCCAAGGTCGGCCGCAAATGGACCTACAAAGGCAAGAAGCACAGCTACATCAGCGCGCGTTGTGAAACCGGGCGCTTCCAGGTCAAGGGCCAGTTCACCTTCAAAGACGCCGACAAAACCACCCTTACCGCCAACTTCGTACTGCCCTGCAAGGTCCGCAAATAAAGGGCCCCACCAGCGCCATGCCGAGATTCCGTGCGCCTGAGAAGCTGACCGTCCTCGCTGTCCTGGCGCTGGCGGCGCTGGCTTTCGCCGCCACGGCGGGTGCCGTCAAGAAGGTCGAAAGGGTCGAACTTCGCCTGGGTGACCTCGTGATCATCGGCAAGGGTGGCTTCAAACCCGAAACCCTGCCGAAGGACCGCTTCGCGCCGATCGAAGTCTACGGCGGCGGCAAGCTCTCGACGGTGTCGGGCGAGCTCCCCCCGATCCTCAACGAGATCACCTTCGAATTCGACAAGGACGGCCTGGTCGACACCACGGGGCTTCCCGTCTGCTCCCGGGGCAAGCTCGTCGCCACCGACGTGCCAACCGCGCGGCACGCCTGCGGAGACGCGATCGTCGGCAAGGGCTTCGGCACGGCGGTCGTCGCCCTTCCCGAACAGGCTCCGATCCCGGCGAGCACCGGCATCACGCTCTTCAACGGCCCGAAGAAGGGCGGGGACGACACGGTGTTCGTGCACGCGCACCTCGACGTGCCCGCTCCCTCGACGGTCCTCTTCCAGGTCGTGATCGAAAAAATCCACGGCGGCCCCTACGGCTACCGCGCCGAAGCGAACATCCCGAAACTCGTCAACGGCTTTGGGCACCCGATCTCCGGGCGCCTCTCGATCGACCGCAAATGGACCTACAAGGGCAAGAAGCACAGCTACGCCAACGCCCGCTGCGCGAAGGGCCGCCTGCAGGCCAAGGGCCGTTTCGGGTTCGAGGACGGCACCGTGCTCAGCGGCACCTTCCTGAGGCCCTGCAAAGTCCTCAAGTAAGGACCCGCGCCGATGCTCAGCAGCCCTAAGCGGAGAAGGCGCCTGGCGATCTCGGGGCTGGTCGGGGCGCTGAGCTTGCTCGTGCTGGCGGGCACCGCCGACGCCGTGAAGGTCCGCCTGCAGCTCGGCGACCTCGTCATCATCGGTGAGGGCGGCTTCACGCCGAAGCGTTTGCCGAAGGATCGCGACGCGCCGATCGAACTCTACGGCGGCGGCAAGATCAGCACCGTCTCGGGCGCCTACCCGCCGGTGATCAAAGACATCAACTTCGAATTCGACAAGCACGGCTCCGTGGTCACCACCGGCCTCCCGGTCTGCACGTCGGCCAAGCTCCAGGCCACGACCGTCCCGGCGGCCCGCAAGAACTGCCCGGGCGCGATCGTCGGCAAGGGCTTCGGCCGCGGCGTCGTCGTCTTCCCCGAACAGCCCGCGATCCCGGTCTCCTCGCCGATCACGCTCTTCAACGGCCCGAAGAAGGGCGGCGACGACACGGTGTTCGCGCACTTCTACACCACCGTCCCGGCCCCGGTCGCGTTCGTCATCCCGATCGTGATCCAGAAGATCAGCAAAGGCGTCTACGGCTACCGGACCGAGGCGCGGATCCCGCCGATCGCCGGCGGTAACGGCATCCCCCTCTCGGGGCACCTGAGGATCGGCAAGAAATGGACCCACAAGGGCAAGCGCTACAGCTACGTCAACGCGCGCTGCGCGACCGGTCGCCTGCAGGCTCGCGGTGAGTTCGCCTTCAGGGACGGCACCGAACTCAGGGGCACGTTCTTCGAGCCCTGCAAGGCGAAGGGCTAGACCTCCTTAGGAGGGGTTAGCGAAACCCTCGCGCACGTCTGGCGGCGGCGGACACTGCGCGGTACGGCGTCCTCGGTCGGCCAAATAGCGCTGCTATTCGGCCTCCCTGCGTCCTTGTCCCGCTTGGCCCGGCGCTCGCCAGCCGCCCACGCGGGTTTCGCTAACCCCTCCTAGGCGCTGATGCGAAGCTGCGGCGTGCGGGTCCCGCCGCGCTGCTGCTCCGTCTTGGTGACCACGTCGAAGAAGACGTCGTTGCGCCCGCGGCGCACCGGGCGGGGGAAGAAGCGCCGGGCCCGGCGGTGAGCGGCGGTCATCGCCCGGTAGGCGGTCTCGTGGCCGCGGCCCCAGCGGATGCCGAAGATTTCCCGCACGCGCGGCGGCAGGGTGCCCTTGATTATGTGGTTCTGGGCGACGATGTTGCCGCGTGCGGGGGCCGGCACCGGCTGCTTGAAAGCGACCAGAGGGGCCATGTCGAGCCCGTGCTCGGTCGCCTGCAGATCAGGTGAGGACATCCGCTCCTCCCACCAGGCGCTGAACTCGCGGTAGCTGCCGGGGACGTCGCCGCGCGGCAAGCCGAAGAGCTCGCCGAAGCGCACGTAGTCCTGCCAGAGATGCTCGCGCTCGGAGTCGGCGAGAGGCCGCACCATCGCTTCGTACATCGCCCGGCCGGAGTCGGCGATCACGGCCAGGGTCCAGAGCATCAGCTCGGGATCGAAGGCGGAGTAGGCGGTGCCGGCGGGGTGGCTTCCCGCCGCCTCGGGAAGGGTCCCCTTGACCCGTTCGTGCAGGCGGTTCACCACCGCGAGGACCTTGTCGGCTTCCTCGCGGGTGCCGAGCAGGATCGTCTCCTGGATCTTCGCCGTGCGCGCCAGGCGCTGGAAGGGGCGGTCGGCGGCGGCGGTGCTCAGCATCGTGCCGGTGTAGGTGAGCGGCTCCAGGGCGCCGATCAGGAGCGCCCGTTGCCCGTAGAGCAGGCCGACGGCGCGCTCGCCGTGGACCCGCCGCGCCATCGAGCGGCCAGGGGGGAAGTAGTAGCGGGAGTCCTCGTCGCGGTACGTCACAGGTACCGGAATTCTACTTCGGTTCGGCGGACTCCCCGGCAAGCCCGGCAGCGGCACGCTCGATCACGTCCCTGCCGATCTCCGCGTCCAGCTCATGCGCGGCGAAGATCCCGTCGAGGTCCTCGCGGGTCAGCGTCTCGCGCTCGAGCGCGTTCGCGGCAAGGTCGTCGAGGCAGCGGCGATTGGCGGCGAGCAGGGCCCGGGCGCGCCGGTGCGCGTCGCGGGCGAGCGTCATCGCCGCGACGTCGACGTCGCGGCGGGTCCGGTCCGACATCGCGTAGTCGCCGGTCGGCAGCGCGATCGGCGGGGCCCCCTCGGCGCCGAGCGACACCCCCATCCCGAACTCCCCGACCATCTGCTTGCAGACGGCGTGGACCCGCGCCAGGTCGCCCGAGGCGCCGGAGTAGGAGGTGCCGAAGACCTCCTCCTCGGCCGCGCGGCCGCCGAGCAGCGTGACGATCTCGCTCTGGAGCTCCTCCCTCGACTCGAGGTAGCTGTCCTCGACGGGAGAGGAGGCGACGAAGCCGAGTGCGGGACCGCGGGGGATGATGCTGAGGATCTCCGGCGGGTCGCCGCCGACCAGGTGCCTGCAGAGTGCGTGGCCGGCCTCGTGGTAGGCGACGATGCGGCGCTCCTCGGGGTTGAGGCGACGTGCCTGCTGGGAGCCGACCGACTGGCGCAGCAGCGCCTCGTCGAGGTCCTCGCGAGCCATCGCCGAGCGCCCTGCGCGCCCGGCGATGATCGCCCCCTCGTTGAGCGCGTTTGCGAGCTGGGCTCCCGTCATCCCAGTCGTCTTGCGGGCGACGTCGCGCAGGTCGAGGTCCGCTCCCAACGGCTTCCCCTTTGCGTGTGCCCGCAGGATCGCCTCGCGTCCATCGCGATCAGGCGGTGATACCAGCACCTGGCGATCGAAGCGACCCGGTCGCAGCAGCGCCCGGTCGAGCTTGTCGACGTGATTGGAGGCGGCGATGACGATAACCGTGCCTGGGTCGCGCTCGAACCCGTCGAGCTCGACCAGCAGCTGGTTGAGAGCTTGCTCCCGCTCGCTCGAACCGCCATCGCCGCCTCCTCCACTGCGCGCTCCTCCCACGGCGTCGAGCTCGTCGATGAAGATCACCGCACGTCCCGACTTGCGCGCTTCCTTGAACAGCCGCCGGATCCTGGCGGCACCCCTCCCCACAAACATCTCGACGAAGCTCGATCCAGAGGCGGCGAAGAAGTCCACGCCCGCCTGCGCGGCCACGGCCCGCGCCAGCATCGTCTTACCCGTCCCCGGGGGGCCGAAGAGCAGCACCCCGCGCGGCGGCTGGGCGCCCAGCGCGGCGAAGCGCTCCGGGTCGCGCAGCCACTCGGCGACGTCCATCAGCTCGTCCTTGGCGGCATCCACTCCCTGGACCTCGTCCCAGAGCACCGGCTCGGTCTTGCTCGCCTTCACCGTCTCCGGTTTGGTCGAGCCGACCGTGCTGCGCATCAGCCTCAGGAAGACGAGCAGCAGGCAGGCCATGAAGAAGACTCCGAAGACTGGATACCAGTCGAAGAAGAATTCCTGGATGCCGGTTGCTGTGATCGCCTGAGTCAATTGCGCGTTTCCGCCGTCCTACGAACTTCGCCGTCGAAGCGAGGAGGGCAGTGTGGTGGTAAACGGCCCGTACTCCAATCGCACATGCGTCCAGAACCGCCTGAGATGGCTAAAGGTCCTGGATCTGGGGCGGAAAGTTGCGCCTTCTCAGGCGCGTTCGACCTGGGAGCCGCCGACGATCGCCTCGGCCCCGTCGTCGCCGAAGACGATCCAGGCCTTGTTGCCGCCGTCGTAGTCGGGCGCCCACAGCTTCAGCGTCGCCGGCCGGCCCCAGACCGTCACCTGCTCCTCGCCGGTCTTCGCCTCGCCGCGCCAGATCCGCACGAAGGGGTTGGCGTCGCGCTCGTCGCCGATCGTCGTCGGCTCGCGGTGACCGGGGTGGACGACGGGTCTCCGGCGGCAGCTCCATCAGCCGCATCACCGAGTCGCGCAGGTCTTCGAAGCCGCTGGCGCCCGGCGCCATCGTGCCGCCGACGGTGCCCTTGAAGAGGACGTCGGCGGTGAAGACGTCGGTGCCGTCGACGAGGAAGGCGACGTGTCCCGCCGCGTGGCCGGGGGTGAGGATGGCCTCGATCTCGAGGTTGCCGGTGGCGAGCCTCTCGCCGTCGGCGATCGCCTGGGAGACGTCGAGGTCCATTTCCGCCGCCGCCTCGGCGTGGGCGACCGTCGGCACGCCGCCGAGCCGCTCGCGCGCTTCGGCCAGCCCCGCCACGTGGTCGGGGTGAGGATGGGTGACGAGGATGTGGGTGATCTCGATCCCGTCGCGCTCGGCCCGCTCGAGCAGCGGCCCGAGGTCGTCGTTGCCGTCGATCAGCACGCCCCTGCCGCCGGCTTCGTCGGCGACGAGGTAGGCGTTGGACAGCCACTGCGGATTCTCGGTCCTCTCGACGATCATGCTCGGGGAGTATTGCGGTCTCCGCAGATACCGGCGTCCGCGATGGGTACATCGGTGTGGGTTGGATTGCTTCTCCTGCGGCACCCTCGCCACTACCGTGCATACATCTCCGCCTCGCCTCCCGCCCACCACGAGATAAGCCCGGGTCCCGCCCCGTGAGCCGGCGCCCGGCGGGGGCGCTTGCGGGTATGGCCATTGTCTTCATCCTCTTCGCCGCTCCGGGTGGAGCGGCTGCCGGCCGCCCCGGCTCGGCGGACGCGCTCGAGGTGCCGCGGCCGGCGGCACCGATGCGAGACGTCGTATGGGGCGCGCCAGGCGCTGCGGCGGCGCGGATCTCGGCCACTGCGTCGTCGCAGCGCTATGCGATCGGGGACGGCACCGGGGCGACGATCGAGGTGGCCGTCACCTCCGCCTGTGCGATCAACTGCACCGACGCCGACCCGCAACGGATCGCCGACCTCCTCGGCACGTTCGTCCACGGCCCCGAGGTCAGCCTCGTCGTCGTGCAACTCGACACTCCCTACCAGCTCGCCTTCGAGTGCGGCTTCGGCGCCGAGGCCTGCTACTTCCCGGGCGAGAACAGGATCGTGCTCAGCGGCAACGAGGAAGTCGACGAGGACGGCGCCGACCGCGACTTCGTCCTCGCCCACGAGTACGGGCACCACGTCGCCCAGCACCGCGACCTGCCGGCGCCGTTCCCGAGCGCGGTCGACTGGGGGACCGAGCGCTGGGCCAGCCTCGAGGGCGTCTGCAGCGGGCGGCGGCACGGCCGGTTCTTCCCCGGCGACGAGGGCGACCACTACTTCGAAGACCCGGGCGAGGCCTTCGCAGAGGCCTACGCCCACAACCGCTTCCCCGAGGCCTCGGTTCGCTGGCGCTGGCTGCCCGAGCTGGCTCCGACCGCCGAGTCCTTCCGCGCGATCCAGGAAGACACCCTTTCGCCCTGGCGAGGACGAACGAGCTTCGTGCTCTCGGGGCGCGTGCCAGCCAGGGGGGAGGGCGCAGCCGTCGAGTTCCTGCCTACGCCGCTCGACGGAACGGTGACCCTGCGCCCGGTGGGCCTGCACCGGCGCGGCTACGAGCTAGCCCTCCGTAGCCGCGCCGGCAGGCTGCTCCGCAGCTTCCGCCCCCTCCCGACCGTCCGCAAGCAGATGGATTTCACGGTCTGCGGCCAGTCCCGCCTCCGCCTCGAGATCCGCTCCCGCACCCCACGCCCGACCCCCTACCGGCTACAAGTCCAGCGACCCTGAGATAATGCTTGCCGGGCGCTGTTTTGCCCAATCCCTGGGGGCGTAGCTCAGATGGTCAGAGTGCCGGCCTGTCACGCCGGAGGTCGCGGGTTCAAGTCCCGTCGCTCCCGCTCTGGGCACCGATCGATTCTGATCGAGGTTCATGGCATTCGCGGTGGCCGTTGACGGCCGCCAGGCGGCGGCGACTGGGCGAGCGCTACTGTCGCGTCGTTTCTTTTCGATTCGAGGTCGGGACGGGGTCGGAATCGCTTCCCTCCAATTCCTCCAGGCCCCGATTGAGCTGGGTCATCGTCACCGCGCCAGGGGGAACGGGGACGGCCCGGAAGGTAGAGGCGGCAAGATGGAGGCGGAAGACGATCTGCCCCTCTCCGTCAAACGCCGTGACCAGCGGGTTGTCACCCCAGCTCACCAGCCAGCCGCCATCGGCTAGCTCCCGCGCCGAACCGCAGCAGTGACTGGCCTCTACCTCTGAATCGTTTAGCTGACCGAGATAGCGTGCCCGGCCCTGCTCGGGTTCGAGGCGGTAGAAGACGACGCGCGGGCGCCGCGGTCGGTCCTTGCCGTTGTCATAGATGCTGAGGCTGCCGTCCCTGGCGATGCGGACGTCGTGCTGGCCGCCGAGCAGCTTCCGGGCCGGGTCGCCGAGGATCTGCAGCGAGTCGGCGGTTTTGCTGCCGCCGATCTTCCAGACGATCTCGCCGGTCGAGCGCTGGATGCCGTAGACGGCGTCGGTGTGGCGGGTGGAGATCACCACTTCGTCCGGCCCGCGTGGCTCGATCGCGTTGATGTGGACCGGGTCGAAGGCCTCCCGTCCCTGCAGCCGGCGCCGGGGGTTGCTCAGCACGTTGCGCCACCAGCGGCCGGTCTCTTTCAGTGAGATGTGCCCGCGCGAGTTCCAGCGCCACAACGCCTGCGCGCGTGGATCGAGTTCCTGGATTTCGGCCGAGACGATCGCGGCTCGGGCGGGACCGCCAAAGCGGCTCAGGTCCGCCGTTTCGGGAACGTAGGAGCCGACCAGGAAGTTGCCGTTGCCGAGCTCGCGAAGCTCATGCCCGTCGACGATCGGTCCCCTCGTCCTGACCAGGCGCAGCAGCTCGCCCGAGAGCGAGCGGACCTCGTGCGCCATCCGCGGGTCGAGCCCGTAGCCGTCGCCGAAGGACCTCGCCCAGGAAACGGTCCCGTCGCTGAGGACCTGTGCCCACAGGGCGCGAGTCGGCGGGCTGTACCACCAGCGCGGCGCGCCCTCATGGTCGAAGACGATCACCCACGGGCGCTCGTCTCGGGATGCCCTGAAGCTGACGACGAAGAGGCCGGGTGCCGTCTCTCCCAGACTCTCGAATTGCCAGACCGGGAAGTCTGCGGGGAGGCAGCGCACCTCGTAGACGCGCCGACGCTCACCGATACGCACCTCGATCTCGAAGTCCTCGCCGGGCGCGACGCCGGGGTCGATGTCGATGGCCCCGGTTTCGGGCGGGCCGGGGCCATCGACATCGACCACGGTGTCATCGCTCGCCTCGACGTGGATCGGCGCCCCACTTCGGCCACAGCGGGAGACGTAGCGGGGCTCGGCAGGATCGAAACTGGGGTAGAGGCCGTCAATCGCGATCGAGGACCCGCTGGCTGGAGTGCTGGCCTCCTCGTCAAGGCCGCAGCCGGCCAAGGCAAAGGCAACCATGCTGGCAATGAGCGGGCACCACCACGAGCCTAAGTGTCTTTCGAGCCTTTGAGCCATCTCAAATACCTTCCCGCAGGCAGCACGCTGTAGTCGCCGGCGCCGCCCATGATCGCTACCGCTGCGATCAGGGCCAGGTAGTCGCCGGCCTCGGGATCGGCGTTGGCAGGGAAGTCGAAGACGAGGAGCCAGGCGAGGAGGAGCGTCGCCACTACTCCGAGCAGGTCGGTCGCGGCGTTCAGCGAGAGGTCGGGGCGGAAGAAGCTGTGGCGGCCGCCGGTGATCGCCGCCCCGATCGCGACCAGGCCGGCGATCAGGAAGAAGACGTCGGCCATCGTCGAGAGCTCCCAGCCGGTTTGGCTGGCGCCCTGGACGTCGGCCCAGGGGAGGAAGAGGGAGACGATCAGCAGGACGCCTCCGGCGCCCGCGATCAGCTGACCGATGCCGGGCTTGCTCATTTCATCCTCCTCCTGTGTTCGACGGGGTGTGCGAGTCAGGGTCTTGGCGGGCGCGAGCCATGCTCTCCAGCGCCTCTGTGGTCGCCGCATCGGCGGGGAAGAGCGACTCGATCGTGAGCTCGGAGGTCGTCACCTCGCCGGCGAAGCCGAAGCTGGCGACGGTGCCGAGGAACGAGAGCTCCTCGCCGTCGGGGGTGCGCATCCGCAGCGGTGTGAGGATCTCCCTCGCGGCCACCTCGGCGGCTGGGAGCCGCTCGTGCTCGGGCGCGGGGTAGCTCGCGACCAGCTCGAGCAGGGCCGCCAGATCGTCGTCCGCGGTGATCGCGACCTGGCGCTCGAGCCGCTCGAGGAAATACGCACGCACCTCCCCGAGGTTGAGGACCAGGGGCGCCAGGCCGCGCGGATGAAGGCCCATCCGCAGCGCGTTGACCGGCGGCGCGAGCAGCTCCGGGTCGACCCACTCCCCAAACGCCCTGAACGCCGCGTTGGCGGCGACGACGTTCCAGCCCCGGTCCATGGCCATCGCCGGGTAGGGCTCCTGCGCGGCTAGGACTCGGTCGAGCGCCCCCCGCACAGGCGCCAGCGCCGGATCCACTAGCGAGCGCTCCGGGAACGCCGGGGCGTAGCCGGCGGCGAGCAGCAGCTGGTTCCGCTCCCGGAACGGCACTTCTAGCTGCTCGGCGACCCGCAGCAGCACCTCCCGCCCCGGCTTGGAGCGGCCGGTCTCGACGAAGCTCAGGTGACGGGCGGAGGTTCCCGCGTCGAGCGCCAGCTCGAGCTGGGTGAGCCGCCGCCGCTCGCGCCACTCTCGCAGCAGCGGCCCCACGTCGGCATTTGAGCTCGCGGTCGGCATCTGGCGGCGACTCTAGCCCGCCCGCGTCCGCCCGTCGATTACCTCGAGGTAATCGACGGCGTCACCCTTCCTGGTCGAGCAGCGGATGCGTCAGCCCGTGCTCGGCGCAGATCGCCGGCAGGCTCTCCATGTCGAACTCGATCGCGAAGCGCTCGCCCAGGGCGACCGGGTCGAAGGTGCCGTCCTTCTGCGTCCGGTCGAACTCGCGGAAGAAGTGCTCGAAGCCGGCCGGGGAGATGATCTCGAGGATGCGGAGGGGCTCGTCCCCTGCGTTCCAGAAGGTGTGCCACTGGTCGCGGGGCTTGAAGGCCAACTCGCCGGCCTCGGCATAGATCACGTCGTCTCCCAGCAGGGCGCCCATGCGGCCCTCGAGGACGAAGCTGTACTCGTCGACGCCCAGGTGGCGATGGCGGGGGGCGCAGAGGGAGCGGGGCGGCACCGGATGTTCGACCAGCGAGAAGCCGCCCCCCGATTCCTCTCCGAAGACGAGGAAGCGCGCGTCGCAGCCGCCGAGCTGGGCGACCGGGCCCTCGTCGGGGCCGACCTTGCGCGGGCCCTGGGAAGCGTCGAAGCGGCGGAGCGTCTCGGCGAACTGTGCTGCTGACATCGTGGACCTCCATTTCGTTAAACAGTTACGTTCGCGAAACTAGCATGCCGCCTCCGGCTCTGTCAAACTTCGTCGAACAAGAATGTCTAGCGAAAAGACCAAAGCCGCCAAGCGCCCCTACCGCAAGCGTCGCCGCGCCGAGCTCGAGGACGAGACGCGGCTCCGCATCACCGAGGCCGCGGTCGACCTGCACGGGTCCCTCGGGCCGGCGAAGACGACGATCAGCGCCGTCGCCGAGCGGGCCGGCGTGCAGCGCGCCACCGTCTACAGGCACTTCCCCGACGAAGAGGCACTCTTCGGCGCCTGCTCTGCGCACTGGCTCGCCCAGCACCCGCTGCCCGACCTGGCCGACTGGGCCGCGGTCGGCGACCCCGGCGAGCGCCTGCGGGTCGCGCTGAGCGCTCTCTACGCCTGGTATGAGGGCGGCGAGGAGATGCTCGAGAGGACCACGCGCGACGCCACTCTGGTGCCCGCGATGCGGGGTGCCGTGGGGCTCAGGCGCGCCTGGCTCGCCGAGGCCGCGAAGACGATCGTCCGCGGCCGGCCGGAGCGCGGCGCGCGAAGGCGCAGGGTCGAGGCGGCGGTCGGCCACGCGGTCTCGTTCGCCACCTGGCGCTCGCTCGTTCGCGAGCAGGGACTCTCGGCCTCAGACGCGGTCGAGTTGATGCACGGGCTGGCCGCGCTCGCCGCCGAGAGGCTGACGGCTTTCCCCTGACTACGCTTTGGCCGCGACGCGCGCGGCGGGACCTTCGCGGACCTCGAAGCGGCGGTCCTTGGGCCACTGGCGGAAGAACGCGTCCGCGTCGGAGGCGGTGAGGGGGCGGGTGAAGAGGAAGCCCTGGCCGCTGTCGCATGCTTCGGACTTGATCAGCGAGAGGTCCTGCGGTCGCTCGATGCCCTCGGCGGTCGTTTCGATCTCCAGTGCTTTGCCGAGCTGGACGAGAGTGTGGAGGAGGATTTCCCCCTCGCACCCCTCGGAGAGCTTGGAGATGAAGGAGCGGTCGATCTTCAGCATGTCGACGGGGAACTGCTGGAGGTGGGCGAGGGAGGAGTAGCCGGTGCCGAAGTCGTCGACGGCGATCCGGATGCCGAGGTCTTTGAGCGAGGCGAGCCGGCGCGCGGTCTCCTCGATGTTGCGCATCAGCGTCGTCTCGGTGATCTCGATCGTCAGCGCGCCCGGCTCGAGCCCACTCGAGCCAAGCGCTTCCTCGACATGCGTGAGCAGGTCGTCGGTGTCGAGCTGGAGGGCGGAGACGTTGACCGACATTCCCAGCGAGTAACCGTCCTCCCGCCACCTGGCCGCCTGGGCGCAGGCTTCCATCAGAACCCAGGCGCCGACGTCGACGATCATCCCGCTCTCCTCCAGCAGCGGGATGAACTCCTCGGGGTCGACGACGCCGCGCCCCGGGCGGCGCCAGCGGATCAGGGCCTCGACCCCCGTCGGCGTCATGCTCTCGAGGTCGAACGTCGGCTGGTAGACGAGGAAGAACTCCTCGCCCTCGAGCGCGCCCTGGAGGTCCATTTCGATCTCCATGCGGGACTGGACTTCGTCCTGCATCTCGGACTCGAACACCAGGTAGCGGTTCTTGTCGCTCCACTTGGCCCGGTACATGGCGATGTCGGCGTCGCGCAGCAGCTCTTCGGCGGATGCTCGCCCGCCGGTGGCGATGCCGATGCTCGCCTTGACGAAGACGCGCGTATCGTCGGCGCCGCTGAGCGTGAACGGCTCCTTGAACGCTTCGAGCAGGCGCTCGGCGATCAGCTCCGGCCCGGCCGCCAGCGAGAGTCCGTCGGCGACGACCACGAACTCGTCGCCACCGAGGCGGCCGAGCGCATCGGTCTCGCGGATGACGCCCTCGAGCCGGGCGGCGACCGCGCAGAGCAGCTCGTCGCCGGCGCCGTGGCCAAGCGAGTCGTTGATCGCCTTGAAGTTGTCGAGGTCGATGAAGAGAGCCGCCACCGGTTCCTGGCTGAGCCGGGTTCGCGTCAGCGTCTGCTCGATGCGGTCGAGGATCAGGGTCCGGTTGGGAAGTCCGGTGAGCGCATCGTGCGTGGCGAGGAAGACCAGTTCCTTCTCGCGGCTGGCCAGTTCCTCGTGCGAGCGCTGGCGCTCGCCCTCGAAGGACTCGCACATCCGCACCAGGGTGACGTCGAGGCTGCGCTGCAGCATTTGCAGGGCGAGGTCCAGCACTTCGGGGGCGAGCTCGAGATCGCTCGCGCTGGCCCTCAGCACCGAGGCCGTGGAGTCGCGCCAGCGCAGGCACCGCTTGGTCACCTCGTTCAGCGGCGCGGCCCGCTGCGAGGCGAGCTGGGCGAAGATGCGCCAGGACTCCTGCCCCACCTCCCGTGCGACCGCTTCCCCCTCGCCGGCCATCCATCGCGCCACGGCCACCGTGGACACCGCCCCCACTTTCTCGAAGCTCTCTTCGACGTGCCTGTCGAGCATGCGCCCCGAGGACGCCGAGCGCTCCATCATCTGCCCGACCACGTCGGCCGTCCGTGCGTTCAGCGCACCTCCGAGGCGGCGCAGCTCGCGCTCAATCTCCCTTTCCTGCCCTTCGACTCCGGCAGGAACCCGGCTCTCCGTCATTGAGGGGTTATCGGTGATTAGGCCAAGGGGCTTGACCAAACAAACGTTGAGTCAGCCCAGCGGCCGGTACTCGCCTCCGCTGAACACCAGCGGGTCGCCTTCGCCGCACTCCAGGCCACGCACCTCGCCGGTGACGATGACGTGGTCTCCCGCGGCGATCACGTCGCGCAGGTCGCAGGCGACCCAGAGCAGGGCGTCGTCGATGGCCGGGATCCCGTCGCGCTCGCTCCAGCCGATCCCGTCCCACTTGTCGGCCACCGGGGCCTTGGTGGCGAAGGCGCGGGCGATCGGCTCCTGGCCGGCGTGCAGGACGCTGACGCCGAAGTGGTTGGCGGCCTGGACGGCGAGCAGGGTGCGCGAGCCGCGGTCGAGGCAGGCGAGCATCAGCATCGGCTCCATGGAGAGCGAGCAGACGGCGTTGGCGGTCGCTCCGGCCGGCCCGCCGGGGCCGCCGGCGCTGACCACGGTGACGCCGGTCGGCAGCATCGCCATCGCGGCTCGGAAGCGGGCTGGATCTGGCGTCGGCATCGTGGAGGAACCGGATCGGGTCAAGACAATATGATGCGCGCCGCGTGCGCCCTGCACTGATCACAGCCATGGCCGTCCTCGCCGCCCTCGGGCTCGCCGCCTGCGGGTTCGGCGAAGAAGGCGTCTCGGTCGCCGAGAACGACCCCAATCACGGCGGGGCCGTTCTCTTCGCCACGCACTGCTCCGGCTGCCACACGCTGAGCGCCGCCGGCACCCAGGGCAGCGGCAATCGCGGCCTGCGCACGCAGGGTCCTAACCTCGACCAGCGAACCGAGACGTATGACGACGCTCTCTTCGCCATCCAGAACGGCGGCTTCTCCGGCGCGATCATGCCCGCCAACATCGTCGTCGGCGACGAGGCCGACGAAGTCGCCCGCTTCGTCGCCAGGTACGCGGGCGACGAAGCCGAAGAATCGCCCCGTCCCGGCGCCCAGCCGGCGCCCTGACGTCTCCGAGCGATGCTCGACCTGAAGCTGATCCGCTCCGACCCCGAGCGGGTCAAGGCGGCGCTCGCACGCCGCGGAGCCGCCGAGCCCCTCGACGAGCTGCTCGCCCTCGACGCCCGCCGCCGCGAGTTGCTGCCCCGGGTCGAGGGCGCTCAGGCTGAGCGCAAGACGCTCTCCAAGCAGATCGGCGAGGCCAGGCAGCGCGGCGAGGACGCCGAGGAGCAGATGCAGGCCGTGGCGGCGCTGAAGGAGACGATCGAGTCCGGCAAGGCCGAGCTCGAGCAGGTCGAGGCCGACCTGCAGCGGCTGATCGGGGCTCTGCCCAACCTGCCCGATCCCGACGCCCCCGAAGGGATGACCGAGGAGGACGCGGTCGTCCTGCGCGAGGAGGGGGAGCGGCCGAGCTTTCAGTTCGAGCCGCTCGACCACCTCGAGATCGGCACCGAGCTCGGCCTGATCGACATGGAGGCGGGTGCGCGCCTCTCGGGCTCGCGCTTCGCCTACGTAAAGGGAGACCTGGTGATGCTGGAGCTGGCTCTGGTCCGCTTCGCCCTCGACCTGGTCCGCGGCGAGGGGCACGAGCCTGTGGTCCCGCCCGTCCTCGTCCGCGAAGATGCGCTCTACGGCACCGGCTTCCTGCCAGGCGACCGCGACCAGATCTACGAGGTGCCCAAGGACGAGCTCTTCCTCGTCGGCACCTCCGAGGTCTCCCTCGCCGCCCTGCACGCTGACGAGATCCTCGAGGCCGATCGCCTGCCGCTGCGCTACGCCGGCTTCTCGACCTGCTTTCGCCGAGAGGCCGGCGCCGCCGGGCGCGACACTCGGGGCATCTTCCGCGTCCACCAGTTCGACAAGGTCGAGATGTTCTCGTTCGTCGAGCCCTCGGAGTCCGCGGCCGAGCACGAGCGCCTGCTCGCGATCGAGGAGCGCATCCTCTCGGCGCTGGAGATCCCCTACCGCGTCGTCAACGTGGCCGCCGGCGATCTCGGCGCCCCGGCGGCGAAGAAGTACGACTGCGAGGCGTGGATTCCCAGCCAGGAGCGCTACCGCGAGCTGACCTCCTGCTCCAACACGACCGACTACCAGGCGCGACGCCTCAGTTGTAGGTATCGGCCCGCCGACGGCGAATCAGCGGAGGCGGTGCACACGCTGAACGGGACGGCGGTGGCCGTGGGACGGACGATGATCGCGCTGATCGAGAACCGGCAGGAGCGGGACGGAGGGTTCACGCTACCCACTATTTTGCATTCGTACGGGGCGCCTGAGAGGATCGGGTAACCGTGAACGCGGAACGAGCAAGCGTGCATATCTGGTTCTTCGCGCCGCGAGTGGAGCGTGAACATTCGCGATGAGCACCGGCGTCAGAGATGCCAAGCGGGTCGTCCTCTGCGACGACCACGAGATCGTCCGCGAGGCGATCAAGGCCCGGATGGCCAACTCGAGCACGGTCGAGATCGTCGGCGAGGCCGGTGACGGACGCGACGTGGTCGACGTCGTCAAGGAACTGGAGCCCGATGTCCTCATCATCGACGTCGAGCCTGCCCAAGCGCGACGGGATCGAGGCCACCAAGGAGGTGCTGAAGGCGCGCCCCCGCACCAAAGTGGTCGTCTTCACCGCACACGCCCAGCCCGACCTGTTGGCCCTGGCGTTGCGGGCGGGAGCCTCGGGCTACGTGCTGAAGTCGGCGCCGGCGGAGGACATCGCCCGCGCCGTCAAAGCGGTCACCGGCGGCGGCACCTTCCTCGGCGGCGACTTTGCCGGGGGCAAGCCGTCGGAGGTCGAGAAACTGCTGACGCTTTCGCCTCGCGAGCGCCAGATCCTCGAGCTCCTCGCCGAGGGTCTGCGGGTGAAAGAGATCGCCGAACGGCTGGCGCTCAGCCCGGCGACCGTCCACACCCATGTGCGCAACGCGATCGGCAAGCTCGAGGTGGACACGCGCACCGAGGCGGTGGCGCTCGCGGTGAAGTTCAGCTATCTGGGTGCTGGGGGGAAACCTTGAGCTCCAGCGCGCAGCCGTTGATGCAGTAGCGCTGGCCACCGGCCTCAGGGGGGCCGTCGTCGAAGACGTGTCCCAGGTGGGCGTCGCAGTGCCTGCAGACGACCTCGGTGCGGCGCATGAAGAGGCTGTTGTCGGGGCGCAGTTCGACGTGCTCGAGGTTGGCCGGCTCGGTGAAGCTGGGCCAGCCGGTTCCCGAGTCGAACTTGGTGTCCGAGGAGAAGAGCTCGGTGCCGCAGCACACGCAGTGGTACATCCCCTCGCTCTTCTCGTCTACGTAGGGGCCGGTGAAGGGGCGCTCGGTGCCGGCCGTGCGGGTCACCTCGTATTGCTCGGGAGTGAGCTGCTCTCGCCATTCGGAGTCGGTCTTCTGCAATTTCTCCATGCGCTAAGGGTAGAGGCCGGTTGGTGCCGACTCGGCGGACGCGCTTCGCGCTGAGTGTCCGGCGAGTCGACACCAACCGGCCTTACGATGCGCGCTCGATGAATGAGGCGTTCTACGAGCGGAATGGCGAGGACAGCTTCGTTGCGAGTGAGCTGACCAGGGGTCCGTGGGATCCAGGCTCCCAACACGCGGGGCCGCCGTCGGCATTGCTCGGGCGTGAGATCGAGGAGCTTGTGGGATCTGAGGAGTTTCAGGTTGGGCGGATCGTGATTGAGATCCTCAGGCCCGTGCCGATTGGGCCGGTGCGGGTCGAGTCGCGGGTGCTGCGTCCGGGGAGGAGGGTGCAGTTGGTCGAGGCTTCGCTCTCAAATGACGACGGGGAGCTGATGCGGGCTACCGCCTGGCTCTTGCGGAGGACAGAGGTCGAGATGCCGGAGGAGGCGACCCGGCTCGACGATCCGCCGCCCGGTCCCGAGCAGGGCCGGGCACCCGAGTTCTTCGCCACCGGCCAGAGCGTCGGCTACCACACCGCGATGGAGTGGAGGTCGGTCTCGGGCGCGTTCCGGGAGCCGGGACCGGCGACGGTCTGGATGCGGATGTGCCACCCGCTCGTGGCCGGCGAGGAGCCGACTCCGCTGCAGCGGGCGCTGGTCGCGGCTGACGTCGGCAACGGGATCAGCGCCGTGCTCGACTGGCGCTCCTTCGTCTTCATCAACGTCGACCTCAGCGTCCACTTCGAGCGCATGCCCGAGGGCGAGTGGGTCTGCGTCGACGCCGTCACCCGGCCCCGGCCGACCGGAATCGGCACCGCCGAGTCCGAGCTCTCCGACGAGCGCGGCCGCATCGGCCGCGCCGCTCAGTCGCTCCTCATCGCCCGGCGTTGAGCCACGCATACGCCGGGCAGTAGGCGGCCAGCAGGGCGCGCCCGCGGGAGGTGATCACGAAGGCGATCGTCGCGGCCGAGACCAGGGCGATCGCTGCCGAGACGAGGAAGGCCCCCTCGTAGCTGATGACCGCGGCAACCAGGCCGGCGATCGGTGCGCCAATGCCTATTCCGGCGTCGAAGAAGGCGGTGAAGGTGCCGAGCGCCGCGCCGCGCCTGGTCTCGGAGACGCGGCTGACCACGATCAGCGACAGCGAGGGATAGAGGAGCGAGAAGGCCGCACCCATCGCCAGCGCGCCCACCAGCGCGACCGTGAGGCTTTGCGCGAGGCCAAGCGTGGCCAGGCCGATCGCCTCGACCGAGGCGGCGACGATCGCGACCCGGGCGGCCCCGACCCGGTCTGGCAGGTCGCCGCCGACGAGCCGCGTCAGCACGACCATCGTCGCGAAGGCGCCGAAGACGGTGGCGCCGTGCCCGACGCCCCGTGCGTCGAGGTGGAGGACGACGAAGGCGGCGATGGTCGCGTAGCCGATCGAGGCGAGGGCGAGGGCGATCCCGGGCCGGACCGCCTCGCGCTCGATCAGCGGGTGGTGCTCCTCCTCAGGATGCGGCACGGGCTGAAACGGGTCGGGCAGGCGGGTGGCGATCACCGCCCCGAGCAGGGGCACCGCTCCCGCGAAGAGCCAGACCACGGTATAGCTCGAGGCGTTGAGGAGCAGCTCGCCGACCAGCGGCCCGATGCTGAGCCCCGCCCAGACGGAGAGTCCATAGAGGCCGATCAGCCGTCCCCGCCGGGGAGGGGCGCCAGGTCCACCACCCAGGCCGAGCTGGCGGTGAACACGGCGCCCTCGCCCGCGCCGAGCACGAGCCGGGCGGCGATCAGGCCGGGGACGCCCAGCGGCAGCAGGTACATGAAGCCGCCGAGCGCGACGATGATCGAGCCGAGCAGGACGGTTGGCTTGCGGCCCCAATGGTCGGCCAGCCGGCCGGCGAAGGGCCGCAGCAGCAGGCCGGTGATCGCGTAGGAGCCGATCACGATCCCGACCGCGATGTTGCCCCCCTCGAGCGGGCCGTGAACGTAGCGGGGCAGCACGGGCAGGACCGCGCCGACCGCGAACAGCCCGCAGAAGGTGACCACGAAGACGCCGGCGAAGGCGATCCCCGGGCGGGGCACGGAGGATCCCGACCCTGCGGTCGCTGTGCTCATCCCAGGAGCCCAAGGAGGTCGTCGAGCACGTGGTCTGGGGGCGGATCGGCAGCTTCAGCCTGCGCACGCGTGCCGGCCCCGGTGAGGACGAGGATCGTCGCCAGCCCGGCGCGCCGGCCCCCCTCCACGTCGGACGCGATCCGGTCGCCGATCATCGCCACCCGCTCGGCGCCGGCGATCGACGCGCGCGCCTGCTCGAAGAGATGGCGCTCGGGCTTGCCGCCGATCTCGGCGCGGGCGCCCGAGGCAGTCTCCACCGCGGCGAGCACCGCGCCGGTGCCGGGCCAGGCGCCGCCGGGCATCGGCAGGGTCGGGTCGCGGCTGGTCGCGAACAGGGCGGCGCCGCGTTGCAGCGCCAGCGTCGCGGTCAGCAGCTCCCCGTAGTCGAACTCGCGGTGGCCGGAGACGAGCACGACGCCGGCCTCGCGACCGGCCTCGCCGTCGAGCAGCTCCAGGCCGGCCTCGGCGGCGGCTTCCTTGAGGCCGGGCGCGCCGATCACGAAGGCAGCCGCTCCCACGCCGGCGCGATCCGCCGCCAGCCGCGCGGTCACCACCCCGGCGGTGAGGACGCGGTCCTCCTCTGCCGCGATGCCGCTTCCGCGCAGCCGCTCGGCGTAGGTGGCGGGGGGCCGGCCCGGGTTGTTGGTGACGAAGACGATCTCCTTGCCCGCGTCGCTCAGCGCCCCCAGGGCCTCCGCCGCCCCGGGCACCGGCTCGCGCCCGACCCAGACGACCCCGTCGAGGTCGACCAGGAACCCGTCGAAGTCGTCAGCCAGAGCCACGAGGGGAGGCTATCTGCAGACGTGTCTGAGCTTAACCACCCATATGGGGGTCTAAGCTCAGACACGTCGGGCATCGATACGGTGCCGTCATGGACTTCAACGGACAGGTGGTCGAAGCCAACGGGGTGTCGCGCCGCTTCGGCGAGGGCGAGGCGGCGGTCGACGCGCTGGTGGACGTCAGCACCGCATTCGACCGCGGGCGCTTCACCGCGATCATGGGGCCCTCGGGCTCGGGCAAGTCGACCCTGATGCACATCCTCGCCGGGCTCGACAAGCCGACCGCCGGCACCGTCGTCCTCGACGGGCAGGAGATCACCGGTCTCGACGACGCCGAGCTGACCAGGCTGCGCCGCGACAAGCTCGGCTTCGTCTTCCAGTTCTTCAACCTGCTGCCGGTCCTCACCGCCGAGGAGAACCTGGTGCTGCCGCTCTCGATTGCGGGCCGAAAGCCCGACCAGGCCTGGCTCGATCAGCTGGTCGACACCGTCGGCCTCGGCGACCGCCGCACCCACCGGCCCTCCGAGCTCTCCGGCGGCCAGCAGCAGCGCGTCGCCGTCGCCCGTGCGCTGGTCTCCAAGCCGGCCGTCGTCTTCGCCGACGAGCCGACCGGCAACCTCGACTCGAAGGCGAGCGCCGACGTCCTGCGCCTGCTCCGCCACGCGGTCGACGACTTCGGTCAGACGGTGATCATGGTCACCCACGACCCCGCCGCCGCCGCCCATGCCGACCGCCTGATCACCCTGCGTGACGGCAGGGTCGTCCACGACGCCGCCCCTGGCTCGACCGACGAGGTGATCGAGCTGATGAAGACGATCGACTAGGCGTCTTGACGGGCCTCGCCCTCAAGAGCCTCTGGGCGCGCCGCATCCGCGCCTTGACCACGACGCTGGCCGTCGTGATCGGCGTCGCCTTCGTCGCCGGTACCTACATCCTCACCGACACCACCTTCGCCGCCTTCGACGAAATCTTCGAAGACTCGCTGGCCAAGACCGACGTCGTGATCTCGGCCAAGGACGAGGTGCGCCAGGAATCGGGCGAGGTACCCAGCTTCAGCGCCGGCCTGCTGCCCAGGGTGGAGCGGGTGCGGGGCGTGGACGTGGCGGCGGGCCAGATCTTCACGCCGGGCGGCTTCTTCGACGCCGAGAACGAGCAGATCGGCTCCAAGTTCGCCCCCAAGTTCATCACCTCGATCCTGCCGGAGGCGCTCGAAACGCAGACCTATACCGAGGGACGGCTGCCCCGGGACGCCTCCGAGGCCGCCCTCGACCAGGACGCCACCGAAGAGGCCGGCCTGGGGCTCGGCGACACCCTCAAGCTCGCCTCGGTCGAGCGGGTGGCGGCCTACCGGATCGTCGGCCTGACCAGGCTCGGCGACGCATCGTGGGGCGGCGCCAGCATCGCCGGCCTCGTCCTGCCCGAGGCGCAACGGATCACCGGCAAGCGCGGCGAATTCGACCAGATCGCGATCGCTGCTGACGAGGGAGTCTCCGAAACGACGCTGAAGCAGCGCGTGCAACGCGTCGTGCCGCCGTCGGTCCTGGTGGAGACCGCGAAGGAGAACGCGGAACGCAACTCCGACCAGATCCGCGAAGACATCGGCTTCCTGCGCATCGCCCTCCTCGTCTTCGCCTTCGTCGCCCTCTTCGTCGGTGCCTTCCTCATCTTCAACACCTTCTCGATCACGGTCGCGCAGCGGATCAAGGAGTTCGGCATGCTGCGGACCCTCGGCGCAAGCCGCCGGCAGATCCTCGAGCTCGGTCGTGATCGAGGCCCTCCTAATCGGCATCCTGGGGGCCCTGCTCGGCCTCCTCGCCGGCTACGGGATCGCGGTCGGGCTCAACGCCCTCTTCGTCGCGATCGGAATCGACCTGCCGACCACGGCCCTGGTGACCAAGGACCGGACGGTCGTCGTCTCGCTGCTGATCGGCATCGGCGTCACCCTCGTCTCTTCCTTCATCCCGGCGCTGCGCTCCACGCGAGTGCCGCCGATCGCCGCCCTGCTGGCGATCGAGCTCCCCCACAGCCGGCGGCGAGGCGTGGTGACCGCGATCGTCGCGGCGCTGCTCGGCCTCGCCGGCCTGGGGATGCTCCTCGCCGGGCTCTTCGGCGGCGCCGAGGGCGGCGCCGCCGCCGGTCTGATGGGCGGTGGGGCGGTGGTGGTCATCCTCGGCGTTTCGCTGTTCAGCCCGCGCTTGGTAAGGCCGCTCGCCTCGCTCGCCGGCAAGCCGCTGGAAATGGTGCGGCGCCTGAGCGGGCGGCTGGCGCGCGAGAACACCCAGCGCAACCCGGCGCGCACCGCGGTCACCGCGGCGGCGCTGATGATCGGTCTCGCCGTCGTCGCTTTCGTCACCGTCTTCGCCGCCGGGATCAAGAGCTCGATCGCGACCGCGGTCGACGAGAGCTTCCAGGGGGAGCTGGTGATCCAAAACAGCGACGGCTTCTCGCCGATCTCCCCCCGCATCGTGCCCGCCGCCTCCCGGGTGCCGGGAGTCGAGCTGGTCTCCTCCCTGCGCTCCGCCCAGGCGAAGCTGCTCGACGACGGGGGCGGCAAGCCGCGCGTCTCCTCCCTCTCCCGCAATGCCGACGCGGTGCTCAGCATCGACTGGACCGAGGGGGGGCCGGAGACCCTCCGCAGGCTGAAGAACGACCAGGTGATCGTCGACAAGTCCTTTGCCGAAGGCAACGACCTCGCGCTCGGCGACCGGGTCCGTTTTCTCACCCAGATCGGGGCCAGGCCCGAGCTCGAGGTCGTCGGCGAGTTCGAAGACAAGGCCGACCTGCTCGGCAGCGCGATCGTCGCCCAGGGCCTGATGGAGCGCCGGTTCGACCAGCGCGACGACGTGATCGACTTCGTCAAGCTGGCACCGGGAGCCGACGCCGCCAAGGTCCAGGCGAGCATTGCGGCCCTGATGAAGCGCGACTTCCCGGTGGCCGAGGTGCGCAACCAGCAGGAGCTGAAGGAAAACCAGGAAGAACAGATCAACCAGCTGCTCGGCCTGATCTACGCCCTGCTGGCGCTTGCCGTGATCGTCTCGCTCTTCGGCATCGCCAACACCCTGGCGCTCTCGATCCACGAGCGCACGCGGGAGCTGGGGATGCTGCGCGCGATCGGCATGTCGCGGCGCCAGGTGCGGACGATGATCCGCTACGAGGCCGTGATCACGGCCCTGATCGGTGCCCTGCTCGGCATGGTGCTGGGCGTGATCTTCGCGGCCCTGATCGCCCAGCCGCTGAAGGACGAAGGCTTCGCGCTCTCCTATCCGGTCGGCTCGCTGCTGGCGCTGATGGTGCTGTCCGCCTTTGCCGGCGTCCTCGCCGCAATCCCGCCTGCCCGCCGGGCTTCCCGCCTCAACGTGCTCGAGTCCCTGCAGTACGAGTGAGGTCAGCCGCGGCGGAGCAGGCGTCTCACCGCGGCCATCAGCTCCTCGGTCCGCTCCTGCCGGTCGCCCCCGGCGCCGGCGACGCAGTGGGCGGCATGGTTGGAGAGCAGCTCCAGGGCGACCTTGTCGAGCGCCGCCTGGATCGCCGTCACCTGGGTGACCACGTCGATGCAGTAGCGGTTCTCCTCGACCATGCGCTCGACCCCGCGCACCTGGCCCTCGATCCGGCGCAGGCGCTTCAGCACCGCATCCTTGTCCTCGGTGTAGCCGCGGATCGTCGCCGGGCTCACGAGAGCGACTCCGCGATCAGCACGGCGCTGCCGAAGACACCGGCCGCGGCCGTCACGTAGGCGACGAGCCTGACCGGGGGGCCGCCGTGGATCCCGGTTTCGTGCACCGCCACGTGCCCCTTGCCGCGGGCGATCAACCAGCGGTTCACGGGCATTGCCACGGCTCCGGCGATGACCAGCGCAAAGGAGAGGCTGCCCCAGAAGAGCAGGTCGCCGAGGCCCGCCTCCATCGCACCGGGGATCGCAAGGACGATGGCGTTGTCGACGATCTCCATCGTCGCGATGCTGAGCGTGTCGGAGGCGAGGGCGATCGGGATCACGGCCGAGAGCGCCATCCCGGCGCGCAGCAGCGGCACGCTCGTCAGCGTGTAGCCGAAGAGGAAGGCGAGGGCGACCGCGAGGGCGATCGTGCCGAGGTCCGAGAAGCCGGCCGCGGTCCCGATCGCGAGGCCTGTGACCTCCCCGATCGCGCAGCCGGTCAGGCAGTGGAGGGTGGCGCTGATCGCGACGCCGGTGAGCGCCGCCCCCTCGGTAGGCATCTCGTGGTGATGGTGGGCATGGTCGTGGGGATGAGCATGTGCGTCCATGCCGCCCAGTATTGCATACCCCCTGGGGGTATATCGAGAGTCAGCTGAGACCCATGCGGAGCGCTCCCGCGGCCTCCAGCATCGCCGTGCGGGCGCTCGGGCAGATCGCGGTCAGGTTGGCGAAGCCGTGGATCAGGCCGGGGTGGCGCTGCAGCGCCACCTTCCCGCCCGCCTCGCGCATCCGCGATGCGTAGATCTCGCCCTCGTCGCGCAGCGGGTCGAATCCGGCCGTGGCGACATAGGCGGGGGGCAGGTTGGAGACGTCGGACGCCCGCATCATCGAGATTCGCGGGTCGCTTTCGTCGCAGCCGTCGGGGATGTAGTGGCCCTCGAACCAGTCCATGTCGTTGCGGGTCAGCAGGAAGCCCTCGGCGAAGACGTCGCGCGAGGCCTGACCGCCAACCGCGTCGGTTACGGGGTAGAGGAGCAACTGCATCGCCGGCCGAGGGCCGTCGCCGCGCGTCTGCAGGCAGACGGCCGCCGACAGGTTTCCACCCGCGCTGTCGCCGCCGACGGCGATTCGCGCGGGGTCGGCGCCGAGGTCGCCCGCGTTCCCGGCCGCCCAGGCGAAGGCGGCGACCGCGTCTTCGACCGCGGCCGGGAAGGGGTGCTCAGGCGCCAGGCGGTAGTCGATCGAGAGCACCCGGCAGCCGCTGTGCTCGGCGAGGAAGCGGCAGAGGCCGTCGTGGGTCTCCAGGTCGCCGATCACCCAGCCGCCACCGTGGTAGTAGACGAGCAGGGGCTGGGGCGGGCGCGGTGCGCCGAGGGCGACGTAGAGGCGAGCGCCGATCTCGCCCGCCGGCCCCGGGATCGCCATGTTCTCGACCCGGGCCATCGGCCGCGGGGGTCCGCAGACGACCGGGACCCCGGCCCGGTTCTCGGCCCGCGCCTGCTCGACCGTGCGTCCCTCGACCAGCGAGAACTCTCCTTCCAGCGCCGCCAGCCGCAGCAGCATCTGGATGTCCGGCGCCAGCTCCTGGCCGTCGAGCCTGGGAGGCTTGCCGAGGATCCGGCGCAGCGTGCGTGGACTCAGACCGCAGGCGCGGCGGGCGACCCAGTGCTGCACGCGAGGGGGAGGCTGCGGGGGTGCCACGGGCGCACCGCAGGCTATGCGATGGACGGTCGCCGGGGAGTCACCTTTCGGTATCGACGGGGGAGAGCCGCTCGGCGTCAGCCCCTTAGACAGGCATGAAGACTCGACTGAGGTTTCCAATTGCACTGTCCATCGCTGCAGTCGTTCTCGCTATCGCGGGCGGAGAGAGCCCTTCCGCTCCCGCGAATTCAGCCGTTCGGCTGGAGTGCGCCAGCGCTCGCGCGCTCCACCTCCGCCGCTTCGAGGACGGTTCCGCCCAGCTGCTGTGCGGCAAGCGGCTGCTTGCGCGGATCTCATCTCCCGGCTGAGCACTATGCTGCCGCTCGAGGAAGCAATTCCGAGAGGAGATCCCGTGGAGACCCAAATCCTTCCCCTTCGCCTCGTCAGCGTGGCCTTGGCCATCGCACTTCTCGCTCTGGCTCTTACCGCCCCGCCGGCCTCTGCCTTCCGCGACCGGGACTGCTCGGATTTCTCGACACAGGCGCAGGCGCAGCGCTTCTTCAAGAAGCACAACCCGAGGCGCGACCCCCATCGCCTCGACGCCGACCGGGACGGCCTTGCCTGCGAGTCCCTTCCGTAACCGGCGCGTACCGAATACGGGACGCATCTCACACGACGGCGTCGACTTGCCACTAGCCTCTCGGTAGAGGGAGATGGAGGCAGCGACCACAACCGCTCCGCGGCCGGCGACCCGGCCGTCCGAGCGACGGCTCCCGCCCGGCCCGCCATTGCCGAAGGCGATCCAGTCGGCGCTCTGGTCTCGCCAGGCGAGGCGCTTTCTCTTCGCCTGCCACGAGCGCTACGGCGACATCTTCAAGCTCGAGATCTTCTACGAAGGAACCTGGGTGATGCTCTCCGATCCCGAGGCGATCAAGCAGGTCTTCACCGGCGACCCGCGCGTCTTCCACGCGGGTGAGGCGAACGAGATCGTGGCTCCGGTCCTCGGCCGCAACTCGATCCTGGTCCTCGACGAGAAGCCTCACCTGAGTCAGCGCAAGCTGCTGCTGCCCCCCTTCCACGGCGCCCGCATGCAGGGCTACGAGCGGACGATGACCGAGGTCGCCGAGCACGAGATCGAGCGCTGGCCAACCGGCACCCCGTACCAGCTGCGGCCGCGGATGCAGGCGATGACGCTGGAGATCATTCTGCGCACCGTGTTCGGCGTCGGCGAGGGCAAGAGGAAGAGCGAGCTTCGCGAGGCCCTGCGCGACTTCCTCGACCTCACCACCGACCCCCTTCAAATCGTGCCGGTGGTGATATTCGGTCCCAGCCGAATGCGTCGCCTGCCCTGGTTCCGGCGTCGCATCGACCGGGTGGACGAGCTGATCTACCGCGAGATCGCCGAGCGCCGCGGCGCCGGAGACATCGAGGAGCGCGATGACATCCTCTCGCTGCTGGTCTCCGCTCGCCACGACGATGGCAGCCCGATGAGCGACGAGGAGATGCGCGACGAGCTGCTCACCCTGCTCGTCGCCGGTCACGAGACGACAGCCACCTCGCTCGCCTGGGCGGTCGAGCGCCTCGTCCGCCACCCCGAGAAGCTGGAGCGGCTGCGCAGTGAGGTCGAAGCGGGCCGCGAGGAGTACCTGACCGCGACGATCCAGGAGACGCTGCGCCTGCGCCCGGTGATCTCGATCGTCCTGCGCAAGCTCACCGAGCCGGTCGAGATCGGCGGCTACGAGCTGCCGGCCGGCGTCTCGGTCGCACCCTGCGTCTACCTCGTCCACCGCAATCCCGAGGTCTACCCCGAACCCGATCGCTTCCGTCCCGAGCGCTTCCTCGACAACCCGCCGGGCACCTACACCTGGATCCCCTTCGGCGGCGGCGTCCGCCGCTGCCTCGGGGCCTCATTCGCCCAGTTCGAGATGGCCGTTGTCCTTCGCGAGCTGGTCAAGCGCCACCAGATCCGCCCCGCCAAGCCCAAGTCAGAGCGGATCTTCCGCCGCGCCATCACCGAGACCCCGCGCCACAACGCGGAAGTAATCTTGAGCTAGCGGCTCAGCCGCAACCCGTGTTGTTGCCACACGAGCTGCACGTGTAGCAGGAGCCCGTCCGCTGCATCATGCCGCCGCACTGCTCGCAGGCGGGGCCGAGGTCAAGGCCGGACATCTTGGCGGGGACCACGGGTGGGGTTTCGGTGAAGGCCGCCGAGGCCGGGACGGCCTGGCCGCCACTTGCCTTTGCGGCCTCGCCGCCACCGTTGCCGTTGCCCGGCTTGGAGTGGCCGTTGGCCGGGCCCGCGGTGCCGCCGCTGGTGTCGATCCCGAGACCGAGCTGGGTCGTCTCGGCGTCCCGTTTGGCCCGCACCTCCGGGGTGAGGATGCCGAGGTCCTCGAGCACGTCGGTGTCCTCGATGAAGCGGCTGCCGAGCCAGCGCATGATGTAGTCGGGCATCGACTTGGCGAAGGGGATCTCCGGATTGCCGGTGATTCCCTCCGGCTCGAAGCGCATGTAGCTGAACTTGCGCACAAAGGTTTCCAGCGGAACGCCGTACTGGAGGCCGATCGAGATCGCCGTGGCGAAGGCGTTGAGCAGCCCGCGCATCGTCGAGCCCTCCTTGCCGATGTCGGTGAGGAAGATCTCTCCGACGTTGCCGTCCTCGTACTTGCCGGCGGTGATGTAGCCCTCGTGGCCGGCGATCGAGAACTTGTGGGTGATCGATTCGCGCTCGCGCGGCATCTTCTTGCGCACGGGCGCGGCGGCCTCGGCGACAGCCTCGGCCCCCTTCTCCTCCTGCGCGTCGGTGCGCAGCGCCTGCGCAGTCTTGGAGCCGTCGCGGTAGATCGCAAGGGCCTTCAGGCCACCCTTCCAGCCGCGCGTGTAGGCGTCGGCGATGTCCTCGACCGTGGCCGTCTGGGGCAGGTTGACCGTCTTGGAGATCGCCCCCGAGATGAAGGGCTGCGTTGCCGCCATCATGTCGATGTGGCCGGTGTGGGAGATCGCCCGCTCGCCGACCGCCACGTCGAAGACCGGCAGGTGCTCGTCCTTCAGGTCGGGCGCGCCGACGATCGTGCTGTTCTCGGTTATGTGGGCGGCGATCTGCTCGACCTGCGGCTCGGCGTAGCCGAGCGTGCGCAGGGCCAGCGGCACCGAGCGGTTGGTGATCGTCATCTGCCCGCCGCCGACCAGCTCCTTGAACTTGACCAGCGAGAAGTCGGGCTCGATCCCGGTCGTGTCGCAGTCCATCAGGAAGCTGATCGTCCCGGTCGGCGCCAGCACCGTCGCCTGCGCGTTGCGGTAGCCGTGCTCCTCGCCCAGCTCGACCGCCTCGTCCCAGGACCGCTGCGCGGCCTCGAGCAGGTCGCCCTTGATCCCCGTCTCGTCGATGTCGTAGGAGGCGTCGCGGTGCATCCGCATCACGCCGTTGTGGGCGTCGCGGTTGCGCTCGTACTCCTCGTAGGGCCCGGTCGCCCCGGCTGCGATCAGCGCCGACTGGCGGTAGGCGCGGCCGGTCATCAGCGCCGTGATCGCGGCGGCGACGTTGCGGCCCTCGTCGGAGTCGTAGGGCAGCCCGTCGGACATCAGCAGCGCGCCGAGGTTGGCGTAGCCGAGGCCGAGCTGGCGGAACTTGTTCGCGTTCTCGGTGATCTCCTCAGTCGGGTAGCTGGAGAAGCCGACGACGATCTCCTGGGCGAGGAAGACGATGTCGACGGCGTGCTCGAACTCCTCGGCGTCGAAGCTGCCGTCGGGGCGGCGGAATTTCATCAGGTTGAGCGAGGCCAGGTTGCAGGCCGAGTCGTCGACGTGCATGTACTCGCTGCAGGGGTTGGAGGCGTTGATCCGGCCCGACTCCGGGCAGGTGTGCCAGCGGTTGATGATCGTGTCGTACTGGACGCCGGGGTCGGCACAGCGCCAGGCGGCGTCGGCGATCTGGTTCATCAGCTCGCGCGCGTCGAGGGTCTTCACCGTCGAGCCGTCGGTGCGCGCTGTCAGATGCCAGTCCTCGCCGGCCTCGACCGCCTCCATGAAGTCGTCGCTGACCCGCACCGAGTTGTTGGCGTTCTGGTACTGGATCGAGGTGAAGCCCTCGCCGTCGATCGACATGTCGAAGCCGGCGTCGCGCAGCGCCTCGGCCTTCTTCTCCTCGTCGGCCTTGCACCAGATGAAGTGCTCGATGTCCGGGTGGTCGACGTCGAGCACGACCATCTTCGCCGCCCGCCGCGTCTTGCCGCCCGACTTGATCGTGCCCGCCCAGGAGTCGGCGCCGCGCATGAAGCTGACCGGGCCGCTCGCGGTGCCGCCCTTGGCCAGCTGCTCCATCGAGCCGCGGATGTTGGAGAGGTTGATCCCCGAGCCGGAGCCGCCGCGGAAGATCTTGCCCTCCTTGGTGTTCCAGGCGAGGATCGAGTCCATGTTGTCCTCGACGCTGAGGATGAAGCAGGCCGAGCACTGCGGCCGCTCCTCGAAGCCGACGTTGAACCAGACCGGCGAGTTGAAAGCCGCCTTCTGGTTGAGCAGGATCGAGGTCAGCTCGGCCTCGAAGGCTTCGGCGTCCTCGTCGGAGGCGAAGTAGCCGCCCTCGCGCCCCCACTCGGAGATCGTTCCGGCGACGCGGCCGATCATCTGCTTGACCGAGGACTCCCTCTGCTCGGTGCCGAGCTGCCCGCGGAAGTACTTCTGGGCGACGATGTTGGTCGCGTTCTGGGACCAGCTCTTGGGGAACTCGACCCCGCGCTGCTCGAAGGCCGGGCTCTCGGGATTGCCGATCACGGCATCGCGGATCTCCCACTCGATCTCGTCGAAGGGATGGGTCCCGGCGGTCGAAAATCTGCGCTCGACCGAGAGGCCCTGCAGACCGGACTGGGCGGTGCTGGTGGCGGTCTTGGACATCGAACTTCTCCTCTCGCGGCGACTTTTAGGGGGAGCTGCCCAGGATCGTTGTCGAGTCGGACGTACTTTGTTGTGCGCGACCCCGCAAATGCCGCAAACTTCGCTCTGTCTCCCTCTATGGTGACAAGGTGATGAAGCGGGCACGGGCAGTCGAGAAGGCGGAATCTGCAAAGGAAGTTGCAACGGAGGCGATCGCCTCCGTCAAGCCGAGGCTGCGCGGCGTCTCGCACGAGTGGGCCTTCTTCGTCTCGCTCTTCCTCGGCGCCGGCCTGATCGTCGCCGCGAAGACGCCGGAGGCGACCCTGGCCGTCGCGATCTACGCGGTCAGCCTCTCCGCCCTGCTCGGCACCAGCGCCCTCTACCACCGGGTCGACTGGAAGCGACCCGACGTGCGCCGCTGGATGCGTCGGCTGGATCACTCGATGATCTTCTTCCTCATCGCCGGCACCTACACGCCGTTCGCCCTGCTCGCCCTCGACGGCCCGCTCGCGGACGCGATCCTGGTGGTCGTCTGGATCGGCGCGATCGCCGGCGCGGTGGTCGAGATGGTCTGGATCGACCACCCCAAATGGGTCGCCGCCGTGATCTACATGTCGCTCGGCTGGGTCGCCGCCGTCGCCTTCCCGGGGCTGTGGAACGAGATGGGGGAGACGGGCACGCTCCTGGTCGCCGCCGGCGGTCTCCTCTACACGGCCGGCGCCGTCGTCTACGCGACCCAGCGCCCCAACCCCAACCCCCGCGTCTTCGGCTACCACGAGGTCTTCCACCTCCTCGTCATCGCAGCAGCAGCCGCCCACTTCGCGGCCATAGCCTTCTTCGCCCTCCCAGCGGCCTGAGTCCTTCGGCCCCTGAGCCACTCCGCTTCGCGGTGAGCAGGGGTGTGGCGACTTATCCGTCAAATGGACGGATAAGTCGCCACACCTAGGCCAGCTCGACGACGGCCAGCTCAGCCTCGATCTCGGCTTGTGAGATCAGCTCGGCAAGAATCTCCTCCAGCTGCTCGGACTGTTGAGGGGAGAGCTCCAGGCGGTCGCCGGCGAAGAGCTCCCTGGCGTGGCCGACGGCCAGCTCGGCCTCGATCACGCGGCCGCCCATCGCGCCGAGGACCTTGCGCAGCTCGGCTTGGGCCCAGACGGCGCCGAACATGCCGGTGGAGGCGCCGATGACGGCTGCCGGCTTGCCGTTCAGCGCGCTCTTTCCGGCCGGCCTCGACACCCAGTCCAACGCGTTCTTCAGCTGGCCCGGGATCGAGTGGTTGTACTCCGGCGTCGCGATCAGGACCGCGTCGGCACGTCGCACCGCCCCGCGCAGCGCCTCGACCGCGCGGGGCGTGCCGGTTGCTTCGACGTCCTCGTCGTATGGCGGGACGTCGCCCAGCCGCTCGAACCCGACCAGCTCGGCCCCGGCGGGCAGTCGCTCGGCGGCTGTCCGCAGCAGGGCGCTGTTCAGCGAGCCTTGGCGCAGGCTGCCGGAGATGCCGAGCACGCGCATCGCTACTCGGCCTCCTCGACCAGCTCGAACTCGACCGCGATCGCCACCTCGTAGTCGAGAACCTCGCCGCCGCTGGGCAGCTCGGCGTTCCAGTCAAGCCCGAAGCTGCGCCGGTCTACCGTCGCCGCCAGCGAGAGCCCGACCCGTACGTTGCCGGCGAGGTCCGCGCCGATCTGCCCGAACTTGCCGCTTGCCTCAACCTCGTGCCTGGCGCCGCGGATCTCGAGCTCGCCGCGCAGCCGCACCGAGTCGTCCTCGACCTCCAGCGCGCTGGACTCGAAGCGCAGCTGCGGGTAGCGCGCGGCGTCGAAGAACTCGGGGGAGAGCAGGTGGCCCTTCAGCTGCTCCTCCTCGACGCGAATGCTGCCGACGTCGACGGTGCCCTCCAGCCTTGGCGTGTCGCCGCCGCTGAGGCGAGCCTCGTAGGAGTCAAAGCCGCTGCGGAACGTCGCCACGCCGTTGTGGACGACCGAGAACGCGATCGAAGAGTGGACCGGGTCCACCCCGTAGGTGCCGGCTGGAATCTGCTTGACGGTCTGCGTGCTCATCGCTCTGTCCTCCATAGTCAGTTGTCGATTCAATAATTGACGTAGAAACAATCTTAGCAGAAAAGCTTGTATCTACAACTATTGCCAGGACAACCTTCATCTGCGATGATCGGGGGGTGAATCCGCAGGCCACGGCCAGCAAGCCGGTGCGCACCGCCCACGGCGAGGCCTGGGGTGTGCTGACGCGCGCCCACGCGGCGGTCGTGGGCCGGCTGCAGGAAGCCCTGGCTGCTGCCGACTTCCCACCGCTTCCCTGGTACGAGGTCCTCGCGACCATCTCCGAGGCGCCCGAGGAGCGGATGAAGATGGGCGATCTCGCCGAGGCGCTGGTGATCACCCGGGGCGGGCTGACCAAGCTGGTCGACCGCCTGGTCAAGGCCGGGCTGCTCGAGCGGACCTTCTGCGAGACGGATCGTCGCGTCAGCTACGCGACCCTGCTGCCGGCGGGCTGCGACCTGCTCGACGAAATGCGCCCGGTCGTCGTCGCCGAGCTGAAGGTCGCCTTCGCGGCGAAGCTCAGCGCCGCCGAAGCCGACGCCCTCCGCGACACCCTCGAGCGCGTCCGCGCCTCAGCCTGCGGCGCTGAGTGAGGCGGCGGCGCGCTCTTTCGCCGCCTCGATCAAAGCCAGCAGCTCGGCCTCGCGGCCATCGCGGATCAGCGCCACCGGATCGGGGTCGCCGTTGACGATCCCCTCGAAGAACTCCTTGCGGTCCTGGTAGGTCGGCAGCGTCCCCTTGGCCCAGCCGCGGGCGTCGTTGAGGATTACCGCGAGGCGCGCGTACTCCTCGCCGAACAGCTCTGAGATCTCGCGCTTCATCCGCTTCGCCAGGGCGGGGGAAGCGCCGGCGGTGGAGATCGCGATCGCCAGCGGCCCGGTGCGCACGATCGCCGGCAGGATGAAGTTGCACAGCGGCGGCACGTCGACGACGTTGACCAGCATCGCCCGCTTCTCGGCGTCGTCGAAGACGCCGATGTTGACCTCGCTGTCGTCGGTCGCGGCGATGACCATGAAGACGCCCTCGAGGTCGGCGGCGCCCGCATAGGCCCGCTTCTCCCACTCGATCGACCCCTCCGCCGCGAGGCTCTCCAGCTCCGGGTGGGCGACCGGCGCGATCAGGGTCACGCCGGCGTCGCAGGCAAGCAGCCCCTCGACCTTCTCCAGCCCGATGCCGCCGCCGCCGACGACCAGGCAGCGCCGCCCCTTCAGCTTCAGGCAGGCGATGTAGAAGGGGGTCTCGAGCATGTCCCGCACGCAGGACTGGTCGCAGATCCCCTTGCGCAGCTGGCAGACGCACTCCTTGCCGGCATAGGCCTGAGCGGGCATTCCCAAAGCCTAGTGATCGACGGAAGACCGCCAACCTTGCATCTGCGTATGGGGGTCTCAGATCGAGTCGAGCGTCAGGCGGAGGCCGTCTTCGAGGCCCGTTTGCGCCTTCCAGCCAAGCTCACGCCCGGCTCGCGCCGGGTCGATCGAGATCCGCTGCACCTCGCCGGTACGGGCCGGGGCAAGCTCGGGCTCGAAGCTCTCGACGCCGCCCAGCTCGCCGAGCAGGCGGGCCAGCTCGAGGACGTCGGTCTCGATGCCGGTGCCTACGTTGATCGGACCGGTTGCCTCGGACTCCGCTGCCGCGATCGCCGCGGCGACCACGTCGCCCACGTATATGTAGTCGCGGGTCTGCCTGCCGTCGCCGAACACGGTCGGGCGCTCGCCGGCGCGCAGCCGTCCGCAGAAGATCGCGATCACGCCGGCCTCGCCGAGCGGGTCCTGGCGGGGGCCGTAGACGTTGCCCAGGCGAAGGGCGACGGTGGAGACGCCGTAGAGCCGCTCGTACAGCGCCAGGTACCCCTCGCCGGCAAACTTGCTCTGACCATAGGGGGAGAGCGGTTCGACCGGGGAGTCCTCGCCCAGCGGCAACGTCTTGCCCTCGCCCTCGCCGTAGATCGCGCCCCCGGTGGAGACGAAGACGACTCGTCGTGAGTCCGCGCCGCGCGCCGCCTCGAGCACGTTGGAAGTTCCGCCGACGTTGACCGAGGCGTCGAAGGCCGGGTCGGCAACCGACTTGCGAACGTCGATCTGCGCGGCGAGGTGGAAGATCACCTCGGGGCGCTCGCGGCCGGCCGCCTCCTCCATCGCGGAGCGGTCGCGGATGTCCGCCTCGATCAGCCTCGCGCCGTTCGCCAGCGCCTCGTCGAGGTTCTGCCGCCGCCCGGTCGAGAGGTCGTCGACGACCGTCACCTCCTCGCCCCGAGCCAGCAGCGCGTCGACCAGGTTGGAGCCGATGAAGCCCGCGCCGCCTGTCACCAGTGCCTTCATTGAGGGCGCGATCCTACAGGGGCCGCCGTGGCCCCCTGCTACCCTCGCCGCCCCATGCGGCTGATCGTCACCGAGAAGAACAACAGCGCCGAGAAGATCGCGACCTTCCTCAGCAAGGGGAGCGCGACCAGCGACAAAACCTTCAAAGTCCCGTACTACACCTGGAGCGACGCCGACGGCGACCACAGGACGATCGGGCTGAAGGGGCACGTGCTCGGCCCGGCCTTCCCCGAGGGCTACTCCAACTGGCAGAAAACGGACCTGCACGACCTGATCGACGCCGAGCTGATCAAGGAGCCGACCGACAAAAACGTCGTCAAGGCGATCCGCAAAGTCGCCAAGGAAGCCGACGAGCTTGTGATCGCGACCGACTTCGACCGCGAGGGCGAGCTGATCGGGCTCGAGGCGCTGGAGGAGATGCTCGACGCCAACCCGGATCTGGGCACGCGCGAGGAGACCAAGGCCGGCACTCTGCGGGTCAAGCGCGCGCGTTACTCGGCCCTGACCAAGGAAGAGATCGAGCGCGCCTTCGGAGAGCTCGACGAGCTTTCCTACCCGCTCGCCAACGCCGGCGCCGCCCGCCAGGACATCGACCTGCTCTGGGGCGCGACCCTGACCCGCGCGGTCTCGCTCAGTACCCGCCGCTTCGGCTCCAACTTCCTCTCGGTCGGCCGTGTGCAGAGTCCGACGCTTGGGCTGATCGTGGAGCGCGAGATGGAGCGCCGTGCCCACGTCGCCAAACCCTTCTGGGAACTGTTCGCCAAATTCCAGCACCCCGACGGCAGCTTCGAGGCTCACCACGAGACCGACAAGTTCTGGGAGAAGGCCGAGGCCGACGCGGCGCTTGCCAGCACCGCCGGGCCCGGCACGGTCAAGTCGGTGACCGCCCGCAAAAACACGCGCAAGCCGCCGACGCCCTACAACACGACCGCCTTCACCACCGACGCCTCCAGCCGCCTCGGCATCACTCCCGCCGCCGCGATGCGGCTCGCCGAGGACCTCTACATGGACGGCTTCATCTCCTACCCGCGCACCGACAACACGGTGTACCCGGTCTCGCTGCCGCTGCGCGAGCTGGTCTCCTCGCTGGTGCGGATCAAGGAGTTCTCCGCCGCGTCGGGCCTGCTCGACGGCGAGCTGAAGCCGACCCGGGGCAAAAAAGAGACGACCGACCACCCGCCGATCTACCCGACCCAGGCGATCCACCCCAACGCTCTCGGCGACGGCCCCAAGAAGCGCGTCTACGAACTCGTCGTGCGCCGCTTCCTCGCCACCTTCAGCCCGCCGATGATCACCGAGTCCACCCGCGCCGACATCGAGGCCGGCTCGCAGACCTACTTCGTCCGCGGCTCCGTCGTCGTCGACCCCGGCTTTGCCGGCATCTACACCTACGCCCGCTCCTCCGACGAGGAGATCCCGGCGCTGGCCGAGGGCCAGAGCCTCGACCTCGACGGCGACCCCTGGGTCCTCGACAAGGAGACCCAGCCGCCCTCGCGGATCTCACAGGCAAAGCTGGTCGAGATGATGGAGGAGCGTGGCCTCGGCACCAAGGCGACGCGCGCCGACATCATCAAGAAGCTCTTCGACCGCGGCTACGTCTACGGCAACCCGCCGATCCCGACGGAGACCGGGATCGCGATGTACGAGGCGTTCAAGAAATACGTGCCCGCGATGGCGACCCCGGAGATGACCGCGCAGCTCGAGTCCGAGATGGACCAGATCGCCGCCGGCGAGATGACCAAGGACGGCGTCGTCGGCGACAGCCGCGAGCTCCTGCACAAGACCTGGACCGAAATCGACGAGAGCCGCGAAGACCTGGCCAAAGTCGTCTGGAAGGGGATGGACGAGGACCGCATCCTCGGCCCCTGCAAGGTCTGCGAAGAGGCCGGCCGCACCAAGGAGGACGGCTCGCCCAACATGCTGCGCGTGATCCGGGCGAAAAAATCGGGCAAACGCTTCGTCGGCTGCAGCGGCTGGACCCTGGACGACCCGGAGTCCTGCGACCAGACCTTCCCGCTGCCCCAGCGCGGCGACGTCTTCAAGCTCGAGGAACGCTGCTCCGTCTGCGGCGAGACGCCGCGGCTGAAAGTCCAGCCCTTCCGCGGGCGGCCCTGGAACCTCTGCCTCAACGACGACTGCGAGTCGATGCAGGAGATGAAGAAACGCCGCGCCGAGCGCGAAGCGGCGAAAGCGGCCAAGGAAGCGATGGCTGAGCAGCCGCTGCCCGAGGGCGACGAGGACGGCAAGGCGCCGGCGAAGAAGAAAAAAGCGAAAGTCGCGAGCAAAGCCGACACCGCCACACGCGGCCGCAAACGCGCCAAGGCCGCGGCCAAAGGCTGAGGTCAGCCGAGTTGTTCATCTCCTTGGAGGGGATCGACGGCTCCGGCAAGAGCACGCAGGCGAAGCTGCTGGCCGAGACGCTCGGCCCCGAGACGCTGCTGATCCGCGAGCCGGGGGGGACCGAGGCCGCGGAGCGGATCCGTGAGCTGCTCGCCGACCCCTCGCTCGAGCTCGACCCCTTCGCCGAGCTGCTGCTCTTCTCCGCGGCGCGAGCCGATCTGGTCGGCCGCGTGATCCGCCCGGCGCTCGAGGCCGGAAAGACCGTCGTCGCCGATCGCTTCGCCGACTCGAGCGTCGCCTATCAGGGTGGCGCGCGGGAACTGGGAACCAGCCACGTGCTCTCGCTCACCGACACGGTGATCGACGGCCTCTGGCCGGACGTCACCGTGCTGCTGCGCCTCGACCCTGAGGCAGGCCTCGGCCGCGCCGAGGGGGAGGACCGCTTCGAGTCCGAGGGCCTGGATCTGCAGCGCGCGGTGGCCGAGGCCTACGAGGAGATCGCCGAGATCGCCTCCGACCGGGTCGTCGTCGTGGATGCCGACGGCAGCGTCGAGGAGGTCCACGAGCGGGTGATGGAGGTCGTGCGTGCCCGAGCTGCCGCTTGAGCACCAGCCCCGGGCGCGGGTTGCGCTGAGCGCGGCACTCGCGTCGGGGCCCTCGCACGCGTACCTCTTCCGCGGGCCGCGCGGGGCCGGAAAGGCTGCCGCGGCGCGAGCCTTCGCCGCGGAGATCCTCGCCGCCGGCGCCACCGACCCCGACGATGCCCGCCGCCGCGCCCTGCTCGACCCCTCTCCCCATCCCGACCTGGTCTGGCTCCGGCCTCCCGGTGCCCAGCACATGGTCGAGGACGTTCGCGAAAAAGTGATCCGCTCGGCTTCCTACCGCCCGTTCGAGGGCGAGAAGCGAGTCTTCGTGATCGAGGCGGCCGAGGCGATGCGCGACGAGAGCCAGAACGCGCTGCTGAAGACCCTCGAGGAGCCCCCAGATTTCGTCCACCTGATCCTCCTGACCTCTGAGCCCTCGGCCCTCCTGGAGACGATCGCCTCCCGCTGCCAACCGATCGACTTCGCCCCGCTCCCACCGGAGGCTGTGGAAGCTCAGCTCGCCGACCTGGGCTCGCCGGACGAAATCGCCGCCGCCGCCCGCCTCTCTGCTGGTGACGTGAGCCGCGCTCGCTTCCTTCTCTCGGGCTCCGGCAGGACTCTCCGTTCAACGGCGCTTGAACTGGGAAGGGCCGTCGGGGGGGACTCGGCGGACACTCAGCGCGAAAGCGCGTCCGCCGAGTCCCCCCGACGGCCCCAACCGCCTGGCGCCAGCTACTCGATGCGGCCGAAGCTGCCGGCGAAGAAGTCGAAGAGACGACCCGCAAGACCTTGGAGGACGAAGCCGAAACCGGAATGAAGCGCAGCGCCAAAGACATCGCGGACGAAGCGAAACGAGCGGGCAGGCGGCGCCGCACCGAGGTGCTCGACTTCGGTCTCGAGCTCACCGGGAACTGGTTCCGGGACCTCGCCGCCGCCGCGTCCGGTGCCGAGGAAGTCGTTTTCAACCAGGATCGGCTCGTGGAGCTCGAGGGGCCGCGCCGCTTCTCTGGACCCCTCCCGCCCCCGCCGGGCGCTGGAGCTGGTCCAGGACACCCGGCGCCGCCTCGACCTCAACGTCTCCGAGGAGCTAGCTCTCGAGGCGCTCGCGTTTCGCCTCGCTGCCGTTTTCGCCTGAGCCGGTCTGCCCGCGCACCTTCTCCAGCGCCCGCTCCTGAGCCAGCCGCGTTATCTGCGCTGCCTGGCGCGACATGATCACGCTGAAGTTGAGCGCCAGCCCGAGCAGGAACAGCAACACGATGGAGAAGAGGGCGACGTTGGTGTCGCGCACTCCCATCGCGTCGGCGACCAGCTCCAGCAGGCCCGGGAAGGCCGCCCCGGCCAGCATCCCCAGGCCCGCGACGAACCAGACGACGCTGTAGCGCTCCTGGAGGCGGTCGCGGCGGATCAGCTCGAGGATCAGTGCCATGAAGGCGATCGCCAGGACCGCCGCGATGATCCGCGTCTGCGAGGTGAGGTGGACCTGAGGCCCCTGGGTGGCGGCCAGCACGAACGCGCTCATCGTCTTGCCTCGGCCTCGCGCCGGGGTCGGAACTGCCCGACCAGCAGCACGATCAACCCCTTGAAGATGAAGAACGCGGAGCGCACCGGCGTCAGGAACGAGGCTCCGCCCGCCCGCTCGAGCATCCGTACCGGCACCTCCTCGACCCGTAGGCCTTCGCGCACTGCCAGCTGCAGCGACTCGATCTCGGCGAAGTCGGGCGAGTAGCGCTCGCTGAACAGCGCCATCACCCTGCGGTTCGCCGCGCGCATGCCGCTGGTCGTGTCGGTGAAGCGCTGTCGCGTCGCCAGGGTTAGGAAGAAGCGGAACACGCCGATGCCGATCCGGCGGGAGATCGTCGCCTTGTAGTCGTCGCTCTCCACCGGGCCGGGATCGCGATAGCGCGAGCCGATCACCAGGTCGGCGCGGTCGGCGCGGACGACCTCCAGCAGCCGCGCCACCTCGGCCGGTGGGTGCTGGCCGTCGGCGTCGAGGTGCGCGCAGAGGTCATAGCCCTCGCGCAGCGCGTGCAGGTAGCCGGTCTGCAGCGCAGCCCCGAGCCCCTGGTTGAAGGGCAGCGATGCGACCAGGGCGCCCGCCGCGCGTGCTCGCGCCGCGGTTTCGTCGGCCGAGCCGTCGTCGATCACCAGGATGTCGGCTCCCGGCATGCGCTCACGCACGTCCGTGATCACCGCGGCGACCGAGTCCTCCTCGTTCCAGGCGGGAATGAACACCAGGGTTCGCACCCGCCGATTCTCCCATGACGGCCCGGCGGCCCCGACCGCCCCCACGGGGGTGTCTGAGCTTAACCACCCATAGGGGCATAAAAACTCAGACACGTCCTGCCGGGAAGGCGTTTGTGTTAGTAACTGCTCATGAGAAGGATCGGGATGAGGCTCTGGCTCGGCGGCGCGTTCGCCGCCGTATCGCTGATCACCGCCTTCGCCGTCTCCCTCTTCGGCGACGACCCGCGCGCCCTCGTCGTCTCGGTCCTGATCGGCGTCCTTGCCGGCTTCCTGATCGCGGTCGCGATCTCCCACCGCGTCTCCAGCCTGGCCCAGGCGGCGGGGGAGATGGCTTCGGGGTCCTTCGACGTGCCGCTGAAGGTCTACGGCCCCGACGAGATCGGCGACCTCGCGCGCGCCCTGGAGTCGATGCGCGCTTCGCTCAAGGAGAGCTTCGGCGTGCTCACCGCCGACCGCAACAAGCTCGAGGCGATCTTCGACGGCCTCACCGACGCCGTGATGGTGGTCGACGACGAGGGGCCGGTGCGCTTCTCCAACAGCGCCGCGGTGGAGCTGCTCGACGGCGGTCGTCCGCCGGAGGCGATGCTGCCCCAGCTCCGCCGCGCCGCCGAGGTCGGCTTTGCGGCTCATCCGGCGCTGCGGATCGGGGACCGCGCCTACGCGATGCAGGCGCGCGCCCTGCCCGGCGAGCGGGCCGTCCTCGCCGTCGTCCGCGACCGCACCGAAGAGATGCGGCGCGAGTTCGCCGAAGCCGACTTCGTCTCCAACGCCGCCCACGAGCTGCGCAACCCGCTGGCCGGGATCTCCGGCGCGATCGAGGTGCTGCAGAGCGGCGCCAAGGACGACCCTCGGGCTCGCGACCACTTCCTCACCCGCCTCGGCGAGGACGCCGAGCGGATGAACCGCCTCACCCAGTCGCTGCTCACCCTCGCCCGGGTCGAGTCGGTCGGGACGGGGGAGACCGAGGTGGTCGACGTGCCGGTTGCGATCCGGGACGTCGTCGCCGCGGTCGAGCCGCCCAAGCACATCGACCTCGTCGTCGAGGCCGAGCCCGACCTGGCCGCCAAAGGGGACCCGACCCTGCTGCGCCAGGTGATGATCGGCCTGCTCACCAACGCGTTCAAGAACACGCCACCCCCCGGCACCGTTACGGTTCGCGGCCGTCGCGACAGCGAGACGAACGTGATCATGGAAGTCATCGACACAGGAACGGGCATTCCCGCGGCGGAGATCGAGCGCGTCTTCGAGCGCTTCTACCGTCGCAGCGAGACCCGAAAGCAGGAGGGCTTCGGCCTCGGCCTGGCGATCGCCAGGCGTATGGTCGACGTGATGGGCGGCCAGATCGGCGCCACCTCGATCGAGGGGGAGGGCAGCACCTTCTGGGTTCGCCTCCCCATCGCCCAGCCGAGCCCGACCCCGGTCGCATGAGCATCGGGCGCATACTCGTGGCCGACGACGAGCCCTCCGTCCGCGAGTCGGTCGGCTACGCGCTCGCCCAGGACGGCTTTGACGTCGACGTCGCGGCCGACGGCACCGAGGCCGCCGAAAAGGTAAGCGGCGAGACCGTCCCCTATGACCTGCTGATCCTCGACATCATGATGCCGGGGCCAAGCGGACTCGACATCTGCCGCGAGGTTCGCTCCCGCAGCGCCGTGCCGATCATCGTCCTCACCGCCAAGGACGCCGAGGTCGACAAGGTGGTCGGGCTCGAGGTCGGCGCCGACGACTACGTCACCAAGCCCTTCTCCGTCCGCGAGCTGCTCGGCCGCGTGCGCGCCCAGCTGCGCCGCCGCGAGCTCGACCGCGGTCCGCTCAACCAGGCCGTGCGGATCGAAGCCGGGCCGGTTGCGATCGACCTCGTCCGCCACGTCGCCATGGTCCGCGAGGTGCCGATCAACCTGACCCGTTCGGAGTTCCAGCTCCTGCGCCTCCTCGTCAGCCGTCCGGGCGAGGTCTTCGCCCGTCGCCAGATCATGGAGGAGCTCTGGCAGACCGAGTTCGACGGCGACGAGCGCGCCTGCGACGTCCATATCTCGAACCTTCGCCAGAAGGTCGAGCGCGACCCCCAGCGCCCCGAACTCGTGGTCACCGTGCGGGGCGTCGGCTACAAGTTCGAAGGCCAGCCGGCCTGAAGCGCCCGCGAATCAGAGCCGACGCCCGGATTTGAACCGGGGACCCCTTCATTACGAGTGAAGTGCTCTACCAGCTGAGCTACGTCGGCGGGGTTGGGACATTGTAGGAGCGGGGCGGGGGTGCCGCCCCGCTCCGTCCTGCCCTAAGCGCGCGCCCGGCTCGATCTCCGCGCCTCGGCGCAGATCGGGCAGTCGGGCTCGGGTACCACCGGCTCCCGTTCCACCGCCATCGTCCGCAGATCGTAGATGTGGCCGGCACCCAGCGTCGAGGGGCGGGCGAGGCCGGTCAGGTGGTGCATCACGTCGAGGCCGACCTGGCCGCCGATCAGGCCGCACGCCGGCCCCAGCGTCGCCGCGGGCGAGGTGTGGCCTCGCTGCTGCTCCATCGCCACGTCGAAGAGCGGGTAGGTGCGCCTGTAGCCGGCCTCCTGGCAGGCGAAGCACCCGGTCACCCCGGGCACGTACAGGGGCCCGACCCGGGCGACCGGAGGGAAGTGGCTCATCGCGATGAAGGGAACGCCGGTCGCGAAGCAGGCCGAGTTGATCCAGTGCTCGATGTCATGGGCCGGCCAGTCGCAGGCGTCGATCACCATGTCGTAGCCGGCGACGGTCTCGGCGACCGCCGCCTCGCTGTCGAGCTTCTGCACCCGCGCCTCGATCTTGATCGATGAGTTGAATCCGCTCAGGCGCTCGGCCGCGGCCTCCGCCTTGAAGCGGCCGATATCGGCCTCGCTGTAGAGGACCTGGCGGTTGAGGTTGCTCAGCTCGATCCGGTCGAAGTCGAGCAGCAGCATCTCGCCGACTCCACAGCAGGCCAGGTTCAGGGCCGACCAGCCACCGAGGCCCCCGACCCCCAGGACCGCGACCTTCGCGGTTTCGAGCCTCTCCTGGCACTCGGACGCTGTTGGGCCGCTCGAGATGTCGCTGAAGTAGCGAAGCTGGCGGTCGAAGCGCTCGAAGACCTTGTCGGCGATCCTCTCGTCGTCGGCGGCGTCCTCGACCACCCCCAGCTCCTCGAACTGGGCGAGCAGGTCGCAGACGTCATCCTCGCCGAACTCCTCGATCAGCTGCTCGCGCGTGCGGGTGCCGTCGAGCGCGTCGAGGAGCTCCCTGCCGGCTTTGCCGGGCTTCTCGATGTGGATGTCGGCACCGGCACTCGGTCGCAACAGGTAGAGGTCGCCGTTGGGCGCATCCAGTTTTTGGGTCGTGCGCTTGATTCGCGGTCGGTCCATCGCGGTGGCCTCCTTGTGGCTTGCATCGAGTGAGACCGAGCTAATGCTCAAATTTGTTCCAATTAATTTGTCGTAATTTGGGAACACGGACGACTGCCGAGAGTTTCTGGCACGTCCAGCTAGGCGCCGGCCAGCGTGCGTGCCCGGGCCAGGACGGCGTCCAGCATCGGCTCGGTGAGGCGGCCGGTGAAGGTGTTCTGCTGGCTCGGGTGGTAGCAGCCGAGCAGCGCCCAGCGCCCAGCCCGGACCTCGGCGCCATGGCCGAAGCGAGGCTTCGGCTTCGGCATGTCGTCGCCCAGCGCCCGGATCGCATGCAGCGCTCCGTCCCAGGCGAAGGCGCCCAGCGCGACGATCGTCCTGCAGCGCCGCAGAAGGACCAGCTCCGCGCTCGAGATAGGGCAGGCACTCGTCGCGCTCCCCCGGCGTGGGACGGTTGGCCGGCGGCGCGCAGCGGACGACCGCTGTGACGTAGGCGTTACTCAGCTCCAGCCCGTCGCCGCGGCGCTCCGAGGTCGGCTGGCTGGCGAAGCCCGCCCGGTGCAGCGCCGCGTAGAGCCAGTCGCCCGAGCGGTCGCCGGTGAACATGCGGCCGGTGCGGTTGGCGCCGTGGGCTGCGGGAGCGAGGCCGACCAGGGCCACTCGCGCATCCGGGTTGCCGAAGCCGCTGAGCGGCTTGCCCCAGTACTCCTCGCCCCGGAAGCGGGCGGGCGGGTCGCCGGCGCGCTCCTCGCGCCACTCGACCAGGCGTGGGCAGCGGCGGCAGGCGTGGATCTCGGCGGCAAGCGTTCCCAAGTCGCCGCCCCCAGAATGCCTTTGGCTAGGAAGTGCGGGCATCGCAGCGGAACTGAATCATGCCCCTCGAGGCTGAAGTCGGAGGGGCCCGATCTCGTCAGCCGTGAGATCGGGCCCATCCGTCTTCGCCTAGCGAGTCTTAAAAGTAGAAAGCAGCGGAACGACGGTGTCCGTCTTGATGATCTTCACCCTGCCTCACCCCCTTCGCAATCGTCAGCACTTGCGGTAGGGGTCGCGACCTCCCGAAATCAGTCTTTAGACCTCTCGATTACTGGAATTAGTTCCAGTAATCAGAGGAAAGGTCGCAGCAAGCTGCGCCTTGGTTTGCAAACTTGGCTTTGTGTCTAATACGATGGAGTGCTACAGGGCCACAAAAACGAATCGGAGGAGTCCCTTTGGCCACAAAGAGCAAGACCAAGTCAGCAAAGAAAGGCAAGGCAGGTGTTGACCAGAACCTTGTCAAGGCCCTGGCGCACCCGCTCAGGGTTGAAATCCTGACTATTCTCAATGAACGAATGGCGAGCCCCAACGAACTCTCCAAGGAGCTCGACGAGGGCCTCAGCCAGGTCAGCTACCACGTCAAAGTCCTCAAGGACTTCGAATGCATCGAGATGGTCAAGACCGAGCCCCGCCGCGGCGCTGTCGAGCACTACTACCGCGCGACGTCTCGTGCCTACCTCAGCGATCGCGACTGGACGAATCTGCCCGATTCGGTCAAGCCCGGGCTGAGCGCTGCCGGTCTGGACATGATCGTCGAAGACGTTGTCGGCGCGATCAATGACGGCACGTTCAACAAACGCGACGACGTTCACATCAGCTGGACGCCCGGGGTTGTCGACGAGCAGGGTTGGGACGAATCGTCCGACCTCATCAACGAAACCCTGGAGCGGCTCATCAAGATCCACGCTGGGAGCGCCAAGCGTCTGACCAAGTCCGGCGAGCAAGGCATCCCTGCTGCAGCGGTGCTGATGAACTATGAGACACCCGCGGTGAAGAAGTCACGTGGGACGTCAAAGTCCAAGACCGGCAAAGCCAAAGCCAAGAAAGCTTCCAAGAAGGCTTAGCGACCCCAGTAAACGCAGTACGAGTGCATAAGCTTCGCGCCCTCGATGGGCACGGAGCCGAAGGGAACAGAAGTCGGTAGGAGGCGGCGCGGCCTATGTCGCGTCGCCCTTTTTTTCGCCGTCGCGGCCTTGGCTTGCGCCGCCCCCGGCTGCGGGAAGAGCGGTCAGGGCGCCAAGACCGATCCCGAGAAGGCGGCCGACGTGGAGATCCTCAACGGGCTCCTCGCGCAGGAGCTCGCCCTGGCCGACGCGTACAGGCAGGGCTTCGGCCAACTGCGCGGCCCGATGCTGGCCGCCGCCGCCGAGTTCCGCGGCCAGAGCCAGGTTCATGCCGATGCCCTGACCAAGGCGATCCGGGGCCTTGGCGGCGAAACCGAAGCCGAATCGGGTGAGCCCGAGCCTCCCGGCCCGCGATCGCGGGAGGAGGCGCTGGTGCTCGATTACGAAGAGGAGAACCGTGCCCTTGCTCTGGCCCTGGAGGCGGCACCGCGCCTGCAGTTCGATGCGCCGCGGACGCTCGCCGCGGCGCTTGCGGCCAGTCACTCCCAGCACCTGGCCATCCTGCGGCTGGGCCTGGGCGCAAGCCCCGTTGCCTCGGTCCCCGAGCCGTTCGAGACCGGCGAGGAGCCGCCCCCGGGGAGGAAAGAGAGATGATGCGCTCGTGACGGGGCCCCTCTACGCGATCGGCAGCTTCTGCGCGCGTCATCACTGGCCGACGATCGCCGTCTGGCTGGTCCTCGCGGCCGGTCTCGTCGTCGCCGGCCAGGCGGGCGACAGCAAGACCAACGACAACCTCACCCTGCCCGGCACCGACTCGACGGTCGCGACCGAACTGCTCGAAGACGACCTGCCCGAACAGGCATACGGCAGCAACCCGCTGGTCTTCCAGGCCAAGCGCGGGGCCTCGCTCACGTCTCCCGAGTACGCGAACGCCATCGGGGAATCGGTCAAGCGCTTGGGCGAAATGCACGACGTCAACTCCGCCGTCAACCCGCTCACCCCGGCCGGCGCCGCCTTCCTCAGCGAGGACCGCTCGGTCGCCTACTCGCCGGTCGTGCTCGCGGTCGGCCCGGGCGAACTGACCGAGGACCAGGCCCAGGCCGTCCTCAACGCCGGCAGGCCGGCGGAAGCGGCGGGGCTGAAGGTTTCCGTCGGCGCCTACGTCGGCCAGCAGCTCTCCAAGCCCGACACCGGCGCCAGCGACGCAATCGGGATCGCGGCGGCGATCGTCATCCTCCTCTTCGCCTTCGGCACGGCGACGGCGATGGTCCTGCCGATCTCCTCCGCGATCCTCGGCCTCGCCTGCTCGCTCTCGATCATCCGCATGCTCGAGCAGGTCGTCCAGGTGCCGAGCGTCGCCTCGACCCTGGCGACGATGATCGGGCTCGGCGTCGGCATCGACTACGCCCTCTTCATCGTCACCCGCCACAAACTCCAGCTCGGCGACGGGATGGAGCTGCGCGAGTCGATCGCGCGCTCGACGGCAACCGCGGGCGGCGCCGTCGTCTTCGCCGGATTCACCGTCGTGATCGCCCTCTGCTCGCTCGCCTTCGCCGGCATCCCGCTGGTCAGCACGCTCGGCTTCACGGCAGCGATCGCGGTGGTGGTCGCGGTCGCCGCCGCGGTCACCCTGCTGCCGGCCATGCTGGGGGCGCTCGACTTCCGGATCAACTCGCTGCGGGTGCAGATCGGCAAGACCCACCCCGACGACGCCGAGCCGCACGGCTGGCGCCGCTGGGCGCAGGGCGTCGCCGACCGTCCCTGGCGCTCCGCGGTCGCCGCCCTCGCGGTGCTGGTCGTGCTCGCCCTGCCGATCTTCCAGCTCCAGCTGGGCCAGAACGACATCAGCGCCCTGCCCAAGTCGACCACCGCCCGCCAGGCTTACGACGGACTCACCCAGGGCTTCGGGCCCGGGGTCAACGGGCCGCTGCTGGTCGCCTCCGAATTCGAGAGCGCCAAGGAAGCCAAGGAAGTCCTACCCGGCCTGGTGAAAGCGGTCGGAGGCGCCTCCGACGTCGACCTGGCCTCCGAACCGACGCTCGACGAAGCGGGCACGGCGGCCGTCTTCACCGTGATCTCGGACTCGGCGCCCTGGTCCGACTCCACGGTCAGCCTGGTCGAAGACCTGCGCGAGACGACGATCCCGCAGGCGCTGCGGGGGACCTCGGCCAGCGCCTACGTCGGCGGACAGACCGCCGGTTACATCGACCTCGCGACGCAGATCGCCGACAAGCTGCCGCTGATGATCGCGATCGTCGTCGGGCTCAGCTTCATCGTCTTGCTGCTCGCCTTCCGCTCGCTGCTGGTGCCGGTCAAGGCGGCGGCGATGAACCTGCTCTCGGTTGCGGCCGCCTACGGCATCGTCACCGCCGTCTTCCAGCTCGGCTGGGGGTCCTCGCTGATCGGCCTCGACCACGCGATCCCGATCGTCAGCTTCGTGCCGCTGCTGATGTTCGCGATCCTCTTCGGCCTCTCGATGGACTACGAGGTCTTCCTGCTGACCCAGATGCGCGAGCACTACAAGCAGAGCGGCGACGCGAAACGGGCGGTGATCGAAGGCCTGGCCAACACCGGTCGGGTGATCACCTCGGCGGCGGCGATCATGGTCTGCGTCTTCACCAGCTTCGTGCTCAACGGCAACCCCCTGGTCAAGGAGTTCGGCGTCGGCCTCGCCGTGGCGATCGCGATCGACGCGACCCTCGTCCGCTGCCTGCTGGTGCCGGCGATCATGGTCCTGCTCGGCAAGCGCGCCTGGTGGCTGCCGTCCTGGCTCGACCGGCTGGTCCCCCGCGTCAGCATCGAGGGCGAGGAGTTCTTCGCCAAGCGCGACGCGACCCTCGCCACCGCCGATGGGCCGAAATCCGCCGATATGCCACGGATTTCGTCCCGTCGACCTGTGGAGGAGGATGACTGAGCGGTGTTCCCGCTCAACCTCCCCAACGCGCTGACCCTCCTGCGCATCCTCGCGGTGCCGGTCGTCGTCGTCGCCCTGCTCGGCGAGACGCCGAACGGCGACGCGCTTGCCGCCGGGGTCTTCGCCCTGGCGGCACTCACAGACGGCCTCGACGGCTATTTCGCCCGCTCGCGCGGGTCGATCACCACCTTCGGCAAGCTGATGGACCCGATCGCCGACAAGCTGCTGATCGTCGCGGCGCTCGTCTCCCTGGTCTCGCTCGACCGGCTCGAAGCCTGGGTCGCGATGGTGATCATCGCCCGCGAGTTCGGGGTCACGGTGATGCGCGTGATCGCAGCCGAGCGCGGCATCGTGATCTCCGCCAGCTGGCTGGGCAAGCTGAAGACGATGCTCCAGATCGCCGCCGTGTTCGCTCTCATCGCCGCCAACCCCGCCCCCGGCTGGGTCGACGCGCTCGTCTACCTCGCCGTTGCCGTCACGGTGATCAGCGGTGCCGACTACTTCTTCGGCCTGCGTCGCCGGATCGAGGAAGAGCGCGAAGCGCGGATGCGCCACGCGGCCGCGCGCAAGCCGTAGCTCAACTCGCCGGGGACTCCAGCCACTCGCGCATCGTCGTGTGGTGATGCTGGTGCTCGCCGGAGGCGAGCTCCTGGCGGAGGTCGCCGAGGGTGCCGTAGCGCTCGGCGACGACGTTGTGGCGATGGATCGTCTCGAGGTTCTCCTGGCGGGCCATGACGAAGGCCTCGTCCGGCATCTCGGCGCAGCGCTCGACCACGGTGCGGATCATCTCCCGCACGCAGTCCTCGACGAAGCGGGGCTGTTCGTGTGCCTTGGCGACCACGGCGAGCTCGTCGGGGCGCTTCATCAGCTCATAGATCTCAGAGCTCATCGAGCTCTCGACGATGCGCAGCAGCTCGGGGGCGTCGATCCAGGCGTCGCCGCCCTCCGGGCAGCCGATGTAGAGGGTGCCGACGCCTCGCTGGTTGTGGGTGGCGACAGGCACCGCCTCGATCGCCCGCTCGATCTGCTCGGGGTCGAAGCCGGCGCCGGCAAGGCGTTCGCGCCCCAGCTCGGCGACCATCTCCTGGGCGCAGGGGCAGGCCGTCATCCCCTGGGCCTGCACTCCGGTCAGCGTCCGCGTGCCCCGCTGTGAGGCGACCGCGGTGCCGAAAAGGACGTAGATCTCCTGAGTCGAGTGCCCGCTCGCCGGCGTCGTCACCGTCTCGGGGTAGCGCGCCTCCACCGAGACCTCCGCCCGCCGCCCCTGCTGGCGCTCGCAGACCCGCTGGGCGATGTGGGCGGCGAGGACCTCGGCGCGGAACGCCTCGCCGAGCACGACCTCGTCGATCGCCTCCGCGACGATCTCCTCGAAGCGGGACATGTGGACCCCCGCCTGCTGGGGCTCGAGGTCGACGAAGCACTCGAAACCGGCGTGGTAGAGGTTCTCCGCTCCGTCGGCCTTGACCCGGATCACCTTCTCCACGCCGGTCACGCCGACCCGCGAGAGGCTGACCTGCGTCGCGGGGACCGACGCCTGCACGTCGGGCGCGGCGAGGGAGGGAGTAATCGTCGTGCGGGCGGCCACTGCCTATGAAGGGTAGGCGACCGGCGTCTCCGCGCGGCGGCCGGCGCAGCGAACGAACCGTAAATTCTGCCTATACTTCGCCTCGGTCGGAGCGTTGGGGTCGGCCCCCCGGCCAGGGGAGAGGGTTTGGCAGCGGAGGCAGTGAGATCGAACCGTTGGAGACGGTCCCCGAGGGACTGGATCAGGATTCGGGTGGACGGCCATTTGCGGAGCCGGACGAGCTGCGCGGGCTGATTGCGCTGGGCCGCGAGCGCGGCTACCTCACCTTCGAGCAGATCGCCTCGACCCTCGAGGAGGTCGAGGTCACCAAGGAGCAGATCTCCGGCCTGCACGCCCACCTGCTCGAGCAGGGGGTCGAGGTGATCGCCGAGGAGGGCGTCAACGCCTACAAGGAGCAGCGCACGGAAGCGACCAACGGCGCGGCGAAGAAGAGCGAGCTCGACCTCACCGTCGAGCCCAGCCTCGACTCGCTCCGCCTCTACCTGCGTTCGATCGGAAAGGTCGACCTGCTGACCGCAGCGCAGGAGGTGGAGCTCGCACAGCGGATCGAGCGCGGCGACATGCTGGCCAAGCGGCAGATGGTCGAGGCCAACCTGCGCCTCGTGGTCTCGATCTCGAAAGGCTATCTGGGCCGCGGCCTCAGCTTCCTCGACCTGATCCAGGAGGGCTCGCTCGGGCTGATCCGGGCGGTGGAGAAGTTCGATTACAGGCGCGGCTACAAGTTCTCCACCTACGCGACCTGGTGGATCCGCCAGGCGGTGACCCGGGCGATCGCCGACAAGGCGCGCACGATCCGCATCCCGGTCCACATGGTGGAGAAGCTGAACCGGGTCGCCCACGTCGAGCGGCAGCTGGTGCAGTCGCTGGGCCGTGAGCCCGAGCCGGAGGAGATCGCGGCCGAGCTGCGCTGGCCGCTGGAGGACGTGCGGGATATCCTGCGGGTCTCCCAGGTGCCGGTCTCCCTGGAGAAACCGATCGGCGACGAAGACGAATCGGAGCTCGGCGACTTCGTCGCCGACGATGAAGTCGCCGAGCCGTTCGAGGAAGCAAGCGAGCAGCTGCAGCGCGAAGGCGTGCGCAAGGCGCTCGACGCGCTTCCCGAGCGCGAGCGCCAGGTGATCGAGCTGCGCTACGGCCTCTCCGGCCTGGAACCGCTGACCCTCGAGGAGGTGGGCCGCACCTTCGGCGTCACCCGCGAGCGGATCCGCCAGATCGAGACCAACACGCTGAAGAAGCTGCGCGGCCTGCCCGAGGCGCAGATGCTGCGCGACGCGGGCTAGTCGCTCCGAGCGTCGCTCAGCGCGGCTCGAGCACGATCACCGAGGGCGTGCGGTCGAGCTTCTCCTGGTAGTCGTCGAAGCCGGCGTACTGTTCGTTGTGCTCGCGCCAGAGCCGCTCCCGCTCCTCCCCCTCGGCGATGCGGGCGCGGACCGGGTAGCGCCTGCGGCCACGCTCGACTTCGGCCTCGGGGTTGGCCTCCAGGTTGAGCGACCAGGCCGGGACCTTGGCGTTGCCGGCGTTGGTGTTGATGACGACCGCGTTGTCGCCGTCGGCCAGGTAGACGACCGGTGCGGTTCGCGGCTCCCCCGACTTGCGGCCGGTGGTGGTCAGCAGCAGGACCGGCGCCTGCCCGATCTTGCCGCCGACGCGCCCGCCGCTCAGTCGGTAGAGCGGCACGTTCAGCTTGCCCGTCCAGCGCAGCCCCCTCACGCCGAGCGAGTTCGAGATCCGCGCGATCGTGTGGTCGCTGGGCATGGCGGCAGTATTCCAGAGGTGTGTGGCGACTTATCCGTCTATATGACGGATAAGTCGCCACACCGTAGAGTGAGGTGATGCCCGAGCCGCACCCCTTCCGCCGCGCAGCCGAAGCCAAGGACGTCGAGCTGATGACCGAGACGCTGCGCGAGGACGTCGAGCTGCACAGTCCGATCCTCTTCCGCGGCTTCGAGGGCCGCGAGGCGGTCGGCCACATCCTCACCCACGTCGCTGCGACGCTCGAGGACCTGACCTACGTCGATGAGCTGCACGAGGACGACACCGTCGCCCTTCGCTTCAAGGCCCGCGTCGGCGACCGCGAGCTGGAGGGAATCGACTTCCTCGAGCTCGACGAGGAGGGCCGCGTGGCCGTGCTCACGGTCTTCATGCGCCCGATGTCGGCGCTGACCGCGTTCAACGAGCAGATGATGCAGCGCCTCGGGGTCTAGAATCGCCGCAGTCTCCGGGGGAGTGCCCGAGTGGTTAAAGGGGACTGGCTGTAAACCAGTTGGCTATGCCTACACAGGTTCGAATCCTGTCTCCCCCATATGAGCGACCTCGACGGCCGTGTGATCGCGATCGCCGGGGTCGCCGGCGGCCTCGGGCCGACCGTCGCGGAGCGGCTCGCCGCGGCGGGGGCGACGATCGCCGGCGCCGACGTCTCGCAGGAGCGGGTCGAGGAGGTTGGGTCTGAGTTGGGCCTGCCGGATGACCGCTGGGACGGCCGTGCCGTCGACCTGCTCGACGAGTGCGCGACCCGGGAGTGGTGCGCGGGACTCGTCGAGCGCTTCGGCCGGGTCGATGCGCTGGCGCACCTGGTCGGTGGCTGGCGCGGCGGGCAGCCGCTGCACGAGGCGCCGCTCGCCGACTGGGATCTCCTGCACGACCTGCTGATCCGCACCGTCCAGCACACCACGCGCGCCTTCCACGACGCCCTCCTCGCCGGCGATCGCGGTCGTTTCGTCCTCGTCTCCGCCAAGCAGGCCCAGGAACCCTCCAGCGCGAATGCCGCCTACGCGGCCTCCAAGGCCGCCGCCGAGGCCTGGACCCTGGCCCTCGCCGAGGGCTTCGAAGGCACAGCCGCGACCGCCAACGTGATCGTCGTCGACGCGATCCTCACGCCGCGGATGCGGGAGGAGAGCCCGGAGGAGGCCTTCCCCACCTTCACGCCCGCCGAGCACATCGCGGAGGCGATCGGGTTCCTTTGCTCCACCGCAGCCGAGAAGATGAACGGCCAGCGGCTCGCGCTTACGATGAAGGGATGAGCGAGAGCTCGGCCAAGGCCGACAAGAGCGAGATGACGATCCGCGAGCTGGCGGAGAGGACGGGAATGACCGTTCGCAACATCCGCGCTCACCAGACACGCGGGCTGCTGCCGCCGCCGGTGGTCCGCGGCCGGACCGGCTACTACAACGACGAGCACGTGGCGCGGATCGCGCTGACGCGCGAAATGCAGGCCGACGGGCTCAACCTGGAGGCGATCCGGCGCGTGCTCGAGACCGGTGACGGCGCGGCCACCGAGATCTTCGACTTCACCCGGGCCCTGCGCGCGCCCTTCGAGGACGAGGCTCCCGAGATCGTCGAGGCCGAGGAGCTGGCGGAAGTCTGGGGAGCGGCCGGCGGGCAGCTGGACCCGGACCTAATGCGGCGCGCGGAAAAGCTCGGCATCGTGCGCGCCCTGCCGGACGGGCGCATCGAGGTAATCAGCCCCCGGCTGCAGCGCGCCGCGACGGCCCTGGCCGAGCTCGGTGTCGGGCCCGAGGGGGCGCTGGCGACCGCGGAAAAGCTGCGCCGCCACGCCGATGGCGTCGCCCGCACCTTCGTCGACCTCTTCGTCAAGGAGATCTGGGAGCCGTTCGAGCGCGCCGGCCGGCCGGAGGGCGACTGGCCCAAGGTGCGCGAAGCCCTCGACCGCATGCGCCCGCTCGCCTCCGATGCCCTGCTCGCGGTCTTCCAGCTGGCGATGGGCGAGGCGGTCGAGAAAGCCAGCGAGCGCACCCTGCGCATGGCCGCACGCAAGCGGCCTGCCCAGAAACGCAAGCGCGCCCGGCGCCCGTAGCCCCGCCGAGGGGCTTGGTCTGCGACCCGCGCCCTCGTCTGCGCACGTTAAAAAACCGGATGTATATAGTGCTCGCGTACTCATATACGTTTGCGTTTATGAATTCCCCGGACGAATTTCCAGCTGAGTTCTCGGGGGCGGTCGGTCGCCTCCAGGTCGCCGTCCTCGAGGTCTGCCGCCCCGAGGACGAGTGGCCGGCCAAAGTCGCGAAGTCGATCGCCGCGGCGATCGACTTCGCGGTGTCGGAGCCCTCCGAGGTTCGCCTGCTGACGATCGAGGCGCTGATCCAGAGACCGGACGGCGGCCGCCGCTACGTCCGCACCATCGAGCACTTCGCGGAGCTGTTGCGAACCGCGACCCCAGAGGACCGCCGCCGCCCGGCGAGCACCGAGCTGGCCCTTGTCGGAGGCCTCGCGACGACGATCGCCCATCACCTGCGCTCCGACACGCTTGCAGAGCTGCTCCAGGCCGTTCCCGAGCTGGTCGAGTTCACCCTCCTGCCCTACCTCGGGCACAAGGAGGCCAGGCGCTGGGCCGAGTGGACCGCGACCAGCCGCAGCTGAACGTCCACTCGTTTGCGGGTCGTTGCCTGAATCGGCCTAGCCGACCGGCACGGCCAGCTCCTCGGAGGCGACCTGAGGGCCTTCGAAGGGAAGGACGGCGAAGTACATCAGCGAGGGGAGCAGCTCCTCCAGGTTCTCGACCTCTTCCCGGTTGAGCCTCGAGTAGAGCAGCGCCTCGATGCCCCCGACGACGCCGGCGGACGCGATCGCCGACGGAGGCGCGCCCCTGGGAGGGTCGGCGCGTAGCTGGTCGTCGAGGCACGAAGCGAAATGGTCGAGCAGCTCGTCGCGGCGCAGGAGGGCGGCCGGGCAGGCGGCGCGGGCCTCTACGACCAGCGTCGCCGCCGCATCCGGCTCCTCCCCGGCGAAACGCAGCAGCTCGCCCAGCGCCCCCCTTAGACGATCTCGCCAACCGCCGGCGGCAGCGCCGACCGCGGCGTCGATCCGGGTGCGCAGCCGTCCGCTGGCAGCGTCGAGGGCGGTGAGGAAGCAGGCTTCCTTGTTCTCGAAGTGTTCGTAGAACGTCGGCCGCGAGACGCCGGCCCGGTCCAATATGTCCTGGACGCTCATCTCCCGATAGCCGAGCTCCGCCGTTGCCCGCAGCGTCGCCGCCAGAAGCCGCTCGCGCTGGATCGCGCTGACGAGGGCGGGCGGAAGCGAGCGGATGCCGGAGGGGAACTGGCCTTCGCCGCCGGCGAGCAGCTCCGCCGCGGTGCTCACCTCGCCCGGGCTCCAGCGGTCGCCGATCGCGGCGAGGAGCATCTCGTGGCTGAGTTGGACCCGGCTGGGAGGCATCGAGGAACCTGATCGTTTCTTTTAGGAACTCAACTGGCGGTCGCAAAGTACCATAGGAGTCGATGCCGTGCAAGTCCCTTTGCCAAAGCGCGGGTATCCTTGGGCCCATGCCCCAGCAGGCACGTGCCCGATCCACCCGACCCGAGATCTCACGGGAGTTCATCGCCGGCCACAAGCGACGCCGGATCATGGACGCGATCGCTGAGCTGACCGCGGAAAAGGGCTACGACGCGACCAAGATAGGCGACATAGTGCGCAGCGCGGGCGTCGCGCGCAAAACGCTCTACGACAACTTCGAAGGCAAGGAGGAGGTCTTCCTCGCGACCTTCGACGCCGCGGTCGAGGAGACCGTCCGGCGCATCGAGGGGGCCTGCGCCAAGGTCGAGGGCGGTTGGGACGAGCGCCTGGAGGCCGGCCTCGCGGCGTTCCTCGGCTACGTCGCCGAGCAGCCGGCGCTGGCCCGGATGTGCATGATCGAGGCGCTTTCCGCCACGCCTGCCGCGAGCCGGCGCTACGAGGACGCGGTCAAGCGCTTCGTCGAGATGACCGAACGGACCGTTCCCCGCGACGACCGCCTGCCCGAGACGATCGGCGAGACGCTGGTGGGGGGGGTCGCCTGGATTGTCTACCAGAAGATCCGCCGCAACGAGACCGAGCAGGCGCCGGACCTCCTGCCCGAGCTGACGGAGTTCATGGCCGCTCCTTACCTCGGGGCGGCGGAAGCGGCGAAGTAGCGGCCCTGCACGCGGCCCCGCGCGCTGGCAGACTCCAGCGCGCAGTGAGAGTCGAACGACTTCCCCGCGGCCGGCACGGGCTCTCGCCCGAGTACGTGGCGCAGAACCAGCGCGAGCGGCTGATCGGCGCCCTCGCCGAGTGCCTCTACGAGCACGGCTTCGACGAGACGACGATCTCGATGGTGAGCAAGTGCGCCGGCGTCTCCAAGGGCGACTTCTACAAACAGTTCGAGAGCAAGGACGACTGCTTCCTCGTCGCCTACGACGAGGCCGTGCGGGCGATATACGCACGGGTGACCGGCGCCTGCGGGGAGAGCGAGGACTGGGCTGCGCGCGTGCTCGCCGGCCTCGCCGCGCTGCTCGACCACCTGGCGCGGGAGCCCGCACAGGCGCGGCTGGTGCTGGTCGAGGGGCTGCGCGTCGGCAAGGGGGTCTACGACCGCTACCAGGATGCGCTGCTCAGCTACGTTCCCCACCTTCGCGAGGGTGCGCCTGCCCCGGCCGGCGGCGCCGTCCCGCCCGAGGCGACGGACGAGGCCGTCGTCGGCGGCATCGCCTCGCTGCTCTCGCGCCGCGTCCTCGCCGGCGAGGACGCACGGCTTGGCGACTTCCTGCCGGAGATTGCGGAATTTGCCCTCACCCCCTACCTCGGGGCGGCCGAGGCCCGCCGCATAATCTCGGAACTGTGATCGCGGAGCGACCAAGCGTGCATCTCTGGTTCTTCGCGCCGGGAGCGAAGCGGAGGTGATGCGGTGAGCGACGCGGCTCCAGCGGCGGCAGATGCGGTGGGCGGCGAGGCCGCCGGCACCGTGTCGGGCGTATTCCCCTCGCAGGCCCTGAGCCAGGCGATCGAGGCCGACTGGGTCAGCTCCGGCGATTACCGGATCAGGCCGGAGGCGATCCAGCCGGCCAGCATCGACCTGCGTCTCGGCGACCACGCCTGGGCCCTTCGCTGCTCCTTCCTCCCCGACGTCGACTCGACCGTCGAGGAGAAGATCGAGGGGCTCGCCTTCCAGAAGATCGACCTCCGCGACGGTGCGGTGCTCGAGCGCGACCGTCCCTACCTGGTGCCCCTGATCGAGGAGCTGGCGCTGCCCGTCGACGTGCGGGCGAGGGCCAACCCGAAGAGCTCGACCGGGCGGCTCGACGTCTTCACCCGCGTGCTGACCGACCGGCACCACCGCTTCGACGAGATCCGCGCCGGCTACCGCGGCAAGCTCTACCTCGAGGTGGTGCCGCGCTCCTTCGCGATCCAGGTGAAGACCGGGCTCTCGCTCAACCAGCTGCGGCTGGCGCGTGGCGAGGTGCGGCTGGACGACGGGGAGATCCGCTCCCTGCAGGAGGAGTTCCCGCTGCTCTACCTCGACTCGCACGCGCTGCGCGAGTCCGAGCTGGCGCTCGCCGACGGGCTCTTCCTCAGCGTCGACCTCTCCGGGCCGAGCGACAGGATCGTCGGCTACCGGGCGAAGAAGAACAGCCTGCCGATAGACCTCTCGCGGATCCGCGCCTACCGCTGGACCGATTTCTGGGACCCGGTCTTCCCCGAGGCGGGCTCGAAGATCGTGCTCGAGCCGGAGATCTTCTACCTGCTGCTCTCGGCCGAGGGAGTCTGCATCCCGCCGCAGATCGCAGCCGAGATGATGGCCTACGACCCCACGGCGGGCGAGCTGCGCACCCACTACGCGGGCTTCTTCGACCCCGGCTTCGGCTACGACCCCGCCGGCGACCGCCACGGCAGCCGCGCCGCCCTGGAGGTGCGCGCCCGCGACGTCTCCTTCATGGTCGAGCATCGCCAGCCGGTCTGCAAGCTGGCGCTGGAGCGGACCAGCGCCCCCGCCGAGCGACTCTACGGCTCCGGCCTCGGCTCCAACTACCAGGGGCAGGTGACGATGTTGAGCAAGCACTTTGAGGAGCAGTCCGCTGGAGGAGGCGTGACGCCCTCCTCCGAAACGCCCGGCGGGAGCCGGGCTTGAGTGTTTCGGAGGAGGGCGTCACGCCTCCTCCGCACACCTGCGTTGGTGAGCTATGGGCCTGTGAGCGCGGTGCGGATCGCTGGTGAGCGGAGCAGGGTTGCGAAGGCGCGGGCGTAGGCGGCCTGTCCGCTGCGGCGTGGGTGATAGCTGCCTTTGTAGATGCCGTCGCCGGGGGTGATGTGGATGCCGTAGAGCCAGGGATCCTCGCTGCAGAGCTCGTGGCCGGCGAACCGCTCGGTTACGTCGACGTAGGAGACGTTTCCCTTCTGCCGGCGAGCGGCGCGAGACGCCTCGGCGATCCTGCGGTTCCCCCTGGCCACCAGCGAGTTGATCCATTCGGCCTCGGTGTCCGAGATGAAGAGCTTGCAGTCCGCATCCTCGGAGACGAAGAGGCGCGGGTAACCGGCGACGAGGAGTTGACCGCCGGGGTCCATGCGGCTGCGGATGCGGGTGTAGGCGTCGACCAGCTGCGCCTTGATCGTCTGCAGCCCGGCCTCGACCCTGTCGGCAATTTTCCATTTCGAGCAGTTCCCGGGCAGCAGGCACTGTTTGACGATGTCCTCGAAGCCGAGGTCGTTGCCTCCGATCGTCAGGGTCACCAGCCTGGTCGAGGTGTCGACGTACTCCAGCTGCGTGCGCTGGCTGCCGCGCCTGGGCTGGGGGTGCAGCAAGACGTCGTCGACCGTCGCCCCGGTGCAGGGGTGGAAGGAGGGCTGAGCGAGGTAGCCGGTTAGGGAGGGCAGCATCCGCGGGTAGGCGGAATCGCTGCGCAGCGCCCGGTGGCAGGGGCCATCGAAGGGCCTGTTGCCCTCGCCGCTGGAATAGGAGTCGCCGAGGGCGACGTAAGAGACGGGCACGTCCGCCCTCGCCGGGGAGGCGAGGACAAGAAGCGCGCAGAGCACGCCAATTGCACAGAAAAGTCGGCGCAAGATGAGGTGATTTATCTCATACGATGCGACGATGGCCGAGCGAACCTGGAACGTCTACCTCTCCGGCGAGATCCACTCCGACTGGCGCGAGCGGATCGAGGCCGGGGTGCGGGAGGCGGGCCTGCCGGTCGAGCTCTCGGCGCCGGTCACCGACCACGCAGCCTCCGACGACGCCGGCACGGCGACGCTGGGCGAGGAGGGGACGCCGTTCTGGCGCGATCACATGGGCGCCGGCGTCAACGCGATCCGCACCCAGACGCTGATCCGGGCCGCCGACGTGGTCGTCGTCCGCTTCGGCGACAAGTACCGCCAGTGGAACGCCGCCTTCGATGCCGGCTACGCCGCCGCCCTCGGCAAGCCGATCGTCACCCTGCACGACGCCGAGCTCGACCACGCCCTGAAGGAGGTCGACCGCGCCGCGCAGGCAACGGCCCGCACCTCAGAGCAGGTCGTCGACGTCCTCCGCTACGTGATCCAGGGAGAGCTCCCCGAGAGCTAGCGGCGGGCGGAGTCCGGGAGGCCCCTCCCAAAACACTCCAGCGCGGCTCCGCCGCGCGTTTTGGGAGGGGCCTCCCGGACTCTGACCCCACCCTATGCGAACATACGTTCGTATGCGGTGGGACGAGCAACGAGTTGAGAACGAGGACGCGGGCAGGCTGTTCGGCCTGGCCGAGGAATCGGTGGTCCGCACCTTCGACGCTCCTGAGGCGATGGGGATCAACTTTCACGAGGTGCGGGCGCGGTCGGCGCTGAACCGGGTGCCCGGAGGGCGCTACGGATTTGGCTGGACGATCAACCCGTATCGAGGCTGCACCCATGCCTGCGTTTTTTGCTTCGCTCGCCGCACTCACACGTTTCTCGACCTGAACGCGGGGCGGGACTTCGAGCGGGAGATCGTGGTCAAGGTCAACGTGCCGGAGCTGCTGCGGGGTGAGCTGGCCCGGCCGAGCTGGAGGCGGGAATTGGTGGCGCTGGGGACGAACACCGACCCCTACCAGTGGGTCGAGAGCCGCTACCGGATGATGCCGGCGATCCTCGAGGCGCTGGAGGAGGCCGAGACGCCCGTCTCGGTCTTGACCAAGTCGCCGCTGGCGATGCGAGACGTCGAGATCTACGAGCGGATGGCAGAGCGGCTGCCGATCTCGGTCAACCTCTCGGTCCCGACCCTCGACGAGGAGGCCTGGCGCGCGACCGAGCCCCACACCCCCAGCCCCTCGGCCCGTCTCGACGCGGTGGCCGAGCTGCGCAGCCGCGGCATCGACTCCGGCGTCCTGATCGCCCCCCTGATGCCGGGCATCAACGACTCTCCCGACCAGGTTCAGCCGATCGTCGACAGAGCCAGGGAGGCAGACGCCACCTTCCTCGGCGGCGTCGCCCTCCACCTGAGGGACGAGGTCAAAGACGTCTTCTTCGCCTGGCTCCAGGCGAAACGCCCCGACCTCCTCAGCCGCTACGAGCGGCTCTACCGCGGTAGGTCCTACATGCGTCCCGAGCAGCGCAAGCAAGCGACCCAAGCGGTACGCGGGTGGGGGAGGAGCTCGCGACGCGAGCCGGAGGGGCGGGAGCCAGCTCAACCGGCGGCTACTCGAGGTCGGCTTGCCCCTGGCTGCAAATCGTCAGCCTGGGAGATGCACGAGCCGCCTGCGCAGGACTCTCTTTTCTAGTGGGCGATCACTCGTTGCGGGAGGCGGTCTGCCGGCCGAAGATATAGCCGAGCAGGGTGGCGAGTAGGGGTACTAGCAAAGAGACGACGAGGAGTCTGCAGCAGGTCTTTGACCTGGGAGAACCATTCCGTCCGAAGGTCTTGCAAGGTCTCAAGGCGGTTTGTGCAGGTGGGGCAGGCGCCCACCTCGTCCGGCCCTGGATAGGTGGCGATCGCGTAGATGCCGACCAGGACAAGAACCAGGCCGATCAGGCCGATCAGGCCCCAGGCGAGGCCGAACCCTTGACGCATCCGCTGGCTGTCGAGGTCCTCGGCGCTGAGCCGCGCCTCGTCGGCGAGCTCATCGACCTTCAGCGGGCCTCGGTTTGAGATCTGCAAGCGCATGAAAAAAGGCCCCCATCTTCAATTTCGCAAGAAGAGGGGGCCTCAAAATAGGTCTACGAGAGCAGAATCTCCTTAGATACCTGTCCTTCCTTGGTCAGGGCGAGCTGGTAGCCGTTCTCGATCTGCTCCTCAGCCAGCTTCAAAAGAGTTAGTGAGCGGCGGATCACCTGAGCTTTGGAGATCCCCTCCTTCTCTGCAAGTTCCTCCAACAGCTCTTCGAGCTTGTCGTTCATTTGCAGGGTGTACTTGGCCACAGGATCACCTCCTTCTGTCTGCCGTGTCGGTGAGGTTCATTTCCTGACAGCCTCCTTCGCTGGTCGTAGTCATGGCATCATGATACCAAATAAACGTCGAATTTCCTTTTTTCTGACGAAAATTTAACTTCGGATTGACTCCCAAACAACGGATAACTTACGCTAAAGTAGTGGCTTGTACGGACGAGTCTCTTTGGGAACGAGGTTGAACGGAGAGGGGAGTGGGGACGTGGGAGAGCCAAATGACGAAGCCTTGAGGGTTCCGCGCCTGCTCCGGTTGGAGGAGTGGGTGACGTGGATCGCCCCATCAATAACGGGACTGCCGCGCAAGACTGTGTTTACCGCCGCCCAGCTTGAGGTGGTTGCCGACGCTTTGAGTCGGCCTGCCGACCAGGTCGGCGGTCAGCTTCTGTATCCGACGCCGGCCGAGCAGGCCGCTGCGCTGATCGGCGGCGTGTTGCGTGGCGGGGGCGTTCTGCGGCCGCACAGCCAGGAATTGGCGGTCGGCACGGCAGGTGTCTACCTTGACCGCAACGACTGCCACCTGGAAATCCCCCGCGAGAAGGCGTCTGAGTTCACGAGGCTCCTCCGCGCTACTGCCCAGAGCCGTGAGGCAGAGGGAGATCTGGCTCGCTTTCTGGACCGCTACATGATCAAGCCAGTCTTGCAGAGGCGACCCGAGGGCCGGGAAAAGCTGCTCGTCTATATCTCGATCCCCGAGCGGATCGAGGACCGCGAGGAGCTGCACCGGCTCAACAAAGTTATCGACGAGGCGGTGACCGCCGCTGGCGAGAGCCTTTCTCTGCCGGTCGAGCTGGCCACCACCTGTCCGGGCGTCCTCCCGCGCAAGCCGGAGGAGGACTGGGAAATCCGCAGGCAGATGCTGCATGGAGACCGCCGCGTGCTCTGGGGCGGGCGCACCCACTGGGCCTCGGGGATGATTGCCTTGGCGCTGGACGGTAACGGCATCGTCACCGGCCTTGAGATGGCTCACCTCGGCCGTCGTTGTCCCGTACTCGTCCTGCAGCCCGCACGCGGCTCATTCCCGAGCGCCCTCGAGGGTTATGCCTGCTGCGGAGGAAGCGTCTACCTGCGCGAGTTCAGCACCGACGAGGACATCGTCCAGTGCGTAACAGAGTTCGTCGAGGTCAAAGCGGTGACGATGCTCGAGAGTGCCCGCGAGCGACGCGATGCCGTCCTCGCCTCGATGCCGCGACAACTCTCCCTGCGCCACGCTCTAATGAGCCTCTCGCCCGAGGAGTTGACGCTGCTGCTGGCGCGGACGAAGTTCAGGGCGAGCTATGCCCAGCAACTCGCCACCGAGCCCAATGAGTTCGTCAGAGCCGAGCGCGGCGACCTGCATAAGATCGCCAATGTGCTTGAGCTCGATGTCGCCGAGCTCGCCGTTCCCCAGGCGCCGCCACGTCTCACCCCCAAGCAGAAGCGCGCCCTGCGTATCACCGTGCGCGATCGTGGCCTTTCGGGCGAGGAGGCGCTGAGGCTTCAGGAGCAGGGCGAGGAGCTGGTGGCTCAGAGCCAAGGCAGCAGTTCGCTCGCCGCCCCAGAGGGCTGGGAAGGGCTGCTGGAGGCTGCATGAGGTTGAACACGACGGCAGAGGAAGCTGCAGCCCACCTGCTCGAGTGGTCAGGGGCATCCCCGCCGGTGGACGTATGGAGCCTGGCCGAACTGCTCGGGGCGCGAGTCGTCGAGCGCGAGATGCTCGGTGACGGGCGGCTGATCGAGTGGAAAGGACATATGGAGATCCACATCAGCACGCGCTCGCGTCCGGCCCGCCGCCGCTTCACGATCGGGCACGAGCTGGGCCATCTCTGGATGCAGCGCAACGGCATCGACGGCAAGCCCCCCTCGCAGTTCGAGGAAGAGCGCTTCTGCAATCACTTCGCCGCGGCTCTCCTGATCCCCCGCGACTGGCTCGAACGCAGCGTCGAGGATGAGGTCGAGGGCATCTCGCAGCTCACGCGGATGGCTCGACGGGCGCAGACCTCGCTCTCGGCAATGCTGATCCGCCTGCGGGATGTGGCTGGCTGGCGCAGCACGTTGCTGCGTTACCGGCGCAGGGCGCAAGATTGGCATCTCGCCTCCTGTACTGCCGGACAGGTTTCGCTCTTCGAGCGACTCTCAAGCGCGCGCGAGACGACGGTGGCCCTGACGGCGGCCGCAGAGCGACATGGCATGTTCCACGCCTTCTTGCCGATCTCGATCGACGAGCAAGTTGTTTCCTGCTGGGCCGAGCTGCTGGTAAAGCAGCACACAGCCATCGCGCTGGCCAGGTTCCGCTACGAGGGCGAGAGGCTTCCCCGCGGGTGGGATGCGCTGCACACGACGACGATCCCCTCGGTGCAAACACTCTGTCCGCACTGCCAGGCAGACGACCTTACTTGGCGTCTGTGGGGCTTGACTAGAGGAGCGTTCGGCCTAGGCAGTGACGGCGAACGACTCGCTGCGACTGGACACCGCTGCCAGCGTTAGGCGAGTGGATGACGGCAGGCCTCAGATGGCGTCCAGCTGCTCGAACCGGCACTCGTGCGGGTCCTTGTCGTCGCGGAACCTGCGGAACCGCGCGCCGTGGCGGATGCGTCCCGCGGCGGCGTGGTCGTAGCCGACTTCGATCACCAGCTCGGGGCGGAGCGCGACCCACCCGAGGTCTCGCCCGCCGGTCCAGCGGCTTGGCTCCGCCGTTCCGCTCTCGCCGGTCTCCAGCGGTTCGAGCAGCGAGCGAAGGCCTCGTTTCGCCTCGGGCGCTGAAGCCGGAGATGTGGCCGACCGAGCGCAGATCCTCGCCGTCGTAGAGGCCGAGGATCAGGGAGCCGACGGTCCCCTCCTCTTTGCCCGGGCGCCAGCCCATGACGACGCAGTCGATCTCGCGCTCGCGCTTGACCTTGGCCATGCCCTTGCGCTTGCCGGGGACGTAGGGAGCGTCGAGCTGCTTCGCCATCGTCCCCTCGGTCCGTGCGCAGCCACTCCTCGGCCTGCGCCGGGTCGGGGCTGAGCGCGCTGACCTCGATCCCGGTGCTCGCGGCCAGCGCGTCCAGCCGCTCGCGCCGCCGGCCGAACGGACGCCTCCAGCAGCGACTCCTCGCCCTCGGCAAGGAGGTCGAAGGCGACGTAGCCGGCTGGGATCTCCTTGGAGAGCAGGGTGATCCGCGACTCGGCCGGGTGGATGCGGCTCTGCAGCGCGTCGAACTCGAGGTTGCCCTCGGCGTCGCGGATCACCAGCTCGCCGTCGAGCACGTAGCGGCCCGCGCGGGAAGCTCAGCTCGGGGAAGTAGCGCGATAGCGCTTTGCCCCCGCGCGACTGGACGTAGGCCTCGTCGCCGTCGACGAAGACGATCGCGCGGAAGCCGTCGAGCTTCTGCTCGTAGGCCCACTCCTCGCCCAGGGGCAGCTCTTTGCGGGTCAGCGCCAGTTGCGGTTTGATCGGTGGGGCGAGCGGAAGGGTCAACCTGACCCGACAGTTTGCCGACGTGCCCGCGCCTCGTGCGGGTCGGGGATCGGCACCGCGGCGAGCAGCCTGCGGGTGAAGGGGTCCTGGGGCTGCTCGCAGACCCGGTCGGCCGGGCCCTCCTCGACGATCCGGCCCTCGTTCATCACCGCGATCCGGTCGGAGACGTGGCGGACGACGCCGATGTCGTGGGCGACGAAGAGGTAGGTGAGGCCGAAGTCCTCCTGCAGCTCGGCGAGCAGGTCGAGGATCTGCGCCCGGATCGAGACGTCGAGGGCGGAGACCGGCTCGTCGGCGACGATCAGCTTCGGGCGCAGCGCCAGCGCCCGGGCGATCCCGATCCGCTGCCGCTGCCCACCGGAGAACTCGTGCGGGTAGCGGTCGTAGTGCTCGGGAGAGAGGCCGACCCGGCTCGAGCAGCTCCTGCACCTGGCGGCGCAGCTCTGCGCCGCTCGCCACCCCCTGCAGCTTCAGCGGGTCGCCGACGATCTGACCGATCCGCTTGCGCGGGTTGAGCGAGGCGTAGGGGTCCTGGAAGACGATCTGCATCTCGCGTCGCAGCGGCCGCATCTCCCGTCGCGAGAGGCCGGCGATCTCGCGCCCCTCGAAGCGGACGGAGCCTGAGCTCGGCTCGATCAGCTGCAGGGCGGCGCGGCAGAGCGTCGACTTGCCGCAGCCCGACTCGCCCACCAGGCCCAGCGTCTCGCCCTGGCGCAGGCTGAAGCTGACGCCGTCGACAGCCCGCACCCGGTCGACCTCGCGCCGCAGCAGACCGCGCCTGACCGGGTAGTGCTTGACCAGGTCGGTGACCTCGAGCAGAGGCTTGCTCGTGCGCGGCGGCCGCAGCGGCGGGGCGCTGTCGATTCGCACCACGGCGCCGAGCAGGCTGCGCGTGTAGGGGTCCTTGGGCGAGTAGAAGACCTCGTCGAGTGACGCCGCGCTCGACGACCCGCCCCTCGTGCATCACCAGCACCCGGTCGGCGACCTCGGCGACGACGCCGAGGTCGTGGGTGATCAGGATCGTCGCCAGGTCCCCGCTCGCGGTTGAGCTCGCTCGAGCAGGGCGAGGATCTGCGCCTGCACGGTGACGTCGAGCGCGGTCGTCGGCTCGTCGGCGATCAGCACCTCGGGCTCCAGGGCGAGCGCCATCGCGATCATCGCCCGCTGGCGCATGCCGCCCGAGAACTGGTGCGGGTAGTCGTCGACACGGCGCGTCGGCATCGGGGATGCCGACCGAGTCGAGCAACTCGAGCGGCCCGCTCGCGCGCCTCCTCCTTGCCGACCGCCGGGCGGTGGGCCCGGATCGCCTCGGCGATCTGGGCACCGATCCGGTAGACCGGGTTGAAGGAGGTCATCGGGTCCTGGAAGACCATCGCCGATCCGCTCGCCCGCGCACCTTCTGCAGCTCGCTCTCGCTCGCCTCGATCAGCTCCGCGTCGCCGAGCCGCACCGAGCCCTCGATCCGGGCGTTGTGCGAGCGGGTGAGGCCGACGATCGTCTGCGCGGTGACGCTCTTGCCCGAGCCCGACTCGCCGACGATCGCCAGCACCTCGCCCGGGGCGAGGTCGAAGGAGACGCCGTCGACCGCCTGCACCAGCCCGCCCTCGGTGGCGAAGCCGACCCGCAGGTCCCGCACGCGAGAGCAGCGGCGCTCGCCCGGCTCAGCCTCATTGCGCCGAGCTCCCCAGCTTGACCCGCGGGTCGAGGTAGGCGTAGGCGATGTCGACCAGGGCGTTGAAGAGGACGACGAAGAAGGCGCCGAAGAGGACGATCGCCATGATCGGCGGCAGGTCGAGGTTTTCGATCGATTCGAAGGCGTACTGGCCGACGCCGTTGAGGCCGAAGATCGCTTCGGTGAGGATCGCGCCGCCGCCGATCAGGGCGCCGAAGTCGAGGCCGAAGAGGGTGACGATCGGGATCAGCGAGTTGCGCAGCACGTGGCGGGTCATCACCTGCCGCTCGCCGAGCCCCTTGGCCCGCGCCGTGCGCACGTAGTCCTCGTTCATCGCGTCGAGCATGTTGGAGCGCAGCACGCGGCTGTAGAGGCCGACGTAGAGCGACCGCGAGCGGTGAACCAGGGCAGGATCAGGTGGTAGGCCCAGTCGACCGGGTCTTCGCTCGAGCCCGACGTACCCCTGGGCCGGGAAGAGACCGGTCTTGTAGGCGAGGTAGTTGAGCAGGACGCCGGCGAGCCAGAAGACCGGGATCGAGATGCCGGCGACGGCGAGGATCGTCAGCACCTTGTCGAGCAGGCCGCCGGCGCGGACCGCGGAGAGGTAGCCGAAGAGGATCCCGAAGAACATCCAGATCACGGCGGCGCCGATGCAGAGCGAGAAGGTGGCCGGGATGCCTTCGACGATGCGTTCGATCGACGTCTTCCTGGGCCTGGTAGGAGATCACGTCGCCGCTGAAGATCTTCCCCATCATCGTCAGGTACTGCTGGGGCAGCGGGTCGTCGAAGCCCCATTCCTCGGTGATGCTGGCGACCAGCTGCGGGGTCGCCGCTCTTGCCCGCCATGCTGCTGCGCCGGGTCGGCGTTGGGGATCACGTTGAAGATCGAGGAAGGTCAGCACCGAGACCGCGAAGAGGACCGCCACCATGCCGCCCAGGCGCCTGACGACGAAGCGCGCCATCAGACCGCGGTTCCCTCGGGCTCCGGCGACGCCCGCGTGGGCCTCGAGCCGCAGCTTCGAGTTGGGGTCGAGCGCGTCGCGCAGGCCGTCGCCGAAGACGTTGATCGCGAGCACGGTGAGGAAGATCATCGATGCCCGGGAGGATCGTCAGCAGCGGCGCGCTGGTGATCAGCTCGAAGCCGTCGCCGATCATCGAGCCCCAGGAGGTGTCGGGCGGCTGCACGCCGACGCCGAGGAAGGAGAGGGCGGCCTCGAGCAGCATCGCGTTGGCGATGCCGAGGGTGAAGAAGACGATGATCGTCGAGGCAGAGATTGGGCAGCAGCTCGCCGAACATCACCCGCAGCGGGCCGGCGCCCTGGGCGACGGCGGCCTCGACGAACTCCTTCTCGCGCAGCGAGAGGACCTCCCCGCGCAGCGGCCGCGCCATGTAGGGGACGTAGGACGACGCCGATGATCAGGATCGGGATCCAGATCGAGCCGCTGGAGATCTCGAGCGGCCCGATCTGCAGGCCGCCGACGGCAAGCGCGATGCCCGAGCGCGATTCCCAGCAGGATCACCGGGAAGGCCCAGATCACGTCCAGCGTCCGCGAGATGACCGTGTCGACCCAGCCGCGGTAGTAGCCGGCGAGCAGGCGCGAGGACCGTTGCCAGCAGCGGTCGTGAGCAGCGCCGCGGCGAAGCCGATGAAGCAGCGAGGTGCGCCCGCCGTACATCAGCCGCACCATCTCGTCGCGGCCGAGCCGGCCGTCGGCGCCGAGGAAGAACTTGCCGTCGGCGCCGAGCCAGACCGGCCCGATCGGCTTGCCTTCGACGGTTGACGACTTCGCGCTTCTCGCCGTCGACCTCGATCTTTTCCAGGGTGTGGGTCTGGTTCGGCCCGGTGTCGGCGACGTGGTCCGCCCAGAGCGGCGCGGCCAGGCACGAAGAGGACGATCGAGGACGAAGAGGCCGCCGAAGGCGAGCGCGACCCGGTTGCGGCGCAGCCGCCGGAGGCCAGGCGCCAGGGGCTGCTGCCCGCGGGGCCGGCCTCGGCGTGGGGCTCGGAAGCCACCCTCGGAGTGTGAAGCAGGGCCTGGCGGCTACTTGAGCTCGAAGCTGGTCAGGTCGTGCCCGAAGGTCGGGTTGAAGATCACCTTGTCGAGGTCGATTTCGCTGTCGACGAAGGTCGAGCACGGTGTTGGTGCCGTAGGGAGCCCACGGCGCCAGTTCCATGTATTCCTTGTCGAGCTCGGCGTATTCGGCTTCCTGCTCGGGCCCGAGCGGTTCTTCGCCGAGCTTGGCGATCTTCGCGTTCAGCTTCGGGTCGTCGATCTGGGCGAGGTTCGTGTTGCAGACCGGCAGCGATGCTTTCTCCGGACAGCGGCGGCTGGAAGAAGCTGTTCGGGTTGGGGTAGTCCGCGATACCAGTTGATCCAGCCCGTGTCGAGGTCGGGCGTCGAGACGTTGCCGATCAGCGAGAAGTAGACCTCGGCGTTGATCGTCTTCAGCTTCGCGTCGAAGCCGAGTTCCTCGAGCACCTCCTGGTAGTAGGCGCCCGCTTCGTCGTTGGGGCTTTCGTTGAGGGTCCAGACGGTGATCTCGCGGTCGGAGGGGTTGGCCTGCGCGAGCAGTTCCTTTGCCTTGGCCATGTCGTGCGGGTAGAGGTCGGACTCCTCATGCCCCGGCATGCCCTCCGGCAGGATCTGGTGCGTGGCGGTCGAGCGAGCCGGCGTAGATCCGTTCCAGGGCCGCGGTGTTGACCGCGTAGTTGACCGCCTGGCGCACCTTCAGGTCGTCGAAGGGCGGGCGCGTCGTGTTCATCCAGAAGTAATAGAGGTTGTCAGGTGCTCGACGCGGAACTGGGTGCCCTCGTACTCGTCCTTCACTTTCGTGTAGAGGTCGGCTGGGGGCGGGGGTTGCATCCAGTCGGTCTTGTCGCGTTCGATTTCGTTGACCTGGGTCGAGTCGTTGTTGACGACCTTGATCTCGATCTTGTCGAAGTTGCCGTCTGCCAGGTCGGGGATCAGGTCGCCGTTCGCCTTCGTCCAGGCGGGGTTGCGCGCGTAGGACCAGCCGCGACCCGGTTCCGATTTGACGATCACGTAGGGCCCGGTCGCCGGCGGGGGGTTGGCCGAGAGATTCTTCGCCGGGGTGTCGGCTGGGACCAGGGCGGCGAAGAGCATGCCCAACTCGTTGGAGAAGGTGCCTCGCGGGCTGACCAGGTCGATGACGATCTCGCCGGTCCTGTCGTTGGTCTTGATCCCGGTTATGCCGCCGGTCTTGGTCTTGGCGAACTTTTCCGCGCCGACGATGCCTTCGTAGAACTGGATGCCGGGGGAGTTGAGCTTGAAGAGACGCTCGATCGAGCTGGCGAAGTCCGAGGCGCGGACGGGCGTGCCGTCGGAGTATTCGAGCCCCTTGCGCAGGTTCAGGGTGTAGGTCTTGCCGCCGTTCGTGATCTCGGGCAGGCTCTCGGCCAGGGCCGGCACGACCTCGCTGCCCTCCGTGCCGTTTGCGTGGGCGTAGGTGAGCAGCGGGAGGTACGTGTTGTACATCGCCGTCCAGCCTTCCTGGGTATAGGAGAGGCCCGGGTCCAGGTAGTCGGGAAAGGACGCGTAGCTGCCGGTCAGCGTGCCGCCCTCCTCGCCGCCGCTCGAGGAATCGCCGCAGGCGGTGAGGCCGAGGGCCGAGGCCCCGGTTAGGACAAGCACCAGCAGAAGCAGGATGGGCTTTCTCAAGACACGACCTCCGAGTTGGACCGGGTGGGCAGGCGGCCTCCCACTGGAATCAGTTCCACCATAATCTCCGCCCCGGCGGGTTCTTCGGTCGAATCGGCGTTTTTCCTACCCGAGGGCCAGTTCGTGCCGAGCAGGAATGCCGCGATGACGGCTATGGCGAGCACGCCGAGCCCGGCCAGGAGGAAGGTTGCGCGGGGGTCGAGGACGGTCGCGGTGAGGCCGCCGAGCAGGAACCCGATCCCCGGCATCGTGGTCCCGATCGATTCGAGCACGCTCATCACGCGCGCCTGCATGTTGTGTGCGGTCATTTCCTGCACGGCGCTGACCAGGGCCACCCACTGCACGCCGTTGCCCGCCCCGCCGAGCGCCGAGGCCGCACAGGCGACCGCCAGCGTCGGGGCGGCTGCCATGCCCAGATAGCCACCGCCGATGGCAAGGGTGCTGAAGAAGAGCAGGTAGGAGAGCCGGGCCCGCCGTAGCGCCGCGAAGGCGATGCCGCCGAGGACCATTCCCGCGCCCCAGCTGGCCAGCAGCACTCCGTATCCCGCGTCGCCGGCGTCGAGGGCCTCCTTCACGTAGACCACCTCGATCGGCAGGACGGCGGAGAAGAAGACGATGGCCGTCCCCTGGGCGACGAGCAGTCGCCGCAGGGTCGCCCTCTCCCGGATGTAGGTGAGCCCGGCCCGCACGCGCTCGCGCAGATGGCCGGGTTCGGGCTCGGCCTGTGGCAGCGGCCCGGCGGTGAAGAGGATCCAGGCGCTTGCGTAGAAGGAGACGGCGTCGAGCAGGAGCGCGCTCTCGACGCCGAACGCGGCGACCGCGAGCCCCGCGATCCCCGGCCCGACGGCGGCGCCGCCGGTGAAGGCGACGTTGAGGATCGCGTTGCCCGCGCGCAGCTCGCCGACCGGCTCCAGCAGCTCGGCGACGACGGCGCGGGTCAGTACGCGCCCGCTCAGGGCCAGGACGCCGTCGATGGCCGCGAGGATGACGATCGCCGTCAGCGAGAAGTTGTCCACGAGCAGGGCGAGGGCGCCGAACGTCGCCGCCTCGGCGCAGTAGATGGTCGGCAGCGCGAAGCGCGGGGGCGGCTGCTCGACGCGGGCGACGAAGAGCGGCGCCAGCAGGCCGGGCAGGAAGCCCGTGCCGAGGAAGAGCGCGGTCGTGGCGAGGGCGCTCCCGGTCTGGTCGTAGACAAGCACCGCGAGGGCCACGTCCCCCATCCAGTCGCCCATCTGGTTGACCGCGAACGTCGCCGTCAGGCGGCGGAAGACAGGCCTCTTCAGGGGATCTCTCAGGCGTGAATTACGCACTGCTGGCGCCTCTCTCTACCCAATTCATGCACAAGTTTCCTTGCAAATGCACAAGTTCTGGAGAGGTTGTGCTACAAAATGTTCCAAGAGAAAGAGCTTTTAGACAGCAGCGCGTTTTTTCACCAGCGGGCTTCAACGAAAGGGGAAGTTTTCATGGGCTACAAGTTCCACTAGATCTTCAGGGGCGAAGCAAGGCTTTGCCCAAAGGCTTCACGAGAAGGGGCGCCCTTGGGGTGCCCCTTCTCTTTTTGCGTGGTTCCGGGGTCTCCTCGTTGCCCGGGGCCCGCCGAGCTTGTGCGGAATGGCATCTTGCAATGCGTCCCCCAGCCTTGTCAGCTTTGGAGCTTCTCAGTACTTTGACTGCGCGTAGATTGCTTTCCCGAGCGACGCTTCCTGCGGACATTGCAGGGTAAAGGGGCGGTTCTCGGGTCCGGTGTCGCAACCTTCCGCGATCTGGCGCAGCGGCCGAATGGCAGACCGACAACGCCTAAACAGCCCCGTGATCGTCGCTCTCTGCGTTGCGCTGGCGGTGGCCGGCTGGCGGGCGCCCGAGGGCAACTGGGACCTGGTCCTGCTCGGGGTCCTGATGGCCTTCTCGATCTTCAGCGACCTCACCGCGGTCCGGGTCGAATCCGCCCTGGACATCTCCGGCAGCTTCCTGGCGCTCGTGGTCGCGATGGTCTTCCTCGGCGGCACGCCGGCAGCGCTGATCGGCGTCGTCACGATCCTCGTCGGCTGGCTGCGCTGGCGCACCGAGTGGCAGCGCCTGCTCGACAACGTGCTCGTCTACACGGTCTTCCCGCTGGCAGGCGGGATCGCATTCCACCACCTGGTCGCGGCGACCGGGCTGACCACCTCCGAACCGTCCTTCTACCTCAGCGTCTTCGGGCTGTTCGTCTTCGCCCTGGCGATCAACTTCTCGATGGTCGCCGGCTATGCCTGCTACCTGGAACGCAGCTCCTTCCTGCACAAGGTACGCACGGCCCTGTTCCCGCTGCTTCCCTCCGAGCTGATGGCCGCACTGATGGCGGTCGGGGTCACCTACCTCTACGCCCAGGTGGGCATCGCCGGGGTCGCGCTGTTCGGCATCGTCCTCGTCACCTTCCAGTACCTGCTCGGCGCCCTGCTCGTCTCCCAGCAGCGGGCCGAGGAGCTCGAGCGGCGCAGCAAGCAGCTCGCCAGCTTCCAGGTCGGGATGTTGAGCGCGATGCTGCGCACGCTCGACCTGCGGGACCAGATGACGGCACGGCACTCGGCTGCGGTGGCCCGCTACTCGCGGGCGATCGCCCAGCGGGCCGGCTTCTCCCGCCAGGAGGAGGAGCTCGTCCACATCGCCGCGCTGCTGCACGACATCGGCAAGTTCATCCTCCCCGACCGCATCCTCAAGGCGAACGTGCCGCTCACCGACGAGGACTGGATGCTGATCCGCCGCCATCCCCAGCAGGGTGCCCGGGTGGTCTCCTCACTCGACGGCTACGGGCCGGTCGCCGACATCATCCTCGCCCACCACGAGCGGATAGACGGCAAGGGCTATCCGCGCGGGCTGGCCGGCGACGACATTCCGGAACTGGCCCGGATCATCTCGGTCGCCGACACCTACGACGTGATGACGGCGCGCGACTCCTACAGGACGCCGATGTCCAGCCATGACGCGATCCTGGAGCTGCGCAGGGTCGCCGGCAAGCAGCTCGACTCCCGCTTCGTCGAGATCTTCGTCGAGCTGCTCGAGGGCAAGGACGTCTCCTTCCAGCATGGCGAGGCGGCCGACTTCGAGAAGGAGCTGGCTCTGGAAGCGCGGATCGCGGAGACCGCCAGCCCGGTCGGCAACGACACCCGCTTCCAGGTCCCGGTCGGCTAAGCCACTCCGCCGATGGGCCGATACGTCAACTATGCGTTGACGTATCGGCCCATCGGCCAATGATCGGTACCGTTCCGCGCATGATGCGCGCCGTGACGTTTCAGGCTCCGGGGGAGGTCCGGGTCGAGGAGAAGCCGGCCCCGGAGCTGGGTGCCGCCGACGACGCCCTGGTCCGGGTCGAGGCGAGCGGGATCTGCGGCTCCGACCTCCACATCTTCCACGGCCAGGTCCCGGTCGAGCCGGGGTTCACGATCGGGCACGAGTTCGTCGGCACGGTGCTCGCCGCCGGCGCCGACGTCGAGCGCGTCGCCGTCGGCGACCGTGTGCTCGGCTGCTTTCACACCGCCTGCGCGACCTGCATCACCTGCCTGCGCGGCGACTACCACCGCTGCGAGCGCGGCCGGATCTTCGGCCACGGCGCCAACCTCGGCGACCTCCAGGGCGCCCAGGCCGACCAGCTCCTCGTCCCGCGCGCCAACGTGACCCTGCGCCGGGTGCCGGAGGGGATGAGCGACGAGGTCGCCCTCTTCGCCGGCGACGTGATGGGGACCGGCTACCACGCCGTCGCCCACGCCGGGATGCGCTCTGGCGACACCGTCGCGGTGCTGGGGCTGGGCCCGGTCGGGCTCTGCGCCGTGCAGGCGGCGCTCGCGGGCGGGGCGACCGCGGTCTTCGCGATCGACTCGGTGCAGCAGCGGCTTGCGATGGCGGCGGACTTCGGCGCGACGCCGGTCCACCTGACCGAGGAAGAGCCCAAGCGAGTCGTCAAGGAGGCGACCGGGAAGCGCGGCGTGGACGTCGTCGTCGACGCGGTCGGCGCCGCGGCGCCGCTGGCGATGGCGGTCAGCCTCGCCCGCGACGCCGGCACCGTCTCGGGGATCGGCGCCTACGCCGGCAAGGGCGAGGTCCCGCTCGGGCTCGCCTGGCTCAAGGGCCTCACCCTGCGTCTCGGCCTCGCCAACGTGATCGCCCACGTCGACCGCGTCCTGGCGCTGATCGAGGCCGGCAAGCTCGACCCCTCGCCGCTCGTCACCCACCACATGAAGCTGGACCAGGCGCCCGAGGCCTACGCGCTCTACGACCAGCGTGAGGCGCTCAAGATCGTCCTCACCCCCTAAAACCCACCCGCTGACTTCGTGGTTATGGGTGCATATGCACCCATAACCACGAAGTCAGTCAGTGGGGCGGCCGTAGAGCTCGTCCTTGGCGGCGAGCAATTCGGAGTCGGCCGCGGCGTGCAGGGCGGCTGGGTCCTCGAGGCCCTCGGCGAGCCCGAAGGAGGCGCCGATCTCGCCGTCGGCTACCTCGATCTCGCCGATCGAGCGACAGAGGCGCGTGGCCGCCAGCGCAGCGTCCTCGCGGGGGGTCTTCGGCATCAGGATCGCGAACTCGTCGCCGCCGATGCGAAAGCCGTCGTCGGTCACCCTGGATTCGTCGATCAGCGCGGCGACGCGGCGCAGGACCTCGTCTCCAGCCGGGTGCCCGAATGCCTCGTTGACCGCCTTGAAGCCGTCGAGGTCGAGTAGGCAGAGCGTGAGCGGCCAGGCGAAACGGGAGGCCCGGGCGACCTCGACGGGCAGGCGTTCCTCGTAGGCGCGGCGATTGAGCAGGCCGGTGAGCGCGTCGTGCCGGCCCCCGTGCACCTCGACCGCGAAGAGGCTCGCGTGCGTCATATGGGCGGCGATCAGCTCGCTCAGCAGCTCGAGCGTCTCGACGTCGCCGTCGCCGAAGCCGCCGGGCTCAGGCGAGTAGACCTTGAGCACACCTGCCGTCTCGCCTCGGAGGACGAGCGGCACGCAGAGCATCGAGCGGGCGTTGAGCCCGGAGAGGCCCGAACCCCTCTCCAGCCGCATGCCGAGAAACGGCGTCGCTTCCCCGGTGACGACCCGACAAACCATCTCGTCGCCGTCCGCGAGCTCGATCACGCCGGCGCTGGCCCCCGTCAGCTCCTGTCCCCGTGAGGCGATCAGGTGCATGACCGAGTCGAGGTCGAGATCGCTCGCCGCGATCTCGGTCTGGGTCTGGATGATCGCCCGCAGGTGCTCGCTGCTCGAGTTGGCCATCGTCCGGCCTGTATCGGCCGCGCCCGCGCCGGGCTTAGCCCTGGCCCGCCAAGCTCAACCCGTTCCGGTGCGCCTTATCCCCCTATAGCGGGGATAAGGCGCACCGGAAGGTGCTAGCGGTGGCGGCGGTAGATCTCTTCGATCCACCGGTAGCCGCGGCGTTCCTGCAGGGGGGCGCGAAAGCGTTCGAGGCCCAGCGGCCCGGGTTCCTCTGCAGGCAGCGGGCCGTCCTCCGGCAGGACCAGGGGGTAGAAGAGTGCCGCGGCGGTCAAGTCGGCGACGGTGAAGCGCTCGCCGACAAGGTATTCGCCGTCGCCAAGCTCCGCCTCGAGGCGGTCCAGCGCGGCGACGATCTTCTCGCGGGCGAGGGCCGCCGCCTCCTCGTCGCGGGCGCCGAAGCGCAGGCCGGTGAAGGCGCGGGCGTAGGCGGCGGAGCCGGCGGTGCTGCGGCCGAGCGGGCCGGGGACGGTGCGCCTGACGATGGCTTCGAAGCGCTCGCGGTCGTTGCCCAGCTCGTGAAAGGCGAGCAGGCGGACGTGGGGGCCGAGCTGCTCGTCGAAGAAGTCCTCGAGCTCGAGCGCGCGGCGGCGCTCGTCGGGGTCGGCGGGATAGAGGGCCGGCTCGGGGAAGCGCTCCTCCAGCGCGGCGATGATCGCGGTCGAGTCGGCGATCGCCTCGCCGTCGAGCTGCAGGACCGGGAAGGTGAAGTTGCCGGGGTCGCGCGTCAGCCAGGCTGCGGCGACCATGTGGGCGCCGGGGACGATCGCGGCGCGGCGGCGGTGCGGGATCCGCTTGTGGTCGAGCGCCCAGCGCGCCTTCTCGCTGTAGTGCGAGACGGGCAGGTGCCAGAGGATCGGTCTGGGGTTGCTCATTGCGTCCTCGGGGTCGCCGTGGCAGCATAGCTCCGATGGCATTGCTCGACGACGCGCAGATCGAGGAGCGGCTGGCCGAGCTACCCGGCTGGGAGCGCTCGGGCGAGGCGATCGCCAGGACCTACGGCTGCGGCGACTTCGTCGGCTCGGTGCGGTTCGTGGAGAGCCTGGTCGAGCCGGCCGAGGGGATGAACCACCATCCCGACCTGGAGCTCTCCTGGGACAAGGTGACCGTGACGATCTCCACTCACTCCGAGGGGGGTCTCACCGCAGCCGACTTCGAGCTGGCGGCGAAGGTCGACGCCCTATCGCCGACGAGCTGAGAATCGACGCGCGGCTCTCGATCCCCCTGGCCGAGATCGAGCTGCGGGCGAGCCGCTCCTCCGGCCCCGGCGGGCAGCACGCGAACGTGACCGCCTCGCGGGTGGAAGCCGTGTTCGACGTCGAGGCCTCGCGGGTTTTGGACGAGCGCCAGAAGGACCGGCTGGTGAGCCGGGCTGGACCGACGGTCACCGCCCTCTCCCAGGACGCGCGCGGCCAGGCCCGCAACCGCGAGCTGGCGCTGCGGCGGCTGGCCGAGAAGATCGCCGCCGGCCTGGCCGAGCCGGTGCGCCGCCGTCCGACGCGGCCGACGCGAGCCTCCCGCGAGCGCCGTCTGGAAGAGAAGCGGCGGGCGGGCGAACGCAAGCGCGGCCGTCGCCGGCCGGGCGGGGAGTACTGAGATGGCAAAGCGCGGCAAGAAGCGGCAAGGACGGGAGAAGGCCCCGACGGTCGAGTACGTCGACGCGGACGGGAACAAGCTGGTCCTGCGCCAGACGCTCAGCGCCGGGACGGTCGCCAAGCTCGCAGAGGGCCCGGCGACCGCGGCGACGACGCAGGACGACGCCTGGCGCCGGCGCTCGGAGCTGCTCTTCGAGCGCCTCGCGGTGAGCTGGGAGATCGCCGGGCTGCCGCTGGATGACCAGAAGATGCTGCTCGGCCGCTACCGCATGGCCGACCCCGCCACCCAGCAATGGGTGCGTGAGACGATCGGCGAGCACCTGCGGCGCTATATCCCGGAGCTCGCCGGGTAGTCGGAACAGACCAGACGAAGGGAGCAGGCATGTTCGCGAACACGAAGGCAACCAGCGGCTTCGCCGTCGACGACGTCGAGGCGGCCAAGCGGTTCTACGGCGAGACGCTGGGACTGGGGACGACCGACCTCAGCGAGGAGTTCGGCCTGATCTCGATCCAGCTCGCCGGCGGCCGCGACGTGCTCGTCTACCGCAAAGACGACTTCACCCCCGCGACCTACACGATCCTCAACTTCGAAGTCGACGACGTCGACGCGGCCGTCGACGAGATGGCCGCCCAGGGCGTCTCCTTCGAGCGCTACGACGGCTTCGACCAGGACGAGAAGGGAATCGCCCGAGGCCCCGGCCCCCAGGTCGCCTGGTTCAAGGACCCGGCCGGGAACATCCTCTCTGTCCTGCAGCAGCCGAGCTGACGCGCGCTATCCTTCCTCGCAATAGGGCAGCGGAGGAAGGTTTTGGGGTCAGGTGGGAAAGAACTGGCCGTCGCTGGACCCGGTTGAAGACGAGTTGGTTCGCGAGGTGATGCGTGTTCACGAGGAGGCCTACGGGCGTCCCGCCACGAACCTCCAAGTCGGAATCGAGGAGACATTCGTCGCAGTCGTCATGGACGTGATGCTGACCCCTGCCGAAGAAGAGATGGTGCAGAGCGGCCATCGCTCCGCCGTCCGCAAGACCCGCGAAGAGTTCTCCCACGCGATCCAGCCCGTCTACGAGGCGTTGGTCGAACGCGCCACCGGCCGGCGCGTCGAAGCCTTCATCAGCCGCGTGGCGCTCGAGCCCGAGCGTCCGTGGGGGACCGAGGTCTTCCTCCTCGCTCCCCCAGCGGACTCCTCTCAGGCCGAGATGCTGTTCGCCGAATGACCCCGCGCTACTCCGCGAGCGCGGCGGCTTGACTCTCCCCGCTCGCCCCGTTCTCGCCGGAGGAGTCGGTGGGGTCGCCGAGCAGGTAGACCTCGACCTCGACGTCGGGCTCGGCGTGCGTGGCGCTGATGAAGGCGAGCACCCGCCGGCCCAGCACCGCTTCGGCCGCGCTTCTGTACTCCTCTTTCAGGCTTTCCTGGTGCAGGAGCCGGGTCTCGCGCACGTGATCGAGGCGGCCTGCCTCGATCAGCGTCTGCTCGACCTTCGTGTAGACGTCGGTGAGGACGCAGATCGCGAAACCGTCGGCGATGAACGCCCGCGCCGCCGCCGGCCCGCGGCCGAAGTGCTCGCGGTGAAGCGCGACCATCGCGTTGGAGAACTCGACCAAGGGCGGGTTAGCCCGGCGTTGGGAGACTTCCTCTGTGCCCATATGCGGAACCTCGATTCGCTGGAGCAGTAGCCCCTCGCTGGACCTGAGATCGAGGTCGAGTTAGGAGCTTGGTTGCATGCGGCGACTTGCGTCGCACCAACCGGTGATCGCTCCTCGCGCGGTTCCGCTCGGTGAGCGCTGGCCCGCTAGAACCCTCGCCACCCGATCAGCCTGCTGCGCAGGTACTCGCGCTGGCCCGCATTTCGGCCGGACCAAATCACTGTAGCGCAGCCCCACCACGGGCGCTAGGGTTTTCCGGCGATGGACCCCAACCGCTCGGTGGGAGAAGTTACGGCGGCGATCACCGACGGGTTGGTCGCCCTCCACGCCCGCTCCTACGGCAAGGGACCGACCGCGGCCAAGACCTACTACATGGGCGACGCCGTCGCCACCTTCCTCTGGGACGGCTTCACCACGGTCGAGGAGACGCTGATCGCCAGCGGCCGCGGCGAAACGGTGGCCCTGCTGCGGCGCAGCGCCCAGGCCGCGATGGAGGAGGAGTTCAAGGCGGTCGTCGAGGAGGCCACCGACCGCCGCGTCGTCGCCTTCTTCAGCCAGGTGAATCTCGATCCCAAGATGGCGGTCGACATCTTCCTGCTGGAGCCGAAGTAGTCTGCACCAGCCGCCGGGAGCGACTCTCGATAAACGCTCATATCCAGCGCAAAAATGGCAGATTTACAGGGGATCTTCGCGATCCCTTGACAAAAGAAACACAAGTATCTACTCTCCTCACCGGGTCGATAAACACGTTTATCCACCTTTGAAGTAGGCAGTCTCCTAGCCAAGGACGCGCGAGATCTCGCCTCCAGGGCGCCGGGAGAAGGTCACCGCAAGGACCGTCGCCCTAGCCAGGGTTCCCACGCCATCAAGCGCGGGAACGGGAAGGGCTCGGTCACAAGGGACCTTCACGGAGAGGAGACAGCTGGTGGGAAGCACCTCGTTCGCACCCTTGCGGGAATCGACTCGCGCTGCCTCCGGTGCGCCGGTGTCTGCTGTCGAACGCCGCGCTTGCATCGATCTCTCCTTGCAGCGGTCCCAACACGACCTTCCTCCCGGACGGACGGGGATGGGTTCCCGGTCCGCCCACTGTCAACCACACAGGGAAACCGAGTCACCCAAACGGCCGCCGCAAGCGGCTCGGCAGGGGCTCACACACAAGGAGAGAGTTAAGTGAGACGACTGACAATCTTGCTCGCCGCGGTGGGAGCCTTGATGCTCATACCGGCGGCGCAGGCGCTTGCTGGGAACGTGATCGTCACGGTCGCAGGCGAAGGCAACGGGAAGGTCACCGGCGCCACTGGCTACGGGGGTGGAGAAGGCTACAAAACCTCCCCGCCGGTCGAATGCAGCTACGCGGGCGCCACCGAAACGACGTCCGGAGCCTGCTCAGCCCCGCTGTTCCTAGACGAAGAAGAAGGTGCCGAAGGGGTCGGATTGAAAGCCATTCCGGCCATGGGCTCCGAACTCAGTGGCTGGGAAGTCGAAGCAGGCACGGCGTATGCGGGTGGTTGCGCTGGCGTCGAACCACCGGACTCCGGTTTCTATGAATGCCTCGCCGCGGTTTCAATCGGCGAAGGCGACGTCGAAATCACTGTCTTCTTCGAATGCGCGACCGAAGGCGGCTGCCCGAATCCCGCGAATGCCGGGCTGACCGTCACCAAAGAAGGCACCGGTGGGGGCACCGTCGTCTCCAACCCCTCGGGGATCGAATGCGGCGCAACCTGCAGCGCCCTTGCGGAAGCGGGCAAAGTGGTCACCCTGACCGCATCGCCCTCCGCTGGCTCCACCTTCGTCAGCTGGAAAGGCTGCGACAAAGGCGGCGTCAACGGGCGCCAGTGCACGGTGACGATGAGCGGGGCCAAGAACGTCTCGGCCAAGTTCACGAAAACCTATGACGTCGCTGTCACTCGTGAAGGCTCCGGCCTGGGCAAGGTCTCGAGCTCACCCGGAGGCGTGCTCTGCCTGAGCAACTGCTCCTCGACCTCGGCCGCCTTCAAGGAAGGCACCTCGGTCACGCTGAGCGCCGCTCCGTCCAAAAACTACGTATTCACCGAATGGACGGGCGCCTGCTCGGGCTCGAGCACGACCTGCTCGCTGACGATGGATGGATTCAAGTCGGTCGGCGCCAAATTCACCGCGGTGCCCCAGCACAACCTGAGCCTGACCAAGTTCGGAGGCGGCAACGGCACTGTGAAGAGCAACCTCGCCGGCATCAACTGTGGGGCGACCTGCTCGAAAATGGCCGCGGCCTACTTCCAAGGGCAGGAAGTCGAACTGACCGCGACGCCGGGCAAAGGCTCGACGTTCGCCGGCTGGTCCGGTTCCTGCAGCGGCACCGGCACCTGCAAAGTCGCGATCAGCGAAGCGAAACCCGTTGCGGCGGAATTCAAATAACGAGGTAGCCCAGCACCAGCAGTGAGTCAGTAACGGCAAAGGCAAAGCCACCGGGGCCCTCGATTGAAGCCCCGGTGGCGGCCCAGCCGCAGCGGTGCTGCCTCTGGGGGGAGGCGGAGGAAAGACCAGCAGTGCCTACAGGGAGAGGCGAAGCGAATGGGACACGACAGGAGTTATGAGCAGGGAAGAGGCGCGGGGCACACAGCCCGCCCCATCCGCGCGATCGTCACCCTCCTCGCCGCCCTCACCCTCCTCGCCCTCCCCACCGGGGCCACGGCTGAGGAGGAAAACGCCCTGCCGAAGCTGTGGAAGACCTGCACCGGGGGCGGAGGGGCCGCCGGCGAATGCCTGCTTCCCCGCGGCATCGGCGCCGACCCGGTGACTGGCCATCTCTACGTAGCCGACGCGAACAACAAACGCATCGTCGAGTTCACCGCCTGGGGGGAGTTCGTCAAGGCCTGGGGCTGGGGCGTGGACGACGGCTCGCCCGAGCTGCAGACCTGCACCGCGGCAAGCGGCTGCCAGGCGGGGGTCCAAGGCTCCGGGGTCGGTCAGTTCACCAGCCCGCAAGCGGTCGCCGTGGATTCCGAGGGCAACGTCTACGTCACGGACCTCGTGGTTAAAGCCCGCGTGCAGAAGTTCGACTCCGAGGGGAACTTCCTGCTGATGTTCGGCGGCGGGGTCAACCAAGGCCCCATACACCCCGGCGACATCTGCACCGCCCAGCACATCGCCGAAGGCGATGCCTGCGGCGCCGGCGCGAGCGGCACGGGGAACGGCCAGCTCAGCGCCTCGCTCGGCATCGCGATCGGCTCCGCCGACCAGATCTACGTCGGCGACAAAAACCGCATCCAGGTCTTCAACACCCAAGGCGAGTACCAGTCCCAGCTGCCGCTGCCCGGCGCAGAAGAAGTGGTCCGGGCCCTGGCGGTCGACCCGCCGAGCGGCGACCTCTACTTCGCGCCTGACTTTCCGGAAAACGCCTCCGACAAAGAAATGTTCTCCGTCTCCAAGCTCGACTCCGAAAGCGGCGAGGTCCTCGCCACGCTGGGGCTGGACCGGCCGACCGCCCTGGCTGTCGACCCCGACGGCAACCTCTTCGTCTTCGACGGCCCCCTCTCCAGCAACGATCCGAGCCACCCCAGCCACCCCGGGCGGATCCTCGAGTTCGATCCCGCCGGCAAACAGATCGCCAGGTTCGGCGACGAAATCATCGGCGCAGGCCAAGCGACCGAATTCAGCAGGGTGTGGGGCATGGCAGCGGGCTCTGCCTGCTTCAGCAAAGGCGCCGGCCTCTACGTCTCCAACAGCGTGAACGTGGAGTCCTTCTTCCAGCCCCTCGTCCGCGCCTTCGGCATTCCCGACAGGACGGATGTGTGCACTCCGCCCAAACGACTGCCGATCGTCGAGTCCCAGTTCGCCACCTCGGTCGGGACCGAAGCCGCCACCCTGCGCGCCCGGGTCAACCCCCGCTACTGGAAAGACACCACCTACCAGGTCCAGTACGGCACCGGCAAATGCTCCACGGGGGGCTGCCCGCTGACCCAGCCGCTCTCGCCCAAACTGCTGGGAGCCGGGGTCATCGACGAAGCCTTCCCCACCGCCGGCGTCGCCCTGCCGGGCCTCAGCCCCGCCACCACCTACCGCTACCGCTTCATCGCCCAAAGCGGCGGCGGCGGCCCCGTCTACGGGGTAGACCCCGACGGGGAGGGCCCGGGCCAGGCGAGCCCCTCAGAAGGCCTGGAAGGGACCTTCACCACCTTCGCCACTCCCTCTCCGCCGAAAGCCGACTGCTCAAACCAGGCCCTCCGCGGCGGCCCCTCGGCCAACCTGCCCGACTGCCGCGCCTACGAGCTGGTCTCACCGCTCGACAAAGAAGGCAAGGACGTCGCGCTCGCCCAGGGCGAGCGCATCGACCAGAGCGCGGCCACAGGCGACTCCCTCACCTACACCTCCGCCAGCGGCCCCGCCGCCCACGCCCAGCACATCGCCACCCGCGGGGCAGAAGGCTGGGCCAGCAAAGCGATCTCCCCCTCCGCCGAGGCGAGCTTCGCCGCCTTCGCGGAAGACCTGGGAGAGAGCTGGCTCTCGAGCGCCGCGGACCCCGTCCTCGCCCCGGGCGCCATCTCCGGCTACGACAACCTCTACCGCCGCGATGACGCCTCGGGCGCCCATGAAGCCTGCACGACGGCCAAACCGCCCACGGCCTCCGCGGGCAGCTACGCCCCCCAGCTGCAGGGCGTCGCCGGCCCCAGCGCCGTCTTCGCCGCCCCCGACAAGCTGACCCCGAACGCCGACTCGGGCGCAAAGCGCCAGCTCTACCTCTGCCAGGGCGGAGCGCTCTCTCTCATCAGCGTCCTGCCCGACGGCAGCTCCAGCGCGACCTGGAACACCGCCGGCGCCGCCAACGACGCCGCCGCCCTCGCCCACACCGCCTCGCTCACCGGGGCCCTCTCCAGCGACGCCAAACGCGTCTACTGGACCGCCTCTGAGGGCGAGTCGGGCCCCGGCAGCCTCTACCTGCGCGCCAACCCGACCCAGCCCGAGAGCGCCCGCCTCAACGGTGCCGCCCGCGGCGCCGGAAACCTCGTCGGCCCCGTCGCCGCCTTCGGCAAGACGATCAAAACCTCGAAAACCATCACCGAAGTCGAAGTCTCTAGCGGCGCCTTCGCCGTCGGGCAGACGATCAGCGGCCCGGCGATCGCGGCGGGGACGACGATCACCGCGATCGAACCGGGCAAACTGAAAATCTCCCTCGGCGCGGCGGCGGGGGCCACGGACACCGAGATCAAAGGCCTCGCCTCGGCGACCGTCACCGGCGTCACGGTCAAAAGCGGCGCCTTCGCCGCCGGCCAGCAGGTCGCCGGCCCCGGCGTCGGGCCGGGGGCGACGGTGCTCTCCTGCGCGCCCTCCTGCGCGGCGCCCGCCTCGCTCACCCTCTCCGCGCCCTCGATCGCCACCGAAACCGCCGGCCTGCTCTCCGCCACCAGCGAATGCACAGAAGCGGCCAAGGCCTGCGCCCTGGCGGTCTCGCCGGGGGCAAACGCGCGCTTCTGGGCGGCCAGCCCCGACGGGGCGACGGCCCTCTTCAGCGAAGGCGAAGACCTCTACCGCTATGACGCCGCAAGCGCCAAAGCGACCCTGCTCGCCTCCAAAGTCAAGGGCCTCGCGGGCCACAGCTCAGACCTCTCACGCGCCTACCTGCTCTCCACCGAAGCCATCGGCGGCGAAGGCGCGGCGGGTCAGCCCAACCTCTACCTCGCGGAGGGCGGCGGCTTCACCTTCATCGCCACGCTCTCGGCCAACGATGCCGCCTCCGGCGCCGGCCAGCTCTCCCCGGTCAACCCCCGGCCCAACCTTCACACCGCTCGGGTCACCCCCGACGGCGGCAAGCTCGCCTTCACCTCCGAGAGCGCCTCGCTGGCCCTCTCGGTCGCGGGCTATGACAACACCGAGCAGGACTCTGGCGAGCCGGCCGCCCAGATCTACCGCTATGACGCGACGAGCAAAGAGCTCGACTGCCTCTCCTGCGACCGCACCGGCGCCCGCCCCTCAGGCCGTGAGCTGGGCGGCATCACCGCCGCCGCGCTGATCCCCGCCGCCCAGACCTCGCTTTACCCCGGGAGGCCCTTCTCCGCCGACGGCTCCCGCCTCTTCTTCGACTCCTACACCCCGCTGCTCCCCCAAGACACCAACGGCAAAGCCGACGTCTATCAGTGGGAGCAGGCGGGGACGGGGGACTGCGAGGAGGGCAAAGGCGACTTCAGCTCCACCAACGGCGGCTGCGTCTCCCTGATCTCGACCGGCAAAGGCTCCTCTGACTCCGAGTTCGTCGACGCCTCCCCCGAGGGCGATGACGTCTTCATCCTCACCGCGGAGAGCCTGCTGGCAGCCGACCCCGGCCAGGCCGACATCTATGACGCCCGCGCGAACGGCGGCTTTGCCGAAGGCGGCGAAGAAGAAGTCGAGAAATTCCCCCTCACCGTCGCCACCGAGGGCTCTGGGTCCGGCGCGGTCAAAAGCAGCACCGGCCTGATCTCCTGCAGCCCCTTCTGCGAAGACGAGTACGCCAAAGGGGCCAAAGTCACCCTCACCGCCACCCCCGCCCCCGGCTCCGCCTTCTACAGCTGGAAGCGCTGTGACTCCGGCGGGGTCAACGGCCGCCAGTGCACGGTGGCTATGGACAAAGCCAAGACCGTCACCGCGCTCTTCGCCACCACCCACGCGCTGAGCGTGGCCAAGGCCGGGGGGATGGGCAAGCTGCAGAGCTCCCCCGGCGGCATCCTCTGTTTGGCCAACTGCCCCGAGACGACGGCCTCCTTCCTCGAGGGGGCCAAAGTCACCCTCAAAGCCGTCCCCTCCAAGCGCTTCGTCTTGACCGAATGGACCGGGGACTGCTCGGGGGCAGGGGCCTGCGAAGTGACCATGGGCGCCGATCACGAGGTCGGGGCGCTCTTCAGCGAAGTTCCAAAGCACCAGCTGAGCCTGAGCAAGTCAGGCGGCGGCGCCGGCACGGTCAAGAGCGACCCCTCGGGGATCAGCTGCGGGCTCACCTGCTCCAGCCAGGCCTCCTCCTTCTATGAGGGCGAGGAGGTCACCCTCACCGCCACGCCGGGCAAAGGCTCCGCCTTCGCCGGGTGGTCGGGAGGGGGCTGCGAAGGCGCCGGCAGCTGCGTGGTGACGGTGAGCGAAGCGACTGATGTGAAAGCGGAATTCAAATGAGCGAAATGGAGAACAGAACGATGAGCTATACCGTCAGCGCGACCTCAGGAAGGCGGTTGCCAGTTGTCCTTCTCGCTTCGCTCCTCGCCACCCTGTCCTGTCTCCTCCTCACCCTCCCCGCCACTGCCACGGCTGAGGAGGAAAACGCCCTGCCGAAGCTGTGGAAGACCTGCACCGGGGGCGGAGGGGCCGCCGGCGAATGCCTGCTTCCCCGCGGCATCGGCGCCGACCCGGTGACTGGCCATCTCTACGTAGCCGACGCGAACAACAAACGCATCGTCGAGTTCACCGCCTGGGGGGAGTTCGTCAAGGCCTGGGGCTGGGGCGTGGACGACGGCTCGCCCGAGCTGCAGACCTGCACCGCGGCAAGCGGCTGCCAGGCGGGGGTCCAAGGCTCCGGGGTCGGTCAGTTCACCAGCCCGCAAGCGGTCGCCGTGGATTCCGAGGGCAACGTCTACGTCACGGACCTCGTGGTTAAAGCCCGCGTGCAGAAGTTCGACTCCGAGGGGAACTTCCTGCTGATGTTCGGCGGCGGGGTCAACCAAGGCCCCATACACCCCGGCGACATCTGCACCGCCCAGCACATCGCCGAAGGCGATGCCTGCGGCGCCGGCGCGAGCGGCACGGGGAACGGCCAGCTCAGCGCCTCGCTCGGCATCGCGATCGGCTCCGCCGACCAGATCTACGTCGGCGACAAAAACCGCATCCAGGTCTTCAACACCCAAGGCGAGTACCAGTCCCAGCTGCCGCTGCCCGGCGCAGAAGAAGTGGTCCGGGCCCTGGCGGTCGACCCGCCGAGCGGCGACCTCTACTTCGCGCCTGACTTTCCGGAAAACGCCTCCGACAAAGAAATGTTCTCCGTCTCCAAGCTCGACTCCGAAAGCGGCGAGGTCCTCGCCACGCTGGGGCTGGACCGGCCGACCGCCCTGGCTGTCGACCCCGACGGCAACCTCTTCGTCTTCGACGGCCCCCTCTCCAGCAACGATCCGAGCCACCCCAGCCACCCCGGGCGGATCCTCGAGTTCGATCCCGCCGGCAAACAGATCGCCAGGTTCGGCGACGAAATCATCGGCGCAGGCCAAGCGACCGAATTCAGCAGGGTGTGGGGCATGGCAGCGGGCTCTGCCTGCTTCAGCAAAGGCGCCGGCCTCTACGTCTCCAACAGCGTGAACGTGGAGTCCTTCTTCCAGCCCCTCGTCCGCGCCTTCGGCATTCCCGACAGGACGGATGTGTGCACTCCGCCGAGCGTGGCGCCCGACGTCACCGCCGAGTACGCGATCTCGGTGGGCAGCAACGAGACCTCGGTTGGGGCGCAGATCAACCCCCACTTCTGGCCCGACACCACTTACCACGTCGAGTACGGCACGGCCGAGTGCCTGGAAGATGGCTGGGAAGCGCCCTGCGTGAAAGACCAGCCCAGTGGGCCGGGGGCGCAGCTGGGAGGCGGGGTCAGCACTCTGCCGCTGCCCACAGCCGCGATTTTCCTCACCGGGCTCGAGCCCGCCACCACATACCGCTACCGCTTCGTCGCGCAGAGCGGTGGCGGCGGGCCGACCCTGGGCAAAGGGCGTCAGTTCCACACGCCGCAGCTGCCCGCCGCCTCGAACACCAACTGTCCCAACCAGGCCTTCCGCGGCGGCCCCTCGGCGACGCTGCCCGACTGTCGCGCATATGAGCTGGTCTCGCCGCTCGACAAAGCCGGTGGGGACGTGACCGCGCCACTCAACCTGTCCGTCTACGAAGCGCGCATGGACCAGGCGGCGGTGGATGGCGACTCCCTCGCCTACTCCTCATACCGGCCCTTCGCCGGCGCCCTCGGCGCCCCCTTCGTCAGCCAGTACATCGCCCGGCGCGACTCCCAGCTCGGCTGGCAGACGGAGGCGATCTCCCCGCCCCAGGAAGGTCCGACCTTCATCAATCCCCTCAACCAGGTCGACAATGCCTACCGGGCGTTCTCACCCGATCTGGAAACGGGCTGGGTTCGCACCGCCACCGAACCCGTTCTGGGCCTCGGTGGACGGGCCGGGCACGCCAACCTGTACCGGCGCGACAACGCCGGCAATGTGTACGAGAGCTGCACCACCACGCAGCCCATGCAGACGGAGGTGAACAATCGCTACCCCACTCTCCAGGCTGTCTCGGCCGATCATCAGCTGGCGATCTTCCGAAACGAGAACAGGCTGACTGAAGACGCCGCGGACGAGTACAACGATCCCGACAAAACACTCCCCCGGTACCAGCTCTACGCCTGCGCCTTTGGCGAAGGGGGCCCCGCGCAGGTAAGGCTGGTAAGCGTTCTGCCCAACGGCAGCGCGAGCAAGTTGACTAACACCACCGGGGGGCCGGCGAACGGCCAAAACCAGATAGACGAAGGTCGGGGCGCAACCCTCGAGCACGCCCTCTCTACCGACGGCTCGCGTGTCTTCTGGACGGCGAACGACAGCAGTGAAGCCCCGGGTCCCGGCACCCTCTACGTCCGCCTCAACCCGACCCAGCCCGAGAGCGCCCACCTACTCGGGGTGGCCGGCGGCAAAGGCGACCTGATCGGCCCGGTGAGCGCCACCGGCAACGGGATCAATGGGGCGAAAACGATCACCGAAGTGAAAGTCAAATTCGGCGCCTTCGCGGTCGGACAGGAGCTCTCGGGCACGGGCATCGCCGCCGGGACGGTTATCACCGCGGTGGAAGCGGGCAAACTCAAAGTCGACAAAAGCCTGAAAGCGAACCTGAGCGGGACCGAATTCTTCGGCGTGGCTTCCGAAGTCGTCTCCAACGTGACCGTGGAGACAGGCGCCTTCGCCGCCGGCCAGGAGATCTCGGGGCCGGGCATCCCCGGCGACACGACGATCGCCTCGGTGGAAGAAGTCAGCGCCGGCGTCTTCAAGCTGACGCTCTCGGCCAAAGCCACCCAGAGCGGCAATGGGGTTGGCCTCTCGGCGACGAGCGAATGCACGGAAGCGGCGAAAGCTTGCACACTCGAGATCGAATCTGGCGATGCCCGCTTTTGGAATGCTGCCGAGGACGGCTCGGTGGCGATCTTCGGCCATGACAAGAGTCCATCGGGAGAAGATCTCTCCGAATACGAGGTCGACAGCGGGGAGACGCACCCGATCGCGGGCAAAGTCCAGGGGGTCCTGGGCGCCAGCGCCGACGCCTCCCGGGTCTACTTCCTCTCGGGCGAAGAGATCGGCGGAGAGGGAATCTCGGGGGAGAAAAACCTCTACCTGTACGAAGCAAACGGTGGCGGTGGCGGGAGCTACGCCTTCATCGGGACGCTTTCTCAGGAGCAAAACCCCAACTTCCTTGGTCACCTGATGCCGGGCCACAACATGCCGCTCTACCGGGCGTCGCGAGTGAGCCCTGACGGAACGGTCGTCGCCTTCCTCGCGCACGGCCCCGAGCTCGCCGAGGAAGTCGCCGATTACGACAACACCGACCAGGCGACCGGCCTGCCGGCGGCTGAGGTCTACCGGTTCGAGATCGGGGAGGGACTTGCCTGCGTCTCGTGCAATCCCACGGGAGCACGGCCGATGGGTCGCGACATAGCGCGCGGGAGCCAAGCGAGCATCGCCGCCGCCAAGCTCCCCCCCTGGCTCAACTCCCTCTACGCCCCGCGCGCCCTCTCAGAGGATGGCGCCAGGGTCTTCTTCGAATCCTACGAACCGCTCGTCTCCTCCGACACCAACGGCAAGGCCGACGTCTACCAGTGGGAGGCGCAGGGCAGCGGCAGCTGCGAGGAAGGCGTCTCCACCTATGTCGAAGCCTCCGGCGGCTGCCTCGACCTGATCTCCACCGGCAAGAGCCCCGACGACTCCCAATTCGTCGACGCCTCCCCCGACGGGCGCGACGTCTTCATCCGCACCGCGGAGTCGCTGGTCGGCTGGGACCCCGGTCAGACCGACATCTTCGACGCGCGCATCGAAGGCGGCCTCCCCGCGCCCCCGAGCCAGCCGGCGGCCTGCGAAGGGGAAGCCTGCCAGGGAACCCCCACGCCGCCCGACGATCCGACCCCCTCCTCCTCCACCTTCGAAGGGGCGGGCAACGTCCAGGCTGAGACCGCAAGGGGCCGGAAGCCCTGCGCCAAAGGCAAGGTCCGCCGCAAAGGCCGCTGCGTGGCCAAGAAACACAAAAAGCGCGCCCACCACAGGCGAGCCAACCGCAACGGGAGGGCAGGACGATGAGGCGCTGTTTTTCGACACTGACACTGGCGATCGCGACAATGGCGCTGCTGGCGCCGGCGGGCGCCCAGGCGGCCCCGTTCGCCCTCGAGGATCTCGACCTCTCCTTCACCGACTCCGGCGGGGCGCCGGACATGCAGGCGGGCTCGCACCCCTTCGAGGTGACGACCACCAACGCGATGGAGACCGAACTCGCCCCCGGACAGCCGATCCCGGTGATCCCGGTCGCCGACATCAAGAACCTCGACCTGCGGATGCCCCCGGGCATGGTCGGCGACCCGACCGCGGTGCCGCGTTGCACCGCGGCGGAGTTCATCACCCCTGCCGACACCCTCGGCAGCCCGAGCCTGCGCGGACGCCTCGGCGGTGGGAACAGCCACCGTGCAGTACGGAGAACTGGGCAAAATCGAAACCTTCCCCGTCTACAACCTGGTGCCGCCTCCTGGCGTGGTGGCCAAACTCGGCTTCGTCGTCGTCGGCCGCGCGCCGGTCCCGATCGACCTCGTCCTCAACCCCGACCCCCCCTACAACGTCATAGCCCAGGTCCACGCGGTATCGCAGACCGTCTTCTACTACGACTCGCAGGTGAAGGTCTGGGGAGTGCCGGGCGCCGAAGCACACGATGAAGAACGGGGCAGCTGTGCCGTGAACGGTGGGACCTGCCCGGTCAACCTGCCCGAACGCCCCTTCATCGGGCTGCCCACCTCCTGCGACGGGCCGCTGCCGGCGACCTTCAAAGCCGACTCCTGGCAGGAGCCCGGCGCCTTCTTCGAAGAGACGATCTTCACCCACGACAACCTCACCCCGCCCCAGCCGCTGGGCGCCTACGGCTGCTCCAAACTCGGCTTCTCCCCGACGATCGAGGCCAAGCCGACGAGCAAAGCCGCCTCCTCGCCGACAGGGCTCGACTTCTCCCTCGACGTCGATGACGAAGGGCTGATCAGCCCCACCGGCTACGCGGACTCGACGATCGAAAAAGCCGTCGTCACCCTCCCCGAAGGGATGTCGGCCAACCCCTCGATCGCCGAAGGCCTCGAGGTCTGCACAGAGGCCCAGCTGGCCAAAGAGACGGCCTTCTCAGCCCCGGGAGCGGGCTGCCCCAACGCCTCGAAGATCGGCACGGTCGAAGTGGAGACGCCGCTGCTCGACGAAAACGTCAACGGCTCGCTGTTCATCGCCAAGCCCTACGAGAACCCCTTCGACTCGCTCCTGGCGATGTACATAGTGATCAAGAACCCGACCCTGGGGATCAAGGTGACCCAGGCCCTGGAGATCATCCCCGATCCGGTCACCGGTCAGCTGACCACCGTCGCCGAGGATCTGCCCCGGCTGCCCTTCAGCCACTTCAAGCTGCACTTCCGAGAGGGGGCGCGCAGCCCGCTGGCCACCCCGCAGGCCTGTGGCGCCCACACGGTCAAAGCCGTTCTCACCCCACACTCGGGGGCGCCCCCGGTCACCACCACCTCGGCCTTCGAGGTGATCACCGGCCCGGGCTCGGGCCCCTGCCCCAAAGGCGGCCTGCCGCCCTTCAAGCCGGGCCTCCTCGCCGGCACGATCAACAACCGCGCCGGCAGCTTCAGCCCGTTCAACCTGCGCATGACTAGGACCGACTCCGAACAGGAGATCACCCACTTCTCGATCAAGCTGCCGCCGGGGATCACCGGCAAGCTGGCCGGCATCCCCTACTGCTCTGACGCGGCGATCGCGGCGGCCAAAGCAAGGACGGGGCCCCACGGGGGCCAGGAAGAGCTCGACAGCCCCTCCTGTCCCGCCGCCTCTGAGATCGGCCGCACCCTGGCCGGCGCCGGAGTCGGCCCATCGCTTACCTACGCCCCCGGCAAGATCTACCTAGCCGGCCCCTACAACGGCTCCAACCTCTCGATGGTGGCGATCACCTCGGGAGTGGTCGGCCCCTTCGACATCGGCACGGTCGTGATCAGGCAGGCCTTCAAGATCGACCCCGAAACCGCGGAAGTCTTCGTCGACTCGACCGGCTCGGACCCGATCCCCCACATCGTCAGGGGCGTCCCGGTGCACCTGCGCGACATCCGCGCCTACGTCGACAAGCCGAGCTTCGTGCTGAACCCGACCGACTGCACGCGGACCTCGACCGCCTCGACTGTCCTGGGCTCCGGCCTCGACTTCGTCAGCGAAGCGGACGACAACCCGATCACGGTCACCTCTCCCTTCCAGGCAGCGGACTGCGCCGCGCTGCCCTTCAAACCCCAGCTGGGCATCCGCCTGATCGGCGGCACCAAGCGAGGCGCCTTCCCCAAGTTCACCGCCCACCTGGAGATGAACGGGATCGGCGAATCCGGGATCCAAAGCGCCCAGGTCACCCTGCCCAAGAGCGCCTTCGTCGAACAGGGCCACTTCCAGACGATCTGCACCAGGGTGCAGTTCAAAGCGGGCGCCGGCAACGGGGCGGAGTGCCCACCGGGATCGATCTACGGCAAAGCCACCGCGATCACCCCGATCCTCGGTGAGCCGCTGACCGGCCCGGTCTTCCTGCGCGCCAACGGCGGCGAACGCGAACTGCCAGACCTCGTGGTGGCCCTGCGCAACTCCCAGGTCGACTTCAACCTCGTTGGCTTCGTCGACTCCGTCAACGGCAAGCTCAGGAACACCTTCCAGGCAGCCCCTGACGCCCCGGTCACCTCCTTCGACATCGAACTGGCAGGCGGCAAGAAGGGCCTCTTCGTCAACAGCCGCAACCTCTGCGCGAAGAAGTACAGGGCGCTGGCTGCCTTCACCGGGCAGAACGGCAAGAGCTACACGGCAAAGCCCCTGATGAAGGTGAAGTGCAAGAAGAAAGGCAAGGGAGGCAGGCGATAACGGTGAACCGGCCGACCCAGCGCTTGGGCACTGCCGGTTCCGTGATGGCGGCTGTGTGTCTCCTCACCTTCCTCGCCCTGCCCACCGGGGCCACAGCCGAGGACGAAAACGCCCCCCCGAAGCTGTGGAAAGCGTGCGAATCGGGCTCCGCCGCGGGCCAGTGCAAAGGCCCTCGCGGCATCGCCACCGACCCAGTGAGCGGCTACCTCTACGTCTCCGACGCCTTCAACCACCGCATGGTCGAGCTCACCGCCTGGGGGGAGTTCGTCAAGGCCTGGGGCTGGGGGGTGGACGACGGCTCGGCCGAGCTTCAGACCTGCACCGCCGCAAGCGGCTGCCAGGCGGGGATCCAAGGCTCCGGGGTCGGTCAGCTTGGGAACCACCAGGGGGTCGCCATCGATTCCGAAGGCAACGTCTACGTCTTCGAAAGGCCGAACCTCCGGGTGCAGAAGTTCTCCCCGGAGGGTGAGTTCCTGCTGATGTTCGGCGGCGGGGTCAACCAAGGCCCCATACACCCCGGCGACGTCTGCACCGCCCAGCACGTCGCCGAAGGCGATGCCTGCGGCGCCGGCACGCCGGGAACCGCAAACGGCCAGTTCAGCTCCAACTTGCCGTACAGCTCAGACTACATCGAGGCAGGCCCCGCCGATCAGATCTACGTCGGTGACAAAAACCGCATCCAGGTCTTCAACACCAAAGGCGAATACCAGTCCCAGCTCCCCCTGCCCGAAGAAAACGAGGTGGTCGGGGCTCTGACGGTCGACCCCACCAGCGGAGATCTCTACCTCTTCTCCGAATACGAAGTGTTCGGGGGACCAGCGAAATTCACCGTGTCCAGAATCGACTCCGGCACCGGCAAAGTGCTGGACACGCTGGAAACCTACCGGCCGAGGGCCCTGGCCAGCGACCCGGACGGCAACGTCTACGTCTTCGAAGACGACTACCTCACTGGAACCTCGTCGATTCCCAGTCACTTCTCGAGGATCGTCGAGTTCGACCCCGCCGGCAAACGGATCGCCGTGCTCGCCAGCGAAGTCATCAACCCCGGCCTCTCCAACCCGAGGGGGGAATTCCTGAGCTCGCTGGGGATGGCGACCGGCTCGGCCTGCTTCAGCAGCGGGGCGGGCCTCTACGTCTCCGCAAGCGAGGAGTCTTTCGTCCGCGCCTTCGGCATTCCCGACAGGACGGATGTGTGCACTCCGCCCAAACGACTGCCGATCGTCGAGTCCCAGTTCGCCACCTCGGTCGGGACCGAAGCCGCCACCCTGCGCGCCCGGGTCAACCCCCGCTACTGGAAAGACACCACCTACCAGGTCCAGTACGGCACCGGCAAATGCTCCACGGGGGGCTGCCCGCTGACCCAGCCGCTCTCGCCCAAACTGCTGGGAGCCGGGGTCATCGACGAAGCCTTCCCCACCGCCGGCGTCGCCCTGCCGGGCCTCAGCCCCGCCACCACCTACCGCTACCGCTTCATCGCCCAAAGCGGCGGCGGCGGCCCCGTCTACGGGGTAGACCCCGACGGGGAGGGCCCGGGCCAGGCGAGCCCCTCAGAAGGCCTGGAAGGGACCTTCACCACCTTCGCCACTCCCTCTCCGCCGAAAGCCGACTGCTCAAACCAGGCCCTCCGCGGCGGCCCCTCGGCCAACCTGCCCGACTGCCGCGCCTACGAGCTGGTCTCACCGCTCGACAAAGAAGGCAAGGAACGTCGCGCTCGCCCAGGGCGAGCGCATCGACCAGAGCGCGGCCACAGGCGACTCCCTCACCTACACCTCCGCCAGCGGCCCCGCCGCCCACGCCCAGCACATCGCCACCCGCGGGGCAGAAGGCTGGGCCAGCAAAGCGATCTCCCCCTCCGCCGAGGCGAGCTTCGCCGCCTTCGCGGAAGACCTGGGAGAGAGCTGGCTCTCGAGCGCCGCGGACCCCGTCCTCGCCCCGGGCGCCATCTCCGGCTACGACAACCTCTACCGCCGCGATGACGCCTCGGGCGCCCATGAAGCCTGCACGACGGCCAAACCGCCCACGGCCTCCGCGGGCAGCTACGCCCCCCAGCTGCAGGGCGTCGCCGGCCCCAGCGCCGTCTTCGCCGCCCCCGACAAGCTGACCCCGAACGCCGACTCGGGCGCAAAGCGCCAGCTCTACCTCTGCCAGGGCGGAGCGCTCTCTCTCATCAGCGTCCTGCCCGACGGCAGCTCCAGCGCGACCTGGAACACCGCCGGCGCCGCCAACGACGCCGCCGCCCTCGCCCACACCGCCTCGCTCACCGGGGCCCTCTCCAGCGACGCCAAACGCGTCTACTGGACCGCCTCTGAGGGCGAGTCGGGCCCCGGCAGCCTCTACCTGCGCGCCAACCCGACCCAGCCCGAGAGCGCCCGCCTCAACGGTGCCGCCCGCGGCGCCGGAAACCTCGTCGGCCCCGTCGCCGCCTTCGGCAAGACGATCAAAACCTCGAAAACCATCACCGAAGTCGAAGTCTCTAGCGGCGCCTTCGCCGTCGGGCAGACGATCAGCGGCCCGGCGATCGCGGCGGGGACGACGATCACCGCGATCGAACCGGGCAAACTGAAAATCTCCCTCGGCGCGGCGGCGGGGGCCACGGACACCGAGATCAAAGGCCTCGCCTCGGCGACCGTCACCGGCGTCACGGTCAAAAGCGGCGCCTTCGCCGCCGGCCAGCAGGTCGCCGGCCCCGGCGTCGGGCCGGGGGCGACGGTGCTCTCCTGCGCGCCCTCCTGCGCGGCGCCCGCCTCGCTCACCCTCTCCGCGCCCTCGATCGCCACCGAAACCGCCGGCCTGCTCTCCGCCACCAGCGAATGCACAGAAGCGGCCAAGGCCTGCGCCCTGGCGGTCTCGCCGGGGGCAAACGCGCGCTTCTGGGCGGCCAGCCCCGACGGGGCGACGGCCCTCTTCAGCGAAGGCGAAGACCTCTACCGCTATGACGCCGCAAGCGCCAAAGCGACCCTGCTCGCCTCCAAAGTCAAGGGCCTCGCGGGCCACAGCTCAGACCTCTCACGCGCCTACCTGCTCTCCACCGAAGCCATCGGCGGCGAAGGCGCGGCGGGTCAGCCCAACCTCTACCTCGCGGAGGGCGGCGGCTTCACCTTCATCGCCACGCTCTCGGCCAACGATGCCGCCTCCGGCGCCGGCCAGCTCTCCCCGGTCAACCCCCGGCCCAACCTTCACACCGCTCGGGTCACCCCCGACGGCGGCAAGCTCGCCTTCACCTCCGAGAGCGCCTCGCTGGCCCTCTCGGTCGCGGGCTATGACAACACCGAGCAGGACTCTGGCGAGCCGGCCGCCCAGATCTACCGCTATGACGCGACGAGCAAAGAGCTCGACTGCCTCTCCTGCGACCGCACCGGCGCCCGCCCCTCAGGCCGTGAGCTGGGCGGCATCACCGCCGCCGCGCTGATCCCCGCCGCCCAGACCTCGCTTTACCCCGGGAGGCCCTTCTCCGCCGACGGCTCCCGCCTCTTCTTCGACTCCTACACCCCGCTGCTCCCCCAAGACACCAACGGCAAAGCCGACGTCTATCAGTGGGAGCAGGCGGGGACGGGGGACTGCGAGGAGGGCAAAGGCGACTTCAGCTCCACCAACGGCGGCTGCGTCTCCCTGATCTCGACCGGCAAAGGCTCCTCTGACTCCGAGTTCGTCGACGCCTCCCCCGAGGGCGATGACGTCTTCATCCTCACCGCGGAGAGCCTGCTGGCAGCCGACCCCGGCCAGGCCGACATCTATGACGCCCGCGCGAACGGCGGCTTTGCCGAAGGCGGCGAAGAAGAAGTCGAGAAATTCCCCCTCACCGTCGCCACCGAGGGCTCTGGGTCCGGCGCGGTCAAAAGCAGCACCGGCCTGATCTCCTGCAGCCCCTTCTGCGAAGACGAGTACGCCAAAGGGGCCAAAGTCACCCTCACCGCCACCCCCGCCCCCGGCTCCGCCTTCTACAGCTGGAAGCGCTGTGACTCCGGCGGGGTCAACGGCCGCCAGTGCACGGTGGCTATGGACAAAGCCAAGACCGTCACCGCGCTCTTCGCCACCACCCACGCGCTGAGCGTGGCCAAGGCCGGGGGGATGGGCAAGCTGCAGAGCTCCCCCGGCGGCATCCTCTGTTTGGCCAACTGCCCCGAGACGACGGCCTCCTTCCTCGAGGGGGCCAAAGTCACCCTCAAAGCCGTCCCCTCCAAGCGCTTCGTCTTGACCGAATGGACCGGGGACTGCTCGGGGGCAGGGGCCTGCGAAGTGACCATGGGCGCCGATCACGAGGTCGGGGCGCTCTTCAGCGAAGTTCCAAAGCACCAGCTGAGCCTGAGCAAGTCAGGCGGCGGCGCCGGCACGGTCAAGAGCGACCCCTCGGGGATCAGCTGCGGGCTCACCTGCTCCAGCCAGGCCTCCTCCTTCTATGAGGGCGAGGAGGTCACCCTCACCGCCACGCCGGGCAAAGGCTCCGCCTTCGCCGGGTGGTCGGGAGGGGGCTGCGAAGGCGCCGGCAGCTGCGTGGTGACGGTGAGCGAAGCGACTGATGTGAAAGCGGAATTCAAATGACTAGCCAGGAGAGCGCGAAGATGAGCGATACCGCGAGCGCAATGCCGAGCAAGCTGCGCCATGCCGGAGCCTGGCTTTTCGCCTCGCTCGCCGCGACCCTCCTCCTCGCGGCCCTAACGGCGACACCCGCCACAGCCGAGGACGAAAACGCCCCCCCGAAGCTGTGGAAAGCGTGCGAATCGGGCTCCGCCGCGGGCCAGTGCAAAGGCCCTCGCGGCATCGCCACCGACCCAGTGAGCGGCCACCTCTACGTCTCCGACGCCTTCAACCACCGCATGGTCGAGCTCACCGCCTGGGGGGAGTTCGTCAAGGCCTGGGGCTGGGGGGTGGACGACGGCTCGGCCGAGCTTCAGACCTGCACCGCCGCAAGCGGCTGCCAGGCGGGGATCCAAGGCTCCGGGGTCGGTCAGCTTGGGAACCACCAGGGGGTCGCCATCGATTCCGAAGGCAACGTCTACGTCTTCGAAAGGCCGAACCTCCGGGTGCAGAAGTTCTCCCCGGAGGGTGAGTTCCTGCTGATGTTCGGCGGCGGGGTCAACCAAGGCCCCATACACCCCGGCGACGTCTGCACCGCCGAGCACGTCGCCGAAGGCGATGCCTGCGGCGCCGGCACGCCGGGAACCGCAAACGGCCAGTTCAGCTCCAACTTGCCGTACAGCTCAGACTACATCGAGGCAGGCCCCGCCGATCAGATCTACGTCGGTGACAAAAACCGCATCCAGGTCTTCAACACCAAAGGCGAATACCAGTCCCAGCTCCCCCTGCCCGAAGAAAACGAGGTGGTCGGGGCTCTGACGGTCGACCCCACCAGCGGAGATCTCTACCTCTTCTCCGAATACGAAGTGTTCGGGGGACCAGCGAAATTCACCGTGTCCAGAATCGACTCCGGCACCGGCAAAGTGCTGGACACGCTGGAAACCTACCGGCCGAGGGCCCTGGCCAGCGACCCGGACGGCAACGTCTACGTCTTCGAAGACGACTACCTCACTGGAACCTCGTCGATTCCCAGTCACTTCTCGAGGATCGTCGAGTTCGACCCCGCCGGCAAACGGATCGCCGTGCTCGCCAGCGAAGTCATCAACCCCGGCCTCTCCAACCCGAGGGGGGAATTCCTGAGCTCGCTGGGGATGGCGACCGGCTCGGCCTGCTTCAGCAGCGGGGCGGGCCTCTACGTCTCCGCAAGCGAGGAGTCTTTCGTCCGCGCCTTCGGCGTCCCGGACAGGACCGAGATCTGCCCGCCGCCGGCCGTCCCCCCCGACATCGCCGCCGAGTACGCGATCTCGGTGGGCAGCGAGGAGGCCTCCCTGGGGGCGAGGATCAACCCCCGCTTCTGGACCGATACCACCTTCTACGTGCAGTACGGCACGGCAGAGTGCGTGGAAGGCGGCTGGGAAGCCTCCTGCGTCTCCGAGCGCCCGAGCTCGCCCGGCGTGTCCCTCGGCGGCGGGGTCAGCAGCATTCCCCTGGCGACGCCGCCGGTCTTCCTGCCCGACCTCGAGCCGGACACCACCTACCGCTACCGCTTCGTCGCCCAGAGCAGCGGTGGCGGCCCGACCATCGGCGCCGGCCGGGGATTCCATACCCACCCGCGGCCCGGAGAGCCCGATGTCGACTGCCCCAACCAGGCGCTCCGCAGCGGACCCTCTGCCGTCCTGCCCGACTGCCGCGCATACGAGCTTGTATCGCCGGTCGACAAAGCCGGGGGGGACGTGGAGGGCCCACGCAACCTGGCCACTTACGAAGCGCGCATGGACCAGGCCTCCCTGTCGGGCGAGGCATTCACCTATTCCTCCTACAGACCCTTCGCCGGGGCGCTCAGCAGCCCCTTCGTCAGCCAGTACATCGCCCGGCGCGACTCCCAGGCTCGGCTGGCAGACGGAGGCGATCTCCCCGCCGCAGGAAGGGGCCGCCTTCATCAATCCGCTGATGCAGACCGACAACGCTTTTCGTGCCTTCTCCCCCGAATTGGAGACGGGCTGGCTGCATACCGACACCGAACCGGTGCTCGGGCCGGGCGGCCTCCCGGGGCACCCGAACCTCTACCGTCGCGACAACGAGACCGGAGCCTATGAGGGCTGCACCATTGCGCCACCGCAGCTCTCGGAGGAAGACACCCAGCTGCCGCAGCTGCAGGGCTTCTCCGCCGATGGGAATCTGGGTGTCTTCCGGGCGGAGAACAAGCTGACGCCGGACGCCTCGGAAGCAAGCGTGTCGAGGGACGTGCCGATCTACCAGGTCTACGCCTGCTCCTACGAAGGCGGGGTGGCGCAGCTGCGCTTGGTCAGCGTTCTGCCCAACGGGATCGCGAGCGATCTCGAAAACACCACCGGGGGCCCGGCCAATCAGGCCTACCAGCAGGACCAGGGACGCACCCCGACCCTCGAGCACGCGGTTTCCACCGATGGCAAGAAGGTGTTCTGGACAGCCACCCCGAGCGAAGACGCGAAGGAGCCCGGCGACCTCTACGTCCGCCTCAACCCGACCCAGCCCGAGAGCGCCCACCTGAACGGCGTCGCCAGCGGCAAGGGCGACCTGATCGGCCCGGTGAGCGCCACCGGCAACATGATCAAAAGCGCGAAAACGATCTCCGAAGTGAAAGTCAAATCCGGCGCCTTCGCGGTAGGCCAGGAGCTCTCGGGCACGGGCATCGCCGCCGGGACGACGATCACCGCGGTGGAAACGGGCAAACTCAAAATCTCGATCGGCGCGACGGTGACGCTGAACGGAGCCGAATTCTCAGGCGTTGCCTCCGAGACGGTCTCCAACGTGACCGTGGAGACAGGCGCCTTCGCCGCCGGCCAGGTGATCTCGGGACCGGGCATCGCCGGCGACACGACGATCGCCTTGGTGGAAGAAGTCAGCGCCGGCGTCTTCAAGCTGACGCTCTCGGCCAAAGCCACCCAGAGCGGCAATGGGGTTGGCCTGATGGCGACGAGCGAATGCACGGAAGCCGAGAAGGCCTGCACGCTCGAGATCCCCTCCGATGGCGCCCGCTTTTGGACCGCGGCAGAGGATGGCTCGGTGGCGATCTACTCCAGCGAGGGTACGGACGATCTCATGGAATATGAGGTCGCCACCGCCCAGACGCACCCGATCGCGGGCAAAGTCCAGGGAGTCCTGGGCGCCAGCGCCGACGCCTCCCGCGTCTACTTCCTCTCGGGCGAAGAGATCGGCGGAGAGGGAATCTCGGGGGAGAAAAACCTCTACCTGTACGAAGCAAACGGTGGCGGTGGCGGGAGCTATGCCTTCGTCGGGACGCTCTCGACTCGGGACGCCTCCCAGGCGGCCGGCGACCCGGCGCCGGCTAATCCTCGTCCCAACCTCCACACCTCTCGCGTCAGCTCCGACGGCTCGGCGCTGGCCTTCATGTCGAACAGTACTGCTCTCGCCGAGGAAGTCGCCGACTACGACAACACCGACCAGGCGACCGGCCTGCCGGCGGCGGAGGTCTACCGGTTCGAGATCGGGGAGGGACTTGCCTGCGTCTCGTGCAACCCGACGGGGATGCGGCCCGCAGGGCGGGAAATCCAAGACAAGGCCCTGTACAAACCGCTGCCCCTCGTGGCCGCCTCCCTGCTCCCCCCCTGGCTCAACTCCCTCTACGCCCCCAGGGCCCTCTCAGAGGATGGCGCCAGGGTCTTCTTCGAATCCTACGAACCGCTCGTCTCCTCCGACACCAACGGCAAGGCCGACGTCTACCAGTGGGAGGCGCAGGGCAGCGGCAGCTGCGAGGAAGGCGTCTCCACCTATGTCGAAGCCTCCGGCGGCTGCCTCGACCTGATCTCCACCGGCAAGAGCCCCGACGACTCCCAATTCGTCGACGCCTCCCCCGACGGGCGCGACGTCTTCATCCGCACCGCGGAGTCCCTGGTCGGCTGGGACCCCGGTCAGATCGACATCTACGACGTCCGCATCGAAGGCGGCCTCCCCGCGCCCCCGAGCCAGCCGGCGGCCTGCGAAGGGGAAGCCTGCCAGGGCACCCCTACGCCCCCCGACGACCCGACCCCCGCCTCCTCCACCTTCGAAGGGGCGGGCAACGTCCAGGCTGAGACCGCAGGGGCCCGCAAGCCCTGCGCGAAGGGCAAGGTCCGCCGCAAGGGCCGCTGCGTGGCCAAGAAACACAAAAAGCGCGCCCACCACAGGCGAGCCAACCGCAACGGGAGGGCAGGACGATGAGGCGCTCCGGTGAGACGCCGTCGATGCAGATGGGCTCTTACCCCTTCCAGGTGACGACGGCAGCGCTGCGCAGTCGCAGCGCTGCTGGATAAGCCTTGGGAAGGCGAGCAGGGGCCCTGTGCCTGGCGGGAATCCTCATCGTGGCGGCGGCGGCCACCGCCGCCACAGTGCAGTCCAACGGCCTGCGCATAACCGCCCTGGCCCAGCTCAAGCCCTACAAGCTGCCCAGGGACAAGCCGGCCCCGATCGCCGTCTTCGTCGCCGGCCACCTGCAGGCGTCAAACGGCGGCATCCCACCCCAGCTGCAGCGCCTCAAGATCCAGGTCAACCGCCACGGCCTCCTGCAGTCCAAGGGCTTGCCGGTCTGCCAGGTCCCCGAAGTGCAGCCGGCATCGAGCGAACGAGCGCTGCAGAACTGCTCGGACGCCCTGATCGGATCGGGCCGCTTCTGGGCCAACATCGTCCTCCCCGACCAGGGCGCATATCCGACCCAGGGAAGGCTCCTGATCTTCAACGGCCGCGAAGGAGGCCGCCCGGTGATCCTCACCCACATCTTCACCAACCACCCCTTCAACTCGTCCTTCGTGATCCCCTTCTCGATGAGGAGGATCCACGAGGGGCCCTACGGGACCGAGCTGAAAGCTTCGCTCCCGCAGGCGCTGGGCGACTGGGGCTACCTGGACAGGATCAAGCTCACCCTGAAGCGCAAATACACCTTCAAGGGCAAGCGCCTCTCCTACTTCAACGCCGCCTGCCCGGCCCTGGGCAACGCAAAGCGGGCCTCCTTCCCCCTCGCCTACGCGGAGTTCTCCTTCGCCGGGCGAGGGCCGCTGGGGGCGACGGTCAACAAGACGTGTGGGGTGGCGAAATGAGAGACGACAGGAGGAAGGGATGAGAAGGACGGCGATGACGCTGAGCGCCCTGGCGCTCCTCACCCTGGCGGCAACCCCCGCCGGGGCCACCTATGACCCGATCGGAAGCGGCGCCACAAAGCTCACCCTCGAGAAGTCCTTCCTCTCCTTTCTCGAGAAGAACGGGATATCCCTAAGCGCCAAGGCCGGCGCCAAGCGCAAGGGCAAGGCGATCTCTCTTCCCATCGTCTCGGGGAACGTGGATCCCACCCTGGGCAAAGGCGAGATCGACAACGGTGGGACGATCGCCTTCGGCGGCGCCAAGGGAACGGTTCCCCTGCGCAAAGTCACGGTCAATGCCAAGAAGGACGTCCTCACCGCCAAGGTGGGGGGCTCCCAGCTGAAGGTGGCGACCTCCACGAAGCTCTCCTCCAAGCGCTCGGGCTTCGGCGCCTCGCTCACGGCGAAGCAGTTGAAGTTGACCGCCAAGGTCGCCACCCGGCTCAACAAGAAGCTGCGGCCAGAGGTCCCCTTTGAGGAGGGTCAGCTCTTCGGCGCCCTTATCTCCAACCCCCAGCCCCGCCTGGTGACGATCCTCCCCCAGGGCAGGGCGACCCTCGTCTTCGATCCCGCTTTCGCGGCCAAGCTCGACGCCCACTTCGTCTCCCTGAACCCGATCTTCCCCGCCGAACACGTCGGCCCGACCTTCACCTTCCCGATCATCGGTGGCTCCCAGCTGGCTCCCAACGGCTCCGAAGGCGCCCTGCGCACAGGAGGCCAGGTCGAAATGCTCCAGTTGCACGCCGGCCAGGTCTTCTGGAACGAGATGTGGCTCGACATGGCGACCAGAGTCGACAGCGCAGAAGTCGCCATCGAGCCCATCCCCGCTTTCCCGGGGAAGCTCGGGCGTATGGGCGTGCTCGACCTCGACGCCACCTCCTTCGCCGCCGATCCAGGAGCGAGGACGATCTCCATCGCCAATGCCCCCCTCACGCTGCAGGCCCAAGCTGCCGCCCAGCTGAACGATGCCTTCGCAGAAGGGAAAGGCGACTTCGTGGTGGGAGAAGTAGTGGGGGCTTTGTCGTACACCGCGCAGGGGCAGTAGCAGGAGGGGGCAGGGTGCAGCGGTCGATCGAGCAGGTGCGCGTGGAGCTGGCCGAGCGCCTGTGCGAGCGAAGGGAGGAGATCGAAGAGGCGGCCCTCACCCGCACCTACGCGATCGCCGACCCCAAGGAGACCGAAAACCCCGAATACGCCCAAGGCTTGAGGGCAGCGGTCTCCGCCGCCCTTGAGTACGGCCTCGCCGGGATCGCCCACGGCGAGGAGCGAGCGTCCCCCGCTCCCGTCCTCCTCCTCGCCCAGGCTCGCTTAGCGGCCAGAAACGACGTCCCCCTCGACACGGTCCTGCGCCGCTACTTCGCCGGCTACACCCTGTTCGGCGACTTCCTCGTGCAGGAGGCGGGGCAGATGAAGCTTGGCGAAGCGGGCCTTAAGCGCATCCTGCGCGAGCAAGCGGCGATCTTCGACCGCTTCCTTGCCACCGTCGGCGAGGAGTACGCGCGCGAGGCGGAGGAAGCCCAGCGCCCCACCAGCGAGGAGCGTCGCACGGAGCGGGTCAGGAGGCTGCTCGACGGAGAGCCGGTCGACACGAGCGAGCTCGGCTATGAGCTCGAGGGGCATCACGTTGGCCTTGTTCTACAGGCCCCCGACGCCTCAAATTCCATCCGTGAGCTTGCCGCCCCCTTCGACCGCCGCCTGCTCTCGGTCCGCAATGCCGAAGGGACGGTCTGGGCCTGGCTGGGAGGCCAGGGGATCCTTGACCCAGGCGAGGTTCTCTCGGGGGCTCGTGAGAGACTCCCGCCCGAGGCGGTGCTCGCCGTCGGCGAGAGCGGGCAGGGCTTGATCGGCTGGCGCCTCAGCCACCGTCAGGCGGTTGCGGCCCTGCCCGTCGCCCAGCGCGGGCCCGAGCGGCTGGTGAGCTACGCGGACGTCGGCTTGCTGGCTTCGGTCCTCCAGGACGACGTCCTCGTCGACTCGTTGCGCCAGGGGTATCTTCCTTTGCTCGCGGATGCCGTTCCTGGGGGGACCACGCTAGGCGACACCCTTCGCATCTATCTGGAGACAGGGCGAAACGTCTCCTCGGCGGCGGCGGCAATGCGCACCAGTCGTCGCACTGTGGCAAACCGACTGCGCACGATAGAAGAGCGCTTGGGGAGACCCCTCAACGCGAACACAGCCGAGATCGAGATCGCGTTGCGCCTCCTCGATTTCGAAGACTCGACCAGATAGCCGTCGCTGCACAGGCTGATACCAACTCGTCTCTCTCCTGCTCACATTGGTGAGGCGAAGACGATTCGCTGTATGCGAGCCTCGCCGGGTTAGCCGTATTGACTGGGGAGGCAGGAAATGACTCCACCAAAAAAACCTCGAGAGTGAAATGGGGAAACAGTGAATCGACTCAAGACAATGGGCCTGGCGGTCGTCATGGCGCTTGCCCTGACCGTATCGGTGGGTGCGACGTCGGCATCCGCTTCGGGTTTCGAAACCTATAACCCAAACACAGAACAGCCCGATTACCCGGCATATGTTGATGGCGCCGCAGCCCTACAAGAATTTTACCTGGGGCCTTGGGCGTCCTTTCAGTGCTGGACCGACTTCGACACTTCGGAACTGACGGGCCCCGGCCGGTTGCTTACCACTTCGATGGCTTGTGAAAAAAACGCAAAACTAAAATCCTTCAGCGCCAACGGCTGTGAATTCACGTTCCGCTCCGGCGCGGAAGTCGCCGAAGGGCAGTTCGCGGGAACGTTCAGCATTGGAGGTGCCAAATGCACGGCCATCGCCATTGAAACGGCGTCACCGACATGCAAATTCTCGATACCGCCACAGTCAGGCGTGACTGGGGTTACCTTTGAAAGCGCTGGCGGGTCTCCGGAGACCGCTCAGATATCGGTAGAAACCGCTACCTTGACCTACATTTCCGAAACCGGTGGTGAATGTGGAAGCAAAGGTCTCCACAGCAAAAGTGGAATCTGGAACGGGGGCTGGAAAGTAGGCGCGGAGGGGCATACTCAAGTACCCGTCGACCTCAAAACCGTAGCCTCGATCGGCACCGGCATCAGCGTCGCTGAAGGCCAGTTCCAGGCCGAAACCTACCCGCAGTCGGTCGATGGGGATCAGATCAGCACGATGACCCTGCTGGGCGCTTCCGGCATGACAGCCGTCAGCTGCTCCAGCTGGAGCTATCAGTCGCAACTGACGGCTGCCAGCAGTGGAATGGCCATCGACTCGAACCCCCAGGGATGCACGGACACGCTTGGCCGTAAAGTCACCGTTCAGACGAACGGCTGTGCCTTTGAAGCCAATGCGTCCGGGTCGGCCGGCTTTTGCTCGGAAGGGGCCAAAGGGATCGAATTCCTGACCTACAACGGCTCCGGGAAAGTGGTCTGCACGCTCACGGTTGTTCCCCAGTCTGGCCTCTCGGGCCTCAGCTACACCAACGTCGGCTCCGGCGACGAAGCGGGCATTCAGGTTGGTGCAAGCGTGAAATCCATCCAGACGACGACCTCGGGCGGTCTCCTCAACTGCGGGACCACCAACGGCTCCCACAGCAACGGCAGCTACGAAGGCAACTTCGAGCTGTTCGGCATGGGCTCGTAGGTCCGAATCAAGGGACGATTGCGTCTAAAGGTCTAGGCGCGATGTAGAGCAGTCGATGGGGCCGCGCCAGCGCGGCCCCATCTCTGTTCTCGGAGATGTGTCGCGGTGAGTGAGAACTGCTGAGATGCCCTAAGCGCCCGGCAGCTTGGCCTTCTGGATCGGGTCTAGTCGCCGATCCGCACGACGAGCTTGCCGACATTGGCGCCGTCGACTCGATGACCTGATCCAGATGAAGCTGGCCCGCGGTCGTCCCACCGACCTCGCTGACGTCGCCGCCCTGACAGATCCCGCCTCCGGCTAGGGAATTCGATGGGCGCGGCTGGGTTCGAACCAGCGACCTCTCGCGTGTGAGGCGAGCGCTCTCCCACTGAGCTACGCGCCCGGGAGAGGGTCAATCATAGGCTCCGAGCGTTTGCGCAGGGCCAGGCCGACGAAGGGGAAGACGAGGGTCGAGAGCATCGCGGCACCGACCAGGCCGGCGGCGGTCGAGGCCTTCATGTGACCGCCGTCGACGGCGAGGGTGGTGATGGCGACGACGAGGGGGAGCTCGGTCGCCGAGTAGAAGGCGAGCGCGGCGCGGTCGCGGGCGCCGAGGACGCTGCGGTAGAGGAGCATCGCCGGAGCTCCGCGGACGACTAGGAAGAGGCTGAAGAACATCACCAGCTTGAGCAGGGCCTCGGCCGAGCCGAGGGCGGCGAGGTCGAACTCGATGCCGCTGGTGACGAAGAAGAAGGGGACGAAGAAGCCGAAGCCGACCGCGGTCAGCTTCGACTCGAAGACCTGCAGCTCGCGTCCCTTCAGCGCCAGGCGGACGATCATGCCGGCGACGAAGCCGCCGATCAGGACGTCGAGGCCGAGCTTGCCCGCAAGCAGGACGAGGCCGAAGACGAGCACGACGGTGATCCGCACCGCCAGCTGGCTGCTCGCCTCGAAGGTGCGCTCCAGCGCCGGCCAGCCGCGCCAGGCGAGCCGTACCGAGATCAGCGCCAGCGCCAGCGCGAGGAGGATGAAGGCGACCAGGATCACCGCCTCGTGCAGCGGCTGCTTGGTCGAGAGGACCAGGGTGACGAGCAGGATCGGGCCGAACTCGCCGACCCCGCCGGCGGCCAGCAGGTAGGTGCCGAACCTGGTCTTCAGCTCGCCGTTGTCGCGCAGGATCGGGATCAGCGTGCCGATCGCCGTCGTCGCCATCGCCGAGCCGGTGTAGAGGAAGGAGACGACGACACCGGCGGCGGCCAGGGCGCCGCCGATCCCGTAGGCAAGTGCGATCGAGAGCAGCCAGCCGAGCGCGCCGAGCTTCAGCGGCCGTCCCTTGATCCGCTCGAAGTCGATCTCGTAGCCGGCGAAGAAGAAGAGCATGCCGAGGCCGAGGTTGGAGAAGAATTCGATGAACTCGTCGGTGCTCGCCAGGTCGAGGACCTGCGGGCCGACGACGATCCCCAGCAGCAGCTCGACCACCACCACCGGCGGGGCGAAGCGCTTCGGCACGGCGGCGACCGTGATCGCCGCCAGGGCGGCGATCGTGACGATGACGAAGAAAGAGTCGGTGTCGACCTGGATCACGGGAGGCGTGCCGATCCTATGCGCGCAGGGTAGGATCGGATGCGGACCGTGCTAGGCGGGGAATCAGCGGTGCCCTGTAACCCGCAATCCGCTCTAGCGGGGCCGAATCCCGTTCCAAGGGGCTGGCCGTCGGGGTCAGTGCGCCGCGGGCGGCGTTGACGGCCGGGTCCTGCGCGACGTGGGCACGCGAACCAGGTCAGATCCGGAAGGAAGCAGCCTTAAGCGGATGCCGCGGGTGCCGCAGGCGAGCCCGGCTCGAGCCAAACGCGACGGACACGCCCGGTGACTTCGCTTCGAAGGACGGGGCGCACGGTCCATTTTCTTCGCCCCATTGCTGACTTCGTGTTTATGGGTGTATATGGACCCATAACCACGAAGTCAGCAAGATTTTCAGTCGATCAGCCGCGCTTCCATGCGGTTGATGGCTATTCGCCACATGGCGAAGGCGAAGGCGACGAGGCCGCCGATGCGGAGCAGGTCGACCGCTTCGTAGCCGAAGGCGCCGCCGCGGACCAGTTCGACCAGCTGGTGCAGCGGGTTGAGCTGGGCGAGGATTTGGAAGCCCTGGGGCAGTTCGTCGATCGGGAAGAAGGCGCCGGAGACGAGGAAGAGCGGCGTGACGAAGAGCGCGGTGACGTAGTTGAACTGGTCGATCTTGGCGACGATCGCCGCCATCGTTATGCCGAAGCCGGCGAAGCCCAGCGCCGTGAAGAAGCAGAAGACCGGCACCAGCAGCATTCCCCAGGCCGGGTCGAGGCCGAAGGCGATCGTGACCAGCAGCGGGACGCAGCCGTAGACGCTGGCGCGGACGGCGATCCAGAGCATCTCGGCGCTGACCAGCTCCTCGACGTCGACCGGCGCGGCGAGGATCGCGTCGTAGGTGTTCTGGAAGCGGTGCTTGACGAAGGTGCCGAACATCGCCGGCAGGGCGCTGGAGAAGATCACCGCGGTGGCGACCATGCCGGTGCCGACGAACTGCACGTAGGGGATGCCGGCGACTTCGTCGACGAGGGTCGCGCTGAGCCCGAGGCCGAAGGCGAGCAGGTAGACGATCGGTTCGAGCACGCTGGAGAAGGTCGTCCCCTTCCAGTAGGTGCGGAAGTTGGCGACCTCGCGGCTCATCACGCCGGAGATCGCCGCCGGTTCGAGCCGGCGCAGGCGGCGGCCAGCGGCGCCATTTCTGTTTTGACCGTCTATATGACGGCGAAAACGGGATTCGGTGCTCATTCGGCCTCAACCCCCGTCAGCAGGACGAAGACGTCCTCCAGCGAGGCGGCGCGGACTACGGCGTCCTCGGGAACCGCCCCGTCCGCGGCGCGCTCGGAGCCGACGATCGCGATCGCGGGCCCGGCCGGGCGTACCGGCAGCCCCAGCCCCTCGGCGACCGCCCGGACTTCGGTCAGGCGTTCGGGCGGCCCGTAGATCTCGGCGGTGTGGGTGCCGGCGTGGGCGGCGATCAGCTCGGCCGGCGTCGCCCGGGCGATGATCTTCCCCTTGTCCATCACCGCGACCTCGTCGGCGAGGCGCTCGGCCTCCTCGATGTAGTGGGTCGACATCAGGATCGTCGTGCCGCGGGTGCGCAGGTCGTCGATCAGAGTCCAGAGCTCGGTGCGGATCTGCGGGTCGAGCCCCACCGTCGGCTCGTCGAGCAGGATCAGCTTCGGTTCGTGCACCAGTCCGCGGGCGAGCAGGAGGCGCCGCCGCATGCCCCCCGAGAGCTTGTCGACCGCGTCGCGCCTGCGCCCGCGCAGGCGGGCCAGGTCGAGCGCACGGTCGACGGCCCCGCCGACGTCCGGCACGCGGTACAGGCGCGCGTACACCGCCAGGTTGTCCTCGACGGTGACGTCGACGTCGAGGTTGTCGAGCTGGGGGACGACGCCCATCTCGGCCCGCGCAGCCTTGGCGTCTCCCGGCAGCTTGTGGCCGAGGACGCGCAGATCGCCCGAGTCGGCGATCGCCTGGCCGGTGAGCAGCCGCATCGTCGTCGACTTGCCGGCGCCGTTGGGACCGAGCAGGCCGAGACAGATGCCCTCCGGCACCTCGAGGTCGAGCCCGTCCACCGCCGTGATCGGGCCGAAGCGCTTGACCGCGCCGCGTAGCTCTATCGCCGCCATGCCCCGATTCTCGACGATCGGCGACCTCGGCCGCTCAGCCCCTCCCAAGGGGGGTGTCTGAGTTTATGCCCCCTATGGGGTGGGAAAACTCAGACACCCCCTCTCGGGCGTGGGAGACTGGCGGCGTGCTGGACGAGCGCTGGATCAGGTCGCTGCACGTGGAGGCGCTGCGCGAGGAGGAACTGCACGCCGGGCGGGAGGCGCATGTGCTCTTCCAGGCTTCGACGATCGCGGCGCTGCTCGAGGGCGCCTACGACGGCGACCTGAGCTTCGCCGAGCTGGCCCAGCACGGCGATCTCGGCCTGGGGACGCTGAACGCCCTCGACGGCGAGATGATCGCCCTCGACGGCCGCTTCTACCGCGCTGACGTCGACGGCCGGGTGGACGAGATCGACGGCGCGGCCCGGACGCCGTTTGCCGTCGTGACCCGCTTCGAGCCGACCCTCGACGAGCGAATCGAGGGCCCGCTCGACCACGACGCGCTGCTGAGCCGCCTGGACGAGATGATCCCAGCGGGGACTCCGTCCTGCGCGATCCGGCTCGACGGGCACTTCGACCTCGTGCGGGCGCGCTCGGTCCCGGGCCAGAGCCCTCCCTACCGGCCGCTGGCCGAGGTCGTCGGCGAGCAGCACGTGTTCGACCTCGCCGGCGTCAGCGGGACGATGCTCGGCTTCCGCTTTCCGGCCTACGCGGAGGGGATCGAGGTCGCCGGGTTCCACCTGCACTTCGTCGACGAGGCCCGCGAGCGGGGCGGGCACGTGCTCGGCTCGCGCTCGAGCGGCCTGCGGGCCCGGCTCGATCCCTCCAGCGACCTGCACGTCGAGCTGCCGCCGGGGGTCGAGCTGGCGGACCCCGGCCTCGCCGCGGAGACGCACGCCGCGGTCGCGCTGGTCGAGCGCGCCGGCTAGGTCGTGACGCAGCGCTTGTAGAGGATCCAGGACTCGTTGCGGGCGACCTCGCGGAAGCCGGGGGGGACGGCGAGGTCGAGCCGGGTCGGGTCGCCGGGGTCGAGGATGAAGTTGTGGATGACGAACGGCGAGGCCGGTTCGAGGTAGTAGCCCCGGGCGGGAGCGTGCCCCTCGCCGGCGCTGACCAACTGCGTCGGGCGGATGTCGAGGTTGAAGGCGAGGCGGGGGACGGCGCGGTGGTTGGGGACGGCGATCGGGCCGCAGAGGGGCTCGGCGAAGGCGCCGGAGTCGGCCAGGTCCGTGAGGTCGCCCTCGATCCGCGACTGGTTGGTGAGGTCGGTGTCGACGCGCGAGTCGAGGTCCCACTGGTTCGGCAGCCAGATGAGGAACATCAGCGCGACGACCGCGGCGAACGCCTGCCAGGCCCGCCGCCACCGGTGCCCCGGCTCGAGCAGCCGCCAGCCGAGCAGGCCGAGCGCGGCGAAGATCGCCAGCACAGCCGCGGCGAGCATCGTGTAGCGGGGAAGGATCGCCAGGCCGGCGCAGGCGAGCACGGCGAAGGCGGCCAGGGCGAGCGCCGCCGCGGCGGCGCCGATCGTGCTGCGGCGCCGCAGGAAGGCCAGGCCGAGGGCGACGCCGCCGAGGGCGCCGACCATGCCCGGCCACTGCAGGACCTCGCCGAGGCGGCGCGGGCCGTAGAGGACGAGGTCGACCGGGCCGGTCTGGCGGGCGAGCTCGTCGACGGTTTCGCGGGTGCCGGTGAAGGAGTAGGTCGGGCTGCCGGCGGTGACCCAGTCGAAGAGGGCCCAGGCGATCGGCGCGGTCAGCGCCAGGCATCCCAGCCAGGTCAACTCCCTGTTGGTGCGCTCGTCGCGATGCCAGGCCAGGTAGAGCCAGTAGGCGCCCGCGAACAGCCAGGCCTCGGGGCGGAGGAGGCCGGCCAGTGCGAGCAGGGCCAGGACGGGCCAGCCGGCGCGGGGCTTGCGGGACTCGATGAGGAGCGCGCCGAGGCAGAGGGCGATGTAGGGGAGGTCGACGTAGGCGCGCAGGCCGTTTGAGAGGTAGGGGGCGCGGGTGAGGACGATCAGCGCGGCGACGGCGCCGACCGGGCGGTCGAACCAGAGCGCCCCGAGGCGGTAGACGAGGTAGCCGACCAGACCGAGCGAGAGGTAGGCGACGACCATCGTCGCCTCGATTGCGCCGTCGCCGAGCGGAGTCGTGACTATCCCGAAGAGTTCGGCCAGGGGGTGCGGCGTCGGCGCCAGGGGCGCTCCCCGGTCGGGGCTGAGGCCGTCGGCGATTTCCCGTCCCCAGACGAGTCCGTAGATCGTGTCGTAGTTGGGGAAGCCGAGCGGGAAGAGGATCAGCAGCACGGCGCTGACGCCGGCCACCCAGGCGACCGGTGGGAGCCACTTGCGGAGCACCGGGGCAAGGTATAGGCGCAGATACACTGGCTGCGGTGCCGTCGTCCAGCGACTCGATCTCCCTCTACCGCCGCCACCGGCCGGGCTCCTTCGACGAGGTGGTCGGCCAGCAGCACGTCGTCCGCACGCTGCGAAACGCGGTCGAGCAGGGCAAGGTCCACCACGCCTACCTCTTCGTCGGCTCTCGCGGCACCGGCAAGACCTCGATGGCGAAGATCCTCGCCCGCTCGCTCAACTGCGAGCGCGGCGGGCCGACCGTCACCCCCTGCGGCGAGTGCGAATCGTGCACGACGATCGCCTCCGGCGTCTCGATCGACGTGATCGAGATGGACGCCGCCTCCAACCGCTCCGTCGACGACGTGCGCGACCTGCGCGAGCGGGTCGCCTACGCCCCGACCGGCGGCCGCTGGAAGGTCTACATCCTCGACGAGGCGCACATGCTCACCAAGGAGGCCTGGAACGCCTTCCTGAAGACGCTCGAGGAGCCGCCCCCGAACACCGTCTTCGTCCTCGCCACGACCGAGGCCCACAGGGTGATGCCGACGATCGCCGACCGCTGCCAGCGCTTCGACTTCCAGCGGCCCTCGCTGGAGCAGATCTCCGAGGTGCTGACGCGGGTCGCGGCGGCTGAGGGGATCGAGGCCGAGGACGCAGCCGTGGCGATGATCGCCCGCTCCGCCTCGGGCAGCTTCCGCGACGCGCTCGGCACGCTCGACCAGCTGGTCTCCTACGGCGGCAGCCAGGTCGAGCTCGGCGACGTCCTGGAGATGCTCGGAGCGGCCGACGCCGAGCTGCTCTTCGACGCGGTCGACGCCGTCATCGCCGAGGACCCGAAGGGCGTCCTGCTCGGGGTCGAGAAGATGGCCCGCTCCGGCCGCGACCCCGCCCAGTTCGCCCGCGACCTGCTCGCCCACCTGCGCCACCTGCTGGTCACACAGACGGTCGGAGAGGTGCCGAACACCTTCGTAGTGACCGCCACGGACGCCGACCGCCTCTCGGCGCAGGCAGGCTCGATCGGAGCGGCGACCCTCGTCCGCACGATCGACGAGCTGGCGAACGCGCTCACAGCCGTCCGCGAGGGCGACGACGCCCGGATGGCAGTCGAGATAGCCCTCCTGAAGGCCGCCCGCCCTGACTTGGACCCTTCGACTGAGGGACTGCTCCGCAGGGTTGAGAAGCTGGAGGCGAGCGCCGGTCGGCCCGCGGGTCCTGTCGCTGCAGGGGACCCACCACCCCTTCCGGTCGCTAAAGCGTCCTCAGGGGCGGTCCCCCCTACAGCGCCACCCACGGGAGAGACGGCGCCAGCTGGCGAGCAAGCTCCCGGTGAGGATGCTCAAGCTTCTGAGAGGGACGAGCCTGCTGCTGAATCACCAGCTGCAGACGTAGCTCCCGCGGGTGGCGCGGACTCGGGGGGGCCGAGAACGGAGGCGGAGCCCCCGCCCGCAGGCCCCCCCGAGGTCGTGACGGGACCCGCGGGCCAGAACCCCCTCAGCTTGGAGGAGATCCAGCGCACCTGGCCCGCTGTGCTCGACAAGCTTCGGGAAACCAGTCCGGCCCTTGCTGCGACCTTCGATGGAGCGAGGCCGGTGAGCTTGGACGAAGAAGGGCTGAAGGTCGGGTTCCCGGCTGAGCTCACCTTCAACAAGAAGAAGGCCGAGACGCCGGAGAAGCGGGAGCTGATGGCGGATGCGATCGAGGACGTGCTCGGGGAGAGGCTGCGACCTACTTATGTACTGCTCGACGGTGAGTCCGCTGCTCTCCCGGAGGAGGCTGCCTCGGCCGGAGAGATCGATCACGATGCGCTGGTGGAGAAGCTGAAGAGCGAGTTCGACGCGGAGGAGGTCGGTTAGGTGGCGAGAGGCGGAATGCCCGGGGGCTTCGACGTGAACGCCCTGATGAAGCAGGCGCAGCAGATGCAGAACGAGATGCTGCAGGCGCAGGAGAAGCTCAAGGAGGAGGTGGTCGAGTCCAGCGCCGGCGGCGGGATGGTCAAGGTGAAGATGGGGGGCGACCTGACCCTGCGCGAGATCGTCATCGACCCCGAGGCGATCGACCCCGAGGAGCCCGAGCTGCTGGCTGAGATGGTCCAGGCCGCGGTCAACGAGGGCCTGCGCGCCGCCCAGCAGCTGGCGGAGTCCAAGATGGGCGGGATCACGGGAGGCCTCGGCGGCCTCCCGGGGATGTGAGCAGCGAGGGCCCGGCACCGCTCGCCCGGCTCGTCGCGGAGCTCTCGCGGCTGCCGGGGATCGGCCAGCGCACGGCGCAGCGCCTCGCCTTCCACATCCTCCGCGCACCCGACGAAGAGGCGGCGGCGCTCTCGGCGGCGATAACCGAGGTGCGGGAGAAGGTCGGCCTCTGCGAGGAGTGCTTCAACCTCTCCGAGGGCCCGCGCTGTCGCATCTGCTCGGACTCGGGCCGCGACCGCACGACGATCTGCGTCGTCGAGGAGCCGGCCGACGTGATCCCGATCGAGCGCACCCACGAGTACCGGGGCCTCTACCACGTGCTCGGCGGCGCCCTCTCGCCGATCGACGGCGTCGACGCCCAGGACCTCAAGGTCGGCGAGCTGCTGCGCCGGGTCGAGGGCGGCGAGGTGCGCGAGGTCGTCCTCGCCACCAACCCGACGACGACCGGCGAGGCGACCGCGCTGCACATCGCCGAGCGCCTGCGCGGCCAGGTCGCGGTCACCCGCCTCGCCAGCGGCCTCCCAGTCGGGGCCGACCTCGAGCACGCCGACGAGGTCACTCTCGGCAAGGCCTTCGCCGGCCGCCGCAGCCTCGATTAGCCGGCCCCGCCGGACGATTTTCCTAGACGCATGTCAGTCCGCAAATAGCGGCCTTTTGAGTTCCTGGCGTCCGTTGCGTGCGCCAAGGTGCTCAGGATGGCGACGCAGACGACCAACGGTGTCGGAAGCGAGTCCCCGGCGGGCCAGGTCGTTCGCGAGGTTTCCGGGCTGCAGGCTGCGTTGCTGGCCAGGCTGCGTGAGGAGATTCGCGACGGCGACGCGACGCCGTTCGCCGACGCGGCGCAGAGGCTGGCCGAGGAGTTCGGCTCGGTGGCCGCCACCGCGGTCGCGGCGGTGGCGGCCCAGCAGGCGGCCGCGCCGACGGTAGCGCTCGACGGGCACGCCAGCCTCTTCCAGCCCGGTCACATGCGCCGCCGGCTCGAGCAGCTGATCGAGACCAACAAACGCTACGGGCATCCCTTCGGGCTGGTCGTCTTCGACGTCGACGGCCCCGGCACTCGCGGCGTTGAGCCCGACGGCGGCCAGGAGACGATGCTCGCCGTGGTCGGTGCCGCCCTGCGGGACAGCGTCCGCCTGGTCGACGAGGCGTTCCGCCTCGAGGAGGACGCCCTCTGCGTGCTCGCGCCCAACCAGACCACCGTCGAGGGGGTCCAGATGACGGAGCGGCTGCTGCGCATGCTCGACGAGCTGGAGGCGGCGGGGGGGCTGCGGATCGGCATCTCGGCGGGTGTCGTCGCCTGCCCCGAGCACGGGACCGACGCCGGGGAGCTGCTGCGCAAGGCCGACGAGGCGATGTGGCGGGCGCGCGCCCTGGGCCAGCCCGTGGGCGTCGGCACCTTGCAAGATCGCTGACAGATTCCGTAAATCTGTCCATAACCTGCGTAAACCTGGATCTGCGGTGGGAGAATGCCGGCACCCGGCGAATAGCGCTGGGCACGCCAAGGAACCGATCTGAGATGCCGGGAATAAGAACCAACGCAGCCGCGGAAGTGCTCGGGGTCAGCCCCAACACCCTGCGCAGCTGGGAGCGCCGCTACGGCTACCCGACGCCGAAGCGCACCCAGGGCAACCACCGCAACTACGAGCTGGTCGAGCTGCAGACCCTGCGCGACGCCCTCGCCCAGACCGGCAACATCTCCTCGGCGATCGAGCTGGCGCGCCAGCGCCAGGCTGCGCCGGCCAGCGACGACAATCTGCTGACCGCGCTGCAGAGCTTCGACGAGGAGGCCGCCAACCGCGCGGTCGAGGAGAGCCTCGCCGTGCGTCCCCTGGAGCGCACCGTGGAGGAGCTGCTGCTGCCGGCGGTCGACCGCCTCGCCGCCGACCCCGAGGCCGAGGCCGAGCTGGAGTTCGCCTCGCGCTGGGCGACCGGCTGGCTGCACGGCGCTCGCCGCCTCGCCTCCGCCGCCTCCCGTCCCGCCGGAATCCTTCTGCTCGACTCCAGCCGCGGCTCCGACGCCGAGGCCGTCCACGCCCAGGCGCTCGACCTGACCCTGCGGCGCGCCGGCTTCCGCGTGCTGATGCTCTCCAACGAGCTCGGCGACGAGCGGCTCGAGCGCGCCCTGGGCGCCCTCGACCCGACCGCGATCGTCCTCTGCGGCCCCGGCGCCGACACCGCCGGCGCGGTCAAGCTGGTCCGCAAGATCCGCGAGGCCGGCTTCGACGCACCCCTCTTCGGCTTCCGCGCCACCGGCCTGATCGGCGACGCGGTCCCGTCCGCGGGCTCAAGCCCGAGCGAAGTGACCGGCATGCTCAACGCCGACCTGCGCCGCCGCGCCGCCCAGGCGTTCGCTTAGCGCTTCCGGCCGCGGGTCCTGTCGCCGGGGGTGGGGGGTGCCCTGCTTGCGCTTCGCGCTGCTTCGGGCAGAGGGACGAAAGCGGGATGGGCTATGGACCCCGCCCTCAGCAGCCTACGCGCGGCGCAGACACCCCCCACCCCCGGCGCCACCCGCGGAGAGAGGAAAGGCAGGACCCGAACAGCGTTCCGATCTGCGCAGCGTCCCCAGGGTCGAAAAGCTTTCCCAAGCCCGGCTCGGCTGCGGCAGCCCGCCGCCTTGGGTTTGAGCTTGGGTTGTCTGGGACGTAACTCGCGGGGGGTGGCGCGGATTTGGGGGACCACCCCGAGGAAGCTTTAGCTACCGCAGGGGTGGTGGCACCAAATCCGTGACAGGACCCGCCGCGCCTAAACCTTCTCGGGAACGGCCGTCTCGCTTATCCCAATCCGCTCGTGCAGCCGCCGCAGCGGTGCGGGCGCCCACCAGTTCCATTTGCCCAGCAGCTCCATCAGCGATGGAACCAGCAGCGCCCGGATGATGCTGGCGTCGATCAGGACCGCCAGCGCCGTGCCGACGCCGTTCTCCTTGATGAAGATGATCTGCGAGGTGGCGAAGGCGCCGATCGCGATCGCAAAGAGCAGCGCCGCGGCGGTGACGATGCGGCCGGTGCGCTCGAGGCCAATCGCCACGCACTCGGAGTCCGAGGCGCCGTTGTCGCGCGCCTCCTTGATCCGCGAGAGCAGGAAGACGGCGTAGTCGGTGGAGAGGCCGAAGGCGAGCGCGAAGAGGAGGATCGGCATCGTCTGCTCGATCGCGCCGGGGCTGGTGTAGTCGAGCAGCCCTTCCAGGCGCCCGTCCTGGAAGATCAGCACCAGCAGGCCGAAGACGGCGCTGAGGTTGAGGAAGTTCATCAGCAGCGACTTGACCGGCAGCACCACCGAGCCGGTCATCAGGAAGAGGATGACCAGGGTGGCGACGACGATGATCGCGAAGGCGATCGGCAGGTGCCGGGTGAGGCTGCTCTGGAAGTCGATGAAGTCGGCGGTGGCGCCGCTGACCTGAACGGTTGCGCCGGGTGGCTCCGGCACGCCGCGGATCCGCTCGACCGCCGACTGGCTCGCCTCCGAAGCGAAGGGGTTCGCCGAGACGGCCTGGATCACGGTGACGCCGCCCCGCAGGCGCCGCGGCGGCGCCACCGCGGCGACGCCCTCGGTCCTGCGGATCCGGGCCGCGAGCGCGGCCGTTCCCTCCGGTCCGCCGCCCTCGACCGCGACCCAGATCGGCGTCTCGCGGTAGGGCGGGAACTCCTCGCTGACCGTGTCGTACGCCTGCCGGGCGCTGGCGCTCTCCGGCAGCACGGTCGGGTCGACGGTGTTGAACTTGATCCCGAAGAAGGGCAGGCCGAGCACGATCAGGAAGAGGGCGCTGAGCGTCGCCACGGGCACGGGACGGCGCATGACGAAGCGCGAGAGCCGGTACCAGAAGCCCTGCTCGTCGGGGCGCGCGTCGGCCTCGGCGCGGCGCTGCAGGGCACGGGGGGCGAGCGAGTTGACGCGGGTGCCGAGCAGGGTGAGGACGGCGGGCAGGACGGTGAGCGCCACCGCCGCCGCGAGCAGCGCCACCAGCGAGCCGCCGAGGCCCATCGAGTAGAGGAAGCGCTGCGGGAAGACGAGCAGCGAGGCGAGCGCCGCGGCGACCGTCAGCGAGGAGAAGAAGACCGTGCGCCCGGCGGTCGCCATCACCCGCCGCATCGCGGCCAGGCCGGGCCCGTCGACCGCGATCTCCTCGCGGTAACGGGAGACGATGAAGAGGCTGTAGTCGATCGCCAGGCCGAGGCCGAGGCCGGTGGTGAGGTTGAGGGCGAAGATCGAGATCGAGCCGACTTCGCTCGCCACTCGCAGGATCAGGAAGGTGCCGACGATCGCCAGCAGCCCGATCATCACCGGCAGCAGCGCCGCGACCAGGCTGCGGAAGAAGAGGAAGGAGAGCAGGAAGAGCAGGGGGAAGGCGAGCATCTCGGCCGTGCGCAGGTCTTCCTCGACCTGCTTGTTGACCTGCTCCTGGGCGACGGCGGCGCCGCCGACGGTGACGCCGGGTCGCTCCTCGAGGCGGTCGGCGATCTCCGCGCCCGTGTCCTGCCACTCCTTGTCGTCGGTCGGCTTCAGCGCCACCGCCAGGTAGGTCGCGCTGCCGTTCTCGGAGACGAAGTCACGCGAGCCGGTGTCGTAGAAGCCGGTGACCGAGTGGACGTCGCCGCGGGCGCGCAGCTCCCGCTCGAGAGCGACGATGCGAGCCCGCGTCGCCGGCTCTGCGACCGGCGCGTCCTCGACGACGACGATCACTCCGGGCACGCGGTGGCCGCCGTCCCGCAGCGCCTCCCGCGCCTGCACGGTCTCGGTCGCCGGGTCGTCGGCCCCGTAGGGGTCGAGCCGTTCGGCGACCGAGCCGCCGAGCGCCCCGGCGAGGAGGAAGAAGGCGATTGCGAGCAGGCCGACGCGGCGGGCGCGTCGGTCGGCGAGGCGGGCGAGGGCGTCGAACATCAGCTGCTCCTTCCGTCGTCGGCGGAGCCGAGGAGGCGGGCCTCCATCCGCTCGCACCAGTCTGCGAACCACTCGTTGAACTCGATCCCTCCCTGCAGCACCATCAGCGGGTAGGGATCGTCCATCTCCTCCAGCTTCTCCGTGGCTTTCGGCTCGATCGACCGAAGCCGCGCGGCGACGCCGGCGCGGTGCTCGCGCATCGCCCGCAGGGTCGCGGCCCCCTTCTCGGGCGCCAGCACGCCGGAGAAGAAGAGCTTCAGCAGCCCTTCTTCGCGCATCTCCGCCGTCTCGGGCGGCTCGCTCAGCCAGGCCTTCAGCTCCGCTTCCCCCGCGGCTGTGATCGCGTAGACGGTGCGCTTGCGCTCGCCGCGGGGAGCGTCGGCTCCCGCGAGCAGGCCCGCCTCGGAGAGCCGTCTCAGCTCGGGGTAGATCTGCCCGTAGCTGGCGGCCCAGAAGAACCTGGTCGTGTTGTCGACGAGGGCCTTGATCTCATAGCCCGAGCGGGGCTCGCGGCTGACCATGCCGAGGATCACGTAGGCGGTGGGGCTCAGTTCCACGCGGCTGAATATATCATGTCGATATATCTCCAAGCGGGGTACCGATCGCATGTAGTCTGCAAGGGCGATGCCGCTAGACCAGAGCAAGATGGGCCAGGTGGTCACGGCGCAGATGGAGGCGCTCGAAGCCGACTACGGCGAGGATTGCCAGATCGGCGACGTCTGCACGATCGTCGAGGTCGTCGGCCCCCACGGCTCCCACGTGCGCGTGCGGACCAGCGACATGCGCCCCCACATGGCCCTTGGCCTGATCCGCATGGCCGAGCACGCGATGCTCGGCAACCTCGGCAGCGGCGAGTAGCTCTCGCCGGGCGCCGGGCGCCGACTATCCTCAGCCGTTCATGGCCGAGAGAACGCCCAAGACCGTGGTGATGAAGTTCGGCGGCTCCTCCGTTGCCGGCGCCGAGGAGCTCAAGCGCGCCGCGCGGCGGATCGTCGCCGCGCGCGAGGAGGGCGCCCGCGTGGTCGCGGTGCTCTCGGCGCGGGGACAAGACGACAGACGAGCTGGTCGCCTCGGCGCTGGAGATATCGGAGCGACCCGAGCCCCGCGAGATGGACATGCTGCTCTCCACCGGGGAGCGGATCTCCTGCGCGCTCTGCGCGATGGCGATCCACGACATGGGCCATAAGGCGATCTCGCTGACCGGCTCCCAGGCGGGCATCGTCACCGACTCCTCCCACACCAAGGCGCGGATCATCGACGTGCGGGCGGAGCGGATCCTCGAGGCGCTGGAGGAGGACAGGATCGTCCTCGTCGCCGGCTTCCAGGGCTTCTCGACCGAGAGCCACGACGTCACCACCCTTGGCCGCGGCGGCTCCGACACCACCGCCGTGGCGCTGGCGGCGGCGCTCGAGGCCGACGTCTGCGAGATCTACACAGACGTCGCCGGCGTCTTCAGCGCCGACCCGCGGATCGTCCCCGAGGCGCGCAAGATCCCGGTCGCCACCTTCGAGGAGACGCTGGAGATGGCGGCCTCCGGCGCCCGCGTCCTGCAGCTGCGCTCGGTCGAGTACGCGCGCAACCACGGCGTCCGCATCCACTGCCGCAGCAGCTTCGAGGACGGTCCCGGTACCCTCGTCGTCACCGAGGCCGAGGCCGAGCAGGAGACCATGGAGCAACCCTTCGTTACAGCCGTGACCCACACCGACGACGAGGCGCGGGTGACGCTGACCGGCATCCGCGACGAGCCCGGCGTCGCCGGCCAGATCTTCACCGCGCTGGCCGAGGCCGGCATCAACGTCGACGTGATCATCCAGAACGAGCCCGTCGGCGACGATGAGCTGGCCGACCTCTCCTTCACGATCGACCGCTCCGAGATGACCGCCGCCACCGACGCGCTCTCGGCGCTGGGCGACGTCAGCCAGGGTGTGCGCACCGACGAGCGCATCGGCAAGGTCTCGATCATCGGCGCCGGCATGCGCTCCCACCCCGGCGTCGCCGCAAAGGTCTTCGAGGTCCTCGGCGGCGAGGGGATCAACATCGAGATGATCTCCACCTCCCCGATCAAGATCTCCTGCGTCATCTCCGCCGACCGCGTCCGGGACGCGGTGGGGGCCCTCCACCGGGCCTTCGAGCTGGGCGCCGACGCGGTGCGGCCGGAAGAACCCGAAGGCGCCGAACACCGCCCGACTGTCAGCGGCTGATTCGCACAGACGAGGGGCTGTCGGCCGCGGGTCCTGTCGCCGGGGGTGGGGGGTGCCCTGCTTGCGCTTCGCGCTGCTTCGGGCAGAGGGACGAAAGCGGGATGGGCTATGGACCCCGCCCTCAGCAGCCTACGCGCGGCGCAGACACCCCCCACCCCCGGCGCCACCCGCGGAGAGGCGGACGTGCTGAGCGAACAGGCGCAGCCAGGGTTGGAAAGCTTTTCCACATAGCGAACGGCGGCGCCGAGCCTCGGAAGCTCTCGGCCCAAGCCAGCTTGCCAGTCGCATTGCCTCAAGTGGTCGGAGCGATGCCTTCTCGCCCAAAGCCTTTGACCCTGGGAAGTTTGATCGACGTTCCTCGCGGGGGGTGGCGTCGTAGGGGGAACCGCCCCCGAGGACGCTTTAGCGACCGGAGGGGGTGGTGGGTCCCCTACGGCGACAGGACCCGCCGCGCCAAAGCCTCCTTCGTCATACTCGAACCAATGGCAGGAAACGGTTACAGAGTGGGGGTTCTCGGCGCCACGGGGGCGGTCGGATCGACGATCCTGGGGATCCTGGCGGAGCGGGAATTCCCGGCTGCTGAAGTCGTCGCCTTCGCCTCGGAGCGCTCAGTGGGGCGCCAGATCGAGTGGAACGGGTCGGTGCTGACGTGCCGGGCGCTGACACCGGAGACGATCCAGGACCTCGACGTCGTCCTCTCCTCGGCCGGCGGCGCGGTCAGCGCCGAGTGGGCGCCGCGGCTGGTCGAGGCGGGCGCCGTTGTCGTCGACAACACGAGCTACTGGCGGATGCACGAGGATGTGCCGCTGGTCGTCGCTGGGGTCAACCCGGAGGCGGCCGACTCGCACAAGGGCATCGTCGCCAACCCCAACTGCACGACGATGGTGGCGATGATGGCGCTGGCGCCGATCCACCGCGCGGTCGGGCTCGAGCGCATCGTCGTCTCCAGCTACCAGGCCGTGTCAGGCACGGGGCAGCGGGCGATCGAGGAGATGCAGGCGCAGTCGCGAGCGGTCCTGGCTGGGGAAGAGGTCCCCAGCCCGAAGATCTACCCCCACCGGATCGCCTTCAACGTCCTGCCCCAGGTCGAGGTCTTCAAGGACGGCGACGACTACACCACCGAGGAGCGCAAGGTGATGGCGGAGACCCGCAAGATCCTCGGCGCCGGAGGGGAGCTGGCGATCTCGGCCACCTGCGCCCGCGTCCCCGTCGTCAGCGGCCACTCCGAGTCGGTCAACGTGCGCACCCGCGAGGACCTGTCGCCGGACGACTGCCGCACCCTGCTCGCCGAATCTCCCGGTGTCGTCGTCGTCGACGACCCCGCGGCGGGCGCCTACCCGATGGCGATCGACGCCGCCGGCCGCGACGAGGTCCTCGTCGGCCGCATCCGCCGCGACCCCGACCAGGAGCGCACCCTCAACCTCTGGGTCGCCGGCGACAACCTGCGCAAGGGCGCCGCCACCAACGCCGTCCAGGTCGCCGAGCTGCTGATCGAGCGCGACCTGCTCGGTTCGCAGGCCTGAGCTCTAGTGGGAATGTTTTGTCCGCTAGTCTTCAGCGAATGCTGGAGACTTGGGAGCGAGGTCAAATCGAACGCTTGGAGAAGCGTGTGGATCAGTTGGAACGCAAGAGATGGGAACGATCAGATTTTGGGTTCAGCTTGATTGTGCGTAGCCTGACCGCCGCCATCGTCGCTCTGGGGGTTGCCGCGATTGTCCTCGGCGTTTAACCCAGTTCACTGACGATCGTCAGTTCAATTCCCGAAGTCTTCCGCCAGCGCGGCGAAGCGCTCGGCCAGTCCGCAGAAGAAGTCGTGTCGCGTGACCACGGCGTGGATCCGGCCGCGGGTGGCGATCGGGACGATCAGCACGCGGTGGTGGAGGAAGATCTCGGCCAGCTGGGTGTCGGAGTAGGCGTCCTCGACGACCACGTGGTCGGTGGTCAAATAGCGGCGGATCGGCTCCTCGGCACACTGACTGCGGCGCTCGATCGTCTCGTCGACCGAGCGCGAGACCATTGCCGCCGAGGCAAGCTCGCCGACATAGCCGGGGAAGAGCGCGGTCATGAACTCGCGCTCGCCGAAGATGCCGGCGAAGCGGCCGTCGCTCTCCACCGCGGGCAGCGCCGGCAGACCGGCGTCGATCACCCGCCGCGCAGCGGGGCCGATCAGCTCGTCGGCGTCGAGGGGCTCTATCTCGCGCAGCGTGCTCTTGACGATCGAGTCGGGCATCTCTCTCCTCAGATCAGGATGTAGCGGATCGCAATGTAAGCGGTGGCGAGGCCGATCGAGAGAATCGTCACCGGCAAGCCTACGCGCAGGAAGGTCATGAAGCCGATCGGCGTCCCGGCCCGCTCGGCCATCCCAGCGGCGGCGACGTTCGCCGCGGCGGCGATGAGAGTGGCGTTGCCGCCGAAGCAGGCGCCAAGCGCCAGCGCCCACCAGTAGGCGTCATCGCCTGTGGCACCGGCCTCCGTCTGCAGCTCCATCACGACCGGGATCATCGCCGTGGTGAAGGGAATGTTGTCGACCACGGCGGAGCCCGCTGCGGCGACCCAGGTGATCCCGATCAGCTCTGCCGTGCGCTCGCCGCCGGTGACGTCCTTGACCGCGTCGGCGACATGGCCGATCGCCCCGGTCGCCTCCAGCGCTCCAACCATCACGAAGAGGCCGATGAAGAAGAAGAGCGTCGTCCACTCGATGCCGGAGAGCGCTTTCTCGAGATCGATCCGGGTCACCAGCAGACCGACCGCGGCGCCGGTCAGAGCCACTGTCGCCGGCTCGACGTGCAGGGCCTGGTGGGCGAAGAAGGCGAGCACCGTGAGCGCCAGCACGGGGCCGGTGCGCCGCAGCTCGGCGGCGTCGCGGATCGAGGCAACCGCGTTCAGCTCCATGACGGCGCGTCGATCGCGCTCCTCGATCTGCAGGCGCCGCCGGAAGACGAGGTAGAGCAGCGGGATCACCGCGGCGAAGGTGACGATCACGATCGGGGCCAGGTTGGCGATGAAGGAGTTGAAGCTGAGCCCGGTGGCGCCGGCGATGATGATGTTCGGCGGGTCGCCGATCAGCGTCGCGGTGCCGCCGATGTTGGAGGCGATCACCTCGATGATCAAGAGCGGCACCGCCTCGACGTCGAGCGCGTCGGCGAGCAGGAAGGTGATCGGCGCGATCAGCAGGATCGTGGTCAGGTTGTCGAGGAAGGCCGAGAGCACCGCGGTGATCCCGGCCAGGCTCATCGTCAGCGCGAAGGAGCGCCCACCGGAGATCTGACCGGCGCGGATCGCCACGTAGTCGTAGATACCGGTCTGCTGGGTCAGGTAGACGAGGATCATCATCCCGACCAGGAGGCCGATCGTGTTGAAGTCGACCGCCTCGATCGCCTGCTCCTGGGAGAAGTCGCCGGCGAAGAGGACGACGATCGCGGCCCCGAGCAGTGCCACGTTGGTCCTGTGCATCTTCTCGCTGGCGATGATCGCCAAGACGATGAGGAAGGTGGCTACGGCAATTGCCATCGGAGCCTTTCGAGGTCGGCGAGGAGTGTTGCCGACCAGTCTTCCCGGCTCACCAGGGGAAACCCTACAGGGGTGGGATGAACGCCCCACCGCGCAGAGAGGTCAATGAGTTTGACTGAATTGCTTTGTCTGTTAGCCTATAGGGTGCATGGAGGCTTGGGAGAAAGCAAGGGTCGATCGTCTCGAGACCCGCGTCGACCAGCTCGAGCGCAAGGACTGGGAACGCGCGGACTTCACCTTTCGCCTGATCATGTACGGCCTCACCGCGGCCCTCGTCGTCCTCAACATCGTGACGATCGCGATCGCCGCCTCGAACCCCGGCCACTGACTGACGCGTGCGGCGCGGCTAAATATCCGTCCGTCCCACTTCCGTTACCCATCCGTAACATTTTGTCCGCTAGCCTTGGCTGAGGATGGAGCAGGCTAGGACTAAGTGGAACGACGATCGCCTCGACCACCTCTCGGGGCAGGTCGACTCCGTGCGCGACCAGGTCGACTCATTGCGTCACCACATGGACGAGCGCTTCGAAAGGCAGGAAGCCCGCATGGATGCAAGGTTCGCCGCCCTCGACGCGAAGTTCGATGCTCTGCAGCGAACGATGATTCTCACTTTGGGCGGCATCCTCGCCACCTTCGGCGGCGTCCTCCTCGCCGCCCAGCTCTAGACCGAGTTAGGCGGGTACCGCTGAGAGCTTGTCCTCGACCTGGCGTGTCGAGGCGATGTGCCTCTTCATCCCGAGCTCCTTCGGCTCAGCCCCCAGAGCGAGGCCACTAGCTGCGGCAGGTGCAGGACCGGGAGGCCGAGGTCGCGGTTGACGACCTTGGCCGCCTCGGGCTGCTGCAGGTCGAGGTTGAGGTGGCAGAGCGGGCAGGGGGTGACGAGGCAGTCGGCGCCGGCGTCGATCGCGTCGCCGACGTGGGTGCCGGCCTGGCGCAGCGAGGTGTCGCGGTTCATCGTGATCACCGGGAAGCCGCAGCACTTGCGGGCGCCGTCGTATTCGACGACCTCGCCGCCGAGCGTCTCGATCACCTTCTCGAGGTAGATGTCGCGGTCGGGGTACTCGTCGTAGCCGAGCCGCTCCTTGGGGCGGACCACGTAGCAGCCGTAGAAGGGGCCGACGCGCAGGCCGGAGAGCGGCCGCATCACCTTCTCGGCAAGGCGGTCGAGGCCGTAGTCCTCGACCAGCAGCCAGAGGAAGTTCTTGTTGGTGAAGCCGTCCTTGCCCTTCTCGTAGGCGAGGCCCTGGCCGCTCAGCACCTCGTTGACGTGGGCGCGGTAGGCGGAGTCGGCGTCGAGGCGCTGCTGGCACTCCGACTGGGCGCCCTGGCAGGTCGAGCAGATGTTCATCATCGAGAGCCCGGTCTGCTGGGCGAGGGCGAAGGTGCGGGCGTTGAGCGTGTCGGCCAGCTCCTGGTTGTGCTCGGCGATGACGCCGGCGCCGCAGCAGTTGGCGCGGTCGAGTTCGACCAGCTCGATCCCCAGCTTCTCGGCGACGATCGCCATCGAGCCGTGCAGCTCGGTGGTGAAGCCGCGCGAGACGCAGCCGGGCCAGTAGGCGAGCTTCATGCGGTCTCGACCTCCTTCTCGTCGGGCTCCGGCTCCACGTCCTCCTCGCCCTTGATGTACAGGTTGAATTCCTCGCGGTGCTCCTCGGCGTGGGCGTAGATCGCCTTGACCTCGTCCTGGGCGCCGCCGGGAAGCTTCGGGTGGACTCCGGGGATCAGCTTCGGCAGCGAGCGCATCTTGCCGGTCTTGATGCCGCGGATGGCCACCGGGAGCGAGCCGAGCAGACCCTTGATCGCGCCTTTCGTCGGTTTGAGCTTGCCTTTGATGCCGGGCGCGTATGACTCCTGCAGCAGCAGCGCCTCGTCGTTCGTGCCCTTCTTCTCGATCATCTTGACGAAGGCGTTCACGTGGTTGGCGCCGTTGTTGGGGTCGTCGTCGATTTCCTCCTCGGCCGCTTTGCGGCGCAGGCGCATGATCTGGTCCATCGGCGCCACGCCCTTGGGGCAGGCGTCGATGCAGCTGAAGCAGTGGGTGCAGTCGTAGATCCCGTGCGGGTCGTGCGGCCAGGTCGTGCAGGCGCTCCTTGGTCTCGGCGTCGCGCGGGTCGCCGACGAAGCGGTAGGCCTTGGCCAGCGCGGCCGGGCCGATGAAGTCGGGGTCGGCTTCCATCGAGAGGCAGGAGGAGACGCAGGCGCCGCACTGGATGCAGGCCATCGACTGGGTGATGTCGATCATCGACTCGGGCTCGACCACGTACTCGCGCTCGGGCGCCTCGCCATGGGGAAGCAGCCAGGGGGTGACGCGGCGGATCTTGGTCCAGTGGGTCGACTCCATGTCGGTGATCAGGTCCTTGATCACCGGCATGTTGCCCATGGGCTCCACGACGATCGCCGGCGTCTCGCCGTTGGAATCGGGACTGACGCTCGCCTTCTTCTCGGCCAGCTCCTGGGCCTCGCCGATCTGGGTCTTGCAGCCGAGGCCGGACTGGCCGTTGACCTTCATCCCGCAGGAGCCGCAGATCGCGGCGCGGCAGGAGCAGCGGACCGAGAGCGAGCCGTCGTCGCGGTCCTTGGCCTGGAGCAGGCCGTCGAGGACTGAGAGCGAGGGGTCGAGGTCGACCTTGAACTCCTCCCAGTAGGGGCCCTCGCCCGACTCGGGCTGGTAGCGGCGGACTTTCAGCGTGTACTCAGCCATCAGTAAGTCCTCTCTTGCGGTTCCCACTGGGTGATCGTCACCTCGGAGTATGAGAGCTCCGGCTCCTCGTCGCCCAGCTGCAGGTCGATGTGCTTGAGCCACTCCTCGTCGTTGCGCTCGGGGAAGTCGGTCCTGTACTGGGCGCCGCGGCTCTCCTTGCGCTCCAGCGCGGCGAGGCAGGTGCACTCTGCGTTGTCGAGCATGTAGCCGAGCTCGATCGCGCCGAGGATGTCCTGGTTGAAGACCGAGCTCTTGTCGTCGACGTAGGCGGTCTTGGCCTCCTCCTTGAGCCGGCGCACCGTCTCGAGCGCCTCCTGGATCCCCGCCTCGTCGCGGAAGACGGCGACCTTGGCGTCCATCACGGTGCCCAGGTCGAACTTGATCTCCGAGATGCGGCGGCCCGAGCCCTTCTCGCGGGCGGAGATCGCGTCGATCGTCGCCTGCTCGGCCTCGAGCACGGCCTTCGAGGGGCGCGAGCCGTCGATTCGCTTGGCGCGGTCGGCGGCGTCGGCGCCGGAGCGGCGGCCGAAGATCAGCGTGTCGAGCAGCGAGTTGGCGCCGAGCCGGTTGCCGCCGTGGACCGAGACGCAGGCCACCTCGCCGGCGGCGTAGAGGCCGGGGATGTCGGTGCGGCCGTCGACGTCGGTCTTGACCCCGCCCATCGTGTAGTGGTTGCCGGGCTTGATGTGGATCGGTTCCCTGGTGATGTCGACGCCGGCGAAGTCCTTGCCGACGAGGACGATCTCGCGCAGCGCCTCGTGCACGCGCTTCTTCGGCACCACGGTGATGTCGAGGGCGACGGTGCCGTCGGGGAAGCCGCGGCCCTCGTTGATCTCGGTCTGCTCGGCGCGGGAGACGACGTCGCGCGAGGCGAGCTCCATCTTGTTCGGCGCGTAGCGCTCCATGAAGCGCTCGCCCTTGGCGTTGAGCAGGTGAGCGCCCTCGCCGCGGGCGCCCTCGGTGATCAGGAAGCCCTTGCCCGCCAGCGTCGTCGGGTGGTACTGGATCATCTCCATGTCCATCAGCTTCGCCCCGGCGCGGTAGGCCATCGCGATGCCGTCGCCGGTGCAGATCAGCGCGTTGGTGGTCGGCTTCCAGACCTGGCCGTTGCCGCCACTGGCGAGGATCACCGACTTCGCCTGGAAGAGCTCCATCGAGCCGTCGGCGATGTTGCGGGTGACGACGCCGCAGCACTCGCCCTGCTCGTCGAGGGCGAGCGCGGTGCAGAACCACTCCTCGTAGCGGGCGACCTGGTCCGAATGCTTCATCAGCTGCTCATACAGCACGTGCATGATCGCCTGGCCGGTGATGTCGGCGACGTAGTAGGTGCGTGCGGCGGAGGCGCCGCCGAAGGCGCGGGTGCCGAGCTTGCCCTCCTCGTTTCGGTGGAAGGTGACGCCGAGGTGCTCGAGGTGGAGGATCTCCTCGGGCGCCTCGCGGCACATGATCTCGACCGCGTCCTGGTCGCTCAGGTAGTCGGAGCCCTTGATCGTGTCGAAGGCGTGCGACTCCCAGGAGTCGCCTGGGTTGAGCGCCGCGTTGATCCCGCCCTGGGCCGCGTTGGAGTGCGAGCGCACCGGGTGGACCTTGCTGACGATTCCGACCGAGACACCCTGCTCGGCTGCCGCCAGGGCCGCTCGCTGTCCGGCGAGGCCGGCGCCGATCACCAGTACGTCATGGATGGGCACGAGCGCGGACTCTATAGAGCCGAAATCCGACCCCGCGGTCGGATTTCGGCCCCGCCGACGGGACGAAATCCACGGCTAGGCGGCGGATTTCGTCCCGTCGGCGGAAGTTCACTTGAGCCAGCGCTCGTCGAGGCGGCGGGCAGCGGCCTCGATCAGGCGGATCCCGTCGGCCAGGGTGCCGAACTCGACATTCTCGGCGAGGTCGTTGGGCCAGTGGTAGTTGGCCGGGTTCTTGAGGTCCGTGCAGCCGCAGAGGGCGGCGGTCTCGTAGCCGGCCGCCAGCGGCTCCAGGCCGTCGGTCCCGTTGTGCAGGCGCAGGTTCGGGTAGAGCCAGATGCCCAGCTCCTCGCCGAGGCCGTCCATCATCTCCAGCGCCCGGGGGGAGTACTCGTGCATCTTCAGGAACCCCTCGCCGCGCAGCACGAGCAGGTGGGGAGAGCCGATCGAGTCGACGGCGAGGAAGAAGGTGCTCTCCCGGGGCAGCTGCGGGAAGTGGCGCTCGCCGAAGGCCTTGATCCCCTCGCTGAAGGACTCCTCGGCGCCGGCCGAGAGCAGGATCACCCTGAGATCCCGCGGCGGATCCTCGACGAGGCGCCGGGCGAGCGCCAGCAGGGCGACGACGCCGGTCCCGTTGTCGTTTGCCCCCGGGACTGTCCTGCGCGTGCCGATGTCGGCCATCGCCGCCGCCGAGCCGACCCCGAGGAAGACACCCAGCTTCGCCAGCAGGCGGCTCCCGGTGAGGGCGCCGAGCGCGGCGAGGATCGGTCCGCCGATCACCGGGGCCATCAGGGCCGGGCTGGTGTCCTGGCCCTCGATCAGGCCAAGGCGGTCGGCGAGCTTGGGCAGGGCGGGGTGGAAGACCAGGCCGGAGTGGGCGGCGTCATGGTGGGAGACGACGACCATCGTCCGCTCGGCGTCGGCGGGCCCGATCTCGCAGACGACGTTGTAGGCGGTGCGCTGCGGCAGCGGCCTGCGCAGGCGTCGCTTGCCGGGCGGGAAGTCGTCGGCGATGCCGGCGGCGCCGATCGCGCCCAGCGCCGCGCCGAGGAGGCGGCGCCCTCGCAGCGCCGCCAGGCCGCCGAGCGCTCCCAGCGCCGCGCCGATGCCGAGCGGCCACCAGTAGGTGCCGTGCGCCGGCTCGGCCTCGATCCGGGCCTCGGCGCCAAGCTCGGCAAAGCGCTCGACGATCCACTCGGCCGCCCGGCGTTCCCCGTCGGACGCCGACGGCCGGTAGATCCGCTCGAACTCCTCCAGCCGCTCCCGCAGCCAAGCCTCGTCGCTCATAGAAGGGACCCTAGCCATATACAACCGCTCGATACCACCCAAGCTCAACTCCGCGTAGGGGGCCTCGGGGGTCCCTCCCCAGGAACTCCCGCGAAGCGGCCTGGGGAGGGACCCCCGAGGCCCCCTACCATTGCCACATGCTTGGTGGCAGCTCGATCACCCTCTTCCACGTCCGCGGCATCCGCATCGCGGTCGACTGGTCGTGGTTCCTCGTCCTCTTCCTGGTGATCTTCTGGCTCTCGCGCTTCTACGCCGACGTGCTCGGGCAGAGCAGCACCTCCACGGAGGCCTTCGGCCTCGCGGTCCTCAGCGCCGCCGGCTTCTTCGGCTCGATCGTCCTGCACGAGCTCGGCCACGCCTTCGCGGCGTTGCGCAACGGCATCGGCATCACCAGCATCCAGCTCTGGATCTTCGGCGGGATGGCGCGGATGGACCGCGAGTCCGACGGTCCGGCGACCGAGTTCAAGGTCGCGGTCGCCGGACCGCTGGTGACGCTTGCGATCGTGGTCGTGCTGACCGCGATCGGCCTGGCGGCCGCCGGCGGGGAGGAGTTCAGGCGCGCCGTCCTGATCGAGTCCAATTCCGGCGTTTCCGGCGTGCTGGCGATGGTCGGCTGGCTGGCGAGCATCAACCTGCTCGTCCTCGTCTTCAACCTGCTGCCGGCCTTCCCGATGGACGGCGGCAGGATCGCGCGTGCCATCGCCTGGTGGAAGACGGGGGACCGCACCTCGGCGACCCGCTTCGCCGCCGGCCTCGGCCGCGTCTTCGCCTACATCTTCATCGGCGGGGGCCTGGCACTGGTCGCCGTGGGTGACGTCTTCGCCGGCATCTGGCTGGCCCTGATCGGCTTCGTCATCAACAGCTCCGCCAAGGCCGCCTCGATGCAGACGGCGATAACGGGCAGGATCAGCGACCTCCGCGTCTCCGACGTGATGGACCGCGAACCCGTCGCGATCCTCGACCAGCTCAGCGTCGAGCAAGCGCTGGACGAGTACTTCCTCCGCTACCGATGGCCCTGGTTCCCCGTCGTCGACACGGCGTACCACTTCCTCGGCCTCGTCGTCAAAGACAAGGCTGACGACGTTCCCGAGACTTCCCGCATGACTTCCCGAGTCTCGGACCTGCTCGAGCACGACGACGGCACCTTTCAGATCCGCGACGACGCCCCCCTCGACTCCCTGCTCTCCAGCCAGTCCCTGCGCCGCTTCGGTGCCCTGATGGCCGTAGACGCCGACGGCCGCCTGTCAGGTGTAATCACTGCTGAGCAGGTAGGAAGAGCTCTAAGAGACGCCTCCTGAGGCACGTCTCGGTAAAGGGCTTTCGGGGGTCCCTCCCCAGGAACTCCCGCGAAGCGGCCTGGGGAGGGACCCCCGAAAGCCCCTCGAAAGGCCAACGCCTCAGGAATGCGGCCGGTGGCGCTGAATGATCGCGCTGAAGTCGGTACCGGCGGGGAGGGTGCCATAGGCATATCCCCAGTCGCCGGAGAGGCGGCTGGCACAGAAGGCGTCGGCGACGGCCGGGTCGCCGTAGCGGACCAGAAGTGAGGCTTGCAGGGCGATCGCCATCCGTTCGACGATGCGGCGGGCGCGGGTCTGGATGGTGTCGATGTCGCCGGGGATCTCGTCGCGGAGGGATCTGACGTAGGCGTCCAGCTTGGGTTCCGCGCCTGCGCCCTCGAGCACCTCGGCGAAGAAGGCGTCTACCGAGGCCGGGCTCTTGACCATGCCGCGGAGCACGTCGAGGCACTGGACGTTGCCCGAGCCCTCCCAGATCGAGGCCAGGGGGGCCTCGCGGTAGAGGCGGGGCATGCCCGACTCCTCGACGTAGCCGTTGCCGCCGTGGCACTCCAGGCACTCGACCGCGTGCGAGGGGGCGCGTTTGCAGAGCCAGTACTTGAGCACGGCGTTGGCCAGGCGGCGGAACTCGGTCGCCTGCTCGTCGCCGTCGGCGACCTCGTCGTAGGAGCGGGCAAGGCGCATCCCCGCCACGGTTGCGGCCTCCGACTCGACGCAGAGGTCGGCGAGGACGTTGCGCATCAGCGGCTGGTCGATCAGCTCCTTGCCGAAGGCGGCCCGGTGTGCGGTGTGGTTGAGCGCCGCCACGACCCCGGCGCGGTAGCCGGTCGCGGTGCCGATCACGCAGTCGAGGCGGGTGTGGTTGACCATCTCGATGATCGTCGGCACGCCGCGGCCCTCCTCGCCGACCATGCGTGCCCAGGCGCCGCGGAACTCGACCTCGCTGGAGGCGTTGGAGCGGTTGCCGAGCTTGTCCTTGAGGCGCTGGATGTGGAAGGCGTTGCGCTCGCCGTCGGGGGTCCAGCGCGGCATCAGGAAGCAGGAGATCCCCGACTCGGTCTGGGCAAGGACGAGGAAGGCGTCGCACATCGGCGCCGAGCAAAACCACTTGTGGCCGACGAGCTCGTACTCCGCGCCGGGCCCGCCGCCGTCCATCGGCTTGGCAACCGTGGTGTTGGCGCGCACGTCGGATCCGCCCTGCTTCTCGGTCATCGCCATCCCGCAGAGGGCGCCGCTCTTGCGCTCCGGGGGCATCGAGCGCTCGTCGTAGTCGAGCGAGAGGAAGCGTTCCTCCCACTCGGCGGCGAGCTCGGGCTGCTTGCGCAGCGCCGGGATCGCCGAGTAGGTCATCGAGATCGGGCAGCCGACGCCGCTCTCAGCTTGCATCAACAGCATGAACTGCGCCGCCCGCGCGACGTGCGCTCCGGGGCCGGGTTCGCGCCAGGGAGCCGCGTGAAGGCCGTTGCCGATCCCGATTCGCATCAGCTCGTGCCAGGAGGTGTCGAACTCGACCTCGTCGATGCGGTTGCCGTAGCGGTCGTGCGTGCGCAGCTCGGGCTTGCGCTCGTTGGCTTCGACTCCCCAGCGGATCGTCTGTCGCGAGCCGCAGATCGCCCCCAGCTCGCGCGTCCGGTCCTCGGCCCACTCGCCGCCCTCGCGGCGCAGCGCCTCCTTCAGCGGCTCGTCCGCGTCGAAGGGGTTGTAGTCCTCGAGCGGCGGGGCCTGGTTGAAGACCTCGTGGGTGGCGGAGGAGCGGCGCTCGGCGGTGGCCATTGAACTGATTGTGCCACCCCATCGGTAGCATCGCCGCGCGCGTGGCGAAAATCCAAGTCAAGAACCCGATCGTCGAGCTCGACGGCGACGAGATGACCCGGATCATCTGGGCCTTCATCAAGGAGCAGCTGATCCTGCCCTACCTCGACCTCGAGCTCGTCTACTTCGACCTTGGGATCGAGAGCCGCGACGCGACCCGCGACCAGATCACCGTCGACGCGGCCAACGCGATCAAGCAGCACGGCGTCGGCGTCAAGTGCGCGACGATCACCCCCGACGAGGCCAGGGTCGAGGAGTTCGGCCTGGCGGAGATGTACCGCTCGCCCAATGGAACGATTCGCAACATCCTCGGCGGCGTCATCTTCCGCGAGCCGATCGTGATCTCGAACATCCCGCGCCTGGTTCCCGGTTGGACCAAGCCGATCGTGATCGGCCGCCACGCCTTCGGCGACCAGTACCGCGCCACCGACATGGTCGTTCCGGGCGAGGGGACGCTGACGCTCACCTACGCACCGAAGGACGGCTCCGAGCCGGTCGAGCTCGACGTCTACGACTTCCCCGGCGGAGGCATCGCGATGGCGATGTACAACCTCGACGACTCGATCCGCGACTTCGCCCGTGCCTCGATGCGCTACGGGCTCGACCGCGGCTACCCGGTCTACCTATCCACCAAGAACACCATCCTCAAGCGCTACGACGGCCGCTTCAAGGACCTCTTCGCCGAGGTCTACGAGTCGGAGTTCAAGGCCGATTTCGAGGCGGCGGGGATCAGCTACGAACACCGGCTGATCGACGACATGGTCGCGGCGGCGCTGAAGTGGGAGGGGGGTTACGTCTGGGCCTGCAAGAACTACGACGGCGACGTGCAGTCCGACACCGTCGCCCAGGGATTCGGTTCGCTGGGCCTGATGACGAGCGTGCTGATGAGCCCCGACGGCAAGACCGTCGAGGCCGAGGCGGCACACGGGACCGTCACCCGTCACTACCGCCAGCACCAGCAGGGCAAGCCGACCTCGACCAACCCGATCGCCTCCATCTTCGCCTGGACCCGCGGCCTATCCGCGCGCGGACGCCTCGACGGCACGCCCGAGGTCACACGTTTCGCCGAGACCCTCGAGCGCGTCTGTGTGGAGACGGTCGAAAGCGGTCGGATGACCAAGGACCTGGCCCTGCTGGTCGGTCCCGACCAGGAGTACCAGACCACGCAGGAGTTCCTGGCTTCCATCGACGAGGCCCTCAAAGCAAAGGAGATTTTGTGAGCACCCCCGTGAAAGTCACCGTCACCGGCGCGGCCGGGCAGATCGGCTACGCACTGCTGTTCCGCATCGCCAGCGGGCAGATGCTCGGGCCCGACACTCCGGTCGAGCTCAGCCTGCTCGAGATCCCCGATGCCGTAAAGGCTGCGGAGGGCACCGCGATGGAGCTCGACGACTGTGCCTTCCCGCTGCTGCGCGGCATCGACATCTTCGACGACCCCAAGGCAGCTTTCGACGGTTGCAACGTCGGGCTGCTGGTAGGCGCCCGGCCGCGCGGGCCCGGCATGGAGCGCGCCGACCTGCTCGAGGCGAACGGGGGCATCTTCAAGCCGCAGGGCGAAGCGATCGCCGCCGGTGCGGCGAGCGACGTGCGCGTGCTCGTGGTCGGCAACCCGGCCAACACCAACTGCCTGATCGCGTTGTCCAACGCCGACGGAGTTCCGCGCGAGCGCTTCACCGCGATGATGCGGCTCGACCACAACCGGGCGGTCGCGCAGGTGGCCAACCGCGTCGGCAAGCAGGTCTCCGACGTGACCAACATGACCGTCTGGGGGAACCACTCGACCACCCAGTACCCGGACCTGGTGAACGCACGGGTCGGCGGGCAGAGCGCCTGGGACTCGGTCGACGACGAGACCTGGATCGCGGAGGAGTTCATTCCCCGCGTGGCCAAGCGCGGCGCCGCGATCATCGAGGCTCGCGGTGCATCCAGTGCGGCCTCGGCCGCCAACGCGGCGATCGACCACGTTCGCGACTGGGTGCTCGGCACGCCCGAGGGCGACTGGGTTTCGATGGGCGTTCCCGCGGACGGCTCCTACGGGGTCGCCGAGGGCATCGTCGCCGGCTTCCCGTGTGTCTGCCGCGATGGCGAGTGGTCGATCGTCGAGGGCGCTGAGATCCCGGAGTTCTCGCGCACCCGCATCGACGCCAGCGCTGCCGAGCTGCGCGAGGAGCGCGACGCGGTCAGCCAGCTCGGTCTCGTCTGAAACGTGAAAGCCGGCCCCCCTCGTGGGGCCGGCCTTTGAACTCCAAGGACTGCGCGTTCCCTACTTGGCCGGGTGGTACGCGCGCCCTTTCTTCTTGACCCGACCCTCTTTCTCGAGTTCACCGAGGACTCGGTAGAGATAGTTCGGTTTGATTTTCATCTGCTTGGCGATCTCCGAGGCGCTGATCCCGGGGTTTTTCTCCACCAGGGCCACGGCCTGGTCGGCACGCGTGCCACTGCGGCGGCGGCGTTTGCGAGGGGCGCCGGCCGAGGCGGCTTTGGGCGGACGGCCGGGACCACGACCGCTGCCACGCGGGCGACCGGGACGACGGGTGACTGTGCCACCGAGCTCTGCGAGCGCACGCTCGAGGCGCTTGCGCTCCACGTCTAGCTCGGCGAGACGCTTCTTGACCAGGTCGAGAGCCTCGTCGAGTACGTTGCTGGTGCTGGGCATTTCCTTCCTTTCATCCCCTGTTGGCCTTTTCGCCATTGGGGTCGTCAGCTGCGCTCAGTGTGGCACAGTCACAGTGACAGTGACTATTCATATAGTCAAATCAAGCGTTGTCACTCTGGCCGTTTGGCTGAAGTGAGGTACCGCGTCCGCGCCGGAGGCCTGTACGGCGGCTACTTCCGCTTGCGCGGGAGCGTCCTGAAGACGACGTCCCAGATCGGGGACGAGACGCCGTAGCCGTAGCGGTGATCCTGGAAATGGTGGCGCATGTGCTGCTCGCGCAGGCGCTTGCCGAGCTCGGACGTCGGCACGAAATGATGGACGTAGTAATGCGTGTAGTCGTAGGCGAGGTAGCCGAAGATGAAGCCGCCGAAGAGCGGATAGGCCGCCGGGGTCCCGAATATCAGCGTGAAAGCCAAGAAGAAGAGCGCCGCGAGGGGGATCGCCACCGCGGGGGGCATCACCAGGCGCAGCTTGTCGTTCGGGTGGTCGTGGTGGATTCCGTGGATGATGAAGTGCATGCGGCGGCCGAACGCGTTGTCGGGCTGCCAGTGGAAGACGAGGCGGTGCAGCCAGTACTCGGTCAGGGTCCAGATCGCGATTCCGCCGAGGCTCAGCCCGATAAGCGCGAGCGCTCCGTAGCCGCCATCCGCGCCCAGCCACTCCATGACGACGACGACCGGCACGAAGACGATCGCCGGGATCGACGGGTGCACTCGGGAGAAGAAATTGAGGAATTCGCTCTCGAACAGCTGGGGGGAGTCCGCGAGCTTCTGGGTCCGGCTCTGGGAGTCCATCGGCAAATCCCATGGTAGCGAGGGGAACGCCCGCTTTCCGCAAGACGCGGGGAAGCTGTGACGAGACTGTGTCAAAGATGTGGCGCTTTGCGGAAATGAGGCTCGCGAGAGGCGCACGACGGTGGCAGTATCGGCCGCCGTGCCGCGCAAGAAAAAGCAACCCAGCTGCGAAGACTGCTACTTCCACAAGAACCTCCTCTGCGCTTTGGATCTGGAGGAGCCCTGCACGACCTTTCGGCCCGACCGGCCCGAGGGTCTCGTTCCGCCGAGGCAGCCCGTGCTCTTGATGCGGCCTCCGCGCTGGGCGTCCCAGACTCAGCCTGCGTGACGTTCTAGGCGCGGCGGGACCCGCGAGTAGCCGGTCTGGCTAATGTTTGGCCCGAATGCCGGAGCGGGACCTATATGCCTGGGCACGGACCACGTACGTCAGCCGCAGGAGCAGGGGGTTTACCCCGAACGTGGACGTGTATTACTGCGGCGATCCGCAGCAGGCTGTCGTAAAGGTCGACCTCTCGGGGGTGGAGCTGTCCGCCGTCGGAATCGAGATCTCTGGGCGGCAGCTGGCGATCGTCGGGGAACGGCCGGTGCAGGAGACCGAGGGGCGGGTCTACCAGCAGGTCGAGATCCCCTCGGGACCGTTTCGGCGCATCGTCGAGCTGCAGGTCGACGTCGACGCCGAGCGGGCCACGGCGACCTACGAGGATGGCGTTCTGCGGATCGAACTGCCGCTGCGCGACCCGGCGGAGACCACTCGCAGGGTCCCGATCGGGAGGGACTAGTGGGTCTCGACGAGAGGCGGCACTGATGGAGGGGAGTCCCGTTCTCGAAGTCGTCGAGTCACCGCTCGACGCCGAGGACGCGATCCGGGCAAGCGAACCCCTCCCCGACGCCCTGCCGGTCCTGCCGCTGCGGGAGACCGTCACCTTCCCCGAGACCCTCACGCCCCTTGCCGTGGGCCAGGAGCGCTCGATCAAGCTGGTCAACGACGTGCTCGGCGCCAACCGGATGCTGGCGATGGTCGCGGCCCGCGACCCCGAGAACGAGGAGCCCGGCCCCAAGGACCTCTACGAGGTCGGCGTCGTCGGCGTCGTCGCCCGCATGCTCAAGGTCCCCGACGGGACGCTGCGCGTCCTCGTCCAGGGCACCCAGCGGGTGCGCGTCGGCCCCTTCGTCGCCGAGGAGCCTTACCTCGTGGCGCGGATCGCGGAGCTATCCGATGTGGTCGAGGACGGGACCGAGCTCGAGGCCCTGACCCGCAACGTGCAGGGCACCTTCTCGGAGATCATCGAGCAGATCCCCTACCTGCCCGAGGAGCTGCAGATGGCCGTCGCCAACATCGACGACCCGGCCGCGCTCGCCCACCTGATCGCCGGCGCCCTGCGCATCTCCACCGAGGAGAAGCAGGAGCTGCTGGAAGAGCTCAACGTCGTCGCCCGCCTCCGCCACCTCTCGCAGATCCTCGCCCGCGAGCTGGAGGTGGTGCAGCTGGGAACGCAGATCCAGTCGCAGGTGCAGTCGGAGATCGACAAGGGCCAGCGCGAGTTCTTCCTGCGCCAGCAGATGAAAGCGATCCAGGACGAGCTGGGTGAGGGCGACGAGCAGCAGGCCGAAGTCAACGAACTGCGCGAGAAGATCGAGGAGGCAAAGCTCCCCGAGCATGCGCAGAAGGCGGCCGACCGCGAGCTCGCGCGGCTGGAGAAACTGCCGCCGGCGGCGGCGGAGCACGGGGTGATCCGCACCTACCTCGAGTGGCTGGTCGAGCTGCCCTGGTCGGTCCAGACCGAGGACAACCTCGACATCGCCCACGCCCGCGAGGTGCTCGACGCCGACCACTACGACCTGGAGAAGGTCAAGGACCGCATCCTCGAGTACCTGGCGGTGCGCAAGCTGAAGCCGGACTCGCCCGGCCCGATCCTCTGCTTCGTCGGCCCCCCGGGCGTCGGCAAGACCAGCCTCGGCCGTTCGATCGCGCGGGCGCTGGGGCGCGAGTTCGAGCGGATCTCGGTCGGCGGCGTCCGCGACGAGGCCGAGATCCGCGGCCACCGCCGCACCTACATCGGCGCGATGCCGGGCACGATCGTCCGCGCCCTGCGCGACGCCGGCTCCCGCAACCCCGTCTTCATGATCGACGAGATCGACAAGATGGGCGCCGACTTCCGCGGCGACCCCGCCTCGGCGATGCTCGAGGTCCTCGACCCGGCGCAGAACGACTCCTTCCGCGACCACTACCTCGACCTCGAGTTCGACCTCTCCGAGGTGATGTTCATCGCCACCGCGAACGTGCTCGACACGATCCCGGGCCCGCTGCAGGACCGGATGGAGACGATCGAGCTGGCCGGCTACACGCTGGAGGAGAAGAAGCACATCGCCCGCCGCTACCTCGTTCCCCGCCAGATCGAGGCCAACGGCCTCAAGCCCTCCCAGATCGAGTTCGCCGACCCGGCGCTGGCCGCGGTCGTCGAGGAGTACACGCGCGAGGCCGGCGTGCGCAACCTCGAGCGCCAGATCGGCACGATCTGCCGCAAAGTCGCGCGCGAAGTCGCCGAGGGCAGGGGCGAACGGCAAGGTCAGGGTCTCGGCCAAGCGGGCCCGCGAGCTGCTGGGCCGCCGCCGCGTCTTCGCCGAGCAGCGCCGCCGCACCAAGGTTCCGGGCGTCGCGACGGGCCTTGCCTGGACGCCGACCGGCGGCGACGTCCTCTTCATCGAGGCGACCTCGATGCCGGGCTCGGGCAAGCTGACGATCACCGGCCAGCTCGGCGACGTGATGAAGGAGTCGGCGCAGGCGGCGCTCTCCTACGTGCGGGGCCACCTCGCGCGACATCGCCCCAGACCTCGACGAGGAGTGGTTCGCCGAGCACGACATCCACATCCACGTCCCGGCCGGGGCCGTGCCCAAGGACGGGCCCTCGGCGGGGGTGGCGATGACGGTCGCCCTGGCCTCGCTGATCTCCGGCCGCCCGGTCCGCAACGACGTGGCGATGACCGGCGAGGTGACGCTGACCGGCCAGGTGCTGCCGATCGGCGGGCTGAAGGAGAAGTCGCTGGCGGCGCAGCGAGCAGGGATCAAGCGGGTGCTGGTGCCGGAGCGCAACGAGGGGGACGTCGCCGAGATCCCCGAGCACGAGCGCAGCGAGCTGGAGTTCGTCTACGTGGACGAGGTCACGAAGGCGATCGACGCGGCGCTCGCCTCCTGAGGATGGAGACCGCCGGCGCGCTCGGCAGGGGCGGCCTGTCGACCTATCTGGAGGTGGCGCTGGAGAAGGTGCGCTCGCGCTCGCGCACCTTCTGGATCGTCGCCGGGCTTACCGTCGCCGCGGCGGTGCTCCGCTTCGCGACCCTTGGCCTGCAGAGCTATCACCACGACGAGATCGTCACCGCCAGCCGCGTCCTGCGCGGCAGCTTCTGGCACGCGATGGACGCGGTCGGGTTCAGCGAGTCGGCCCCGCCGCTCTACTACGCCGCCGCCTGGCTCTGGACCCAGGCGACCGGGACGGGCGAGGTCGGCCTGCGCTCGTTCTCGGCGCTGGCCGGCGTCGCCACCGTCCCAGTCGCCTTCCTCGTCGGCGCCGAGCTTCGCGGGCGGGCGACCGGGATCCTCGCCGCGGCCCTCGTCGCGGTCAACCCGATGCTGGTCTGGTACTCGCAGGAGGCGCGCGCCTACGCCCTGCTCACCCTGCTCACCTCGCTCTCGCTGCTCTACTTCGTGCGCGGCCTCGAGCACGGGCGCCGCCGCGACCTCACGCTCTGGGGCCTGGTCTCGGGCCTCGCCCTGGCGACCCACTACTTCGCGGTCTTCCCGATCGCCGCCGAGGCGGCCTGGCTGCTCCACCGCCGGCGCCGGGAGGCGGCTCGCGGCGCCGGCGTCCTCGCCGCCTTCGGCCTCGCCCTGGCGCCGCTGGCGATTCACCAGATGTCCTACGGCCACGCCGAGTGGATCTCGAACTTCACGCTCGGGCACCGCCTCTGGGAGATGGGGGTGACCTTCACCGTCGGCGAGATCGGCGACGTCATCGCCCGACCCGAGCGGCCGCTGCTGGCGCTGGTGCCGGTGGCCGCGATCGCGGCGTCGCTCTTCCTCCTCGCCTGGCGGGGAAGCCGCGCCGAGCGGCGCGCGACCCGGCTGCCGCTGGCGGTCGCAGCGGCGACCGTCGGGATCCCGCTTGCGCTCGCCCTGCTGGACCCCGGCAAGGACTACGTCCTGGCTCGCAACCTGCTGCCGGCCCTGCTGCCCCTGCTGGTCGTGGTCGCGATCGGGCTAACCCTGCGCCGCGCCCGCCGCGCCGGCGCGGTCGTGGGCGCCGTGCTGGTTGCCTACTCGCTCGGCTTCTCGGTCTTGGCCGGCCTCACCCCGGCCCTGCAGCGTCCCGACTGGAAGGCCGTCGCGTCCGCCCTGGGCGAGCCCGACACGCCGCGGGCGATGGTCACCTGGACGATCGGAGAGGCCTCGCTCCGCTACTACCTCTCGACCGGCTCCCTGCAGGCCCGGGCCTCCGAAGGCTTCGAGTGGTGGGTGGGAGAGGTCGACTTCGTCTCCGACGGCCCCGCCCCCCCGCCGGCGCGGCAGCTGCTCGGCCCGGGCTTCAGGCAGGCCGGGTACGAGCGGGTGGGGCGCCTCTATGTGCGCCGCTATGTGCGCACCGGACCGGGGTTGGTGCCGCTGCGATTGCGAGCCCTGCGCAGCGCCGACCTCAACTTCCGCACTAATGGCGTACTGCTCGACGGCGTCAGCGTCCAGTGACGGTGGGGCCTTCGACCACACCGCCACTGGGGCGTTGTGGTTATCCTGGCCTGAACCATAGGACCAGCGAGGAGAAGGTATGAGCAAGACACGGACCAGCCAGGCCGCCGACCTCTATTCGACCGCGCGGGACAACCCCTACGTTCAGCGCTTGATCGAAGACGAAGAACTGCGCGACAGCCTCAAGAAGGCGTTCGACTCCGCGCGCAACGCGTACTCGCGTGCGAGCGGCAACGGCGGCGCCGTCAAGGCCGTGACCAGCGACAAGAAGGTCCAGAAGGACCTGCGCACGGCGGCGGAGAGCCTGCGCGACGCCTCCGAGCAGCTGCGCGCGCCGAAGAAGCGCAGGAAGGGCAAGCTCGGCCGTCTCGTCCTCCTCGCCCTGGTGGGCGCCGGGCTGGCGCTGATTTTCAGCGAGGACGCTCGCAAGACCGTCCTGGACTCCCTCTTCGGCGCCGAGGAGGAGTTCGAGTACACCAGTACGACTTCGATAAACGGCTCCTGATTTCGCATCCCGCTGGGCTTCCCGGCCGCGGCACTCCATAGACTGACCCAATGGAGGCTGCAACAAAAGAGCGTGAGCTGAGCGGCGAGAAGGCTCAGCGCATCGTCGACGCGATGCGCGTCAGCGTCGCCAAGCGCGGCGCGGCCGGCTCGACCTTCGAGCACGTCGCCCGTGAGGCCGGCGTCAGCCGCGGCCTCCTCCACTATTACTTCGGGACCAAGGAGCGCCTCCTGGTCGAGGTCGTGCGCCGCGACGCCGAGATCCGGATCGCCCGCCTCGACGAGCCCCTCGCCAAGGCCGAGACCGTCGACGACGTGATCGACGTCCTCGTCGCCAGCCTGATGGACCTGATCGAGAACGAGCCGGCCTTCTTCCTCCTCCTCTACGAGCTCTTCAGCGCCGGTCGCCGCAATCCCGAGATCCAGCACGAGGTAGGCCAGCTCTTCGAGCTGACCCGCTCCCACGTGGCGGATGTCCTCAAGGCGAAGGAGCGCGAGGGAGTGCTCAGCCTCCGCTTCGACGCCGAGGCGATCGTCTCCTACCTCTTCGCCGTCGGCGACGGCTTCGCCCTGCAGGCCCTCTCTGACCCGAGCCGCGACAACAGCGGCGCCCTCGCCGCCGGCGCCGCCTCTGCGCGGTACCTGCTGGTCAGCGAGTAGCCGGCGCGTTCGTCGGACATAGTCCGCGCCAGGCGTGAGCGTCCTCACGCCTATCCCTTCTGTGTAGAAGCTCGGGACGGCTAGGCCGTGGCTGAGCGCCCCTCAGAGCGCTATCGCTCAGGTGCCCTCAAAGAATGGCTCGAACGCGCTGAGTACCTGCGCGACTTTGGGGCCGATCCCATCGAGTATCCAGTCGATTCGGCCAGCTTCTTCAAGCTGCATGAAGAAGGCCGTTTTCATCTCGAACTCCGATTTGACCTTTCCCTCGGGGCTGATGATCTGGGCGGTCTCCGATTTCGAGCTGGTTACGAACGCCCATCCTGGCGTGCCATAAGGAAGGCTCTGCTCCACCATTCCCGCTTTACCGAGGAGGAGCGCGAGTTCTTTGTGCTTGTCTTGGTTCGAAAGCTCCCGCAGCGATTCAAGCGGGGGTTTCAGCGCCGGTGGATCGGTAGGCAACTCATCGTTGTACGGCTGGAAGTTGTGGATCAACTGCCGCTCGTCGCTGCCGATATCAGCGAGCTTCGCGCTGTCGAAGGACCAGAACTCCGGCCCGGTGGTTATCGGGAAGGAGGTTTGGCGAGCCGGTTGACGTTTTTTCCCGAGCTGCCGGAGATTAAGTCGCGCAAGCTCCCACGCCAGGTAGTCAAGGGACGCGCGATAGCTCTGCACGATGTCCCCGACCAGCAGAGGCCAGTGCCACGGAGGTTCCAACCGATCCTGCGGAATCTCGTCCGGCATCTTGATGTCGAGATAACCCCGCAGAGAGTCCGGATCGGAAGGGTCCCCAAAGAAGTCGGAGGTTTCACGCTGAAGCGTGTCCAGATTGACCTTCGCCCAGCGCAACTTCTTCCAAGCGCCCTCTAGAGGATGGGCTGAATCCTCTTCTCCCATTCAGGGAAGACTATGGCGCTGTCGATTTGTATGTCAAGCCGCTTGACAAATGCTTCTCTGTCAAGTAGCTTTACACCATGCCCCCGGCCAACCGCCACAAACCGAAGCGAGCCAAGTCCTCGCACTCGGACTACTCGGTCACCGAGTTCCTGCGGGACTTCCCCGACGACAACGCCTGCCTAGAGCACCTTTGGCGGACCCGCCACTCCCCTGACGGCGAACACGCGCACTGCCCGCGCTGCGACGCCGAGAAGGTCTTCAAGCGCTACGCGACCAAGCAGCAGCGCCAGTCGTGGACCTGCACGGCCTGCGGGCACCACGTCCATCCCACGGCCGGGACGATCTTCCATCGCTCCTCGACCTCGCTGCGGCTGTGGTTCCACGCGATGTATCTCATGACGAGCACTCGCTGCGGCATATCTGCCAAGCAGCTAGAGCGGGAGCTTGGGGTCCATTACAAGACCGCCTGGCGCATGTTCAACAAGATTCGCAACGAGCTGATGGCCGAGGACGAGGCACGCACGCAGCCGCTCTCGGGCGACGTGGAGGTTGACGAGACCTCCTGGGGCGGCAAGGCCCGCAAGCGGATGAACTACGCCGAAGCCGCAAAGTTCCGCGAATCCAAGGCGACGGTCCTCGGCATGGTCGAGCGCGGCGGGCGCGTGCGCCTGCGGGTGATTGAGTCCCGCCGCGGCGAGCCGCTTAGTGGAGCCGTGCGAGCCAACGTCAACCCGGACTCGTTCATCTTCACCGACGACTGGATGGCCTACAGGCCGCTCTCCCGCGAGTTCGCGGGTCATAGCGTCATCAACCACTCCTCCGGCTCCTACGTGGTCGGAGAGATCCATACGAACACGATCGAGGGCTTCTTCGGCAACATGAAGACCGGGATGCGGGGTGCCTACAAGGCGGTCTCCCAGAAGTGGCTCCAGTCCTATCTGGACGAGTACGCCTGGCGCTACAACCACCGGACCTACGAGCCGCGCTCGATGTTCCATGCCCTGCTTGATGAGGCGGCAAGGCGATGAGCGAGCAGGCCAACATCCTGCGAGGCATCCGCAGCGCCGCCAAACGCCGCGAGAAAGCAGACGCGGCCAAGCGCGAGGCGACCGACGACCTACGCCGCTACTGCGAGGCAGCGCGCAAAGCCAGGGTGCCGATCACCCAGATTGCTTCTGAGGCCGGTCTTTCCCGCCAGGGCGTTTACGACCTGCTGGCGGAGCGACCTTAGCCAGGTTGGCGTCGAAGTCACCTTTGGTCGGGACGGGGATCTTAAGCCCTTTCTCCGTCCTCTGCTTGCCCTTCGCTGGATGCTTAGGCATGGGGATGGCCTGAGTAGCGCTAGCTACCCTGGCGAAGCTGCTTAAACGCGCGATCGATGACGTTCGTTGACCGCTCTGCGGCTCGATTCAGCCTCTGCCCGCGACTATTAGCTTGCTTGACTGCCGCCTGATTTCGCTTAAGCGTCCGTTCAACGCGCTGGTTTATCTGCTCTTGCGTCATGCGTGCTCCTATCAAGGATAGACCTATTTAGAAGGGGCATCGGATGGGATTTCCCAAGCTTTACCCATCGTCGAGCATGTTGTGAAGCTGCTCGATCAGTTCGTCTGACTCCTCTAGGCGCTCCGTTAGCTCGGCAACTTCCTCCTGCCCGGCCAAGGCAGCCTGTCGCCAAAAGTCCACCTGGCCTTCGATCTCGCTCACGGCAGTCTCCGAAATCTCGAAAGGACCGGCCCGCCGGAGCCATTCTCCGTTCTTCATGCGGATGCCAGTGGAGATCACGATGAATAGACCGCCAAACGCGAGGACCGCCGCGGCCGAGACGAGCAAGAGCCGAGCCGCCCAGACCACGGCTCGGTTGTCGAACACGTTGTCTATGAAGTCGGGATTCGTAGTTGAGGGCAGGTCAGCCGGATAGAGGCCCTTGACGAGCAGCACAACCCCTGCAACGCAGGCGATGATGAACAGCAAGGCAAACGCCGTGCTGAGCGGCCCGTTGCTGCTCTGCTCGGCTTTCGCCTCTTCAGGTTCTCCCATCTAACCGACCCTACTTTCACTCGCAGACGACCGAAAACTGCCGAGACGGGCTTCCCCTGGCTCCCAGATGATCCCCTTGAAAAGCCTTCCAGGGTCGATCTCCATCGCCCCGGCGAGCTTGGCGACGGTATCGACGCGGGCATGCCTTAGCCCTCGCTCAAGCTGGCTTATCTCCGTGCGGTGAACCGAGGCCCGGAAGGCCAGCTCGTCCTGCGATAGGTCGGCCAGCCTCCGCTCCCGTTTCAGGTTGTCTCCGAAGCGCTCTGCGACGTTCACGAGAGTTCCAGCCAGTCGAAGTGCCGGGCGGCGAGGGTCGGTAGCACGTAGTCGCCCTCGCACCAGACGAGATCGACAACGTCCAAGCTCCAGATTGCGCGATCCAGGGCGTCGCCACCGCCGACTGCGGTCTTTAGCCCCTCTCTCGTCAACTGCGCCGGGAATTCGTGGAGGAGAAGCGAGAGCACGGCGCGTTGCGTCGGCTTCTCCTGGCGCTCGTCAGCCGAGCACTGGCTAGGGTGGGCTTGCATCGGAAGGTTCCGCCTTTCGGTGCCACGGCCCCCGGCTGTTCCACCAGCGCGGGGGTCATTTGTTTGGACTGAGGCGGGAAGCTAGGCCGCGAAACGGCTGGAAATCGCTTCTACAGAGAAGGGATAGGCGTGAGCGTCCTCACAGACAACCGCGTTTCGCTGCGAAAAGCTGGCCGTCCAGCCAATGCACGACTTCATGGTCAAGCTCGCAGGGTTCCTCGGCCGCCGCCGCCGGCTCGTCCTGCTCGCCTGGGTCGGCGTCGTCGCGCTGGCGCTGCCGTTCGCCATGAACCAGACCGACCACCTCACCGGTGGCGGCTTCGACGTGCCGGGGAGCGAGTCGAAGGCGGTGAGCGACTCGCTGCAGCGCGACTTCGCGGAGGAGACCGGCGGCATCTCCGTGCTGCTGCGGGCCGAGCCGGGCGCGGGCGCGGCCGCCGAAGCCGCGGCGATCGGTCGGGTGCGTCGCGCCGTCGCCGGCCTCGACGAAACGACGCTTCCCGCCTCGGCGGTTAGCCGCGCGGAGGTCGCGCTGCGCCGAACCGGCTCCGCCCTGCTCCCCCTGCGCAGCGAACAGCCGGCAGACCGCCAGACCGATTCGGCGGTGGTCCTGCGCGAAGACCTCGACCTCGGCGTCGCCGAGGGAGGCGTGACCACCTATCTGGCCGGGCAGCCGACCGTCTGGGCCGGGCTGCAGGAGCTCTCCAAGGAAGACCTCTCCAAAGCCGAGGCGGGCGGCTTTCCGATCGTCGCCCTGATCCTCCTCGTCGTCTTCGGCTCGCTCGCGGCGGCGGTGCTGCCGCTGACCCTCGGCTTCGTCAGCGTGATCGTCACCGGCGCCCTCATCTACTTCCTCTCGCTGCAGATGAGCACCTCGGTCTTCGTCACCAACATGGCCTCGATGATCGGGATCGGGGTCGCGATCGACTACTCGCTCTTCATCCTCGCCCGCTACCGCGAGGAGCGGGGGAAGGGACGCGACCCCGACGCCGCGCGCTCGGAGGCCCTCGCCACCTCCGGCCTGGCGGTGACCTTCTCCGGCCTCGCCGTGATCGTCTCGCTGGCGGGGTTGTGGATGGTCGACAACCAGGCCCTGCGCTCGATGGCGCTGGGGGCGATGACGGTCGTCGCGGTCTCGATCCTCACCGCGACCACCCTGCTGCCGGTGCTGATCGCGATGCTCGGCGACCGGGTGATGCCGGGCGGCGTCGTTGCCAGGGTGCTGGGGATCTTCCATCGGAGCGGTCAGCGACCCGATCGCGAGGCGTTCTGGGTGCGGTGGACGAATCGTGTGATGGCGCACCCATGGGTTGCGGTGATCGGCGTCTCCGCCGTCCTGCTGACGCTGGCGGCGCCGCTGCTCTCGGTCGAGACCGGCACGGGCGCGCTGGAGCAGTTCCCGAAGGGCAGCGACGTGCGGGTCGGCAACGAGCTCGTCGCCAAGCAACTCGGCGGCGCCGCCGACCCGATCCAGGTGGTCGCCTCCTTCGACGGCTCCAGCCCGAGCCGCGCCGACCGCGTCGCCGTCCTGTCCTTCTCCCACACCCTGGCCGGGACGCCCGGGATCGACAGCGTCGCCCCGCCGGTGTACGCCGGCGGCGACGTCCTGGTCCAGGCGACCCCGAGCGCCCCCAGCGAGTCCGACGCCACCCGCGCCCTGATCGGACAACTGCGCGACTCCGTCGTTCCCGCCACCGCGTTGAGCAAGGTCGCCACCGTCGACGTGGGCGGTGAGACCGCCCGCAGCGACGACGCCCGGGCCCAGATCAACGGCTCGATGTGGAAGATCGTGCTCTTCGTCCTGGCGCTCAGCTTCCTCGTCCTTGTGGTGATGCTGCGCTCGCTGCTGCTGCCGCTGAAGGCGGTGCTGATGAACCTGCTCTCGATCGGCGCCGCGTTCGGCGTCCTCGTGGCGATCTTCCAGTGGGGCTGGCTCGACGGCCTGCTCGGCTTCGAAAGCCTGGGGGCGCTGGACACGATCAACGTGCCGCTGATCTTCGCCATCGTCTTCGGCCTCTCGATGGACTACGAGGTCTTCCTGATGTCGCGCATGCGTGAGCGCTACCTCGAGCACGGCGACAACGAGCGCGCCGTCGCCGAAGGGCTGGCGACCAGCGCCCGCACGATCTCCTCGGCGGCGGCGATCATGACCGCGGTCTTCGGCGTCTTCGTCCTCACCGGCGTGCCCTCGATCAAGGAGCTTGGGGTGGGCTGCGCGGTGGCGATCGCCCTCGACGCCACGCTGGTCCGCTTGATCCTCGTCCCGGCGGCGATGAAGCTGCTGGGTGCCTGGAACTGGTGGATGCCGTCCTGGCTGGACCGCGCCCTGCCCGACCTCAGCTTCGAGGCCGGCGGCCGCGAGCCCGAGCCCGAGCTGACCTGAATAGGCTTGCGGCCATGAGCGATGACCTCGCCTTCGCGGGAGCGGCGAAGCAGGCGGAGATGGTGCGGACGGGGGAGGTCTCCCCGACCGAGCTGGTGCAGCTCTGCCTGGACCGGATCGCCCGCCTCGACCCGCAGCTGAACGCGTTTCGCAAGGTCTTCGCCGAGAAGGCGCTGCTCGAAGCCCAGCAGGCCGAGGCGCGGCTGAAGGCGGGCGAGGAGCGGCCGCTGCTCGGCGTGCCGGTCGCGATCAAGGACGAAAGCGCGGTTGCCGGCGAGGTGACCAGCTTCGGCACCGACGCCTTCACCGAGCCGGCGACGGAGGACTGCGAGATGGTGCGGCGCCTGCGCGAGGCCGGCGCGATCGTGATCGGCCTCACGCTGCTCCCCGAGCTTGCGATCTGCGGCTTCACCGAGTCGGCGACCTACGGCGTCACCCGCAACCCCTGGGACCCGCAGCGCAGCCCGGCCGGCTCCAGCGGCGGCTCCGCCGCCGCGGTGGCGTCGGGGATGGTCCCGATCGCCTCGGCCGGAGACGGCGGCGGCTCGATCCGCCTGCCGGCGGCCTCCTGCGGCCTCTTCGGGCTGAAACCGACGCGGGGGCGGATACCGCTCGACCCGCTTGACGAGGGCTGGAACGGCCTCGCCGTCCTCGGCTGCCTCAGCCGCACGGTGGGGGACACGGCGCTGTGGCTTGACGTCACCGCCGGCGGTTCGAGGGAGCCCGGAGCGCCGCCGCCGCCGGAGCGTCCCTTCGCCGAGTCGGCGAAGACGCCGCCCGGCAAGCTGCGAGTGGCCTACTCGACCCTGGCGCCCCGCGCCGCCGCGCCCCCGACCGTCGACCGCATCGTCAAGGACGCGGTCGCCGACGCCGCCGAGCTGCTGCGCTCGCTCGGCCACGAGGTGGCGGAGCAGGACCCCGACTGGGGCGGCATCGGCAACAACATCACCCCGAGGTTCCTGCGCGGCGTCTCGGAGACCGTGGACGACGTGCCCCACCCCGAGCGCCTCGAAAGCCGCACCCGCGGCTTCGGCCGCCTCGGCCGCCGCCTCCCCGACTCGCTCTTCCAGCGCGCCCTCCGCGGCCGCGACGTCGACGCCGCCCGCATCAACGCGATCTTCGACTCCCACGACGTCCTGATGACTCCGGTGATGGGCGGCACCGCCATCCCGATCCGCCGCTGGGAGGGCCAGAACGCCATCCGCACCGTGATCGGAATGAGCCGCTTCTACCCCTACTGCGTCCCCTGGAACCACCTGGGCAACCCGGCGATGTCGGTACCGATGGGCATAGCTGCCGATGGTCTCCCCCTGGCAGTCCAGGTCATCGGCCGGCCCGAGGACGAGGCGACGCTGCTTTCGCTTGCGGGCCAGCTAGAGGCCGAGCGGCCTTGGGCGGGCAAGCGGCCACCGGTTTCATAGCCCGAAGGTCGCAGGCTCGACGGCAGCCTAGGGACTCCACCACCAATGCTGGACGCTCCAATTGGCGGCACGTGCCACCACGTCCGTTCTCTGGCTCCCCCAAGACACCGCACCTGGTCCCGAGGTGATGGTCGTCCCCAGCGACTCCCATCCCCACCAGGTGCTGTCGTGGAACGACTGATGCCAGAGCCGGTTGTCCCCACCCTTCGCAAACACGTCCAGGGTGCCGGTCCCCAATGTTGAGATCGCAGGGTCCGACGTGACAGACCCGCCGATGCTTTCAAGGTGCCAGGAGCCATCCCAGTACCAGTGCCAAACGCCATTGTCTGTGCCCCGCGCAACGACGTCGGTCCTGTTGTTGCTCCAGGACACAGCACTGGGACCGGAAGTGATCTGGCCGCCAAGCGTTTCCCAGCCGCTCCAGCTTCCGTTGCTGAATGACTTGGTCCACAGAGCGTTGTCAACTCCTCTCACGAAGACTTGTAGCTGTCCTTTGCCCTTGGATGAGATCGCAGGGTCCGAAAGGGTGTATCCGCCGAGGCTGATGGGCACTCCTCCGTTTGAGCCTTCTCCCCAAGCCCGCTGCCAAACACCGTTGTCGGTGCCACGGTAAACGACGTCCACCCGGTTGCTGCTCCAGGACACAGTCCCCGGTCCGGAGTCGGAAGCCAGCGCCCCTCCCAGATTTACCCAGCCGCTCCAAGTGGCCCCGTCCCAATGCCTATGCCAAAGCGCTCCGTCCCCTCCTCTTGCGAAGAGTTCTAGCTGTTCTGGGGCCGCCGACGAGATCGCCGGATCCCCCGTGATGCTCCCTCCAAGATTGTGGTTGGACCAGGTGGGCCACACTTCTGCCCCGGTCTGTTCCTGATAGGCGAACCATGAGGATCGGAATGATCCGTCCTCCCTTCTAAGGCCACAGCGGTACTGCCACGTTGAGACCCCGATGTCGCGCTGGTTGTACCAAATGAGCGCTTTGAGGTCGAGGGATGCGGCCGCAGTCTTCGCCCAGCCCACTGCTTCTTTGAGCAGATTGGCCTGTTCAGGCTCGCTGACGCCCCATTCGAATTCGGCTGGCCACCCGACCTCCGTGATCCAAAGCGACTTGCCAGCTGCGCCGTTGGAATTGAGGAACGTTCGGGCGCCAGACACCGCTTTCGTGAAAGCCTGGATACGGGTTTCGCCTGGGAATTTGCTCGTGTCGAGCTCATAGGGGTGGATGGCAAGCCCGGTGAATGCACTTTCCGCGCCAGGGACGTTGTACGCGTTGAGGAAGAATTTCTGCCATTCCGTTCCGCCGCTCCACGCGAGTAGACCGCCGAAGAGAACTCCGGTTTTCTGCCCTCCCCATGATTCAGACGCAGTCTGCACGGCGGGCCCCGCCCACTGGAGAAATTCTCCATATTCGGTGCCGGTGATGTTCATGAACGAGTTGTTGTTCGGCTCGTTCAACATTTCCCAGGCGAATACTGGGCGGGCTGGCACCGATGGGTACTGGGACCAAAAGGTTCCGTTGTAGCCATAGCGGCGAACGGCTACTTTGGCCCATTCCGACCAAGCAACTTTTTCACCTACGGTGGGAAGGTCGTCTTCTCCATTCATTCGGCCCTGAAAGTGGGGGAGGATGGTCACCCCATGTTCGGCGGCCGCACGAAAGATTTCGTCATACCATTCCCATTCCACGGCACCTTTTTCCGACCACTCGGGAGAGATCGGCAAGCGAAACGTCGATGCGCCGGCTTTCTGGACCATGTCCATTTCCTGGGCCATCTGATCGGGCCTCCCGGTCCATTGCACCCCCAGGGTGAGGGCCGAAGCCGAGCCAGCAGTGGAGAGGAGCAGTGCGATCGTGGTGAGCAGACCGATAACGAAACCTGGGGCTCGGCGCGAACCCTTCCAACCTTCGCCCTTCGCCCGAGCGGCGAATCCAGGCCGGGTAACTTCGCATGGCTCACTGCCGTTTCGCTGCGCCTCAATCCCTGTCATCTTCGTCTCTCTTCCCTGGCTGGTCTGGCTTGAAACAGACCCACTACCCAGTCAATGTCATGCTAATCATGTCCTTGAGTCCTATCGTCGGCTTAGCCAAGCCGACGTTCCGCCAGCGCCCCTGACAAGGTTCGAATCCTGCCCCGCATAAGAAAGAGCCCCGCATTCGCGGGGCTCTTTCGGGGGTCTCAGCTAAAGCCGGGGCTAACGCAGAACCAGCGTCAGGGCCTTGCCCTTGGTGCGGGCCTTGCCGCCGGTCGGCTTGAACTTGACGCGGATCTTCACTTTGGCGCTGTGGGCGCTTGTGAGGGTTTTCTTCAGCTTCGGCTTGGGCTGGATCTTCAGCGTCAGCGTCTTGGCTTTGGCGGCTTTGGCTTTGCTGCTGCGCACCGTTTTGCCTGAGAGGCTGAGCTTGCCGCCGTAGGGGACTTTGACCTTGAGTTTGGCGGTGCCGTTGCTCGGGTTCTTGGTCAGCTTGCCGAATTTGAAGTTGTTCGGGGCTTTGACTTTGACTTTCTGGCTGGCCAGGGCGGCTCCGCCGCTGCAGTAGGCGGTGCGGCCGGTGAAGACCTGCGCGGCCGAGCAGCCTTCGTTGTCGGTGACGGTGAGGGTGGGCGAGTAGGTCTTCGCTTTCTTGTATTTGTGCGAGGCGGTGGGGGTGGTCGAGGTTGCCGTTGCGCCGTCGCCGAAGACCCAGTTGAAGGACGCAATGGAGCCGTCTGGGTGACGTAGGCGGTCGTCCCGTCGGGACTGATTGCGATCACGCTGGGGAGCCCGCGCAGCGGGATCGGCGAACCGACGAGCGCGTTCGTCTGAAGGGTCGACGACGACGTTTCCGTCCCCCGGTTGCCCACGTACATGAGCTTCCCATTGGGGGTGATCGCGTTGGTGTAGGGGTTGGTGCCTACTTCGACCGGCGTGTCGACGACCTGGTTCGTAGCGGTGTCGATCACAGGCCTTCCCCGCGAGGGCGGGGCGCTGCGAGGAGACCCAGCGCGAGGACGGGAGCGGAAATCAGGATTGAGAGCCGACCGAGCCGGTTGCGGGTTTCACGCATAGACTCGGCGATCATGGAGAACCTCTCGGCCGCCCTCGCGTAGACGATGAATCTCCATGCCGTCTGGCGGGTCCTGCTCGTCCTCCTGCTCGACGCGCTGACGCTGCTGCTGCTCTCGGAGGCGATGCCGGGATTCGTCCTCGACGGCGCGCCTGCGGCGCTTGGTGCGGCGGCGCTGATCGGGCTCCTCAACGCTCTGATCTGGCCGACTCTGGCTCGCTTCGCGCTGCCGCTGACGGTGCTCACGCTGGGAGGCGCGGCGCTGGTGCTGAACGGGCTGCTCGTGACCTTCGCGATCGACGTCCTGCCCGGAGGGGAGATCGAGGGCGTCCTCGAGGGGGTGGTGGTGACGATCGCGATGGCGGGCGTCACCGCGATCGTCTACGGGCTGCTTGCGATCGACGAGAACGAGGCCTGGTACCGCTACGTCGTGCGGCGGCAGGCGCGGCGCCGCAAGCAGGCCGTGCGGAGCGAGGTCCCGGGCGTCCTCTTCCTGGAGATCGACGGGCTCGCCCACGACGTCCTGCGCCGCGCGCTCAGCGACGGCAGCGCCCCCAACCTCGCCGCTTGGCTGCGCAGCGGCTCCCACCGGCTGGAGAGATGGGAGACCGACTGGTCCTCGCAGACCGGCGCCTGCCAGGCCGGGCTCCTGCACGGCAGCAACGAGGACATGCCGGCCTTCCGCTGGTGGGAGAAGGACCGGGGCGCGCCGATCGTGACCAACCACCCGCGCGACGCGGAAGAGCTGGAGCAGCGCCACTCGGACGGCCGCGGCCTGCTGCACGCCGACGGCGCCAGCCGCGCCAACATCCTCTCCGGCGACGCGCCGCACTCGATGCTGACGATGAGCACGGCGCTGCGCCGCCGCCGGCCGATCGGCCGCGACTACGCGGCGTACTTCGCCCGCCCCTACGCGGTCGCCCGCACGCTCGTCCTCGTCCTCGCCGACATCGGCCGGGAGCGCCGCGCGGCTCGCAGCCAGGTTCGCGACGACGTCCGCCCGCGGATGGCCCGCAGCCGCTCCTATGCGCTCGTCCGGGCGTGGGGGACCGTGGTCCAGCGGGACCTGCAGGTCGCCGCGGTCGTCGGCGACGTCCTCACCGGCCGCCCGATGATCTACACCACCTTCCTCGCCTACGACGAGGTCGCGCACCATTCCGGCATCGAGCGCCACGACGCCCTCGCCGTGCTGCGCGACCTCGACCGCCAGATCGCCAGGATCGCCACCGCCTGCGCCGAGGCGCCGCGGCCCTATCGCCTTGTCGTCCTCTCCGACCACGGACAGTCGCAGGGGGAGACCTTCCGCGACCGCTACGGGGAAACGCTCGAGGACCTGGTCCGCTCGGCCTGCGACCCCGACAGCACGATCGCCGCCGAAGGGGGCGACGACGACGCGCTCTCCTACCTGAGCGCCGGGCTTACGGAGGTGGCGCGCGACGACACCGCGGCGGCGAGCGCCGTGCGGATCGCCACCCAGGGACGCCGCGAGGGCGGCGTCGTCACGCTCGACCCCGATGCGCGCCGCGAGGTCGAGAGCGCGCACGGCCAGGAAATCCCCGAGCTATCCGTGATGGCCTCCGGCTGCCTCGGCCTGATCAGCTTCCCCCGCGAGCCGGGGCGGGTGACCCTCGAGCGGCTGGACGCCCTCTACCCCCGCCTTTTGCCGGCGCTCCGCGACCACCCCGGGGTCGGGTTCGTGCTGGTGCGCTCCGAGCGCTCGGGCGCCATCGTCATCGGCAAGGACGGGACCCGCTTCCTCGACGATGACCGGGTCGAGGGGGAGGACCCGCTCGCGGGCTTCGGCCCCCACGCCGCCGAGCACGTGCGGCGTACCGACGGCTTTCCGCACTGCGCTGACCTGATGGTCAACAGCACCTTCTGGCCGGAGTTCGGCGAGGTCGCCGCCTTCGAGGAGCTGGTCGGCTCCCACGGCGGCATGGGCGGGACCCAGAGCTTCCCCTTCGTGCTCCACCCGAGCGAGCTGGCCTGGCCAGAGGGCGACGTGGTCGGCGCCGAACGGGTCCACCGGGTATTCCGCGACTGGCTGGCGCAGCTCGGGCACTCGAGCTACGAGAGCGAGGTCGCCTCCCCCGGCGCCAGCACCCGCGCCTCGACCTGAGGCGCGAGGGCGCGCATCTGGGCGACGAACTCCCGCTGCGGCTTGCGCAGGGGGCCGGGGCGAAGCCGCGCCAGGCCGAGCGGGTAGAGCGTGCCCCAGTGGATTGGGATCACCGCCCGCGGGGATAGCAGCGCCGCCGCCTGCGCCGCCCGCTCGGGGTCGAGGTGGCCGGCCCCGATGCTGGTGCCCCATCCCCAGATCGGCAGCAGGGCAAGGTCGATCCCGTCGCGGCCGATCCCCTCCATGCCGTCGAAGAGGTCGGTGTCGCCGGCGAAGTAGATGCGCCGCTGTCCGGTCAGGTCGAAGCCCACCGCCCGCGAGGCTCGCTCAAAGCGCCGCCCACCGGCCGGGTGGTTCGCTTCGGTGGCGGTGACGCGGACGTCGCCGACGCTGCCGGACTCGCCCGGGGCGAGCTCGCGGACGTCGCCGAAGCCGATGTCCTCGAGGAAGCCTCTGGCCCCCGGCGAGGCGAGGACCGGCACCGCCCTGCTCAGCTGGCGCAGCGAGGGAACGTCTGCGTGGTCGTGGTGGAGGTGGGAGATCAGCACCGCGTCGACGTCCTCCGTCAGCGCCGCGTCGGGGGCCGGCCCGTGGCGGCGCAGCGGGCCGACCCGGCGCCGCAGCACCGGGTCCGTGAGCAGGCGGACTCCGTCCATCTCGACCAGGACGGTCGCGTGGCCGACGTAGGTGACCCGCGCCGCCTCGGTCACTTTGCGGCTCGGCCGTCGCCGTGTCGGGGGCGCCGCGTATCGTCCGGCGTCCCGATGAATCCAAGGCGCGCGATCCGAGGGCGGCTGCGGCCGCCCGGCCGCGAGGGCGCGGTCCCCGAGGAAGAAGTAATCGAGATCGATCCCGCCGAGCTGAGCGGGATCTTCTCCGCTCCGGCTTGGCTGCGGGACCTCGGCTTCTCCGCCTGGCTCCTGGTCGGCGTCGCCGCGGCGCTGGTCGGCGCGATCTGGCTCCTCGCGCTGACGGAGACGATCGTGATGCCGGTGATCGTGGCCGGGATCATCGCTTCCGTCACCTCTCCGCTCGTCGACTGGCTTCGCCGTCACGGGATCCCGAGGGGGATCGGCGCTGGGCTCGTCTTCCTCGCGATCATCGCAGTCGGCGTCGGCGTCGGGCTGATCGTCCTGGCTGGAATCGCGAGCCAGGCGGACAGCCTCTCCGCGAGGCTCAGCGAAGGGGCGAGCGAGATCGAGTCTCTCGTCAACGACCTCGGGGTGAAGGCGACGACCGCCGCGAACGCGAACGCAGACGCCAGCGCCTCGATCAGTGCGGGCTTCGAAGCGCTGACCCACGGTTTGATCGGCGGGGTCGACAGGCTCGCGTCGCTCGCCGTCTTCCTCTCGTTCACCGCCCTCAGCCTCTTCTTCCTGCTCAAGGACGGGCCGGCGATCGGGAGCTTCGTCGAGCGCCATCTCGGCGTGCCGGTTCCGTTGGCCCACTCGATACTGGGCCGTGTGGCCAGCAGCCTGCGGGGGTATTTCCTCGGCGTAACGGCCGTCTCCCTCTGGAGTTCGCTGATCGTCGGTGCGGGGGCTTTGCTCCTCGACGTCCCCCTGCCCGGCACGATCATGGCGGTTACGTTCGTCGGCGGGTACGTCCCCTACCTCGGTGCCTGGGCCGCCGGGGCCTTCGCGGTCCTGATCGCCCTCGGCGGCGCGGGGCCGGAGACGGCGCTGGCCCTCGCAATCGTCGTGCTGCTGGCCAACGGCGTCCTGCAGCAGCTGGTTCAGCCGATCGCCTACGGCGCGGCGCTGAAGCTGCATCCCCTGGCCGTGCTGATCGCGACGATCGCCGGCGGTTGCCTCTTCGGCACCGTCGGACTTGTGCTGGCGGCACCGCTGCTCTCAGCAGCAGTACGGATCTCGGCCGACGTCAGCGCCGCCGAGCGCGAGTCCCAGGCCGCGCCCAGCGATCCCGCGCCCGCATAGGGACCAGGTCAGCGCGAGAAGACTTTCCGCACCCGGGCCAGCTCGCGGACGGAGCCGCGGGGGCGGAGGCGGCGCTGCAGGACCATCTTCAGCGGGTTGCTGTCGGGCTTGCCGGTCGCGATGAAGTCGGCCCAGCTGGCCTCGAGGACGAGATTGGGGTTGGGGGCCTCGCCGGGCTCGGCGTGGGTCGAGCCGTTGTCGATCACCAGGTGCCAGGGCTCGGCGTCGGTGAAGCGCCACTGGTAGACCAGGCGCGAGCCGTTCGCCGCCTTCGGGTTGACGACGCGCTCGACCACGTCGAAGTAGAGGCGCTGCAGCTCGGGCGAGGTCTGCGGCACACCGTCGGGCGAGCCGAGGATGCCGGCCATCATCAGCTTCACCTGGTTCTCAGCCACCTGCCGCTCGTCCATCTCGGGGTCGAAGGGGAAGACGCCGGGCGGCATCTCCTCGGTCGGGTAGCCGATCGTGCGCCAGCGCTGGCGGATCAGTTTGAGGCCGAAGGCGAAGATGTCCTCGAGCGAGAAGCCGTAGCACTCGGTGTACTCGCGGTCCATGTTCGGTGGCGTGAAGACGGCGGGGCCGTAGGGCAGCACTTCGCGCAGCAGGTCGGTCACGGCGGCCCTGTTCTCCTCCCAGCCGGGGTTCCCCTCGCCCAGCAGCTCGGAGAGCACCTTGACGCCGAAGCCGATGTGGCGCTGCTCGTCGCGGGAGACGTTGGCCATGCCGGAGCTGAAGCCGGGCATCGTCTCTTCGGAGGCGAAGAAGTCCTCGATGAAGTGCTGGCCGGGCTGGGCGAGCGAGCCCTCGACGATCAGGTGGTAGAGGGCGATCGCCTGCGCGTACTTGGGCAGCGAGCGGTCCTTGCGCAGTTCCTCGGCCATCACGTCGAGGCGGTCGAAGATGCCGCGATAGCCCCAGTTGAGCTGCGGCAGGGTGGAGGCGAGGGTCTGCTGGATCGAGTCGCCGCCGACCCCGATCACCTCCTTGAAGAAGCGGTGGAAGAAGACCGAGTGGCGCACCTCGTCGACCTGCTGGGTGGCGAGGAAGTAGGACTGCTCCTCGGTCGGCGCGGCGGTGACGTAGGGGGCGAGGGTGTCGGCGACGCGGTCCTCGCCGTAGAAGAACATCGAGTAGATCCACATCGCCGAGCGCCGCTGGACGTCGCTGAGGCCGTCCCAGCCCGCTTTGTCGCCGGAGAAGTCGATGTCGTAGGCGCTCCAGTTGCCCTGCTCCCAGCGGTGGTACAGGTCCTCGTAGGTGACGTTGTCCATCAGGCTCTGCGACGCGACGCTCATCGTTCTCCTTCGGTGTGGGCCGGTGACGGGAACGAAGGTTATCGCGAAACTTGGCTGCCCAGCCAGTTTCGACGGGCGCCGCCAGGGTGGCAAGGGGCGGGGCGCGCCTGTGGCGCCCCGCCGAGCCATTTGCGCCTATGCGCTATTTGACGAATTCGCGCACCTGTTTGTAGACGGTTTCGTCGCTCAACAGGCCGAGGTGCGAGATGCAGGCGGTTTCGGTGTTGGTCGCGCCGCTGAGCGGCACGCTCGAGTCCGGGTTGATGAATTCGTCGCAGGGCGACCACCAGGTGCCGTAGTTGACGGCGCCGGGCGTCTCGTCGCCGGCGTTGAGTTCGCCGAGGAAGGTCGACCCGGGCCGCATCTCCACGCAGGAGGTGCCGAAGCAGAAGTTGGCCGAGGTCGTGCCGTGGTTGGGGCCGCCGAGCGAGACCCAGTCGTCGACGCTGGCTTCCCCTCCTTTGACGAACTTGATGTACCAGCGGCTGTTGAGGCTGCCCATCGAGTGGGCGATGATGTCGACCTTGGAGGCGCCGGTGGATTTGAGCAGTTTTTCTACTTCGCTTTTGACGATCGTTTCGGCAGTCGTTTTGTTCGACTGCGAGGTGTTGTAGCTGTAAGCGCGCAGCTGCGATTTCGCGTAGCCGTCTTTTTCGAACCTGCCGATCATCGTGTTCCAGTTCGAGGCGCTTCCCGACCAGCCGTGGACGAAGAGGATCGGGTCGACGGCCAAGGAGCTGGCGGGCGCCAGGGCTGCGCCGGCGATGCAGACTGCGACCGCGGACGCGAATGCGGTGAGACGTCTTCTGATCATGCTGCCCTCCCGTTTGTCTGAGGGCGGTCGCTTGTGCTCCCCGCCCTACCTATGCACAGATTCGCGTAATGATAATCAGATCTACCTGAGCGAACAGGGCTAGGGGTGCGCCGGCGGCTCGATCTCGCGCTTGAGGATCTTGCCGGTGGGGCCCTTGGGCAGGTCGTCGAGGAACCAGACCACGCGCGGGTACTTGTAGGCGGCGATCCGCTCCTTGACGTAGGCGCTGACCTCCTCCGGAGGCAGCTCCTCACCGTCGTGGAGGACGACCGCGGCGCCGATCTCCTCGCCCCACTCGTCGTGGGGGACGCCGAGCACCGCCGCTTCGCGGATCTTCGGGTGCTCGAAGAGCACCTCCTCGACCTCGCGCGGGTAGACGTTGTAGCCGCCGCGGATGATCAGGTCCTTCTTGCGGTCGACGATGTAGAAGTAGCCGTCCTCGTCGGTGCGGGCCATGTCGCCGCTGTGGAACCAGCCGCCCCGCATCGCCTCCTCGGTCGCGTCGGGGCGCTGCCAGTAGCCCTTCATGATGTTGTGGCCGCGGATCACGATCTCGCCGACCTCGCCCTGGGCGACCTCGTTGTCGTCCTCGTCGACGACCTTCATCTCGACCCCCTCGATCGGGGTGCCGATCGAGCCGGCCTTGCGCTCCATGTCGGGGTGATTGGAGGAGGCAACCGGCGAGGTCTCCGAGAGCCCGTAGCCCTCGAGCACCTTCGCGTTGAAGGCCTCTTCGAAGCCACGCAGCACCTCGACCGGCATCGAGGCGCCGCCGGTAATGCAATTGCGCAGCGAGGAAGTGTCGAAGCCCTCCCGCTCGGGGTGGTGGAGCAAAGCGCCGAACATCGTCGGCACGCCGTAGAAGTGGGTGACCCTGTCGCGCTGCATCGTCTCCAGCGTCTCGCCGGGGTCGAATTTCGGCACCAGGGTGAGGCAGGCGCCGACCAGCAGCGAGGAGTTCATCCCGACCGACTGCCCGAACGAGTGAAAGAGGGGCAGGGCGCCTAGGACGACGTCGCCCGGCCCGACCTCGCAGGTCGTCCGCGAGGAGATTTCAGCGTTCTTCAAGAGGTTGACGTGGGTGAGCTCGGCGCCCTTCGGTTTGCCCGTGGTGCCGGAGGTGTAGAGGATCACCGCGGTGTCGTCCTCGGCCGTCTCGGCGATGCCCGGGGTCGGCTCCAGCCCCCCCAGCGTCGCGGCGAAGGCCGCGGGCTCGACCTCGATCAGCTCGGCGCCCGCCTCGGCGGCGCCCTCGCGCGCCTCCTCGGCGAAGCCGTGCCAGGCGAGCAGCAGCCTGGCGCCGGAGTCCTCCAGGTAGAAGGCGATCTCGCGCCGCTTCAGCAGCACGTTCATCGGCACGACGACGCCGCCAGCTCGCAGCACGCCGTAGTAGGCGACCGGGAATTCGGGCACGTTGGGCAGCATCACGCCGACCCTGTCGCCCGGCTCGAACCCCTTCTCGCGCAGCAGCGTGACGAGCCGGGCGCTGAGCTCGTCGAGCTGCCCGTAGCTGAGCTCGTTGTCGCCGAGCCGGATCGCGGGGGCCTCCGGCGAGCGCTCGGCGCTCTCGGTCAGGAGCGATGCGAGATTGAGAGCCATCTTTCGGTGCCCTGGGCCGCTAGCCCTTGATCGTGTTGTAGACCGGGAACTCTTTGATGCTGGGCGGGTTCGGCGGAGCCTTGTCGCCGAGCTCCTGGATCGCCGGTCCCAGCCGCTCCCCCAGAAAGCGGTCGAAGTGCTCGCGCGACTCCCAGAAGTCGATTGCGTTCCAGCCGCCCTCCATCGGCCCGGCGGCGTGGAATACCAGGCCCTCGGGGGGGTCCTGCTCCACTCCCAGATGCGCGTTGACCGCGTCGTACTGCTCCTGCGTCCCGTCCGCGAAGCTGATCCAGAGTCCTACCGCCATCCCATCCTCCTTTAGTCGACCCGTGCGGCCGCTGCGAGCATAACCGCGGCCGAGCCGATTGGCGAGATCCCAGCGAGGATATGCTCATGGCATGGACGATCTAGGCGCACCGAACTCTCATCTCGTGCTGCAGGCGGGCGTTCCCGTCTACTCGAGCGACGGCAAGAAGCTGGGCGAGGTCGAGTACGTCCTCGCCGTGCCCGACGACGACATCTTCGACGGCATCGTGCTGGACACGAGCGCCCTGCCGGGCGGCCACCGGTTCGTCGACGCCCCCGAGGTCGAGGCGATCTACGAGCGCGGCGTGGTGCTGAAGATCGACGCCGCCACAGCGGAGAACCTGCCCAAGCCGAGCGCCAATCCCGGCTCGATCGAGGTCGGGCCCGACGACATGGTCAAGGGACGCAACGACAAGCTCCGGCGCGCCTGGGACCTGATCTCCGGCAAGGGCTGAGCTATGCCTCGGCCGGCGCCGGGGACACCAACTCCTCCGGCTCCGCGTTGCGGCGGCTCATCGCCCAGGCGAAGACGCCGCCGGTGCCGAGCATGAACGAGGCGTAGACCGCGGCCGGGATGCTGACGTCGGCGGCAAGGGGGGCGGCTACCGCGATCGCCAGCGCCGAGTTGTGGATGCCGAGCTCGAGCGCGATCGCGGTCGACTGGCGGTCGCCGAGCCGCGCCAGCTTGGATATCGCGAAGCTGAGCGACATCGCCGCGACGTTGAGGGCGAGGGCCGCGCCCGCCACCTCGGCGACGTTCTCGGCGACCGTGTCGTACTCGCTGGCGATCGCGCCGCCGACGACGACCGCGAAGAGGCCGAGCGCGATCGCCCTCACCCTTGGGTAGATCGCTTCGACCTGCTCGGGCCGCCGCCTGCGCAGCTCCATCCCGATCGCGACCGGGACGACCGTGATCGCGAATACCCGCGCCACGACCCCGAGCATGCTCACGTCGCCGATCCCGGTCGCGTCGAAGTGGTTGGTGGCGAGCTCGAGGAAGAGCGGCACCGTGACGACCGCGCCGACGCTGCTGATCGCCGTCATCGTCACCGACAGCGCCGTGTCGCCGCGCGACAGGTGCGTCAGCATGTTGGCCATCATCCCGCCGGGCGAGGCCCCGAGCAGGACGAGGCCGACCGCCAGCTCCGGCGGCAGCGAGAACAGCTCCGCCATCGCGAACGCGAGCAGCGGCGAGATCAGGGCCAGGTTGAGCATCCCGATCGCCACCCCCTTCGGCGCGACGAGCACGCGCCGGAAGTCATCGCGGGTGAGGGTCAGGCCGAGGCTGCACATGATCACGGCGATGGCGGCCGGCAGCAGAACCGTGGTGAGCAGCGGGTTGTCCACGCGGTGAGGGTAGAGAGTCGGCGGGGATCGGCCGGCCACCGCCGTCGCGCTCGGTCGCGTAGCATTGCCGGCCGTGAAGGCCCTGGTGTTGACGATCGCGGCGTGTGCGGCCCTGCTGCTTGCCGCCTGTGGCGATGACGACTCGACCACCGGGTCCGACTCGACCGCCAGCACGGCCGAGCAGGCCGAATCGGCTCCGGCGGGGGGCGAGACCACTCCGGCGGAGGGCGAGACGAAGCCGAAGGTGACGGTGCCGAACGGCGCGCCGCCCAAGGAGCTGACGATCGACGACCTCGAAGTCGGCAGCGGCGCCGAAGCGAAAGCCGGCGACACCGTCACCGTCCATTACGTCGGTGTCAACTACGACAGCGGCAAAGAGTTCGAAGCCTCCTGGGACACTGGCCAACCCTTCTCCTTCCAGCTGAGCTCGGGGCAGGTGATCCCCGGCTGGGAACAGGGCGTGGAGGGAATGAAGGTCGGCGGCCGGCGCGAGCTGACGATCCCTCCGAACCTCGCTTACGGCCCGGCGGGCTCCCCGCCGGCGATCGGCCCCAACGAAACGCTGATCTTCGTCATCGACCTCGAGTCGATCGAATAGCGCCTGCCGCGCCCGGATCTCGCGGCGTCGCGTAAGATCATTGCGTGAATTTTCCCAGACTAATCGTGTGGATATGCGCTGTGGCGGCCGGCCTGGCATTGGCCGCCTGCGGCGGGGGCGATGCACCGGTTGCGTCTGAGACCACCACCACCACAACCACCACCACCACAACCACGACCACCGCGGCGAAGTCCGACGAGACACAGGACGTCAAGCACCTGGGCTCCGGGATACGCGCCTATAAAGCCGAAGGGACCCTCAATCCGGTGTTCGAAGTCGACGGCACGCCCGCTCCGCCGAAGGTGACGGTGCCGCCCGGCCCCCCGCCGGGGAACCTCGTCGTCAAGGTCCTGAAGGAGGGGGTGGGGAACGTTCGCGCGAAGTGGGGGCAGCGCCTCGACGTCCATCACGTCGGCGTCAACTACAAGACCAAGGAACGATTCGAGACCTTCTGGGGGAAGGACAACGTCTTCTCCTTCACCTTCGGCTCGGGCGAAGTGCGCGACGGCTGGGAAACCGGCCTGAAAGGGATGAAGCTCGGAGGCCAGCGCGAACTGATCCTGCCTTCGAGGCTCGCCTACGGCACCGGGGCCCTGCTCTACGTGGTCGAGCTGGTCAGGATCGAGCCCTTACGGAAAACGCTCTTCAGGAAGAAGTAGGACGTCTCTTGCGCGTTAGCGCGATCATCTCCGCGTGACGACGCGCGTGGTGCTCGCCCAGCGGCTCGCTGCCCAGGGCCTCTCCGGCAGGCCGGAACGGGACCCGGTTGCGGTGGCGCGACGGTTGCTCGCGATCCAGGGCCAGGACCCGCGGGGAGCCCGCCTCGCCGTCAGGGCGCGAAGCGAGGGCCTCGGCGCCGCGGACGTGGACCGGGCCCTGAGCGAGGAGCGCTCGCTGCTGATCACCTGGCTCAACCGCGGCACCCTGCATTTGGTTCGCAGTGAGGACTACCCGTGGCTGCAGATGCTGACCACGCCGCCCTTGCTCACCTCGTGCAGCCGGCGACTCCGCCAGGAGGGCGTCGCACCCGAGCTCGGCGAGCGTGCCGTGGCGACGATCGAGCGCGCCCTCGCCGACGAGGGCCCCCTGACCCGGCACCAGCTGCGCGAACGCCTCGATTCCGCCGGCGTCCCGACGCAGGGGCAGGCCCTGATCCACCTCCTCTTCCTCGCGGCGGTGCGCGGGGTCCTCGTGCGCGGCCCGATGGCCGGCAAGGACCACGCCTACGCGCTCGTCCGCGACTGGCTCGGGCCGGCGAAGCCGATCGACCGCGACGTCGCCCTCGCCGAGTTGGCCCGCCGCTACCTGATCGGCCATGCCCCCGCCGGCGACCGCGACCTCGCCAAGTGGGCCGGCCTGCCTCTGCGGGACGCCCGCGCCGGCCTCGCCGCGATCGCCTCCGAGATGGTCGAACGCGAGGACGGCCTCGTCCACCTCGCGGCCAGCCCGCCCCAGGAAGAGGTGCCCGGCCCGTGCCTGATCGGCGCCTACGACCCGGTCCTGCTCGGCTGGACCTCGCGCGAGGCGATCGTCGGCCCGCACACCCACCTGGTCACCAGCAACGGCCTCTTCCGCCCCTTCGCCATGGTCGACGGCCGCGCCGTGGCCACCTGGAGGCTGAACCGCGGCAAGGTGACGATCGAGCCTCTCGACCCGATCGCCGAGAAGGCGACTGCGGCTCTCGAAGCCGACGCCGCCGACGTCGAGCGCTTCATGGCCGGCTGAGCCCCTCGAACCCTCCCTTCCGGTGCGCCTTTTCCGGTTAATGGCTGGAAAAGGCGCACCGGAAGCCGTGAGCTCAGCCCTCGGGTGCAGGCTGGGCCGGGGCCGGGGGCTCGTCGCCGAGGCCGGTGTCGACCGGCGGACCGACCGGGCCGGTCGGGGTCCAGCCGCCGTACATGCGCAGCAGGGCGAGCAGGCCGAGGGCCCCGGCGAGGGCGGAGAGGCCGCCCGCGTAGGCCAGCGTGCCGCGAGCGCCGATCGCGGCGACCAGCAGCCCGCCGGCTGCGAAGGCGCCCAGCTCGGCGGTGTTGCGGATGCCGTTGTAGGCGGCGAAGGCGCGGCCGTGGAGGTGATCCGGCACGCGGACGTGGATCAGGCTGCGGAACATCACGTTCTTCAGCCCGTGCGAGAGCCCGCCGAAGAACGAGCAGGCGAGGAAGAAGCCGAAGCTGAGCCAGAGGGCGGGCAGCGCCAGGGCAGCGCCCTGGGTTGCGGCGGCGAGCAGCCCGACGGTTGCGACGGCGACCGCGGCGACGCGGCGGGAGAGCAGCATCGCGCCGAGCGCCATGCCGACGGTCCAGATCGAGAGCATTGCGCCGTAGGCGACGTCGCCGCGGCCGAGCACGTCCTCGACGAAGAAAAGCTCGCCGACCCAGACCGCGGACATGAAGAGCAGGGAGGCGAAGGCGACGGTCATCACCAGCGCCAGGACCCGGTCGCCGAAGAGGAAGGCGATGCCGTCACGCGCCCGTGGAGTCCGCTCGCCCTCGCCCAGCTCCTCCGGCCGCCGCCTCACCTTCAGCGAGAGGGCGGCGACGGCGACGAAGGCGAAGGTCGCGGCGTCGACGAGCATCGCCAGCTCGAGCCCGCCGGCGGCGAAGAGGAGGCCGCCGGCGATCGGGCCGGCGCCGAAGCCGATGTAGCGAGCGGTCTCGATGTGGCCATTTGCCTCCTGGATGCGGTCGTCGCCCGCCAGCGGGGGGACGAGGGCGAACTCGGCCGGCTGCGAGGTGGCGAAGACCGTGCCGATGAGCGCGGTGAGGATCAGGACCGGGGCGAGCGCGTCGGCGAAGGCAACCGCGGCAGCCGCCGCCGCCCCCAGGCCAGAGACCGCCGCCAGCAGACGGGTGGCCTCGATCCGGTCGACCAGCAGCCCGACGTGCCCGGCGACGAGGACCGAGGGGCCGAAGAGGCATACCCAGAGCGCGGCTACGGCGAAGCCGGAGTCGGCCATCTCCTTGACGTGGAGCCCCAGTGCCACGATCGCCACCCAGTCCCCGAGCGCCGAGACGCCGATCGAAGCCGCGACGAGCCGGAAGTCCCGATCGCGGAAGAGGCTGGGCTTCACGCGCTCAGGATATGGCCGACTGGTCGGACCGGAGACGTCGCTAGGACGACCGCCCGGCCACAGCGCCGCCGGGCGGAGGCCTGCCTATGCGCAGGTAGGCGACGCCGTTGACCCGGCCAACCAGCGCGGGCTGGGTTTCGACGACGTAGCGAAGACTCGGTTCGACCCGGAAGACGACGCGGACGAGCGTCCCCGACGGCTCGATGCTCTGTATGGCCCCGACCTGGCGATGCTCGTAGACGACCGGCGTGCCGGGCCGGAAGTCGGGCACGTTGGTCGCCACGTAGTCGAGGTGGAACCAGCCCTCGGCGGCAGTGTGTCGCTCGCGCGGGCCGACGATCGCGACGATCACGGTCAGGAGCACGAAGAGGCCGAGGATCGGTCCGCCGATGCGCAAGATCCACGACTTGCGCTTCTGCCGCGCCGGGTCTGCGATGAAGGGATAGGCGAGGTCAGCGGAGGAAAAACCCCCGATCGGGGCCTCGATCGCGTAGCGATAGAGGGCGACGGCGAAGACCTGCTGAGTGGCGGCGACGGCCGCGAAAAGCGCGAACAGGCCGGCCAGGCCGAGGCCGATCAGGGCAGCCCCGCTGCCGGGGTGCTCCTCGAGCAGGGCGCCGCCGATGCCGAGCATGATGCCCAGCGGGACCGCCACCACCACCGACCAGGCGCCGATCGAGACGCGGCCCGCGATGCCCTCTCCCCAGCGGTCCTTGACCAGTCCGGTCGAGCGCTTGATCGCATCGACCGGCCCGATCCCCTCCATCGCCAGGATCGGCACCACGAAGAGCGTGGCCAGGCCCCAGGCGGCGCCGACGAGCCAGGCCATCAGCCGCGCGCCGCCGGGCAGGCGACTCGCCAGCTCGTTGATCAGCATGCCGACGAGGGTCGAGATCAAGGCCCAGGCAGCGATCCGGCCGCGTTTGCCATAAGCCATGCGCAGCGCCTCGCCGGCGCTCAGCCGCTCGCCGTCGAAGGCGGCGCTGGCGGCGCAGGCGAGGGCGACGTTGAAGAAGACGCTTGCCAGCGTCGAGGGGTAGAGGGCAAGCAGGATCACGGGTCCGAGCGCGTGTCCCGAATCGCCTCCGGACCCGATGCCCGCGACCAGGAGGACGAGGAAGGCGAAGACGATCGCCGAGACGATGCCTCCCGCGGCAAGGACCATCATCGTGCGGTCCTTGCGGATCAACGCCCAGGCGACCATCGTCAGCCGCCAGCCGCGGCTGACTTTCCCCTCTTCCCAGGCGGCCGGTGACGTCGAGTGTGCCTCCATCCGAGGAGCTATCGGCACAGGGCCCACTCCGGTTTAGCCCCGCCCCCCTCGGCCCTGCTAGAAGATCGGAAAGGCAAAGTGGCGAACGAGGAGGAAGAGATGGGACAGCCAGTGGTTCACTTCGAGGTGGTCGGCAAGGACGGCGCCAGGCTGCAGAGCTACTACGCCGAGCTCTTCGACTGGGACGTCAACGCCGACAACGAGATGAAATACGGCCTCGTCGACCGCGAGGCCAACAGCAACGCCGAAGGCATCGGCCTGGGCGGGGGCATCGGCCAGGGCCCCGAGGGCTACGAGGGGCACGTCACCTTCTACGTCGAAGTCCCCAGCGTCGAGGAGGCCCTGAGCAAGGCCGAAGCCCTCGGCGGCACCCGCGTCATGGGCCCCGAGACGATCATGGGCCGCATGGTCCTCGGCCAGCTCAAAGACCCGGAGGGAAACGTGATCGGCCTGATCGAGGGCCCTCGCAAGTCCGAATAGGCCTGCCGGAGCCTTGCGGTGCCGGTAGGCAGGATAACTTCGCTTGCCGTACGGAACGGGTTATAGAGTGCCAATCCAATCTTCCATGGCATTCGATTCCAATCAAGCAGCTCACAAAACCTTTCGCGACATCGTCGCTGAGCGAACGATGCCTCTCTTGGTGTGGGTCGGCTCAGGGCCGAGCGTTGGAGCAGGCTTGCCGAGCTGGAAGGAGCTTAGGCAAATTCTCACGGAAGCTCTTCAAGACAAGACCATTGGCCTCGATCCTCGGGATGCGGATGCCCTCCGCTCCAAGGTCGATGCGATTCAGAATCAAAAAAATAACTGGGTCGCGTTCAAGATGCTACGCGAAAGCCTGGGAGCGACCACCTACCGGGAGGTCATAAGAGGAGCATATGCCGAGGTAGTCAAGGTCAAGATGCCCCCAACATACCTCGACATTTGGCGCCTTGGAGCCCGTGGAGTTTTGAGTCTCAACTTGGACCGCCTTGTCACTAGAGCTCATGCCGAATCTAGACCTACGGTAAATCTTGCCGAGTTTGCGGGACACGATATCGCCCGCCTGAGGCCGCTACTCAACGGGCATCAGCCATTCGTTGGCAATCTCCACGGAGTCTTTGAAGACTCCAGGAGTTGGGTCTGGACAAAGACTGACCTCGATGCGTTGCTTCAGGACAAAGCGTATCGATCATTTATTGAGACGTGTCTTTCGACATTCACCATTCTCTTTGTCGGCATTAGCGCCGATGACCGAGCCGTGGGAGGGCATCTGCAGCATCTAGCCTCTCTCGATGTTGAGACTGCAGCGCACTATTGGTTGACAGATCGAAACGATTTTTCAACTGATCAATGGGCAGAGAGTGCTGGAATCCGCCTAATCAGATACAGCTCCAGCGCCGGGCGAAAGGAGATCGACGAATTCTTCAAGGACGTGGCCGCATACGTGCCTGAAGACTCAGAAGATGTATTTGCGCCTGTGGTTCCCGAAGGACGGCTTGCGGACATTGGCGAGAAAAAGCTTCCTCCCCTTGACGAGTTGCTTGGGTGGGACGCAGAGAGCATTCGTGAGTCGCTGAATGCCAAGGCGATCTCCATCCTCAACACAGAATCTGACGACGACTATGAATCGTTCTCAGCCGAGTTCGATCAAGCGATCTATCGAGCTTGGTACACGAGCACCAACGAGGGAAGCAACCTACTCTTGGGCTATACCCTAAATAGAGAAATTTCCAGCGGGTCGTTTGGTCGCGTTTACTCGGCGACTGACCCTGATGGGAAAACTGTCGCGGTAAAGGTCCTCCACGAGGAGGTGCGAAGGGACCCCAAGCTTCTCAAGAGCTTTCGACGGGGTGTTCGCTCGATGAGAATCCTACACAAGCACGGTGTCAATGGAATGGTGGCTTACCTTGATGCCTCCGAGATTCCAGCGTTCGTCGTCATGGAGCTGATAGATGGCCCAAATCTCTCAGAAGCGACACAAGCTGGCTATCTCAAAGAGTGGGTCGACCTACTGAAGGCCAGTACCGAACTGGCGCATACGGTACGCCGAGCGCACGAACTCCCAGAGCGTGTGCTGCACCGGGACCTGAGACCTTCGAATGTGATGCTGAGTGACTACTTCTACGACCAGGACGCCTGGAGCGTCGTGGTTCTTGACTTTGACCTTTCCTGGCATCGAGGTGCGTACGAGCAGTCGGTTCTCCATACATCGGCGGCTGGTTATCTGGCCCCCGAGCAAATGCGGTCAATAAAGAGCGTTTCGACGAGAAGCGCAGCTGTGGATTCGTTCGGGGTTGGAATGACTCTGCTCTATCTATGCAGTGGTAAAGATCCGTCACCGGATCAGCACCTGCACAAGGATTGGGAAGACGATGTGCGGCGGGCATGTGATCGCATGGAAGGTGATATATGGCGCTCGGTTCCAGAGAGGTTCGCCCGCTTGATCGTCGCAGCCACAAGGGACAATCAGGCCGAACGGTGGGACATGGCCGAGATTACGGGAGAGCTTGACCGGCTGCTGGGGGCAGTAAGGGACCCGGACAGCGTGAAGTCGGCCGAGCTACTGACCGAGGAGGTCGCGGCTCGGTGTGAAGCACTGTCCGGCTACGAGTGGGATGCAGACGGCGTGAGAGCGCGTCGTATCTTGCCAACTGGCATACGGATTTCACTTGCCACAGAGCTCGCGACTCAGAGTGTGCGTCTTGAGATCGACTGGACGCGGACTGGCATGGAGGAGCGTGGCAACCTTGGAAAGTACATAGTCGCGGGTGCCCAGGCTACCGCTGATCAGCTGCGTTCGTTCGGCTGGGTGCAAGTTAAGGATGAAGTTAAGCTGGGCACAGTGCATATCGGCGCAAGCTTGAGTAGCGAGGCGGTGCGCTCGAGGCTCAATGACGTGGCAGACTCAATTGACAAGGCCACCAGCAAGCTGCGCTCGCTTCGAGGGAGGTAGTTCTGCACGCGACCTTAAAGGACTAGCTTCGGGCTGCGCCAGGGCTGGGTGAGGCGGACGGCGAGGTCGTCGGCCAGGCCGGCGACCGGGACTCTGGTCTGCTCCAGCGAGTCGCGGTCGCGAAGGGTGACGGTGTCGTCTTCCATCGTCTGGTGGTCGACGGTGATGCCCCAGGGCGTGCCGATCTCGTCCTGGCGGCGGTAGCGCTTGCCGATCGAGCCGCCCTCGTCGAACTCGGCGGGCATGCGGGTCCTCAGCTCGCCGAAGATCTCACGGGCCTTCTCGGGCATGCCCTCCTTGGAGACGAGGGGGAGGACGGCGACCTTGACGGGTGCCAGGCGGGGGTGCAGGCGCAGCACCGTGCGCTGGCGGCCCTCGACTTCCTCGACGTCGTAGGAGTCGACCAGGAAGGCGAGCGTGGCGCGGTCGGCGCCGGCGGCCGGCTCGATCACGTGGGGCACGTAGCGCTCTTTGGTCTGCTGGTCGAAGTACTCGAGCTTCTCGCCGCTGTGCTCGGCGTGCTGGGTGAGGTCGAAGTCGCCGCGGTTGGCGATCCCCTCCAGCTCCGACCAGCCGATCGGGAAGAGGTACTCGACGTCGCTGGTGCCCGAGGAGTAGTGGGAGAGCTCGTCGGCGTCGTGGGGGCGGACGCGGAGGAACTCGGGACGGATGCCGAGCTCGACGTACCAGCGCTCGCGCTCGGAGATCCAGGTCCGGTACCACTGCTCCGCCTCGGCTGGGGGGACGAAGAACTCCATCTCCATCTGCTCGAACTCCCGGGTGCGGAAGATGAAGTTGCCCGGCGTGATCTCGTTGCGGAAGGACTTGCCGATCTGGGCGATGCCGAAGGGCGGCTTCTTGCGGGCGAAGGCCATCACGTTCTTGAAGTTGATGAAGATGCCCTGCGCCGTCTCCGGTCGCAGGTAGACCTCCGAGCCCTCGCCCGCCACCGGGCCGACGTGGGTCTCGAACATCAGGTTGAACTGGCGCGGCTCTGAGAGCTCGCCGCCGCACTCCGGGCAGCGCAGCTCGGCGGCCGGGTCGCCGCCCTCGGCTTCGACCGCCTCGCGCAGGTGGTCCTCCCGCCAGCGCTTCTTGCACTTGCCCAGGCACTGCACGAGCGGGTCGGTGAAGCCCGCCAGGTGACCCGACGCCTCCCAGACCCGGGGGTGCTGGAGGATCGCCGAGTCGAGGGCGACGATGTCGTCGCGCTCCTGCAGCATCGCCCGCCACCACTCGGCCTTGACGTTGTTCTTCAGCAGCACCCCGTAGTGGCCGTAGTCGTAGGTCGAGCCGAGGCCGCCGTAGATCTCCGAGGAGGGGAAGACGAAGCCGCGCCGCTTGCAGAGGGCGACGATCTCCTCCATCGAGACCTCGGTCGGCGGCGCTCCCTGCTCGGCGGTTCCCATGCCGGAACCGTATCGGCTGCGATAATCCCGCATCCCGTGCCCATTTATGAGTACAAGTGCGAGAAGGGCCACGTCTTCGACGTGATCCAGCGGATGAGCGACGACGCGCTCACCGAGTGCCAGGAGTGCGGAGCGCCCGCCGTGCGCGTCCTGCACCCCGTCGCCGTCCACTTCAAGGGCTCCGGCTTCTACAACACCGACTACGGCAAGAAGAAGAAGGCCGGGGGGAATGGCGGCTCGGAGAGCTCCGGCGACTCGAAGCCCGCCGAGTCGAAATCGAGCGATTCGAAGCCATCGACCGACACCAAGCCCAAGGCGTCCGCCGCCAGCGAGTGAACGGTTGACCCACCTATAGGGTGGTCAACCGTTCAGTCGTCAAGCTGGAGGCGGATGGAGCCGGTGATGGAAGCGGAGAGGACGCTGCACGGGGAGCCGGCGCGGTTCGAGCGCGGCTTTCAGCGGGTGGGAGACGGCACCTGGGCCTGGCTGCAGCCCAACGGGGGGATCGGCGAGTCGAACGCCGGGCTGATCGCCTCCGGCGAGCACGCCCTGCTGGTCGACACCCTCTGGGACCTGGCGCTGACCCGGCGGATGCTCGCCGAGGCGCGCGGGCTCGTCGACGCCGCGCCCGAGACCGTCGTCAACACCCATTCCGACGGCGACCACGTCTGGGGCAACCAGCTGCTCGCGGGAGCGCGGATCGTCTCGACCGCAACCGCGAAGGACCTGATGACGCTCGACACGCCGCGGGACCTGCGGCGCCTCAAGCGCCTCGGGCGGGTGCTGCGGCCCCTGGGCCGCGAGATGGCGCCCTTCGACTGGAGCGAGGTCGAGCTGACCCTGCCGAGCGAGACGTTCGACAGCAAGCTGACCCTCGCGGTCGGCGATCGCGAGGTGGAGCTGATCGAGGTCGGTCCCGCCCACACGGCCGGAGACGCGGTGGTCTGGGTGCCCGACGTCTCGGTCTGCTTCGCCGGTGACATCCTCTTCGTCGACTGCACGCCGATCACCTGGGCGGGGCCGATCGCCGGCTGGCTGGCGGCGATCGAGCGCATCTCCTCGCTCGGCGCGACGACGTTCGTGCCCGGCCACGGGCCGGTCTGCGACCAGGCGGCGGTCGACCTGCTGCGCGAGTACCTCGAGTGGGCGCAGGCGGAGGGCGCCGGCCGGCTCGATCGCGGCATCGCCCCGGCGAAGGCGGCCCGCGAGATGCTGCTCGGCCGCGAGTTCGAATCGCTTCCATGGGCGGGCTGGGAGGACCCGGCCCGCCTTGTCATCACCCTCAGCACCGAGCGCTTCCGGCGTGAAGGCGGCGAGGGCCACCTCGGCGGCGCCGGCCGGACGATGGCGATCCTGCAGATGCAGCGGCTCAAGGCCGAGCTCGAGCGGCAGAGGGGAGGCGGGCGATGAGCGACCGGGACGGTCCCGCCGCTCCCCGCTGGCACCAGCTGCCGGACCGCACCGAGGACCCGAGGATCCGCCGCTCCCCGCTGCACCGCGGCCTGATCGCGCTCGCGAAGCGCCTCACCAAAGGCCGCAGCTACCAGTTCATGCGCGTGGTCTCGATCGACCGCCGGCTGTTCCGGCCTTTCCTCGCCTTCAACATGCGGCTGATGCCGCGCGGCAAGCTCGACCGGCGCGACACCGAGGCGCTGATCCTGCGCACGGCGTGGCTCTGCGGCTCCCGCTACGAGTGGACCCAGCACGAGGCGATCGGCCGCCGCGCGGGCCTCTCGGCGGAGCAGATCGAGGCGATCGCGGCCGACCCGCAAAGCGAGCTGCTCGGCGAGCAGACGCGCCTCCTCCTGCGGATCGTTCCCGAGTCTGCTCGAGGGCCACGCCCTGAGCGAGCCGACCTACGAGGCACTTGCGCAGCGCCTCCAGCCCTCCCAGATCCTCGAGGCGGTGATGCTGGTCGGCAACTACGCGATGCTCGCCGGCGCCCTCAGCACGTTCGGCGTGCCGCTGGAGGATGCGTGGGGGAAGGGCTCTCCGCCGGCTACCCGCTGAGAAGCCGGTCGACGGCTCGCTGCCGGGTGGCGTCGGGCACTTCGACGCTGCCTTCGGGGCCTTCGCCGCAGCCCGAGTTGGCCCCGGCGCAGAGCACGTCGGCCGGGGCGCTGCCGCCGATCGCCGCGGCGAGGACCAGCTGCGGCATCGTCAGGAAGCCCATGTCGCTGACGAAGGCCTTGGGCGCGTCCCAGCCGATGATCGGCCCCTTGACGAAGTTGTAGGGAATGCGCAGGGGGTCGGTGAGCCGCCCCTTGATCCCGTTGATCACCTCCTGCTGGGCCTGCTCGCGGTCGAAGTCGTTGTAGCCGAACGAGTAGTAGCTCTTGCCGGGCCCCGGGCATTCGCTCACCTTGCGCACCCGGGCGTAGGCGAGCGCCTTTTCCCCGTTCAGCGTGCTCTCGCCCTTGGGCAGTCGCAGGCTGACGCCGCCCTGGCCGCCGCCGGCGCCGCCGGAGATGTCGGCGCAGAGCTTGTGCTTGAGATCGACCTCGACCCCGCCGACCGCGTCGATCAGGTCTTCGAAGCCGGTGAAGTCGACGATCGCGACGTGGTCGACCTCGAGGTCGAGGAACCCTTCGACCGCTTCGATCTGGGCGGCGGCGCCACCGTAGGCGTAGGCGGCATTGATCCTCTGCGGGCTCTGGCCGGGGATCTCGGCGTAGGAGTCGCGCGGGATCGAGAGCTTGCGGAAGGCGCCCCCTCCGGCGCGGATCAGCATCAGCGTGTCGGCGCGGAATTCACCGACCGAGCAGGGATCGTGCGGGGCGTCGCCGTGCGCCTGCTGTTCGAAGCACTCCTCCGAGGGCACGCCGTCCGGCTCCTTGCTGTCGGGCGGGCGGGCGTCGGTGCCGATCACCAGGATCGTCTGCGCGCTCGGCAGCAGCATCGGGTTGCCGTGCAGGACGTCCTTCGCCTCTCCGGAGAGCTTGAAGGACTGCAGCTGGGCGGAGACGGCGAAGGCGAGGAGGCTGAGCCCGATCCAGCCCAGCGCCGCCAGCCCAGCCCACTTGAGCACCCGCTTGCCCGTCCAGCGACGGGGGGGCCCGGGACGGTCGGGCTGCTCGGGACGGTCGCGCTTGTCGCGCCGCCACGGCTTCGGCGCATGCGGCGTCCGCTCTCTGAGGCCCGAGAGGTCTGGGGACCGCAGCCTCGACAGAAGGCCTTTCCGGGACCGGTAGACCTTGTACTCGGGCGGCCCGGAGGGCTGCTGCTCGCCATTGTCGGCCATGAAAGACTGCGGGAATCATGCCTATGCACCCGGTCGCCCGTCTCCAGCCTCATCGAAAGCTCGCATGAGTGCAGGGGAAATCATCGGGGTGGACCTGGGCGGCACGAAGATGCTGCTGGGCGTCCTCGACTCCGCCTCCAACGTCCACTGGGAGAGCCGCGAGGCGTCGACCGGGCAGACCGAGGACGAGCTGGTCGAGCTGCTCGTGCGCGAGGTGAAGGAGGCGCGCGCGGCTCGTCCCGGCGTCGCCGCGGTCGGCCTCGGCATCCCGGCGACGATCGACCACGGCAGGGGCGTCGCGATCTCCGCCGTCAACCTTCCGCTCGATGACGTGCCGATCCGCGATCTGATCGCCGAGCGGACCGGCCTGCCGGTCTTCGTCGACAACGACGCCAACGTCGCCGCCCTCGCCGAGCATCTCTACGGGGCGGCGAAGGGCGCGGAGAACGCCGTGATGCTGACGATCGGCACGGGGATCGGCGGCGGGCTGATCCTCGGCGGCGAGATCTACCGCGGCTCGATCGGGGCCGGCGCCGAGCTCGGCCACACGGTCATCGCGATGGACGGCCCGCCCTGTCAGGGCAACTGCCCGGGAAGGGGTTGCGTGGAGACGCTTGCCTCGGGCACGGCGCTCGGTCGCGAGGGGCTCGAGGCTGCCGAACGAGAGCCCGATTCCCTTCTCGGCAAGATGCTCGAGGACGGCCAGCGAATCGACGGCAAGGCGGTCACGGAGGCTGCGCTGGATGGGGACCCGACCGCCCGCGCCGTCTTCGACCTGGTCGGCCGGCGACTCGGCGTCGCCCTGACCAGCTTCGCCAACATCTTCGAGCCGGAGGCGATCGTGATCGGCGGCGGTGTGATCGCCGCCGGCGACCTCCTGCTCGACCCCGCCCGGCGCGAGCTCGAGGCACGGGCCCTGCCGCCGATGAACCGCACCCCCGTCCTCGCCGCCGAGCTGGGCAGCGACGCCGGCATGATCGGCGCCGCGGCGATGGCGCGGATCGAGCTCGGGGAGTCCGAAGGGGGTGGGAGCTGATGCCCGGCGACCTGATCGTCTGCCCGACGCCGATCGGCAACCTCGACGACGTCACTCCCCGCGTCCGCGACGCCCTCGTCAGCGCCGACTGGATCGCTTGCGAGGACACCCGCCGCACCGGCGGCCTGCTCGACAAGCTCGGCATCCGCCCGGCGCCGCCGCTGGTCTCCAACCACGAGGGCAACGAAGCGGCCCGCGCGACCGAGTTGGCGCAGCGGATCGAGCGCGGCGACACCGTCGTCCTCGTCTCCGACGCCGGCATGCCGGCGATCTCCGACCCCGGCTTCCGGCTGATCCGCCGCTGCATCGAACGCGCCCTCGACGTGACCGTGCTGCCCGGCCCCTCGGTGGTCCCGGTCGCTCTGGTCGCCTCCGGCCTGCCGACCGACCGCTGGCGCTTCGAGGGCTTCCTGCCCAAGCGCTCCGGCGAGATGGAGCGGGTGCTGCGCTCGGCCGAGACCGTGGTCGCCTTCGAGTCGCCGCGGCGGGTGGGGGAGTCGCTGGCGGCGCTGGCGGCGATCGCGCCCGACCGGCCCGCCGCCGTCTGCCGGGAGATGACCAAGATGCACGAGGAGGTCGCCCGCGGCTCGCTGGCGGAACTGGCCCGCCGCTTCCGCGGCGACGTCAAAGGGGAGATCGTGCTGGTGATCGGGCCGGCCGCCGCCGAGGACCACGACCGCGACGTCGGCTTCGCCGTCGACGCCCTGCGCCACCTCGTCCAGTCGGGGGCAAGGCCGCGCGCCGCCGCCAGCGTCGTCGCCGCCCTCACCGGCACCCGCGCCAACGACCTCTACAGGGCGCTGACGGGCCGCGAGCCCCGCCAGTGAGCGTCGACTAGCCTGGCCGCCAGTGTCCTACTACGTCACCACCCCGATCTACTACGTCAACGCGGAGCCGCACCTCGGCCACGCCTACTCGACGCTGGCCGCCGACGTGCTCGCCCGCCACATGCGCCAGCGCGGCGAGGACGTCTTCTTCCTCACCGGCACCGACGAGCACGGGGAGCCGATCGAGACGGCGGCCGAGCGCGAGGGGATCTCCCCGCAGGAGCTGGCCGACCGCAACGCGGCGAAGTTCGAGGCGCTGATGCCGATCATCGACGCCACCAACGACTTCTTCATCCGCACCTCCGACCCTCGCCACAAGGAGAAGGTCGCCGAGATCATGCAGCGCGTCTACGACAACGGCTGGGTGACCAAGGGCACCTACGAAGGCTGGTACTGCCCGCGCTGCGCCGACTTCAAGACCGAGCGCGAGCTGGGGCCCGGTCAGACCTGCGCGATCCACGAGATCCCGCTGGAGCGGGTCCGCGAGGAGAACTGGTTCTTCCGCCTCTCCGCCTTCCAGGAGCGGCTCGAAGCGCTCTACGAGGAGCGTCCCGACTTCGTCGTGCCGGACTTCCGCCGCAACGAGGCGGTCTCCTTCATCAAGGGAGGGCTCGAGGACGTCTCGCTCTCGCGGCCGGCGCTGAAGTGGGGGCTGCCGCTGCCCTGGGACCCCGAGCAGCGGATGTACGTCTGGTTCGACGCGCTGCTCAACTACGTCACCGCGCTCGGCTTCGCCCGCGAGGGCGAGGACATGACCGAGCGCTACTGGCCCGCCGCCCTGCACGTCCTGGGCAAGGACATCCTCAAGTTCCACGCGGTGATCTGGCCGGCCCTGCTCTGGGCCGCCGACCTCGAGCCGCCGCGGCGGATGACGATCCACGGCTACCTGCTGATGGGCGAGAAGAAGATGTCGAAGTCGCTCGGCAACGTCCTCGACCCCTTCGAGGCGATCGACCGCTTCGGCGCCGACGCGCTGCGCTTCTACTGCTTCCGCGAGGTCAGCTTCGGCCAGGACGGTTCGATCTCGACGGCCGGCTTCGAGGCTCGCTACGAGACCGAGCTGGCCAACGACTTCGGCAACCTGGCGAGCCGCATCCTGGCGATGGTCGAGCGCTACCGCGCCGGCGTCGTGCCGGTGGCGGCGGTCGACGCGGTGCTCGCCGAGGACTTCGAAGGCGCCGTGCCGCGCTTCTGCGAGCTGCTCGACCGGGCCGAGCTGACCCAGGCGCTGGAGGTGGCCTGGACGCTGGTGCGACGCCTCAACCGCTACGTCGAGGAGACGCAGCCGTGGGTGCTGGCCAAGGACGAGGCCGATCCCGAGCGCCTCGACGAGGTCCTCTACAACCTCTGCGAGGGCCTACGCGTGACGACCCTGTTGCTGGTTCCCTACCTACCGAGGACCAGCGAGCACCTGCTCACCACGCTGGGCGAAGACTCCCGCGAGTTGGCCGAGTTGGGCTCCCGCGCGGGGGGCCAGCAGGTCGAACGCGTGCCGCCGCTCTTCCCCAAGATCGAGACGCCCGCCTAGCCGTTGCTTCGACGACCCACGTCGCCCGCAGCGCGCGGCGGCGATGCCGTGCAGGAGGCGACGGGCGACGCCGCGCAGCGTCTCGTTCCCGTAGGCCGTCGAGGGGTTGTGCTCGCTGAGGATCGCGAGGGCGAGGCGGCAGCGACCGCGCTGGAGGAAGGCGATCTGGTGGCTGACGGTGCCGACTCCGTCGTCGTTGATCCCCCAGCCGCCCTTGAAGTAGAGCCGCCAACCACGGGGCCGGACGTCGGCGATGCCCCAGCGCTGCCAGGAGACGACCGAGCCGAGCAGACGGCGGGCGAAGCGTCGGTGGCGACCCGGCACGTAGCGCTCGTAGCGCAACATGAAGCGGGCCTGGTCGCGAGCGCTGATCTGCGAGAGCCCGCCGAGCCAGCCCGGTTCGTAGACCCACTGGAAGTCGCGCATCCGTGCTGCGCGGGCGAGCCGCTCGACCCTGCCGTCACCGAGCAGGGCGGCGACCTGTATCCCGGCGGCGTTGTCGGAGACGCGGATCATCGGTTCGAGCAGGGCCTTCTCGTCGGTGTGGAGGCGGCGGTTGCGCACCGAGCGCTGGCGCAGGTAGGCGACGAGCAGCATCGCCTTGATCACGCTGGCGGCTGGGGCGGTGCGGGCGCCTTGAAACGATCGCAAACGGGTGCGGCGGTCGACGATCGCGAAGCTGACGTCGCCAAGCCTTGCGCGGGCGTAGCGGCGGGCTCCGGGTACAGATGGCTTCCAGGGCCGGCTTGCGGCCCGCTCGGTCCCCTGCCCGAGGCTTGGTGCCGGCAGCAGGAGCAGGGTGAGAAGTGCAGCCAGGCCGATGCACGCCATTCCCACCGGGAACGGCCGCCGGGTCAAGTCGCGCCGCCCTCCGCGATCGCGCCGGGCCCGAGCTGGTCCGGGCTCGTGTAGCCGCAGAGCGCCATCGTCAGGTCGAGCTCGGCGAGGACCATCTTCAGCACCGTTTCCACGCCCTGCTGCCCCTCCAGGGCGAGGCCCCAGACGTAGGGGCGGCCAAGGCAGACCGCGTCGGCGCCGAGGGCGAGCGCCTTGATCGCGTCGGCGCCGCCGCGGATGCCGCTGTCGAAGAGGATCGCGAGGTCGTCGCCGGTGGCCTCGGCGATCGCCGGCAGGGCGTCGAGCGAGCCGATTGCGCCGTCGACCTGGCGGCCGCCGTGGTTGGAGACGACGATGCCGTCCAGTCCGCGCCGGACCGCCTCGCGGGCGTCATCGGCATGCTGGATGCCCTTGACCACGATCGGCAGCTCCGTCTGCTCGCGCAGCCAGGCGAGGTCGTCCCAGCTGAGCGCCGGGTTTGCCTGCACGCCGAGGAAGTGGCCGGTGGCGGCGCCGACGTCCTCCTCGGGCGTCTTCTCCAGGGCGGCGCGGAAGACCGGGTCCTGGAAGTAGTTGGCGACGCCCACCCCGTTGAGAAAGGGGAGCCAGGCCTGCTGCAGGTCGCGCGGCTTCCAGCCGGGCACGAAGGTGTCGACGGTGAGGACGATGGCGCCGTAGCCCGCGGCCCCGGCTCGCTCGACGAGGCTGGCGGCAAGCGCCCTGTCGTTGGGCCAGTAGAGCTGGAACCAGCGTGGTGCGTCGCCCCCCGCCTCGGCGATCTCCTCCAGGGTGAAGGCCGAGGCGGTGCTGGCGATCATCGGCAGGCCGAGGGTCGCCGCCGCCCGAGCCGTCGCCAGCTCGCCGTCGGGGTGAACGACCTTCTGCACGCCGATCGGGGCCAGCATCAGCGGTGCCGGCATCGCCGTCCCCAGGACGGTGGTGGAGAGGTCGCGCTCGGCGACGTCGCGCAGCATCCGCGGCACGATGCGGCGGCGCCGGAGCGCCTCGCGGTTGGCGTCCATCGTGCCCTCGCTGCCGGCGCCGGCGAAGACGTAGTTGGCGGCCTGCTCGTCCATCGCCTCCGCGGCACGCCGCTTCAGCTCTGCGATCGAGACCGGGATCGAGGGTGTCTCGCCCCCGAGCCCGCGAGCGTAGATCTCGCGGTAGTAGTCGGCGAAGTCCGCCATGCGGGGGAAGGCTATCCGGGTGCGAGGCAAGAGCCCGCCTCAAAGACTTGTCGAGTATTCGGCGGTACCAATAGTAATTACCCAGTTCCAGGTACCGCCCCGTAGATCAAACGCTTGCCGGGGTTGCCCTGCCAGTCCGACGAGAGGAGGTTTCCCCCGTGAACGAAACCGCTGCATTCCACGGACCTGGCATCTTCCGATCGCGATCCTTCTGGATCGCGCTGCTCGCCTCACTGGCCCTGCTCTTCGCCGGCTTCTGCGAATCGGCCTCGGCCAAGCGTCATCCGCTGGTGGGTGGGGACGGCAAGATCCACGCCTGCTACAGGGTCAAGGGCAAGCCGAAGGGCAATCTGCGAGTGGTGCGCGGCTACAAGGTGCGATGTCGCCGGGGAGAGCGCAAAGTCGCCTGGGCGGTTGCCGCAGTGGCCGGTCCGGCCGGTGCCGGCGGGGCGCAGGGGGTGGGTGGCTCTCCGGGCGAGCCCGGAACGCAGTCGACGGCGACCACGAAACTGACCGAACAGGTCGACTCGCTCTCCGCCCGGGTCGACAGCCTCGAAGCGACGCTGGCCGGGGTCACGAATGCCGACCTGCTGGCCGTGGTCGACTCGCTGCCGGCGATCGACTCGCTCTGCGAACAGAGCGAAGACCTGACCGAACAGGTGAACCTCCTGCAGGACGTGGTCGGCGGCATCGGGCTCAGCCCGGCGCTGGAGGCGATCGGCCTGCTCGAAATCCCGACCCTGCCCACCGAGCTGGAACCGTTCAGCTGTCCGGTTCCTTGAGCTGAGAAAGCTGTGGATAGTGTGGGGGTCGGCGATGATCGACTCCCACACCCACCTCTTCCTCTGCGAGGTGCCCGAGGCCGAGCTGGTCGCCGCGGCGCGGGAGGCGGGCGTCGCGCGGATGCTCAACGTCGGGCTGACACCCGATTCGAGCGAGCTGGCGATCGCCGCCGCCGAGCGCCACGAGAGCGTCTACGCGACCGCCGGCTGCCATCCGACCGAGGCCGCCGGCTTCGACGACGCGCGCGCCGGTGAGATCGCCCGGCTCGCGACCGAGAACGAGAAGGTGCGGGCGATCGGCGAGACGGGGATCGACTACTACCGCGAAACGGCGAGCCGGGCCGACCAGCGGCGTTCCTTCGAGGCCCAGATCGAGATCGCCCGCGACCGCGGCCTGCCGATCGTGATCCACGCCCGCGACCCCGACGGCGAGACCGGCGCCGTCGACGACGTCTTCTCGATCCTCGACGAGCGCGGGGACGGCGTCGAGGTGATCCTCCACTGCTTCCTCGCCCCCTGGCGCGTCCAGGACGCGATCGACCGCGGCTGGTACTGCTCCTTTTCGGGGGTCGTCACCTTCCCCAGCGCCGGTGAGCTGCGCGAGGCCGCGGCGAAGCTGCCCGACGAGCTCGTCCTGGTCGAGACGGACGCTCCGTACCTGGCGCCGCAGCCGGTGCGCGGCAAGCCCAACGAGCCGGCCCACGTGGTCTCCACGGCGGAGGCCCTCGCCGAGAGCCGCGGCGTCTCCTACGGGGAGCTGGAGCGGATCGTCGAGGCCAACGCGCGGACCTTGTTCGGCTGGTAGCGCCCTGTGGTCAGGCTCGGCCAGAACTTCCTCTCCGACCCCAACCTGCTCGACGCGATCGTGCGCGACGCTCAGCTGGGCCCCGGGGAGGTCGTGCTCGAGGTGGGCGCCGGGGAAGGCGTGCTGACCGAGCGACTCGCCGCCGCTGGGGCCCACGTCCACTCGGTCGAGATCGACCGCCGGCTGGAGCCGGTGCTGGCACCGCTCGCCGCCCGCCCGAACGTCGAGGTGCACTGGGGCGACGCGCTCGAGCTGGACTTCGCCGGGCTCGACCCCGCTCCCACCGCCGTCGTCGCCAACCTGCCCTATGCGGTGGCGACGCCGGTGATCCTGCGTACGGTCGCCGAGCTGCCCTCGGTTAGGCGCTGGACGGTGATGGTGCAGCGCGAGATCGCCGACCGGCTGCGCGCGGCGCCCGGAAGCCGGACCTATGGATCGCCGAGCGCGACCGTGCAGCTCGCCTGCGAGGTGAGGCTGCTGCGCACGGTCGACCCCGCCGTCTTCCGGCCGCGGCCGCGGGTCGAGTCGGCGATACTCGGCCTGCGCCGCACGGGGCCGGGTGCCGACGAGCCGACCCGCGAGCTGATCCGCGCCGCCTTCGCCCACCGCCGCAAGTCGCTCGCGCGCTCGGTCGAGCACGTCCGGCCCGGCACGCTGGCCGCGACCCGGACGGCGCTGGAGGCGCTTGGCTTGGATCCCGGCGCGCGGGCCGAGTCGCTGGCGCCCGGGGATTTCGCCGCCCTATCCGCGAAGCTGCGGTCCAGCGCCTAGGACACCAGCCTCGTCGATGCAGATCCACGCACCCGCAAAGCTCAACCTCTGCCTCTACCTCGGCCCCCGGCGCGAGGACGGGTTGCACGAGCTCTGCTCGCTCTTCGAGCCGCTGGCGCTGGGCGACCCGATCACAGTGCAGGAGGCGGAGCGGGACGAAGTCGTCTGTCCGGGCATCGAGGGAGAGAACCTGGCCGCGCGGGCACTGGAAGCGCTGCGCGAGCGGGGCTGGGAACGGCCGCCGCTGCTGGTCGAGATCGAGAAGCGGATCCCGGTCGCCGCCGGCCTCGGCGGCGGCAGCGCCGACGCGGCGGCGCTGCTGCGCCTGGCGGCCGAGCATGGCGACTTCTTGCCGCATGGCGGCAAGAAGTCGCCACCACCGGATCTGGAGGAGATCGCTGCGGAGCTCGGCGCCGACGTGCCCTCGCAGCTGACGCCCGCCCTCGCCCTCGTGCGCGGGGCGGGGGAGAGAGTCGAGCGCCTCCCCGACCCTGCGCCGCACGCCGTGATCCTCCTGCCGGGGGGCGGCGGCCTCGGCACCGCCGAGGTCTTCGCCGAGGCCGACCGGCTTGGCCTCGGCCGCGACGCGGAGGAGCTCGACCGCCTGGCGAACCGCCTGCATGCGGCGGCTGGCGCCGGCGCCTCGCCGCTCTCCTACCGCGAGCTGCTCGTCAACGACCTCGAGCCCGCCGCACGCTCCCTGCGTCCCGGCATCGGCGACGCTCTCGACGTCCTGCGTGCGGCGGGCGCCGCCCACGCGCTGCTCACGGGCTCGGGCCCGACGGCGTTCGGTCTCTTCGAGAGCCTCGAGGCGGCCCGGGCCGCGGCAGACGAGCTCGACCGAGCCGACGCGATCGTCTGCGAAGCAGGGAGGTTCTCGTGAAGCTGCCGGGGGAGGGACAGGGCAAGCGCAAGCGCCTGCTGCGGCCTCTGGCCCTCGCGGCGATCGTCGCCGGCTACTTCCTCGTCGGCCGCGAGCTCGGCGACATCGACCTGCAGGAGCTGCTGGAAGACATCTCCGAGACGCTCGGTGCCTGGACCTACCTCCTGGTCGGCGTCTTCGCCTTCGCCGAGACCGGCGCCTTCGTCGGGCTGGTGGTCCCAGGCGAGACGACGATGCTGCTCGGCGGCGCCGTCGCGGGCCAGGGGGCGATCGACGTCTACCTGCTGATCGCGATCGCCTGGTTCACCGCCTGGGCCGGCGACACGACCAGCTTCTTCATCGGGCGTCGCCTGGGCCGGGATTTCGTGCTTCGCCACGGGCCGCGCGTCGGGATCGGCCAGGAGCGCTTCGAGCGGGTCGAGGACTACTTCTCCCGCCACGGCGGCAAGACGATCTTCATCGGCCGCTGGATCGGCATCGTGCGGGCTCTCGCCCCGTTCATCGCCGGCAGCTCGAAAATGCACTACCGCGCCTTCGTCCCCTACAGCATCCTCGGCACCGGGCTATGGGCCAGCGCCCACATCCTGGTCGGGTATCTCTTCTCACGCAGCATCGAGAGCGCCGCGCACTACGCCGGCCGGGGGGCCTTCCTGCTGGCCAGCACGATCGTGGTCGTGGTCGGCGTCGTGTACGTCGTCCGCCGTCTCCGGGTGGAGCGGAACAGGCGGGAGATCGTCGCCTGGATGGAGCGCCGCGCGGCGACCCGCTGGACCGTCGACCTCTCGCGCCGCTTCCGCCCGCAGCTTCAGTTCCTCTGGGAGCGGGTGACGCCGGGCGGCACCTTCGGGCTCGAGTTCACCTCGCTGATGGCGATCCTCGCCGTCTCCGGCTTCGTCGTCGTCGCCTACACCGTGATCGTCGGGGCCGAACCCGGCCCCACCCCGGGCGACACCACCGCGGTCGACGTGGTCGAAAGCCTCGACGCCGGCTGGCTGGTGGACATCGCCAAGGTCTTCACCGACCTCGGCTCCCTCGCCGTCGTCGGCTCGCTGGCCTTCGTCTGCGCCGTCCTCCTCGCGGCTCGCCGCCGCTGGGCCGAGCTCGGCGTCCTGGTCGTGGGCATGACGCTGATCGTCATCGGCGTGCACCAGCTCAAGGACCTGGTCGACCGGCCGCGTCCCGAGGGGGGCCTCCTCGGCGTCTCCGGCTCCTCCTTCCCCAGCGCCCACGCCGCCTACTCGACCTTCTACGTCTGGCTGGCGGTGACGATCGTGATGCGGCTGAGGCAGGGGATGGCGCGCGGCGCGGCAGTCGTCGTCGCGGGGATCGCACTGACCGCGCTGGTCGGCCTCTCCCGCGTCTACCTCAGCGTCCACTACCTCAGCGACGTCAACGCCGGCTGGGCGCTGGGGACCGCCGCCTTCTCGCTCTGCGCGGCCGTGGCGCTGACCGTCACGACGGTGCGTCAGAATGACGGGCGTGCTGCCGCTGGCGCTGCAGAAGATCGAAAATGAGTACGTGCTGTTCGGCGTGGCCGGGTTCGTCACGCTGACGGCCTTCGTCGGCCTGATCCTGGTTCCGGCGGTCGGCGCCTACGGCCGGCTTTGGGAGAAGGCCGCCGCCGGGGTGCTCACCGTCTTCGTGCTTGCCGCCCTCGTCCTGGTGGGCGTCGTCCTCGGTCTCGCCGTCGTCTACTACTACGACAACTTCCTCAATCTCGTCAACGGCTCTTAGTCCTCTCGGGGGTCGGCTGGGGATAATGGGGCCATGCCAGCGGCCTCAAAAGGGCAGGAAAAGCCCGCAAAGAAGGGGGAAGCCGGGACTCTCGACGCGCTCTCGGACGCGGTCGAGTCGGGCGCCGGCCTGCCCGCCGTGGCGCGTGCTGCGGCGCGGGTGCTCGACGCCAGCGTCGTCCTGATCGACCGCTCCAGCGCGGTTTTGGCGGTTGCCGGGGCCTCGCCGGACCAGGAGCGGAAGCTGCTCGCCGGGGGTGAGGGTGTGACGAGGGTCGAGCTGCGGGTCGCCGACAGCGCCGTGGGCGAGCTGCGCTACCGCGCCGCCGCTCCGCCGGAGGCCGCGATCGCTCGCATGGTGACGACGCTGCTGGCGCTGGAGCTGGAGCGCTCGCGCTCGCCGGAGTGGGAGAGCGAGGAGGTCGCGGGCGCCTTCGTCGCCGCCGTTCTCGCCCGCGAGGTGACCGACCGCGGCGACATCGTCGCCCGCGGCGCCGAGCTCGGCGCCGACCTCGAGCAGGGCGCCGGGGTGCTGATCCTGCACGCGGCGCCGCGTGCCGCCCAGACCGGCGAGTGGCGCGCCCGTGTGCTGACGCTCGCCCAGCGGGCACTGCGCTCGCTGGCGCCGGGATCGCTGGCGAGCCCGGACGGCGAGGAGGCGGCCGAGATCGCCGTCATCGTCCCCGCCGAGGACGAGGCCCGGGTAGAGCGCGCCGCCGCTGGGCTCGGCCGCGAGCTGGAGGACGGTCTCTCGGGGTTTCACCTGACCATCGGCCACAGCCGCCGCGCCGCCGACCCAGTCGACCTCTACCGCGCCGGCAACGAGGCGCGGCTGGCGGTCAACGTCGGCGAGGCCGAAGGCCGGGCGGTGCTGTCCTTCGAGGAGACCGGTTCCTACCGCCTGCTGCTGCCGGCGATGAGCGAGGACCCGCGCGAGCTCGAGCGCTTCTACGCCGAGACGATCGCGCCGCTCTCCGCCTATGACGAGCAGTACGAGACCGAGCTGGTGGCGACGGTCGAGGCCTACCTCGACAACGACGGCAACGTCGCCGCCACCGCCAAACAGCTCTTCACCCACCGCCACACGATCCGCTACCGCCTCGAGCGCGTGAAGGAGCTCTGCGGCCACGACGTCTCCGCCACCGAGGGCCGCGAGAAGCTCGGCCTCGGCCTCAAGACCATGCGTGTCCTCGGCATCGCCTCGCCGCGCGGGCCCGCGCAGGAGCCCGGCGCGGAAGCGGGGAAGGTGCCGCGGTCCCCGGAGGACTGAACCGAGGTTCCGGGGGAAGGACTCGAACCCTCTCTTCCAGGACCAAAACCTGGCGTGCTGGCCGATTACACCACCCCGGACCGGGCTCCGAGACTAGCGCTCGATTGCGTCCGGAGGGGCGCCTAGGGTCCTCGGCATGGAGATGAGCGCAGTGCAGATGGACCCGGAGATTCGCGAGGGTCTGCGGCGCAGCTGGAAGGCGCTGATGACCGTCGGCGTGCTGGCGATCCTCGTCGGTTGCGTGGCGATCGTGGTGCCGGCCGTCGCCTCCGTCGCGACCGCAATCTTCATCGGCTGGATCCTGGTCGTCGCCGGCGCGTTCCTCGTCGCCGGCGCGTTCACGGCGCACTCGATCGGGACCGTGGTGCTGCGCCTGCTCTGGGCGCTGCTGACCGTGATCGTCGGCCTCTGGCTGATCGTGGAGCCTGACAACGGCACGCTCACCCTGACCGTCGTGCTCGGCATCTACTTCCTCTTCATGGGCCTCACCCGCACCGCGGTCGCCTTCGCCGCCCGCGGCCAGGCGGGCGCCGGCCTGGTCGGCCTCAGCGGCATCGCCGGCCTCCTGGTCGGCATCCTCATCCTCGCCAAGCTTCCCAGCAGCGCCGACTGGGCCATCGGCCTCCTCGTCGGCATAGACCTGATCTTCGCTGGCTGGACGCTCACCTCAGTAGCTCTCGTCGGCCGAGACCTGGCCAAGCGCTAGCCGAGCAGAAGCTGGCGCGGCGGGTCCTGTCGCCGCAGGGGACCCACCGCCCCTTCCGGTCGCTAAAGCGTCCTCAGGGGCGGTTCCCCCTACGACGCCACCCCCCGCGAGATGCCGTGTCAGCTGACGTGTTTACCTGAAGCTGACTGAAAGCTGATGACGATCGCTGCCCAGTGGTTGAGGTCGTCCCCGTGCGCGGAGGCCGATGGATTGGTTAAAAGCTTTCCGGCTTCGATCGGGGCGGGATCGCGTGGGAGAGGGCGGGGTGCCCCTGGAGCGCGCGGCGTCCTCTTTTCGCCGCGATACCCCACCCGAAAGGCCCGTCAGCCATGACGGCGAAAACCCAGCAAGCGGAAGGGGCACCCCGCCCTCTCCCATCCCCTCTACGATCTGCGGGTGGAGTCTCCCCTAGTGCTCGTGATGGCTGCGGGCGAGGGCACCCGTATGCGCTCGTCCCTGCCGAAGGTGCTTCATCCCGTCTGCGGGCGGCCGATGGTCGCCTGGCCGATCCTTGCTGCGCGCGAGGCGGGCGCGGGCCGCGTCGCGGCGATCGTCTCGCCGACCCAGGACATCGTCTCCGGCCTGCCCGACCAGGTCCAGATCGTCACCCAGCCCAAGCCGGACGGCACCGGCGGCGCGGTGCGCGCGGCCCTGCCGCTGGTCGAGCAGACCGAGACCGTGCTCGTCCTCTCCGGAGACGTGCCGCTGATCTCCGCCGAGACGATCTCCGGGCTGCTCGAAGCGCATGAGGCTTCCGGTGCCGCGGCGACGATGCTGACGATCGAGCTCGACGACCCCGGGTCCTACGGACGCGTCGTCCGCGATGCCGACGGCGGGGTCGAGCGGGTGGTCGAGGCGAAGGCCGGCGGCGACGCCACCCCCGAGCAGCTGGCGATCCGCGAGATCAACGCCGGCACCTATGCCTTCCGGGCGGCTCCGCTGGCCGAGGCCCTCGCCGGGCTATCCAGCGACAACGCCCAGGGCGAGTACTACCTGCCCGACGTCCTGCCCGCCCTGCGCGCGGCCGGTCACGCCGTGGCCGGGCATCTCGCCGACGACCTCGCCGTGACCATGGGTGTCAACACCCGCGCCGACCTCGCCGCGGTCGAGGCCGAGGCGCGGCGCCGCATCCTCCGCGCTCACATGCTGGCCGGGGTCACGGTCGTCGACCCCGCCTCGACCTGGATCGACGCCGACGTCGAGATCGCACCCGATGCCCGGATCGAGCCCGGCACCAGCCTGCGCGGCAAGACGATCGTCGGCTCGGGCTCCACCGTCGGGCCGCTCAGCACGCTGACGGACACCACGCTGGGGGCCGGCGTCTCCGTGCCGCACTCCTTCCTGGTCGAGTGCGTGGCCGGCGACGGTGCCCGGATCGGCCCCTTCGCCCACCTGCGTCCCGATGCCGAGCTCGCCCCGGGGGCCAAGGCCGGCAGCTTCGTCGAGGTCAAGAACTCGCAGATCGGCGAGGGCGCCAAGGTCCCCCATCTCTCCTACGTCGGCGACGCCGAGATCGGCGCCGGCAGCAATCTCGGCGCCGGCACGATCACCGCGAACTACGACGGTTTCCGCAAGCACCGGACTACGATCGGCGAGAACGCCCGCATCGGCGTTGACACGATGCTGATCGCGCCTGTAGAAGTCGGCGACGGCGCTTACACTGGCGCCGGAGCGGTGATCAAGGGCGATGTGCCCGAGGGCGCACTCGCCGTCAGCGAGAACGAGCAGCGAAACATCGAGGGCTACGCCGACCGCAAGGCGGCGCAGATGCAGGAGGAGCAGCAGACCCCGTGAGCACAATCGAGGAGCGACCCGAGGCGGTGCCGGCCAGCGCCATCACCCACGACTACTCGAAGCGGCTGATGGTCTTCGGCGGCGCGCAGCTCGATGGAGCTCGCTGCGAAGGTTGCGGGCAAGCTCGACCTCGACCTCGGCCAGGTGACGCTGAAGACCTTCGCCAACGGTGAGGTCTACTGCCGCTACGAGGAGTCGATCCGCGGCGCCGACGTCTTCCTCGTCCAGTCGACCTGCGCCAACGAACACTCCGAGATGTCTCCCAACGACTCGCTGATCGAGCTGCTGACGATGATCGATGCCGCCCAGGGCGCCTCGGCCCACCGCATCATCGCGGTCATGCCCTGGTACGGCTACGCCCGCCAGGACAAGAAGTCGGCCCCGCGCGAGCCGATCTCGGCCCGCATCGTCGCCAAGTGCCTGGAGGGCGTCGGCGTCGATCGCGTGCTGACCATGGACCTCCACGCGGGCCAGGTGCAGGGCTTCTTCCACGTCCCGGTCGACCACATGACGGCGATGCCGATGCTGACCCAGTGGTTCGCCGACCAGTACCCGGCCGAGGACCTGGTGATCGTCTCCCCCGACGCAGGCCGGGTGAAGACGGCGCGCAACTTCGCCCGCCGCATCGGCACCCACTGGGCGGTGATGGAGAAGGAGCGCCCGGCCCAGCAGGTGGCTGAGATCGGCTACGTGGTCGGGGACGTCAAGGGGAAGACGGCAGTCCTCGTCGACGACATGATCGACACCGCCGGGACGCTCTGCGCGGCAGCCCAGACCGTGCTCGACGAGGGCGCCGCGCGGGTGATCTCCTGCGCCACCCACGGCGTCTTCTCCGGCCCCGCCTACGAGCGGCTCGCCTACGAGAGCTCGGGGATCGAGAAGATCGTCGTCAGCGACACGATCCCGCTGCGGCCCGGGGCGCCGGACAACATCACCGTGCTCTCCACCGCCGGCACCTTCGCCGACTCGATCCGCCGCATCTTCACCGACGACTCGGTCTCCGAGATCTTCGCCGGCGAGAACCAGCTGTTCTGACCAGGAGCGCAGCTAGGCTGTCGTCGGATCGATGGTCGACGAATACACGGTCGTCAAGAGCATCCACGTCCTGGCCGCGGCGCTTTGGGTCGGGACCGGCTTCGCGGTCAACATCGCGATGACCCTCGGTGCGCGCAGCGGCGAACCCGCCACGATGCTCACGGCGATGCGCTTTGCCAAGTTCCTCGGCAAGTACGTCTTCCCCTGGTTGTCCCTGATCACGCTGGCCTTCGGGATCTGGCTGACAGAGAGCTTCTACGACTGGGATCTGCTCTGGATCCAGCTCGGCACGGCGGGTCTCGTGGTCTCGACCGCGATCGGGATCTTCTATCTCGGGCCCAAGGCGGCGGCCGGGATTGCCGGGATCGAAAGCGGCGCACCGCCGCCGCCTGGTCGCAACTGGGTACCGATCGTCGCCCGGCTCAACCTCCTGCTCGTCAGCGCCGTGCTGGTGCTGATGGTGATCCGGCCCGACTGAGGGTGCCCGCGCCCGGGCAGGATCGGGTCCCCGGACTGCGGCTGGTCGGCCACAAGGGCGCCGACCTGATCGCCCCCGGCAACACGGTCGAGAGCTTCCACGCCGCGGTCGAGGCGGGGGTCGACACGATCGAGCTCGACGTGCTCTGGCTGCGCGACGCCCACCTGCCGCTGGAGCAGCGGGCGCCGCTGGTCGTCGCCCACGACTGGCACGACGCCGAACGGCGCACGCCGCTGACCCTGACCGAGGCGCTCGACGCCTTCATGGAGCCGCCCCTGGACGGGGTCGAGATCGACATCGACATCAAGCTCCCCGGTCGCGAGGAGGAGATCGTGAACGCCCTGCAGGAGCGCGGCCTGGTCGAGCGGGCGATGGTCTCGACGATGGAGATGTACTCGCTGGGCCGCATCCTCGAGCTGCAGCCGGCCCTGCGCCGCGGCTGGACGTATCCCAAAGTGACCAGGGACTGGACTTCGAAGCGCTGGGCCAAGGGGCCGATGCTGGCGGCCCTGGTGGCGATGCGTCAGCGCCTGCCCGGGCTCGCCGCCGAGAAGCTGCCCAAGCTGGGGGTCGAGGCGATGTGGGTCTACCACCCGCTGGTCAGCCGCCGCCTCGCCCGCATCACCGAGCTCGCCGGGGTCGAGCTGATCGCCTGGACCGTCGACGACCTCCCCCGCATGCGCAAGCTCGCCGCCGTCGGCGTCAACGGCATCTGCAGCAACGACCCCCGCCTCTTCGCCGAGCTTGGGTGACGCGTCCGACTTTGACCACGTTGGAGTGTGGTCAATGTCGGATGCGCACTCAGACCGTGCCCGGCGTGGCCGTCGGCGGGGCGTTGCGGCCGCCGCGGGGCTTCACGGCGGACTCGAGCTCCTGCGTGGTGAAGCCGCCGACCGCCTCGCCGTCGAGGGCGTAGCGGTAGAGGGCGACGCCGAAGATGTTGCTCAGGGCGCTGGAGACGAGCATCGAGATCGCCAGGCCGATCACGCCTAGCACCAGCAACAGCGCGCCGGCGAAGCTGGCGGAGGCCCAGATGAGGAAGCCGGCGAAGATCAGCAGGGCCGAGGGCAGGACGCCGAGGAGGAAGACGGCGCCGCCGATGGCGATGTTGCCGGTGATCTGCTGGCCCCAGCGCGATTTGAAGAGGCCGGCGGAGCGCTTCAGGGTGGCGAAGGGCCCGTTGCCCTCGAGCGCGATCACAGGCACGGCGAGGAAGGTGATCAAGGACCAGCCGACGGCGAGCACGCGGCCGACGATCTGGCCGATTGCGCCCTGGTTCTCCAGGGCGCTGAGCGCGAGGCCGATCGTGGTCGAGACGGCCGCCCAGCCGGCGATCTGGGGGAGGCGGCTGCGCGCCACCTCGAGCCCGTCGCCGACGGACGCCTGCTGGCCGCGGAAGATCATGTCGGCGGCGGCGGCGAGGCCGACGCTGAAGTAGGTGCCGATCACGGCGAGCAGGTAGAAGCCGATCACCGCCAGGGCGCCGCCGAAGACCGCCTGGTCGTCGTCGATCAGGTAGAGGCCGGGCCCGACCACGATGATCGCGCAGACGATCGTCGCCGCGCCGCCGTAGAGCGGAAAGCGCAGCAGGGCGGGGTTGTCGCGCAGCAGGCCCCAGCTCTTCTTGGTCAGTCCCCAACCGCGTTTGATCCTGCTCATCGCTGCCCTCCTTCAAGAGACCGCTCGACGATCGGCGTCTGCACCACGCCTCTTCCCTCGAAGTACTCCCACTCCTCCTCTCCCAGCTCGGTCGCCGGCGGGTCGGCGTAGATCCACTCACGCATGATCCGGTGCCAGTTGCGCTTCGCCCGCAGCTGCCCGAGCACGGCGACCACGCCGATTTCCATCCGCCTGCCCATCAGCTCGTCGCCGGGCAGCGACTCGCGCCGCATCAGGTCGTAGTACTCCGAGCGCGGGTCGTGGGTCGACTCGATGATCTTCATCACCCGCCGCGCGCTGATCTCGATCTCGCGGTCCTCGATGAACCAGCCGCTGACCGCCATCGTGTGCTCCAGCAGCCTTTCGGCGTCGAGCTTGGACGGGCTCTTGACGAAGCCGAGCTCGTGCAGGGCGTTGCGGAAGCGCTCGGGGTCCTCGTGGAAAGCGGCGTCGATCGCCCGCTGCTCGAGCAGGATCTGCTCGTTGTCGAGCTTCTTCGTCATGCCGAAGTCGAGGAAGGCGACCCGCCCGTCGCCCATCAGGATGTAGTTGCCGGGGTGGGGGTCGGCGTTGAAGTGCTGCAGGTGGTAGATCGAGCCGAAGCTGCCGCGGAAGACGATCTCGCCGAAGCGGCTGCGCTCCTCGTCGGGGAGCTCCTTCACCTGCTCGAACTTCATCCCCTCGACCAGCTCGGTGACGAGGACCCGCCGCCGGGATAGGCGCGTGATCACTTCCGGCACGTAGATGAAGGGGTGCTCGCGGTAGGCGCGGGCGAAGCTGCGCTGGTTCTGCGCCTCGTACTCGTAGTCGAGCTCCTCCATCACCCGCTCGCGCAGCTCCTTGGCTATCTCCTTGGCGTCCAGCCCGGGGGCGAGGGCACGGGCGAGCCGGACGATCGTGCCGGCGTTGCGCAGGTCGGCGTCGAGCGCCTCGGCGATCCCCGGGTACTGGATCTTCACCGCGACCGCACGCCCGTCCAGCAGCTCGGCCCGGTGCACCTGGCCGATCGAGGCGGCGGCGAAGGCCTCCGTCTCGAACTCGGCGAAGAGCTCGGAGAGCGGCTCGCCCTCGTACTCCTCGTCGAGGACCTTCTCGACCTTCTCCCAGGGCATCGCCGGCGCGTCGGTGCGCAGCTTCGCCAGCTGCTCCTGGTATATCTCGCGGTACTCGTCCGGGATGAATTCCGTGTCGATGAAGGAGGCGAACTGCCCGAGCTTCATCGCCGCGCCCTTCATCTGGCCCAGCGCCCCGACCATCTTCAGCGCCGTCTCCATGTGGCGCTGCTCCAGGCGCTCCTTGCTGTCCTCCTCGGAGCGGGCGACGTTGGTTGCCTTGGTGCCCGCGTAGCGGGCGCCCTGCATCCCGACGATCGAGCCCAGCTTCGCAGATCGCCGCAGCCTTCCTTTGGGGATCTTCGAGTCCTCCGCCATGGACCGAACGATGTCACAGGTTGCGCTTTCGCTCGTTTCTCTATCCTCTCGGTCCGCATGGCCCGTGGACGCGAAAAGCTGAAGGCTGCACCCCGAGCCGAGTTCGGCTCCCGAACCTCTCGCCGCCTGCGGCGCGAGGGCCTCGTGCCCGGCGTCGTCTACAGCGGCGGGGCCGAGGCGCGTGCCTTCCAGGCGACCGAACGAGACATCCGGGGCGTGCTTGCCGAAGGCGCCGCCCTCTTCGACCTCGAGATCGAGGGCGCGAAAGCGGTGCCCGTCGTGGTCAAGGAGCAGCAGCACCATCCGGTGCGCGGCAGCCTCCAGCACATCGACCTGCAGGAGGTGCGGCTCGACGAGGCGATCCAGGCGGAGGTCGCGGTCGAGCTCGAGGGCGCCGAGGTCTCCCCCGGCGTCAAGGGCGGTGGCGTGCTCGAGCACGTCACCCGCGAGGTCACGGTCGAAGCGCTGCCCACCGAGATCCCCGACCGGATCGTCGCCGACGTCTCCGCGATGGAGGTCAACGACACCCTGCAGCTCTCGGCTCTGGTCGTGCCCGAGGGCGTCACCCTCATCGCCGACGACCCCGACGAGGTGACGATCGCGACCCTCTCTCCGCCGCGCGTCGAAGAGGTGCCCGAGCCCACCGTCGAGGAGGAGGCCGAGCTCGTCGGCGAGGAGGGCGAGGCGCCCGCCGCCGAGGAGGACGGCGAGGCCGAGGGCGATTCGGGCGACTCCGGCGGGGAGTAACCGCTGTCCCTCTTTCGCCGCCGCCGAGCCGAGCGAGGCCAGGGCGAGCAGGGCGACCGCATCCTGATCGTCGGACTCGGCAACCCCGGCCGCCAGTACGAGGCGACGCGCCACAACGTCGGCTTCGAGGTCGCCGCCGAGCTCTCGCGCCGCTGGGACCTGCCGCGGGCGAAGAAGAAGTTCGGCGGGCTGATCGCCGAAGGCCGCTCCGGCCCGGGCGGCCCCAGGGTGGCGATCCTGCTGCCGCAGACCTTCATGAACGTCGCCGGCGACTCGGCCGGGCCCGCGCGCGGCGCGCTGAAGGTGTCGCTGGACCGGGTCGTCGTCCTCCACGACGAGATCGACCTCCCCTTCGGCGAGGTGCAGGTTCGCCAGGGCGGGGGACTGGCCGGGCACAACGGCCTCAAGAGCCTCAAGCGGGGCTTCGGCGACAGCGAGTTCTGGCGCGTCCGCGTCGGCGTCGGCCGGCCCGACTCGACCGACCCCGAGGTGGTCTCCGCCTACGTCCTCGGCCGCTTTCGCGAGCCGCGGGCGGAGGTCGCGACCCTGATCGAGAGCGCCGCCACCGAGACCGAGCGGCTGGTCGAGAGGCTGGACGAAATAGATTCCACGCCGTGAGCGCCCCTGCCGAGGTGACGAGCTACGAGGTGACCGAGCAGGGCGTGGCGGTGCTGCGCCTGATGCGGCCTGCCTCGCGCAACGCGATCGACACCCAGGTGCTGGTCGAGATGCTCGAGCACCTCGCGGTCGCGCGCGCCGACGAGGCTGCGCGCGCGCTCGCGATCAGCTCCTCCGACCACATGGGCCTCTCCGCCGGAGCCGACGTCAAGGAGGAGCTCGACGAGGAGGGCAAGGTCCGGCGCATGCAGCTCTTTGCCGACCTCTACGACGCCGTCGTCGCCTTCCCCAAGCCGACCGTCGCCGCCTGCCACGGCGACGTCGTGGGGGGCGGGGCCGAGATCGCCGTCGCCTGCGACATGCGCGTCGGCGGCTCCAACCTGCGCATGCGCTTCCCCGGCGCCGCTCTCGGGGTCCCGGTCGGCCCGGCCCGCCTGGTCACCCTCTGCGGCCTGGCGACCGCCAAGTACCTGCTGCTCACCTCGCGCACGGTCGGCGCCGACGAGGCGCTGCGCCTTGGCCTGATCAACCGCGTCGCGCCGGCCGCGAGCACCGAGGAGGCAACCCTCGCCCTCGCCGCCGAGGCCGCCGCCCATCCCCCAGAGGCGGTCGCCGCGCTGAAGCGGATGCTGCACGAGTGGGACGACGTCGAGGGCCGCTCGGCCAAAGAGGGCGTCGGCCAGGTCGAGTGGCAGCGGACCGGGCCGGGCCTGCCCCACCGCCGCTGAGCCGGATAGGGTCGCCGCGTTCCTGTCCACGCCGGTCCCCAGGAGAGTCTCTTGAGATTCCTCGCTTCGGTCTCGATCGCTGTCGGTTGCCTGTTCGCCGTGCCCAACGTTGCGCTGGCGGTGACGTACACCGTCGACAGCACGCTCGACGAAGCGGACGCCACCCCCGGCGTCGGCGGTTGCCTCACGGCGGGCGCCAAATGCACCCTGCGGGCGGCGATCGAAGAGTCAAATGCCTCGACCAGCGTCAAAGACACGATCGACTTCGCAGCTGCCTTCAACGGCCAGCTCGCCGACACCATCGCGATCACCCTCGGCGGATTCCCGACCATCGCCGACGAGGTGGCTATCGACGGCGACAAAGGCTCCCCCTGCACGACCGCCGCCCTTATCGCCGGTCCCTGCGTCGGCGTCAGCGGCAGCGCCGGGCTCGACGTGAACAGCGACGACGTGGAAATCAAGGGGCTCGCGGTGATCGAAGCCGGCACCGCCATCAACGTCATCAACGGCTCCAGCGGCTTTACGGCGACCAACAACTGGATCGGGGTCAAGCTCGACGGTAGCGCCGGTGCCAACACCACCGGCATCTTCATCGACCCGGACTCCAACGGTGCCAGCGTCGGCGGGACGCTGCCGGCGGACCGCAACGTCATCGCCAACAACAGCAACGAGGGCCTCGACATCGAGGGTGCGGACGACGCCGTCGTCCGGGGCAACTACTTCGGCGTCAAACCCGACGGCATCACCGCGGCCGCGAACGGCAAGAACATCGAGGTCACCGACTCCACCGCGAGCGGCGGCTTCCAAGCCACGGACAACGAGATTGGCCGCACGATCGAAGGCGAAGCGCAAGAAACGGCCTCATGCGACGGTGGCTGCAACGTGATCGCCGGCGGAGGCCTCTCGACCGGGATCGACCTCGACGGCGAGAGCGGTGGCAACGAGGCGCCGGCTACGGGGCCGACGACCGTGCACGGCAACTACGTCGGCCTGGGCGCCGACGGAACGACGGTCGTGGCCAACGGTGTCTTCGACATCCTCGCGGGGGCCGCGGACAACGTGACCATCGGCGGCACGACGAACGGCGACGCCAACTTCATCGCCGGTGGCGACTTCGGCATCTTCAACGAAAACGGCGAGGGCCTCGAAGCGGAAGGCAACATCATCGGCTCCGGCCCGACCGCCTCCGACGTCCCCGCGCCAGGGACCGGTGTGTTCGTCCTCAACACGAACAACGCGAATCAGGTCACCGTCAACGACAACGTGCTCGAGATGGATGGGGGCGTCGGGGTCGAGGCGCGATTCGGTGGCACCGAAATCGACGGCAACTTCATCGAAGGGGCCGGACTCGGGATCTGGACCAAGGCCGGACCGAATGCAGCGGGTGGCAACCTGATCGAGGACAACGTGATCGGCGAATCGGAAGCCAACGGCATCCGCATCGAAGACAACGAGAACGAGGTCTTCGGCAACTCGATCTACCAGTCGGGTGCGGCGGGCATTCGCATCCAGAACCCGGCTGCGCTCGTCAACGCCACCGAAAACCAGATCGGCGGCGACACGGCCGACAGCGAGAACAACATCCGCGAAAGCGGCACCGACGCGATCGAGATCGACAACTCGGGCGGGGAAGGGGCCAGCCAGAACGAAGTCGCCCGCAACAAGGGCGAGGAAAACGCCGGCCTCTTCATCGACCTGATCGGCTCGCTGACCAACGGCGGCATCCTGCCGCCGGCCTTCGCCACGTCGGTCCAGTCGAGCGCCGGCGGCACCGCCGAACCGGAAGCAACGGTTCGCGTCTTCCGCAAGGAAGTCGCCGAAGCGGGCGAGCTCGAATCCTTCCTCGGCGAAGCGACGGCCGACGGCAGCGGCAACTGGAAAGTCGTCTACCCGAGTCAGATCCCGACCGGGACGATCGTCGCCGCGACCCAGACCAATGCCGCGGGCGGCACCTCGGAGCTCGTCATCGCGACGAGCGCCGCCGACCCCAAAGTCGATGATGGGTGTCAGGACGCTCTGCCGGCCGCGATCTGCGTCAAGAACCCGGACGAGGCGGACGCCAAACCGCCCGAGACGACGATCCTCAAAGGACCGAAGGCGAAATCGAAAAAGCGCACGGCGAAGTTCAGGTTCTCCTCCGACGAGGCGGGCTCGACCTTCCAGTGCAAGCTCGACCGCAAGCCGGTCAAGAGGTGCAGCTCGCCGAAGAAGTACAAGGGCCTGAAGGTCGGCAAGCACGTCTTCAGGGTCTGGGCGACCGACGCCGCCGGCAACAAAGACCCGACACCGGCGAAGAAGAAGTTCAAGGTCCTCGGCTAGACGGAGCCGAGGTCGCGAGGGCTACCGGGCCTGGGCGGCGGCCTCGCCCACCCCGGCGGCGACCGCCATGATCGAGACCTGGGGGTTGACGCCGGGGCAGCTGGGAAGGACCGAGCCGTCGGCGACCCAGACGCCGTCGACTCCGCGCAGGCGGCCTTCGGGGTCGACAGGGTGGCGCGAGGGGTCCGAGCCGGCGGCGGCGGTGCCCGTCGGGTGGAAGGCGGCGAGGCGCAGGCGGCGCACGTCGAGCCGCTCGATCGCGGCCTCGATCTCCGACTCGTCCCGCACCGCGGGCGCTCCGCCGCCGAGTTCGACGTCCTTCGCGCCGGCGGCGAGCATCACCCGCACCATCGCGCCGACCGCGGTGGCCAGGCGTCGCTCGTCGGCCCTTGCGAGCCGGTAGGAGACGATCGGCGCGCGCGCGCCGAAGACCCGGCCTGAAGGCGCGTCGGCGATCATCGCCCCGAGTGTCGCCGTGTTGGCGGCTCGGGCGAGGCGGCCCAGCAGGTGGGTGCCGTAGCCGGGAGCCGAGATGGCCCCCATCCCCGGCGGGCTCGCGGTGGCCTCGAGCAGGATCCCCTCGCGCTCGTGCAGCTCCTCGATCCCGACGCTCTGCATCACTCCGCGCCACGACGTCACCTCATCTTCGAAGTTCGCGGTGATGCCGGTCGCCGGGTGGATCGAGAGGTTGCGGCCCAGCCTCGGGTGCCCGCCGAGGCCGCTGCGGCGCAGCAGCGGCGGGGTCGGTATCGCCCCGGCGGCGACGACGACCAGCGGGGCCGAGATCCGCACCTCGCCGCCCTCGGGCCTGCGCCCGGCCACGCCCACGGCCCGTCCGCCCTCGACCAGTACCTCCGTCACGTGCAGTCCCGAGACGATCCGCGCACCGCCCTCGCACGCCTGCGGCAGCGCGTTCAGGTGGACGCCGCCCTTGGCGTTGTTGGGGCAGCCGATCGCGCACTGGCAGGCGCCGCGGCAGCCCGGTGCGTTTCGCCGCAGCGGCGCGCTCTGCCAGTCGAGGGCCGCGGCGCCCTCCAGCGAGAGTTCGCCATTGCGTCCCAGGACCTCCATCGGCGCCGGGGCGACGCCGATCGTCGCTTCGACGTCGGCGACCCTGGGCCCGAGCAGCTCGGGGTTGGCGAGCGCCAGGCCGTGCTTCTCGAACCAGTCCCTCGCGACGGGCGCAGGGGGCCGGTAGCAGGTGCCCGAGTTGATCACGGTCGTGCCGCCGACCGCGCGCCCCAGTGGCAGGGCTATCGGCGGATTCCCGAACGCCATCGTCGTGCCCCCGTCGCGGTAGATCGAGGCGAAGCGGTCGAGGGGGTGGGAGTTGCGGATGCGGCCCGCGGTCCAGCGCTCGCCTTCCTCGACGATCACCGTGTCGAATCCGGCCCGCGCCAGCTCCCGGGCGGCGAAGGCGCCGCCGGCACCGGAGCCGATGACCACCGCGTCGCAGCTGCTCGTCGCGGGCCACTCGGTTGCGGGGGTGAGGTTCATCGCGCCGTCGGGCCGCGAGGGCGCGTGGCGCGAGCCGACCGTGGCGATCTCCTCGGCATAGGCGTCGGCGCCGTGGGCGAGCAGGACGATCGACTTGACCGTGTCGAGGGCGGGGGTGCCGCCGAGCCTGGCGAAGTCGGCAAGCAGCGCTTCGCGCCGCTGGGGCGAGCCGGCGCCGAGCCGGCGGCCGGTGCGCGCAACGGAGTAGGCCTCGAGGCCGACCAGCGCCGCGGCCAGCCCCGCCTGCGAGACGGCGGGCATGCGGTCGATCATCCGCCGGGCGACGCTGGCCACCCGCTCGGGATCGGGCCCCCCGGCCTCAGGCGGCAGGATCGCCGCCGCCACGTCTCCCAGCGCGGACATGACAGGGATACTAGGTTGTTACCGAAATGAGCTTCGCGATCGACCCACCGCTGCTGGTCGCCTCGGGCGCGGCGATCGAGGCCGTCGCGGGCGGGGACGAGGCCTCCGCGAGGCGCCTGCGCGGCGGGGTCGTCGCGCTGTTCGTGGTCGTCTCTCTCGCGCTCTACGCCAACGTTCCGGGGCTCGGCCGCCTCTGGCGCCCCTTCGGCTCGCGTTCGGGGCGCGAGTTCATGCTGACCTCCGGCCTCGCCCGCGTCGACGAGCGGCGGATAGCTCCGGTGCAGCACGCGGGAGCCCTCTCGATGTTCCTGCTCTACCCGCTCTGGATCAGGCTGGGCGCCGCGCTGGTTCGCGCCGCGCGTCCCAGCTAGGCCCAACTGGTCGCGTCCAGCGTCGTGCCTCCCGCGAACCGATCGGGGTGCGCGAGCACGTGGTCGGCGATCTCATCGCAGCGTGCTGCCCAGAGCTCGCCTTGGCTGGTGGCTGCCGCGATCCGGTCGAGCAGGGCGGCGAGGTGCTCGTCGCCGAGCCAGCCGAGCATGAAGGGGTGGAGGACGATCGCGAGGTAGCCGCCGTCGTTGGTCAGCCCCTCGACCGCCTGCAGAAGCGAAGCCAGGAAGCCGGCCGGCTCGACGGGGTCGGGCGATCCGGTCATCTGCTCGCGGGCGCCGGCCAGCGGCGGCAGCACGCAGCTGGCGTCGAGGTGGCGCCACTGGAACGGCAGCAGCGCGAGGCCGCCGTCCTCGCCGGCGCCGGCACCGGCGGGCGAGCAGTAGCGCAGGCCGGCATCGCGCAGGACTGCCGTGCCGCCGGGGCCGAGCCGGCCGCCGGGCGGACGCAGCCCGGAGATCTCGAGCCCGATCCGCTCGAAGGCGGCAACGCCCCGGGCCAGGTTCTCGCTCTGCCCGGCGGCGCTAATCCCGTCCCACTGCTCGTGGCGCCAGGCGTGGTAGGCGACCTCGTGACCCCTTGCCGAGATGTCCCGCAGCAGATCCGGGTAGAGCTCGGCGTTGAGCCCCTCGACGAAGAAGGTCGCCGACAGATCCCGCTCCGCGAGCCGGTCGAGCAGCCCCGGCACCACCTCCGTGGCGGTGACGTGGCCGCCCAGCGGCGCATCCGCGTCCAGCGCCCCCATCTCCAGTTCCGCCGCCTCCCCGAGGTTGTCGAAGGTGAGCGAGAGCACCCCCTTCCCCCCGCCGACGGGACTAAATCCGCTCATATGGGGTGGATTTCGTCCCGCCGGCGGTCATTCGCGAAGGGCGGGGCTCCAGCGCTCCGGTTCGCGCCCGGCCTGCTCTCGCGCCCAGCGGAAGTGGTGCTGGGCGGAGGCGAGCAGGATCGGGAAGTTGAGCAGGCCGAGGGCGGCAAACCGCCGGGACCCGGGCCGGTTGGCCGCGGGCAGGCTGAGGGCGCTGCAGAGCAGCCAGAACCAGAGCACCCCGTTGTAGGCCGGCAGCTGGTCCTCGCTCAGGCCCTCGGCTTCGTCGAGCATCGGCACCCCACCGTGCAGCGACCACGGCCAGGCCTTGAAGTGGACCGCGACGCCCGCCACTCCGATCCCGGCGCTGAAGGCGGTCAGCCGCCGCGCCATCTCTCCCTCGCGCAGGGCGGCGACGAGCATCAGCGGGAAGTAGCCGCCCCAGAGGGCGTACGCCCCGCGGCGGCCGATGAAGGGCTCGAAGACCAGCCCGACCCCGGCGCGGGTCTCGAAGGCGTTGTGGGCGAGCAGGCCCAGCGCCGAGCCGGCCGCGAGCAGCTTCCTCATCGCCGGGCGCCGATCCGGTTTGAGAGCGTGCCGATCCCGTCGATCTCCAGCTCGACCGTCTGCCCCGGCTCGATCCAGCGGTCGAGCTCGAGCCCGCAACAGCCGGGCATCGTCCCGGTCGAGATCACGTCGCCGGGCTCCAGCCGCTCCCCGGCCGCCGCGTAGGCGAGCATCTCGCCGACGTCGTGGGCGGGGTCGGCGGTACCGCCTTCGCACCAGACTTCGCCGTCGACGCGCACCCGGCCGCGGGCGGCGGTCCAGTCGGGCATCTCGTCGGTGCTGACGACGTCGCAGCCGATCGAGTTGGCGAAGGTCTTCGACTTCACCGCCGGGCCGAACATGCCGTGGCGAGCCTCCTCCGCCTGCACCTCGCGGGCGCTCCAGTCGTTGAGCACGAGCCAGCCCCCGATCGCCTCGCGAGCCTCCGCCGGGCTCGGGTCCGCGAGCGGGCGGGCGAGCACGAAGGCGAGCTCCAGCTCGAAGTCGAGGTACCTCGTGTGCGCGGGCCAGGGCATCTCCTCGCCGTCGGCCAGCATCGCGGCGTGGTTGCCGACGTAGAAGGCGGGGACCTCGTAGAAGCGCTTGTTCGGTCTGAATGGGGGGAAGGTCCGGCGGGTGACGCGCTCGTAGGCCGCCGCCGCGCGCTGCACAGGGGCCGGGAAGAAGCGCTTGACGAGCATCCGCGCCGAGCCCTCGTAGTGCGATGGCCAGAGGCTGAAGGCGCGCAGGGAGCGGGGCTGGAATGGGAGGCCGGCGCTCGCCGGGTCGGCGGCGGGCGTCTCCTCGGCTTCGATCAGGCGTCGAACCCCAAGGCGGGCCGCCTCGCCGCCGCCGAGCAGGCTGAGCATGTCGTGCTCGGCGGGCAGCAGGACCCAGCGCCTCCGTTCCGGATCCTCGGCGATAACTCCCTGTGGTGTGTTCCTCAGCTTCAGACCGGCTGCGATTATGGCGACTTCCGCCCGATGTCCCTCCGTCCGCTGATAGATATCGCCGCCGAGAACGAGCGCGTGCACGCGCTCACCGGTCGCGTGCGCGACGCCGTTGCGGGTGGGGAGAAGGTCGAGGTGCCGGTCTCGGCGATGCTGAGGCCGCTGCTCTTCGCGGCGATCCTCGAGGACGATCGCGGCCTCGCCGGCCGCCCGGCGCTCCTGGTCGCCGCGGACGATCGCTCCGCCCGCGACCTCGCCGCCGACCTGCGCGCATATCTGGCCCCGCGCCGGGTCCGTCTCTATCCCTCGCGCGGCACCGGCTTCGCCTCGCACGTGACGCCGCCGCCGCACCTGGTCGGGCTGCGGATCGACGCCCTCGACGCCCTCGGGAAGGAGGAGGACGCGGTCGTCGTCGCCAGCGCCACCGCCCTGGCCGAGGCCGTCCCCGACGCCGCCCTGCGGCCGGCCGGGTTCGCGATCGCCCGGGGCGAGGAGATCGACCTCGGCGGCGTCGCCCGCGACCTCGCCGCCGCCGGCTACGAACGGGTCGAGCAGGTGGAGGAGCGCGGTCAGTTCGCCGTCCGCGGCGGCATCCTCGACGCCTTCGGCGCCACCGTCGAGCGCGCCGTGCGGATCGAGCTCTTCGGCGACGAGGTCGAGTCGATGCGCTGGTTCTCGACCTTCACCCAGCGCTCCCTGGGCGATGCCGAGCGGGTGGAGCTGGCGCCCGCCGCCGAGCTCGACGCGGAGCACCGCGAGCTTGCCGAGCTGGCCGCGATGGAGGCCGAGGAGGCGGGTCGGGAGGCGCCGAGCCTGGCCGAGGTTCTTCCCCTGGAGCGCTTCGGCCCGCCCCTGGCCCTGGTGCCCGGCGCCGCCGCGGTTCTCCTCGCCGCGGCCGAGGAGATCGAGCCGGCGCTGCGCGACCACTGGGAGGACGCGACGACGGCGATGCACGCCGAGGACGCCCGGCACCTCTACGTCGACGTCGCCGCGCCTCTCGCCGAGCGCGCCGCGCTCTCCTTCGTCGCTGCCGGCAGCGACGACGAGGACGCCTTCCGCGCTGCCCGGGCCGAGTCGCCGGCCCGCAGCGTCAAGGAGGCCGAGGCCGAGCTGGAGAAGCAGATCCGCTCCGGCTACCGCACGGTGGTCGCCTTCGACGATCGCGGCGAGGCGGAGCGGGCGCGCTACGGGCTCGACCGGCTCGACGCCGCCCTGCTGGAGGGCGGCCGCCTCTCGCCCGACCCTGGCCTCACCTTCGCCGAGGCCCGCATGCGCGAGGGTTTCGTCAGCCCCGAGCTGCGGCTCGCCGTCTACCCCTTCCGCCGCCTCGTCCACCGGCGCCGCCGCGCCGAAGCCCGCGCTCCCGGCGCCGGCCGCACCCGCCTCGCCTTCAGCGACCTGCGGGTCGGCGACCACGTCGTCCACGAGGACCACGGCGTCGCCCGCTTCGCCGGCTTCGAGACGCGCGAGGTCGGTGGCGTCACCCGCGACTACCTCTACCTCGAATACAGGGGAGAGGACCGCGTCTACGTCCCCACCGACCAGCTGGCGAAGCTGAGCCGCTACGTCGGCGCCGGCGGCGAGCCCTCGCTCTCCGCCCTCGGCGGCAAGCGCTGGCAGAACATGAAGGCGCGGGCGCGCAAGGCCGCGGGCGCCCTCGCCGGCGAGCTGCTCAACCTGTATGCGGAGCGACGGACCCGCAAGGGCCACGCCTTCGGCGCCGACGGCGAGTGGCAGATGACGATGGAGGTTGCCTTCCCCTACCGCGAGACCGCCGACCAGGTGGAAGCGATCGAGGCGGTCAAGGGCGACATGGAGGCCGAGCAGCCGATGGACCGCCTGGTCTGCGGCGACGTCGGCTTCGGCAAGACCGAGGTGGCGCTGCGGGCCGCGGTCAAGGCCGCCGCCGACGGCAAGCAGGTGATGATGCTGGTGCCGACGACGATCCTCGCCCAGCAGCATCTCGGCACCTTCCGCGAGCGCCTCGCCGACCTCCCCTTCGTCGTCGAGGGGATCTCGCGCCTGCGCAAGCCGGCCGAGGTCAAGGCCGTCCTGGCGGACTTCGAGGCGGGCAAGGTCGACGTCCTGATCGGCACCCACCGCCTGCTCTCACGCGACGTGCGGGCCAGGGACCTCGGCCTCGTCATCGTCGACGAGGAGCAGCGCTTCGGGGTCAAGCAGAAGGAGCTGCTGCGCCAGCTGAAGCTGAAGGTCGACGTCCTCTCGCTCTCGGCGACGCCGATCCCCCGCACGCTGCAGATGAGCCTTGCCGGGCTGCGCGACATCTCCACGATCGAGACGCCGCCCGAGGGGCGCCGGCCGGTGCGGACCTACGTCGGGCCCTACGACGAGGACCTCGTCGCCAAGGCGATCCACCGCGAGCTGGAGCGCGGAGGCCAGGCCTTCTTCCTGCACAACCGGATCGACTCGCTGCCAGAGACTGTCGAGCGCCTGCGCGGCCTGGTGCCGAAGGCCCGCTTCGCCGAAGCGCACGGGCAGATGGACGAGACGCAGCTGGAGGAGACGATGCTCGGCTTCCTGCGCGGCGACGCCGACTGCCTGGTGACGACGACGATCATCGAGTCGGGTCTCGACATCCCCAGCGCCAACACGCTGATCGCCGAGCGCGCCGACCAGCTCGGCCTGGCCCAGGCCTACCAGATCCGCGGCCGCGTGGGCCGCTCTCGCGAGCGCGCCTTCGCCTATCTGCTCTATCCCTCCGCCGAGGCCCTGAGCGAGGAGGCGGCGGCACGGCTCTCCACCCTCGCCGACCACACCGAGCTCGGCTCCGGCTTCAAGATCGCGATGCGCGACCTCGACATCCGCGGCGCCGGCGACCTGCTCGGCGAGGAGCAGTCCGGCCACGTCGCCGCGGTCGGCTTCGAGCTCTACTGCCAGATGATCGACGAGGCCGTCGGCGCCGCGCGCGAGGCGGCTGGGGAGGAGGCGCCGGAGCCGGTGCGGCTCGACGTCGCCGTCGACGCGTTCCTGCCGGCTGCCTTCGTTCCCTTCGAGGCGGCCAAGATCGACGTCCACCGCCGCATCGCCGCGGCCCGCGAGCCGGGGGAGCTGCGGGCGATCCGCGATGAGCTCGACGACCGCTTCGGGCCGCCCCCGCCCGAGGCCGAGAACCTGCTGGCGCTGCAGCGGGCCCGGATCGAACTGGGACTGGCCGGGGCGCGCAGCGTCGAGTTCCGCGGCGGGCGCCTCAGCGTGACCGGGGTCGAGCTCGACTCGGACGGGGCCGCGGTGCTCGCCGAGAAGGTCGAGGGAGCCCTGTATGAGTGGCGTGAGAAGACGGCCGCGGTGAGGGTGCCCGACGAGCCGGAGGCGAGGCTTGCCGCGGTCCTCGCCATGGCCGCCGGGATACGCGATGCAAGGCAGGCCCAGGAGCCGGAAACCGCGCCGAGCGCCGCGACCTGACGCGGCGCCGCTTGGGCGCTGGCATTTGATCTATGCTGCCCGCTCGGTGGCGTCGAATCAGCGGCAGAGGAAAGCGGCGGGGCAGAGACGTCTCGTCCTGGTCGGTTTCGCGGCCCTCCTGGCTCTTCTCTTCGCCGGCATCGCGATCGCCGAGGGGATCGGCGATCCCACCATCCCGTCTGGGGCCGTGGTCGTGGTCGAGGACGCTCCCGGCGACATCGGCACGATCACCGAGGATGAGCTCCGCCACGCCACCGTCCTGGCCGCGGCTGAATCTCAGATCAAACCCATCCCCAAGCCCGGCGACGAACAGTACGACGGCCTCAGGCAAACCGCGCTCGGCGGACTGCTCGACTCGATCTGGATCCAGGGTGAGGCGGCGGAGATGGGCTTCACGGTCACGCCGCAGGAGACCTCTGCCGAACTGGAGAAAATCAAAGAGCAGTTCCCGACCGAGGAGAAATTCCAGGAATTCCTCGAGGAAGCCCGCTACACGGATGAGGACGTCGACCAGCGGGTCACGCTCCAGGTCCTCAGCGGGAAGATCCAGAGCGCGATCCAGGAAGAAGCGCCGGCTCCCAGCAGCAGCGAGATCGAGAGTTACTACGAAGAGGCGAAGGCGAGCCAGTTCACGACCCCCGAAAGCCGCGACATCCGGATCGTCGTCAACAAGGACGAGTCGAAGGTCGAGGAAGCCAAGGCCGAGCTCGAAAGAGACGACTCGATCGAGAACTGGGAAAAGGTCGCGAAGGAGTACTCGACGGACCCGGCGACGAAAGACAAAGGGGGGCTCCAGACGGGCCTCTCCGAGGGTGGCGTGGCGGAACCCCTGAACGCCCAGGTCTTCGGCGCTGAGCAGGGCGAGATCGAAGGGCCGCTGAAGGAAGACCGCGGCTTCGTGGTCTTCGAAGTGGCGAAGATCACGCCTGAGAAAGTCCAGGGGCTCGAAGAAACCGAAACGCAGATCCGCAGTCAGCTGACGGAACAGATGGCCCAGCAGGACTTCAATGCCTTCGTGCGCAACTGGGAAAGCCTTTGGCGCTCGCGCACCTTCTGCGTCGATGACGTCGCAAGCCCGCGTTGCGCCAACTACGAGAGCGACGGCCGGCCGGCCGAAGCCGACCCCGCCTGCTTCGAAGCCGACCCGGCGGAACCGCCCGAAGCCTGTCCGGCGCTGGTCACCTCGATCAAACCGGCCCTGCCCGGATCGGTGAGCGTGCTGACACCCGAAGGGCGGCAGCTCGTCCAGCGGCCGCGGCCTGCGGGTGCCGAAGCGGCAGCCGCTCCCGAAGGCACCGAACTCCCCGCCGGGGCCGTCCCGGAAGCTGCGCCCGAAGGCGAATAGCGCCGCCGGGCTGAACGCGGCTGGTCGATGAGCGGCATCTCCTCCATTCACGCCCGTCAGGTTCTCGACTCCCGGGGCAACCCCACCGTCGAGGTCGAAGTCGTGCTCGAGTCGGGCGCCCGCGGCCTGGCCGCGGTGCCCTCCGGCGCCTCCACCGGCGAGTTCGAGGCGGTCGAGCTGCGTGACGGCGGCGACGCCTGGGCCGGCAAGGGGGTCTCGCGCGCGGTCGCCAACGTCAACGGCGAGATCGCGGAGGCGCTGAAGGGCCTCGATGCGAGCGACCAGGCCGGGCTCGACGCGAGGATGATCGAGCTCGACGGGACCGCGAACAAGGGCAAGCTCGGCGCCAACGCGATCCTCGGCGTCTCCCTGGCGGCGGCCAAGGCGGCGGCTGCGGTCAACGGCGAACCCCTCTTTCGCTACCTGGCGGGGCTCTACGGCGGCGATGAGCCGACCGTGCTCCCGGTGCCGATGATGAACGTCCTCAACGGCGGCGCCCACGCCGACAACTCGGTCGACTTCCAGGAGTTCATGGTCGTTCCCGCCGGAGCGGCGAGCTTCTCGGAGTGCCTGCGGGTGGGCACCGAGGTCTTCCACGCGCTGAAGAAGAGCCTTGCGACGAGCGGCCACTCGACCGCGGTCGGCGACGAGGGCGGCTTCGCGCCGAACCTCGAGTCCAACGAGGCGGCTCTGCAGGCCGTGCTGGCCGGCGTGGAGGCGGCCGGCTACACGCCGGGCACGGACGTCTTCATCGCCCTCGACCCGGCCACCAGCGAGGTCTTCGAAGGCGGTGCCTACGTGCTCGAGCACGAGGGCCGCTCGCTCTCGCCGGAGGAGATGGCGTCCTACTGGGAGGACGCCTGCTCGCGCTACCCGATCCTCTCGATCGAGGACGGCATGGACGAGGAGGACTGGGACGGCTGGAAGCTCCTGACCGGGAAGCTGGGAGAGCGGGTCCAGCTGGTCGGCGACGACCTCTTCGTCACCAATCCGGAGCGCCTGCGGCGGGGGATCGATGCCGGCGTCGGCAACTCGATCCTCGTCAAGGTCAACCAGATCGGCACCCTCACCGAGACTCTGGAGGCGATTCGCATCGCCCGCGATGCCGGCTACACGGCTGTGATCTCCCACCGCTCGGGCGAGACCGAGGACACGACGATCGCCGACCTGGCGGTCGCCACCCGCGCCGGTCAGATCAAGACCGGCGCCCCCTCGCGCTCCGACCGGGTTGCCAAGTACAACCGCCTGCTCCGGATCGAGGAGGAACTTGGCGATTCCGCGAGCTTCCCGGGTTTGCAGGCATTCCGCCAGCGCTCCGCTTAGGCGGGCTGCGATGAAGGAATGCGGGCCCCGACCGCGTAGCAGCGGGCATGGCAGCGCGCGCGCAGGCGAGGAGAAGGCCCGCCACGGCGCCCAGGCGCCGCCCAGCCGCTCGCCGTCCCGCGGCGCGGCGCGGTGCGAGTCGCGTCCACTGGGATCGCGTCGGGCGGGTCGCGCTGACCCTGGTTCTCGCCGCCGTCCTCTACTCCTACCTCAACCCGGTGATCGACTTCGTCAAGACCTACACGGCGACGACGGCGGCCAAAGCCAAGCTGCACGAGGTGCAGGACGAAAACACCCGGCTGCACTGGCAGGTCCAGCACGCCGACGACCCGATCTACCTCAACGGCAAGGCACGCGCCCAGGGCATGGTCGCCCCCGGCGAGACCCCCATCGTCGTCCACGGCCTCTAGCGGTTCTTCTCGGAGCGACCGGTGGTTAGCGCCGGCACCTACATCCTCGGGATCCTCAGCCTGGCGGCAGTGGGCCTGTCGCTGGGGTTCACGGCGTACCGGTTGCGGCAGCGCTTGCTCCCGGCTTGGGACGGGGCTCCTGCCCGGCTGGTCGAGGCCGTGGTTGGGGTTGCCCTGCTGGTTTGGCTGGGGGAGGTCCTCGGCACGGTCGGACTCCTCTACGCCTGGTCTCTAGTTGGCTCATCGCTTTTGCTGGCGGCCCTGGCGTGGACGCTCCGGCCGGCGGGTCCTGTCGCCGTAGGGGACCCACCGCCCCTTCCGGTCGCTAAAGCGTCCTCAGGGGCGGTCCCCCCTACGACGCCACCCGCCGGAGGGGCGTCTTGGCTGGCATGGGTCATCACGGTCGGAGTGATCTCGGTCGTCTTCGCGCACTGGGGGCTGACGACCAAGGACGCGCTCGATCGGGGCATCTTCAATTTCGACTCGCTCTGGTACCACATGCCCTTCGCCGTGGAGATGGCGAAGAGCCACTCGGTCCACGGGCTGCACTACACCGAGACGGTCTTCACGAACTGGCTGTATCCGCAGAACTCTGAGCTTCTCCATGCCGAGGGAATCCTGCTCACGCAAAGGGACACGCTGTCCCTCTTCATCAATTTCGGCTTCTTGGCAATCAGCTTCCTAGCTGCATGGTGCATCGGCCGGCCTTACGGGCGAGGCCACCTCGCTGTCCTCGCAGCTGCCATCGTCCTCGAGTGCCACACGCTCGTCGTTCGGGAGCCCGGAGCAGCCAAGAACGATCTCGTCGCTGCAGCTCTCCTGCTTGCAGCGGTCGCGATCCTGATCACTGCCTGGACACGTCGCTCGCGGGCCGACACGTCTCAGGGCCTGAACTGGGCTATCGCTGCAGCGGGCCTGGCCACCGGGCTTGCGGTTGGCACCAAGTCGACCGCTGTTGCGATGGCCGCTGGCCTGACAGTCGCCGTGGTCGCTCTCGCGCCCGCTGGGAGGCGCTGGGCAGCCTTCGGCTGGTGGTTCGTCCCAGCGCTCCTGGGAGGCGGCTACTGGTATCTGCGGAACCTGATCGTCGCCGGCAATCCGCTGCCGCAGGCGACGAGCCTGGGGCCGATTCCGTTGCCTCATCCAGAGCGGCTGCAGGAGGGGAGACCGGACTTCAGCATCGTCCACTACCTCACCGACACGGGCGTTTGGCGCCACTACTTCGGCCCTGGGCTCGACCAGGCCTTCGGCACCCTCTGGCCGCTGGTGATTGCCGCCGCGGTCGCCGGGGGAGTGCTCGTTCTCTTTTTGCGCGGTCGCGAGCCGGTCCTCCGCTGGATGGGTGCCGTCGCCCTCTTCGGCATGCTCGCCTACCTCTTCACCCCCCTCAGCGCCGCCGGCGCCGAGGGCGCCCCGGTCGGCTTCGGCATCAATATCCGCTACGCGATCCCGGCCCTCCTCCTAGGCCTAACCCTCCTCCCCCTCGCACTACCGCCGCCGACGGGACGAAATCCGCCTCCCAGGCAACGATTTCGTCCCGTCGGCGGGTGGCTTTTGCTTGCCGGGCTGCTCTTGGTGCTCGTGGTGACGGATCGGTCGGATGCGGTGGTGCGGGATCCGGCTCGGATCTTCGCGCTGGGGCTTGCCTTCCTGCTCGTCGTCGTCCCGGCGGCGCTGCTCTTCGCGCGCTCGCGGGGGGCGAGCCGCGGGATCGTCGCCAGCGGCTTCATTGGCCTCGCGCTACTGATCGCCGCAATCGGCTACCCGATCCAGCGCGATTACCTCCGCGACCGCTTCGCCGCGGGCTCGGAAATCCCCGGCTTGGGCCTCGATGCCGCCTATCAATGGTCGCGAGACCTCGAGGACACCCGCATCGGCCTGGCCGGCACCACCGCCGGCTTCCTCCAGTACGGCTTCTACGGCACCGACCTCTCCAACCGCGTCGTCTACCTGGGCGAAAAGGGCTCCCACGCCGCCTTCAACGCGATCCCCACCTGCACCGCCTTCCGCACGGCCGTCAACGAAGCCGATCTCGACTACCTAATCACCAGCCCCTTCCTCAACTTCCTCCACCCCGACGCCCCAATCCCCTCCCCAGAGCCCCGCTGGCTCCGCGGAGACCACGCAGCCACCCCAATCCAACGCAACGGCGAAGTCACCCTCTGGCGACTCCACGGCAAGCTAAACCCCGCGGCGTGCGGCCCAGCCAACGCTCCGCTGCGCCGGATTCCCGACACCCCTGGGGCGAGTCTCAGTAGCTCTCGACCGCCTCTCCCGCGGGTGGCGCTGTAGGGGGAACCGCCCCTGAGGACGCTTTAGCGACCGGAAGGGGCGGTGGGTCCCCTGCAGCGACAGGACCCGCGGGCCATGCGGGCTCGGGGAGCTTCCCTCAGTCGTCTGAGTCGTCGCCGGAGTTGCCCGCGTCGGCAGGCTCTCCCGCACGCCGGATCACGATCTGATCGGCGTCGATCCGCACCGTGACCTCCCGCTTGCCGGCCCAGTGCTCGGCATACACGGGGTTGTCCTTGACCGCCGGGTCGAGCCAGAGGCCGTAGCCGTCGGTCTCGCCGTGGTCGAAGCTCGCCTCGAGGTCTTTGCGTCGCCCGCGGCCCCCGCGGCGGCCTCGGCGGCGCCTGCGTTTTGGCCTGTCCCCGCCTCCGTCTCCGGAGCGCTCCCTCTCCTCGCCGTCTTCGTCGGCTTCGGACTCGGACTCGGGCTCGTCCTCCTCCTCGGGTTCCTCGGCGGCCGCGGCCTCGATCTCGGCCTCGATCTCGTCGCGCAGGTCGATCTCGCCCGCGGCGGAATCCTCCTCGTCGGGCGTGAAGCCATGCTGTTTGCGGAACTCGCGCAGCTCCGAGGCGCTGACTTCGAGCTGGTGGGCGATCCAGGCGTCGGTCCGGCCCTGGCGCACCCAGGCGCGGATCTGATTTAGCTGTGGCTTCAGCGAACGTCTTGCCATCGGCGCGCGAGTCTATTCAACCTGGAGGGTCGGGCGCACGGCCGCTACGCCATCAGGAAGGCGAGCGCCTCGAACATGGACACGACGACGACGGCCACGGTCACCGTGAGGCAGACGGCGAGGACGCTGAAGCGCACCTTGCTCTCCTGCTCGCTGCGGGTGATCCGCCGCGCCCGCGAACGGTTGGCGGCCCGCCGGCGAAGCTGCTCGCGGCGGCGACGCTCGAGTGATGTCTCCTGCTCGAAGGCCGTCTCGAACTGGGAGATGCTCTGACGCATGCGCATAGTCGGGTGGCCCCTAGGGCCGCGGGGGACCGTAGCAAAGGCGAATGAGGGCTTGCAGGGGCAGGAACTGTGCGATTCGTCACGACGGTCACGGCGCGCAGTCGCCCCAGAGCCCCCGTCCCGCCCGTGCGGCGCCGCAGCTCGAGCCTTCGCAACAGCGGCGCAAAGCGGTCGTTGGGCGGGATCGTCAGGGTGCGCGCCAGCCCCCGCCGGACCAGGCTCGCGTTGACGAACCGGTCTCCCAGATAGACGTAGGCGAGCAGCCTCCCGTAGGCGTCACGGCGCTCGGCGCCGAAGACCAGCCGCACCCGCCGGCCCTCGACCAAGCGGTGGTTGAAGGCCGAGGCGCGCGCTCCGAAGCACTGCACCGGCGTCCCGGGCTTGACCGTCTCGGGCGTGTCGACGCCGATGTAGCGAACGTCCTCGATCTCCTCGTCGATCCGCGCCTCGACCGTGTCGCCGTCGACGACCCTGGTGACGACGGCGACGGCCTCGGCCGGCCCTTCGTCCCGCTCCCCCTCCCAGGGCCGCACGATCAGCAGCGCGACGACGATCAGCAGAGCCAGGCTGCCGATCGTTCCCCTGTTCATGGAAGGCGCCTACGGGATGCGGCGCACGGAGCTGAGCAGCGTCTCCTTGATCTGGGCGATGATCTCTAGGGCGTCGTTCCACTCGCGCTGCCAGACGTTGCGGCCGAAGATCACGCCCGAGCCGCCCGCCTCCATCACCTCGCGGGTGTTGGTCAGCACGATCTCGTCGTCGACCCTCGAGCCGCCCGAGAGCACGACCAGCGAGCGGCCGGCGGACTCGACGCACTGGCGGATCGCCTCCGCCTGGTCGACCTGCATCTCGTTGTAGGGAGCGGGGGCGTCCTTGTCCTTGCCCGGGTCGATCTTGGGCATGTTGAGCTTGACCACGTCGGCGCCCATCTCCATCGCCATCCGCGCCGCGTAGTCGATCGCGTAGAAGGAGCCGGCGCCGCCCTTGGCGTCGATTGCCTCGCCGCGCGGGTAGGACCAGACGATCAGCGGCATCCCGAAGCGGTCGCAGTCTTCGCGCACGGTCCGCAGCTGGGCGAGGTCCTCGTCCTGGCGCGGCGAGCCGACGTAGAGCGTGTAGCCGACCGCGTCGGCGCCGAGCCGCACCGCGTCCTCGACGCTGGCGTTGCAGGTCGAGAAGGCCTTGGCGGAGGAGGGGACGTCGGTCTTGCCGTTGACCTTGAGGATCAGCGGCACCTGGCCGGCGTAGTCGGGGTAGTACTTGGTCGCCATGCCGATCTGGCAGGCGAGGGCCGAGTAGCCGGCCTCGGCGGCGAGGCGGAACTGGTAGTCGGGGTCCTTCGACGCCGGATTGGGGAAGAAGTCACGGGGGCCGTGCTCGATGCCCTGGTCGATCGGCAGCAGCATCAGGGTGCCGTTGCCCGGTCCGAACTCGAATAGCAGGCGCCTCAGGCGCGCTCGTTTGCCGGGGGGCAGGGTCGCCAGCAGCGATTTCTGCTCGGTCAGGCTCTTCAACTCCACGCTTTTCCTCCTAGAAGACGGGTGCAGCCCCAGTATGTCACTGCGGCCTCTCCTCAAGCGGTTTCCAGCGGGCGGTTATCCTCGGATGACCATGAGCGAGACTGAGCTCAGCGTCGTTTGCAAGAACTGCGGTTCGGAGGTCAGTCCCTACGTAACCGAGTGCCCCTACTGCGGCGCCCGCCTGCGCAAGCGCGCGCCGAAGCTGGAACGCCGCGGGGATGGGCTAGAGCCCAAGCCCCGGCGCCGCGCCCGCCCCAAGCTTCGGCGCCGCAAGCGCCCCGACGGCCCGCCGCGCCCGTTCCGCCCCTACGCCACGATGGCGGCGATCCTCGGTCCCGCCGCGATGCTGCTGGTGCAGAAGCTGACGGGAGACCCGATCGCCGCCTTCGGCGGCCTGATCGTCCCCTTCGAGGACCAGTGGTGGCGGTTCCTCACCGCGCCCTTCGCCTACATCGACGTCGGCTACCTCTTCGTCGTCGCCGTCGGCCTGGCGATCTTCGCGACCGGCCTCGAGCGCCGGCTGGGCACTCCCGCCACGGCCCTGCTGCTGATCGCCTGCGGGTCGCTGGGGATGCTCGCCGCGGCCGGCATCGCCAACGCCACCGGCGACGTCGAGGTGATCGCCGGCGGCAACGGCATGGCGCTCGGCGCGCTGGCCGCCTGGTTCGCGATCCGGCGGGCCGAGACCCACGGCGCGATCGACGCGGACTACGACGCGATCGGGGTCCTGGTCGCCGCCGCCGTCCTCCTGGCCCTGCCGGTCTTCGAGTCCACCGCCGATCCCTTCGCGGGCCTCGTCGGCGGTGCCGTCGGCGGCCTCGCCGGCCTCGCCGCGTCGGCCCTGCGCGAGTAGCCGGGCTAGGCTCCTCAGTCGTGTCCCCCGACGAGGAGCAGCTGGACGCCGCGATCGAGCGGCTGGTCGACGCCGAGCGCTTCGCCGAGGCGGAGCGCATCGTCGCGCGCGCTGCGCCGCAGCTGCAGAAGGTCCTTGCCGCGGCCCTCGCCGAGGGAGGCTGGTTCGGCGAGTCCCACGAGGCGGAGTCGCTGCGAGCCGCGACCGTGCCGGATCCCGACGAGCGTGTCGCCGCGGTGCGCGCGCTCCTCGCCGAGGAGGCGAGGATGGGGATGATGGTGGGAGTCGCCGTCGGCTGGGCACTGCGTGAGGAGATGACCGAAACCGAGAACCAGGAAGGGGAGCGTTGAGAGATGGAGATCCGATTTCACGGCCATTCGTGCTTCGAGCTGAGCGAGGGCGACACCAGGGTCCTGGTCGACCCCTTCCTCGAGCCCAACAACCCGGCGGCGGTGGCAAGTGCCGATGACGTCGAGCCGACCCACGTCGTCGTCTCACACGGCCACGCCGACCACATCGCCGACGCGGTCGGCGTCGCCACCCGCACCGGCGCCGAGTGCGTGGCGATCGTCGAGGTCGCCAACTGGCTGGAAGAGCAGGGGGTGGAGAAGGTCCACGACCCGAACCTCGGCGGCACCGTCCGCTTCGACTGGGGCTGGGTGAAGCTGGTCCCGGCCTGGCACACGAGCACGATCGCCGGCTCCGCAGAGGCCCCCTACAGCCCAACGCCGGGAACGGTCACGGGGACGCCGGCCGGGCTGCTGATCCACATCGGCGGCATCACCGTCTACCACGCTGGCGACACCTGCCTCTTCGGCGACATGAAGCTGATCGCGGAACGCAACCCGGTTGACGTCGCGCTGCTGCCGATCGGCGGCCACTACACGATGGACCGCCACGACGGGGTCGTCGCGGCCGAGCTCGTCGGTGCCGGCACGGTGATCCCGATGCACTACGACACCTTCCCCCCGATCGCGACCGACGCCCAGGCCTTCAAGTCGGAGGTCGAGGCGAAGACCTCCTCGCAGGTCGTGATCCTCGCCCCCGGGGAGTCCCACTCGGCCGGCTGAGCGGCGCTATTCCTCTTCCGGGGTGACCTGGGGGGCGGCGGGCGGTGTCGATTCGGCTGCAGGCGGCGTGCTTTCGGCCGGCGGCGGAGGCGGAGGGGTGCTTTCGGCCGGAGGGGCGGGAGCCGGTTCGGGGCTGGCGCCCACCGTCACCACGACGGTGTCGCTGCCGGCCGGCGCTCCGGCGCCCGCGGAGGGCGCCGCTCCGTCGATCCCGGCGGAGGTTTTCGTCGTGTCCTCCGCCTTGGCTTCCCCGCCGCCGCCGGCCGGCGCGCCTTCCTCGGCGGGGGCGGTGGTCGCTCCCGCTTCGGTTGTCACGGTCTCCGCTTCGGGGGCCGGCGCCGGTTCGGGGGCGGGCACTGCAGCCGGCGGGCTGTTGGTGGGGACCGCCGCGGTGTGGGCGGGCGCGACGGCTGCCTTCGGGCCCGGCTGGACGCGCGAGATCTTCGCCGGCGCGCTGCTCACGGGCGCCGGCTCGGTCTGATGCTTCACCTCGACCGCACCGGCGGTGATCACGGCCGCGGTGACGACGCCGGCCACGGCCTTCGTGCCGATCGCGCTGCCCACCGCGCCGATGCCTCCGGCCGCGCTACCGCCGCCGAGGGCGGCGCCGACGCTGCCGACTGCGCCGGCCCCGGTGGCGCCGGTTCCCGTTGCGGTCGCGGCGCCACCGGCACCTGCTCCTCCCAGGCCAAGCTTGGAGAGGATGAAGCCTTTGAGTGCGACCAGCGGGCCCACCGGGACCAGCGCGGCCAGCACCTTGTCGTTGGAGCGGAGCTGGGAGCGGAAGTCGGCGCATTCCTCGCAGTCGCGGACGTGGCGGCGGACCGGACCGGCGAGCTTGCGCAGCCCCTCGGCCGCCTCCGCCAGGTCGATGCGGACCTCGCCGCAGGTCAGCTGGCGCGCCTGGCTCGCCTCGGCGAGCGAGATCCGCGCCCGCACCAGCAGCGACTTGACCGAGGGCACGCTGGTTTCCATCGCCTGCGCGATCTCCTCGTAGGACATCGCGTCCATCTCGCGCAGCAGCAGGGCCGAGCGCTGGGTCTCGGGCAGCTTGCCGACGTCGGTCAGGAGCTGGCGGAACTCCTCGCGGTTGTGGACCTTCTCGGCGGTGGAGGCGGCCTCGACCGCGGGCACCATGTCCATCGATTCCTGCGCGTCGGCGGTGGGCTTGCGCAGGAAGTTGAGGCAGCGGTTGCGGGCGATCCGGTAGAGCCACGGGCGCAGGTTGATCTCGCGCTCGTCGGCGAGCATCGCCCGGTAGGCGTTGACGAAGACCTCCTGCAGGACGTCTTCGGCGTCCTCGGTCGAGCGGAGCATCTGGCGGCAGAAGCCGAGCAGGCGGCCCTGGTAGCGGTCGACGATGGCCTCGAACGCACCGGGGTTCCCGGCGCGGGCCATCGCGATCAGGCGATCGTCGCCTTGCAGCTTGAGAAGCGGGGAACGCCGGGCTAGGAGTCCGCGGCGACTGGCGTGTGTGAGAGCTGAAGCCTCCAAGCGATTCCTCCAAGAGCAGCCAGGGAAGGCGTTTGTCTTCTAGCTCAGGGACACCGTAGCACCGGCATAGTTGCGGTACCTCGGCAGTTTTTAGTGCGACTTTATGAATCCAAGTTCGCCCGGCTACCATCGCAAATGCCCGGGTGGCGAAATTGGCAAAAGCGGCGCCCTTAAAAGGCGTTGCCCCACTGGGGGGCTTGCGGGTTCGAGTCCCGCCCCGGGCACTAGGAGTTCCAAGTTCGAACCAACCTCAAAATGAGAGGACTTGGGACTGGCCGCGATTTTTTCAAGCCGCCCCGGCAGCGTCTCGTCAAGAAGTCCTTGGAACTCGTCGGTGAGTTCTGCGCCTTCGACGCCCTCCGGGCTGACGATGAGCTTCTTGAAGACCGCTTGATTGAAACGTCGCCGCGTTTCGGGATCTACGCGCTCGTAGCTGTCTGGCAGGCTGCTCAGTAGTTCATGGGCCTTTTCTAGACCCTCCTCGGCCTTCCCAAGGTCGGCCTCAGCCTTTGCGAGCTTCCCTTTCGCGGCAACGAGGGAAGACTGCAACTCGGTCTGCTGCTCCTCCAGCACATCGAGCGGGATCGCGTCTGGGTTTGCAAGTCGATCGGCAACTAGGCGGCCGCGCCTGGCTTCGATCTGCTCGATTTCGCGGCGGCACTGCTCGGCGTGCTTCCGCTGATGCTCGGTGAGCAAGCCAAACTGCTCGATCAGCTGCGGCTTAACGGCGGCAGCACGTTCGGCAAACTGCGCGACCTGCTGCCGGTGGTAGCGGGTCACTTCCTGCTCAAGCCAATCGGCCGGCAGGTACGGCAAGCGGCAGCCCGTGCCTCGGTGGCGACCGGCGCACATGAAGTAGTCATAGGCGCCGCCGTTGCCGGTGACCTTCGTGAACAGCAACCGCTCGCCGCAGAGGTCGCAGAAGACCGACCCCTTGACGTAGTGCTGGTGCCGCCAGGAGCTATCGCGGCCCTCGGAGCGACCATCGAAGATTTGCTGAACCCGCTCCCAAAGCTCGTCTGAGACAAGCCGAGGGTGCGTCCCTTCGTATTCGACGCCCTTCCAGACGACGACGCCCTTGTAGTAGGGATCGCGAAGGAGGCGATGCAACGCCGAGCGCCCGACTTTGCCGGGTGCCCGCCCGCCCGGATTGCTCCGCAGGCCGCGCTCGTACAGACTCCTCGACCAATCCGCGCAGCGACCACTCGCCCGTGGCGAATGCCTGGAATGCGTACTGCATGTGGTGGGAGCGGTCGGGATCAAGCACGACGTAGCGGATGGAGTTCCGGCCTTCCATCCGCTGCTCGTTGAGGTAGCCGAGCTTGGTGCGGTTCGGGGTGCCGCCAAGTTCGGCCTTCTTGCGGAGCCCGTCTTTGATCTTGATCGCGTCGTTGCGAGAGCGATACGCATTGACGCCAGCGAGGACCGCCATCTGGAGCAATCCCGCAGGCGTGTTGTCGATCCTCTCCGTTGCCGAAATCAACTCCGTGCCGACTGCGCGCAGTTCGGCGTAGGTCTGGAATTGCGTCGAGCTCGTCGCGGACGAATCGCTCCAGCATGTAGACGATGAAGTAGTCGATCTGGCCGTCCTCTTTGGCGAAATCGAGTGCTTCCCGAAGCGTGCGGTACATGCCGTTTGAGGCGCTTTCGGCTGGGGCGACGAACTCCCGCACCACGTCGGCCTCCCGCTTGGCGGCCTCCTCAAAGCAACGGTCACGCTGATACTCGAAGGAGTAGCCATCGTCGGCACCCGCCCGCTTCGTCTGACCGTCACTGGATACCCGTAGCAAAATGATCGCTCGCCTCATCGCACCGCCTCCGGCTCAAGTAGCCCTAGCTGATCGAAGCGGTAGCGCATGGCCGGGGCGCTGACCCGGAAGCGGCGAGCGAGAACATGGGGATCACGGAACCCCTCGTCGTAGAAGCAGCGCTTGAGCCAAGTGCGCGGCATCGTCAGGCAGGCGGCGAAGTAGTCCGCCGCCCGTTCGGCGGCTTGTTCCGCCGTGCCGAACCGGGAGTCCTTGTAGATCGCTTCCCGCATCGGGTGGTCGATCAGATGCTTGAGTTCGTGGGCGAGTGAGAAGACTTGGCGTCCTCGGCTGTCGTTGCTGTTGATGAGGATGCGCCACTTGCCGCGCCGCCAGCGGATCGCGCCGGACAGGTGGCGGGCCGGGAGGTAGTGGACTTCGACACGCGGCAGCGCGGCGACGGCTTCGACGGGGAAGGGCGGCTCGGTGATCCGTAGCAGCGAAATGAGGCGGTGCGCCTGCCGCTCCGCAATGGACTTCGCTTCCCACGGTCGCAGCGCCCGCTGCGGACAGATCAAGCGGCATTCGGCAATCGGGCTTTTCATCGCCGCCGCCCTCGCTTCGGGTACTTGCTTTCCAGCTTGGAGTAGAGCCGCTCGGCCTCGGCGACCGCTTCCTTCGGGAAGCCCTGGCGGCGGAAGTATTCGGCGGGGCCGACTTCGTGGCGGGGATACCTGCCCTTAATCAGCAGTTCCTCGTAGCCGACTTGGAGCGCCCGCGCCAGGCGCTCCAGGACGTTCAGGTTCGGCAGATACTTGCCGGACTCCCACACGGAGACGTTCGACTTGGTGACGCCAACCTTTTCTGCGAGCTGCGGCGCAGTAAGACCGAGCTTCTTTCGGCGGCGAGTGATGAAGGCGGCGAACTTGGCATTGCTTGGCATGGGGATGGTGATTAGTGAACGGTTCAAGACCTTGAACTCAGACATATTGTCTCGCTGATTTGAAGCGGGGGCAAGAAGCCAACCAATGAGAAGCGGGGGCGACCTGAACGCATGAATGTGTGTCCAGGCCGCCCGCATAACTACGCCTTGAGGGCTTCGATCTTGGACTCGATTTCGGCCTTGCGGTCGGCGGCGCTGTCTTTCAACGCGTCGTGCTCCGCTTTGGCCTCGTCGGCCCGATCCTTCGCGGCGTCTACCTCGGCGTCGATGGCGTCGCGAGCTTTCTCCAGCGTGGCGATGGCTTGGTCCACCGCGCCGTCCGGCGTCGTCTCTTGAACGCGGGTGCGGGTCAGGCCGAGTTCCTTCCGGGCCTGGTATTCCGCTCCGCGGATCGAGCTCGGCTTCATGTCGAACTCTTTGCCGACGACGACCTGGGCCTCCTTCTTGGAGATGCCCTGCTCTTTGACGACCGCCTCAACGCGCTCGTAGATTTCCTGGTTCTTGCTCTTGTCGCTCATGTCCAGGAACCTCCTCTTGGGTAGTGGATGGCTGTGGCGGCGGGCAGAAAGGTGTGCACGCCCTTCCGCCCGCCGTGGAGCCGTCCACCGCCGCCTGCTTCTCAAGGTCCGCATCCCGACCTCCGCAGCCGCCGCCTGGCGAGGCGGGAGAAGGTGGGATTCAGTTCGATGCCGAGCCAGTCGCGACGGTGCCGCGCTGCGACTAGGCCGACGGTGCCGGTGCCAAAGAACGGATCGAGGACGAGGCCGGGGCGACTCGGCGCGAAGCAGTGGCAGCGACGAAGCTCGCCGGTCTTACGGACCTGGATCACGCCCTCGCTGGTGCGGCGGCGAACGATCCGCGTCGGCCGGGTCCAAGCGCGGTCACACTGCACGCAGATCCGCTCCGGGCAGGCCGCCAGGATTGGCCGCTCGATCAGGCGCTCGGGGAAGGTGGCCTGGTGGCCGAACCGGTCGACGGCGGTGGCCGTTGCCCAAACATCGCCGGGGTTCTTGCCGCGTGGGTTGCCGACGAGGCCCGCCGCGCGGAGCTTTCCGAGCCCGTTGTTGTGGCCCTGGTAGAGCCGGCCGAGGCTGGCCGGGGAGGCACGGCCGATCCGCTGGACCGAGCGGTGCGGGACGCGGATTTCATCGAGGCTGAAGAAGTAGCTCGGCTCCTTGGTCGCAAAGATCACCGTCTCGTAGGTCGGGCTGAGGCGATCCCGTGCGCTCTGCGGCATCGGGTTCGTCTTGTGCCAGATCGCGACGTTGCGAACGATCCAGCCGTCCTTGGCAAGCGCGAGCGCGACCTGCTGCGGAGCCAGCAACAGACCCTTGGCGGGTGCTCCCTGGCGGGGATGGCGGGAGTACGCATCGCCCAGGTTCAGCCAGAGCGAGCCGGTCGGCTTCAGGAGCCGCCGGACCTGGCGCAGGATCGTCCGCAGACTCTCGACGTACTCGGCCACCGTCGGCTCCTGCCCGAGTTGACCGGCCCGGCCGTAGTCGCGTAGCGCCGCGACATAGGGCGGGCTGGTGATGCAGGTGTCCACCGACTCGGGCAAGAGATCCGCCAGCGCCCGCCGCGCGTCGCCGGTGATGATCGTGTTGCGCGGCAGCGCCTTCACGGCTTGCCTCCGATCAGCGCATTGGTGAGGTCGCCCGCAAGAACGACCTGCCAAAGCGGCCACGTCTCCGTCGGCTGGCCCGCGAACAGGTCAACCAGGACCGCCTTTCGCGCATCAGAGGGCACGGCGAAGACGACGCGCGGGAAGTAGCCCCGGCGCTCCTGCTCGCGGCCCGTCTCCCAATACTGGCGATAGGCGCGGAGCTTCACCGCGAGCGTTGAGCGAGCCTCCGTAGCCCGGTCGATCTCCACGAAGGCGGCGCGTTCGATCTCCCCGACGCCGAGCCTCACGAACGCATCGGGCTTGAGGTAGGCAGTGCCGCCGTGGGCGCTGGTGAAGCGCCGCCAGGACAAGGGCTCGGCGTCGAAGTCGAGCACTTCCACCGCTCCGGTCTGTTCGCGTTCGCTGAGGCCAGCGAAGACCTCAGAGACGGCGAGACGGTGCGCGAGAAAGGAGAGCGAGGGCGTCCAGGGCCGCCGCCGATGGAAGCCGCCGGCAGGACCGCAGGATGAAGCGAGCCGCTGGCCCGCCGTGTCCAGGGACCAAACCGCCGCCTTGGAGCCAGCGCGGATGCCGCCCACCTGGCGCTCCAGCTTGACGACGACCTGGCGAGCGGCGAGCGAGGCCAGTAGCGCGGGAGCCTGACGAGCTGCGGAGTGAGCCGTGAGGTCTGCGAAGTGGATGCGGCGAAGCTGCTCGGTGGTGGCAACCCGAAGCCGGTCCAGGGTGTCGATGATGGCCCGCTCCCTGGGCGTCAGGGTTTCCTCGAGGTGGGCGATTCGCTTCTTCGTGGCATAGCGACGAGTCACGAATCCCTCCTCGTTTGAGGTGGGATAGTCGTTGCGCGATCCGAGCCGGGTACGGCAGCAGAGCTTGCGTAGCGGACGGGCCTCGCAGACGCGAAATGAAGGCCGAGCCGAATCACGACGCCCTCCGTCGCTCACCAACCGGGGCAGGCTTGCGCGAGCCTTGGGTGCGCTTTCTGATCGCGGCATCGACGTCGGCGGCGCGCTGGCCGTAGCGCCCTCGGGAGGCGGCGCGGACGGCCTTGGCCGAGCCAGTGGGACCTGGAGCCGGACGGGTGCGGAGGCTCGCCGGGGGCGCGACCGCCGCGCCGACCGAGACGGCCGCGTAGCCCTCAAAGGGCCCGAGCCCTTGGAGATCGGCCGCTTGGAGGTAGGGGGCGAACTCGCGGGCGAAGGCGGAGGCGTCGGCGGCGGTCGTCTGCATGACGAGCCGGGACCGACAGTTGGCGAGGACCGCCTGGCGGGTCTCGGGATCAAGCTGGGCAAGGTGCTGATGCGCGAGCGTCCAGGCGACCCGATAGCCCCGGCTCTGCGCGACCGCTTCGGAGAAGACCGGCGAGAGCGCGGCGAGGTCTTGGAACTCGTCGCACATCACCGTTGCGGGGCGACGGTCGGCCGGGGCGAGTCCGGCGCGGGCCTGGATCGCGGTCCAGAGCCGGGAAACCATCGCAGCACCGATAAGGGCAGCTGCATCTTGACCTACGAGGCCCTTGGCGAGGGAGACGAGGACGATTTTTTCGCCTTCCAGGGCTGCCCCCAGGTCGAGCCCGTCGGCCTGCCCGATCACGGCGCGGACGCGACGGCGCAGGGTGTAGGTGCGGAGCTTGTTCGCGAGCGGCGCGATCGCCTCTGCCTGGGCAGCTGGTGAGAGCGAGCCGTACCAGGACCAGAAGGACTCAAGCACCGGCTCGTCGAGGGCGCCGACCAGCTTCCTGCGGAAGGCCGGGTTGGTCAGCAGCGGCTCGACCTCGCAGAGCGTGTAGCCGCCCTTCGCGGTGAGGGTGGTGAGGCAGGCCCGCAGAATGTCCTCGGATCGCGGGCCGAGTCCGGCCGCGCCGTAGCGGTGACGAAGCTCGGCCACGACGTGATCCACGATCAGGTCGGACTCGCCGCTGCCGCCAATCAGGTTGAAGCCGACCGGCTCGGCATCGGCCGGGTCGAACACGATCACGTCACGGTGGCGCTCGGCCGGGATGCGGTCGGCCAGGTCCGCGATCAGGTCGCCCTTGCTGTCGATCACGATCAGGCCAGGGCGGGCCTTCGCCCCCATCAGCTGCACGGCGAGGCCGGTGAGGATCGTGCTCTTGCCCGCGCCGGTCGGGGCGCAGACGTGCAGCCCGCGCCGCGCCTCGGCCTGGGTGACGGCGACCGGCCGGCTCGTCCCCGCCACGGTGGAGTCGCCCAGGACCAGGCCGCGCCGGGGCACGTTCGCCGCAGGCGGTAGCTCGCGGCTGTTCGCGAGCGTCAGGCCGGGAAGCTCGGGAGCCTCCACCGGGACCGCCCAGGCCGCCGCCAACTCGTCAGCGCCGATGATCGAGCGGCCGGGGGTCATGCGCTCGATCCGGCCTGCGATGGCCTGGCTCGGCAGCGGCCGCCGGACCAACCGAGCTTCGGGACCGTTCAGCGCGTGGAAGGAGCCGAGCAGCCGTGCGATCAACTGCCGCGAGCGTGGAGCGGAGGGAGCGGCGACCGCCGCCCGGATCGCCACGGCAAACTGCGGCTCGACCGGCTCCGGCTCGGGCTCCTCCCTACGCCATGAGGCGATCCACCGTGCCGCCGCCCTGGCGAGCGGGCTGGTCGCGGTCGGCGTGATGACGTACTGGAGGACCGCCCGCTCCTCTGCGTTGAGCGGTTGCAGGCTCGCCAGGATGCCCGCGTTCCCGCTGGCGATGGTGTCGGTGCGAAGCTCGCCGTTGCCCCTGGCCTGTAGCTCGCGGGCGAGCGTCAGGCTGCGAGCAGATCCCGCCGGTTCATCGTCAACGCGAAGCCCTGGGATCGCAGCGCGAAGCGAGCCGGTGACGTACTCGATGCGGCTGGCTGGCATTGCCAAGACGTGCCGGACGCCTTCGGCGCTCGCCCGTACCTCAAGGGTCACGGACGGAGCCGGATCGAGCCGCCACCACGGCGGCAGCAGCCCTGCCAATGATCGCGCCGCCGCGACGGACTGATCCGGCGTCAACGCTCGGGGGAAGGTGAGCCGGACCATTGCCGCGTCGTCGGGCTCGGCCAACCACCGGGAGGCGAAGACGAGAGCGCCGACCAACGCCAAGAGGATCAGCGCCTCAGTCATCGTCCGCCTCTTTGTGCTGCGGCTCTTGAACGGCGCGCAGGCTGTACGCCAAGAGCGCAGCGATGTAGAGGTCCCACTTCGGTTCGGGGTATGCCTCTCCCCGGATCACCAAGCGGCGTCCGTTGTAGGTGGGGGTAGGGGTAGATGGCTGTTGCTGTTTACTCATCGTTCAAGTCCTTGAACCTGCGTCTATTTCCACACTGGTTCAACTGCTTGAACTCGTCCAGCAAGCAGCAGCGCGATTGCGGAAACTCAGGCACCCGGGACCTCCCTCACGGGCGGCAGAAAGGTCTGTCCCAGCCGGGCCTCTGATAGGCCGAGCGCACAGGGCAGCCCGAAGGCGACCAGCAGCGAGGGCGAGGGGGCCGGGTTGCCGGGAGTGCCGTCGGGACGGTGGAAGCGGAGCCGCCTGCCAATGAAGCAGAGGGCGGTAGCCCTGCTGGCGATCTGCTGGAACCAGGCGGTGTCGGTGCGGGCGAAGACCAGCGCTAAGCCGTCGCCGTGATCGGCCAGCTTCGAGAGCCAACGGCCGGTCTGACGGCCGTAGGGCGGGTTGAGCCAGACTCGGCCTTGCCACGGACGAGCCAGGCCGTCGTCCGCTTGCGTCAGGTGCCGCCGGGCCGGAATCCAGGGCACCCCGCTGGGTGGGGCGGCCGGGTCGAGGTCGAAGGCCAAGCCGAGCGCGTCAAAGACCGCCGGGGGCGTGTACCACTCGTCCAAGGAGGTGGCGATGCGCCGGTCGTGGGTGAAGCCGCTGGAGGTCATCGGGCACCACCAACGCCAGCAGGGACCGCAAGCAACTAAACATAAACGCGCCAGGAATAGGCATGGTTTGGGACGATTCCGGGGTGCCTAGGCGAAAGACCGATCGGCGCCGAAAGGCGCTGCTACAGGCAGCCCAGCAAGCAATCCGCGAGCGCTATGCCGAGTTCGACTTGGGCCTTGTCGATATCGCGGAGGACATCGGTTGCTCGACTCGCCAGCTCCAGCGTGTCTTCCGCGAGCTAGGCGACACTGACTTTCGCAGCATCCTGCTACGGACAAGGATGGAACAAGCGCACCGGCTCCTTAGTCGCAAGAAGGATGGCCTGACTGTTCGGCAGGCGGCGCGGGCCGTTGGCTATCGCGAGGCCAGCGGGCTTCGGCAGCGATTCAAGAGCTTCTACGGCTACAACCCGAGCGAGATTCAGCCAGAGGGACCAGACTACGATGACATCTGGCGGGAGGTCGAAGCTATGGAGGGGCGCTACTAAGCGTCAACCCTTTTTGCAAGATGGCCTGCTTCAAAGATCGCTATTTGCACGAAAATCAACGGCCAAAGTACCCTGCTAGGGGTATTGACTGTTCCCCTTCGGTCTTGTTAGCGTGAACATGCAGTTTGAGGAGCCCTACCAGCCAATGCCAGTTCTTTACCAGTCAAGGCCTCCTCTTTCATAAGACTTTCCTGCTCGGCAGCGGGTTCACTCCTGCGTATCTCTGACAAGAACCGAGCGGGAATGACCAGCAAGTATCTCTGGTCAGGGCGGCGCAATCGTCATTGAGCGCGCCGCCCAGATCTGCCTGAGAACGCCGGCCGCCGGGTCGATATCGCTACTCCAATCGATCCGAGCGGCCAGCGCGTTTTCCCCCTAGCCCAGCGAGTCCACTATCAGTTCCCCGAGCTACTCGACGACTTGCTGGGCCTTTTGCGTGCAATTTGCGAAAAATAAGCTTGCGGGGATCGCGATCAGACCTTGTCAGGAACAGATCGTTCCTATAGCCTGCTCATCGTCAGAGGTACCTAGCAGGAACGTGAGTGATGTGTCTGATTTGTAGACCCGCTGCGACTCCGCAACCAGGAAAACTCTCCCTACTTCCGGCCGACGGCTTTGCCGACGGCTGGGCGGATGTCGACGCGGAGGAGGGTCTGGCAGGGGGCTGATCGGTGGCGGGCGAACACCTCACCCATCAGCAGGCCGAGTCTCGTCCGGCCGATCAGCCTGGGTTCAATGTGCAGAGGCCGCGTTTTCGCCCAGCGTGGTTCGCGGGCTTCGATCTTCGCGCCCTTAACCAGGTCGGCTCGGAGTGGACGTTCGCGGACGCGCTTGGCCTGCTCGTCGCTGCAATGTGCTTCCTCAGCGGTATTGCGGCTACCGTGGCCGTTGGCTACGTAGTCGACAAGCCCGCGCTCCACCTTGCGTGGTTCGGGGGGCTCTGGATGTGCCTCATCGTCTGTGTGGAGCGGGTGATTTTGCAGATGCCGAATCCTCACGGCTGGCTCTCCGCGCTAGGCAGCTTCGTTTGGCGTGCCGCCCTATCCGTTCTTTTGGCTTTTTTGATCGCCGAGCCAGTAACGATGCTGTTCCATCAGCCAGAGATCAATGCGCAGCTGAATCACAACACCCGAGTCGCCATCGAGGAAGAGTTCCACGCGATTGACGCGAACCTCAAGCTGCGTTTCCAGGATGCGCACAAAGAACTTCGGAACACACGCAATCGCAAGGCGGACCTTGAAGCCAAGCTCGCAGCAGACCTCAAGCGCCAGGCCGTTGCCGAAGAACATGGCCTGACGGGTGTGGCGGTCGCTGCCGCTAGCCTCGCGAAAACTCACGAGCGGCGACTAGCTGGTGCAGTCGAACGAAATGAACAGCGACAGCCAGCGCTGCACCAAAAACTCGACAACCTCGCAGATACCAAGCGCGAGAAAAAGGAAGAAGCCAAACGAGAGATCCAAGAAGGCAATGGCTTCGAGGCGCGAGTCGCCGCCTTGGCCGACGTCGAAGACAAATGGACGAGTACTAAGTTCTCCACCTGGGGACTGCGCTTGGTCTTCTTGATTCTCGACCTAACCGCACTCGTCGCAACCGTGGTGTACCAGCGTCGACCCGGAGCACAGCCTTACGAGGAACACCGGGCCGCCGCGAGAGAGTGGGATTCGCTTCCCGCGTTGCGAGTCAAAGAAGCTGTGCGCGTTGAAAAGCAGCGGATCAAGGAAGAAGCACGCGGCGAGATGCGCGTCAACCAGGCACAGATCGCGGGGGACGTAGAGCGACGCATCTACGGGATGACGGGAGACAGTCCTGGCTTCGCTGGTTCCGCGCCGATGTCGGCCATGCCATTGGACGAATTCGTCGAGAACATCGAGCACCATGAGACCCACCCGGTTGAGGTGCCCGAGGAGCTGCGCCGAAGCGCCCTGGCCGGCTTCGCCCTGATGGGGGCCGCTCTCGCAATGGCGTTCTTGCTGACCTCGCTGGCTGCCATCGCCGTATCTGGTGCCTGGATTCTGATGGCCGCCTTCGGCCTGGCGGCAGCGCTATGTGTCTACACGCATGGCTTCCGTCAAGCCCCAGCCTGGGCGATGCGTCCGATCTTCGCCACGTTCATCGCAGGACTCGTCCTGCCTCTTTTCGTCGCTGCCATCAACCTTGTCTAAGGAGGAAATATGACCCGAAAAGTTCTCCAGCAGCAGGCGGTCAACCCCGCATCCGAGATCGTGCGGCATTTGCTCAATCAGAGCGCTGCCATCGCACCGAGCCAACCGGTTGGCGCTGCCCTCAGTCGCCGCGTCGCGGTCCTCGAGCGACAGGGACCCGAAATGGTCCAGGCCGCCAAAGAGGCGGGCGTCGAAATCGAGTATCTAGGCGTTCAAGCCCTGCCCCCGGGCCCGATGTACTACAACGGAGTCGACGGGACCGGCTGGGTCATGGGACCCGCAACCACCGCTGAGGATGCGGTTGTGCCTAAGCGGGAGGCCGAAGAACTCAAGCGCCTTTACGACGCCGGCATCTACATACCGCGCATCTTCGTCGCCCATGAGGTCAAAGAGGAGCAGGCCGCCCGCGTCCGTGACCAGGTGGACGGAGCTGGTCTGGAGCTTGAGGCATCCCAGGCAACCGAGCTGGTCGGCCCGATCCCGCCGCCCGCAGAGTCGGTTGCGCTCGGAGAGCGAATGGCGGAGCGCTCCCGGCAAGTCGTCGCTGGCCTGCGTCGCACCGGCCAGCTGGCGGTGGGCGCTATCACGATCCCGGCTCGTGTGGCAATCGCCGTCGCCGAGGCCGCGATGGTTGACCCCATCATTCTGGGGGCAATCCCCGCTGCCTCAGAGCAACCTGGCGCTCCTGCTTCCTGGTTCGAGCTCACACGATGGGACTGGTAGGCGGCCTGGTACAAGCGGTCTGGTGGCGGTGGCTGGCCTTCGGATGGATCGGCCGCGTTGGCTGGCTGGCTGCCGCCCTCTATGCCTTCGGCTGGACGCTCGGCAATCTCGGCTTCAACGAAATGGCGCGTGAGTTGGGGGCAACCGCGCTTTACATCGCGGCTTTTCCGATCACTGCACTCATCATCCGCGGCCTTTGGAGACACAGCACCGCACACCACCGGAAATAGCCATTAACGCGATGGGCTTGAGCCAAGAGTTAGTGCCTTTTTAGGCGCGGTGACTTGCAATGCGACTAGTCACGCACTTATTCCTTCGACTTTCCGCCCGACTTGACGGGGCTCGGCGAAAATAGGCCGATTAGGCCGGTTAGGAGAGCCGTGAAAGCGGTAAGCGCTACGTCGGTGGTGTCCTCATCCACCACGATCAGACCTACCAGCGCGAGCAGCAGCGCTCCGACCAAACCGCTAACAAGGATGATCCAGAGCGTCTTGGTCGTTTCGGCGTCGGGCCCCGGCACAACACCTTCCACAGCCGCCACCTGGGCAGCGGGGTCAAGTTCTTTTGTCGCCTCCGCCGTTGTCTGCACAGCCGCGGCTCGGTCACTTGCGGTTTCAGCCATCGCACTCCTCCTGTCCGTAGAAATCCTGAGCTTCTAGGTCGGGCAGAATAACGGAATTACCTAGTTCAAACCAAGACAGTTCCAGATTATCGGCGTCTGCGTTTCCGCTTTACGCAACGGGCTTTGCCCCTGACCTTACGTTTCACAAAGCCTTTGCGGCACTTTCTAGGTTTGGCTTTTGGGCTCGAGGTCGGTGCAGGAGCCGACACGATGGCGACCGGCGGCAGGGGCGATCCGGCCGGTGGCGAGCTCGAAGGCGGTTCTTCGGTCGGCGGTTCTTCTTCAACGGGCGGTTCTTCTTCCCACGGGAACGGCTCGAAGCTTGCCGCGACTTCCCGGGCTTCGCTCATCGTCACTTCGCAGGTCTCAGCTTCCCCTGAGCAGGCCCCGGACCAGCCAGTGAAAACCGCTTCTACTTCACCCAATTCATCGTGGGCGGGTATTGCCGTGAGCGTTACGACGGTGCCCTCGTCGTAGGTGTCGGTGCAGTCGGTCCCGCAGTCGATCCCGATACCCGAGACCGTTCCTTCGCCTTCGCCGGCGACCTGGACGCTGAGGGCGTGAAAGACGTCCACGGCCGGGCCGCCCTCATAGCGGAGAAGGGCGAAGTCGGACCCTTCCTCCTCGTCGCTCTCGGCGTTACCGCCCAGCACGACACGACCGCTGGCGTCGACCGCAATGGCGGTGCCGAGGTCATAGTCGTCAAGATCGGTCGCGACGACCCCGTCCCCGCCGCCGAAGCTGCCGCTGATCCGCCCCGAGGGGAGGAAACGCGCGACGGCGAAGTCGCTTGCGGCACCGCCAAGCACGATCCGGCCATTGCCGTCCAGTGCTAGATCGGTTGCGTAGTCGAAGAGGCCGCCGTCGGCTACGGCCATGCTGTCCCCGTCGCCGAAGGCGGTGTCGAGGACCCCGGATTCGCTGTAGCGGACCACGGCGAAGTCGAAGCCGACGACAACCGGTTCTTCGATGGCGTTGCCGGTGCGCCCGCCGACCAGGATGCCGCCGGTCGAGTCGATCGCCACCGCCGTCGCGTCGTCCCCAGACGCGACCCGATGGGCGACGACCCCATCGCCGCCGCCGAAGCTCAAGTCGCGTGCGCCGGAAGTGGTGAAGCGCATGGCGACGAATCCGCCGCTGACCGCCACGATCCGGCCTGCCGAATCGAGTGCAAGGTCGCGCAGCCCATGAATCAGGAGACCGCCGGTCGTCGGGTCGTTCATGGTTTCTGCGAAGTAGCCGTCACCGCCGCCAAACGTCGTGTCCACCGCACCGTTTTCGAGAAAGCGGGCGACGAGGACGTGGGGAGCGCCCCCCGCGATCACGATCCGCCCGCTTCCGTCGATTGCCACCCCTGCCGCACCGTCGAATTCGCCCGTGAAGTTCTCAACGACGATCCCATCACCGCCGCCGAAGGACGCATCGGGCACGCCTGTCGCGAGAAAGCGGGCGACTAGCACGCCGGTCTCCGATCCCTCCTGGCCGCGTCCGGCTATCACGATCCGACCGAGCGAATCGACCGCGACCCCGTCCGCCGCGCCCGCGCTTGATTTGACGATGCCGCCCGCCCCGAACGACGAATCGAGCGAGCCGTCGGAGAGGTAGCGGGCGATCACGAGTTCGTCGTCGCCGATGGGCGTGCTGGTGCTCCCGACTACGACGATCCGACCGAGGGAATCGATCACCAGGTCGTGCACTTCGTCGAAGCTGTCGGCCGCGCCGATGTTCGTCCGCACTATGCCCGAGTCCCCAAAGCTTGCGTCCAGGTCGCCCGGAGCGGCCTGCGCGCCGGTTACCGGAATGCCAAGCATGGCGGCGACCGCCGCCGTCAGAACCAATCGCCGCATCGTCTCGCGCCCCTCTCTGCCTTTTGTGGCGGGTGCCCTGCCAACTGAGTTAAACAGCATACTTGAGTTCGACTCTATAGACCCAGACGGCAGAAGCGGGAAGCGTCCAGCCACCAATGGCGCCCCGCACCGAGCCCCAACCCGGCCTAGGCCGAGCCATCAAGCAACGCCGAGAGGAACAAGGCCTCAGCCAGGAGGCGCTCGGCCTGGCCGCCGAGATTCATCCGACCTGGATCAGCCACATCGAGTCCGGCCGGAACAACCCGGCATGGGGATCGGTCAAGCGGATCGCTGCTGCCCTCGACCTTCCGGTCTCCGAGCTGGCACAGCGGGCCGAAGCGCTCGAAGACACCTGAGTCCGTTCGGACCTGGGCCGTCTACCTGCTAGCGGTGCTTCACGGTCATGCTCGGCACGACAGACGCGACGGGCGCGATCTTCATCCCGCTCACCTCCCTCCCGTCGTCGGGCAAGCGGGGACGCTCAGGAGTGCTTGTAGACCTGCACGCTCGGCGTCTGGGAACTGACTTGGCTGATCGTCATGGCCCGAGTCTAGCCCGAGGCTGCTTGCTCGGGCATCGGCTTTCAGGGTGCTCGATGAGAGTCAGCCGGCTCGATGTGAGGGGCGGTGGGGGCCGGTCCCAGCGTCAAGTTCCTGTGCCGGAACCGGCCCGTAATAAGCCCATCGGCCTAGTTGGACTTGAAGACGTGCAGCATCGGAATCGTCGTGTCCACGTTCTTGATCGTCATCGCTGGTTCACCTCCCTCGCGGTCCTCGGGAGTCCAGATCCCGGCGGGAGAGGTGAATACTAAGGAATTCCTGAATACTGGGGAATACCTGAATGAGGACGCGGCTAAGCCGCTTGGCGACCCCTTATGCTCCGCCGCGCCTGAATAGCCAACTCACGTCGAGCAGGGAGGAGTCAGCGGTGGAGCCAGCGTCAGCGAGCAAGCCAAAACGGACCATCGAGGAGGCAGTCCACTACGCCCTGGGGGCGCGGGTCCGGGTGGAAATCCTCACGATCCTCAACGACGGTCCGGCCAGCCACAGCGAACTGGCCAAACTGACGGGGCTCGGCGTAAGCCGGATCGGCCACCACATCCAGGAGATGGTCGATTCGGGCTGTATCGAACTGGCCGGCATCGAGCGAGCGCGGAACCAGAACGTGCACATCTACCGGGCCGTCGAGCGCGCGTTCGTCAGCGACGAGCAGGCGGAACAGCTCTCGGATGAGGCCAACAACGAGATCGCGGCCTACATCTTGCAGGCGATCATGGCCGAGGCCCTGGCCTCACTTTGGGCGGGCAAGCTGAATGCCCGCCAACGCAAAGTGTGGGCAGGCTGGCGCGCGGTGAACCTCGACGCGCAGGGGCAGGGGGAGCTTCACGAGGAGAAGGTCGACCACTATCAGCGGGTGCTCGACATCGAGGCCCGCGCGGCCGACCGCCTGGCCGAGTCGGGCGAGACCGGCACCCCGACGATCACGGCGTCGCTGAGCTTCGAGCGAAGCCGCGAGAAGCGGGCACCGGTTCAGTCGATTCGAGGAAAAACTGACTAGACGCTCCAGGCGATTCGAGAAATGGGGATAGACCGGCCCGTGTCGATCTGGAACCCTGCATCACTCTGACGAAACGAGTGAATGAGTCTCACTGATCGGCAGGATTCCAGCGCTCCGGGCGGCTTCACAAACCAAGTGGCCCTTCGTCGTTCGGAGCGCTGGAGCACAACCACATGGACCACCCAGACCCCCATCCGATCCGCCTGCTCAAACAGGCGCTTGCGCACCCCGCCCGCCAGGAAATCCTTGGCCACCTCATGGGCAGCGCCGAGCCGATGAGCGAAGGCGATCTCGCCATGCTGCTCGATCTCGGGGAGGCGAAGGTGACGTACCACCTGACGGTGCTGCGCAATGCCGATTTGGTCGTGCAGACGGAGGACGGACAGGAGCCGGGACCCGGTGAGCGGGAGTATTTAGCGGCAGGGATGGCGGGGCAGTAGCGGGGTCCGTGCTGTGAGATCCCTTAAGGGCGATCCTGCCTGAGAGGGGAAACGTCGCTGTAAAGATGGGCCTAACGACGGACTGTCGCACAGGGCGCTTAGTCTCCATCTCATCATGGCGGAGGGTGACAGCACCGAAACGGCGGCCTACCTGCTTGCGCTCGCGCAGGGCCTGACTGGCACTCTCGCGGTAGCCGCTGCAATCCTTACCTTCGTTGCCGAGCGCACAGTTCGCCGCTTTCGCGCTCGGGACCCCGTGTATATGCGCAACCTCATTCTGCTGATCCTGATCTCAGCAGTAACGGCGGTCCTTTCGGCATTGACCTGGTGGGTCTGGGATGCCGCTGCTACTGATGTTTCGCTGCTATTCGGCTGGTCGGGAGACGTGTGGCTAGGCCTCGTCTTCGGCGGAGCCTTGGTCGTTGCGATGGGCTGCATGCTCACGGCAGCAGTAGCTCTCGCTCGCTACCTCCACGCTGGTCGGAAGTCAGCCCGGTGGCAACCATGACCCGAAGAATGCGGCTGCCCACCGAGCGCGAGCTTAAGGCAATAAAGGACAACGGGCTCCACGAGGCGATTGTCGATGATCTAGAGAGCGAGATCGAGCGCGCACTTGGTGCCCTTGAGAGGGCAATTCCCAGCGATAGGCCAACACTCGACATCGTCATTGGCACTTTGGCTGAATTGCTGCGGGCCCAAGATCGCATCCGGAGCCTCGTCGACGAAATTCTAGAGCTTGGCGGGACCCGGCTAGGCGAAAGCCAGATCTATGCAGCCATGGCGGTGTGGATCATTGACAACCAGCTCGGGGGTGGCCCTGAGTGGGACCCGACCACCCCGCCTCGTCGTCACTAAAGACTTAGTGCAACCGCCCAGCGGTCGAGATGTCGCGTGCGGGCCAGGTCGCTTGCCCAGAACTCCGCGTCCTCTTGGAGCCTTGCGGATGCGACGAATCCTGCGTCCAGCACTTCTTTTACCTCATTGCCCTTTGCTTGCAGGAAATGGCACTTCGTCTTGTAGAGCGCCTCCGGAGTAGGCGAGTCGAACTCAGCAGTTCCGCCGCCTCGCGTCCGGCGCGTTTTGATATTCACCTCGCCGTAGGCACCAAAGCTCGAGAGGTCCTCCCCCACTACCTCGCGACAGACTTCGCAGTTGCATACGTGCTCGTAGAACTTGGCTGCATCCTCGATGCCGCTCTCAACGACAGCAATGGCCTCCGGCACTCGCAGTCTCTCGCGCAGGCCAGGATGGAAATACCGAGCCGTTGGTAGACCACCCGATGCGATCGGCTCCCAACCCTTGCTTTCCCAATAGTTCACACCGTGAGCGACGCTCCCAAGACCTTTGGTGAGTGCCAGCGTCGAAAGGGAGCCGCCGAAAGCTTGGTGGACGGTTATTCCACGCTCTGCGAAATCTTCGAAGCTCTTGAGCATGCGGCTCGCCCGCTGCAAAGACGTACCGATCTCATCGTGGTCGCTGATCCACCACCAAAGATGCCTGACACCTGTTTCCGCTAGGCAATCTGCAACGGCATTCCGCCAGGCTTCAAAGTTCTCGTGGTCGAAGACATCAAGCTCAGCGAGAAGGCCTGCTGCTAGTCGCTCGGGTGGCCGCAGCCCTGCCGCCTCTTTGATCATTTCCAAGTTCACTCCCAGCCATTTCGGTTGAGCCTCGCCCGTCGTCTCAACCGTCAGCGGAAAGAACGGGATCGTGATCAACGCGGGTGAGATCGGCTCTGCGCCGTACTTCGCATCCTCGTCGGCTGGCGCGAAGACACCTTCTTGCCAGGTGAGGACGCGCTCGACGCTGTCGGCCGCCCCATCGGCGGCAAAGTCCTGCGGATGCAGCGCCCGACCCTCATCGAGAGCGGTGCTGTACGGAGCACCGAACTCCTCCTTGAGCTGAAGAAACGTCTTCTTATAACCGGGCTTCTTCTTGCTGGAGGAGCGCAGATAGGCCGGTGAGGCTGCGAAAGCATAGGTGATCGGATCGATCCAAACCGGCTTCTCAAGGGGCCAAGTAGCTAGACCCTGCGGTGCTGAGGCCGCTAGGTTGCCCTGGACGATCAGCACGTCGTAGTGCTCAGCGCAGGTCTCGATCACCTTTTTGTCTGCCAGCGAGCCCACACGCAGGCAGTGCCGGGCCTCCGTGGGCCACTCCTGAACGCTCCTCATGGCGATGGCCTGTGACTTGCCCGGGCGGGCTTCAGTACCCAGCGTCCGTAGCTTGCAGTGCTTTGCGTCGACTTGACTAGAACCTCGCACTCCCCATTGATCGAGAGAAGACCGACCCCGCTCCCCTCAAAGGCCTTTTTGGCCCTTTCCGACTGGGCGCGGTGTACATACGGAGCCCAGAGACCGACGTATGAATGGTTTGCTGCTGGTTGGACAATCTGGGCCTGTTGCAGTGCTCGTGCCCAGTCGGTCACCTTAAGCTCGACGGCGACGGTCTGGCCATCGGGATGCTCAGCGAAAAGGTCGATCCAGCTACCCAGGTAGCTGACCTCTCGCCAGCACATATAGCCCTGCTCGGTCAGCCAGCGAGCGACGACCGGATAGAGAGCCTCCTCTGGGATCAAATCAGGAAGGCCTCCCTGTGGCCGGCTTCCTGCCGCTGGCAAATGTAGGCGGGCGGGACGCGAATAGCCGCGTACAAGCTGGCCTCGACCTCGACCTCGGCGCGTTTCGGGCCGAGCGCTCACGTGGACCGCAGGTGCTTCAGCTTGGTCTCGGTGGCCGTCTCCGGATAAGTCGTGTAGAGCCAGCGCAGTAGCTGCGCGAGTGGTCGGCCGTTCCATTGTGCCTTCAGATCCTCTATCGCCTTTCGCTCATCCGACCCAAGGGCCAGTCCCTCGACGAACTGCCGCCCCTCGTCGGTCAGGCGATAAGCCCAAATCTTCGGATCATCTTCCCAGGGGGCGAACTCAGGGTCGCTGGTCCCCCAAGAAACAGAAGCCGCCTTCTCCTCGCCGCTGTCCGCCCAGGTCTCCTCACCGGCAGGCTCTTTGGTGATCAGTCCGAGGTTCTCTAGAAAGTCGATGTCGGCGTAGAGTTGGTCGTCGAAAGGCCCGTAGTCGTAGGGGCGGAATTGGTAGGTGCTTCTCAGTCGCGACTTCCAGCCGCCCTGCTCCTGCAACAGATAGAGGTACTTCTGGAGGCGAGTGACGCCCACTACGGCGTCGTTGTCAGCAGCACCGAGGATGAGCAGCAGCAGGTCCTTGCGATTGTCGACTGGTCCCTGGGCGTTCACGGCACAGAAGGTACCGGCCGCAGCCGACGAGCGGGCAGGGCGCAACGGAGCTTCCCAAGGAACTCGGGGTTCGAGAGTCGCCCAGCCAGCTCCTGGAGCTACAGCTCGTTCAGCAGTCGACGTATTTCTCGTACTGAGGCGTAGTTGACTGCGGGGTGGTCCCTATAGAGAATGCCGAGGTGACCGCGGCTCTCATCGGACTCATCGGAGTTGTCGCCGGTGCCTTGCTCACGGGCTGGCTGAACCACCGGACGGAGAAGGGGAAGCGCCACCTCGAGGCCAGCGTCGCCGCTCAGCTGGTCGCAGCCGAGCTTGAAATCGCCTCGATCAAGCTCAAGAGCGCGACCAATGCGAACGAATGGTGGCCTGGCGAGCTCCCGGCCGAGCAGTGGAGGAAAAACGGTCCCTCTCTGGCTGGGGAAGTTGGTGAGGAGTTGCTCGGGGAACTCGCGGCTACCTACGCCCTCTTGGAGATCTGGATTCTGGAACAAAGGGCCGCGAAGGCGAATGGGATACCCGCGGACCTCCTCAGCGCATTGGAGGAGAATCAGGAGAAGATCGAGGGTGTCGCGACGCGGTTGAAGAATGCCATGCCACCCCCGTCTAGCGGCCAAGCGCCAAAGTCGATCCGCTTTTTCGCGGGCGCAATCGCAGTAGGCGCCGTGATCCTCGCGGTCGGTGCACTCGGCTACGCCGCCCTGGTACCGCGGGCGGAAACCACGAATGCCGCGATCGCCGCGGCGCTGGAACAGGAGCTGCCGGGTGAGGAGATCGTCTACTGCAGCCACAACGCGGACCGGTGGCATTGCGGCGTCAGCTACCCGAAGCAACGACGCGGCGGCTGTCGGGTCGCCCATGCGGAGCTACGACCTACCTCGTCGCTGGTCAGTCAGCCGACTAGAGACGGCGGAGACTCTTGTCGAAGATCCGATGCGGCCAAGTTCCCAATCTCATTTGAAGTAGGCGCTGGCGACGACGGGTTGGTCGCGTCCCCGCAGGTGAACAAGGCCCTCCGGAAAGAGCTGTCGGAGAGGATTCAGTCTCCTCCCGCGAAGGAGCTTGAGACGGATAAGACGAGCTGGGCCACCCGTGTGCTCAGAAAGCTCAAGGGCGAATAGCGGCACTAGGGAAGTTCGCTGAGAAGGCGACTCATCTTCTTGATGAACTCCGGGTTCGAGAACTGTCCCGCCAACTGCACTCTCTGGCGCGCGGGTCCTGTCGTGGGGAGGGGGCCTGCGGGCGGGCGCGCGGCGTCCGTTCTCGGCCCCCTCCCCACGCCACCCGCGCGAGAGACGTGCCATAGGCTCCAGCTTCTATGGAGCATGGGGGACGGATAGTCGCGAAGGTTCTGAAGTCCAGGGGGGTCTCGCATCTCTTCACGCTCTCTGGGGGCCACCTGTTCTCCATATACGACGGCTGCAGGGCGGAGGGGATCGAGATCGTCGACGTCCGCCACGAGCAGACCGCTGCCTTCGCGGCCGAGGGCTTCGCCAAGGCGACGCGGGGCGTCGGGGTCGCGGCGCTGACGGCCGGGCCGGGAGTGACGAACGGGGTCAGCGCGATCGCCGGCGCGCAGGCGAACTGCTCGCCGGTCTGCATCCTGGGCGGGAGGGCGCCGGAGCTGCGCTGGGGCTCGGGCTCGCTGCAGGAGATCGACCACCTGCCCTTCGTCTCGCCGCTGGTCAAGTCGGCTGAGACCGTCAAGGACCCCGGCCAGATCGCCGCCCGCACCGCGGCCGCGCTCGACCTCGCCCTCACTGCCCCCAGCGGCCCGACCTTCGTCGACTATCCGCTGGACGTCGTCTTCACCGAGGCCGACCCGGAGATCCCGGCCGCGCCGCAGGCCGAGGCCGGCCCGGCGGAGGGGGTCGAGGAGGCAGCTGCCCTGCTGGCCGCGGCCGAGCGCCCCGCGATCATGGCCGGCACCGGCCTCTACTGGGGCCGGGGCGAGGACGAGCTGAGGGCGCTCGCCGAGACGCTCGGGATCCCCGTCTTCCTCAACGGCCTCGGTCGCGGCTGCCTGCCCGCGGACCACGAGCTTGCCTTCAGCCGCGCACGCGGCGCCGGGCTCGGCGGCGCCGACGTGGCGCTGGTGATCGGCGTCCCGCTCGACTTCCGGCTCGGCTTCGGGGCCTCCGTCGCCGGGGAGGCGAAGCTGATCCGGCTCGACGCGGCGCCGAACGCTCTGAGCGCCAACCGTGCCCCGCAGGTCGACCTGGTCGGCGACGTCGCCGCCAGCCTGGCCGCGATCCGCGAGGCGGCCGGGGGCGGGGGTGGGGGAGGGCGCACCGGTCCCTGGCTGGCGCAGCTGCGCACGATCGAGGACGAGAAGCGCGCGGCCGAGCAGGAGGAGCTGAACGACGCCCGCTCGCCGCTGCACCCGGTTCGCATCTACAGGGAGCTCGGCGAAGTGCTCGAGCGCGACGCGATCGTCGTCGGCGACGGCGGCGACTTCGTCTCCTACGCGGGCCGCTTCGTCGACACCTACCAGCCCGGCTGCTGGATGGACCCGGGGCCGTTCGGCTGCCTCGGGGCGGGGCCCGGCCAGGCGATCGGGGCGAAGCTCGCACACCCCGGCCGGCAGGTCTGCCTGCTGCTCGGCGACGGCGCCTTCGGCTTCGCCGGGATCGAGTTCGACACGATGGCGCGGCACGGGATCCCCGTGGTCGGCGTGATGGGCAACAACGGCATCTGGGCCCTGGAGCACCACCCGATGAAGTTCCTCTACGGCTACTCGGTCGCGGCGGAGCTGCGACCGGAGACGCGCTATGACCAGATGGTCGAGACGCTCGGCTGCGACGGGGCGCTGGTGCGCGAGCCCGGCGAGCTGCGCCCGGCGCTGGAGCGAGCGTTCGAGTCGGGCAGGCCGACGCTGGTCAACGTCCTCACCGACCCCGAGGTCGTCTACCCGCGCAAGTCGAACCTGGCCTGAGCGCCGGTCGATCGGTCCCAGACGAGAACCGGCCGCCATCTCTGGCGGCCGATTCAAGGTGGTCCCCCAGGACGGGCAGGGGTACGTCTTCAGGGACCAGTTCTTATTCGGTGGACTCAGACGGCGGGAGGCGCCATTGTGCGGCAATCGCCTGAGTCCTATATCGAGTCTGCGGTGGTATCCCCACCTCTTTCCCGATGTGTCGATTATGTGCCGGTCTATCCGCTACGTCTAGTTGTCTCTTCTATAGCTACTAAAAACCAGTAGACAGTGCCTACCAAGTTTTATGGGTTCGACCTCTTTCTTGACCCATCTGTAGCCCCAGGGCAGCCTTATCTGGCCGCGAGGTATCACGAAATGCCCCGAAATTGAGAATACGGGGTTACCCGCGGTCCAGAGCCGATACAGCCGAGATCGCGGTGCCGTAGAGGATGTCGTGCTCGGAGACCACGACCTCTTCGAGGCCGAAGGCGCGCATCGTCTCGACCAGGATCACCACTCCCGCGACGATGTTTGGCGCCCTGTCGGGGTGCAGACCCGCGATTTCGACCCGCTTGGACAAAGGGGCGGATGCCAGCTGAGAGAGGAGCCGCTGGATCGAGGGGAGGGTGAGCGTATGGCCGTGTACTTGCTTGGGATCGTAGGGCTCGAGCCCCTTTTCGACCGAAGCCAGGGAGGTCGGGGTGCCGGCGACGGCGATCGCGGCCCCGGCGCGGGCGCTTGGCTCGCCGGCGACCGCGCCCTCTATGAGGGTCCGCACGTCCGCGGCGAGCGACTCCAGATCCGGTGCGCTCGGCGGGTCGCTGGAGACGTGGCGCTCGGTGTGCCGCACGACGCCGACCTGCAGCGAGGCGTGGAAGGCGATCTCCTGGCCGGTGCCGACGATCAGCTCGGTCGATCCGCCGCCGATGTCGACCACGAGGGTCGGCTCGCTCGGCGGGTGCTCTGCGGTCGCCCCCACGTAGGTGAGCCGCGCCTCCTCCTCGCCGTCGAGCACGCGGGCGGCCAGCGCGAAGCGCTCGCGCAGCTCGGCGACGAAGGCCTCGCCGTTGGAGGCGTCGCGGACGGCGCTGGTGGCGATCGACTCGATCCGCTCGACGCCGGCCTCCCGGCAGATCGCCATGTAGTCGGCGATCGCCGCGCAGGCCGCCTCGATCGCCTCGGCGGCGAGCTGGCCCGAGAGATCGACCCCGCGCCCCAGCCGCGTCACCCGGCTCTCCCGCTCGACCTCCGACACCCGCCCCCCGGCGACGTCGGCGATCAGCAGCCGCGTCGAATTGGAGCCGATGTCGACGACCGCGACCCTGTGTGATTCCCCCGCCACCCGCGGCACTCTAAGGGCCTATCCCGCTAGGTGATCGCACCCCTGGCTACGGCCCAGGACGCGGCGCGGATCCGGCCCCGTCGCGAATCCCACATGGCGCTGCCATGCGGAATCCGCGCCGTGACCCCCCCCGCTTGGCCCTGAACCGTCCCAGTGGCCACGCCCCCAACGGGATAGGCCCCAAGAGAGCGGCCCCGCAAGAGCACCTGCATTGCCGCTGCAACGACCTCCGCCCACCCCCCGCACGTTGCTAGCATGGCCAGACCGCCGCGGGGTGGAGCAGCCAGGTAGCTCGTCGGGCTCATAACCCGAAGGTCGCAGGTTCGAATCCTGCCCCCGCTATAGGACGGAAACCCGCTTATCAAGCGGGTTTTCGTGTTTTTGGGAGACCTCAAAATCGGCGAAAAAAGGCCCTGGGGCAAGCCCTGGGGCAAGGTGAGGTCAAAGTGAGGTCGATTTAGACCTTGCGCGGCGGCTCCCGTCCACCTACGTTCGGCCGCGAGAAACGCGAATAAGTGGCCCCGGCGGCGGTGGAACTCTTCCGGGGCAAGGTCGCACTCGGTCGCGACCCCGAAGTTTGGCCACAGGAGCCTAAGTCTGGCGGGCGAGGCCCTTTAGGGAAACGTTCGTCCGGTCCTGATCTCCTAGCTCACGTCCTGGTCTCGCCGCCCCGATGGAACAGAACACCAGGGCAAGCCCCTTTCGACACAGGCACCCTCGTCGCGAGACGAATCCGCAAAGCCACGGAGCTCCGCCGGAGCGAGCCGGGCCACCAAAGACCTCAAGACCCGAGCCGCCCCCGAGGCGGGAAGCGGCTGGGATCAGGAACGTCGTTAGGACTGCTCGACATATAGGGAGGGCATCCATGTCCAACCGATTCGATCCCAGGCGCGCCCGGCTTGCCGGCATCGCCCTCGCGATGCTCGCCGTCTTCGCGCTACCCACCGCGGCGCAGGCCGCGCCCGTGGGCCTCGGTACCGCCGGCCCCTTCGTGGTCCTCGGCGGCACCACCGTCACCAACACCGGGCCGTCGGTGCTCAACGGCAATCTCGGCGTCTTCCCGGGCACCGAACTCGAAGGCTTCGGGCTGCCCGCCGTCATCAACGGTTCCACGCACGCAACCGACGAAGTAGCCGCCAAAGCGCAGCTCGATCTCACCACCGCCTACGACGTCGCGGCGGAACAGCCGGTGCTGCCGGCGAATGACCTCTCCGGCACCGACCTGGGCGGATTGAAACTCGCTCCGGGCACCTATCGCTACAACGCGGCGGCTCTCCTGACCGGAGCCCTGACCCTCGACGCCGAAGGCGATCCCAACGCCGAATTCGTCTTCCAGATCGGCTCTCAGCTGACCACCGAATCGGCCAGCTCGGTCCTGCTTGTCAACGGCGCGTCGCCGTGCAACGTCTACTGGCAGGTCGGCAGCTCCGCCGAAATCGGCACTACCACCGCCTTCCAGGGGAACCTGATGGCGCTCACCTCGATCTCGCTCAAAGACGGGGCGACGGTGCTGGGGAGGATGCTGGCCCGCAACGGCCAGGTCAGCCTGATCAACAATGTGCTGACCCGACCGCTGTGTGAAACCGGGCCGACCACGCCACCCCCCGACGAAACGTCAGGTGGCCCGGGAGCCGTGTCGCCAAGCTCGGGCAGCGGCTCCTTGGGCGCCCCCGACCGGGCTCTTCCCGGTCGCCAGGCGAAAGCTCCCCGGCCATCTCGGAACGGCAGGGCGGTCGTGCGGCCGGTGCCGCGTGAGGCCTGCACCGAGGGATTCCGCGCCGTGGTCAGAGGCAAGATGATCGAGCGAGTCGTCTTCAGTCTCGACGGCAGGTCGATCGGCAGCCGCACCGGCTCGCCGTTCGCGATGTCGATGCGGGCGGCGCCCGGTGCCCACCAGGTGAGGGTCCGGGTCACCTTCAAGGACTCCACCCGCGCTAAGACGGTAACGCTGCCCTACGAGGCCTGTGCCTCCGCGCTGCTTACCCCCCGCCGCGGGCCATCCGCGTTCACCGGATGAGCCGCAGGGTTGCCGATGCCTCGAACCCCTCCGGGCCTAGCCGGAGGGGTTCGGCATGGGCATTGGCACTGATCGCGATCGGGGCGGGCAGTGCTCTTGTCGTTCCGAATGCGGTTGCCGGCTCCCGGGTCGCCGCGAGCCGGCCTTTGGTGGTGCTCCTGCACGATCACATCGCCCGATCGGCGCCCAGCGCCCACGCGGGTCGCGTCGAAACGGTTGCCGCCCGTCGCCCGCTGACCCGCTCGCGTACCGTCCTTCCCGTCCTCGGACGCGCGAGCAGCCCCAAGGCCGGTTCCTGGCTGCGCGTCCGCCTTCCCGGGCGCCCAAACGGGCATGCCGGTTGGATCTCGACGAACCGGACGCGGCAGACCTCCACGCCGTGGAGGTTGAGGGTCGCGCTCTCCACCCGGCGGGTCACGGTCTACCGCGGCGGCAATGTCAGGCGCCAGTTCCGAGTGGTGATCGGCAAGGCCTCCAGCCCAACCCCCCGGGGGGCGTTCTTCATCGAGGAGGGGCTGGCCCTCTCCTCCAATGAAACCGGCGGGCCGTTCGCACTTGCCACCAGCGCCAGGTCTAACGTCTTCCAAGAATTCGAGGGTGGCCCGGGGCAGATCGGCATCCACGGGACCAACAACCTCAGCGGTGCCCCCGGCAGCGCTGCATCCCATGGCTGCATCCGCCTCCGCCCGCGGGCGATCACCTGGCTGGCCCGGCGCATCGGCGCCGGCGTACCGCTGACCGTGACGCGGTAGCGGCAACCCCAATTTGCGGCCTACCCCACACAAGCGCAGCGTTATCCAAAGGAACGGAACTGACCATGAAACGTGCAGTCAAAAGGCTTGGAGACCAGCGGCGATGGTTGCCGACTCCCTCGATCGTTCTCGCCGTTGCGGCCCTGTTCGTCGTGCTGGGTGGATCTGCGGTTGCCGCGAAGGGCTTGATCCATGCCGGTGACATCGCGACCGGCGCAGTTACGAGTCGAGCGATCAAGAGCGGAGCGGTGGAACCCAGAGATCTCAGTGCCGGCACGCGAGCATTGCTCGCAGGTGGTCCCGGCGTGGTCGGCGCCAAGGGCGACTCCGGCTCGAGCGGAACTCCTGGGACCAACGGCGCCAACGGCGCGAATGGACCCAACGGCGCGAACGGCACCAATGGAACCGACGGGATCGACGGAGCCGACGGGGTGAACGGCACGAACGGCGCGAACGGCACGATCGCGCCCTTGTCGGCGAAACAGGGCGCGACTGCCCTTCCCACCGGCTCGCCAGGAACGACCGTGGTCGAACTGGTGGTGCCGGCCGGCAGCTATGTCGTCTTGGCGAAGACCCAGCTGTCACATACCGGGGCGGGCGACACGGTCGAATGCTTCCTGAAAGCAGGTGCGACGGCCATCGACCAGATCGCAATGAAGACGTTGCCTGCGCTTGCTGCCATCCCGGCGTCGCTCCAAGCGGTAACCACCACGACGTCGCCGACGCAGTTGAGCGTCCAGTGCAATGTGGTGGTAGCCAACGGGGCGGCCAATTTCAGCAGCCTGATCGCGATCCCGACCGCCTAGCCACCAACACAACGGGGGACTTGTCCAGGGTCGGTTGCGCGGGTTCGAATCCCGCCCCCGCTATCGCAGGATCCGCTGGAGCCGGCGGGTTCGAGCCCGTCGCCTCTCCTCGCGCCGGAGCGCGTCTCCGATCAGCCAGAACATGGGCGGCCACAGCCCAACGAAGATTGCCCGGCGCTCCGCATTGCCCCGTTCGTCCTCGCCTATCGTCTTTGCGCGCATCCAGAGGATGATGCAAAGCCCGATGCTGCCCAGGGCAAGCGCATAGAGATGCTGGCTTCGCAGTCGCCGCTTGTCGAGGTTCAGTTTGGGTATGCCCTCATCTTGCCGGATCGGGCTCTGACGCTGACTGGCGGGTGGTCGAAGGGGTAGAAGCAAGGGGTGGCATGCTCCCAATCGATGCGACGGCGGTGGTCGACCGCCGCCCGGTGGCCGGTAGGGGTCGTGATTGCCTCGTGGCGCTATCTGTGGAGCATCACTCCCGTACACCGGTGGGAAATGACCGGCATGTGGCCCACCGATGCACCACCGGATCTGCCTGACGACGCCGATCTCGGCGAACTCCAGCACCTCGAGGATGGAACCGGGCCTCTGGTGCACAGGATCTATCGGACCCGGATCGTCGGCTCTCCGCTAACTCCCGAGCAACTGATGGCGCGTATGTCGGAGAACCTCGACGGTGTGGCGCCTTCAGAGTTCGCCACCTTTCAGAAGCTCGAGGGTCGTAAGGGGCAGCTGGACACGGGCCATCGCTACGTCGTCCGAATGCCGGGCCCATGGGACGGCCCCGTCCGGGTCATCGTCGCGGACGCGACGTCGTTTCGGCTGGCGACCCTGTCCGGGCACTTGGAGGCGGGTCAGATCGAGTTCAGAGTAAGCGCGGACTACAGGTCCCTTTGGTTCGAGATCGAGTCATGGGCCCGCAATGGAGGCCGCCTCAGCGACCTTCTCTACAGTCGCCTGCGGATTTCCAAGGAGGTGCAATTGCACATGTGGTCCTCGGTCTTGCAGAGGATCGTCCGCCTCGCAGAGGGGAGGATGGAGGGAGGCGTCGTGATCACCACCCGCACGATCGCTCCGGGTGCCCTGCCGGGCAGCCGCGCGAATCGGAGGAGCCGACGTGATGCCGGGCGGCTGGCCGCCCTCGCCGATCGGCAGATCAACTTCGACCCGTCCGACCACGGTGCCATTCGCATCGATCGCCGATGGCGCATCGACGACATGGTTGAACCGCTGCCCCACGAGGGCTTGGGGCCTCCGACCCAGGAAGGCAGCTGGGAGGTCGCTCGCGAGCTCATGGACAGCTATCAGCTGGCTGACCCCGGTGTCGTCACGGCCTTTTATGACAGCACCCGGCCCCTCCCCGGGCGCGACATGCTCCTCCGCATCAGGTTCGCCGGCTTGCGCCTCAGAGTCGGAGTGAGGATTGGCGATGTCTACGAAGAGACGAGAAATCTGGGCGGACGACAGGCAAGGGTGTTCGGCTGGAGCTATCGGACCTTGGAAGGTCATTTCGAGCAAGGCGAGATGCATTACGAACTGTGGAAGTGGCTGGACACCGGAGATGTCGAGTTCCGCCTCAGGGCGATCTCACGACCTGCGACAAATGGTCCGTTCCTAACCCGGATTGGTTTTAGGATCTTCGGTCGGACTCAGCAGTTGCGCTTTTATCGCCAGGTCTGTCGCCGGACCAAGAGATTGACCGAGGCTCAGGTCGAGACCAACCGCGCGACAACCGGCGAGCATTAATTGCTCATAGCCGCGCAATCGCCAGCGCTCGACCGGTTACGAGGTCGCACCAGCGGGTACTTCGCGACTGAGGGATTCACCGGTCTTAGCATTGCTCGGGGCCAGTGGATGACTCCTCGTCTAATTAAAGCCCGGTGGAAGCCGGGTCACTTGCCCTTTCTCTTGGGGCACTTCCGAAGGAGGAAGCAATGGAGGCTGGATCAGCACCCCGCATGGGCACGGAGTCCCGGACGCGGCCCCTTGATCGCGTTAGTCGTCTCAAGACCGAGACCAAGCAGGCGTTCAAGACGACTGAGTTCTGGGCAATGGTCGGAGTCATCGTCGCCATTCTGGTCAGCGCCGCTGCGATCAAGGGCGGGGACACGGGTGGCACGGACGAGTTCATTGCTCGCAACGCGTGGCTCTACGTCAGCATCGTCGCTGCCGCTTACATCATCAGTCGCGGGCTGGCCAAGTCGGGTTCAAGTGAGCCCTACGTCAAGGATCGGGACGACTCCTAGTCCGGCCCTTGTAAGCCGGCGGGGCGGTATTCGTTCGTAGGGGCGCCTCGCCGGTGACGCGAGCGTCGCTCGCGCTCACTCCATCCGATTGTCATGTTCATCTTCTTCTCCAACAGGCTCGGCTGTGGCGGCTCGCTGCTCGTCTCGGCTGTTGTCACGGGGATCCTTCTGCTCCTCTTGGGGGTGATCGAACTGGGATGAGCCGAGTCGCTCTGCGGCACCGCAAGCGGTGCCTTTACCGCGGTCTCCCGACGATGTGCTCTCGGCTGGGGCAAGAAATGGGGCAAGAAGCCCCACAGATCCCAGCCGATCCCAGCGGATCTCGATCTCGCGAAAACCGCTTGAAACCGTGCCCCACGTAGTCCAGCGGGACCCTGGTTCGGGCTCATAACCCGAAGGTCGCAGGTTCGAATCCTGCCCCCGCTATTTCACGAAAGCCCCGCATTTGCGGGGTTTTCGTTTGTCTTGTCTGACAGACAACAGGGTGCAAAATCGGCCGTGGGGCAAGCGCTGGGGCAAGGTGAGGTTTGGAAGACGTCTCTTTCAGCTTCGCTCAGAACCTCTCTAAGCCACGGTTGGAGCGCCAGCGGGTAGGTCTGCGGTGGGGATTCCTCAGGGCGACCTGTCGTGCCAAACCTTGGTGACGCGCGTAGCCACTCTGTCCGTATCCGTGAGCACCTCGGAGGCCCAAACGCGGATGATCTTCCAGCCGCGATCGGAAAGCGCCGAATTGACCTCGTGATCTCGCTCCATATTTCTCGTCAACTTCTGAGTCCAGAACGAGCGCTTGTCTGGCGGAAAAAGATCCTCCATGGAGGACATGCCGCGCCGCTTCCAGATGGCGGGATTGCCATGCCAGAAATCGCCATCCACGAAGATCGCGACCTTACGTGATCGGTTGACGATGTCCGGCCGGCCAGGGACGTCGTTCGGGTGGACCCGAAAACGTAGGCCTCGAGCATGGAGCGCCTGCCGAAGATGGAGCTCCGGTGCCGTGTCGCGACTTCGGACTGCCGCCATTCGCTTGGAAGTCGAGGATTGATTCACGCAGCTGCCATCAAAACGTCGCGATCGCTTGCTCCTAGGAGGGTAGCGACGTGTGATCCAATCGCCTGCCCTAGAAGTGGAGGAACGGCATTTCCGATCTGCTTGACGATTTGGGCGCGCGACCCGCAGAAGACGAAGTCGTCATCGAAAGATTGAAGCCGCGCTCCCTCCCTGGGGGTTAGGGCCCGGTCCAGAGTTGGATGGATACAACGGTTGGAAGCTGGATGAACAAAATTGACCGTGATCGTCACGCTCGGCTCGTTGGCCGCGAGACGCGAGTAGCAAGAGCTGAAACCGCTCGTGATGAGGTGCTTGGGGATGTAGGAAATATTCGGACCAGAGTGTCGAATGATCTCCAGCATCTTCTCGGTATGTCGAGTCGATTGATGGAGATCCAAGCTTTTGGCATTAGCTCGGCGATCCCGTTGATAATCGGTGCGTGGAAGGCGGTCATAGTCGGTTGCGGACTCCCCGCTCTTAATTGGCGGTAGATCATCGATTGCATCTGCGACGGTGATGAGCGGGAGCATGCGGTTGGTCTTGGCGCCAGAGAAAAGCGAGGGTTGAACCTCGATTCCATGCATGCGATCGCGATCGCGAACCCCAATCGTTGACCCCAGGTTAGGACCCGCATGCGTAGGGTCCGGGAAGCTCAACTTACCTCCCCGTTCAACTCCAATCATGATGAGGCGCTCGCGCTTTTGTGGCACCCCAAAATGGGCAGCGTTTAGTACTCGCCAGTCGGTTTCATAGCCCGCCGTGCCAAATGCCTCCTGCATTGAAGCGAGCGTTTCACCCTCTCGATGAGTAGCCAGGCCGACGACGTTCTCTAGAACGAAGACACTAGGGCAGAAATATTCAACGTAGTTGGCAAAGTCCCGAAACAAAGCGTTCCGCGGATCGTCATCGCTCGATCCTCGGTGGGGCCTGATTGAGGAGAAGCCTTGGCATGGCGGGCCACCTATGACAACGTCGATCTGCCCGCGCTCTAGATCAAGCTCCCGACCAATGCGCTCGGCTGGATAATCCCGTACATCGGCCGCAAGGGCTCTCGCCTCAGAATGATTTCGCCTGAAGGTCGCTATGGCGTCGGGAAGCTGATCTACCCCGAAGACCACCTCGAAATCGCCGGCATTCTCGAAGCCCTTCGAGAAGCCTCCGGTGCCACAAAAAAGATCGATGACTTTCAAGCGCTTTGGCATAAACAGGTCGCTCCTCGGATGGCGATGCTAATGGGCCTTCAAGATGGAAGTGACTATAGTCACCTTGACGGTCGGAATCGCTGCTCATAGCGTCCGCGCTCGTGGCCGAGAGGAGCTCTGCGATTACTGCTGCCCTTCTCCGCCTTCTCGCGGATGCGCGCCAGGAGGAGGGCCTCTCGATGGAGACCCTTGCCACTCGGGCTGGCGTTGATCGCACCTACATCGGTCGCCTCGAGGCTGGGGAGCGACAGCCTACGATTGATGTTGCAGCCGCCCTGGCAGAGGCGATGGGATTGAGCCTCTCCGATTTGTTGCTCCGTGCCGAGCGCATCGCGCAAGGAGATGTGCCAGCAGCCGGCCCGGACCTAGAGCTCGTGCCCGCCCCTGCTGCGCGCCTTGCCAACCGCGATTGCATCGAGAGCGATCAAATGCTTAGGGAGGCGACGGGGCTCAACGCAGAGATGATCGTTGCGGCACTCGATGACGCCTATCACACGCTTGATCTCTTGGACCGGCAGCTGATCGAAAATGGAGCTCTGCCTTTCGCGAAACTTGTTGAGTTGGCAAACCTGTCCTCCATGATCGGAAACATCGTTGGTGGTGCCATTGCTCGTCACTCGACCGGCCTTTATGAGCGAAGCGGTCCTCATAAGTACCAGGACTTGCGTTCGGCGGCGGGAAGAGAGCACATAGAGATAAAGACGGCGCTTGAAAGCAATAAGCCAAAGGGGCATTTGTCGAAGGCGGGCTATTACCTGACCTTCCGTTATGTACTGGGCGATCCCGACGGAAGCTTCACTCCTGGAAGGGATAATCGAGGGGACGTTGTGCATTTCTGGGAGGTTCGCTTCGGCCATCTAACTGAGGCGGACTTCGACGAGAGCAATACGCCCGGGGATAGTGGGAAGACGGCGGTCGTCAAGACCGATGTCCTGAGGGCGATGGAGAGAATCTACTTCGACCCTGCCTACTTCCCAATGGTCCGAATCGACGGCCCCTGGGGACGACTCGGACGACTCGACCCCCGTCAGTAAGAGTCCTCTCTCTTACGCCGAGACCTTTTAATGGATCTCCCATCGCTTCTCTGGTTCCGGTCGCTGGGGCAAGAAATGGGGCAAGGTGCCCCACAGATCCCAGCCGATCTCCACGTAGTTCGATCTCGCGAATTCCGCTTGAAACCTAGCTCCACGTAATCCAGCCGATCCAACGGATCAAGCTCATAACCCGAAGGTCGCAGGTTCGAATCCTGCCCCCGCTATGAACGAATCCCCCGACCGATCGGCCTCTGGCGGGGCATCCAATTCCGGCGCAATCACCGCGCTCAGATCAAGCCTTTTCGCCGGCTTGTCGTAGCTGACGCTGACATCGAAGGCGTTGAGCAACTCGCTCAGTTCGTCCTCGTCGGCATTCTCAAGCGTCTCCGTCAAGTCGGGTATTGCGTTTGAGCGTTGCCTTGACTTCGGCGGGGCTCGGGCGAAGGCTCTGGCGATAGAGGGCCTTGTCGATCTTCTCTTTCTCGGTGAGGACCACGAAGGCGGTCAGGGCGGCGAGCCCGAGCAGGGTGCCAGCGGCGGCGTCGGCACCGAAGCCCTGGCCGTGCAGGAGGGTCTCGACCAACAGGATCGGACCGGCAACGACGGGCAGCCCGCCGAGCACCCCAGCGACGGCCATCCCCCACCGACGGCCGGCGAGGGAGACGGCTACCACACAGAGCGGAGAGAGGAGAATCTTCGCCGCCAGCAGCGTCACCGGCGGCAGGCTCGCAGATCGACGCTGGGAGAGGCCGGCGCCTTGTCTACGTCCGTTATCGCCCCTGTTGATTGGCAAAAACAATAGGTTTCGCCAAGAATGGCGGAAATGTCAGCCGAGCAGATGCACGGCCGGGATAACGCGCTCGTCGTGGCAGGAGGAGCGACCGGGCTGGTGCTGGCAGCGCTCTGCCTGGCGTTTGCTGGGAGCGGCCAGCAAGGCACCGTGGCTGGATTGCGTGCGACCGCCGTGCTCGCGCTTCCCTTTCTGGTCGGCGCATACGCTGCTCCCGCACTTGCCGTTCTGTGGCCGGGAAAGTTCAGCGAGTGGTTGTTCGCTCGCCGACGCTCGTTTGGGCTTACGTTTTCCGCGGTCTTTGCGGTGCACCTTGTGCTGATTGCCCGGTTGGGGAGCAGTGGGTGTTCGCGGTGTTCGCGCTGACGCTAATCAACGGAGCTTCAAAACACTCCGCATTGTGGCTGGTGCCACTGCTGATTGTGATGGCCACATACGCAATGCGCTTTAGGGGCGTGGCGTCGCGCTTCACGGCTATAGCGGGTTTCAAGCAGTGATCGGGATGATTCCGGGCTGAGCCGCTACTCGGCCGAGCCAGCCGCGCACTGCCGGATACGGATCGAGATCGAAGTCGCCTTCGGGCGCCACATGGGTATAGGCGTAGAGCGCGATGTCGGCGATCGTGAAACGCTCGCCTACGAAATACTCGTGCTCGGCGAGATGCCGCTCCATCGCGTCGAGCGCTGCATAGCCGACGGCGCGCCTCGCCTCGATGTCCGCCGCTGGCGGCGGACTCTCGGAGATCGCAACCCAGAAGCGAACAACCGCGATTCCCGGCTCGTGCTTGTACTGCTCGAAGAACATCCACTGCAGCACCTGGGCACGCTCGTAGGGATCAGCCGGCAGGTAGCGAGTGCCGTCCGCGAAGTACCAGAGGATCGCGTTCGACTCACCGAGCGGACGACCATCCTCAAGCACAACCGTTGGCACGTTGAGAGAAGGGCTGAGCCCACCGAGCACCTCGGCTCGATCCGAGAGATCGACCACCGAGAGCTCCCGGCGCTCGAACTCGATTCCGAGCAGGGTGAGAATCAGCCGGACCTTGTAGCAGTTGCCTGAGACTGGGTTGTCGTAGAGCAACACGCTCATCGTCAAAGCGCCTTATCCGCGGGCACAGCGTGAGAATCAAGTCGGAGTTGCTCTCCTGGTTGCAGTATCCGTGCCTCGACTCCAAGCTCGCGGGCGGCGGTGAGCAGCGTGCCGGGCGGATCGCTCGCCTGAACGTAGTTTGCCGCTTCGTGCAGCGGCCCGTAGTGGATGGGCACAACTTGGCGGGCTTGCAACAGCTTGGCGGCGGCCGCAGCCTGGCGCGGGTCCATGCCAGCCGGCAGCGGGCTCGGCGGCTGGCGCGGAGGGAGATCGACGACCGCGCCTCCCGCGGGCAGGAAGGCGGCGTCGAAAGGACCGTGGCGCTGGGCCATCAACCACCACCAGCCGTGGAACAGCGTGTCGCCGGCATGAAGCACCCGGCAGCCTTCGGCAGCGACGCACCATGAGAGCTGTGGATCGCCGAACCCGTCGGCCGCCGGGAGCGCCGTAATCTCGAAGGGACCGACCTCGACCGTCTCCCACGGCCGGATCATCCGCATCGCGAGGCCGCTCTCGTCAAATGCCGATTCCGTTTTCTCCACCAAGGCAACCTCGGGCGCCATGCCCGGTTCCGGCTCGGGCCTGAGCACCGGTGCATCCGCTCGAAGCGCACGCTTTAGTGCGTCGGCGTCCGCGTGATCGCTGTGCAGATGCGTCAGCAGGCCCGCGTGGATCGAGCCGGGCTCCGGAGATCGCGGCACCTCGGCGGGGGGCGTTTCATTGCCGTGTAGCCGGGAGAAGTCCTCGACCAGGTCGATGACGACCTTGTTGCCCTCGGCGCTGATTTCAAGCCCGGCCCAGGCGAGGCGTCGGACCTCCATCACGATGCGGAGCCCCAGATTCGGTCGAAGAGATCGCTGTCGAGGGGCACGAGCCAGACCTCCCGAATCCAGCGATGCTCGGTGTCGACGCGGTAGACGCCGAACGTCTGCCAAGAGACCATCTGACCGCCCAGGGTGGCGCTCCCCTCGACGAACTGGGCTACGGCGTCTCCTGTGACGATCACCTCGCCGGGGTGCATCTGCATCGTCGCGTTTGCGAGTTCGCGCCGCCTTTCGAAGTAGGCGATCACCTCCTCGATGCCGCGATGGTCGCCCGCTATCGAACTTCGGCCCGGGACGTGCCAGATGATGTCACCGGCCAGCAGCTCGACCACCGAGTCGACCGAGCCACCGGCATACATCTCGCCCTGCCGCCGATGCAGCTCGGCGACCAACTCTACGGGTGAGGTATCTCCTGACATTCGCTCCGTGCCGCAATTAGTCGTGGTTCACCATCCGGACAAACCGGCTCATCTCGGCTTGACGGCGATAGCCGGCGGCGCCCAGAGAGCCGCCGCAGCGTACTCGTCGTCGGCAACGATGACGGTCAGCCTTCCGGCGCCGAGCACTTGCAAACGCTTTCTCGCCTGCATGAAACCAGCATCGAAGCGATCCCCTGGCGACGCCGCTCGGGATGCACGGCGAGGCGGCAAGCTGCCACGTATCCGTCCAAGCGAGCCAACGATCCCTCACTTGAACCCCTATCGTGATGAAATTGGTGACCACCTCAATTTTCGCTGGCGCGCACGTTTATCACCGTTCGAACGATCGTGGTCTGGTCACGGTCGATCAGATAGATCTCAATCGCAGCGAACTCGTTGCCCGCCGCAAGGAAGCTATCGAGGCCTACACGAGAATCAGGGACTTGCTCGCTGGCTCGCCGCCTGGCCCCGTGCGCGAGGTGCTTGAGGCTCAGCGCACGGACCTGCTGGCGGGCGAGAGCGAGTACTTGGCGACGACAAATGCCTTTCACGTGGCTTCTTCGGATTAGACGCACGATGGCGGAGCCCCGGCGATCCAGCCCAGCGGGTACTAAGTGGGTACTAAGTTGAGCGAAACTAGGTCCAACTCGGTCCAACTCGAACCGCTTGAACAAGCCAAAAACCAGCCTGGCCAACCAGCTTCAGAGAACTCATAACCCGGAAGGTCGCGGGTCTGCCGGGATAGCGGCACTTAGAGAGCGCGGTCGTTCCAGTACCGCTGCGGCTCTTGCGCCGAAGATCCGGAAAAACCGCAAAGTAGGTGGGGATACGGGCGGTTTCGCCGTCCGCATTCGGTGAGACGATCCGGAGGTGCCATCGGCAGGTATTCGCATGCCCTCTGGTCCCTCGGAGGAGGGTGGGATCGTCGCTCCCCGCTCGCGCGGGGTCTACGGCGTCCACGCCTACCACACCAAGGTTCCGCCGGAGGCGATCGTTGCCTGCCTCGAGGCTTGCACCGAGCCCGGCGACCTGGTGCTCGACCCGTTCTGCGGCTCGGGGATGACCGGGGTGGCCGCGGGGCTGACCCGCCGGCGCGCCTTCCTCGTCGACCTCAGCCCGGCCGCTGCGCACATTGCCTCCAACTACACCTCGCCCTGCGACCCGGCCGCCTTCCAGGCGGCGGTTGAGAGGGTTCTCGAGGCGGTCGGGGGGACGATTGCGTCGATGTACGAGACCGCGGTGCCGGGAGGGCGGGGCGTGGTCGAGTATCTGGTCTGGAGCGACGTCCGGCGCTGTGCTTCCTGCGGGACCGAGCAGCCGCTTTGGGACCACCGGGAGGCCGGCCTGCGGCGGATCCGCTGCCTGGGGTGCGGAACCGAGGTCTCGAAGGCGGAGATGGAGGTGGTGGGAGAGGTGGCCGTCGAGGCCAACGTCTCGGCCGGGGGCCGGAAGCGCCTCGTCCGCGATCCGATCCCCGAGGACCTTGCCGGGGACCGCATTCCCCGCAACCTGCCCTGGGTCCCGGAGGTCCAGTTCGACGCGAGCCGGCCGATGTGGCGCCGCGGCCACGAGGACCTGGGGATCGCCGGCGTCGCCGACTTCTACTCGCGCCGCAACCTCGCGGCGATGGCCCTCCTCTGGGATGCGGCCTCGAAGGAGGAGGACCCGCGGCTGCGCAGCGCCCTGCGGTTCAGTCTCACCGCGATCGCCAACCGCGCCAGCCGCCGCTATCAGTGGAACGCGAAACGGCCCACGAACGTGCTCGGCGGCACGCTCTACGTCTCCAGCCTGCGGTACGAGTGGAACGTCCTCTCGCTCTGGCGCCGCAAGGCGCGGGCGGTGGAACGCCTATTCCGGGAAAATCCGATGCCGGAGGGGGCGGTCGAGGTGCACAGGGGGAGCGCGACGGCGCTCCCGCTTCCCGACGCCTCGGTCGACTACTGCTTCACCGACCCGCCCTTCGGCGGCCACATCGTCTACTCCGACTCCTCCCTGCTCTGGGAGGCCTGGCTCGACGACCTGACCGAGGTCGAGGAGGAAGCGATCGTGGTCGGGGGCGGTGGCTTCCCGAAGTCGATTGACGACTACCGCAAGCTGCTCGCCAACTGCTTCGCGGAGGTGGTCCGCGTCCTCAAGCCCGGTGGTCTCACCACCGTCGTCTTCCAGGCCAGCGACCCGAACGTGTGGACGGCGGTGCAGGGGGCCACCCGCGACGCCGGTCTCTCGCTCGCGGACGCCACGACCCTCGACAAGGGCCAGCCGTCCTTCAAGCAGGTGAAGGGGATGAACGGCGAGCAGGTCGCCACCGCGGACGTGGTCCTCACCCTCCGCAAGGGGGAGGGGACCGACCGCGAGCCCGCCACGACCCCCCTCGAGGCGGCGCACTGGGCGATCCTCCACACGCGCGCCGCTGGGCGCGAAGCGACCACCGGCCGCATCTTCGCCTCGGTCAACGCGCGCCTGCTGCGCCAGCGCGAGGGCGAGGCGCTGGGCCTGGCGGAGGTGACCAGGCTGCTGGAGGAGAACTTCACCCGCCGCGGTCAGGCTTGGGACCTGGCGGCATGAAGGGCTTCGGCGAGCTCTACCCGGAGATCGGGAAGGTGCCCGCCCTGGAGCGGGGCGAGGTCGCCTACCGCGACCCGCTCCCGCAGGGGGCGAGCGGCGCGAAGAACACCCCTGCATACAACGTCCATTCCTATCCGACCAAGGTGCCGCCAGAGGCGATCGAACCCTTCATCGAGCACCACACCGCGCCGGGAGCGTGGGTCCTCGACCCATTTTGCGGCTCTGGGATGACGGGCCTGGCGGCGAGCCGGACGGGCCGGCGGTCGATCCTCGGCGACCTCTCCCCCGGTGCCACCCACCTCGCCTGGAACCTCACCCACCACTGCGACGCGGCCAAGCTCACGGCCGCGGCCTCCTCGGTGCTGGAGGCCTGCGCCGGATATCTGGACCGCCTCTACGCGGTCGAGGGCCGCGACGGAGAGCCGGCCCACCTCAACTGGACCCTCTTCTCGCAGAGGATGGCCTGCCCGGAGTGCGACCGGCCCTCGACGATCTGGGAGGAGGGGGCCGACCGGGAGCAGGGCTCCGTCGCCGCCGAGTGGCCTTGCCCCGAGTGCGGCGCCACGATTCGCCGCCGCGGCGGCACGATGCTGGGCGCGGTCCCGGCGCAGGTCTCCCTCACCGATTCCGGGGGCCGCCACGAGCGCCCCCTGGAGGCGAGTGACCTCGTCTCGATCGCCGCCGCCGCCGGCGATCCGCTCTCGTGGCACCCGCGCCTGCCGCTCGACGCCGGCCGCGAGATGTACATCCGCTCGGCCCTGCACCTGCAGGGGGTGCGCGACGTCGCCGACTTCTGGACGCGGCGCAACCTGCGCGCCCTCGCCCGCCTCTGGGAGGAGATCTGCGCCTGGCCCGACGTCCGCATCCGCCAGGCCCTGGCGCTCGCCTTCACCAACACCGCCTGGCACGGCACCCGGATGCGGCGCTACAACGCCCGCGGCGGCCAGCGCCCCCTGACCGGCACGCTCTACATCCCGCAGCTGTCGATCGAGGTCAACGTCGCGGACGTGTTCCGCAACAAGATCCGCCAGCTGACCCGGTTCTACGCCGAGCTGGATCCTCGGGCACCGGGCTCCAGCGTGATCCGCGGCTCGGCCGCCGAGCTCGGCCTCCCCGACGAATCGATCGACTACTGCTTCACCGACCCCCCCTTCGGCTCGAACATCTTCTACGGCGACTGCGCCGTGGTCTGGGAGTCATGGCTGGACGCGGTCACGCCCACGGACCTGGAAGCGGTCGCCAACAAGTCCCTGAAGCCGGCCGCCGGCGGCAAGACGATCGCCCAGTACGAAGCGACGATGACCGCCGCCTTCCGCGAGATGCAGCGGGTGCTGAAGCGCGACGCCTGGGCGACGGTCGTCTTCCAGTCCTCAGACGCGGAGGTGTGGACGGCGCTCCGCTCCGCCGTCGAGGAGGCCGGCTTCGACCTCGCCAGCGCCACCTACATCGACAAGCGCCAGCAGTCGCACAAGGGGTACAAGGGCCGCTCGGGGAGCGAGGACGTCGCCTCCTTCGACGTCGTCCTCAACCTCCACAAGCCAGGCAGGACGCGGCGGGCGAAGCCCCCGGGGGGGCTGGAGGACGCCTCCGACCTGCTCCACCGGCACCTGGCAAGCCTGGAGCCGCTCGGAGCCGATCCCGAGCAGGACCGGCAGCGGAGCCTGCCCTTCCTGCACTCTCTCCTGGTGCAGGCGCACTTCAACGGCTCGATCGGGCTGGAGATCGGCGAGTACGCGCTGGTGCGACGGATCTGCGAGAAGCGGTTCGCCTGCGACGAAGAGGGCAGGTGGCGGCTGCCGGACGCCGAGCCCGCGCGGGGTTGAGCATGCCGAGCCTGCCGAAGCCGGTGCTGAACAACGCGATCCTCCAGGCCCTTGGCGACGAGGTCGAGGAGCACGGAGAGGAGGACGGCTTCCCCTTCGAACTGAAGGTGAGGGGGATCATCCCCCTCTCGGTGTTCGCCTTCACGGTGACCTCGCCGCCGGGCGGGCGCCACCCGCTGGAGTCGAAGATCCAGCTGATCGGCCCGGGCCACGAGAGGGGGGAGCGAGGCAGCCTCGAGGTGCCGCCCGGGGGCGGCTTCCCGATCCTCCTCGGGTACAAAGCAGAGGAGGATCTGTTCGTGCTCTGGGACGCCTTTAAGCAGCCCGACTTCTCCTTCTCCAAGAACGTGCAGGTCCAGGCCAAGCCGTTGCTGGACGCGCTCCATCTCGGCATCGGGGAAGCCGAAAGGAGACTCAGGGCCGGGAAGGAGACGGTGATCGCGGCGCGCGCCGACCACCTGCGCGAGGCCCTCGCCAAGCGCGTCCTCTCATCGTGACGGGCCGCTCGCTCCGCGACCTCCCCGTCGCCGCCCACTACTCGAGCGGCCGCAGCGACCTGCCGGCGGAGTTCTTCGCCCCCTGCATCGAAGCCTCCTCGCGCTACGACCGCGCGGTCGGCTTCTTCAGCAGCACTTGTTACACGCTGATCGACGTTCCGATCGCCGAGTTCGCCCTGCGCGGCGGCAAGCTGCGCCTGCTCTGCTCGCCGCAGCTGAGCGGCGACGACATCGCCGCGATCGAGGCCGGGTATCGCGACCGCGCCGCCGGCGAGGCGGTTCTGCGCGAGCTGGAGCAGCTGCTGGCGGACTCGGCCGGCGCCGCCGCGGCGAAGCTGCTGGCCAGCCTGGTCGCCTACGGGGCGGCCGACGTCCGCATCGCCTTCCGCTCCGGGGAAGCCGGGATCTTCCACGACAAGGTCGGCGTCTTCGCCGACGAAGAGGGCGACGTGGTCGCCTTCTCGGGCTCGGCCAACGAGACCTGGGCCGCCTGGTCGGGTCGGGCCAACCACGAGTCCTTCATGGCCTTCGCCTCCTGGCGGGAGCAGGATGCGGAACGGGTGGCGATCGTCCGCGACTACTTCGAGGCGCTCTGGGAAGGCAACGAGCCCGACCTGGAGGTGATCGAGTTCCCGCAGGTCGGGCGGGAGCGGATGGAGGAGCTCGCCCACCCCGATGGACCCGCCGCTGCGGAGAAGGAGATGCGCAGCGGCGCCGAGCGCAGGCCGCCGCGCCCGGTCCTGCGCCCGCACCAGCGCGACGCGGTGGCGGACTGGGAGCGCAACGGCCACCGCGGGATCCTCGAGCACGCAACCGGCAGCGGCAAGACGGTGACCGCGATGTCCTGCATCGAGCGGTCGCTGCGAGCGGGAAAGCCGGGCCTCGTCCTGGTTCCGGGGCTGCCCCTGCTGTACCAGTGGGACGACGAGCTGCGGGCGTACTTCGGCGGCGAGGTCGAGGTCCTGCGGGCAAGCGGCGAGTTCCCGCAGTGGCGCCAGGACAGCCTGCTGCGGGACTTCCTCACGCCTGGCGGCGATCAAAGGAGGCTCGTGCTCGCGACCATGGAGACCGCCGCGAGCGAGGACTTCCTCGCCCGGATCGGCGACCTCGAGGACATCCTCCTCGTCGCCGACGAGGTCCACCGGATCGGCAGCCAGCGGCGCCAGCGGATCCTCGAGGTCCCGGCGGAGCGGCGCCTGGGTCTCAGCGCCACCTGGCGCCGCGAACGCGACCCCGGCGGCAGCGAGGCGATCCTCGCCTTCTTCGAGCGCATCCTCGAGCCTCGGTACACGATCGCCGACGCGATCCGCGACGGCTACCTCTGCCGCTACCGCTACGTCCTGCACCGTGTGCCGCTGAGTGACGCCGAGCGCGAGGAGTGGGAGGACCTCAGCGCCCGGATCGGGCGCGCCATCGCCGCCGCCGACGGGGAGATGACCGAGGCCGTGGAGCATCTGCTGATCGCCCGCGGCCGCATCGTCAAAGGGGCCGAGGCCAAGGTCGGGATGGCGGCGGACCTGCTCGCCCGGGAGTTCGAGCCCGAACAGGCATGGCTGGTCTACTGCGACACCATGGAGCAGCTGGCGGAGCTGCGGCGGGAGTGCGACGCGCGCGGCCTGCGCTGCTTCGAGTACCACACCGGGATGGAGGGAGACCGGGGGGCGGCGCTCGCCGAGTTCGAGCTGAACGGCGGCGTGATGCTCTCGATCAACTGCCTCGACGAGGGCGTCGACATCCCCCGCATCTCCCACGCGCTGATCCTCGCCTCGTCGAGCAGCCGTCGCGAGTTCATCCAGCGCCGCGGCCGGGTGCTGCGCCAGCACGAGACCAAGCACATGGCGCTGATCCACGACGCCTTCGTCGACGCCACCGGCTTCGAGGATCCGGAGGCGGCCCGGTTCGTCGCCGGAGAGTTGAGGCGCGCCTGGGAATTCGCCCGTTCGGCCGCCGAGTCCGAGACGGCAAGAGCTATGCTGGCGCAGATCGCTGGAGTGGTCGGCGTTTGTCTCGAGGACGACGAGGCTTAGCTAGCTAGTGGGAAGGAATCCGAAGGGATGAGCGAGGGGTCTGCTTCCAAGAGCGCGCTCGACGCGCTCCTGGCGGTTCGCGCCGAGAAGTTCACCCACGTTCCCGAGGAGATGGTCGTCCGCGCCTTCGAGCTCGAGCAGGCCGCCCAGTTCGAGAGCGACCGGCGGCCGACCGAGGCCAAATTGCGCGACCTGATCATGGGCTGGGACGGCGAGTGATCTTCCGCCGGATCGAGGTGGAGAACTTCGGGATCTTCTACGGGACCCAGGCTCTCGACCTGAAGCCGGGTCTGTACGTCGTGCACGGCGAGAACGGGCGCGGCAAGACGACCGTCATCAACGCGGTCAAGTGGGTCTTCTTCGGCCGCTTCGAGGATCGGCAGGGCCGGCCGGTCAACCCGAGGGGGGTTCTCAACCTCGATGCGAAGCGAGAGGGATCGAGCAAGTTCTCGGCGGCGTTGACCGTCGTCGACGACCAGGGAGTCGAGACGACGGCGCGGCGCACCTGCGAGCTCGGCGCGGGAGAGCCTTCGGTCAGCCTCTACGTCGAGCGCGGCGGGCAGCCGCTCAACCAGGCCGACGCCGAGCACACCCTGCGGAACCTCCTCGAGGAGAACGTCTCGCGCTTCTTCCTCTTCGACGGCGAGCAGTTGCGCGAGTACGAGGAGCTGCTGTTCGACGAGGACAAGGCGGCGCAGCAACAGGCGGTGAAACGGTCGATCGAGCAGATCCTCGGGCTGCCGGTGCTCGAGCACGCGATCGGGGACCTCGGCGGCGTCAAGGGAGAGATCGAAAAGAGGATCGCGAAGCTCGCCCGCAGCACCGCGAAGACGAAACGCCAATCCCAGCTGGTCGAGCAGCTGGAAATCGAAGTCGCGGAGGCGAAGAAGGACCTCGCGGAACTGGAGGGCCTGCGCAACGCCGAGCAGGAGAAGGCAAGCCAGGCGGCGGCCGTGCTGCAGGAAAACGAAGCCGCCCAGGGCCTCGTCAAGCAGATGGAAGCGGTCGAATCCGACCTGGAGAGCCTGGCGGCGCAGAGGGAAGAGCGGGTCGGCGACCGCGCCGAGGCGCTCGCCGGCAGCTGGCGCGACGCCCTGGCGATCGCGGTCGCGCCGCGACGGCAGGCGCTGGAGGCCGAGGTCGAGGCGCAGGAAGCGGCGGAGCGCGAGGCCCTCACCGCTGCGCAGATTGAGCGGTCCCTGGCGGAGGGCGCTTGCGATCTCTGCGGCCAGGACCTTCAGCAGGGGGCGGCCGAGCGTCTGCGTACTGATCTCGCGGGCATCGCATCGGCGGCGAATGGAGACGGAGGCCTCGACTTGCGCCGGGAACTGGCTTCCCTGATGGGGATCGCCGGAACGGGCGCAAACGGACGAGCGGTGAAGTTCGACGAACGCATCTCGGAAGCGAACACCCAGCGGGTCAGCAAGGAGCAGGAGCTGGCGCAGATCCGCGAAGCGATCGGCAACGCTCCGACCGACGACATCCGAGTGGCGGGCGAGCGGCACGCGAGGTCGCTCGAGGAGATCGGCGCGCTGAAGAAGAGCATCAAGGAGAAGGAAGAGGCGATCGCGGAGAAGGAACGGAAACGGCAGGAGCTCGTCCACGAGATCAGCAACAGCAGCGACGACGGCGAGATGACCGCGCTGAAAGAGAGCGAGCAACTGGCCAGCGATCTCGCCGACCTCTTCGACCAGGCGCGGGGCGGCTTCCGCGACAGCCTGCGCGAGCAGGTCGAGGGCGACGCATCCGAGATCTTCTCCCGCCTCACCACCGAGCCGACCCACACCGGGCTGCGGATCAACTCCGGATACGGGCTGGAGACGATCGGCCCGGAGGGGGAGGTGGTGCCGGGGCGCTCGGCCGGTCAGGAGCAGATCGTCGCCCTCTCGCTGATCGGCGCGCTGAACCGCAACGCCGCCCGCCGGGCGCCGGTGATGATGGACACTCCCTTCGGCCGCCTCGACAAGGGGCACCGGGCCAAGGTCCTCGCCTTCCTCAGCGAGATGGCCGATCAGGTCTTCCTCCTCGTGCACTCGGCCGAGGTCGATCCGGACGACCTCGAAGCGGTCGCCACCCACATCGAGGAGGAGTTGACGTTGAAGCGCGAGAGCACCTTCCGCACCGAGATCCGCGCCTACGAGGGGAGCCCGTGAGCGCGGCGGCCGACAAGAGCCAGGTCGCGATCAGCGAGGCCTCGCGCGACCTCGCCGACGAGGTCGTCGACAAAGGCGGGTTCGCCGACCGCCAAGACGTCTACCGGCTGGCGATCGCGGTGGCGCTGGTCAAGCAGCTGGAGCCGGCCCCGGAGGACGTGGGCGGCCGCATCAACTATCTCGGCACCGGCAGCCTCGACCAGGACGGCTCGATCCGCACCGCGATCATGCAGCTCCGGGAGGAGGGCCGGGATCGGCCCTACGCCCTGGCCGAGCGGCTGGCGGAAGCGGGCATAGCCGAGCTCCACCGGCATTTGAACGGCGGCCGTTCGATACGCGAGTTCCTCGGCAGCTTGGCTGGATCCGCGGTCAAGGCGCCGGCAGGTAGGTGAGGAGGACCACTCCGGAGTCGAACCGCTTCACGTCGCCGAGCTCCAGCCGGACGGTTCCCCTGTCGCCGAGCACGTGGACGTTCCCCTCGCCCCAGACGATGGGGTTGAGGTAGACCTCGTACTCGTCGATCAGGCCCCTCTCGGCGAGGGCGTAGGCGAACTCGCCGCTCCCGTGCATGAACAGGTCGCCGTCGACCTCTTCCTTCAGCCTCGGGATCGAGTCCTCGAGGCCCCCCTCGAGCAGGGTCGCGTTCCACTCGAGCTCGCCGGACAGGGTCCTGGACCCGACGTACTTGGGCATCGGGTTGACCATGTCCGCCCATTTGCCCGACTGGCTCGGCCAGTACCCCGCCAGCCCCTCGTAGGTCTTGCGGCCCAGGACCAGCCCGCTGGATCTCACCTGCCGCTCGAACGAGTAGTCGCTGTGGTCTCCGCCCGGCTGCACCCACTCGCCGACCGGGTCTATGACGCCGTCGACGGTGGCCTGCGTCGTCGCGATCAGCTTTCCCATCTCGATTCTCCTTCGGTTGGGGAGCTCCTTCTGAGCTTCCTCTTACCCATGAGACGAACGACGACCCGCGAATTCGACAGGATCGCGGTATGCAGTTCACCCGCTTGGAGCTGGAGGCGTTCCGCGGCCACGAGGTCGACGACCTCGTCGGGCCTGGGCTCAGGCTGCTGTTCGTCGGCATCAACCCGGGCCTGTGGACGGCAGCGGTCAAAACCCACTTCGCGCACCCCACCAACCGTTTCTACCCGGCGCTGGCCGCGGCCGGCATCACCGACTACGAGGTCGATCGAGTCGCCGGGATGACCGCTGCCGATCGCGCGCACCTCGTCGCGCGGGGCATCGGGATCACCAACCTGGTGCGAGGGGCCACCGCGCGCGCCTCCGAGCTCTCGGGCGAGGAGCTGCGCGAGGGCGGCGCGCGGCTGCAGCGATTCGTCGCCGATCACCGGCCCGCGGTTGTCGCGATCGCCGGCGTCACCGCCTACCGCGACGCGTTCGGCGAGCGCGGCGCGGCCCTGGGCCGCCAGCCGGAGACGCTGGAGACCGCAACCCGCTGGTCCGGCGCGGCGCTCTGGGTGGTCCCCAACCCGAGCGGCCTCAACGCCCACGAGACCGTCGCGACGCTCGCCGTCGCCTATGCGGCGCCGGCAGCGGAAGCCGGCGTCATCGCCCGCTGACGCCGCAGCGGAGAGGTGCGCATGACAGCGTCTAAGTCCTGGCTAAAGGCACCCCATGACGCTCGCCGGGGCCGCCCCGGCCGGGGTGAGGTGCCCGGCGGGACGCCCCTTCACGTAGATCGTCCTGACTGCCGGCTTGCGCCTGAGGTGGCCATGGGAGATTTCCCCTGCCGCGGTGAGGATCTGCGATGGCCAACCCTGGCCGTGGGGCGGCAAGGCACTGTTCCCATAGCCCTTTTCCCGAGCCATCTGCAGGAGTACCGGCCAGCGGGGAGCCGTGGACATCGCGTCGACCGCTTCCTGCGCCGTAGCGCCATCCCCGGCTCGGATCGCGGAGAGCCAGCGCTGAAGCCAGTCGCAGGCAACCGCTCCGGTCACCGACTTGGCGAGCATGAAGCGATCGGTGAGGGCGCTTTCGCTCTGCAGGGCGGAGCCTGACGGCACGGGTGTGCCTCGGAAATGCAGGGCGGAGGCATCGAAGCCGGGGGGCAGGGGTATGCCTCGGAGCATCTGCGCGATCGCCGCCGAGCGCGCGGCGGGACGAAGGACTTCGGGTGGCATCGCGGCGAGCCAGGCGCTGACGCCGACCGGCCGCAGCGAGTGGAGCGCGACCTCGTATTCCTGCTTGCCGCCGAACGAGCCGCTGACCTCGATGAAGACGTTCCCCTGGGGCGAGAGGATCGTCGCGTAGTTCGGATGTTGTCCAGGGTAGGCGAAGGTAGTCGCCTTCCGGTCCAGCAGAGTTGAGATCTTCGGCTTGCTGACGTGACAGCAGGCATCACCGTTTTCGCGCAGCCTGTCGCGGTAGGAGCGGGTGGGATGCCAGGTGAGGTTGAGCTGACGCCCGCCGGCGCCGTGGAGCGGGTGCCCGTCGGCTTTGTAGATGAGTTCGCCTCTCTCGACTTCGAAGCTGCGGGCATGGGCGAGCGACCAGCCGGGCGCGGTGACGAGCAGGCGGGGATTCGCTTCGGCCACCTCGACCGCCGCCGCAGCGAAGGTGGGATGGGCGCCGTCTCTGACGGAATCGACGGAGCCGCCGGAGAGGACGACCAGCGCCGCGACCACGGCGACGCAGCCGAGGCCGAGGCCGAGCGAGGCGCCGCGACGCCGCGAGAAAACCCCACCGCGGTCCGCGCGGGCGCGCGTGGTCTGCTCCCAGGCGACGCGGTCGCCCGCCGGAATCGGCTGCGAGGGGGATTCGCCGAGAGCGATCGCCCGCTGCATGGCGCGCGTGAGCTCGGCGCCGGGGATCGCTGCCCGCAGCTCCGTTGCGGAGGAGGGGTTGGCCACCCGCATCGTGGCGAGGGAATCGTCGTTTCGGCTCTTGCGGATCACTGAATTTCCTCGGCGGGGTTGGATACCGCGGTGCGGTCCTCTCGAGGCAAGTGTCCGGCTGCTTCGAGTTGTTTCGCGAGCTTGCGGCGGGCGCGGTGCAGGCGCACCCGGAAGGCGCTCGGCGAGCAGCCGAAGACACGGGCCGCATCGCGTGTGTCGAGCCCGTCCCAGGCGATCAGGCGAAGAACCTCGCGCTCTGACTCGGCGAGCAGGGCGAATGCGGCCGAGAAGGCGTCGCGGCGACCGAGCGATTCGGCGGGGTCGGGCCCCGGTGCGGCGGCGCCCGTCTCGTGCGCCAGGCGCGTATCGAGGTCGTGGCGGCGACGGGTCGACCGATATTGGTTGGCGATGACGTGAGCGGCGATCGCGTACAGCCAGGGCAGGGCGGGGTCGGGGATGCGGTCGTGCCGGCGCCAGGCGACCGCGAAGGTGTCCGCGACCACGTCCTCGGCGATCTCCCGACCGGAGACGCGTCGCATCGAGAAGGCGAGCAGCTGCGCGTAGTGGTCGCGGAAGCAGCGCTCGAAGCGGTCTCGGTAGACGTCCAGGACCGCATCTGGTGGATCGTCGTCGGGCAGCACCTGAGAGGTAAGTGTGTGGCCAGGCCTGGTTGTTACAGAAGGACGCGCCATGTCGACCTCCTAGCCTTTGCCGGCCATGGCCACGAAGAAGGACAGGCGTCGCCCGCGCCGCCGGCCCGGCGAGCACCTAGCGGCCTACGTCGGCGCCTGACTCTCAACCAGCCCCAGGAGACGAGCCACTTGACCTTCCGCGATCTTCCGCTTGGCGGCTGTCATGGCCTTGGCCGCCCTCTTGTCCTCCAGGGCACTTCGGAGGGAGTGCAGGATCTGCTTTTCGTGGCGGCTGAATTCGTCGGCGAGGATTTCCTCGCAAAGCTCCATCACCGGCTCCGAGAAGGGTTTGGCGAATGCCTCCAGGACCGGTTCGGCAGGCTGACGGCTTTTCAGCAGCTCGCCGAGATGAAGGGCGACGAAGAACCAGCCCCAGGATGGGTCGTCGAAGTGGAAATCGACGTGAGCCACGGGCGGATCCTCGATCAGGGTGTGGTGGAGGATGATCGCGAGTCGTTCTTCGAGGTTTTTTTTGCTGCGCAGGCGAAGGAAACCTTCAAGGTCTTTGCGATTGAAGGCGATCGCCTCGTCGTCCGGTCGGTCGGCGACGTAGAAGTGATGCGCGATGGCTGCCAACTCGCTCAGCAAACGCTCCTTCCTGTCGCCGAGGTGGGCGGCGTCGAGGCGCGCGCGGGCGAGCTGGTCGAAAAGGTGCCAGCGGGTTGAGATGCTCTCCAGGGCGTCAGCTTGGCCTTCGACCAGCGGAAGCACGAATGACAGGTGGAGGGGAACCCTGCAGAGCCTCTCGCGCGTCCCGCTCTCGTCCTCGTTTTGCCAGGCCACGAAGCGCCGCCAGGTCTTGGATGCGAAGAGGGCCGAGGCGAACGCCTTCTGGTCTTTGGCGATCCAGCGCTCAAGGCGAAACACACGGTCGCCGTAACCGGTGAATTTGAACTCATCCTCATAGAAAGTCTCGCTGAAGCAGAGGAGCACGTCGCACTCTTTGAAGATGCGCCAGTTGATGGTCTCGCTCAGGCTTGCCCCGGATCCTGAGAAGAAAGAGTCGCCATGGGACATGACTAGCACCGGCCGCTCCCCATCGTTCGCTTCCAGGTCCAGCAGGCGCTGCTCGAACCAGGCGTTGCTCGCCAGGGACGGTTCCGAGCCGTCGCCGTGGGTGTCGCTCTGGCCGTCGATATAGAAGACCAAGCGAGCCTCCTCCGCCGTCTCGGGATCGGAGAGCGCGTCGGTCAGCGACAGGAAGGTACTGATCGCCGCCAGTGTCTTGCCCACTCCGCCCCCGCCGACGACCAGGAGGCGCTCCGGCGCGGAGTCTGCTCGGCCCCGAGAAGATCTCGGCGAGCTCGGCCGGCAGTGGATCACGCCGAAGCGCCTCCTCCCCCGGTCGCAGCTGCTTCCAGGGGAAGCCGACCGGTTCGATCGCCTCGCGAACCGAGGCGATCGGCACCTCCCGGCCGATGCCCGGCACGAGGCTGCGTTTCAGCAGGTGGTCGCGGGTGTCTCGCATCATCTGGTTGCGGCCCGTGGTTGCTTTGATCGCACGCAGCACCTCCCGCTTCTTCTGGGCGAAGAGATCGAAGGTCTGCTGCCAAAAGTCGTTGTGGTCCGCTTCCTCTTCGAGTGGTTTCGGCTCGGCGCCGGGCGGGATCAGCGCCCTCGCCTTTCCGTACTCACCGGCCTCGACGTGGTCGAAGAAGGCCCAGAGGTCGATCCAGACCCGACCTTCCTGGAGCGAAAGCGTGACCGGCTCGCTTTCTTCGCTGATCCCGAGCTTGAGCTTGGGCCCGTTCCGCAGGTCGCTGAGTGCGTTCCTGACCGCTTGGCGGTCACTTTTCCGTTCGTGGTGTGGCAGCACCTGATCGAGGCGGGCGATCGGCATTGTGCCTATGCCTAGTACCAGAGCGTGGAGGATCGCTCTTTGATTGCGGCCGAGGTGTACCTTCGCCCCGCTCCGGGTAACGGCGATACCACCTCCCAAAACCCGTATCTCGATATGGTGCTTGCGCCTCCTTTCCTTCACAGCGAGGCGACCCTACTGGAACCTGACACTTCCTGACGGTTCCTGACACCGTGGCCTGACAGCTAACTGCGCGGGTTCCCCTATTTATATGGGAATGCCAGCGGAGGCGAGATCGGATCGGCCCGACCCTGGGGAAGGTGAGGCGCAGGCGGGGCTTGCCCCAGGCCGGTGCCGGGAACGAGGCATCCTGATTCGTTGCCTGAGGGTCGTGATCGGCGCCGTGACTTTCGTATGCGCAATCGTCCCGCCCTCGCTGATCTTCGACTGGTCGATCGGGCCGCTGGCGCAGGTGGTCCTTGCGATCGCCGCCAGCGTCCTCCTGGGTTTTCACCTGGTCAACATCTTCCGCACCCGCGTCAGGCTGAAGCACTGGGAGATCGAGGATGTCTGGCGCCTCCTCCGCAGCGAGATACTGGCTGGTTGCATCTTGCCTTTCTGGGTCATCCTCTTGGTGCTGACCCTCCCTCCCACCTGGTGGATGCTGCTTCTCCTCACTGGCGCCTTCGGCTTCAGTCAGCTCATTTACGAACCGGTCCAGCGGGAGATCCGGCAAAAGGTGGAGAAAGCCGCCAAGGAACATGGAACGAAGCACTTTCGCAAACGCAAGTTCCTGACCAAGTTCGGTGTCGACAAGAGCCTTGACGAAATGGCGGAGGAAGAGCAGGGGCCGGGCTTGTGGAAATGGTTGATCTCGCTCGGCGAGGAGCCCTGGCAGGACGGCATGAGCAGGACCCGCTCGCTCGTCGTCTACACCTTGATCGCCTGCGCGGGTCTCGCCGGCGCTGCCGCGGCTGACGTCTACATCCACGAAGCGGTTCATGGCAAGGATGAGCAGGCGCAGACGAGCGAGATTGAGGAGGAGACAGACACCGACGGCTCAGGTGGTGGGAGAGACATTGGCGGGCACAGTGGTCAGCAGGAATTCGGAGAAGGGGCCGGTTTGGACGTGGGCGCGTCCGAAGGCGGGCGCTGCCGGTTCAGCCCCGGTGCCGGCATTCCGGTTTGGGCCTGGCGCAAGCTCTACGCCCTTTATTACGGCGGCGCGAACCTCAACGCGACCGACCCGCCTGGGACCGACATCGGCGGCTGCCCCAGGGAGGCATTCGTTCTTCGGCCGCCGAAGGGAGGCTTCGTCTACGCCATCGGTAGGGGCGAAGATGGAGAGATCCTCAGTGTGGCCGCGACCTCCCACCAGCGGGGATCGGCAATCTTCCTGGCACCCGCTGCGCAGCGGGTGATCGAGCTGATCCACGAGGGGGTGGTACCGCTCGGGGGTTACCCGAGGGTGGATATCAGAGGTGACGGCAGAGAAGGCGACATGGTGTCAATCACCACTCCTCGGGGAACGATCGTCCTCGTGCGCTCGAGGAAGGGGTTGAGGGACAGGCCCGAATACGCGACCCCCTACCTCGAGCTCCCCGTCGCCGTGGCTGCCGCCTGGACCGCGGCGATGCGCGCCGAGGGCAGTTGGCTGTGGCCTCTCGCGCCGCGTCGGCGCGAAGGGGTGACCGTGTACCGCTTCTCTCCGAGCGCTGACGGTCGAGGTCCGGAAACGAGCATCGCCCATGACACCGAGACGGCTACGGCAACCGCGGGTGGCTTCGAGTATCGACCTCCCCAGGTCCAGCTGAGCCAGATCGAACTCGAAGAATTCGCGAAACGGGCAGGTGATTAGTTCGGTTCCCGGCCAGGCTCTGGTTGAGACCTCTCAGAAGGCCGCCGGTCATGCCGAGGGGTCGATCAGGATCTTGGCGTGCTTCTCGGGGTCCTCTAGGTCTGAGAAGGCGCCCTCGACGCCGCTGAGGCCGACCGTGCCGGTGATCATCGGCCGTGGGTCGACCTTCCCCTCGGCGAGCATGTGGAGGGTGTCGCGGAAGTCGAGCGGGGTGTAGCCGAGGACGAACCGCAGGTCGATCTCCTTGTTGATCGCCATCGCCGGCCGGAACGAGTCGGCGCCGAGGCAGACGCCGACCACGACGACCCGGGAGAAGAACGGCGCGGAGTCGACGATCTGCGAGATCACCCCGGGAACGCCGACGCACTCGAAGACGACGGGGCGCTTCGGCCCGGCGCCGAGCTTCTCCGCCAGGCGCCAGACGTGCCACCAGCCGACCGGCAGGCGCCCGAGCTTCTCGCGCGTGTCGAGCGCGAGGTCGAAGACGTCGTCTGCCTTCGACAGCCAGCCGGAATCCTCGCGCGGCTCGTAGGGGGAATCCTGAGAGGGGTCGACGACTACGTCGGCTCCGCAGCGCTCGGCGAGTGCTCGCCGGCCGGGGGAGAAGTCGCTGGCGATGACGGTGCGAACGCCGGTCGCCTTCAGCATCAGGATCGTGCCGAGGCCGATCGGGCCGCAGCCGATCACGATCGCCACGTCCCGCTTGCCGACCTCGCCGCGGCGGACAGCGTGCAGGGCGACGGCCATCGGCTCGGTCAGCGCTGCGACGGTCGGGTCGAGCCCGTTCGGCACCGCCATCATCATCGACTCCTGGACGAGCAGCTCCTCGGCGTAGGCGCCGGGGGCGTGCCGGGAGAGGCCGGTGGCGTCGACGCCGTTGCGCCCGCGAAGGAGGGGCAGCGCGACGACCGGCGCGCCGGTCGCCAGGGCCCCGTTGCACTTCGGCCCGTATTCGGCGACCCGCCCGCTGAACTCGTGCCCGAAGACGACCTGCTCCTCGGAGCCGCCGAAGCGGTCGTAGCCGACCCCGAGCGCCACCTCCGCCAGCTGGTCGATCCCATGGCGGGCGTGCAGGTCCGAGCCGCAGATCCCACAGCGGGTGACCTCGATCCGCACCTGCCCCGGCCCGGGCTCGGGCTCGGGGAGCTCGATCAGCTCGAGCGCACCTCGTTGGCAGGCGACCGCTCTCATCGAGCGCCCACACTACTGAGCCGGTTCTAGAGGTCGCGGCGGCTGAAGGCAAGGGCCGCCAGCGCCAGCACGGCGGTGGACCACGCGATCGCCCACGGCCAGATCGCCGCGCCGACGTCGCTGGCACCGCCGAACGGCCCAAGCTGCACGATCACGCCGGCCGCGCCGTCGATGTCTGAGGTCAGCGCGTGGAGCCCGTTCTGGTAGAGCGCCTCGAATGGGACGACCCAGGAGACGATCGAGCTCGCCGTCGTCAGGCTGTCGACGTCGAGCGCGTCTCCGATCTGGCCCAGCAACCCGGCGGCGAGCCCCGTCGCGAAGACCATGAAGATCGCGATGCCGTTGGCGGTGGTCCCGAGCAGCGTCGATCCGAGCAGCGAGATCGCCACCACGGTGACGACGCCGAGCGCCAGGCCGGCAGAGGGGACGACTAGCGACCCGGGCGTGAAGTCGCCGGCGGCCTGCGTGATCAGCGCAGCGACGAGGAAGACCGCGACGACGTAGGGCGCGCAGACCGCGGAGGCGGCGAGCAGCCGTCCGATCAGCAGCGTCGTGCGCCCCACCGGGCGCACGACCAGCGGCTGCAGCAGGCCGCGCTCGGCGTCGCCCCGGACCGCGCCGAGCGTGAGGAAGACGGCCAGCACCACGCCGAGGAAGAGGGCGACGAACATCGCCAGGCCGAGCAGCGTCCCCCCTGCCAGCGCCCGTTCGTCGATCGGGATGAAGCCCCCGGCGCTCGTCCGCTCGAGCGAGTCGAAGGCCTCGAAGGCCGCCAGCGCGTAGAGCCCGAGGAAGACCGCGGTCAGCAGCGCGACGACGAGCAGCACCCGGCGGCGGACCGCCTCCCGCAGCGCGTGGGCGGCGATGGCGATCGCGTCGCTCACCGGTCGCGCCCCACCACGGCGGCGAGATAGGCGTCCTCGAGCGTGCCGCTCACCACGCGGACGCCGTAGACCTCGGCGCCGCCGGCCACCAGCTCGCGGACGATCCGCGGGACGTCCTCGCGGCGAGCGTCGGGCAGGCGCCGCACGCCTTCGGAGGTCTCGACCTCGACGCCCCCGGGCGCGGTCAGGTCCTCCGGCCGTCCCTCGGTCACCACCCGGCCCTCGTCGATGATCACGACCCGGTCGCAGACGAGCTCGATCTCGCTGAGCAGGTGTGAGTTCAGCAGCACGCCGACGCCCTCCTCGCGCAGCCCGACGAGCAGGTCGCGCACCGTGCGGCGGCCGCCCGGGTCGAGCGCGCTCGTCGGCTCGTCGAGCAGCACGAGCCGCGGGTCTCCGATCAGCGCCTGGGCTATGCCCAGCCTCTGCTGCATGCCCTTGCTCATCGTCTCCACCCGGCGACCGCCCTCGTCTGCGAGGCCGACCCGCGCCAGCAGCGCCTCGCGCTCCGTCGCCCCGCCGCCGGAGCGGGCCAGGCGCTGATGCAGCGCGAGCACCTCCTCGGCGCGAGCCCAGCCCGGGAAGCGGAACAGCTCGGCGAGGTAGCCGGTCGACGCCCGTGCCGCTCGGCTGCCGGCCGTCGCGCCGGCGACGTGCGCTTCCCCGGCCGTCGGCCGGACAAGGCCGCAGGCGATCTTCACCAGCGTCGACTTGCCCGCTCCGTTGGGGCCGAGAAGGCCGACGAGCTCTCCCGCCGCGACCTCGAGATCGACCGCGCCGAGCGCGGTCGTCGCGCCGTAGCGCTTCGAGAGGCCGCGGGCAGACAGGACAGCAGTCATGCTCACAGTCTTGATTACCCTCCTGCACGAGCGCTTTCCGGCCCTGGCCGAGACCCTTCCCCATCTCGTGCTGTCCGAGCGCCCGACGCCCGTCCGCGAGATGGCCGGTCTCGGCATCTGGGTGAAGGAAGACGGCGCCTTTGGCTCGGGCGGCTGGGGCGGCAACAAGGTGCGCAAGCTCGAGTGGCTGATCCCCGACGCCCGGCGCCGCGGCCGCCGCTCGATCCTCACCTTCGGCGGCCTCGGTACGAACTGGGGGCTCGCGACCGCGCTCTACGCCCGCGAACATGGCATCGAGACCGCGCTCGCGCTCGTCGACCAGCCGGTCGACGACCACGTCCGCGCCCAGCTCGCCCGGCTCGAAGCCTCGGGCGCGCGCATCCACCGCACCCATACGAAGGCGCGCACCGTGGCGGCGTTGCCGTGGCTGCTCGCCCCCAACGCCCGCGGCGGGCGCCCGCCGTACCTGCTGCCGGCCGGCGGCTCCTCGCCGGTCGGAGCGCTCGGCTACGTCGAGGCGGCGCTGGAGATCGCCGCCCAGGTCGAGGACGGCTCGCTGCCCGAGCCGGCGCACGTCGTCGTCCCGGTCGGCACCGGCGGGACCGCGGCCGGCCTGGCGCTCGGCTTCCAGCTCGCCGGCCTGCGCACCCGCGTGGTCGGGGTCGTGGTCAACGACCAGCTCCGCCTCGACGCAGCGGTGTTCGCCCGCCTCGCGCGGCGCACCGCCAGGTTGCTGGAGCGCCGCGGAGCCCGCCTCGGCCGGCTTCAGCTCGAGCCGGGCATGCTCGACCTGACCCGCGATCAGATCGGAGCGGGCTACGGCCACCGGACCGAGGCCGCCACGCGCGCCGCGGCCCTCGCCGCCGAGGAGCGGCTCTCGCTCGACCCCGTCTACACCGCGAAGGCGATGGCCGGCCTGCTGGCGCTGCGCGCGAAGGGCCGCCTCGGCGGCCCGGTGCTGTTCGTGCATACCGACGGACCCCGTTAGGCACAATAGGGATGGGATGAAGCGCCGCCTCGCAGGGACCCTTGCCTTTCTTGCGGTTATCGCCGCGCTCTGTGCGGGGACCCAGGTCGGTCCCCCCGCGCAGGCCGCCGACCTGTTCGCGCTGACGATCGCGATGGACGGAACGGGCACCGGCGCCGTTGAATGCGAGGTCGACGGTGGGCCGGCCGAAGCCTGCGCGGCCCAGTACCCCGAAAACACCGAGCTGATCCTGGTCCCGAACCCGGATCCGGGCTCGGAATTCACCGAATTCACCGGCGACTGCGGCCCCGCCGAATGCGAACTGACGATGACCGAGGCCAAGTCGGTCACAGCGACCTTCGACCTCCCCCCCCAATTCGCGCTCACGCTCAAAACCAGCGGCAACGGCACGGGCACGGTCAAATGCCAGGTGGGCGGGGGACCGGCCGAAGCCTGCAAAGCCACCTATCCCGAAGGCACCGAACTGAGCGTGCTGCCCGAAGCCGGCCTCAACTCCGAATTCGTCCGCTTCGCCGGCGATTGCGAAGATGAAACCTGTGACCTGACGATGGACGAAGCCCACAGCGTTACGGCCGTCTTCAGCCTGCTCCCGGCCTTCACGCTGAAAATCAATGGCACCGGCTCTGGCACGGTCCTCTGCGAGGCCCAGGAAGGGCCGGAACCCTGCAAGGCCAGATATCCCAAAGAAACCGAACTGCTCCTGCATCCCAGCGCCGCCGCCGGCTCCGAATTCGCCGGCTTCTCGGGCGCCTGCAGCGGCTCCATCTGCGAAGTAACGATGGACGCCGCCAAGACCGTCACCGCGACCTTCAACCTGATCCCGCGGACCCTGTCGGTGACCAAAGCCGGCACGGGCACCGGGACCGTCCAGTGCAAATTCAACGGCGGCTCGGTCGGGGCCTGCGCCAGCCCCCAGCCAAACGGCACCTTGGTCGAAATCGTCGCGACCGCCAACGCCGGCTCCACCTTCGCCGGCTTCGGCGGCGGAACCGGCTCCGCGTCCAGCTGCTCGACCTCTCCATGCAGCTTCACGATCATCGAGAACAGCTCGGTGACGGCGACGTTCAACCTCAAACCCACCGAATTCGCCCTGACCGTCAACAAAGCCGGAACCGGCTCGGGCACCGTCAAGTGCAAAGTGGGGGCAGGGTCGCCTGAAACCTGCGCGACCGAATATCCCGCAGGGACCGCCCTGACGCTGATCGCCGAAGCCAGCGCCGGATCTGAGTTCGCCGGCTTCTCGGGTGCCTGTACCGGCTTCGCCTGCGAAGTCACGATGACCGCGTCGCGTTCGGTCACAGCGACCTTCAACCTGATCCCGCCCGAATTCGAGTACCCGCTCACGGTCGAGCGCCTCGGCAACGGCTCGGGCACCGTGACCAGCGACCCGGCCGGGATCGATTGCGGGCCGGACTGCTCGGAGCCGTTCCTCGAAGGGACCAAAGTCACGCTCACCGCCACGCCCGCGCCGGGCTCCGCCTTCGACCACTGGACCGGCGGAGGATGCACCGGCTCCGGCACCTGTACGACGACGATGAGCACCTCGCGCACTGCCAGGGCGGTCTTCGTCGCGGTCGGCCAGCGCACGCTCACGATCTCGAGGACGGGCACCGGCGGGGGCACCGTGACCAGCTCTCCGGCCGGGATCGATTGCGGTCAGGCCTGCTCGGTGGGCTTCGGGGTCGGCACCAAGGTCACCCTGACCGCCACCGCCGCGGCCGGCTCCAGGTTCGCCGGCTTCTCGGGCGCCTGCACCGGCACCGGCAGCTGCCGCGTGACCCTGGACCAGGCCCGCGAGGTAACCGCCGCCTTCGAGAAGGTCCCCAACGGCGTGGTGCGAGCCGCGGCCACCGCCAGGGTCAAGGCCGGCAAGGCCATGCTCAAGGTTTCCTGCGCGGGGGCAGGCGCCTGCAAGGGCAAGCTGAAGCTCCTCGCCGGGATCGGGCCCGCCGGAAAGCGGGTGACGATCGGCACGGCATCCTTCAGCGTCGCCCAGGGCGCTTCGAGGACCCTTCGAATCGGCCTCGCCCGCAAGGCGAAGCGGATGCTCAGCCGTCGCAAGGCGGGGCTGGCGGCGAGGGTCTCCGGGAGCGGCGTCCAGAAGCGTCAGGTGCGCCTGAAGAAGGCATGACAACAATTCCGGGCACTCCAATAATTCCCATTACAGAGCCATTTGTGCTCGCCGCCCTCGACATAAAGACGAGCTTTTGTCCTTGACACCCCGGTGAGTTTCTGGTCTACTGGCCGCAGGCTGTTTCGCGGGGTTACGTGAGATGGCTCACACGGGACTGGGGAGTTCCACGGGATAGAAGCCTTATGGCTAGCCACCGGGTTAGGTGGTCGGCAGGGTGATCACGAAAATGGGAGATGCTAGGTGCGATACCTGATCACAGGGGGGGCAGGATTCGTCGGCTCTCACCTCACAGACGCCCTGGTTGCGCGGGGGGACGAAGTGCTCATCCTCGACGACCTCAGCACCGGCAGCGCTGAGAACGTCGCCGACGCGGTCGCCACCGGCCGGGCCGAGCTGGCCGAGGGGTCGGTCTGCGACGTCGATCTGGTCGACGACTGCATGGAGTGGGCCGACGCCTGCTTCCACCTCGCCTCGGCGGTCGGGGTGAAGCTGATCGTCCAGCGCTCGGTCGACTCGCTCGGCCGCAGCGTGCGCGGAGCCCAGGTCATCACCGAGGGGGCCCACCGGCTCGGCCGGCGCCTCCTCTTCGCCTCCACCTCGGAGATCTACGGCAAGAACGGCAACTCCGGGCTGACCGAGCACTCCGACCGGGTGCTGGGGCCGCCCTCGATCGCTCGCTGGTCCTACTCGACCGGCAAGGCCTTCGGCGAGGCGATCGTCCTCGGCTACCACCGCGAGCGCGAAGCGGACACGGTCGTCGCCCGCCTCTTCAACACCGTCGGCCCCCGGCAGACCGGCGCCTACGGGATGGTGCTGCCGCGCTTCGTCGTCCAGGCCCTCGAAGGAAAGGACCTGACCGTCTACGGCGACGGCAGCCAGTCCCGCTGCTTCTCGCACGTCTACGACACGACCCGGGCGCTGGTCATGCTGATGGACGAGGAGGGCGCGCGCGGCACCGCGTTCAACGTCGGGCGCTCCTCTGAGATCACGATCCTCGAACTGGCCGAAGCCGTGATCGAGCGGACCGGATCCAGCTCCGGCATCCAGATGGTGCCCTACGAGGAGGCCTATGGCGAGGGCTTCGAGGAGCTCGGCCGGCGCTGCCCCGACACCACGGCGCTGGAGCAGATGACGGGCTGGCGTTCCACCCGCGGCGTCGAGGAGGCGATCGACGACGTCGCCGCCTTCGAGCGCAAGCGCGCGACCGCCGACGCCCTGCCCACCGCCGACGGCGAGATGGTCGAATTCAGCGACGGCCCGGCGGTCGACCCCTTGGTCGACGCCTGAGCGGTGCCAGGCGACATGGGTCCCGAGCTCGCCTTCCTCGTAGCCCTCGGGGCCACCCTGCTGCTCACGCCGCTGGCGATCCGGCTGGCCGGTCGCACCGGCTTTTACGACCACCCGGTCGGCTACAAGGGCCACGGCAGCCCGACTCCCTACCTCGGCGGGATCGCCGTGATCGGCGGCCTGCTCGTCGCCAGTGCCCTCTTCGGCAACGGCTCCAGCGCCTTCGTGCCGATCGCGATCGGCACCGTCGTCCTGCTCGGGGTGGGGACGATCGACGACCGCTACGCGCTGGGGCCGCTGACCCGGCTCGCGATCGAGGTCGCGGCGGCAAGCGTTCTCTTCGCCGGGGGGGTCGGCTGGGACCTCTTCGCCAGCGACGTCCTCAACCTGGGCCTGACGGTCGTATTCGTCGCCGGCGTCGTCAACGCCTTCAACCTGATGGACAACATGGACGGCGCCACAGGCACGGTCGCCGCCGTGTCCGGGGCGACCCTGGGGGTGCTCGCCCTCGCCCAGGGGAGCGCCGAGCTGGCGGCAATCGCGCTTGCCCTCTCCGGCGCCTGCTTCGGCTTCCTCCCCTTCAACCTCGCCTCGCCCTCGCGCATCTTCCTCGGCGACGGCGGCAGCATGCCGATCGGCTTCGTCGTCGCGGCGGTGATCATGGCGGTGCCGGGGACGGGTCAGCTTGGCTGGGCATTCGTTCCCGTCGCGGTGGTCCTGGTCGGGCTCCCTGCCCTCGACACCACCCTGGTCGTCGTCTCACGGCTGCGGCGCGGCGTGGGCGTGTTCGTCGGCGGACGCGACCACCTGACCCACAGGCTGCGCGCGAAGCTCGGCTCGGCTCGTCGGGTGGCCTCGGTCCTGGCGGTCTCCCAGGCGGCCCTCACCGGCGCCGGTGCCGTCCTCGTCGGGGCCGACAAGTCGGTTGCCGCCTTCGTCGCGACCGTCCTGATCCTCGTCGGCATCGCGGTGGTGGCGCTGCTGGAGTCGCCGGACTGGGCTCCCGCTCCCACGACCGAGTGGTCTGGCTGAGCCTCTAGCCTGCGTCGGCACGTGAGCTCGCCGGCAGCCGATTCGGAGAACGAAGGGCGCCTGCGCGTCCTGCAGGTCATCGGCCGCCTCAACATGGGCGGGCCGGCGCACATCGCAGCCCTGCTCAGCGGCAGGCGGTTCGACCCGGGCCGCTACGAGACCCTGCTCGTCCACGGCAGCTTGGCTCCGGGCGAGGAGTCGCTAGCCGCACTGGCCGAAGAGGAGGGCGCGACGATGCACCACCTCCCCGAGATGCAGCAGCCGGTGCAGCCGCTGCGCGACGTGCAGGCGCTGTCGAAGCTGGCTCGCCTGGTGCGGGGCTTCAGGCCGCACCTCGTCCACACCCATACGGCGAAGGCGGGCTTCCTCGGGCGCCAGGCGGCCCTGGCCCTACGCCCCCGCCCGGCGCTGGTCCACACCTACCACGGCCACGTCCTCGAGGGCTACTTCGGCGCTCCCAAGTCGCGGCTCTACCTCGAGATGGAGCGCGCTCTCGCCCGTGTCAGCGATTGCCTGGTCGGGGTCAGCCAGGCGACCGTCGACGACCTCGTCCGCCTCGGCGTCGCGCCGCCTTCGAAGTTCCGGGTCCTGCCCCTCGGCCTCGACCTCGACCGCCTGGCCGAGCTCCCCGGCGAGCTGCGGGCCCCGTCGCGTGCGGAGCTGGGCATAGGCGATGACGAGATCCTCCTCGTCTTCGTCGGGCGCGTCGTTCCGATCAAGCGTCTCGACCTGCTCCTGCGGGCGCTGGCAGGGGCGAGGGAGGCCGATCCGCGCCTGCGGCTGGCGGTCGTCGGCGACGGCGAGGAACGCCCTCGGCTGGAGCGCCAGGCGGCCGAGCTGGGCATCGCCGCCGACGTGCTCTTCCTCGGCTACCGCCGCGAGCTGCGTCCCGTCTTCGCCGCCGCCGACCTCGCCGTCCTCTCCTCCGACAACGAGGGCACCCCCGTCTCCCTGATCGAAGCCGCCGCAGCCGGCCTGCCCGCCGTAACAACCGACGTCGGCGGAGTCCGCGAGGTGGTCGGCGAGGACACCGGAATCCTTACGCCCCGAGACGATGCGGCGGCCCTGGCGGCCGCCATCGTCGAGATGGCAAGCGACCCCGGCCGCCGAGAGCGCTGTGGCGCCGCGGCCCGGAAGCACGCGATCAACAGCTACGGGGCCCAGCGGCTGCTGAGCGATGTTGACGATCTCTACCGAGAGCTAATCGCGCTGCGCTAGGGCCATAGGGGGTCCCTCCCCCAGGAACTCCCGCGAAGCGGCCTGGGGGAGGGACCCCCTATGGCCCTCGGAGTTAGCTGCTAGGAGTCGTCGGAACCTGAGCGGCGGAAAGCGAGGTCACGCAGCCGCCCGTTCTTGCCCGACTCGGCCTTGTCCCGGTCGTTCTGGGCGCCGTAGTACCCGTAGTAGCCGTAGTACCCGTAGATCCCCCCGGCGTGGGCGCCGGTGACGACGCTGCCCAGCACGGTCCCGCCGGCGGAGTTGATCACCTGCTTGGCGCGAAGCACCGCGTCCTTCGGGGTTTTGTTCAGGCGAGAGACGATCACGTTGCCGGCGACCTGGCTGAAGAGCGGGATCGCGTCGCTGACGGCGAGCAGCCCGGGGGTGTCGATCACGACCATGTCGACCTGCTCGGAGAGTTCGGCGAGCAGCGAGCGCATCCGTTGCGAGCCGAGCATCACGGCGGGATTCGGCGGCGGCGCGGCACCGGGAAGGATGCGCAGCCGTCCGGCGCCGGCGTCGACGCTGACGAGCGTCTCCTCCAGCGTCCGCTCGCCGACCAGCACCGAGTCGAGCCCGAAATCGACCTCCTTGCCCAGCCGGGCTGCCACCTGGGGGCGGCGCAGGTCGCCGTCGATGAGGACGACGTCGCGTTCGTCGAGGGCGTAGGCGAGGGCCAGGTTGACGGCGACCGTCGTCTTGCCATCCTGCTGGATCGGGCTGGCGACGACCAGGGTCGAGAGCGAGCGGTCGACGTTGAAGTAGGTGAGGCTGGCGCGCAGCGTCTGGAAGGACTCGCGCACGTGCAGGCCCGGTGGGTGGCCGGGGAAGGCGTCGTCGGGGATCATCGCGAGGACGGGGGCGTCGAGCAGATCCTCCATTTCGCCCGGTTCGCGTATGCGCCGGTCGAGGCGGTCGAGCAGCGGCGCCAGTGCAGCGGCGATCAGCAGCGACAGGATCACCGCGATCGCCGTGTTGCGTTTCGGCTTGGGGGAGATCGGCGTCGCCGCCGGCGTCGCGACTTCGACGATCGACGTCGTGCCGGCCTGAGTCGCCCGCAGGCCGCGCAGTTCCTGCAGCTGGGCGGCGATCGCTTCCTGTGAGGATTCGTCGGTGCTGGATTTCTGCTGCGTTTCCAGGGTCTCGATCGTGCGGTCGATGTTGCGGATCGCGTTGAACGTCCTGGCTTGGGCGACGGCACGTGCGAAGGCGTTGGCGATCGCCGCCGCCATCTCCGCGTCGGAGTCCTGCGCGGTGATCGTGAGGAAGTTGCTGTCGGTTTCGGCGGGGTTGGTCGGGGCCACCGAGACGTGGGCGAGGAGCTCCTTCGCGGCCGAGGGCGGCAGCCCCAGGATGCGAGCCGCCCGGCGCCCCACCACGGTCGTCCCGATCAGCGTCTGCACTTCGTCGGTGTCGGATTTGGAGTCGACGTTCGAGAACAGCGTCGATGCGCCGGCGGTCGCCTGGACGTTGATCGTCGCCTGTGACTGGTAGGTCTTCGGCAGCAGCGAGGAACCCACGTAGACGGCGACGGGGATCACGATCACGATCGCGAGCAGGAGCCACTTGCGGCGCCACACGAGTCGCCCCCACTGACGTATGTCTAGACCTTCCTGGCGCGGCTCGGCCACAGGAAGCGGAGTATAGGCACCCAAGACACCCAGGTCTCTTGTATAGACGTCCAGAGAAAGTCATATTTCAGCCACGGTAATTTTCGAGCCGTCGCTCGATTGCACACCCTCTATGGTCCCGGCGTAGATGGAGCCCACCGTCGACCAGAGCCTGCACGCCACCCTGGTGACGATGGCGATGGCCGCCCTGTTCGGGGTCCTGATCATCCTCGTGGTGAACGGGTTGGGCCGTCGCAGGCCGGGGTTCGCGGTCGGCCCGGCGGCGATGACCGCCTTCGGGCTGCGGATCCTCGCGGCGGGCCTGATCTCGCTCACGCCCGTCGCCCGCGACCTGCGCGGAGGGGACGAGGTGATCTTCCAGGACAAGGCGAAGCTGATCGCCGAAACGCCCCTCGGCTCGGCCGACTGGTCGACCGCCCTGGTCGAGGAGCTCCACGTCTACGTGCTCGCCGTCCAGCGTTACCTCTTCGAATCGCCCGAACTCGCCATGCGGGTCACCCAGGTGGGGATCGCCGTGCTGGGCCTGGTGCTGCTGGCGGCGGCCGTCTACGAGGCTGGCCGGGCCGAGGGCCTCGGTCTTGGCGATGTGGCTGCTGGCGCTCGAGCCTGCGAGCCTCTTCTTCTCGAGCCTCCTGCACAAGGAGGCGAACATGCTGCTCGCGATCGGCCTCGTCGCCCTCGGCGGCGCGAAGGTGTGGAAACGGGGAGAGCCGCGAAACCTGGTCATCGTCGTCGCCGGCTGCCTGATCGCGGTCGCCACCCGCCAGTACGCGGGCTGGTTCCTGATCGCCGCGGGCGCGGCCATCCTCCTGCACGCCGGGCTGAGGGCGGAGCACCGGACGGCGATCCGCTCCTGGGCGCTGGTCGCCTCGGTCGTCCTCTTCGCCGCGGTTGCCGCGCCCACCGTGCTCAGCGCCTCGACCGACGAGAGTCTCGAGAAAAACGTCCAGCGCTCCCAGGAGTTCAACGCCTCCGGCAATTCGAACCTGAAGCTGGAACAGGTCGACTTCTCCACCCGCGGCGCCGTCGTCAGGAACCTGCCGAAGCGCTCGCTCGACGTCCTGCTTCGCCCCTTCCCGTGGCAGCTGGGGAATATCAGCCAGGGACTCGGCCTCCTGGGCACGACGGCTGCCTACCTCGCCCTCTTCTTCCTCGTCAGGACCCTCTACCGCAGCCGCGGCAGCATCATGTCCCGCGCCGGGCCGCTCATCTACCTGGGGCTCTTCCTGCTGATGGCCTATGCCCTCAGCTCGGGCAACGCAGGGACCGCGTTCCGCTACCGGGTGCAGGTCATCGCGGTCGTCATCTGCGTCGTCGTCGCCCTCTGGAGGCCCGGCGAGCGCCGGGCTGCCACGGAGCCCGCCGCCCCGGCCGAGCCCGCCGGGCTCGAGCCCGCTCAGGCCTGAGCTAGGCCTCGGCCCAGGGCGGGGTCGAGCCGAGGAGCTCGCGCAGGCGCTCTTCGTCCTCGCGGTAGTGAGCCCGCAGCCTGGCGAGCGTCTCGGCGCTCGGAGCGTCGGGCTCCGCCGCGGTGTCGGCCGCGACGCGGTTCCAGAGGAAGAGCCGCCGGGAGGCGAGGTTGAAGCGCTTGAGGACGCGCCGCCGCAGCGAGCGGGGGACCCGTCGCCAGAGCCCGCTCAGCAGCGCCGAGCTCCGGGCGGAGCGCTGCCAGCTGGTCAGGTCTAGCCAGGCGAAGCGGCGGTGGCTGCCGCCGTCGTGGTAGCGGCTGCCGAGGTTCGGCGGGCGGAAGCCGGGATCGACGCCGAGGAAGGCGAACACCTCCGCGCAGACGGCGCCGGGATCCTCTTCCAGATCGCCCTGGAAGAGGACGAGCAGCTGCTCGCGCGGGAAGACGTCGAGGTAGCCGCCGAGCAGGCGGCCGTACTCGCCGAGTACGACGTAGCCGTTGGTCTCGTCGGGTCGCAGGCGGGACTCGGCGAGGGCGCCGGGCTCGAGCAGCTCTTCGATCGCGATGTCGAAGGGCCGTTGCTCGAGGCCCCTCATCGCCGACATCCGGTGGTGGGAGCGAGCGCGGGCGACCGGGTCGCGCAGGATCGCGATCAGCTTCGCGCCGGGGTAGGCGTCGCGGATCCGGTTCGGGATCGTCGTCTCGGGCGAGTCGGAGGCAGCGGCCGAGCGGTCCGGCCCGAGCAGGGCGCCGTAGAGGTACTGCGGGGTAACCGTCCCGCACAGCTGTCCCTCGCCGCGGTGCTCGAAGGCATCGGCGAAGAACTCCGCCGGGGACTCGTAGTACGCGTGCTTGGGGGTGACGAAGTAGGGAAGCTCCTTGCCCTCGGGCAGGCAGAGCTCGGGGTGGGTGCGAAGCAGGTGGTGGAGGGCGGTGGTGCCGGCCTTGGCGGCACCGACGACGAAGAAGTCGAGCGTAGGAGCGCCAACCGGGCGAGTCAGCGTGGCCACCCGCACAGGCTATCGTGGGCTTTCTCCGCCGATCGCCAGCCTGATGCACGCCGACGCCACCGATCTATCCCTGCGTCCGGCCACTGAGGCCGACGGCCCGCGGCTGCGCGAATGGCGCAACGACCCCGACGCCCGCGCCGCCTCCCGCAACACCGCCGAGGTCGGCGATGCCGAGCATGCCGCCTGGCTGGCCGGCGTGATCGCCGACCCTGATCGCCAGCTGCTGATCTGCGAGCTCGACGGCGAGCCCGTCGGGCAGGTGCGCTTCGACCGCCTCGCCGAGGGGCGCTACGAGATCAGCCTCATCCTGGCGCCGGCGGCGAGGGGGAGGGGGCTCTCCCCGCGCCTGATCTCCCTCGGTGTCGAGCGGCTGTGCGAGTCGGACCCCGGCGCCGAGGTCGAGGCCCACGTCCGCATGGGCAACCTCCGGTCGCTGGCGGCCTTCAGCCGGGCCGGATTCCGTCTTTCCGGCGAGGAATTGGACGGCTTTCTCGTACTCGTGGCCTGAGGGCCTTCGGGGGTCCCTCTCCAGGCCGCTTCGCGGGAGTTCCTGGAGAGGGACCCCCGAAGGCCCTCTCCCATCCTGGGCGACTGCCTAGTGTTTCTTGCGCAGAGAGAACGTCTTGGCGGCGGTTTCCCTGACGCCGCCCTTGCGGGTGAAGGAGACGATCGCCTTCACCTTCGCCTTGGCCGTCTGCGCCAGGGTCCGTGCCGTCTTCCCCTTCGGCTTGACCATGAGCTTCACGGTTGCCGGCCCTCCGACCGAGCGCGACGCCGGCTTGACCCCCTTGCCCTTCAGGCTGAGCGTCCCCGCCGCCGGCACCGTGACCGGGAGCTTGGCGGTGCCGCGGCGGCGATTGAGGATCGGCTTGCCGATTCGGAGCTTGCCCGCGGCGCCTTCCCCGCCGGTCCCGCCCCCGCCGGCGCCGCCGGTAAGCGGCTGCCAGGACGGCCACACCTGCGCGCCGGCCTCGTTCGTCAGCCGCGCTTCGCCGCCTCCGTTTGCGCTCATCGTGAAGATGCTGCCGCCCCTGGCGAAGGCGATCCGTTGCCCGTTCGGGGAGAAGGCCGGCATCTGGCTCACCGGCTTGTCGGTGAGCTTGGACGCCGCGCCGCCGCTGGAGCCCATCGTGTAGATCTCGAATTTGCCGTCGCGGCGGCTGGCGAAGGCGATTCGCTGGCCGTCCGGCGAGAAGGAGGGCTGGCGATCGTCTGCGGGCGTGTGGGTGAGGGCCGTCAGGCCGCCGCCGTCGAGACCGACGGAGAAGAGGTTTTTGCGGGGGCCGGCTGTGCGGACGAAGGCGATTCGCTGGCCGTCGGGTGAGAACGTGGGCGTCTCTTCGATCCCGCCTTCGCTGACGATGCGGTTCTGGTTGCCGCCGTCGGCGTCCATCAGGAAGAGGTCCGTGTACCAGCTGCCGAAGCGTACGCTGACGAAGGCGATCCGGCTGCCGTCAGGGGAGAAGGCCGGCTGCGTGTCGTTGCCGGGGTCGGTTGTGAGGCGCGTCAGCCCGCTCCCGTCGGCGTTCATCGCGTAGACGTCGTAGTTGCCGCCCCGGTTGGAGGCGAAGACGATGCGGGTGCCGTCTGCGGAGTAGGAGGGCTGGGTGTCGTTGCCCGGACCGCTGGTCAGCTGTCGCTTGCCGCTCCCGTCGGCGTTTATCGCGTAGATGTCCCAGCTGCCGCTCTGGTTGGAGGCATACGCGATCCGCCCGTTGGCGCCGGGGAAGGCCGCCCCTGCCGCGGTGCCGGCTGCGAGGGCAAGCGCGGCCAGCAGCACTGACACGGCTGCGACCGCGATCGTCGGTCTAGACACTCTCACCTGGTGCGCTCCATGTTGGGGTAACACGGTTCCCTCCGCGGAGTCGCTCAGCGCTGGGCCAGCGCCGCGAGCTCCGCGGCGATTCTAAGCGCCCCGTGCCCGTCGACCGCCTCCTGGGCCCGGCGGGAGAGCTCCCGCCGCTGCGAGGCCGAGCCGAGGAGGCCCTCGAGGGCCTCCGGGACCTCCTCCTCGTCGACGAGGAGGATGGCCTCGCGGGCGGCGAGCCTGGCTATCTGCGGGCGCTGGTTCGGCGCCCCCTCGAGCACCACCGCCGGGGTTCCGGTTGCGGCCGCCTCCAGCATCGTCTGGCCTCCCGTGCAGACGACCGCGTCGGCGCGCAGCAGCGGCTCGAGCAGCGAGGCGGGGCGCTCGAGCACGGTGATGCCCCGCGGGGGCTCGCCGGCGAAACCCGGTCCCCAGACGAGCTCGATCTCGATCTGCGGCAGGCGTTCGCCGAGGTGCGTCGCGATGCGACCGGCCAGGCCGCCGAGGTCCCCGCCCCCGGTTGTGACCAGGGCCCGCTCCGGCGAGTCCCGCAACGCCCGCGCCCCGACGTCCCAGAAGGGCCGGCGCAGGCAGGCGAACTCCAGGCCCGGGTCGTCGTGGCCCGGCCCGTACTGGGGCCCGATGACGATGCCCGCCGCTCCCGGGTGCGGCAGGGCGTCCGAGAAGGCGGCGAGGAGCCGGTGCGGCAGCTCCGGAACCCGCTGCCAGGCGAGGCGGTCGTAGGTGTCGAGCACGAGCAGGTCCGGGGTCGGCTCGGTGATCGCCTCGACCAGGGCGATGTCGAGCTGCCACGGCTCCCAGCGCACGCCGTCGATCTCGACCTCATCCTCGGCACCCAGGCCGAACGTCTCGACCCCGAAGCCCTCGGTGCCCAGGGCGCAGGCGAGCGCGGTGCAGCGAGCCAGGTGGCCGAGTCCCGCCCCGGCGCTCGCGTCGGCCAGGAGTCGGGCGCCCTGCGGTGCCCGGTCGCCGGCCGTCAGAGCATCTCCCAGGTGAGGACGTCGTCGTGCTCGACGGCGACCCGCAGGGTGCGGCCGACGACCTTGTCCAGGTCCCTGGGGGGGATGCCGAAGCCGGGCCGCTTACGGGTCAGCATCTCCTCGCTCAGCACGGTGCCGGCCGGGTGGTCGCCGACGACGATCAGGCTGCGGCGGGCCAGCCCGTACATCTCCTTCGCCTCCTCCGGTCCGGGCCCGCTCTTGCGCCCGTCGCCGAGCGCCGCCTGGGCGTCGCGGATGCCGGCGACCATCGCCTTCATCTCTCCCGGCTCGAGGGCGAAGGGGTGGTCGGGGCCCTCCATCGTGCGATCGAGGGTGAAGTGCTTCTCGACGAACGCCGCGCCCAGGGCCGCCGCCGCGATCGGCACCGCGATCCCGGTGGTGTGGTCGGAGAGGCCGACGGGAACGCCGAAGGTGGTGCGCATCGTCGCCATCGCCCGCAGGTTGGCGCGCTCCGGCGGGGCGGGGTAGACCGAGGTGCACTGCATCAGCCCGACCTCCGTCGCCCCCGCCGCGGTGGCGTCGCGTATCGCCGCCTCGACCTCGTCCATGGTCGCCATCCCGGTCGAGATCAGCAGCGGGCGGCCGCTGGCGGCGGCGGCGGCGATCAGCACCGGGTCGACGATCTCGAAGGAGGCGATCTTCATCGCCGGCACGCCGAGCGCGGCGAGCTCGGCGATCGCCTCGACGTCGAACGGGCTGGAGAAGAAGGCGATCCCGCGCGAGGCGGCGTGGTCGCGCAGCTCCACCTGCCACTCGCGGGGGAGGGCGATGTCCTCGAGCAGCTCGGAGGGGCTCTTGTCGCTGAGCGGGGCCAGGTACTCGAAGCCGGGGGCCTTGGTCGAGTAGAGGGCCTCGCCCGAGTAGGTCTGGAACTTGACCGCGTCGGCCCCGGCCTCGGCGGCGACGTCGACCAGCTCCCGCGCAACCGCCAGGTCGCGGTTGTGGTTGGCCCCGGCCTCGGCGATCACGTAGGTGGGATGGGCCTCGCCGACCGGCCGGCCGCCGATCTCGAAGCTCGCCGGGAGGACTGCGGGCTCAGCCATCGCTCATCGCCTCGCGAACGACCTCGATCACCCGGTCCTGCTCGGCCGGGGTGAGGCCCGGGTAGCAGGGGAGCGAGAGGCAGCCGGAGTAGTAGCGCTCGGCCTCGGGGCAGAGGCCGGGGCCGTAGCCGAAGGCGCTGCGGTAGTAGGGGTGGCGGTAGACGGGGATGTAGTGGACCTGGGTTCGGATCTCGTTCTCGAGCAGCCGCCGGTAGAGCGCCAGCCGCCGGGCCGTGCCCTCGTGGAGGTGGACGACGAAGAGGTGGTGGGCGTGCAGGGAGCCCTCGCCGGCCTGCGGGGGGAGGCCGAGCCCCTCGATGCCCGCCAGTCCCTCGCGGTAGCGGGTCGCGACGGCGTTGCGGGCGGCGACGTGGCGGTCGAGCTTGCCCAGCTGCGAGCGGCCCAGCGCGGCGTGCACGTCGGAGAGCCGGTAGTTGAAGCCGAGGTGCTGTTGCTCGTGGTACCAGGGCCCCTCGTCGCCGGCGCCCTCGGGGTGGACGAAGCGCTCGGGGTCGCGGACCATCCCGTGGTGGCGGAAGACCTCGAGGCGCTCGGCCAGGGCGGGGTCGCGTGTGGTGACGACGCCGCCCTCGGCGGAGGTGATCGCCTTGGTCGGGTGGAAGCTGAAGATCGCCATGTCGGCGTGCGCGCAGGTGCCGACCTCTCCCTCGCTCGACCTGCCGCCGAGCGCGTGCGCCGCGTCCTCGACGATGGCGACGCCGGGGCCGACCGAGCTCGCGGATCGGCTCGATCGGAGCCGGCAGGCCGGCGAAGTGGACCGGGATCACGGCCTTGACCCGTGGTGTCATCGCCGCCTCCAGGGTGGCCGCCGAAACGTTCCACGTGTCGGCCTCGATGTCGGCGAAGAGCGGGCGCGCGCCGAGGTAGGCGCCGCAGTTGGCGCTGGCGGCGAAGGTGATCGCGCTGGTCACGATCTCGTCGCCCGGGCCGACGCCGGCGGCGAAGGCGGCTGCGTGGAGGGCCGCCGTCCCGGAGGAGAAGGCGACCGCATGGGGGACGCCGCAGCGGGCGGCGACCGCCTCCTCGAAGTCGCTCACGGCCGGTCCCTGGGTGAGCCAGTCCCCCTCGAGCACCGCCGCGACGGCGGCCCTGTCCTCGGCGTCGAGGCTCTGCTTCGAGTAGGGGATCACCGGAGTGGCGAACCGTAGCGGGAAGCAGCTTGCCAAGCGCTTCGGCCGTGGTCGTGGGATTTGGTCTTCAGTCATCTAGACTGGCGCAGCCGGGGCGGCGTGGGAGTCGCTCCGCCCGATCCCGATGACCGACGCCTCCCCGAGAGAACCGAGCCCAGAGTTGAAGGGCAAGACGGTGCTCGTCACGGGCGGCACCGGCTCCTTCGGCAAGCGCTTCGTCGACCACCTCCTGCGCGACCATGAGCCGGCCGCGGTGAGGATCTACAGCCGCGACGAGCTCAAGCAGCACGAGCTGCGCGCGGCCGTCGCCGACGAGCGGCTGCGCTTCCTGATCGGCGACGTCCGCGACCTCAGCCGCTTGCGTATGGCGGTCCGCGGCGTCGACGTGATCGTCCACGCGGCGGCGCTGAAGCAGGTGCCCGCCTGCGAGTACAACCCCTTCGAGGCGGTGCAGACCAACATCATCGGCGCCGAGAACGTCGTCACCGCGGCGATCGAGCACGGGGTCCGGCACACCGTTTCGCTCAGCACCGACAAGGCGGTCAACCCCGTCAACCTCTACGGCGCGACCAAGCTCAGCGCCGAGAAGATCGTCACCCAGGGCAACGTCTACGCCGGCGACTCGAACGTGCGCTTCTCCACCGTTCGCTACGGCAACGTGGTCGGCAGCCGCGGCAGCGTGATCCCGCTGTTCAAGCGCCAGGCCACGGAGGGGAAGCTGACGATCACCGACACGGCGATGACCCGCTTCTGGATCACCCTCGACGAGGCGGTCGACTTCGTGATCGCGAGCCTGGAGCGGATGCAGGGCGGCGAGGTTTTCGTGCCGCGGATCCCGAGCATGTCGGTGATGGACCTGGCCGAGGCGCTCGCGCCTGGGGTCGAGCAGGAGATCATCGGCGTCCGCCCCGGCGAGAAGGTGCACGAGATCCTGCTGACCTCCGACGAGGCCCGCCATGCGGTCCGCTTCGAGACCTACTACGCGGTCTACCCGGCTTTCCCTTACTGGCGCACGACCGGCTTCCCTTCGGGGGAAGAGCTGCCGCCGGGCTTCCGCTATGCGAGCGACACCAATGACGAGTGGCTCACGGCCGAGCAGCTGCGCGAGATGGCCGCGAGCGTCGAGCCAGTCGCCGGATAGTTCCCAGCGGTTGAGACGGGGATGACGGGTGCCCCTCCCAAAACGCGCGGCGGGGGCCGCGCTTGAGTGTTTTGGGAGGGGCACCCGTCATCCCTCTTCGAAGGGCACAAGGTTCGAAAGCCTTCGTCCCGAAGCGTCGTCCCGGGCGAACCAAGCTCTTTCTTAGAAGCTGGGGGACACTGGGACCGGGTTTGGGACACCGGTCCGTTGCATGAGCCTTTCGGGCTGGGTGGACGAGGGCCGTTGGGGGCGCCTCCCCAGGAACTCCCGCGAAGCGGCCTGGGGAGGCGCCCCCGACGGCCCCTCCCTGCACAGCCGTCCTAAGCGTTCATCAAGTCGAAGGTGTTGTTGAGCAACACCCTGCGGCCGTCCTTCAGCGGCGTCCCCCTATGGAGGCCGCGGAAGTCGGCGAGGATCAGCGTCCCGGCCTTGCCGGTGCAGACGACTTCCTCCCAGCCCTGCTGCTCCTGCAGGGTGCGAATCTCCTGGGGGAAGAAGTGGCCGTAGCGGCCGCTGGTGCCGCCGGCGTCGAACTCGATCGCGTAGCGGGTGCGCCAGGGCCCGTCCTTGTGGGAACGGCGCAGGAAGCGGAAGGGGGCGTTGTCCTCGCCGACGTCGACGAGGTAGAGGAACGCCTTGCAGATCGGCCGCCAGTTGTCGAAGTGGAAGAGGTCGGCCTGGGCCATCTTCGAGAGGCCGAAGCGGTTCTCGAGCTCGCGGCGGAAGGAGACGACCCGGGGCGAGAGGTAGGCCTCCATCACGCTTTTGATGGTCGGGTCCTGGAAGAACGGCAGCGTCGCCGGGACCAGCTCGTCGACCTTCCCGATGCGGAAGACGATGTCGGGCTGGATCGTGAACGTGCGGTCGGCGAGCTCGCCGTCTTTGGCCTTCTGGATAACCTCGTCGGCGCCGGCGAGCATCGCGGCGATCTCCTCGGCGGGCATGTAGTCGGGGACGATCGCGATGCCCTCGCGGTCGAGCTCCTCGAGCAGGTCGCGGCGCTGGGTCAGCTCCGGGCGGACTTTGACCCCGCGATAGGCGCGGGCGTGCTGGACCCGGTGGACGACGCGGCTCTCTTTCAGAGGGCCTTCGCGAACGAGCTTCTTCGCGGCCTTCCGGGTGCGCGTGGGAACGCTGGAGACGGCGCCAAGCATCGCCGCAGATCGTAGACCAGACCGCTTGTCCCAGCCCGTTCCGGTGCGATTTATGTGCCCATAGGTGGCATAAGTCGCACCGGAAGGGGTTAGGGGGCGCCGGAGGCCATACCCAGCTCGATCAGCTCGACCACGCGCAGCACCTCGGGCTCGGGGATCGGCTCGGCCTCCCCCCGGGCGATGACGAGGAAGCATTCCAGGGCCCTCTTGAAGGCCGCGAAGGAGTCTTCGAAGGTGAGCGTCTGCTCGCCCCGCTCGCCGATGACCCTGAGCTCGATCGGGGCCTCGACGTTTCCCAGCGTCGCGAACTCGGCCTCGACCCCCGACGCCCACTCGACGTGCAGGCGGGTTGCGCCTCCTGCGGAGTGGGCGCTGTGGGAGGCGATCGGCGACGGCTCGCCGATCAGCGCAAGGGCGGGCTCGATCAGGTGCACGGCGTAGCGGCTCCAGCGCTTCGGAGAGTCTGGCGAGCACCTGGCGGACCGGTCCGATCGCCTCCCCGGCGGTCCGGTCGAGGCGCAGCTCGGCTGCGTAGCGAAGGGCCGAGCAGGTGAAGAGCTGCCCCGGCGAGGCCTGCCGGGCGAAGAGCTCGCGTGCCGCCGCGACGCTGGTTGCCAGCGGCTTGTCGACGTATACCGGCAGCCCGGCGTCGAGGAACGGTCCGGCGAGCTCGGCATGGCGCTCGGCGTCGTCGCGGGCGAGGAGGACCGCGTCGACGTCCCCGAGCATCTCGCCAGGGTCGGAGACCACGCGCTCGACCAGGGACGCGCCGGCAATCTGCCGGGAGGCCGCGGGGTCCTGCGTCCATACGTGCGTGACCCTGGCGCCCGCGATCGCCTCTTCGGGGAAGCGGTGCTCGGCGAGGTAGCGCGGGATCGCCGGAAACGGGCAGCGGGCCATCTCAGCCTCGTCGTAGCCGTTGACGATCGCCGCCCAGGAGTAGGGGTGCCCGTTCCCCTCGCTGATCCCGAGCAGCCCAAGCCGCAGGTCCGCCATCTTCGTTGAAGGATTGTCAGGGCTGGAGCCCGGATAATCCTTCAACGAGTCGTCGGGGCCGTGCATCAGGTCGACCATTTGCGGGGGTCGATCAGGTCGGGGTCCTCTACGGCCAGGGACGCGTAGTCCATGCCGGGGGCCGGCCGGCCGCGCAGGGCCGTCACACACTGCTCGAGCTCGGTGACGGAGTTGGCGCCGACCAGGGCCACGTCGACGCCGGGGGCGCCGTCGACGAACCCGAGCGCTGCCTCGATCGGCCCGATCCCCGCCCGCAGGCGCTCCTCGTGGAATCGGCGCAGGGGCTGCTCCGCCGCCGCCAGGTGCGACGGCAGCTGCTCGGGGTCCATCAGCAGGAGGCCCTGGAGGAAGGAGGAGCGGACGTGGACCTCGATCCCCTCCCCTTGCAGCTCCTCCAGCGTGCCGTCGCGGAGGAAGCGCTGGTCGAAGGCGTTGAGCGGCAGCTGCACCAGGTCGAGCGGCAGGCGCTCGCGGGCGACGTCGAGCTCGGCGCGGTCGTAGACGCTGGCGCCGAGCCGTTGCGCGACACCGGAATCGCGCAGCTCGATCAGGGCGCCGGCCAGGCGCTCGCCCCCCGGCAGGGCGAGGTCGGAGCCGTGGTGGACCAGCAGCGCGTCGAGGCGGTCCCGCCGCAGGCGCTCCAGCGAGCGCTCGGCCGAGCGCCGGACCGCGTCGCAGTCGTCCCTGCTGATCTCGCCCCCCGGCAGCGGAGTGGTCTTGGTGACGATGCGGACGGCGGCGCCGGCGGGGAGCAGGCGGCCGAGCAGCTCCTCCGACTCGCCGTACGCCGGCGCGGTGTCGATCGTCCGGATGCCGCTGTTGAGCGCGCTCGCCAGGATCGCCACCGCCTCCTCTTCGGAGGGCTGCCCAGTGCGGTTGGAGACTCCATAGGGGAGGCCGAGCTGGGCCGTCCCCAGCCCGAGCTCGCTCACCTGACGCCCACGGGGCTCGTCGCTCCAGCGCCCGCCTCCGAGAGCAGCGCCTCGGTCAGCCGCTCCCCGGCGCGGCCGTCGAGGCGGTGCAGGAACTGCTCGACGAACGCCGCCTTGTGCGGGATCTGGCGCCGGTGCAGGCCGGGGACGTCCTCGAGGGCGGCGCGAAGCCCCTCGAAGGAGGCGACCGGGTGGGCGACTCCCGCCTCGACCAGGCGCCCGGAGAGGACCTCCTCGCCGCGGGGGTGGATCTCGACCGTGACCGTCGCCGTGTGGTCGAGCCCCGCCAGCGGCAGCTGCAGCGTGGACATGATCCCGAGCACCACGTCGGCCGAGCGCGCCCGCTGCTCGAGCTCCTCGATGCTGGGCACGAGCTCGACGCTGCCGTCGGCGTACCGGGCCCAGGGCGAGTTGCGCTCGCCGGGATGGGCCTTGACCGCGAGCCGGCGCCCGCTGGCGAGGACCGCGGCGTGGATCCCCTCCGCCCAACTGCGGTGGAACTCGGCGTCCCAGCCGAGGAAGCCGGTGTTGTGGAGCTGGTGGTCGACGAGCACCGCGGTACCGGAAGCCGCCCCGGCCTCGCCCCGGTCGGAGCGGAAGCAGTCGAACTGGGGCACCCCGACGTAGAGCGTGCGCTCGGCGAGCCCGGGGGGGACCTGGTCGAGCTCGCGGTGGAAGGCGAAGCACTCCGGCGCGAAGGAGACGTAGCGGTCGGGCCGGCGCAACTCGGCGGCGGCCCCCAGCGTCTCCAGCGAGGCGCCGCCCACGCTGGGAAGGGCGAAGCGGGCGACGCGGGCGGCCTCGGCGGGCGGCAGCCGCAGCAGCGAGCCGGCGAAGAAGCGGTGCGTGGCAAGCGAGGAGTGAGCCCCGCTCGGCGCGCCGCCGTTGGCGACCTTATCCCGCTGGGTGCTGAGCGAGCGGCGCGCCGCCAGCGGCAGGCGGTAGCCGTGCTCGAGGTGGATCGTCCGCACGCCCCGGCGGGCGGCTTCGCGGCGCAGGGCGAGCTGGTTGCGGACCCCGATCGCGAGCATCGCCAGCAGGTCCGGCTCGACCTCCCGCAGCAGAGCGCGCGCCGAGCCGTGCTGCTCCCAGGTGGTCAGCCGCCCGTAGGGCTCGTAGAGCTTGGGCGTCACGCCCGGGGTCGACTCGTACTCGACGAAGGTGAGGTCGGCCCGCTCGGCCGCCTCCTCGAACATCGCCAGCAGGTCCGCTCTGCCGATGGTGGCTGCGACGAGGATGCGAGGGCGGGTCACGGGGCGATCCCGATGATAGAACGCACCCGGCGGGGTGCAGGGCGAGCCTTTAGGCTTCGCCGCTCGATGCCCGTGGCCACGAACGCGCCCCTTGCTGGAGTTCGGGCGCTTGTCGTTGGGCTCGGATCGATCGGCCGCACCCACGCCCGCGTCCTCGCCGAGCTCGGCGCGACGGTGGAGGCCGTCACCCGGCGCGGCAGCGAGGAGCTCACCGCGCACGCCTCGATCGAGGCCGCCATCGCCACGGGCCCCTTCGACTACGTCGTCGTCGGCTCCGCCACCAGCGAGCACGCCGCCGACGTGGCCGCCCTTGCCGGGACGGGCTTCGCCGGCACGCTGCTGATCGAGAAGCCGGTCGCGATGCGATCGGGCGAGCTCCTCGCCGAGCTCCCCTTCGAGCGGGTCGGCGTCGGCTACAACCTCCGCTTCCATCCCGCCGTCGGCTGGCTGAGGCGACAGCTGGAGGGACAGCCGGCGCTGGTCGTCGACGTCGCCGCGCAGAGCTTCCTCCCCGAGTGGCGGCCCGGGCGCGACCATCGCGAGACGGCCTCGGGCTCGCGGGCACGCGGCGGCGGTGTGCTGCGCGACCTCTCCCACGAGCTCGACCTGATGCTCTGGCTCTTCGGCGAGCCGCACCGGACGATGGCGCTGGTGGGCAACCTCGGCGGCCTGGGAATCGACGCCGAGACCGCGGCCTGCGCCGTGCTCGCGCTGGAGCGCGCCCCGGTGGCGACGCTGCGGCTCAGCTATCTCGACCGGCTGCCCGAGCGCAGGGTCCGGGTGACGACCGCGTCGGATACCCTCGAAGCCGACCTGCTCAGCGGGGAGTGCAGATCGTCGAGCGGGGGGGAGCGGTGCGAGATTGACTGGACCAAGACCTATGCCGACCTCCACCTGGCGATGCTTGGGCCGGACCCGGCCGCGGTCTGCACCCTCGGCGAGGGGCTGAGAGTGGTCGCCTGCATCGAGGATTTGGAGGGCGCATGGGCCGGCTGAGGATCGTCGCCGAGGCGGCTGAGGGCTACGCCGCCGACTGGGGCAAGGAGCTCGCCCTGGTCGAGCTCGCCGCTCGCGCCGGCGCCGGCGCGATCAAGTTCCAGCTGCTCCACCCCGACGAGCTGCTGGTGCCGGCGCACCCGCTCTACGGCCTCGTCGGCGACCTGCAGCTGCCGCCCGAGCGGTGGCGCGCGGTCGCCGAGCGGGCGGGGGAGATGGAGGTCGAGCTGCTCCTCGACGTCTTCGGCAGGCGCGGGCTCGAGCTCGCCTCCGAGCTCGGCGTCGCGGCGGTCAAGGTCCACAGCAGCGACATGCTCAACGAGGCCCTGTTGCGCGAGGTCGCCGCCTCCGCGATTCCCGAGGTCCTGATCTCGGCCGGCGGCACCAGCGTCGAGGAGGTGGGCCGGGCGGTCGAGCTGCTCGCCGGCAAGCCGCTCACCGTCGTGCTCGGCTTCCAGTCCTACCCGACGCCGCTCGCCGAGAACCGCCTGCGGCGGGTGAGCCTGCTGCGCGAGGCGCTCCCCGGCGTCGCCCTCGGCTTCGCCGACCACACCGGCAAGGACGAGGATGCAGCGACGTGGCTGCCGGCGCTGGCGCTGGCACTCGGGGCGACCTACGTCGAGAAGCACATCACCGTCGCCCACGTGCTGCGCGACCCCGACCACGAGTCGGCGCTGGCGCCGGACCGCTTCGCCCAGTTCGTCGAGAGCATGTACCTGGCCGAGGCGGCGCTGGGCGAGCCCGCGGCGGCGGACGAGATGGGGGAGGCCGAGCAGGCCTACCGGCTGAAGATGAAGAAGCACGTCGTCGCCGCCCGCGACCTCCCGGCCGGCGCCGAACTGGGTGCCGCCGACCTGGCCCTGAAGCGGGTTCCCGATCCTCCCGCCGACGTCCTCTTCCGGCTCGCCGACGCCGAGGGCGCGGTCCTCGCGTCACCGCTGAGCGAGAACGCGCCGCTGACCCGCAGCGACCTCTCATCATGAGCCACAACATGAGCCGGAAGCTGATCGCCGGCCTCGCCTGCCGCCTCACCGGCACCCGGCTCTACGGCAAGCCGCTGCAGAACCTCGCGCCCGGGGTGACGATCCTGGCCCAGATCGTCGCCTGCATCCGGGCGGCCCCGGTGCCCGCCGAGGTCGTGCTGGCGATCGCCTCCTCCGAGGAGAACGCCGCCCTGCGCATCGCCGCCACCGAGATGGAGGCGCCCTACGTGCTCGGCGACGAGAAGGACGTCCTGGGTCGGCTGATCGCCGCCGCCGAGGCCCACGGCGCGACCGACCTCCTGCGCAAGACCACCGAGTCCCCCTTCTTCGAGCTCGACGGCATGGAGCTGGCCTGGGAGCGGCACGTCGCCAACGGCAACGACATCACGATCGTCGACCACGTCCCGCTCGGCACCGCGGTGGAGATCTACAGCGTCGACGCCCTGCGGCGCTCCCACGCCGAGGGCCTCGACGAGGACCGCAGCGAGCTCGTCTCCAACTACGGCCGCTACAACCAGCGCCTCTTCAAGGTCGAGATCGTCGAGCCTCCGCCCGCCTGCCGCCGCACCGACCTCCGCCTCACCGTCGACTACCCCGAGGACCTGATCCTCTGCCGCGCCGTCTACGAGGAGCTGGCCGCGAGCGCTCCGCTCTTCGGGCTGGCAGAGATCGTCTCCTTCCTCGACCGGCGCCCGGACCTGACGCAGCTCGTCGCCAGGTTCGTCCACGACGCCCCGATCTGGGACGGAGCGCCGCAGCGAGCAGCAGGGTGAGGGCGGCCTCCGGCGGCACCGGGCAGGGCAGGCACCTGCTCGGCAAGGGCTCGATCTACACCCTGGGGTCGGTCCTGCAGCTCTCGGGGTCCGCGCTCGCGATCCCGATCGTCACCCGGCTGCTCGACCCGGCCGAGTACGGGACGGTGGCGCTGGCGCTGACGATCCAGCTCTTCGTCACCACGCTCTCGGCGCTCGGCGTGCCCGCCGCCCTGACCAGGACCTACTTCGAGACCGAGGGCGAGGACGGCAAGTCGACGGCCCGGGAGCTGATCGTCAGCACCGCGGTGCTCGGCCTCGGCGGGACCGCGCTGGGGCTGCTGACCGCGCTGGTCTGGGCGCCGCTGCTGGTCCCCGACGAACCGGCGGCGGTGATGCTCGGCATCGCGATCGCTCTGCCGGGGGCGGTGATCACCGCCTCGCTGGCACTGCTCCGGGTCCAGGAACGGCCGGTCCAGTTCATCTGCATCACCCTCGTCGCCAACTTCGGCGCCCAGATCCTCGGCATCGCCGGGCTGCTGGTCGACCGCAGCGCCGTCGCATACCTGCTCGGCTACGGCGCGGCGATGGCGATCGCGGCGCTGGGCGCGGCGACGCTCACCGACGCGGTCAGGACGCGGCCGGCGCCCCGTCCCGCCCTGCGCGGCGCGATCGCCTACGGGCTGCCGACCGTCCCGCACACGCTCTCGGTCTTCGTCCTCGCGCTCGGCGACCGGGTGGTCATCCAGATCGTCTCCGGGCTCAGCGCCGTCGGCCAGTACCAGCTGGCCTACGCGGTCGGGGGGCTGGGGATGAACTTCCTCTCCTCGCTGCAGAACGCCTGGGTGCCGATCACCTTCGGCGCCGAGGAGCACCTGCGCTGGCGCTCGCTGGCGGAGACGGCGGCTCTGGTCACCCGCCTGGCCGCGCTCACCTGCGGCGTGATCGCGCTGCTGGCGCGGCCGCTGCTCTCGATCGTGGCGCCCTCGGACTACGACCCCGGCTTCCTCGCCGAGATCACCGCCGTCCTCGCCCTCTCGACCCTGCCCTGGGCTACCTACCTGCCGCGCAGCCAGGTGCTCTTCTGGACCAAGCACACGAAGCCGCTCGCCTGGATCACCCCGGCGGCGGCGGTCATCAACCTGGCGCTGGTGGCGGTGCTGCTGCCGCCCTTCGGCCTGATCGGCGCGGGCGCCGCCACGGTGCTGGCGATCGGCTTCCAGGCCGCGGCGATGGACGTCGCGGCGTCCCGCGTCGCCGAGGTGCCCTGGCGCTGGTCCTCGGAGATCGTCCACTACGCCCTGGGAATGGCCTTCGTCGCCCTCGCCCTCGCCCTGCCGGGGAGCTTCGCCGGCGACGCAGTCCGCGTCGTCCTCGCCTGCCTCGCCGGCCTCGCCCTGCTCGCCGTCGTCTTCCGCGAGGTTCGCCCGCGCAGGGCGGCGGCGCTCAGTGAGCCGGCTTGACGGCGACGAAGACCACGTCCTCGCGTTCGGTCGCGTCGCCGTCCTGCAGCGCGTAGCGGGCGCGGTCGGCGGGGTCGAGCTCCTCGGTGTAGCGGCGTTCGGTCACCTCGAAGCCGGCGCCGGCCAGGCGCTCGCGGATGTCGCGGCCGTAGACGCGCACGTGGTTGTGCTGGTTGAAGGCGCGCAGCCTCGCCTCGGGGGAGACGATCGAGGCGTCTTCGTAGGTCTCGGCCCGCTCGAAGTCGACCGGCTGCATGAACCAGGCGGTGCCGCCGGGGCCGAGCACGCGGAAGACCTCGCCCATCGCCCGCCGGTCGTCGGGGACGTGCTCGAGCACGTGGCTGCAGATGACCGCGTCGAAGGAGCCCTCGGGGTGGGGGATCTCGGTGATGTCGACCACCTCCATCGCCACCCCCGGCTCGACGTCGGCGCTGAGGTACTCGACCCCCGGCATCGCCTCGATCGCCGCGGCGATGCTCGGCTCGGGGGCGAAGTGGAGCACGCGGTGGCTTCCCTCGGAGAGGCCGGTCTGATCGCGCAGGAAAAGCCAGAGGGCGCGCACGCGCTCATATGAGCCGCAGCGCGGGCACTGCACGTCGCGGCGGCCGCGCCCGTGGCGCATGCGGCGGAACCTGCCGCCGCAGACCGGGCACTCGAGCCGGCGCCCCTTGTAGAGGAGCGGGTGGCCGTAGGCCCTGCGCAGGAGGCTGGTCACGACAGGAGCTCCTCGATCCGGTCGATCACGCCGCCGGCGTAGAAGGCGGGCATGCGGGCGCGGACCCGCTCGCGCGCCTCGGCGCGCGCACTCTCGTCGGCGAGGGCGGCGACTAGGCGCTCCGCCATCGCCTCCGCATCGTCGACCCCGAAGAGCAGCGGGTAGTCCTCGCCCAGCACGGCCTTGTTCGCGGCCAGGTCGGAGGCGGCGATCACGCGATCCCAGGCGCCGGCCTCGAGCAGCGCGTTGGACATGCCCTCGCTGCGGCTCGGCAGGACGTAGACGTCGTGGCCGGCGAGCAGGGCGGCGACGTCGGCGACCCAGCCGGTGAAGGTGACCGTCTCGCGCAGCCGCGGCGAGGCCGCCACGGTTCGCTTCAGGTCCTCCTCGACCGGCGGCCAGAGCGAGCCCCAGCCCTCGGCGCTGCCGGCGATCGTCAGCTGCGCCCCGGGAACCCGGTCGAGCACCAGCTCCCAGGCGTCGAGCAGGCTCTCCAGGCCCTTCTGCCCGGTCAGCCTGCCGGTGAACAGCACCCGCGGCTCGCCGCTCAGCGGCGGCGCCTCGACTTCCTCCACCGGGGTCGGCACGACGGCCAGCTGCTCCTCGCCGACGACTGCCCGCAGCTCCTCCGCCGCGGCCGGCGTCTGCCCGACCAGGTAGCTGGCGCGGCGCAGCAGCGCCCGCCGCAGGGGCCAGAGGCGCGAAGCCTGGAAGTGCTCGATCTCGCCGTTGCGCCCGCTGGAGAAGTTGAAGCCGACGTAGCGCCGGCCCGTGAGCGTGGCGCAGGTCGCGGCCACCAGCCCCTGCGAGGCGAGTTCGAGGGAGATGTAGGCGGCGCGGCGCCCGCGCAGCAGGGCGAGCGGGATCGCCAGGGCGAGGAAGGCGATCGCGCCCAGCCGGTGGCCGAAGCCGGGGATCTCGATCAGCCTCGCCCCGCCGAGGGGCGATCGCGCCAGCCGCCGTCCCTCGGCGTCGCGGGCGATCACCGTCACCTCCCAGCCGCGCTCGGCGAGGCCGGTGGCGATCGTCCGCGTGTGCTTGGCGGCGCCGCCCTCGTGGGAGGGCGACGGCGTCACCATCACGACCCGGCCCGCCATCTAGGCGGCGCCCCGCTCGCCGAGCAGGCGCTCGTAGAGCTCGAAGTAGCGCTCGACGCAGATCTCCATCCGGTTCTCCTCGGCCGCCGCGCGCCCGGCCGTTCCCATGCGCGTGGCGGCGCCTGGATCTTCGAGGATCGCGAGCAGCGCCCGCGCCATCGCCGCCGGCTCGCCCGGAGGGACCAGCTCGCCCGTCACGCCCGGCCAGACCAGCTCGCCGAGCCCGTCGACCCCGGTCGCGACCACCGGCAGCCCCGCTCCCATCGCCTCCAGCACCGCGATTCCGAGCGGCTCGTAGTGGGAGGCGAGGGCGAAGACGTGCGCCTTGGCGAGCCAGGGCCAGACGTCGGCCTGGGGCCCGGGAAGCTCGACCCGCTCGGTCAGGCCGCGCTCGGCGATCAGGCGCCGCACCGCCGGCAGATCGGGGCCGTCGCCGAGCAGCACCAGCCGCGCCTCGGGCAGCCGCTGCGCCACCGTGGCAAAGGCTTCGATCAGCACCGGGTGCCCCTTCTGGGCGCGGAAGTTGGCGGTGCAGACGATCGTCGGGCGCGGGTCCTTGCGCAGCTGCAGCGGCGTTCCCGACCAGCCGTTGCGGATGCAGGTGACGCGCTGCGGGGGGTAGCGGTAGGTCTCGAGCAGGAAGTCGCGCACCGCTTCCGAGCAGGCGACGACGTGGTCGAAGCGCTTGCCGGCGTGGCGGTCGAGCGCCTTTCCGAGCCGGCGCCCGGAGGCTTCGAAGTGATTCCCGTGCTGGTGGCTGAGGATCCGCACCCCGCCGCTGCGGCGCGGCAGGGCCGCGGCGAGGACGAGGGCATGGACGAGGTAGACCTGGGTCACGTCCGGGGTGAGCTCGTCGAGGCGCCGCTGGGCCCAGCGCATCGTCGCCGGCAGGGCGACGGGCCGGGGGCCGGGCGCCGGGAAGGCCTCATAGCCGAACTCGGCGCAGCGCTTCGCCATCTCCTCCTCGTCGGAGCGGGCGAAGGGGTTGAGCACGGCCTGCTCCCAGCCCCGTTCGGCGCCGCCTCGCAGCAGCGCCAGCATCACCGCCTCGCCGCCGCCGAAGCCGCTGGGGGTGCTGATCATGTGGACGATGCGGGGCACGTCTCAGCGAGCCGTCCCGGCGGCTTCGCGGGGGTTCGCCAGCCAGTGGCCGAGGTCGCGGCCGAGCAGGCGCGAGACGCTCTCAACCTCGGCGGCGAAGGCGGTCGCCAGCTCTTCGCGCACGGCCGGGTCGACCGGGGGCGGGGCGCCGCCGGCGGTGTTGGCGGCCAGCACCCCCTCGGCGACCCGCCGCCGCAGCGGTTGCGGGGTGAGGGCGCGGACCAGCCGCCGCGCCGGCCGCGGCGGGTCGGTGAGCAGGGCGCTGAGCCGCCGGCTGCGGGCTCGCTGGGCCCGGTTGACGCGGAGCTCGGAGGGCGCCGAGGCGCCGGCGACCTCCTCCGGCCCGGGCGCCGGCAGCTCGAGGAACGAGCGCAGGGCGTCCATCGTCCCCTCGGGCTCGGCGCGGAAGTCGTCGTAGACGACGACGTGGCAGCGCTCCCGGCCGAAGGCGTCGAAGTAGCGCCGCACCTGCTCGGCGTAGCGGTAGACGCGGGTGTAGAGCAGCATCCAGGGGTGGGCGCAGCGGCGCGGCATGCGCCGGCCCGCGGCCCGGTCGGTCTCGGCGGCGAGCGCCTCGCCCAGATCCTCGATCTCCTCCAGCCCGTAGTAGAGGCAGTGCCGGTGCAGGGAGGGGATCGCGTCGAGCGGGCTGCGCAGCGCGATCACGATCCGCGCCTCCGGCACGGCGGCGTGGATCTCGCCCGCGGCGAGCTCGGAGCAGAGGTATCCGACCGACGAGTCGGCCAGCCGGGCGCCCGCCGGGGCGGCCTCAAACTGGGCGTGGTACTCGGCGGGGGAGAGGCGCGGCTGCGTGGTGGCGAGGTCGGAGCCGAAGAAGTAGAGGTCCTTGGGCGCCCCGAACACGCCTGGGTTGCGCCCCAGCAGCTCGTAGATCGTCCCCGTCGCGCACTTGGGTGCGCCGACCAGAATGAAGTCGGGCCAGCGTGGCATCGAGCGAACCCTAGACGGTGGTTTTAGTGGGGGACGCCGGTGCCCCTCCCCAAAACGCTCGGCAGGAGCCTCGCTGGAGTGTTTTGGGGAGGGGCACCGGCGTCCCTTCAACAGTCGCCGAGACACTCGCGGTAGATCTCCGCAAGCTCGCCCCCGACCGTTTCGGCGCTGTAGCGGGCGCGGACGGTGGGGTTGCCCCACAGGCTGGGGTTGTTTGTGTTGCGCCGTCGGTGGGCCTCCTCCAGGCCGGCTTGGAGGGCTCGCGCGCCCTCCTCCGGGTGGCTGGGGTGGCCGTGCCAGCCGCCTAGGGACTCGATCAGGTCGGCGGTGGGGCCTGGGGGGACGATGCCGACGATTGGGACGCCGGCGCCGGTGTAGTCGACGATCTTCGCGTGCAGGTCGACGCTGCGGGCCGCCTCGGTCTCGGTCACAAGCAGCAACTCCGACTCGCGCATCGCCACCAGCGAGGCGCGGTAGTCGACCGGCGGCGAGACCTCGACCAGGCCCTCGGGGAGCGCCCGAGCCGCCTCGCCCTGCAGCATCGCCGGGCTGATCAGCCCGACCAGGTCGACGCGCAGCTCGCCGTGCGCGCCGGGCCGCAGCCGCTCCAGCTCCGCCAGGGCGCGGAAGAGCGGTTCGGGGTGGCGGTTCCAGCGCAGGTTGCCGACGTGGCGGGCGAGGACCCGCGGCCCCCTCGCCGCCTCGGCCCCCTCGAACAGCTCCGGCATGAAGCAGTGCGGCACCTGGCGGGTCTTGGCGCGGACCGCCTCCGGGTAGCGCCCGACCGTGTACTCGGCCGCCGTTGCCGAGGTGAAGACGAGCCGGTCCGCCGCCTCGACCACGCGCGCCTCCTTGCGTTCGTTGATCCAGCGGACCCGCCGCGCGTCGCCGCGGGTCGGGTTGCCGACCCAGGGGTCGCTGAAGTGGGCCACCCAGGGCGGCCGCCGGCGCAGGCGCAGCGGCACCAGGTGGATCGAGTGGAACTGGCCGCGCGTCACCAGCAGGTCGTACTCCTCGAGTGGGCGCCGCCGCAGCTCCCGCAGCACGCGGCCGTTGAGGAAGGTGAGCGCGTCGGGACGCTCGCTGAGGAACGGCACCCGCCCGTGCGTCCGCAGCAGCAACGGCATCCCCGGGCGGCGCAGGTAGGAGACCGATCCGAACGCCTCCTCGACGTACTGGTCGAGGCTGTGGTCGGCCGGTAGCCGCCAGAGACCGGGATCGGCCGCGATCACGTCGACCTCGGCGCCAAGGTGCCCGCTCACCTTCGCCGCCACCTGCGCCTCGATCAGCGGCACCGGCGGGAAGCAGTAGGAGAGCAGGAGGATCCGCATCAGTGGCGGCGGGGCAGCAGCGGGTAGCGGTAGAAGGCGAGCAGGGGCAGGGTCAGCAGCGTCGCCAGGGCCTGGGCTCCGAGCGGCATCTCGGCGCGCCACTTCTCGGCCGGCGCCACCGTGACCGCCCCCCGCTGGAAGCGGACGGAGTTGCCGGTGAGGATGTGGTTCTCGCCGAGCTCGACCGTGTCCTCGGAGACGAAGACCTCCGGCGCGGGCTCCGCGCCGACGAACTCCAGCAGCCCCGCGACGGTCTCGCGCGGCTCCCGCGTCAGGTCCTCGAACCGCAGCCGCAGGTAGCGCCGCGCGAAGTGCCGCCGCAGCTTCGCCTCCGCGTAGGCGTTGCGCAGCGTCCAGTCCAGCGCCGCCCTGGCGACGGCGGCGAGGTAGCGCAGCGAGCCGCCCCCGCCGTCCCCCTGGTGGCGCCGGGCGAGCGACTGGGCGGCGGCCCGCGGGTCGCGCACCAGGTGCACGAGGTGGACGTCGGTGCTCGGCATCGCCGCGGTCAGGTCGGCCGCGGCGGGGAGCTTGGTCGAGTCGACCAGCACCGTCGACCCGGTTCGCTCCGCCATCCACCCATAGGTGGACTCGGTGGCCTGCAGGTAGCGGCCGAGGCGGTCGGTTCCCTCCCCGCCGCGCTGGGCCCGCAGGCCGCGCAGCAACGAGCTGGGGCGGGGCCTGACGAAGGCCCGGAAGGAGTCCTGCAGCTCGGCGAAGTCGACGCCCCGCTCGCGCTGCTCCCGGTACAGCGTCCCCCAGAGGGGGCAGTCGGCCAGGCTGCGGTCGCAGCCGCAGCGTTCCTCGCCCCCGGCGAGCTCCCAGTAGACGTGGGTCTCTCCCAGCCCGGCGAAGCCGTCGACCCGGTTCAGTAGCGCCGCCAGCAGCGTGCTGCCGCTGCGCGCCATCCCGACCACGAAGAGGATCTTGGTCATCCCGGCAAGCTAGTCGGTTCTGAACAGGATGAAGTTGGGGTTGAGGGCCTTGGCCCGGCCGTAGGCGCGCAGCGAGCGCTCGACCCGGCCGCGCTCGGCTTCGATCCGCGCCAGGATCGTCCAGGTGCGCCAGTTGGCCTCTTCCTTGCGGGTGGCCTCGGCGGCGGCCGTGGCGGCCGGGGCGAGCTTTCCCTGCTGCTCGAGCACCAGCGCCTCCTGCAGCAGCGGCGCCGCTGCGTAGGGCTGCGCGTCGGCGGCGTCCTCGGCCTGCTGGAGGGCAGAGGGGAGGTCGCCGTGGGCCGCGTCGACCTGGCTCTGGCGCAGGTGGGTGGCGCCGCGCAGCGGGAACCAGATCGCAATCAGGGCCGCGACCGCGACCGCGGCGACCGCAGCGCGCTGCAGCCGGTGGCGGTTGCGGCGCTTGGTCCGCCGCCGCCGCCGGTGCGGTTCGGGCAGCGAGTAGCCGCTGACCGCGACGGCCGCCAGCAGCATGAAGGCGACCGCCAGCGCCGCCAGCTGCCAGACCCAGTCCAGGGCCGCGGCCATCGCGAACCCGGCCGCGCCGGCGGTGGCGGCGGCGAGCACCAGGCGCTCCTCGGGCGGGGCCCGCAGCGAGCGCACCGCGCCGGTGCCGAGCACCGCCAGCACGAAGCTCCCGATCAGGACCAGGCCGATGATCCCCAGCTCGGCGAAGGCCTCGAGGTAGAGCGAGTGGGCGGTGCGGACGAAGCCCTTGTAGGAGCCGTGCTGGGCCCACCAGAACTCGAAGGTCCCGGGCCCGGTTCCCTGCCAGGGCTCCGCTTCGCCCGCGTCCACGGCCGACTGCCAGAACTGGTAGCGCCCGCTGCTGGTCGAGTCGAGGATCGAGGCGGGCGAGCTGGGCGCCGCCCTCGCCCCCTCGCCGTGGCTCTTGAAGACCTCCCAGCGATCCGATGCCTCGCCCGGCAGCCCGGCGGCGACCGCGACCGGGATCGCGACGAGGATCACCGCTGCGGTCGCGACCAGCGCCTCGCGGCGGCTGGGCCGCAGCCATCGCGGCCGCCGCAGGTTGCGCGCCGCGAGCCCGATCCCGACCTGAGCCGCGGCGACGGCGGCGCAGACGCCCAGCGCGATCCACATCACCTCGTCCCCCTGCGCTTCGGCGGCCGGGGTCGGCAGGCCGCGGGCCAGCGCCTCGCGGCTGTCGACGGCGAGGGCGAGCATCGCCGCGCCGCCGGCACCGGCGGCGAGCGTGAGCAGCTTCGGCAGGCGGTCGGGGGCGAGGACGAGGAAGGCGAGCATCGCCGCGACGGCGACGATCGTCCCCGTGCCCGAGGTGGCGAGGTAGAGGGCGAGGCCGGCCAGCGGGATCGCCGCCGCGGCGAGGGCCTGGGCGGCGATCGTGCGCGCCGAGGCGGTCGCCGCGAGCAGCAGCGGCAGCGCCATCCCGGCCAGCGCCCCGATCGCGCTCGAGTAGCCCAGCGGGTAGGAGAGGCGGCGCTCGATCTCGATCCCCGGCAGCACTTTGCCCAGCTCGTTGACGGGGAACCAGGCCATCTGCAGGCGGGAGAGGACGCCGAGCGCCGCGATCAGGCCGAGGCCGAAGGCGACCCCGTGCAGGACCTGCCGCGCCCCCGCCCGCCGCCTCGTCGCCAGGCAGGTGCCGAGCACGAGGACGCCGAGGTAGGTGGCGACCCGGGCAAGCTCGTCGGCCGTCCGCTCGGCGCTCTGCGTCCAGCCCAGCGAGATCGCGGTCCAGGCGCCGAAGCCCGCGAGCAGGCCGAGGACGGCGAGGCCGGCCCGGGTCCGCCCCGGCACCGGCAGCGCCTCCACCGCGACCCCGAGCAGGACCAGCCACCAGACCGCGACCCCGACCTGGTCGCGCGGGATCGGGTCATAGCCGCCGTTTTCCAGCGCCAGGTAGACGACGAGGAAGGCGGCGAGCAGCCAGGTCGCGGCCCCGCCCCAGTTGAACGAGGACACGGCCGGACGGCGATCGTCCGGCACGGCCCTCTCCTTTACGTGCTCCGGTGTTTCCAGCGCCACGGCCCTGCGCAAACTACGACACTCGGCTGCTGAATCGGCATTCCGAGTAAACGTGACGTCTTCTGTACCGATAACGGACATATAGATCCGTACAATGTCCGCATGGGGGCAGTCCAGGAGCTAGCGGGGAAGCTTGGCGCCGAGGAGCGCACCCTCCGCCGAGCCGTTTCCCAGGGGACGCTGCGCTGCAGCCGCAGTGGCCCCCGCCGACTTCGGCTGGAGGTTGGCGAGCGGGAGTACCTGGAAGGCCACTGGGAGCTGCTCGCCGCGCTTCGGCAGGCGCTGCGCTCCGAGCGCCAGGTGCGGCTGGCCGTGCTGTACGGCTCGGTTGCGCGCGGCGACGAGGACAGCGGGTCCGACCTCGACCTGCTGGTCTCGCTGCGCGACGATCGCGCTTCGGATGCTTTCGAGCTGGCCACGCGCCTAGGGCCGGTCGCTGGGCGCAGAGTCGACGTCGCACGACTGGAGCGGGTTGAAGCCAGGGTCCCACTGCTCCTGGAGCGAATCCTCAAGGAGGGACGCGTTTTGGTCGACCGCGAAGACGCCTGGCCGCTGCTGCGCAACCGACGTCGCGCGATACATGCCCGCGCCAGACGTGCCTACTTGAAGCAGATGGTCGACTCACGTCGAGCGATTGCGGAGCTGAGTGAATGAGCTAGACACGCTTCGATCTTGGCTCCCACCACGGCATCGAGTTCTGATTCCGCGTGTTCATCAGGGCATAATGCGACCCGGCATGCGGAAAGCCACGACACTCGCCCTCCTGCTTGTGCTGGCCATGCCGTTTTCCGCGGGCGCCGCGGTCCGGGTCGTGGCGCCGCCGGGCAACTCCGAGGCCGACCAGTACTACCAGACGCTTCCCGGCGCGACCGGGCCGCGGGCTCCCGACTCGGCGAAGGAGACGGGCGACGCGGTGCGCGACGGGGCGCTGAGCGAGTCCACCGAACGCGCCCTGCGCGAGCGCGGGCCGGAGGGCCTCGCGGTCGCGACCGTGGTCGCCAAAACGGCTCCGGCCGGCGCGGCCGGCGACCGCGACGGCTCGCGGGCGGCCTCGCCGTCCTCGGCCGTGCGCGTACCCGACGACCAGGGCCTGGGTGCCCTCTTCCCGCTCGTGCTGGCGTTCACGGCGGCGGGCGCGGTCGCCTTCGGCGTCGCCAGGTGGCGCGGCCTCGTGATGCGGTGAAGCGGCTCGCCGCCGCCCTCGCCTTGGTGACACTGGCGCTTGCCGCCCAGGCGCCGGGGGCTGCCGCAGCGCCGCGCGGCCTCGAGCTCGGCCTCGCCGAGGCGGCCTTCAACGGCGCCGACTCGGCGCTGCGCGATGAGTGGATGACCAGGGCGCGGGAGGCGCGTGCGGACCTGGTCCTCCTCACCGTCGCCTGGTCGAGCATCGCGCCCAAGGTCCCTCCGGCCGGCTTCGACCCCGCCGACCCCAGCGACCCCGCCTATGACTGGGAGACCCTCGACGGCGCCGTCCGCGCCGCCGTCGCCCGCGGCCTGCAGCCGGTCTTCGCCGTCAACTTCGCCCCCCGCTGGGCGGAGGGCCCGAACCGCCCCAGCCCGGCCGTCGCGCCCCCCGGCACCTGGCTGCCGCAGCCCGTCGAGCTGGGGAGCTTCTCCCGCGCGCTCGCCGCGCGTTACGCGGGCGGCTTCGCCGACCCCGCCAATCCGGCCGCCGGCCCGCTCCCCCATGTCCGCTACTTCCAGATCTGGGCCGAGCAGAACCTCTCGGTCCACCTCAACCCGCTCTGGGAAGGCGGCAAGCTCGTCGCCCCCCAGCACTACCGGGCGATGCTGAACGCCGCCTACGCCGCGATCCACGAAGCCAGCCCCGGTGCCCGCGTGATCGTCGGCGGCCTAGCGCCCTACGGGGACGCGAAGGTGGGGGGGACCCGTGTCCCGCCGGTCTGGTTCTGGCGCGCCCTGCTCTGCCTGCGCGGCCCGCAGCTGCGGCCTCTCGCCTGCCCCGAGCCCGCCCGCTTCGACGTCGCCGCCCACAACCCGATCAACGTCTGGGCGCCCAGCCGCGGCGCCGTCAGCCCGCTCGACGTCTCGACCCCCGACCTCGGGCGCCTCACCTCGATCGTGCGCCGGGGGGTTGCGACCGGGCGCCTGCTCCCGGCCGGGCCGAAGCCCTTCTGGGCGACCGAGATCTGGATCGACTCGAACCCGCCCGACCCCGAAGGCGTGCCCCTGCGCCGCCACGCGCGCTTCCTCTCCGAATCGCTCTTCGAACTGTGGCGCCAGGGCGCCGCCGCGGTCGTCTGGTGGTACCTGCGCGACCGCTCCCCCGGCGCGGCCGGGTTCGGCGCCACCCAGCAGAGCGGCCTCTTCTTCCTCGAGGGCGGGATGAAGCCGGCCCACCGCGCCTTCGGCTTCCCCTTCGTCGCACGCCGCGGCCGCGGCGGCGTGCTCCTCTGGGGCAAGGCGCCGGCGCCGGGCCGGCTCCTCCTCGAGCGCCGCACCCGGCACGGCTGGGCGCCGCTCGCCCGCGTGGCGGCCGGGCCGCGCCGGGTCTTCCTCGCCCGGGTCGACGCCCCCGAGGGCGCCTTCCGGGCGCGGGCCAGGCAGGGCGGTCTTTCCAGCTTGCCTGCTAGGGTTGCTGCGGGAAAGGGAGGTCCGTAGTAGTGAGGAACAGACTGCTTCTTCTGCTCGCAGGGGCGCTTGCCGTCGTTGCGCTTGCGCTGCCGGCCGCCTCCCCCGCCGCCGGGTGCCCCAAAGGGCAGACCGGCACGCCGCCCTACTGCACCCCGCTGCCGTCCAACAAGTTCAACCTGGGCAAGGTCAAGCACCCCTCGACCGGCGTCGTCACGATCAGGGTCAAGGTCTTCAGCGGCGGCACCTTCACCGCCACCGCCGACCTGATGAAAACGGCCAAAGCGACGGGCAAATCCGCCGGCAGCTTCACGCTGAAACTCGAGCTCAACGCAAAAGGCATGGCCGAGCTCAGCAAAGCCCAAGGCCGCCAGCTGCGGATCAAAGTCAAATTCACCTTCTCGCCCACCGGCGGCGAACCCCGCACCAAGCACAAGAAGCTCATCTTCAGGGTCGTCAAGCCCTAGCTTCGCCCGGGCTTCTTCCCCTGCATTTCTCTCATGACGAGAATGGCTTTGGCGCGTCCTGAAGAGGAATGCTCGCGGTATGAGCAAGAAACCCGGGGTTGCAATTTCGGTGTGACACGATATTCTGCCTTCGTCTGCCCTCACCGGGCATACGGGAGAACCCACAGGGAAAACCGAGTCGCCGAGGCCGCTGGGAGCGGCCGGCAGGGGCTCAGGGACAAGGAGAGAGCAAGTGAGAGGCACCTCGAAGGCATCGGCTGCGAAGGCCAAGCCGAAACCGATGAATCTGAAACGGCTGCGCACGCGAATCGGCGTCCCCGCGGCCCTGATCGCCGTGCTGCTCCTGGCCCTGCCAGGCAGCGCGTCGGCAGCTCTCGGCGACACAGAAGAATTCTTCGCACCGACGCAGCCGACGAAACCCCACTCGCTCGTCGAAGGCCCCGACGGCAACGTCTGGTACACCGACTCCACCGTGACCAAAATCGGCAAGGTCACTCCCTCGGGCACGGTAGAAGAGTTCAGCCCCGGCCTCACCGGCCCTGCGCTCAACATCACGGCCGGGCCGGAAAGCAAGCTCTGGTTCACCGAGAAGAGCGCAAAAAAAATCGGCTCCATCAACACTTCCGGCGCCGGCCTCACGGAGTGCACGGTGGCGGGCGAACCGGAATCCATTGCCGCAGCTGGTGGCAACCTCTGGTTCACCTTCATCCCGACCGGCGAAGCCGGGGTTAGGAAAATCGGCAAATTGATCCCCGGCGGCGGCTGTAGCATCACCGTCTTCACCCCGGGTGTCACTTCCGGCTTTGCCTCCACCTCCGTCGCTGCCACGATCATCGCCGGCGGCGACGGCAACCTCTACTACGGCACCGTCGGCTCAACCAAAGTGATTGGCAAGATCACGCTGCCCGCCGAGACGTTCACCGAGTTCACGGTAAATGGCGCCAACCCGAACCACCCGCACTCGCTCACCTACGGTGGCGACGGAAGGATCTGGTTCGTGGCGCAGAACGCGACAGAAGAAAGGATCGGCGCCATCACCACCAACGGCGCTACGACGACCTACTACAACACCGGGCTGGGTGGTCTCGGGGCCGGGGGGGCAAACCTGAGCGGGCTCGCCACCGGCGCCGACGGCAACGTCTGGGCCAGGGAAACGGCCTTCCGGCAGGAGAAACAGAAACTCAAAATCACGGCCGGGGCAGAAGACCTCGGTGGGACATACATACTCGAATTCAATGGCGACAAAACCGCTCCGATTGCCTGGAACGCTAGTGCCTCGGAAGTCGAAGCTGCACTGGGAGCCATTCCATCCATCGGCGGGGTTGCGAACGTCAAAGTCATCACCGGCTTCACCGGCGGTGGTCTGGTCGAACGATCGATCGAATTTGAAGGCAAATTCGCCCGTACCGACGTACCGCCGATCACCTGTGACGTCGCCGGGCTCACGGGCACCACGCCGGCTTGCACGCTCGAACTGGTAACAACAGCAGTGCCCGAGAAGCTCTACCGTTTCAAACCGAATGGGGAATTCATCATTTTCCCGCTGTTGCCGCGAACGCGGACAGTGACGCCGGCAGCGACGACTCTCGGCAAAAACGGCACCCTCGTACCGGGTCCCGGCAAAGACCTCTGGTACACGACCGCCGGCGACGTGAACTTCCCCGCCACCACGGCGATCGGCAAGTTCGACCTCGCGGTCGTTGAAGCCCCCGAATTCGCCCTCTCGGTGATCAAGGAAGGCACCGGCGACGGCACCGTCGTCTCGAACCCCTCGGGGATCGAATGCGATCCGACCTGTTCGGCTGATTTCAAAGAAGGCGAAAAAGTCATCCTGAAGGCCTCACCCGACTCCGAATCCCTCTTCGTCAGCTGGAAAGGCTGCGAAACGGGCGGCGTCAACGGGCGCGAATGCAAAGTGACGGTGGACAAAGCCAAGAGCGTCACGGCCAAGTTCATCCAGGCCTATGACGTCACGGTCAACCGGGTCGGCACCGGCCTGGGCAAGGTGGGCAGCTCACCGGGCGGGGTCCTCTGCCTGAGCAACTGCTCGTCGACCACGGCTGCCTTCAAGGAAGCCACCAACGTCGTGCTAACCGCAACCCCGTCCAAAAACTACACATTCACCGAATGGACGGGTGACTGTTCGGGCTCGGGCACCTGCTCGCTGAGCGCCCTGAGCGCGGACAAGACAGTCGGAGCCAAATTCACCGCGGTCCCCCAGCACCTGCTGACGGTGACCAAGAGCGGTGGCGGCGCCGGCACCGTGAAGGCCGCGCAGGCCGGCATCAATTGCGGCGCGACCTGCTCCTCGATGGCCGCGGCCTACTTCCAGGGCGCGGTGGTCGAACTGACCGCCACCCCGGGCAAAGGCTCGACCTTCGGCGGCTGGTCGGGATCGGGCTGCTCAGGCACCGGCACCTGCACGGTGACGATGTCGGCGGCCAAATCCGTCACGGCGGAATTCAAATAGGGGGCGATAGCTACTAGCGCCACCTAGGACGCATGCCAAAGGCCCCGGGGATCATCAGGTCCCCGGGGCCAAAATGGCTCAAGAGCAAACAGCACCTACGAACACAGGGGGATTTGGGAGATGGGACGAAGCAAAGGCCACAGAAGAAGCGTCAAGGCAGCCCTCAGCGTCCTCGCAGCCATTCTCTTTGCGTGTCTCCTTGCTGCACCGGCACAAGCTGACCCCCCAGCCCACACCCGCGCCGCCGCCCTCGACGTCGGGGGCCTGAACAAGGCCTGCGGCGCCGCCGTCGACTCCCAGGGCGACCTCTACGCCGCCAGCGCCGGCGAGGGCAAAGTCAAGGTCTTCGACGCCGCCGACCACACGACCCCGATCGCGGAAATCGCCAACGCCAACACTCCCTGCGCCCTGGCGGTGACCACCACCGGAAACCTCTACGTCTCCGAGAGCGCCACCGGCAACGTGGTCCGCTACAAACCCACCACCTTCCCCCTCACCGGCGCCCCCGTCTACGGCGCCGCCGAACCGATCCACACCGACGGCGACGCCGAGGGCATCGCCGTCGACCGCTTCGACAACCGCCTCTACGTCGCCGCGGGCGACCGCATAGCCGTCTACAAAGCCGACGGCTCGCTCGAAAAAGCCGACGTCCTCGAAGGCCAGATCAGCGAAGCCACCGGTGTGGCCGCCTACACCAGCCCCCGCTTCGGGGTGAGCGGCAACCAGCGGCTCAACCTCGCCGTCGCCGAGAACGCCGGCGACGAGCTCAGGATCTACAACGGCCCGGCGAGCGCGACCGGCCTCAAACTGCGCAAGACGATCATCGGGGTCGACCACGACGAAGACCCCGGCACCGCCGAGCAGGAATTCAGCTTCGGAGCGGCCGGCGCCTACCTCGCCGCCGACCCCGGCAACGAAAACTCCGCCGACGGCAAATGCATTCAGGTCCAGGTCAACGGGGTGGACCAGGCCTGCACCCAGGGGCACTTCTTCCTCCACGACGCCGGCAACGAAGCGATCTACGAGTTCGACGCAACCGGCGAGTTCTTCCTCGCGCTCACCAACCCGGCACTTGAAGACGCCGAGCCAACCCAGGTCGCGGTCGAGCGCTCCGGCGGCCCCAACGACGGCACCGTCTACGTCGGCTCGGGCTCCGGCGCGGGCGCCGAGCTGCTCGCCTTCGCCCCCGTGCTGAAGCCCTCGCGCACCGCGCTGCCCGCGCTCTCCAAGGCCCTGACGGGGGCAAGAGCGGTGGCCACCGACTGCGAAGGCAACGTCTACGTCGCTGCCGAAACGACGCTGGTCCGCGTCTACTCCCCGGCCGGCAGCGCTGTGACCAGCTTCACGGTGCCCAGCGCCACCCTCGACCTCGCCGTCGACTGCAGCGGCAATGTCTACAGGGTGAACTCCACCGGGACGGAGATGACCTACTACTCGCCCTCCTCCAACCCGCCCACCGGCTCCACCACCTACACCCGCCACGAACCGGTGCTGGTCACCGCCACGGGCCTGACGGGGGTGGCGGTCAACCCCGCCAACGACCACGTCTTCGTCATCGGCGGGTCCGCCTTCACCTCGGTCATCAAGGAGTTCGCCCCGCCCTCGGAAAGCTCGAAAGCAGAAGGCGAATGCGGCGCGGGCCTCGAACTCACGCCCTCCCGGCAGGACATCGACGTCTACGGCAAGAACGGCTATGTCTACGTCTCGGCCAACGTCGGCGCCGCCCTCGTCTACGTCGTCAAATGCGGCAAAGTACCCGCAGAAGCCGAACTGATCCGCGAAGCCAAAGACAGCGGCGGCTGTCCCAGCGGCAAAACGGTCGGCATCAACCCGAGGATCGCCATCGACCAGTCCAACGGTCACTTCATCCAGTGGGGTGTCTTCCAGACCGGCGAGACGCTGCGCGAGCACGACGCCCTCGGCGCCTGCGTGGCGGAGTTCGGCAAAACCTCCTCCAACACCGCCGGCGCCCGGGTCGCGATCGACAACAGCTGCGCCATCAACGGGCTGACCGAACAGACGACGCCCACCTGCGCTGCCACTTACCCCTCCAACGGCAACGCCTACCTCGCCTTCGACTCCTCCACCAACGAAGTCCAGCCCTTCGACCTGAACACGTTCGGGCCGCTGGAGTATCCCGAAGTCAAAGAAGAAGAGCCCGAAGAATTCACCCTCAAAGTCAACAAAGGGGGCTCGGGAACGGGCACCGTAACCAGCTCCCCCTCGGGGATCAGCTGCGACCCGACCTGTGAAGCCGACTTCGAGGAAGGCACCGAAGTCACCCTGACCGGATCCCCGGGGGCCAACAGCAAATCCGTCGTCTGGACGGGTTGCGACTCGGTCAACGGCGAAAACAAATGCCTGGTGACGATGGACGAAGACACCGAAGTCACCGCCACCTTCGACCTGGAACAGCATCTGCTCTCGGTATCGAAGACGGGCTCCGGCACCGGCAAAGTCACCAGCACCCCGCCTGGCATCGACTGCGGCTCTGACTGCAACGAGCTCTACGACCACGGCACCGTGGTCACGCTCAGTGCCACCCCGGACCCGGGCTCCGAATTCACCGGCTTCTCCGGAGCCTGCACTGGCCTCACCTGCGAAGTGACGATGAGCGCGGCCAAATCGGTGACGGCCAACTTCGACGTGGAATCGGCGACCCCCAAATTCCTCCTCACGGTCGACGTCGAAGGAACGGGATCGGGCACGGTCACATCAGACAAAGGCCTGATCAGCTGCGACCCGGTCTGCTCTGACGAATACGAGGAAGGGACCGTCGTCGTCCTCACCGCCACGCCGGACCCCGGCTCGGTCTTCGTCAGCTGGAAGTACTGCGACTCCGGCGGCGTAGTGGGCCGTCAGTGCACGATCACCGTCAGCAAAGCAAAGACGGTCAAAGCCACCTTCACCACCACCCACGCCCTCACCGTCTCCAGGGAAGGCTCGGGTCTGGGCAAGGTGCAGAGTTCCCCGGCGGGATCCTGTGCCTCTCCAACTGCTCGGAGACCACGGCCTCCTTCAAAGAGGGCACCAAAGTCACGCTCAAACAGACCCCCGCCAAGCATTTCCACTTCGTCAAATGGCTGGGTGACTGCACCGGCTCGGGAGCCTGCGAACTGACCATGGGCGAGGACCACGAGGTCCAGGCCGAATTCGCCGAAGACGCCAAGCACCTGCTGACCCTGACCAAGAGCGGCGGTGGACAGGGCACGGTGAAGAGCTCGGTGGCCGGAATCAACTGCGGGGCCGTCTGCTCGACGATGTCCTCGGCCTACTACCAGGGTGAAGTCGTCGAACTGACCGCGACTCCGGGCAAAGGCTCGACCTTCGGCGGCTGGTCGGGAAGCGGCTGCTCGGGCACGGGGACGTGCACGGTGACGATGTCGGCGGCCAAATCGGTCACTGCCGAATTCAAATAGCAAGAACTGAGCTGGCACCGGCTCGGCTGAGGCCGAGCCGGTGCCGGGCTTTACCTCCGATCCGACGCTACGCCAGGATGTAGCGGTCGCTTCCAGATGTCGAGGTAGCCACGAGGTAGGCGTGTTCAGCCGCTTCGTAGGACGCGTCCCATTTCATCTCATCGGGACAGTGTTCGCCGCCTTCGGTCAGATCAAGTTCCGCTTTGGCGGCAATGAACCGGCCGTGGCCGGACGCTGATTTGTGTAACGCCCCCTCGACCGACAGCGTCACATCGCTGTCGAAGGTGCAGTCCAGTTCGATTAAGTCGAGGATGAAGCAATCGACTTCGATCTCGAGGCCTAACGTCGAGCCGCTGCCTAAGTTTAAGGCTGTCGCATCGAGGTCGACCGTCGGCAGGGCGCTGGTGGTCACGATGCAGTTCTCGGCCGCGCCCTGCGTATGGCATTCTTTCCACGTCAGTTCCGTGACGTCCAGTTTCTGGGGCTCCGCCGGGCTTAACACGGTGGCCGCGGCTAAGGACGATTCGCATTCGACGTTGGCAACCGTGTTGTAGAGCACCGGAGCTTTGGTCGTCGTCATGTCGACGCTTTTGACCTGGTCTTTTTCCGCGCAGGATTCGGTGTGCGTTTTGCAGAGGACCGTTACGGGAGTCGATGTTAACGTCGAGAGTAACCCGTCGAGGAACGATTCGCTAGGGCATAATTCGCCGCCTTCGACGAAGCTGACCGACGTATCGTTCGCGGTCAGGTGCTGGGCGCCGACGGCCAACGTGAGCCCATTGGATTCGTACACACAGTGAATATCGATACCGAAGATATCGATGTTATCGCAGTTGACTAAGGTCAGACCGCTCGCCCCTTGGATCGTCCCGGCGTCTAACCCCGTCTTGTTGAGGTTGGCTAAGGGCAATTCGAGGACTGAGACCTGGCAATTGCTGTGTGCGGCTTTGGTGCCGCAGTTAGTGAACGAGAGGGCCGTGATGTGAATCTGCTGTGGGTTGGCTAACCCTAACGGCGTGCCCGACGCCGAGATGGTTAAGCATAAGACGTCGACACCGTGGTCGGTTAAGAGGGTGCCGACGCCTTGGCCTGTGTTGGTCATGCTCACGGACGTCGCTGCGGAACCGCAGGTTAAGGCCGTGTGCGTGTTACAGAGCTGGGTGTTGGCGGCCGATGCCGAGGTGACACCGACGAACGCCATCGCGGCCACGGCCGCTACGGCCGCAAGGCCGAGTGTTCTGGTGAGTCTCATTTCGGTTTCCTTTCTCGGCGCCTTGCGCCGAGCGAGTTGATTGCCACGGTCGTGGCTCTGCCTTCCTATTCGCTCTCGGTGAGAGAGTCAAGGAAGTCTGAGTGATGGGAAGGTGCGCTTTCCGCCATCGTGCGAGAATGGGCGTGCTTTGAGTGAGAGCGGGCCACCGTATGAGCATCTCGACGTGCTGATCGTCGGCGCCGGGCTTTCCGGAGTCGGCGCTGCGCATCATCTCCAGGAGGCCTTCCCCGGCCGCAGCTACGCGATCTTCGAGGCGCGCGGGGACCTGGGGGGGACCTGGGACCTGTTTCGCTACCCCGGGATCCGCTCGGACTCCGACATGCACACGCTCGGCTACCGGTTCAAGCCCTGGACCCGGCCGAAGACGATCACCGACGGGCCGTCGATCCTCGACTATGTGCGGGAGACCGCGCAGGAAGCGGGGATCGACCGCAGGATCCGCTTCAGCCACCGGGTCCTCCGCGCCGAGTGGTCGAGCGAGGATGCATGCTGGGTCGTCGACGCCGAGCGGACCGACAGCGACGAGACCGTGCGGGTGACCTGCGGCTACCTCTGGATGTGCCCCGGCTACTACCGCTACGACGAAGGGTTCACCCCCGAGTTCGAGGGGGCCGAGCGCTTCGGCGGGCCGATCGTCCACCCCCAGCACTGGCCCGAAGACCTCGACTACGCCGGCAAGCGGGTGGTCGTGATCGGCAGTGGCGCCACCGCGGTGACGCTGGTGCCGGCGATGGCGGAGAAGGCGGCCCACGTGACGATGTTGCAGCGCTCGCCCACCTACATCGCCTCGCTCCCGGCGGAAGACCCGATCGCGAAGGGCCTGCACCGGGTGCTTCCCGACAAGGCGGTCTACGCGGCCGTGCGCTGGAAGAACGTCCTCCTGCAGACCCTCTTCTACCAGCTCAGCCGCCGCCGCCCGCAGGCGGTGAAGAGGTTCATCCGCAAGGGGGTGGAAGCGGCGCTGCCCGACGGATATGATGTCGACAAGCACTTCGCCCCCCGCTACGACCCCTGGGACCAGCGCATGTGCCTGGTACCCAACGGCGACCTCTTCAAGGCGATCCGGGACGGCAGTGCCTCGGTCGTCACCGACACGATCAAGACCTTCACCGAGGACGGGATCGAGCTCGACTCCGGCGAGCGGCTCGAGGCCGACGTGATCGTCACCGCCACCGGCCTAAACCTCCTCTTCCTCGGCGGCATGGATCTGGTCGTCGACGGTGAGCGAGTCGACGTTCCGAAGAAGATGACCTACAAGGGGATGATGCTGAGCGGCGTTCCCAACTGCACCTTCACTGTCGGCTACACGAACGCCTCCTGGACCCTGAAGGCCGACCTGACCTCCGAGTACGTCTGCCGCCTGCTCGCCCACATGGACGCACACGGGTACGTCAAGAGCGTTCCCGAGATCACCGACCCGACCGTGACCGAGGCGCCGCTGCTCGACTTCACCTCGGGATACGTCCTGCGCTCGCTTGACCAGTTCCCCAAGCAGGGCTCGAAGGAGCCATGGAAGCTGCGCCAGAACTACGTCTTCGACCTGCGCTCGATCCGTCGCGGCTCGATCGACGACGGCGCGATGCAGTTCTCGAGGTCATGACCGGCTACTCGGACCTACGCGCCCTCTTCGTCAACTGCACGCTGAAGCGCAGCCCCGAGGTGTCCAACACCCAGGGGCTGATAGACCTCTCCATGGAGATCATGCGCCGCAACGGCGTCGAGGTCGAGTGCATCCGCGCGGTCGACCACGAGATCGCCATCGGCGTCTGGCCCGACATGACCGAGCACGGCTGGGAGCGCGACGAGTGGCCCGTGATCTTCGAGAAGGTGATGGCCGCCGACGTCCTCGTCCTCGGCATGCCGATCTGGCTGGGGGAGAAGTCCTCGGTGGCGACGCAGGTGATCGAGCGCCTCTACGGCAACTCGCACCTGCTCAACGACGCCGGCCAGTACGCCTACTACGGGCGGGTCGGCGGCTGCCTGGTGACCGGCAACGAGGACGGGGTCAAGCACTGCGCGATGAACGTCCTCTACTCGCTGCAACACCTCGGCTACACGATCCCGCCGCAGGCCGACGCGGGCTGGATTGGCGAGGCCGGCCCCGGCCCCTCCTACCTCGACGAGGGCTCGGGCGGCCCCGAGAACGACTTCACCAACCGCAACACCACCTTCGCCGCCTGGAACCTGCTCCACCTCGCGCGGATGCTGAAGGACGTCGGCGGCATCCCCGCCCACGGCAACCAGCGCACCGAGTGGGACGCCGGCTGCCGCTTCGACTTCCCCAACCCCGAGCACCGCGCCTGAGCGTTCAGGCCGCGGCAAGGAGGCGTTCGGCGAGCCGGTTCATGCCCAGCTCGTGGGCGGCCTTGGCGGCGCCGGCCCAGTCAGTCTCGCGGTCCGGTGGCGACTCGACCCCGGCGTCGCGCAGCGTCGCGATGTCCTTGAAGGCGCGCAGGTCCTCGGCGGAGTCGAGCAGGGCCCCGCGCAGCGCCGGTCGGCGCTCGCGGATCGCGTTCTCGAGGATCGCCTCCAGCGAGCCGTGGCGGCGCAGCAGCTCGGCCGCGGTCTTCGGCCCGACGCCCTTGGCGCCGGGCAGTCCGTCGGAGGGGTCGCCGCGCAGGGCGATGAAGTCGGGCACCATCTCCGGGCCGATCCCGTAACGGCGCTTGACCTCCTCGGGCGTCACCTCTTCGGACCCTTTGGTCCCCGTCTTCACGTATAGGACCGTCACGCGCTCGCCCGCGCACTGGTACATGTCGCGGTCCCCCGTCATCAGCAGCGCTCTACCACCCGCTTCCGCCTCGCGGCGGGCGTATGTGCCGAGCAGGTCGTCGGCCTCGAGGTCATCGCTGATCGCGACCGTCCAGCCGAAGGCGCCGAAGAAGTCGCGGGCAGCGGCGAACTGAGGCGCCAGGTCGTCAGGCATCGCGGCCTCCCGCTCGGCGTGGTAGGCGGGGTAGAGCTCGGTGCGGTAGGAGGCCGCATCGGGGCCGAAGCAGAGCACGACGGCACGCGGCTCGCGCAGTTCGACCTCGCGCAGTACGAGGTTGGCGGTCCCCAGCAGCGCGTTGACGGGCCTCCCGTCCGGCCCCACGATCGAGCCCGGCAGCGCGTAGAAGGCGCGGAAGAGCAGCGAGGGGGCATCGACTGCGAGTAGCGGCTGGGGCACGCCCCTCAGCCTACGGTTTAGCGGCAAACGGCGGTCTCGAATACGGTTTCGGTACATGGGCGTCAGAGACATGAACGGAAAGCGCTGCCTGATAACGGGTGCGGCGAGCGGGATCGGCAGGGCCACCGCCACGGCCGTGGCAGCTCGGGGAGGTGAGCTCTTCCTCACCGACCGCAACGGGGAGGGGCTCGAGGGCGTCGTCGCCGAGATTCGCGAGGCGGGGGGGACCGTCTCCCACTTCGCGACCGCCGACGTCTCCGACCACGATGCGGTGGTCAGGCTCGCAGGGGAAGTGCATGCGCTCGCTCCCAGCATGGACGTAGTCATGAACGTCGCCGGGATCTCGACCTGGGGCAGGATCGAGCAGCTCGAGCACGAGCACTGGCGGCGCATCATCGAGATCAACCTGATGGGGCCGATCAGCGTCCTCGAGTGCTTCGTGCCGCCGATGATCGAGGCCGGGAGGGGTGGGCACGTCGTCAACGTCTCCTCGGTGGCCGGCCTCTTCGGGCTGCCCTGGCATGCCCCCTACAGCGCCAGCAAGTTCGGCCTGCGCGGGGTCTCCGAGGTGCTGCGCTTCGACCTGCGCAAGCACGGGATCGGCGTCAGCCTGGTCTGCCCGGGCGCGGTGAAGACGCCGCTGGTCGACACCGTGGAGATCGTCGGGGTGGACCGTGAGAGCCCGAGGATCCGCAAGCTCGTAGGGCTCTTCGAGAAGCGCGCGGTTTCTCCGGAGAAGGTGGCCGAGCGAATCGTCGAGGCAATCGAGAGGAACCGCTACATGGTCTTCACCTCCCCCGACGGCCGCATCCTCCACTGGGTTCAGCGCAAGTTCTCTCCTCCCTACGAGCTGGCGATGAGGGTGATGAACCGCGAACTCGACAGGGCGGCCGGCTAGCCGGAGCCGGGCGTCCTCTAGGTTTGTCGCCGTGCCCGAGGCCGCCCTTCACATCGAGGACCTGTTCAAGCGCTACCCGACCGGGGTGGAGGCGCTGCGCGGGGTCTCGCTCGAGATCGCGCCGGGGGAGCTCTTCGGGCTGCTCGGGCCCAACGGAGCGGGCAAGTCGACCCTGATCCACTGCACCACAGGGCTGGCGCAGCCGACTGGCGGCGCGATCCGGGTCCTCGGCCACGACGCGATCGACGACTACGGCGACGCCCGCCAGGCGGTCGGGCTCGCTCCCCAGGAGCCCAACCTCGACTGGTTCCTCACTGTCGAGGAGACGCTCGACTACCACGCCGGGTACTTCGGCATGCCAAAGCGCGAGCGCCGCGAGCGGACCCGGGATCTGCTCGACACCTTCTCGCTGACCGAGAAGCGCGACGAACGCACCCGCACCCTCTCCGGCGGGATGAAACGGCGGCTGATCCTGGCTCGGGCGATGATGCACCGGCCGCGCCTGCTGATCCTCGACGAGCCCACCGCCGGCGTCGACGTCGAGCTGCGGCTCGAGCTCTGGCACTACGTGCAGCGGATCAACCAGGAGGGGACGACGATCCTGCTCACCACCCACTACATAGAGGAGGCAGAACAGCTCTGCGACAGGATCGCCTTCATCAACGAGGGCAAGATCGTCGGTGAGGGGACCAGCGACGAGCTGGCCGCCCGCTACGGCGTCGCCAGCCTCGAGGACGCCTACCTGGCGCTGGTCGGCCGCAAGGAGTCGTCTCGCTCCCATATAGAGGTGAGCGCGCCGTGAGTGCTGCCCAGATCCGCTTCGCGACGCTCTGGCGCCGCGAGGTCAACCGCTTCATGAAGATCAAGAAGCAGACGCTCGGCGCCCCCCTGCTGGAAACCTTCCTCTACATAACCGTCTTTGGCGCCGCCCTGGGCTCGCGGATCAAGCAATTGCACGGGATCGACTACGTCGTCTTCGTCATCCCCGGCCTGATCATGATGGCCTTCTCGATCAACGCCTTCGCCAACAACTCATCCTCGATCCTCCAGCAGAAGTTCCAGGGTGCGATCCAGGACCAGCTCTCCTCGCCCGCTTCGCCGCTGGAGCTGCTGCTAGCCTTCTCGCTCGGCGGCTTCATGCGCGGGTTCCTCGTCGCCCTGCTCACCTTTCTCGCCGCCTCGCTGCTGGTCGACCTCCCTGTCGACCATGTCCTCGTCTTGATCCCCTCGCTCTTCCTGGTCGGCTTCTTCTTCTCCCAGCTAGGCGTCCTGACCGGGGTGCGCGCCGAGCAGTTCGACGACGTCGCCTTCGTCCAGACCTTCGTCCTGACGCCGCTGATCTTCCTCGGCGGCGTCTTCTACTCGGCGGAGCTGCTGCCGCAGCCCTTCGAGACGATCACCCTCTTCAACCCCGTCTACTACATGATCAACCTCGTCCGCTACGGCTTCGTCGGCTTCACCGAAGTCAGCGTCGCCATCTCGCTCCTCGCCCTGACGGCGGCGACCGCGGCGCTCTTCTTCGTCAACCTGCGCCTCTTCTCCCGCGGCTACAGGCTCCGCGCGTAGCGCTTGGGGGTCTCGGCTAGGCCTCGGCGAGCGGCAGCCGCTCGGCCAGCCCCGTCAGCTCCAGCACCCGCCTCACCGCGGGGGCGCTGCTCGGGATGAACTTCACCCTCGACTCCTCGCCGCCGCGTCCGAGCGCCGCCACCAGCAGCGCGATCCCGGTCGAGTCGATGAACTCCAGCTCGCGCATGTCGACGACGACCTGTGTTCCCTCGTCCAGCAGCTCCCCCAGGGCGGCCTCGGCCGTGTTCGCGTTGGCGAGGTCCAGCTCGCCGCAGAGCGCGATCGTGTGGATCTCGTCGTTCTTCGCGGTGCGCACCACGAGGGTGCCGTCGGCGATGTCCTGTTGCTCACTTGTCATGTTCGGTGCCTCCCTGAACAGAGGATCTGACCCTAGACGGTTGATCGACCATCTAGGTGCTAATGGTAGTCGCGATTGCCGTCTACGCGTTGCGGGTATCCGAAGTTGCACCCCGCAGTCGAGCCCAAAGGAGCGCGGAGATGGAGACTAGCGTCAGTCCCAGCAAGGGAATCTTCGACGGCGCCAACGCGGAGGCACGCCAGCACGTGGTCGACCTGCTGACCAGGGCCTACTGGATGGAGATCGAGACGGTGACGAGCTACCTCGCCGCCGCGGTCAACCTCGACGGGGTGAGGGCGCAGGAGATCAAGGAGTCGCTGGAGGCCGAGGTCGAGGAGGAGCTCGGACACGCCAAGCGGTTCGCAGAACGGATCAAGGAGCTCTACGGCGTGGTCCCGGGCTCGGAGGGCTTCACTGCCGAGCAGTCCTATCTGCAGCCGCCGGCGGAGCAGACCGACGTCGTGCACGTGATCCGCGGCGTGATCAAGGCCGAGACCGGGGCGATCGAGCACTACACGCGGATCGTCGCCGAGACCGACCAGGTCGACCCGGTGACCCAGGACATGACGATCGCGATCCTCCATGACGAGCAGGCGCACCGGCGCCACTTCGAGGGCTTCCTGCGCGAGTACGAGTTCGAGGGCCTGGCCTGAGGCCCATTGGGCCACACGGGATCCCTTGATTGCTTTCGGCTTTGGGTATACCGTCCCACGTCCAATCGGCCGCGCCCGGCGCCGGCCGCACGCCGAAAAGGAGAGCAAAGTTGAAGCAGCGTCGACTTCCGGTTGCACTCGTGGCCGTCATGCTGGTTGCCGCCGTGGCGGTTCCCGCCCTCGCCAGCGGTGAGTCTGGGGAGGCATCCGCCACCGCCAACACCGTCCTGATGAAGAACGTCAAAGGGAAGCTCCTGTTCGAGGCTCCGAAGACGATCGTGGCGGACGAAGACCTCAAGGTCATCAACAAGACCAACCCGCGCCAGGTCGGTCCCCATACCTTCTCGCTGGTGACACAGGGCTCGCTGCCGAAGACGCCGAAAGCGCGGCAGCTCTGCTTCACGCCCAAACACATCTGCATGTCGATCGCCAAATGGCACGGCGTCAAAGGAAACGGCCCGGTCAAGTTCAACCCGGCTGAGGCCGGCGCCGACGGCTGGGACGCGCTCGGCAACCTGAACAAGACCGGCGACTCCTGGTTCACCGGCGAAGCGAAAGCCGGGACGTCGATCACCCAGCCGGTCAGCGTCGACACCTCGGGCGGGCCCTCGAGGATCTACTTCCTCTGTGCGATCCACCCCGAAATGCAGGGGTCGATCAACGTACTCCCAGCGCCGGCGAGCTAGAGCACGGCTGGGAGCTCCTCAGATCCACCCCGCCTCGGGCGCCGGGCTTTCCTCGGCGCCCTGGGCGGCGGTGCCCTCGCCACGGCCCTGCCGCTGGGCTGGCGCCCCGGGGCGTTGCTGCCCCGGGGCGGGTCGCGGGCACGGGCCGCTGCGCCGGTGCCGTTTCGCTCGCCCCTGCCGATCCCGCGGGTGCTCGGGGATGCGCGGTTGACGATCCCGATCCGCGAGGCCGAAGTCCACATCCTGCCCGGCCCCCCGACCAGGATGTGGACCTACGGCGGCACCTTCCCGGGCCCGACGATCAGGCGGCCGGCGGGGCACCGCACCGAGGTCACCTTTCGCCACGAGCTGCCGCGCTCGGCGGGGGAGCTGACCGTGCACCTGCACGGCGGCCACAACCGCTCCGAGTTCGACGGGCAGCCCGGCGGGCTGACGCCATCGCATCCGCGCTCCTTCTACTGCCGCATTCCGAGCGGGCTCTCGCCGCGCAGCTCGGGCAACGACCAGCTGATCGGGCCGGGGAGGAGGCGCACCTACGTCTACGACCTCCTCGAGGACGGCCGGCCCGAGCGCGCCGCCTTCCAGTGGTACCACGACCATCGTCTCGACCACACCTCGCGGAACGTCTGGCGTGGGCTCGCCGGCATGTGGATCCTCGACGACCGCTTCGACGAGAGCCTGCCGCTGCCGAGCGGGGAGCGCGACCTGGCGCTGATGATCGCCGACCGCTCCTTCGACCGCCGCAACCAGCTCACCGACCCCTTCACCGGCCTGCGGCCGCCCACCGACGGCGTCAGCGGCCACCACGTGCTCGTCAACGGTGCCTACATGCCCCACCATCGGGTGAAGGCGCAGCGCTACCGCTTGCGCATCCTCAACGCCTCCCAGTTCCGCCCCTACAACCTCCAGCTTTCCAACGGCGCCCACTTCGTCCAGATCGGCACCGACAGCGGCCTGATTCCGCGGCCGGTGCGGCGGCGAGAGGCGATGATCGGCCCCGGCGAGCGGGTCGAGCTGGTGGTCGACTTCGCCGCCGCGAGAGGGGAGAGGGTCGAGCTGCGCAGCGGCCCCCGCCACGGTGCCAGGCAGCCGCCCGGTGCCCGGCCCTACGCCGGCGCCCTGATGCAGTTCCGGATCGATTCGCGGCGCCTGCCCGACCGCACCCGGGTGCCGCGCCAGCTGCGGCCGCTCCCCGACTGGGCCGAGCGGGCCCTGAGGACGCCGCAGCGCAGCTGGGAGATCACGGTCGGCGGCCTCTTCAAGACCACCTGGCTGCTGAACGGGCGCACCTTCAACCCCGCCCGCGCTGACGCCCGCCCGGCCCTCGGTACGACCGAGACCTGGGAGATCGTCAACCGCACCGGCGTCGCCCACGTGATGCACATGCACCTGACCGACTGGTACCTTCTCTCGCGCAACGGCAAGCCCCCGCCGCCCTGGGAAGACTGTCTCAAGGACACCTTCCTCGTCTATCCCAACGAACGCATCCACCTCGCCGGCCGCTTCGTCGACCACAGCGGCAAGTTCGTCATCCACTGCCACATGCTCGACCACGAGGACCACGGCCTGATGGGCCAGTTCGAGGTGGTGAAGTAACCCCGCCTCACTCGTTCCAAAAAGACGCCGCCCCGGAAACCCGGGGCGGCGTCGTCCTACAGGCGTCCTCCGAAGAGAGCGCCGTCAACTCAAGCGACGGTTAGGCGAGGACGTAGCGGTTAGCCGTCGTGTGCAGTAACCCGTGGATGAACGATTCTTCGGGGCAGAGATCCCCACTGTCCCCACCCGCCACATTAACCTGGGTGTTGCTCGCGGTCAGGTGCTGGGCGCCGACGGAGAACGTAAGACCCGTAGCGTCGTAGATGCAGTGAATATCGATACCGAAGATATCGATGTTATCGCAGTTGACTAAGGTCAGGCCGTTCGTCCCTTCGAGCGTCCCGGTGTCTAACCCCGTCTTGGTGAGGTTCGCTAAGGGTAATTCGAGGACTGTGATCTGGCAGTTGCTGTGGGCCGATTTGGTGCCGCAGTTCGTGAATAAGAGGTGCGTGATATGGATTTCCTGCGGTTTGTTTTCTTTTAACGCTAACGGCGTGCCCGATCCTGAGACGGTTAAGCATAAGACGTCGACGAGGTCGGTTAAGAGAAAGCCGACTCCATCATGTGCGTTGTTCATGCTTATGGTGGTCGACCCTTGTCCTGCACCGCAGGTTAAGGCCGTGTGCGAGTTGCAGAGCTGAGTGCTGATGGCCGATGCCGAGGTGGCACCGACGAACGCCATCGCGGCCACGGCCGCTACGGCCGCAAGGCCGAACATCTTGATGAGTCTCACTTTGATTCTCCCTTCTCGGCGGTTTGCGCCGAGCTGGTTTTTTGGACAGGGTTAGATAAGCGGTCGTGCCGGGACCAGTCAAGGCGGAAATTCGGCGAGGGCACAAACGTGCCTGCAAATCGCAGGATGAGGGATTGGTGAATGCGCGAAACCGTGCACCGCACGATCTCCGCAAAGCCGCTTTAAACCGAGGTGAGAACGCGGTGCAGGCCCTCGACCAGGCTCTCCACGAGAGTCTGGTTGCTGCCGCCGACGCGCAGACCGTTCGGGTTGCCGTCGAGGGTCGCTCCGACCCAGGCCTCGACGGTTCCCAGAGCCGAGGTGCCGGGATCGCCTTCGAGACGGGAGTCGCAGGAGACGACCTCTCCGCGCTCGACCTCGATGTGTACACCGGCAATCTGCGGAGCCGTCTCTTCCTCCTGGCTCACCGGGGCGCTGACGGCGAGCAGGCACGAGCCCGAACTGTCAGCCGGCAGGGCGACCAGCGGCACCGCGAGCAGGAACGCCGCCTCGATGTCGATCCTGGTGGGCGGGTCGGCGGTCTCGGCGAAGTGGAGGCACTCGCAGCGTCCGGCCGCAGCCAGGGGGCCGACCGCCCGGCGAGTCCACTCGGTCACGGCGTAGGGCCTCGATTTCCCCGTGGTGCTGGGCTGGGTCTCGATCTGGCCGGCGGTGCGCATCGCCGAGAGCCGTCGCTCGAGCGAGGGATAGCTGATGTCGGGGATGACGCCGTCGAGCTCGGTGAGCGAGAGCGGTCGCGCGGAGAGGGCGCGCAGGACGGTCGAGCCCCAGCCGCCGACGAGGGCCCTGATCGCGCCCTTGGACGACTCGCTGCCAAGGGGGATCGGTCCCTGGGGCGCTTGCGAGAGCCAGGCTTCCACTGTCTCGGCGACTGCGAGGATGCCGCGGCCGGCGTCGGTCAACTCGTTCTCGACCGTGTAGGGCATGCCGCTGCGCACCTGCCGCTCGAGCGCGCCGATGCTGCGCAGGTTGCCGACCTGGCCGCGCAGGGTCGTCTGGGCGGCGCCGCCTATCCGCTCGCGCAGGTCGGGGAGGCGGAGGGGCCTGTCGAGATGGGCGCGAAGGATCGGTGCGCAGAGCGGACTGGCGAGCAGGGAGAGGACCGTTCCCCCGGCGCGGACCTGCGTGGTGTTGGAAATGCCATCGGCGTGCATCGTCGAGTGTGCAATAGGAAACAACCAGGTCGTTTATTGGGAACCGCCGTCAGCGGTGTGCACACTATTCGAAACGGGCCGGTTGCGGCTCGAGCCGAACCGGTGCCGTGGAGAGAGCCTGCACGCGCAGGTCGCTCCAGGTGAGCCCTTCGCGGACGAGGGCGGGGAGCCCGAGGGCAACGGCGGTGGCGATCTCGACCGCCTGCAGGATGACGCCATAGGCGAGCGCGTCGGCGGTGCCGATGCCGAAGCCGGTGTGCAGGACGCTGATCACGGCGAGCTGGAAGACCCCGATGTTGGAGGGCGTCGCGGGGATCACAGCGGTGACGTTGACGGCGAAGAGGACCGCGGCCGCGGCGCCGATGCCGGCCTCATCGCTCAGCCCGAGTGCCGCGAGCAACACCCAGCAGGCGGCGAGCTGGATCGCCCAGGCACCGAGCTGGGCGGCCGCGGCGGCGGCGCCGCGCCGCGGGTTGCGGAAGACGCGCAACCCGGCGCGCACCTGGACCAGCGCGGCGTGCAGACCGGCACCGAGGCGGGCGAGGCGCCCGTTGCCGCCCCGCCGCATCAACGGCGGTGCGAACAGGACGAAGAGGAGCAGGGCCAGCGGCACGAGGCTGAAGGCGAAGAGCTTCTCGGTGCTGGAGTGGAAGAGGTCGGTGCTGGAGACGATGATGACCCCGAGCAGGGCCAGGGCGACGATGTTGAGCACCGTCTGGGAGACCAGGGTGCCGAGCAGGACCGGGAAGGTCTCGCGCATGCGGCCGACCCTCCGCGCCAGCGACATCGCCCTGGCCGGCTCGCCGAGGCGGGCGGGCAGGGTCGCCGACATCAGCACCCCGATCATCGTCGCCGAGGTGACGTCGCGGCGGCGCACCGGCCGCCGCGGCAGCGCCGCGCGCACGATCCAGTACCAGGAGGCGGCGCGGAAGAAGAGCGAGAGCGCCATCAGGGCGCAGGCGACGAGGACCCAGGTGAGGTCGGAGCGGACGATGCTGGCGACGACGTTGTCGACGCCGATCTTCTTTGCGGCGAGCGCGGTCAGGCCGACGCCGAGCACCCCGGCGGCGCCGAGGCCGATGCGACGTGCAGCCCTGCGTCGCCGGTCACCGGGGTCGGCCGGCTCGGGGTCGAGCGAGGGCAGCCGCTGGGGCGGGCGGGGCGGCATGCCGTCGGCCGGCCGCACCCCCGCCCAGTGGGCGGTGCGCTCGAGCGCACCATGGGGCTCGGGCACCTCGATCGCCCGCTCGTAGACCCCGGTGACGCGGTCTGCGACGCGAGGCCAGGCGTAACGCTCGGCGCTGCGGCGCGCGGCCCGTCCCATCGCCGCCAGCCGCTCAGGCTCGTGGTGGGCGCGCTGGAGCTCCTCGGCGAGGCGCTGCGCGTCCCCCGGCGGGACCAGGACGCCGTCGACGCCGTCGGTGACGACGTCGCTGTAGCCGGCGATGGCGGAGGCGATCGCGGGGGTGCCGGCGGCGAAGGCCTCGGTCAGGACCATGCCGAAGCTCTCGCCCGAGAGCGAGGGCGCGCAGAGCAGGTCGGCCTCGTGCAGGGCGCGGTGCAGCGCTTCGCCCGAGACCCTGCCGCGAACGTCGATGTGGCGCAGCATCTCGGGGTCGGCGATGTAGCGCAGCACGTCCTCGCGCTCGGCGCCGATCACGGTGAGCCGGCTGGGCACGTGCTCGACCAGGGCGCCGAAGGCCGAGAGCAGGACCGGCAGGCCCTTGCGCTCCTCGGGCCGGCCGACGAAGAGCACGCGCAGATCCTCCCCGGGCGGCTTCGGGGCGCCGGGGGCGGCGGCGAGGTCGACGCCGTTGGGGATCACCTCGTAATGGCCGCCGAACCAGCGGCGCCCGGTCCAGGCGGCCGCCTCGGAGACCGCGATCCGCGCCGAGAGCCGGTTGAAGACGCGCCTGGCGCCGAGCGCCGAGGCGACGTGGTTGGGCAGCGCCTTGGTCGAGTAGGCGTGGAAGGTGCCGACGGCGGGGGCCCTGGTGCCGAGCGCGGCGTTCCAGCCGACCAGCGGCACCAGCGGCTCGTGGATGTGGACGACGTCGAAGTTGCCGCGGCGCAGCTCCCGCCGTGGCGCGAGGACGCCGCCCGCCGGGAAGGGAGCGAGGTTGGAGATCGCGCCGTTGGAGGGGATGCCGACCGTGCGCCCGAGCGGGATCAGGTAATCGGGCGCCTCGCGCGGCTCCGGCGCGGCTCGGTGCATGCTGCGGCTGAGCCGGCCGGGCGGATCGAAGGGGGCAAGCACGCGAACGTGGTGGCCGCGTCCGAGGAACTCCTCCGCAAGCGCCTCCACATGCCGGTTCACGCCGCCCTGGTAGGTCCAGGAATATGGCGAGACGAGCGCAACTCTCACTAGCTGCGAAGGGTAGAGGATTCGGCGGCCCCCTCGGCCCAGGCAAAGCCGGCGTAGGCGAGCAGGTAGGCGCTGCCGACCTCCAGCACCAGCGCGCCGGAGTCGTTGGCGAGGGTGCCGGCGAGGGTGGCGGCAAGCGCTCCGAGCAGGCCGGCCCGCAGGGCGGGGGCGTCGCGCAGCCAGGAGCGCAGGACGTCGCGCTTCCAGGCTGCCAGGGCGGCGAGGCCGAGCACCAACGGGAGAAATGCGAGGACGACGGGCCGGGTGAAGCTGTGCGCCGAGAGCTGCAGGCGGCGCTGCGCGACGTCGGCCACCTCGTCGAGGCCCCCGGCGTCGAGGACCGACCTGGTCAGGTGCGCGTTCGCACCCGTGAGGAGATCTATTACTGCAATAAATCCCATAAATAGAACAAATCCTGTAATAATGAGAACGAGGGCCGCGTGTCGCCATGGGGTCGCGACCTTGTACACGGCGGCCGCGGCCCCTATTGGCATCACGATCGCGGCGCCCACGTCCGCCCCGAAGCGCCCGGCGGCGAAGACGAGGGCGGCGAGCAGGCCGGTGGCGGCGAACGCGAGCGCGCAGCGGCGCTTGTCGAGCGCCGGCCGAAAGCCGGCGAGCGCGGCGCCTGTGCCGGCGACGACGAGCACGGCGAGCAGGGCCTCGAGCTCGTTGCCGATCCCGTAGAAGCGAACCCCGAGCCCCGGGTTGGGGCCGAGCAGCGAGAGCGAGGTAAGCGGCGAGCCGGCGATCACGTCGAGCGCGTAGGCGAGCACGACCAATGTCGAGGAGACCGCGAGCGCCCGGTAGCCGGGCAGTGCGAGCAGCGTCAAACAGCCGAGCAGCGGCGCCAGCACCATCGCCAGCAGCTGTTCGGCCCCCTGGCCCGGCTCGAGCGCCCCGCCGAGCAGCAGCACCAGGGGCAGGTAGACGACGCTGAGCGCCAGCAGCTTCACGGCGGGGCGGGCGACCCGGCCACGGGCGATGAGCGCCACGCCCCCCAGCACCACGATCCAGACCAGCAGGCTGAGGCCGATCACCGGCCCCCGCCGCTCCGAGACCACGGCCATCCGCGCCCCGAGGGACTCGATCTTCGCAACGTCGACGTTCCCCTCCCCCCGGATCGCCTGCCCCGACATCCCCACAGGCACGCCGACGCCGACCCACTCCAAGATCGTCGGCGCGATGTCCGTCGTCAGCACATACCCCTCCGTCCGGGTGCTGTCCGAGGTCAGGTTCCCGTCGAACCCACTCCCTGCAATCCCAATAGCCAACGCCTCGTTCTCCTCCGGCGGCGCCCGCTCGATCGCAATCAGCAGATCGTCTCCTCGAAGCTGTTCGCTTAGAGCCTCCAGCGACCGCAGGCCCATGCTCCTCACCTCACACATCTCTCCATCTCTGTGAAGCGTCGCCGCCAGCAACCCCGGCTCGATGTCAGCAGGAGCCGACTCCGCCCGCTCCACCACAGCCGCCGAATACCCCGGCCCACAAATCCCCCCGCCAACCCGCGCCGGCAGATCCCCCTCATATAGAGAGTCGAACACCCGATTCCCCTGCGAGATGTCCAGGTAAGTCTGCCCCGCCGGCACAGACCCCAGCCCAGCGCTGAGCAATCCGGGCGACATCCCGGCCCCCACAAGCTCCCCAACCGAAGTGCCACTTGGCACCAGCGCAATCGTCACCTGGGCTGACGAAGGACGCCCCCCTGTGTGAGGGGTCTGGGCAGGGGGTGGAACGTCTTGCACTTTTTCGTCTACCGGCCGGGGAGTCGCCGCCTCCGCCTCACCGAAAAAGTTAAGTGGAACCCCCTGCCCAGACCCCGCCCCAAATAGGCAACTGGCCGCTATCGTCAACCCAATGGCCGACCGCACTTTCGCCAAATTCACGATGCTCAAGATGGACCCCGCCTGGCGCCGCCAAGCCGCCGACCAGCGGGCCACGGACAAGCAGGAGTTCCTCGCCGCCTGCGAGGACTTCGCCCTCGATCGCTCATTGCGCGCCTACTCAACCATAGGCACGCGCGGCGACGTCGACCTGGTCCTGCTCAGCCAGAGCCCCAGCCTCGACGACCTGCACACCTTCCACGTCGTGCTCGGCCAGAGCGGGCTGGCGAAGTGGGCGGAGACGCCCTACTCGTTCCTCTCGATGACCAAGCCCTCGCCCTACTCCGAGGAGCAGGTGCGCCCCGAGATCTGCGTCAGCGAGCGCAGGTACCTCTTCCTCTACCCGATGGTCAAGCAGCGGCGCTGGTACGGGCTGCCGGCGGAGGAGCGGCAGCGGATCATGAAGAGCCACATCGAGGTCGGTCGCCGCTACCCGGAGATCACGATCAACACCTCATACTCGTTCGGCCTCGACGACCAGGAGTTCGTCGTCGCCTTCGAGGGCGACGACCCGGGCATGTTCCTCGACCTGGTGCAGGAGCTGCGACCGACCGAGTCGAGCGAGTACACCGAGCTCGAGACCCCGATCTTCACCTGCGTGGCGCTCTCGCTGCGCAAGGCGCTCGACGCGCTCGACGGCGTGCCCAGCGCCGTCGCCGTGTAGGGCAAGGGAACTGCATGTGGCGCCTTGAGGTCGCATACCGACTGTAAGGCGCCACAGATGCGCCGTCCCCTATCCTTCCCGGCTCGCCATGACCAAGATCGGAACAGCTGAGAACCCCGTCCGCGTTGCGATCGTCGGCGCCGGACCCTCCGGCTTCTACGCCGCCGAGCACATCCTCAAGCACGAGGGCACACACGCCCAGGTCGACCTCTTCGACCGTCTCCCCACGCCCTTCGGCCTCGTCCGCGGCGGCGTCGCCCCGGACCATCCGAAGATCAAGTCGGTGATCCGCGTCTACGAGAAGACCGCCGCCCGCGAGGGCTTCCGCTTCTTCGGCAACGTCAAGGTCAGCCACGACATCGAGGTCGAGGACCTCGAGCGGCTCTACCACGCGATCGTCTTCACTGTCGGCTGCGAGACCGACCGCCAGGCTCGGCATCCCCGGCGAGGACCTGCCCGGCAGCCACGCCGCCACCGCCTTCGTCGGCTGGTACAACGCCCACCCCGACTACGCTGCCGAGGAGTTCGACCTCTCCTGCGAGCGCGCCGTCGTGATCGGCAACGGCAACGTGGCGATGGACGTCGCCCGCCTGCTGGCGCTGACCGACCACGAGCTGCGCCAGACCGACACCGCCGACCACGCGATCGAGATGCTCGACGCCAAGCAGATCCGCGAGATCGTCGTGCTCGGGCGCCGCGGGCCGGTGCAGGCCGCCTTCACCAATCCGGAGATCAAGGAGCTGGGCGAGATGGAGGACGCCGACGTCGTCGTCGACCCCGCCGAGGTGGAGCTCGACCCCGCGAGCGCCGCCTACCTGGAGTCCGAGGACGCCGACAAGACGACCCGGGTCAACGTCGAGACGCTGCGCGAGTTCTCCCAGCGCACTCCGGAGGGCAAGAAGCAGCGGATCGTCCTGCGCTTCCTCGCCTCGCCGGTCGAGATCAAGGGCGACGGCAAGGTCGAGAGGATCGTGATCGGGCGCAACGAGCTGGTCGAGGAGGGCGGCACGCTGCGCGCCCGTGACACGGGAGAGCGCGAAGAGCTCGAGTGCGGCCTGGTGCTGCGCTCCGTCGGCTACACCGGCGTGCCGATCGAGGGCGTCCCCTTCGACGAGAAGCGTGGCCTGATCCTCAACGAGGGCGGCCGCGTGCTCGACTCCCATGACGCCGGCCACAAGGTCGGCCACTACACAGCCGGCTGGATCAAGCGCGGCCCGTCCGGCGTGATCGGGACGAACAAGAAAGACGCGCTGGAGACCGTCCAGCACCTGCTCGCCGACGTCGAGTCGCAGACCCTGCTCAGCCCCGAGACGCCCGACCCGAGCGCAGTCGAGGCCCTGCTTGCCGAGCGCGGCGTCCGCTACGTCAGCTTCGAGGACTGGCAGGCGATCGACCAGGCCGAGGTCGGCCGCGGCGAGCCCCACGGCCGCCCCCGCGTCAAGTTCGTCCGGGTCGAGGAGATGCTCGAGACCCTCGGCGAGAGGGTCTAGCTCAGAACGTCGCTCGAGACGCTGCCGACGCCGATCAGGCCGGGGCCCACGCTGGGCCCCGATGACTGGGCCGATCTCGGAGACGTAGACGGGCTCGCAGCCGAAGATCTCGCGGCAGTCGGCGGCGAGGGCATCGGCCGTCTCCCGATCCTGGATGTGCTGGATGACCCACGCGTCGAGGCCGGACTCGTGCCGCCGGCGGGCGTAGTCGCGCAGGCGCTCGATCGAGCGGGCGCGGGTGCGGACGCGCTCGACCGGGGTGATCTCCTCCTCCAGGGTGAGGATCGGCTTGATCTTCAGCGCCGAGCCGATCCAGGCGCGGGCGCCGCCGATGCGGCCGCCGCGGCGCAGGTACTCGAGGGTGTCGATCGCAAACCACATCTTCAGCTCCTCGCGCGCCTGCCGGGCGCGGGCGAGGACCGCTTCGCTGTCGCCGCCGGCCCGGGCGGCCGCGGCGGCCGCGAGCACCGAGTAGCCCATCCCGCCGCAGGCCGAGCGCGAGTCGAAGAGGTGGATCCGATCTCCCCCCTTGCCCTCGGCGACGAGCCGCTCGCGCGCCTGCCCGGCTGCCTCGAAGGTCCCCGAGATGCCGGAGGAGATGTGGATCGAGACGACCTCGCGGCCTTCGTCGAGCAGGGGCTCGTAGACCGAGGCGAAGTCCCCGATGGAGGGCTGCGAGGTCGTCGCGCCTTCCTCGGAGGCGCGCAGGCGCTCGTAGAAAGCGGCGTAGTCGGAGATCTCAGACTCCGGCTCCTGGGCGCCGTCGACAGCCACGTAGAGGCTGACGACATGGATCCCGTTCGAGGCGACCAGCTCGGCGGGCAGGTAGGCCGTCGTGTCGCAGACGACCGCGATGTCGGGGCTGGAACTCAAGACGAGCGATTCTCTCAGGTCTGCCGCTACACTTTGTGAAGTGACCGACCCCCAGACCGAGACCCCGCAGGCGGCCATCGCTCTCACCGAGAAGGCGGCCGGCAAGATCGGCGAGCTGCTCGGCTCCCAGGGGGACTCCGAGGGCCAGGCGCTGCGAGTCGCGGTGCGCGGCGGCGGCTGCTCGGGCTTCCAGTACGCGCTCGCCTTCGACCGCGCCAAGGACGACGACCACGTCTTCGAGGTCGACGGCGTCTCGGTGATCGTCGACAAGGTCAGCATGCAGTTCGTCTTCGGCTCTGAGGTCGACTACGTCGAAGGCCTCCAGGGCGCCGGCTTCCAGGTCAACAACCCGAACGTCGTCGCCGCCTGCGGCTGCGGATCGTCCTTCCAGGTCAAAGAGGACGCCGCGGAGACCGCAGCGGTCTAGACCGGGCGCTATTCGATCTGCAGAGGAGGCGACTGCGCCGGGGGTTCGGCCGGAGCGGCTGCCTGGGTGGCGGCGGGCTGCTCGACGCCAAGGGCCTCGGCCAGCTCTCCTGACTCGAGCATCTCCTCGACGATGTCGGCGCCGCCGACCAGCTCGCCGTTGACGTAGAGCTGGGGGAAGGTCTGCCACTCGGAGATCTCGGCGGTGACTTCGCGCAGCGGCTGCAGCGCCGGCAGCACGTCGATCGCGCCGTACTCGACGTCGATCGAGTCGAGCACCTGCACGACCCGCATCGAGAAGCCGCAGCGCGGCATATCGGGGGTCCCCTTCATGAAGAGCAGCACCGGGTTGGCGGCGATCAGCTCTTCGACCTTCTGCTTCAGCTCAGCGTCGGCCATATGGCGATTGTAGAGACCGTGGCTGAACGATTGACCCACCTATGCGGTGGTCAATCGTTCAGCCGACCGTCAGCACCGCGGTTTTCAGGGAAAGGGCGTGGATCTGGCCGTCGTCGAAGCGGGGCTTGACCGCGGCCTTGACCAGGCGGTGCTGGTCGAGTCTGGAAAGGCCCTCGAACTGAGGCGCCGTCACGGTCGCCCGCAGGTGGTCGGCGGTGCCGGTCTCGTCGACGACCTCGACCTCGGCGCCCGGCAGCGCCGCCTCGATCATCTGCCGGATCTCCGCCAAGTTGGCCACGGAGTGGAGCCCCTAGCGGCGGCGGCGCAGCATCATCAGGCCGCCGAGCGCGAAGCCGGCGACTGCCGCGCCGACGATCAGCTGGCTGCGGTGCTCGTACACCTGGCGACGCCAGTCGGTCAGCTCGGCGACCCGGCCGCGGAGCTGCTCGACCGAGCGGCCGAGGTCGCGGCGCTGGAGATCGATGTCGCGGCGGATCTCTGCCGCGGAGCGGCCGGGCATGCCAGTGGTCTGCGGACGGACCGGTTCCGGTTGGGGGCTCATTCGCCGCCTGCTTTCGCTCCGGATTCAAGCGTCGCCTTGGTCAGCTTGGCCTCCTCGATCGCCTGCTCGGGAACCGGCGGCGCGCCGGCCTGGACCGAGCGGTAGGCGAATAAGCCCGCGGCTGCGGCGATCAGCAGGAAGACCGCCGCCTCGACGAAGAAGCCGGGCCAGGCGTTGCCGTCGAAGACCTCTTCCGCGAGCAGCCAGGCGATCCCCTCCATGATCAGGATCAGCGCAAGGAAGGCGAAGGCGCCGGCGGCTATGCCGACGACGGAGCCGCGGAGGATCTTGCCGACCTTGTCGGCGACCTCGGCCTTGGCGAGCTCGATCTCCTCGCGGACCAGCGAGGAGCTCTTCTCGGCGACGTCGAAGACGAGCTCGCTGACCGAGCGCTCGTCCTGCGAAGGTGTTCGGTCGCTGTCGGGCACGCTACTCCGGCGGATCCTCGTCGAAGAGACGGCGGTAGGCGATGGCGGCGATTCGCGTGGCGACGATACTTGCCAGCGCCCCGGCCCCGGCGAGCATGCCGCTCCAGGCGAGGCGTTTGACGATCTCGTTCTCCATGCCCGCCCGACCTTACCTATCGCGGCTCGAGACCGTCGCAGATCGTCGCCACGACAAGGCTCTTTGCCTGGTCGAAGTCTCCGTCGGAAGCGGGGATCACTTCGAAGATCCAGCCGGTGAGCAGCTGCTCGATCGCGCCGTAGAAGGACATCGAGGCGAAGGTCGGATCGATGTCGCGGCGGAACTCGCCCGACTCCTGGCCCTCGGCGACGATCTTGGCGATCGAGTCGTAGGCGCGGCGGATCTCGGGCAGATGGGTGCGGCCGAAGGAGTTGGCGGCGCGGGTGACCTCGACGATGATCACCTTCATCAGCTCCGGGTCGTGGCGGTAGGAGCCGACGATGAAGCCGGCTACCGCCTCGAGCTTCTGCCGCGGTGAGGCGCCTTCGCGGTCGGCCTCCTCGATCGCCGCCAGCAGCAGCGACCAGCGCTCGACGAAGAGCTCGTTCAGCACCTCGTCCTTCGACTTGAAGTAGTGGTAGACGAGGCCGTAGGCGACACCCGCTTCGTCGGCGATGTCGGAGACGCGGGTCGAGTGGAAGCCCTGGCGGGCGAAGACGCGGATCGCCGCATCGAGGATCTGGCGCCGCTTGTCGACGGCGGGGGCAGGGGCCTTGGATGCCATCAGGCGCGCGCCTCCGTCAGCTGTGGCCAGGCGTAGGCCTGGGGACGGCGGTTGGCGAGCGACGGCAGCGACTCGCGGACGCGCTGCTGGGCGGAGAGGTCGAGGTCGGCGGCGACGAAGCACTCCTCGTCGGGAGCGGTGGCGAGGACTACGCCCCAGGGGTCGACGATTGCCGAGCGGCCGTAGGAGTCGAAGTGGGGCGGCGCCTTGCCGACCTGGTTCGAAGCGAGGACGAAGACCTGGTCCTCGATCGCCCGCGCGCGAAGCAGGACCTCCCAGTGGTCGCGCCCGGTTGCGAGCGTGAACGCGGAGGGAACGGTGACGATGCGGGCCCCGCGCACGGCGAGGATCCGGTAGAGCTCCGGGAAGCGCAGGTCGTAGCAGACGCTGAGTCCGACGGTCGTGCCCAGAAGCGACGCGGTGACGATCTCCTCGCCCGGCTGCTCGCACTCGGACTCGCGGTAGGAGACCCCGCCGACGTCGACGTCGAACATGTGGATCTTGCGGTAGACGGCGAGGTCGTCGCCGACCGGCCCGATCAGGACCGAGGTGTTGAACGCCCTGCCGCCGGGGCCCAGCTCGGGGATGCTGCCGGCGAGCAGGTGGATGCCGAGCTCGCGCGCCCAGCCGCGGGCTGCGTTGAGGCTGGGGCCGTCGAGCGTCTCGGCGCCGGTGAGCAGATCCTGCCCTCCGGCCAGCAGATTCCACTTCTCCGGCAGGGCGACCAGCTCGGCGCCGTCGGCCGCTGCGTCGCGGACGAGTTCCTCGGCCGCGTCGAGGTTGCGGGCCTTGTCGCCGTTCGAGTTGAGCTGTACTACCGCTGCGCGCAAGCGTCCCCCTGGGCGCTAGTTGACTGACCAGTCAATCGGTCTCGTCAGTATAGGCGCGCCCCACGCTGACTTCGTGGTTAAGGGTGCATATGCACCCTTAACCACGAAGTCAGCGTGTTTTGGGTGGCTAACCTTGGTGGCCGTGGTGCAGACCGGCATGGATGACGGAGAGCGCAAGCAGGTCACGGTTCTCTTCGCCGACGTGAGCGGTTCGATGGACCTGGCCGAGGGGCAGGACCCAGAGGAGTGGCGCAAGATCATGCAGCGCTTCTTTGCCATCCTCGCCGCCGCCGTCGAGCGCTTCGAGGGAACGGTCGACAAGTTCACCGGGGACGGGATCATGGCCGTGTTCGGCGCCCCGGTCGCCCACGAGGACCACGCGCGCCGCGCCTGTTACGCCGCCCTGCAGATGCTCGACGACGTCGCCGGGTATGCCGCGGAGCTGCGTCGCGGGCCGGGGCTCAACTTCTCGACCCGGATCGGGATCAACTCCGGCGAGGTGGTGGCGGGGGCGATCGGCAGCGGCGGCGAGGGCGAGTACACGGCGATCGGCCACACGGTCGGGCTCGCCCAGCGAATGGAGGCCCTGGCCGAGCCCGGGTCCGCATACCTGACCGAGAGCACCGCGGCGCTGGCCGCGGGCTTCCTCGAGATGAAAGATCTGGGTGTGTTCGAGATCAAGGGGGCGAGCCGGCCGGTCGAGGTGTTCGAGCTGAGCGGCGTCGGCGCGGCGCGCTCGCGACTCGACCTCTCCCGCGAACGTGGCTTCACCCGCTTCGTCGGCCGCGAGGAGGAGATGACCGCCCTGGAGGAGGCGCTCGGGCGTGCCCAGGCGGGCAAGGGCGCAGTGGTCGGCATCGTCGCCGAGGCGGGGGTCGGCAAGAGCCGCATCTCGCACGAGTTCGCCGAGCGCTGTCGCGCGCGCGGGATCGAGGTCTTCGAGGCGCAGGGCCAGTCGCACGGCCGCTCGATCCCGCTGATGCCGGTCCTGCAGATGCTGCGCGCCTACTTCGGCATCGGCGATCGCGACCCCGAGCGCATCGCCCGCGAGAAGATCGCCGGGCGGGCGCTGCTGCTCGATCCGGAGTTCGTCGATGATCTGCCGCTCGTCTTCGACTTCCTCGGCGTGCCCGACCCGGACCGGCCGGTGGCACAGATGAGCCCCGAGGCGCGCCGGCGCGCGCTGGGCCGAATCGTCTGCCGCCTGATCAACGCACCCCAGCGCCACCACACCGTGGTGCTGGTGGTCGAGGACCTGCACTGGCTGGACGAGGCGAGCGACGCGATGCTGGCGGAGCTGGTCGAGTCTGTCGCCGGGACCAATACTTTGGCGGTCGTCAACTTCCGCCCCGAATACCAGAACGGCTGGGACGGCTCCCCGATCTACCGCGGGCTCCCACTGGAGCCGTTGGGGCAGGCGGGCACTGCCGAGCTGCTGCGTGACCTCGCCGGCGAGGACCCCTCCCTCGACGGGCTCGACCGGCACGTCCACGAGCGCACCGGCGGCAACCCGTTCTTCGTCGAGGAGATAGTCCGCGAGCTGGTCGAGGCCGGTCACTTCGAGGGCGAGCGCGGCGGTTACCGCCTGGTGCGGCCGGTGGAGGAGGCGGGGGTGCCGGCGACCGTGCAGGCCGTTCTCGCCGCTCGCATCGACCGCCTCGGGCCGGCCGCGAAGGACCTGCTCCAGGTCGCCTCGGTCGTCGGTCGGGAGGTCGGGGCGCGGACGCTGGGGCTGACCGCGGAGATGGACGAGGGGGAACTGAACCCGGCGCTGTGTGAGCTGGTCGACGGCGGTTTCCTCTACGAAGCGGAGCTCTACCCCGAACGGGTGCTGGCCTTCCGCCACCCCTTGACGCGCGAGGTCGCCTACGGGACGCAGCTCGGCGAGCGCCGCGCCGCCACCCACGTCGCCGCCGCGCGGGCGATGATCGAGCGCGAGCCCGAGCGCCTCGACGAGCTGGCCGCGCTCGTCGCCAGTCACATGGAGGCGGGGGGCGAAATGCGGGAGGCGGCGCGCTGGTCGGCCCGTGCCGCCCACTGGGCCGGGACGAGCCAGCCGAGCGAGGCGCTGCGACTCTGGCGCAAGGTGATGGAGCTGGCCGCCGAGATGGAAGAAGACGAGGAGACGGCGGCGCTGGCAGTCTCCTCGCGTCTGCTGCAGCTGCAATACGCCTGGCGGTTGGGGATGGACAGGGAGGAGGAACAGCGGCTCGTGGCCGAGGCAGAGGAGATCGCGACGCGCAGCGGCGACCTGCGCTCGCTTGCGATGCTGAAGCTGGCCACCGCGGCCCGGCCCGGCATGCCCCACGAGGCGACGGCCTGGCTCGACGCGGTCGCGGAGACGAACCGCCTCGCCGACGAATCAGGAGACCTGCACCTGCGCGTGACGATGCGCAGCGCCTGCGCCTACGCGTTCCTCTGCGTCGCCGATTTCGACGCCTTCGAGCGCTCGCTCGACGAAGTGCTCGAGCTGAGCGGCGGCGATCGCGACGTAGGAGCCGGGATCGTCATCGGCAGCCCGATCGCCTGGGCGACGATGGGCAAGGGGCTGGCCGAGCGCGAGCGCGGCCGGCTCGACGCCGCCGAGGCCCTCTTCGAGGAGGGGCTGAGGATCGCCACCGAGGACGGCGACCTCGAGACGGCGAGCTGGACCCGCAGCAACATCGCCCTGATGCTGGCGATGCGGGGAGACGTCGAGGGTGGGATCGGGCTGGCGCTGCGCAACTGCGAGCTGACCGAGCGGCTCGGCGACGTCTTCTCGCGCAGCCTGGCGCTGGCCAACCTCGCCGCCACGCAACTAGCGGCGGAGGACTATCCGGCCGCGCTCGACTCGATCGAAGCCGCCGAGCGCCTCTACCGCGGGGCGATGGACAACGGCGGCGAGATGGAGGCGTGGCGGGCGGCGCTGCGAGCCGACGCGCTAACTGGCGTCGGGCGTGGCGAGGAGGCGATCGCGGTCGCGGAATCGGCGGCGCAGATCGCAACCGAGCGCGGCATGCGCTGGTCCCTCCCCCTGACCCTGCTGGCGACGGCTCGCGCTCGCAACGCCGCCGGCGCGGACGGCGTCCGCGCGGTCCTCGACGAAGCTGCGGCGGTCGCCGAGGAAACCGGCGCTCTCACCACCCTCGTCTCGATAGAAACCGAGCGTGACCGCCTCGCCGCCGCCCGCTGAACGAGCGCGAGATTGCGCACCGCACGTTTCCGCGCATTCGGCAATCTCCCATCCTTTGAGGGGTCGGCTGCACGAGATCGTGCACGGCACAGTTTCGCGCACTCGGAAATTCCTCATCCTGGAATTTGCAGGCACTTTTGCGCCCCAATCAAATTCTCGTCCGTCTTTCGTCACCGAATTCGGCGGATTTCTTGACTGGTCCCGGCACGACCGCTTATCTAACCCTGTCCAAAAAACCAGCTCGGCGCAAACCGCCGAGAAGGGAGAATCAAAGTGAGACTCATCAAGATGTTCGGCCTTGCGGCCGTAGCGGCCGTGGCCGCGATGGCGTTCGTCGGTGCCACCTCGGCATCGGCCGCCAACACCCAGCTCTGTAACACGCACACGGCCTTAACCTGCGGTTCCGCAGCGACGTCCGTGGCGATGAACAACTCGGGTCAAGGCGTTGGCACGCTCTTAACCGACCTCGTCAACGTCTTATGCTTAACCCTCTCGGGGTCGGGCACGCCGTTAGGGTTAGCCAGCCCGCAGCAGGTCCACATCACGAACCTCTCGTTCACCAACTGTGGCACCAAATCCGCACACAGCAATTGCCAGGTCTCAGTCCTCGAATTGCCCTTAGCCAACCTCAACAAGACGGGGTTAGACGCGGGGACGATCGAAGGGACGAACGGCCTGACCTTAGTCAACTGCGATAACATCGATATCTTCGGTATCGATATTCACTGCATCTACGACGCCACGGGTCTTACGTTCACCGTCGGCGCCCAGCACCTGACCGCGAGCAACACGTCGGTCAACTTCGTCGAAGGCGGCGGTCTCTGCCCCGAAGAATCATTCCTCGACGGGTTACTGAAAACGACGTCCAACCGGTACGTCCTCGCCTAACACGTCGTTGATGTTTGACGGCGCTCTCTTCGGAGAACGCCGGCAGGATGACGCCGCCCCGGTTTCCGGGGCGGCGTCTTTTTTTTTGGATTCCGCATCTTTCTCATCACAGGAATGTTTGAGATGCCAGATGAAAAAATCTGCGGCGGTCATCAAAAACTCTGGTAGCCTCGGAAAGGCAAAAGTCGGTCCGTGCCAGGGAGAGGGGAATACATTGAAGAGCGGGACGAGCGGTTGCTATGAGCGCATGGCTCGGGAAGGTGGGACTCGAGAAGGGGGAAGCGGGAGAATCGCCATGCGCGCAGCGCTCACCCTCTGCTCCGTGGCGCTCTGGCTCTCGGCCCTAGCCCCCCCCACTCTCGCCGGCCCCATCCACTCCCGTACCGCGGACCTCGACGTATCGGGCCTCAACCACGCCTGCGGCGCCGCCGTCGACAAAAACGGCGACCTCTACGCCGCCAGCGCCGGCGAGGGCAAAGTCAAGGTCTTCGACGCCGCCGACCACACGACCCCGATCGCGGAAATCGCCAACGCCAACACTCCCTGCGCCCTGGCGGTGACCACCACCGGAAACCTCTACGTCTCCGAGAGCGCCACCGGCAACGTGGTCCGCTACAAACCCACCACCTTCCCCCTCACCGGCGCCCCCGTCTACGGCGCCGCCGAACCGATCCACACCGACGGCGACGCCGAGGGCATCGCCGTCGACCGCTTCGACAACCGCCTCTACGTCGCCGCGGGCGACCGCATAGCCGTCTACAAAGCCGACGGCTCGCTCGAAAAAGCCGACGTCCTCGAAGGCCAGATCAGCGAAGCCACCGGTGTGGCCGCCTACACCAGCCCCCGCTTCGGGGTGAGCGGCAACCAGCGGCTCAACCTCGCCGTCGCCGAGAACGCCGGCGACGAGCTCAGGATCTACAACGGCCCGGCGAGCGCGACCGGCCTCAAACTGCGCAAGACGATCATCGGGGTCGACCACGACGAAGACCCCGGCACCGCCGAGCAGGAATTCAGCTTCGGAGCGGCCGGCGCCTACCTCGCCGCCGACCCCGGCAACGAAAACTCCGCCGACGGCAAATGCATTCAGGTCCAGGTCAACGGGGTGGACCAGGCCTGCACCCAGGGGCACTTCTTCCTCCACGACGCCGGCAACGAAGCGATCTACGAGTTCGACGCAACCGGCGAGTTCTTCCTCGCGCTCACCAACCCGGCACTTGAAGACGCCGAGCCAACCCAGGTCGCGGTCGAGCGCTCCGGCGGCCCCAACGACGGCACCGTCTACGTCGGCTCGGGCTCCGGCGCGGGCGCCGAGCTGCTCGCCTTCGCCCCCGTGCTGAAGCCCTCGCGCACCGCGCTGCCCGCGCTCTCCAAGGCCCTGACGGGGGCAAGAGCGGTGGCCACCGACTGCGAAGGCAACGTCTACGTCGCTGCCCAGTCGCTGGTGCGGGTCTACTCCCCGGCCGGCAGCGAAATGACCAGCTTTGAAGTGCCCAGCGCCACCCTCGACCTCGCCGTCGACTGCAGCGGCAATGTCTACAGGGTGAACTCCACCGGGACGGAGATGACCTACTACTCGCCCTCCTCCAACCCGCCCACCGGCTCCACCACCTACACCCGCCACGAACCGGTGCTGGTCACCGCCACGGGCCTGGTGGGGGTGGCGGTCAACCCCGCCAACGACCACGTCTTCGTCATCGGCGGGTCCGCCTTCACCTCGGTCATCAAGGAGTTCGCCCCGCCCTCGGAAAGCTCGAAAGCAGAAGGCGAATGCGGCGCGGGCCTCGAACTCACGAACTCCCGCCAGGACATCGACGTCTACGGCAAGAACGGCTATGTCTACGTCTCGGCCAACGTCGGCGCCGCCCTCGTCTACGTCGTCAAATGCGGCAAAGTACCCGCAGAAGCCGAACTGATCCGCGAAGCCAAAGACAGCGGCGGCTGTCCCAGCGGCAAAACGGTCGGCATCAACCCGAGGATCGCCATCGACCAGTCAAACGGGCACTTCATCCAGTGGGGCGTCAGCCAGACCGGCGAGACGGTGCGCGAGCACGACGCCCTCGGCGCCTGCCTGGCGGAGTTCGGCAAAACCTCCTCCAACGTCGCCGGCGCGCGGGTCGCGATCGACAACAGCTGCGCCATCAACGGGCTGACCGAACAGACGACGCCCACCTGCGCTGCCACTTACCCCTCCAACGGCAACGCCTACCTCGCCTTCGACTCCTCCAACGAAGTGACTCAGCCCTTCGACCTGAATGCGTTCGGGCCGCTGGAGTACGGGCAGCCGCCGCAAGCCGTCACCGAAACCGCGGATGGCTTCGGGCCCGATGGCGCGACCCTCAACGGGACGGTCAACCCGGAAGAGTTCGAGCTCGAAGAATGCGTCTTCCAGTACCTGACCGAGACGCAATACCAGTCCAATGGCAAAACCTTTGCAGGCGCCCTCTCGCAGACATGCGAGGAGACCCCGGCCGAGATCGGCACAGGCGACACACCGGTGCCGGTCCATGCCGACATCACGGGCATCGAACCCGAAACCACTCGCTACCGCTACCGCCTCCTTGCCAAGAATCCCTTCGGCGAAGACGACGGCGGCACCCTTCTCTTCGGTCCGCCCTTGCTGACGACCCAGTCGGCGCTGCCGGTCGGTTACGACGAAGCGACGATGCGGGCGAAGATCGACCCCTCCGGCCTCCTCACCACCTACCACTTCCAGTACCTGACCGAGGAGCAGTACCAGTCCAACGGTGAAACCTTCGAAGGCGCCTTGAGCACGCCGGTAGGCAAAATCCCGCCCGGCGACGGCGAGGTCGCGATCGAGGCGCCGGTCACCGGTCTCGCGCAGGGCACCGCCTACCGCTTCCGCATCCTCGTCGAAAACGAAGCCAAGCTCGTGGAAGGTCCACCGCAGGCTTTCGAAACCCTGGTCCGCCCCCCGTCGCAGGACTGCGCGAACTCCGAATACCGCACCGGTCTCTCCGCCTTCCTCCCCGACTGCCGCGCCTACGAGCTGGTCACCCCGGCTCAGACGCTGGCAGACCCCAGCGCCTTCAGTTCTACAGCCGGCTTTAGGTTCTTCAACAGCTGGTTCGTCGCGCCGCGCGGCGCAGGGGCCGGAGAGAGCGTTGCCTACCGGGTCCTGGTCGCTCGGGAGGACGGCCTGTTCCACCGCGCCCAGCGAGGGCCTGGGGCGCACCCGGAAGGGGGCTGGGAAAGCGAGATGCACGGGCTCACCTTCGTTCAGGGCGGTGGAGAAGAAGGCGAACAGGGGGGGGTCTCGGCAGACCAGTCTTACTGGCTGCACGAGGTCTTGGCCCACGAAACGCCGACGGAGCTTTCCTTCCCCCTCGGCACTTACTTGCGCGTCCCTTCAGGCCAGGCCAGCTCGCAGTGCAGCCCGGAGCCAGAAGCGACCTTTGCCCTCTCCGACCCGAGGAACGAGTTCGAGCTGGTCGGCTGCGGCGACCTGGGCACCGACTCACAGGCGGACGGCCGCTACATCAGCGCCGGCGGCACGCACGTGATCTTCACCTCCGAGGAGCATCTGGACGAGAAAACGCCGCCGGCGGAAACCGAAACGGAAGCGATTTACGACCGCGAAGCGGGCAGCGCTGCGACCGAGGTCATCTCGCTGAAGCCCGACAACAAAACCCCCTTCGGCCCCGGCGAAGAGCCCCATTACATCGCCGCCACCGAAGACGGCGAGGCGATCGTCTTCAGCGCCGCCGGCACGCTCTACCTGCGCCGCTCGGACAAAACGACCGTCGTCGCGGAGGGGAGCACCTACGCCGGCATCTCCACCGATGGCAAGCGCGTCTTCTTCATCGACGCGACCTACGCCCCCACGGTGATCAACCCGATGGTCGCCGCCGGCCTCTTCGCCTGCGACGTCGAAGGGGGGAATTGCGCAGGGTCCGAACAGGAACAGGAACCGCTTGAAATCGCCTCGAACTCCGTCTTCGTCAACGTCTCCGCCAACGGCTCCCACGCCTTCTTCACCTCCGAGGACGCTCTGCCGGGCCTCGAACCGAACGAAAACGGTGAAGAAGCCGAAGACGGGGAACCCAACCTTTACGCCTGGGACGGGACGGATATCCAGTTCGTCGCCCTTCTTCACCCCCAGGACTTGGTCAGCTTCAAGGACATCAGCGAAGACCTGCTCCAGTGGACCAACGCGATCCCCGGGCAGCGGGCGACCGACGGGAGCTTCTATGAGGCCGGCCGCGCCTCCTCCCCGACTCGCAGCACGCCCGACGGCGAGGTCCTGGTCTTCCAGTCTCACGCCAAGCTCACTGCATATGACAACGGAGGAAAAGGCGAGATCTACCGCTACGTTCCCGCCTCCGCGCCCGGCCCGCAGCTGACGTGCCTTTCCTGCTCGCCGAGCGGGGCCCCCCACGCCTCGCCAGTCGACGCGCTGCTGCAGACCATCACCGGCGAGGCCACCGCTCCCGACACGCTGATCCCCAACGTCACCGACGACGGCAGCACCGTCTTCTTCGAGAGCCGCGACGCCCTCCTGCCCGAGGACGCCAACACCGGCGTTGACGTCTATGAGTGGAAGGCGCAGGGGACCACCGGCCCCGGCGGTGACACCTGCGGCCGTCCGGCCGGCTGCCTCGCCCTCCTCTCCACCGGGCAGGGCGAGGAATCCAGCTTCCTCTTCGGCATGAGCGCCGACGGTGAGGACGTCTTCTTCGTAACGCGGGAGGAGCTGGTGGGGGGCGACGTGTCCGGCAGCTTCTCGATCTATGACGCGAGGACTCTCGGCGGCATCCCCGCCCCGCCGGTCAAGCAGGAATGCGAAGCCGACGCCTGTCAGGGTCAAGGTTCGATCCCACCGGCGCTGCCGGTCCCCGCCAGCACCGGCCCCGGCGCCGTGACCCAACAGCAGTCTCGTCCGCGTTGCGCGAAAGGCAAGCACCGGGTCAAAGGGCGCTGCGTGAAGAAGAAAAGTAAGCGCAAAAACCGCAAACACTCCAAAGCACGCCGAGCCAACCACGAGGGGAGGGCACACCGATGATCCGCCGCACCGCAGCAGTCCTGACCCTCGCCGTTCTCGGCTCTCTGGCCCTCGCCGTTTCGGTTGGGGCGAGGGGGACGATCGAGCCGACCGGAACGCTTTGCGCGAAGCCGGCCGGTGCCCCATGCTTCACGGTCAAATCGTTGGAAGATGAGCTCTCGAGGACCAGAGCGGTGGAGGTCCATTCCCACATCGAGGTCGGCCCCCACATCGAGGTCGAGTTCGCCCCCGTTTTCGAGGGTGGCCTCAGCGCTTTCGCGTTCGGGGTTCTTTGCGCGTTCCTTCTGGTTGTTTTCCTGCTCGCATGGCGGCGAAGGTCCAACAGCCCATCAGTCCTCGTCGTTCTGGGTGCCCTGGTCCTCGGTGCCCTAGCCCTGCCCGTCCCGGCCGGAGCGGCCGCCGAACCCTGCGCAAAACCGTTCAAGGCCGAATGCTTTGCGGTCGAATCGCTCGAAGCTGCGCTCTCGACCACCCAGGCAGGGGCCCATCCCGACTTCACCTTCAGCTTCGAAATCGCCCAGGACCCCCTCAGCACCCCGGACATCAAGGGCACTCTCGACGGCTTCGCCCCGACGCGCAACGTGCGCACCGACGTTCCCCCGGGCCTGGTCGGCAACCCCGACGTGCTCGGCGTCCCACAGCAGTGCCGGGCGGCCGAACTGACGCTGGCAGAATGCCCCAACGGGTCCCAGATCGGCCTCGTCAGGATCAACCTGTACAAACTCAACCGAATCTTCATCGAGCCTCTCTACATGATGGCTCCCCCCGGCGGGGAAGTGATCGCCCGTGTCGGCCTCGTTCCCGGTCTCATCGGTGGCTCGCTCTATGCCGACGCCACGCTGCGCTCGGAGGACGACTACGGGCTGAGCATCGAAATCATCGACGCGCCGCCGCTCTTCACCCTGATCGAGAGCGACGGGACCCTCTGGGGCATCCCCGCGGCGAAAGAGCACGACACCGAACGCTGTACTCCCACTGAGCAGTTCAAAGCCGCATGCACCATCTCGCCACCGCGCCCGCCGGGCTCGCTGGAACTGCCGTTCATCACCAACCCGACCCGTTGTGGAGTGCCGTTCGAGCTGAGCGTCAGCGCCGCAAGCTGGGTTGAACCGGATCGCTTCGACACCAAGACCGCCGGCTTCCCGCAGGTCTTCGGCTGCAACAACCTGTTCTTCGGGCCCGGCCTCTCGGTGGAGCCGACCAGCCACCGCGCCGCCTCCCCGACCGGCCTTGACATGACGCTGACCCAGCCGGAAGCAGACGTCGGCCAGCGGGAACCCTCCCAGCTGCGCGACATCCAGATCACCCTGCCCGAGGGGGTGGCGCTCAACCCGGCCTCCGCCGACGGGCTCGGCGTCTGCAGCGAAGGCCAGGTGCGGTTCAAAGAACGGGTCGCGGCCGAATGCCCAGACAACTCCAAGGTGGCCTCGACCGAATTCGAGATCGGCGGCCTGCCGCGGCGAATGAAAGGCGCGATCTACCTCCGCGAGCCGGAACCCGGCAATCTCTTCCGCGTCTGGGTGGTCGCCGACGACCTCGGCGCCCATGTCAAGCTTCCCGCCCAGGTCGAGGTCAACGAGGCAACGGGCCAGCTAACCACCCTCCTGCTCGAAGCGCCCCAGGCGCCGCTGCGCGAAACCAAACTGCGGCTCAAGTCTGGCTTCCGCTCGCCGCTGATGACCCCCGCGACGTGCGGGACCTACCAGACCCACTATGACTTCAACCCCTGGTCGGGTGGGCCGCACGCGATCGGCGACACGCAGATGCAGTTCACTGAAGGCTGCGACACGGGTGGGTTCGCGCCCAAGCTGAGCGCCGGCTCCGTTGACTCCACAGGTGGTGCTCACTCGTCCTTCGTCGTCACCGTCACCCGGCAGGACGGGGAACAGAACCTCGCCGCGCTCGACGTCACCCTGGCGCGGGGTATGGCCGCCACCTTCGCCGGCGTTGCCCGCTGCGAAGGTGCCGCCGCCGAGACGGGCCAGTGCCCGGCCGAGAGCCGGGTCGGCAAGGTCATCGGCTCCACCGGCGTCGGCCCCGCGCCGCTCTGGGTGCCCCAGCCCGGCAAGCGGCCGACCGCCGTCTACCTCGGCGGTCCCTACAAGGACGCCCCGCTCAGCGTGATCGCGGTCGTCCCCGCCCAGGCCGGGCCCTTCGACCTCGGCGACCAGGTGGTGCGCTCTGCCGTCTACGTCGACCCGGTGACGGTCCAGGCGACGACCAAGACCGACCCGCTGCCGCAGTTCGTCGAAGGCGTCCCTGTCCTCTACAGGACGGTCAACGTCCAGCTCGACCGCCCCGGCTTCGCGCTCAACCCGACCTCCTGTGCGCGCAAGGAGACCACCTCCGTCATGTACTCGATCGGTGGCAAGACGGCGAGCCCCTCCTCCTCGTTCGCGGCTACCGACTGCGACCGGCTGGGCTTCAAGCCGAAGCTCGCCATGCGCCTCTTCGGCGGGACCAATCGCGGCTCGCACCCGCGGCTGCGCACGACGCTGAAGATGCCGCGGGGAGGCGCCAACATCAGCGCCTTCTCGGTCGCCCTGCCGCACTCGGCGTTCCTTGACCAGGCCCACATCCGCACCGTCTGCACCCGCGTGCAGTTCGCCGCCGACCAGTGTCCGCCAGGCTCGATCTACGGAACCCTCAAAGCGAAGACCCCGCTGCTGGACGAGACCCTCGACGGCACGCTCTATCTGCGCTCCTCCAACAACACGCTGCCCGACATGGTCGCGGTCATCAAGGGCCCGCCCTCGCTGCCGATCGAGGTGCACTCGGCCGCGCGCATCGACTCCATCAACGGCGGCATCCGTGCCACCTTCGAATCCGTGCCGGACGCCCCGATCACCGAAATCGTCGCCAGTTTCCCCGGTGGCAGGAGGGGCCTGATCGTCAACTCGACCAACCTCTGCGCCAAAGTGAATAAGGTCACAGCCAAGTTCACGGCCCAGAACGGCAAGAAAGCCACTCTGCGCCCGCCGCTGAAGGCCTCCTGCCGTGGGTCTAAAGCAGGCAAACGCTAACCGTACAAATCCCTTGCGCTCATTGGCGCGCGCGCAGAATTAGCATCCTGCAATATGCAGGTAAATATGGGTTTCAGGTCCCTCGGTGGCTGAAAATAGCTCCGATGCATAGGTGCAGTGCCTTGACGGCACCGACATAGCTTGTTATTCATCACAGTTAGCATCATCGAGTAACGCTCTGCTGTAGCCCACTGAGCGTTTGCAATCAGTTCGAAACCCACTCGCCCCTCATGATCGTCAGCCGCGGGGCGAGCAGTGAACGGGACGAGGCCCAGGCCTCGTCCCGTTCGGGTGAAAGCGTGGCGAAGTCCTGCGCTCGTAGCAGCCGTTGCCGCGATGGGGCTCGTCGGTGCCATCTCGGCCCCCAGCGACCAGCACTCAACTCTGCGCCTCGCACTCGGTCTTAGGAGGCCGGGAGTCGATCCACATCCACGGCTCTCGCATTTGAAAACTGCGCAACCGAGGGGTTAGACGCGAACCCTCACGCTCGCAAGCGGCCCGATGGCGGGTCAACGTTGAGCTTCGCCGAGGTGCATCCTCTGCCCCGAAGAATCGCTCCTGGACCTATTGCTGAAACGACGTCCCACCGCTACGTCCTGGCGTACCGTCTCTCTCGGGGCTCACCACGTACAAACCCGCGCATACGCCGTTCAGCGCACGCGCACAACCACCATCCTCACAACCAGGCCGAATCCACCTGTCACAAAGGGCGAGGCAGAACTCGAGAGTTCCGTACTCCATCGGATTCTTGACTGTCGGTGGCGCGGGCGTTTACCTAAGCCTGTCCAAACCAGCTCGGCGCCAACCGCCGGGAAGGAGAATCAAATGAGACTCATCAGGATGTTCGGCCTTGCGGCCGTAGCGGCCGTGGCCGCGATGGCGTTCGTCGGTGCCACCTCGGCATCGGCCGCCAACACTCGACTCTGTAACACGCACACGGCCTTAACCTGCGGTTCCGCAGCGACGTCCGTGGCGATGAACAACTCGGGTCAAGGCGTTGGCACGCTCTTAACCGACCTCGTCAACGTCTTATGCTTAACCATCTCGGCGTCAGGCACCCCGTTAGGGTTAGCCAACCCGCAAACGGTCCACTTCACGGGCCTCGTGATCTCGAACTGCGGTACCCAAGGAGCACACAGCAATTGCCAATTAACAGTCCTCGAATTGCCCTTAGCCAACCTCAACAAGACGGGGTTAGACGCCGGGACGATCACAGGAACGAACGGTCTGATCTTAGTCAGCTGCGATAACATCGATATCTTCGGTATCGATATTCACTGCATCTACGATTTCACGGGCCTGCAGTTCTCCGTCGGCGCCCAGCACCTGACCGCGAACGATACGTCGATCACCTTCGTCGAAGGCGGCAGCCTCTGCCCCGAAGAATCGTTCCTCGACGCGTTACTGAAAACGACGTCCAACCGCTACGTCCTGGCTTAGCCATCGCTTGAATTGACGGCGCTCTTTCAGAACGTCGCAAGGATGACGCCGCCTCGGATTCCGGGGCGGCGTTTGCCTGTTTGGGCCGTGTCATGCACGAACCGCACAACGCGAAGACCGCACATTGGGCTCGCCGTGATGGCGGCTATGGGTGCGATGGCGTTCGTCGGTGCCACCTCGGCATCGGCCGCCAACACCCAGCTCTCGCATGCGACCTTATTTGCGGCTCCGTGGTCATGAACAATTCAGGTCAGCAAGGGAATCGAGGCACAGCAATTGCCAGTCTCAATCCACAGGTGCCCAGTTCACTGTTGGCGCCCAGCACCTCACCGCGAACGATACGTCGATCACCTTCGTCGAAGGCGGCAGCCTCTGCCCCGAAGATCGTTCCTTGACGGCTTATTGCACACGACAGCCAACCGCTGCGTTCTGGCCTAACTGTCGCTTGATTGACGGTCCTCTCTTTGGAGAACACCGGCACAGGGCGCCCGAGCTCTGGGCGGCGTCATCTATTCCTCGATGCACCAGTATCCACGCGCGCGAACGCCGCGCACGTGCCATTCAGCGCACGCGCACGACCATCGTTCCCACCACCAGGCTGGACCCGGCTGCTGTGAACGTGGTGCGGGACTCAAGAGCGCTTTGGTTTCAGCGGATTTCTTGACCGCCACCGTGGCAGGCGCTTGCCTATAGGTGTCCAGAAACGATCTCGGCGCCAACTGCCGAGAAGGGAGAATAAAGTGAGACTCATCAAGACATTCGGCCTTGCCGCTATAGCGGCCGTGGCCGCGATGGCGTTCGTCGGTGCCACCTCGGCGTTGGCTGCCAACACGCAGCTCTGCACTTCACACACGGCTTTAACCTGCGGTGCCGCCGCGACCGGCGTGAGCATGACCAACTCGGGCCTAGGCTCTGGCGTCCTTTTAACCGACCTCGTTGACATTTTATGCTTAAACATCACAGGATCGGGCAACGTGTTAGCTTTAGCCAACCCGCAGCAGGTCCACGTCGCGCACCTCTTATTCACGAATTGTGGCACCAAATCCACACACAGCAATTGCACAGTTTCTGTGCTCGAATTGCCCTTAGCCAATCTCAACAAGACGGGGTTAGACACGGGGACGATCACAGGGGCGAGTGGTGGTCTAGTTTTAGTTCGTTGCGAGAATATCGATATCTTCGGTATCGATATTCACTGCATCTTCGACGCCACGGGTTCTTCGTTCGCCATGGGCGCCCAACACCTGACCGCGGACGATACGTGGATCACTCCTGTCGAAGGCGAACTCTGCCCCGAAGAAGCATTCCTCGACGGGTTACTGAGGACGGCGGGGTCCAATCGCTACATTCTCGCCTAACCGTCGCTTGAGTTTGAGGGCGTTCGCTTCGGGATCGCCAGCAGCACGACGCCGACCCGGAAATCCGGGGCGGCGTCGTCTGTCTAGTACGGCCTACGCACAATTCGCGCGAAGTCGCGCACACGCCGCTCGGCGAGCGCGCACAACACAGCCAGGCCGGAGATCCGCCTCTTGCGAGAACGATGCGGGCTCGAGAGCGTCTTATTCCAGCGGATTCCTTGACTGCCTTCGAACCAGGCGCTTGCCTATTGGGTATCCAGAACCACCCCCACGCAGTCGCCGGGAAGGAGAACCCAATGAGACTCATCAAGGTGCTCAGCCTCGCGGCCACAGCGGCCGGGGCCGCGATGGCGTTCGTCGGTGCTACCTCGGCATCGGCCGCCAACACCCAGCTCTGCAACTCGCACTCGGCCTTAACCTGCGGCTCCGCAGCGACGTCCGTGAGCATGAACAACACAGGCCAAGGCGTTGGCACTCTTTTAACCGACATCATCGACATCTTATGCTTAACCATCTCGGGGGCGGGCACGCCGTTAGGGTTAGCCAACCCGCAGCAGATCCACATTACGTCCCTCTCGTTCAAAAACTGCGGTACTAGAGTCTGCGCACGAAAATTGCGACGTCAACGTTCTCGAATTGCCCTTATCCAATCTCAACAAGACGGGGTTAGACGCCGGGACGCTCACAGGAACGAATGGACTAATTTTAGTCGAGTGCCTGAACATTGATGATCTCGGCATCGATATTCACTGCATCTACGACGGCACGGGTGTCCAGTTCTCCGTCGGCACCCAGCACCTGACCGCGAGTGGAACGACGATCAGCTTCGTTGAAGGCGGCGGTCTCTGCCCTGATGAAGCGTTCCTCGACGGGTTACTGAAGACGACGTCCAACCGTTATGTCCTCGCCTAGTTGCTTGAATTGACGGCGCTCTCTTAGAGAACGCCGGCAGATGATGCCGCCCCGACCGGGGCGGCATCATCTGTTTGGGACGCCCCACGCACGGACCCGCGCAACCGCGGAGATCGCGCGTGCGCACAGCCAACATCCCCGCCGCCAGACCGAATACTGCCGCTCGCAAGAGCGGCGCGGGACTCGAGGGCCGTATTCCATCGGATTTCTTGACCGCCACCGTGGCAGGCGCTACCTATAGCCGCGCGGAAACGATCCCGGCACAGCTGCCGGAAAGAAGGAGAATCAAATGAGACTCATCAAGACATTCGGCCTTGCGGCCGTAGCGGCCGTGGCCGCGATGGCGTTCGTCGGTGCCACCTCGGCATCGGCTGCCAACACTCAGCTCTGCAACTCGCACTCGGCCTTAACCTGCGGTTCTGCAGCAACCGGCTGGAGCATGACCAACTCAGGTCAAGGCGTCGGCACTCTCTTAACCGACCTCGTCAACGTCTTATGCTTAAACATTACGGGGTCGGCCAACGTATTAGGGTTAGCCAACCCACAGCAGGTCCACGTCGCGCACCTCTTATTCACAAACTGTGGTACCAAATCCACTCACAGCAATTGCACGGTCGAAGTGCTCGAACTGCCCTTAGCCAACCTCAACAAGACGGGGTTAGACACCGGCACGATCACCGGGGAAAACGGTCTTACCTTAGTTATCTGCGATAACATCGATATCTTCGGTATCGATATTCACTGTATCTACGACTCTACGAATCTTTCGTTCTCCGTCGGCGCCCAGCACCTGACCGCGAGCAACACGGCAGTAAACTTCGTTGAATTACTCTGCCCCGAAGAGTCGTTCCTCGACGGGTTACTGAGGGCGGCGTCCAACCGATACATCCTCGCCTAACCGCCGCTTGAGTCGACGGCGCTCTTTTCAGAGAACGCCGGCAGGATGATGCCGCCCCAGGTTTCCGGGGCGGCATCGTCTGTTCCGGGACACCTCAGGGCGCGAACCCGCGCAACCGCGGAGACCGCGCGTGTGCATAACCACTATCCTCACCGCCAGGCCGGATCCGCCTTTCGCGAAGGTGATGCGGGACTCAAGATCTCCGGACTCCATCGGATTTCTTGACTGTGACCGGGGCAGGCGTTTACCTAACCCTGTCCATAACCAGCTCGGCGCCAACCGCCGGGAAGGGAGAATCAACATGAGACTTATTAAGATGTTCGGCCTTGCGGCCGTAGCGGCTGGGGTTGCGATGGCGTTCGTCGGCGCCACCTCGGCATCGGCCGCAGACACTCGAGCTCTGCCTCGATCACGATGGCTTAGTGTGTGAAGACGGGGCGAGTTCCGTGAGCATAGCAGGCTCCGGTGTCCTCTTAGGTCCTACCTTCAATACCCTATGCGGTTCTTCTATTACAGCGTCGGCTGTGCCGTTAGCGTTAGCTGACCCCCAGGAAGTTCACTTCTCGAGTCTCGCGTTTTCAAACTGTGAATCTTTTGAAGACTCTACCTGTGAAAGCAACCCATTTGAATCCGAACTACCCTTAGCCGACCTCGACAAGATAGGGTTAGACGCTGGCGTCCTCACGCTCACGAGCGGCACGGTTGTCCTTGAATGCTTTGCCTTCTTTGGGGGGTGGGTATGTGAATACGACCTCACGGATGTCCAGTTCTCCGTCGGCGGCCAGCACTTTACCGCGTATGAAACGTGGTTCGATTTGATCGAAGGCAGTAATTTATTCCTTTGCCAGGGTGAATTAAGCCTCGACGCGTTAACAGTGACGACAGCCAACCGCTACGTCCTTGCCTAGTCGTTTGTAGTTGACGGCGCTCTGCTGATGACGCCGCCCCCGGGAAATCAGGGCGGCGTCATCTGTTTGGGGACGGCCACGCGAACTCACGCACGCGCCGTTCAGCACACGCGCACAATCCATATTCCCGCCGCCAAACCGAATCCGCCTTTCGCGAGGACTGCGCGGGAGTCGAGAGCTCCGTATTCCATCGAGTTTCTTGACTGTGACCGGGACAGGCGTTTACCTAAAGCCTGTCCAAACCAGCTCGGCGCCAACCGCCGGGAAGGAGAATCGAAATGAGACTCATCAAGATGCTCGGCCTCGCAGCCGTAGCGGCCGTAGCCGCGATGGCGTTCGTCGGTGCCACCTCGGCATCGGCCACCATCTGCAACACGCACACAGCCTTAACCTGCGGTTCCGCAGCGATCTCCGTGAGCATGAACAACTCAGGCCAGGGCGTTGGCACTCTCTTAACCGACCTCGTCAACGTCTTATGCTTAACCATCTCGACATCGGCTTCGGCGTTACCGGGGTCCTTTCCGTCGTCGATCCACTCCGTGACCATCTCGTTCTTGAATTGTGGTACCAAATCCTCACACAGCAATTGCGTCGTGATCGTGATTGAATTGCCGTTATGGATCAATGTCAAGCTAGGGTTAGACACCGGGACGATCACAGGGACGAACGGTCTGACCTTAGTCAACTGCGATAACATCGATATCTTCGGTATCGATATTCATTGCATCTACGACTCCACTGGCCTCGAATTTGTCGTCGGCGCCCAGCACCTGACCGCGAACGATACGGCGATCAACTTCGTCGAAGGCGGCGGTCTCTGCCCCGAAGAATCGTTCCTCGACGGGTTACTGAAAACGACGGCCAACCGCTACGTCCTGGCCTAACCGTCGCTTGAGTTGAGGCGCTCTATTCAGAGAACGGCCAAGAAGACAATGCCGCCCCGGGTTTCCGGGGCGGCGTCTTTCGTGCAGTCTTTACTCGGCTGCCCGGCCGCTGGGGAGCGGGGCTCCGCCCCGCTCGGTGCCGGCTATCAGCTCGTCGGGAGCATCGTCCTCGGGGATGAAGCCGGACTTCATGCCGAAGTAGACGGCCTGGGGGTGGTGGGCGACGATCGCGACGGTGGACTGCTCGGGCATGACGGCGTAGCCGTCGGAGAGGGTCATCCCGATCTGCTCTAGGTCGAGCAGGCGCCAGACCTTCTCGTGCTCTGACTGGTCGGGGCAGGCGGGGTAGCCCCAGGAGTAGCGGCGGCCCTGGTCCAGCGCGATGGCGAGCTCGCGGCGGACCTCGGAGTGCAGCCACTCGGCCAGCCCCTCCGCGGCCTGCACGCCGAGGCCGTGGACGAAGAGCTGCTCGGCGAACTCGCCTTCGCTCTCCAGCCGTTCGATCAGCTCGGTCACCTCGGGGCCGACCGTGACCCCCTGCAGGGCGACTACGTCTCGTTCGCCCGACCCCAGCGGGCGGAAGAAGTCGGCGAGGCAGATGCGGTCGTGCTTGGGCTGGCGCGGGAAGACGAGACGCTCGAGCTCGCGCTCGGGGTCGTCTGGGCCGAAGACGACCAGCTCGTTGCCGTCGGCGGCCGCCGGGAAGTAGCCGAGCCTCGCCCGCGGGTGCAGGTAGTCCTGCTCGCGCCACATGCGCTCGAGGCGAGGGGCGAAGCCCTCCTCGCCGTCGGCTCCCTCGACCAGCCGGCGCCAGGCCTCGCCCTTCACTCCCCGGCCGCCCCAGTGCAGCTTGAAGAGCACGTGGCGGTCGAGGTGGGGGAAGACCTCGGCGAGGTCGATCTCGACCTCGCGCACGCCCCAGAAGGGAGGTTCGGGGACCGGCACGTCCGTGCGTGCGGCGGAACGCACGCTCGCGTCGCTGGTCGGCGGCCCGTCGTCGACGCTCGCCGGCTTCTCGCGCAGCTCCTGAGCCTCGGCGCGGATCCGCGCGACCAGCGCCTCGCGTGCCGCCTCGTCGACCAGGGCGTCCATCGTGTCGAGGCCCTGGAAGGCGTCCTTGCAGTAGAAGACGCCTGGTTCGTAGACCTCGTCGGACTCCTTGCCCTGCGGGTAGAGCGTACGGCGGCCGAAGTCGCGGTTGATGGCCGCGCCCCCGATCAGCACCGGGAAGCCGAGCCCGCGCTGGTGCAACTCCTGGACGCAGATCGGCATCTGCTTGGAGGTCGAGACGAGCAGGGCGGAGAGGCCGATCGCGTCGGCCTCGTTCTCGACCGCCGCCTCGATGATCGCGTCGACGGGGACCTGCTTGCCGAGGTCGATGACGGTGTAGCCGTTGTTGGTGAGGATCGTGTTGACCAGCGACTTGCCGATGTCGTGCACGTCGCCGAAGACGGTCGCGATCACCACCTTGCCCTTGGTGTGGCCGTCGATCCGGTCGAGGTAGTTCTCCAGCTGCGCCACGGCGCGCTTCATCGCTTCGGCCGACTGCAGGACGAAGGGCAGGATCAGTTCGCCGGCGCCGAACTTGTCGCCGACCTCCTTCATCGCCGGCAGCAGGACCTCGTTCAGCGTCGGCACCGCGCCGATCTTCTCGACCGAGCGGTCGATCCACGCCTCGACCCCGTCCTTCTTGCGGCGCAGGATGTGCCAGTGCAGAGCCTCCTCGGGCTCCATTCCCTCGGTCGGGTCGCCCGCCTCCTCGGCGGCCTCCTCGCCCTTGGACTCGAAATGGGCGATGAAGCGCTCAAGCGCGTCCTCGCGGCGGTCGAAGACGAGGTCGTCGGTCAGCTCGCGCTCCTCGGCGGAGATCTCCGAGTAGGGAGTGATGTGGTTGGGGTTGACCATCGCCAGGTCCAGCCCGGCCTCGACGCAGTGGTGCAGGAAGACCGAGTTGAGCACCGCGCGCGCCGGCGGCGAGACGCCGAAGGAGACGTTGGAGACGCCGAGCGAGGTCTTGACACCCGGGAGCTCGGCCTTGATCCGGCGGATGCCCTCGATCGTCTCGACCGCGGAGGGGCGCCACTCCGCCTCGCCGGTCGTAAGCGTGAAGGTGAGCGCGTCGAAGATCAGTGCCTCGGGGTCGAGGCCGTGGTCGTCGCAGGCGATGTCGCGGATGCGCTTGGCGACCTCGACCTTGCGCTCGGCCGTCTTCGCCATCCCGACCTCGTCGATCGTCAGCGCGATCAGCGCCGCTCCGTGGGCCTTGGCCAGGGGCGCGACGACGTCGGCCTTCTCGCGGCCGGCCTCGAGGTTGATCGAGTTGACGATCGCCCGTCCTGGGATCTGCTCCAGCGCGGCCCGGATCACCTCCGGCTCGGTCGAGTCGACCTGGACCGGCGCCGGCTGGGTCAGCGAGACCCGCTTCACCACCGCCGCCATCTGCTCGTCCTCGTCGGAGCGCTCGGTCAGCGCCACGCAGACGTCGAGCACGTGCGCGCCGCCCTCGACCTGGTCCTCGGCGACCTGGACCAGGCCGTCGTAGTCGTCGGCGAGCAGCAGCTCCTTCGCCTTGCGCGAGCCCTGCGAGTTGACCCGCTCGCCGACCAGCGTCGGCCGCGGTTCCTGCACGAGCGGGGTGGAGGTCATCATCGAGGAGAGATGGGGGGGACCCGGCGCCGGGCGCTCGCCCGGCACGCGGCCGTCGACCCGCTCGCGGATCGCCGCGATGTGCGCGGGCGTCGTCCCGCAGCAGCCGCCGACGATGCCGACGCCGTAGCGCTCGACGAACTCGCCCAGGGTCGCCGCCAGCGGCTCGGGCTCTTCGGGGAAGATCGTCTCGCCGTCGGGCCCCTGCAGCGGCAGTCCCGCGTTGGGGATGCAGTGGACCGGCAGCGCGCTGTTCTCGCCCAGGTAGCGGATCGCGTCGCGCATGTCCTCGGGCCCGGTCGAGCAGTTGAGCCCGATCACGTCGACGTCGAGCGCCGCCAGCGTGGTCAGCACCGCCTGGATGTCGGTGCCGAGCAGCATCTTGCCGCCCTGGGGCAGGAGCGAGACGCTGGCCTGGATCGGCAGCCGCCGGCCGGTCGCCGCGAAGGCCTCGCGGGCGCCGAAGATCGCCGCCTTCACCTCGAGGACGTCCTGTGCGGTCTCGACGATGATCAGGTCGGCGCCGCCTTCGACCAGCCCCCGCGCCTGCTCGGCGAAGACCTCGACCAGGCGGCCGAAGGTGATGTCGCCGAGGGTCGGGTCGGTGGACGCGGGGAGGAACCCGGTCGGTCCGATCGAGCCGGCGACGAAGCGCTCGGCCCCCGCGGCCCTGCGGGCGATCTCGGCCGCCTTGACGTTGATCTCCAGCGTCTGCTCGCCGAGGCCCCACTCTTCGAGCTTCAGGCGCGAGCCCTGGAAGGTGTCGGTCTCGACCACCTCGGCGCCGGCGTCCAGCATCGAGGCGTGCACGCCCTCGATCACGTCGGGCCGGTTCAGGACCAGCGCCTCGTGGCACTTGCCTGCAAGCCCGCCGTAGTCCTCCTGGGTCAGCTCGAACTGCTCCAGGGTCGCGCCCATGCCGCCGTCGAAGACGACGACGCGCTCGCGGGTAGCGGCTATGAAGTCACGCTCGGCCATTGCTCAAAGAGGCTACCGGCACCCGGAGCGCGGGTTCGTTGAAGGATTTTCCGGGCTATGAGCCCGAAAACCCTTCAACGAGCGGTCAGCCGCGCATGCCCAGGCGGCGCCTCAGGTCGCGGGCGTTGAACGCCTGTAGAACTCGCGCCACCATGCCGCGGCGAGCACGGCTGTACGGGTACCAGGCGACTTCGCGCTTGCCGCCGAAGCGGGTGACCACCACGGACTCCGTGCGGCAGTACTTCTTGATCCCCGGCTCGCCGTGGCGGTAGCCGATCCCCGACTCCTTCCAACCGCCCATCGGGACGTCGGTGGCGAGGTAGTTGACCAGCACGTCGTTGACGTTGACCGCTCCGCACTCGACCCGGCGCGCGACCTTCTCGGCCCGCTCCTTCTCGCCGAAGACCGAGCCGGAGAGGCCGTAGCGGCTGTCGTTGGCCATCTGCAGCGCCTCCTCGGCGTCGCGCACCTTCATCACCCCGACCACGGGGCCGAAGGTCTCGTCGCGCATCACCTTCATCGAGTGGTCGACGTCGACCAGCACCGTCGGCTCGAAGTAGTCGCCGGGACCCGGGACCCGCTTGCCCCCGGTCAGGGCCTTCGCCCCGCTGGCCAGCGCGTCGCCGACGTGGTCCTCGACGATGCCGATCTGGTTGGGGGAGGTCATCGCGCCGACCTCCTTGCCGTAGGCCTTTCCGTCGGCGCCCTGGCGCAGCTCGGCCACCGCGGACGTGAGCTTGGCGACGAAGCTGTCGTAGGCCGGCTCCTCGACGTAGATCCGCTCCACCGACATGCAGATCTGGCCGGAGTTCATCATCCCGCCCCAGGCCGCCGCGTTGGCGGCGCGGTCGAGATCGGCGTCGGCGAGGACGATCATCGGGTCCTTGCCGCCCAGCTCGAGGCTGACCGGGGTGAGCGTCTCGGCCGCACGCGCCATCACCCTGCGGCCGGTGCGGTCGGAGCCGGTGAACTGGATGAAGTCGACCTCGTCGACCAGCGCGCCGCCGGTCTCGCCGATGCCCTGCACGCAGTCGAGCACGTCGGGGCCGCCGATCTCCTCTTTCCACGCCTTCACGACCTCGGCCAGGCCGAGAGGAGTGAACTCGGAGGGCTTGATCACGACCGCGGCACCGGCCTGCATGGCTGGGATCGCGTCGCCGAGGGCGAGGATCAGGGGGAAGTTCCAGGGGCTGATGATGCCGACCACGGGGTGGGGCCGGTACTGGACCCGCAGCTTCTTCGAGGCCAGCAGGGGAGAGTGGGGGCGGACCGCCTCCTCGCCGATGAACTTAGCCGCCTTGGATCCGTAGAAGTTGATCAGGTCGGCGAGGTAGGCCGGCTCGCCCGCGGCGTCGGCGCGGACCTTGCCGGTCTCGGCCTGCATCGTGTCGATGACGCGGTCGGTGTTGTCGAGCAGCCAGTCGCGCAGCTTGGCGAGCCAGTGGTAGCGGCCCTCGATTCCGATCGCCTCCCACTCGGCCTGGTTGGCGCGTACCCGGGCGACGGTCTCGGCGACCGCTTCGGGTGAGTCGACCGGGACGGTGGCGATCAGGCCGCCGGTCGCGGGGTTGTGGACCTCGATCGCATCCGGCGTCGCTGTCCGCGTCGCTCCGCTGGACGCCTCGGTCGCCTCGCTGCTCTTCTCGGCGGTGCCGCTCTCCACTGGGAACTCCCTTCCTCGAGCCTTGGCTGGTCAGCCAAGGTTAACCGCAACCACGGGTCCCGCGCGTCGGCTCAGAGGTCTGCGCAGTTGTTGAGGCCGTAGGCCTTGGCGAGTTCATTCGCCTTGTCGAGAGAGACGTCGCCGGCGATGAACGCCTGCGGGTTCTCCGTTCCCGCGTCGACCATGTCCTGCAGGGCCTGGAGGATTGCGGTGACCTGCTTCTCGTCGCCGGTCGGCACCTCGATCGCGCTGACTTCGTCGACCTGCTGCTGGAAGGCTGGGAAGTAGGTCTCTTCGAGGAACGCCACCTCAGGTGGTTCCTCCGTGGGTTTGGGCGGGTTTGTGTTTTTCTCTTCCAGAAACGCGCGAAGCTCCTCTTCAAGCTGTTTGCGGCTCTTGCCGCAGGTCGTATTGGCCTGCTCGAGGTACTCCGCCTTGGAGCGCGAACCCGTCTCGACCGTGACTTCGCCGCCCCCGGAAGAGTCCCCTGAAGACCCGGTGGCGTTGCCGTCGTCGCTGCCGCAGCCGGCGGCGACGAGGAGCGCCAAGAGCACTCCGACGATGGCCAAAACGCCTTTTATGCTCAAGAAGTCCTCCCGCATTCGGCGGCAGCATAGCACGGGATTTGCAAGCGCGCTCAGCGCGGTACGAGCCTGTAGACCGGGCCTTCTATCGAGGCCACGTAGAGGCGCCCGCGGCTGTCTTCGCCGAACGAGGAGGGGGCGCTCACGTCGAGGCCGAGGCGGCGGTCCCGGCCCGCTCGCCGCAGGTGGGGGGCGAGGCTGCGCAGCTTGCCTGAGCAGAGGTCGGAGTAGACATAGCGGCCGCGCAGCGAGGGGAGGCCGCGGTCGCGGGACACGTAGCCGCCGATGATCGTGCAGCTGCCGCCGTCGCGGCCGCGGCCGTAGGCCATGATCGGCTTCACTGTGCCTCCGGGGTCCGGTGTGTCGCCGCTGTCTTCGGTGTAGGGGGCGAAGCCCTCGAAGGCGTCCCAGCCGAAGTTGGCGCCGTTGGCCGCCCCCACGGTCGTGTAGTCGAGCTCCTCGAAGCGGTTCTGGCCGACGTCGGCGATCGCGATCCGCGGTCGCCCGGGGACCGTGGTCGTGTCGAAGGAGAAGCGGTAGGGGTTGCGCAGCCCGTAGCTGTAGATCTCGTCGCGGCCCGGCCGCCCCACGAACGGATTGCTCGACGGGACGGAGTAGGGCCGCCCGCCGGAGGGCCGCGGGTCGATGCGCAGCAGCTTGCCCAGCAGGCTGTCGGTGTTCTGGGCGTTGTTGAGCGGGTCGCCGCCGGAGCCGCCGTCCCCGGTGGCGAGATAGAGCAGCTCGCCGAGGAACTGGAGCTGGCCGCCGTTGTGGTTCGCGTTGACCGGGTGCGGGATCACGATCACCGTGCGCCGCGAGCCGCGAGCCGCGCGCGTCGCACCGCGGCGGCGGAACTCGTCGACGCGGATGTTGCCCTCGTTGTCCGTGTAATAGACGTAGAAGCGCCGGCTCTGCAGGTAGTCGGGGGGGAAGGCGATCGAGAGCAACCCGCGCTCGCCGCCGTCGTAGCCGACCAGGCCCCTGATGTCGAGGAACGGCCGGCCCTGGCGCCGAGCGCTGCGCATGACTTCGACCCGTCCCTCCTGCTCGGTGACGAAGAGCAGCTCTGGGAAGCCGGGTGCCGCGGCGATGAAGGTCGGGCTGTCGAAGCTGCCGATCTTCTTCAGGGCGACGCCGACGCCGGGTCGCTGTGTCGTCTCTGGCCTCTGGGGCTCCTGTGCCGACCCGCAGGCCGGCAGGGCAAGTGCCAGCGCGACGAACACGATGCCGGGAATGGCCTTGCTGCTCACTCAGGTAACGCTACCTGCGGAGCGTGTCCATTTAGGCGCTGGTCGCCAGAATGACAATTGCAGCAACCAGAGCCATGCAGAGGCAGAGACAGAGTTTGATCACCGCGAGCCGATCGGCTGCAGCCTCGGTGTTGAGAGTCGCCACCCGAGAGCTCATTTCCCCGCGAAGCTCTTGGATCTCCTTACGAAGTTCGCGATTTTGCTCGCTGAGGCGGTCGCGAAATTCCCTTCGTGTCGAGAAGAGCTCATCTCTGCCACCGTCCATGATGCCACCGTAGACAGAAAGTTGCAGGCGCGTATTAAAAAACAGTCACAGAAGTGTCACTTTTCGACGACCTCGCCGGAGTCGGTGACGACCTTGTCGGGGGTGGCCGAGACGATTCGCGCCCCGATCGACCCGCCGGGTTCGCTGCCGCCCTCGGTGACCGCCTTCGCCTGACCGCCGATGCCGGCGTCGACGACGAAGCGGAGCACGTAGCGGCCGGTCCTGACCGCGCTCAGCTTCCAGACCACGTCGGCGGTCGCGCCCGGCTTCAGCTCGCCGAAGGCGAACGTCTTCGGACTGGAGGTCCCGGCCCCGCCCGGTTCGGAGGAGCCGTTGAATTTCGGGTACCTGAGGGAGAGCACCCAGACGGGGCGGTCCGGCTGGGCGAGTTCGGGCTGGGGGTCGCGGATCCCGAAGGGCAGGGTGGACGCCTGGCCCTCCCGGCCCGCGATCGAGATCGTGACCGCCAGGGCCGGAACCGCCTTGCGGCCGGTGTTGCGGATGCCGAGCCGCAGCAGCGACGTCTGGCCGAGGGCCTGGCGCGACGGGAACTCGGCGGAGACCACCTCGACCTCGTACTTCCCGGCGGGCTCGTTCGCGTCGGAGGAGGGTTCGTCTCCTCCGCAGGCGCCGGCTGAGATCACCAGCGCGGCGACGACGCAGGCCACGATCGCTGCCCTCGAGCGGGAATGCGATGCGTGTATGCGATGCCCCCCCACAGCGGGCCGGAACATAGCACGGGGGTTGGCTGTTCTCCCCCTGCATCTGTGCCCCTTTAGTCCGAACTCAACAGTGCCCCCCGGCACATCCCATAGACTCGTTCGCAGGAGGAGGACGATGGTCGGATCTGCTGTAAACAGGGCATTCCTGCCCGCCAAGTCGCTGTTCGAGCAGGTCGGGGACATGATGATCCTCACCGCTCGCACGCTCGTCTCCGCGGTCAAGCCCCCGTACCCCTATGGAGAGGAGTTCATCGGCCAGTTCCTCTTCGCCCTCCAGCTCTGCTGGTTCCCGTTGCTCGTCTCCACCGTGGCCTTCGGCTTCGGCGCCCCGGGCCTGCAGGCGGCCAACTTCCTCTCCCTCTTCGGCGCGCTCGACCGCCTCGGCGGCTTCTTCGTCCTCGCCTCGATCCGCGAGTTCGCGCCGTTCGTGACCGCCGTGGTCGTCGCCGGCGTCGCCGGCACGGCGATCACCGCCGACCTCGGCGCCCGCAAGATCCGCGAGGAGCTCGACGCCCTGCAGGTGCTCGGCGTCGACCCGATCAAGAACCTGGTCGTGCCGCGCTTCCTCGCCCTGATGCTGATCACCGGCCTGCTCGACATCTACGCCCTGGTCTTCGGGATCAGCGGCGGCATCATCACCGAGCTCCTCTACAAGCAGCCGCTCGGCGGCTTCCTCGCCACCCTCTTCTCCAACGCCTCGATCACCGACCTCTGGGGCTCGGTCATCAAGTGCACGCTGTTCGGCGCGATCATCGCCGTCGTCTGCTCCTACAAGGGAATGACCGCGTCTGGGGGCGCGGCGGGCGTCGGCCGCGCCGTCAACCAGGCGGTCGTCATCTCCTTCATGGGCGTCTTCGCCTTCAACTACGCCTTCACCCAGACCCTGCTCGCCACCAACCCGGAGCTGCAGACGATCCGATGACCGCGGAGACGGCATGAACGCCTGGCTCGAGGTCCCGCGCGGCTGGCTCGACTCCTTCGGGGAGATCGCCCGCTTCGGCTCTCGCATCGCCGGCCTCGTCTACAGCGGCCGCGTCCTGCGCTTCTTCGGCGAGAGCCTGCGCCAGGCCGGCATCCTGATCCTCGGCTCGGCGCTGATCATCTGGGGCCTCGTCTTCATCCTCGGCCTGCAGTGCGGGATCGAGGGCGCCTACCTGCTGCGCGCCCAGGGCGCGCCCGCCTACGCCGGCGTCTTCTCGGCCTGGTGCGACCTGCGCGAGATCATGCCCTACGCCTTCGGCTACATGCTGGCGGCCAAGGTCGGGACCGGGATCGTCGCCGAGCTCGGCGCTATGCGGATCTCCGACGAGATCGACGCGCTCGAGGTGATGGGCGTGCCCCCCGTCACCTTCCTCTGCGCGACCCGCCTGCTCGCCGCCTGGATCGCCTTCCCCTTCATGTACCTGGTCGGGATCGGGATCATGTACTTCGCCAGCTACCTCGCCGTCGTCCAGCAGATCGGCGACGTCTCCTCGGGCGGCTACCTGCTGATCTTCTGGCTGTTCCAGAATCCGCCGGACCTGATGTTCAGCCTGATCAAGGGCATGTTCATGGCGACCGCCATAGTCATGGTCGGCTGCTATTACGGCTACACGGCGTCGGGCGGCCCGGTCGGGGTCGGCACCGCCACCGCGAAGTCGATGGTCCTCAACATCGTCTTGGTTCACATCATCGGGATGCTGGGCACCCTGGTCTTCTGGGGGGCCAACCCGCGAGCGCCGATAGGAGGCTGAGTACTCTCATGTCAATGGACGAGCCCAGGACCGACGAGCAGCAGGCGAGCAGCGGCCCTTACGTCAGCGACGACGGGTCGATCATGGGGCGCGACTTCGTCATTCCCGGCGTCGACCCGGCCGAGTCCGACCCCTACCGCTTCCACACCGGTCGCAAGCGCGACCACGGCGGCACCGACGCGATCGAGATCATCGACCTGGTCAAGCAGTTCGGCCGCGCCCGCATCCTCAACGGCCTCAACCTCGGCTTGCCCGAGGACCAGGTCTCGATGGTGCTCGGCCCCTCGGGCACCGGCAAGAGCGTCCTGATCAAGCACATCGTCGGCCTGCTCTACCCCGACTCCGGAGACGTGCTCGTGCACGGCGAGTCGATCCCGAACATGACCGACGACGAGCTCTTCGAGGTGCGCAAGAAGTTCGGCCTGCTGTTCCAGGACGGCGCTCTCTTCGGCTCGATGAACATCTACGACAACACCGCCTTCCCGCTGCGCCAGCACACCGACAAAAGCGAGGAGGAGATCGGCGAGATAGTCAACCGCCGGCTCAAAGAGGTCGGGCTGATCGAGGCCGTCTACAAGATGCCCAACGAGCTCTCCGGCGGCATGCGCAAGCGCGCCGGCTTCGCCCGGGCACTGGTGCTGGAACCGGCGATCGTGATGTTCGACGAGCCGGACTCGGGACTCGACCCGGTGCGCACGGCGCTGCTCTGCGAGCTGGTCCGCGAGGTGCACGAGGAGAACGGCGGCTGCTACCTGGTGATCAGCCACGACCTCAACACCGCGCGGCGGATCTCCGACTTCATCGCTGTGCTCTGGAACGGCAAGATCGTCGAGTCGGGGCCCAAGGAGGAACTGTTCGACTCCGAGAACCGCTTCGTGCACCAGTTCCTGAACGCGGACGTGAGCGGTCCGCTCTCGATGGACTGAGGCTCTCGCCGTGCTCGGAGGCGGGCGGTGAGGGATCGCTACTCGCTCGCGGTCGGGCTGCTTTTCGCGGTGGTGATCGCGATCGCCCTGGTCAACACGCTTGGGTCCGAGGACGAAGGCACGCTCGGGCTCGATCGGCTTCCTCCCCGCTGGGCCCTGCCGGAGTTTGCTGTGCCGCGGGCGGCGGGTCCCCTGGAAGGGGACGCCAACGTCGCCCAGGACGATTGCGAGACCTCGCAGGCGCCCTGTCCCGAGGGCGCCCGGCGGGCTCCCGCCTGCGACATCCGCACGCCCGGCGCGATCCGGGTTTGCGATTTCTTCGGGCGGCCGCTGGTGCTCTCGTTCTGGTTCTCCCAGGGGGGCGACTGCGTCGCTCAGCAGGACGTGCTCGATCGCGTCTACGCGCGCTACCGTGGGCGCGTGGGCTTCCTCTCGCTGAACGTGCGCGACGACCGCGACGGGGTTCGCGAGTCGATCCGGCGCCACGGCTGGCGGATGCCGGTCGGCTATGACCGCGACGGGGCGGTGGCCGGCCTCTACCGCGTGGGCGGCTGTCCGACCTTTGCCTTCGCCTACCCCGGCGGGACCATCCAGGACGCGAGCATCGGCGAGATGACGGAGGCTCGGCTCGATGCTCGCGTGGAGCGGCTGCTGCGGGCGACCCGCGCTGCGGAGGCGGGCTGATCGTGGCGGGGCAGGCGGCCGGCTCCGACCTGGGCTGGGACCCGGCACCCGAGCAGGGCAGGGTCGCCCCCCGCATCGCCGAGGAGTTCCCGGGGCTCGGGATCGCCTGGATCGAGGTCGACGGCGGCTCCGGACGCAGCTCCGAGTCGGCCCGCATGCGCCTGCGGACGCTCTCGGACCGCTTCTACGGCGGCCACGCGATCCACATGCGCGAACAGCCGATCCCCTGGGCCTACCGGGTCTTCTTCCGCCAGATCGGACTCGACCCCGACCGCACCCGCACGCCGGTCGAGCAGCTTGCGCTGGACCGGCTCCACGACGGCGCCTTTGTCACACACGGCATGCCCGACGACGCGCTGACGATCGCGATCGCGGAGACGGGCGTCGCGGTTCGCGCCTTCGATTCCGATCGGCTGCAGGGGCGGCTCTGCATCCGCGATTCCGCGCCCGGAGAGGCGCTGCCCGGAAAACCGGCCGAGCTCGAGCAGGGAACGCTGACGATCGCCGACGAGGGCGGGCCCGTCGAGCTGCTGTTCGGCGGGACCGCCGAGCGCGGCGCCGGCCGCGAGACGCGGCGGATCACGCTCGCCGCGGTGCAGGTCAAGGGCGTGCCCCAGGCCGCGGTCTACGAGGCGCTCTGGATCGCCTCCTCGACCATCCAGGCTGCTTGACCCTGGTCTCGGTTCCGGTGCGCTTTATCCCCTTATTAAGGGGGTAAAGCGCACCGGAAGGGTGGACTAGACTCGACTGCGATGGTGGACGTTCTTGAAAGAGAGGGGTTCGCCGAGCTCCAGGTCAGGGGCGACGAGCGCCTCGCCCGGGCCGACCTGCGCCGCCAGATCGGCCGCTTGGAGCAGGAGCTGTCCCGGCTCTCGGCCGAGGCCTTTCCCCTCTTCTCCGTCGACACGCGCGTCGACGCTCCGTCAGGCCCTCCGCGGGTAGCGGGCCTCGAGCACCTGGAGCGGGTCCGCGATGCCCTTGCGGTGCGGATCGGCCAGGCCCGACTGGCTCTGCGGGAGCGCGAAGGCCTCCTGACCCGCAACCGCGAGATGCTGCGGCGGATGCAGGCCTCGCCGGCCGACTACAAGTGGGTGCGCGTCTCCCGTGCCGACATCGGCGAGCACGGGTGTGGCCACTGGCACTCGCGTCCCCGGCTCGGACCGCTGGGGATGCTGATGGGCTGGTGGCGGATCAAGGTCTCCTCCGGATGCCCATTACCCGGGCGGCTTGCGGCCGTTGAGCGGTAAGGACCCTAAGGGCCAAAGCGGAAAGAGCCGAAGGCCGGCCGCGGAGGAGAGGCCGCCCGCGCCGTGGGGGGACTTCCCCCTGGCCGAGCTGGCCGTGTTCGCCGGCATCGTCATGCTCGTGATCGGCATCGTCGGCAGGAGCCCGACCGCGCTGGGGGTGGGCGTTGCCCTCGCGGGGCTCGGCGGTCTCGAGGTCGCGGCGCGCGAGCACTTCGCCGGCTACCGCTCCCATACGACCTTGCTCGCCGGCTTCGTCTTCGTCTGCGTCGTCGGCGGGCTCTTCTACCTCGCCGGGCTGATCCTGGCGATCTGCCTGGGGATCGGCGCGGCTGCGTTCCTCGTCACCTTCTTCGCCCTGAGGCGCGCCTTTCAGCGCGCCTCGGGCGGACTGTCGTTCAAGGTAGGCCGCCTAGGCGGCTGACGCGGCCAGGCACCGCCATGCGGCGTCCTCGGTCGCTCGCGTGCAGAGCACGCCACGCTTCCTGCGTCCTTGCCTGGCGGCACCTGGCCGCGTCAGACCAAAATCGATTCTCTGGAGGCCAGCTCGGAGGAGAGGAGGGCGCGCTGGCGGGAGGTCAGGGTTCCGAGGCGCTTGTTCTCGCTGAGCGCGAGGGCGAGCAGGAACTTGCGGGCGCGGGTGCGGCCCCAGCGGCGCTGACTGGTCAGCAGCTCGGCCAGGGTCATGCTCTCGGTCTCCCAGGGGCACTCGCGGATCACGTCCGCGGCCTCGACGTCGCCTCGCGCTATGGAGCGCTTCAGCTCCGCCCTCGCAAGTCGCACCCGGTTCGCACGGGCAAGCGCCTGCATGTGCTGCGGGGCCTTGACCGCGGGTGCGGTTGTTTGAGCAGGGGCGATCGAAACTGCGTCCACTGGGACTCCTCCCATTTGGGGGTTGACTGGATAGCTCGTTGCGCCTGACCGGAGATGTGAACCTCGGCCTGGTCAAGTCGAGTGCTCCACCGATTCGCTTCCCTGCCCCGGGTTGCGAGCGGCGCGGGGGCCAAGCTATGCGGTGGGTCCTCGGGGGTCAACCCGTAGTCGCGCGGTGTTTCCCGGCCCGGTCGCTAAGAGCACCTTTTTCGTAGCGAGCTGGATGCGAGGGAGATCCCGGCGCGGAGGAAACTACCCCGAGCGGGGTAGTTCGGGAAAGTCTTCGGCAACCCGGGCGATCGTCGCCAGGGCCTCGTCGAGGTGCGCGCGCGTGTGGGTCGCCATCAGGCTGGTGCGAAGAAGGGCACCGCCGGGCGGCACGGCCGGGTGGATCGCGACGTTGGTGTAGACGCCCGCGTCGAAGAGCGCCTTCCAGAGCAGCACCGCCTGCCAGTCGTCGCCGACGACGACCGGGACCACCGGCGTGGTGGCGACGGTGCCGTCGGGCAGCGTGCCCGGCTCGATCACCTTCAGGCCGAGGTCGCGCAGCCCCTCGCGCAGGTAGGCGGCGTTTGCCAGCAGCGCCTCGAACAGCTGCGGCCCGTCGGCGCGGATCACCCGCAGGGCCTCGAGCGCCGCGCCGACCGCCGCGGGCACCGCGGAGGCGCTGAAGACGAAGGAGCGCGAGGCGATTCGCAGGTACTCGACCACGTCGGCCGGGCCGGCGACGAAGCCGCCGCAGGAGGCGAGGCTCTTGGAGAAGGTGCCCATGCGCAGGTCGACCTCGTCCTCGAGCCCGAACAGCTCGCAGGCTCCCGCGCCGCGGGCGCCGAGCACGCCGGCCCCGTGCGCCTCGTCGACCATCAGCCGTGCGCCGTGGCCCTTGCAGAGTTCGACGATCCGCGGCAGGTCGCAGACGTCGCCCTCCATCGAGAAGACGCCGTCGACGACCACGAGCACGCCGCCGCCGTCCTCGGCCGCGCGCTGCAGCATCTTCTCCAGCTTGTCCATGCGGTTGTGGCGGAAGGGGCGCAGCTTGGCGCCGGAGAGGCGGCAGCCGTCGAGGATCGAGGCGTGGTCGCCGGAGTCGACGATCACGGTGTCGCCGGGCTCGAGCAGCGTCCCGATCGTCCCCAGGTTCGCCTGGTAGCCGGTCGAGAAGACGATCGCGTCCTCGCTCTCCATCCACTCGGCGAGCTCGCGCTCGAGGTCGACGTGCAGCGGTGTCGTCCCGTTCAGCAGGCGCGAGCCGGTGACGCCGGTGCCATAGGTCTCCAGGGCTTCGCGGGCGGCCTGCTTGACCCTGTCCTCGCCGGTCAGCCCCAGGTAGTTGTTGGAGCCGAGCATGATCGTCTCCCGCCCCTCCATCTCGACCACGGGGCCGGCCTGCGAGGTGAGCAGGCGGAAGTAGGGCAGGAGGTCGTGCTGCTTGGCCGCTTCCAGCTGCTCGAGGCGGTCGTGGCTGCGCGCCTTCTCGAAGACGTCAACCGGGACCTTCGCGGTTTCGCTCATGGCCAGAGTGTAGGTTCAGCTCCCCATGGCGAGCGTGAGCATCCGGCCGGTCCGCACCCGTCGCGAGCTGAAGCGCTTCGTCAAGGTCCCCTTCCGCCTGCACCGCGACCACCCGCAGTGGGTCGCCCCGCTGATCTTCGAGCGCATGCAGTTCCTCGACCGCGGGAAGAACCCGTTCTTCGAGCACGCCGAAGCGGAGTACTTCCTCGCCGAGCGAGACGGTGAGGCGGTGGGTCGCATCACCGCCCAGATCGACCGCTGCTGGGACGAGACCCAGGGCGGCAATGACGCGATGTTCGGCTTCTTCGAGACCGCCGAGGACCCAGAGGTCGCGGCCGCCCTGCTGGGGGCCGCCTCCGAGTGGGCGCGGGGCAAGAACCGCAACCGCATCCTCGGGCCGATGGACTTCACCACCAACGACGAGATCGGTCTCTTGATCGAGGGTTACGAGCGGCGGCCGATGATCCTCGAGAACTGGCATCCGCCTCACTACCTGGGTCTGATCGAAGCGAATGGCTTCGGCAAGGCGATGGACCTGCTGATGTGGGAGCTCCAGTTCGGCGACCTCAAGGAGGGCGAGCGCTTCGACCCGGCGATCCACGCCGCCGCCGAGAAGGCGCTGCGCGACGAAGGAGTGACGATCCGCAGCATCAGCATGCGGAACCTCCCCGACGAGATGCGCGCCTTCAGCGAGGTCTACAACGAGGCCTGGGGCGACAACTGGGGCTTCGTCCCGGCGACGGACGCCGAGATCGAGTTCCACGCCAAGCTGCTCAAGCAGGTGATCGACGAGGACTGGGCCTACATCGCGGAAAAGGACGGCGACCCGGTCGGCGCCGCCCTCACCCTTCCCGACGTCAACCAGGCGCTGGCGAAGCTGAACGGGCGCCTGCTGCCGCTCGGCTGGCTCAGGTTCCTGCTGGCCAAGCGCAAGATCGACCAGCTGCGGGTCCTGGCCCTCGGCGTCAAGCACGCCTACCGCCACACCGGCGTGGCCGCCGGCCTCTACCTCAAGCACCTGGAGACCGCGCAGAGGCCGGGCACGATCGAAGGCGGCGAGATGGGCTGGATCCTCGAGACCAACGGCCCGATGAACCGGGCGATGGAGGGCATGGGGGGGCGCGTGGTCAAGAAGTACCGGGTCTTCGAGAAGCACCTTTAGATCTGCGCAAGGTGCGGGGTCCGAGGCCTTGGGCGCCGCGGTCATCGCTAAGGTCGAAACGGTGAGCAATATGGAGCTGGAGCCGATCCCGGTTCGCGTCCTTCCCCACGAGACCTCCAACTCGCTGGCCGTGCGCAGCGAGGCGAAGACCGCGGCGATAGCCGCTGCGGGCGGGGTCATCGCCGGTGCCGCCACCGTTGCCGCCGTGCGCGCCGTCGGCGCCGTCGCGAGTCGCAAGCGGACGCCGCGCCGCCTCGCCCGCCGCGAGCGCCCGGCCAGCGTCCTCGCCAGTCGCTCCTTTCTGGTCGACGTCCACCTGCTGGGACGGTGAACGCGGAAGCAGAGGTCCGGCCGCCATCCCCGTACCGCCTGCCCTCCTACGGCGGCGAGGACGGGGTGATGCGGGTGCATCGGGGCGTCGCCGCCCGCCTGCTCCAGGTCGATGGGTGCGCGGTCCTGGTTCGCGCATGGGAAGCGGGGGAGAACCGGGTGGCGCTGCGCGCCGAGCCGCTCGACCCGGGCTCGATCGCGGCGCCGGGGCCGGCGGCCGAGGCTGCGCCCCGCGAAGCGGGTCCCGGGGAGCTCGGGCTGGCGCTTGAGCGGATGCGCTTCGCGCTGGGCGTCGACGACGACCTCGGCGAGTTCTACCGGCGCTTCCGCGGCGACCCGCTGCTGGGGCCGCTGCTGCGCCGCCGTCCCCACTTCCGCCCGCGCCGCCGGCCCTGGCCCTGGGAGGCGCTTGCCTGGGCAGTGGTCAAGCAGCTGATCGAGAGCGGCCGCGCCGCTCGCATCCAGCGCCGCATGGTCGGCCGCTGGGGAGTGAGGCTCGGCTCGCGTGGCGAGGGGCTGCACGACGTCCCCACCCCGGACCTGATCGCCGGCAGGGCGCCGGTCGAACTGGAGTCGATGGGCCTGGCCCTGAAACGGGCCATCGCGCTGCGCGCGGTCGCCGCCGACGTCGCCGCCGGACGTTGCGACCCCGGTGAGCCCGCCGCCGACCGCCGCCTGCTCGCGGTGCGCGAGATCGGGCCGTGGACCGTGCAGTGCCTCCGGCTCTTCGGCCGCGGCGACCCCGATGCCCTGCCCGCGGGGGACCTGATGTACCTGAAGCAGGTCGGCCGGCTCGCCCGCCTCGGTCGCCGCGCCACGGTCGAGGAGGTGGAGGAGTTCTACGCTCCCTACGCTCCCTTTCGCGGCCTCGCGGCGACCTGGTCGACGATGGCGTCCTAGGCTCCGCCGAGAACTCTCTTAGGTCGTCTGCTTGCGTATCGCCTGGCCGGGCTCAAGGGGGTCGGCGGGGCGCCGATAAGTCGTGCAATGGAGCCCTCGACGCTTGGCGGTAGCAGCTGGCCGGAGAAGCGAGTCAACGAGTTCCTCGACCAGATCTCAGCGGGGGGCGAGGACTACCGGCGGCTGGTCGAGCGCCTGCCCGCGATCGTCTACGCCTCCGAGCTCGGCGAGCACGGCCGCTGGCGATACGTCAGCCCCCAGGTGGAGGAGATCCTCGGCTACACACCGGAGGAGTGGCTGGCCGACGAGGAGCTCTGGGTGAGCCTGCTGCACCCCGAGGACCGGGAGCGCGCCCTGGGGCAGGAGACGCGCAAGTCGATGGGCAACCGCAACCCGCCGCCGGTCGACTACCGCATGGTCACGCGCGACGGACGCACCGTCTGGATTCTCGACGAGGCCGTGCTCGAGCCCGACGAAGACGGCACGCCGGTCTGGCACGGGGTCCTCTACGACATCACCGAGCGCAAGCTGGCCGAGCAGGAGGCCCGGCGGGCGGCAGCCCAGCAGGCCGCGGTCGCGCGCCTCGGCGGGCGGGCGCTGAAGGACGGCGACCCAGACGCCCTGATGGACGAGGCGGTCTCGCTGATGGTCGAGATCGACGGGGTCGACAGCGCCTGCATCTGGGAGATCGGCCGCGACGGCCGGCGGCTCGGCCTGCGTGCGGGCCTCGAGGACCGCATCGTCGGCGCGGCCCGCGCCTCGGCGGCGCGCGACTCCCACGCCGGCGCCGCCCTCGACTCGCGCCTGCACGTGATCGTCGACGACTGGTCCAGCGAGCGGCGCTTCTCGATGCCGCCGGCGCTGCGGGCTATAGGCGTGCGCAGCAGCCTCGCGGTGCCGATCGACGGCAAGGAGCAGCCCTTCGGCGTGCTCGACGTCCACTCCACCGAGCCCAACCGCTTCACGCCTCAGGACGTGCATTTCGTCCAGGCCTCCGCCAACGTCCTCGCCGACGCGATCGAGCGCCATGCCACCGACCAGGCGCTGCGCCACCGCGTCCTGCACGACCCGCTCACCGGCCTTCCCAACCGGCTCAGCTTCGTCGAGGCGCTGGGCGACGCGCTCAAGCGCAGCACCGTCTCTGGCTCTCCGGTCGGAATCCTCTTCCTCGACCTGGACAACTTCAAGCTGATCAACGACAGCCTGGGCCATCACGCCGGCGACGAGCTGCTGCGCGCCGTGGCGCCGCGCCTGCGCGGCCATCTGCGCCCCGGGGACATCGTCGCCCGCTTCGGCGGCGACGAGTTCGGGATCCTCGTCGACCGGCTCGCCGACGAGGACGAGGCGGTGGCCATCGCCGACCGGGTCGCGGCCGCCTTCACCGAGCCGTATGCGATGGGCGGCGTCGACCACTTCGTCAGCGCCAGCATCGGCATCGCCGTGGCCCGGCCATCCGCGCGCGAGCCGATCGAGGCCGACATGCTGATTCGCGACGCCGACGCGGCGATGTACCGGGCGAAGGAACGGGGGCGCGCACGCTGTGAGCTCTTCGATGCCGAGATGCGGGCACGGGCGCTGCGGCGGCTGGAGGTCGAGCGCGAGCTGCGCCAGGCGCTCAAGCGCAACGAGCTGGAGCTCCACTACCAGCCGGTGATCGCGCTGCGCAGCGGCGAAATCACCGGCCTCGAGGCGCTGGTCCGCTGGCGCCACCCCCAGCGCGGCCTGCTCGACCCCGGCGACTTCGTCTCGGTCGCGGAGGAAAGCGGCCTGATCGAGCCGATCGGGCGCTGGGTGCAGGAAGTGGCCTGCCGCCAGGTGCTGGAGTGGCACGAGCTGCGCCCCGACCGGCGTCCGTTCGACGTCTCGGTCAACCTCTCGGCGCGGCAGGTGACCAACCGCGACCTCGCGATCTCGATCGGCGAGATCCTCGCCGGCAGCGGCCTCGACCCCGTCCACCTGCGGCTCGAGGTCACCGAGAGCGCCCTGGTCGAGGAGTCGGCGACGGCGACCGGGACGCTGGAAGCGCTCAGCGACCTCGGCCTCGGCCTCGTCCTCGACGACTTCGGCACGGGTTACTCCTCCCTCGCCTACCTCAACCGGTACCCCTTCGATGCGCTCAAGATCGACCGCTCCTTCGTCGACGCGCTCGGCGTCGAACAGGAGCGCACGGCGATCGTCGAGGCGATCATCGGCATGGCCCGCGCCCTCTCCCTCGACGTGATCGCCGAGGGAGTAGAGAACGAGGCGCAACTGGCCGAGCTGGTCCGGCTCGGCTGCGACCACGCCCAGGGCCACCTCTTCTCCCGGGCGCTGCCGGCGGAGAAGGTCACCGCCCTGCTCGGAGAAGGCGCCCCGCTCTACTCGGGGATCGTGCCCGGCAGGTAGGCGTTGCTGAGCACCGCCGCCGGCGGGAGCATGGTGGAGACCAGGCCGTTGTCGCGCATCCAGCCGGCGAACTCGGTCCAGCGCCCCGGTGCCATGTAGCCATAGGGCCGTCCGCGGCGCGGCGGGGCGAGCAGCGGCAGGGTCGCCGCCGTCTCGGCCCGGGTCAGCTTCGGGTCGAGGTCGGGGTTCGCCTCGAGCAGGGCCTGGGTCGCCGCCTCCGGGCTCTTCGCGGCCGCCGCGGTCCCCCGTGCGAGTGCGGCGAGGAAGAGCCGGATCGGCTCCGGGTCCTCGTCGAGCCGCAGGCTCTGGGCGACGAGGACCAGCTCGTCGTAAGTCGGCACCCCGAGCCGGTCGACCGGCGTGACGACGGGGTCCTTGCCGCGCAGCCGCAGGTCGACGCCCTCGACGTTGCGGAAGCCGCCCAGCATCGCCTCCGCCTTGCCGCCGACGATTGCCGGCAGCAGGCCGAAGCCGACGTTGACGACCTTGACGTCGGAGGGAGTCAGGCCGGCGCGGGCGAGGATCGTCTCCAGGTAGGCGTCCTGGTAGGGAATGCCGGCGGTCGCGATCGTCTTGCCGCGCAGGTCCCCGATGCCCCCGATCCCCGACTTCTTCAGCCAGATCATCGAGGTGAGCGGGCGGTTGACCAGCGCCGCCACGGCGGTTATCCCGAGGTCCTGCTCGTGCGCCAGCAGCACCTCCGGCTCGTAGGAGATCGCCAGGTCGGTCTGGCCGGCGGAGAGGAGCTTGATCGGCGCCGCCGGATCGGCCGGCGTGCGGATGCTGACGTCGAGCCCCGCTTCCTCGAAGTAGCCGAGTTTCTGCGCCATGTAGATCCCGGCGTGGTCGGGGTTGGGGTAGAAGTCGAGCGTGAGGCCGAGCGGCTCGGCTTCGCCGCTCACGTCCTCGCTCTTCTCGCCGCAGGCGGCGAGGCCGAGCGCGAGGGCGAGCATTGCGATGGCGATGGCCGGGGTTCTCGTGCGCTTCATCCCCTGCTTTCTATCGCCAAGTGACGATGCGGCGCTCTGCGAGGGCGACGAGCCCGTAGAGGCCGATCGCGATCGCGGAGAGGACGAGGGCGGCAGCGAACACCCGGGCGGTGTTCAGCTGCGCGTTGTCCTGGAGGATCATGTGGCCCAGCCCCGAGTCGGAGCCGACCCACTCGCCGAAGACGGCGGCGATCGGCGCGAACGTGACCCCGATCTTGGCGCCGCTGAAGGTGAAGGGGAGGGCGGTGGGCATTTCCAGCCGCCAGAGCAGCTGGCGGCGCGAGGCATCGAGCGTGCGCAGCATCTTGACCGCCTGCAGGTCCACGGCGCGGAGCCCGTCGGCCGTGGCGACGGCGATCGGGAAGAAGCAGACCAGCGCGACCACCGCGAGCTTGGGCCCGATCCCGTAGCCGAACCAGACGACCAGGATCGGGGCGAAGACGATGATCGGGATCGCCTGGGAGGCGACGATCAGCGGATAGACGGTGAGCCGCAGCGTCTCGAAGGGGCGGAGCAGGAAGCCAAAGGCGAGCCCGACGGCGAGCCCGATCAGGAAGCCGAAGAGGATCTCCCGCATGGTGACCCAGGCGTTCTCGGCTATCAGGGACCGGCTGTCCCAGAGGGCGGTGGCGATTTCCGCGGGCGAGGGGATCAGGATCGGGTCCAGGTTCAGCGCCTCGGCGATCGCCCCGCTGCTCGCGGCGACCTGCCATATGCCGACCAGGCCCGCAATCAACAGCGCCGGCAGTGCCCACCGCCTCATCTCGCGCCCTCCCGCAGGGCGTGAAGCGCCCGCTCGCGGACGGCGACGAACTCCGGGTCGGTGACCGCCTCGTCGCGCTCGGCTGCGCGCGGCGCCGGCGCGCTCATCTCCTCGACGATCCGCGCCGGCCGGGCCGAGAGCACCGCAACGCGGTCGCAGAGATAGAGCGCCTCCTCGACGTCGTGGGTGACGAGCACGACCGTGTGTGGATCGGCATCCAGCGCCGCCGCCAGCCACTCCTGCATCTCGGCGCGGGTGATCGCGTCGAGCGAGGCGAAGGGCTCGTCCAGCGCCAGCACAGGCTTGCCGGCGACGAGCGTGCGCAGGAAGGCGACCCGCTGGCGCATGCCGCCGGAGAGCTCGGCGGGGGAGGAGCGCTCGAATCCCGCCAGCCCGAAGCGCTCGAACAGCTCCCCGGCGCGGCGCCGCGCGGCGCCGCGGCGGACCCCGCGGTTGCGCAGCGCCAGGGCCGCGTTGTCGATCGCGGAGAGCCAGGGCAGCAGCAGGTCGCTCTGGGGCATGAAGGCGCAGCGTGCGAGGCGCCCCGCTCGGTCGCGCGCTTCGCCGACCTCGATCTCCCCCCGCTCGGGATCCTGCAGCCCCGCGATCAGCTCGAGCAGGGTGGACTTGCCGCAGCCGGAGGGGCCGACGATGCCGAGCACGCCGTGGGCGGGCAGCTCGAGGTCGAGGCGGTCGATCGTGCGCCGCTCGCCGTAGCGATGTGCGAGGGCGCGAATCGAGAGGGCGATGCCGGCCTCCGGAGCATTGGCAGGGCTCGCGCCCGGGACGGAGAAATCACTTGCCTTGGCGGGCATCTTGGTATCCTGGCGCACTCCGCGCTCCTGACCAAGAAGGTCAGGAAAGTCGATAACCACCCGCGGAACTCGTATGGACCCGGCAATCGTCCTTTTCGGATTTGGCATCGGCGCCATGGTCGGCATGACCGGCATGGGCGGCGGCACCCTGATGACGCCGCTGTTGATCCTGCTCTTCGGCGTCAAGCCGGTGACCGCGATCGGCACCGACATCTTCTACGCGGCGGTGACCAAGACGGTCGGCGGCTGGCGGCATCTGCGCATGGGCACGGTCAACATCAGCCTCGCCCTCTGGCTTGCGATCGGCAGCGTGCCCGCCGCGGTCACGGGCGTCTGGGCGATCTCCGTCCTGCAGAGCAAGATCGGGGAAGAGAAGCTCGACTCGGTCGTCTACGCGCTGCTCGGCGGGACTCTGCTGATGGTCGGGATCATCACCCTGGCGCGGGCCCTGATCCTCAGCAACCTGGTCGAAGAGCGCGAGGACTTCGTGATCGAGCGCCGCCACAAGGTCGCCGCCGTGGCGATCGGCGTGACGACCGGATTCGTGATCGGCATCACCTCGGCAGGCTCTGGCACGGTGATCGCGATCCTGCTGATCGCCGTCTTCCGCCTCGTGCCGCGCAAGGTGGTCGGCACAGACGTCTTCCACGCCGCGATCCTGCTCTGGGCCGCCGGGATCGCCCACTGGGTCGGGGGCAACGTCGACTTCGTCCTCGCCGGCAACATCCTGCTCGGCTCGATACCGGGGGTCGTGCTCGGCTCGCACTTCGCCGCGCGGGCGCCGACCGGCTTCCTGCGCACCGCTCTGGGTGTGGTCCTGGTGGCGTCGGGGATCGTCACCGTGCAGAAGGGCGATCCGCTGGTCTGGCCGATCGCGGCCGCCGTTGCCGGCATCGGACTCGGCCTGCTGATCTGGTTCCCGCGCTGGTGGGCGGCGCGCCGGGCCGATCGCGAGGCCAAACAAGGGATCGACCGCTCCTCCGAGTTGGCGCCGGAGACCATCGGCTGACTGATTAACTAGCCCAATGCGCGTTTCGGCGAAGGCTGACTATGCGGTGCGTGCCGCGGCGGAGCTGGCCGCGGCCGACGAGGGGCCGGTCAAGGGCGAGAAGCTGGCCGACGCCCAGGACATCCCGCTGCAGTTCCTCGAGCACATCCTGCTCGAGCTGAAGCACGCGGGCATCGTCCGCGCCCGCCGCGGGGCCAAGGGCGGCTACTGGCTGGCGCGGCCTGCCGAGGAGGTGACGATCGCCGACGTCGTCCGCGCGGTCGAGGGCCCGATCGCCCACGTCCAGTCTGCCCCGCCGGAGTCGATCGAGTACCGCGGCAACGCGGAGCACCTGCAGGAGGTCTGGATCGCCGTCCGCGCCAGCCTCCGCACCGTGCTCGAGCACGTCACCCTCGCCGACCTGGTGAGCGGCCAGCTGCCCAGCGAGGTCGAGTCGCTCGCGGCGCAGCCGGACGCCTGGGTCGCCCGTTAGCCGCCTGATTCAGGCCGAGAGGCGGAAGGGTGGGTACTCGTCGGTGACCAGGGTGAAGGCGTAGCCGACGACCCGGTTGTGCCAGCGGATCGTGCCCTCGACGAAACCGAAGATCCCGCGTGGGTAGCTGCCGGTGAAGAGGATCGCGAACCAGGCCCCGATCACGGCGAAGAAGACGCCGATGAACAGGAAGAAGAGCACGATGTAGTGGGGGATCGCCAGGAACCACTTGACCAGCGGCAGGCCCCTCGAGAGCCGCTCGGCATCGGGGTAGGGGAAGTCGAGGTGGACCGCCTGCCGCTCGTCGGTCGACGGGTAACGGTCGTCCATCAACGCCAGGTAGACGCCGATCCGGTTACTGAAGCGGAGGAATTCCAGGTTCCAGTCGTACCACCAGCGCGGGTACTTCTTCTGGATCAGGAGCATCAGCACGATCGGCACGAAGATCAGGCTGCCGGTCGAGGCCGCGACGCCGTACTCGTAGCTGCCGACGCTGCCGCCCGGCAGCAGGGCGATCAGGATCGCGATCGGGATCACGGCGAAGATCCGGAAGAAGGTCGAGACCCGGTTCAGCTGACGCTCCGGATAGTCGACGGAGAAGGTGACTGGGTATGAAGGCGGCATCGGGCTCCCTTTCGCGGGTTTGTGAGGACGACTACTAGGTCTCGGCCGGGACTCCTCCCGCGACGACGTTGACGAAGTTCTCCAGGTGGCGGGTGGTCCAGCACTCGAAGGCCCCGTCGCAGTAGCGCTCGTAGGCGGCCATCACCGAGTCTCCGTAGTTCCAGTACAGGCGCGGCTCTGGGTTGAGCCAGAAGAGGCGACCGGCCCGCTCCGATACCTGGGCGAAGACGTCGGCGTGGGGCTCGCGGCCGTTGGTGCGGGCGTCGCCGAGCACGATCACGGTCGAGCGCGGGTCCAGCTCGTCGGAGATCTGGCCGAGGAACTCGAGCCAGACGCGCCCGTAGTCGGTGTAGCCGGAGACGTCGGCGACCCCGCCCTCGCTGGAGATGCGCTGGGCGATGACGCGGAAGTCGCGCTCGTGCTCGAAGACGTCGGTCACCTCCGAGATGCGCTCGATGAAGACGAAGCTGCGCAGCTTGCGGAACGAGTCGTGCAGTGCGTGCAGGACCGAGAGGAAGAAGACGCTGGCCGAGGTGACCGAGGTCGAGACGTCGCAGAGGACGTAGATCTCCGGTCGCCGCGGGCGCTTGGGCCGGTAGCGCAAGTGCATCGGCACGCCGCCGGTCTCCAGCGAGGCGCGCATCGTCCGCCGCACGTCCACCGCCTGCCCCCTGCGCCGGCCCCGCTGCTCCTGCCCGAGCGTCGCCAGGCGCCGCTTCATCTGCGAGACGGCGCGGTGCACCGCGGCGAGGTCCTGGGTCGGGCTGGTCGGCAGGGCGCGGTCGAGCTCGGCCAGCGGCCGGGAGGGGGGCAGGGTCGAGGTGCGCTCGATCAGGTCGCGCTCGAGCTCGCGCCGCAGGTGGCGCTCGAAGGCATTCAGCTGCTCGCGGTCGATCGGCGGCAGCTCGGCGGCACCGTCCTCGGCCGGGGGCTGCGTTCCCGCCGAGAGCCCCAGCGTGCGCCGGATCCGCTGCACGTCGACCCCGACCACGCCCGAGCCCTCGCCCTGGCGCCCGAAGGCAGAGATCGCCAGCCGGGCCAGGTCGCGCATCTGGGCGTCGTCGCCCTCGAGGATCGCCTGGCGTATCTGCTCCTGCAGCTGGTCGAGGTCGAGTCGCTCGCCGCCCTCGTGGCGGCGCTCGGTCTCCTCGATGCCGCGCTCGATCGCCTCTGCCTCGGCGGCGCGGAAGAACCAGCGCTCGAAGAGCAGCTCGAAGAGCCGCCGGTCCTCCTGGGACTTGGCGATCGTCGCCGCCAGCGCCTCGCGGAAGTCCTCGCGTGATGTCCAGGGAACCTGCTCCAGCGCCGCGAAGGCGTCGAGGATCTCCGAGGTGCCGACCGCGACCCCCTCGCCGCGCAGCTCCTCGCAGAAGCCGAGCAGCTTCGCCGCCAGGCCGGGCGGCCCGGCCTCAGCCCTGGGGCCGTACGGGCTCGGCAAGCTTCACCCCGACCCGCTCCGCCACCAACTCGATGTCGGTGCGGTGCTTGACGATGATCGACATCGATTGCTCGAAGGTCTCGCGGTCGATGTCCTCGGCGCCCATCAGCAGCAGCGTCCGCGCCCAGTCGACCGACTCGGCGATCGAGGGCGGCTTCTTCAGGTCGAGGGCGCGGATCATCGCGCACCACCTCGACCATGCGCCGCGCCAGCGCCTCGGGCAGCTCCGGCGCATGGAGGCGGACGATCTCCATCTCGCGCTCGAGCTCGGGATAGTCGAGCCAGAGGTAGAGGCAGCGCCGCTTCAGCGCCTCGGTCAGCTCGCGCGAGTTGTTCGAGGTGAGGACGACGATCGGCATCGTCGTCGCCGAGACCTGGCCCAGCTCGGGGATCGTGATCTGGAAGTCGGAGAGCAGCTCGAGCAGCATCGCCTCGAACTCCTGGTCGGTCTTGTCGATCTCGTCGATCAGCAGCACGACCGGCTCGGGGCTGGCGATCGCCTGCATCAGCGGCCGCTCGAGCAGGAACTCCTTGTCGAAGATGTCGCCGTGGACCTCCTCCCAGCCGTCCTCGCCGCCGGCCTGGATCCGCAGCAGCTGCTTGCGGTAGTTCCACTCGTACAGCGCCTTGGCCTCGTCGAGGCCCTCGTAGCACTGCAGGCGGATCAGCTCGCGGCCCGTGGCGCGCGACAGCGCCTTTGCCAGCTCGGTCTTGCCGACGCCCGCGGGGCCCTCGACCAGGACCGGCTTCTCCAGCCTCTGGGCGAGGAAGGAGACCAGCGCCGCCGGCTCGTCGGCGAGGTAGCCGACCTCCGCCAGCGCGTCCTTCACCTCTGTCACGGAGCCCGCAGCCATCGGGGCGATGATAATCGTCGCTGTGCTCGACCTCGCCCTGCCCCTCGCGACGCTGCTGCCCCACAGCGCGGCCCCTACTGGCTCTGATGCTGATCGGCTTCGCGATCGGCATCCTCGGCCACCTCACAGCGGCCCGCTGGCTGGTCGCCGCCGGGATCATCCTGATCTTCCTCGGCACCTTCCTCTTCCCGCTCGCGCTCAACGTGACGGAGGAGGCGCCGCGTCAGATCGAGACCACGCGGTAGGAGGGCTTCGGGGGTCTCTCCTCAGGCCGCTTCGCGGGAGTTCCTGAGGAGAGACCCCCGAAGCCCTCCCGGGCCGTAAGCTTTTGCGACCCCAGTCAGATTTTTTTTGCAAACGGAGGTCCGCCGCCTTGAGCTCATTTCGCATCCTTGTCGTTTCAATCGCCGTGTTCGCTCTCGCCTTGGCGATTGCCGCTTGCGGAGGCAGTGACGGCGGGGCGCAGGAGATCGTCGACGAAGCGACCCTCAGCGGGGTCGAAAGCGGCAAGCTGGACCTCTCGCTGGGGATCGACACGAAGGGCGGCAAAGGCGGAAAGGTCGACGTCGACCTGTCGGGCCCCTTCGAGGCCAAGGAGGGGGAGGAGGCGCCCGAGCTTGACCTGACCGCGACCGTGAAGGGCACCGTCGACGGTGAAAAGGTCGACTTCAACGGCGGGGTCGCTCTTACCGGGCCCAACAACGCCTATGTCGAGTTCGACGGGACCGACTACGAGGTCGACCCGACCACCTATCGCTACGGCACGGAAATCGTGGGCGAATCGGAAGAAGTCAGCGCCTGCCAGGAAGTGGTCGAGGAGAGGAAGCTGAGCGAGTTCGTCGAGGACCCGACCGAGGAAGGCACCGTCGAGGTGGGGGGCACGAGCACGACGAAGGTGAGCGGCGACGTCGATACCGAGACCGCGAACGAGGCGTTCTCCGAAATGCAGGAAGACGCGCTCTGCAGCGAACAGCTGAAAGCCGTTCCCGGGTTCGAAGCGTCGCTGGGCGAAATCGAAAAATCAGGCGGCGCCAAGAGCGCGGTCAAGGACGCGCGTCTCGTGCTCTACGTGGGTGACGACCACATCGTGCGCCGGCTCCAGGCGCAGGTCACGATCGAACCGCCGGAGGGGTCGGCCCAGGGCGCGAGCAGCGTCGAGCTCGACCTCGACCTGACCCTCACCGACGTCAACGAGGCGCAGACGATCTCCAAGCCGAAGAGCTCGAAGCCGCTGAGCGCGCTCTTCATCAAGCTCGGCGTCAACCCGATCGAACTGCTCGGCGTGCTCCAGGGCGGCATCGGCGGGGCCGGGCTGACCAACTTCCTGGAAAGGCTCGCGCGCGCAGGGGGCACGCAGTAGCCGCTTTCCTCCGCTCTCCCCATGGCTGGCCGTACCTGCTCACGCCGCTGATCCCGCTGGCGGTGGCGCTGGACCTCGGCGGAGCCGCGGCCGGGCTCGTCTTCGGCGCCTCGGCGCTGGGGATCATCCCCACGGCGGCGCTGATGGGCCGCGCAACCGAGGAGCTGGCGGCGCGCTCGGGCCCCGGCATCGGCGGCCTGCTCAACGTCACCTTCGGCAACGCGCCCGAGCTGATCATCGCCCTCTTCGCCCTCCAGCAGGGCCTGCAGGAGGTGGTCAAGGCCTCGATCGTAGGCTCGATCATCGGCAACATCCTGCTCGTGCTGGGGGCATCGATGCTGTTCGGCGGCCTGAGGCGGGAGAAGCAGACCTTCAGCCGCACCGCTGCCGGCGTGCAGACGACGATGTTGCTGCTCGCGGCCGCGGCGCTGGTGATGCCGGCGATCTTCGAGCTGGTCGAGGGCCAGGGCCTGCCGGCCCCCGGTGCCGAGACGGTCAACTACGACTCGACCGTCGAGCACCTCTCGCTGGCGGTCGCGATCGTCTTGATGGCCACCTACGTCGCCGGACTCTTCTTCTCGCTGAAGACCCACCGGGCGATCTTCAACCCCGAGTACGAGGAGGAGGACACCTGGGGATGGTCGACGCGCAAGTCGATCCTCGCCCTGGCCGGCTCGGGGCTGGTGGTAGGGCTGATGTCGGAGGTGCTGGTCGGCTCGATCGAGGAGGCCTCGCACGCGATCGGCCTCTCGGAGTTCTTCATCGGCGTGATCGTCGTCGCCATCGTCGGCAACGCCGCCGAGCACTGGGTCGCGGTGCTCGTCGCGATGAAGGACAAGATGGACCTGGCGGTCAACATCTCGATCGGCTCCAGCGCCCAGGTCGCCCTCTTCGTCGCGCCGCTCCTCGTCCTCGCCTCCTTCTTCCTCGGCCCGCACCCGCTGGCCCTCGTCTTCAACGGCTTCGAGCTCGGCGCCATCCTGCTCGCCGTGCTGATCGCCAACTACGTCGCCCAGGACGGCGAGTCGACCTGGTTCGAGGGAGTTCAGCTCCTTGCCGTCTACGCAGTCTTTGGCCTCGCCTTCTACTTCGCCTAGTAGGGGCGAGGGTCCCAGTCACATAGGCTGACCCGCTCGTGGAAGTCATCCTGCTCATCGTCAGCTTCGCCGTGATCCTCTCCGGGGCGCTGCTCTTCACCAACGCGGTGGAGTGGATCGGGCACCGGCTGGAGCTCGGCGAGGGTGCGGTCGGCAGCCTGCTGGCGGCGGTCGGCACCGCGATGCCGGAGACGCTGATCGCGATCGTCGCGCTGATCGGTGCGGCCGAGGGGGCCGACCAGGTTGCGATCGGCGCGATCGTCGGAGCTCCCTTCCTGCTCGGCACGCTGGCGATGGGCCTGGTCGGCCTCTTCGCCTATCTCTACCGGGAGAAGCGCGAGCAGGGCCTCGAGCTGAAGGCCCACCGGCCGACGCTCGAGCGCGACCTGCTCTTCTTCCTACTCTTCTTCGCGATCTCCCTGGCGCTGTCGTGGGGCGCTCCCGACGCGCTGAGGATCCCGGTCGGGATCCTCGTCATCCTCGCCTATCCGCTCTATATCGCCCGCACGCTGCGGGGAGGGGGGGAGGTGCAGGACGAGGAGACGCTCAACCCGCTGGTCTTCGAGCGACGCTCCGAACGACGCGAAAGCCCGGCCCTGTCGCTCTGCATCATTCAGCTCCTGGTCGGCCTCGCGGCGATGGTCGGCGGCGCCCATCTCTTCGTCGAGGAGCTGCTCCACATCGCCGACAGCCTCGGCGTCGAGGCCGTGGTCCTCGCCCTGGTCCTCGCCCCGCTCGCGACCGAGCTGCCGGAGAAGGTCAACAGCTTCTTCTGGGTCCGCGAAGGCAAGGACTCGCTGGCGCTCGGCAACATCACCGGGGCGATGGTCTTCCAGTCGACGATCCCGGTCGGGATCGGGCTCATCTTCACCGATTGGGAGCTGAGCGGCAACGCGGCTCTCTCGGTCGTCCTCGGCCTCGCCGGCGGCCTGCTCGCCTACGAGGTCCTGCACCGCCGCGGCCGCTTCGGCCTGCCCGCTGTCGTCACCTGGTTCCTGCTCTACACGACGTTCATCGTGGTCGTAGCCGTCGGCGCCTAGGCCGTCGCCGAGCTCGCCGAGTGCCTTCAAGACGAGATCGTCGTGTTTCTTGGGCTGCACCTTGGGGAAGACTTTGGCGATCTTGCCCTCGGGACCGACAATGAACGTCGCTCGCGCGACTCCCCAATATTTCTTCCCGTACATCGACTTCTCGACCCAGGTGCCGTAGCGCTCGGCAACGGCGTGGTCGGCGTCGGCGAGCAGGGTGAAGCCGAGGCCGAACTTGTCGGCGAACTTCTTCACCGCCTCGACCGTGTCGGGGGAGACGCCGATCACGCGGACGCCCGCCGCCTCGTACTCGGAGCTGCGATCGCGGACGCCGCAGGCCTGGGTCGTGCATCCGGGCGTGTCGGCGCGGGGATAGAAATAGAGGACGAAGGTCTCGCCCTTCAGGTCGGCGAAGCTCACCTCGTTGCCGTCCTGATCGGGCAGGGTGAAGTCGGGCGCGCTCGCCCCGGCTTCCAGCACTACTCGGGGTCCCCGCCCTGATCCTCGCGGCCGGGGTCCTGGCCGTTCTCGCCCTCGTCGAGCTCGTCGTCGCCCTGCTCCAGCGCGGTTTCGGAGACCGAGCCGGCGGAGCCGGGGTGGTAGCTGGTCTGGAAGCGCTCCAGCACCTGGTCGCGCTGGTCCTCGTCGACCGGAACCTCGTCGGAGATGCGCACCCACTCCGCCCCCTCGTAGGCCTCCATGTTGAAGACCTCCTGGTCCAGCGAGGTCGAGTCGTCGACGACGACGAGCACCTCGGTCTGGGGGTTGAAGTAGGTCCCGGGCTGCATCAGCAGCTCCTCGACCTCGTAGAGGTTCTCCTCGGCGGCGGCCATCAGCCGGATCCTACGAAATCGGCGAGCCGGCGCTCGGCCTCGCGCTCGACGTCGATCGGCGCTTCCCCGCGCCGCTCCCGCCGGTAGGACTTCGCCTGCAGCATCTGGCGAACCTCGACTTCCTGGGTGGCGCGGCTGACCGGCGAGGCCAGGCGCCGGACCGAGCGCGGGGGAAGGTCGGGGTCGATCGCGTACGGCCCCTTTCCGATCCCCTGCCAAGCCTTGCCCGAGAGGGCAAGGGCGATGGCGCCGATCGGCACCGCGAGAAGCGTGATCGCGATCAGCACGTTGCCATTCGCGACAGTGGTCGCTGCCAGCAGCTGGTGCGCCATGCCTCAAGATTAAGGCTCTTGCCGCGCCGCCGCCAGGGTTCTCGCCCCGGCGTCGCTATCCGATACTCTTGGCTTGGTTGACTGACCAGTCAATCGGTGGTCCGTCGTCTTGCGGCGAGGCCGCATGCAAAGGCTTTCACGGACTGAAAAGGAGCCGCGACCAGTGGTTGACTTCACCCTCACCGACGAGCAGAAGGACCTGCGCGAGATGGCGCACAACTTCGCGGAGAACGAGATCCGCAAGGTGGCCTGGGAGTACGACAAGGACGGCACCTGGCCCCAGGACATCATCGACAAGGCCTGGGAGGTGGGGCTGATGAACACCCACATCCCCGAGGCCTACGGCGGCCCCGGCCTCGACTACCTCTCCGGCTGCCTGATCGAGGAGGAGATGGGCTGGGGGTGCTCCGGCATCGGCACCAGCCTGATGGCCAACGGCCTCGCCTCGGCGCCGATCACCCTCGGCGGCTCCGAGGAGACGAAGAAGAAGTACCTCGGCATGCTCTGCGAGGAGCCGAAGCTCGCCTCCTTCTGCCTGACCGAGCCCGACGCCGGCTCCGACGTCTCGGGGATGAAGACCAAGGCCGTGAAGAAGGGCGACAAGTACGTCATCAGCGGCTCCAAGTGCTTCATCACCAACGGCACCTACGCCGATTACTTCACCGTCTACGCCAAGACCGACCCCGAGGGCGGTCACCGCGGGATCAGCGCCTTCGTCGTCGACGCCGACCTCCCCGGGGTCTCGGTCGACAAGAAGGAGGACAAGATGGGCCAGCGGGCCTCCAACACCGCGACCATCTCCTTCGACGAAGTCGAGATCCCGGCCGAGAACCTCCTCGGCGAGGAAAACAAGGGCTTCAAGCTGGCGATGATGACGCTCGACCGGACCCGCCCCGGCGTCTCGGCGATGGCCGTCGGCATCGGCCGCGCCGCCCTCGAGTACGCCTCGGACTACTCCAAGGAACGGGTCCAGTTCGGCGTGCCGATCGCGATGCACCAGGCGATCCAGTTCATGATCGCCGACATGGCGACCAAGGTCGAGGCCGGCCGCCTGCTGGTCTGGAACTCCGCGGTCCTGCTCGACCAGGGCGTCCGCAACAGCAAGGTCTCCTCGATGGCCAAGCGCTTCGCCGCCGACTCGGCGATGGAGATCACCGTCGACGCCGTGCAGGTCTACGGCGGCTACGGCTTCATCAAGGAGTACCCGGTGGAGAAGCTGATGCGCGACGCCAAGATCATGCAGCTCTACGAGGGCACCAGCCAGATCCAGCGCCTGGTGATCGCCAAAGAAGTGCTGCTGCCGCGCAGCGTCGACGAGCCCACCCCGGAGGCTGAAGCCAAGGCGAAGGCCGCCGAGGACAGCCAGTCTCAGCAGGCTGCCGCCACGGTCTAACCCCGCCTTGACCGCCGACGGGACGAAATCCGCCCCATAGGGGCGGATTTCGTCCCGTCGGCGGGTGGTTTAGGCGCGGGTGGCCTGGCGGGCTGTCTTTTGGCGGCGCGTCTTGTCGAGCTCGACCTTGCGCAGGCGAACCGACTCGGGAGTGATTTCGACGCACTCGTCCTCGCGCAGGAACTCGACCGCGGCTTCGAGGGTGAGACGGGTTGGGGGCGCCATGCGCTCCAGCACCTCGGCGCTGGCGGCGCGCATGTTCGTCTGCTGCTTCTCCTTGATCGCGTTGACGTCGAGGTCCTCGGCGCGGGCGTTCTCGCCGATGATCATTCCCTCGTAGACCTCCTCGCCGGGGCCGATGAAGAGGGTGCCCCGGTCCTGCAGCCCGATCAGCGCATAGCTGGCCGTCTTGCCGCGACGGTCGGCGACGATCGAGCCGGTGGGCCGCAGGCGCAGATCGCCGGCCCAGCGCTCCCAGCCCTCGAAGACGTGGTGCATGACCCCGGTGCCGCGGGTCTCGGTGAGGAACTCGGTGCGCAGCCCGATCAGCCCTCGCGCCGGCACCAGGTATTCCATCCGCACCCAGCCGGTGTCGTGGTTCGCCATCTGCTCCAGGCGCCCCTTGCGCCCCGCCAGCAGCTGCGTGATCGCGCCGACATGCTCCTCCGGGGCGTCGATCGAGAGCCGTTCGATCGGCTCGTGCAGCTTGCCGTCGATCTCCCGGGTCAGCACGCGCGGCTGGCCCGCGGTCAGCTCGAAACCCTCGCGCCGCATCAGCTCGAGCAGCACGACCAGCTGCAGCTCGCCGCGGCCCTGGACCTCCCACGCGTCGGGTTTCTCGGTGTCCTGGACCCGGATCGAGACGTTGCCGACCAGCTCGGCGTCGAGGCGGTCGCGGACCTGGCGAGCGGTCAGCTTGCTGCCCTCCGTGCCGGCCAGGGGCGAGGTGTTGATGCCGACCACGATCGAGAGCGATGGCTCGTCGACGACGATCACCGGCAGCGGGCGCGGGTCGTCGGGGTCGGCAAGGGTCTCGCCGATCGTCACCTCTTCCATTCCGGCGACGGCGATGATCTCGCCGGGCCCGGCCTCCTGCGCCGTGACTCTCTCCAGCGCCTCGGTGATGTAGAGCTCGGAGACGGTTGCTCGCTCGATCGATCCGTCGGCGCGGCACCAGGCGATCTGCTGACCGGAGCGGATCGTCCCATGCCGCACCCGGCAGAGCGCCAAGCGGCCGACATAGGGGGACGCGTCGAGATTGGTGACGTGCGCCTGCAGGGGATGGTCGGGGTCGAACTCCGGTGCCGGGATCTTCTCCAGCATCAGGTCCATCAAGGGGGAGAGGTCGCTTCCCTCGACTCCCTCCTCGAGCGAGGCCCAGCCGTCCTTGGCGTTGGTGTAGACGATCGGGAAGTCGATCTGATCGGAGTCGGCGTCGAGGTCGAGGAAGAGCTCGTAGACCTCGTCGACGACCTCGGCGATGCGAGCGTCCGGTCGGTCGACCTTGTTGACGACGAGGATCACCGGCAGCTTCGCCTCCAGGGCCTTGCGCAGCACGAACCGGGTTTGCGGCAGGGGCCCCTCGGAGGCGTCGACGAGGAGGAGGACGCCGTCGACCATGGTCAGGCCGCGCTCGACCTCGCCGCCGAAGTCGGCGTGCCCCGGCGTGTCGACGATGTTGAGCTTCACCCCGTCGTAGTTGACGGCGGTGTTCTTGGCAAGGATCGTGATCCCCTTCTCGCGCTCGAGGTCCATCGAGTCCATCACCCGCTCGGCGACGTCCTGGCCCTTGCGGAAGGCACCGGATTGCCACAGCATCGCGTCGACCAGCGTCGTCTTGCCGTGGTCGACGTGGGCGACTATCGCGATATTCCGAAGGTCTTCTCGTCTCGTCATCGTGGTGCCTTCCTCAGCGGCGGGGGAAGGATGGGGGCGCAAAGAAGAGGCCCGCCGGAGGCGGGCCTCGTGATGCTCAAGTGCGGTGTGCGACTACGAGGTCTGCTGGACGCTCGCCGCGGCGGGGCCCTTGGGGCCTTCCTCGGACTCGTAGCTCACTTTGGCGCCCTCGGTCAGGGACTTGAAGCCCTCACCCAGGATCGCGCTGTGATGCACGAAGACGTCCTTGGAGCCGTCGTCGGGAGTGATGAACCCGTAGCCCTTGTCGTCGCTGAACCACTTGACTGTTCCAGTCGGCATGTATTGCCTCCACTTGATGTGCTGCGAACGCGGAGGCTTCGGTAAAGCAACGACGCGAGCGCTAGACACGACTTTTGCCGGATAACGATCCGACCTAACGCGGGGACCGTAGCAGGCCTGGGGCAAAAAGCGCTGCGCTCGGATCCACGTCTAACGGTGTTGAGATGGGGAGGAGACCAGTCGATACGGTGATGGCGATGTTCCGACAGCGACGATTCCGGCGCGCCGCGGGCACGCTCGCGGCCGCGGCCTCGGCGGCTTTGCTCCTGGTGCCGGCTTCGGCGACCGCGATGTCGCGCTCCGCGGGCGGGGACCTCTCCCAGCGCCTCGCCCTGCTCGCCCAGCCCTCGGTGCGTTCGGCGTCGTATGCGACCCAGGCTGCGAGGCTCGGAGTCGCTCGGCAGGGCCCGGGCAGCCTGCTGCGAGAGGGGAACCGGATCCTCGCCTACGTGCGTTTCGATCGGGGCGCCCTCGCCGGCCTCGACCCTCTGCGCGCCAGAGGCGCAAGGATCGTCCATGCGAGCAGGCGCTACCAGTCCGTCACCGTCGCCGCCAAGCCCAGCCAGCTTCGCCGTCTTGGCCGAGCACCACGCGTCGTTGCGGTCACCGAGGCGCTCGAGCCGGTTGCGGCGGCGGTCTGCCCCTCCGGTGAAGTCGTCTCGGAGGGCGTCGAACAGCTGCACGCCGGCGACGAAACGGGGGAAGCGCGCGACCTCTCCGGTGTCGATGGCAGCGGACTGACGGTCGGCATCCTCTCGGACTCCTTCGACCTCGCCACCGAAGCCGCCGACGGGAGCGGCCCGGTGGCAACCAAAGAAGCAGACGACGTGGCGAGCGCAGACCTGCCTGGCGAAGCGAATCCGTGCGGTGACACCAGTGACGTCGACGTTCTCGAAGAGATGGGGGAAGTCTTCGAAGAAGAAGAACCCGCGGACGAGGGACGCGCGATGGCGCAGATCGTCCACGACGTCGCTCCCGGCGCGGACATGGCTTTCGCCTCGGCCTTCAACGGCGAAGACGTCTTCGCGACGAACATCGATGCGCTGGCAGATGCAGGCGCGGAGGTGATCGTCGACGACGTCTTCTACTTCGAAGAGCCCTTCTTCCAGGACGGCCCGGTCGCGGTCGCCGTCGACGAAGCGGTCGAAGATGGGGTCGCATATTTCTCCGCGGCCGGCAACAGCAACCTCTTCGACTCCGAAGGGCGCGAAATCGCGTCCTGGGAAACCCCTCTCTACCGGGATGCAGAGAGTTGTCCGCCGGAAGTTCAGAGCCTCCCGGGCTTCAACGGCTCGCACTGCCTCGACTTCGCCCCCGGTTCGCAGGTGGACAGGACGTTCGGCATCAAAGTCGCACCCGGAGACACGTTCGCCGTCGACCTTCAGTGGGACGAGCCCTGGGAGGGGGTCGATACCGATCTCGACGCCTTTCTGCTCAACGCCAGCGGCAATCTCATCACCGGGTCCGCCGAAGACAACGGGAAAAGTCAGCGGCCGTTCGAGGTGGTCCAGTGGGAAAACGAATCCGCCTCGGAGCGGACCGTACAGCTGGTGGTGAATCGCTTCTCGGGCGAAAGCCCACGCCTGAAGTTCGCCCTGGTGGCAGGTGGTTCGGGCGTGACCGCAACCGAGTACCCGCGCTCCACCGGCGGCGACGTCGTCGGCCCGACGATCTTCGGCCACAACGGAGCGGCAAGCGCGATCTCCGTCGGAGCGATCCGGTTCAGCAAATCGACCGAACCCGAGAAATACTCCTCGCGTGGGCCGGTGAGGCACGACTTCGGGCCGGTGACGAGCACCGAAGCGGCTGCCCCCCTTGCGGTGCCGGAGATCCTCTCCAAGCCCGACGTCGTCGCGACCGACTGCGGAGTCACCACGTTCTTCGCCGGCTTCACCGGAGCGGTGTGGCGCTTCTGCGGCACGTCTGCGGCCGCTCCGCACGCGGCCGGCATCGCCGCCCTGATGCTCGAGGCCGAGCCGGGGGAAGCGCCGTCCGGGATCCGCTCGGCGCTGCAGGCAAGCGCGGATGAAGTCGGCGCATTCGGTCCCTGCGCCGTGGGCTCCGGCCTCGTGGAAGCGGTCGGGGCGCTCGCAGAGCTCCCCAGTCCCGAAACCTTCGTCCCGCCCGAGTGCTCTCCGCCCTCACCCGAAGGCTCTCCCGAGGATGCGCGTGCCCCGGGCGATTGGGGTTCGGAAGTCCCTCCGGCTCCCGCGACGCCCGTCGAGCCGAGCGGCCTCCCCGCGCAGAGCATCCGGCCTCGGACCTTCTTCCGCCGCCGGCCTGCGCGGACGATTCGCACGCGTGCCGGCAAGGCGAAGGTCGTGTTCCGCTTCGCCTCTGACCAGGCCGGCGTCTCGTTTGTGTGCCGGATCGACGGGGACCCCCTCCGCGCGTGCCCGCAGCGGCTGGTGCGCCGGTTCGCGATCGGCCCGCACACCATCCGCGTCTACGCTCGCGACGCCGCCGGCAACGCCGACCTCACGCCGGCGGTCTATCGCTTCAGGGTCAAGCGGATTCGCTAGGGCTCGCCGCTGTGCCGCGGCGGGCTATCCGGTGGCCGACGAGCAGCAACAGCAGCAGCGCCGCGGCACTGCCCAGGACCAGTGGATCGGTGAGGCTGAGCCCTTCCAGCCTGGTGCCGAAATAGACGGAGAGCGCGGTGATCGGCAGGTAGCCGACCGCGGTCGTCCAGGTGAAGCGCCAGACCGGCACGCGAGCGGCGCCGGCGGCGTAGGAGGTGAGGCTGAAGGGCACGATCGGGATCAGGCGCGCGGCGAGCAGCAGGGTGACGCCGCCCTGCTCGATCATCGCCTCGGTGCGCTCGAAGCGCTCGGTCCCGAACCAGCGGTCGAGAAGGGGCCGTGCAAGCGAGCGGCCGATCGCGAAGCAGAGCAGGCCCGAGAGCAGCCAGCCGGTCATCGTCAGGGCCAGGGCGGGGAAGAAGCCGTAGGCGAAGCCGGCCGCTGCGTCGACGATCTCGGCCGGGTAGAAGACGACGGCGTGGATCAGGGCGAGGGCGAGGATGATCAGCGGGCCGGCGATCCCGAGGCTGTCGAGCTCGCTGCGCACCTCGGCGGTGTCGCCCCGGACAGCCGCCTCGACGGCCTCGCGCAGGGCGGGGACGGCCAGCACGAGAGCGGCGAGAAGCGCGATCCCGCCCAGCGTGGTCGCGACGGCGATCAGGGACGGCTTCGGCTTCTCCACGACCTCAGTATCGCGGCGATGCGATGTGGTGAGGGAGCCCGGCCATCCTCAGTCGTCCTGCCGGCGTTCTCCCAAGAGATCGCCGTCAAAAAGCGGACGTGTTAGGCGAGGACATAACGGTTTGAAAGGCCCAAATGTGAATCGACTGCGGGTTGGCCAACACTAAGGGCCTCCGGTCCGCGGGTTTATGCGCCAGCTGCAGACGCCGCCCCGGAAACCGGGGCGGCGTCATCCTGCCGGCGTTCTCCGAAGAGAGCGCCGGCAACTCAAGCGACGGTTAGGCCAGGACGTAGCGATTGGCCGTCGTTTTCAGTAACCCGTCGAGGAATGATTCTTCGGGGCAGAGGCTGCCACCTTCGACGAAGTTGACCGCCGTATCGTCCGCTTTCAGTAACTGGGCGCCAACGGAGAACGTAAGACCCGTGCCGTCGTAGATACAGTGTATATCGATGCCGAAGATATCGATGTTATCGCAGTTGACTAAGGTCAGGCCGTTTCCGCTAGTGAAAGTGCCAGCGTCTAACCCAGTCTTATTGAGCCAACTCGATGAGGGCAGTTCGAGAACTGAGACCTGGCAGTTGCTGTGTGCGGATTTAGTGCCGCAGTTCGTGAACGAGAGTGCTGTGACCTGGGCCCACTGCGGGTTAGACTCCACAAACATCGAAGCCGTCCCGCTGATCGTTAAGCATAAGACGTCGACGAGGTCGGTTAAGAGTGTGCCGACGCCCTGACCTGAGTTGTTCATGCTCACGGATAGCGCCCTTTCCAATAAGCAACCTAATGCTTTGTGCGATACGCAGAGCTCGGTGACTGCGGCTGACGCCGAGGCGGCACCGACGAATGCCATCGCCGCCATGGCCGCTACAGCCGCCAGGCCAAATGTCTTGATGAATCTCATTTTGGTTCTCCCTTCCGGCGGTTTGCGCCGGGACGTTGCCTGATGCTTATAGACAAGCCCCTGTCCCGGGAGCAGTCAAGAAATCGGTGGCCTGGCGGCAGTTTCAGGTCCCCGCACCACCCTCGCGGAAGGCAGATCGGGCTTAATGGTCGGGATGTGGGTTGTTCGCGTGCGCCAAGTCGCGCGCGCTCGATTTATGCGTTATGAGCTCAAAACGGCGTCGTACTGCCTGGCGTTTTCGCAGAGAGCGCCGCCCCGTCGAGGAACGATTCTTCGAGGCAGAGATCACCTCCAGTTTTGTCGAACGGCGTGTTGTTCGCCGTCAGGTGCCTGAATTAACCATGGCCACGGTGGTCGCTTTGGGCTACAGATTTAAAGAGTTGTGTGTGTTACAGAGTTTTGAGTGTCGCCGGCCGATGTCGGGGTGGCACCGACGGTAGCCATCGTGGTCATGGGCAGGCGTCTATCTCCGGAGGGTCAAGAAATCGGCTGCCATGGTGGCGGTTCAGTCCTTGTCCACCCTCTAGGCGCGCAGACGCTCGGATAGTCCCGAGTAACGCCGCCCGCTGTCATCGCGCCTTATCGCGCCGTCGAGCGCCGCGCGGTCGCCGATGAGGATGCAGCTGCTGCGGGCGCGGGTGATCGCGGTGTAGAGGAGGGGGCGGGTCAGCATCCGCGCGTGGGAGCGGTGGCAGACGCCGACGACGACCGGGACCTCGCAGCCCTGCGCCTTGTGGACGGAGATCGCGTAGGCCAGGCGCAGCGTCGCTGTCTCGCCGTAGGGGATCGTCAGCGACTCGCCTTCGTCGGTGTCGACGAGGATCTCCTCCTCGTCGGGGTCGTCGGCGCGGAGGAAGACGATCGAGCCGTTCATCAGGCCCAGCTCGTGTGAGTTGCGAGTCTGGATCAGCCGGTCGCCGACCCGGAAGCGCTCCCCGACCGCCCGCTTGCCGCGCGGGTTGAGCCGCTCCTGCAGGCGCTCGTTGAGGGCGTCGATCCCGACCGCCCCCCGGTACATCGGCGCCAGCACCTGCACGTCGCGGATCGGATCGACCTCGAAGCGCGCCGGCGCCCGCTCGGCGACGACCTCGACCACGGCCTCCAGCGCCCGCTCGGGGCTGGCGCGGTCGATGAAGAAGAAGTCGTGGTCCTGGTCCTCGGCCGGCTCGAGGTGCGGCGGCCGGCCCTGGTTGATCTCGTGGGCGGCGGTCGTGATCATCGAGCGTGCTGCCTGGCGGAAGATCTGGGTGAGGCGGACGACCGGCGCGATCCCCGCCGCGATCAGGTCCTCGAAAGGCTTGCCGGCGCCGATCGGCGGCAGCTGGTCGGCGTCGCCGACGAAGACGACGTGGGTCGACTCGGCGAGCCCGCCGAGCAGGACCTCGATCAGGCGCAGGTTCAGCATCGAGGACTCGTCGACGATCGCCAGGTCGACCGGCAGCGGGTGCCCCGGTCTGAAGGCCGGCTCGCGGCCCGGCATCCACTCGAGCATCCGGTGGATCGTCTGGGCGTCGTGGCCGGTCGCCTCCTCGAGACGGCGGGCGGCGCGGCCGGTCGGGGCGCAGAGGGCGATTCGCAGACCCGCGTCTTCGGCCTCCTCGACGATCGCCCTCGTGCAGGCCGTCTTGCCGACCCCGGGCCCGCCGGTCAGGACGGAGATCCGCGAGGTGAAGGCGCTGCGCACCGCCGACCATTGCTCGTCGGTCAGCTCGGTGCCCGCGCCGTCGCGCGGCGGCTCGGCACCGGGGTCGTGGTCGAGGTGGGGAGGGCCGGCGGCACGGGCCGCGAGGGTCACGGCAACCGCGACCTCGCTGGCGTGGGTGAGCTCGCGGTAGACGTGCTCGCCCTCGACCGTCAGCCCCCGGCCTTCGCTCAGCACCTCGGGGTCGGGGCTGAGCCCGAGAAGCTTCGCGGCGCGCATGGTCAGCTCTGCGAGCGGCAGGTAGCTGTTGCCCTGCTGTTCGGCCTCGGCCAGCGCGTAGGCCGCCGCGGCCTGCGCCCGGCGGCTGGACTCGGGCGGCACGTCTGCGGCGAGCGCGATCTTGTCGGCGCGGGCGAAGCCGACCCCCTCGACCTCGGTCAGCCGGTAGGGGTCCTCGTGCAGGATCGCCATCGAGCGGTCGGCGAAGCGGGTGTGGATCGGCGCTGCCAGGTGGGCCAGGCCGTGCGGGGCGAGCTGCACGTGCAGGTCGCGGATCGCGCGGCTGGCATGCCATGACTCGGTGGCGGCTTCTGCCTGGGCGACGCTGACGCCGCGCAGCGAGCCGAACACCGCCCGCGGATCCGCGGCGATCGCCCCCAGCACCCCCTCGCCGTGCTCGTCGACCAGCCGTTCTGCCCGGGCGGGGCCGATGTGCCGCAGCGAGGTGAGGTAGGCGATCCGGCCCTCGCGGTCAGCGGGGTCGAGCGGCAAGGCCCCCTGGGCGCGGAGCTGGCGGCCGTAGCGGGCGTGCGTTTGCCACTCGCCGCTGACTTCGGCGCGGTCGCCGACGCCGAGATGGGCGACGGGGCCGACCAGGGCGAACCCCTCGCCCGACTCGGCGTCCTGGACCTCGAGCACCGCGTAGCCGTCGTCCTCGGCGCAGAAGATCACCCCCAGCACCTCGACCGTCGCGGAGTGGCCGGGGGCGTCGGTGTCGAAGAGGGTGGCCGTGCCGCTCACACGCCAAAGCTAGCCTGTGGCCAAGATGACCGAACGGGTCAATTGCGGTCTCTGCGACACCTGCCTGCACCAGAGGCTCGTACCCAACACGCGCGGCTCGGTCTTCTCGCTCTGCGAGCGCTCGCGCACCGACCCGCGCTTCCCCCGCTACCCGCGGGTGCCGGTGGCCGAGTGTCCCGGCCACGAGCCACGTGACCGGGGGGCGGCCGGCCGGCCCTAGCTCGCCATCGGGTCGGGTTCGCCGAGCTTGGAGTTGTCGGGGGCCACGTATTCGCCGTCCGGGACCCCGCCGAGGACGAGGATGCGGATGCCCTCCTCGCCCGGCCAGACCTTGCGCATCACGCCGGGGCCGACGCGGGCGACGTGGTCGGGGTCGAGCGGGAAGCGCTCACCGGCGATGTCGAGCTCGCCCGAGCCGCGCAGCGTCACGTAGACCTCCTCCTGCCCGTCCTGCCCATGGTCGTGTTCGGGGTAGTTCTCGAAGTTCGGCGGCATGTCGATGATCTGCATGCCGAACGACTCGACGCCAAGCTCCGCGCGGGCGCGCTTGAAGGCGCCGAGGAAGACGGCCTCCATGTCGTCGATCTTCTTCACCGCGTAGGTGCTCATCCGTTTCTCCCTGATGTCGTCGGCCCCGGGTCGGGGCCGTTGGAGCGATCCTATTACACCGTGCTTTGTTTTTCAAAGTATGCGGTACGCTTGTCTCCGTGGGCGCAGGCGCATTGGACGAGGCGGCGGCGGCGGATTTCGCCCGGCGCTTCGCCGCGTACTGGCGGGCGCCGACGCCGGAGGGGCTCGACACCGTGCTGGCCGCGCGGGTGCGATTGGTGGCGCCGATGACGCCCGTCACCAACACGCTGGACGACGGCCGGCGGGCCTTCGCCGATCTGTTCGAGCTGATCCCGGACATGACCGCCGTGGTGCACCGCTGGGGAGCTACGGAGGACGGGGTGCTGATCGAGTTCACGATCAGCGGCACCGCCGGCGGCAAGCCAATCGGCTGGACGGCGGTCGACCGCTTCGTCCTCGGCGAAGACGGCCTCGCCACCGAACGTGTCTCCTACTTCGACTCCCTGCCAATCGCCCTCGCGGCGGCAGGGCGGCCCCGAGCCTGGCCGGCGTTCCTGCGCAGCCGGCTGCGGCAGCTGCGGCGCTGAGCGAGAAGCGCTCTGCCCTCAGTCGAGGAGGCCGACCTGGCGCAGGATCGAGACCGAGTCCGAGTAGACGTCCTTGCGCTTGATCAAGCCGTGCTCGAAGGGGATCACGTCGATGCCGTCCCAGCTGACCGCCCGCCCGCTGGGAGGGGCCTCGAGGTCCCCGCGGCGCATCGTCTGCGTGTGCGTGGCCGTGGCCGTCCACTCCTGCGTCACCACGCCCTCGCGCACGTACAGGCGGCGAGTCTCGAATTTCATGTCGGGCCAGGCCTCGAAGATCCTGGCGATGTGACCGCGGACCTCCTCGCCCTGCGCGGACTCGCCCGCCGTGTGGTTGGCGAAGACCATGTCGGGCGCGTGCATGGCGACGATCGCGTCGAGGTCCTGGGCGTTCCAGGCGTCGTTGTAGTGCCCGATCGCCTCGGTCAGAGCCTCGACGCCGTCTCGTTCGTCCATCGCGACAACTCTAGTCCCCGATGGGCATAGTGGCCAGGTGTCCAAGGGCGATGCCCAGATCAAGGTCCGTCTCCGGCCACGCGGCAAGGGCGATGAGCTGCTGGGAATGCGCGCCGGCGTCCTGCAGGCCAGGGTCTCGGCGCCACCGGTCGACGGGAGGGCGAACCGGGCACTTTGCCGGCTGATCGCCAAGCGCCTCGGAATCGCACCCTCGCGGGTGAGCGTGGTGAAGGGCGAGCGCTCTCGGGATAAGGTCGTACGGGTCGAAGGGCTCGAATCGACGGCGCTGGAGAAGGCGCTGAAAGCCGAGGAGGGGTGAATGGACGTTGCGGTCGGATTGCCCGATGCCGTGCCCGGGACCAGGGACGTTGAGTCGGTCAGGCAGACCCTCGCCGCCTACGAGGCGGCCGGGTGCGACGATCTGATCCTCTTTCCCGCCTCGAACGATCCCGCTCAGGTCGACCTGCTTGCCGACGCGGCGGGCCTCTGAGCCATGGCCGGCGGGGCGACCTCGAACGTCGACGTGGCGGTCGTCGGGGCGGGGCTGTCCGGTCTGGGCGCGGCGAAGGCGCTGGCCGATGCAGGGCATGAGGTGGTCGTGCTCGAGGCCCGCGACCGGGTCGGGGGCCGCCTGCTGGGCGCCGAGCTCGGCGACGGTGTGCAGGTCGACCTGGGAGCTCAGTTTGTCGGCTCCGATCACGACAGAGTGCGGGACCTCGCCCGCGATCTCGGCCTCGGCCTCTTCCCCCAGCACGGCAAGGGGAGGAACCTGCTCGACGTCGGCGGGAGGCGGAGGCTCTACCGGGGCTCGATCCCGCGCCTCGGCCCGGCCGTCCTCTGGGACGTGTTCCTCGCTCGCCGCCGCATCGCCCGGCTCGTCCGGGGCGTCGACGCCGAGCGGCCCTGGGCGGCCCGAGGCGCCGCCGATCTGGACCGCCAGACGCTGGCCGAGTGGTGCGAGGGCAACATCCGGACGCCGATCGCCCGCGAGCTGCTCGCGCTTGCCGGGCGAACCGTGTGGGGAACCGCACCGGAGGAGATATCCATGCTCCACGCGCTCTTCTACATCAGCGCCGCGGGCAGCTTCGACAAGCTGATCGACACCAAGGGCGGAGCGCAGCAGGATCGCGTCGAAGGCGGGGCGCACGGCCTGGCAATCGGCCTGGCCGACACCCTCGGCGACCGGGTCCGGCTGGGCGAGCCCGTCCGCCGGATCGAGCAGCGCCCCGACTCGGTGCTGGTGGTCGCCCGCGGCAGCGAGGTCGAGGCGCGGCGCGCGATCGTCGCCCTGCCGCCCGTGCTGGCCGCGCGGATCGAGTTCGATCCGCAGCTGCCGGAGCGGCGCCGCCTGCTCGCCGAGCGGATGAGGCCCGGCGCCCCCGCCAAGTGCACGGCGCTCTACCCAGAGCCCTTCTGGCGCGATGAGGGGCTGAGCGGCGAGTCAGTCACCGACATCGGGCCGGTGACGCTGACCTTCGACAGCTCGCCGCGCGACGGGTCCGCCGGGGTGATGCTGGGCTTCGTCGGCGGTCCCGAGGCGCGCGAGATGGCGGCGATGGCCCCGGCCGAGCGCCGCGCCGCGGTGCTCGCCTGCTTCGAGCGCCTCTTCGGCCCCCGCGCCGCGCAGCCGCTCGACTATGCCGAACAGGCCTGGGCGGAGGAGGAGCACTCGGCGGGCGGGCCGACCTCGAATTTCGGCCCGGGAGGGTGGACCGCCTGCGGGCCCTCCCTGCGCGAGCCGGTCGGCCGAGTCCACTGGGCCGGCACCGAGACCGCCACCGTCTGGAGCGGCTACATGGAGGGTGCCCTGCAGGCAGGCGAGCGGGCGGCCGCCGAGGCTCTCGCTCAGCTTGCTACCGCGACGGCACCCCTTGTCTAGGAGGGACTCCTAAACTCGCCGGGTGGACCGCGCCCTGCTCGACAGCACGCTGGCCGAGGCCGGCGAGCCCGACTACCGCGCCTCCCAGGTCTGGGAGTGGGTGGCGCGGGGAGCCCGCTCCTACGAGGAGATGACGAACCTGCCGGCCTCGTTGCGAGAGCGCCTCGCGGCGTCGGTGCCGATCTCCACCCTGGCCACCGTCGAGGAGGCGAAGTCCGACGACGGCACGGTCAAGGCGCTCTTCCACACCGGCGACGGGCGCCCGATCGAGGCGGTGCTGATGCGCTACCGCGACGGGCGCCGCTCGGTCTGCCTCTCCTCGCAGTCGGGCTGCCCCCTCACCTGCACCTTCTGCGCAACCGGGCAGATGAGGTTCGGCCGCAACCTCAGCCCCGACGAGATCCTCGACCAGGCGCTGCACTTCCGCCGCGCCGAAGCGATCGACCACGTCGTCTTCATGGGCATGGGGGAGCCGACGATGAACCTCGACGCCGTGCTTGGTGCCTGCGAGCGGCTGCCGGACGTCGGCGTGACCCACCGCCGCACCGCGATCTCCACGGTCGGCTGGGTGCCGGGCATCGACCGTCTCGCCGATTGCGAGATGCCGGTCAGCCTGGCGCTCTCCCTGCACGCCCCCAACGACGGGCTGCGCTCGCAGCTGATGCCGGTCAACGACCGCTACCCGCTGGCCGAGGTGCTTGCCGCCTGCGAGCGCTATCGCGCCCGCCGCCGGCGCAAGGTCTTCGTCGAGTACGTGATGCTCGACGGCGTCAACGACCTCCCCGAGCACGCCCGGCAGCTGGCAGCCCTGCTCGATCCCCGCGCCTACAAGGTCAACCTGATCCCCTACAACCCGACCGGCGCCTACGACGGCTCCCCGCCCGAGCGAATCGAGGGCTTCCGCGCGATCCTCGCCGAGCACCGCCTCACCGCCACCGTACGCCTCACCCGCGGCCGCGACATCGCCGCCGCCTGCGGCCAACTCGCCGCCGGTGCCTGATCGGACGTTTGGCCGGTCAGCCAACTAGGATTCGGGGCGATGCCCGTCGAGAGTCCGGCCAAGCCTGCGGAACGCATCGAGCCGCCGAGGCAGCTGAGCGCCAACCCGATCCGCCGCGTCGCCGAAGACGTGCGCGCGGAGTACAGGGTGCGCCGTCGCGGCACCTACCCCCCGGGCCCGAAGAGCTTCGACTTCGGTCGCACCCTGCAGGCCGCGCGGGACCCCCTGCCGCTGCTCCTCTCCCTCTACGAGGAGTACGGGCCGATCTTCAGCACCCGGCTCCTCCACCATCCGGTGATCTTCATGCTCGGCCCGGAGGCCAACCACTTCATCACCGTCGCCCACCCGGAGAACTTCCACTGGCGCGAGTCGAGCTTCGGCGACCTGATCCCGCTGCTCGGCGACGGCCTGCTGACGATCGACGACGCCTACCACGACCGGGCGCGGGAGATCATGATGCCGGCCTTCCATCGCGAGCAGGTCTCGGCCGCGGTGGAGGCGATGACCGACGAGGCCACGCCGGCGATCGAGCGTCTCCGCCCCGGCCAGGTCGTCGACGTCTACGAGTGGATGCGCGGCCTCGCGATGCGGATCGCGATGCGGGCGCTGCTCGGGCTCGACCCCGACGAGGCGGGCAAGGGCGCGGCGGCCGCGGAGCACTTCGAGCGGGCGCTCAGCTTCTACGGCATCGACTTCCACCTGCGGCTGCTGCGCGGACCGGGCTCGCCCTGGGCGAAGATGGTCCGCTCGCGCGACGTCCTCGACCAGATCGTCTACGACGAGATCGCACGCCGCCGCGCGGATCCCGACGAGAGCCGCCGCGACATCCTCAGCCTGCTGCTCGGCGTGCGCGACGAGGCGGGGGAGGGCTTCTCCGCCAAGGAGGTGCGCGACCAGGTGATGACGCTGATGTTCGCCGGCCACGACACCTCCACCTCGACCCTCACCTTCATGATGTACGAGCTCGCCCGCCACCCCGACGTGGTCGAGAAGCTCTGCGAGGAGCAGGACCGCGTGCTCGCCGGCGCCACGCCGGACATCGACACGCTCGAGAAGGAGATGCCCTACCTCGACATGGTCCTCGACGAGGTCCTGCGCCTCTACCCGCCGGCCTGGATCGGCCCGCGGCGGGCGATGCACGACTTCGAGTTCAACGGCCACAGCGTCCGCCGTGCGGCATACGTCAACTACTGCTCCTGGGCCAGCCACCGCATACCCGAGGTCTTCCCGGACCCTGAGGCGTTCATCCCCGAGCGCTTTACCCGCGAGCGGAAGGCGGCTCTGCCGCGCGGCGCCTACGTCCCCTTCGGCGGCGGCAGGCGGATCTGCATCGGCAAGCGCTTCGGCCAGACCGAGGTGAAGCTGGTGGCGACGATGCTGCTGCAGAAGCTGCACCTCGACGCAATGCCCGGCCGCACGATGACCGTGCGCCAGATGCCGACCCTCTCACCCAGGGGCGGCCTCGAGATGCGAGTCCTCCCCGAACCTGACCAGCTTCGGGCCAAGACAGCTCAAGCTGCGAGTGCCCCTTCCGCAGCTTTGGAAGCAAAGTTGCGAAGACGTTCCTCCCCGCGGGTGGCGCGGATTTGGGGGACCACCCCGAGGAAGCTTTAGCTACCGCAGGGGTGGTGGCACCAAATCCGCGACAGGACCCGCGGGGCCGACACGCGTCGGCGCTACTTAATAAAAAGCATCTCCTCATACTTCGGCAGCGGCCAGAGGTCGTCGGCGACTACCTTCTCCAGCCTGTCGGCCGCCTCGCGGACCTTGTCCATCGCGGCGATCTGCTTGTCACGGGCGTGGATCGCCATCTCCATGCCCTCCAGGCCCGGGTCGGCGTTGGCCGACTCCAGCTCGTCAAGAGCGCCGACCAGCCTGTCGACGAGGCCGCGCAGGTTGGCGTCCAGCTGCTCAGTGACCCCTCCGATGCCGCTTTCCTGCAGCAATGCCAGATGGCGCAGCGCCGCAGGCAGGATCATCGTCTTGGCGATCGAGAAGGTCGTCTCCGCCTCGATGTTTGCCCGGATCCAGTACTGCTCGACCCAGACCTCGTAACGCGACTCCAGCTCGCGCTTGGAGAGCACCTTGTAGTTCTCGAAGGCGGCGACGGTCTGCTCGCCGAGCACCTCGGGCAGCGCGTCGGGCGTTGTGCGCAGGTTCTTCAGTCCGCGCTGCTCCGCCTCAGCGTGCCAGGCCTCGTCGTAGTTGTCGCCGTCGAAGATGACCCGCTTGTTGGCGGAGTAAGACTCCTTGACCACCTCGATGACGGCCTCGGCGACGTCCATGCCGTCGCCGCTCTTTGCCTCCAGCTTGTCGGCGAGCTCGTCGATCGCCTCGGCGACGATCGTGTTGAGCACCGTGTTGGGGAAGGCGAGCGACATGCTCGAGCCCAGCGCCCGGAACTCGAATTTGTTGCCGGTGAAGGCGAAGGGCGAGGTGCGGTTGCGGTCGCCGCCGTGCATCGGCAGCGCCGGCAGCACCGTGGCGCCCAGCTCGAGGAAGGAAGCGGGCGTATGCGGGTCGCCTTCTCCGCTGGCGATCGCCTCGAAGGCCTTCTCCAGCTCGGCGCCGAGGAAGATCGAGATGATCGCCGGCGGCGCCTCGTTGGCACCGAGGCGGTGGTCCTGGCCGATGTTGGCGACCGAGGCCCGCAGCAGGCCCTGGTGCTTGTTGACGGCCTGGATCACCGCAGCGCAGAAGAAGAGGAAGTGGACGTTGTCGGCCGGCGTGTCGCCCGGGTCGAGCAGGTTGGCGCCGGTGTCGGTGCCCATCGACCAGTTGTTGTGCTTGCCCGAGCCGTTGACGCCGGCGAAGGGCTTCTCGTGCAGCAGGCAGACCAGGCCGTAGCGGCGGGCGACGCTCTCCAGGACCTGCATCATCAGCTGCTGGTGGTCGGAGCCGACGTTCGAGTTCTCGAAGACCGGTGCGATCTCGTACTGGTTCGGCGCCACCTCGTTGTGGCGGGTCTTGACCGGGATGCCCAGCTTGCGCGCCTCCAGCTCTGTCTCCAGCATGCAGGCGAGGATCCGCTCCGGGATCGAGCCGAAGTAGTGGTCGTCCAGCTCATGCCCCTTCGGCGGCTTGGCGCCGAAGAGGGTGCGCCCGGTCGAGATCAGGTCGGGGCGCTCGAAGAAGTACTGCTCGTCGATCAGGAAGTACTCCTGCTCGGGCCCGACGGTGGTGAAGACGCGCTTGCTCTCGGTGTCGCCGAGCAGCGCCAGCGCCTTGATCGCCGAGCGCGAGAGCGCGTCCATCGAGCGCAGCAGGGGGATCTTCGCGTCGAGCGCCTCGCCGGTCCAGGAGGCGAAGGCGGTCGGGATGCAGAGCAGCGCCCCGTTCGGGTTCTCGAGGATGAAGGCGGGGGAGGTCGGGTCCCAGGCGGTGTAGCCGCGCGCCTCGAAGGTGGCGCGGACGCCGCCGGTGGGGAAGGAGGAGGCGTCGGGCTCGCCCTGGATCAGCTCCTTGCCCGAGAAGCCGGCCAGCGCCGCGCCTTCGCCGCCGGAGGGCTCGAAGAAGGAGTCGTGCTTCTCCGCCGTGGAGCCGGTCAGCGGCTGGAACATGTGGGTGAAGTGGGTCGCGCCGTTCTCCAGCGCCCACTCCTTCATCGCCTCGGCGACGGCGTCGGCGAGGCTCGGGTCGAGCGCCTCGCCGCCTTCGAGGGTGGCCTGAAGCTTCTCGAAGACGTCTGCGGGCAGGCGTTCGCGCTGCACGGCGACGGAGAAGACGTTGGCGCCGAAGAGGTCGTTCTCGGGCTGCGTCAGGTCGAGCGCGCCGAGTGCCTCCCCGTTGGAGCTCCACTGCGCTGCGGTCACGTTCTGCTGGCGGATACGGGTCATCGCTTTGTCGTCCCTCGCTTGGCGTCGCGCCCGGCCGGCGGGCGCGGTCGATTACCGGTCTACTCCCCTTGAAAGAGTAAAAAAAGAGCCTAATGGCAATCGCTCGGAGATGCCTTTGTACCGCGGTATAAGGATCGTCCGCGGAGCTTGTACGCCGGCTAGGGGGACTGGGTACCGGGCACCGCGCGCAGGAGGCCCAGTGGGTGGCGCGCCCGGAAGCCGCCGGTCGGCCGCATCTCTTCGCTCCAGCCCGGGCCGTGCCCGTCGTCTTCGGCGGTGGAAGACGTGTCCCAGCGCAGGCCGGCGATCACAGCGAAGACGTGGTCGTGGCTGGCGTAGATCCGCACCCAGCTGCCGGGGCCGCCCCCGCCCCAGCGCATGAAGCCGCGGGAATCGAGGGGCGAGTCGAGCAGCCCGGCTGCGTGCATCACGTAGCTGACCGAGCCCGAGCAGTCATAGCCTCGCGAGCGCCAGCCGCGGTGACCGCCGCCCCACAGATAAGGACGATGGCGGATCCGGTTCGCCGCCTGGATCATCGCCTCGACCGCCGGCGGCGCCGAAGCGGGTGCCACCGCACGCCCGCTGGGCAGCAGCGTCGCCTGCGGGACCGCAGCGCTCGCGCCTGGCGCCGGTGCCAGCAGGCACGTGCACGCGGTGAGCAGGATCGTCCCCCGTCGAAGCATGAAAGACCTCTATCGGCAACCGGCGGCACATCTATAGCCTTCGGCCGACCCCGACCCTGGAGGAGCCCAGCAAATGTTCGTCTCGAAGGCCGCCGTCGTCGGCGGCGGCACCATGGGCGGTGAGATCGCTCAGGCGATCGCCGCCGCCGACGTCCCCGTCGTCGTCAAGGACATCGACCAGAAGTTCGTCGACGCCGCGGTCGAGAAGGCGCGCGCGGTCACCGAGGGGCAGCTCGCCCGCCTGGTCAAGAAAGAGAAGCTGACCCAGGAGCAGGCGGACGCGCGGCTTGCCGAGGTGATGGGGCTCGTTAGGGGAACCACCACCTACGAGGGGTTCGGCGACGTCGACTTCGTCGTCGAGGCGGTGCCGGAGCGGATGGAGGTCAAGCAGGCGGTCTTCCGCGAGCTCGACGCGGCTACCCCGGGGCACGCGATCCTCGCCTCCAACACCTCCTCGCTCTCGATCACCGAGATGGCGGAGACGACGCTGCGGCCCGACAAGGTCGTCGGCTTCCACTTCTTCTACCCGGCCTCGGTGATGCCCCTGGTCGAGGTGATCGCCGGCGAAGACACCTCCGAGGAGACGGCGACGGTCGCCTACAACTTCGCCCAGGCGATCAAGAAACAGCCGATCGTCTGCGGCGAGGTGCCCGGCTTCGTCGTCAACCGGGTCCTGATGGCGACGATGGGGGAGGTGTGGCGCGCCCAGGAGGAGCAGGGCCTCTCGCTGAAGGCGATCGACGAGGCGTTCACGGCCGCCCAGGTCTCTCCGATGGGCCCCTTCTTCCTCACCGACCTGCTCGGGCTCGACACGGTCCTGCACGTCGCCGAGCACCTCGCCGATTCCTACGGGGAGACCTTCTACGTCCACCAGGGCCTGAAGCAGCTGGTCGCCGACGGCAAGCTCGGCGCCAAGTCGGGTGGCGAGGGGTTCTTCAAGGACGGCGAGCAGAACGTCCCCGGCGACGCCGGCCCCGACGCCGAGGAGCTCATCTCGCTGTTCACCTGCCGGGCGCTGATCGAGGCCTGCCTCCTGGTCGAGGAGGGCGTCTGCTCCGTCCGCGACATCGACGTCGGGATGATGGCCGGGGCCGGCCTGGACCCGCGCAAAGGCCTGCTGCCTCCCTTCTGGAAAGCCGACGTCGAGGGTCTCGACAAGGTGCTGGAGCGGATGGAGGGCCTCCGCGAGCGCCACGGCGATCGCTTCGCGCCGCCGGTCCTGCTGCGCCGCCTCGTCGCCCAGGGCCGCCTCGGGATGGCGTCCGGCCAGGGCTTCTACCCCTACCCCCAGCCCGACGAGGGCGAGCAGGCAGAGACGGTGAAGCTGGAGACCCGCGGCAACGTGGCAATCGCCTGGCTCGCCAACGCGCCGATGAACGCCGTCTCACCCGATGTGATCCGCGACCTGGGGGCCGTCTGGGAGCGGGTGAAGGCGGCGGACGGGGTGGGTGCGGTGGTGATCGCCTCTTCGATCCCACTCGTCTTCTCCGCCGGCGCCGACATCAAGGCCTTCACCCAGATGGACGAGAGCGGGGGCGAGGAGCTGATCCACACGGCCCACGCCCTTCTGCGTGACTTCGGCCAGGCCCCGGTGGCCACGATCGCCGCGGTCAACGCACTTGCCTTCGGCGGCGGCTGCGAGCTGGCGATGGCCTGCGACGTCCGGATCGCCGCCGAGGCGGCGGTGTTCGGCCAGCCCGAGGTGAAGCTGGGGATCATCCCCGGCTTCGGCGGCACCCAGCGCCTGCCGCGCCTGGTCGGTCCCAACAAGGCCTTGGAGATGAACCTGGCCGGCGATGCGATCCTCGCCGGCGAGGCGCTCGAATCCGGCCTTGCGAACCGCGTCGTCCCCGACCACGAGCTCTTCGAGACCGCCCTGATGTGGGGTCGCAAGCTCGCCGGCCAGGCCCCCGTCGCGGTCGAGCAGATCAAGCGGGTCTCCCACGCCGGCGACCTCGACCAGGGCATCGAGGCCGAGAAGCAGGGCTTCGCCGCCGCCTTCCGCAGCGAGGACGCCAGGGAGGGCATCGGCGCCTTCCTAGCCAAGCGAACTCCCAAATGGAGCGGCAAGTAGCCGACACCAGGGGCCGACGGGACGAAATCCGCCTCAGTGAGGCGGATTTCGTCCCGTCGGCGGGGGTGGAGCAGCTGGCGGAGCTGGTTCGGGAGTCGCGCTGCACCGTTGCACTGACGGGGGCCGGGATCTCGGTGGCCTCCGGGATCCCCGACTTCCGCACGCCGGAGACCGGGATCTGGGCGAACGTCGACCCGATGGAAGTCGCCCACATCGACGTCTTCGAGCGCGACCCCGCCCGCTTCTGGTCCTACTACCGCCCGCGCTTCCACTCGCTCGGCGACAAGCTGCCGAATGCCGGGCACGAGGCGCTGGCCGAGCTGGAGCAGGGCGGGATGCTCGAGGGGGTGATCACGCAGAACATCGACCGCCTGCACCGGTCCGCCGGGTCGCGGAACGTGGTCGAGGTGCACGGGTCGATCGAGACCTCGACCTGCAGGGATTGCTCGGCCTCCTATGCGGTCGAGGAGGTCGATGCCCTCTTCGACGAGCGGGGCGTCGCCGTCTGCGCGACTTGCGAGGGACCCGTCAAGCCCGACGTGGTGCTGTTCGGCGAGATGCTCCCCAGGCAGGCGCTCGAGCAGGCGCACAGGCTTGCCGCGCGGGCCGAGTTGATGCTCTGCGTCGGCAGCTCGCTCGTCGTCCACCCGGTTGCCGCCCTCCCCGGCGTCACCCTGGAGAACGGCGGTCGGCTCGCGGTCGTCACCAAGGGGCCCACGCCCTACGACGACGCCGCCGCGCTGAAGCTGGAGGGCGAGATCGACGCCGAGCTGTCCGCGATGCTGGCCGCGCTCGCGTGACCGGCCTGGCCTCCGGGGGGAGGCTGCCCGACGCAGTGATCTTCGACAACGACGGCTTGCTGCTCGACACCGAGTCGGTCTGGACCCGGGCCGAGCACGACCTCTTCGAGCGTCGCGGACTCGACTTCACTCCGGCGCACAAGCGCGAGCTGGTCGGTACCTCGGCCGAGATCGCCGGGGGGGTCCTCGAGCGTCGCCTCGGCGAGCCGAGGCGCGCCGCCGAGCTGATCGAGGAGCTGAACGAGCTGGTCGTCGCCGAGCTCGAGCACGGGGTGGAGGCGATGGTCGGCGCGCGCGAGCTGCTGGCGGATCTGAGGCGACGCGGAACCCCGATCGGCCTCGTCTCCAACTCGCCGCTGATCTTCGTCCGCCGCTCGCTGGAGATCGTCGGCTTCACCGATCACTTCGACGTCGTGCTCAGCGCCCACGAAGTGGCAGCGCCGAAGCCGGCGCCCGACCCCTACCTCGAGGCCTGTCGCCGGCTGGGGGTCGAGGCCGGACCGGCGGTGATCGCGCTCGAGGATTCGCCCACCGGCGTCGCCGCCGCGCGGGCAGCAGGCTTGACCGTGATCGGCATCCCTTCTCTCGACGGCATCGAGCTGGCTGAGGCGCACGAGATCGCCGAGTCGCTGCTCGACGACGTTGTCAGTCGGCACCTTGCCCTCTTTGAGCGGGGCTGACGCGGGGATGCTCCCGCCCTGACAAGTGCCGGTCTAAATTAGACCGGCACTTTGAGTATCCGCCAGTTCGGGAGCATCCCCGCGTCAGCCACTCAGGATGCGGCGCCGACGGAGGACCCGCTCGCAGATAGCAAGGAGCTCTTCGACGCGTTGGAGTTGATCTGCAGTCAGGTCGCCGCGCAAGGCCGCGTTTGCGACATCGCCGACCCCGCCGCGCCCGGCTGCGAGTGTTGCCATGTCCTCCTCATGGCCCGGGTCGGCGAGCGCGCCTTTGAGCTCGGCCAGCAGGGCCTCGAGGCCGACGCGGAGCTGCAGGGCCGCCTCGCGCACCCGTCCCGCGTCGAGGTCGGCGCGGGCGCGCAGGATGAGCGTCTCGCAGGCGTCGGAGCGCTCGCGCCCTCCGAGCACGGCGGCGACCCGCTCCTGCGGGCGCAGCTCCTCGACTCGCTGCCGGCGCCGCGAGGTGGCTCCGGCGTGCACGTCGATCTCGCGGGCGGCGCTGAACTCGCCGCTGGCAACTTGCTCGCCACTGCCGTAGCCGATTCGCGCTGCGACCGCCCGTCGCAGGCTCAACGTCTGGGGGGAGGGGTCGCCGCTTGCCACGGCATGTGCGTGCAGGGCTCTGCTGAGCGCCTCGATCCCCTCTGCAAGCAGGGCGTCGACAGTGTCTTCGGTCGCCGCCGACCCCTCCAGCCACCGCTTCGCCTCGTTCTCGCCGGGGAAGGCGTCGAAGGCGCGCACGAGGGTCGTTCGCGCGAGCGGCAAGGGGGAGGGAGCAGCGTCCGCTTCGGCCTCCCGCGCCCGGCGCCGGCGCCGGCGAACCGGGGCGGGGGCGCCGAGCGTTTCGAGCACCAGGACCCTCTCCTCGCCGCCATCGCGCAATACGTAGCGGCCGTCCGTCACATCGAGCGTGCCGGCGAAGTCGAGCTGGGCGAATCCGAACAGTTGCGTCAGGAGGCGATTATCCCGGCTACTTGCCGCCGGTTGCGCCGGGCCCCTCGCTGCCCTGCTTCGCCGGCAGCGAATACTCCGAGGGGGCGACCTGCACGTCGGGGTTGTCGATCGCGCCGAGGCGGTCGACCAGGCGCTGCCACTGATTTGGTTTGAGCAGTTCGATGAAGCGCGCCTCGCCCCCCTCGCCGCCCAGGGGGCTGTAGCCGATGTGGACGTGGTCGGCATGGTCGGCCATCGCGAAGCTCGGTCCGCCAAGTTCCTGCAGCGAGATCAGCTCGTCGGGGACCAGGGTGCCCTGCAGGCGCAGCACCGTTCGCAACAGCGATTCGGTGACCGAGCCGGGCCCCTGGTTGCCGAGCACCGGTGCCCCGTTGATTGCCGCGATGTCAGCCGCATTGCCGAAGGAGTGATTGGAGATGTTGCCGCTGGTGGTGATGCTGCCATGCCGCCCGCAGAGCATCGAGGTGATCGTCAGATCGAAGCCGTGCTCGGAGAGGAAGGCGAGGGTCGCGAGCAGGCGGCGGTCGACCTGGCCGCCGCGGATTTCGACCTGGTCGCAGGCGGGAAGCTCGATCTGCTCGTCGGCGAGGACCCGGCGCTGCAGCGCCTCCTTGGAGAGGAGCAGGACGCCGGCGCCGCCGAGCTTCTCCGCGAACGGGCTCTTGCCCTTGGCGCGGTAGATCGCCGTCGCCTCGAGCAGCTTCCAGCCGTCGAGGATCGGCTTCGGGTCGATGCGCGGCGCGCCCCTTCCGGCCGGGCGGATGGAGAAGTTGAGATGCGAGTCGATCCCGTCCTCGGCGCTGCCGATACGGCCGAGCACCGTCCCCGCTATCACCCTCGACCCGACCTTCAGGGTTCCGCCTTCTTCGGTGACGTTGTCGACTTCGTCCTCGGGGGCGTCGAGCTGCTCGGCCTCGACCCGCCCCGGCAGCGCTCGCAGGCGCGGCCGCAGGTTCTCGCTGTCGATCGGGACCCGCCGCTCCCTGCCGGTCGGCATCACCACTGTGCGGTCCTCGCGGACGATCTCGCCCAGCTCGGCGTAGGTGTAGCGGTTGCCATAGGCGTCGCGCAGGACGACGAAGCGGCCGAGTTGCCCGGAATTGCCCATCTTCTCGATCACGCCGTCGTTGACCGCCACGACCGGGGCGTCCTGGGCGGCGAAGATGTTGATCCCGCGCCGCGTCGGCGAGGAGGCGATCACGCTGGCCGCGTCGCCGTAGGCGTCGTCGGCGCCGTCCGCCCCTCGGCTCAGCGCTTCGCGGGCCGCGAGGTCGTCTGCGTAGCGGGCGTCGGCGGCGACCGGGAAGTGCGCCCCCTCGGTCAGCCCCGTCAGCGAGCCGACCAGGTCGGCCGGCAGCTTGCCGTAGGCGCGGGCGTAGGCGAGGACCTCCTGCACGTACCAGTCGGCGTGGTTGTAGGCGAAGATCGCGTCGTAGAGGTTCTCCGAGCCGCCGCTGAGGTCGAGGTAGTTGGCTGCGGCGCAGATCGCGTCGACCGGGTTGTAGGGGTCTTTGCGCCCGTCGCCGTTGGCGTCGAGCCCGAAGGCTTCCCAACTCGAGGGGAGGAACTGCATCCAGCCCAGGGCGCCGGCGCTGGAGGGCCCCATGTTGGTGCCGAAGCCGGTCTCGATTTTGTTGATCGAGGCCAAGACCTGCCAGGGGATCCCGTACTCGGTGCCGCAGGCCTGGTAGATCGGCAGCAGGAAGGGCGGGATCTCGAAGGAGTCGATGACGAAGTTGGGGACCCCGATCGGCGCCGGGCCGAAGAGCGCGATCGTCGCCGTCGGATTGGTGTCCGTCGGGGTGCCGCCGCTGCCGTACTGCACCCCGCCGCTGTTGTCCGCGTCGGGGAGCTGGACGCCGCCGGTTGCGCTGGGCGCGGTGGCCCCGCCACCGCTGTTGCCACCGCCACCGCTTGCGTCGCCGATCGTCTCGTTGCGGTGGACGGTGCCACGGCCTTCGATCGTGGCGCCCCCTTCGAAGCCGCCTTCAGCCGGTTGCGAGGGTGCCTGTTCCGTCGCTTCGATGCCGCTGCCCGCGGTGGGGGCCCCGGTGGCTTCCGCTTCCTCGCTGGGGTCGGACGGCGCGTTGCAGCCTGCGTCTTCGAGATCGGAGGCGCCGTCACCGTCGTCGTCGAGCTCGTTCGAGCACGCGGCGGCGAGCGTCGGTACCGCGGGAGGGTCGCTCGGGCCCGTCGCTTCGGAGTCGGAGAGCTGCTCGGCGCCGGCAAAGCCGACGCCGAGCGCCGTTACGGCGCCGAAGCTGGCCAAGGCCATGATCAGTGCAAGCTTGTGTCTCATCAGACCGCGTCTGCGTCCCTGCTGTTCCCGGAGGGCAGCCCGTGTGCTCTCTCCCCGCGCAACACGCCAGCCCAAGCTACTTGCTTGCCCTGGCCTTCGCAACGAGCCATCGCCGCCCCCAACAAGCCCTTAATCAATGTCCGCCCCATGCTTGCACGCAGCAGGATTTCACCTCGACCGGATGCGCCGGTTAAGCTGCTGTCAATGGACTACGAGGATCAGGACGGCCTGAGGGCTCGCAGCGAGCAGGCGATCGGCGAGCTCGCCCAGGTTCTGCTCGACAGCAACGTCCTCGAGAACGCGGTCGCGGCCGCGTTTGGGGCTCGCGAGAAGGCGCTCGAGGCCCAGCAGGCGGCGATGAGCGCGCTCAACCTGCCCTCCGCCGGCGACGTCGAGCGGCTCGAGCGCCGTTTGCGCTCGCTTTCGCAGCGGCTCGAAGAGCTCGAGGACCAGGTCGACCGGGTTTCGCGCGACCTGGGTGACATTCGCCGCCAGATCGCCGCCGACAGGCGCGCCACCGTTCAAGACTAACCCTCAACCTTAGGTTGAGAGCACAGCGGCGGCAGCGTGCCCGGCGCGTTTCTCGGCCATCTCGAGGGGCTCCCTCTCCAAGTGCCCTTCGCCTGCCTTCTCGGAGACGATCAGGACCGCCGCCGCCTCGATTCCGAGCGCGCGAGCCCTGACAAGCAGCGGTGCGGTCTGCATGTCGGCGGCGACTACGCCCGGTGACGGCACCTGATCCTCGGGATGGGTGTCGAAGCTGGCGATCGTGGCCCGCCGGAATCCCTCCTGCGCCTCTGCCAGCCGCTTTGCCAGCCGCTGCTCGGGCGCCACCGCCTCACCGCGGCCGGCGCCGAGCGCCGTCGCGCTGCCGCCTGCCGCGATCGCCGTCTCGACGACGACGATCTCGCCCAGATCGAGCGACTTCTCGAAGCCGGTGCAGGTGCCGACCCGCACCACCCGCCGGACGCCCAGGTCACCGAGCTCGCCGAGCACCAGGGCTGCGCTTGGCCCACCCATCCCGGTCGACTGGATGGTCAGCGCCCGGCCCGCCGGCGTCTGGCCCGAGTACCCCCACAGTCCCCGCGAGTGGTTGCTCATCTTCGGCTGGGTGAGCAGCTCCTGGGCGAGCAGCAGGGCGCGCCCCGGATCGCCGACGAGAATCGCGTCAGCGGCGAGAGAGGCTGTGGGCCGGAGCCGGGGCGGCATCGTCCCGCGACCCTATTGCGCCATCGCCGTTGGCGGCGACGCCGCCCGGCAGGGGCTCCGCGGTTCTTGCCTCCTCGGCGTCGCTCTCGCCCATTTCCTCCTCGTAGGCGGCGATCGCGCGGCGCAGGTCGCGCTTGCGCATCCACTCGGCTGCGAAGTAGCTGCCGATCACGAAGCAGAATGCGAGTACCTGTGCGGTCAGCGTCTCAACCGTGGGGTAGACCCCGAGCCAGGTGCCCATCCACAGCGGCAGGTCGACGTCGATCGGATGGATCGACAGCCAGCCGACGCCCTGCATCGTCCGTGCGGTGTTGCCGACGAGGACGACGAGGACCAGCGCGATCAGCACCCCCGTGGCGACCAGCATCTTCTTGTAGGGGAGCTTGCGCTCGAGCATGAAGGTGAGGGCGCCGACCACGGCGGTGATCGCGAGCCCGAGCGAGACGCCGGCGAGCACGACGCCGGTCCCGGAGCTGAGCTGCAGCGCCTGCAGGAAGAGGACGGTCTCGAAGCCCTCGCGGAAGACGCTGGTGAAGCCGAGGGTGTAGAGGCCGGCGACGGTCGCCGCACCGGCTCCAGCGGCGAGGGCCGCGCCGGTCAGCGCCTTGCCGCGGTCGCGGTGCCCCTTGATCCACTCGGTCCAGTAGACGCGGTGGAAGAACCAGTTCATAACCAGGAGCAGGACGCCGATCGCGACGACCCCGACCGCCGCCTCGAGTTTCTCGCCGTACTGGGAGAGCGAGTCGAGCAGGAGCAGGGCGAGGAGGAACATGATGAAGCTGGCGGGCAGCGCCAGCAGCGCGCCCCGGTAGACCGGCCGTCGCAGCGGCGCCCGCGGGCCGATCATGCTGGCGGTGATCGCGGCGAGGATCAGGATCGCCTCGAGTCCCTCGCGGAAGACGATCAGCGCCGAGTTGGTGATCGCGGTCATCGCGCTGGCCCCGTCGCCGGTCAGCGCCCGTGCGTCGTCCAGCTTTTCGTCGAGGTCGAGACGGGTCTCACGGATCTCGCCCAGCGGCGCGTCGCGGGCCACCAGGGTGGCCAGCCCCGAATCGCCGTTGGCGCCGTACCAGACAAGCCCCTCGATCTCGAGCGCGAGCTGGGGGTCGAAGGCCCGCAGCTTCAGCTCCGGCCCGAACTCGAAGAACCCGTAGGCGGCGAGGCGTGCCTGCTCGGCCTCCTGGTAGCGGCCGGCGCCGACGGCGGCTTCCAGCTGGTCGAGGGAGATGTCGACGAGTTCGTAGTCGGCTTCGTCGCTCGGTTCCGTCCACTCCTGCGGCGCGATCCTCTCGAAGGCGTCGGCCGCCCGGTCGCGAGCCGCGTCGAGCTCCTCCTGTGGGGCGACCGAGATGCTTTGCTGGGCGTCGTCGACGTCGGCGCGCAGTTCCGCGTAGGCGGACTTGATCTGCTCGACCGCCGCCGGGTCTCGATCCAGCAGGACGGGCTCGAGGTCGGCGAAGGCCGCTTCGACGCCGTCCATGAAGGCGACCGCCTCCTGCACCTCGAAGGGGATCGTCACCCGCCCGTCACTGGTCCCCTTGTCGTACTCCTTTGGCACGAGGTCCAGGAAGCGGGTCAGCTGGCTCGCCCGGTTGACCTCCTCGTCGGGCGTCAGCGGCGCCGCGGTGAAGCCCTCGAGGTCGGCTTCGACCCGCTTGCGGGCGGCTTCGAAGCCGCCCCGGTCGCCGGCGGCACCGGCCTCCGCGAGAGCGGCGAAGTCGCGGTCGGCGGCCCGTCGCTCGGTTGCGCCGCGTTGCTCGCCGTACTCGGCGGCGATCGCCAGCCAGTAGCCGTGGGCGATCGCGGCGGTTTCTGCGAAGCGGCCGCCGAAGCCGCGCTCGGCCGCCTGCGCCGCTTCGTCGAGGTTGGTGAAGAGCCGTGCCTGGAAGGCGTCGAGCAGGTCCTTTTCGATCTGCACCACCGTTCCGCGGGGCGAGCCCTCGCCGGCGGCGAGCGCGTCCACCGCGGCGGTCGCGTCGACGCCTGGACGGGTGAAGCGGGTGGTCTGGCGGAACTCGCGGATCTGCAGCCAGGCCCGAGCTTCGGCGGCGTCGCCGCGGCCGGCGGCGGCGACCGCGAGAGCGAGGGCGCCGCGCCGCAGGGCGGCCAGGATGCGACCTTGGGCCGCAGCCAGGCCTGCTTCGTCAGCGCTCGCGCCGGAGCGCCGCGCCGCGGCGAGCGAGGACTCGATCTCGTCCAGCTCGTCCGGCGCCTCGGCGGCGAGCCCGCGGCGCAGCGGCCCCCGCAGGCGCGCTTCGGCCGAGGCGATCGGCCCAGCGGTCCCTTCCTCGAAGAGCAGCTTTGCCTGGGCAGCGGCGAGATCGGCACGGATCGCGTCGGCGGCCTGCCAGGGCGCCTCGGCTCCCGCGGGGACCGCCGCGCAGAGCAAAGCCGCCATCGCGAAGAGGGTCGCGATGGCGGCTTGGGTGGCCCGAGGGGACCGCTGCTTTGGGGGTGACCCTCGGACCGCGACCCCTAGCCTTCCTGCAGTTCGACTTCGAGCTGCTTGGCGGCCTGCGTCACCTGGCCGGCGATCGCCTCGGCCTGCGCCTGCGCCTGCGCTCCGAGCGCGTCGGCCTGCTTGGCGGTGAACTTCTCGCCTCCCGCCTCGCGATCGCGCAGATCGGCGGCGAAGGCGACCAGGTTCTCCAGTTCCTTCCGCGTCTGCTTGGCCTGCTGCGGGTTCTCCTCGGCGATCATCGGTTCGATGCCGTCGTAGGTGACGAGGATGCCGCCGAGGATGTCGGCGATGTCGGAGAGTCGCGAGGTGGCGACGAAGCCGAGTTCCTCGGCGCCCTCGCCGGCGATGAAGCGCGAGTTCTTCCAGGCCTCGAAGTACTCGCTCATCGTCGGCGTCATCACCACGATCGAGGTCAGCGCGTCAGACGGCGTCGGTTCGAACTCCTGCGCGTCTTCGTCGAGGCTCTTCGCCTGTTTTTCGAATTCGTCGAGGGTGGCCTTGTAGGTGTCGGCGTCAGGCAGGCCCTCGCCGAACTCGACATTGCCGTCGCCGTCGACGTCCGGTTCGGTGCCCTTCGCCTGCAGCTCGGGATTGGTCCCGTAGAGGGCCGTCTCGGTGAGGAAGAAGAGATTGCCCGGCTGCTCGAGCTTCTTGCCCGCTGGGGTCATGAGGGTGAAGGAGACCGCGTCTTCGGGCGTGGAGGCGTCCGAGCCGGCGTCGATGTCGACGTCGTAGTGGGCGAGGCGGGGGACGCCGGCGACGATGCCCTCCATCTCCTCATAGGCCGGGTTGGCCGCGACGAAGGCTTTCTTGGACTCGCCGAGGATCTCCTCGACTTCGGCGCCGTGCTCTTCGAGCAGCTGGTCGTAGTCGAAGTCGACCGACTCCGCCAGCGCGTAGTACTCGTCGCCGTTCTCCTTCAGGGCTTCGACCTGCTCGACCAGCTCGCCGGAGTGGTCGGTGAGGTAGCCCTTCACCGGCTGCAGTTCCGCAGTCGCGCTCTCGGCGGTCGTTTCGTCGCTCCCGCTGTCACCGCATCCTGCGATCGGCACCGCGAGCGCCATCGCTGCCAGCGCCAGTCCGAGCCTTGCCCTGTTCCTCATCGAGTCGATTGCCTCCTTGAATCGGGGGAGTGTATTAGGTCTCCCTAAGCCAGAAAAGGCAACCCTAACGGAATCCGAGCGATGGAGTCGGGATTTGTTAGGCGGCCCGAAGAGGCAGCGCCTTGCCACTCGTGAGAAACGCGCCCGCCGGATTTTCTCCATCCGTCCAAACACAGGGCTCGAGCCCCTTCATACGGTGGCTGCGACCGCCAAACCGCGACTGCCGGGCGTGCCCCGGTGGGCTAGGAGGGAGTTTCGATGAGAAAGAAGATGGGCCTCGCCGTGATCTTCGCGGCACTTGCGGCCCTGGTGCTGCCATCGGTGGCAGGGGCCGCAACCGTGGGCGAAGTCGCCGGCACGGTCGAAGAAAAGGCGCTCGAGCTGGACATGGTCTGGGTCGCCGTCGCGACCGCCCTGGTCTTCCTGATGCAGGCCGGGTTCATGTTCCTCGAGATCGGATTCTCACGCCAGAAGAACGCCGGCACGGGGGTCGCCAAGATCCTCGTCAACCTCGCGATCGTAACGCTCGCCTGGTGGGCGCTCGGCTACGGGGTCGCGGAAGGCGGCGGCAACGACTTCTTCGGCACCAGCGGCTTCTTCTTCCACTTCGACCAGACGATCGGCCAGGGCGAAGAAGCATTCAACGTCGCCGGCTCCGACGCGATGCTGATGCTCTACGGGCTCGCCTTCTGCGCGGTCTCGCTGGCGATCGTCTGGGGAACGACCCTGGAGCGGATCAAGTTCGGCGCCTACGTGATCTACGCCGCGGTCTTCGGCGCGGTCATCTACCCGCTGGTCGCGCACGCGGTCTGGGGCGGCGGCCTGCTGTCCGACATCGGCGGCAAGCCGGTGATGGACTTCGCCGGCTCCTCGGTGGTCCACCTCACCGGTGCGGTCGGGGCGCTTGCGGCGCTGCTGCTGCTCGGCGCTCGCAAGGGGAAGTACGACGCCAACGGCAAGCCGCGGGCGATCCCCGGTCACTCGATGCCGCTCGTCGGCCTCGGCGTGATCATCCTCTGGATCGGCTGGTTCGGCTTCAACGGAGGCTCGACCTTCGAAACCGCCGGCTCGTTCTTCGGCGAGGTGATGCTCAATACGCAGCTCGCCGCGGCAGCCGGTGTGATCGGAGCCTCCCTGGCCGTCTACATGAAGAGCCGCACGCTCGACGTCGGCATGGCCGGCAACGGGGCGATCGCCGGCCTGGTCGGGATCACCGCCCCGTCGGGCTTCGTCGAGTACTGGGCGGCGCCGATCATCGGCTTCGTCGCCGGGCTGATCGTCGTCTACGCGGTGCTGGCGATCGAGAAGCTCCTCGACGACCCGGTGGGCGCCCTCTCGGCGCACGGCCTGGCGGGGATCTGGGGGACCATGGCGGTCGGCATCTTCGCCTCGCCGCGGCTGATAGTCGAAGGGGCCGGACCGGGCATCTGGTACGGGATCTTCGGCGAGGAGAGCCTCAGCACGGCCTTCGGCCAGCTCGGGGTCCAGGGCCTGGCGGTCCTGTTCACCTTCGTCGTCGTCTTCGCGATCTCGATAACAACGTTCGCGATCATCAAGGCGACGATCGGGTTGCGGGTCTCAGACGAGGAGGAGGAAGCCGGCCTCGACATCAGCTCGCACGGGATGTACGGGTACCCGGAGCAGTTCATCCCGCAGCCGGAGTACTCCACCGGTCTGCCCAGCTCGATGGGCACCGGGGCTGGGGTCCCGGCGGCGGCACCTGCCCAGATGACAGCGACCGAGACACGATAGGAGGGTCGAGCGCATGAAGAAGATAGAGGCGTTCATCCGCCACGAGGCGTTCGAGCCGATCAGGACCGAGCTGCTCGAGAGGGGATTCCCGTCCCTGTCGATACTCGAGGCCAAGGGCTCCGGCCGGCAGAAGGGGATCGTCGAGCGGTACCGCGGCTCGACGCTCACCGTCAACGTCCGGCCGAAGCTCAAGCTCGAGGTCGTGGTGGAGGACAAAGACAAGGGCCTGGTCGTCGAGACGATCCTCAAGCACGCCCGCACGGGCGAGGTCGGCGACGGCAAGATCTTCGTCATCCCGGTGGAGGAGGCGATTCGCATCCGCACCGGCGAGGGCGGAGAGCCGGTTCTTCAAGTACACGAGGAGTCGGAGATACCTACATGAGGTAGGGGGCCATCCCGGCAGGGGTTTCACTTAACTTTTTCGAGCTGCGGCTGCGGCTGCCAGTGGCCGCTCGCGAAAAAGTGCAAGACGTTCCACCCCTGCCGGGATGGCCCTGACGCACCAATGCAACTCGTCGGCCTCGGTGTCTAGCCTCGCTAGCTTCGATGGCTGAGGAGCGGATATCTCTTGCTGAGGCGTCCCGGCGGGCCGGCGTTTCGGCCGCCACGCTGAAGCGCTGGGCCGAAGAGAAGGTGGTGCCGGTGCGGCGGGGACGCTGGACGGCAGCCGCAGCGGCGCAGGCGCGGGTTGTGGCGCGGATGCGCGAGCGCGGTCACTCTCTGGAGGACCTGAAGCGGGCGGGGCGCGAGGGCCGTCTTTCCTTCGGCCTCGCCGAGGACCTGCTGCCCGAGGCGGAGCAGCACGCGACGGTCGAGGAGGTGGCACGTGAGACCGGCCTCGAGCCAGAGCTGATCGAGCGCATCCTGGTCATCCTCGGCACCCCCTTCGGCCGCGAGCGGATGCTCGGCCCGGCCGACGTCGCCGCCATGCGCCACTGCGCCCGCGTGCTCGCGGCGGGCTTCCCGCTGGTCGCGTTCCTGCAGCTGGTCCGGGTCTACGTCCAGTCACTGCGGCGGATCGCCGACGCGGAGGTCCGGCTCTTCCACCTCTACGTGCACGAACCGATGATCCGCGACGGCGTGCCGGAGCTGGAGATGGCGGAGGAGATGGGCGGCCTGGCGGCCGACATCCTGCCCTTGGCTGCGCCACTGACCGAGTACCTGCACACCCGCTACCTGCGCTTCTTCCTCGAGCAGGACGTGGTCGGCCACATGGAGAGCGAGCTCGGGTCGGCGGCCCCTCACCTCGGTCAGGTCCCGGTCACGCTCTGCTTCATAGACCTCACCGGCTTCACTCGCTACACCGAGGAGGAGGGGGACCTCGAGGCGCTCGACGTAATCGAGAACTTCGTCGAGACGGTCGAGGCGACCTTGCCACCCGAGGCGACGATCGTGAAGACGATCGGCGACGAGGTGATGCTCGTCTCTCCCGACCGTGTCTCGCTCAGCGAGTGGGCGGTGCAGCTGCTCGACCGACTGCCGGAGCGACCGCGCCCCCGCGTCGGCATCCACTACGCCGAGGCGGTCTACCGCGACGGTGACTACTTCGGCACTCACGTCAACCTCGTTCACCGGGTCGTCGGCCGCGCCCACGCCGGCGAGGTGCTGGTCACCGACCGCGTCGCCGAAGCGCTCGGCGATCGCGGCCTCACCTGCGAGCCGATCGGCGAGGTGACGCTGCGCGGCTTCCCCGAGCCCACCTCGCTGTTCATCGTCCGCGCCGCGACCTGATGTCTCGGACCCGAGGAGGGACCAGTGAAACCCTCGCGCATGTCCGGCGGCGGCGGACACTGCGCGGTACGGCGTCCTCAGTCGGCCGAATAGCGCTGCTATTCGGCCTCCCTGCGTCCTTGTCCCGCTTGGTCCGGCGCTCGCCAGCCGCCCACGGGGGTTTCGCTGGTCCCTCCTAGACTCGTCGTATGGAGAGCGAGGCGATGCTCGAGCGGGTTCGCGAGGATGGTCTGCTGGCGGATGCACCGCTCGTGGCGATGCTCTCGGGCGGGCGCGACTCGACCTGCCTGCTCGACCTCGCGGTGCGCCTGCTCGGCGCCGAGGCGGTCACCGCCCTGCACGTCAACTACGGCCTTCGCGATGACTCAGACGAGGACGAGGCGCACTGCGCGGCGCTCTGCGAACGGCTCGGCGTGCGGTTCGAGGTAGAGCGCCCGCGCCGGCCAGAGGGGCCGGGCAACCTGCAGGCCTGGGCGCGGGACAGCCGCTACGCCGCAGCCGCGCGGCTGGCGCTGTCGGCGCACGCCCTGATCGCCACCGGGCACACGGCCGACGACCAGGTCGAGACGATCCTCTACCGCCTCGCCTCCTCGCCCAGCCGGCGCGCCCTGCTCGGGATGCGGTCCCGCGACGGCAGCCTCGTGCGGCCGCTGCTCGGCTTCACCCGCGAGGAGACGACCGCCTACTGCGGGGAGCGCGAGCTGCGCTGGCGCGACGACCCGACCAACGAGGGGGCGGGCTACGCGCGCAACCGGGTGCGTCACGGCCTCCTGCCGGCCCTGGCCGAGATCCACCCGGCGGCGGCGCGCAACGTGCTGCGCACGGCTGAGTTGCTGCGCGACGAGGCGGAGATCCTCGACTCGCTCGTCGACGCGGAGCTGCGCAGCGCCAACGACTCGCGGCCGGCGATCTCGCTCGATCGGCTCGAGGAGCTCCCGGGCGCGCTCCGTCGCCTGGTCGTCCAGCGCCTCGCCGATCGCGCCGCCGGCCGGCCCGTGCCGGGTGCCGCCAACCATGCCGACGAGGTCGCCGCCCTGCGGCGCACCGGCACCGCGATGCTCGACCTCGGCGGCGGCGTCCGCGCCGTGGCCGAGCGGGGCACCCTCCACGCCGAGCGCTAATCTCGCGCCGTGACCGACTCCTCGATCGGCGAGACCCTCGTCTCCAGCGAGGATCTGCAGCGGCGCGTCGCCGAGCTGGGCCTGCAGATCAGCGACGACTACGCCGGTCGCGACCTCGTTCTGGTCGGGGTGCTGAAGGGCGCCGTGCTCTTCCTCGCCGACCTGATGCGAAACGTCAGCGTGCCCTGCGAGGTGGACTTCATGGCTGTCTCCAGCTACGGCTCCCAGACCGACTCCTCGGGCGTGGTGCGGATCATGAAGGACCTCGACGCTCCGATCGAGGACCGCCACGTGCTGATCGTCGAGGACATCATCGACTCGGGCCTCACCCTGCAGTACCTGATGCGCAACCTGAAGGCGCGCAATCCCGCCTCGATCGAGGTCTGCGCCCTGCTGACCAAGCCCGAGCGGCTTCGCGTCGACCTCTCCCCGCGATACGTCGGCTTCGAGATACCCAACCGCTTCGCCATCGGCTACGGCCTGGACCACGCCCAGCGCTACCGCAACCTCTCCTACGTGGCCGCGCTGGACGCCTAGGCGCATGTCCGAGCTTGGCCGAAACGCCCTGGTACGCTGAATTTTCCCTGTGAGGCGTTTTTTCAAAAGCGCGGCTTTCCCGATCCTGCTGGTGGTGATCCTCGCCTTCGTCGCCCAGCGGGTGATCAGCAGTCCCTCGGGCACCGAGGCCCCCTCCTACAACGAACTGGTCAAGCCGAAGACCGGCCTGATCGCACAGGAAAGGGTCGAAGAGGTAACGATCAACACGAAGGACAACACGCTCGACGTCAAGGAGAAAGACGGCGACAGCTACTCCACGGGGTACCCGCCCAACACAGAGCAGTCCCTGCTCAACCTGATCGACCAGACCGAGAGCGTTAAGACGACGGTGCACGGGAGCGGCAGCTCCAGCCTGCTCAACGTCCTCACCTTCATCCTGCCCTTCGTCCTCTTCTTCGGCTTCTGGATCTTCCTGATGAACCAGATGCAGGGCGGCGGCTCGCGGGTGATGAACTTCGGCAAATCGAAGGCGAAGCGGATGGCGGTCGACGCGCCGAAAATCACCTTCCGCGACGTCGCCGGGGTCGACGAGGCGGTTCAGGAGCTCCAGGAGATCAAAGAATTCCTCGAGAACCCGAAGAAGTTCCAGGCGCTCGGCGCCCGCATCCCCAAGGGGGTCCTGCTCTACGGACCGCCCGGCACCGGCAAGACCCTGCTCGCCCGCGCGGTGGCCGGCGAGGCCGGCGTGCCCTTCTTCTCGATCTCCGGCTCGGACTTCGTCGAGATGTTCGTCGGCGTCGGCGCCAGCCGCGTTCGCGACCTCTTCGAGCAGGCCAAGCAGAACTCCCCCTGCATCATCTTCATGGACGAGATCGACGCCGTCGGCCGCCACCGCGGCGCCGGCATGGGCGGCGGTCACGACGAGCGCGAGCAGACGCTGAACCAGCTCCTGGTCGAGATGGACGGCTTCGAGATGAAAGACAACATCATCCTGATCGCCGCCACGAACCGGCCCGACATCCTCGACCCGGCGCTGCTGCGGCCGGGCCGCTTCGACCGCCAGGTCGTCGTCGACCGGCCCGACCGCAAAGGCCGCAAGCACATCCTCGAGGTCCACACCCGCGGCAAGCCGCTGGCGAAGTCGATCGACCTCGACGCGCTCGCCGGCCAGACCCCCGGCTTCACCGGGGCCGACCTCGCCAACCTGATCAACGAGGCGGCGCTCCTGACCGCCCGCCAGGGCCGCCGCGAGATCTCCATGGAAGAGCTCGAGGAGGGGATCATGCGGGTGATCGCCGGCCCCGAGAAGAAGACCCGGGTGATGAGCGAGAAAGAGCGGTTGATCACCGCCTACCACGAGCTCGGCCACGCGATCGTCGGGCACCTGCTGCCCAACTGCGATCCGGTCCACAAGATCTCGATCATCAGCCGCGGCCAGGCCCTCGGCTACACGATCAGCCTGCCCTCGGAGGACAAGTTCCTGACCTCGCGCGCCGAGCTGACCGACACGATGGCGATGACCCTGGGCGGTCGCGCCGCCGAGGAGATCGTCTTCGGCGAGATCACCACCGGTGCCTCCAACGACCTCGAAAAGGTGACCGAGACGGCGAAGCGGATGGTGATGCGCTTCGGCATGTCCGAGCGGCTGGGCCCGCGCGTCTTCGGCCACGACCGCGGCCAGCCCTTCCTCGGCCGCGAGTTCTCCGCCGAGCCCGACTACTCCGACGAGATCGCACGCGAGATCGACGACGAGATCCGCCGCATCGTCGAGAGCGCCCACCAGACCGCCAAGGACCTGCTCACCGAGAAGCGCGAGGAGCTCGACCGTATCTCCAACACCCTGCTTGTGCGGGAGACGATCGACGCCGACCAGTTCTTGGCGCTGCTCGAGGGCAGGCCCGAGGACGAGGTGTTCGCCGGCGAGGAGGAGCCGGCGAAGCCGGTTGAGCCGGAGCCGGAGCCCGAACGGGCGCAGCGCGAGGGTGCGCGGCCGATGCCGCGGCCGCGGCCGGGGTATGCCGGCGGCGATGCGAGCTGAGGGTGTTGGGCCACGGGGTGGCTCTCGCCCTGACAAGTGCCGCGCTAATTAGCGCGGCACTTTGAGTATCCGCCAGTTCGAGAGCCACCCCGTGGCCCTTCCTGAAGCTGGTGATACTTCGTCTATGGGCCCGAAGCTGATGGGTGTTGTGAACGTGACTCCCGATTCGTTCTCGGACGGGGGCCGATATCTCGATGCGGATGCTGCGATCGGACATGGCTTGGAGCTTGTGAGGGACGGGGCCGATGTCTTGGATGTGGGGGGGGAATCGACCCGGCCGGGGGCGGAGCCTGTCGACGCCGAGGAGGAGTTGCGGAGGGTCTTGCCGGTCGTGGAGGGATTGGCGAGCACGGCCGCGGTTTCGATCGACACGTCCAAGGCCGCGGTGGCCGAGGCGGCGGTCGAGGCGGGGGCGTCGATCGTCAACGACGTCACGGCGCTGCGGGGAGACCCGGAGATGGCTGCGCTCTGCGCGGAGCGAGAAGTGGGGGTCGTGCTCATGCACATGCCCGGGAATCCGCGGACGATGCAGGACGATCCTCGCTATGACGACGTCGTCGACGACGTCAGGGCTTTTCTCGCCGAGCGGCTGGAGCACGCTCTGTCGCAGGGCATCGCCGAAGAGGAGATTTGGCTCGATCCGGGGATCGGGTTCGGAAAGACGCTGGAGCACAATTTGGAGCTGTTGCGGCGCTTGGGAGAGATGCGGGGGCTGGGGCGGCCGCTGGTGATCGGGACCTCTCGCAAGAGCTTCATCGGAGCGGTCGACGGGTCGGCGGTCGAGGACCGCATCGGCGGGACGATCGCCTCTTCGGTCCTCGCCGTGGCCGAGGGGGCCGACGTGCTGCGCGTCCACGACGTGGCCGAGATGTCCCAGGCGGTCCGGGTCGCCGAAGCGGTGCTTGGATAAGTTGACCTGATGGAGTCGCATGGGAACGGGACCGAGTCGAGCGTCGAGGTCGAGCTGCACGGGCTCTCGATCTACACCCACCATGGGGTGAGCGACTCCGAGCAGGAGGTGGGCCAGCGGCTCGAGTTCGACGTCTCCTTCGACGTTCCCGACTGCGACGCCGTGCTGACCGACCGGATCGAGGACACGGTGGACTACGGCGAGGTCTGCGACATCGTCGCCCTCGCGGCCACCGAGCGCAGCTACCGCACCCTCGAGCGCCTCGCCCAGGTGATCGGCCAGCGCCTGATGGAGCGCTACGGCTGCGCCTCGGTTCGCGTCCGCGCCGCCAAGCCCGAGCCGCCGCTTCCCCTGGCGATCCAGGAGGTCGCGGTCGAGGTCGTGCAGGAACGAGCCGAAGAGCCCGACGAAGAAGAGCCCGACGAGGTCTGAGTTGCCCGCGCGGACCGGCTATCTGGGCCTGGGCTCAAACGTCGGCGATCGCGAGTCCCATCTGAGGGCGGCGATCGAGTCGCTGGGGGAAAGGGGGGTGGGGGTCGAGGCGGTCTCCTCCGCCTATGAGACCGAGCCGGTCGGCGAGGTGCTCGACCAGCCCGACTTCCTCAACGCCGCGATCCGCATCCGCACCGAGCTGGAGCCCGAGGCGCTGCTCGACCTCTGCAAGGAGATAGAGGCCGAGCGCGGCCGAGCGCTGGATGCGCCCCGCCACAGCCCCCGCCCCCTCGACGTCGACCTTCTGTTGCTCGGAGACCTGCAGCTGAGCACCGACCGGCTCACCCTGCCCCACCGCGAGGTGACGAGCCGTCGCTTCGTCCTCGTGCCGTTGCTCGAGCTCGATCCGGACCTGACGCTGCCGGACGGCACGCGGCTCGAGAGCGCGATGGCGTCGCTAGGCGGCGGTCAGAGGATCAAGCGCCTGTAGCCAGGCGGGGGGAAAGGTCGGCGGGGCGTCGCCGGCGTAGTCCGGGATGACGCGCCTTGCGAACCTTCCGGCGGGGCGGGCGTCGATGGTCGGGCGAAGATCCTGCATCGTCATCGCCAGTCGCAAGCTCGGGGCGATCTGGTAGTCGGCGGCGTACAGCTGCTCCCCGTCCAGGACCCCGGACTCGATCCAGGCGTCGATGCGGTCGAGAAGTCCCGGCAGCTCCGCCAGGCCGCGGCGCACGTTCTCGTCGGTGGCCTGGTTGTAGTAGGCGGTTGCCGCCAGGACCGGTCCCGCGGTGGCCACCGCCAGGCCGGTAGGGATTCCCAGCTTCGCCCCCTCGGAGAAGCTGCGCAGCGGTGCCTTGTCCTTGCGCAGGGTCCACCAGATCATCTGGCGGATCGGGTGCTGGAGCTCCTCGTCGCCGAAGCGCTCCGCCTCTTCGACGGCAAGTCGCTTCTCGGGATCCGCGGGGAAGAGCGGCGGCTCGGGCTGGATGCGGTCCAGCTCGCGGGCGATCTCGCGCGAGCCCTGGACCTTGCGGCCGTCGATCTTCATCGCCGGCACGGTCTGCCTGGGGAAGCCCTGCACGCGCACCACGAGCTTCTGCATGACCGGGAAGAGGTCGGTGCGCTTGAAGGGGATGCCCTTGGCTTTCATCATCGCCTGCACGGCGACGCCGGGGTGCGAGCCGGGGATCGTGTAGAGCCGCACCTTCATCGTGCGCTCATCCTACGCCGTCAGCGATAATCGCCGCCATGAGCGCGGAGCGAGCAAGCGTGCGTACCTGGTTCTTCGCGCAGGGAGCGAAGCGCGAACCATGACTCTCCTAGCGGTCGACGTCGGCAACACCCAAACCCACCTCGGTGCCTTCGACGGCGAGCGCCTGGTCGAGCACTGGCGCTTTCAGACCCGCTCGGGGGCGACGGGCGACGAGCTGGCCGAGCGGATCGCCGGTCTGTTCGCTCTCTGCGGGATGTCGCTCGAAGAAGTCGACGCGGTCTGCGTCTCCTCGGTCGTGCCGCCGCTCGGCAGCCAGTTCGAGCAGCTGACCGAACGCTATATCGGCGGTGAGTGCCTGACGATCGGCCCGGGCGTCAAGACCGGGATGCCGATTCGCATCGACAACCCACTGGAGGTGGGGGCCGACCGCCTGGTAAACGCGATCGCCGCCTACGAGCGCTTCGGCGAGGCCTGCGTGTCGGTCGACTTCGGCACGGGGATCAACGTCGACGTCGTCTCCGCTGACGGTGAGTACCTCGGCGGAGCGATCGGTCCCGGGCTGGCGCCGTCGCTCAGCGCTCTCATCGAGCGCGCGGCTCGGATCACCCGAATCGACCTGGAAGAGCCACGGGAAGCGATCGGCCGCTCGACCCGCGCGGCGATCCACTCCGGCTTCATCTTCGGCTTCGCCGGCCTGATCGACGGCATCGTCAGGCGAATCGAAGAGGAGCTCCCGAATCCGAGGCTGCTTGCGACGGGCGGGTACGCGTCGGCAGTCGTCCCGTTCACCGAGACGATCGACGAGGTCGACGACATGCTTACTCTCAAGGGACTGCGCCTGATCCATGCGAGGAACACGCCCACAGCTGACTGATCCCTTCCGGATCGCCGACGTCGAGATCTCCAATCGCGTCCTGCTCGCCCCCCTGGCGGGAATCGGCAACTGGTTCGTGCGGCTGCAGGCGAAGCGATACGGCGCCGGGCTTGCCGTCTCGGAGATGGTCTCGAGCTTCGGCCTGCACCACCGCAACGAGCGCACCCTGCGCGAGCTGATGCGCATCCACCCCGACGAGCACCCGGTCTCGCTGCAGCTCTTCGGCCACGACGCCGAGGTGATGCGCTCGGGGGCGGCGATCGCCGCCGAGGCCGGGGCGGACCTGATCGACATCAACATGGGATGCCCGGTGCGCAAGGTGCGCAAGACGGGGGCGGGAGCCGAGCTGCTGCGCGATCACGAGCTTGCCCTCGCGCTTGCCCGCGGCGCGGCCGAGGGCAGCGGTCTTCCCGTCACGGTGAAGCTGCGCTCGGGGATCGAAGCGGGCGATCGCTCGGGCTTCGAGCTCGCCGTCCGCCTGGCCGAGGAGGCGGGCGTCGCGGCGATCGCCTTCCATCCGAGGGCGGCCACGGTCGGTCACAAGGGAAGCCCCGACTACGAGCTCACGCGCGAGCTGGTCGAGCGGATCGAGGTGCCGGTGATCGTCTCCGGGGGGTTGAGCAGCGCGGCGGCGGCCCGTGCCGCCTACGAGGAGTCGGGGGCTGCCGCGGTGATGATCGCTCGCGGCTCGCTCGGCAACCCGTGGGTCTTCGAGGAGCTGACCGGCGCTCGCACCGAGCCCCCCGGCCGGGCCGAGGTCGTCGCCGAGTCTGCTTTGGACGATCGACCGTGCCGAGGAGCACCTCGGCAGCGACCGGGCCGGCCGTTACCTGCGCAAGTTCTACCCCTGGTACGTCGAGCGGCTGGGCGCGGGCCCGGAGTCGACGGACGAGCTTCACCGCAGCGCCGACCTCCCCGAGGCCCGCCGCCTGATCGCCGGTTTGGTTGCTCCGGCCCCCTCGCTATAATCCCGCGGCTTCCGGCCCTGGTGTGGTGACTCGATGCCGCCGCACCTGGCCGTTTTTTCGGTCTAAGAGCCGGCCCAGCCGTCTCAATCCAACAAGCGAGGTCAGGACAAGTGAGTCGCCAGTCCGTAATCACCCCTGAGGGTCTCGAGAAACTCAAGGAGGAGATAGAGCGCCTTTCAACTGTGAAGCGGCGCGAGGTCGCCGAGCGGATCAAGGAGGCGCGCGAGTTCGGTGACATCTCTGAGAACGCCGAGTACGACGACGCCAAGAACGAGCAGGCCCTGCTCGAGCAGCGGATCGCCCAGCTCGAAGAGAGGCTGCGCCGTGCCACGGTGATCGACGAGAAGGATCTCGGCACCGACGAAGTCCAGTTCGGCTCGATCGTCCACGTCAAGGACCAGAAGACGGGCGACTCCCAGAAGTTCCAGATCGTCGGTTCGACCGAGGCCGACCCGCTCGAGCACAAGCTCTCCAACGAGTCGCCGATCGGCAAAGCCCTGATCGGGCACAAGCGGAACGACATAGTCACGGTCGAGGTCCCCCGGGGCCCGAAGAAGAAACTCAAGATCACCAAGATCGAGACGGCTTAGGTTTCCGCTCGCGATGAGCGAGGCCGAAAAACCTGAGCTCTCCGACGTTCTCGCAGACAGGCGAGAGAAGCTGGAGCGACTGAGGGAGGCGGGCATCGACCCGTTCCCTCCCGAGTTCGCCGAGCGCGAGGACATCGGCGAGGTCCGCGCCGCCCACGCGGGGCTGGCGCCGGGAATCGAGACCGAGTCGCGCCACCGGGTCGCCGGGCGGATCGTCGGCCGCCGCGGCCACGGCAAGGCCTGCTTTCTCGACCTCCGCGACGGCAGCGGCCAGATCCAGCTCCATGCCCGGGAGGACCTCCTGGGCGAGGAGCCGTACCGCCTGCTGGTCGACCTCGACCTCGGCGACATCGTCGGCGTCGAGGGCACGGCCCTGGCGACCAGGCGCGGCGGCGAGCTTTCGCTGGCGATCGACCGCTGGCGCCTTCTCGCCAAGAGCCTGCGACCGCCCCCCGACAAGTTCCACGGCCTCGAGGACGTCGAGACCCGCTATCGCCATCGCGAGCTGGACCTGATCGCCAACGAGGAGAGCCGGCGCCTCTTCGCATTGCGCGCCCGCACCGTCAGCGAGATCCGCCGCTGGCTCGACGAACGCGGTTTCGTCGAGGTCGAGACCCCGGTCCTGCAGCCGCTCTACGGCGGTGCCCTGGCGCGGCCGTTCACGACCCACCACAACGCCCTCGATCGCGACTTCTACCTGCGGATCGCCACCGAGCTCTACCTCAAGCGACTCGTGGTGGGGGGAATCGACCGCGTCTACGAGCTGGGCAAGGACTTCCGCAACGAGGGCGTCTCGCACAAGCACAACCCCGAGTTCACGATGCTCGAGTGGTACGAGGCCTGCGCGGACTACGCGGCAACCGCGCACAAGGTGGAGACGATGGTCGCCGAGGTAGCCGAGCGGGTGTTGGGGACGACCGAGGTGAAGCGCGGCGAGGTGACGATCGACTTCGCCCCGCCCTGGAAGCGGGTGACCATCCGCGACGCGATTCGCGAGCGCACCGGCATCGACGTCCTCGAGCATCCGACCCGGGAGGCGCTGGCGGCGGCGATGGGAACCGAGCCGGATCCGAACGAGGGCTGGGGCAAGCTGGTCGACGGGCTGCTGTCCAAGTCGGTCGAGCCGGAACTGATCCAGCCCACCTTCGTCCTCGACTACCCGGTCGAGCTCTCGCCCTTCGCCAAGTCCCACCGCTCCGAGGAGGGGCTGGTCGAGCGCTTCGAGGCCTTCGCCGGCGGGATGGAGATCGCCAACGGGTTCAGCGAGCTCAACGACCCCGACGAGCAGCGGCGGCGCTTCGAGCAGCAGGCGGAGGAGCTTGCCCGCGGCGACGAGGAGGCCCAGCCCTACGACGAGGATTTCGTCGCCGCGCTCGAACAGGGGATGCCGCCCACCGGAGGCGTCGGCATCGGGATCGACCGCCTGGTGATGCTGCTGACCGGCGCCCAGAGCGTCCGCGAGGTCGTTCTCTACCCCGCGATGCGTAGCTAGGCCCTTCCGGTGCGCCTTTGCCCCTCTGGGAGGGGATAAAGCGCACCGGAAGCGAAATGCGGTGGCCAAAAGGCCGCTCTGAGCGAAATTTTGCGTCCGGGGGCCGGTTGGACGCTCTCGGTATCGTTAATGGGCACATGGGCGCCTCCCGATAACCGAAGGGCGTCTGCCGATACTTACCCAGCGCAGTTGCGTTGAGTGGATAGAGAGACTTTTGTTCGAGAGATTCACAGAGCGAGCCCGACAGGTAGTCGTCCTGGCCCAGGAAGAGGCACGCACGCTGAAGCACAACTACATCGGCACCGAGCACATCCTGCTCGGCCTGCTGCGCGAGGAGGAGGGGCTCGCCGCGCGGGTGCTCGAGTCGCTCGACATCACCACCGAGCGCGTTCGCTCCCAGGTGGTCCGGATCGTCGGCTCCGGCGAGGAGGTCACCTCCGGTCAGATCCCGTTCACGCCGCGGGCGAAGAAGGTTCTCGAGCTGGCCTTGCGCGAGGCGCTCTCGCTCGGCCACAACTACATAGGCACCGAGCACATCCTGCTCGGGCTGGTGCGTGAGAACGAGGGCGTCGCCGCTCGCATCCTGCTCGACTTCGACGCCGACTCCGACAAGATCCGCAACGAGGTGATCCGGATGCTCTCCGGGCCAGGTGGGCGGCGTCAGGGTGGCGGCGGTCCCGGCACCAGCGGATCCGGCGAGGGCAAAAAGTCCTCGAAGCTGCTCGACCAGTTCGGCCGCAACCTGACCAAGCTCGCCGACGAGGGCAAGCTCGACCCGGTCATAGGTCGCGAGACCGAGATCGAGCGGATCATGCAGATCCTCTCCCGCCGCACCAAGAACAACCCGGTGCTGCTCGGCGAGCCCGGGGTCGGCAAGACCGCCGTGGTCGAGGGCCTGGCCGCCCGCATCAACAAGGGCGAGGTCCCCGAGCTGCTCAAGAACAAGCAGATCTACACGCTGGACCTGGCCGCCCTGGTCGCCGGTTCCAAGTACCGCGGCGAGTTCGAGGAGCGGCTGAAGAAGGTGATGAAAGAGATCACCCAGCGCGGCGACATCATCCTCTTCATCGACGAGCTCCACAACCTGGTCGGCGCCGGCGCCGCCGAGGGCGCGATCGACGCGGCCTCGATCCTCAAGCCCGCCCTCGCCCGCGGTGAGCTGCAGACGATCGGCGCCACCACCCTCGACGAGTACCGCAAGTACCTCGAGCGCGACTCGGCGCTGGAGCGTCGCTTCGCCCAGATCAAGGTCGACCAGCCCTCGGTCGAGGACACGGTGAAGATCCTCGAAGGGCTGCGCGAGCGCTACGAGCAGCACCACCGCGTCAGCATCACCGACGATGCCCTCGAAGCGGCGGCAGAGCTTGCCGACCGCTATATCTCCGACCGCTTCCTGCCCGACAAGGCGATCGACCTGATCGACGAGGCCGCGTCGCGGATGCGCATCAAGAGCATGTCGTCGCCGCCGGTCTACCGCGACCTCGAGGAGGAAATCGAGACGACGCGGCGCGACAAGGAGGCCGCGATCGAAGCCCAGGAGTTCGAGAAAGCGGCGAACCTGCGCGACACCGAGCGCCAGCTGACGACGCGCAAGCGCCAGCTCGAGGACGAGTGGGCCGAGGGCGAGAACGGCGAGCGGCCTGACGTGGGCGAAGAAGAGATCGCCGACATCGTCTCGATGTGGACCGGGATCCCGGTCTTCAAACTGACCGAGGCCGAGACCCAGAAGCTGATCCGCATGGAGGAGGAGCTGCACAAGCGGGTGATCGGCCAGGAGGTCGCGATCACCGCCGTCTCCAAGGCGATCCGCCGCTCGCGCGCCGGGATCAAGGACCCCAAGCGCCCGGCCGGCTCCTTCATCTTCCTCGGGCCCTCCGGCGTCGGCAAGACCGAGCTCGCCCGCACGCTGGCCGAGTTCCTCTTCGGCGACGAGGAGTCGATGATCCGCATCGACATGTCCGAGTACATGGAGAAGCACGCGGTCAGCCGCCTGGTCGGCTCGCCGCCGGGCTACATCGGCTATGACGAGGGCGGTCAGCTGACCGAGGCGGTACGGCGCAAGCCGTACTCGGTGCTGCTGCTCGACGAGATCGAGAAGGCCCACCCGGACGTCTTCAACATCCTGCTGCAGATCCTCGAGGACGGGCGGCTCACCGACGCCCAGGGGCGCACGGTCGACTTCCGCAACGCGATCGTGATCATGACCTCGAACATCGGCGCCTCGGAGATCGCCAAGAACACCTCGATCGGCTTCACCGTCGCCGACGAGACCGGCATGTCCTACGACGACATGAAGAACCGGATCATGAGCGACCTGAAGAAAGTCTTCCGGCCCGAGTTCCTCAACCGGATCGACGAGGTGATCGTCTTCCACAAGCTGGCCAAGGCAGAGGTCAAGGAGATCATCGACCTGATGATCAACCGGGTCCGCGTCCAGGTCGCCGAGCACGAGCTGCAGCTGGAGCTGACCGACGAGGCGAAGGACCTGCTGGTCGAGAAAGGCTGGGACCCCTCGATGGGAGCCCGCCCGCTGCGCCGCGCGATCCAGCGCTACATCGAGGACCCGCTCGCCGACGAAGTCCTGCGCCAGGGCGAGATGACGCCGGGCTCGACCGTGATGGTCGAGCGCGACCCCTCCGGCGACGAGGAGGACCACCCGCTCAGCCTCAAGATCGTCAAGCCGAAGAAGCCCCGTGCGAAAAAAGCGAAGCCCGAGCCGGAGAAGGTTGGCGTCGGCGCGAAGAAGGACGAGGGCATCGAGGGCGGCGGCGACCAAGAGTCGGACGACGCTGGCGACTCCAAGCCCGAGGCCGACTGACCCTTAGCTGTTGACGCGCGGGTCCTGTCGCGGGGGAGGGGGGCACTGCGGGCGGGCCACGGTCCGTCCTCGACCCCCCTCCCCCGCGCCACCCGCGCGAGCTGCGGCTTATGGTTCAGGGCATGCGTGAGCTTGGCCGTAGTGCTGTTGGCACTTGGAGCGGGGGGAGATACCTGCGCTTCGGCGAGGCCGTGGAGGAGGAGCGGCTCGAAGCGTTGCTGAGGCCGGGTGGCGGGATCGACACGGTGCTTACTGCCGACACTTATGGGCAGGGGGAGGCCGATGAGGTGTTGGGGCGGGCGCTGGGTGGCGTGCCCCGGGGGGATTACTGCCTGGTTGGGGCGGTGGGGCATGACTTCTACGAGGGGGAGAGGGACGGGCCGCGGGGGTACCCGCGGTTTACGGATCCGCGGTTGCGGGGGGAGAGCGAGTATGCGGATTACCTGCGGATGGCCGCCGAGAAGAGCCTCGAGCGAATTGGCGTTTCCTCCTTCGACCTGCTGCTGCTCCACAACCCGGACCGGATCGGGTACACGAGCGAGGCGGTCTGGGATGGGATGTCGGCGCTGCGCGAGGCCGGGCTGACGGCTCAGATCGGCGTCGCCCCCGGGCCTGCCAACGGCTTCACGCTCGACCTGATCTCCTGCCTGGAGCGCTTCGGCGAGCGGATCGAGTGGGCGATGATCATCCTCAACCCGTTCGAGCCCTGGCCGGGGGAGCTCTGCCTCGAGGCCGCCGAGCGGCACGGGGTCGAGGTGATCACCCGCGTCGTCGACTACGGCGGTCTTTTCTGGGGCGACCTGCGGCCGGGGATGGAGCTGGCCAAGGGCGACCATCGCGCGTTTCGTCCCGAAGGCTGGATCGAGGCCGGGCTGGAGAAGCTGGAGCGGCTGGCGCCGGTTCGCGAGCGCAGCGGCCTCAGCCCGATGCACCTCGCCTGCCAGTGGAACCTCGCCCACCCGGCGGTGGAGTGCGTGGTCCCGACGCTGATCCAGGAGGCCGGCGCAGGCGCCCGCCCGATCGAGGAGAAGCGGGCCGAGGCTGACAGCGCTGCCGGAGGCGCAGCGCCTCGACGGCGACGACGTCGCCGCGATTCGCGCGATCGGCGACAACACGGGCTGCATGGCGCTGAAGGGCGCCAATCCGCAGCACCAGGGCGAGGAGCGACCTGATCGCTGGTCGCTCAGCGACGAGCTGGCCGAAGTCGGGGGGCGCTGGGGCATCGACCCCGATCGCGACCTCCTTGCCACATAGCCTGCGCCCGATGGATCGCAAGTGGTGGACCCTGATCGGGGCCTGCTCCGGGCTCTTCCTGCTGATGCTCGATTCCACCGTCGTGGCGCTGGCGCTGTCCTCGATCCGCGCCGACCTCGGCACCGACGCGGCGGATCTGCAGTGGGTGATGAACGGCTACCTGCTGACGATCGCCGTGCTCGTGGTGACCGCCGGGCGGCTGGGCGACATGTTCGGGCGAAAGCGGCTCTTCGTCGTCGGCATGGCGCTCTTCGGGGCGGGCTCGGTGCTCTCGGGCGCGGCGCAGGACCCGCTGATGCTGATCGGCGGGCGGGTGCTGCAGGGGGTCGGCGCGGCCCCCGTCCTCTCGCTCTCGCTGGCGATCGTCTGCAATGCCTTCCCAGCCCGTGAGCAGCCGCGGGCGCTGGGCGTCTGGGCGGCGGTCTCGGCGGTCGCCCTAGCGATCGGCCCGGTCATCGGCGGAGCGCTCGTCGCGGTCGACTGGCGGCTGATCTTCTGGGTCAACCTGCCGGTCGTCGCGCTCGGCCTGGCTATCGTCGTGGCCGCCGCGCCGGAGTCGACCGATCCGGGGGCCGGCAGGCGAGTCGACCTGCCCGGCCTGCTGGCACTTACCGTCGGCCTGACCGCCGTCGTCCTGGCAATGGTCCAGTCGCGGACCTGGGACGCGGCGGCCACCGCCTCCCTGGCGGTGCTGGGTGTCCTGGCACTGGCGGTCTTCGCCCGGATCGAGCGCCGCGTGCGCGAGCCGATCGTCGAATTCGAGCTCTTTCGCAACGGCCCCTACTTCGGCGCCAGCGCCGCCGCCTTCGCCGTCGTCGGCTCCTACTGGGCCGTGATGTTCTTCCAGCCCCAGTACCTCCAGGACGCGCTCGGGCACCCGGCGATCCTCAGCGGCGTCCTGATCCTCCCGGTCACGGCCCCGATGGTGTTCATCTCGCCCTTCTCGGGCCGGCTGATCGGCCGCTTCGGCGCGCGCCGGCTGATGACGGCGGGGATGCTCTGCGGCACCGCGGGGCTCGTCGTCCTGACCCGGATCGCGCCGGACACCTCCTACGCCCTGGCGCTGACCGGCTACCTGCTCTTCGGGATCGCGATCGGCCTCGTCTACGCGCCGATGTCGACGGCGGCGATGGCGGTTATGCCGGCGGAGAAGGTGGGGATCGCCTCCGGGGTGCTGGCGATGGACCGGATCGTCGCCGGCTCGCTGGCCCTTGCCGCGACGGGTGCTGCCTTTCACGCCTTGCAGGCCGCGGGCGACTCGTTCACGGACTCGATTGCCGGCTCGACCTGGGTCTCGGTCGCCCTCTGCGCCTTGGGCACGGTCCTGACCTGGCGCTTCGTGCGCGATCCCGGCTCGCCCGGTCCCGACCCGGCCGTGGCGGGCGAGCCCCGGGCGGAAGACCTCCAGCACCACCGCCATCACCGTCGTTTCCACCTCTGATTGCGGGACTTGCGGCCTTTGGGTGACGAGGCTCCTTGACAACGACCATCCCGACCTGTCCACTTGGATTTGCCCAGTCCGCATTCCAAAGCGGTTTTTGCCATCCTAGATGGCGATGTCAGCGCTTCCTGGGGATGAGCTTCATGAGTTGTCCGAACGCCAAGATCCCCGCCTACTGAGAGCTCTCGACGTGGTCGCGCCGGGCGGCGCGCTGCGCGAGGGGCTCGACAACATCGTCCACTCCCGCAGCGGCGGCCTGATCGTCGTCGGCGACCCGGGCGACATCTCCCACCTGCTCTCCGGGGGGATCAAGCTCGACATCGACTACACGCCGGCGATGCTGTACCAAGTGGCGAAGATGGACGGCGCCATCGTGCTCAACGCCGAGGCGACGAAGATCGTCTGGGCCAACGTCCAGCTGATGCCCGACCCGACGATCCTCTCGGCCGAGACCGGCACCCGCCATCGCACGGCGGAGCGCGTCTCCAAACAGACCGAGGCGCTGGTGATCGCCATCTCCCAGCGCCGCGACGTGGTCTCCCTCTACGTCGAGGGGACGAAGTACATCCTGCAGGACATCCCCGCGGTGCTGGCCAAGGCGAACCAGGGCCTGGCTACCCTCGACAAGTACCGCGCCCGGCTGGACCAGGTCTCCAACCGGCTCACCGTGCTCGAGTTCGAGGGCGGCGGGGTGCTCTACGACGCGCTTGCCGTCCTCCAGCGCGCCGAGCTGGTGACCCGGATGGCGGTTGAGGTCGAGCGCTACATCGTCGAGCTCGGCACCGAGGGCCGCCTGATCGAGATGCAGCTGGAGGAGACGATGGTCGGCGTCGCTGCCGACAAGTCGTCCCTGATCCGCGACTACAGCGCCGAAGACTCCGAGGAGAACCTGGCGACGGTGCTGCAATCGCTGGCGCGGTTGCCGCACCAGGACGTGCTCGACTTCGGCCGTCTCGCCGAGCTGCTCGGCTACGACCGCAAGCTGAACACCCTCGACTTCCCGGTAGCCCCGCGGGGCTACCGCGTGCTCGGCCGCGTGCCGCGCATCCCCAAGCTCGTCGTCCAGAAGATCATCCACGAGCTGGGCGGGCTGGAGGAGGTCCTGGCTGCCTCCGACGCCGACCTGGAGGCCGTCGAGGACGTCGGCCCGACCAGGGCAAAGGACATCCGCGAGGGCCTGCGCAGGCTTCAGGAGGTCGACCTGGTTGACCGGTACCTACAAAGCTGAACGGCGAATCGACGCCGTCGAGAAAGAAAGGAGCACCCGATTTCTGAGCTAGCTGAGGAGGCCATGGAGGTGGGCTTCGAGTCCGACGTCCCTTACGTCTGCGACTTCGAAGAGGGGGACAAGGTCGTCTATCCCCATCACGGCGCTGGCCTGGTGCTGAAGAAGGAGTCCCGTGAGCTGATGGGGGAGGAGCGGGACTACCTCACGATCAAGATCCTCCACAACGAACTCACGGTGATGGTCCCCTGCGAGAACGCCGGTGTTGCCGGCCTCCGGCGGGTCATCGACGAGGTGGAAATCAAGAAGGTCACGGACGTCCTCACCGATGAGGTGTCCGACATGCCGAAGAACTGGAACCGGCGCTTCAAGTACAACCGCGAGAAGATCAAGACCGGCGACGTCTTCGAGCTGGCCGAGGTCGTCCGCAACCTCGCGATCCGCGAGATGGAAAAGGGCCTCTCCACCGGCGAGAAGCAGATGTACACGCGGGCGAAGAAGATCCTCGCCTCGGAGTTCATGTACGCGCTCGACAAGGACGAGGAGGGCGCGGAGGAATACCTCGATGGCCTGCTGGAGGAGCGCTTCGCCGCCACGGCGACCGCGTAGCGCCGGCAGCGTCACCGCGGTCCTCGCGGCCGCCGGCTCCGGGCACAGGCTCGGAGCCGGCGGCCCGAAGGCCTTTGTGCCGCTGGTCGGGAGGCCGATGGTCGAGTGGTCGATCGCGGCCTGCCGCGAGGCCGCCTCGGTGCGCTCGATCGTGGTCGCCTGCCCGCCCGGGCACGCCCACGACCTGGCGGGAGGCGACGTGGGCGTGGTCGACGGTGGCGCCACGCGGGCTCAATCGGTGTCGAACGCCCTCGAAGCGGTCGGCACCGAGCTGGTCGCGATCCACGACGCGGCGCGGCCGCTGGTAACGGCGAGCCTGATCGAGGGGGTAGTGGCGACCCTGCTGGACGATCGGGACGCCGCCGGTGCCATCGCCGCCACCCCCGTCACCGACACGATCAAGCGGGTTGCCAGCGGCACGCTTCGCACGTTTCCCATGTCTGGCATGGGGAATGTGCGTCCGGTCATTGAATCAACCCCGGAGCGCGAGCGGCTGTGGACGGCGCAGACGCCCCAGGTCTTCAGGGTCGAAGCTTTGCGAGAGGCGCTGAGGGGCGATCCGGATCGCGTCGCGGCGGCGACCGACGAGTCGATGCTGGTCGAGAGGGCGGGGGGGAAGGTGCTGCTCCATCCTTCGCCAGCGGAAAACCTCAAGGTGACGACCCCGCTCGACCTGCGGATCGCCGAGATGCTCCTCATCGAACGCTCAGCGCAGTAGGACCCAGACGAGCGCGGCGGCGAAGCAGAGCTGGCCGACCCCAAGGGCGATTCCGAGGCTGGCGGCACCGAGCGCCCCGGCGATCGCCGCACCGCCGAGAAAGGCGCCGGCGAGGATGCCGAGCTGGGTCGCGGCGCGGCGCTCAAGCACGTCCGGCCTCCGCGATGTGGCGCCGCCTGCGCCGCTCGAAGAGCGCTCTCTGCACGGACAGCGTGGCGACGCCGGCGAGGACGATCGCAGCCAGGTTGACGCTGAGCTGCAGCATCGCGCCCCGCCAGTCCCCCCAGTTGCCGAGCGCCGCCGCCACGCCGATGTTCGCTGCGGCGGGAATCGTCGTCACCGAGATCAGCACTCCGACCAGCGCGCCCGACTTGGCGGAGGTGAGCGAGAGCATGCCGGCAGCGCCGGCGAAGGCGGCGACGATGAAGGAGAAGGTGTCTGGCTCGGCGATGAACTGGGTCAGCGGGTTGTCGATGCTCTTGAAGCCAGAGTCGACCAAGCCGACGGAGACGCAGAAGAGCGTGAAGAGGAAGGCGGCAGTGATGCCGGCGGGGAAACCGACGGCGAGCGCGGCCAGCGAGCGCACGGCGACGCCGCGACGCCGCTCGACCGCCGCCACGCAGAGCCCGGCCAGGGGCCCGAACTCGGGGCCGACGACCATCGCGCCGATGATCAGGATCGGAGAGCCGGTGAAGATGCCGACCGAGGCGATCAGGCAGGCGAGGACCATGAAGAAGAGGAAGTTGCCGCCGAGCTCCGTCGTCTCCGAGGTGCGCGCCTCGACCTCCTCCCAGACGACAGCGTCCGAAGGCATCCCGCGGGCCGCCTTCTCGGCCCGGTCGGCGGCCTCGGAGAGCTGGGAATCGATCTGCTCGAGGGCGATCGAGCCGTCGCGCGCAACCCCCATCTCCTTCAGGTCCTCGATCAGGACGCTTGCTTCCTCGCGGGCGATGTCGCAGAGGACCACGTCGCCGGGGGGCTGGCGGGCGGCGCCGGGCAGGAAGACCAGGTTGGAGGCCGACGGCGCCGCTTCGAGCAGGTCGAGGACCTTCTGGCAGCGGTCTTCGGGGACGACGATCCTCAGGTGGACCATGGCGTCAGCGTATCCGCGCCCCGGGTCGCCTACTCTGCGCCTCCGATGCTGACCGACTACCACCTGCACCTTCGCCCGGACGATCCGGATACGCCGCCCGAGCGCTTCTTCACCGCCGAGAACGTCGATCGCTACCTGGCGGCCGCCCGCAAAGCCGGGATCGAGGAGCTCGGCGTCTCCGAGCACGTCTACCGCTTCACCCAGGCGCTCGACGTCTGGCGCCACCCGTTCTGGGAGGAACAGGCGCGCGACGACCTCGACGCCTACTGCGAGTTCGTCCGCGAGACGCCGCTGCGGCTCGGGATCGAGTGCGACTTCGTTCCCGGCGCCGAGGACCGCACCGCGACGATGCTGGAGGCGCGGGACTTCGACTACGTGGTCGGCTCGGTCCACTTCGTCGGCGAGGCCGCGGTCGACCACGAGGGCTGGGACGTCTGGGATCGCAAGGGGGACGCAGACGAGGTCTGGCGCCGTTACTTCGACGCCCTTGCGGAGTGCGCCCGCTCCGGCCTCTTCGACGTCCTCGCCCACCCCGACCTGGTCAAGGTCTGGGGCGCCGGCAGGCCGATGCCCGAGCGCGACCCGCGCCGCTACTACGAGCCGGCGGTCGAGGCGATCGCGGAGAGCGGGATCGCGGTCGAGGTCTCCACGGCGGGCCTGCGCAAGCCGGTCGGGGAGATCTACCCCGCGCGCGCGTTCGCCGAGATGTGCGTCGAAGCGGGGGCGGCGTTTGCGCTGTCCTCCGACGCTCATCTGCCCGAGCACGTCGGCTATCGCTACGGGGAGGCGCTCGATTTCCTCGGCGACCTCGGCGTGGGGGAGATCTGCGTCTTCGAGGGAAGGGAGCGCCGCTTGGCGGCGCTGGGCGAAGAGGTGCGAGAGGATTGAGACGATGAGCGTCGGGATCGGCTACGACAGCCACCGCTTCGCCGAGGGGCGCCGCCTGGTCCTCGGCGGGGTCGAGATCGAGCACGCGCGGGGGCTCGCCGGCCACTCCGACGCCGACGTGCTCACGCACGCGGTGATCGACGCCCTGCTCGGCGCCACCGGCATGGGGGACATCGGCACGCTCTTTCCCGACGACGAGGATCGCTGGCGCGACGCCGACTCGATCGACCTGCTGCGCACGGTGGTCGGCACCGTCTCCGGCCGGATCGTCAACGTCGACGCGACCCTCGTCTGCGAGGAGCCGCGCATCGGCCCCTTCCGCGCGGAGATGGAGCGGGTCCTGGCCGAGGCGACCTCGGCCCGGGTCAGCGTCAAGGCAACCACCAACGAGGGCATGGGCTGGATCGGGCGCGGCGAGGGCATCGCCTGCATCGCGGTGGCCTCCCTCGATAGCGAATAACCTTCGCTCCGATGGGGAAACTCGGCTCCATAGCTGCCGGCGTGCGCCAGTCCGTCGCCGACACCGCCTTCGAGGTGCGGGTGCTGCGCGAGGCAGGGATCCTCGGCCTCTCGCGGCCCGACAGGGCCGCCAAGGTCGCCGCCACCTTCCTGCGCTGGGGGGCCTCGCCGGCGACCGGCGTCGCCACCGCGGCGCACAAATACCCGCACGAGACGATGCTGATCGACGAACGGGGCTCGCTCAGCTTCGAGCGGGTCCACCGCCGCACCAACGCGCTCGCCCACGCCTTCGCCGGCATGGGGGTCGGGCCGGGGGACGGCATCGGGATCATGTGCCGCAACCACCGCGGCTTCATCGAGGCGACCCTCGCCGCGGCCAAGCTGGGGGCCAGCGCCCTCTACCTGAACACGATGTTCGCCGGGCCGCAGCTGGTCGAGGTGATGGAGCGCGAGGGGCCGAAGGCGCTGGTCTACGACGAGGAGTTCACCGGCCTGCTCGACGGCGTCGACCCCGGCGTCGCGCGCATCGTCGCCTGGACCGACGGGGAGCCGGAGGAGCAGACGCTCGAGTCGCTGATCGCCGCCAACGAGGAGTCCAACCACAAGCCCCCGCCCGACAAACCCCGCTTCGTCATCCTCACCTCAGGCACCACAGGTGCGCCGAAGGGGGCGCAGCGCTCCAGTCCCGACGGGCTGCTGGTGATGGCGGCGCTGATCGAGAAGATCCCCTACCGCGCTCGCGAGACGATGATGGTCGCGGCGCCGCTCTTCCATTCCTGGGGCTTCTTCCACTTCGTGATGAGCCTGCCGACGGCCTCGACGATGATCCTGCGGCGCCGCTTCGACGAGGAGGAGACCCTGCGCGCCGTGCAGGAGCACCGCGCCGAGGTCCTTGCCGTGGTGCCGGTGATGCTGCAGCGCATCCTCCGCCTCCCGCCCGAGAAGCTCGATGCCTACGACCTCTCCTCGCTGCGGATCACCGCAGCCTCGGGGTCGGCCCTCCCCGGCGAGATGGCGATCGAGTGGATGGACCGTTTCGGCGACACCGTCTACAACCTCTACGGCTCGACCGAGGTCGCCTACGCGACGGTCGCCACCCCGGAGGACCTTCGGACGGCGCCGGGCACGGCAGGGCGAGCACCGCGCGGCACGGTGGTCAAGCTCTACGACGAGGCAGGGTTGGAGGTCCCGACCGGCGAGGTCGGGCGGATCTTCGTCGGCAACGAAATGTCCTTCGAGGGCTACACCGGCGGTGGCGGCAAAGAGGCGATCGACGGGTTGCTCTGCAGCGGCGACGTCGGCCATCTCGACTCCGCCGGCCGTCTCTTCATCGACGGCCGTGACGACGAGATGATCGTCTCCGGCGGGGAGAACGTCTTCCCGCGCGAGGTCGAGGACCTGCTCGCCGACCACGGCGCGGTGGTCGAGGTCGCGGTGATCGGGGTCGAGGACGAGGAGTTCGGCCAGCGGCTGAAGGCGTTTGTCGTGCTCGCCGCCGAGACCGAGGTCTCCGAGGGGGAGCTGCAAGCCCACGTCAAGGCCAACCTCGCCTCCTACAAGTCGCCGCGCGAGATCGAGTTCCTGGACGAGTTGCCTCGAAACGCGACCGGGAAGGTCCTCAAGAGGGAGCTGCGGGAGAGGGCGGGCAAGAGCCCTTCTCGGTAGGGGTTGCGGTTGGGCCGGGCGGCGGGGGTGGGTCTCCGGGCCGGCCTTCGGCCGGGAGTTCCCGGAGACCCACCCCCGCCGCCCCGGCTACTCGACCTCTTTCCGGGATGGGCTCTTGCGCGATCCTCCCTAATTGCTGCTTTCTTGGAGCGGAAGGGTGGAAGGGCTTCCGATGGCGGTTGTAGGTTGCAGAGCCAATGGGGGAACCGGCGGTTCACTTGAAGGCGGTTGGCGCGGCGAACGAGGAGCTGCGCGAGACGGCGAGCCAGGCGCTCGAGTGGGTTCGGGTGAGCGAGGAGCGCGTCGCCAGGGCCGAAGCGCGCAGCGAGGACGTCCGCGCCGAGCTGAAGGAGCGGGCGATGGCGACCCTGCGCAGGCTCGGCGAGGAGGGCCGCGAGCGCGTTGCAGCCGAGCGCGACCGCAGGCGCGAGGCCGAGGCCCGGGCGGCTCGGGCCGAGGCGGCCCGCGACCGTGCCGAGCAGGGATTCGAGCAGGCGCAGAAGCGCGCCCAGGGCGATCGGGAAGCGCTCGCAGCGGAATTGGCATCCCTCCGCGCCGGCGCGGAGGAGTCGCTGGCCGCTGAGATCGAGAAGGCAGAGCAGGAGGCCGAGAAGCGCTACGAAGAGGCCTTCGACCGGGCCAAGCTCGATGCGGACCAGCGTGTGGCGGCGGCTGAGCAGCGCGCCGCCGAAGCCGAGGCCGCCGCGAGCGAGGCGCACGAGCTCGCCCTGCGCCTCGAGGCCGAGATCGATGAGCGCGTGATGCAGGGCACCGAGGACGTGCGGCGCGAGGCCGAGGAGCGCGTGCGATCGCTGGTCGAGAAAGTCGAAGGCGAGGCGGTCGAGCAGGCACGGGCACGAGCCGAGGAGGCGCTGAAGGCCGAGTCCGAGCGGATCAGGGTGCAGGCCGAGCAGCGCGAGGAGCGGGTCCGCCGCGCCGCCGAGGACGAGATCAAGGCGACGGCTTCGCGGGCGCGCCGTGAGGCCCTCGCCGCAGCCGACGCCACGGCCCCCTCCTGGGCCAGGCGAGAGTCCGCCGGCACGGGCTCCGGATACCGAACCTTCTAGAAGCCCTTAGCATCCGCCTCCATGCGAGAGGTGCGGATCAGGGACACGCTCAGCGGGGAGCTGGCGACACTCGACACCAATGCCGAGGTCGGGATCTACGCCTGCGGGCCGACCGTCTACAGCCGGATCCACATCGGCAACGCTCGGCCCTTCGTCGTGTTTTCACTGCTGGCGCGGTTCCTGAAGTCGGAGGGCTATGCGCCGAAGCTGGTCGTCAACGTCACCGACGTCAACGACAAGATCTACCTGGCGGCGCGCGAGGCGGGTGAGGGGTCTGCGGAGTTCGCGCAGCGGATGACCCAGGCCTACCTCGAGGACACCGACCGGCTCGGCCTCGGCAGGCCCGACGCGGAGCCGCTGGCTACCGAGACGATCGACGGGATCGTTGCGCTGATCGAGGAACTCATAGATGCTGGGCGTGCCTATGAGTCCGAGGGGGACGTCTACTTTCGTGTCAAGAGCTTCGATGCTTACGGAAAGCTCTCCAACAGGCGGACCGAGGATATGGACCAAGGTGAGGAGGCTGGGGCGGCGTCGCTGAAGGAGGACCCGCTGGACTTCGCGCTCTGGAAGGCGCATAAGCAGGATGAGGACACATCTTGGGACTCTCCGTGGGGACCTGGGCGGCCAGCCTGGCACATCGAGTGCTCGGTGATGGCAGAGCAGGAGCTCGGTCCAGCCTTTGCCATCCATGGCGGTGGTTCTGACCTGGTTTTCCCCCATCACGAGAACGAGATCGCTCAGTCGGAGGGGGCTGGCCGGGCATTCGCCCGCGTCTGGATGCATAACGGCATGATCGAGACCGGGGCGGAGAAGATGTCGAAATCGGACGGCAACATCTTTCAGCTCTCCGAGGCGCTCGACCGTTACGGGCGCGAGGCCGTCGTTGCGTACCTGATCTCGGGGCATTATCGGCAGCCGCTTGCCTTTGGTGCGGAGCAGATGGACCAGGCAGTTGCCCAGGTCGAGAGGTTGAGGAACTTCTTTCGGGAGCACTCGGTGGGAGGGGCGCCGGGGGAGGGTCTCCGGGCCGGCTCCGCCGGGAGTTCCCGGAGACCCTCCCCCGGCGCCCCCCGCGCGGCGTTTTCCCGGCTCGAGGGCTTGCGCGAGGCGCTTGCCGATGACTTCAACACGCCCAGGGCGATGGCCGAGGTGTTTGAGCTTGTGGGAGAAGCGAATCGAGAAGAGGTTGGAAGGGACGAAGCTTCTGAGGTCCTGGCGGAGATGCTGGACCTCGTCGGCCTCGACTCCCTTGCCCAGCCGGATGAGGGGGCTGAGGCCGACGAGGAGGCTGAGAAGCTTCTGGGGGAGCGGCAAGCTGCTCGTGCGGCCAAGGACTTTGCTCGGGCCGACGAAATTCGAGACGAGCTTGCGGCTCTCGGGTGGGAAGTTCGGGACTCGGCCGAGGGTGCGAAGCTCGTGCCGAAGGGCTAGATGGCCTCGCAGCTGATCTACGGCAAGCAGCCGGTTGCCGAGGCGGAGCGGGGGCGGCGGCGGGTTCACCGGGTTTGGCGGGCCCCTGGGACTTCTGGTGAGGAGCTGGATCGGCTATGCGGGTCACCGGACCACCAAGGGGTGGTGGCGGAGGTCGATCCCTATCCCTACGTTGGTGCCGGCGAGCTGTTGCGCAAGGAGGACGCCCTGCTGGTCGCGCTGGACCAGGTGCAGGACCCGCGCAACCTCGGCGCGGTCTGCCGCTCCGCCGAGGCGGCCGGCGCCGCCGGCCTCCTCATCCCCGACCGCCGCTCCGCCGAGGTGACCCCGACCGTCTGCAAGACCTCCGCCGGCGCCGTCGAGCACCTCCCGATCGCCCGGGTCCGCAACCTCGCCGACTGGCTCGACGAAGCGAAGCAGGCCAGCTTCTGGATCTGGGCCGCCGACGCCTCCGCCGACAAAGCCCCGTGGGACGTAGACCTAACCGGCCCTACCATCCTCGTCCTCGGCGGAGAGGGCAAAGGCATCAGGCCTCGAGTCTCATCTGCCTGCGACGGTCATGTCGCCCTCCCTCAACAAGGTCGAACAGCTTCCCTAAACGTGTCCGCAGCCGCCACGGCCCTTCTCTACGAGGCCGTCCGGCAGCGAACCTAGCCGCAGTCAAAACGCTCTGGACCCGTACGAACGTAAGTTCGGGGGTTGACAGAACTCCGCACGCCCGTAAACTACCGCCGCAAATAAGGGTGAACCTCAGCTTGAGTCTGAGCTTGCCCGGTCAATAAGGGGCGCCCCAGGGGAGGTACGGCGCCACGAACCCTTCATTCAAGGAGAAGGATCCGTGGCTCTATCTTCGCCTACGCAGGAAATGCAACTCCCCACCGGCCGTCTCAACGGCTCGCTCAGGCCGGCCGACCCTAACCCTCAACCCGAGCTTGATGACCATTATCTGGTCGCTCTCGCCAAGGACGGCCGCGCCGACGCCTACGACGCGATCGTGCGGCGCTACCGCGGCTTCGTCCGCCTCAAGGCCTCGTCCTACTTCCTGCTCGGGGGCGAGTCCGACGACCTGATCCAGGAAGGCCTGCTCGGCCTCTACAAGGCGATCCGCGACTACCGCACCGACCGCGAGTCGAGCTTCCGCAACTTCGCCGAGCTCTGCATCACGCGCCAGATCATCACCGCGGTCAAGACCGCGACCCGCAACAAGCACACGCCGCTCAACCAGTACGTCTCCTTCAGCCAGACCCCGGCCGCGGCGGGCGACTCCGACACCACGCTCGACGAGATCCTGCCGGGGCCGGCCGTCCACGACCCGGTCAACCAGGTGATCGCCTCCGAAGAGCTGGAGAGCCTCGTCTCCTGCCTCTCGGGCGTCTCCGGCGTTCTCTCCGACCTCGAGAGCAGCGTCCTCTCGCTCTACCTCGACGGGCACTCCTACGAGGCGACGGCCGAGCGGCTGGAATGCGACACCAAGACCGTCGACAACGCCCTGCAGCGCGTCAAGCGCAAGGTGGCGGTGCACCTTGCGTCACGAGAGCCGGTCTAGGGGAGATCGGAGAGCACGTAGTCGAGCAGTTCCCGGCCGTGCTCGGAGGCGACGGAGACGTCGTCGGCCTTGATCCGGGCGCGGTGCAGGGATTGCATGCGAAGTACGTCGCCGTCGCAGCGGCTGTTGGGGAAGACGCCGGCGTAGGAGACTCCAAGCCGCTCCAGGTGGCCGGCCACGAGGGCGGTGGCCGGCGTGTCGAGCGGCAGGTCGAGGTAGACGGCGTCGAGGCCGAGGCGGTGGAAGAGGTGGCGGCGCTCGGCGGCGACCGCGGTCTCGAGGTCGCCGCCGGGGACCCCGACCGTGATCAGCGCCAGGTCGTGGTCGGCATCGACCGCCACGTGCAGCTCGGTCCGGTCCGCCAGTGCCGCATCCGCGTCGGGCTCGGCGAGGGTGCCGCGTAGCTCGCAGAGCTCCAGCGTGCGGCCGACGACCTCCCGGTGGCGCCCCGGGACGTAGACGGGCCGCTCGCGGCCGTCGTTCAGCTTCGTGTAGAAGAGCGCCGCCGACTGGCGCCCGCGCCGCCCGTCGCCGGCGGCGTCGTTGGTGACCGAGGCCGGGATCCAGCCCAGCAGGAACCCCGTCTCGTGCGCCCCCAGGCTCGATGTTGGCCCGCTGGCTGTAGGGGTGCGCGGCGGTCGCCTCGCTGTACATGCCCGCCAGTCCCTGCCCGGCCGCCCAGTCCATCAGAAAGCGCTTGGTCCTGGTGAAGAGGTGCTGCCCGCGCGCCGCCGGCATCGTCACCGCCTGCCCCGAGTGACCGACCGCGTCCCCCGCCGCGCCCAGGCTCATCCCCTCGTGGCAGAGCAGCTCTCCGTCGGCCGTCTCGGCGACGCACGAGACGTAGGTCCCCGCGGCAAGCCGCCTCGACACCTCCTCCGCGTCGTAGACCCAGCGCACGTCATAGCTCTCGCCGTAGGCGACCCGGATCGCCTCGCTGAGGACCGAGCCTTCGTCGGGCTCAAGGAAGCGGAAAAGTACGTCCATGGGAGGCACGATGTCATAGACAGCAATGCATTTATCGAAATGTTCTGTCTGCGGTGAGGACTATGCTGCCGATATGTCTCTGACCTTGCCCAAGCCGACTCTTACCTCTCATCCGGTTGATGTTGGACACCGAGCGGAGGCCGCAATTCTCGCCGAGCTGGTGAAGCGCGGCTACCGCGTGCTAGTGCCGTTTGGGGTGAACCAGCGTTATGACCTGGTCCTCGACTGCGATGGCCGGTTTCTCAGGGCGCAGTGCAAGACAGGGCGTCTTCGCGAAGGCGTTATCCAGTGCAGCACCCAAAGCATTCAGTCGAACACTCGAGGTACCCGCTGGCGCAGCTACACAGGAGAGATAGACCTCTTCATCGTCTATTGCCCGCAGAATGATTCTGTCTACGTAATACCTGCAGACGAGGTGCCGAGCAGAGGGATGCACCTGCGCGTGAATCCTCCACGCAACCGACAGGACAAGCGCGTACGCTGGGCAAAGGATTACAAGCTGCCCGCCTAGCTTAACTGGTAAAGCATCGCTCTTGTAAAGCGGAGAGTTCCGGTTCGAGTCCGGAGGCGGGCTTCCTCTCAGGCCGAAGCTGAGCCTCCGCCGCCCAGCACCCGCGCCTTCTCAGCCGCCAGCTCCTCGTCGTTGAGGATGCCCTTCTCGTGCAGGGTGGCGAGGCGCTCGAGGCGGGCCAGGCGGCTCTCCTCGTCGTCGGCCGGAAGCGTTGCCGTCTCCTGCTCGGCCTCCGGCTTGCGCATCTCCGGCAGCCGCAGCTTCGAGGCCCGCTCTCCCAGGTTGGCGTCCTTGACGGCGTCGACGACGCGCTCCTTGGTGCGGCCGAAGAAGTCGCCGTACTCCGCGTCGGGGAATTCCTCGTTCGCCTGTTTGCGCAGCTCGTGGATGCCGAAGGCGGCGAGGCCGGCGATCACCAGGGTGGTGAGGAAGGAGCGCAGGTTCTGGGTCGGGGCCTGGATGAAGTAGATGCCGACGACGATCGCCAGCGCGGCGTAGACGTAAGCGGGGTACTCGCGCAGGACCGGTGCCACGAATTTGCGGGTCGAGCGGGCCGAGGACGTCGGCGAGGCCAGCCAGCCGGCGATTCCGAAGAGGACGCCGATCACGATCACGGTCGTTGCGATGCTGATCATCAGGGAGGTGCCTATCGACCAGGCCGATTCCGCCGCCGGCCGCGCGCTTTCTTCGACCACGAGCTGGTCGACCACGATCCCGCCGGATATCTCGCGGGCGACGATCACGGCGAAGCCCGCGCCGATCAGCCCGACGCCGCAGAAGAGCACGGTCACCCAGCGTTCCTCGCGGGCGAGGTAGATCGCCAGCCCGAAGCAGAGGAACGTGAGCAGCGAGAGCACCAGGGCAAGGCCCTTGATCGCGACGACGATGTCCTGCGCGGTCTGCAGCTGGTCGGACTTGAGGATCGTGAACCGGCCCGCGTCGGGCGGCAGCTTTTCCGCCAGGTCGGCGCCGATCCCGACCTGGTCGGCGAGGTTGGTGACGAGGCTGCCGAGGTTGAGGCTGACTTCGCCTTCTTCGGTCGAGACCGTCCCCTCCTTTTCCTCGAGGACGGCGATCAGTTCTTCGTGGGCGGTTCGGTTGGCACCCTTCCAGAGTTCCTGGGCGGTGGAGGTTTCCAGCACCCGGTTGGCGCCGTCGCCGGCCACCTGGCGCAGGCCGCCGGAGATCGGGCCGGCGAGGTCCTTGGTGTCGCCGGGAAGGATGTCGCTCAGTTCTTCCTCGACGTCGACGTTTTCGTAGAGCTGGTCGACCAGGTAGTCGCCGACCGCTGCGCGGATCGTCGGGTCCTGGATCAGCCGGCCGCTGGTGTCGACCCAGTCGTCGGTGTTGAGCGCCTGCCGCTCGGTCCAGATCGCGAAGACGCTGAGGAAGGCCAGCACGGCACCCAGCACGACCAGCACTCGAACCAGGCGTCGTCTTCCACGGGTCATTCGCATGGATGCTATACGTGAAGCAGTGAGGCTCGAGGGAATTCACCACATCACCGCGATCACGGCCGACGCCCAGAGCAACGTCGACTTCTACGCGGGGACGATGGGCCTGCGCCTGGTCAAGAAGACGGTCAACCAGGACAACCCCACCGTCTATCACCTCTTCTTCGCCGACGAGAAGGGCAGCGCCGGCTCCGACCTCACCTTCTTCGAGTTCCCCGGAGTGCCTCCGGGGAGGGCAGGCGCGGGCGACGTGCACCGGATCGTCTGGCGCGTGGCCTCGCATGCAGCGCTCGACTTCTGGGAGGAGCGACTTGCGGCGGGGGGGATCGAGTCCGAGCGCGCCGGGGGAGGGCTGCGCTTCGCCGACCCGGAGGGCCTTGCGCATGAGCTGGCCGTGGTAGAGGTAGCCGACGAGCCGCTGATCGCCGATCACCCCGAGGTCCCGGCCGACCACGCGCTCCGCGGCTTCCACGCGGTCTGCGCCTATAGCGGGGAGCCCGACGCCAGTCACGCGCTGCTGGAAGCGCTCGAGTTCGAGTCCCTCGGCGAGGAGACCTGGGAGGCGCGGGGGGCAAGTCGGGGCGGTCTCTATCTCTACGAACAGCCCCCCGAGGAGCCGTCGCGCCAGGGCGCCGGCAGCGTCCATCACGTCGCCTGGGCATCGACCCTCGACGAGCACGAGCAGTGGCGGGACCGCGCGATCTCGGCCGGTGCCCACCCAACCCCCGTGATCGACCGCTTCTACTTCCGCTCGATCTACTTCCGCGAGCCGAGCGGCGTCCTCTTCGAGATCGCCACGCTCGGGCCCGGCTTCACCGTCGACGAGCCGCTCGAGCACCTGGGCGAGAAGCTCTCCCTGCCTCCTGACTTCGAGCACCTGCGGGCGGAGGTCGAACCGAATCTGCGCCCGGTGGTCAATCCGCGGACCGTCTCAGCCGGGTGAGCGGCAATTTCGTCTGGCGCGACGCCGGACGCACTGTCGTCTTTCGCGATGGTGGCACCGAAGACGCCCCGGCCCTGCTCGCCGAGCATGGGATGGAGTCCTTCGACCTGATCTCGACCGAGAGGCATCTCGCCGACGCGGCGCGACTGAGAGATGCGGCAGCCGCCGTGCACGACCTGCCGGCAGCCGCAAGCGTGGCCACCGGCGTCACCGTTGCCGCCGCCGCCCTTATCGGCCGGGTCGACGCGCCGACCCTCGTCGCCCTCGGCGGTGGCCGCACGATCGACACGGCGAAGGCCGTCGCCTCGGTCACCGGCGCCCGCGTGGCCGCGATCCCGACGACGATGTCCGGGGCCGAGATGACCGGCATCCACCGCCTGCCGGCGGGGGCGGAGAACCGGGTGCGCGCCCTCGTTCGCCCCTCGTTGGTGATCGCCGACCCCGAGGCGATGACCAGCGCGCCCGAGCCGGAGCTGCGGGCGAGCTCGATGAACGCCCTCGCCCACGGTGCCGACTCGCTCTACACCCCCTTCGCCAGCCCCGTCTCCGAGATGACCGCCCTGCGCGGGGCCGAGCTGATCGCGACCGCGCTCGACGAAGACCCCGCCGAGCGCAACCGCGAGGCCCTCGCCCTCGGCTCGATCCTCTGCGGCTACGCGATCGACTCCGGCGCCTTCGCCCTCCACCACGTCGTCTGCCAGACGCTTGCCCGCGTATGCGGCACGCCCCACGCCGCCACCAACGCCGCGATCCTCCCCCGCGCGATGGCTTTTATGGTCCCCCGCGCCCCCGACGGCCTCGCCCCCCTGGCCAGAGCCCTCGAATCCGAACCCGAAGAAATAGAACCCCGCCTCCTCCACCTCGGCGGCAACCCCCCCGGCCTGGGTGCGCTGGGGGCCGACCGAGAAAAGCTCCCCCAAGCTCTCGAATCGATGCTGATGCGCCCCGAGCTCGCCTTCACGCCAAGCCCTCCGACCCGCGCCGACCTCGAAAAGCTCATCCAAGCGGCCTGGTAAACCCCGCTCGGGGCAAACCGCTTCTCGGGCGGGTGGCCGGGGGTAGGGGGGTCGAGGACGGACGCTGTGCGTCCGCCCGCAGCGCCCCCCTACCCCCGGACAGGACCCGCCCGCCAAACGCGCTCGCCTTGCGCCGGTAACCACTCCCGCCCCAGCGTGTAGCCATCAGCGATGGCTCCCGATCGCCTCCAGGCGTACCACGAGTACACGCGCCGCCACGGCGTCAACCCCGTGCTCTACATCCTCGCCCGCATCTTCATGACCCCCTTCTTCCTGGCCTACTTCCGCTACGCGAGGACCGGCCGCGAGCACGCCCGCCTCAAGGGCGGCCTGATCGTCGCCGCCAACCACCGCAGCTTCCTCGACCCGTTCGCGATCGGCGGTGCCCTCCCCTGGCGGCGGCCGATGAACTACGTCGCCAAGGTCGAGCTCTTCGACCGGCGCTGGCGGGGCTGGATCCTCTCCCGCCTCGGCGCCTTCCCGATCCGGCGCGGCGAGTCCGACGAGGACTCGGTGGAGACTGCGCGCCTCCTCGTCGAGCGTGGCGGCGCCGTCTGCATCTTCCCGGAGGGGACCCGGATTCGCCGCGGCTCGCTGGCCGAGCCCAAGCGCGGCGTCGGTCGCCTCGCGCTGCAGACCGGCGCACCGGTGGTCCCGGCCGCAGTCCTCGGCACCGAACACGTGCGCCGTGGCTGGCGGATCCGGCCGCGCAAGATCCGGGTCCGCCTCGGCAAGGCGATGACCTTCCCCCGGGCGGAGGATCCGTCGCGAGGCCTGGCCGCCACCGTGACCGGCCGGATCTGGCCCAACGTCGAGCTCCAGTGGGAGGACCTCGGCGGCCTGCCGCCGATGCGCCGTGCGGCCGTGATCGGCGCCGGCAGCTGGGGCACCGCCCTCGCGGTGCTCCTCGCCCGCGGCGGCCTCGAGGTCCACCTGGCGACCCGGACCGGGGAGCAGGCAGCCGAGCTCCGCGAGGCGCGCGAAAACCGCCATTACCTGGAGGGCGTGCGCCTGCCCGACTCGGTCGAGGTCCGGCAGGCTTCGGAAGTCGAGCTGGCGGGCCTCGATCTGGTCTGCCTGGCGATCCCCTCGGGTTCGCTGCCCCAGGCGGTAGGGAGCATCGCCGACCGGATCGGCAGCCGCGCGGCGGTGCTGCTTCTGACCAAGGGCCTCGTCGCGCCGCAGGGCCTGCTTCCCGCCGAGTACGTCGGCGAGCGGGTGCGGGCGCGCGCGATCGCCTCCCTGGGGGGGCCGGCCCACGCCCGTGAGGCCGTTTCCGGCTCTGCGGCGCTCGTGCTCGGCTCCGCCGACGACGACCTGCGCGATCAGCTCGGCGGGGTCTTCGATCGTGCCGGCCTGTTCTGCGAGCGCTCGCGCGACGTGGTCGGGGTCGAGATGGCCGGAGCCGCCAAGAACGCCGCGGCTCTCGCCGCGGCTGCCGCCGAGCCGCACGGGCTCAACGCCGCCGGGATCGCCGCCGCCCAGGTCTGGCGCGAGTGCATCGGCCACGCGATCGACCGCGGCGCCGAGCTCGAGACGTTTGCCGGCCTCGCCGGGGTCGGCGACCTGACCGCGACGGTGATGGCCCCGGAGGGCCGCAACCGGCGTGCCGGCGCGCTGCTCGGACGGGGTACGCCGACCGGCGAGATCCCAGGATTGATCGGCCAGGCGTCCGAGGGTCTCGACACGGTGCCCCTGCTGGCGGCCGCGAGCGCCGCGGCGGGTGGGGATGCTGAGGCGCTGTCCGGCCTCGCCGCGCTGATTCGCGGGGAGATCGACGCCGATGCATGGGTAGCGGGCCTGCGCCGAGTCGAGCGCGCGTGGGAGGCAGCGTGAGCGCGCGCGCTCCATTTCCTCCAGTACTAGGCTTGAACCGTGAGCGGCGCAGCGGAGAACGTCGAGCCGGCAAGTCTCGACCCGGCTGCCAAGGCGGAGCTGGACCGCGCCTTCGAGGATCTCTACCGAGCGCACCTGCGCGACGTCTATTCCTACGCCTACTACCGGGTCGGCAACCAGCACGACGCCGAGGACCTCACCGAGCAAGCCTTCCTGCAGGCCTACCGGCACTTCGATCGCGCGCGCCGCGAGTCCGACGGGCGACCGCTGCGACCCTGGCTGATCCGCATCGCCCACAACCTCGCTTCGAACTACTACCGCGACCGTTCGCGCCGGCCGCAGACCTCGCTGGAGGTCGCCGACCCGATTCCCACACGGCACGGCACCGAGGCGATAGCCGAGGGGCGCGAGGAGCTGCGACAGGTGATGGCGAACCTCGAGAACCTCTCCGACGACCGCCGCGAGGTCCTGATCATGCGCTTCGCGCTCGGCATGGACAATCGCGAGATCGCACGCGCCCTGGGCCGCAGCGACGGGGCCACCAAGGTGCTCATACACCGGGCGATCAAGCAGCTCCAGGAGGAGATGGCCGATGAGTGAGGCCCAGCGGCTGGGCGGCACCACCTGGGACGTCGAGCACCTCCTTGCCGACGCGTTGCGGCCGATGGAGCCTCCCGAGCGCCTCTCCGGCCGGCTCGAGGACACCCTCTCCGCGGTCACGCAGGCGGCTGCGGAGGAGCTCTCGGACTGGGCCGAGGAGCTTTCCGAGAGCGAGCTGCGCGCTCTCCGCGATCCGCGCAACTGGGTGCGTCCGGTGTTCGCTGTCGGCGCAGGCGGGGCCGCCGCCGGCGCCCTCGTGCTGCTCGAGGCGCGCCGGCGGAGTCAGCGGCAGGCCAGGGGCCGATTCCGGGACCTGACCAGCCGCCTCAGGTAGCGGGAGCCGTCCTATCCCTCTCCACGCCAGCCGGCGTCGCCATCGCCGCGCCGACGCCGAGCACCCCGAGGATCAGGTGCAGGACGTTGTCCTCGGTGTTGACCGGAATGAAGCCAAGGATCGAATCACCGCTGCCGATGATGAATCCCCAGGCGGCGACCACTAGGTAGACGACGCCCAACCCGAAAGCATACTCGCGGGCCGCGTAGCCGGCCACCAGAAGGCCGATGGCGCCGGTGAGGATGTGGACGATGTTGTGCCAGGCGTTGACGGCGAGGATGCCGAACACGTCGTCGACGGTGCCGGGCGAGCCGAACGACGAGCTGTAGAAGAAACCGATGATGCCGGCGATGACGAGGACACCGCCGACGAGGGTTGCGTAGAGCCTTGCGGGGCTTGCGCCTTCCATTCCCGTCCTCCTTCGGTCAAAGGGATTGGCTTACGACGATTGTAGGCTCCCGTCTCCTCGATGGCGCAAACTTGCTACCGGCACCCGAACCGCGAGACCGCAGTCTCCTGCTCTTCCTGCGGGCGGCCGATCTGCCCCGACTGCATGACGCCTACGCCCGTCGGGATGCGCTGCCCGGAGTGCGCCAGCCAGCGCACCCGCGTCGTCAGGGGCGTCGGCGAGGCGGGCCTGTTCGCCAGCGCTCCGGCGACCTTCATCCTGATTGCGCTGAACGCGGCTGCCTTTCTCGCCGAGATAGTCGGCGCCAGCGGCGGGCTCGCGGTCGGCAACAGCTCGGTCGTCTTCGACTTCGGCCTCTACGGGCCACTCGTCGCCGAAGGCGAGTGGTACCGGCTCCTCAGCGGCGGGTTCCTCCACGCCAGCCTCTTCCACATCGGCTTCAACATGTTCGCGCTCTATTTCCTCGGCAGGCTGCTGGAGCCTTCGATCGGCACGCCGCGCTTTCTCGCCGTCTACTTCGCCTCGCTCTTCGGCGGGGCCTTCGGCGCCCTCCTGCTCAGCCCGGAGGCGCTCACGGTCGGCGCTTCGGGGGCGATCTTCGGCCTCTTCGGCGCGGCCTTCCTGATCGCCCGCGACCGCGGCTTCGACGCGGTCGCCTCGTCGATCGGGGTCATCCTCCTGCTCAACCTCGCCTTCAGCTTCAGTGGCGCAGGGCACATCAGCCTCGGCGGCCACCTCGGCGGGCTGGTAGCCGGGGTCCTATGCGCCGGAGCGATCCTGGCGGGGGATCGCGGGATGCTCGGCCAGCGCCAATTCCCCGCCGAGATGATCGCGATGACGGCCGTGGCCGTGCTCTCGATCGTCGCTGCGCTGGCTATCGCCTGAACTCAGCCTCGCCTGGCCGCCACGCGCGTGCGAGGCGCGCAGCTCGGCGAAGCCGATGTTTCCCGGCGCGTCGACTAAATCGGGGTGCAGCAGATGGCCGAGCAGCTCGACGCCGTCGACGAGTCGCGGACCGGGCCGGGAGAAGGTCGACGCGGCGTCGACCGCGAACACCCGCTGGGGGCCGAGCTCCTCGATGTGGAACCAGTGTTCCAGTGCCTGGGTACGGGCGCCGTCGACGTACCAGCCGCAGGGCATCGCGATCACCACGTCGGGGTTGAGGCCCGAAAGCTCGCCCCAGGAGACCTCGGGCGACTTCAGCCCCGGCGGGCCCGCGACGTCCTCGCCCCCCGCGATCGAGATCATCTCGGGGATCCAGTGACCCCCGACGTAGGGCGGATCGAGCCACTCCAGGGCGATCACCCGGGGCAGTGCCGTTCCCGAGACCGCGGCGCGGACCGTTGCCAGCCTGCCCTCCAGTTCCCCCCGCAGCTCATGTGCCTGGCGCGGAATCCCGGCCGCCTCTCCCAGCCGGATCACGTCCTCGAGCATCTCTCCGAGCGTGCTCGGGTCCTGCTGCAGGACCCGCGGCCTGCTGGAGAGGCGGGCGGCCACTTCGAGCACGTCCTCGAAGGAGACGGCGCAAACGGCGCAGACCGCCTGGGTGACGATCAGGTCGGGCGCCAGCCTCTCGAGCAGATCCTCGTCGAGCTCGTACAGCGCCAGCCCCTCGGCGACCCTCGTCTTCACCGTCCGGTCGATCTCGGCGGCGCTGAGGTTCGGCCGCAGCACGGTTGTGGTCAGGTGGGGAAGCGAGCGCGCCTCGGGCGGGTAATCGCACTCATGCGTGACCGCGACGACGCTGTCGCCGAGTCCGAGTGCGTAGAGCATCTCGGTCGCAGAGGGAACGAGGCTTGCGATGCGCATCCTGTGGGCAATATCGCACCCTCCCGCTGGATCCGCGGAACGGAAAGCTATATTGCGTAGGCCGAATGGCCGACGACGAACTCCCCCGAAGTACCGGGGCAAATAGACGGTGAGCGCCCTGCTGCTCGTCCTCCTGCTCCTGCTGTTGGCCCTCAACGGCTTCTTCGTCGCGGCCGAGTTTGCGCTCGTGCGCAGCCGCCGCGGCAAGCTCGAGCAGCTTGCGGAGGAAGGCGAAAAGGGGGCGGAGGAGGTGATCGAGCAGCTCGACAAGATCGACGAATCGCTTTCCGCCTGTCAGATCGGCATCACGATGGCCTCGATCGGCATCGGCTTCCTCGGCGAGCCGGCGCTGGCCACGCTGCTCGAGCCGGCCTTCGGGGGGTTCTCGCACGGGGTCGCGGTCGGCCTCTCGGTGGCGATTGCCTTCACCCTGGTCACCGCGCTTCACATCAGCGTCGGCGAGCAGGTGCCGAAGATGCTGGCGATCAGCCACGCGGAGAGCACCGCCCGCCGCGTCTCGCGCCCGCTCAACTGGTTCCGCATCGCGACTGCGCCGGTGACCTACGGGCTGAGCGCGTTCTCGAACGCGATCGTGCGGCTCTTCGGCGTCGACCCGACCGACATCGAGGTGCGACACACCGCCGAGGATCTGAAGCAGATCATCGACAGCTCGCGGATCGGAGGCACGCTCGACCCCGGCGAGGCGGGGATGCTGGGCGGGGTCTTCCACCTCCACGAGCAGGAGGCGCGCGAGGTGATGACCCCGATTCCCGCGGTGGTCACCGTCGATTCCTCCGAGGCGGTCGAGACTGCGCTGCGACGCTGCGTCACCTCGGGCCACACCCGCCTGGTGGTGATCGAGGACGAGAACCCCGACCGCGTGAAGGGGATCGTCCACAACAACAGCCTCGCCCGCCTCTACATGAGCGACGGTCCCCAGGCGGAGATCTCCCCGGCGATCCGCGACGCCGTGATCGTCCCCGAGACCCGGCCGCTGGACGACCTCCTGCACGACCTCCAGGTCCAGCGAACCTCGCTCTCAGTCGTCGTCGACGAGTACGGGCGGACGGTCGGGATCGTCACCGTCGAGGACATCCTCGAGGAGGTGGTCGGCGAGATCGAGGACGAGACCGACCCGCGCGCCGCGGCGCTGCGCCAGCTCGCCGGCGGCAAGTGGTTCGTCCGCGGTCACGTCTCGCTCGGCGACCTCTCCGACGCCGGGATCGAGCTGCCGGTCGACACCGACGCCTACAACTCGGTCGGCGGCTACGTCTTCGGCGAGCTGGGCCGCCTGCCCAAGCGCGGCGACACGATCGTCGCCAACGGCTACACGATCCGGGTCGAGTCGGTGCGCGAGAACCGGATCGAGGCGGTCCGGATCAGCGGCACGCCCGATTCCGTCCGCCAGGGCTCCTAGCTTCTCCGGGCAACCCGCGTTTCACCGAACCATGGAGGTCTCGCATGTGGGTTGTGCGCATGAGCGACAAGCAGCTGGAGGTTCTCAGGGCACTGTTGCGATCCGAGCAGCACCTCGGCCCTGCGCTAAAAGGGGCGGTCGAGGCACTGGACTTGGCGCGCTGGGACGATCTTCCCGAGGCCGAGCTCCCCTGGGACGAAGTCGAGGCGATCGCCCGCCGTCAGGGCATCTCGCCGGCCGACGTGATTTGGGACCTGGCGAAGAAGCAATAACAAGGTCTAGCTAGTCGTAGCTGTAGAAACCTGCGCCGGACTTGCGGCCCAGCTTTCCTTCGCCCTCCATCTCGACCAGGAGCTCGGGGGGCTTCTGGTACTCCTCGCTGGAGGCGGCGTAGAGGGCGTCGCCGATCGCCTTGCAGACGTCGAGGCCGACGAAGTCGAGCAGGGCCAGCGGGCCCATCGGGTGGCCGGCGCCGAGCTTCATGCAGGTGTCCACCTCGCCGGCCTCCATGCCGGTCTGTTCCATGAAACGGACGGCGTCGAAGAGGTAGGGGAAGAGCAGGCGGTTGACGACGAAGCCGGCGAGGTCGGGGACCTCGACCGCTGTCTTGCCGAGTGCCGCGCACCAGGCGAGGGCGTTTTCGCGAGCACCGTCGGCTCCCTTCGGGAAGCAGACCTCCACCAGCTTCATCCGCGGCACCGGGTTGAAGACATGCAGGCCGAAGAGCTTGTCGGTCCCAGCCGCCTCGCCGATCTCGGCGATGCTGAGCGAGGAGGTCGTCGTCGCCAGGTCGGCGCCCGGGCACGCCTCGGCGATCTTCGCCAGCAGCTCGCCCTTCGGCGCGACCTCCTCGACGATCGCCTCCACGACGACGTCGCAGTCGGCGAGGTCGCCCGGGTCGGTCGTCACCCGCAACCGTGACGGCTCGGCCCCCTCGATCTTGGCGCAGGCGGCGACCACTTTCTCCTCCGCCCGCCAGGCCGAAGCCTCGCTCCGCGCCAACAGAATCGTGTCGGCGGTGGTGGTGGAAACGGCAGCAAGGCCCGTGGCGATGGCTCCGCTGCCGGCAATTCCCGGACTTTCGTACCCCTGGCTTGCGTTCATGGGCGGGTTCCTATCACGACACCACTCGGGTGGGGTGCCCGGGAGTCCAGCGAGCCCCGGTAAAAGCGTGTAACTTCTCCCATCAGTCAAAGTGATTGGAGGGGAAGGGATGCGTGGTAGGGGTTCGATTCTGATGCTCGTCGGGGCGCTGGCGATTGCTGCAATCGGAGCGGGGTGCGGCGACAGCGGTGAGAGCAGTCAGGCCAGCGCCGAGATCACCAAGCCGACCTTCATCGCGAAGGCAGACGCGATCTGCAACCGGAACTACGAAAACGTCAAAGCCGGGTACGAAGACTTCACCAAGGAGAACGGCGGGCCTGAAAAAGCGTTTGCCGACGAGGAGCGCCGGGCCGAATACGTTGACACGGTGATCGTCCCCGAAAAGCAGAAGACGGTCGAAGAACTCGAGGACCTCGGGGCGCCGAGCGGGGACGAGCAGAAAGTGGAAGAACTCCTGGACGCCTACGAAGAAGGCATCGAGGTCGCCGAAGAAGACCCGGAGAGGGCGATGGCCACCGGCGGCGTGTTCGCCTATGCCTCCAGCGTCGCCTCGAAATACGGCCTCAACAACTGCCGTTACTAGGTCCCGCCACACGGTTCGGGGAGGGTCTCCGGCACCAGGTTCCTGGCTAGGCGGCCAGCCTCCCGATATGCTGCCCGCCCGATGGACCTGACCCTCTCGCCATCCGAGCAGCGGTTCCGCGAAGAGGTTCGCGACTGGATCGAAGCGAACCATCCGGGCCCCGAGCCGGAAGGCGGCCTGGAGGAGGTGATGGCCTTCCGCCGCGAGTGGCAGCAGAAGATGCATGCCGCCGGCTGGGCGGGCATCTCCTGGCCGAAGGAGTACGGCGGCCGCGGCGCCACCATGATCGAGCAGGCGATCTTCGTCGGCGAGGCCTCGCGGCTGGAGGCGCCCAGCCCGGCCAACGTCCTCGGCCTGGCGATGGGCGGCCCGGTGGTGATCGCCCACGGCACCGACGCGCAGAAGCAGCGCTACCTGGAGCCGATCCTCACCGCCGAGGAGATCTGGTGCCAGGGCTTCTCGGAGCCCGAGTCGGGCTCCGACCTCGCCTCGCTGAAGACCAGGGCGGTCAAAGACGGGGACGAATGGGTGGTCACCGGGCAGAAGGTCTGGACCACGTTCGCCCAGTACGCCAAGTGGTGCATGCTCGTCGCCCGCACCGACCCCGACGCCCCCAAGCACAAGGGGCTCACCTACTTCCTGATGGACATGGAGCAACCCGGGGTGCAGGCCAAGCCCCTGGTGCAGATCACCGGTGAGGGGGAGTTCAACGAGGTCTTCATCGAGGAGGCGCGCATCCCGCATGAGAACGTCATCGGCGAGGTCGGCGACGGCTGGTCGGTGGCGATCACGACCCTGATGAACGAGCGCGCCGGGCTTGCCTTCGGCGCCATCGCCCAGGTCGCCAACGGCCTCAAGCGGCTCGGGACCCTGGCCGCGGAGACCCGGACGAACGGCGGCACCGCCGCCGAGGATCCGGTAATCCGCCAGCGGCTGGCACAGCTACACATCGAGGCGGAGACGATGCGCTTGAACGCCTACCGCGGCCTGACCAAGACGATGCAGTCGGGGATCCCCGGCCCCGAGGGCTCGCTGGGCAAGTGGCAGTGGGCGGACATCAACCAGCGCATGGCCGAGCTCGCGCTCGACATCGAGGGCGCATACGCGCCGCTGGCGCGGGGAGACGACCACGCGATCGCCGGCGGTGCCTGGCAATACAGCTTCCTCCGCTCGCGCGCGAACTCGATCGAGGGCGGTACCACCGACATCCTCAAGAACATCATCGCCGAGCGGGTGCTCGGCCTTCCCAAGATGCGTTAGGGCTCGCCGCGTATGTACTTCGACCTCACAGACGAGCAGCAGGCGATCAAGTCGACGGCGCACGACTTCCTCGCCGCTCGCTACAAGTCCGAGCGCATCCGCGAGCTGGCCGACGGCGAGCACGGCTTCGAGCAGGCCGACTGGGAGGAGATGGCCGACCTGGGATGGCAGGGGCTTGCCCTGCCCGAGGAGTGGGGCGGGCAGGGGCTCGGCATCGTCGAGCTCGCCGTCCTCTTCGAGGAGATGGGCTACGCACTCGCCCCCTCGCCGCTCTTCTCCAACACGATCGCCGGCCTCGCGCTCGCCCACGGTGGATCGGACGACCAGCGCGAGCGCTTCCTGCGCCCGCTGGCCACCGGTCAGCTGCGCGGCACCCCGGCGCTCTGGGACGCCGGTTCTCCCGCGACCATCGGCGAGTTCACCATGGAGGCCCGCGCGGACGGCGACGGGGTCGTCCTCGACGGCGAGAAGGTTCTGGTGATCGACGCCGCGGCCGCGGACTTCCTCCTGGTCGCAACCGCGGACGGCCACCGCCACCTGGTCGAGCGCGACGCCCCCGGCGTGACGATTGCGCCCGCGACGTCGATCGACCCCACCCGCCGCCTCTACTCGGTTCGCTTCGAGGGAGTTCGCGTCGCGCCCGAGAACTCGCTTCCCGGGGGCGCCGACGAGTACTTCCCGGTCTTCCACCGCGTCTGCGTGGCCCTCGCCGCGGAGTCGACCGGGATCGCTCAGCGGACGATGGAGATGGCCGTCGAGTACGCCAAGGACCGCCAGCAGTTCGGGCGGCCGATCGGCTCCTATCAGGCCGTCTCGCACCGCTGTGCGCAGATGCTGCTCGAGACCGAGAACGCGCGTTCGGCCGTCTACGGAGCCGCCTGGGCGGCCGATGCCGAGCCCGAGTCGCTGCCCACGGCTGCATCGATGGCGAAGTCCTACGCGTCCGACGCGGGCTGGCGGGTGCCCGACGCCTCGCTCCAGGTTCACGGCGGGATCGGCTTCACCTGGGAGCACGACCTGCACTTCTTCCTCAAGCGCGGCAAAGCCAACGCGGCGATGTTCGGCGACGCCAAGTGGCATCGCGAGCGGGTCGCCGACGCGGTCCTCTCCAAGGCCGCCGAGCCGGTTTCGGCGTAGGGCGGAGCCGGTGGGCGCGCTCGACCGCATCTCCGTCGCCGCGATCGGCGTTTCGGTTGCCGACCTCGAGGCCGAGGCCAAGCGCGCCGAGGCTGCGGGGGTCGAGTGCGTCTGGGCGCCCGAGCTCTTCCGCTCCTCGGTCACGCAGGCGGCCTACCTGGCGGGTCGCACCGAGAAGATCGACGTCGCCACCGGGATCGCCTGGGCCTTCACGCGCAGTCCCTTCATCCTCGCGGTCAGCGCCTTGGATATCGACGAGATGTCGGGCGGGCGCTTCCGGCTCGGCCTCGGCTCCGGCGTCAAGCGGCTGAACGAGACCTGGCACAACGCCGAGTACGGCCGCCCGGCACCGCACCTGCGCGAGGCGATCGAGGCGACACGGCTGATCATGCAGCAGGCCGGCAAGGGCGAGCCGATCCGCTACGAGGGCTCCTACTACGACATCGACATCAAGGGCTGGATCCGGCCCCACCCGGCGCCTCGCGAGTCGGTGCCGATCTACACGGCCGGGATCCAGAGCGGCATGTGCCGGATGGCGGGCGACGTCGCCGACGGGCTGATCGGGCACCCGATCCAGAGCCTTCGCTGGATCGACGAGGTCGTGGTCAGCTCCTTCGAGGAGGGTCTCTCCCGCTCTGGCCGCGAGCGCTCGAGCTTCGACTACCTGCCCACGGTCTGCTGCTCGATCGACGACGACGAGGCACGGGCGATCGACATGGCCCGGCGCACGATCTCCTTCTACGCGACGGTCAAGACCTACATGCCGCTCTGGGAGCTGCACGGCTTCGCCGACAACGCGGTCGCGGCCGGGGAGGCCTTCCGCCGCGGCGACCTCGCCGGCGTCCCGGCGGCGATCAGCGACGAGATGGTCGAGACCTACTGCGCCGCCGGCCCCCTCGACAAGGTGCGGGCCCGGGTCGAAGCGACCGCCGAGCGCGCCGACGGCCTCTTCCTCACGCCGCCCACGTACTTCATCTCTCCCGAAGAGCTCTCGGAGTTTCAGAACCGCATCATCGACGCCTTCGGGCCGGCAACCTGAGTTCTGAGTGGGGTGGGTGGGCCTGTCGGGCGCCCCTCCCAAAACGCTCGGCAGGAGCCTCGCTGGAGTGTTTTGGGAGGGGCGCCCGACAGGCCTCTACCGCCGTTCGAAAAGCTTCCGTCCGAAGGGCGTCTCCGCCTAGTGCTAATCCTCGCGCGGAGTGATGCGGAAGGTCGAGACGACCTCGGCCTGCTTGGCCTCGGGGTGCACCACGTAGGCGCTGGGGCCGCCGCCGAACCAGCCGGAGCTCTCGTTGTCGGCGACGAAGATCCCCGGGTGGTGACGACCGTCGCCGTCCTCGACCCAGACCTTGTCGCCCTCCTTGAACCCGTGTTCGATCTCGCCCACGGTGTCGGAGCCTAGCCGGTCCACTCGCCGACGGGCCGAAATGTCAACTATGCGTTGACATTTCGGCCCGTCGGCGGGGATTGCCTATGGACAGACGACGATCAGGTGGAAGTCCGCGTCCGCGTCGAGCCCTTTCTCGTCGCGCGTGCGAACCTCGATCGCGTTGGCGTTGGCCGGCGAGGTGTTCGTCTGCGCGTACCCCGCGCCCGGAACCGACGTGCCCGCGTTGTCGCGGCCGGCGACGTTGGCGCAACCGCTGATGTTCGCCGGGAGCGCCACCGTGACGGCGCCGCCGCCCTCGGTCGCAGTCACTCCCGCGTCACTGGCGCGCGCCAGGGCGGCGTTTCCGGCACCGGCCGGGTTGTTGACCACCGCCCAGTACGTGTGGGCTGCTCTTTGGGCACTCGGCACGACGCCCAGCTTGTTGGTGTTGATCTGGAATCCGGTCAGGGTCTTCTTCTTGAGCTTCCCCCCGCCGATGGTCTGCTTCTTGATCGCCCCTCCGTTGATCGTCTGCGCCGCGTAGGCGGTCCCGGCCAGCGAGACGACGAGAGCGACGATCGCCACGATCATCGCCGGCGACGGCTTTCTCTGCTTCAGCGCGTCCATGGATCTCCCCTTCCGTTTTAGGGCCAGAGCTCCGGTAACCGATCGGAGAGGGGAGGGATGCGGTCAGCCGTGTCCGATGCCCATGGTGCCGCGGGGATCGCCGCTGTGCTCGGCGAGGTCCTCGAGCTCGGCGATCTTGCGCTCCCCTTCGATCCGGGCCGGGTCCCCGGCGGCCAGCGGCGCGATCAGCCGGCGGATCCGGTTGCGGACCTGAAGGGCGAAGTGGGGGGTGGAGGCTCCGGCAAGGGCGCGGATGTCCTCGGCGGTGACCGGATCGGCTGTTCCCAGCAGGGCTGGGCTCTCGGCTTCGCTCACGGTTCCCCTCCCCCGATCTTGGCCAGTTCGGCCAGCTGGTCGATCTCGGCTTGCTGATTCACGTCGATGGCCTCCTGGTCTCCGATCACCCACACGTGGTTGTAGAAGGCGCGGGTCGGGTCTGTCGTGTACCCCGGCTTGACGTCGAGCAGGTACTCGCGCAGCGCCGCCGGCAGCGTACCGGCGTCGTCGGTGAGCAGCAGCGGGCCCCACGTCCCCGATGCCGAGAGCGGCGAGGCGACGGTCGCAGCCAGCGGCGCGTCGCTGCGTGCCACGACGAAGCCGTGACCGGGGTCGTTGACGTTCCAGCCGAAGCCACCGCCGGCGTAGCGGGCGAGCGCGATCGCGTTCGCGACCGGGTCCTCGCCGGAGACGCGCCGGACGCGGCCGCCGACCTCGCCGACTTCCCGCACGACGGCGGAGGAGATCGCCGAAGACGGGCCGAGCACGTAGACGGGGACCTTCGGGTGCGTGCGCAGCGCCTGTGCGGTCGGCGTCGGCAGCTTCTCGGCCTCGCTGAAGAGCACCGGGTCGCCCGAGCGTGCCGCCCAGGCAGCGGCTGGGATGGCGAGCTCCGGCTCGGCTTCGGGGGCAAGGACGAAGTGGGCCGGAGGGCCGTCGAAGAGCTTGTCGCGCTCGGCCGCGATCGAGGCCGCGAGCGCAGCGGCCCCGGGTGCATCGACCCGGTTGGCCTTCAGCTCGCCGGGTGCTGCCGCCTCGCCGATGATGAACGCCTGGGTGCCGCCGGCCTCGACGTCGCCGCGCGGGGCCAGCGCGGCAAGGGCCTGCTCGGTCGGCTCGGGCAGGTCGTCTCCAGCGGAGACCAGAAGCGGTGAGCGCAGGGGCTCCGCCATCAGCACCGAGGCCGCGACCGCCCCCTGCCAGTCGTCCTCGTCGACGATCGTGACCGCAGTGGGCCGCTGTGCCTCGGTCGTCGAGGGGAATACGGCGAGGGTCACCGCCGCGGCGATCGCGGCGGGGTCCGACCCGCCGACCCGCGTCGTGTTGTTGGTCGCGAAGGACGGGTATCCCAGCTCTTCGGCTGCCTCGGCCGCGGGAGTCTCCGCCTCCTCGGCGGTCGTCGCGGGGGAGATCTGAGTCGGCGCCGACGCCGGCTCGGGCGCGTCTTCGTCGGAGCCGCCGCCTCCGAGCACGGCCGCGACGAGGAACACCACGGCGACCGCGACCAGGCCGGCGACCGCCTTCAGGGCCGCGGGCACCGGCCTGCGGCGGCGGGGTTGCCTTTTCGCGGGGGGCGGCGGTTTTGGCTGGGACTCGCTCGTCTCCGCCGGGGCCGAGGGGAGGTCGGCGTTGATGGGGCGCTTCCCGGGCACGGACCGGAAAGCTACAGCGGGGCGGTGGCTGGCTGGTCAGCTAGTCTTCATGCGACTGGTTGACTGACCAGTCAATCAAGACCGGTGAGAGGCGCCGACCAAGAGGGGACTCAATGGACTTCGCACTTAACGACGAGCAGCAGGAGTACAAGGAGCGCTGCCGGACCTTCGCCCGCGAGGTGATCAGGCCCGCGGCCCGCAAGCACGACGAAGAGGAGAGCATCCCCTGGGAGGTGATCAAGGAGGCGCGCAAGCAGGGCTTCGGCGGGCTCGAGGGGATCCAGCGCTCGGCCGGGGACGGCGAGGGCCAGATGCAGGTGATCTCCGCCGAAGAGTTCCACTGGGGCTGCGCCGGCATCGCCCTGGCGATCTCCGGCTCCGGTCTCGCCGCGGCCGGGATCGCGTCCTCGGGCACACCGGAGCAGATCGCCCAGTGGGTTCCCGAGTGCTTCGGAACCGGCGACGAGATCAAGCTCGGCGCCTACGCGGTCACCGAGCCCCAGGCCGGCTCCGACGTGAAGAGCCTGAAGACGACGGCGAAGCGCGACGGTGACGAGTGGGTCCTCAACGGGACCAAGGTCTTCATCACCAACGGCGGCATCGCCGACGTCCACGTCGTCGTCGCCACCGTCGACCCGGCGCTCGGCACCCGCGGCCAGGCCTCCTTCGTCGTCGGCAAGGACACCCCCGGTCTTACCCAGGGCAAGAAGGAGTCCAAGCTCGGGATCCGCGCCTCCCACACGGCCGAGATCGTGCTCGACGACTGCCGCATCCCGGTCGAGAACCTGCTCGGCGGCGAGGAGAAGCTGGAGCGCAAGCTGCAGCGCGGCCGCGAAGGCAAGAAATCGCGCGGCGCCGACGCGCTGGCGACCTTCGAGGTGACCCGCCCTCTGGTCGGCGCATCCGCGCTCGGCATCGCCCAGGCTGCCTACGAGTGGACGCTCGAGTACCTCGACGGCCAGACCGAGGGCGGCAGGCCGCTGCTCGGAGAGCAGCGCATCCAGCAGACCCTGGCCGACGTCGCCACCGAGATCGAAGCCGCGCGCCTGCTCGTTCAGCGCGCCGCCTGGATGGGACGCAACGGCATTCCGATGACGGGGGGCCAGGGCTCGATGTCGAAGCTCAAGGGCGGCGACGTGACGATGTGGGCTACGACCACGCTGATGGACCTCGTCGGCCCCTTCGCCTGGAGCAAGGACTGCCCGCTGGAGAAGTTCTTCCGCGACGCGAAGATCTACCAGCTGTTCGAGGGCACGGCCGAGATCCAGCGCATGGTCATCTCCCGCATGCAGGCTCGCGAATACGCCGACCGCCTCGGCTATGCCGCCGAAGTCGCCGACCAGGCGATGGCGGAGAAGAAGGAGCCAGTTCCCGCTTAAGGCGCAGCCCTCTAGGGACGGAGAGCCCTCGGGGGTCCCTTCTCAGGCCGCTTCGCGGGAGTTCCTGAGAAGGGACCCCCGAGGGCTCTCAAGCCCCGTGTAGGTCCTAAGCTCGGGGCGTGCACTCTCACTCGCATGCCCTTGACGCGCGGCGGGGCGACAGCCGGCGGCGGATGTGGGTTGCGCTTGGGATCAATGGGGCGATGCTGGTTGCCGAGGCAGTTGGCGGGGTGCTTACCGGGTCGCTGGCGGTGCTTGCCGACGCCGGGCATTTGCTGTCTGACGTCGGGGCGATCGGGCTGGCGTTGCTCGCGGCTTCGCTTGCTGCCCGTCCGGCCCGTGCGCGGATGACCTTCGGGTACCAGCGCTCGGAGATCCTCGCGGCGCTGGTGAACGGGCTCTTGCTGGTCGCCGTCGCGATAGTCATCGCGGTTGCTGCGATCAGCCGGCTTGGGGACCCGCCCGGGATCGACGGCGCCGGGGTGCTCGCGCTTGGTTTCTTCGGCCTGCTCGGCAACGTCGCGGCGACCGCGGTGCTCGCTCGCGGCGAGCGTGCCGACGTCAACCTCGAGGGCGTCCTTCGCCACAGCGTCGCCGACGCGCTCGGCTCGGTCGGCGTCGTCCTCGCCGGTGCCTTCGTCCTCGCCGGCGGCTCGGCCGTCGTCGACCCCCTCGTCAGCCTCCTCATCGCCGCGCTGATCCTCGCTTCCTCCTGGCGCTTGATCGCCGAGCCGCTCGGCGTGCTGATGGAGGCCGCCCCGCCGGGCGTCGACGTCGACGAGGCGGGGGCCGCCATCTGCGAAGAGGAGGGGGTGCGTTCGGTCCACGACCTGCACGTATGGACGGTCACGTCCGGGTTCGGCGCCCTCGCGGCCCACGTCGTCGTCTCGCCCGAGTGCGACCGGGACCTGGTGCGGCGACGGCTCGAGCTGCTGCTGCACGAGCGCTTCGGCATCGATCACACCACTTTGCAGATGGAGGAGCAGGCCCCCGAAGCCCTCTTGCGCGTAGAGAACGCACCCCGCCAGGGCTGACCGCAAGCCCGGTTGCACGGCTAATGCCCTGCAAGGAGGCGATTCTTCGGCTCCGCTAGCCTGATTCGACGATGCGCAAGACTCGCCCTGCCCTGGCGGCTCTCCTGGCCGCCGCGGCGGCGCTGCTCGTGCTGCTCGCAGCCGGTATCGCTTCCGCCGACGAACTCGAATCGAAGCTCGACCGCGCCGAGGCGAAGCTCTCCGAGGTGCGCGAGCGCAGCGGCGTGCTGACCACGACGATCTCCCGCTACAAGGACCGGATCGAGAGGCTGACCCGCGAGGTTGCGGTACTGCGCGGTCGCGAGGCCGCGGTCGAGGTGCGGCTCGACGCCAAGCAGGCGGAGCTCGACCGTGCCGTAGCCGAGCTCGATACCGCCAAGAGGCACCTGGCCGTGGTTCGCGCCCGCCTCGAGCGCGCGCTGGTGGCGCTGCGCGAGCGGCTGATCGCGATCTATGAGACCGGCACCCCGGACGTGCTCAGCGTCATCGTCGGCGCCGACGGATACGACGACCTGATCGGCCGCACCGAATACCTCAACCACATTCGCGGCATGGACGAAGCCATCGTCGGCCGCGTGCGCGACCTGCGTGACCAGGTGAAGAGCACCGTCTTCCGCCTGCGCACGGCGAAGAACCGGATCGAGGCCGCGCGCGATGCAATCGCCGCCGAAGAGCGGGCGCTGGCAGGTGCCCGTGCTGCTGTCGAGCGGCGCCAGTCGGCGCTGGTCGCGGTGCGGGGCGAGCGCGTGGCGGCCCTGGAGAGGATCCGCGAGACCGAGCAGGAGCTCCACGGAGAGGTGACCGAGATCCAGGCCGAGCTCGCCGCGCGACTGGGCGAAACGGCCTCCGCGCCCCTCCCGGCAGGACCGATCCGCTACGGCTCCGGTCAGCTGATCTGGCCGGTGGACGGACCTGTCGTCTCGACCTTCGGGATGCGCTGGGGTCGCATGCACGAGGGCATCGACATCGCGGTTCCGGCGGGCACCCCGATCCGTGCGGCCGCCTCGGGATCCGTCGTCCTGGTCCAGTCCGACGCCGAAAGCGGCGGCTACGGCAACTTCACCTGCCTCGATCACGGCGGCGGTCTGCAGACGTGCTACGCCCACCAGTCGTCCTTCGCGGTGACGGCGGGTAGCGTCTCCCAGGGCGACGTGATCGGGTACGCCGGCTGCACCGGGCACTGCTTCGGCGACCACCTGCACTTCGAGGTGCGGGTCGGGGGCGGTCCCACCGACCCCCTGGGCTACCTGTAGACGTACCTAAAATCGATCAAAAATTCGATTATTGGGTATGGCGTGACGGTTTTCCCCTGGGACCCTGGGTACCAAGCGACCAGGAGGCAACGTCGATGGTCCGCCAGGCTCAGACCTATCTCGCGAGCGCCGTTTCGGCCACGGCGCTCGTTGCCGCTGCTGTCGTCGCCTTCGTCCTGCTCGTCTCCTTCCAGGCCCTGAAGGACTGGCCGCTGGCCGCTCTCGGCGGGGGTGAGGAGACGACCCTCTCGCCGTCTCGCCCTGCGGACTCCGGCGGCGCTTCGCCCTCTGCGGTGACAGGCGGAGCCGCCTCGGGCCCGGCGGGCTCCGGTGTCCAGGGAGGAAAAGCCCCCGGCGCCGGGCAGCGCGACGGCAGTGCCACTCTCGGTGAGGCGCCGGTTGGCGCGGCGCCGCCGGCAGGCGGTCCCGTGGGCGGAGGCGGCTCCGAAGGATCGGCCCCGTCGGGGTCGACACCCTCCGCGGCGAGCGGGAGCGGCGGCGGTGGCTCGGGCTCGGGCTCGCAGGCCGGTGGCGCGGGCTCCGGGACCGGCCAGTCCACCTCGGGAGCCGTCACCGGTACGGTCAACGACACGGTCGCCGGCGTCGACGAAGCCGTCGGCGGCGCTCTCGGCGAAACCGGGGCGACCGGCGTGACCGAAGGGGTGGTGAACGGTGTGGCCGGACCCGAATCACCCGTCGGGGAAACGGTGGACAAAGTCGCCGACACGGCCGGCGGCATCCTCGGCGGCGGCAAATAGCGGCGCCAGGCGCCGAAGGTCCCCTCCCAACCGTCACAATGCCCGCCTATGGCGGAGCGTGGACAGGCAGGCGCGGTGGTCGACCCGATCGCGGGCTCGCCGGTGTATCCGAGCGGCAGCCGCGTAAACGAGCGCGGGCACCTCGAGATCGGCGGCTGCGACGTGGTCGATCTGGCGGCGGAGTTCGGCACGCCGGCCTACCTCTACGCCGAGGACGACATGCGGGGGCGGGCCCGCGGCTACCGCGAGGCCTTCGAGCGCGGTGGGATGGCGTTCGAGGTCCTCTTCGCCAGCAAGTCCTTTCCCTGCACGGCCGCCTACCGGCTCTTCGCCGAGGAGGGTCTCTCGGTCGACGTCGCCTCGGGCGGCGAGCTGCACATGGCGCTGCGCGCCGGCTTCGATCCGCACCGCATCCACATGCACGGCAACAACAAGACCGACGAGGAGATCCTCTTCGCGGCGCGCTCGGGCGTCGGCCACCTGATCCTCGACTCCTTCGACGAGATCGAGCGCTGCGAGCGACTGCTGGATGAGGCCCAGGACGTGCTGATCCGGGTCACGCCCGGGATCAAGCCCTCGACCCACGACTACGTCCAGACCGGGCAGCTCGACTCCAAGTTCGGCTTCGGGATCGAGGACGGGCTCGCCGCGCGGGCGATCGAGCGGGTGCTGGGCTCCGACGTCCTGCGGCTCACCGGGCTGCACGCCCACATCGGCTCGCAGATCTTCGAGCTGGAGCCCTACACCCTGGCGATCCGCGCGATCGGCGAGCTCGCCGGCGAGTGGTGCAAGGTGGTCAACGTCGGCGGCGGCCTCGGCATCGCCTACGCCGCGGAGGACGAGCCCCCCGCGATCGACGCCTACGTCGACGTCAAGGTCCGCGGCGTCGCCGAGGTCTTCGGCAGGGACGTGCGCATCCTGGTCGAGCCGGGTCGCTCGCTGGTCGGCAACGCCGGCGTGACCGCCTATCGAATCGGCACGGTCAAGGAGATTCCCGGCGTTCGCACCTACGTCGCCGTCGACGGCGGCATGTCGGACAACATGCGACCGATGCTCTACGGGTCCCGCTACGAAGCGCTGATCGCCGATCGAGCCGCCGCCGTGCCCGGCAGCCTGGCGACGGTCGCCGGCATGCACTGTGAGTCCGGCGACGTCCTCGTCCGCGACGCGATGCTGGCGGAGCCGGCGGTCGGCGACGTCCTCGTGACCCCCGCGACCGGCGCCTACGGACACGCGATGGCCAGCAACTACAACGGCGTGACCCGCCCGCCCGTCGTCTTCTGCCGCGACGGCGACGCCCGCCTCGTCGTGCGGCGCGAGACCTACGAGGACCTGACCGCGCGGGATGTCTGAGGACCCCTCCAAAGTCGTCCGCATCGGGCTGCTGGGACGCGGCACGGTCGGTGGCGCCTTCGCCGACCTGCTCGCCGCCCGAGCCGGCGCCGTCGAGGCCGCGACCGGGCGCCGTCCCGAGATCTCCGGCGTCCTCACCCGCGAGAACGGCGACTTCGACGCGATCCTCGAGCGCTCCGACGTGATCGTCGAGCTGATGGGTGGGACAGAGCCGGCACGGGACCACGTGCTCGATGCGCTGCGCGCCGAGCGGCCGGTGGTCACCGCCAACAAGCAGCTCCTGGCCAAGCACGGAGACGAGCTCTTCGACGTCGCCCGCGAGGCCGGCGTTCAGCTGCGCTTCGAGGCGGCGGTGGCGGGCGTGATCCCGATCGTCCGCGCGATCCAGGAGAGCTTCGGCGTCACCGAGATCGCCAAGGTCTTCGGCATCGTCAACGGCACCACCAACTTCATCCTCACCGAGATGGCCGCCAGCGGCGCCCCCTTCGAGGAGGTCCTGGCCCGCGCCCAGGAGCTGGGATACGCCGAGGCCGATCCCACCGACGACGTAAACGGCGCCGACGCCGCGGCGAAGATGGCGATCCTCGCCCGCCTCGCCTTCCACACGCCGGTGACGTTAGACGGCGTTTCCTACGAGGGGATCGAGCAGGTCAAGCCCGACGACATCGCCTACGCCAAGGAGCTCGGCCTCACGCTGAAGCTGCTCGGCGTCGCCGAGCGCCGCGAGGGCGGTATCAGCGTGCGCGTCTTCCCCTGCTTCCTCTCTCCGGGCCACCCGCTGGCGCCCGTCGAGGGCCCGTTCAACGCGGTGATGGTGGAGGCGCCCGAGATCACCGAGGTGACGATGTCGGGGCCCGGGGCGGGCGGGGTGCAGACCGCCTCGGCCGTGCTCGGCGACCTCGTTTCGATACTGGGCGGCGACGCGCCGGTCCACGATGCCCGCGAGCGGCTGCCGATCGTCGCCGACGTGGCCTCCTCCTTCTACCTGCACCTGGAGGTCGCCGACCGGCCCGGCGTGCTCGCGCAGATCGCCCAGGTGCTCGGCGACAAGGAGGTATCGGTCAAGAGCGTCGTCCAGCGCGGCGCCGGCGAGGAGGCGCGCCTGGTGATGGTCGTCCACGAGTGCCTGGAGTCGCGCTTCGCCGAGGCGCTGGAGGCGATCGACGCGCTGGATGTGCTGCGCGCGCCGCCGCGGGCCATACGCGTGATCGAAGAGGAGTTCGTTTGAGTCCCGCCCCCCTGATCGAGAGATACAGGGAGCGTCTCTCGCTGGAGCCCGGGGACCCGGTGGTGACCCTGAACGAGGGGTCGACCCCGCTGGTCGAGGCACCGCGGCTCTCCGAGCGGCTCGGGGTGCGGGCCTACCTCAAGTTCGAGGGGGCGAACCCGACCGGCAGCTTCAAGGACCGCGGGATGACGGTTGCCGTCTCCCGGGCGAAGGGCAGGGGGGCCGAGGCCGTGATCTGCGCCTCGACGGGCAACACCGCCGCCAGCGCCGCCGCTTACGCCGCGCGGGCTGGGCTGCGCGGCGCCGTGATCGTGCCCGAGGGAAAGATCGCGATCGGCAAGCTCGCGCAGGCGCTGATGCATGGGGCGCGGGTCGTCGCCCTGCAGGGCAACTTCGACGACGCCCTGCGGATCGTCCGCGAGCTGGCGGCGAAGCACCCGATCGAGCTCGTCAACTCGGTCAACCCGCACCGGATCGAAGGTCAGAAGACAGCCGCCTTCGAGGTGGTCGAGGAGCTCGGCGAGGCGCCGGGGGCCCTGGCGATCCCTGTCGGCAACGCCGGCAACGTCACCGCCTACTGGCGCGGCTTTCAGGAGGTCGGCGCGGCGCCGGTGCTCTACGGCTTCCAGGCCGAGGGGGCGGCACCGCTCGTCCACGGCGAGCCCGTCGCCAGTCCCGAGACGGTCGCCTCGGCGATCCGGATCGGCAACCCCGCCCGCTGGGAGGAGGCGATGGCCGCCTTCACGGCGTCGCGGGGACGCGTCGCCGCGGTCTCCGACGAGCAGATCCTCGACGCCTATCGCTGGCTCGCCGCCGGGGAGGGAGTCTTTTGCGAGCCCGCCTCGGCGGCCTCGGTCGCAGGCCTGCTGGCCCATGGCCTGCCTACAGTCGAGGGCGCCGCCCCGCCCGAGTCGGTCGTCTGCGTCCTCACCGGCCACGGCCTCAAGGACCCCGACACCGCACTCTCCAAGGCGCCGCCGGTGATCAACTGCGAGAACGACCTCGGCGCCGTGGAGCGCGCCGTGTTCGAGTGACCGCGCGGCACCGCCTGATCCGGGTCCCGGCCTCCTCGGCCAACCTCGGGCCGGGCTACGACGTGCTCGCTGCGGCCGTCTCGCTCTTCCTCGAGCTGGAGGTCGAGGAGACGGGAGAGTTCTCCTTCGACCCGGGCGGCCTCGACGTCTCCACCGACCGCGACAACCTGATCGTGCGCGCCTTCGAGAGCCTCCATCCGGCCGATGGCATCGCTTTCCGCTTGCGCAGCGAGATACCGCTGGCGCGCGGCCTCGGCTCCAGCGCGGCGGCGATCGTCGCCGGCCTGCATGCCGCCGACCACCTCTTCGAGCTGGGCCTCTCGAAGGAGGACTTCCTTGCGCGCGCCACTGAGATCGAGGGGCACCCGGACAACGTCGCCGCGGCGATCTTCGGCGGCATCGTGATCTGCGGCACGGGGGAGGGGGGCGCTCCGAGCGCCGCCCGCTTCGACCCGCCGGGCGGCCTCGAGGGGATCGCGGTGATCCCCGCCGAGGAGGTCTCGACCGAGCGCGCCCGCGAGGCGATCCCGGCCGAGGTCCCGCTCGCCGACGCCGTCGCCAACGTCTCCGCCGCCTCCCGTCTCGTCCTCGGCCTTCAGACCGCCGACCTCGACCTCCTCGCGGCCGGCCTCGCCGACCGCATCCACCAGGACCGACGCCGCGAGCTCTACCCGCGCTCGATGGACCTGGTCGACGCCGCGGCGGACCTCGGCGCCCTCGGCGCGACGATCTCCGGCGCCGGCCCCACGGTCCTCGTCTGGACCACCTGGCAGGACGCCGGCAAGGTCGCCGAGGCCCTGGAGGACCGCTGCGCCGGCTGGGCCGAGGTCAAGCGCCTCCCCTTCAGCCCCCATGGGGCCGACGTTCCCGAGCTTTGACCGCCGACGGGCCGATACGTCAACCCATGGTTGACGTATCGGCCCGTCGGCGTGGGGTATGGTCGGCAAGGCGATGGCCGGCTACACGATCAAGCACCGCGACGAGTTCGAGACGATGGAGGGGTCGGGGGACGCGACCTGGCGCCTGGCACGCAAGGCGCTGGGCACGTCTGACTTCGGCTTCAACCTGGTCGAGATCGGCCCCGGCGGCCAGATCCCCGAGCACGACGAGGCCGAGAGCGGCCAGGTCGAGCTCTTCATCGTGCTCGAGGGCGAGGCGGTGATGAGGCTCGAGGGCGAGGACCACCCGGCGCCCGCCGGCACCTTCGCCTCGATCGAGCCGCCGGCCAGCCGCACGATCCTCAACCGCTCCGACGCCCCCGTCACGGCCCTTCTCATCGGCGTCCACCCGACCGGCGACTACAGCGCCCCAGGCTGGGCCTGAGACGCTCGAACCTGCATTTACCCCCGCATAGTGCGGGTAAATGCAGATTCGTCCCGAGCGGCCCTCGATCGGCTCTATAATTCGCCGACTTGTCAACCCGTCGCGCGCCCGCTCGAAGAAGGCGTGGAAACCGGGAGGTCAGCTTGTCAGATACCCAGTCCCGTGAGCTTCACGGCGAGAGCCCTGTCCGCTACTCGCCAGAGCGCGCCTACCGGCCGCTTGTCTCTCCGCCCAGCGTCGAGGACAAGGACGCGTGCGCGATCTATGCGTCCGTGCGCAAGGACGCGACGCCGAGCCACGCGCCGATCAAGCTGGCGATCCCGGCCCTGCAGAAGATGCTCCACCGCGCCGGCAACGTCGACGGCGAGGGCGACGGCTGCGGGCTGCTGCTCGACCTGCCGCGCAAGATCTGGGCCGAGGAGGTCCGCTCGGGGGGCCACGACCCCTCGCTCACCCTCGACGACGCCTTCGCCGTCGCCCACGTCTTCATCGAGCGCTCCCAGGACCGCGAGCGGATCCAGCACGATGCCCGCGAGCTTCTCGGCCAGGGCGGCTTCCGCATCCTCGCCGAGCGGATCGGCGTCGTCGACTCCTCGGCGCTCGGCCCGACCGCGCGCGAGGAGGAGCCCCACTTCTGGCAGCTCGCCGGCCTCGTCGCCGATGCCTCGCGCCGCGACCGCGTCCTCTTCGACCTGCTGATAGAGATGGAGGAGAGGCTGGGGGTCCACGTTCCCTCCTTCTCCGCCACTACCTGCGTCTACAAGGTGATGGGGGCGCCCAAGGTGCTCGGCGCGTACTACCCGGACCTCCGCGACGAGCGCTTCGAGACGATCGGCTGCTTCGGCCACAACCGCTACTCGACCAACACCTGGCCCTCGTTCAAGCGCGTGCAGCCGTTCTCGGTACTCGGCCACAACGGCGAGATCAACACGATCGCGCAGCTGCGCCAGGAGGCGAAGATGCTCGGGGTGCCGATCCATCCCGACGGCTCGGACTCCCAGGACCTCAACCGCACGATCGACACCCTGGTCAGCCGCGACGGCCTCAGCCTCGCCGAGGCGATGGAGATGGTGGTGCCGCCGATCGTCGAGGAGATCCGCTCGCTGCCCGAGGACCTGCGCCCGTTCTACATGTACCTGCGCCAGGCGATGGGCCCGTTCGCCCAGGGCCCCGTCGCGCTGATCGCCCGCCACGCCGAGGAGTGCGTGTTCTCCTCCGACGCGCTCGGCCTGCGGCCGCTGTGGCAGGTCGAGACCGGCGAGGACTTCGTCTTCAGCCTCCGAGCCGGGCGTCGTCCCCGTCGCGGCGATGGTCTCCGAGCCCAAGCCGCTCGCTCCGGGCGAGAAGGCGCTGGTGCTGGTCAACCGCTCCGCCAAGCGCTCGACCCTCCACGCCCATGACGAGATGCTGCGCATCGTCCGCAAGAGCTGGCTGCGCCGAAACGGCACCGAGGAGGTCGCCGGCTACGGGCGCGCCCTGGAGTCAGGCGGCCCGCTGGAGGGCGAAGAGGTCCCCGGCTACTCCGACGCCGGCCCCGAGGAGCCGGTCAAGGTCGAAGACCGCGTCCTCGCCGGCTTCGGCTGGCAGCGCGACGACGTCAAGCTCGTCCAGCAGATGGCCTCCAACGGCTCCGAGCCGGTCGGCTCGCTCGGCTACGACGGCCCGCTGGCCGCGCTCTCGCCGGAGCGCCAGAACCTCGCCGACTACTTCAAGGAGACGGTCGCCGTCGTCACCAACCCGGCGATCGACCGCGAACGCGAGATGGAGCACTTCTCGACCCGCGCGGTCTTCGGCCGCCGCCCCTCGCTCGGCGCCGCCGGCGTCGACACGGGCACGGTCGAGACCGCGTTCCCGGTGATCCTCGGCGGCCACCACGGCCTGGCGCCGCTCTCCGACAAGACCTACCGGGCGATCGCGCGCAAGCACCGGACCTACCTGCTCGAGGACCTCTGGGAGGAGTTCCGCGGTCGCGCCGACGCGCTCGACATCTCCCTGCTCGAGTCCGAGACGACGCAGGGCGCGATCGAGCGAATCAAGCAGGAAGCGGTGAAGAAGGTTCGCGACGGAGCCGAGCTGCTCGTGCTCACCGATCGCACCGTCTACGACGCCGACCGCCGCTACCTCGACCCCCACCTGGCCACCTCGGCGGTCGACCAGGCGCTGAAGGGGTTCAGGGTCGAGGCCGGCGAAGAGAACCTGCGCCGGCGCTGCGGCGTCGTCCTGCGCTCGGCGGCGATCCGCAACGTCCACGACACGATGCTCGCCCTCGGTCTCGGCGCCAACGGCGTCTGCCCGTACACGATGGTCGAGGTCGTCTGCGTCGAGGACTACGAGAAAGACGTCTCCAACCTCTGCGACGCGCTGACCAAGGGGATGGAGAAAGTGATCTCGACGATCGGGATCCACGAGGTGCGCGGCTACGCGCGCCAGTTCTCCTCGATCGGCGTCAAGCCCGAGCTGGCCGAGATCTTCATGACCGAGGCGTTCGCCGCCTCGGACTCCGGCGGCGTCGGCTTCACCGGCCTCGACGAGGACACCAACGAGCGCGCTCGCATCCTCGCCGGCGATGAGGAGGCCAAACCGGCGAAGACGTTCCGCTTCTACCCCAAGGTCTACAAGGCCGCGATAGCCACCGCTAACGGCTCGGGGTCCTACGAGGAATACTCGGAGAAAGTGCGCGACCTCGAGCGGCAGAGCCCGATCTCGATGCGCCACGTGATGGGCTTGAAGGGAGACCGCGACCCGGTCGACCCGGCCGGGGTCGACGCCGGGGTCGGCCGCCACGACTACCCGGTCGTGATCTCCTCGATGAGCTTCGGCTCGCAGTCCGAGCCGGCGTTCCGCGCCTACGCCGAGGCGGCGAAGGCGATCAACGTCCTCTGCGTCAACGGCGAGGGCGGCGAGATCCGCGACATGTACGGCCACTACCGCAAGTGGCGCGGCCAGCAGGTTGCCTCGGGCCGCTTCGGCGTCTCGGCGGAGATGCTCAACTCCTCCTACCTGGCCGAGATCAAGATCGGCCAGGGCGCGAAGCCCGGCGAGGGCGGCCACCTGCCCGGCAAGAAGGTCTCCGAGAAGGTCGCCGCCGCCCGTAACGCGGCGCCCGGCACAGACCTGATCTCGCCCTCCAACAACCACGACCTCTACTCGATCGAGGACCTCGCCGAGCTGATCGACGAGCTGAAGACCGTCAACCCCGACGTGCGTGTCTCCGTCAAGGTCCCGGTGGTGCCGAACATCGGCACGATCGGCCTCGGCATCGCCAAGGCCGGCGCCGACATCATCACCCTCTCGGGCTTCGAGGGCGGCACCGGCGCGGCTCGCCAGCACGCGCTGCGCCACGTCGGCCTGCCCTCCGACATCGGCACCCGCGCGGTGCACAGGGCGCTGATGGAGGCGGGCATCCGCAACCGGGTCGAGATCTGGGCCGACGGCGGCTACCGCCACGGCCACGACATCGTCAAGCTGCACTGCCTCGGCGCCAACCGGGTCGGCTTCGGCACCCTGGCGATGGTCAGCCTCGGCTGCACGATCTGCCGCGGCTGCCAGCTCGACACCTGCCACGTCGGCATCGCGACGCAGATCGAGACGGTCGAGCAGGCGCAGGAGCACGGCCTGAAGAAGTTCACGCCCCAGGAAATCGACACGGCCGCGGAGAGCTGCGCCCGCTTCTTCTCGGCTATGGGCGAGGAGGTCAAGCAGGTCGTCGCCTCGCTCGGCTACGAGCGCGCCCAGGACCTGGTCGGCCGCTACGACCTGCTCGAGCAGGTCTCCCACCACGAGGCCCTCGACCTGGCGCCGCTGATCACGCCGCTGGAGGAGTTCCTCGACCTCGAGCCCCTCGACCTGCCGGTGGCGGAGGAGATGACGGAGGAGCGTGCCGAGGCGGGGCTGGTGGTCGCCCGGCCGATCCGGATGGAGGAAAAGCAGGCCTCGACCCAGATCGGCTCCCTCGCCGGCGACATCTGCTCGGGTCGCACGATCCACAACCGGTTCCCCCGTGCCACCGACGCCAACGACCGCGTCCTCGGCACCGAGCTCTCGGGTGCCATCGCTCGCTCGCGGATCTTCGAGGACGGGCCGGAGCCGAACGACGAGGTGCTGGCCAGCCTCGAGTTCGACGGCGGCTCGGTCGCCGGTCAGGGCTTCGGCGCCTTCAACTCCTACGGCGTCTCGATCCGGGTCGAGGGCGGTGCCCAGGACGGCGTCGGCAAGACCATGCTCGGCGGCACCGTCGCCGTGCTCAAGGGCAAGGGCGCGAAGGGCAAACGGCTGAACGGGTCGGTCGGCAAGTCCTTCGCCTACGGCGCCCAGCGCGGCCGCCTCTTCGTCCAGGGCTCGGCCGACTCGCGCTTCTGCATCCGCCTCTCCGGCGCCGACGTGGTCCTCGCCGGGGAGCCCGAAGGGGACATCGACGACGGCCGCGGTTGCATCGTCGACCGGGCCAATGCCAAGGGGTTCGCCTTCGAGTACATGACCTCGGGCCGGGCGATCGTCCTCGGCGACCTCGGTCCCTGGGCCTGCGCGGGCATGACCGGCGGCCGCGTCTACGTCCGCCACAACGCCTTCGGCATCGACCGCGAGGCGATCGAGCGCCGCCTGGGCGAGGGTGCCAAGGTCGAGCCGAAGGAGCTCGACGCCGAGGGCCTGCTCGACGTCGACGACCTGCTCGCCGGCTACGCGAGGGAACTGCGGGCGACCGGACAGGACGAGGAGGCCGAGCGCGTCCTCGGCCTCGCGGCCGACGCGGCTGAGAACTTCCTCATGGTCGTTCCGCACAAGGTCCAGGCGGACCCGAGCATCTCGACGGAGTGAGGAGCAGGCGCCCGCTCCTCTCAGCGTGTCAATAGATTTGCGATTTCGCGGACCTCGCGCAGGAGGCCGTCGAGCATCTGCTCGGTATTGGTGTGGATCCGCCACTCGGCGTACTGGCGATCCTGCTCGACTTGGTCCAAGCGCCGTTCCAGGGCCTCGGTGCGGGCGCCGATCTCCTCGATGCGCCTGCCGAGGCGCTTCTCGGCCTTGCGGATGCGGCGTTTCAGCAGGGCGTTGCTCTCGTCGCGGATCGCGTCCAGCTCGCGGCGGAGATCCGGGCCGTTGATCGTGTGCTCCTGCTCGGCGAGCATCTCCTCGACGCCGACTCGGACCCGCTCGATCTCCTCATGTAGGCGCTCTCGCGCCCGCTCGGCGGCCACCTCGGGCGGGTCGGGGGACTCCATCACGACTTCCATGCTAGGGCCGCATATGGCGGAAATCTCGGCGCGAAGCCTTCGTTGAAGGGTTTTCCGGGCTATAGGCCGGAAAACCCTTCAACGAGCTACTGGTGTTCCAGGGCAAAAAGGCGGAAGCGGCCGATGGCCATCTCGTCGCCGTCCTCGACTCGTGCCCAGTCGACGATCTCGCCGTTGAGGAAGACGCCGTTGAGGCTGCGGTCGTCGAGGATCCGCAGCGAGTCGGGCATCTCCGAGACGATCAGGGCGTGGCGCCGGGACACGCTGGGGTCGTCGAGGCGGATGTCGGCGGCTGCGCTGCGGCCGATCCGCGTCCAGCCCTGCGCGATCGGCTGGACCTGGATGTCGCCGTCGTCCCCGCGCCACGCGAGGTGGCGGCCGGGCCGCGGCAGCATCTTCCGCGCCACGACCAGCCAGCCGGAGCCGGTGGCAGTGCTCGGGATCGCCGAGCTCCGCGGTCTGGCCGTGGTCCTGCCTCTGCTCGAAGATCGAGTCGCGCTGGAACTCGGACCTCCCGCAGCGGGGGCATTCGGGCATGCGATCGTTCTCGCGCAGCGAGAGCTGCGAACCGCACGAGGCGCAGAAGTACGTTCCCGAACCCGGGATCGCACCCTCCTCGATGCTGTCAACGCTGAAGCCGGGACTGACACTGGTAACGATGGGGGTCTCCTTCCCGGCGCCTCCGGTCGCGAATGGTAGCGCGGTGTTCTCAATGCCGCATCGGGGATTTTCCGCAAGCAGCGGTGTCAACGGGCGTTCGCGCATAGAATCGCCCCTCTCCCATGGGCCCCGTCAGCGCAGAGGTCGAGATCGACGTTCCACGCCAGAGCGTTTTCGAGGCGATCGCCGACCTCTCCCTTCGGCCGGCGTTCACCGACCACTTCCTGAGCGGTTTTCGCCTCACGCGGATCGAGTCCGCGGGGGTCGGCGCCGGGGCGCGATTTCGAATCGCCGTGAGGCCGCGGCGCGTCTGGGCGGACACGACGATCGTCGAGGCCGACGGGCCCCATCGGCTGGTCGAGCATGGGCGCGGCGGTCGCGCCAACCGCATTCCCTCGACCACGCTCTGGGAGCTCACCGAGGGGCCGGGATCGCTGACGAAGGTCCGCGTCTCCTACTGGACCGAGCCCACGAACCCCGTCGATCGCGGGCTGGAGATCCTCTCCGCCGCTTCGATCCCCTACGAGCGACGCTGGCGCGAGGCGCTGCGCCGGCTGCGCGAGCAGCTCGAGTCCGGCGAGCTGGCCTCGCCCCGCACGGCCGTCGCCGGCGGCAACCCCCACGCGACCGGTATTCCCTGACTCCGTTCTATAGGCTCTCGCCGCCCATGCCCCGCCGTCACCGACTCGTCCAACCACTGCTCGCCGCGCTCCTCCTGACTGCGCTGGCACTCCTCGTCTCTGCCTGCGGCTACGAGAGCCACGAGACCGAGGTGGTCGAGGGCGAGCCGGTCGAGCTCGGAGAGCTCAGCTACAACGTGACCTTCTCCCGCTTCCTCAACCCGGACGACAACGAGGACTCGGCGTATCTGGTAGGCCAGCCGTCGGCGCCCGAGGCCTCGGCCTACTTCGGGGTCTTCTTCGAAGTCCAGAACGAGAGCGAAGAGCCGCAGACCCTCGCCAAGTCGCTGACGATCCACGACGCCAACCACGAGAGCTTCGACGCGATCCCCAGTGAAAGCCTCTACGCGCTGCCGCTCGGCGACGAGGTCGAACCCCAGGAACAGATCCCGGTCCTCGACTCGACCCCCGAGCAGGGCCCGATCGAGGGCGCCCTGGTCCTCTTCGAGCTGCCCGAATCGGCCTCGCAGAACCGCCCCCTGATCCTCACCATCCCAGGCCCGGGCGGTCCCGCAGAGGTCACGCTCGACCTGTAAGCGGTGGGTGTAGGGGGGAGCCTGGTCGCCCTCCATTCGAACCCACACCCCACGCGCTGCGCGCGAGGGGTGAATCAAGAGCGCGGGCTGCGGCCGCGCAAGAACCAGATTGCATAGGCCGCTTCGCGAGGTTCGCCTGGAGGGCGACCAGGCTCCTCTCGACAGCTTTCGCGTCCCGGACAATGAGTTCAGCGGCCCTACCAGCTTGGTCACAAGAAGTCACGCGACGGTCCACGAGGCCTTGGGCCTAGAGCTTGGTATTTCGTGAGGGGCCGGCGGGTGCCCCTCCCCAAAACACTCAAGCGAGGCTCCTGCCGAGCGTTTTGGGGAGGGGCACCCTCCGGCCCCACCCCGCTCAAAGACCAGCCGAAAGAACCTCCGCCGCAGCCGGCGCCGCGACTTCGCCGCCGGCCGCTTCGGCTTCTATCAGCAACACCCCCACAGCCAGCCTCGGTTTCTCGGCGGGGGCAAAGGCGATGAACCATGCGTCTTTGCGCTGTTCGGGGTCCTCCTCGTTCTCCTGGCCCGGCTTGGGGCCGAGCTCGGCCGTGCCGGTCTTGCCCGCCACCTGTGCCTCGGCGATCGCGCCCGCGTAGCCGGTGCCGCCGGCCACGACGCCGACCATCAGTTCGGTCAGCTCGTCGGCGATCTTCGGCGACATCACGCGCACCGGCTTCGCCTCCGGCCGCAGCTTCGGGTTGGCGACGATCGAGGTCGGGTTCCGTACGCCGTCGTCGGCGATCGCCTGGGCGACGCTCGCCATCTGCAGCGGCGTGGCCAGCACCTCGCCCTGGCCGATCGCGCTGACGCCGAGGTCGAGTTCATCGCCGATCTCGGTGGGGATCGTCGACTGCGCGGGGTCCACCCGGTCGACGATCTCGGATGCGTAGAGGGTCGGCGGGGCGTTGAAGCCGAAGCGCTCGGCGGTGGCAACCAGGTCGTCGTTGCCTATCTTCGGCCCGAGCGGGGCGAAGTCCGCGTTGCAGGACTCGGCGAACGCTTCGCGGAAGGTGCCGCCGCAGAACTCGCCGTTGGCGTTTTCGATGAAGCGGCCGCCGACGTTGACCCCGCCGACGATCTCGAATTCGTCGTCGAGGGAGACCACGCCCTTCTGCAGCGCGGCGACGGTGGTGATCGCCTTGAAGGTGGAGCCGGGGGGCTGCGGCGCCGAGAACGCCTGGCCGGCGAGGGCGCGAACGTCGCCGTTGCGGGTGTCGAGCACGGCGATGCCGCCGAAGCGACCCGCCAGCGCCGCGACGGCGGCCTCCTGCAGATCCGGGTCGATCGTCGTCTTGAGGGGGGCGCCGGGGCGGGGCGCGGCCTCGGCGATCGTCCTGGCAGAGCCGGAACCGACCGCAAGCAGCGAGCCGCCGGGCTTGCCGGCGAGCCTCGCGTTGAAAGCTCGCTCGAGCCCGCTGATGCCCACCGGGGTTCCAGGCGGGAAGCCCTGGCGCGCAAGTGCCGAAGCCTCCTCTTCTTCCGCCATGCCGACTTCGCCGGTGACGTCGATCGAGGAGCTGCCGAGGGGGTGGGCCCGGGCAACGGCGGGGCCCTCGGCCAGGGGCGAGCCGTCCGCGGCGAGGATCGCTGCCCGCGGTGCCAGCTCGATCTGGCTTTCCAGGCTCTCGCCTGGGCGCAGGCCGGGGAAGGCGAGGCTCTCGTCCCAGGCGATGCCGCCGTCCTCGAAGGGCAGCCCGAGCTCACCCTCGACGAGGCCGAAGGCGACCGTCGACGCCACGGTGGGCACCGCGACGGTGCTGCCGGTGTCGCTCGGGGAGGCATCCTCCGGAGAGCCCGTCTCAAGCGACCGAAGGGTCGCGACCTCGCCGGCTTCCCGGTAGGCGACCGCGAACTCCTCGACGTCGATTTCGCGCCTGGAGGCCGGGTTCAGCTCTTTGTACATGGCCGCGAAGTCCCCGCCCTCCCAGGCCTCGGCAAAGCGTTGCGCCGCCTCCTTCTCCGGCGAGGAGGGCCTGCCCGCGACGGCGCCGAGCAGGAACGCGACGAGCGCGATCAGGCTGAGGGGAAGCGTGCGGGTGAGAAGACGGCGACGCCGCTCCACCTCGGGCGAAAGAGGGCTCATTTGCGGGAAAGGTAGTGGAGGGGTCGGGCATCGCTCATCATCTGATGAATGACAGTTCTCGACTGGGCGATCGTCGCCTTCACCGTGGCCGTCGCCCTGTGGGGGTACCGGCAGGGGCTGATCGTCGGGACGCTGACACTGCTCGGTTTCGGGCTGGGGGCGTTTGCCGGCAGCCGGATCGGCCCGCTGCTGTTGAATCAGGGGTCGGAGTCGCCCTACGCGCCGCTGTGCGCCGCCCTGGGCGGGCTGCTGAGCGGCGCGGTCATGGCCGTGACGCTGGAGAGCTTCGCCCTGAGGCTGCGCACGCGCCTGATCCGCGGCAAGAGCCTCCACTTCGCCGACGGGGCGGGCGGCGCCGCGCTGATCGCCTCGGTCGCGCTCGGGTTGGTCTGGGTCTTCGGCGCGGTGGCGCTGCATGCCCCCGGGACCGCGCAGTTGCGGGTCGACGTCCAGCGCTCGCTGATCCTGCGCAGCCTCAACGACGTCCTGCCTCCGTCGGGGCCGATCCTGCACGCGCTCAACCGGGTCGACCCGGCGCCCTCGCTCGCCGCTTCGCCGACCCATGTGGCAGCACCCGACCCCGGCGTCGCCGGCGATCCCGACGTGCTCCGTGCCGGCGGCTCGGTGGTGCGCGTGCTGGGGACCGCTTGCGGTCTTGGCGTCGAGGGGTCGGGATGGGTCGCGGCGCCCGGCCTGGTGGCGACAAACGCGCACGTCGTCGCCGGTGAGGACGACACCACGGTGACCACTCAGGACGGCGCTTCGCTCGAGGCCGTGGCTGTCCACTACGACCCCGCCAACGACCTCGCGCTTCTTTACGTCGGCGCCGATCTTCCCGTCCTCCCGATGGCTGCCGAGCCCAGGGTGGGAACCGGGGGGGCCGTCCTCGGCTACCCCGAGAACGGCCCCTTCGCGATCTCCGCGGCCAGGCTCGGCGAGACCCGCGAGACGATCGGCGAGGACTCCTACGGTCGTGGTCCCCTGATGCGCTCCATCACCTCCCTGCGGGGCAGGGTCCGCAGCGGCAACTCCGGCGGGCCCCTCGTCGACGAGGGCGGCCGCGTGCTCGGCACCGTCTTCGCCGCGACGACCTCGGGCACTCCCGGCGGCTTTGCCGTCCCCAACCAGGTCGTTGCGGAGGCGCTGCGAGGTGCGACCGGGACGGTGGACACGGGCCCCTGCACGAGCTGACTCGGTCTCCCGGGCCCGTCACTTACGTTCGGTAAGCTCGTTCGACTACGTGGAGGCCGGGTCCGAGACCAAAGATCAGCACGGCGTCTGCCCGCATTTTCACGCGGCCATAGAGCTGATCGGCAAGCGCTGGACCGGGGCCATCATCTCCAGCCTGACGGACGGGCCGCTGCGCTTCGGCGCGCTGGCGAGGGCTATCCCGGGGCTCTCGGACCGGCTGCTCTCGCAGCGGCTGCGCGAGCTCGAGCGCGAGGACCTGGTCGAGCGCACGGTCGAGCCGGGGACTCCGGTGAAGGTCACCTACGGGCTGACCGCGAAGGGCGCCGATCTGCGCCCGGCGATCTCTGAGCTGAAGCAGTGGGCCAACCGCTGGCATAGGACCACCTGACGGGCGTCAGGCCCCGCAAGTAGCCTCGCGGGATGGACCTTCCTGGGCCGTTTCCGGTCGGGCGCTACGCCCGCAAGCTGGAGGAGGAGATGCGCCGTCGCGCCCGCGTGTCGCTGATCGGCGAGGTGACCGGTCTCAGCCGCAGCAAGGCGCAGGCCTACTTCGAGCTGCGCGATGGCGAGGGGGCGGTTCCGTGCACGATCTGGCTCAACGAGCTGGAGAAGCTCGAGCTTCCCGAGGGCGGCCTCCGCGACGGCACCGAAGTCGTGATCGCCGGCGGTCCGGACTACTACCGCGGCAGCGCCCAGGCCTCGCCCTCCTTCAGCTTTCGCGCGACCCATATTCGCCTCGCAGGCGTTGGCGATCTGCTGGCGCGGCTGGACGCCCTGCGCAAGCAGCTGAGGGCCGAGGGGCTATTCGAGCTGCAAAAGCAGCTGGCGCGACCGGTGCTGCCGAGGGCGGTCGGCGTGGTCACGGCTGAATCGGGGGCCGCGCGGCGCGACCTCCTGGCCGGGCTCGAGCGGCGCGGCTGGCGGGGCACCGTCGTCTGGGCCTTCGCGCCGGTGCAGGACCGCCATGCCGCCCCGGCGATCGCGGCCGCGGTGCAGGGGCTGGCGGCGCAGCCCGAGGTGGAGGCGATCGTCGTCACTCGCGGCGGCGGCAGCCTCGCCGACCTCTGGGCCTTCTGCGACGAGACGCTCTGCCGGACGGTGGCGATGCTGCGCGTGCCGGTGATCAGCGCGGTCGGCCACGAGCGCGACTCGACCCTGATCGACGACGTCGCCGCGGTCGCCTGCTCGACGCCCACCCACGCCGCCGAGGCGGCTGTCCCGCTCGATTGCGGCGCTGCCCGGGAGGCGCTCGAGCGCAGCGCCACGACGCTGCACCGGGCGGCCGACGGCGCGGTGCGGGCACGGACGCCGCATCTCGTCGCCCTCGCTCGCGGGCCGGCGCGGGCGCTCCGGCGTGAGCACCTCGCCCTCAACCAGAAGACGCGTGAGATCCGGGCCGCCTCCGAACGCGGCATCGCCGAGCGGCTCGGCTTCCAGCGCCGCCTCGCCAGCGTGGTTCTCGAGCGGGCGCGCCGCCGCGCTTCGGGGCCGGACATGGAACGGCGCCGCGAGGCCCTGCGGCGGGCCGAGGTCGCGCTCCGCGCCCACGAACCGGAGCGCACCCTCGAGCGCGGCTACGCCCTGGTCGAGGCGGGCGACGGGGCGGCGGTCACCAGCGCCCGCGATGCGACCGCCGCCGGGCGCGTCAAACTGCGCTTCTCCGACGGCAGCGTCGGCGCCAGGATCGAGGAGGAGGGGGATTGACGGACAAGCCCGAGAGCTACGAGGTCGCAGTCGAGAGGCTGGAGGGGATCATCGACCGCCTCGACTCCGGTCAGGCCGACCTGCGCGAGACCCTCGACCTCTGCAGGGAGGGCCGCGAGCTGGTCACCTACTGCGCCGGAGAGCTCGGACGCCGTCGGCGAGGGGCTCAAAGAGCTGAAACTGGACGAGCTGGCGAGGAAGCTGGACACCGAGACGCTCTGACCGGCGCTTGCCGGCGTCCTCGGTCGCTCACGTGCAGAGCACGCTTCGCTCCCTGCGTCCTTGGCCAGCTTGGTCAGCCCGTCTCGGTGATGCGGGCGATCTCTGCTTCCAGCATGCGCTTCCCGGCTTCGATCTCGGGCCGACCCCACTTGGCGAGGACCGGTTCGGTGGGTCGCTCCAGGAAGACGTAGGCGAGCTCGACCTCCTCCGTCCCGCGTGCCTCGGCGACCGCGAGAGCGTAGATGGCCTGCTGGATCCCATAGCGCGTCGCGAGCTCGGCCACCTCGCGGCCGCCGACCCTGTCGGTCTTGTAGTCGACGATCAGCGGCGGGCGCCCATCCGCCTCCGCCAGCAGGTCGATCGAGCCGCGCAGGACGGTATCGGCGACTTCGACCAAAAGCGGCACCTCTACCCGACAGCGCTCCGCGTCCCGGACGCGCTCGGCGAAGAAGCCCGAGCCCAGCCAGGCTTGGACCGGCGCCAGAAGCTCCCCTGCGACGGACGGCTCGCGCCATCCGTTCCTTGCGCTCCACTCGAGCAGCTCGTGCACCGCGATGCCCCTCGCGGCACCCGCCTCCTTCTCCGAGCCGGCGTCCCCCTCGGCGTGGGGGGACGATCCGTGAGTGCCCTCCCCGAATTCCGAGATCGCGGTGTAGGAGAGCGGCCGCCGGGGTGCCCTTGCCATTCTCGCCGCGACCAGCGGCGCCGGCCCCTCGCCGGCGTTCCGCGCGGGGCCCGGCGCCTTCCTGACCTCGGCCAGGGCCCTCGCCCGCTCCGCCGAGGCGAGGTTCACGCGAACGGCTATCTCCGACGGCGGGAACGAAGCGTCCAGGCCCGGCCGCGGCTCGGGAGCCGCGATCTCGATGCTCGAGTCGCGCTCGCGGTCGACGTCGAAGCCGGCGACGATCCGCTCGATCACCGGCATGCCGTGGCTCTGGCGGGACGGGGGAGAGGGGCTGACCACCCCGCTCAGCAGCAGCCGTGCGCGCGCCCGTGTCGCGCCGACGTGGAAGAGGCGGAGCTCCTCCTCGGCGTCTCGCCTCTGGGCGTCCTCGCAGAGCTCGCGCTGCGCGTAGAGGTCGATCCCGCGGGCACCGAGCCGGCGCAGCTGCATCCCCACGCGCGGCGCCTCCGGCTCGTGCCCGACGGTGAGCGGGGGGGTGCGCGCGGGAGGGAGGAGGCTGCGGGAGAGGTGGGGGATCGCGACCACGTCGAACTCGAGCCCCTTGGCGCTGTGGATCGTCATGATCCTGACCCCGTCGTGGCCCTCCAGGGCGGTTGCGGCCTGTGCGTCGGCGTCGGCGTCGGCGCGGGCCGCGAGGAAGTCGAGCAGGCCGCGGAGGTCGCGGCCTTCGCTGCTCTCGAACTCGGCCGCGAGGCGCATCAGCTTGCGCACGTTGGCGAAGCGAGCCTCGCCGGCGGGTCGCATCAGCACCGCCAGGTCGTAGCCGGTCTCCGTCACCGCGGCGTCGATCAGGCCGGCGAGGGAGAGCGAGGTGGCACGGCGGCGCAGCGCGACGATCCGTTCGGCGAACGTGCGCAGGAGCGAGCGCTCCGTCGCGGGGATCTGCTCGAGCCGCTCCCCGTCGACCCCCTCGTCCTTCTCCGCGTCCGCCGCCTGCGCCACTGCCGGCCAGAGATGCCGGTTCCTGCCCGCCGCGGCGCGCAGCAGCCAGAGCGTGTCGGGCGCCGCCCCGCAGGCGGGTGAGGCGAGTGCCCCGAGCAGCGCCTGGTCGTCGAGCGGATTGCAGATCGTCGCCAGCAGGGCGCAGACGTCGGCAACCTGCTGCTGGGACCAGTAGCCGCGGCCGCCGACGACGTAGGGGCGCAGGCCGGCTCGTTCCAGGGAGTCCTCGTGGGCGTCGAGGCGGGTGAAGGCCCGCAGCAGCACGACCATCGCGCCGCGCTCGACGCCCTCCTCGGCAAGCTCGCGGAGCCTCGAGGCGAGGAAGCGGGCCTCGGCCAGCTGGTTGGCGGGCGTGCGGCCGTCGGTAGTCGGATCGAGCTGGATCTCCTCGCCGGACCAGCCCTCGCGGCCGGTGAGCAGCATCTCCACCGCCGGGCCGTCTCCGGGCGGCAGCGGATCGCGGGGCGGGGCACCGACCCGCAGCGGCACGTAGTCGTCCAGCAGCTGCCGTCCGATCGCGTTGACGGCCCCGATCACCTCGGGGCGAGAGCGGAAGTTGCCGCTCAGGGGGATCGCCTCCGCCGTGGCGCTCGCCTCGATCGCCTGCCGCCGTTCGCGGAAGACGTCGAGGTCCGCGTGCCTGAAGCCATAGATCGACTGCAGCTCGTCGCCCACGGTCATCAGCTGCGCTTGCGGCCCGCGCAGCGCCTCGATCAGGCGCAGCTGGAGCCGGTTGGTGTCCTGGAACTCGTCGACGAGGAGATGGCTGAACCTGCTCTGGTAGGCGGCCCCCGTCTCGGTCCGCTCGAGCAGCCGCACCGCGAGCAGCTGGAGGTCCTCGAAGTCGATCCCCGCGCGCCGCTGCTTGGCCGCCTCGAAGCGTTCGGAGAACAGCCGCAGGAGCTCGGCGACGTGCCGGTAGGCCAGCCCCCCCTCGCCGGCCTCGGCGACACGGCTGACCGCCGCCTCGATCGCCTCCCGGTAGACGGCCATCGGCCTCGCCTTGCTGGTCGTCCGCAGCGACGCCAGCTCGCCGAGGTCCGGGAAGCCCTGCGCCCCGTCCAGGAGGGCCAGTGCCCGCTCGAGCAACCCGTGGTTGGCGCTGCCGGGCTTCAGCTCCGCGATCGTCTCGGCGGCGGCCTCGGCGGCGCGTCTCAGCGCAGCGGGCACGTCCGGCTCGGGCGGCTCGGGGAGGCGCGGCTCGTCTTCGCCGCGGCTGCGCAGCTCGGCGTGCACGCCGAGCACGATCCCTCGCAATCCGGCGACGTCGAACGCCGCCGCGGTGTTCTCGCGATCGCGGTCGCCTCCCGCCAGGAAGGCTTCCAGCGCCTCCTCGAATGCCTCGGCGGCCGCCCGCTCTGTCTCCGGGGCGTCCAGGACGCGGAAGCGGGGGTCGATGCCCACCGCCACCGGATGGGTCGAGAGCAGGCGGTTGCAGAAGCCGTGGATCGTCGTCACCCAGGAGCCGCCGAGCCCGGGCAGCAGACTGCGGGCGCGCCCCGAGCCCGACTCGGCGCGGTTCTCGATCTCGGCGCGGATCCGCTGGCGCAGCTCGGCCGCGGCCTTGTCGGTGAAGGTGAAGGCGAGGATCGCGTCGGGGGAGATTTCCCGCTCGCAGGCCAGCTGGCAGTAGCGATCGACGATGACTCCGGTCTTGCCGGTCCCGGCCCCGGCCTCGACCAGGACCTCGGCGCCCGCCGCCTCGATCGCGGCTCGCTGTTCGGGGGTCGGCTCGCTCACCGCTCCTCCTCTTCCTCTGCGGCCACGGGCTCGACCGGCGCTCGGTCACGGCGGCAGATCGGCGCGAAGTCGCAGAACGGCGGGCAGATGCCGTGATCCCGCAGGCCCTGGCGGGGGCCGGGGTCGCGATCGATCCGCCCGGCCCGCATCCGGGCGACGATCTCGCCGGCACGGCGACGGGCGCCGGCGAGCAGCTCCTCCAGCCCCTCGGCGTCCAGCTCGTCGGTCTTGGAGAGCCCGTACCCGGCGAGGTCGGCCGCGGAGTCCTCGCGCACGAACCCCCGCGGCCGGCGCTCGGAGGTCCCCCGCAGCGGGTGGTAGAGGCCGCCGACCGCTTCCGCCCCCCAGAGATCGGCGACGGCGATCAGGTAGAGCTGCAGCTGCAGCTTCGCCTCCTCCTCGAGCTTCTCCCGCGGGGAGACCTTGCTCGAGAGCTTGTAGTCGAGGACGAGGGCGCGCCCGTCGGGTGCCCGGTCGACCCGGTCGATCGCTCCGTGCAGGCGCCAGCCGTCGATCTCGAGCGCCGGCCGCCCGGCCTCCTCGGATTCGGAGAAGCCCTCCTCCAGCAGCCAGGGCTCGAAGCCCCCGGTCTCACGCCCGGCCTCCTCGGCGAGGAAGCGGGCGAGCAGGCCCTCGATGCGGGCGAGCATCGCCCTCTCGGCCGGGTGCTTGCCAAGCCCCCGCTCCGCCGCGATCTCGCCGAGGAGCTCGCGGCTGCGGACCAGCCAGGCGTCCAGCGAGCCGGGGCGCGGCAGCGCATCGCCGCCCGGCCTCTCCTCGTAGAGGGAGCAGAGAGCGGCGTGCACGATGCCCCCCTGGACGAGCGGGTCGGGAAGCGGGTCGAGCGGCTGGGGAGAGAGCTCGTGCGAGACGAACCAGCGGTAGGAGCAGACGTCGAAGCCCTCCAGGGTGGTGCCGCCGTAGGCGCGCACGTCGCCGAGCGCGGCGAGCACGGACGGATTCGAGAGCGGCCCCGGCGCCCGCGTCGCGGCCTCCGCGCTGCGGGCGGCCTCCAGCCGGGCGCCGATCCGGCCGGCGGCCTCGCCCCCGGCGCCGGCAACCTCGAGAAGCCGGTGCGGGTCGGCGCCCGGCCCCCAGGCGGCGATCGCCCGCGCCAGCTCGGTCTCCGACGGGGAGTCGGCGACGCGGAAGACGACGTCGGCGAGGTCCCTGCCGCGCGACTCTTCCCCGGCCGGCTCGAGCAGCTGTCCGACCTCGTCGAGGAAGGGGGAGGGCGCCTCGGCGGCGCCGTTCTCGTCGCTGTCGCGGTGGGAGAGGAAGAGCCGTCGCCTCGGCAGCGCCAGGCAGGCGTGGAACAGGTAGCGCTCCTCGGCCTGGTTGTCGTGCCGGGGCGGCAGCGCCAGCGACTCGCGCTGGCGCTCGCTGAGGAACGGGTCGAGGTGCCCCGCGCCGCGCGGGAACTCCCCGTCCTGCAGGGAGGCGACGAAGACGTTGTCGAAGCGCGCCGCCCGCACCCGTCGCGGGTCGGCGATCCTGACACGGTCCTCGACCGGCCCGCTCCAGACGCGCACCGAGATCGCGCTCAGCGCCCGCGCGGCCGCTTCCGGAAGCGGCGCCAGGCCGTCGAGCCCGGCGCGCTCGGCCATCGTGGTGGAGATCGCCCCGGCAGCCCGCACCTCGAGCTCAGAGCCGGCGCGGGCGCCCATCGCCGTGGCCAGCGCGGCGATCTGCGCGGCCAGGTCCGCCGGCCGGCCCGCCGCCTCGCGGACCCCGGCGACGTCCGCCGGCGGCTCGCCGTGCCTCTCCTCCCAGAGACGCAAAGCCGCCGCTGCCGTCTGGACCCGGTTGCGGCGGAGCTCGCGCTCGAACCAGTCGACCCGTTGCGGCGAGACGCCCGCGGGGCCGCGCAGGTAGCGCAGCAGGTCCCTCGCCCGGCCGGCTCCGAGCACCGCTTCCAGCAGGGCCGCCAGGGAGCCGCCCACCGAAGTGGTCAGGACGGGGACCTCCGCCTCGAGCGCCGTCGGCACTCCGTAGGACTCCAGGACCGAGGCCAGGAGCGGGCCGCGTCGCGCGGGGTCGCGGACGACGATCGCGATCTGCTCGGGGTCGGTCCCGGCGGCGAGCAGGCGCGCAACCTCGAGCGCGATCGCCTCGGCCTCTCCGCTCGCGCCGGCGGAGCGCAGGAAGACGAGGCTCTCGTCGAGGGGCCGGCGCTCCGGCTCGGCTGCGCCAAAGGCGCGCTCGAGGTGAAAGAGCAGCGGGGAGCTCGTGTTGGCTGGGTCGGGTGCGGACTTCTCGACCGAGTCGACCCCGATCTCCTCGAGCGCCTCGAGCAGCGGAGCGCTGCGGGCGGCGAGGGCCGAGTGCTCCTGCTCGTAGGGCAGCGCCACGGTGACGTCGACGGCTGCCGCCAGCGCCCCGATCAGGTCCAGCTGGTTGCGCGTCAGGTCGTCGAGCCCGTAGAGGAAGACCGGTCGCCGCCAGAACTCGCTCCCGGCCCTCAGCAGGCCGATCGCCTCGCGTGCGACGCCATGGGCGTCGACCATCCCGAGCCGGTCGCGCACTTGCGCATAGCCGGCGAACAGCGTCGCGATGTCGCCGAGGTACGCCGAGCCCTCGAGCGTCCCCGCCGCGGCTTCGACGTCCGCCGGCTCCAGCCCCGCTCCCTGCAGCTCGTCGAACAGGTGCTCCAGCGCCGGCGGGAAGCCGGGCCGCAGGGCGGAGCCCCGCAGCGGACCGATGTCTCCTCGTCGCTCGGCCACCGCCGTCGCCACCGCGCCGAGGCGCTGCGCGGGGGTGAGGACCGCGCCCGGGGGCGCACCGGCCGCCGCGGCCACCGTGGCGAACAGGCCGCCGAAGGTCATCGCGTCCGCGCCGAGGATCGCGCCGCCCGCGCAGAGCTCGCGCTCGAAGGCGTAGACGTCGTCGAGGGTGGGGACCACGAGCACCGGTTCGCGCTCCAGCGCGGCGATCAGCCCGCCCCTGATGCGGCCGGCCCGGCCCGAGTTCGGAGGCCCGTGGATCAGCTTCAGCGCCATGCCCTCACCCTATGTCCGCCCCCGGCGCCCGGCCGCCGCAAACTGCGGTTTCCCAGCGCCGGTTTGGCGTCTTCCGCCCTCTCTAGATTGCACCGCAGATGGCACTCTGCTTCGTAGACCCAGCCGACGCGATCCGCACGATCGCGGACTCGATCGGGCGTGAGGCGCGCCGGCAGCTGCTCGGCGAGGCCGTGCGGGCCTGGGTCGACGAGATTCCCGACCAGGAGCTCGAGACCCACTACGCCAAGGCGCTCTCCGAGCTGGACGAGCACGATCTCTCGATGCTCGCCGCCTGGCACGGCTCGCTGGAGGTCGGTCACCCGGTCCCCAACCGAGACTTCCTCATGGGCGCCTTCGGCTCGCTGGGCGAGAACCGCCGCGAGGCGCTCAAGCTCGCCGCTGGCTTCCGCGGCGAGGAGGCCGTCGACGCCGGGGTCACCGAGGAGGATGCGCTGGAGCTGGTCCTCAGCCTCCTCTCCCCGCCGCGCCAGATGGAGCTGGCCGTTGAGGCCGTGGAGCTCTACATCTGGGATCGCGCCGGCTCGGACAACTAGCCCGCAAGCCCCCTCCCCGGCTTCGGTTTGGGAATGCACTAGTACCTTGCAAAGGCAGAGTGGTTCCTATAATTTGTCCAAAATCTGGCTAGGCGGCAAATTGGGAGAACTGTGTTTTTGGGCGGAGGCGGCGGGTTGCCTCCCTTTCAGCCCGGGCTCCTCCGAAAGCGAACCATCCCAGACGTGATGCCGCGAAAACGGAGAGGAGCCCCAGTCGCATTGCTCGATCGCGCTGCGCACAGGTCCAACCTCTCCTGTCTCGTCTGTTGACGTAGGGCGCAATCGCCGTCCGGGCGACCGAAGGGGAGGGAGATGAAGCTGTGAGCGCTGAGAGGACGGGATCTCTCCTGACTCCCAAGCGGTCCGGCGGTTTCGTCCCGCCTTCGATCCAGCCTGGAAACGACGTCAACAACAACATCATCGAAGTGCTGATCTCGGTTGCGTCGTTCCTGCACCCGGATGCGGAGACGGTCGACTCGCTGAGCCCCCAGGAGAGGGCGAGGTGGACCAAGTTCCAGGACGCCGTCGTCAAGGGGCACTACAGCATCACGGACCTGATGACCCTGCTCAAAGAGGTGGTCCGGGAGCAGAACGACGCAGACCTCGAGCACAAGAGGCAGCATGGGCGCGAACGACAGGAGCTCTTCGATCAGCGGCTCGCCGAGCTCAAGGCAAATTCCGGCGAGTTCAGGGAAGAACGCAGGCGGGTCATGAACCTGATCACCCTTTGCGTCATCGCCCTGGTCCTATGCGCGTGCCTGACGGCCGTCTTCGCCAAGTCCTGGGTCCTGCCGGGGGCGGGGGCCTGTGCGGCCCTGGTCGCCGCGATCGGCGTCCTCACCGGCCTTCGTGCCCAGATCACCAGGGGCGATTCGCCCCACGCGCTGCCTTAGGAGGGCTGGGCGAGCGCGGCGCGGATCTCGGGGATCGCCTGTGCGTTGTCCTGGAAGTGGACCGCGCTGATGCCGGCCTTGCGGGCGCCTTCGACGTTGACGAGGACGTCGTCGACGAAGAGGCAGGACTCGGCCGGCTTGGCGATTCGCTCCAGGGTCAGGGCGTAGATCCGCGATTCAGGCTTGCGGCAGCCGACGAAGGCCGAGTCGACGACCGTCTCGAAGATCTCGTCGACCGGCAGCATCGAGCGCCACAGGGGCTCCCACTCGCGCACGTTGTTCGTCAGCATCGCCATTCGGTACCCCCCGGCCTTCATCTCCCGCATCAGCTCGATCATCTCCGGGTTCGGTTCCAGCGCCTCGAAGTAGATCTCTTTGAAGCGGTGCATCTCGGGCCGGTGGCCGAGCAGCGGCTCGAGGCTCTCGGTGAGCAGGCCGAGGAATTCGACCTCGGTGATCTCGCCACGCTCCATCTCGAAGAGGGGGTTCTCGCCGTTTGCCGCGGCCGCGGCCTGCATCGCCTTGCCGAGGGTCTCGGTCGTGATCCCGGTCTGGTCCTGGAAGGCCATGAACGACTGGATCAGCGGCGTGGTCAGCACGCCGCCGAAGTCGGAGACGATCGTGTCGATCCGGCGACTCTCAGCCATCCCGGGAGACCACCTCGTAGTGGCCGAGGCCTTCGCGCCCCTCGAGCGACCAGCGGAAGAAGGCGATCCGGCCCCGCAGGCCCGGATGGCTCACCGCGCTGGAGTTGATCAGCGTGCCGGCGCCCCGCAGCGGCTGTCCCTCCTCCTCGTCGAGCCATAGCTCCAGCGTCGCCCGCCGCTGCACTCCGTCGGGCCCGTACTCGGTCGAGAGCATCGTCTCGGAGACCTCGACCGGGGCGCCGTCGGCGCCGCAGAGGACCGCCGCGACGTGCTCCTCGCCGTGCCCGGCCGCCCCCTCGGGCCGGACCGCGCTCAGTGCCAGCAGCCCCCCGTCGGTGAATGCGATCCCGATCGACCGGCGCACGATCTGTCCCTCGCTGCTCATCGGGCGGAAGCCTAGTGACCGGCCCGGCAATCGGTCCGGCTACGATGCCCCCATGGCCGAAGACACCGCCGTGCTGACCGAAGACGACGTCCTCGAGGCGCTCGAGGAGGTGATCGACCCCGAGCTGGGGCTCGACTTCGTCTCGCTCGGCCTCGTCTACGACGTAGAGATCGAGGGCGAGGAGGTCTTCGTCACCTTCACCCTGACGACCCCCGCCTGCCCGATCGGCCCCCAGGTCTCCGAGCAGATGAAGGAGTTCGTCGGCGACCTCCCCGGAGTCTCCGCCGTCCACCCGAAGATGATCTTCGACCCGCCGTGGAGCCCCGAGATGATGACCGAGGACGCCAAGTTCGCGCTTGGCTTCTAGAGCTTTCTGAATCAGACGGGCACGACCCCGGCCCGGAGCGGGCCGGGGTCGTGTTGGGCTCCTAAGCGTCGAGCGTGATCTTGACCTTCGCGCCCGGAGCGAGGATCTTGCCCGGCTTCGGGTTCTGCTTGCTTACTTTGCCCGTTTTGGCGGTGGCGCCGGCGAGCTTCTTGACTTTGCCCAGCTTGCAGTTGGCTTTGCGCACCTTCTTCTTAGCCGCCTTCAGCTTCTTGCCCTTCAGCTGCGGAACCTTGCAGCCTTTGTAGGCGAAGGCCTGGGCGCTGGTGGCGCTGCCGGCCGCGGTGGTGACCGTCACCGGCACTTTGCTCAGCGTCTTGCTTGGCGGAGCAGCTGCTGTGATCTGGCCTTCGGAGTTCACCGTGAAGGTCGCGGGCACCGAGCCGAAGCTGACGCCGGTGACGCTGGCGAAGTTAGCCCCGGCGATCACCACGCTGGCTCCCTTGACCGAGCCCTCGGCCGGAGCGATCGCGCTGATCGTCGGCGGCGGAAGCAGCGTCGCCGAGATGTTGAGCCGGAACCCCGGATAGGTTTCCTGAATCGTGAAGGAGCTGCCGACGGGCGCATTTCCTTCCTGCCAGCTGATCAGGTCCCCGAGCCCGGTTTCGAAGAAGCAGTCCGAGTGGGCGCTGGGGGGCAGGAAGATGCCGAGGATGTCGCCCGCCTGAACGGGAATGTTGACCGGGAAGGTGTTCAGTCCCGCAGCCAGCGCCCGGGGCCCGTCCTGGCCGACGACCGTGTAGGTCCCGGGGCCGTTCGCGCGATACACCTTCATGCCGAGCGTCTGGCCCGGATTCGTCCCCACCTGAGTGCTCCAGGCGGTGATCACGCCTGCGGCCGGCGCGACGTAGCCGTTCCCTGTCGCCACCGAGGTCTGAAGTTCGTCATACGGCGCCACGTATTCGCAGTTGAGGGCCGGCGTCGCCGCCGGAGCCAACTGACCCAGCGTGATCTGTGCGCTCGCCGTGGAGCCCATCGCAAGCAGGATCGACATGCACGACAGGGCGATCAGCCCGATCCGAACCTTCCACTTTCGTTTCATTTCGCCTCCATTGTGATTTCTCAAGCTGCGAGAACCCTAACCGCGGTCGCGGCCACCGCGATCCTGCTCCCCCGTCGGCGTCATCGAATTGGGCTAGGGAAGGCGGGGAGGATCGTCTTCATCGATCTCCTCGGCTGAGGAGTCATAGTCGTAGGAGCGGGGGGTGGGTGGTGCGCCGGTTGGCCCCGGCATCCCCACGACCACGAACCGCCGGCCGACGTAGCCCCGCAGCAGGCGCCGGACGATCGCGCGGGTCGGCGGGACGAGGAAGACCAGGCCGAGGACGTCGGTGACGAAGCCGGGGGTGAGCAGGAGGGTGCCGCCGATCGCGATCAGGAGGCCGTCGGCGACCTCGCGGCCGGGGAAGCGGTGCTCGGCCAGGGCGAGGTTGAAGCGGCGCCAGGCGTCGCGGCCCTGGTGGCGCAGCAGCAGCGAGCCGAGCAGGGCGTCGGCGAGGAGCAGGGCGATCGTCGGCCAGACCCCGATCAGCGAGCCGATCTGGATGATCACGTATAGCTCGACGATCGGGACGACGATGAAGAGCGCGACGAGCAGGGCGGCCACGGTCAGGCGGGGGCGACGGCGCTCGCCGCCTCCTCGAGCTCGGCCAGGGAGCGGTTGAGGCCGGCGGCGAAGTCTTCGACGTCCCCCATCGAGTCGTAATCGGCGAGCAGGCCGAAGCCGACCCGGCCGTTGTAGCTCATGATCGCCACCGCCATCGCGTGGTTCTGCGGCAGGAAGGCGACCGGGAAGACCTCCTCCAGCTCGCGGCCGAGCACGTAGAGCGGCAGCTGGGGGCCCGGCACGTTGGTGACGATCAGGTTGAAGAGCCGGGTCGAGAAGTTGACCCGCGAGGCCTGCGCCAGCAGGGTGGGGGGCGCGAAGTCGTTGAAGCGGGCGATCACTTCGGCTCCGAGCGCCTGCTTGGAGCGCTTCAGCCCCTCCATCTGCTCGCTCACCACCCGCAGCCGCCGCACCGGGTCCTCGACGTAGACGGGGAGCGGCCCGCGCATCGCCGCGATCCGGTTGCCCAGGTCGCCCCGCTCGTCCTGGGTGCGGATCGAGACCGGCACCAGGGCGCGCAGCTCCAGGCCCTCGGTGCGGATGCCGCGGCCGTGCAGCCAGTCGCGCAGGGCGCCGGTGACCACGGCGAGCACGACGTCGTTGACGGTTCCGCCCAGGGCGTCCTTGATCCGCTTGAAGGTGGCCAGCTCCGAGCGCGCCCAGGTGAAGCGCCGGTGGGGGCCGATCGGCTGGTTCAGCGGCACGTCGGGCGCCGGGTCGGCGAAGGCGCCGACCACCTCTCCCAGGCCCTCGACCGCCTCGCCCAGGCGCCGCGCCGCCGACTCCGGGTTGCGCACCGCCTCGACCGCTCGCTCGAGCAGCTTCACCGGCGCGGCGGCCGCGTCGGCCGCGCCCCGCGCCATCAGCTGGGCGGTGGTCGGCTCGGGCGACGGCACCCAGCCGTCTTCGCTCGTGGCCGGCTCGGGCACCGGCTCGAGGTCGAAGAGCACGGTGCCGATGTCGACGCCGGAGATGCCGTCGACCATCGCATGGTGGGTCTTGGTCAGGAGGGCGAAGCGGTCGCGCTCCAGCCCCTGCACCAGCCACAGCTCCCAGAGCGGCTTTTGGCGGTCGAGCTGCTGCGAGAAGACGCGGGCGGCGAGGCGCTTCAGCTGCTGTTCGCCACCCGGCTCGGGCAGCGCCGTGTGGCGGATGTGGTAGGTGAGGTTGAAATTGACGTCGTCAGCCCAGAGCGGGCGTCCCGCCTCCAGCGGGGGCACGACGATGCGCTGGCGGAAGCGCGGCACCTGGTTGAGGCGACCGCGCACGTGCTCGACCAGGTCGACGTACTTCGGCGGCGGCCCCTCGAAGACGAGGATCGCGCCGACGTGCATGTGGCTCGCCGAGCTCTCGTTGGTCAGGAACGAGGCGTCGACGGCGGTCAGCCGGTCAAGGTGTCGTCCTTGGGTTGCCATCGTCCTAGGCTAGCTACTCTGCAGCTATGCCCTCTGCCGACACCGCGGCCCCGAAACGGGTACTGCTCGCAGCGCCGCGCGGCTACTGCGCCGGCGTCGACCGGGCGGTGCAAACGGTGGAGCGGGCGCTCGAGCTCCACGGCGCCCCCGTCTACGTGCGCAAGGAGATCGTCCACAACAAGCACGTGGTGGAGGAGCTGTCCAAGCGCGGCGCGATCTTCGTCGAGGAGGAGACCGAGGTGCCCGAGGGGGAGATGGTCGTCTTCTCCGCCCACGGGGTCGCCCCGGCGGTCCACGACAACGCCGCCGCGCGCAACCTGCGCACGATCGACGCCACCTGCCCCCTGGTGACCAAGGTCCACGTCTCGGCCCGTCGCTTCGCCGCCGAGGGCTACACGATCGTGATGATCGGCCACGAGGGTCACGAGGAGGTCGAAGGCACGACTGGCGAGGCGCCGGACGCGATCGTCCTGATCGAAACCGCCGCCGAGGTCGAGGCGCTCGAGGTTCCCGACCCCGGGAAAGTCGCCTTCATCACCCAGACGACCCTCTCGGTCGACGAGACCGCCGAGGTGATTGCCGCCCTGCGCGCCAAGTTCCCGGCGATCGTCAGCTCCAAGTCCGACGACATCTGTTACGCGACGACCAACCGCCAGATCGCCGTCAAGCAGCTCGCCCGCGAGTGCGACCTGGTCCTCGTCATCGGCTCGACCAACTCCTCCAACTCGAACCGCCTGGTCGAGGTCGCGCGCGAGCACGGCGCCGCCTCGCATCTGATCGACAACCACACCCAGGTCGAGGAGCGCTGGCTCGAGGGCGTGGAGACGGTCGGCATCACCTCCGGTGCCAGCGCCCCCGAGGAGCTGGTCGAGCGCCTGGTCGAGCTCTTCCGCGAGCGGGGCGCCGCGGAGGTCTCCGAGTTGCGCACGGTGCACGAGGACGTGCGGTTCATGCTGCCGAAGGAGATCCGCGAGGAGCTCGCGGCGCGGGCTTAGGCTCTCGGCAGCCCTGCCGCGAAGCTGACCGACCAGACTTTGAGACCGCCCGAGGGTTCGAGCTTCAGGTGGTGGGCCTGGTGGTGTTCGTGCTCGGCCAGCTCGTACAGGCGGGCGCCGTTCATCTGAAGCGGGTGAGGGTCGGCCCCGTCGAGGGTGACGGTGAGGGTGCCCTCGCCCTCGACGGTGGCGAAGGCGCCACCGGCCTCGTAGTCGAGCTCCATCTCGCCGCCCTCCCAGGGCTCCTCCCATGATCCACCTGGGAAGACCTCCGGGGTGGGGGCCATCACCGTGACGCCCGTGCCGTCGGTCGGGCGCAGCGCCTCCATCGGCTCCGGCAGGGCGCGCAGCGCGTCGAGCTGGCGCAGCTCCTCCTGGATCGCCTCCTCGGTCGCGACGTACTCGCCCTCGCCGAAGTGGAACCAGCTGAGCGCGCCGCCGGCGCTCCAGAGGAAGAGGCTGGGCCAGCCCTCGCATCCATAGGCGTGCCAGAGGTCGCGGTCCGCGTCGATCGCGACCGGGAAGCTCGATCCCGAGATCGTCCATCCCAGTGGCGACGTTCCCGGGGTCCGAGCCGAAGGGGAAGCGGGGCGCCTGTACGCCGATCGTCCTCAACCCGGCGTCCCGGTAGCGGCGATCCCACTCGACCAGGTAGGGGAGCGTGCGCACGCTGTTGAGCTGGGAGTAGTCGAAGAAGTGGACCAGCACCGGCCCCGCCGCGGTGAGCGCCGGCATCGGCCCCGGCTTCTCGCCGATCCAGGCCAGGCTGGGGGGCAGGTCCGGCGCCCCGATGTTGTCCCGCTCCGGTCGCATCGGCGAAAGCTATTGCCTTAGGAGCGCTTAAATCCTTCCGATAGATTTTCCGAGCGATGTCCGAGATCCTGCTCGCGCTTGTACCGTTGCTGCTGCTCTGCAGCTCGCTGCTATTGGGTCACTACCCCGGCTGCGAGACGATCGTCAGGCTGGCCGAGCGGATCGGCATGCGACTGCGTCCGCGGGGCGCGGGACGGCAGGCCAGCCCCCGGCCGCCCCGCTCCCACGCGGCAAGCGGCGGCCTGCTGATGGCCTTCGGCCTCGCTCAGCGGCCGCCGCCCATCGCTTCCTAGCGAGAGTGCGAAAGCGCCGCGGCCCCGGTCGCGGAAAGCCGCGTGGGTAGACCCACGCTCGAGCAAGGAGCAACGATGAAATCGAATGCCACCCGGGTGATCATGGGAATCGCGGTCGTAGCAGTGGCGGTCGTGCTGCTGATCGTCCTCAAGGACGACGGCAAGAGCGACAGCGGAGGAGTCGATGGCGCAGGCAACGCTCCGGCCAAGACGGAACAGGACCCTGCGGGTAACGAGAAGGGTCAGGGCAAGCCCGCCATTCCCACGATCGTCATCGAGAGCGGCGAACCGGTCGGGGGCATCGCTGAGATGACCTTCGAGGAGGGAGACCGCATCCGCTTCAGGGTCGAATCCGACGTCGGCGACGAGGTCCACGTGCACGGCTACGACCTGATGAAGGACGTCGAGGCCGGCGGCTCGGTGACGTTCGACTTCCCGGCGACGATCGAAGGCGTGTTCGAGGCCGAGCTGGAGCAGCGCAAGCAGCCGATCGCGGAGCTGACCGTCAATCCATGACCTCCCTGCTGCCGCTCGCGCATGCCTTGGGCGAGCGGGCGGACCTGCCGATTCCGCCCTGGCTGTTCGCCTGGGCCGCGTCGATCGTCCTGATCGTCTCGTTCTTCGCGCTCTCGGTCGCATGGCGCACGCCGAAGTTCGAGCAGGACCGGTGGCGACCGCTCGGGGCCCGCTTCTCGCGGGCCCTGCTCGGCCGCCCCGCACAGGCGGTGTGTGGGGCGGTGGGCGTCTTCCTGCTCGGCGTCGCGATCTACTCCGGGCTGCGGGGGACCGAGGCCCCCGACCGGAACTTCGCCCTCACCTTCATCTTCGTCACCTGCTGGCTCGGCTTTCCGCTGTTCAGCGTCTTCCTCGGGGACGTCTTCAGGCCCTTCAACCCGTGGCGGGCGATCGGCCGTGTGGTCGGCGGGGCGTTCACGGCTCTTGCCGGCCAGCGGCCCGCGCACCTGACATATCCGGACGCGCTCGGCCGCTGGCCGGCTGCGGTCGGCCTTCTGGCCTTCGTCTGGATGGAGGTCGTCTACGGGACCAGCGGCGGGGTGGGCGTCGGCGTCTCGCCCGAGAACACGGCCACGGCCGCCCTGGTCTACACCGCGTACACGCTTTCGATGATGGCCGTGTTCGGGGTCGAGAAGTGGTGCAGGACGGGGGAGGTCTTCTCGGTCTACTTCGGGATGTTCTCCCAGCTCGGCGCGTTCGCGGTCAAGGACGGCCGGCTCGGCAGGCGCCTGCCGCTGGCCGCGGCCTCTCACTGGGCGACTGTGCCCGGCTCCCTGGCGGTGGTGATCGCCTCGATTGCCACGACCAGCTTCGACGGCGCCCAGGAGGCGGCCTTCAAGGGGGCGATCGAGCAGACCTTCGACTGGCTCGCGGGGACCGGGCTCAGCCTCACCGCCTCGCTGCGAATCACCAACACGATCTTCCTCCTGCTCTGCTTCGCGGGGGTGGCGGCCATCTACCTCGTCGGGGTGAGGGGGATGGAGACCGTGCGCGGCGCGCCGTCGCTCGCAAAGCTTCGCTCGGGATTTGCCCACACCCTGATCCCGATCGCCTTCGCCTACCTGGTCGCCCACTACTTCAGCCTCTTCGTCTTCCAGGAGCAGGCCCAGTTCACCTACCTGCTCTCCGACCCCCTCGGGACCGCGACGACCGACCTCTTCGGCACCGCGTCGGGGGGCATCGACTTCAACGTCCTCACCGCCAACGCGATCTGGTACGTCCAGGTGGGGGCGCTGGTGATCGGCCACGTCGTCGGCCTGACCCTCGCCCACGACCGGGCGACCGCCTACTGGGGGGACTTTCGCCAAGCCGCGCGCTCGCAATATTGGATGCTCGCGGTCATGGTGTCCTTCACCTGCTTTGGGCTTTTTCTGCTCTCGGCTGGGAACTCCTGAAAGCGATGAACCCGCTTTTTGCGGAGAGTAGGTGTGAATCACCACCCCTACGCACGGATTTCTACCGATGAAAGTCGATTCACATCTGGTTTACTGAAAGCCGAGTCTTTCACTTTGACTCTCCCACTCCTTGTTGCGCCGAGCCGCTGCTTCGCAAGGCCAGCGGTTTCGGCGCACACAAGGGGGCCATACTTTCGAGATGGCCACCTTGCTCCCCCTCGCGCATGCGACCCACTGGCTCTGGGTCCTCTACGTGCCGCCGATCCTCATCGTCCTCGCCTCGATCGTCAGAGCCAAGCTCTTGGAAAATCGCGCTGGCCGAGGCGAGGAGACTCCCGCTCAGGAAGTACGCAGGGAAGACTGACGCCCCGTCCGCGGGTGGCACGGGGAGGGGGGTCGAGGACGTACACCTCGCCCGCAGCGCCCCCCTCCCCCGTGACAGGACCCGCGGCCGAAACCGCTAGAGAATCTCGGCGAGCCGCCGCTCCAAAGCAGCCGACACCTCATCCCGCACCGGCCCCTCCGCAAGCCGTTCCACAAGCGACTCGAGGAACCCTTCGACGATCAGCGACTTCGCCTCGGCGGGATCCAGGCCGCGCGAGGTGAGGTAGAAGAGCTGGTCGCGGTCGATCTGGGCGACCGCCGCCGCGTGAGTGCAGCGCACGTCGTCGGCGAGGATCTCGAGTCCCGGGATCGCGTCGGCGTGGGCCTCGGTCGAGAGCAGCAGGTTGCGGCACTCCTGGAAGGCGTCGGTCTGCTGGGCGCCGGGGTCGACTTTGATCATCCCGCGCCAGACCGCGGTCGCCCCGGCGGCGAGGACGCCGCGGAAGGCGAGGTCCGAGTTGGTGTTCGGCGCCGCGTGCTCCTGCGTGGTGTCGTAGTCGAGGTGCTGTCCGGCGCCGCCTGCGTAGCCGCCGGTCACCCGTGCCTCGGCACCGGCGCCGGCAAGCTTGGTCTCCATCCGCACCTTTCCCCGGGCCGAGCCGAATCCGAGCGCGGCCCACTCGAGCCGGCCGTCGCGCTCGACCTGGGCGCGTTGCGTGGCGAAGATCCAGGCCGACTCGGAGATGTCCTGGGTGTTGGCGTAGCGAAGGGTCGCCGCCTGGCCGACGCTCAGCTCGACCACGGCGTTGAGCAGGGCGTCGACCCCGTCGCCGGGCGAGGACCAGTGCTCCCACACCTCGGCCTCGGCGCCCTCCTCGAGGACGACCAGCGTGCGCCAGTTGACGGCGGTCTCGCTGTTCTCGAGCGGGATCTCGATCCGGATCGGGTCGGCGACCTTGACACCACGGGGCACGTGGACGAGGACGCCGTCGCGCCGGGACGCGTCGTTGCGGGCGACGAACGGGTCCAGGGGGTCGACCAGCGACCCGAGCGCATCTGCGAGGAGCTCGGCATGGGACTCGGCCGCCTCCTCCAGCGAGATGACCGTCGCCCCCCCGGCCCCCTGGATCGAGGCCCCCGCCGTTCCCGGCTCGTAGGCGTCGACGTCGAGGCCTGAGAGGTCGGTGAATTCCCACCCCTTCGCCTTCTGGTCGGGAAGGGGCGGGAGGGTTGCGACCTCAGCCAATGCTTCCCTCCATCTGCAACTCGATCAGGCGGTTGAGCTCGACCGCGTACTCCATCGGCAGCTCCTTGGTGACGGGCTCGATGAAGCCGTTGACGATCATCTTCGAGGCCTCCTCCTCGTCGAGGCCGCGGCTCTGCAGGTAGAAGAGCTGCTCGTCGCCGATCTTCGAGACGGTGGCCTCGTGCCCCACGTCGGCGTCGTTCTCGTCGATGCGGATCGTCGGGTATGTGTCCGAGCGCGAGTCCTCGTCGAGCAGCAGCGCGTCGCAGACCACCTTGGAGCGGGCCTCGGTCGCGCCGTCGGCGATCTCGAGCAGGCCGCGGTAGGTGCTGCGGCCGCCGTCCTTGGAGATCGACTTGGAGAAGATCGAGGACGATGTGCGCGGGGCGGCGTGGATGATCTTGCCGCCCGCGTCCTGGTGCTGGCCGTCGCCGGCGAAGGCGATCGAGAGGATCTCACCGTGGGCTTCGGGCCCGAGCAGGTAGATCGACGGGTACTTCATCGTCAGTTTCGAGCCGAGGTTGCAGTCGACCCACTCCATCGTCGCCTTCTCCTGCGCGACGGCGCGCTTGGTGACCAGGTTGTAGACGTTTTGCGACCAGTTCTGCACAGTGGTGTAACGGACGCGCGAGCTCGGCTTGCAGACGATCTCGACCACGGCCGAGTGCAGCGAGTCGGTCGAGTAGACCGGCGCCGTGCAGCCCTCGATGTAGTGGACGTCGGCGCCCTCCTCGCAGATGATCAGCGTGCGCTCGAACTGGCCCATGTTCTCGGTGTTGATCCGGAAGTAGGCCTGCAGCGGCATCTCCACCTTGACCCCGGCCGGGACGTAGACGAAGGACCCACCCGACCACACCGCCGAGTTGAGCGCCGCCAGTTTGTTGTCGTTGGGCGGGATCACGGTCGCCCAGTACTCGCGCACGAGGTCCTCGTGCTCGCGCAGCGCCGTGTCCATGTCGGTGAAGATCACACCCTGGGCCTCGAGCTTCTCGTTGACCTGGTGGTAGACGACCTCGGACTCGTACTGGGCGCCCACCCCGGAGAGGAATTTGCGCTCCGCCTCGGGGATGCCGAGACGGTCGAAGGTGTTCTTGATGTCCTCCGGGACCTCGCTCCAGTCGCGGCTGTTCTTTTCGGAGGCGCGGACGAAGTAGTGGATGTCTTCGAAGTCGATCTGGGCGAGGTTGCCGCCCCAGGTGGGGGTCGGGCGCGAGTAGAAGTGCTCCAGCGCCTTGAGGCGGAAGTCGCGCATCCACTGCGGCTCGTCCTTGTACTCGGAGATCGATTCGACCACCTCGCGGCTGAGGCCCTTCGGCGCCTTGTAGGCGTATCCGGTCTCGGAGTCGTGAAAGCCGAACTTCTCCTTGTAGTCGGCGTTGATGCCGGCGAGCTCTCTTTTCTCCGCTACGACCTCAGGTGTAGCCATGGTCACTCGACCTCCAGGGTGATCGTGTCGTCCACGACGGCTGTCGTGAACGTCTGCACCGGGGCGAAGGCGGGGAGCGTCTTCGGCCTGCCGGTGCTCAGGTCGAAGAGGGAGCCGTGGCGCGGGCACTCCACCGTGCACGACGCGGCATCGAACTCGCCCTCGGCGAGCGGCCCGTCGTCGTGAGAGCAGCGGTCCTCGATCGCGTACAGGGTCCCGTCGCAGTTGAAGACGCCGATCTTGCGGCCGTCGTGCTCGACCAGGCGCATCTCACCCGGCGGCAGCTCGGCTGCCGGGCAAACGCTGATCGTGCTTGTCGTTGTGCTGTCCGTCACGTTATTCCTAGCGTCCTTGTCGGATTTTAGCGACGTGAGAGGATCGCAGACCACGGCCTTCGACGAATGGAGAGCAGCATGAGCGAGAGGATGAGCTATGAGCCAGGCACCCCGTGCTGGGTGGACCATGCCTCACCGGACCTGGACGCCTCGATCGCGTTCTACGGGGCTCTTTTCGGCTGGGAGGTGCCGGCTTCGGAAAACGTCGAGCAGACTGGCGGCTACCGGCGGGCGACGAAGGGCGGGGCTGACGTCGTCGGGATGATGCCGCTGATGCAGGAGGGCCAGCCGCCGGCATGGACGACCTACGTCTCGGTCGCGGACGCGAATGCGACCGCGAGCGCCGTGAGTGAGGCCGGGGGCACGACGATCGCCGAGCCGATGGACGTGATGGGCCTCGGCACGATGGCGATATTCGCTGACCCGACCGGGGCCGTGTTCGGCATCTGGCAGCCCGGAACGTTTCCTGGCGCCGGCCTCGTCAACGAGCCGGGAGCCCTCTCCTGGAACGAGCTCAACACGCGTGACCTGGGGGCTGCCAAGGCGTTCTACGGCGCGGTCTTCGGCTGGGAGTTCGACGACCAGGACATGGGGGAGGCGGGCACCTACACGACGATCAACTTGGGGGAGAACGCCGTTGGCGGCATCCTGAACATGGACGAGCGCGGCGTCCCCGAGCAGGTGCCAGCCCACTGGCAGGCCTACTTCGCGGTCACGGACACCGACGCGGCGGTCGAGCAGGCCAAGCAGGGCGGCGGCAGCGTGATGGTCGAGCCGATGGAAGTCCCGGCGGGTCGCTTCTCGATCCTGCTCGACCCGCACGGCGCCAGCTTCGCCGTGATCGCGCTTGCCGAACAGGCCGCGAGGCGCTAGAGCGAGCCGAGGTCGGCGGCCGCTTCGCCAGGGTTGCCGGCCTCTCCCTCGTCCTCCCATTCGGCGGGCTCGCCGAGGCTGGCGCTCTTCACGACCTTCAGGCCCAGCATCGCGCACTTCATCCGCGTCGCCGAGATCTCGATGCCGAGCAGGTCGAGGACGAACTCCTTCGGCAGTCGCAGCAGCTCCTCGCGGCTCTTGCCGGCAAGCTCGTCGGTGAGCAGCGAGGTCGCCGCGGTCGAGATCGCGCAGCCCTTGCCGTCGAAGGCGATCTCCGCCACCTTGCCCTCCTCGTCGAGCCGGATCGTCACGTGCTGCTCGTCGCCGCAGAACGGGTTCGTGTCCTCGAACTCGAGGTCGGGGCTGTCGAGCCGGCCGAAGTTGTGCGGCCGCTTGTAGTGCTCGAGGATCTGGTCGCGGTAGAGCTCGTCCATCAGAGGCCGAAGACCTTGCGCGCGTCGTGGAGGCCCTCGACCAGGCGGTCGATCTCCTCGGCCGTGGTGTAGACGCCGAAGCTGGCCCGGGCGGTGGCGGCGATGCCGAGGCGGTCCATCAGCACCTGGGCGCAGTGGTGGCCGGCGCGGACCGCGACGCCGTGGCGGTCGAGGATCTCGGAGACGTCGTGGGCGTGGACTCCCTCCAGCTCGAAGGAGACCGGGCCGATGCGCTCGGGGCCGGCCGGCGGTCCGAACACGCGCAGTCCCGGCACCTCGGCCAGCTGCTCCAGCGCATACGCGGTGGTCTCGTGCTCGTGCTCGCGCACCGCCTCCATGTCCAGGCCGTCCAGCCAGCGCAGCGCCGACGCCATCCCGATCGCCTGGGCGATCGCCGGCGTGCCCGCCTCGAAGCGCGCGGGCGGATCGGCGTAGGTCGTGCCCTCCCGCGTCACCTTGCGGATCATCGAGCCGCCGCCGAGGAAGGGCGGCATCGCCCGCAGCAGGTCGAGCTTCGTCCAGAGCGCCCCGATCCCGGTCGGCGCGTAGAGCTTGTGGCCGGTCAACGCGTAGAAGTCAACGCCGAGCTCGGCCACGTCGAGGGCCATCTTCGGCGCCGCCTGCGCGCCGTCGGCGAGGACCAGCGCACCGGCGGCGTGCGCGAGCCGGGAGATCTCCGCCAGCGGGTTCTCGGTGCCGAGCACGTTGGAGACATGGGTGACCGCGACCAGCTTCGGTCCGCGCTCCAGCAGCGCCCCGTAGGCGCCCATGTCGAGCAGCCCGTCCCCGCCGACCGGCACCCAGTCGATCTCGGCGCCCACCCGCTCCGCCAGCTGCTGCCAGGGGACGACGTTGGAGTGGTGCTCCATCTCGGTGAGCACGATCCGGTCGCCCTCGCCGACGCTGGCGTCGCCCCAGGCGCGGGCAACCAGGTTGATCGCCTCGGTCGCGTTGCGGACGAAGACGACCTCGCGCCGGTCGGCGGCGCCGAGGTGGTCGGCGACCGTCGCCCGGGCGCCCTCGTAGGCCGCCGTCGCCTCCGCCGAGAGCGTGTGCGAGCCCCGGTGGACGTTGGAGTGGTTGGTGCGCTCGTAGCGGTCGACCGCCTGGATCGAGGCCAGCACGCGCTGGGCGCTGGCGCCGCTGTCGAGGTAGGCGACCGGGCGTCCGTGGATCTCCCGCTCCAGGGCGGGGAAGGCGGCCCGGACCTTCTCGATCGGGAAGGGCAGCGTGGGGGAGGAGCGCTTGGCCGTCGTCTGCTCCATCGTCCCGAGGTCAGGCGGTGGCGCCCGCCTCGACCTCCTCGCGAATCCAGCCGTATCCCTTCTCCTCGAGCACGCCGACCAGCTCGGGGCCGCCTTCCTTGACGATCCGCCCCTCGAACATGACGTGGACGAAGTCCGGCTTGACCATGTGCAGGATGCGCTGGTAGTGGGTGATGATCAGCACGCCCATGTCGGGGCCGGCGAACTTGTTGACGCCCTCGGCTACCGTGCGCAGCGCGTCGATGTCGAGGCCCGAGTCGGTCTCGTCGAGCACCGCGACCTCCGGCCGCAGCAGCGCCAGCTGCAGCAGCTCCATCCGCTTCTTCTCGCCGCCGGAGAAGCCCTCGTTGAGGTAGCGGCTGGAGAAGTCTTTGGGGATGTTGGCCAGCGCCATCGCCTCCTGGGCGACCTTGGCGAAGTCTTTGATCTTGATCTGCTCCTCGCCGCGGGCCTCGCGGTGGGCGTTGATCACCATCCGCAGGTACTTGCTGACCGATACGCCGGGAATCGAGACCGGGTACTGGAAGGCCATGAAGAGGCCGGCGCGCGAGCGCTCGTCGGGGTCGGCCTCGGTCAGGTCCTCGCCCTTGAAGGTGATCGTCCCCTCGGTCACCTCGAGCGCGGGGTGACCCATGATCGCGTTGGCCAGGGTCGACTTGCCCGAGCCGTTCGGGCCCATCAGGGCGTGCACCTTGCCCTTCTCCACGTCGAGGTCGAGGCCGCGGAGGATCTCCTTGTCCTCGGCGCTCACGTGCAGGTTGCGTATCTCCAGCTCAGCCAATGTCACTCCGTTTCTGGTTTTGTAAGGTCTGCCCGTCAGGCTGCCGTGCCGACCGGGGCCCGGCGTTCGCCGGCGGCGCCGGGGCCGGCGAACTCCACCAGCTCGGCCAGCGTGGTGCCCGACAGGGCTTTGGTGACGCCGCCCTGCACGCGCGTCCAGAGCAGCTTCGTCGCGCAGGCGCGGTCGCCGTCGTCCTCGTGCGAGCAGAGCACTTTGCCGTCGGGCGAGTCGTGGAAGCACTCCATCGGGGCGATCTGCCCTTCCAGCGCCTCGACGACCGCGTCCATCGTGATTTCCTCCGCCGGCTTGGCCAGGCGGTAGCCGCCGTGCGCGCCCCGGGTCGAGGTGACGAGGCCGGCCTTGCGCAGTTTCGCCACCAGGTGCTCGAGGTAGGAGAGCGGCAGCCGCTCGGCCTCGGCGACGGCGCTGAGCGAGATCGGCATCGAGCCGGGCTGGCGGCCCAGCTCGACCATCAGGCGGACGCCGTACTCGGCTTTGGTCGAGAACAACATGGGATCTAAATCCTACTGAAGAGGTCGGTTATACCGCTGTGCCGAGCGACTCAGGGCTCGATCAGGCCGCGGCGGATCGCGTAACGCACCAGCTCGACCCGGTCGCGCATGCCGAGCTTGCGCATCGCGTTGGCGCGGTGGTTCTCGACCGTCTTCTCGGAAAGGTGCAGGATCTCCGCGATCTGCTTCGTCGTGTTCGCCTCGGCGACGAGCTTGACGATCTCCTCCTCGCGCGGGGTCAGCTCCTCCTCGCCGCTGGAGCCGCGCTCGAGCACGTCCTTGATCAGCGTCCGCTGCGCCTCGGGGGTGAGGAACGGCTCGCCGCGCTCGACCGCCCGGATCGCCGCCAGCAGGTCGGTGTCGGCCTGCGCCTTCAGCACGTAGCCGGAGGCCCCGGCCTTGAGCGCCTCGAAGAGGTAGCGCTCGTCGTCGTGCATGGAGAGGATCAGCACCGAGACGTCCGGCGCCTGGAGCTTGATCTCGCGCGTCGCCTGCAGGCCGGTCAGCTTCGGCATCTTCACGTCGAGGATCGCCAGGTCGGGGCGCTCGCGAAGCGCAAGGTCGCGCGCCTCGGCGCCGTCGGCCGCCTCCGCCACCACCTCGATGTCGGCCTGCCGCTCCAGCAACAGCCTGATCCCGGAGCGGACGATGCCATGGTCGTCTGCGATCAGCACGCGCAACATGCGGTGAGTCTGGCATTCAAGGGGGGCAAGAACCGGCGCATTGGCGACTTATCCGCGAGATGGACGGAAAAGTCGCCAATGGAACAGCGCGGATCGCCGAAATCGCCCGCTCACAGCACGGAGTCGTTTCGATTGCGCAGCTGCGAGCGGCGGGAATCAGCGACGACGCGGTGAGAGCCCGAGTTCTTTGCGGCCATCTCCATCGTGTTCACCGCGGGGTCTACGCCGTTGGGCACATGGGCTTGTCCCCGAAGGGCCGATGGTTCGCCGCTGTGCTGGCGATTGGACGAGGGCCACACCGTGCTGGAGAGACCGTTCTCGACTACTGGGGAGCTGCGGTGAGCCACCGGAGCGCGGCCGCGCTCTGGGAGCTCCTGCCGGTGCCAGAGGGCCCTATCGACATCATCGTGGACGGAACCGGAGGACGTGCCGCGCGAGCGGGCATCTGCGTCCACCGCGCAATCTCCCTTGTCGCCGCGGAAGTAACGCTGCGTCACGGCATCCCGGTGACAAATCCGTCGCGAACGATCTCCGACATGCGCCGTGCGGAGTCTGGGCGCAAGGCGGGGGAGGTGTCCGCTTGGGAGCTGCGCAGGGCAACCCGGCAAGCGAACGTGCTCGGCTTGCCGATCGACACCGAGGACAGGGCGGACCGCACTCGCAGCGATTTGGAGCAGGCCTTCCTTGCGATCTGCAGACGTCACCGGTTGCCGCGACCGGAGGTCAATGTCCGCATCGGTCCCTTTCTCGTCGACTTTCTCTGGCGAGACCAACGGCTCGTGGTCGAAACCGACAGCTATCGATATCACCGCGGAAAGGTCGCATTTCAGGATGACCGCGGGCGGGACCTCGAGCTGCGGCAGCTTGGCTTCGACGTCCTGCGCCTCTCCGAACGGCAGATTGACGACGAGTCGAAGCGTGCGGCAGAGGTCCTTGCCACTGCGCTCCGTCAGCGGCGACGTAGCTAGCCGGGGACGGTGAGGCGGACAGTCGTGCCGTGGTCGGGGCGCGACTCGATCGTCAGCTCCCCGCCGATCAACAGCGCCCGCTCCCGCATCCCCCCGATCCCAAGACCGCCCTCGGACTCGTCGAAGGCGAAGCCGCGCCCGTCGTCGGCGACCTCGAGCGTCACGCCGCCATCCCCGCGACGCCGCAGCAGCACCGAGATCCTCACGGCGCCGCTGTGGCGGGCGGCGTTGGAAAGGGCCTCCTGCGCCACCCGGTAGACGACCAGCTGGGCATCGTCGGCGAGGTCGGCGAAGTCGCCCTCGGCCGCGAACTCGGCCTCGATCTCGCCGCGCGCGAGCTGCTCTACCTGCCCCGCGGTCGCCGCCGCGAGGCCGAGGTCGTCGAGCGCGGTGGGCCGCAGCTGACGTGCGAGCGAGAGCAGCTCGCGCATCGCCTGGTTGGCCAGGGCCTTGGTCTGCGCCAGTTCCCCCTCGAGCGCGGGCGGAGCCGAGGCCCGCGCCGCCTCCAGTCGCAGCAGCAGCCCGGTCAGCGACTGGTTGACCTCGTCGTGCAGGTCGCGGGCGACCCGTGCCCGCTCCTCCTCTTGCGCCTGCAGGGCGGCGCTTCCGGCGCGGCGCCGCTCGGCCTCCAGCCGCTCCATCATCCGCAGGAAGGCGAGCTCGATCCGCTCGACCTCCTCGGTCTCGCCGATCCCGTCGATCGAGCGGGGGAGGACCGGGCCCGGCCGGCTCAGGTCGACCTTCTCCATCTCCTCGATCAGGCGCTCCAGGGGCGCGAGCCGGCGGCGCACGACGAGCAGGCGGACCGCGAGCGCCGCAGTCACAGCCGTCAGCGCGACGATGACCAGGGTCGTCACAGGGCGAGAATAGGGGTTGACCCCTATGGCCCTATCGCCGGGTCGAGTCCATACTTCGAGGTCCAACCGACCCGAGGAGCTATCACGCGATGACCACCACCAAGCAGTCCACCTGGGGCGCGACCCTGCGCACGACGATCCTCCTGGCATCCCTCTCCGGGCTGCTGGTCGTCATCGGCGCCCTGATCGGCGGGCCCAGCACGGCGGGCCTCTTCCTTGGGATCGCGCTGCTGATCAACCTCGGCTCCTACTTCTTCAGCGACAAGCTGGCCCTGAAAATGAGCGGCGCCAAGCCGATCGAGGAGTCCGAGGCGCCGCGGCTCTACCAGATCGTTCGCGAGCTGACCACGCGTGCCGGCCTGCCGATGCCGCGCCTCTACATGATCCCCCAGGAGCAGCCCAACGCCTTCGCGACGGGGCGCAACCCCAAGCACTCCGCGGTCGCGGTCACGCAGGGGATCACCAAGCTCCTCTCCGAGGACGAGCTGCGCGGCGTCCTCGCCCACGAGCTCGCCCACATCCAGCACCGCGACATCCTGATCCAGTCGGTCGCCTCGGCGATCGGCGCCGCGATCACCTACCTCGCCTACATGCTGATGTGGTTCGGCAGCGACGACGAGTCGCCGCTCAGCCTCGTCGCCTCGCTCGCCCTGGTGATACTGGCGCCGATCGCGGCGAGCATCATCCAGCTCTCGATCTCGCGCCAGCGCGAGTACGCGGCCGACGCCGGCGGGGCCGAGATCTGCGGCAACCCGGAGTCCCTCGCCAGCGCCCTGCTGCGTCTCGAGCAGGGGGCGGCCGCGATCCCGATGCGGGTCAACCAGGCCGCGGAGCCGCTCTACATCGTCAAGCCCTTCTCCGGCAAGGGCATCGCCGGCCTCTTCTCGACCCACCCCCCGATCGAGGAGCGGGTGAAAAGGCTGCGCCAGATGCGCCCGAGCCTCGGCTGAGGCCCGCCCGTCGTGACCTCGTCAACCGGCCCCGCTCCAGGGGCCGGTTTTCGTTCGTCGCCTCGCTATACTTTTTGAAGTAAAGCCTGATCGGGATTAAGGTATTTAAGGAAGAGGCATGGCAACCGAGGCGAAGACCAAGCAGCAGGTCGAGGAGATCGAGCCTTTCGAGGCGGCGCAGGAGATCGAGGGCGGCGACGTCGTCCTGATCGACACGCGCGAGCCGCACGAGTTCCAGGAGGCGCGGATCGAGGGCGGCAAGCTCGTCCCGCCGGGGCTGCTCGCCGACGAAATCGCCACGGCGGCGCCAGACAAATCCGCGCGCACGATTCTCTACTGCCGCAGCGGCAACCGCTCCTACAAGGCGGCCGAGCAGATGGAAGCGCTGGGCTACACCGACGTCGCCTCGATGGCCGGCGGCATCCTCCTCTGGCAGGAGCAGGGACTGCCCGTGGTCGCGACCGAGGGAATGAGCGCCGAGCAGCGCGACCGCTACTCCCGCCACACGCTGCTTCCCGAGGTCGGGGTCGACGGCCAGCTGAAGATGCTGAACGCCAAGGTGCTGCTGCTCGGCGCCGGCGGCCTCGGCGCGCCGACGGCGCTCTACCTGGCCGCCGCCGGCATCGGCACGATCGGGCTCGTCGACGACGACGTCGTCGACGCCTCCAACCTGCAGCGCCAGGTGATCCACAGCACCGAGCGGATCGGCACGCCGAAGACCGAGTCGGCGCGGCTGACGATCGAGGCGCTCAACCCCGACGTGAATGTGGTCGAGCACCGCATGCGCCTCGACGCCGAGAACATCCTCGGGATCATCGAGGACTACGACGTGATCGTCGACGGGGCCGACAACTTCCCCACCCGCTACCTGCTCAACGACGCCTCGGTGCGGCTGCGCAAGCCGGTCGTCTCGGCTTCGATCCTCAGCTTCGACGGTCAGATCTCGACCTTCGTCCCCTTCGAGGGGCCCTGCTACCGCTGCCTCTACCCGACCCCGCCGCCGGCTGAGATGGCGCCGAGCTGCTCCGCCAACGGCGTGCTCGGCGTGATGGCGGGGACGATGGGAACGCTGCAGGCCAACGAGGTGCTGAAGCTCGTGATCGGCATCGGCGAGCCGCTCGTCGGCCGCCTGCTCCTCTACGAGGCCCTCGGCACCCGTTTCACCGAGCTCAAGGTGCGGCGCGACCCCGAGTGCCCGATCTGCGGTCCCGACGCGGCCGAGATCCCCGAGTCCGAGATGGGCCGGTTCCCCGACTACGACGCTTTCTGCGCCGGCTAGCCGGTAGCTTTCCTGCTCGATGGCGACGGTTCGCATCCCCAAGGTCCTGCAGGCGCAGACTGGCGGCCAGCCCGAGGTCGAGGCCGCCGGCTCCAGCGTGGGCGAGGTGCTGAGGGCCCTCACCGCCGCGCACCCCGACACCGGGGCGCAGCTCTTCGGCGAAGAGGGCGAGCTCAACCGCTACGTCAACGTCTACCTCAACGACGAGGACGTGCGGGTGCTCGACGGTCTCGACACCGCCGTGTCCGACGGTGACACCGTGGTCATCCTCCCCGCAATGGCCGGCGGTTGAAAAACTTTTCGTAGTTACCCGCGGCCCCATTCCCCCTGGCTATACTTTTTGAAGTAACGGGAGACTTAGGGCTATGTCAGAACTACTCAACCGACCCTGCGGGGGACGCTTCGGCAATGTCCTCGAGTCGATCGGCAACACGCCGCTCGTCGAGCTGCCGCGGCTCTCTCCCAACCCCGACGTCCGGATCTACGCCAAGCTCGAGGGCCGCAACCCGACCGGCTCGGTCAAGGACCGCGTGGCCAAGTCGATGATCGAGGCCGCTGAGGCCGAGGGCGCGATCGAGCCGGGGCAGACGATCCTCGAGCCGACCTCGGGCAACACCGGCATCTCCCTGGCGATGATCTGCCGCCGCAAGGGCTACCCGCTGAAAGTCGTGATGCCCGACAACGTCACCGCGGAGCGCACCCAGCTGCTCGAGATGTACGGCGCCGAGATCGTCTACTCCGAGGGCGCCAAGGGCTCCAACGGCGCGGTCGAGGTGGCTCTGGAGATGGCCGAGGCACCCCAGTACTACATGCCCTACCAGTACGGCAACGAGGCCAACCCGCTCGCCCACTACAACGGCACGGCGGTGGAGATCCTCGACGAGCTCGACGAGGTGGCGGCCTTCGTCGGGGGCCTCGGCACCGGCGGCACGCTGATGGGCAACGGGCGCCGGCTGAAGGAGGCGAACCCCGAGACGCTGATCGTCGCCGCCGAGCCGATGCAGGGCGAGCTGGTCGACGGCCTGCGCTCGCTCGACGACGGCTTCATCCCGCCGATCATCGACATCTCCCTCTTCGACCGCAAGATCATGGTCTCCAACCGCGACGCGATCGTCTGGACCAAGCGGCTGCTCGAGGAGGAAGGCATCTTCGCCGGCGTCTCCTCCGGGGCGATCGCCCGGATCGCCGCCCGCGTCGCCGGCGAGCTCGAGGGCGGCAACGTCGTCTTCCTCATCCCCGACGACGGCTGGAAGTACCTCTCCTCCGGCGTCTACACGAAGCCGATCGAGGAGATCGAGAACCTCGATTCCACCGTTTGGTGGTAGTGACCGCCTCGTCCAGCCGATGCGAATTGCCCAGAGCCTGATCGACGAGATGGTCGCGCACGCGCGCGAGGACCTGCCCAACGAGTGCTGCGGGATGGTCGGCGGCAGCGACGGCGAGGCGAGCGTCGTGATCCCGGTCGTCAACGCGGCGGCGAGCCCGCTGCGCTTCGAGATGGACCCCCAGGGCCAGTACGACGCGCTGAAGCAGATCGAAGAGGGGGGTGGGGAGCTGCTGGCGATCTACCACTCGCACACCAAGAGCGCCGCCTATCCCTCCCAGACCGACGTCAACCAGGCGGTCAGCTGGCCCGACGCGATCTGGGTGATCGTCTCGCTCGAAGACCGGGATGCCCCAGAGGTCAAGGGCTACTGGCTGAAGGACCTCAAGGTCGCCGATGCCGAGCTCCTCGTCGAGTAGCGGTGGGCGCCTGGTCAAGGTCGCCTACGCGCTCAACCAGATGGAGGCGGAGATGATCCAGGGCCTTCTGGGAGAGCACGGGATTCCGAGCATGGCGCAGCGGACAGTCGACAACCCGGAGTTCCTCGCCGCGGGGCCGCGCCAGATCCTCGTTCCCGAGGCGGTGGCCGAGGAGGCCCGGGAGGTGCTCCAGGGGGCCCCGGGGTCCGACTAGCCCGGACCCGGTCGCGCGATCTCGCGCAGGTAGTCCCGCCAGGCCGCCTCAATGTCTCCGATCCGCGCTTCGAAGGCGGCCTCCAGCGTTGCCGCGGCCCCGCCCGGCAGAAGTCGCAGGGCGAGCCGCTCGCAGGCGTCCGGGCCGCGCTCGGTCTCGAGCAGGTCGAAGATCGTGCCGCCGAGGATCACCGCGTCGCGGCGCGAGGGGGGGAAGGAGGGACGGGAGCTCTCGCGCAGCCGGCGGATCACCGCCGCCCGGTAGAGCCCGACCTGGCGGGCGAAGTACTGGGCTCCGCCTTCCACCAGCCAGGCCCAGCCGAGGTAGCGGGCGAAGCGGCGAGGCGTCCAGGAGGGCGGCAGCTCGGGGTTGTTGGCGGCGATCACCAGCTGCGCGTAGAGCCGCTCGGCGGTGCCGCGCAGGGCTTCGCGCGAGTCGTCGCCGGCGGCCCGGCGCTCCATGTGCGGGTCGTTGAGGACGTGGAGCTCTGTCGCCATCGCCCAGCCGGCCAGGTAGCGGCGCCCCGCCGGTGCCGCCGACCAGCGCGCGGCCGGCAGGAACGGGTGGGCGAGGGAGAGCAGGGTGGGATGGGTGTGGACGACGACCGTGACGTCGCCGGGGACACGCTCGAAGCGGTCCTCGAGCCGCAGCCGCAGTTCCTCCATCCGGTCGAGCGTCCGCTCCGCGAAGGCGGCGTCGCCGCTGTCGTGGCGCGCGGTGAAGCTCAGGGACTGCGTCTCGACCCAGGGCACGGCCGCGACCCTACTAAGGCTGTCTGACCAAGCAGATCAAGGACGCAGGGAGCGAAGCGTGCTCTGCACGTGAGCGACCGAGGACGCCGAATGCGCCGGTCGGGCGGCCTTAGACGAGAGCCGGCTCGGCGGCGCCGCAAACACCGAGGATCTCGGCGCGGGCGCGGTCGAACTCTTCGTCGGCCATCACCGGGGTGCCCTCGAAGGGCAGGTCGCGGTCGACCTCGACCCAGGAACGGCAGCCGTGGTACTCCTCGCGCACCTTGACGGTGACCGGCCGGGGGATGCGGTGGACCCGCAGCAGCAGCACGTGCAGGGGGTGGCGCCGCTTCCAGTTGAGCCGCTTTTCGGCGTAGTCCGGCGTCCAGACGTAGAAGGGGGAGAGGCCGTCGACGACGCGGGGGTCGGCGACCGTGATGTGGTCGGTGACCTCGGCCCAGGCGCGCAGGCGCACCCGCTCGGGCTGGGCAATGCCGCCGTCCTGGATCAGCGCTTTGGCCGGCGGTTCCTCCTCGCCCCAGACACCCTCCTCGAGCGCGCGGCCCAGCTCCGGGTGATGCGACTCCCGCACCAGGTTGTTCTGCTGGTGGTCGAAGGTGGGGTAGAGGAAGAAGCGCTCGTGGTCGAGCTCGAAGTGCTTGTTCTCCTCGCGGATGCCCCCCTTGCGGAGGGTCAGCAGCTGCTCGCCCTCGGCGAGTGCACGGACCGTCACGGCCCATTCCTTGAAAGCGATCGGCATTTGAAGTCGTACCTGTCTGGAGGTCGGTAAATCTGTGACCGGGAGGAGATGTCTCGAACCCTGTCCCAGGCAGCAGCGCCGCCCGAATTGCGCATTCTAGAGCAGTGGGCTCAGAACGCAAAATATGTGACGAAGATCACGTCTATGCGTCCGGGGGGCCGTGTCCGCCGCCGCCAGGAGTTTCGAACCGGAGTGTGTCTCCAGGCTCCAGCTTCCCCTCGGCCTTGCCCGGCAGCGCCTCGCCGTTGCGGAGGTTGCGACCCTCGGCTCCGTCGCCGCCGCCCTCGCGACCGCGCGGCGCGTTGCGGCGGCGCTCGGCGATCAGGCTGAACTGCATCGGGGCCAGGGCCTCGACCTCGCGGATGATCCCGTCGCCGCCGCGATGACGGCCGTCGCCGCCGCTGCCGCGGCGCAGCGACAGCTCCCGCACGCGCAGGGGGAATTCGCTCTCCAGCGCCTCGACAGGGGTATTGAGCGTGTTCGACATTGCGACGTGGATGGCGCTGGGGCCGTCCGCGTCCGGGCAGGCGCCCTGGCCGCCGCCGAGAGTCTCGTAGTAGGTGAAGCCCTCGCCGGCGAGGGTCAGGTTGTTCATCGTCCCCTGCCCCTGGGCGGGCACCGGACGGGCGCCGCCCAGCGCCGCGAGGACGAGGTCGGCGACGCGGCTGGAGGTCTCGACGTTGCCGGCGGCGACGGCGGCGGGCGACCGCGCGTTCAGCAGGCAGCCCGGAGGCGCGACGACCTCGATCGGCCGGTAGGCGCCCGCCGAGGGCGGCGCGTCGGGGTCGGTGAGGACGCGGACCGCGAAGAAGGCCGCCGACTTTGTGACCGAGAGGGGGCAGTTGAGGTTGCCCTCGACCTGGGGGTCGGTGCCGGTGAAGTCGAGGACGAGGCTTTCGCCGCGAATCGTCGCCGTGACCCGCAGGACGGCGTCGCGGGGCGAGCCGTCTGCATCGTCCTCGAGCACGTCCTCGGCGCTCCAGCTGCCGTCCGGCAGCGCGCCGAGCGCCGCCCGGGTACGCCGCTCCGCGTAGGCGAGGATCTCCTCCACCCCCGCCCGCAGCTGCCGCTCGCCATGGAGCTCGGCCAGCTCGGCCAGGCGCAGCGCGCCGATCCGGTTGGCCGCCGCCTGCGCGCGGAGGTCGGCGAGTCGCTGGCGGGGGAAGCGCATGCGCGAGGCGAGCTCGCGCAGCGTCTCGGCGTCGGCGACGGTCGGGGGGATCACGACTCCCTCCTCATCCAGGCTGGTGGAGCGCGCCGGCATGCTTCCCGGCGTGACGCCGCCGACGTCGGCGTGGTGGGCGCGGCAGGCGACGAAGCCGAGCAGGCCCTCGCCTGCGAAGACGGGGGAGATCAGGGTGATGTCGGGCAGGTGCGTGCCGCCGCGATAGGGGTCGTTGAGGATCCAGTCCCGGCCCCGGCGCTGCTCGAGGTCGAGGACGGCGGCGACCGCGTCGGGCATCGAGCCGAGGTGGACGGGTATGTGCTCCGCCTGCATCGCCAGCTCGCCGTTGGCGTCGAAGATCGCGGTCGAGCAGTCGTGGCGCTCCTTGATGTTGGCCGAGTAGGCGGAGCGGATCAGCGCCGCCCCCATCTCCTCGCAGGCGGCGCGCAGGGCGCCGACCATGACCTGGAGCGTGACGGGGTCGAGCGGGGTCATGGTGGGTCCTCTGGCGACTTTGTCCCGGTATGCGGGAAAAAGTCGCCAGTTCCGGTTCTCGCGCAGATCGTCCCGGCCTCGTCGACCTCGGCCCACCAGCCGGGCGGCAGGACGAAGGTCGCCTCGGGCAGCTCGAAGACCGCGGGGCCGCTCGCGCGCAGGCCCGCCGCCGGCTCGCCGTGCAGCACCGCGGTCTCCAGCCATTCGCCGTCGAAGCACACCTCCCGGGCGCCCTCCTGGAGCGCGCCGGCTCCGGCGGCGACCAGCCGTGGCCGCGGCCCGGGCGAGACCATCGCCAGGCGGATGTGGACGAGCACCACCTCGCCGTCGGGATCGCGGTGGCCGTAGCGCTCCTCATGGGCGTCGGCGAAGCGCTCGGCGAGGTCGACCGGGTCGGGGCGCGCGCTCCCCGGCACCGGCAGCTCGAAGGCCTGGCCCGCGTAGCGCATCTCGTAGACGACCTCGGGCTCGGCGCCGTCCGTGTCTCGGCCGAGGCTCGCGACCAGGTCCCCGACCTCGGCCGCGATCCGCTCGGCGTTCATCTCCGCTCCGCTCAACATCACCGTGCGGGTCGTGTCGCGGCGGCGGTCCGACGCGCAGAGGCCGAGCGCCGAGAGCACGCCGCCGGCGCGCGGGCAGAGGACCCGCTCGATCCCCATCTCGGCGGCGATGGCGGCCGCGTGCATCGGCCCCGCGCCGCCGAAGGGGAGGAGGGCGAAGCCGCGGGGGTCGACGCCCCGCTCGACCGTGACAACCCGCAGCGCCCGCACCATCTCCTGGTTGGCGACGCGGACGATCCCCTCGGCCGCCTCCATCTCGTCCATCCCGAGCTCGCCGGCGAGAGCGCCGACGGCCGCCCGTGCCGCGCCGGCGTCGAGGGCGACCCCGCCCGCCAGCCCGGAGCCGGGTGCGAGGCGGCCGAGCAGCAGGTTCGCGTCGGTCACGGTCGGCTCGGTCCCCCCGCGCCCGTAGCAGGCGGGCCCGGGGGCGGCGCCGGCGGAACGCGGTCCGACCCGCAGCGCGCCGCCGGCGTCGCGCCAGCCGATCGAGCCGCCGCCGGCGCCGACCGTGTGCACGTCGACCATCGGCAGCTGGATCACCCGGCCGCCGATCTCGCGCGAGTCGGTGCGGCGCACCTCGCCCTCCTCGACCACGCATACGTCGCACGAGGTGCCGCCCATGTCGAGGCCGAGGGCGTTGCCGTCGGCGGAGACGCGGGCGAGGAGGCCGGCGCCGACGGCGCCGCCGGCCGGCCCGGAGAGGACGCTCCAGGCGCCCGCCCGCGCGGCCTCCGTCGCGCTCGCGAGGCCGCCCGAGGAGCGCATCACCTGCGGCTGCGGCAGCCCCGCCGCGCCGGCCGCCTCGCCGAGTCGGCCCAGGTAGCGGCCGAGCAGGGGGGAGAGGTAGGCGTCGATGACGGTCGTCGACGTCCGCTCGTACTCGCGGAAGCGCGGCAGCACCTCGTGCGAGGCCGAGACGTGGAGGCCCGGGACCTCGCGGCGCAGGTGCTCGGCGATGCGCCGCTCGTGCGCCGGGTTGAGATAGGAGAAGAGGAGGCAGACCGCGACCGACTCGACCTCGCGCTCGCGCAGCAGGCTTGCAAGCCGCTCCGGCTCGCCCCCGGCGAGCGGCTCGACGAGACCCCCGGGCCCGATCCGCTCCTCCGCCTCGAAGCGCAGGCCCGCCTCGACCAGCGGCGCTGGCTTCGGGGCGCAGAGGCGATAGAGCTGCGGGCGGGCCTGGCGGCCGATCTCGATCGCGTCGGCGAAGCCCCGGGTCGCGACCAGCGCCGTGCGGGCGCCGCGCTCCTCCAGCAGCGCGTTGGTGCCGACGGTCATCCCGTGCGCGAAGGACTCGACCTCCGAGCCCGCCGCCCCGGCCAGCCGCAGCACCTCCTCCACGGCGGCGAGCACGGCCTGCGACTGGTCCTCGGGCGTGGTCGGCAGCTTCGCCGTGTGCAGCCGCTCGCCGTCGAAGAGGACGGCGTCCGTGAACGTCCCGCCTACGTCGACGCCGAGCAGCATGCGTCCACGCTACGTCAGTCCCAGCGCTCGCGACGGATCTCGCCACCGGCGCCGCGAACGATGTGGACGCCGTCGAGGCCGGGGTCCAGGCGCGGGAAGTCGGCGCGCAGGTGGCCGCCGCGGGACTCGCGTCGCTCCAGCGCGCAGGCGGCGATCGCCGCCGCCAGCGGGTAGGGGTCGCCGAGCAGCTCCTCCAGCTGCGCGGGACGGCGCAGCGGGCCGGCCAGGTTCCAGACCGCCTCGCGCGTCGCCTCGGTCGGCGGCTCAAAGCGCCACTCGCCGGGCTCGGGCGGGCTGGGCGCCGGCTTCTCCTCCAGTGCCGCGAGCGCCGCGCGACCGCCGAAGACAAAGCACTCGCTGAGCGAGTTGGAGGCGAGGCGGTTGGCGCCGTGCAGGCCGGTGCAGGAGCACTCGCCGACCGCGTAGAGCCCGGGCAGCGAGGAGCGGCCGTCGAGGTCGACCGCGACGCCGCCCATCGTGTAGTGGGCGGCGGGGGCGACGGGGACCGGCTCGGCACCTGGCTGGAGCCCGGCCTCGGCCAGCGAGTCGAAGACGTTGGGGAAGCGAGCGGGGTCGAGACCGCGCAGGTCGAGCGAGACCGCCTCGGTGCCGTCGGCCGCGAGCCGGTCGAGGATCGCGGCGGTGACCGCGTCGCGCGGGGCCAGCTCGTCGGTGAAGCGCCGGCCGGAGGCGTCGAGCAGGGTCGCCCCCTCGCCGCGCACCGCCTCGGTTATCAGCATGCCGTCGAAGCGGGTGCCGGGGCGGAAGAGCGCGGTCGGGTGGAACTGGCAGAACTCGAGGTCGGCGAGGTCTGCGCCTGCCGCCGAGGCCATCGTCGGCCCGGCGCCGATTGCTCCCCACGGGTTCGAGGTGCGCTGCCATAGCGCCGCCGCGCCGCCGGTTGCGAGCACGGTCGCGGCGGCGGCGAGCGGCCCGTCCTCGGTCAGCACCCCGTGGCAGCGCTCGCCGCCGCTCCAGAGCGCGGTCATCGAGGTGCGCTCGAGGACCTCGATCCGCGGCTCGGCGGCGACCATCGCCGCCAGCTTCGAGGTGATCTCGTGACCGGTGGCGCTGCCGCCGGAGTGGACGATGCGGCGCCGGGTGTGGCCCCCCTCCAGCCCCAGGGACAGCTCGCCGTCATCGTCGCGGTCGAAGACGACCCCGCGGCGGAGCAGCTCGTGCACCGCGCCGGGCGCCTCGTCGACCAGCACCTGCACCGCCGAGGGCCGGCAGAGGCCGCGCCCGGCGGCGATCGTGTCGGCTGCGTGCTGGGCAGGGGAGTCGCCGGACTCCAGCGCCGCCGCGAGCCCTCCCTGCGCCCAGAAGCTGGCGCTCTGCGACAGGGGGGTGCGGGAGACGAGGCAGACCGCCGCGCCCTGCTCGGCCGCGACCAACGCCGTCCACAGGCCCGCCGCGCCGCCGCCGACGACGGCGACGTCGAACTCGGCCCTTGGCGCTATCGCCGTCCTGCCTCTCGCCTGATCGACTCGACCTGGCTGCGAAGCCAGGCGGCCGCGGACTCGCGAGCCCGCGCGCGCTCGTCGCCGATCGCCCCCTCGGCCTCGGCGGCGCGCTTCTCGGCCTCGGCGATCCGCCTCTCGGCGGCCTCGGCCTGTGCCTCGATCTCCGAGAGGCGCCCCTCGGCCTCGGCGATCACGCGGTCCTTCGCCTCACGCTCGCGGCGCAGCTCCTCCGCGTGCGCGGCCCGCAGGTCGTCCAGGGCCTGGGAGGCGCGGGCGCGCTCCTTCTCCAGATCTGTCTCCAGCGCCTCGATCTCGGCCGCGACCTGCTTCTCCGCTGCGCTCGCTGCAGCCGCGGCCTCCTCCAGCCGCTTCTTGGCCATCTCGACCTGCGCGGTGAGGTCGTCGCCGCCGGGCTGCTTGGTCACGTCACCCATCGCCGCTCAATCTATTACGCGGCGGGGGTGGCGGTGTAAGCGAACTGCCGACCGCTGAGATCCCCGGCGTGGATTCGCGCAGTTCGCCAACATAAGAAAAGGTATGCCGAGAATCTCCTCCAAGCGTCAGGTGACTCTTCCCGTCGAGACTCTCAAGGCTGCCGGGTTGAAGCCAGGCGACAAAGTGCGGATCGAGTCCGAGCGCCCGGGTCGCATCGTCCTGCACTGTGCCGAGCCCGACCTCGGCGACGCGCTTGGGATTTTCGAGGGGTTGTACGAGCCGGACTATCTCGATCGTCTTCGCTCTGAGTGTCGACAGGTGACGCTTCGTCGCGCTGCCCATGGCCTGCTCACTTCCGACCTGAAGACGCCACCCCACGGCCCCGAGGGGGTTCGGGAGGCCCTGGAGCGAGCCCGGCGACCGTTGTCTCTAGATGATTGATTTCCGCCGTCAGGTGTGGAAGGGGACCTATCCACGAGGGGACGATTCTCGAGCCCGGCTTCCAGTGTCAACCACGCCGATCTATGAGCGTGTGGCGTCGACGTGCAGCTCCTCGCGGGCATCTAGCCTCGCGCGCCGTCGAGAACGGCGCGATAGGCGACGACCGTGCGCTCGGCCATGCGGGCCGCCGAGAGGGAGGCGGCGCGCGCGGTGCCCTCGACGCGGGGGTCGGGCGACTCGAGCAGCGGCCGAGCTGCTGCTGCCCAGGTGTCCAGCTCGAACGGTGCGCAGAGGGCGCCGTCCACTCCCGCGAGCGCGTGAGGGGCGATCCCGACCGGCGTCGAGAGCACTGGCACGTCGCAGGCGAGCGCCTCAACGCAGGCGAGGCCGAAGCCCTCGTAGTCGGAGGTGACGAGGACGGCGTTGGCGGCGTTGACCCAGAGCGGCATCTCGTCGGGGTCGATCGAGCCGCCTGTGAGCAGCTCGGCCTTGCAGGCACGGGCCAGCTCGGCTGCCCGGTCGTGCCGCTTCTCGGGCCGGGCCGGGTTGGCCGGGAAGAGCAGGTAGCGGCCGGCTGGGTCGAGGCCGAGCTGTCCCCGCGCCTCCTCGCGGGGCATCCGACGAAAGCGCCCGAGGTCGGGTCCGCAGGGCAGGACCGCCGAGCCCGGCACGGGGGGGAGGCCCGGCCGCCCGTCCTCGGTCGAGAAGAGACCCCGCGAGACCGCGGCGACCAGATCGGCACGCCAGGCCAAGCGGTGCGACATCGGCCCGACGACCGGGTGACGCACGTCGGTGCCATGGAAACTGACGATGAGCGGGCGCGCGCCGGCCAGCAGTGCGCACCAGCCCACCAGCCCGTAGTGGGCGTGGACCAGGTCGAAGTCCTCGCGCCGCAGCAGCCGCCGTAGCCGCCGGGTGGCGGGGCCGTAGTGCCGGCGGCCGCGCGGGAAGGAGAAGACCTTGACCTCCTCACCGAGCTTCTTCATCTCCTCCACCTGGTCCTGCACCCAGCGCCCGCGTTGCGGAGCGGAGGCGTCGGGCAGGAAGTTGGTGACGACCAGGACGCGCACGCATTGAGCCTATCCGCGCGTGCGGGCTGTCCTACGACGACTCGTCAGGCGTTGAGCGCACGAGAACCTGGGGCAGGTCGGCGAAGCCGGCCTTGTCAGCACTGACCACTTTCCGCCCCCGGGCACGTGCCGTCGCGGCGACGATCAGATCGTGTGCGCCGCGCGGCTGGCCGCTGCGGCGGGTATGCGCAAGCAACGCACCGTGCGCACGAGCGACGTCCGTGTCGTAGTCCTCGACGGAGACCGCTTCGAGCACCGCCTCGGAGAATGCTTCGCGCTGCTCCCGATGCCTCTCGTCGGCGAACTCGACTCCGACCGTCAGCTCGGCGACGGTGATCGCCGCGATAGCCACGTCGTCCTCATCGCCGATCAGCTCCTCGAGCGCCGCCGCTCCCCGGCGCTCGGCGTCGACCAGAACGGAGGTGTCGAGGATCAGCCGTGCCAGGGGTCCGCGGGGGGGCCGACGGCGTCGCGCAGTTCACGCAACTCACCGGCCCACTCGGGATCGGGCCGGTGAGTTCGCAACGCCTCCTTGAGTGCCCGGCCGGTGCCGAGGGTCGCCGGGCCGATCGTTGCGATGACCCGGCCGTGGCGGACCACGACGAAAGACTCGTGTTCGGACTCGACGCTGTCGAGAACCTCGGAGAACCGCCGTGCGGCGTCGGTGGCACTGAGCTGCTTCATGAAATCAGATTATCAGATTAACTAGGGTGCCTCGCAACTGCCTCCGCCGCCCCGCCTATCCTCCTCGTGTGCCAGTGAATCTCGACAACGCCCTTGATGCCGCGACCCTTTCCGATGCCGAGCGTCGCACCGTGCGGCGCTTCGTCGGCATGCTCGGTGAGGCACTCGGAGACGACCTGCGCGCAGTCTGGCTCTACGGTTCCCGCGCTCGCGGGGAGCAGCCTCACGCCGAGTCGGATGTCGACCTTTTGGTGATCGCGGTGGGCGATGGTGAAGGTCGGCAGCGGCTCGCCTTGGACCTGAGCGAAGCGGCCGCGATCGCCGAGGGCGAGAACCCCTTCGGCTACTCGGTTCACGTATATGACCCTGAGTGGCTGCATAGCCGCCGCGAGATCGAGTCCTTCTTCATCGGCGAGGTCGATCGGGACAAGCTGGTCCTCGCCGGGAGTGCCCTCGAGTGAGCCCGCGCTCGGAGGAGTTCATGGAGCAGGCGCGTGAGCGCCTCTCCGACGCGCAGAAGATCATCGGGCTCGTGCATCCCGTCGTCGCCCTCAACACCGCTTATTACGCGATGCTGAACGCCGCCCGCGCAGCCCTCTCCGAGCGCGGTGAGCATGCCAAGACCCACAGCGGCACCTGGACGCTGTTCAGCGCCACTTTCGTCGCACCCGGCGAGTTCGATCAGAGTTTGAGCACGCTGGCCCGCCGCGCCAAGGAGGCGCGCGAAAAAGGCGACTACGAGGCCACACCGCCGAGTGTCGAGGAAGCCAAGGAGTTCGTCGATGGCGCGGCTGAGTTCATCGCCGCCATCGAGAAGCTACTGGGCCCTAGCCCTTCTTGATCGTCACGCTTTCGATCAGGACCGGCACCTTGGGCTTTTCGTCGGGCTGGCCGAGCTCGTCGATCCGGGCCACCACCTTGTAGCCCTTGCCGACGCGGCCGAGGAGTGCATATTCAGGCGGGTAGCCGGTGTCGAGGCTGGTGACGACGAAGAACTGGCTGCCGGACTGGCCCGAGGGGGCGTCGAGGCTTTTGGCCATCGCGACCACGCCCTTGGTGTAGGCGGTGTCGGGAGGGGGCGGCTCGGTGGTGGTGTAGCCGGGGCCACCTTCGCCGGTCCCGGTGGGGTCTCCGCCCTGGACGACGAAGCCGGAGACGACGCGGTTGAAGGCAAGCCCGTCGTAGAAGTCCTCACGGGCGAGGTACGCGAAGGAGTTGGTCGTCTTCGGCGCCTCTTCGGTGTTGAGGACGATCTCGAAGGTCCCGCAGCTGGTCTTGACCACCGCGGTCAGCTCTTCGCCCGGTTTCACCGTCTGCTTCGGGGCTTCCAGGCTCACCTCCTCGAGCTCCGGCGCATCGACCTGCTCGCAGCCGGCGACCTTGGGGGCGTCGCTCGAATCGCTGCCGCTGCAGCCGGCCAGGGACCCCGCGAGCATCGCGACCATGGCGATCGCGAGCGCGGCGAGGCCGATCCGTTTGCGCTTCAGCCCTTCCTGCATCGGCGCAAGAGACTAGACGATTGCCCCGGCTGAACTCATTTGTAAATCTGCCCATCTCCCGCAAAAGCGCCTGAACTCCAGGCAAAACAGCCCCGCCCTTGACAAAAGAAACACCAGTATCTACCCTCCGGCAAGTCGGTAAACACGGGTATCCACCCCGAATGACCGGCACACAGGGAAACCGATTCGGCTGAGGTCAGGCCAGGGCCCCACGGGGAACGGCACGGCAGCAGCGGAGGGGAGAAGAAGTTGAGATACCGGGCGAAGCAGCCAAGGGCACGATCGAAATCGTGTTCCGAGCGAGGCGCTGCCTCACTGCCTTGCCGTGTTCTCCCCCTCGTTCCTGTCACCGCCTCACTACCCGGCGCGGCCCTCGAGGCCAGTGTCGTCCTCTCCGCATCTCCCGACGTTACTCAGGGAAACCGGGTCACCCGAAGGCCGCTGGGAGCGGCTCGGCAGGGGCTCAAAAACAAGGAGAGAGCTAAGTGAGACGACTGACAATCTTGCTCGCCACGGTGGGGGCCTTGATGCTCATCCCGGCGGCGCATGCGTTCGCGGCAGCGAACATGAAGGTGAACGTCACCGGCCCCGGCAGCGGCAAAGTCGTATCGAAAGATGTGCCCTCGCTGGGCGGAGGCGAAGGCACCCCGCCGATCGCCTGCACCTACAACGGCGTGAGCACGAGCGGCGTCTGTGAAAACACCCCTGACGAGCCGACCGAAGAATCGGGCTTCTTCGTCAGCGGGTTGGAAGCCCAGCCGGCGCCGGGCTCCGAATTCGGCGGCTGGAAAGTGCAGATGGGTCCGTTCTTCGGCGAATTCGGAGAGTTCGGCACCGGCAGCTGCCCCGCCAGCTCGCTAACCGCTGAAAACCCCGGACCGAACCCCTCGGCCGAATGCCGTTTCCAGACCATCGAACCGGGCGAAAACGAAGACCATTTCGAAGCACTCGCCACCTTCTGCGATGAAGGAACGGCGAAAGAAGAAGAAGTCTTCAACACGGTCGTGGGAGAAAACGAAATGAGGTTGGTGGGCTGCGAAGAAGCAGCGGCCGGCCCCGAGCTCACCGTCATCAAGGAAGGCACCGGAGCAGGCACAGTCGCCTCCAACCCCGCGGGGATCGAATGCGGCGCCACCTGCAAAGCCTCCTTCGAAACCAACCAGAAAGTCACCCTGACCGCATCGCCCTCGGCGGGCTCCACCTTCGTCAGCTGGAAAGGCTGCGAAAAAGGCGGGGTCAACGGCCGTCAGTGCACGGTGACGATGGATGCGGCGAAGACGGTCAACGCCAAGTTCCTCACGGCCTATGACGTCACCGTCAACCGGGTCGGATCCGGCCTCGGCAAGGTCTCCAGTTCCCCAGGCGGAGTCCTCTGCCTGAGCAACTGCGCCTCGACCACGGCTTCCTTCAAGGAAGGCACCTCGGTCACGCTGTCGGCGGCACCGACCAAAAACTACGTCTTCACCGAATGGACCGGCGACTGCTCGGGCTCAAGCCTGACCTGCTCGCTCGGCACCCTCGGCGCAGACAAGACGGTCGGCGCCAAATTCACCGCGGTCGCACAGCACAACCTGACCGTGACCAAGAGCGGTGGCGGCAACGGCACCGCCAAGAGCAACGTCGCCGGCATCAATTGCGGCGCGACCTGCTCCTCGATGGCTGCGGCCTACTTCCAGGGCACGGTGGTCGAACTGACCGCCACCCCGGGCAAAGGCAGCTCCTTCGGCGGCTGGTCGGGATCGGGCTGCTCTGGCACCGGCACCTGCACGGTGACGATGTCGGCAGCCAAATCCGTCACGGCGGAATTCAAATAGCGAGGTACTGAAGCACCAGTAACGCAACAAGAAGCAAACGGCAAAGCCAAAGCCCCGGGAGCCACAGGCTCCCGGGGCGGCGGCCCCGCCGAGAGGTAACTGCCTTCGGGGGAAGGCAGCGGACAACAGACTTGAAGTGCCTACAGGGAGAGGCGGAGCGAATGGGATACGGGAAGAAGATGGGACACGCAGAGAGCAAAGGACGCGGAGCAGGCCTGGCGGTTACCGGCGTTCTTTCGCTTGCCCTTACTCTCGCCCTCTTCCTCGCCCCCTCCGCTTCGGCCACCTACGAACAGGTCGGCTGCTTCGCTGGCCACTTCCCAGGCCTGACCGAAAGCTGCAAACCGCTCAGCGAAGCAGAACTCAAAGCAGAAGGATTCAAATTCGGCGAAGAAGTCCAGCTCGGCGGCGTCGGCGGCATGGCGGTCAACTACACCGGTGCGGGTGGGGTGGAGCCGGGGACGGTCTATGCGGCGACGAGAGTGTCACCGAACCCGGCTCGCGTGGTGATGTTCACCCCGGGAGCCACCCCGGCCTCTGAGCTGACGTTCAGCCTGAGCTGGGAAATCACGAACTTCGGAGGCCCGTATGACCGCTGCGGGCCCGCGCTCGGCACCACTTGTCCGTCGCATGTCAAAAATTTGTCAGCTCGGGTCGACGTCGACATCGACCCGACGACCGGCAATGTCTACGTCTCCGAAAGCGTGACACTCACAGCTGGGAAAAAATACATCATGGTTTACACCCCAGACGGCTCCGAAGAGATCACCCGCTTCGGGGAGCGCATCGAAGGCGCCAAAACGGCGGATACTCCCGAGAAACTCCACACCACGCCGCAAGCAGGCGCAATAGCGGTGAATGGAGCGGGGGAGGTCTATATCTACGACCTCAACAAATTCGACAACTCTTATCACCGCTTGATGAAGTTCGTGCCGAAAGTCCCCGGCCAATACGACGCCTACGAATACGCGGGGGCGGCAGAGGACATCGGAGCGGGGTTCGGCACGGCAGGGCAGCCGGAAAAGCCGGTGCTCGACGCGGCGGGGAACATCTACGTCTCCTCCCAGGACGCGAGCATCGAAATGTATGACCCGGCCGCCAGCCCGAGCGACCCGCCGGTCTGCCGCTTCGAATTCGCCAAAGGCGGGATCACGGGGATAACCGTCGACCCCGAAGACGGCACCCCCTTCTTCTTCTCCTACAAGACGCCGAAGCGCATCTACCAGCTCGGGGCGTGCAACCCGGGAACGGGCAAATTCGAAGGCAGCGGTGGAGAAGCGATCGTCGGGGAAACCCAAGTGACGCCCGAACGCGACGACCTCTGGGGCCTCGCCTTCGACCCGGAGCGCAAACTGACGGGCCGCCCGGCTGGCGTGCTCTACGCCGGGGCGCCGGCGCCGGTGCCGAGCTCGGCGGTGGGCAAAGGCGAACCGGGCCAGAGCTCACTGGGGTATGTGTTCGCCCAGCCGGAACTCGTAGTGAGCCCGCCGGAAGTCATCTCGCAGTCGGCGAGCGGGGTGACGGCGACGACGGCGCAGCTGCACGCGGAGGCAAACCCCGGCGGCTTTGACACGACCTACCGCTTTCAGTATGAGACGGAGGCCGAATACGAAGCCAACCCGCCCGAAGAACGCTTCACCGGCGCCGCCGAGGCGCCGGTCGGGGGCGCGGTCCTCGGCACGGGTAAAGAAGCGCTCGCCGCGGCGGTGCAGCTGAACGCCCTGCAGCCCGACACCGCATACCGCTACCGGGTGCTGTTGGAAAGCGAATGCTCACCGGCCGAACCGGGGCAGATCTGCGAAGTGCCTGGTGCCGCCCAGGCCTTCCGCACCTTCCCCTCGACGGTGCCGGGCCTGCCTGACGACCGCGCCTACGAGCTGGTCTCCCCGGCGCAGAAGAACGGCGGCCAGGTGCTGCCGGCCGAGCCGCACATCTCCAGCTGCGGCCTAATCGAATGCAAGCCCGGCGACACCTACGAACACTATCCGATGCCGAGCTCCCCGAACGGCGATGTGGTCGCTTATCAGGGCACCAACTTCGGCGGCGGAGTGGGGGCGACGATCGAGAACGCCTACGTCGCCCGCCGCACGGAATCGGGCTGGGTGAGCGTCAACCCGACCCCCTCGCTCCTGCAAAAGGCAGCGCCGGGCTACCTCGCCTATGACCCCTCCCTGGCCGGGGCGGTCCTCGGCCAGGACTACCTCGCCCTTGGATCGGCCCCTTCCGAATACACAAACCTCTACGCCCAGGCGACCACCAGCCCCTTCGCGGTCGAGCCGCTGGTCGCGGCGCAGCCGCCCAACCGTTTGCCGGGTCTAGGCACAGACGAATTCAAGCTCTCCTTCGCCGCCGCCTCCAAGGATCTCTCGCGGGTGCTCTTCACAGCCAACGACGCGCTGAGCGAAGCAACCCCCTTCGCACCCGCGGCCGTTGACGGCGGAGCGGCCAAATTCAACCTCTACGAATGGGAGCGGGCCACCGGCCAGCTGCGCCTGGTCAACGTCGCGCCGGGCAACGCGACGAGCGAACCCGGTGCCTCCTTCGGCGTCGCCAGCGCCAACACGGTCTCCGCCGACGGCTCCCGCGCCTTCTTCTCAGGCGAAACGGGCCAGGTCTACGTGCGCGAGGACGCCGAAGCGACGACGGCGATTCCCGGCTCGGGGCCCGCGGCCAAATTCCTCTCCGCCTCGACCGACGGCTCCAGGGTGCTGCTCACTGACGGCAGCCTCTATGACCTCGAGGAAGAAACGACGATCGACCTGACCGAAGGCCAGGGCGGCTTCCAGGGCATCGCCGGCCAAAGCGACGACCTCTCCAGCGTCTACTTCGTCGCCACCCAGGTGCTGAGCGGCGAAGAAGCCAACAGCGAGGGGGCGAAAGCCGAGGCGGGCAAACCCAACCTCTACGCCTGGGAAGGGGTGGGAACGACCCGCTACGTGGCGACGCTTCTGGCCGCGGACAACAACGGCGCCGATCTGGTTCTGAGCAGGTCCTGGTCACCTTTCCCCTTCGCGCGCACCGCGCAGGCGAGCCCGGCCGGCCGCTACCTCTCCTTCCTCTCCCAGGCCCCGTTGACCGGCTTTGACAACGAGGGGCCTTGCGCGGTGATCGGGGAAACGGGGGAGCTCGTCGATGCCCCCTGCCAAGAGGTCTACCTCTATGACTCGGCCACGGGCGAGCTCAGCTGCCCTTCCTGCAATCCGAACGGCACCGCATCGCTCGGCCACAGCACCCTGCGGCGGATCAAGGGCCCGGGCGCCGGGCCCAGCCCTCTGCCCCAGCCCCGCTACCTGCTCGACTCCGGGCGCCTCTATTTCGACAGTCAGGAATCGCTCAGCCTCGCCGACACCAACGAAGGCGTCGAAGACGTCTACCAGTACGAGCCCGAGGGGATCGGGAGCTGCGAGCGCCAAGGCGGCTGCGTCTCCCTGATCTCGGCCGGCACCGGCACCTCGGACTCCAACCTGCTGGCGGTCGACGAGACCGGCAAGAGCGCCTTCTTCACCACCCGCGATCAGCTCGTGATCAAGGACAAAGACGAACTGATCGACCTCTACGTCGCCCGCGAAGACGGCGGCATCCCGGCCGAAACGGAAACCCTGCCCGGCGAGTGCCAGGGCGAAGCCTGCCAGCCGCCGGTCTCCGCCCCCAACGACCCGACGCCGGGCTCGGCGAGCTTCCAGGGTGCGGGCAACGTGGTCGAACAGCGGAGCGTCCCAAGGCGCTGCGCCAAAGGCAAGGTCCGCCGCAAAGGCCGCTGCGTCGCCAAGAAACACGCCAAAAAGGCCCACCGCAAGCAGAAGCAAGCCAACCGCGACCGCGGAGGTGCGAAGTGATCGCCCCAACGAAAAGACTCATCGCCCTCCTCGCCCTCGCCTGCTCTCTGGCACTGCCCACTGCCGCCCAGGCCGACTTCGGCCTGGCGCCGGGTTCGGTGAAGGTGCGCGCCGAGAACAAGAACGGCACGCTCGCCACCCAGGCCTCCTCGCACCCCTACGCCTTCAAGCTGAGCTTCGACCTCAAAGTCGACAAAGACGGCCACACCGAAGGCGGGGAAATGCGTGACGTGATCATCGACCTGCCCCCGGGCCTGATCGGCAATCCCCAGGCCGTGCCCCGTTGCCCCCGCCAGGACTTCGAAGGGTCGCTGCCGGACTGCTCGCCCTCCACCCAGGTCGGCGTCCTGCGCGCGATCCTGCCGGGGCTGAAAACCGAAGTCAACGGCCCCCTCTACAACATTGCGCCGCCGCCGGGCTTTCCGCTGCAGCTCGGCTTCGCGGTGGCCGGCTTCGAATCCCAGCAATTCGCCTCGCTGCGCACTGAAGAAGGCTACGGGGCGACGATCACCGCCCCCAACCTGCCGGCGGAAGTGAGTATGGGGAGCGCGACGGTCTGGGGCACACCGGCGGATGAGAGCCACGACCCCGAACGCGGCTCGGCCGAAAGCGGCACGCTCGGCTCTTCCTCAGACGCCCCGCCGATCCCCTTCCTCACCCTGCCCGCCGATTGCTCCGAACCGCAGGCGATCACGGTCAAGGCCGACTCCAAACTCAACCCAGGCGTCTTCGACGAAGAGTCCGCCTTCCTGAACGAACTGGGCGGCAAAGCCGAGCCCCTGGCGGGCTGCGAATCGGTCCCCTTCGCCCCCAATATCGCCTCCCAGCCGACAAGCAAGCTCGCCTCCAACCCCTCGGGCCTTGAGTTCGAGACCAAGCTGCCCAACCGGGGCCTGCTGAACAAAGGTGCCACCGCCGCCGAAACCGAGCCCGAGAAGGTCGAGGTGATCCTGCCCGAGGGAGTCAGCGTCAACCCCTCCTTCGCCGAAGGGGTCGGAGTCTGCTCAGAGCTCCAATACAAAGCCGAGCAGCTGGAAACCAAAGCGGGGCAGGGCTGCCCGCAGGCCTCCAAGATCGGCTCGATGATCGCCCACTCCCCGCTGCTGGAAGAACCGGTCGAAGGTTCGCTATACCTCGCAGCCCCCTACGAGAACCCCTTCAACTCCCTCGCCGCTCTGTACCTGGTGGCCAGGGCTCCCGAACGAGGCATCCTCGTCAAGCAGGCGGGCGAGGTCAGCTTCGACCCCGACACCGGCCAGATCACCTCGACCTTCGAGGACCTGCCGCCGGTGCCCTACTCCTCCTTCAAGGTGAAGCTGCGCGAAGGCGCCAGGGCGCCGCTGGTCACACCGCAGGCCTGCGGTCAGTACGAGACCGTGGCGATGCTCACCCCCTTCTCCTCTGGTGAGGCGATCGAACGCAAGGCCAGCTTCCAGATCGAACGCGGCGCCGACGGCGGCGCCTGCCCCTCCGGAGGCCTGCCGCCCTTCAAGCCGAGCCTCCTCGCCGGCACGCTCAACAACCGCGCCGGGGCCTTCAGCCCCTTCAACGTGCGGATCTCGAGGACCGACGCAGAGCAGGAGATCACCCACTTCTCGATCAAGCTGCCGCCGGGGATCACCGGCAAGCTGGCGGGCGTCCCCTACTGCCCCGACGCGGCGATCGAGGCGGCCAAGGCCCGCACCGGACCCCACGGCGGCCAGGAAGAGATCGACATCCCATCCTGCCCTGCGGCATCGGAGGTGGGCCGCTCCCTGGCGGGCGCCGGAGTAGGCACCGTCCTCACCTACGTCCCCGGCAAGGTCTACCTGGCCGGCCCCTACAACGGCTCCAAGATGTCGGTCGTGGCGATCACCGCCGCCAAGGCGGGTCCCTTCGACCTCGGCACGGTCGTCATACGCGAGGCCCTGCAGATCAACCCCGAGACCGCCGAAGTCTTCATCGACGCCACCGGATCGGACCCGATCCCCCACATCATCAGGGGCGTACCGGTCCACCTGCGCGACATCAGGGCCTATGTGGACAAACCCGACTTCGTCTTGAACCCGACCGACTGTACGAGGACATCTACCGCGAGCACTGTCCTGGGCGCAGGCCTCGACTTCAGCCTCCGAAGCCGACGACAACCCCTTCACCGCCACTAGCCCCTTCCAGGCCGCCGACTGCGCCTCGCTGCCCTTCAAACCCCAACTGGGCCTGCGCCTGATCGGCGGCACGAAGAGAGGCTCCTTCCCCGCCTTCAAAGCCCACCTGCAGATGAACGGGATCGGCGAAGCGGGCATAGCCTCCGCCCAGGTCACCCTGCCCAAGTCGGCCTTCGTCGAACAGGGCCACTTCAAAACGATCTGCACCCGGGTGCAGTTCAAAGAAGGAGCCGGCAACGGGGCAGGCTGCCCGCCCGGCTCTATCTACGGCAAAGCCAGGGCGATCACGCCACTTCTCTCTGAGCCGCTCACCGGCCCGGTCTTCCTGCGCGCCAACGGCGGCGAACGCGACCTGCCCGACCTCGTAGTCGCACTCTCCAACTCCCAGGTCGACTTCAACCTGGTCGGCTTCGTCGACTCAGTCGGCGGAAGGCTCCGCAACACCTTCGCCGCCTCCCCCGATGCCCCGGTCACCTCCTTCGACCTGGAAATGGCCGGCGGGCAGAAGGGCCTGGTCGTCAACAGCCGCGACCTCTGCGCGCGCAAGTACCGAGCTCTGGCCGGCTTCAGCGGGCAGAACGGCAAGAGCCACGCCGCAAAGCCGGTGGTGAGGGTGAAGTGCAAGAAGAAGGGCAAGGGCAAAGCCAGGAACGACAACAGGCAGGGAGGCAGCCGATGAGGGTCCCGATTTCCCACTCGCGCAGGGGGCTGGTCGGGGTGGCGGCGCTGGCCGCCGTCTTCTCGGCCCTCATCCTCGCCCCCTCCGCCCAAGCCGCCTACGAACAGGTTGGCCACTTCGCCGGCAGCCCCACTTCTCAGACCCAAGAACAGATCGAAGCCAACGAAGAAGTCCAGCTCGGCGGCGTCGGCGGCATGGCGGTCAACTACACCGGCGCGGGTGGGGTGGAGCCGGGGACGGTCTATGCAGCGACGAGAGTTTCCGGGAACCCCCGTGTGGCGATGTTCGCCCCGGGAACCCCCCCGGCCTCTGAGCTGACGTTCAGCCTGAGTTGGGAGATCAAACCCTTCGGAGGTGCGTATGACCGCTGCGGGCCTGCGCTTGAACCCCCTGCCCCTTGTCCACCTCAGGTCAAGGAATCAGCGGCTAGGGTCGACGTCGACATCGACCCGACGACCGGCAACGTCTACGTCTCCGAAAGTGTGGCGCTCGCAGCTGGAAAGAAATACATCTCGGTCTACACCCCAGACGGTTCCGAAGAAATCACCCGCTTCGGGGAACGAATCGAGGGCGGCAAAACGGCGGATACTCCCGAGAAACTCCACACCCCGCTGCCAGCAGGCGCAATAGCGGTGAATGGAGAGGGGGAGGTCTACGTCTTCGACATCAACAACTTCGACAACTTCTACCACCGGCTGATGAAGTTCGTGCCGAAAGTCCCCGGCAAATACGACGCCTACGAATACGCGGGGGCGGCAGAGGACATCGGGGCTGGGTTCGGAACGGCAGGGCAGCCGGAAAAGCCGGTGCTCGACGCGGCGGGGAACATCTACGTCTCCTCCCAGGAATCGAGCATCGAAATGTATGCCCCCACCGCCAGCCCGGGCGACCCGCCGACCTGCCGCTTCGACTTCCCCAAAGAAGGCATCGCGGCGATCACGGTCGACCCCAAAAGCGCCGCCCCCTTCTTCTACAGCTACAAAAAAGAAACCGGCTTCGCGCTCAGAACAGTGCGCCAGCTCGCCCCCTGCGACCCGGCAAGTGGGAAATTCAAAGACCCCGCAAGCGGCAAAGAAGTGATCGACCTGATCAACGTCAGCCCCGAGCGCGACTACCTCTGGGGCCTCGCCTTCGACCCGGTGCGCAAACTTTCCGGCCGCCCCGCGGGGGTGCTCTACGGCGGCGCCCCCAGCCCGGTGCCCAACGTCGGCACCGGCCAACCGGGCCAGTCATCGCTGGGCTACGTCTTCGCCCAGTCCGCAGTCCCCCAGAAAACCCTCACCGTCGCCAAAACCGGCTCGGGGACGGGCAAAGTCACCAGCTCCCCCACCGGCATCGACTGCGGCTTCACCTGCACAGCCGAATTCGGCGCAGGCGAAGCGGTGACCATCACAGCCAAAGCCGATGTGGGCTCGGAGTTCAAAGGCTGGAGCGGCAGCGGCTGCTCTGGCACGGGAACCTGCGTCGTGACGATGTCCGAAGCGAAATCGGTGACGGCCGAATTCACGACCGTGGCCAAACCCCAGTTCCTGCTCAAAGCCAAAAAGGAGGGCACCGGCACGGGCACCGTGACCAGCTCACCCCCGGGCATCGACTGCGGCTCCGACTGCGAAGAGCAATACGAGGAAGGCACCGCGGTGACGCTCACGGGGACGCCGGGGGCAAACACCGAAGCCGTCCTCTGGTCGGGCTGTGACTCGGTCGACGGGGAAAACAAGTGCCTGGTCTCGATGAGCACTGCCAAGGAAGTCACCGCGACCTTCGAAGAAGGAGAAGAAACCGAAGAACCGGGCATCCCCTTGACCGTCGCGGTCGAAGGAACCGGATCGGGCACCGTGACCAGCGACAAAGGCGCGATCAGCTGCAACCCCTTCTGCTCAGACGACTACGAAGCGGGCACCGTAGTCGTCCTCACAGCCACCCCAACCCCCGGCTCCACCCTCTACAGCTGGAAATACTGCGACAAAGGCGGCGTCAACGGCCGCCAGTGCACGGTCACCCTCGACAAAGCAAAGACGGTCAAAGCGACCTTCACCACCACCCACTCGCTCACCCTGACCAAGGCGGGGGGCCTGGGCAAGGTGCAGAGCTCCCCGGCGGGGTCCTCTGCCTGGCCAACTGCCAGGAGACCTCCGCCTCCTTCAGGGAGGGCACCGAGGTCGCCCTCAAACCGACCCCGGCCAAGCACTTCCACTTCGTGCAGTGGGGCGGGGACTGCTCGGGAGCCTCCACCTGCCAGGTGACGATGGGCGAGGACCACGATGTCTCCGCCCTCTTCGCCGAAGACCCCAAGCACCTTCTCACCCTGACCAAGGCCGGTGGCGGGGCGGGCACCGTGAAGAGCTCGGTGGCCGGGATCAACTGCGGGGCCACCTGCTCCTCAACGAGCGCCGCCTACTACCAGGGCGAGGTCGTGGAACTGACCGCCACCCCGGGCAAAGGCTCCGCCTTCAAAGGCTGGAGCGGGGCAGGCTGCTCGGGGACGGGGACATGCTCGGTGACGATCTCAGAAGCAAGGGAAGTCACGGCGGAGTTCGGCTAGGTGGCCGCGCTCACCGGCATCGCCGGGGAGCGCGGAGCAGTTGTTGTCTTTCTGAGGGGCTGAGATGAGGCAGGCAAGCACCGAGACAGGGGAGGCACTCGCCCTCGCCGAGCGCCTCAAAGAGCGCCGAGGGGAGATCGAAGAGGCCACCCTGCTCAGAGTCAGAGCCCTGGCCGATCCCCCTCAGGTATCCGAAGCCGAGTACGCCCAGGGGCTGCAAAGAGCGGTGGCGGTCGCCCTCGACTACGGCATCGAGGGGATCGCCAAAAGCGAGGAGCAGGTTCCCGCCCCGCCCCCCGAGCTCCTCGCCCAGGCCCGCCTCGCCGCCCGCAACAGAGTCGGCCTGGACGTGGTCTTGCGCCGCTACGTCGCCGGGCAGACGCTCCTCGGCGACTTCCTGATGGCGGAGGCGGCCGAGCTCTCCCCCGCAGAGCCGAAGCGATCGCTGCGCCGCCTCTCCGCTCTGCTTGAGCGCCTCCTGGCGGCGGTCTCCACCGCCTATGAAGAGGAGCTGAAGCTGCGCCGGCGAGGATCGGAGCGCCATCGCGCCGAGCGGATCGAGCGCCTGCTCTGCGGAGAGTCCCTGGAGGCCTCCGGGCTCTCCTATGACTTCGAGGCCCATCACCTCGCCATCCTCGCCCAGGGCCCAGGGGCCGGGGAGCTGCTCGGGGCGCTCGCCAGCGACCTCGACGCCCGCCCGCTCGCCTTAGAGCGCGAGCACTCCCTGATCTGGGCCTGGCTCGGCTCCAGGCGGGAACCCGACCAGGCCAAGGCCATGAGGCTGGCAAAGCGGATGGCAAGGGAGGGCACCTTCGTCTCCCTCGGCGAGCCCGGGGAGGGGATCGCCGGCTGGCGCCTCACTCACCGCCAGGCCGAGGCCGCCCTGGCGGTGGCCCGGCGGGGCGAGGAGCCGGTGGTGCGCTACGCCGAGGTGGCCCTACTCGCCTCGGCGATGCAGGACGAGCTTCTGGTCGCCTCTCTCAAGCGGCTCTTCCTGGAGCCCTTGGAAGCAGAGCGCGACGGGGGGGAGGTGCTGCGGGAGACGCTTCGCACCCATATCGGGACCGGCGGCAATATCTCCTCCTCGGCGGCTGCCCTCGGTGTCGACCGCCGCACAGTCACCCGCCGTATCCGCACGATCGAGGAAAAGCTGGGCCACTCGCTGCCAGACAGGGCGGCGGAGGTGGAGGTGGCATTGCGCCTGTGGGAGCTGGAAGGGTCTTCGCCCGGTCCCAGCGGCACAAGGTGGGACACAGACCCCCGCGATCATCCCCAATTTGGTCAGGCGCTCCCACCGCCAGGTTGAAAAGGTCGTATGCGTAGCGGGGCGACCCAATCCTGTCGCTCACGATGGGTCAATCACGACGAGCGGGAGTCACGGCTCGGTGGCCGGGAGGCTGCCAAGGGGGGAAAATGACGTGAGAGTTCTTCGTTTTGGTTCGGTCGGAATGTCATCGGTTCTTGCCGCACTCCTCCTTTGTGCCGGCTCGGCGTGGGCTGCAGGGCTCATCGAGCCGAGGCCCTCCCTCCAGCCGCCCTCCGCCGTGCACAGGGCGACCGACGACCAAAAGCCCGCCGACAACCGCATCCCCGGCCACTACATCGTCATCCTCAAGGGTTCCGTCGAGCACCCCGGGGCCGTCGCCGAAGCCCAGGCCGAGAGTCGCGACGGCGAGCTCGGCTTCGTCTACCGGCACGGGATCAAGGGATACTCGGTCTCGGATCTCTCCAAGAGCGACGTGGAATCGCTCAGGGGGGATCCTCGCGTCAAGTTCGTCGAGCCTGACCGCAAGGTGGAAGCCACTGCGCAGACCACCCCCAACGGGGTCAAGCGCATCGGCGCCGCCACTAACCCCGCCCTCGACATCGATCAGACCGACGACGTGCGAATCGATGCCGACGTGGCGGTGATCGACACCGGCATCGACTACACCCATCCCGACTTGAATGTCGCCGGGCGTACCAACTGCGTTCCATCGAACGAAGACCCCGAAGGGTCCGAATGGAATGTCGAATTCTGCGTTGACAACAGCGGTGTCGATGCCCAAGGCCACGGCACCCACGTCGCCGGCACGGTCGGCGCCCTCGACAACGGCATCGGCGTGGTCGGGGTGGCCCCGGGAGCGCGTCTATGGGGGGTGCGGGCCCTCAACAACGAAGGTTTCGGCGCTACCTCCTGGGTCATCGCCGGGATCAACTGGGTAACGGCCCATGCTTCACAAGTCGAGGTTGCGAACATGAGCCTTTCCGGTTACGGTCGTTCCCCCGCTCAGGAAGCGGCGATCAAAGCCTCGGTTGAAGCCGGCGTTGTCTACGTCGTCGCCGCGGGCAACAACAGCGTCAACGCCACCGCGTACACCCCGGCCAACGACCCCAACGTGATCACCGTCTCCGCTCTGGCTGACTCCGACGGCAAAGCGGGCGGTACCGGTGGGAACTGCGCGGGCAAAGACGACAACCTGGCCACATTCAGCAACTGGGGCGCCGACGTGGAGATCGCGGCGCCGGGGACCTGTATCCACTCGACGCTGCCGGTTGGCGGCTCTGAACTGGGCGCCAACTACGGCAGCCTGAACGGCACCTCGATGGCCTCCCCCCACGTCGCCGGGGCAGCGGCCGTCCTCGCAGCCAAATCCAATCCAAACTCGAAAGCCGACGTCGAAGCGATTCGCCAGACGCTGACCGACGACGCGAGCTTGGGATGGGAAGACAGCATGGGGGACGGACGATTCGAGCCGCTCCTCTACCTGGGGGCGGAACCGCTGAAAACGCTCGAAGTGGGGACCGGCGGCTGGTCCACCGACGCAACTAAAGGGACGACCCTCACCGGAGCGATCAACCCGCGTGGTCAGAAAGCCGAATACCGCTTTGAATACGGACCGACCACCTCCTACGGCAGCAGCGCGCCTGCCTCGCCAGGAGTCAAAGAAGGCAAATACGCGGCGCTCAGCCAATCGCTCTCGAGCCTCGAACTGGGCAAGACCTACCACTACCGCCTCTCGGCGACGACGACAAGCGGCACCGTCTACGGAAAAGACAGGACGTTCACTCCCTCGCTGTGGAGCAAGCAGGCGCCAAGCGGCGTGCAGAGCTCCGAATTCGAAAACCTCTACGGCGTCTCTTGCCCGACGGACACGATGTGCATGGCAGTCGGCTGGCGCTACAACGTGAACGAACCGCCCTGGAACATCATCTTCTCCTACGAGCTCTCGGAAGGGAAATGGAGCTACGTCCCGATGCCGATCCCGGCTGGCGGCTCTTTCCCTAGCATCGAAAGCATCTCCTGTAAGTCAGCTACCTCCTGCATCGCGGTAGGCAAGGTGCAGATGGCAAACCAGGTGGTCGTTCCTTTGGCTGAGAGCTGGGACGGCAGCAAATGGACGATCCAGTCGATTCCCGCCCCTGCCACCGAAGCCACGCTTCCCTACGCACACCTCGAAGACGTCTCCTGCGCCTCGGCCAGCGAATGCACGGCTGTGGGCTACTTCAAGGCCGTCAATGTCGGCCTCGAACTCCCGGCATGGCAGACCTATGTCGCACGATGGAAAGGGGGCAGTTGGAGCAATTCCTATCCGCTGGCACCTGGTTCCGGCTTCTTGGAAAGCATCTCCTGCACCTCGGCCAGCTTCTGCGCTGCAACCGCCGGAAGTTTGCTGATGACCTGGAACGGCTCGAGTTGGAGCTCACAGGAAGTGGGCCCGGAAGTCTATCGGGATGTCTCTTGTACGTCTCAATCCTTTTGCTTGGCCGTCAGTCCTGAGTTGACCATTGGGACTTGGGATGGTACGCAATGGACGACGGCGAAACGCGCAAAAGAAGAATCTCTCTTGACCCAGGAAACCTCCCTCATGAATGTCGCCTGTCTATCGCCAAGCGATTGCGTCGCCTCTGGGTATTCTTACTTCCCGACGATCCCGACGGGCGGGAGCGGTACCTATGCGCTGACCCCAGCCACCGAAGCTTGGAACGGCACCGAGATGCGGCCACAGGCTGCTCCGCGTGAAACGAATGAATTCGGGGGCTATACGAACCTGGACTGCAGCCCGTCGCACACGTGTGTTGCGGTAGGCATAACCGTGGGGGAAAAGCAAAGACAGTTGATCGCCTCCATGCCCGACCGCCGCCCGACCGCTACCACCGAAGCCCCAACCGGCGTGGGCGCCAGCAAGGCGACTCTGCGTGGCAGCGTCAACCCCACTGGCGTCGCGACGAGCTATCGCTTCGAATGGGGCACGAGCGCCGCTTACGGCAACAGCGCCCCAGCCTCGCCGAAAGCGATCGGAGCGGGTACGAAAGGCGTGGAAGCCAGCGAGTCGCTGACGGGCCTAACGCCTGAAACCACCTACCACTATCGCCTGGTCGCGGAAAGCGAAGGCGGCGCCGCCAAGGGCGAAGATCAGACCTTCACCACACCAGCCGTTGCGGTCACCGAACCAGCATCCGGTGTGGGTCTCAGCGCAGCGAAGCTCAACGGCAAGGTGGAACCGAGCGGCATCGCAACCAGCTACCAGTTTGAATACGGGACAACGACCTCCTACGGATCGAAAGCGCCGGCGTCGGCGAAAAGCATTGGCTCCGGGATGGGGTACGTATCCGTGGGGCAGACAGTCGAAGCTCTCAAAGCCGCGACCACCTACCACTATCGGATGGTAGCGACGAACTCCCAGGGGACCTTCTACGGCAAAGATGCAACCTTCACCACGGCCGCCCCCCTGCACTGGTTCGCCTGCGCCGAACAGACCGGTGGCCGCTTCTCGAACAGCAAATGCTCCACAGAGAGCTTGCCGTGGAAATGGGAATCGCTGAAACTCAAAGAAGGCGAAAAAACCAACGTCACGGCCAAAGGCAACCCGATCGCCTTCAGCTCCTCGATCGGCGGCTTCGGCGGCTCCTTCTCCTGCGCAACGGCGCTCAGCGCCGCCTCGCTTGAAAACCCCAGCGGCGGCGCCAACGGGATCGGCAACGCCGAAATCGCCTTCAGCGCCTGCAAAGGCGAAGGCGGCTGGTCGAGCCTGCAAAGTCACGCCGGGCTCAGCCGTGGCCTCGAAACTGGAACTGGCCACGATCGATGGCAAAACCTATGCCCTGCTCTCGCCCAAAGAAGGGACGACCTTCTACAACGTCACCTTCGCCGAATGCAGCGTCGCCGGCACCTACAAACTCGTCGGCACTCTCAGGGGCTTTTACTCCAATGCCAACTCGCAGATCGAATTCAACGCCGAAAGCACCGCCGAAGGGCTGAGGGTGGGCAGCCCCGTCGGCCCGAAAGTGACCGCGGTCGGCTCGGTCGGGCTGGAAACGAGCGCCGGGGGATACCTCAAGGCCCTCGCCCAGCCGGTCGTTAGCACCGGCGCGGCGACCTCGGTCAAACCGAGCGAAGCGACGTTGAACGGCACCGTCAATCCCGAAGGCGCCGATACCCACTACCAGTTCGAATACGGCAAAACGACCTCCTACGGGCAGACGGCTCCGGCCGTGGCCAAAAACGTCGGCGAAGGGCTGACCGACGTCGAAGTCGCCGAGACGATCGCCGGCCTGGTGCCCGGGACCCAGTACCACTACCGGCTGATTGCGAGCAATGGCACGACCACCTCCTACGGCCTCAACAAAACCTTCACCACCACAGCCGCCCCCCTGCACTGGTTCGCCTGCACCGAACAGACCGGCGGCAAATATTCGAACAGCAAATGCGCCACCGAAGGCATCCCCAACAAATGGGAATCGCTGAAACTCAAAGAAGGCGAAAAAGTCAACATCACCGCGAAAGGCAACCCGATCGCCTTCACCTCCTCGATCGGCGGCTTGGGCGGCTCCTTCTCCTGCGCAACGGCGCTCAGCGCCGCCTCGCTTGAAAACCCCAGCGGCGGCGCCAACGGGATCGGCAACGCCGAAATCGCCTTCAGCGCCTGCAAAGGCGAAGGCGGCTGGTCGAGCTGCAAAGTCACGCCCGGCTCGGCCGTGGCCTCGAAACTGGAACTGGCAACCCTGGAAGGCAAAACCTATGCCCTGCTCTCCCCCAAAGAAGGGACGACCTTCTACAACGTCACCTTCGCCGAATGCAGCGTCGCCGGCACCTACAAACTCGTCGGCACTCTCAGGGGCTTTTACTCCAATGCCAACTCGCAGATCGAATTCAACGCCGAAAGCACCGCCGAAGGGCTGAGGGTGGGCAGCCCCGTCGGCCCGAAAGTGACCGCGGTCGGCTCGGTCGGGCTGGAAACGAGCGCCGGGGGATACCTCAAGGCCCTCGCCCAGCCGGTCGTTAGCACCGGCGCGGCGACCTCGGTCAAACCGAGCGAAGCGACGTTGAACGGCACCGTCAATCCCGAAGGCGCCGATACCCACTACCAGTTCGAATACGGCAAAACGACCTCCTACGGGCAGACGGCTCCGGCCGTGGCCAAAAACGTCGGCGAAGGGCTGACCGACGTCGAAGTCGCCGAGACGATCGCCGGCCTGGTGCCCGGGACCCAGTACCACTACCGGCTGATTGCGAGCAATGGCACGACCACCTCCTACGGCCTCAACAAAACCTTCACCACCACAGCCGCCCCCCTGCACTGGTTCGCCTGCACCGAACAGACCGGCGGCAAATATTCGAACAGCAAATGCGCCACCGAAGGCATCCCCAACAAATGGGAATCGCTGAAACTCAAAGAAGGCGAAAAAGTCAACATCACCGCGAAAGGCAACCCGATCGCCTTCACCTCCTCGATCGGCGGCTTGGGCGGCTCCTTCTCCTGCGCAACGGCGCTCAGCGCCGCCTCGCTTGAAAACCCCAGCGGCGGCGCCAACGGGATCGGCAACGCCGAAATCGCCTTCAGCGCCTGCAAAGGCGAAGGCGGCTGGTCGAGCTGCAAAGTCACGCCCGGCTCGGCCGTGGCCTCGAAACTGGAACTGGCAACCCTGGAAGGCAAAACCTATGCCCTGCTCTCCCCCAAAGAAGGGACGACCTTCCTCAACTTCACCCTGGCCGAATGCGCCGTCTCCGGCACCTACAAACTCGTAGGCACCCTGAGGGGCTTTTACTCCAATGCCAACTCGAAGATCGAATTCAACGCCGAAAGCACCGCCGAAGGGCTGAGGGTGGGCAGCCCCGTCGGCCCGAAAGTGACCGCGGTCGGCTCGACCGGGCTGGAAACGAGCGCGGGGGGATACATCAAGGGGCAATGAGGAGGTCGAACTTGGACAGCGCAAGGGAAGTCACGGCGGAGTTCGAGTAGGTACGCTGGCGTTGGAAACATCTTGGTTCTCGAAGCGCGTGGACGTCAGAATCACGCGCAGAGCGATGGTGTTTCTGCAATCGCAAGCCAGGGAGGAACTATGCGGCAAGGGGGTTGGAGATCGAGCTACGCCAATTTCAGCTCGGTTTCTGTGCTCGTCTTCGCTCTTGCACTGCTGAGCGCAGCCTCCCTCGCCATTGCCGCCACGGTCCAGCAGGGCAACCTCCGCATAACTGTTTTGGCCCAGCTGAAGCCCTACAAGCTTCCCAGGGCCGAGCCGGCCCCGATCGCCGTCTTCGTCGCCGGGCACCTGCAGAACCCCGCCGGGGGCATCCCCCCGCAGCTGCAGCGGATGACGATCCGCGTCAACCGCCACGGCCTCCTGCAGTCCAGGGGCCTTCCTGCCTGTCAGGTCCCCCAGATCCAACCCGGCTCCACCGAACGGGCGCTGGAGCGCTGCGGCGATGCCCTGATCGGCTCCGGGCGCTTCTGGGCCAACATCGTCCTCCCAGACCAGGGCGCCTACCCGACCCAGGGGCGCCTTTTGATCTTCAACGGGAGAAGGAAGGGGCGTCCGGCGATCCTCGCCCACATCTTCACCAGCCACCCCTTCAACTCCTCATTCGTCATCCCCTTCTCGATCAAGCGGATCTCCGTGGGGCCATACGGAACCGAGCTGAAGGCATCACTCCCACAGGCCCTGGGCACCTGGGGCTACCTGGACCGGATCAAGCTCACCCTGCGGCGCAAATACACCTACCGCGGAAGACAGCTCTCCTACTTCAACGCCGCCTGCCCGGCCCCCGGCACAGCCAAGCGCACCTCCTTCCCGCTCGCCTACGCCAGCTTCGAGTTCGCGGGAAGGCCCGACATGGGGGCGACCGTGAACAAGACCTGCGGGGTGAGCGAATGAGAGAGAACGGAGGAAAAGGATGAGGACCGCGACGACGTTGGCTGCCATGGCGCTCTTGGCAGCACTGGCCCCCTCGGCCGGGGCCACCTATGACCCGGTAGGAGGGGGTACCACCAAGCTGACCCTCGATCCCTCCTTCTCCTCCTTCCTGAAGGGCAACGGGATCTCCCTCACCGCCACCGCAGGCGCCAAGCGCAAGGGCAAGGCGATCACCCTCCCCGTCAGGGAAGGCAACGTCGACCCGACCCTGGGCAAAGGCGAGATCGGCAACGAAGGCACGATCGCCTTCACCGCCGAAGGCAAGAGCGTCCCCCTGCGAAACGTCACGGTCAAAACCAAGCAGGCGACCCTGATTGCCAAAGTGGGGGGAGGACAACTCAAGGTCGCCACCTCCGCCAAGCGCTCCTCGGCCCGAAGCGGCTTCGGCACCAAGTACTCCGCAAAGCAGCTGAAGCTGACCGCCAAGGTCGCCACCCGGCTCAACAAGAAGCTGCGGCCGCGGGCTCTCTTCACGAAGGGCCAGGTGATCGGCATGCTCTCCTCAAACGCCCAGCCCCGCCTGGCGACGATCCTTCCCCAGGGCCGCGCCACCTTCGTCTTCGACCCGGTCTTTGCGGCGAAGCTCGACGCCCACTTCGTCTCCCTCAACCCGATCTTCCCCGCCGAACACGTGGGGCCGACCTTCACCTTCCCGATCATCGGGGGTTCCCAGTTGGCACCGGATGGATCAGAAGGGACGTTGAGGACGGGCGGCCAAGTCGAAATGCTGCAACTGCACGCCGGCCAGGTCTTCTGGAACGAACTCTGGCTCGACATGGCCACGAGGGTCGACAGCGCCGAAGTGGAGATCCTGCCCATCCCGGCCTTCCCGGGCAAGCTGGGGCGGATCGGCGTCCTTGACCTCGGCGTTGCTTCCATCGCCTCAGCCCCCCAGGCGCGGACGATCTCCGTCCAAGGGGCTCCTCTCACCCTGCAGGCTCAGGCAGCCTCCCAGCTGAACGAGGCCTTCGCCGAAGGCAAAGGGGACTTCAGCGCGGGGGAGACGGTCGGGACGCTGAGCTTTACGGCGGTGGGGCAGTAGGGGCGCGGATTCGGTGAGGCTTGACATTGGTGATCCGGTATGTCCTAATTCGTTGGCCTGGAGATTCAGACATTCTTATTTCTGGGTATTGGGAAATCGGGAGACGGGCAGCGCTCGCTTGCTGCTGGGATAACGCCGACAGGGATTCGGTCGGCAGGGGATTCAAGGAGGGGGAGATGCAACGAGCGAAGCAGCATCGGGGACGTTGGGTGATTCCTGCCCTGGCCGCAGCGACCTTCATTCTCGCCTTCGCGTTCCCGGCTCTGGCCGCCGCCGACTTCCAGCTGACGGTTGAAACGAACGGCACCGGCACCGGCACGGTCAAATGCTCGGTCGAAGGGGGGCCGGTCGAAGCCTGCGACGCCGAATACGCCGAAGGCACCGAACTGGCGCTGATCCCGGAAGCCGGGGCAAGCTCGGAATTCATCGAATTCTCCGGCGACTGCGGCCCGCTTGCCTGCGAACTCCTGATGGACGAAGCCCACACCGCCATCGCGACCTTCGACCTGGAACCGGGGGCGGTCGAATACCCGCTCACGATCTCCAAAGCCGGCAGCGGCACCGGCACGGTGCAGTGCGAAGTCGAAGGCGGCCCGATCGGGTCCTGCGCGGCCGAATACCCGGAAGGCACCGAACTGACCGTGCTTGCCGAGGCGGACCTGGGCTCCAAATTCACCGGCTTCTCGGGCGCCTGCTCTGGCTCGAGCTGCGAACTGACGATGTCCGCGGCCAAATCGGTCACCGCGACGTTCGACCTCGAGGCGGCGCCCGAATTCGCCCTCACGGTCACCAAAGCCGGCAGCGGGACGGGCACCGTCCTCTGCGAAGCGGCGGAAGGCCCCGAAGCCTGCAAAGCCAAATACCCCGAAGGCACCGAGGTGGCACTGCTGCCCACGGCCGACTCGGGCTCCAGCTTCGCCGGCTTCTCGGGCGCCTGCAGCGGGCCGACCTGCACCCTGACGATGGACGCGGCGAAGTCGGTCACGGCGACGTTCAACGCCGAAGCGACGCCTGAATTCACCCTGACCGTCAACAAAGCCGGCACCGGCACCGGCACCGTCCAGTGCAAAGTGGGGGCCGGCTCCCCCGGAGCCTGCGCGGCCAAATACCCCTCAGGCACCTCGTTGACCCTGATCGCCACCGCCAACGGCGACTCCGAATTCGCCGGCTACAGCGCCGGCACCGGCTCGATCAGCTGCACCGGCACCGGCGACTGCTCCTTCACGCTCAACGCCAACAGCTCGGTCACCGCCACCTTCAACCTCAAACCGGTCACGGAATTCACCCTGACCGTCAACAAAGCCGGCACCGGCACCGGCACCGTCCAGTGCAAAGTGGGGGCCGGCTCCCCCGGAGCCTGCGCGGCCAAATACCCCTCAGGCACCTCGTTGACCCTGATCGCCACCGCCAACGGCGACTCCGAATTCGCCGGCTACAGCGCCGGCACCGGCTCGATCAGCTGCACCGGCACCGGCGACTGCTCCTTCACGCTCAACGCCAACAGCTCGGTCACCGCCACCTTCAACCTCAAACCGGTCACGGAATTCACCCTGACCGTCAACAAAGCCGGCACCGGCACCGGCACCGTCCAGTGCAAAGTCGGGGCCGGCTCCCCCGGAGCCTGCGCGGCCAAATACCCCTCAGGCACCTCGCTGACCCTGATCGCCACCGCCAACGGCGACTCCGAATTCGCCGGCTACAGCGCCGGCACCGGCTCGATCAGCTGCACCGGCACCGGCGACTGCTCCTTCACGCTCAACGCCAACAGCTCGGTCACCGCCACCTTCAACCTCAAACCGGTCACGGAATTCACCCTGACCGTCAACAAAGCCGGCACCGGCACCGGCACCGTCCAGTGCAAAGTCGGGGCCGGCTCCCCCGGAGCCTGCGCGGCCAAATACCCCTCAGGCACCTCGTTGACCCTGATCGCCACCGCCAACGGCGACTCCGAATTCGCCGGCTACAGCGCCGGCACCGGCTCGATCAGCTGCACCGGCACCGGCGACTGCTCCTTCACGCTCAACGCCAACAGCTCGGTCACCGCCACCTTCAACCTCAAACCGGTCACCGAATTCACCCTGACCGTCAACAAAGCCGGCACCGGCACCGGCACCGTCCAGTGCAAAGTCGGGGCCGGCTCCCCCGGAGCCTGCGCGGCCAAATACCCCTCAGGCACCTCGCTGACCCTGATCGCCACCGCCAACGGCGACTCCGAATTCGCCGGCTACAGCGCCGGCACCGGCTCGATCAGCTGCACCGGCACCGGCGACTGCTCCTTCACGCTCAACGCCAACAGCTCGGTCACCGCCACCTTCAACCTCAAACCGGTCACGGAATTCACCCTGACCGTCAACAAAGCCGGCACCGGCACCGGCACCGTCCAGTGCAAAGTCGGGGCCGGCTCCCCCGGAGCCTGCGCGGCCAAATACCCCTCAGGCACCTCGCTGACCCTGATCGCCACCGCCAACGGCGACTCCGAATTCGCCGGCTGGTCGGGTAGCTGCTCTGGGACCGGCAGCTGCGCCTTGACGATGAACGCCGCCAAATCGGTCACGGCGACGTTCAATCTCAAACCGGTTGCCGAATTCACCCTGACCGTCAACAAAGCCGGCACCGGCACGGGCACCGTCAAATGCAAAGTGGGGGCCGGATCACCCGGGGCATGTGCGACCAAATACCCCTCGGGCACCGCCTTGACGCTGATCGCCGAAGCCAGTGCCGGGTCTGAATTCGCCGGCTGGTCCGGCGGGGGCTGCTCTGGGACCGGCAGTTGCGCCTTGACGATGAACGCCGACAAGACGGTCACCGCGACCTTCAACCTCAAACCGGTGGCCGTCGAGTACGCCCTGGCGATCGAAAAGATCGGCACGGGCACCGGCACGGTGAAAAGCTCTCCCGCCGGCATCGACTGCGGGCCGGTCTGTGAGTTCGACTTCGCCGACGAGACCAAAGTCACGCTCACCGCGACCCCCGACGAAGGCTCTGCCTTCGACCACTGGACCGGCAGCGGCTGCAACAAAGGGACCTGCGTTGTGACGATGAGCAGGGCGCGGACGGTCAAAGCCGTCTTCGACGCGGTCGGCGAGCGCACGCTCACGGTCTCCAAGGCCGGCACCGGTACCGGCACCGTTACCAGCGCTCCCAAAGGCATCGACTGCGGCTCGACCTGCGCCGCCAACTTCGACGTCGGCAAGAAGGTCACCCTCCTCGCCGCCGAAGGCGCGGGCTCGACCTTCGTCGGCTTCTCCGGCGCCTGCACCGGCACCGGTCCATGCAAGGTGACGATGTCGGAGGCCCGCAGCGTTACCGCCACCTTTGAGCTCAACGCAAATCCCACGCCCACGGACGGGCTCGTCGTGGTCGCCGGCACCGCCAAAGTGAAGGACGGCAAGGCTGCGCTGAGGGTGTTCTGCAATGGGCCCTCGGCCTGCAAAGGCGAGCTGAAACTGGGGATGAGGGTCTCTGGGGGCAGCAAAGGGCGCAAGCGCTTCGTGACGATCGGCAAGGCCTCCTTCGACCTCCAGCCCGGCGCTTCGACGGTGCTGCAGATCAAGCTCAGTCGCCGGGCGCTGACGGCGCTGGAGGGCCGCAAAGCCCTGGCGGCGAGGGTCGTCGGGACGGGCATTCACGCCCATGCGGTGCGCTTGAAGAACGTCTGACGCCGGCTGAAGCTGAAAGTTGCCCAAACGCACCGCGGTAACCCCCGGCCGTTAACCCATGCGTTCCAAAATAGGCTGCGCAGTTGTCCAGCCTGGTACAGATGCGTCCATGGAGCGCCGAGGGGGTGTACAATCGCGTTTACCTAAACACCGCTGTCTGCCGTTAGGAGCAACCCAAAATGCCCTCCGCCCCCTCACCCGATAGCAGCACGTCGTTTGCCCAGACCAAGGACATCGGGGGCCTGCTCGAGCAGGAGCGGCTGCCGGCCGGGCGGGAGGCTCTGCTCGAGCCGCCCGTCGCCCACTCCCAGCGCGAACGCCTGCTCGTCGCGATGGCGAAGAGCGCCGCGGACAAAGGCTACGGCGCCACCACGATCGCCGACATCTGCACCGCCGCCGGCGTCTCCCGCGCGACCTTCTACGAGCTCTTCAAGGACAAGGAGGACTGCTTCCACGCCGCGATGGAGCTTTCACTTGCCGACGCGATGGGAATCATCGTCGCCGCCTACTCGCCGGACAAGCCCTGGGCGACGATGGTCCGCGACGCCACGGCGGGCTTCCTCGGGCTGCTGGCCAGCCGTCCCACATTCGCCCGCATGGCGCTGATCGAGGCCCCGGCCTCCGGTGGGCGCTCGTTCCAGGCTCTACGCCTCCGGCAAGCGGGTCCTGCAGTCCCTCCTCGAAAGGGGCCGGGACGACCCGGTGGAGGAAGAGGCGATCCCCTCGAGCGTCTCCCGCGCGGCGCTCTCGGCGGCCGAGTCGCTGATCGTCGGCCAGATCCTCTCCGGCAACACCTCGAGGCTGCCGGAGCTGCTGCCCGACATCGTCTACATCACCACCGTCCCCTACCTCGGCCAGGAGGAGGCTTTGCGCCAGTCCCGCGAGGCCGAGAGGTACATGACGGCGGCGGATAGCTGAGGTGGGGCGGCAGGCAGGGCGCCCGAAACGCGAGCACTGGCGGCCGCCGCGGGGGCGGCACCGGCTGCCGGCGGAGGTGGTCGCGCGCTCCCAGCGGGAACGCCTGCTCGACGCCGTCCTCGTTGTGGTCGCGGAGAAGGGCTACGGACCGACCACCGTCGCCGACCTGACCAGGGAGGCGGGGATCTCGCGCACCACCTTCTACGAGATGTTCGAGGACAAGGAGTCCTGCTTCCTCGCCGCCTACGACAGCGCCGTCGACGTGCTCGTGCGGCGGATCTCCGCGGCCTTCGAAGCCGAGGAAGGCTGGCCCGCTCGCGTGCGCGCCGGGCTGGCGGTGCTGCTGGGATCGCTGGCGGCGGACCCTCCGCTGGCCCGCCTGGCGCTGGTCGACGTCGGCTCGGCGGGGCCGGCCGCGCAGCGCCGTTACCGGGCGGGGCTGCAGCGGATGACGCCTTTCTTCGACGAGGGCCGTGACTTCGCCCCCGACGGCCGCAGGCTGCCCGCGAACGTGTCGCGCATGGCGATCGGCGCCGTCATCGGCCTGGTCGCCGACGAGATCGAGGCCGGGCGGGCCGATCGGCTGCCCGATCTCCTCCCGGAGGCCCTCTTCGCCGCCCTGGTCCCCTACCTCGGGCCCGCTGCCGCCGCCGGGGAGGCCGGGAAGGGATAAACCAAGTCGTACATAAAGCGCTATCATGCCTAGACAAGCGAGTTTCCAGCTCAGCTCCCCTCCTTCCATGGCAGATCAGCTCGAAAGCCGCCGCGACCGCATCCTCACCGCGATGATCCGCATCGTCGGCCGCAAGGGCTACGACGCGACGGCGGTCGCAGACGTGATCGAGGAGGCGGGCACCTCCCGGACGACCTTCTACAAGCACTTCGAGGACAAGCACGACTGCTTTCTCGCGGCCTACGACCGGATGGTCGAGCGGGTCTTCGCCACGGTCGTCGCCGAATGCGAAGGGGAGCAGCCCTGGCTTCCCCGGGTTCGCAAGGGGCTCACCACGCTGGTGGAGATCTTCTCGCGTGAGCCCGAGCTGGCGAGGACCGCGCTGGTCGAGGTGGCGGCGGCCGGCGCCGAGGCACGCCAGCGGCACTGGGATGCCGTCTCCCGCCTCACCGCGTATCTCGATACGGGGCGCAGGCTCGACGGCGGCGAGGATCTGCCGGAGCACACCTCGACGATGGCGGTCGGCGCCGTCTCCGGCCTGATCTTCGATGAGCTGGTGGCTGGGCGGACCGAGCAGACTCCCCGAGCTCATGCCCGACCTCCTCTTCGCGATGCTCGTCCCCTACATAGGGCCGACGGCCGCGGCCGAGGAAATGCGCCGCGCCGCCTAGCGGCGATTGCTGGAAGCACCGGACCACCTGGGCAGACACCAATGTTTATAGTGCGCGGCAGTTCTTCCCCTTCCGCGAGACGGCCCAGGCAGGCAGGTGCCCGAGAGTTCCTCACACGACGATTTCCCACGGGCCTTCGAGGCCGCTTTCGCGCGACTGCAGGTCGTGGTCGAGGAGGCATACGTGTCCCAGGCCGAGTGGCCCGACCAGGTGGCCGCGGCAATTCGTGCCGGGTTTGAGTTCGCGGCTTCCAATCCCGATGCCGCCGACCTCCTGACCAACCGGGCACTTGCCCACGGCAGAGACGGGATCGCCCGCTACCAGCGGTTTCTCGCCTTCGCGGCCGGCCTGCTTTTGCCGGGCCGCAAGTACAGGTCCGGCGGCGAGATGTTGCCCGAGATCGTCGAGCACTCCGTGGCTGGCGGGCTGATCATGCTCGTCGCCCAGCGGGTCGACCGGGGACGTGCCGGCGAACTGCCGGATCTGGCCCCCGATGCGATCCAGTTCGCCCTGACGCCATATCTCGGCGTCGAGAGGGCTCAGCGGGTAGCCGCCGCGCAATAGCGGATCGCGTCGGTCCGGCGTGGGAGAGGCGGCACGTTCTCGTCTTGTTCGGTGCGTCTCGGAGCCCGAGCATCGGCCTCAAACCTACGAAGAGGAGGCTTCATGCTTTATGCGCTGATGGGGTTCATGCACGCTGCCGTCGAGGCGAGGCTTCGAGCGATCCGCTCGCTGGCGGCGGGCGAGCGGGGGCAGGGAACGGTCGAGTACGTCGGCCTGATCCTGCTCGTATCGCTGCTGATGGTCGGGATGGTCGCGGCGATGAAGGGATTCAACGGGAAACAGGGAACTGAGTTGGCCGACGTGATCGTCGACAAGATCAAGCAGGCAGTGGACAGGGTGGCGTTTAAATGAAATTCTTGACTATTCAGGGGCGGTGAGCTTATGCTGCGGCCAAGCTCGGGCGCGTCGCATGGATTTGACGCCAGGGCTACCCCAGTGGGAGGAAGGACCGCGGACTCCGCGGTCCTTCCGCATCAAGGGCCATTTCCCGGTGATTGCACGTCCCTTGTCGGGGGTAAATGGCCGAATGTTCCCCTCGTGATTTTTCCGCAACTTTCTTGGTTAGACTGCTGTTTTTCTAGATACAGACCAGACCCCCACTCGGAGGCATCCCTTGAGAAAATTCAGTTCGCACCACGCCGCTGACCGCAATGGCAGGCCGCCTTCGAGCTTCCGTCTGGTCCTACTCGTCTTGGCCGCCGCCGGCTTCCTTCTCGTTCCGGCCAGCCAGGCGGCGGCAGTCGACTTCCCCCTGAACATCACGACCGACGGCAGCGGCGAAGGCACGGTCGAATGCGACGAAGGCGGCGGGCCGGAAACCTGCGAAGACGAATACGAAGAGGGAACCGAACTGACCCTGATCGCGGAACCTGAAGCGGGCTCGGAATTCGTCGAATTCTACGGCGACTGCGGTCCTGCCGAATGCGAACTGACGATGGACGAAGAACACAGCGTCACGGCCACCTTCGAAGCCGAAGAAGAATTTTTCCCGCTCGTGGTCGAAACGGCGGGTGGCGGCACGGGCACGGTCGAATGCGAAGTGGAAGCCGGCCCCGAACCCTGCGAGGAAGAATACCTCGAAGGTACCGAACTAAGTCTTGTTGCCGAAGCGGACCCGGGTTCCGAATTCGTCGAATGGATAGGCGATTGCGGCCCCGCAAGCTGCGACCTGACGATGGACGCCGAACACGAAGTCATCGCGCTGTTCGAACTCGAACCCCAAGAATTCGAACTTACGATCACCGAAGCCGGCAGCGGCTCGGGCACGGTCGAATGCGAAGCTGAAGAAGGTCCCGAAGAATGTCAGGAAACGTACCCCGAAGGTACCGAACTGGTACTGATTGCGGATCCCGACCCGGGATCGGAATTCGAATTCTCCGGCGATTGCGGTCCATTGGTATGCGAATTGGTCATGGACCAAGACCGCGAAGTGACCGTTACCTTTGAAGAAGAAGGGGGGGAACGGGAACTTGACATCAACATCGTCGGCGAAGGCGATGTTGAATGCGAAGTGGAAGCCGGCCCCGAACCCTGCGACCCCGAATACGAGGCGGGCACCGAACTGACCCTGATCGCTGTTCCCGACGAAGACTTCGAATTCGCCGGCTTCAGCGGCGGCACCGGCTCGATCAGCTGCACGGGCACCTCGCCCTGTTCCTTCACGCTCAACGCCAACAGCTCGGTGACGGCGACCTTCGAGGCCGAAGAAGACGAATCCACGCTGACGGTCAACACCGCCGGCACGGGCAGCGGCACCGTCCAGTGCAAATTCAACGGCGGCTCGGCCGGTGCCTGCAACGGCTCCAAACCCAACGGCACGACAGTCGAAGTCATCGCCACCGCAAATGCCGGCTCTGAATTCGCCGGCTTCAGCTCTGGGACCGGTTCGGCGTCTGCTTGCTCGACGTCCCCCTGCAGCTTCACGCTGAACGCCAACAGCTCGGTCACGGCGACGTTCACGCTGATCCCGCGCACGCTGACGGTCAACACCGCCGGCACGGGCGGCGGCACCGTCCAGTGCAAATTCAACGGCGGCTCGGCGGGTGCTTGCACGAGCCCGCAGCCGAACGGCACCAGCGTCGAAATCATCGCCACCGCAAACGGTGGCTCGACTTTCGCCGGCTTCAGCGGCGGCACGGGCTCGGCATCGAGCTGCTCGACCTCGCCCTGCTCCTTCACGATCACCGCGAACAGCGCGGTGACGGCGACGTTCAACCTCGAATCGACGCCGGAATCCACGCTGACCGTCACCACCGCCGGCACCGGCAGTGGCACGGTCCAGTGCAAATTCAACGGCGGGTCGGCCGGTGCATGCAACGGCTCCAAACCCAACGGCACGACGGTCGAAGTCATCGCCGCCGCCAATTCCGGCTCGAGCTTTGCCGGCTTCAGCGGCGGCACAGGCTCGGCGTCCGCCTGCTCGACGTCCCCGTGCAGCTTCACGCTGAACGCCAACAGCTCGGTCACGGCGACGTTCACGCTGATCCCCCGCACGCTCTCCGTGACCCCTGCGGGCTCCGGCAGCGGCACCGTCCAGTGCAAATTCAACGGCGGCGCGGCGGGCGCATGCACGAGCCCGCAGCCGAACGGGACGACGGTTCAGATCATCGCCACCGCCAATGCCGGCTCTGAATTCGCCGGCTTCAGCGGCGGGACCGGCTCGGCGAGCAGCTGCTCGACCTCGCCCTGCTCATTCACGATCACCGCGAACAGCGCGGTGACGGCGACGTTCAACCTCACGCCCGTGGTCGAAGAATTCGCTCTGACGGTCAACAAAGCAGGCACGGGCACGGGCTCGGTCACCTGCGACGGCGGTGCCTGCGCGGCGAAATACGTCAAAGGCACCAAAGTCGCCCTCGCGGCCTCGGCGGCCTCGGGCTCGACCTTCTCCGGCTGGTCGGGAGGAGGGTGCTCCGGGACCGGTGGCTGCACGGTGACGATCGAAGCCGACACCACGGTGACGGCGACCTTCACCGCCGACCCGACGCCTCCTCCGCCCACCGAAGGCAAGGTCAAGGCTGCGGGGACCGCTCCGGTCAAGAGCGGCAAGGCAAACCTCAAGCTCACCTGCACCGGTGGGCCCTGCAAAGGCACCCTGAAGCTCAAAGCCAAGGTCAAGCAGGGCAACAAGATCAAGAATCTCGTGATCGGAAAGGCGTCCTTCAGCCTCGCCGAGGGCGCCACTGCGACGCTCAAGGTCAAGCTCTCGGGTCCGGCCAAGCAGGAACTGGCCAAGGGCAAGACCGTGAAGGCAACGACCTCCGGTACCGGCGTCACGAGCTCGAAAGTCAAGCTCAAGCCGCCGAAGAAGAAATAAGCAGCGCGGGAGGGGTCTAGGGCTTCTCGAGATAAGCCCTAGACTCGCGCCCCATGCCAGCCTCACGCAGTTACGACCGGGCACCGGCCGACATCCGGCCGGTGTCCATCGACCCGGGATACGTCGAGACCGCTGACGGCTCGGCGCTGATCTCGCTGGGCAGGACCAGGGTGATCTGCACCGCTTCTGTCGACCGCTCCGTGCCGCGCTGGATGCAGGGCAGGGGCAAAGGCTGGGTGACGGCGGAGTACGCGATGCTGCCGGCCTCCACCGGCGATCGAAAGACGCGCGACGTGGTCAAGGGCAAGCAGGACGGGCGCGGAGTCGAGATCCAGCGCCTGATCGGGCGCTCGCTGCGCGTCGTGGTCGATTTCAAGGCGCTCGGCGAACGCAGCGTCTACGTCGACTGCGACGTACTCCAGGCCGACGGGGGGACCCGCTGCGCGGCGATCACCGGCGGCTACGTCGCCCTGCGCCTGGCTTGTCAAAAGCTGCTCGAGGCCGGCGAGATCGAGGCCCTCCCGCTGACCGGCTCGATCGCCGCGATAAGCGTCGGAATGGTCGGCGGGCGGGCGCTCTGCGACCTCGACTACGGCGAGGACTCCGGTGCCGAAGTCGACGCCAACGTCGTGATGACCGGCGAGGGCGGGCTGGTGGAGGTGCAGGCGACGGCGGAGCAGACCCCGCTCTCCCGGGCCTCGCTGGACGAGTTGCTCGGCCTCGCCGAGATGGGGATCTCCCGTCTGCGCCAGGTGCAGGAGAAGGTCGTCGGCGAGGGGTAGCTCCGCTTGATCCTCGCCACGGCCAACAAGCACAAGCTGCGCGAGATGCGCGAACTGCTGCCCGCGCTGGCGCTAGAGCCGCTGCCGGCCGGCGTCGAGCTGCCGCCCGAGGAGGGCGACTCGTTTGCGGAGATCGCGCTGGAGAAGGCGCGTGCGGCTCATGCTGCCACGGGCAGGGCTGCGATCGGCGACGACTCCGGCATCGAGGCGGCCGGGCTCGGCGGCCGCCCCGGGATCCACTCGGCCCGTTACGGGGGGCCGGGGGCAAGCGACGAGGAGAACCTGGCGAAGCTGCTGCGCGAGGTGGCGGAGGCGGGGGAGGACCGGCGTGCCGCCTACCACTGCGCCCTGGCGTTCGTCGAGGGGGGCGGTGCCGAGCACGTCTTCGAGGGCCGTTGCGAGGGCCGCCTGGTCGAGGCGCCGCGGGGGGACGGGGGGTTCGGCTATGACCCGGCATTCGTTCCCGAGGCGACCGGCCCGGCGGACGAGCGCACGATGTCGGAGCTGAGCCAGGCCGAGAAGAACGAGATCAGCCATCGTGGCGCCGCCGCGAGGCTGCTGGCCGGCCATCTCGCGGCCGGCGAGGCGGCACCGGGCGGGCGATGATCCGCACCAAAAGCGGCGCGGCGGCACTCTCGATCGCCTCCAACGCGCTGCTGATCGCGATCAAGCTGGCCGCCGCGGCGATCACCGGGTCGATCGCGATCCTCACAGAGGCGGTCCACTCGCTGATCGACCTGGTCGCCTCCGTCATCGCCTTCGTCTCGGTGCGCAAGGCCGACGAGCCGGCCGACGCCGACCACCCCTACGGCCACGAGAAGGTCGAGAGCCTCGCGGCGACGATCGAGGGCCTGCTGATCCTGGTCGGGGCCGGGATCATCGTCTTCGAGGCGACGCATCGCCTGGTCGTCGGCGCCGAGATCGAGACGATCAGCGTCGGGATCGCGGTGATGGGCTTCTCCGTGGTGGCCAACCTCGTCGTCTCAACGGTCCTCTCGCGGCAGGCGAAGGCCCACGACTCTCCGGCGCTGGAGGGCGACGCGGCACACCTGCGCACCGACGCGATGACCTCGGCCGGGGTGCTGGTGGGCCTTGCCGTGGTCGAGCTGACCGGGAACGCCGCCTTCGACTCGATCACGGCACTCGTGGTGGCAGGGGCGATCGTCGTCGCCGGCATCCGCATCGTCCGCCGCTCCTCGGGCGTGCTCGTCGACGAAACGCTCCCCGCCGAGGAGATGGACCGGATCGAGGTCGCGATCGCGGCCGCCCGCACCGAGGAGGTGGCCGGCTACCACAAGCTGCGCGCCCGCCGCGCCGGCGCCCGCCGCTACATCGACCTCCACGTCCAGTACCGCTCTGGGACGACTCTCGAGCGTGCCCACGAGCTCTCCCACGCCCTGCGCGACGCGATCGAGGGAGCTATCCCGCGGGCGGAGGTCCTGATCCACGCGGAGCCGGAGACGTCGGTCCGCGACCCCAAACGGGCGAGGTCGGGGCCGTTTCGGGCGGGGTAGTGGGGGAGCCTTCGGGGGTACCTCCCCAGGCCGCTTCGCGGGAGTTCCTGGGGAGGTACCCCCGAAGGCTCCAGTCCAGCGCTGGAAAAGGCCCAGGTTGCGAAAACGGTTTCAGGGTCCACAAGCTTTTTAAGAGAGCTTGGGGCGCCCGTGTTCGAAGCTCAGGCATGTGAAGCTTTTGGGGAGCCGGGTGAGGCCTCAGGGGAAGAGCTTTCGTGGTTCATGCGCTGTTGGAGGGACGCCGGTGCCCCTCCCCAAAACACTCCAGCGAGGCTCCTGCCGAGCGTTTTGGGGAGGGGCACCGGCGTCCCAACTACCCCTACGGACTCGACAGGAGATTTACCGCGGCTGCCAACCCCACGGCGATGATGGTGATCGCATAGCCCGTGTAATCGCTCAATGCAAAGGCCACTCCGGCGATCGCGCAGATCGACACTACGATCATCCAGGAGGCTCGGGCCAGGGTCACGGGTCGGTATTTTGGCCGAGATGGCCGACGGTGAGATGAGCGGGGCGGTGACGGACGACGGGGCGGCCGGTGCGCTGGCCCTTCTGGGTGAGATGTCCCCCGACCTGCGCGGCGGTGCGATTCTCGATTCCGAGGGCTCGGTCCTTGCCGCCAGCAGCAGCCCCGAGCGCTGGCGCGAGGACGCCGCGACGCTGTTCGACGTCGCCGACCGTGCGGGATCCGAGGCGGTGGAACAGCTTCACATCGCCACCGAGCAGGGGGAGGTCTTCGCCCTGCGCCACCGCGGCCTGGCCGCTGTCGCCGTGACCGACCGCTTCGCCCTCGCCTCGCTGCTCTTCTTCGACATGCGCTCGGTCCTGCGCGACCTGGCCGGCGGGGTGGACGAGGAGGCCGTCGATGCCTCCTAAGCCGCATCGTGTCCTGCTCGACCGCGTCTCGGGCTACGCCGACGAGGCGGCCGCCTACATGCGCCGCCGGCGCGTCGCCCGGCGGCCCTTCGCCCGCCTCTACTACCCGGGGGGACGGGCCAGCGACCACGCGGCCGACTCGCTGGCGGGGGGCGAGCTCTTCGTCGCCGCGGGCCGGCTGATCGAGGTCGCTGGAAAGCGCCCCAAGCCTTGAGCGCCCTGATCGAGCCGGCGCTGGCCGAGCGGGTGCTGAGCCGGGCCCTGGCCAACGGCGGCGAGTTCGCCGAGGTCTTCGCCGAGCGCAACGCCGGCCTGACGATGGCGATCGACGAGTCCCGGGTCGAATCGGTGCAGTCGGGCGCCTCGGCGGGAGCCGGCGTGCGGGTGCTCAGCGGTGGGACCACCTACTTCGCCCACGTCGACGGCCTCGATCCCGACGACGTCGAGCGCGCCGCCGCCGAGGCCGCCGCGGCGCTGCACGCCGGCCGGGCCGAGCCGCGCCCGCTGGAGGCCGTGGCGAGCACCCCGCATGCGATCGAGCAGCGGCCGTCCGACGTCCCCGCCGAGCGCAAGGCGGCGCTCCTGCGCGAGCTCGACGAGCGCGGCCGCACGGCCGCCCCCGAGATCGCCCAGTTCACCGCGTCCTACGCCGAGGTGCGCCGCGAGGTGACCGTCGCCAACTCCGACGGGCTCTTCGGCGGCGACGACCGCACGCGGGTGCGGATCGGCGCGCAGGCTGTGGCGCGCCGCGGCGACTCGGTCGAGACCGGCGCCGAGACGCTGGGCGGGCATCGCGGCTTCGAGCTCTTCGACGAGGGCCCCGGCGAGATCGCGGCGGGCGCGGCGCGCAAGGCGCTGACCCTGCTCGACGCCGGCCCCGCCCCGGCGGGCTCGATGCCGGTGGTGGTCGGCGGCGGCTTCGGCGGCGTCCTCTTCCACGAGATGACCGGCCACGGGCTCGAGGCCGACCACGTGCAGAAGGACGCCAGCGTCTACGCCGGGAAGCTGGGCGCCCAGGTCGCGCAGCCCCTCCTCACCGCCTACGACGACGGGCGCATGCCCAACGAGTGGGGCAGCGACTCGATCGACGACGAGGGCACGCCGACGCAGCAGACGATGGTGATCGAGGACGGCAGGCTGGTCTCCTTCCTGTACGACCGGCTGACCGCCCGCCGCGACGGCGTCGGCTCGACCGGCAACGGGCGCCGGGAGAGCTTCCGCCACCTCCCGGTGCCGCGCATGACCAACACCTACATCGCGCCCGGGGACGCCGAGCCGGAGGAGATGATCGCCGAGGTCAGCCATGGCTTCTACGCTGCCTCCTTTGCCGGCGGTCAGGTCGACCCCGCCACCGGCGACTTCGTCTTCGGCGTCTCGGAGGGCTACCTGATCGAGGGCGGGCGGGTGACGCGGCCGTGCCGGGGCGCAACCCTGATCGGCAACTGCCTCGATGCGCTGGCGGCGATCGACGCGGTCGGCAGCGACTTCGAGATGAAGACCGGCGTTTGCGGCAAGGCCGGCCAGAAAGTGCCGGTCGGCACCGGCCAGGGCCACGTCCGGATCCAGGAGATGACAGTGGGGGGGACGGAAGTGTGATCGCGGAGCGAGCAAGCGTGCATATCTGGTTCTTCGTGCCGGGAGCGAAGCGGAGGTCTTTGCGGTGATCGAGATGGCGCGCCGCGCCGTCGAGGGCACGCTCGCGGCGGGGGCGGGGGACGCCGAGGCCTACGCGTCCGAGGACGCGGGGCGCGAGGTGCGCGTCCACGGGGGCGAGGTCGAGAGCCTCACCGCGGCGACCACGCGCGGGATCGGCGTCCGCGCCTGGATCGGCCGCCGGGCCGGCTATGCCTACGGCACCGACCTCTCAGAGGCCGGGATCGCGGAGCTCGCCTCGCGCGCGGCCGAGACGGCGCGGATCGCCGACGAGGACGAGTTCGCGGCCCCCCCTGAGCTTCCGGTGCGCCTTGGCCCCGATATGCGGGGAGAAAGCGCACCGGAAGGGAAGGGGCTGGGGCTGAGCGATCCCTCGCTGGCCGCGACCCCGACTGCCGAGGTCGCCGAGCTGGCGCTCGAGATCGAGCGGGCGGCGCTCGACTCGGATCCGCGCGTTGCCGGGGTCGAGCAGGCGGTCTACGCCGACTCGGCGGAGCGGGTCGCGATCGTCTCCTCGACCGGGATCGCGGGGGAGTACGAGCGCACCGACTGCTACGGCTACGCGCAGGCGCTGGCCGAGGGCGACGGCGGGCGCGAGACCGGGCTCGGCTTCGACCTCGGCCGCGGGCCGGCGGCCCTCGACCCCACCGCGATCGGGCGCGAGGCGGCGGAGAGGGCGACCGGGATGATCGGCGCCGGCAAGCCCGCCTCGCGCAGCTGCCCGGTGGTCCTCGATCCGACGGTCGCCTCCAGCTTCGTCGCCCTGATCGGCCGTGGCCTGGGCGCCGACATGGTCCAGCGCGGGCGTTCCCCCTTCGCCGGCCTGCTCGGCACCGCGGTCGCCGCCGAGGCCCTCGTCATCCGCGACGACGGCCTCGACCCCGCCGGCTCGGCCTCCTCGCCCTTCGACGGGGAGGGCGTGCCACGCCGTCCCAACGCGCTGATCGAGGGCGGGACGCTGCGGACCTACCTCTTCGACACCTACACCGCTCGCCGCGACGGCGCCGCCTCGACGGGCAGCGCCGGGCGGCCGGGCTACCGCTCCCAGCCTGCGGTCTCTGCCTCGAACCTCGTCGTCGCGGCGGGGGCGCTCGACTTCGAGCAGCTGCTGCGCGAGGCGGGGGACGGGGTGCTGGTCACCGACGTCGCCGGCCTGCACTCGGGCGTCAACCCGGTCACCGGTGCCTTCTCGGTCGGCGCCTCGGGTCACGCGATCCGCGCTGGGGAGGCGGCCGAGCCGTTGCGCGAGTTCACGATCGCAAGCGACCTCGTCTCGATGCTGAAGGCGGTGCGGGCGGCCGGATCGGAACCACGATGGGTCCCCTTCGGGGGCTCGGTCAGCACGCCGCCGCTGCTGATCGGGGAGATGACGGTCGCCGGTTCCTGACTCCATGCGCCATTACGGCCGTGGCCGCTGTTAGATTCCGCCGCGATTTCAACCACTCTGACGGAGGAGCTTCGACGTGACTAAGGCTGAGTTTTTGGACCAACTGGCAGGCGACGAGCGGCTGGGCAGCAAGAAGGCCGCCGGCGACGCGGTCGACGCGGTGCTCGACGCGATCACCGAGACGCTGAGCAGCGGCGGCGAAGTCAGCTTCACCGGCTTCGGCAAATTCCACGTCGCCGAGCGCGGCCCTCGCCAGGGCGTCAACCCGCGCACGGGTGAGCGGATCACGATCCCGGGCGGCAAGGTCCCGCGCTTCTCCGCCGGCTCGGCGCTGAAGACCAAGGTCAAAGGCTGAGCCAGGCGCAGCCCTTTGCAGACCGGCTCGCGGCGCTCGTCGAAGAGCGCCGCAGCCAGGTCTGTCTCGGCCTCGACCCCGACCCGTCGAAGCTCTCCGGGGACGAGCCTGACGTTCCCGCCGGCGCCGCGTCGGCCGCCGAACGTGCGGCCGGGGCGGTCGCCGCGCACTGCCGCTCGCTGATCGAGCGGGCCGGTCCGGCCTGCGTCGCGATCAAGCCCCAGCTCGCCTGCTTCGAGCGCCTCGGCGCTCCGGGGTGGGCAGCGCTGGCAGACGTCTGCGCGGCGGCCCGCGAAGCCGGCCTGCTCGTCGTCGCCGACGGCAAGCGCGGCGACGTGCCGGTCACGGCGGCCGCCTACGCCCAGGCCCTGCTGGGCGAGACCCCGACCCCGTGGGGCCCCGTGGCGGGCCTCGGCGCCGATGCCATCACGGCCAACCCGCTGCTCGGCGCCGACGCGCTGGAGCCGCTCGTGGAGGCAGCCGAGGCGGCGGGCGCGGGTGTCTTCGCCCTGGTGCGGACGAGCAACCCCGGTGCCGCCGACGTGCAGGACCTGCCGGCGCCGGAGCAGCCGCTGCACGAGCGCCTGGCAGGGCTGGTCGACGGGCTCTCGGAGCGGCTGCTGGGCGAGACCGGCCTGAGCGGGATGGGGGCGGTGGTCGGCGCGACCGCTCCGGAGCACATCGCCCGCCTGCGTTCCCTGATGCCCCGCTCGATCTTCCTCGTCCCGGGGGTCGGCGCCCAGGGTGGCCGGCCGGAGCTGCTCGGGGCCGCCTTCGCGGCGGGTGCCGCCTCTGCCCTGGTCCCCGTCTCGCGCGGGATCGCCGCCGCGGAGGACCCGGGCGCCGCCGCCGAGGACATGCGCGCCAGGGTTTGGGCCGCTTCGGCCGAATAGGGCGCAGATACGATCTTCGCGCCCATTCGACCGCCAGTCACCTGCAATGAACAAGCGCACCTCAGCTACGGCCCGGGCCCTCGCGGTACTCGCGCTGATCGCTGCCTTCGTCCTCGCCCTCGTCGCGATCGGGGCCGTGCTCGGCGGCGGCTCGGACGGCTCGAACGGGCAGGGGCGCGGCGGGGAGGCGGCGCGCAGGGCCGAGCCCAGGAAGCCGGCGCCGGCCTCCTACGAGATCCAGAGCGGCGACACCCTGATTGCGATCGCCCGCCAAACCGGGGTCTCGGTCGCGCGCATCGAAACGCTCAACCCCGAAGTCGACCCGCAGATCCTGATCGCCGGCGAAACGCTGAAACTACGCCGGTGAGCGCACAAATCGTCGCGGTGACGACCGGGTATTCGAGTCCGTGGCGATTTGTGCGTGAAACCCCATGATGTTGGGCGCGCCGCGTCGCCCGACCCTGCTCCTCGCATGTCTATTGCTGGCCGTGCTCTGGACGGCGCCGGCCCAGGCTGGGGCGCCGCCGAGCATCGACGCCCGCGCGTGGGCCCTGATCGACGCCCGCAGCGGCGACGTGCTCGTCTCCCACGCCGGCGCCCGGCGGCTGCCGATCGCCAGCACGACCAAGCTGATGACCGCCTACGTGGCGCTGCGCGAGCTGCCGCTGGACCGCGTCGTGCGGGCCGCGCCCTACGACGCGATCTACGGCGAGTCGCTGCTCGAACTGCGCCCCGGCGAGCGGGTGAGCGTGCGTGACCTGCTCTACGGCCTGATCCTGCGCAGCGGCAACGACGCCGCCTACGACCTCGCCCTGGCGGCCGCCGGCTCGGAAGCCCGCTTCGTCGCCGAGATGAACCGCTACGCGGCGGCACTGGGCCTGGCCGACACCCACTACGCAAACCCGATCGGGCTCGACGAGGCGGGCAACTACTCCAGCGCCCGCGACCTGGCGACGCTGAGCCGGAGGCTGCTGCGCAATCCCGCCTTCGCCCGGATCGCCGACGCCCGCCGCGCCAGGCTGCGCAGCCTGCGCCCGCCGCGCACGGTCGACACCCTCAACGACCTGCTCTACCGGGCGAATTGGACGACCGGCGTGAAGACGGGCCACACCTTCGGCGCCGCCTACGTCCTGGTCGGCTCCGGCCAGCGCCACGGCGTGAGGCTGATCTCGGTGGTGATCGGCGCCCCGACGGAGACCGAACGCGACCTCGCCAGCCTGCGCCTGCTCGAGTACGGCCTCTCCCGCTACGAGCGGCGCGTGCCGATTCGGGCCGGCGAGGAGCTCGCCGAGGCCTCGGTCCGGTACGGGGGCGGGGATCTGCCGCTGCGCGCCGCGCGCACGGTCTCCGTCGGGGTCCGTCCCGACCAGCGGCTCGGTCTCTCGGTGCGGGCGCCGAGCGAGCTCGAGGGCCCGATCGGCCCCGGCGCCGCGCTGGGCAGGGCGGTCGTGCTCGTCGACGGCAGGAGGGCAGCCGCCGTGGCGCTGCGGGCCGGCCATGCGGTGCCCGAGGCGAGCGCCCTGGACCGGGCGAAGAGCTTCGTCGGCTCGGAGGAGGTCCCGATCGGGATTGCGCTTTGCGTGATACTGGTTGGAGCAGTAATGCTGAGGCGCCTTTCACGATGATCCTCACGGTCACTCTCAACGCCGCGATCGACCGCACGGTTGCGGTGCCGAACTTCCGCCTCGGTCACCGGCACCGGGCAGTCGAGAGCCGCACCTCGCCCGGCGGCAAGGGGATCAACGTCGCCCGCGCCCTCGGCCGGCTGGGCCGGCCCGTGATCGCCACCGGCTTCGCCGGCGGCCCGACCGGCAACCGGCTGCTGGAGCAGCTTCGCGAGGAAGCGGTCCTGACCGACTTCACCCAGATCGCCGGGGAGACCCGGATCAACATGGCGGTGATCGACCCCACCTCCGGCGAGCAGACCGAGATCAACGAGCGCGGTCCGGCGGTCAGCCCCGAGGAGGCCGAGACGTTCGCTACGCGCCTCGGCTACCTCGCCGACGGCGCCAGGCTCTGCGTGCTCGCCGGCACCCTGCCCCCGGGGGCCGGTGGCGACCTCTACGCGCGCCTGGTCAAGGACCTGAGCGAGCGCGGCGTGCCGGTCATCCTCGACTCCGAGGGGGAGGCGATGCTCGCCGGCCTGCGCGCCGGCGCCGCCATGGTCACCCCCAACGAGCGCGAGGCCGAGGAGCTGGTCGGCCAGGAGTTCGGCGACCGCCAGGACCTCGTCCACGGGCTCTCCGAGCTGGTCCGCCTGGGCGCCCGCGAGGCCGCGATCACACGGCCGGACGGCTGCGCCGCGGTGATCGGCGAGGGGGCGGAGAGGCGCTTCGTCGAGGTCCGCACCGAGCCGCTGGAGCCGGTCTCGACGGTCGGTTCGGGCGACGCCTTCCTGGCGGGCTACGCGGCGGCGCGCTACGAAGGCCGGCCTGCCGGGGAGTGCCTTGCCTACGGCGTCGCCTGCGGGGCGGAGTCGACCCAGCACTTTGGCGCCGGCGTGGTCGACCGCGGTCAGGTCGAGCGCCTCCTCGGCGAGGTCCACGTCCAGGATTTGGAGGTCCCCGCCGAAGTGTAGGCTGGGGTCTCAACGCCACCCTGGAGGACCTAATTGGAGATCGACATCGGTCGAGGCAAGAAGGGGCGGCGCGCCTACGGATTCGATGACATCGCGATCGTTCCGTCGCGCCGCACCCGCGACCCCGACGACATTGACATCAGCTGGACCCTCGGTCCCTATCGCTTTGAGCTGCCGCTCGTCGCTTCGGCGATGGACGGTGTGGTCAGCCCCGATACCGCCGTGCTCGTCAACGAGCTGGGCGGCCTCGGCGTACTCAACCTGGAGGGGATCTGGACCCGCTTCGAGGACGCCGAGGAGCGGTTGGAGGCGATCGCCGCCGCGCCCAAGCACGAGGCGACGCGGATCATGCAGGAGATCTACGCCGAGCCGGTCAAGTCCGATCTGGTCGGCAAGCGGGTCGCGGAGATCAAGGAGCGCGGCGCGGTCGCCTGCGGCTCGCTGACGCCGCAGAAAGTCCGCGAGCACTACGAGATCGCGGTCGAGGCCGGCATCGACATCCTCGTCATCCAGGGCACGGTGATCTCGGCCGAACACGTCTCGACCACGGCCGAGCCGCTCAACCTGAAGGAGTTCATCGCCGAGGTGCCGGTGCCGACGGTGGTCGGCGGTTGCGCCTCCTACTCGACCGGCCTGCACCTGATGCGGACGGGCGCGGTCGGCGTCCTGGTCGGCGTCGGGCCGGGTGCGGCCTGCACGACTCGCGGGGTGCTCGGGATCGGGGTGCCGCAGGCGACCGCGATCGCCGACGTGGCCGCCGCCCGCTCCCAGCACATGCTGGAGACCGGCGAGTACGTCAACGTGATCGCCGACGGCGGCATGCGCACCGGGGGCGACGTCTCCAAGGCGATCGCCTGCGGGGCGGACTCGGTGATGGTCGGCTCGCCGCTGGCCCGGGCCAAGGAGGCTCCCGGCCGGGGCTTCCACTGGGGCATGGCGACCTTCCACCCGTCCCTGCCGCGCGGCACCCGCGTCACGACCAAGCAGGACGGCACGATGGAGGAGATCCTGCTCGGGCCCGCCCAGGAGAACGACGGAACCTTCAACCTGATGGGGGCGCTGAAAACCTCGATGGCCACCTGCGGCTATGAGGACATCCGCTCCTTCCAGCGGGCCGAGGTGATGGTCGCGCCGGCGCTGATGAGCGAGGGCAAGAAGCTCCAGAACGAGCAGGCGGTCGGCATGGGTTCGAACGGGCGCGCGGCGGTCTCCGCCGGTGTTGGGGTCGCCGACGACTGAGGCCGGCGCTCTTGCGGCGTCGGCCCAGGCCTCCGAGGAGGTCCTCGTCCTCGATTTCGGGGGGCAGTACTCGCAGCTGATCGCGAGGCGGATCCGCGAGTGCGGCGTGTTCGCCGAGCTGCTGCCGTCGAGCACCTCGCTGGAGGCCATCCGGGAGCGCAAGCCGAAGGGGCTCGTGCTCTCGGGCGGCCCGGCCTCCGTCTATGAGGAGGGGGCGCCGGCGTTCCCGACCGAGCTGCTGGATTTGGAGATCCCGATGCTGGGGATCTGTTACGGGATGCAGGCGATGGTCCAGGCCCTGGGCGGGCGGGTCGAGGCTGCCGAGGCGGGGGAGTTCGGACGCACCGACCTGACCCTGCGCGACGGCGGCGGCCGCCTGCTGGCGGGGCTGCCCGAGGAGCAGCACTGCTGGATGAGCCATCGGGACGCCGTCTTCGAGCCGCCCGACGGGTTCGCGGCGCTCGCCTCCAGCCCCGGGTCGCCGGTGGCGGCGTGCGAGCATCCCGACCGCGGCCTCTACGGGATCCAGTTCCACCCCGAGGTCGTCCACACGCCATACGGCACCGAGATCCTGACCCGGTTCCTGCGCGACGTCGCCGGCTGCGAGGAGCAGTGGTCGCCGCAGTCGGTGATCGCCGAACAGGTGGCGAGGATCCAGGCGCAGGTGGGGGAGGGCAAGGTGATCTGCGGACTCTCCGGCGGGGTCGACTCCTCGGTCGCCGCCCTGCTCGTGCACAAGGCGATCGGCGAGCAGCTGACCTGCGTCTTCGTCGACCACGGCCTGATGCGCCTCAACGAGGCCGAGCAGGTCGTCGCCGCCTTCGAGCAGTTCGGCATCCCCCTCGTCCACGTCGAGGCCGAGGAGCGCTTCCTCGAGAAGCTCGCCGGCCACGACGAGCCCGAGCGCAAGCGCAAGATCATCGGCGAGGAGTTCATCCGCGTCTTCGAGGAGGAGGCGGCCAGGCTCGAGGACGCCGCCTACCTCGTCCAGGGCACCCTCTACTCCGACGTGATCGAGTCGGGTGGCAGCGACGGCGCCGCCACGATCAAGTCCCACCACAACGTCGGCGGCCTGCCCGAGGACCTCGAGTTCGAGCTGGTCGAGCCGCTGCGGATGCTGTTCAAGGACGAGGTGAGGGCGGTGGGGGCCGAGCTCGGGCTCCCCGAGCGGATGGTCTGGCGCCAGCCCTTTCCGGGGCCGGGTCTGGCGATCCGCATCGTCGGCGGCGAGGTGACCAGGGAGCGGCTCGACATCCTCCGCGCGGCCGACGCGATCCTGCAGGAGGAGATCCGCGCGGCGGAGCTCTACCGCCAGCTCTGGCAGTCCTTCTGCGTGCTCCCGGTCGTGCGCTCGGTCGGCGTCCAGGGCGACGGGCGCACCTACGCCTACCCGGTGGTGATCCGGGCGGTCACCTCCGACGACGCGATGACCGCCGACTGGGCGCGACTTCCCTACGACCTCCTGGAGCGGGTCTCCAACCGGATCATCAACGAGATCGCCGACGTCAACCGCGTCGCGCTGGACATCTCCTCGAAGCCCCCGGCCACGATCGAGTGGGAGTGATGGCGGGCCAGGAGGCCGCCTGGCGGTGTCCTCGGCAATTCGCCTTGGTCACGTAGTAACTCCTACGCTCCCGGCGGCGAATTGCCTGCGTCCTACCCAGGCAACCTCCTGACCGCGCCATCCTGACCCATGCCTTTTGCGGCCTCGATCGCGATTCTCAGCTTGGCCCAGGCGGCGCTGGTGGCGCTGCCGGCGGCGCGCTCGGCTCCCTGGCTGACCGGCCTGAAGAGCCGCTGGTGGGCGCTCGTTCCCGCGCTCTCGGTCGTCGTCGTGGTCGCGGTCGTCAACTTCTACGCGGACTCGGCGACGGCGCTCTCCTACTTGGCCCTGGTCGCCGTTCCGCCCCTCGCGGCGGCGGCACTCGGCTGGCTGGTGCACGGAGCGCGGCCGAGCTGGGCCCTGGCTGCGGTACCGCTCTTCGCTCTGGCCTGGACCGCCAGGGGCGTGCTGGCTGGGGAGACGGCCGCCCTGGCTCTCTCCGGCCTCGGCTGCATAACGCTCGGCTGGATGCTGGTGTCGATCGTACCGGCACTCTGGCTGCGCCTGGGCGTCTACGCGATGGCCGCGATCGACGCGGCCCTCGTCGCCGCCAACCTGCTCCAGGGCCCCAGCGACGTGCTCAGCAGCGCCGTGCCCGCCGCCGACCTTCCGGCCCTGCAGGTCGCCAACTTCGGCGCCGCCCGAATGGGCTTCGGCGACCTCTTCGTAGCCGCCCTCATCGGCTGCCTCCTCGCAAAACAGCCCGCCGACGGGACGAAATCCGCCCCTCTGGGGCGGATTTCGTCCCGTCGGCAGTGGGTTGGGGCGGGGCTCGTCGCCGGGTTGGGGCTGGCTTTCGACTTGCTCTTCTTCGCCGTCGACACGCTGCCGGCCACGGTGCCGGTGGCGGTTGCGCTGGCGATCGTCACGCGGCTGACGCCGCCCAGGGCCGGGCGAGCGACCTCAGGCCAGGGCGCCGCTAAACGAGCTCAGCTGTAGCGGTCCCACTTTTCGAGGTAGGGCAGCGGGTCGACCGGGCTGCCTCCCTCATACCAGCCGGGAGCCGTCCAGATCTCGAAGTGCAGGTGGCAGGCGGTGGCTGAGCCGGTGTCGCCGACGATGCCGATCGGCTGGGCGGTGCGAACCGTGTCGCCCGTCTTCAGCGGCGAGGGTTCGGCGAAGTGGGCGTACATGAAGTCGAGCGTCGTCCCCTTGCCGTCGATCACGACGTAGTTGCCGGCGGCGCTGTGGTAGCCGGAGTACTGCACGCGGCCACCTCGGGCGGCGATTACCGGCTCGCCGCACTCGGCCATCACGTCGTGGCCCTGGTGGGTGTGACCGGAGCGGCCGGCGCCGAATACGGCGCCGCTGCCGCCGTAGTCGTGGACGCCGAGCAGCGGGAACGCGTATCCGTAGAAGGCGAAGCCGAGGGTGGGCGCTTCCGAGGTGCTCGCCGACCGGGCGGCGAGGGCGCCGGCCTGGGAGGAGACCTGGAACGTGTAGCGCCCGTTGGGGGCCGCGCGGCCGTCGTTCGTCGTCCCGTCCCAGCGGATCGCCGTTTCGGCCTCGGGGGCGACGTCGTTGCGGAAGAAGGTGCGGACGCTGGCGCCGGCCGTGTCGACGACGTCGATGCGGATGTCGTTCTGCGCCTGATTGCTGGCGATCGTGAAGCTCAGCTTGGGGTAGCGGAAGCCGTAGTAGAAGGACTTACGGGGCGTCGTCGTGGCCGAGACCAGGCGCAGGGCGCCGGCGCTGGGGGCGTCGGAGGCCGGCGCGCCGCTCGGGCTGCCGGGTGGCGGCGGGCTGCCCGCCGCGGTCGGCGCACCGCCCGTGCCGGCGGCTGCGGCGGGCGCAAAGCAGAGCAGCAGCGCCATCGCCGCGATCGTGAAATACGTTCCCGCCAGCCGAGGCCGGGTGGTCTTGCCTACCACTGCCACTCTCTCTTTCGTTCGCCTGCGGAGTTAGCTGTCGGGCTCGCGCTGAAAGAGTTGCGCTACGACCTTTTCGGCCGATTCGCCCCGGGAACCTGCAACGGTTCCTGCGGTTCCTCCGCTCCCAGCCACCTGTGCAGCTGGGATTCGGCACTGTTGGCGCGGCAGTATAGGCCCTCGGTCGGCGCCGAGGAATCAGACTGCGATCGGCACCGGCTGGGGGCGAATCAACGCCCATGGCTGCGGCCTTCGGCCTTCGCCATATGCGGATAACCCTGCTGCGGCCCGCAGTTCCCTATGATCCCCCGCCGGTGAAGACCTACGTAGCAACACCCGCAGACCGCCAGCGCGACTGGTATGTCGTCGACGCCGAGGGGCAGACCCTGGGCCGCCTGGCGACGCGCATCGCCGACGCGCTGCGGGGCAAGCGCAAGCCCGAGTACACCCCCCATGTCGACACCGGCGACTTCATCGTCGTCGTCAACGCGGAGAAGATCCACGTGACCGGCGACAAGCTGGCGCAAAAGCGATACTGGCGCCACAGCGGCTACCCGGGTGGGATCAAGTCGCGGACGCTCGCCGAGATGCTCGAGCGGCGTCCCGAGGAGGTCATCCGCAAGGCCGTCAAGGGGATGCTCCCCCGCAACCGGCTCGCGCGGCAGCAGCTGACCAAGCTGAAGGTGTATGCCGGGCCCGAGCATCCGCACGCTGCCCAGCAGCCCAAACCGATGGAGATCCAGACTTGATCGACGACGAGACTCAGAAGGACGAGGCGACCCCGGAGCAGGACGAGGGGGATCAGCCCGCGGGTCCTGTCGCGGGGGAGGACTCCTCGTCCTCGCAGGCTGCGGGCGAGGAGCCCACCCCCACGCCACCCGCGGGAGAGGCGTCTGAGTCCGAGCCCGAGGCGGATGCGGCCGAAGGAGATGCCGTCGAGGAGTCTGGGGAGGAGAAGGCTGAGGAGCCCGAGGCCGAGAAAGCTGAGCCTGCGGCCGAGAAAGCTGAGGAGCCGGCCGATAAGGCTGAGAAGCCCAAGGCCGAGGAGAAAAAGGACGTGATTCCGGGGGCTGACCTGGAGCCGATCGCGGTCGAGCCAGAGGAGAGGCCGCTGAGCGCCGAGGAGCAGGCCCGGAAGGAAGCTGAAGAGGAGGAGCGCGCGCAGCGCGAGGCGGCGCTCGTCGGCGACGCCGTCGAGGAGCCGAAGGCCGCCAGCCGCGCGCCGGCGAAGATGGAGGGCGACGCCCGTTACCTCGCCACCGGCAAGCGCAAGACGGCGATCGCTCGCGTCATCCTGCTGCCCGGCAGCGGCAAGGTCGAGATCAACAAGCGGGCGCTGGAGGAGTTCTTCCCCCGCCCCCTGCATCAGACGACGGCCATGCAGCCGCTGGTCATCACCGGCTACGAGGGCAACGTCGACGTCCGGGTCCGTGTCCACGGCGGCGGCATCAGCGGCCAGGCCGGCGCGGTGCGGCATGGGATCGCTCGGGCCCTGACCGAGATCGACCCGGAGCTGCGCGGCGAGCTCAAGCGCCGCGGCTTCCTCACCCGCGACGCGCGGGCCAAGGAGCGCAAGAAGGCCGGGCTGAAGAAGGCCCGCAAGCGGCCGCAGTTCTCCAAGCGTTAGGAGCCGGCAGGTGACTGCGGGGCGCAAGCTCTTCGGAACCGACGGGGTCCGGGGGGAGGCCGGGACGTTCCTCACCGCCGAGCTCGCGACGGCGCTCGGGCGTGCGGCCACGGCCTCGCTGGAGGTCGAGCGACCGCAGGTGCTGATCGTGCGCGACACGCGCGAGTCGGGGCCGATGCTGGAGTCGGCGCTGGCCGCCGGCATTGCCGCCGCGGGGGGAGACGCGCTGCTCGGCGGCGTGCTGCCGACCCCGGCCGCGGCGATCCTGGTCAAGCGCCTCGGCCTCGACCTGGCGGCGGTCGTCTCGGCCTCGCACAACCCCTACCGCGACAACGGGATCAAGTTCTTCTCCGCGCAGGGCACGAAGCTCGACGACGAGACCGAGGCGAGGATGGAGTCGCTGGTCGACGCCGAGGCCGGCACCGCCGAGCCGGGCCACGTGCGGGAGCTGAACGGCGGCCTGGAGGACTACCTGCGCGCGCTCGAGACGGCCTTCCCACTCGACCTCTCCGGCCGCACCGTGATGCTCGACTGCGCCAACGGCGCCACCTTCCGTGCCGCCCCGGCGATCTTCGAGAGGCTCGGCGCGACGGTCGAGGCGATCGCCGTCGAGCCCGACGGCCGCAACATCAACGACGGCTGCGGCTCGACCCACCTCGACGCCCTGGCCGCGCGCATCGCCGGCTCGGAGGCGACCATCGGCTTCGCCTTCGACGGCGACGGCGACCGGGTGCTGGCCGTCGACGGCGGCGGCCGCACGCACGACGGCGACGAGCTGATCGCCCTCGCCGCCCGCGGGATGTCCGCCCGGGGCGAGCTCGGCGGCGGCGTCGCCGTCACCGTGATGAGCAACTACGGCTTCCACCAGGCGATGGACGAGGCCGGGATCGAGGTCGCCGTGACCAAGGTCGGCGACCGCTACGTCCTCGACGAGCTGCGCGAGCGCGGCTGGAGCCTCGGCGGGGAGCAGTCCGGGCACATCATCGACACCCGCTTCGTCGCCACCGGCGACGGCACCGCCGCGGCGCTGGCGACGATGCGCGAGCTCGGCGGCCGCGACCTCGCCGGGGTCACGCCGATGCGCAAGCTGCCCCAGACCCTGGTCAACGTAGAGGTCGCCGACCGCGATGCGATCGCGGGTGCGAGCGCCGTCTGGGAGGCGGTAGAGCGCGAGGGGGAGGCGCTCGAGGGCCGCGGCCGCGTGCTTCTTCGCCCCTCCGGGACTGAGCCTCTAGTGCGGGTCATGGCCGAGGCGCCAAGTGCCGAGGAGGCAGAGGCCGTCTGTGAGCGCCTAGTCGCGGTTGTGCGACAAGAGCTGGCGTAGGGAGTAGGGCCTTCGGGGGTCCCTCTCCAGGCCGCTTCGCGGGAGTTCCTGGAGAGGGACCCCCGAAGGCCCTACACGCGGCGGAGCGTCCGGCCCGCGAAGCCGGCACCGGACTAGAAGCCGGCCCCAGGGTCCACAAGCTTTAAAAAGCTTGGGGCGCCCGTTGCCACCCCCGCCATGTGAAGCTTTCGGGGGGCCGGGTGGCTAGCGGAAGTCGCTCTTGAGATTCGCAGCGTCTTCGGGGACGAGCTCTTCGAAGCTCGTGCGCTGTCGAGGGGACGCCGGTGCCCCTCCCCAAAACACTCCAGCGAGGCTCCCGCCGAGCGTTTTGGGGAGGGGCACCGGCGTCCCACCACAACCACCGCCGGAAGAAAAGGCCCAGCCAGCCAGGGAATTCGGCTATCGAGACCGCCTGCCCTCTACCCTTCCTTGCCTCCCTTATGTGCGGAATCGTCGGATACGTCGGTGGGCGCCCCTGCCGCGACCTGCTGGTCGCCGGACTCGAGAAGCTCGAGTACCGGGGCTATGACTCGGCTGGGATCTCGGTGATCGAGGACGGCCGGATCGCCAGCGTGCGCGCGGTCGGCAACCTCGCCAACCTGCGCGCGGCCGTCGCCGAGCACGACGAGCAGGGTGGCGTCGCGGTGGCGGCGCCGCCGGCGACCACCGGCGTCGCCCACACGCGCTGGGCCACCCACGGGCGCGTCACCGAGGAGAACGCCCACCCGCACGGCGACTGCTCCGATCGCGTCCACATCGTCCTCAACGGGATCGTCGAGAACCACGCCGAACTGCGCCGCGAGCTCGCCGCCGAGGGGCACCACTTCAGCTCCGAGACCGACGCCGAGATCGTCGCCCACCTAATCGAGCGCAACTACGACGGCGACCTCACCGCCGCGGTGAGGGCCTCCTTCGCCGAGCTGCGCGGCCATTACGCCTTCGTCGCCATGCACGCCGAGGAGCCTGGGCGGCTGGTGGGCGCTCGCAAGGAGTGCCCGCTGGTGGCGGGAGTGGGCGAGGGCGAGGCCTTTCTCGCCTCCGCGATCCCGGCCTTCCTGGCCGAGACGCGCGACGCGGTGGCGATCGAGAACGACGAGATCGTCACGATCGACGCCGCCGGGATCAGCATCACCGACGCCGCCGGCGCGCCGGTGCAGCGCGACGCCGAAGAGATCTCCTGGGATGAGTCGGCTGCCGAGAAGGGCGGCTATGAGACCTTCATGCTGAAGGAGATCCACGAACAGGCCGATGCGGTCGCCGAGACGATCGCCGACCGGCTGCCCAGCGACGACGGAATCGACCTCTCCGAGGTCGAGCTCGACGACGCCTTCCTGCGCGACCTGAGGCGGATCGTGATCGTCGCCTGCGGCACCTCCTACCACGCGGGCCTGGTCGGCCGTTACGCGATCGAGGAGTGGGCGCGGGTTCCGGTCGAGATGGACGTGGCCTCCGAGTACCGCTACCGCAACCCGGTGATCGGGCCCGACGACCTGGTGATCGGGATCACCCAGTCGGGCGAGACGGCCGACACGCTGGCCGCGATGCGGCTCGCCCGCGAGAACGGCGCCAAGGTACTGGCGATCACCAACGTGATGGGCAGTCAGGCCACCCGCGACGCCGACACGGTGCTCTACACCCGGGCCGGCCCCGAGGTGAGCGTCGCCGCGACGAAGACCTTCGTCGCCCAGGTCGCGGCGATGTACCTGCTCGGCCTGCGCCTGGCCGAGCTGCGCGGGACGCTGGGCGCCGACCGGCTCGCCGAGCTGGTCGGCGAGCTGAAGACGATCCCGTCGAAGATCGAGGCGACCCTGGCCTCCTGCGAGGGGCCCGCCGGGGGAGTGGCGGCGGCCCAGTTCGAGCACGGCTTCTTCCTCTACCTGGGCCGGCACATCGGGCTGCCGGTCTGTCTCGAGGGGGCGCTGAAGCTGAAGGAGATCTCCTACATCCCCACCGACGCCTACGCGGCCGGGGAGATGAAGCACGGGCCGATCGCGCTGCTCGACGAGTCGACGCCGGTCGTCTGCGTGGCCACCGAGAGCCCGGTGCTCGACAAGGTCCTCTCCAACGTCGAGGAGGTGCGCGCCCGCGGGGCAGACACGATCGCCATCGCGACCGAGGGCTGCAAGCGCGTCGGCGAGGTCGCCGACCAGACGATCGAGGTGGCCAGGACCGACTGGATCATGCAGCCGATCGTCGCCATCCTCCCCCTCCAGCTGCTCGCCTACGACATCGCCCGCGCCCGCGGCCTCAACGTCGACCAGCCCCGCAACCTGGCGAAGACCGTCACGGTCGAGTAAGACGGGGTCTAAGCGTCCAGGCGGCGCTTTCCGCGCCTGAGCGCTCGTTAGTCTGCCCGGCCATGACCAGAACCCCCCTTGCCCTACTTGCTCTGGCGGCCACGGCCGCGGTCGCGATCGCCGGTTGTGGCGGCGATGGCGAGTCCAGCTCCGACGCGGCCGGCTTCGCCTCTCCCGGCTCGCTCGTCTTCGTCGAAGCCGAGATGCGCCCGACCGGGGAGATGAAGGCCGACGTGGACGAGATCGCGAGCACGGTCGCGGACGTCGAGAGCCTCGGCGATCTGATCGTCTCCGAGCTGGAAAGCTCGGCGAGGGAGGACGGCGAACCGGTCGACTTCGCCAGGGAAGTCGAACCCTGGCTTGGCGAGAAGGCGGGCGTTGCGTTCAGGACCCTCGACGAGGACGGCGACCCGTCCGACCCGGTGATCGCGGTCGAGACGACGGACGCGGCCGCGACGCAGGAATTCATCGACGACCAGGCCGAGCAGAGCAGCGATCCCTTCGAAGACGGCTCCTATGAAGGGGTCGACTTCAAGGTCGGCGGCCCCGACGAAAACGGCGTCGGTGTGATCGACGACTTCCTCGTCATCGCCGAAGGGGAGAGGGGCTTCAAGGCCGCGGTCGACGCCGCCCAGGGCGACTCGCTCGCAGACGAAGCGCGCTTCGCCGATGCGATCTCAGCCGTTTCGGACGGCAGCCTCGCCGACGTCTACGTGGACGTCGGCGGATTGCTCGAGGCATCGGACGACGAGATCGACCCCCAGGCGAGGGAGATCCTCGAGGGCTCGGGGATCGACCCGAGCGAGGCGACCGCGGTGGCGAGCGTCATCCCCGGCGCCGACCAGATCCAGGTCGACATCAGCAGCGACCTCGGCGGCGAGGAACCGCCGAGCGGCGACGCCTCCGAGCTGATCGGCTCGCTGCCCGCCGACTCCTTCGCGGCCGTCGGGGCCACCGAGTTCGGCGATCAGCTGAAGGAGGCGGTCGACGAGCTCGACAAGACCGGGATACCGGAGGAGGACGTGCCGCCCAACCAGCTGAAGAGCACGCTGAAGGCAGCGGGCATCGACCTCGACAAGATCGCCGGCTCGCTCGAGGACGCGGCGGTGTTCGCCCGGGGAAGCACCGAGAGCTCGCTCGTCGGTGCCATGGTGCTGACCAGCGACTCCGGCGAAGCGGCGAAGGCGGTCGCGAATCTCGGCGTTCTGGTGCGCAACGCCGGGACGCCTGGCGTGACCGCGGTCAACAGCAACGGCGTCAGCGGCTTCTCGATCCGTGACTCCGAACTGGGCGACAAGCCGCTCGTGGTGGTCTCCAAGTCCGGTCGCGTCGCCATCGGCTACAGCCTCGCCCCGGCCCTGGCCGGCCTCGACACGGAAAGCGGCGAAACCCTCTCCGACAGCGCGAGCTACAAGGCGGGGGTCTCGGCGCTGGGCGGGACCCCGATCAGCGCCTTCGTCGACGGTCCGGCGGCGCTGCGCCTGGCCGATTCGATGATCACGCCCTCCGATGATGACTACGAGGACTTCCAGGAGGCAAAGCCCTATCTGAGGCACGTCGAGTACGTCGCGATGGGGACGGGCAGCGACGGCGACCTGGCGACGGCGAAGCTGATCGTCGGCTTGGAGGAGTAGCGAACCGGGATGGCCTCCGGGGTCGGCATCGACCTGCTCGAGATCGACCGCATGGAGCGTGCGCTGGAGCGCCATCCCCGTCTCGCCGAACGCGTCTTCACCGATGCGGAGCGCGACTACGCGGCGGCGCGGGCCCGTCCGGCTCGCCACCTCGCCGCTCGCTTCGCCGCCAAGGAGGCGGTGGTCAAGGCCCTCGGCCTCTCCGGCGGCTTCGGCCTGCGCGAGGTCGAGATCGTCGCGGGGGAGCCGCCGACCGTGCTCCTCTCCGGGCGGGCGGCTGCGGCGGCGGCTGGGGAGCGCATCGACGTCTCGCTGACCCACTCGCGCGAGTTTGCCGCGGCGGTCGCCATCGTCGAGACTGCCGAGTGCCCTGTCTCGTAACGTTGGCCAGGAAATGACGAGATCCAGGCGCCGTCAGGCAAGGACGCAGGGAGCCCAAATAGCAGCGCTATTTGGGCGACTGAGGACGCCGCATGGCGGTGATCTGGGGCCGTCATTTCCGGTCAGACGTTGGGAGACAGGGCACTAGATGGACTCATGGCTGACGCCGCTGTATGACGCCGAGGGGATTCGCGCGGTCGACCGCTGGGCGATCGAGGAGCAGGGGGTACCCGAGGCGGAGCTGATGGAGGCGGCTGGGACGGCACTGGCCGAGGCCGTCGCCGGGCTCGCGCCGCAGGGGCCGGTGCGGGTCCTCTGCGGCAAGGGCAACAACGGCGGCGACGGGCTGATCGCCGCCCGGCGCCTGGGCGCGATGGGATTCGCGGTCGAGGCGCTGGAGCTCTTCTCGGGGGAGCCGCCGGAGGACCTCGATGCCTGGCTGTCCGGCTCGGGCGCGATCGTCGACGCGATCTTCGGCACCGGCTTCGCCGGGGCGCCGCGCGAGCCGGCCGCAGCGGCGATCGAGGCGATCAACCGCAGCGGCGCGCCGGTCGTGGCCTGCGACGTCGCCTCGGGCGTCGACGCCTCGAGCGGGGAGATCGAGGGCACGGCGGTCGAGGCCGACCTCACCGTCAGCTTTCACGCGGCCAAGGTCGGCCACCGGGTCGCGCCGGGCAAGTGGCACACGGGTGAGCTGCGGGTCGTGCCGATCGGGATACCCGAAGGCGCTCCCAGGCGGCCGGCGGCGGGCACGATCGAGCCGGCCGTCCTCGCGCTGGCGCCGGCACGCGGACCCAGGTCGACCAAGTTCAGCTCGGGTCAGGTCGTGATCGCCGGCGGCTCGCGCGGGCTCACCGGCGCCGTCCAGATGGCCTCGCGAGCCGCGATCAGGGCGGGTGCCGGCTACGCGACCGTGGCGGTGCCCGCGGACCTGGAGGCGATCTTCGAGGCCGGTCAGCCCGAGGTGATGTCGGTCGGCTGCCCGGGCGGAGACGGGTGCCTGGCGCCCGCCTCGCTGAAGGCGCTCCGGCGCAGCTTCGAGCGCGCTGCCGCGGGGGTGCTCGGTCCAGGAATGGGCCGCGACCCCGGCTCGGTCGAGCTCGCCCGCGAAGCGGTCGGTGCGATCGAGGTCCCGCTGGTCGTGGACGCCGACGGGCTCAACGCGTTCGCGGGCGGGATCGAGCTGCTCGCCGCCCGCGAGGGGCCGACCGTCCTCACGCCGCACGCCGGGGAGCTGGGGCGGCTGCTCGCACGCTCCTCGGAGGAGATCTCCGCACACCGCCTCTCCGCGGCACGGGAGGCCGCCCGAGTGGCGGGCGCGGTGGTCGTGCTCAAGGGCGACGACACGGTCGTCACGGACGGGGAGCGGGTCGCTGTCAACGCGCTATCTGCCCCTGCCCTGGCCACGGCCGGCACCGGCGACGTGCTCTCGGGGATGGTCGCGGCGCTGCTGGCGCGCGGACTCGACCCCTTTGCCGCGGCCTGCGCCGCCGTGCTCGCCCACGCCCGGGCCGGCCGCGACGCCGCAGCCCGCATCGGTGCCGCCGAGTCGGTGATCGCGACGGACGTGATCGACTCGATCCCGGTCGGCCTCCGCCGTCGTCGGTCCTGCCGGTCGAATAACCTCGCCTCCAAGCGATGAAGACCGCTGCCGAGATCATGGATGCCGACGTGCCGGCCGTCTCGCCGGACGCCGACGCGCGCGCGGCGATCGAGCTCCTGGCCAAGACCGACATGGGGGCGATCCCGGTGATCGACGCGGAACGCAACGTCGTCGGCATCGTCAGCGAGTCCGACCTGATCCTCGGCGACGAGGAGGCGGACCTTCACCTGCCGCACTACCTCAACATCATGGGGGGCGTCGTCTTCATCGGCTCGATGAAGGGCTTCGAGGAGCGCCTCAACAAGGCCTTCGCGACGAAGGTCTCCGAGCTGATGACCCAGGACCCGGTCGTCGTCCGCACCGACGACGACGCCGAGACCGTCGCCAGGACGATCGCCGAGAAGCACCACAACCACCTGCCCGTCGTCGACGGCGAGGGGCGTCTCGCCGGGCTGGTGACCAGGGCGGACGCGCTCTCCGCGCTCGTCGCCGACGGCTAGCGCCATGGCGCGGGCCTCAGCCCGGATCGACCTCGGCGCCATCGAGCGCAACTGCGCGCGGCTGAAGGCCGAGCTGGGCGAGGGCACCGAGCTCTGCGCGGTGGTCAAGGCCGACGGCTACGGGCACGGCGCCGACGCATGCGCGTCCGCCGCGCTTGCCGGCGGGGCAAGCAGGCTGGCCGTAGCCACCGGCGCCGAGGCGGCGCAGATCGGCCGGCGCTTTCCGCAGGTGCCGCTGCTGACGATGGGCGCCCTGGACGCCGAGGACCTCGAGGACGCGCTCGCGGCGGGGTCCGAGGTCGCGGTCTGGCGCGAGGGCTTCCGGCAGCTCGCCAGCGCTCGCGGGCGCGGCGCAGGGACGGCCGGTGCGCGTCCACGTCAAGTACGACAGCGGCATGGGCCGGCTCGGCAACCCCGATCCAGCCGAGGTGCTGGCCCTGGTCCGGGCCTGCGCCGAGGACCCCAGCTCGAGGTGGCGGGGGTCTGGACGCACTTCGCCACCGCCGACGAACCCGACTCCGACTTCTTCGACCGCCAGCTCGATCGCTTTGCCGAGGTCGCGGCGGCGGTCAAGGCCGAGGCCCCCGGCGTCACCGCCCACGCCGCCAACAGCGCCGCTGTCTTCCGCGACCGCCGCTCGCACTTCGACATGGCTCGCTGTGGGGTCGCCGTCTACGGCCTCGACCCGTTCCAGGGCGACCCAGCCGAGCGAGGCCTGGAGCCGGCGATGTCGCTGCACTCCTACGTGGCCGACGTCAAGCGCTTCGCGGCAGGCGACAGCGCGGGCTACGGCCGGACCTGGCGGGCCTCGCAGGACACCTGGGTGGGGGTGCTGCCGCTCGGCTACGGCGACGGGGTGCGTCGCGGCCTCTCCAACAACGCCGAGGTCCTGATCCGCGGCCGGCGCCATCCGCTCGTCGGCACCGTCTCGATGGACAACGTCACCGTCGATCTCGGCCCGGAGACAGAGGTCGAGCCCGGCGAGGAGGCCGTGCTGATCGGCTCCCAGGGCGGGACTTCGATACGCGCCGAGGAGGTCGCGGCCCGCCTCGGCACGATCAACTACGAGGTCACCTGCGGGATCTCGGCCAGGGTTCCCCGGGTCCGCGCATGAGCGTCGCGGGGCACCTCGCGTCGGCCCCGCTCGTCGCCCTCGCCCAGCGCGCGCTCGGCGGAGCGGAGGGAGTCTGGATCGCGGGCGGGGCGGTCCGCGACGCCGCTCTCGGCTGCGATGTCGACGACCTCGACCTTGCCGTCGCGGGCGATCCGGCGGCGGCTGCGAAGGCGATCGCGCGCGAGGGGGGCGGGCACTCCTTCGAGCTCTCGGCCGAGTACGCGACCTGGCGCGCCGTTGCGGCCGACGGCTCCTGGCAGGTCGACCTGACGGCGCTGCGCGGCGAGACGATCGAGGCCGACCTCGCCGAGCGCGACTTCACGATCGGCGCGGTCGCGCTGCCGCTGGGCGGCGGCGAGCCGGTCGATCCCTTCGGGGGCCTCCCGGACCTCGAGAACAGGCTGCTGCGCGTGGTGGGCGAGGGCAGCTTCGCCTCCGACCCGTTGCGCCTCCTGCGCGCCGCCAGGCTCGCGGCGGCGCTCGGGCTGGAGGTGGACCCGGCCACGGCCTCCCTCGCGCGGGCAGAAGCATCGCGCGCGGCCGAGCCCGCCGGCGAGCGCCAGCTCGCGGAGTTGCGCCGGCTCGTCGGCGGGCCGGACCCGCTGCGTGGGATGGCGCTGCTCGACGAGCTCGGCCTCACTCCAGTGGTCCTGCCGGAGCTGGAGGCGCTGCGCGGAGTCGAACAGGGCCCCAACCACCACCTCGACGTCCACGGGCACACGATGGCGGTGCTCGAGCAGACGCTCGCGGTCGAGGCGGACCTGGAGCGCTTCGGGGGCGAGCGGGCAGGGGATCTGGCGGCGCTCCTCGCCGAGCCGCTCGCAGACGAGATGAGCCGCGGCACGGCGCTGCGCTTCGGCGCGCTCGTGCACGACATCGGCAAGCCGGCGACGCGCTCCGAAGGGGACGGGTACGTCACCTTCATCGGCCACGACCGCGACGGCGTCGCGGTCGTCGGGAACCTCTGCAAGCGCCTGCGGGCCAGCCGCGTCCTGACCCGGCACCTGCAGGGCCTGACGCTGCACCACCTGCGCCTCGGGTTCCTCGTCCACGAGGCCCCGCTGCCGCCCCGGCGCGTCCACGAGTACCTGCGGGCGACGGGGCCAGTCAGCGCAGACGTGACGCTTCTGACGATCGCCGACCGGCTCTCGGCCCGGGGGTCGGGCCCGTTCGCGACAGAGCAGGCGATCGAGGCTCACCTGGCGCTGGCCAGGGAGATGCTCGCGGCGGCTCTCGACTGGCGCCGCGACGGACCGCCGCAGCCCCTGTTGCGCGGCGACGAGCTGGCCGCGGAGCTGGGGCTCGACGAGGGCCCGGAGGTGGGGCAGCTGCTGGCCGAGCTCGAGGCCGCCCAGTACGCGGGGGAGATCTCGACAGCGGCCGAAGCGGTCGAGCGCGCCCGGCAGCTGCGGGGCTGAGCGGTCCTCGCAGACAGTCCGCTACGCTCTCGCCCGCATGGGAAAAGAGGAGAAGATCGAGATGGAGGGCGAGATCACCGAGGCCCTCCCCAACACGATGTTCCGGGTCAAACTCGACAACGGCCATGACGTGCTCGGTCACATCTCCGGCAAGATGCGCCGGCACTACATCCGCATCCTCCCCGGCGACCGGGTGAAGATCGAGCTTTCGCCGTACGACTTGGACCGCGGCAGAATCACCTACCGCTACAAATAAGGGGCCTATCCCGGTAGGGGTTCCACTTAACTTTTTCGAGTAACGCCTCTGGCCGGCGACGATCGCTTCCCGCGAAAAAATGCAAGACGTTCCACCCCTACCGGGATAGGCCCTAGCTCGCCGCCAACTCGGCTACGAGTGCGGACCAGGCGAAATTCTCGGCTCCCAGGCCCGTTCCCGTGCGGGGGTCGTAGTACTCGCGCAGGCCTTCGCGCTCGACCGCGCCGGTCACGCCGCGCGCGATGCGCTCCGCTGCATCCTCGTAGCCGAGGCGGCGGAGGCCGAGCCAGAGGAGCCAGGCCGAGTTGACCCAGGTCGGGCCGCGCCAGTAGCGCCGCAGCGGCCTGCGGCTGCCGCCGGGCTCATAGCTCGGCTCCGAGGCCGAGACCGAGGGCGGCGCGACCGGGGTTAGGAACCGGTCCTCGTCGAGCAGGTGCTCCTCGACCAGGCGGCGGCCGATCTCCGCGGGCAGGTCGGGGAGCGCGAGCGGGGCCAGGGAGGCCCAGGTGGCGACGCCGGGCCGGCCGCCGCCCGGCTGCGCTTCGTCGAGGAAGAGCCCGCGGCGCTCGTCCCAGAGCCGTTCGACCAGAGCCGGCGTCGCCGAGGGTCGTCCCAGGGCCTGCAGTGAGAGCGACCAGAGCGTGTTGACCAGGGTCTCGCAGAGGACCGGCCCGCCCTTGTCGCGGATCCGGCGGGCGTCGAAGCCGAGCCGCCGGTTGCGGTGGACGAGCAGCGGGAAGCCGATCCGCGCACCGGCTCGCCGGCCCCAGACGGGGTCGAACTTCGGCGAGGCGTCGAGCCCCGACTCGTCGGGCTGGACGATCCAGAGCAGGCCGTCCCCCTCGAGGTCGCGGTTGGCCCGCAGCCAGTCGGCCTGCGCGGCGATTCGGGGCTCCCCGCGAGGGTCGCCGACGGCGATCTGCCAGGCCCAGGCGAGCAGCGGCGGCTGGATCGTCCCCGTCTGGAACGAGCGGCACGAGGCGACGTTGTAGAAGGGCAGCCGGGAGAGCGCGACGGACCCCTCCCAGAAGATCGTGTGGCCGACGAAGCCGTCGTCTCGCTGGGCGGCGAGCAGGGTCTCCAGCTCGGTTCGAGAGCGAGCGGGCTCGAAGTGCCGCCAGGCGATCGCCGCGAAGCAGGAGTCCCAGTACCACTGCCACGGATAGCGGCTGGGGCTCGGCCGCGTGTAGGCAAACGGCACCCCGCCGCGCTCCCCCTCCACCCAGTTCCGCCGCAGCACCCCCTCCGCCAACTCCACCGCCGACGGGACGAAATCCGGACCATGCGTCGGGATTTCGTCCCGTCGGCGGGGGGTCACCGGGCGGTGCGGCGCATTTCGCGCAGCGCCCAGGCGCCGAGGACGGCCAGGAGGCCGAGCAGGGCGACGATCCCCGGCCAGGTGCCGGCCCAGCTGACGCCGCCGACGAACCCCTGCCGGGCGGCTTCGATCACTTCGGTGACGGGGTTCACTTCGGCGACGGTGCGCAGCCACGGCTGCAGCAGCGCCATCGGCGCGTAGGCGGTGGTGGTGAGGACCAGGGCCATCATCCCCGCCTGCATCAGCGGCGCCGCCGACTGGCTCTTGAAGCGCAGCGCCAGCGCTGAGCCCCAGCAGGCGGCCACTGCGGCCATCGCCGCGACCATCAGGTAGGTGACGAAGAGGCCGTCGACGCCCGGCCAGCCGGCGCCGAGCGGCAGGGCGATGGCGAGCACGAAGGTGGCGGGGATCAGCGCCCGGGTGCTGGCGGCGAGGACGCTGCCGGCGAGCAGGACCCAGCGCGGGGCGGGGGAGACGAGCAGCCGGTCGACCCAGCCCGCCTCGAGGTCGCGGGCGAGGTTGACGCCGGCGGCGGCGCCGGTGAAGCCTGCGCCCTGGAGCATGCTGACCGGCACGACGAAGCTCTCATAGGTCCCGGTCTCGAATCCGTTCAGCTGCGTCAGCGCGCCGAAGACGCCGTTGAGGCCGAGGAAGAAGATCGTCGGCGCCAGCACGCCCGGGATCGCCGCACCGGGCACGCGCACCAGCTCGTTCCTGGTGCGCGCCATCAGCGCCCCGATGGTCGCCAGGTTCGCGCGCCATTCCGGCAATGCCGCGGCCTGATCCATCAGCCCACCCTCAGCCTGTGCCTGAGCGCGCGGACGCTGAGCACCAGGCCCAGCACGACGATTCCGGCGATCGCCAGCAGCGCGCCGAGCAGGTCGGTGGCCTCGACGTCGGCGATGATCGGGTTGCGGATCCCTTCCACGATGAAGCTGAACGGGTTGTATTCGGCGATCGCCTTCGCCGGCTGGATCATCAGGTCGAGGGGGAAGAAGGCGGAGGAGAGGAAGAGGACGACGAGGACCAGGGGGAAGAGGCCCTGGACGACGCTGGCGCTGCCGGTCCGCAGCGCGATCGCGGCGCCGATGCCGCCGACCGCCATGGCCGTCGCCGTGACCAGCACGACCGCGATCAGCGCCCCGGCGACGCCGCTGTGGATCTCGGCCCCGAAGAGGAGCCCGATCGCGAGGAACCAGAGGGCGGAGAAGAGGCCCAGTGCGGCCGTCCCCGCGAGTCGCCCGAGCACGATCGTGAAGCGGGGGATCGGGGCGGCGAAGAGGCGGTCGGTGAAGCCCATCTCGATGTCGACGGCGAATGCGATCCCGCCGCTGTTGCCCGCCAGCATCAGCGACTGCATCATCGCCCCGGCCAGCATGAACTGGAGGAAGCCCTGTACGGGTGGGAAGCCGGGCAGGTCGACGGCCGATCCTGCGCCGCCGGTCTGGACCGCCAGCAGCAGGGTGGGGAAGACGACGATCGGCGCCATCAGCTGCGGACGGCGGAAGGTCTGGCGGACCGAGCGCATCCCCAGCGCCCGCACCACACGGAGGTTGACGGCTGCGCCGCTCACGCCTCTACCGCCTCCTGCCCGGCCTCGTCCTCCTTCTCCAGGTGGTAGCCCGTCTTGGCGACGAAGACGTCGTCGAGGGTGGGGCGGACCAGCTCCAGCGACTCGACGCCGATCCCCGCCTCGTCGAGCGCCCGCACGGTGGGCGGGATGTCGGCTGCGCCGTTCGCGACCTCGACCAGCACCGTCCTGGCGTCGGTCGGCGGCAGCAGCTTGCCGACCCTCGCGCAGACTTCCTCCGCTTCGGCGATCGAGCCAGCGGCGATCTGGAGCTGGATGTGGGGGTTGCCGATCTCCGCCTTGAGCGACTCCGGCGTGCCCTCGGCGACGATCCGGCCGTTGTCGATGATGCCGACGTTGTCGGCGAGCTGGTCGGCCTCCTCCAGATACTGGGTGGTGAGGAAGACGGTCGTCCCTTCGTCGTTCAGATCCCGCACCTCCTCCCAGATCGTCTTGCGGCTGACCGGGTCCAGGCCGGTGGTCGGCTCGTCGAGGAAGAGCACGCGGGGCTCGTGCACCAGCGCCGCGGCGAGGTCGAGGCGACGCTTCATCCCACCGGAGTAGCCGCCGATCCGGCGGTCCGCCGCAGCTACCAGGTCCACCCGCTCGAGCAGATCGTCGGCGCGCCGCCGCCCCTCGGCGGTGGGTAGGCCCTGCAGGGTCGCCTGCAGCCGGATCAGCTCGCGTCCGGTCATCAGCGGGTCGAGCGCCGCCTCCTGCAGGGCGACGCCGATCGAGGCGCGCACGGCCCGCGCCTCGGCGACCACGTCGTGGCCCGCCACCGTGGCCTGGCCGCCGGTCGGCAGCAGCAGCGTGGTCAGCATCCGAACCGTCGTCGTCTTGCCGGCTCCGTTGGGGCCGAGGAAGCCGTAGATCTCGCCCTCGCCGACCTCGAGGTCGACGCCCTGGACCGCCTTCACCTCGTCGAAGGCCCGTTCGAGTCCCGCGACGACGATCGCCGGCATCGGCTAGGCCCCGGTCGGCTCAGCCTGTGCCAGCGGCGACCGCACATCGACCCAGCGGCGGCCGTTGGCCCGCTCCAGCGCCTCGGCCGCGTCGAGGAGCAGCGCGTCCGTCCCCCAGGCCCCCTGCAGCTGAAGCGCGATCGGGAGCCCCTCCGAGCCGAGGCCCACCGGCACGCTGATCGCCGGGATGCCGGTCAGGTTGGCGAGGGCCGCCCCGCGCACGTTGGCCTGGTCGGCGGTCTGCGTCCCCGAGGGCAGGCTCGACCAGCGGCGCCTCCAGGGGCGGGGCGACCGCGGGAATCGTCGGCCAGGCGATCACGTCGACGTCCTCGAACAGCGCCGCCAGGCGCCGCCGCATCAGCGTGCGGATGCGCTCCGCCTGTGCGATCGCCGCCGCCGGCAGCAGCATCCGGTACTTGAGGAAGCCGCGGTTGATCGGGCTGACCTCGGGGTTGAGGTCGTTGAGCCGCTCGGGAGCGACGCCGCCGAGGCTCTCCCCGTTGATGATCAGGATCGCGGCCAGCGTCGCCGCCTCCAGGTTCGCCAGCTCGATCTCGCGGACTTCGCCGCCGGTCTCCGAGCGCAGCTCCTCGATCGCCGCCTCGCAGGCCTCGCGGACCTCGGGCGTCACGTCCTCGGAGACGGTGTCGCGGACGACGCCGATCCGCAGGCCGGCGGCGTCTCCGGCGACGAGCTTCTCGCCGAAGAGGGCCGACCCGAGCAGGCGGCAGTCGGCGGCGTCGGCGCAGAGTGGGCCGGAGACGATCAGGGTGGTCACCGCCGCCATGTGATGACCGGCCATCGCCGCGCGGCCGAAGGTGGGCTTCAGCCCGGTGAGGCCGCAGTAAGCGGCGGGGAAGCGAACCGAGCCGAGACCGTCGGCGCCGACGGCGCCGGCGACGAGTCCCGCCGCGGTCGCGGCGGCGGGCCCGCTCGACGATCCCCCCGGGCAGCGCTCGGTGTCCCAGGGGTTGCGCGCGGCGCCGTAGACCGAGACGTTGCCGGTGCTCCCCGAGCCGAGCTCGTGCATGTTGCCGACGCCGACGACGACGGCGCCGGCGTCGCGCAGGGCGCGGTAGGGGCCGGACTCGCCCGGGGCGGTCGGCGCCAGGAGCTCCGCGGCGCCGAAGCGCTGCGCCCGCCAGGGCAGCGGCCACTCGTCCTTGATCACGACCGGGACGCCGCGCAGCGGCCCGTCGGGCGCCTCGGCCAGCATCGCCCGCGAGCGCTCCGGGAAGGTCGCGACGACGGCGTTGATCGCCGGGTTGCGCTCCTCGATCCTCGCCAGGGTCGCGTCGAGCAGCTCGCCGGCGTCCGCCTCGCCCGCCGCGATCGCGGCGGCCTGCCCACGCATCGTGAGGTCCAGCGCGTTCACGGCTGTTGCGGAGCTCGCGAAAGGTCGGGGTTGCGCTCGGGCTCGAGGTCGCCGAGGTCGAGCGAGAGCAGGGCGCGGATCGCGGGCCAGAACATCTGGTGGGCGGCGCTCATCACCGCGAGGTCGACCTCGTCGGCTTCTATCCGCAGGGATGCGAGGCCGGCGGGGATGAACTGCTCTGCTGGATCCGCGGCCTCCATTCCGGGAGGCAACCCTACAGAGGCGGGATGGCCGGGATCGTGCAAGGGCTCGCGCAACGCCGCATCTGCCCGGAGAGGGCGGCAGAATCGTGGCCGCAACCCTGGTCTCGGCCCGGGTTTGCAGCTTGAGATCGTGCGACCAGCAGCCAAAAACGGACCGGGCTCCCGTGCGCCAGCGGCGCTTGCGCTTGCCGCGCTGCTTGCCGCGCTGGTCGTGGTCGCCTGGCCGGGGGCGGCCGAGTCCGCGCCGCTGCGCGTCGTCGTGCTCGGCAAGACCGTGGAAACGCCGCCGCCCTCGTGCCCGGGGAAAATCGTCAACAACGTCGAGGTCATCCCCTGCCGGGTGGAGGGCCACGTGACCGGCTTCCAGGTCAGTGCCGGCGGGGTCGCGCGACCCTACGAGGCGCCGTTCGACGGCAAGCTGGTCGCCTGGTCGATCACGCTGGCGAAGCCCTCGCGCGCGGACACTAAAACGACCACCGACGAGGTCGGCTTCTTCGACGAATTCCTCGGCGAGCCCTCGCAGGCGCGGATCGGCGTCCTGCGCCCGGTCGAAGGCTCCAAGCCCCCCCAGTACAAGCTCGTCCGCCAGAGCCCGCTGGAGCGGCTCAACCCCCACTTCGGCAGCACCCCGATCTTCGCCCTCGAGCACCCCCTGACGGTGCTCCGCGGCCAGGTCGTCGCCCTCACCATCCCCACCTGGGCGCCGATGTTCGCCTTCAACGTCTCCGCCGAAGACACCTGGCGCGGCAGCCGCCTCACCGGCCACTGCGCCTCCAAGGAGGACATCCAGGGCGGCCGCCCCCAGCAGGGCGTAGGTAAGACGAAGACCTATGGGTGTTATTACTCGAACGCCCGCCTGCTCTACACGGCGACGCTGGTCAAGAAACCGTAGCTACGGCGGGTTGGGTTGGTGGGGGCGGGTGGCCCTCTTCACTCGCCTAACTGGCTGGATCGCCTTCGGCCTCTCGATATCGAAGTCGGGCCAGCGGCGCAAAACGTTCAGAGGGCCACCCGCCCCCACCTCTCGAGCCGAGTAAAGCCTCCGATTAACTAAAGCTCGTGAGGGGAGACGCCGGCGACTGCAACCTCCGAGGTCTTGGTCTTGGAGCTTTGAAAGCTTGTGAAAGGCGGGGTCGGTAGGGCCTCTGCGAACGTTTTGCGCCGCTGGCCCGGAGAGGTCTCTCGAACGGCTATAGACGAATCTGCCAGGTAGGCGAGTGAGCAGGCCCTACCGACCCCGCCTCCCTCTCGGGCTAAAGCGCTTCTTGGCGCTTGCCGCAGTAAGGGCAGTCGCTGACGTCGAGGCCGATCAGCTGGTCGCAGCGGGCGCAGGCCCGGAGGTTGTCCGGCGTGCGGGGAAGGGAGGACGCGGAGGGGGCGAGCGGCAGGACCATCGCCACCGGCTCCATCTCCTCTCCGGTCTCGCGGTCGAGGTAGACCTGGCCGGGCTCGGCGTGGGCCAGGGCCTCGCGGCCCGAGGCCGGGGCGCGCATCCGGTAGAGCTGCTTCGAGTTCACGACGGCGAAGACTAATAGCTTGCGCGGTCTCGATGCGCGTCCTTCTCTTCCACGGCTACATGCTGCGCGGCACCGGCAGCAACATCTACAACGCCAACCTCGCTCGCGCCCTGGCCCGCCTGGGTCACGAGGTCCATCTGCTCTGCCAGGACCGCGAGACGAAGATCGAGGGCGTCGAGATCCACAACCCCGACATCCACGGCTTGCTTCCGGTTTACGTCAAGGACCCCTACGAGGGCTTCGAGGTCAAGACCTTTCCCGAGCTGACCGAGGAGGAGCTGGAGCGCTACATCGAGGCCAACGTCGCCGCCGTGCGCGAGGTCGCGGCGCGGGCAGGGGGCATAGACGCCGCCCTCGCCAACCACCTGGTCATGGGCCCGGCAATCCTCGCCCGGGCCGGCATCGGCCCCTTCGCCGCAAAGATCCACGGCTCGGCTCTGGAGTACACGGTCAAACCGAATCCCCGGTTCCTGTCGTATGCGCGGGAGGGCATGGAAGCGGCTCGGGGCGTGCTCGTCGGCTCGCGACATACGGCGGAGTCGCTTTGGGAGGCGCTGCCGGAAGTCTCCGGCCTGCAAAAGAAGACGAAGCTCGGTCCGCCAGGCGTCGATACGGAGGCGTTTCGGCCGCGGGGCCCGTCACGGCCTCGGGGGGGCCTGCGGGCGGGGGCTGCGCCTCCGTTCTCGGCCCCCCCGAGTCCGCGCCACCCGCGGAGAGTCGTCTTCGTCGGAAAGCTGATCGTTTCCAAGGGCGTGGATTTGCTGCTGGCGGCGTGGCCGTTGGTGAAGGCCGAGCATTCCGATGCGGTGCTCGAAATCGCGGGGTTCGGCGCGTACGAGGACGGGCTGCGGCAGCTGCTTGCTGCTCTTGAGGAGGGGAACCTCGGTAGGGCTGGTGAGATCGCGGAGGCTGGCTGGAGCCTGGAGGGTGGGGAGGAGAGCCCGCTGCCGATCCTGTCCGCGTTCCTGCGGGAGCCGCCTGCTGGGTATGCGGAAGCTGCCCGGGCTGCCGCCGGGTCGGTCGAGTTCATCGGCAGGCTGGAGCACGATGAGGTGGCCGAGCTGTTGCCGGATGCGGAGGCTCTGGTCATGCCGAGCACGTTTCCGGAGGCGTTTGGGATGGTGGCCGCGGAGGCTGCCGCCTGCGGGGTGCTGCCGGTGTCCGCGGGGCACTCGGGGATGCTGGAGGTCTCGCGGCAGCTGATGGCGGCGCTGCCGCCGGAGGTGGGGGGGCTGACCTCCTTCCCGGTCGAAGAGGGCGCCGTGGAGGCGATCGCAGAGCGGCTCAACGGGTGGCTGGGGCTGCCCGAGGAGGAGCGCGTCGCGGCTCGCGAGGCGCTTGTCGAGACCGCTGGCCGGCTTTGGAGCTGGGAGGGCGTCGCCCGCGGCGTTATCGCCGCCTCACGGGGCGACCTTGACCGTCTGCCGGATGCATAGAATGCGCCCCCGCCGATGATAGGGCGCCTCCCGATAGCCAAGATGTTCGCCGCCACGCTCGTGGGCACCGTCGTGATCTCGGCGGTCATGGTGCCGATCAACTGGCACGGCCAGGGGGCCTCGACGGCGGCGCCGAAGATCGACCAGCTGCTCAGCGTGATGATCGTCCTCTCGGCCTTCGTCTTCTCGCTGGTGATGGTGATGCTCTTCTACGCGCTGTGGAAATTCAAAGCCAAGCCGGGGGACGAGTCCGACGGCGAGCCGATCCACGGCAACACCCGCCTCGAGGTGGCCTGGACTGTGATCCCGACGATCATCGTGCTCTTCGGCGCGCGGCTACAGCTGGTCGGTCCTCAGCGAGATCGAAGAGTCCGTCGAGGACCCGCTCAAGGTCCAGGTCTTCTCCCAGCAGTTCGCCTGGAGCTTCGGGTACCCGGGCAAGGGCAACGCCTGGTCGGAGGGCGAGCTGCACGTCCCGCTCGACCGCCAGGTCCACTTCAAGATGCACGCCCAGGACGTGATCCACTCCTTCTGGGTGCCCGAGTGGCGGATAAAGAAAGACAACGTGCCGGGGATCACGACGACCGCGATCGTCACCCCCGACAAGCTCGGCACCTACCAGCTGATCTGCACCGAGCTCTGCGGCTTCGGCCATACCACGATGCGGGCCGAGGTGGTGGTCGAAACCCCGGCCGACTTCCGCAAATGGGTCGCCGGGCTGGAGGAGACGGTGCCCGAGCCGCTGATGGAGTCCGTCGTCCAGGACACCGAGACCGACCCGGTGCCCGTGGGCGCCGGCGGGGCATAATGGAGGACGTCTGATGGTGGCTGCGATCAAGCGACCGGGGTGGATTCGCGGCGTGCTCGGCGCGCTGCTCGGGGCCGGCTTCGGCTTCGGCCTCGTCATCGCCCTGCGGGCGATCTCCGACCTGCCGCTCTACCAGACCGAGCAGACCGGCTACCCGCACATCGTCGTGCCGCTGGTGACCGGCCCGCTCGGCTTCCTCGCCGGCTTCGGCTGCTTCGACTACTGGCTGCGCTGGGCCGTGGGCATGCCGACGATTCCCGAGGACCACTCCCAGCACGGCGCCAAGAGCTGGAAGGACTACTTCCGCTTCAACACCGACCACAAGGTGATCGGCATCCAGTACATCGTCACCACCTTCTTCTTCTTCTTCGTGGGCGGCCTGATGGCGATGGTGGTCCGGGCCGAGCTGGCGCAGCCGGGCACCCAGATCGTCGACGCCGCCACCTACAACAGCCTCTTCTCCACCCACGCGGTGCTGATGATCTTCCTCTTCGTGATCCCGGTCTTCGCCGGGATCGCCAACTACGTCCTGCCGCTGATGATCGGCGCGCCGGACATGGCCTTCCCGCGCCTCAACGCGCTCAGCTTCTGGATGCTGCCGCTGGCCGGGCTGCTCTTCATCGGCAGCTTCCTGGCGCCCGGCGGCGCCTTCGACACCGGCTGGACCGGCTACGCGCCGCTATCGACCGGGGCGCCGCTGGGGCAATCGTTCTTCAACCTCGGCGTCCAGTTCGCCGGCGCCTCCTCGATCGCCACGGCTCTCAACTTCCTTGTGACGATCATCACTATGCGTGCGCCCGGGATGACCTTCTGGCGCATGCCGCTGCTGGTCTGGGCGAATCTCTCGACCTCGCTGCTGGTCGTCGCCGCGACGCCGTTCATCGCCGGCGTCCAGTTCATGGTCCTCTTCGACCGCGCCCTCGGCACCCAGTTCTTCGAGTTCGCCGGCGGCGGCGACGTCGTCAGCTACCAGCACATCTTCTGGTTCTACTCGCACCCGGCCGTCTACATCATGATGCTGCCCGGCTTCGGGATCATCAGCGAGGTCATCTCGACCCACGCCCGCAAGCCGATCTTCGGCTACCGGCTGATGGCGCTGGCGCTGATCGGGATCGTCGTGCTCAGCTACTCGGTCTGGGCCCACCACATGTTCGTCGCCGGCATGTTCAGCTGGCTGCGGGTGCCGATGATGATCACGACGCTGCTGATCGCGGTGCCGACCGGGATCAAGATCTTCTCCTGGCTGGGCACGCTCTACTTCGGCAAGATCCACACCTACTCGACGGCGATGCTGTTCGCGCTCGCCTTCATCGTCACCTTCACGATCGGCGGCATCAGCGGCGTGATGCTGGGCATGGTGCCGATCGACATCCACGTCTCCGACACCTACTTCATCGTCGCCCACATCCACTTCGTGCTCTTCGGCGGCTCGGTCTTCACGATCTTCGCCGGCATCTACCACTGGTTCCCGAAGATGACCGGGCGGATGTACGACGAGAAGCTCGGCCGGGTCCATTTCTGGGGCACGCTGATCGGCACCTGGGTCACCTTCATCCCGATGCACTGGGTCGGGATGGACGGGATGCCGCGGCGCGTCGCCGACTACGCGACCCAGTTCGGCGAGTGGAACCTGCTGATCAGCTGCGGCGCCTTCCTGCTCGGCGCCTGCCAGCTCGTCTTCCTCTACAACATGGTCGTCAGCTGGCGCTTCGGCCCGCGCGCGGAGGCCAATCCGTGGCGGGCCAACTCGATCGAGTGGCAGGTCTCCTCGCCGCCGCCGATCTTCAACTTCGACGAGATCCCGCGCGTGGTCGGCGGCCCGTACGAGTTCGGCGTGCCCGGCGCGCGCCACGCGATCATGGCCGGCGAGAGCGTCGAGGCCCCGGCGGAGCCGCAGACCGACGGCGGTGGGCTCGACATGAGCGAGCCGAGGCACGTCCGCTGCTCGTCTTCCTCAACGAGGTGGCGGGTGGCCGCAAGCTGCTGCAGGCCGTGCAAGAGCGGGCCGAGACAGCGTCCCGTTCGTGGCCGTCGCCGCGCCTCAGAACCAGCCGGCGGTCGGCCAGCTGATCGACTCCGGCGAACTGCGCGACGCCGCGCGGGCCCGGGTCGAGGTGACGATGTCGATCCTCTCCGAGTACGGGATCGACTCGGTCGGCGAGGTGATGGACCCCGAGCCGTCGCTGGCGCTCGACGACGCCGTCCGCGCCCACGAACCCGGCGAGGTGCTGCTCTCCTGCGCCGCGGAGACGCGTTTCGGCTTCACCCGCAAGGACCTGGTCGCGTGGGCGACGGACCGCTTCGAGCCGCGAGATCGAGGTCACCCACATCCCGGTGCGGATCGCAGACGACTCGGTCAGCTGGGAGAAGAGCCACACGCTCGTCGTCGCGACCCAGACCGTGGCCGCGCCGGACCTGGTCGGCCGGCTCAAGGAGCGCGCCGCCGGCCACCCGCACCGCTACACGATCATCTGCCCGCGGGCAGAGGACGTGACCGAGGCCGCAGATCGTCGCGACCTCGCCTCGACGCTGGCCGAGCTCTACCGGGCAGACGTCGACGCCACCGGCCAGCCGATGAGCCCCGACCCCTTCCACGCCGTGAAGAACGCGATCGAGCACTACAGCATCGACGAGGTGCTGATCTCGACCTTCGCCGGCGAGAGCTCGCGCTGGCTCGAGGACGACCTGATCGGCAAGGTCCGCGAGATCACCGACAAGCCGTCGAGCACCTCGAGGTCGGCCGGCCCGCCGCCGCCGTCGCCGCGGCGGTCGCCGAGGGTGAGGAGGGGGTCTGATGGAGAGCGCGACGGTCGCCCTGGACCACGCCCACGAGGAGCATCACGGGCCGCCGGAGGCCAACGAGAGCTCGCGGATCGACCGCCAGACGCTCGGGATCCTGCTCTTCATCGTCTCCGAGGTGATGCTCTTCGGCGCCTTCTTCGCCGCCTACTTCTTCCTCCGCGTCGTCGTCGACCCGCCGGCCTGGCCGCCGGAGCCCTACGAGCTGCCGGTCAGCGTGGCGCTGGATCAACACCTGCATCCTGGTCTCCTCGAGCTTCACGATCCACTACGCGCTGGAGGCGATCCGCAGGGGCAACCGGGCGGGCCTCAAGCTCGGCCTCGTGCTCACCTGGCTGCTCGGCGCAACCTTCCTCTTCATCCAGGTCAACGAGTACGTCCACATCGGCTTCAGCGCCCGCGACCTCGGCTTCGGCTCGATCTTCTACAGCCTCACCGGCCTGCACGGCGCTCACGTCTTCGTCGGGCTCCTGCTGCTCAGCTTCGCCACGATCCGCGCCTTCCGCGGCCACTTCGGCCCCGCGGCAAAGGACCACCTCGGCGTCGAGGTGCCAGGGCATCTACTGGCACTTCGTCGACGTGATGTGGATCATCGTCTTCCTGACCGTCTACATCCTCTGAGGCGGCTGCAAATCGGCGCCTGGGGGCGTCCTCGGTCGCTCGCGTGCAGAGCACGCCACGCTCCCTGCGTCCTACCCAGGCTTGATTTTCGCCGCCTCAGGGGGAAAATCGAGTTATGCACAATCCGCTGAGGTCCGAGGCGGATGCCTTCCGCTGGTTCGTCGTGGTTCTGGCGGGCTGCGCCTCGGTGGGCGTTCTGGCGGCCCTGACCAGACCGCTCGTCGGGCTGATCTGGGCAGCGGTCATGATCGGCGCCGGGATCGGCCTCGCCTATCGCAGCTCGCGCGGACGGCTGCCACCGTGGTCTGCTGCTCACGAGGGGTGGCGACGGCAAGCACCGGCTTGCTCGTGGTCGCCAACGAGACGGTCGGGGGGAGGCGCTGCTGGAGGAGATCCGCAGTCGCTGCCGGGGGCGGGACTGCGAGATCCTCATCGTCACCCCGGCCCTGACCGGCTCGCGCGCCTCGCACTGGGCGTCCGACGTCGACGAAGCGATCGAGCTGGCCCGGCAGCGGATGGAGCTCTCGCTGATCGCGATCGGGGGGCTGGGGCTGAAGGCGAGGGGGGAGATCGGCGACTCAGACCCCAACGTGGCGATCGAGGACGCGCTGCGGGTCTTCCCGGCCGACGAGATCGTCATCTCGACCCACCCACCGGACCGCTCCCGCTGGCTCGAGCGGGGGGTGGTCGACCGTGCCCGCGAGCAGATCGACCTGCCGATCGCCCATGTGGTCGTCGACCTCGAGGCCGATCGTGCGACTCCGTGACACTTTTGTTGCCGGATCGCAATTTCCCGCCAACATGAGGAAACGTTTTGTCTTCTAGCCTGTCAAGATGGAGATGATGACTTCGAGCTGGACCGACGACCGAATGGACGACCTGAAGGGGCAGGTCGACGATCTCGGACGGCGGATGGAGCAGCGATTCGCTCAGGTCGATCAGCGGTTCGCCGAGGTCAACCGGCGCATGGATGAAGGCTTCGCCGAAATGAACCAGCGCCTTGACGCGATGCAGCGCACGATGATCCAGTTCGGAGCGGTCATGATCGCGGCCCTCGTCGGGCTGCTGGCGACCCAGCTCGGGTTGATCCTGACTCAGCTCTGACTCAGCGCCGGCTCCCGTGCGTCCCGCCGGATCTCTGTTTCGTCGGTCGCGGCGCCCGATCGCGGCTCCAGGCGCCCGGCGGTCGCGACGCTCCACAGCATCGCCAGCCAGGTGGCGGTGGCGAGGGCGACGTGGAGCCAGACGAGCTCCGAGGGCAGCTCCAGGGCCCACTGGAGGCCTCCCACGACCCCCTGAAGGGCGAGCAGGCCGAGGACGGCGCCGAGGGGCTTCATGGCCCTCCTGTCGCCTCCTGGGCGGCGCAGGAGGAGCCAGACGGCGATCGCGGCGAGGCCGAAGACCGCGGCGATCGCCGAGTGGCGCTGCACGACCCACTCCAGCGTCCCCGTGCCCTCGAAGTCGAAGCGGTGGACCAGCTCGCCCTCGTGGGCGCCGGCGTGGGGCCCGGAGGCGGTGGCGATCGTGCCGGCGAGGATCGTCAGCTGGCCGAGCGGGATCAGGGCCCGCACCGCCCAGACGCCGAGCCGGTCGTCCGGAGCGCCGTCGCTCCCGTGGCTCGTAGCGAGCGCACCAGGCGAGGGCGAAGGAGGCGTCGAGCAGCAGCATCGAGAGGATGAAGTGGCTCATCACCAGGCCGGGGGCGAGGTGGTACTTGACGACCAGGGCGCCGAGGATCGCCTGGCCGATCACGCCGAGCGGCAGCAGCGCGCCGAAGAACGCGAGGTGGCCGCGGAAGGGACGGCGGAACCAGGCGAGGGCGCTGGCGGCGATCACGGCGAGGCCGACGAAGCCGGTCAGCAGCCGGTTGCCGTACTCGATCACCGCGTGGGTGTCGAGCGGCGGCACCGTCCCGCCGTAGCATTTGGGCCAGTCGGGGCAGCCGAGGCCCGAGCCGGTCAGCCGCACGGCGGCGCCGGTCAGCACGATCAGCGAGAGCGCCGCGAGGGCGACCAGGGCGACCTTGGCGTAGCAGCTCGGGAGTGATGCGGAGGCGCTCGCGCATGTTGCCTCAGCGGATGATGCCAGCGACCGCCGGGCGGTCGCTGGAGGGCTCAGCCTTTGCTGTTCCCGCCGCCTTTGCCGCTCGTCGATTCGAGCAGGTACTGGACCAGGTCTTCGAGTTCCTTCGGCGTCAGCATCTGCTCGTAGTTGGCGGGCATCACGTTGGGCGGATAGCCCTTGGCGATGACTTTGCTCGGGGTCGACGATCGACTCGTCGATCATCGCGGCGCTCTGGCCGGCCAGGACTTCGTCGAGGTTGGGCCCGGTCACGCCGCCCGATTTGGCGGCGGCGAGCGTGTGGCAGCCGCCGCAGCCGTTGTTGGCGAAGACCTGGGCGCCGGGGCCGCCGGGAACTCTGGGCGGCGCCGCGCCGGGCACGCCGGCGTACATCGCCGACGTAGGCGGCGACGTCCTGGAGGTCCTGCCCGCTGACGAGGTCGGCGGGCATCGAGACCGCCGGGTTGTCGTTGCTCGGCCGCGGGAACTCGACCTGCGCTTCGACCACGCCCTTCGACCGTCGAGTCGTTCTCGCCGACGGCGCGAGCCGCGGCGAAGGCGTCGTCGAGGTCGGGGCCGATCTGAGCCGTCGTCCCGGCCTGCGCCATCGCGTGGCAGGTGCCGCATTTCTGGACGAAGAGGGCGCGGCCCCTTTCGGGGTCGGCGTCGCTGGTGCCGCAGCCGGAAGCCGGCAGCGCCACGGCCGCGAGGGCGGCGAGGGCGAGCAGGGGGCGGATGGCGGTCGAGAGCTTGGGCATACGGCGCGAAGCGCGCCGGAGTCTATATGCCACGGCCCCGCGAAAGCGCGCTTGCGCAGGCGTGGGTGTGGGGTAGGCTTGAGACGATCCTCACTATCTTGCGAGCCCGGGAAAGGAGGCACCCAGATGCAGGTACGGGAAGGGATGTCGGAGGTGGTCCTGACGGTCGGGCCCTCGCACACCCTGCGCGACGCGGCCACGATGATGGCCGAGAAAGGGGTCGGCGCCGCGCTGGTCACCGACGACGAGACGCCGGTGACCGCGCATCGTCACCGAGCGCGACATCCTCCTCTCCCTGGGCGGCGGCGAGGACCCCGACTCCGAGCGCGTCGGCGACCACATGAGCGACAGCGTGATCGTCGCCTCGCCGGACTGGAGCCTCGAGCACGCCGCGGCGGAGATGTCGCGACGCGGGATTCGCCACCTGGTCGTCTACGACGGGCCCGAGCTGGTCGGCGTGCTCTCGATGCGCGACATCGTCCGGGTCTGGACCAGCGAGGGCGCGACCTCGGGGATGACGCCGGACTGACTGCGTCTCGGAGAGCGCCCATCCCGGCAGGTCGTGGACGCTGCTACGCGTTCGGCCGCTTCCAGGTGCACAGCGATCTCAGCGACCCCGACAACGTTCATGGTCCCAGCTGGGATGCGGCGCTTAGCGCGGAGGCGTGATCTGTTCGACCGGCAGCACGGCGCCGCGGACGTGCTGCTTGCGCGGCAGCTTGTAGTAGTCGCGGATCGCGCCGCGGATCATGCTGCGCAGGGCGAAGAGGGCGATCACGCCGCCGATGATCGAGTAGATCCAGCCGCGGACCATGAATCCCTCGGCGAAGATGCCGCAGACGGTCAGGGCCAGGGCGAAGGCGAAGAAGCCGGCGCCCAGGAGGAGCTGGGCGGGTAGACCTGCTCGCCCGGCTCGGGTATGTGCCGGTGCTCAGGAGCTCATGAGGCGATGTAGAGGACCGCGGCCAGGAAGCAGAGGGCGAAGACCGCGGTGGCGATGCCGCCGGCGAGGAGGCCGGCGGAGATGTTCGTCTTGCGGTCTCGCGGTCCACGCCCGGATTTCTACTAGACAACGCCGGTCGAGCGGCATCGCGATGAAGAGCAGCGCCAGGTAGGCGAGCGAGAAGAGGTAGGTGCGCAGCGCCCAGCGGCGGTCGGCGCTGCGCAGCAGGCGCACGGCGCAGTAGATGAAGCCGGCGCCAAGCGTCATCGAGGCGACCAGGTACTCGATGCCGAAGCCGCCGGCGCAGAAGGGGAGCTGGGTCACCGCGTAGAGGAGCACCGTGTAGAGGAGGATCTGGCGGCGGGTCTCGTCCTCGCCGCGCACCACGGGCAGCATCGGGATGCCGGCCTTGGCGTACTCGTCCTTCATCAGCAGCGAGAGCGCCCAGAAGTGAGGCGGGGTCCAGAAGAAGACGATCGCGAAGAGGTAGAAGGCGGTGCCGCTGAGCCCACCCGTGACAGCGGCCCAGGCGACCAGCGGCGGCACGGCGCCGGCGGCGCCGCCGATCACGATGTTCTGCGGCGTCGAGCGCTTGAGCCAGAGCGTGTAGACGAAGACGTAGCCGAACAGCCCGGAGATCGAGAGCGCCGCCGCCAGCGGGTTGACCGCCAGCGCCAGCAGGGCGAAGGAGGCGCAGCCGAGCAGCGCCCCGAAGGCGATCGGCGGCCTGGGGCGAGATCCGCCCGCGGCGACCGGCCGGGTCGCGGTGCGGGCCATGATCCGGTCGATGTCGCGGTCGATCGCGTGGTTGATCGCGCCGGCGCCGCCGGCTGAGAGGGCGCCGCCGAGGCAGGTGAGGAGGACGAGGCCGAGCGAGGGGTCGCCGGCCACGTACATCGTCGTGACCGTGGTCAGCAGCAGCAGCGACTGCACCTTCGGCTTGGTCAGCGTCAGGTAGTCGCGCAGGACGGTCAGGCGACGCTGGGCGCGCGCGATGACCGCCGTCTGCGGTCGCCGCTCATGGCGGTCAGGCTACCGGCTGCGTCTCGGGCGCCGGCTGGCTCGGTGCGGCGCGTGCGGTGGGCGATCGCGTCGCGGATGTCGCGCATCGGCCGGTCGCTGCGCACGTCGGGCAGCACGTCGAAGTTGTGCGGCTCCGGCGGCGAGAGCGCGAACCACTCGAGCGAGTCGCCGCCCCACTGGTCGTGGCCGGCGCGGGCGCCGCCGGTGCGGCTGAGGATCGCGTTGACGAGCGTGAGGACGATCCCGGCCGCCAGCACGAAGGCGCCGATCGAGGCGATCAGGTTGTAGCCGCTCGACCCCGGTGCCGCCGAAGAACTTGTAGGCGTCGACGACCTCGCCGTGCTCGCCGCCGGCGAAGAAGAGCGGCACGAAGGCGAGCAGGGTCCCCAGCGCCATCGTCCAGAAGGAGATCCGCGCCAGCGTCTCGCCCATCGTCCGCCCGGTCATCTTCGGGAACCAGTAGTGCAGGGCGGCGAAGCCGCCGAAGACCGCGCCGCCGACGAGGGCGAAGTGGGTCGCCGCGGTGGCGTCGGTGGTGTTCTGCAGGCGCCAGGCGACCGCGACCATCGAGTGCGAGATCTCAGACGCGAGGCCGATCGAGATCGCCGAGATCGCGCCGAGCGGCGAAGAGCAGCGGCGCGCGCATCGTGCAGGACGCCGCCGGCCAGCGTCGCGATCAGGTTGAAGAGGACGAGGCCGAAGGGGACGATCAGCGCCAGCGACATCAGCATCGCGAAGTACATCCAGCCGATCCCGATCGGCGCGGTCAGCATGTTCTGCATCCAGGCGAGCGTGCCGATCACGGCGATCGCGATCAGCGAGCCGACCACGGCGCCGCGGTTGAAGAGCGGCTTGCGGGCGAAGGCGGGGACGATCTCGGCGATCGCCGCCAGGGCCGCGATCAGGATCAGCATGTAGGCGCCGGTGAAGAAGATCCAGCTCAGGTGCTGCCAGAGCAGCGGCGCGCCGCCCGAGCCGTCGGCGAAGAAGATCCCGTCGAAGTTGCGGTCGATCAGCAGCATCGTGATCGCGCCGAGCATCACCGGGCCGATCACGAGCAGCAGCCAGGAGCAGATCGCCGCCGCCCAGGTGAAGACGGGCAGCCGGCGCCAGGCCATGCCCGGCGCGCGCAGCCTGCGCAGGGTCGCGACGAGGTCGATCGCGATCAGGACGAAGCCGAGCGTCGCCAGGCCGTTCGCGGCGGCCCAGGCGTCGACGCCGTTGTCGGGCAGGAAGGCGAGCTCGGAGAGGGGCGCCAGCGGGTTGACGCCCGCCTCGGAGGGGGTGAAGAGGAAGCCCGAGTAGAGGACGGTCGCGCCGGCGATGTAGAGCCAGAGCGCCGATCTGCCCGAGGCGCGGCAGGGCCGTGCCCCGCGCGCCCGATCTGCAGCGGCGCCAGGTAGTAGAAGAGGCCGAGCGCCAGCGGGATCGCGAAGAGGAAGATCGCCGTCGCGCCGTAGAGCGAGAGCATCCGGTTGAAGGTGACCGGCGTCGAGGAAAGTGTTCTCCGGGATCGCCAGCTGCAGGCGCATCAGCAGCAGCTCGACCAGGGCGATGAAGAGGAAGCCGAGGGAGGCGACGATCAGCGATGCGGCCGACGTCCTTGTGGTCGGCGCTGGTCGGCGATCTCCATCCAGCGCGGACGGCGCCGGGGGAAGCCGTCGGCGACGAGCTCGGGGCGAGCGCTCATGGTGTCTCTCCCCCTTCGATCAGGCCCACGACGCGGTCCTGAGCGGCCTGGATGTCGGCTTTCTGACCGTCGAGGAAGTCTTCGTACTCCGCCGCCGAGACCACCTCGACCGCGGTGCGCATCGCCGCGTAGGCCTGGCCCGAGAAGGTCGCCGACTGGCCCTCGTAGAGGCCCTCCTCCTCGGCGCGGAAGACGACCTGGTTCGTCTTGCCCGGGACGGCGTCGCGCTTGCCCGCGAGCGCCGGCACGTCCCAGGTGTGGATCACGTCGGTGGAGACGAGGTCGAGCTCGACCGCGGTGTCGACCGGGACGACGAGCTTGTAGTAGGAGAAGGCGGAGTTCGGGTAGTCGTAGCGCCAGAGCCACTGCTGGCCGGTCGCCTGGATCCGGAGCGGCTCCGAGCGTGCAGAGGCGAGGCCCGCCGAGCCGGTGGCCGGGGTCTCGCGCGCCTTCCCCGTGTAGAGGAGGCTGACGACGAAGATCGCGGCGGCGAAGACGGTGAGCAGGGCGCCGACCCGGAGCTGGGTGCGCCGCCCGCGGCGCCGATCCGCGGACGGCGCCGCGCCGCCCGGTACGGCGCAGCGCGTAGACCAGCGCGCCGTTGACAGCGACGACGACGATCGTCGCGGCGACGAAGCCAATCCAAAGCAGGGTTTCGATCTGGTCGGTGCCAGGGGAGCTAGGACTCAAAGCGCGGCCATTCTAGTCACGCGCGACGGCGTGACGCGGCGCCCGTCCTTTCGCCCGGGCGAGGAGGCGCTCCATATACTCGCCGACCCTATGCGCAGGCGATCCCGGCCATCTCCGGCGCTTCGCGTGGCTCTGCGCGCCGGAGCCGCCGGCGCAGTCGCCGCCGCGGTCGCCGTGCCGCTGCTGCGCAGGCGCCTGCGGGTGCCCGCCGGAGTGACGATCGCGAGCCTGCGCCGCCGGCCCGCTGGCGCTTGCCGTCCTCTATCCGCGCTCGCACAAGCGCGACGTTGCGCTCTTCGCGTTGCAGATGTGGGCCTTCACGATGGTGCACGAGCTGCCCTACGACGATCCCCAGCGGTTGCGCCGCCGGCTGCGCACCGGCTATCCGATCGCGGTCGACCGCACGATCGGGCTCGGCCGGCTCCCCAACGCCCGCCTCCAGCGCGCTCTCGCCAGGCTTCGCCATGTCGACTCGCTGGACCGCCTGCTCACCTGGGTGCACTGGCTCTGGTTCCTCGAGCCCTACATCGCCCTGATCTGGATCCTCCTGCGCCATCCGGAGCGCTTCCCGCGAGCGGCACGCCAGATGGCCGCGGTCTTCGACCTCGGCTGCGTCGGCTACTTCGCGGTGCCGACGGCGCCGCCCTGGTGGGCCTCGGAGCAGGGGCTGACCGGCGAAGAGGTGCGCCGGATCATGGTCGGCGTCGGCGAAGAGACCTGGCGCTCGGCCTGGCCGGCGATGTACGGGGCGCTTGGGGGCAACCCCTGGGCGGCTATGCCCTCGCTGCACTTCGCCACCTCGACGATGGCCGCGATCTCTCTCTCCGAAGCGGGCAGGACCGAGGGCGCGGTCGGGTGGGGATATGCGACGGCGCTCGGCTTCGGGCTCGTCTACCTGGGCGAGCACTACGTCACCGACCTGCTGGCCGGAGCCGGTCTCGTCGCCATCGTCAGGCGCGGCGAGCCGCTCGCCGAACCGGCGGTCCACGCGGTGAACCGGGGCCTGCGGCGCTTGGAGCGCCTCGCCACCGGGTAGCTTCCCCTAGGTGTCTCCAGAGGGTTCGGCGAACGGCGGCGACGCCGCTGAGCTTCCGATCTTCACGCGGCGACGAGTTGCCCAGACAACGCTGCTCGTCCTCGTCGTGCTGGTCGCGATCTACTTCCTCTTTCCGCGGCTGGTCGGCCTCGGCGACGCGCTCGGCAAGCTCGGCGAAGCCGACCTCCTCTGGGTCGCGATCGCGATCTGCTTCAACGTCGTCGCGATCGCCACCTACGTGGCGCTGTTCAAGGCCGTGGTCGGCGGCGACGTCCTGCCGCTGAGCTGGAAGGAGACCTACGAGATCAACATGGCGGGCCTCGCCGCCACCCGGCTCTTCTCGGCGGGGGGAGCCGGCGGCATCGTGCTCAGCTTCTGGGCGCTGCGCAAGGCCGGGATGCCGCGGCACGAGGCGGGGAGGCGGATGGTCGCCTTCCTGGCGCTGCAGTACGTCTTCTATCCCGTCGCGCTGATCGTCTGCGGGGTCCTGCTGCGCACCGGAGTCGTGCCGGGCAAGGGCTCGGTCGAGCTGACCATCGTCCCGGCCGCGGTCGCGGGGGTGCTCCTGGCGGCGGGCCTGCTGATGGCGCTGGTCCCGCCCGACGTGGGCGCGGAGGCTCGCCTCGCTGGCCAGGGGGGAGCGGAGCAAGGCGATCGTCGCCAACGTCGCCAAGGTCCCGGCCATCGTCGGCGAGGGGCTCAGGTTCACCGCGGGCCTCTTCCTCAGCCCCTCGCGCGGCGGGCTGGCGGTGCTCGGCGCCGCTGGCTTCTGGGCGGCCAACATCGGCATCCTCTGGGCCTCGTTCAAGGCCTTCGGCGTGCACGTCCCGCTGGCGGTGGTGATCCAGGGCTTCTTCCTCGGCATGGTCGCCAACCTCTTCCCGCTCGCGCCCGCCGGGGTCGGCGCCGTGGACGCCGGGATGATCGGCGCCTTCGTCCTCTTCGGCATCCCCGAGGAGACGGTCTTCCCGGCCGTGCTGGTCTATCGCCTGGTCGCCTTCTGGATGCCGCTGCCCCTCGGCATGGTCGCCTTCTTCCAGCTCCGCCACACGGCCCACGAGTGGGAGAGGGAGGGGTTGCCGATCGAGCGGGAGGAGCTCCACCTGGAGACCACCCCGGGTTGACCCCCGAGCTACTATAAAAAGTAAAGTATTAGACTCCTGGCGGCATAGATGGCAGACGAGAAGAAGATCGAGAACGTGATCGTGGTCGGCGGCGGGCCCGCCGGCTACACCGCTGCGCTCTACACGGCAAGGGCCAACCTCGAGCCGCTCGTCTTCGAGGGCTTCCAGTGGGGCGGCCAGCTGCAGAACACGACCGACGTCGAGAACTACCCGGGCTATCCCGAGGGGATCATGGGGCCGGAGATGATGACCCAGTTCCGCGCCCAGGCGGAGCGCTTCGGAACCCGCTTCGTCAGCGACGACGTCGACCGGGTCGAGCTCTCCGACGGCGGCGTGCAGAGGGTCTACCTCGGCGACGAGGAGCACCTGGCGAGGACCGTGATCCTGGCGATGGGGGCCGAGCCGCGGCGGCTTGGCGTGCCTGGGGAGATGGAGCTGGGCGGTCGCGGCGTCTCCACCTGCGGCGTCTGCGACGGCGCCTTCTTCAAGGACCAGAAGGTGATCGTGATCGGCGGCGGCGACTCGGCGATGGAGGACTCGATCTTCATCTCCAAGTTCGCGAGCGAGCTGACCGTGGTCAATCGCCGCGACGAGTTCCGCGCCTCGAAGATCATGCTCGAGCGCGCCCGCGAGCGGGACAACATCGAGTTCAAGACCCCGTTCGTCGCCGAGGAGTTCGTCGCCGGCGAGGACGGCAAGCTCGGCCACGTGCGCCTGCTCAACGTCGAGAGCGGCGAGACGGAGGACTTCGTCGCCGACGGCGCCTTCATCGCGATCGGCCACCTCCCGAAATCGGAGATCGTGGTCGGTCAGGTCGGCACCGACGAGGACGGCTACATCGTCACCCAGCCCGGCTCGACCCAGACCAACCTGGCCGGCGTCTTCGCCGTCGGCGACGTCGTCGACCACACCTACCGCCAGGCCGTCACCGCCGCCGGCACCGGCTGCATGGGCGCCCTCGACGCCGAGTGGTACCTGCGCGACACCCCGCCCTCCCCCGAGGCCCACTGGATGCCCGGCGGCGAGCCCGCCGAGATCGCCCCCAAGGTCGGCTGACCGGCGCATATCGGCGTCCTCGGTCGCTCGCGTGCAGAGCACGCCACGCTCCCTGCGTCCTTATCTGCTTGGTCAGGCGACCTTGGGCCTACGTGCCGGAGATCCTGGTCTAGGGTGGGGCCGTGGCAAACCGCGTTTCCACCCCTTTCCCCTTCGTGATCGCCGTGCTCCTGCCGCCGGCGGGGCTGCTGCTGGGGCTGGTCGAGGTGCGGCAGGACCGGGAACTGGGGGTGCGCCTGCTGGTGGTCTCGGTGCTGGCGGCGGTCGTCTGGGCGCTGCTCTTCCTCAGCTGAGCCTCAGGGCCCTCAGCCGACGAGCTTCTGGACCACGAACGTGCGGGACCCTTTGGGGGTCTCGATCTCGATCGGCTTGCCGATCTTGGCGTCGCGCAGTGCCCTGCCGATCGGCGACTCGGCGGAGAGCCGGCCCGCGGCGAGGTCGGCCTCGGTCGAGCCGACCAGGGTCCAGGTGTGGACCTCGTCCTTGCCCTCGTCGAGCACCTCGGCGGTGCGGCCGAAGGCGAAGCTGTCGGCGTCCCCGTCGACCTCGACCACGACCGCGGTGCGCAGCCGCTCGCGCAGCCGCTTGATCTTGGTCTCGAGGTGCGCCTGGTCTTCCTTGGCGATGTGGTACTCGGCGTTCTCCTTGAGGTCGCCTTCCTCGCGGGCCACCTTGATCCGCGCCGCCATCTTCGCCCGGGCCGGGCCTTCGAGCTGCTCGATTTCCTCACGCAGCGCGGCGATCCCCTCCTCGGTGATCGGCTCGCCGCCCGCTTCGACGTCTCCCATCCGCTCACTCTTTCAGATCGCCGGCGACGGGACAGCGCGTTCCGTCAAAGGCTGATCGCCGGGGGAGTCTCGACCGCGATCTTTCCGGCGAACAGCTCGACCAGCTCGGGGTCGAACTGGGTCCCGGCGGCACGCCGCAGCTCCGCGACGGCCTCCCCGGCGGAGAGGGTCGGCTCGTATTGCCGGCCGCCGGTCATCGAGCTGTAGGCGTCGCAGATGAGGATGATCCGCGCCTCGATCGGGATCGCCTTGCCGGCCAGGCCGTCGGGGTAGCCGCTGCCGTCCCAGCTCTCGTGGCTGGAGCGGACGATCTTCGCGACCCCGCGCAGGGCCGGAGCGGCCGCCAGCACTCGCTCTCCGATCAGCGTGTGCTTGCGCACCATGTCCTCCTCGGCGTCGTCGAGCGGCCCGCGTTTGTGCAGGATCGCATCGGGGATCGCGATCTTGCCGATGTCGTGCATCTCCGCCGCGCGCACGAGGACGTCCATCTCCTCGGCGTCGAGGTCGAGCGCGCGGCCCATCGCGGCAGCGAGGTGCGCGACGCCGCCGAGGTGGCGGTCGAGCTCCGGCTCGCGCTCGCGCAGCATCCCGAGCAGGACGCCGCGGGCCTGGCTCAGCGCCGAGTCGGCCCGCTGCCCCTTCTGCGTGTACATGCGCCGGTCGGCGATCAGCAGGGCGTCTTTTGGGGTCTGTGCTTCGCCGGGCAGCCGGACCATCCCCCACGAGGCTTTGATCGAGAAGCTGGGCCCCTTCTCGCAGAGGCCCGCCTCGGCTGCCTTGACGATCGCGTCCGCGGTCTCCTCCCCGGTCGAGAAGAGGACGCAGAACTCGTCGCCGCCGAGGCGGTACGCCGTTCCCCATGGCGATATCGCGGCCTCGAGGCTCGCGCCCAGCCGCTTCAGCAGTTCGTCTCCGGCGCTGTGCCCGAAGCTGTCGTTGTAGGACTTGAACCCGTCGAGGTCGAACAGCGCCAGGGCGTCGTTTCGCGGTCGCGATTTGGAGAGGTCCCTCTCCAGGTCGGTCAGCAACGAGCGCCGGTTGCGCAGGCCGGTGAGCGAGTCGGTGCTCGCCTCGCGCTTGCTCGCCGCGAGCATCCTCGTGTTGAGGGCGAAGGTGGTGACGAGCCTGGCCAGCACGGCGAGCAGCGAGGCGACCCCGAGCCCGATCGCGACGGTCCCGATCGGAACGACGTTGCCGATCGCGAGCAGGACGACGACGACCGTGGCCAGTGCCACCGGCAGTGCGATCGAGCGGACCGTCCGGCCCCGGGCGCGCTCGACGGCGGCCTTCGGCAGCCACGCCGCGGCGGCGAGGAGGAGGAACGCAAGCGGCCAGGCGATGCTGGCCAGGTTGAGGGCCTGCGTCGACTGTCCGGCCACCGAGAGGTAGACGACGTCTGCGGCGCCGAACAGCGCCAGCGCAGCGGCGATCAGCGGCCAGGCGCCGTGGGCGCGCCAGCGCGAGGTGGTGAGCGCTCCCGCGACCAGCCCGAGCAGGACGAGGTCGGCGCAGGGGTAGGCGAGGCTGACGGCGACGCCGAGGGTGCTGCCTTCGAGCGCGTCGAGCACGGGCGGGAAGATCAGCGCGGCGGCGACCGCGGCAACCGCGAGCGCCCCGATCAGGCCGTCCATCCAGGCGAACGTGTCGACCCGCGCCGAACGGCTGTGAAGCAGCAGCAGCAGGGCGCAGAAGGTCGCGGGATAGAAGGCGAGGAAGAGCGCGTCCGACGGCGAGGGGAACGGCGCGGGGGAGGCGTAGTAGAGGACGGCCGAGTAGTAGGTCTGGCCGAGCGCCCAGAGCAGCATCCCGATGCCGAGGCTGAGCCAGGCGAGCCGCTCTCCCGGCAGTTTGATCGCCCGGTAGAGGACGGCGATCGCGGCCCCGAGCACGACGGCGTCGTAGGCCCACCGCCCGAAGGCGTCCTGCGTGCCGGCGCCGCCGATCGGCACCAGCGTGACCGCGGCGTAGGCGGCGAGCAGCAGCGACAGCAGCCCGATCCATGCCGCGACGGCGGCTGCCGGGGTCAAGCGGCTAAGGCCGGACATGTCCATACCTCGGCATCGACCGCGGCGCACCGTGGCTTGAGCCGCTGGGCGGCGGCTCGCGGTCTCGCTAAGGGCGGGTTTGTGTAGGGGATGCAGGCGCCCCTGTCCAAAACGCTCGGCGGGAGCCTCGCTTGAGTGTTTTGGACAGGGGCGCCTGCATCCCTTCAACAGCGCACGAGCTTCGAAAAGCTCCTTCCCCGAAGGCGTCACAAACCCCAAGCTCCACATGTCCTAGGCGCCGCACGGGAGCACCAGGCTTTAAAAGCTTGGGGACCTTGGCACGGGCTACGCAGTCTCGGGCTTTCCGGGAGACGTGTGCTTTCGAGAGAGACGGCGGGTGCCCCTCCCCAAAACACTCAAGCGCGGCTCCTGCCGCGCGTTTTGGGGAGGGGCACCCGCCGTCTATGGCGTGACGATCGCGAAGCCGGGGTCGGGCTCATCGAGCAGGCCGAGCAGTTCGCCCAGCTTGACGCCGTCGCCCTCGACGCGGAGGCGCCCGCTCTCGGCCAGCTCGGCGATGTCGGCGGTTTTGAGCAGGAGCTGGTCGAGCGCCTCGCGCTCGACCACGAGGGCCGCGTCGGCGGTCGGCTCGTGGCTGCCGGGCTTGTGGCGGAGGACGCCGTTTCGGACGGTGATCCGGTGCTGCTCGTCGGGGGCCGTGATCCGCCAGTCGATGCGCAGGTTCGCGTCCCAGGCCCGCGGGCCGTCGAGGCGGATCGCCATCGCGTCGAGCAGCTGGCTGACCGTCAGGTGGGCGACCACGTCGGCCGGCGCGGTGACGGTCGGCGTTCCGGAGACGCCCTCGCGCAGCTCCCTGGCCCCCATCAGGAAGAAGTTGCGCCAGGTCGCGTTCTCGGCGCCGAAGCCGAGCTGCTCGAGCGCGTCGGCCTGCAGCTCGCGGGCCTCGCGGTTCTCGGGCTCGGCGAAGACGAGGTGGTTGACGACCTCGGCCACCCAGCGGAAGTCGCCCCGCTCGAAGCTGGCGCGGGCCTTCTCCAGCAGGGTCCCGGCGCCGCCGGCGAGCTCGACGTAGCGGCGCGCCTGCTCGACCGGCGGGTGCTCCCAGAGGTGGGCGGGATTGCCGTCGAACCAGCCCATGTAGCGCTGGTAGATCGCCTTGGTGTTGTGGCTGACCGAGCCGTAGTACTCGCGGCAGTGCCACTCCTCGGCGAGGCTGGGCGGCAACTCGATCGTCTCGGCGATCTCCGCTCCGGTGAGGCCCTGGTTCAGAAGCCGCAGGGTCTGGTCGTGCAGGTAGGTGTAGAGGTCGCGCTGCTTCCCGAGGTACTCGACGATCTGCTCGCGGCCCCAGCAGGGCCAGTGGTGACCGGCGAAGAGCACGTCGGTATCGGCGCCGAAGAGGTCGATCGCCTGGTCGAGGTAGTGCGCCCAGATGCGCGGGTCGCGGACCAGGGCGCCGCGCGGGGTGAGGATGTTGTGCATCGAGCGGGCGGCGTTGTCGGCGATGCAGAGCGCCCGCAGCTCGGGGAGATGGATGTTCATCTCCGCCGGCGCCTCGGTCCCCGGAGTCATCTGGAAGCGCATGCGCACGCCGTCCACCGTCTCCTCCTGGCCGGTCTCGGCCACGTCGAGGTTGGGCGGGAGGAGGGTGATAGTGCCCAGCGAGGTGGTCTGGCCGAGCCCGGCGCCGAGCTGGCCCTCGGGCCCTCGCTCGAGCATCGCCCCGAACATGTAGCCGGCGCGACGCCCCATCGCCGTGCCGGCGAAGACGTTCTCGCTGACCGCGTGGTGGAGGAAGCCGGCGGGGGCGATCACGGGGATGCCGCGGGAGTCGACCTCCTCCTGGGAGACGACGCCCTTGGCGCCGCCGAAGTGGTCGACGTGGCTGTGGGTGTAGATCAGGCCGGTGACCGGCCGCTCGCCGCGGTGCTCGCGGTAGAGGGCCAGCGCCGCCGCGGCCGTCTCGGCGGAGACGAGCGGGTCGATGACGACGATTCCTTCCTCGCCCTCGACCACGTGCATGTTGGAGAGGTCGAAGCCGCGCAGCTGGTAGAGGCCCGGCGCCAGCTCGAAGAGGCCGGCGATGCGGCCGAGGCGCGCCTGCCGCCAGAGGCTCGGGTTGGCGGTCGCCGGCGGGTCGTCGTCGAGGAACCCGTAGCTCTCCAGCTCCCAGACGGTGCGCCCGTCCTCGTCCTCGATCCGCGCCGGCTCGAACGGCGCGACCAGGCCGCGTCCTGCCTCCTCGAAGTCGTCGCCGACGACCGCCATCGGCTATCTCTCCGTCGCGGCGAGGAGTCGAGGAGCGGGGAGGTAGGCCTCTCCCAGCGGCCCTCGCAGCTCTTCGAGGATCGCCGCCGCGCGCTCGGCGCCGATCAGCTCGGTCAGCTCCAGCGGGCCGCGCGGCCAGTTGAAGCCGAGCCGCATCGCGGTGTCCATGTCGGCCGGGGAGCCGACCTCCTCTTCGAGCGCGAAGGCGGCCTCGTTGGCGATCTGGGCGACGAGGCGGGGGAGGATCCGCGGCGCGGCGGGGTCGATCTTTGCCAGCGCCTCGGGGTCGAGGGTCGTCTCGCCCGCTCCGCTGTCCGCCTGCCTCGCGATCTGGTGCGAAGGGGCGGCCGCGCCGGGGTTTGGCGGGTTGCCGTAGTCGTAGAAGCCCTGACCGCTCTTGCGCCCGAGGCGGCCCTCGGCGACCAGCTCCTCCTGGATCGCGCTCGGCCGCCAGCGCTCGGGCTCGCCGCCCTGCGCGTAGAAGGAGCGGGCGACGCTGAGGTTGACGTCGAGGCCGATCAGGTCGATCAGCTCGAACGGGCCCATGCGGAAGCCGCCGCCCGACCCGGCAGACGCGGTCGATCGTCTCGGCGTCGGCGACCCCTCGCGCGAGCATCCGCAGCGACTCCAGGGTGAAGGGGCGGGCGAGGCGGTTGGCGATGAAGCCGGGGCTGTCCTTGGCCCGGATCGGCGTGCGGCCCATGCGCCTGCCGACCTCGGTCGTCGCCTCCAGCGCCGTGGGCGGAGGAGTCGGCGGTGGCGACGACCTCGACCAGCTTCATCAGCGCCGGCGGGTTGAAGAAGTGCATGCCGACGACGCGCTCGCGGCCGGGGACATCGGCGGCGATCGCGGTGACCGGCAGCGAGGAGGTGTTGCTGGCGAGGATCGCCTCCGGTCCGCAGGCGGCGGCCAGGGCGGCGAACAGCTCGCGCTTCAGCTCGAGGTCCTCGGGCGCTGCCTCGATCACCAGGTCGCATTCGGCCAGGTCGCCGAGGCTCTGGGCGGCGCCGACGCGGGTCGCCGGCGCGTCGGCCTCCTCTGCGCTCCACATGCCCTTCGTCGGCCCCCTTTGCCAGGGCCCGGTGGAGCCGGTCGATCGCCGGCTTCGAGCGCCGCGGGGACCGGGTCGTGCAGGCGGGTCTCGTAGCCGCCCAGCGCCGCGACCTGGGCGATCCCGGCGCCCATCGTGCCGGCGCCGACGACCCCGACGCAACCGACGTCAGCCTTCACCGTCCCTCGAACTTCGGCTCGCGCTTCTCGAGGAAGGCCTGCATGCCCTCGACCCGGTCCTCGGTCGCCATCGCCAGCTCGTAGAGGCGGCGCTCGTTCTCCAGGCCGGCGCTGAGCGCGGTCTCCTCGGCGGCGAGCACCGCCTGCTTGGCGAGCCGCGTCGCGATCGGCGGGCGCTCGGCGACGGTGTGGGCGAGGTCCATCGCCTCCTCCAGCCACTCGCCCTTCTTCACGACCTTGTTGACGAGGCCCATCTTCAGTCGCCATGTCGGCGTCGAAGCGGCGGCCGGTCAGCACGTACTCCATCGCCCGCTGCTTGCCGAGCACCCGCGCCAGGCGCTGGGTGCCGCCGCCGCCGGGGATGATCCCGAGGGTGATCTCCGGCTGGCCGAAGCAGGGCCGTGTCGGAGGCGACGATCATGTCGCAGGCCAGCGCCAGCTCGCAGCCGCCGCCGAGCGCGTAGCCGGAGACGGCGGCGATCATCGGCGTCTTGACCGCCGCCGAGGCGGCGCCAGAAGGAGGCGGCCGGGTGGCGCAGCGCCTCGGCGAAGCTGCGCTCGCTCATCGCCTTGATGTCGGCGCCGGCGGCGAAGACCTTCTCGGAGCCGGCGATGACGACGCAGCGGACCTCGGGGTCGGGGTCGAGGCGCTCCAGCTCGGCGGCGATCTGTTCCATCATCTCCGGCGAGAGGGCGTTGCGCGCCTCGGGCCGGTTGAGCTGGAGCAGGGCGACGTGGCCGTCGCGAGAGGTCTCGACCAGGTCGGCCAAGGGCTCAGGCCTCCGTCATCGGAGTCATCGCGTTGATCCCCGTCGCGGCGCGGCCGATGATCAGCTTCTGGATCTGCGAGGTGCCCTCGTAGAGGGTGGTGACGCGGGCGTCGCGCAGGTAGCGCTCGACCGGGTAGTCGTCGACGTAGCCGGCGCCGCCGTGGACCTGGATCGCCAGGTTGGCGCACTCGACCGCCGACTCGGTCGCGTACAGCTTCGCCACCGAGGTCTCCAGCGTGTTCGGCTTGCCTTCGTCCTTCAGCACGCCGGCGCGGTAGACCAGCATCCGCGAGGCGTCGCGCTTGAGGATCATGTCGGCGATCATCTCCTGGACCAGCTGGAAGCGGGCGAGCGGGACGCCGAACTGCTTGCGCTCCTTGGAGTAGGCGACCGAGGCTTCGACGCAGCCTTCGCAGATGCCGACGCAGCCGGCGGCGACGCTGTAGCGGCCGTTGTCGAGGGCGCTCATCGCGACCTTGAAGCCGTCGCCGATCTCGCCGAGCATCGCGTCCTCGCCGACCTCGACGTCGTCGAGCGAGATCTCGCCGGTGTCGGAGGAGCGCAGCCCGAGCTTGCCGTGGATCTCCTGGGTGGTGAAGCCCTCGCTGTCGGTGGGGACGAGGAAGCAGGCGAGGCCCTTGTGCTTCTTCTCGGGGTCGGTCTGGGCGAAGATCAGCGCCACCTCGGAGAAGTTGGCGAGCGAGATCCACATCTTCTGGCCGCTGATCGACCAGCCCGAGTCGGTCTTGGTCGCGCGGGTGCGCAGGTTGGCGGCGTCGGAGCCGGTGTCGGGCTCGGTCAGGCCGAAGCAGCCGAGCGCCTCGCCCGAGCACAGCCGCGGCAGCCAGCTGCTGCTTCTGCTCCTCGGTGCCCCACCTCTCGATCGAGCCGGCGACCAGCGAGGTCTGCACCGAGACGACGGTGCGGGCGGAGGAGTCGGCGCGGCCGACCTGTTCGACGATCAGCCCGTAGCCGATGTAGTCGAGGCCGCGGCCGCCGTACTCCTCGGCGACGGGCGCGCCGAGGTAGCCGACCTCGCCCAGCTTGCTCGCCAGCTCGCGGTCGAAGCGGGCGGCGCGGTCGTTGTCGCGGACCCGCGGCGTGATCTCCTTGTCGGCGAATTCGCGCGCCGTTTCGGAGATCAGCCGCTGCTCGTCGGTCAACTGGAAGTCCATCTCATCCCTGCTTTCTCGGGTCGTGTTCGGCCGTTCGTCATCGAAGCTCGCGTCCCAGGGTCGCGGCGAAGGCCTCCTGGGCCTCGCGGGTGCGGGGGCCGGGGGCTGCGGGCAGCGCGCTGCCGTCGATCGCGGAGACCGCCTGGATCTCGCGCGTGGTCGAGGCGAGGAAGGCCTCGCTGGCGGCGCGCAGGTCGGCGACCGGCCAGGCGCCCTCCTCGACGTCGAGCGCCTTGACCAGGCGGTCGCGGGTGATCGACTCGAGCACGCCGTCGTCGAGCGCGGGCGTGCGCAGGGCGCCCTGCGGCGAGACCCAGAAGATCGAGGAGGTGGGCGGCTCGAGCACGGTTCCGTCGGGCTGGACCAGCACCGCCTCGTCGGCGCCCTGGGCCTTGGCGAGCCGGGTCGCCTGCATGTTGGCCGCGTAGGAGAGCGACTTGACCCCGTTGAGGATCACGCGTCGGGCAGTAGGTGACGGTGGCGAGCGCCGAGCGGTCTCGCCGTGGGCCGGGATCGGCTCGGTCATCGCGAGGCGGCGGCCGCCGCGGGTGACGATCAGCCGCAGCTGCCCGTCGCGCGTCGCCGAGCTCGGCGAGCAGGGCCTCGATCTCGCCCTCCAGCGCGGCGCGGTCGAACTCGAGCTCGATCGCGGCGGCGGAGCGCTCCAGCCGGTCGAGGTGGTCGACGAGCGCGAACGGCTGGCCCTCGTAGAGGCGGATCACCTCGAAGGCGCCGTCGCCGCGGTAGAGCCCGTCGTCCTTGAGCGGCACCATCGCCTCGGCGGTCGGCGTGATCTGCCCGTCGACGCTGGCCAGCTCTCTCGAACTCAGCAGTCATCGACGCGCGAGGCTACTAACCCACCCGTTCCGGTGCGCTATCCGAGGGGGAAAGGCGCACCGGCGGTCTCAGACCGCTTCGAAGACCGTCGCCAGGCCCTGGCCGACGCCGACGCACATGGTCGCGATGCCGTAGCTGCCGCCGCGGCGGCGCAGCTCGCGGACGAGGGTGGTCGGTGAGGCGGGCGCCGGAGCAGCCGAGCGGGTGGCCGAGGGCGATCGCGCCGCCGTTGACGTTGAGGCGCTCTTCGTCGATCCCGAGCTCGCGGGCGCTGGCGAGCACCTGGGAGGCGAAGGCCTCGTTGAGCTCGATCAGGTCGATCTGGTCGAGGCTGAGGCCGGCGGCGTCGAGGGCGCGGGGGATGGCGACGGCGGGGCCGATGCCCATGTAGGCGGGGTCGACGCCGGCGACGCCGAAGGAGACGACCCGGGCCAGCGGCTCGGCGCCGAGCTCCTTCGCGCCCGCCTCGGAGGCGATCAGCGGTGCAGGCGGCGCCGTCGTTGAGGGTCGAGGCGTTGCCGGCGGTGACCGTGCCGCCCTCGCGGAAGGCGGGCCGCAGCTTCGCCATCTTCTCCAGCGGAGGCGTCGGCGCGCGGGCCCTCGTCGGCCTCGACGGTGACGGTCTCGCGGCCCTGCGGCGCCTCGATCGGGACGATCTCCTCGGCGAAGATCCCCGCCTCGGCGGCGGCGACCGCGCGCTGGTGGCTGCGCAGGCCGAAGGCGTCCTGGTCCTCGCGGCTGATCCCGTAGCGCTCGGCGACGTTCTCGCCGGTCTCGCCCATCGACTCGGTCGAGACGCCGAGCTCGGCCATGCGCGGGTTGACCAGGCGCCAGCCGAGCGTCGTGTCGTGCATCGTCTGCGGGCCGCGCGGCAGGCCGCGCTCGGGCTTGCCGACGACCCACGGCGCGCGGCTCATCGACTCGACCCCGCCGGCCAGGTAGAAGTCGCCCTCGCCGAGCTTGACCGCGCGGGCGGCGCAGTTGATCGCCTCCAGGCCCGAGGCGCAGAGGCGGTTGACGGTGGCGCCCGGGACGCTCGTCCGGCAGGCCGGCGAGCAGCGCCGCCATCCGGGCGACGTCGCGGTTGTCCTCGCCGGCCTGGTTGGCGGCGCCGAAGTAGACGTCGGTGATCCGCTCGGGGTCGACGCCGGTGCGCTCGACCACGGCGCGCGATCGTGTGCGCGGCCATGTCGTCGGGGCGGACGCCGGAGAGGGCGCCGCGGTAGGCGCCCATCGGCGTGCGGACCGCGTCGACTACGAATGCCTCCGGCATCTGCGGGATTTAAGTCGACGCGCGGGCTCGGCGTATCCTTCGCCCGTGTGGTTTCGTCCTGGGAACGGTCGCGATGGTGCTGCTGATGGTCGGCGTCCTGCTTCCTGATCGAGCCACTTCTACCCGGGCAGCAACGCCGAACTGGTCGACTGGAAGCCGACCCGCTCAGCCCGAGGTCGAGGCGCAGAACGAGATCGACGACGTGCAGCAGATGCTCGAGGCGCAGAACGAGATGCGCCGTCGCCGCGGAGTCGCCGAGACGCAGCGAGCAGGAGCTGCGCGAAGAGGTCGAAGCGGAGGAGCTGGAGCGGCTGCGCCAGCGCTCCCAGGCGTCCTAGGACCGGCGTGGCGCGAGCGCTGATCGTCGGTTGCGGCTGTCGCGGGCGGGCGCTCGGACGAGCGGTTGCTGGAGGAAGGCTGGGCGGTGCGCGGGACGAGCCGCCGGCAGGAGGGCTTGGCGGCGATCGAGGCGGCGGGCATCGAGGCGGCGCCTTGCCGATCCGGCGCAGCCCGGGACCCTGCTCGAGCTCGTCGCCGACGTCGCCGAGGTCTACTGGCTGCTGGGCTCCGCCGCCGGCAGCGAGGAGGACCTCGAGGCGATCCACGGCCCACGGCTCGAGCGCTTTCTGGAGCGCCTGGTCGAAACGCCGGTGCGCCGCTTCGTCTACGAGGCGGGCGGCTGCGTCCCCCCCTCCGTCCTCGCCCGGGGGCGCTCGGCGGTCGAGGCCGCGGCGCGGACCTGGCGAATCCCGGTCGAGGTCGCCGACCGGCCGATTTAGCCGAGGCGCTCGAGGAGATCGCCGAGGATTCGGGCGGTTGCTCCCCAGATCAGGTGGCCGTCGACCTCGTAGGCCGGGGTGTGGATGGGGACGCCGCGGCGGACGAGGCGGCGCATCTCATAGCCGCCCTGCAGCCCTTCCAGCGAGAAGGCGAGGACGGTCTCCACCTCTGCCGGATTGGGCTGGAGGTCGAGCTCTCTAGGGTCGGGGACGATCCCCACGTAGGGGTGGATCCGGTAGCCGGTGACGAAGGTCGCGGCGGGGGGAAGGGCGCCACAGAGCTCGACCTGCTCGGGGTCGAGGCCGATCTCCTCCTGCGCCTCGCGCAGAGCGGTCATGGCCAGGTCGGCGTCGGCGTCGTCCCTGCGTCCGCCCGGAAACGAGATCTCGCCGGCGTGCCGTCGCATGTCGGCGCGCCGCTCGGTGAAGATCAGCCCAGGCTCCTCGGGCCAGCCGTGCAGCGGCAGCAGCACCGCGGCGTCGGTCCCGCCGCGGGCCTCCATCGCGTGCGCCTCCTCGGGGGAGAGGAGGAGCTCCCGGAGGGGGTGTGGCGATTTATCCGTCATATAGACGTATAAGTCGCCACGGGCTCAGATGATCACCTGGACCGTGCCGCCGTCGACCGACCAGGCGGCGCCGCTGACGTAGGAGGCGCGCTCGGAGCAGAGGAAGACGATCGCGGACGCGATCTCCCCGGCCTGGGCAAGGCGGCCGATCGGGCGCTTGGAGCCCGCGGCGGCCAGCGCCTCCTCGCGGCTCTCCGCTCCCGACATCCGCTGGGACTGGTCGAGCAGTCCGCCCGGCTCCATCCACATCTCCGATTCGACCGGGCCGGGGCAGATCGCGTTGACGAGCACGCCGTCGCCCGCGTGGCGGTCGGCGAAGAGCCGCGAGAGGGAGAGCTCGGCCGCCTTTGCCACCGAGTACTCGGGCATCGCCGCCGAGGGCCGCTTGCCCGCAGTCGAGCAGACGTTGACGACCCGCCCCCAGCCGCGCTCGGCCATCGGCGGGATCGCTGCGCGCATCGCCCGCAGCGGCGCCATCACGTTGAGCTCGTACTGGGCGCGCCAGTCCTCGTCGGGGACGTCGTCGAGGTCGCGCCATTGGGCGGTTCCGGCGTTGTTGACCAGGACGTCGAGGGCGCCGAAGCGCTCCTGTGCCGTGGCCAGCATCCGCTTGCCCGCGTCCTCGCCGGTGACGTCGAGGGAGAGGGTCTCGGCGCGGCCGCCCGCCTCGGCCCCAGCTGTGGATGCCTCTCCTGCGGCGGCGGCCAGGCGCTCCTCGTCGCGCGCCACCAGCAGAACGCTCGCCCCCTCGGCGCAGAGCAGCCGCGCGGTCTCGGCCCCGATCCCACGGCTGGCGCCGGTGACGACGCAGCCGCGTCCCTTCAGGCCGAGGTCCATCAGAGCGACTCGATCCGCTCGGAGACGGTGACCGGCGTCTCCTGCGCCAGCGCATGGTGCACCGGGCATTTGCCGGCGATCACGAGCAGGCGCGCTCGCTGCTCTTCGCTCAGATCCGCCGGCAGGTGGAGGGTGACGGTGAAGGACCGGGGCGCGTGCCCCTCGTGCTCGGCGTTGACGTCCACCTCGACCTTGCCCAGATCCCAGCCCTTGCGCTCCGCGTACATCTCGATCGTCACGGCGACGCAGCCGGCGAGGCTGGCGGCGAGCAGGCGCGTGGGGGAGGGGCCGGTGTCCTCGCCGCCGGAATCGGCCGGCTCGTCGACGAGGACGGTGTGGCCGCCCTCGATCTCGACCTCGTGGGCGAAGCCCTCGCGGCGTCTGGCGACGACCTTCATCTAGCCCTTGCGGCGACCCTCGAACAGCGCCGGCTCGTCGACGTCGGCGAAGCGGGCCATCGCGTAGGCGAGGTCGGAGGCGCGGTTGACGAAGTGGATCACGGTCTCGCTTGCCAGCTCCCCGGCTTCGGCGAGGGCGGCGATGCGGCGCTCGGCGCGGCGGATCGCGGTGCGGGCGACGTCGAGCTGGGCCGAGAGCTGGTTGCCGCCGGGGATGACGAACTGCGGCGGCAGCTCGACCTCGGACATGTAGCGGTCGATCCGCTGCTCCAGCTCGGCGACCATCTCCTCGGTGGTGCGGCTGACGCCGTCTTCGAGCCGCTCGGCGGCCTCCGGCGCGGTCGCCAGCTCGGCGCCGGCGACGAAGAGGTCGTCTTGCAGGCGCAGGATGTCGGCGGCCATCTCGGCCTCGCCGGCGTCGCAGAGGGCGCGGGCGACGCCGAGGTGCGAGCAGGCCTCGTCGAGCGAGCCGTAGGCCTCCGTGCGGTCGTGGTGCTTGGGCACGCGGCCGCCGTACCACAGCGAGGTCGTCCCGTCGTCGCCCTTCTTGGTGTAGATCTTCACCACGGCCCGATCCTACGCCGCGGCCAGGTCAGGCAAGCGGGTTGAAGACCAGCCCGGTCAGAACCTTGGGGTAGAAGTAGGTCGACTTCGGCGGCATGTTGGCGTCGCTTTCGCAGATCGCCTTGGTCTGGTCGACGGGGATCGGGCGCAGGACGAAGGCGACGTCGTAGGTGCCGTCGTCGATCAGGCGCAGCGAGTCCTCGACGCTCTTGGCGTAGCCGATGCCGCGCTTGGCGAGGATGTCGTCTTCGCTCAGCCCCGCGATGCCCTTCAGCACCAGGGTCTCGAGGATCGCCGCGTCGAGGCGGCGGTAGGCCTCGGGCTGGCCCTCGAGCAGCCGGTCGAGCTCGGTCGTGTCCTTCAGTCGCAGGCGGAAGGCGCGCTTGTGGTGGGAGTCGTAGAGGCCGAAGACGCCGACGCCGTCCTCGCCGAGCGGGTCGACTCGGTCGGTCTCGACCTCGCTCACCTCGAAGAGCTCGCGCAGGCCCTCGCCGAGGCGCTGCTGGCGCTCGGGGTCACCGGCGAAGCCGGAGAGCAGGCGGTGGGTGGGGAAGATCGAGAGGCCGGGGTCGTCGAGGCCGGTCAGCGCCATCAGCGTGTAGTTGTGGTCGCCCTCGCCGCCGACCTCGTCGCGGTAGGCGATCGCGGTCTCGTAACGGTGGTGGCCGTCGGCGATCAGCAGCTGGGCGCCGGCGAGCAGCTCGGTCATCTCGTCGTGGATCCCGGGGTCCCGGATCTGCCAAAGCCGGGTGACCGTCCCGCCCGCGTCGGTCGCCTCGCCCCAGGGGTCTTCGATCTCGACCTCCCGCTGCACCAGCGGCCATGGGTCGAGCGTGCTGAGCGAGAAGATCGGCGAGAGGTTGCAGCGGGTGGCGCGCATCAGTTCGAGGCGGTCCTGCTTGGGGCCGGGCAGCGTGCGCTCGTGGGGGAGGACCTGGCCCGTGTCGAAGTCCTCGACCCGGACGCGGGCGAGGATGCCGTGGCGCGTGTGGGCGGAGCCGTCGGGACCGGTGTACTCCTGCTCCATCGCCCAGATCGAGGGCTCGGAGTCGGCGACGAGGGCGCCGGCCTGCTTCCAGGCCTCGATCGTCTGGCCGGCGAAGGCGTAGGGGTCGCCGTCGCCCTCGGCCTGCGGGCCGGTCTCCCCGTAGGGCTTGGGCAGGTCGATCGCGACCGCGTTGTAGGGCGAGCGCTCCAGCAGCTCGGCCCGCGTCGCGGTGTCGATCACGTCGTAGGGAGGAGCGACGACGTCCTGCAGCGAGCCGACCGCGTCGAGGTCGTAGTGCAGGGCTTTGAGGGGCAGGACCTCGGCCATCGGCCGAAACCTAGCGGTTCCCGGTCACGCAGTCCTCACAGCAAACCGGCTCGCTTGAGCACCTGCCAGTGATACGCCACCACGACTGGCGGCTCACCCAGCGCGTTGGCCAGCTCGGCGACGGTACTGGGCCGTTCCCTGCCGAGGGCGAGCAGTCGAGCGCGCAAGGGATGTTTCTTGGCGCAGCTCGGCCAGCTATCTCCTAACGCAGGGTCAGCTTTGCCGGGAACCTCCATCGTTCAAATCTCCTCTCTTGCCCAGGAGGCATGAAAGACGGGCGAACCTGAGCCGGCGAGGGCGAGGCCTAGGTGCGCTGCCTCTCAGCCGGTCGTAGGAGATGCAATGGCTCCTGTCCGATGCAGCGGGCGATCCGCTCCACGCTTCTCAGGGTCAAGTTCCGCTCGCCTCGCTCGATGCCTCCGATGTAGGTGCGGTGAACGCCGAGCATCTCGGCGAACGCCTCTTGGCTCAGACCGCGTGCTTCTCGGTAGGTCCGGAGATTGCGGCCCAGATTGCGTTGCAGGTCGCCTGCCATGCAGAGGGCAGACTTCCTGTTTGCTACTCAAGAGTCTACATACTGATGAGTAGCTATCCTGACCCGCCGCCGGTCGGCTATCGGTGGCGGACTTGGTCACCGCCGAGCAGCCACAGCGGTTTGACCTTGATTCGCCTTGCCAGGCGCTCCACGCTCCTGAGCGTCAAGTTCCGCTCCCCGCGCTCCACGCCGCCCATGTAGGTGCGGTGCACGCCAAGTACGTCGGCAAAGGCCTCTTGGCTGAGTCCCTTGGCTTCGCGGTAGGCCCTGAGGTTCTTGCCAACCGTCTGCTGTAGCTGCCCGTCCACAGACGGGAAGGTTTCCGGGTAGATACTTGACGGTCTACAGACTGATAAGTAGCATCCGCGCTCGCCGCCTGGCCGAAGGTCGTCATGGACAAGCGCCATTTTCTGGCCAGGCGGCAATTCTCGACGGCGAAGGTCTAGTGCGGCTGAGAGGAGTCGAACCTCCACGGAGTTTCCTCCACACGGATCTGAACCGTGCGCGTCTACCAGTTCCGCCACAGCCGCGAGGGCAGGCAATTTAGCGGTTCCCGGACCCCGACCCTCCGACCCCCGGCACGACGGGCCACCCATCCCGCTCGCTAGAATGCCGTTCCCTCGCCGCTATCGTCTAGGGGACTAGGACGCCGGATTCTCAGTCCGGAAACCGGGGTTCGAATCCCCGTAGCGGTATAGCCTTATCGGAGAGAGCCGGATCACCCGCCTCTCCCAGGTCAATTAGATTTGTCGCCTCCCCGAACGCGCTTGACACCAGCGCTTTCAGGCGTATCTGACCACTGTTGCGGTCGATCTCGACCCGGAGGCGGAAGGCGTCGAACACCGCCCGCCGTATATCGGGGTCGGCGGCGATCAGTGACTTGCCGAGATCGGGCAGAGCGTTGAGGACCGCCAGGGTGTCGGCGGGGTCTATGGCGGTGCTGTCCCGGCGTGAGTCTTCGAGCTGGGCGAGGACAACCTCCGCCTCCTCGCGCTCCGTTTTGAGGGTTCGGATTCGTTTGCCAACCACGGCCGGATCGACGCCTGCCTCGATCGCCGCGAGCTGGCGCTCGATCCGCTGATCGACCTCGCTGAGCTGTTTGGTGATCCGTGTGCGCTTGTCGTCGTCGCGGTCTTGCGCCTCGCTCGCCATGGTTGAACTCTGAGCGCGGAAGTAGGCCAGGCGGTCAGCGCCGAATATCCGGGTGGCGAAGAAGCTGTCGATCAGCGTCGTGAGGCTGTCCTCGCGCACGTACTGCCATTTGCCGTGGCCAACCGCCTCGGCCGCGCGGTCGCCGTAGGAGGTTCGGTAGCCGCAGGTGTAATAGGTCGGCTCGCCTTTTCGAGAGCGGCCCTGCATCCGTAGCGGGTTGTGCCCGGTGGAACAGTGGACGATGCCTCGCAGCAGGAAGGATCGCTTCTGTGGGCGTCGTCGGTGACCGCCGTGGCCGTTGCTGCGACGTTTCATCTCGGTTTGCACGCGCTCGAACTGCTCGTCGGTGACCAGGGCCTCGTGCCGCTCGTCTGCTTCAACCCATTCCTCGGGGCTACGCCGAACCACCGGCCCGGCACCCTGCTTGTGGGCGCGTGAATCGAGCCGGTTCCAGTAAAGGCGGCCGGTGTAGGTCGGGTTTTCCAGCATCGACTTGATCGTCGTCTTCGCCCATTTGCCGGAGGTGTTGCGTTTGGAATCGACGTGGTTGGGGGTCGCCGGACCACCGGGCCGGTTCAGGTGGTTGGCGATCTCCTTATAGCCGGAGCCAGAGAGGAAGCGGTCGAATATCTCGGCGACCACAGGCGCCCGCTCGGGGTCGGGAACGAGGCGCGACTTCTTATCGCCCGCCTTCGCTCGCGCCGGGTCGGGATGCGCCTCATGCTGCAAGCGATACCCGTAGGGCGCCCGCCCGCCGTTGCGGTAGCCCTGCCGCGTGTTCTCCTTCTGGCCACGCCGGACTTCGCGGCCCAGCTTCTCGACCTCGAACTGGTCGAGCGCCTGGAACATGTGGCGGATCAGCCGCCCCTCCGGGCTGGTCTGATCGCCAGCGGTCAGCGCGTAGAAGACCTCGATCCCAGCCCGCGTCATCTCTCGCTCGTAGGTCAGCGCGTGGAAGAGGTCGCGGCTGAGGCGAGAGGTCGAGTAGATGATCACCGCGTCGAAGCGTCGGGCGTCGGGCTCTTTCGCCTCGCGCAGCAGGTCGGCCCAACCGGCTCGGTCGTCGCGGCGACCGGCCTCCTGATCGGTGAACTCGCAGACGATCTCACCGCTCAGCTCAGCGGCCTTCGTCGCGCAGGCCTCGCGCTGCGAGGGAAAGGAGAGGGTCGGGTCCTGCTTGTCCTTGGTCGAGAGCCGTCCGTACCAGGCAAAGCGTCGCATCATCGGTTCCTTTCCTCGGATTTACGCGGGGTCGGCCGGTACGCTTGAAGCGTGACCGCGAAGGAGAAGCTGCTGCGAGAGGTGCTTGACCTCGATGAGGCCAGGGCGGCCCGTGCGCGGATCGTCATTCCCGACGAGTCGGTCGATGAGCCGGAGATGGCTGCATTGCCCGCAGGCTGGGGCGAGACCCTGACCGGCGAGCCGATGCCGAACGTCGCGGCTGCCGTGCGGCGCTCCCGCGAGTCGCACTGAGCGTGCTGGTCGTAGACGCGAGCTTGGCGGTCGAGTCTGTCGCTCGACCGGGCCGGAGAGCAGGCAAGCGCAGCCCTCGATGATGGAGGCCAGCTCATCGCACCGCCGCTGCTGTGGAGCGAGGTTCCCTCGGTGCTTCACGAGATGGCCTTTCGGGGCGATATCTCCGACGCCCTTGCCGAGCTGGCCGTGCAGCGGTTCCTCGCCGGGAAGCTTTCGATCAGCGAGCAACGGCCGGACGGGCTGGCGATGGCTGCGTGGGAAGTCGCCGAGGATTTCGGTTGGGCGAAGACCTACGACGCCGAGTACGTCGCGCTGGCGAAGATCAGCGATTGCCGCCTCGTAACCGTCGATGGCAGGTTGCGCAGAGGAGCCGACCGCCTGGGCTTCGTCGTCACCCCGTCCGAGCTGTAGGGCGGCGGCGATCATCGGTCGCAGCCTTTGGCGGGGCGTGGGTGCGAGGTCGAGCGAAGCAAGTCGAAGATTGCCTTCGCCTGCTCGCGCCGGAGCTGATCGTCCAGCGCTGATCCGGGCTTGGTCTGTTCAATCGACATGGTGGCCTCGAGTTCACCGACCGGGGTCGCCTTGCGCTGCCTGCCTTCGTGATCGCGGCGGCGCCGGGCTGCGATCCGTCCACCATGTGTAGCTCCGTCGCGCCCGGATCTCAAGTCGGTTCGACCCCCTCGCTCGGAAGCTCGCTCAGCACTCCGGACCCGCAAAAATGGCAGTAGGCGGCAACGTCGCGCCGAGCGGGGCCGTGTTCGCGGTCGGGGTCGGGATAGACGATCTCCTTGCAGCCCTCGCAGAGCCGCAGCGCCTCCCGGTCGGCCTCGGCGAGAAAGGCATCGTGGCCGATGCGGTGCCGGGCGATGAAGCCATGCCTCTCGCCGAGCCGCGCGGCCTTGGTCTCGCGCCAGCGTAGGTAGTCCTCTCGCAGCCGGTCCTGCTCGGCGGCGTTCTCGCGGTCCTGCTCGGCATCGTCTGTCAGTTCTGCCAGCGAGTCGGTGCCGATGAGATCGCCGTCCTCAAGCCAGCGTCGACGCCGACGCAGCTTCGGCCCTTCGCCGAATCGCTTCGCCGCCTCGTTCAAGCGCTCGATCTGGCTTGCGTGATGGTGAGCGACCAGGGCGGCCAACGCCTCGCGCTCGGAAGGCGTCGGCTCGCGGTCGGCGAGGCGAGCGGCAAGCGGTTCGGCCAGCATCCCGCCGACTGCCTTCAGGGCAGCGCGCTCGACCTCGCTCAGTCCGTCCTCGCTTTCGACCGAGAGGCGAAGGGCATCGGTGGCCGCCCGCCCCAACTGATCGTCTCCCCAGGCGTAGCGAAGCTTTTGCCGCAGGCACTCGGCGAGGGCCTCGGGGTCAGAGCGCAGCCGCTCGCGTTCGGCCTCTTCCTCGCGGCGCTGGGCTTCCTCGCGCTCGTTCGCTTCGTCGTAGGGCCGCCGCGCGGCGCGAAGGATGCCGAGCAGGTTGGTGGCCTGCTCGGCATCGCCGACCATCCACTCGGGCGCGGCGGTGCAGCGGCGAAGGTCGCGGGCAAGCCCGACGCAGGCGACCAGCATCCGGGCGCTGTCGATCTCCCGGTCGGCGGCGGCGAGGAAGGACCGTGCCCGCTTCTCGCTGGTGGTGATGAACAGCAACGGCGGGCAGTAGGCGTTGCGCTGGCGCCAGGCTCCGCGCTGGGCGTACTCGCCATAGCCCGCCGCCTTCGTCTTGAGCTGGCGGTGCGACATCGTGCCGAGGTCCAGCTCGACGAGGCCGATCAGCCCGTTGCCATCGGCGTCGGCGATCTGGATGCAGGCATCGGGCGCGATGGCCCGCTCCTCGCGGCCAAGCGTGGTGAACGTCTCACGCGCCTCGGCCTCGCGCTCGAAGCTCGCCAGCTCGATGCCCTCGGGCAGCTCGGTCTTCAGCGCCACGTACAGCTCGCTCAGCCCAGCGGCGTGAGCGAGGAACAGCGGGTTCGGCTCGCGCCGCTCGCCGCCGCGCGGTGGTGGTTCGCCATTGGCGATTGCCTCGCCCTTGCGCGTCGGCCACAGGTGATGCGGCGCTGAGCCGCGTTCGCGGTAAGGCCGAGTGCGACCGAGGAAGCCATGCTTGGCGAGGCGAGCGGTTCGATAGCGAAGCGTTCGCGGCGGGGTCTCGGGTGAGAGGCTGGCGAGCTGCGGCAGGGTCAGCACCCGCAGGGAGGAGAGCAGGCCGAGGATGTGACGATCGAGGTCGGAGAGCGAGGCGGCAGTGCGTGAGGATTGGCCTTTGGTCAAGCGCCCTCCTGACACGCAGAGGCCGCGGCTGTCGGCGAGCGGCCCGCTCCTGCGGTGATGCCGCCGCCGACGAAGGCGGCGGGACGAGCGCGGCGGGACGGCGCGAAGGCGCTGCTTCCAGCGCGGAGGAGAGGAGCCGCTGAGTCGCCAGCGCCGAGGCGATTGCGGTCGAGCCAAGCGCGATCGGAGCAGCCGATGGTGCGAGCGAGCGCTGCGTAGTCGGCGCGGAGACGATGGCGAAGGGCGCGAGCCGGTGCGCAGCGGAGGACACGAGATCGAGATCGGCCCGCCGTTATTTGACCGCGAACGAAGGGGGTAGAGACTCGGGTGCGGGGGAGGGGCACGGATTCCGCACCACGGTGCGGAATGAGCGTTGCCTGCCTTGCCAGTCGGGTTGAGGGCGATTGGCAAGGACGCGCGGGCGCGAACAGGCTCTCGGCAAGCTCATCATCTACTACCTGTCGAACGAGCCAGCCGAATCCGGCAACTTTTTTCACGCCTGCGCCCGGTTGTAGTTCTGGTGCCATCTGCTTAACGGAGGCGCGAGTGGCGAAAGTGGACCCCCTTATGTGACGAATCCACCCAGCTACGTCACAGCGCGCGGCTGAGCTTGGCAATCCGCGCGGCTAAATCGGAGTAGAAGCGACGAAGCGCTCGTCGTGTCCGACGGTAGGCCGAACATATGTTCGATGAAGTCTGTTAAGGGGAATTCAACGTCGAAGCGCGAAGATGGAGGGGTGTCCAGTCAAAGCGCGATCGAGTGGACCGAGGCTACGTGGAATCCGGTAACCGGCTGCGACGAGGTTTCTCCAGGCTGCGCCCACTGCTATGCGAAGACGTTCGCCGAACGGTGGAAGGGGGTGCCGGGCCACCCGTATGAGCAGGGCTTCGGTCTCCGGCTTTGGCCTGAGCGTCTTGACCACCCGTTGAAATGGAGACGACCCCGCCGCATCTTTGTCAACAGCATGTCGGACCTGTTTCACGAGCGGATTCCTGAGGACTACATCGCTCAGGTGTTCGACGTGATGGAGCAGGCAGATCACCATGTCTTCCAGGTGCTGACTAAGCGTCAGGATCGACTGGTTGAGCTCGCCCCACGGCTTCCCTGGCCATCGAATGTCTGGATGGGGGTAAGCATCGAGAATCGCAGGTTCGTGCACCGCGCCGACGCCCTCCGAGATGTCCCCGCTGCGGTTCGGTTTATCTCCGCCGAGCCGCTACTGGGACCGCTGGAAGGACTTGACCTCGACGGTATTCACTGGCTGATCGCCGGCGGCGAGTCTGGTCCTGGTCACCGACGAGTTGACGAAGACTGGCTTCTGGCCCTGCGCGATCAATGCTACGACGAGGACGTGGCGTTTTTCTTCAAGCAGTGGGGCGGCCACCGACCGAAGTCCGGAGGCAGAGAACTTGATGGCCGGACCTACGACGAGTACCCGGGCCGGGAGTTGGCGACTGCCTAGACCGCCAGCGTTGTCTGCTGGTGGGCAGTGGTGCGGGTGACTTCCTTGAAGAACTTCTTGGCGAGTTCGACTCGGCTATAAAGGATGAAGTCGTAGAGAGGGGACTTCTTCGATTCGCTCCAGACCTGCTGAGCTTCATTGTGCTTATAGCCGATTCCGTTGAGCTTTCCGTGGAAATGCTCTCGAACGCTTGCTCTCCAGTTGTGGGCGGTCTGTCTCGGCCAGCCTCTGCTCAGCACCTTGTCAAGCACGGCGGTGTCGCCCTTGCAGAGGCAGCGCCAGAGATTGTGGACCGGGAGGTTGATCAGCAGGTCCATCGGCTTGTCCATCGTGAGATAACGGATGGTCTCGAAGTCGAGGTTGCATCCCTGGGGGTCAAGCAAGGCAAGCGATAGCGCGTTTCGATCCGGGATTGCCCCTCGGACCTCATTAATGGTGGTGCGATCATTTGAGTCTTTAGAGAGGACGGTCACCTCCGCGCTGGCGCCAACCATGCGCCCTTCCAGGGCTGCGGTGCACTCCGTGTCTAGGTCGACAAATGCAAAGTGCGTATATGGAGAATCGACGCTGAGGGCGATTAGGGGCGAGCCGAGCACGAATCGTCCAGTGTCCTTGACCCAGCAGACCCCTGGCCCGCAGTAGAGGTCGAGATAGCAGCGATAGTCCCACTTATTCTTCATGGCGCGGGCGAAGATCTCCGCATAGCCTTGGATGTAGTGGGCCTTATGGATGTTGTGCGCCTTAACTTCCCGTGCCGGAAGCCCATCGGGCGCGACCACAAGTCCTTCTCGCCCTTTCCAGGGCTGAGGGCTGTAGTTCGGACCAGCGTTGTCGAGCAGGTCTTGGAGGGATAGTGCGGCCACGTTATAGACAGTGTGGAGGCAGCTGCGGCGGATTCTGCTGCTCCAGCGCGAAAGAAAAGGCGAGGGCCAATGCCGTGGGGCGTGAGTGGGCGGACAGGCAGGGTCGGGCTCCGCATAAGCTTCTCACCTTCGGTGGTGCGACATGGTGGTCCATATCGGGCAAGGGAGCAGATGAATGAGCGGGACGCAGGTTCGCTTCGATTCGATCTGGCGGCGTACGAAGGCCGATGATTACGCCGCCAAGCTAGAGGGCCAGTTTCGAGACTCGCGAGAGCGGCTTGCCGAGCTAAACAACTGGGGCAGCCTTGCCTGGCTATATCCCCACGCGACGGCGACGAAGCTGGCGCATCACTATGGCGTCGAGCACAACGCTCAGCACTTTCTTGATGCGGACGAAACGCGGGATCGCTATAGGCCTTCCTTTCGCATCGCGAGCCATGTTCTTCATTGGGGACACGTGCCGCTGAGCTACGCAGGGGCAGAGGGCATCACTCGGGCATCCCATGTGGATGAGCACGTGAAAAAAGTCTTGGAGTCGGTGCTACGGGAGGTTGTTGCTTTCGGGTCGCTTCGGTGTACGGACGACGGACATCGGGAGGAATGCTTCAGTGATGTCCTTGAGGGCGACCGTCCATTCGAGCTTTACAAGTGGCTCTCGGCATGGCTCGTCGCCAGGCGGTGGAAACGAATTTGGAAAGCGGTGAAGCCGCTTGTTCCTGATGATCTTGATGAGGACACGATCAAGCAGGAGACCATCAGAACCCTAGTGTGCCGCGAGGATTTTGGGTACCAGCTCCTCGACCTATGCCGGCTTGCCGATTACATCCCTAGGGACCTGCGGCAGGCCGGGACCGCGTGGCTTAGCGTCGATATCGAAGCGCTCTGGGAAGTTAGCCCCCTTCGCCCTGACAGGGCGCCTGAGTGGAGCCTGCTGTCAGCATCGCGTTCGTACCTCGAAGATCGATTTTTCGTCAGCCCCGATGCCCAGCTGATCCACTCGCTTGCGGGGCGAGTTATTGCTCAGGGTCTACTCAATCAAGGCTTGACGAAGGAAGGTCTCCTCGCCCTTCTCACGAGCGGCGCGGGCGATGCCCATTACTTCTCGACCTTCGCTGACTATCACCGACGCAGGCTCCGTCAGGTAGAGAAATGGGCCAAGGGGGAACAGCTCGGTCGACTATGGCGACATATCGGCACCTTCAGGAATATCCAGATGTCACTCCCTCGTCTTGATGCCGAGGACTCGTTCTCGGGGAGGACGGGTAGCGGTCGCCTCTCATATCCGCTGTCATCGAATTACAGCGCTGTTGTGGAACGCGGATCTCGAGATCCCGTTGGCGAGCGTCGAGTCATAAGTCTGTGCCTGCATCACCGAGATGATCCTGAGTCAAGCTCTGCTCGGCCAGCGCTCGACATTGCTCTGGATGCCCAGCGGCGGCAGCGCTTTGTGAGAGACCGGGATTTGGTGAATAGCGGCGTCGCGGGTTGGCTGGCGTCCCAGCGCATCGAGACTCGTTCGCGCGAAACGCGACGGGTGGGAGGGGTTGCGCTAGGGCTTGACCAAGAGAGGTCTAAAGAGTTGCTGGTCCGGGTTCAAGGACATTCCGCGCTTGATCCTGACCGAAATTTCACTCGTCTGCGCATTGATCTACGACGAGCGGCTTCACTGGGTCTTCCTGAGTTTCTCACCGGTCGTACTGTGCTTGAGTTGCCGCTTGGAGTTGCGCGGAGCAAAGCTGGCGTTGAGCTATTCGACTTCATGAAGGAAAAGTGCCTACAGCTCGCCAGCGAAGGCGAGAAATCGCTCAGAGGCTATGCATTGGAGGCCGCGGTGGCTGCCGATCAGCTGCTTTCGCCCGATGACTGCGTGCGTCGGATCCTTTTGTTGGGTCCTACCGCTCTTTCAGAGGAAGGGAAGCCAACGACTGAGTGGGACGTATGGCGGCTCGATCTGTTGAAAGGACGCGACTGGCGCTTGGCGGCGATTGAGTGCACGATCGCTCAGACTGCTCAAAAGGAAGAAGAAGAGCGGGACAGGCTTGAGGGCTTGCGTCTATCGCTCCAAGGACGTTTTGGTGACTTGCTCGAATACCAGACGCGTCTGGCAGGCATCTCGAACGGGAAATTGACGTACACGGACGCTGCCCGGGGGTTTACCCGAACCTGATCCATTGGGGTAGCGTTCGGGTCTGTCACGATTCTTGGCATGGAGCAGCTTGGGCGGCGCATCAAGGTCACTGGTGCTCTTGAAGGCGATTTCATCATCATTGAGGAGCGCAGCGCCAGCGAGTTCGTGATCACTCGCGACACCTCTTGGAAGGCGATGCTGGGTGAGGACGAGCGGGATGCCGCCAAGGAGGAGGTCGCATCCCTAGAGGTTGAGCATGGGCCGTTCTTGCCTCCAGATGGCGAAGGCTAGTTCTCGTATAGACGACCTCGTGCGGCTTCTCGGGGGCCGAGGCAGGGTGCGGAGGTCGCCCGAATCGGGCAACTCCGCAACCTCCCTGTGGCCTGCGCCTCGACCCCCGAGAAGCCGCACGATCCTCCGCGCCGAAACGTCAGGCAGCCTCTCGCGGGTCGAGGTCGGCCAGTAGTTCCTCGCAGGCGTCGTAGCCGAGCCGGAATAGCTCGTTGGTCGCGACGTCTTCTTCCCTTGACTCGCGCTCCGTGACGGATTCGAGGAGGACTCGTTCGGCTTCGCCGTGGAGGCGTTGGAGCAGTTCCATCAGATCCTCCGGTGGCATGGTCAGCTCGAACGCTTTGCGTCCGTCGCGGCTGTTCCAGCCGATGTCCTCCAGCAGCCGGAAGTCTTCGCCGAACTCCAGACCGAGCCGCTCGGCGGTAGCGAAGTCCTTGTTGATCTCCAGCGCGATCCATAGATCGCCGACAGCGCCCAGGTGATTGCGCACCAGTTCGTAAAGGCCGTCGCGCTGGTCGCCGTCAATCGTGCAAGTGGTGCTGGGCATGGTGCCCTCCTCTCGGTAGGGCACCGAAGCCGCCTCTTTCAGTGGCCGTCGATCTCCCAGTCGCACAAAGGCTCTGGGAGAATCGGTCGCGCATCGAAGGCTTCTACTTCGGTGCCAGGCCCCGGGGCGTTAGCGCGCCGCCGGGGCCACTTATGTCTTTGGCGTCGGCGAAGGTAGCTCCGTCGCCGCCGAAGTCAAGGCGACTTTTTCGGGATGTCCCTTCGGGGCACCCTGATCTTCTTGTAGGAGGGACGCTGCTTTCTCGCCTGTGGAGCCAAATCCAGCGCCGCTTCTACGGGCACGATGATCTCTCCGTTAGGGACGAAACGCTGTAGCGGTACTGCTCGTCGCGATGGTCGAACCGCAGGCAAAGAGAAGGACGGGTAGATCTCCGCGCGGCTGACGACTCGTATTTCGTTGACCGGCGATTGCAGCAGCGCCTTGCGCGTCGGTGGGTCGCCGCCCTCGATGCGGTCCATCCAGGGTTCCCTCCGGGGGGTCAAAACTCGAAAATCCAAGCATGCGAGCGTGTAAGCTCGCTGCTTAGTAGTACCCGATCGGCACCGACGAGCCGCACATCAATGAGCACACACGACCCTGGCGCTTATGGCGCGGCGATTGCATCCCAGTACGACGAGCTATACGGGGAGGCGGAGCTAGAAACCGACGAGACCGTTGCGCTTCTTCACAGGCTTGCCGGGTCCGGCGGGGCGATTCTTGAGCTGGGCGTCGGAACGGGACGTCTTGCATTGCCGCTGGCGTCGCGAGGACATCCCGTCACTGGCGTGGAGGCATCGTCCGCGATGGTCGAGGCGCTGAAGGCCAAGCCGGGGGCGGACCGGGTGAACATCGTCGAAGGTGACTTCTCAAAGATCAGGGTGTCCGGTCGGTTCAAGCTTGCCGCGATCACCTTCAACGCCATTTTCGCGCTATCCAGTCGCCGTGAGCAGGCCGCCTGCCTGCAGAACGTCGCCGCGAGCTTGCACCATGAGGGCTGCCTTGTGATCGAGGCCTACGTTCTTCGGCCTGAGCAGCTGAGTCCGGGCTGGTGCGTTCTGCCGCGAATGGTCGCCGTGGATCATGTCGAACTCCAGCTGTCTCACTATGATCATGCCACACACCGGATCGTTCGGACGCTGGTCCACCTGCGGGAAGGCGACACAATCTTGACGAGTGTCAGCGACACGTATGCGTGGCCGGGCGAACTGGACCTGATGGCGGAAGCGGCGGGTCTCCGGCTTCGCTCACGATGGGCCGGCTGGGGCGATGAGCAATTCGATGCGACCAGTGCCCGGCATGTGTCGGTCTATGAGCTGGATCAGGGGCGTGACGCTTCGGCGTGACTAGCCGGCCCATCGCCGAGACTGGCCGCGCCGAGTCCGTGCAATCTCTCGTTGTGCCTGCAGATAGAGGAAGACCGCGAGCGCGAATGCTAGAACCACGATCAGCACGCGCCAGCCGAGGCTGATCCCGATCGACGAGGTTCCGATGAAGTTCCCCATCAGCGCCACGGCCACAGTCACGACGGTTAGGGCTGTCAGGCCACCCAGGATGCGACTTGCCCTTTGGGCCCGGGCCGCCGATGCCTCTTGAACTCGCCGCTCGGCGATGCGCTGCAAAAGCTGTACCTTCGCGTCTACGGAGGAGATCAGCTCGTCGAACTTCTGCACCTCTGTCATTCCCCGCCAGATGCTTAGCTGACCGCCTGCGAGCTCGGTGAGTGCGCTGTCCAAGCGGGCACGCGCTTCCTGCACCCTTGTATAGATATTGAAGATGCGCTCTGCGTCCTGCTCTAGCGCGCGCAGCGACTCGGGTGTGCGCCAACGGTCGTTATCGAGCAGGGCGAGGAGTCCGCGGTCCATCTCCATGAACAGCGCGTAGTAGGCCCACATCAGCTGAGTCAGGTGAAGTGGTGGGTCAGGGCCTTCGGGGCTCGTGCCTCGCAGCACGATCACACTCGAGTCGACGCCCGGCATGAACATCCCGTGCCAGTACGGGATCTCGCCAAAGAACGCGGGCGAAAAAGGCTTTCCGACAGAAGCAAGACTCTCCGCGGTTGCGTCGGGGCTGTCCGTCAGGATGACGACCTGATGAAGCCACAGGAGTCGTCCCCACTCCGTGATGCGGGAGAGTTCGCCCTCCTCGGAGGTGTCGTTGGTTTCCGTTTCGCCGAGCGCCTCCAGCATTGGCGCGAGCCAGGGCTCCTGCCTGGCCTGTGGAGCCACATGCAGTGCTGCACGCGAGAAATCGTTGACCGTGGCGTGCGTCAGAGACTCGTAGCTCTCAGCAATCGGCGAGCGTCCGGGGATGTCCGCGTGCCAGCGAAGACCGCCGATGGAATCGACTGTTCGTTGTGTGGTCACAACGCTTGTCTGGTCTGGGACCTTAACTTCGTAGACTCCGGTGATCGTGCCCACGCCGAGGTCGTATATCTCGATTTGCAGTCTTTGAAGCTCCCAGTCCCAGCCGTCGAGCTGCCGTTGGAACCACTGCAGCTCGGTGTCGGGGCGCTCGCGCAGTGCCTCCTCAAGACGTGCTCGAAGGTCCTCACCTTCTCGGCGCAACAGGACGAGCGGCACGAGGTTTGTATAGCCTCCCCCGCCGCCGTATGTCTCCACGCCACGCCATCGCACCCCGCTGACCTCCCAGTCGCTGTGGACCCGCAGATGCGCGCACAGGTCCTCCTGGAATCGTTCGTAACCGGCGATCGGTACGCGCAAAGGCATGCCGGTGAGAAACGCGCCGGTGAGGGCAACCTCGAAGTGTGTCCACGCATCTCGTGCAGTCACGGCTCGACCTCGGGGGGGGGGGGGGGGGGGGGGGGGGTAAGTGCTCTCGAGCTCGGCGCGTAGCCGCATCGCGTAGGCGGCGAGAGCAGCCTCGTGCGGGGACGGCTCGGCTCCGGCTGCCGCGAGGCGGCTGGCGTCGCGCTCGAGCAGTCGGACGAAACCTTCGGCGAGCGCGCGTTCCTCGGCGGGGGTGAGACAGTCGGGGCACACATCAAAACCCTCGATGCTGCCCCACGCGAGGCCTCCAAAGAGGATTCCACGCTTGGGGTCGACCGCCGAGAGGAGCTGCTCCAACGGAACACCTGGTCCAAACTCCTCCGCGCGCGGAGCGCGTCCGCAGCGTGAGCAAACCCTTGGCATCGGCGCCCCGCATGATAACCGCCCTGCGCGACTCGCCGAGAACCCCGAAGCCGAGGAGTGTGCTGATCAGCCGCCGGTATTCAGCTATGTGCTGCCGCTCCGGTGGCGGGACGACCTTGGATGCAAGGAGCTCGCTGATTATCTTGCGCGGCTCGCTGAGGTGTGCGACGAGATCATCGTTATCGATGGCTCGCCGGAATCGGTCTTTGCGGCCAATGAGCGAGCCTTCGGACACCTCGTTCTCCACGTTGCAGCGGATCAGCAGGCGCCGGGGAAGATGCGAAAGGTACCTGCGGTCATGGCCGGTGTCCGGCTTGCGAGTCACGAGGCAATCGTCATCGCCGACGACGACGTCCGCTACGAGCCTGTCACGCTCATCCGTGCTGTCAGGTTGCTCGGCCACGTTGACCTCGTGCGCCCACAGAACTATTTCGAGCCGTTGCCGTGGCACGCTCGCTGGGACACGGCACGCACGCTGTTGAACCGCGCGATAGGAGCGGACTTTCCGGGAACGCTTGCCATTCGACGCTCAAAGCTGCTCGCCATCGGTGGGTATGACCCGGACGTGGTGTTTGAGAATCTCGAGCTGATCCGGACGATCCGCGCCTCTGGTGGCCAGGTCCGAAGCCCTCTGGATCTGTATGTCCGACGGCTTCCATCTTCCACTAGTCACTTCATCGAGCAGCGGACCCGACAGGCCTATGAGGATTTCGCTATTCCGGCGCGGATGACCTGCTGGCTCGCCATCCTCCCTTGGCTGGTCGTCTTCCCCAAAGACAGACGCAAGACCCTGCTCGCGCTCGGCGGAGGAGCCATTGCGCTCGCTGAGCGCGGCCGTCGTCGCCAGGATGGTCGGCGCGTGTTTCCGTTCACGAGCAGCCTGCTCGCGCCCGCATGGTTGCTCGAGCGAAGCGTCTGCGCTTGGCTGGCGGTGCTGGCGCGGCTCAGGTTCGGTGGGATTCGCTATCACGAGAACGTGATCTTCACGGCAGCAAACTCGACGCGGACCCTACGCAAACGTATGCGAGGGTCATGACACCGACTCAGGGGATGCATGATCGAGATTCGGTAAACCGGCAAGCCAAATATGTAGGCGGGTTAGCCAGAACCGACAGCCGAGGGAATCTGCTCGGAGTATCGGTAGTGGTTCCCACCTACAACGGAGAGCGGACTATCGCGGAACTGTTCGAGGCGCTGACCGCAACGGAGGGCTGGGGGTGGGAGCTGATCGTGGTCGATGATGGGTCGACGGATGAAACCGTGCGCGTAATCAGGGAAAACTCGCCCAGGTCAACGCAGATGCGGCTAATTTCGTTGCCTACCAACCAAGGCAAGGCCACCGCGCTTAATCTCGGGGTTGCCCAGGCTCGGTTCGAGAAGCTGGTGTTCCTGGATGATGACGACCGGCCCGCGCCGGGATATCTGAGGGCGTTGTCAAACGCACTCGAGACGAGTGAGTTTGTTTGCTCGGTTGTTCGCCTTGGAGAGCTGAACCGGCCGTCGTTGGTCGAAGCACTCTTTCGACCCGATGTTGGCTACTTCGCCGTCCCGCTGAGGGGAGTGAGATCGTCCGGATCGGGTTTCGTATCCGTGCCCGTCTCGTTGGGGGGGACGCTTGCGGTGCGTCGCCGCACCCTCAGTCGCGTTGGTGGCTTCAACCCCAGGGCGGGGGTCTGTGACGATGTGGACTTGTGCTTGCGCTTGTGGCTCTTGGGTGTGGTCCTCAAGACGGAGCCCGAGGCGATCCTGGACTATCGCCTGCGGACTGGATCACGCGAGCTGTTCAGTCAGCGGCTGCAATATGGCCGTGGGTGGGCGTGGATGTATGAGGCCTATCGATCGGCCGGCATGGTCCCGCCGACTCGGCTGGCAACGATTGTCAGGATCACGCGAGCTCTGGTCCGGCTTTCGCCGCGGGCGGCCTACAAGGCCGCCGTAGCCGAGGTGGGATTCATCGCCGGGCTTGCAATGGGTTCTCTCCCCTCAATTCGGAGAAAAAGCGGTTACTTCTGTTGACCCATCGATAGCGGCCCTGCGCTCGTCGCGTCGGGGCATCTCCGGGTCGATTCGAGGCGCAGTTGCTAGCGTCGCCCTGTAGGGGCTACCGTGCGAGCGAAACCGGCTCGGTAGCGATCCGCGCTACCGGGTTCGTCTTGTGTTCCGCTAGGGGTACTTGCTTTCTGTGCGACCGCAATGCTCTTGTAGGCGGGCATCTACCGGAAGCCACAGAGCAGCCCAAGGGTCAGTACCTAGCCGATACCTTTTCGGGCACTCTGCAAGACACGACGACACCCGGGCCCCTCGGCAGCGAGCCGTCCAGGCGCCGGCGCCCCCGGCGCTTCTGGCGGGTCGTCGCCGGGCTGTCGATCCTGGTGGCCGTGCTTGCTCTGCTTGCCTGGCAGCAGGGGGACGACGGCGGTGGCGACGGACCGCTGAACGCGATCGCCGAGGCGGCCGAGAGGACACAGGGCGAACAGGGCGGACGGGCCACGGTGCGGGCGATCGCCTCCTCGCCGGCGGGGTCGGAGTTGTTCACGGTGACGGGGGAGATGGTCTTCAACGACGAGACGGGTCGCAGCCGGGGGGTTTTTCAGACGGTCCCGAGCTCCGGGTCGGGCCGCTCGATGAAGATGCAGATGGTCAGCGACGAAACCGCCATGTACATGCGCTCGCGCCAGTTCGGCCCGCTGCCGGGCGGGCGCGAGTGGATGGCACTCGATTTCTCGTCGCTGGGCCAAGAGATGGACGCGCCGCTCCCCGCCGGCGGTGACGCGAAGGGGGAACTGGCACTGCTCGAAGCGGTGACCGGCGACGTGCAGAAGCTCGGCAAGGAGGACGTGCGCGGCGTGCCGACGACGCGCTACCGCGGCACGGTCGACGCCTCCGAGAACGTCGAGAGGCTACGGGAGGAAGGGGCAGAGGACCTAGCCTCGCGGATCGAAGAGGATCCTCTGCAGGGTGAGGCATGGATTGACGCCGACGGGTTGATTCGTCGCATGAGGTTCGTCAAATCGGAACCGGGGGAAGGAGGCGAGGGGCCGATGACCCTCGACATGCGCGTGGATTTCTACGACTTCGGCATCTCCCCCGAGATCGACGTGCCTGAGTCGAGCGAAGTGTTCGACGCGACGTCCTTGGTGAAGGACGAGCTCGGCCTCCGGCCCTAGGCCGGGAGGCCTCGAGGGTCCTTGGCCTCAGCGCCAAGACGGGTCGAGCGGTCCTTCGGGCGCTTCTCTCGGTCCCTCGATCTCCCCGCGGTGTCGACGCGTCTGCGGTCAGGGCCGGCGGCTCGCAGCGCTCGCGAGCCACGACTGTTCCCCACCCCTTAGGGTGGGCCGGGTGAACGTCCTGATCGCCGCGGACATGGAGGGGATCGCCGGGATCGACGATTCCGGCGACTGCCTGCCGTCGCATCCCTCCGCCTACGCGCGCGGCCGCCGGCTGATGACCGACGAGGTGCTGACCGTCGCCGGAGCGCTGCGCGATGGCGGCGCCGAGCGGATCTCCGTCGGCGACTGGCACATGGTGGGGACGAACGTCGAACGCGAGCGGATGCCCGGCGGGGTGGAGGTCCGGCCGATCGCCGACCTGGCCCTCGCCGAGACGGAGCCGTCGATGGCCAAGGCGAACGGCGGCCCGCTCGACGCCGTGGTGATGATCGGCCACCACGCGAGCACCCCCAACCCCCGCGCCTTCTGCTCGCACACCTTCATCTGGGAGATGGAGGTCGTGCTCGACGGCGAGTCGCTGAGCGAGGTCCAGGTCTACGCCCAGGCGCTTGCCGCGGAGGGGATCCCGATCCTCGCCGTCTCGGGCGACCGCTGGATGCTCGAGGAGCTCGGCGAGGGGGAGATGGGCAGCGCCCGCCTGGTCGAAGCCAAGGAGGGCCAGGGCCGGGGCCGCGCTCGCTCGCGCGACGTCGAGGCGGTGCGCGCGGAGCTGAGCGACTCGGTCGCCGCGGCGCTCGCCGCGCCGATGCAGCCGCCTCCGGCGCGCAGCTACCCGGCGGAGCTGCGGATCACTGCCGAGGGCGCCGAGATCGCGAAGACGACGGTTGCGAGCCCCGCCGAACTGCTGAACGCGGTCGCCACGGCCTTCCGGGGGAGCCAGGTCTCACGCGAGTACCGCCAGCTCGCCAAGCTGCTGCCGGCCGGGAACGACTCCCGGCTGCGCAGCGCCCAGCGCCGCCTCGGCAGCATCCTCGCCACGCCCGTGATGCGCTCCAAGGAGCGCCGCTGGCTGGCCGCCGGACGTTCCTAGTCAGGCCGCGGCGGCGAGCGGACCGGGCCCGGCCCGTCGCGCCGGGATCAGCAGCGCCGAGGCGCAGACCATCGCGAAGGCCGAGGCCTGGAGCGCGAGCCCGAGCGGGTTGGTCGAGAGCGGGTCGCCGAAGACGAGGACCCCGCCGACGATCTGGGCCGCGTTCGCGATCAGCCCGATCAGGCCGACGGTCTCGATCGCCCCGCCGCGCTGAAGCGCCGCCGCGGTTGCGTACTGGGCGCCGACGCCGGCGAGGACGACGAGCAGGATCCAGGGGGCGAGGACGGCGGCGGAGACGTCGCCGACGCCGGTCAGCCCCTTGATCGCGACGCCGGCGAGGGCGAGGAGAGTGCCGGCGATGGCGGCGAGGAGGACGTTGGCGTGATCGGCGAGCAGCTCTGAGCGATGGCCCAGCGCCAGGCCCGAGGCGATCAGGGCCAGGCCGCCCTCGAAGCCGAGCATTGCCGAGGTGGTGAAGCCGGAGTGGTCGCCCTCGAAGCTGGGGACCGTGAAGACGAGCAGCACGAGGCCTGCCCCGCCCAGCAGCAGCGCGAACCACTGGCGGCGCTCGACGGAGTGGCCGAAGAGGCGCTGCGACATCACGGCGAGGGTCACGGCGCCGCCGGCGAGCACCGCCTGGACCAGCGAGAGCGGCGCCATCGAGAGAGCGGCGACGTGGACGAGCCAGGCGAGGGCGGCGAGTCCCCAGCCGGCGACGAACCATGGCGAGGCGGCCAGGCCCCGAGCGCTGCGGAGGGGGTTCCTAATGCTGACCGGGTCGGCCAGGTTGCAGCCGCGGTGCTTCAGCAGCCAGGCGAGATTCGTCATCAGCGCCGCGGCCACGGCGAGGGCGATCCCTATCTGCACGCGAGCGTCACCACTATCCAGCTATCGGCTCGCAACCGCTCGACGTTTAGCCCGCGCCTCCGGGCTCGGCGGCGGCGGGTCGGGCAGCTGCAGGCGGCGACGCGCCCGGGTGACCGCGGCGGCCGAGGTCCGGCACGCGCGCGCGATCGACCCATCGGTCTCATCCGGCGTGCGGCTGACCTCGAACTCGATCAGGGCGGCGCGGCGGAGTTTGGCTCGGGCATCGACGGGGCTGTCGCTGGGCGCCGCCTCCAGGGCCGCATCGGCAGCCCGCTGGCGGCGGCAGACCAGGCAGAAGCGGCCTTCGGCCGACTCGTCCCAGGCGTTTGGGAGCGGCACCGGCTCGCGGTCGATGCGGCCGGCGGTCACGCCACAGCCGTCACAGGTCCACTTCGTCGCCAGGCTCGCTTCGCTCATGCGGACGCCTTCCGCCGCCGCCGCCGTCCGGCCCCCGGCCTCGCGACAGGCTTCTGCTCGGCCGGGGCGACGTGGCCCAGGCTCTGCTCGAACTGGCGGCTGAGGCCGAGGTCGCGGGCGATCCGGCGCATCTCGACGGCCTGGTCGGAGAGGACGAAGCTGGTGCCGGTGCCGAAGCGGCCGGCGCGCCCTGTGCGGCCGATCCGGTGCACGTAGGAGTCGCGGTCGCCGGGCGCGTCGAAGTTGACCACGTGGGCGATGTCGGCGACGTCGATGCCGCGAGCGGCGACGTCGGTGGCGACGAGCACTTCGACCTCGCCGCGCTCGAAGCGGGCGAGCGCCCTTTCGCGCTGGCCCTGGCTCTTGTCGCCGTGCATTGCGACGGCCTCGAGTTCGCGGCTGCGAAGCCGCTTCACCAGCCGGTCGGCGCCGCGCTTGGTGCGCACGAAGACGAGGGTGCGGCCGCCGTCGGGGCCCTGCAGGTGCCCGGCCAGGTGGTCGAGCTTCGCGCTTTGGGAGTCGACGTGGACGAAGCGGTGTTCGATCTCGGCCTTGCTGCGCTCGGGCGCCGCGTGGGTGTGGTGGCGCGGCTGGCGCGTGTAGGCGGCGGCGAGCTTGCCGGTCGCGCCCTCCAGCGTCGCCGAGAAGAAGAGGGTCTGCCGCTCCTCCGGCGTCTGGCCGACGATCCGGTTGACGGCGGGCTTGAAGCCCATGTCCAGCATGCGGTCGGCCTCGTCGAGGACGAGGACGCGGACCCTCTTCAGGGAGATCGCGCCGCGGGCGATCAGGTCCTCGAGCCGGCCGGGGGTGGCGACGAGGATCTCGGCGCGCTGCGCGGCCTTGATCTGCGGGCCGAAGCCGACGCCCCCGTAGACGGCGGCGACGTGGAGGTTGTGCGAGCGGGCGATCGACTCGAGCTCGTCGACGATCTGGCCGGCGAGCTCGCGGGTCGGCGCCAGCACCAGGGCCGCGGGGCCCTTGGCGCCGGGCTCGACCCGGTCGACCAGCGGGATGCCGAAGGCCAGGGTCTTGCCCGAGCCGGTCGGCGACTGGACGAGCAGGTCGTGGCCGGCGAGGGCGTCGCGGATGACGAGCTGCTGGACGGGGAAAGGTTGGGTGATGTCGCGCTCGGCGAGCGCGCGCACCACGGCTTTTGAGATGCCGAGGTCGGCAAATGACACGATGTCGTTACTCCTTCTTGTGAGCGATTCGGGGAGATCCAGCGACCCCAAAACGCTCAGCAGCGCACGGAGGAACGGAACCTCTCGGGTGGCGTCGCGCCAAACCCGACCCACCCACCGTAGCAGCCGGGGATGAAAAGGCCCTGGTTCTGGGGCGATATGCGCGTACACTCGTCACAGTTCGGCCGGCCAACCAAGGAGGGTGGATGTACGACTACGTGATCGTCGGAGCGGGCTCGGCTGGGTGCGTGCTCGCGGCGCGGCTCTCGGAGGACCCGGAGACGAGCGTCCTCCTGCTCGAGGCGGGGCCACCGGACGTGAACCAGAACATCCACGTCCCCCTGGGCTACCTCTCGCTGGCCCGCACCGAGGTCGACTGGGGCTACAGCTCGGCACCCGAGCCGGGCTGCGGCGGCCGGCGCATCACGCTTCCGCGCGGCAAGGTGCTCGGCGGCTCCTCCTCGATCAACGCGATGGTCTACATCCGCGGCAACCGCCGCGACTACGACGAGTGGGGCGTCGACGGCTGGGCCTGGGAGGACCTCTTCCCCTACTTCCTCAAGGCCGAGGACAACGAGCGCGGCGCCTCGGAGTGGCACGCCGTCGGCGGGCCGCTGGCGGTCTCCGACCAGCGCTCGGGCAACAAGATCACGCCCGCCTTCGTCGAGGCCGGGATCGAGGCCGGACTTGCCCGCAACGAGGACTTCAACGGCGATTCGCAGGACGGCGTCGGCATGTACCAGCTGACCCAGCGGGGCGGGATGCGCGCGAGCGCCTCGGTCTCCTACCTGCACCCGGCGATGGAGCGGCCCAACCTGACCGTGATGCCCTACATGCGGGCCGACCGGGTGCTCTTCGAGGGTGCCCGCGCGGTCGGGGTGCAGGCAAGCCGGCTGGGCGAGTCGCAGGAGCTGCGCGCCGAGCGCGAGGTGATCATCTGCGGCGGCACCTACAACTCGCCGCAGCTGCTGATGCTCTCCGGCGTCGGGCCGGCCGAGCACCTGGCGCTGCGCGAAGTCGAGGTGGTGCTGGACCAGCCGGCGGTGGGGGAGAACCTCAGCGACCACCCCGCCGCCTTCGGGGTCTGGACGACGCCCGAGCCCGAGAGCCTGCTGCTGGCGCGCGAGCCCGAGGCGATGGCGGAGTTCGAGGCCTCCCAGACCGGGCCGTTCGCCTCCAACCTCGCCGAGTCGGGCGGCTTCGCCCGCGTCGCCGCTGGGGCCGAGGCGCCCGACGTGCAGTTCCACGTCGCCCCGATCCAGATCGTCGAAGAGGGGATGGGGGACCCGGAGGGGCATGGGGTCTGGGTTTCGCCCTGCCTGCTCAGGCCGGAGAGCCGCGGCTCGGTGCGGCTTGCCTCCAACGATCCCAGCGCGCACCCGATCGTCCGCAACGCCTTTTACGAGGCCGAGGCCGACATGGCCCGGATGGTCGCCGCGATGCGCCTGACTCAGGAGATCTGCGCCCAGCCGGCCTTCGAGGCCTACTGCGCCGACCCGTACACCGTGCCCGAGGACGATTCCGAGGACGCCCTGCGCGCGCACATCGCCCAGACCACCTTCGAGGTCTACCACCCGGTCGGCACCTGCGCGATCGGCTCGGTCGTCGACTCCGAGCTGCGGGTGGAGGGCGCCGAGGCATTGCGCGTCGTCGACGCCTCGGTGATGCCGGTGGTCCCGCGCGGCAACACCAACGCGCCGACGATCGCGATCGCCGAGCGGGCGGCGGACCTGATTCGCCACGGCAAGGCTGTCGCTACCGCGGACGTTGCTGCTCGGGCTTGACGTAGGCCTAGGTCATGAGCCGATGCCAGGGTCCCCAAGCTTTTTTAGAGCTTGGGGTAGTCGGGCAGCGCTCCGAATGCGGAGCCTCCGAAGCTCGTGTGCTTTCGAGAGGGGCTGTCGGGTGCCCTCCCCAAAACACTCAAGCGCGGCTCCTGCCGCGCGTTTTGGGGAGGGCACCCGACAGCCCCTCCCCAATGACGTGGATCAGGGCTAACCCGGGTCGGCTACCGGGACCGGGGCCTCGAGGCCGTCCTCGGGCATGACGAGGATCGCGCCCTCTCCCGTGACGTAGGCCTCCTCGCCGTGGTACGTGACGTCCATGCCGACCGCCTCGTCGTGCTCGCTGGCGCGCAGTGGCGTGACCGCGCCGATCAGCCTGAGCAGGACGAAGGTCATGACGAAGGCGTAGACGGGGGCCGCGATCGCGGCCAGGGCCTGGTCGAGCAGCTGGTCCGCGTTGCCGTAGAGGAGGCCGTCGGCGAGGCCGTTCCAGCCGACCTGGGCGACGAGGCCGATGAAGAGGATGCCGGTGAAGCCGGCGATGCCGTGGGCGGCGAGCACGTCGAGCGTCTCGTCGACCCGGGTGCGCGGCCGCCAGGCGATCACCGCGTAGCAGGGCAGTGCCCCGAGGAAGCCGAGCACCATCGCCCAGCCCGGGCTGATGAAGCCGCCGGCCGGGGTGATCAGCACGCAGCCGACGATGATCGCCGTCGCGGCGCCGACCGCCGTCACCTTGCGGCTGCGGACGAGGTCGAGGACGAACCAGGTGATCAGCGCGCAGGCCGGTGTGATCAGCGTGTTGGTGAAGGCGAGCACGCTGTTGGCGCCGGTGTTGAAGCCGCTGCCGCCGTTGAAGCCGAACCAGCCGAACCACAGCAGGCCGGCGCCGAGCAGCACGAACAGCGCGTTGTGGGGGAGCAGCGCCAGGCGGCCGTAGTCCTTGCGCGAGCCGACCACCAGCGCCGCCGCGAGGGCGGAGAAGCCGGAGGCCATCTCGACCGGCACGCCGCCGGCGAAGTCGAGCGTGCCGCGCTCGGCCAGCCAGCCGCCGCCGAAGGCCCAGTGGGCGAGCACCGCGTAGACCAAGACCGACCAGAGCGCGGCGAAGACGAGGAAGGCGCCGAAGCGCATCCGCTCGACCACGGCGCCGGAGACCAGGGCCACGGTGATGATGCAGAAGGTGGCCTGGAAGGCCATGAAGAGGAGGTGGGGGATGGTCGATTCGCCGTTGCGCGGTTCCAGGTCAACCCCCTCGAGGCCGACGTAGCCGAGGCCGCCGATCAGGTCGCCGGTGCCGTCGAAGGCGAGCGAGTAGCCGACCAGCGCCCAGGTGACCATCGCGACAGCGATCGCCGCGACGCACATCATGAAGGTGTTGAGGGTGTTCTTCGAGCGCACCAGGCCGGCGTAGAAGAGGCCCAGGGCCGGGGTCATCATCAGCACCAGCGCGGTCGCCGCCATCATCCAGGCGGTGTCGCCGGTGTCGATCGCGGCGGTGATGGGGAGCGCGCTCATCGCTTGTCCACCGGCGTCACGGCGCCGTGGTCGGTCTCGCCGGTGCGGATCCGCACGGCGCGATCGAGGGGCAGGACGAAGATCTTGCCGTCGCCGACGTGGCCGGTGCGGGCGCCCTCGCAGAGCGCGTCGATCGTCGGCTGCACGAAGTCGTCGGAGACCGCGATCTCGAAGCGCACCTTCTCGGCGAGGCCCATCTGCACGGTCGTGCCGCGATAGGTCTCGACCCGCTCCAGCTCGCCGCCGTGCCCCTGCACGCGGCTCAGCGACACTCCCCGCACCTCGGCGCGGTAGAGGGCCTCGAGCACGTCGTTCGCCTTCTCCGGGCGCACGATGCCGACCACCAGTTTCAAGCGTCCTCCCTTGCCATCGGGGCGCGAGCCTATAGACATTCTCGGCGGCGGGTCAAGCCGGGTCTTGGCGCCTCCTACACTGGACCGATGCCCACGGAGCCAGGCGACTCCACCTTCACCCTGTACAGGCGCGGGATCGAGCTGCTCGAGGAGGAGGACTTCGAGGAGGCGGCGGCGCCGCTCGAGGAGGCTGCGCGGCGGGCGCCGGAGAAGTCCTCGGTGCGCGAGGCGCTGGGCCGCGCCTACTTCCGCTCCGGCCGCTTCGCCGCCGCCGCGGTCGAGTTCGGGGCCGTCATCGAGCGCCACCCGGTGAACGACTACGCGCACTTCTGCCTCGGCCGCGCCCTGGCCAAGACCGGCGAGACCGAGCGCGCCCGTCACCACCTGGCGCTCGCCTCCAACCTGCGACCGGACAGAAGCGACTACAGCTTCTACCGGGCGATGCTCGGGACCTAGGCCTGCGACCTAGCCGGTCTGGCCGAGCCTTCGCGGTCCGCGACGGGCGGCGGTCTCCCGGCTGGCCTGTTCGTCGTGCTCGTCGCGTTGCCGGGCGGGAAGCGTGGCGACGATCGTGGTGCCGGCGCCGGGGACGCTCTGGAGATCCAGCTTCCCGCCCGCCAGGGTTACGCGTTCGCGCATCCCGACCAGGCCGAAGCCGTCGGTCCTGACGCCGGGGTCGAAGCCGTTCCCCTTGTCGGAGATCCGCACCTGCACGTTCTCCTCGTCCTCTGTCACCTCGACGCTGGCGCGGTCGGTGTCCGCGTGCTGCGCCGCGTTGTTGAGTGCCTCCTGGACCAGGCGGAAGGCGGTGTCCTCGATCTCGCCGGCGAGCCTGCGTTTCCTGCGGCCGGAGGGGAAGTCGAGGTTGAGGTCCAGATCGACCTCGATTGCCCCGCTGGCGCCGAGACGTTCGGCGAGGGCCTCGAGGGCGGCCCCCAGCCCGAGCTCGTCGAGCGTGGTCGGGCGCAGGTCGGCGATCAGCCGGCGCATCTCGGCGATCGCGTCGTCGACCTGTTCGATCCCCTGCGAGAGCAGCCGCTCGGCGTCCTCAGGTTCGCTGCGCCTGGCTGCGGAGAGCAGAACGCGCAGGCCGGCGAGGCTCTGCAGGGACTCGTCGTGCAGCTCCCGCGCCCAGCGGCCGCGCTCGCGCTCGGTCGCGGCGATGCTTTCGCGGGTGCGGTCCTCGGCGACCGTCTGTGCGGTGGCGACCGCGGTCGCCGCGCTGACGGCGAAGGAGACGAGGACCTGCTCGTCTTCGTCGCTGAAGCCCGCGACCCGCCCCAATGGGTCGAGCGCGACCAGCACCCCGAGGGCCTGGCCGCGGAAGACGAGCGGCACCAGCAGCGCCGTGACGCCCGCCTCCGGGCTGCCGGGCCGCGCCATCAGGCTCGGATCGAGGTCCTGGATGCGTCGCGGCTCCCGCGCCTCCAGCACCTGGCCGGGGATCGAGCCGCCGATCGGGATGCGCGACTCGGCGAAGTCCTCCGCGTGCTCGCCGGCGACCGAGGCCGGGACGAGCTCGTCGCCTTCATGCAGCAGGATCAGCAGCGTGCGCGCCTCGACCAGTGCCCTGGCGCGCTTGACCGCGATCTCCAGGATCCGCTCGAGGTCGGTCTCGCCGCCGACCGCGCGGGCGATCTCGGTGGTCGCTTCCAGCCGGTGCACGGCGCGCTCCATCTCGTCGCGCTGGCTCTCGACGCTGTGGTACAGGCGCGCGTTCTCGACCGCGATCGCCGTCCACTCGGCGAGGACCATCGCCGAGTGCTCGTCGGCGTCGTCGAACTCACCCTCGTCCTTCTCGGTCAGGTAGAGGTTGCCCCAGGCGCGGCCACGGATCATCACCGGGACGCCGAGGAAGGTGGTCATCGCCGGGTGCGTGGGGGGGAAGCCATAAGAGCGTGCGTGGTGGCCGACGTCGCTGAGGCGCAGCGGCCGCGGCCGCTCGATCAGCAGGCCGAGGACGCCGCGCCCGCGGGGCAGGTTGCCGATCGCGCGCCGTGTCTCCTCGTCGACGCCGTGGGTGATGAAGCGCTCCAGCTCGTGGCGGTCCTCGTCGAGCACGCCGAGCGCGGCGTAGCGGGCACCGGTCAGCTCGCAGGCGACCTCAAGCACACGGCGGAAGACGACCTCGGGGTCGAGCTCGGCAACCAGGGTGCGGCCGACGTCGATGAGCTCGCGAAGTCGCGGCTCGTCGAGCGCGCTGCTGTCGTAACCCTGTGCCATCTCAGCCCTTCCCAAATCGACGGCCAAACGATCCTATCGCTTGGGCCAATTTGGTCAAAGCGAATTGACCTGAAGCTGAAGTTCGCGGTAAAACACCGATGCCCGGCGGTCCTATGGAGGGTTAGATGGTGGGAGACATGGGCTCAGCCGAGAGAGAGGCCGCCGCAGGTAACGTCGCCACCGTGCATTCCGATGCAGCGACGGACGTGAAGGATGCTTCGGAGACGACGATCGTCCTCGCCGACGACCACACGGTGATGCGCAGCGCCCTGAGGATGCTGCTCGACGCCGAGCCGGGCTTCGAGGTCGTGGCGGAGGCCGGCGACGCCGACACCGCGGTCCGTTACGTCCGCGGCCACAAGCCTGCGGTCCTGATCCTCGACCTGAACATGCCGGGGCGCTCCAGCCTCGAGGCGGTGCCCGACATCCAGGAGGCCTCGCCGGGCACCGAGATCGTCGTGCTGACGATGCAGAACGAGCCCGCCTTCGCCCGCCGCGCCCTGCAGGCTGGGGTCCGCGGCTACGTGCTGAAGGAGGCCGCGGACGCGGAGCTCGTCCAGGCCGTGCGCAGCGCCGCCGCCGGCGACACCTATCTGCAGCCCGCTCTCGGGGCGCGGCTCGCCGGCGCCGACGCCCGCGGCGAGGTCGACGAGCTGAGCGATCGGGAGCGCGACGTCTTGCGGTTGATTGCGCTGGGGCATACCAATGCCGAGGTTGCCGAGAAGCTCTACATCAGCATTCGCACGGTGGAGAGCCATCGGGCGCATATTCAGCAGAAGCTGAGGCTTTCCAGTCGCGCTGAGTTGGTTCGCTATGCGCTGGAGCGGGGTCTCGTCGAAACCTGAATTTGTTCGCAGAGTTGGTAAGCCTGCCCCAGTAGGGGTTCCACTTAACTTTTTCGAGGGGTGGCGCTGGCAATGCCAGTGGGTGCTGACGAAAAAGTGCAAGACGTTCCACCCCTACTGGGGCAGGCCCTGGCAACCAGTACCTGCTCAGGTTAGGAGCGGGATCACGCAGCGGAATTTGTGTGAGCTTGTTGAAACGGCGAAGCCGACTACACCGCTCGCAGACACCGTCACGACTGCGTATTCGTCTGGGCCGGTCATGTTCGTTATGTCGTTGCTCCACTCGTCTTTGCTGTCTAGGTTGATTCCTGGTTTTTGGGCGAAGGTGGCTAGTTGTAGGGCGTCGGGGAGGGTGCCGCCTTGGGTGGCGCAGGAGGAGGCGGCTGCGGGGGCGTTTATTGCGGTTTCGCTGGGGGAGGTTTGCCAGCAGGCTCCGGCGAAGAGCTGGGTGCCGGGTAGGCAGCCGGCGGAGTAGCCGTTCACTTTGCTTGCCGTTACCGCGTTGACGGCGTTGAGGGCGGTCTGGGCGTCGACGGCGCTCTGGGCGGTGTCTGCCGTTTCGGCGTGGGCGGCGTTCGGCACCTGGCCGAGGCTGAGCTCGTTGATTTCGGCGCCGGTGATCGGGCCGGAGTGCTGCCCGAGTGCCGAGAGGATCCCCGGCTTCAGCCGGTTCGCGGCCACCGAGCCCGGTTGCAGGCGGTTGCCCGGCAGCGACTTGACCTTGATCGCGCGGCCGCTGAGCTTGGCCTTCTCGGCGGCGTAGACGCTGCCCCCCAGCGCGACGAACAGCGCCAGCGCCGCAACTGCCAGCGCAGGCGACGGCAACCTCGTCCCTCTTTCCATCGTTTCCCTCCCTTGTTGGGCCCTGGCTGTGCCGACCCTAGGCGGGGGTCGGGGAGGGGCCAAGAGGGATGGACGAACGTTCAGCGCCCTGTCCAGAGTTGCGACCCGCAGGCCGGCGTCGCGGCCGGCCTGCGGGCCAAGGCCACGCCGCAAAGCTTAACTCTTCTTGAACATTTGTGACGCAATGGACAACAGGACGGCCCACGATGCGGTTTTCCGCGGGCCGCCAACGGCGGATGCCGGCCGCACCGGCTCCCGTCCGCAGAGCGGATAGACTCGCCCGCGTAAATACGGTCGGTGGTCAAGGGAAGTCCGGTGAGAAGCCGGCGCGGTCCCGCCACTGTGACCGGGTCGAGGACGTCGCAGGCGCTCTGCGTCAGCCACTGGGGAGGACACCGATTCCCCGGGAAGGTGCGGCGGCCCAAACCCCGGAAGCCAGGAGACCTGTCCCCGGCCAGCCATGACAACCCTCGAGGAAAGGGTGGCTTAAATGCCAAGACTCATTCCAGTTCGGCTGGCCGCCGCGTGCGCGCTGGCCCTAGCACTCGTAATGTCCAGTGCCGCGATGGCCCTCGCCAAGGGGCCGATCGCCGATCTGCGCGTGGTCGGCAGCGGCGGCAAGGTCCTCGCCGAAAAGTCGTTCGGCTTCGGCGGCGAGGTCTCTGTCAAGACCAGCCCCAAGGCGACCTGCTTCGGCCCCGGCACCGGCGGCAGCGGCAAATCGGCGACGGTCGAGGGCGGCACCGCGCTCGGCATGCTGATCCTGGGCGCCAAGTTCATCGCCGCGCTGAAGCCGCTTTCGATCACGGACAGCTTCGTCGACGAATTCGGCCTCGGGCTGTGCGGCATCGGCGGGATCGAAGGCAAGGGCAAGAACAGCTGGTACCTCAAGGTCAACCACAAGAGCCCCTCGGTCGGCGGCGAAGCGGTCAAGGTCCGCAAGGGCGACGACGTGCTCTGGGCCTACGGCTCCTACCCCTACCCGGACGAGCTGGTGCTGAGCGCGCCGGACGAGGTGCAGGCCGGCGTGCCGTTCGGCGTCCGCGTCTTCGCCTACGACGAAAAAGGCAAGAGGACGCCCGCCGCCGGCGCCACCGTCAGCGGCGCCTCGGGACCGACCGACTCCCAGGGCCGCGCGATGGTGACCCTCTCCGGCCCGGCGCGGCTGATCGCCCGCCACGGCAAGGACACGCCCTCCAACCGCGAGGCGGTGTGCGTGGGCGGGGAGTGCCCGGACAGCTCGAGTAAGTGACCGTGCGCCGCGGCACGGCGGCTGCGATCGCGCTGCTGGTTGCAGCGGCGTTCGCAGCTGCCGGCTGCGGCCTCGGCCCTGGCGAGGAGGTCGGCGAGGTCGAGCTGACCGTGACGCGGGACTACGGCACCGTCGCCATGCTCGAGCGCGAGCTCGGCGAGGTGACCGAGTCCGACACCGTGATGCGGGTGCTCGAAGCCAGCGCCGACGTCTCGACCCGCTATGGCGGCGGCTTCGTGCAGGCGATCGACGGGGTGGAGGCGCAGGGGAGCCTCGGTCGCTCGCGGGACTGGTTCTTCTACGTCAACGGCGTCGAGTCGACCGTCGGGGCGGCCGACTACACGCTGCTCGGCGGCGAGGCGATCTGGTGGGACTACCGCGACTGGGACGCGGCGATGCGGGTCCCGGCCGTGGTCGGCTCCTGGCCCCAGCCGTTTCTCGGCGGCTACGCCGGACAGCGCAAGCGGGTCGCGGTCGAGTGCCTCGGCGCGGGCGGGGCGTGCGCGGAGGTGCGCGAGCGGCTCGAGGCAGAAAGCGTGGCCGTCGCCCAGGGGGCGCCCGAGGGCGCGATCCGCGTCCTCGTCGGTCCCTGGGGGCGGGTGCGGAGCGACCCGGCCGCGGCGCAGATCGAGGACGGCCCGCGCGCCAGCGGCGTCTTCGCCGACTTCGAGCCCGGCCCCGGCGGCGAGCGGCTGCTGGGCCTCGACGAAGGCGGCGAGCCCGGGCGGGCGTTCGGCCCCGGTGCCGGGCTCGTCGCCGCGGTGCGCCGGCTCGACTCGCCGCCGGTCTGGGTGGTGAGCGGGACGAGCGCGGCCGGGGTCGAGGCGGCCGCCGGGCTGCTCGACCGCGACAGCCTGCGCCACCATTACGCGGTCGCCGTCGAAGGCGGGGAGGAGGAACCGCTGCCGCTCCGATGAGATCGCCGTTCGCCTACACGCCGAGGCAGGGGCCGCTGCAGGCGGCCGCGCCGGCCGCCGCGGTTGCCTACCTCGGTTCGCTTGCCGTCGTCGCCTTCGCCTACTCGAACCCGGTCGTCCTCCTCGCCACCGGGCTGGCGCTGGTCCTCGCCGGACGCCTGGCCGGGGCGCACGCGGCCGTGCGCGCGGCGCTCTGGATGGGTCTGACGCTGGCCCTGCTGATCGTCGCCGTCAACGCCCTCGTGGTCAGCCGCGGCGAGACGGTGCTGGCGCGGCTGGGCGAGTGGCCGTTGCTCGGCCGGGTCGACGTGACCGCGGAGGCGATCGCGGCCGGCGCCGTGATCGGCATGCGGGCCGCGGTCGTAATGGTCGCCTTTGCCGTCTACTCGGCCTGCGTCGACCCCGACCGGGTGCTGCGGGCGCTCCGCCCCCTGGCCGGCCGCTCGGCCCTGACCGCGACGCTGATCTCGCGCCTCGTCCCGGTCGCGGCGGCCGACGCCGCCCGGCTGCGCGACGCCGCCCGGCTTCGTGGTCCCGGCGCCGCGCCGGTGGGTCGGGCGCCGCTGGCCCGGCGCCTTCTGGCGGGCTCGCTCGACCGCGCCGTGGACGTAGCGGCGACCCTAGAGCTACGCGGTTACTCGCTGCCACCACCGCGCCGGCGCTTCGTTGAAGGATTGTCCGGGTTATGGCCCGGACAATCCTTCAATCGACGGTCTCGCTTCGACCGCCGCTTCTACATGACGGGCGCGCTCGTGCTGGCTGCCGCGATCGCCGGAAAGATCCTCGGGGCCGACTCCTTCTCGGAATATCCCGCAGTCGAGGTCGGCGTCGGTCCGGCGACGCCCGCGCTCTCGGCCCTGCTCGTCCTCAGCGGCTTCGCTCCGCTGCAGCGGAAGGTCAGCCGTGCCTGATCCGGCGGCGTCGGCCCGCGCCGTCCCCGCCCTCGCGATCGAGGGCCTCACCTACCGCTACCCCAACGCCGCTGGCCCCGCCCTGCGCGACGTCTCGCTTCGGCTCGCCCCGGGGGAGCTGGTCCTCCTGGCCGGCCGCTCCGCCTGCGGCAAGTCGACCCTCCTGCGGGCCGCCTGCGGCCTCGTCCCGCACTTCCACGGCGGCGAGATCGAGGGCCGCGTAGATGTGGCCGGAGTCGACGCTCTCGCCACCGGCCCCGGCGAGCTGGCGGCTGTGGTCGGCTACGTCGCCCAGGACCCCGAGACCCAGGTCGTCTCGACCACGGTCGCGGCAGAGATCGAGCTCCCCCTGGAGATGCGCGGCGAGGGCCCGAGCTCCCGGGCTCGTGCCGTGGAGGAGGTCGCCCTGGCCCTCGCGATTCCTCACCTGCTCGGCCGGGCGGTCGACACGCTCTCCGGGGGTGAGCTGCAACGTGTCGCGCTGGCGGCCGCCCTCGTCACCCGCCCTCGTCTCGTTCTCCTCGACGAGCCGACGTCCCAGCTCGACCCTGTCGCCGGTGACGAGCTGATTTGGCTCCTGCGACGGCTGAACGAGGAGTGGGGGGTGACGATCCTTCTTGCCGAGCACCGCTTGGAGCGCTGCCTCGCGGCTGCAGATCGCGTGGTCGCAATGAGCTCTGGCTCGATCGCCTTCGATGGCCCGCCCTGCGACTTCCTCGCCTGGGCGCAGGATGCGGACACGGCCCTGGAGACCCCCGCGGCGCGGCTCTTCTCGCTGGCGGGCATAGAGCCTTTGCCCGTGGGTGTCCGCGATGCGCGGCAAGCGCTTCGCGGGGTGAGGGTCGATCACCCTCCTCGCTCGGCAAGAAGGAGGGCGATCGACCCCCACCCGTCCGAACCGGTCCTCCAAACCAGAGACCTGTGGGTCGAGCTGGATGCGGGGAAGGGCGCACGGGACGTGCTGCGCGGGGTCGACCTCTCGATCCACCACGGCGAACGCGTCGCGCTGATGGGCCGCAACGGAGCCGGCAAGAGCACTCTGCTGAAGACCGCCGCCGGCTTGCTCGACCCGGCGCGCGGCAGGGTCGACGTCCCCGAGGAAATGGCCCTGCTGTCCCAGAACCCGAGCGACTACCTCGTCCGCGAGCGGGTGGGCGATGAGCTTCCGGGTGATGTGGGGCTGGCGGCGCTGCGGATAGTCGGCTTGGAGCATGAGATGGACGTCGATCCAAGGGACCTCTCAGGCGGCGAGCGTCAGCGGCTCGCCCTGGCAATCGCACTGGCGGGGCGGATGGAGGTGGGAGAGACGCCCGGCCTGGTGGCTCTCGACGAGCCGACGCGGGGGATGGACCGCGCCCGCAAGGACGACCTCGTCCAGCTGATCGAGGACCTCTCGGGCAGGGGCGCGGGCGTTCTCGTCGCCACCCACGACGTCGAGTTCGCGGCGGCCTTCGCCGAGCGCGTCGTCCTCTTGGGCGACGGCGTCGTCATCGCCGACGGCCCCGCGGCCGAAGTTCTCTCCGGCGGCTGGTACTTCGCCACCGAGGTCGCCCGCGTCCTCGACCTGCCCGGCGTGATCACCCCGGCCCAGGGCGCCACCGCCCTCCGGGCCCCAGGTGAATCTGCGTTCACCGTCGGTATAGGCGGGGTGAACGCAGATTCACCCGATTCTCAGGCGGGGGGGCCGGGCTGATGTCCTGGCAGCTTGCATCCTTCGCGATCCTCGGTGTGGTTCTGCTCGGCGGCTTCGCTTGGTATGAGCGCTCGCGGCCGCCGTCGCAGGTGGTGGCGCTCGTCGCCGCGCTGGCGGCGCTGGCGATCGCAGGGCGCATCGCCTTCGCCGCCTTCCCCAACGTCAAGCCGACCACCGACATCGTCGTCTTCGCCGGCTACGCCCTCGGTCCCGCGCCGGGCTTCGCCGTCGGCGCTCTCACCGGCCTCGTCTCCAACTTCTGGTTCGGCCAGGGACCGTGGACCCCGTGGCAGATGGCCGGCTGGGGGCTCTGCGGCCTGCTCGGCGCTGCGCTCGCGCTCGGCGTGCGCAACGCCGGTCGCATCACGCTTGCCGCAGTTTGCGGTTTGGTCGCCATCCCCTACGGTTTCCTGTTGAACTTCCAAGTCATGGCAACCGCAGGTGGAGAACTATCGCTCGAGCGCTTCCTCGTCTTCGAAGGGCGCGCGATTCCGTTCAACCTCGCGCACGTGATCGGCAACGTCGCCTTCGCCCTGCTCGCCGGCCCGGCGATGGTGCGGATGTTGACCCGCTTCCGCGAGCGTTTCCAGTGGCGAACGCCGGCCGTCGTCACGGCGCTGCTCCTCGCCCTCGTGCTCCCCGCCGCCGCAGCCACCCCCGCCGGTGCCGCCGGGCCGGACAGCGGGGCGGACTGGCTCGAGTCGGTGCAGAACGCCGACGGCGGATTCGGCGCCTCGCCCGGAAGCGCCTCGAGCGCCGCGATCACCGGCTGGGCGATGCTGGGCCTGGAGGCCGCCGGCCGCAACCCCCTCGACGTCGCCCGGAACGGGCACACCCCTGTGGACTTCCTGCGCGCGAACCTCGACCAGCTGACCAGCGCCGGCGACCTCGCGCGCACGGTCCTCGCCCTGGAGGGAGCCAGCCTCGACCCGCGCGACTTCGGCGGGCGCAATCTCGTCGCCGAGTTGGAGGAGCGCCGGGCGAGCAACGGCTCCTACGTGGGCTGGCCGGGGTCGACCGCGTACGCCGTGATCGCGCTGCGTGCCGCGGGCGCAACCGGCAGCCTCCAGAAGTCCCTCTCCTGGCTGGGCGGGGTCCAGAACGGCGACGGCGGCTGGGGCGACGTCCCCGGACAGCCGAGCAACGCCGATGTGACCGGCGCCGTGATGCAGGCGATGCCCAGCACGGACGCCGCGGCGAGCGGCCTCACCTACCTGCGCCGGCATCAGCGCTCCAGCGGCGGCTTCGCCGGGGGCAGCGGCGAAGTCAACTCGCAGTCGACCTCGTGGGCGGTGCAGGGGATGATCGCCTTCGGCGCCGACCCGGCCGGCGTCGAATCGGGGGGCAAGAGCGCCCTCGACTACCTCGCGGAGAGGCAGGCTTCCGACGGGCACTACGGCTACTCGGCGAGCAGCAACCAGACTCCCGTCTGGGTCACGGCCGAAGTTCTGGTCGCGGCCTCGGGCAACTCGCTGCCCGTCTCGCCGCCACCGCCGCGGCAGCCGAAAAAGCCGGTCTCGCCGCCCCAGGCGAGTGTTCCTCCGGTCGAAGAAACGTCACCGGCCCCGGTGGCGCCGGCCCCCGAACCTCCCTCGAGCACCGCCCCTGCCCCATCCGGCGGCGGCTCCAGCGGCGGCTCGGCCGCACCGCCCCTGGTCCCCGAAGGCGTGACGCCGGAAGCCGGCGGCGAGCTGCCGGAAACCGGCACGGCGCCCCCGGAGTCCGAGTCGCCGGTGCCGGTCGCCGATGACGACACGCCTCCGTCTGCCGAGGGGGCGATCGGCATCGGCCTCGCCGGCACCGCACTCGCCATCGGCTTTCCCTGGTGGCTGGGGAGGCGCAACGGCTGGTAGGGAGGGCCAGCGCGGTTACCGTGCGCCCTCACATGAACGTAGGACAGGGGTTGCGCGGTTGCCCGGCTATGTTGCAGGCGTGGACGTCGAGACCGCGATCAGGACGCGTCGCACGCACAAGGCCTTCGGGACCGAGCCGCTCGGGCGCGCGGAGATCCTCGAGCTGCTCGAGCTGGCGCGGTGGGCCCCGAATCACCATCTGACCGCGCCATGGCGCTTTCGCATCCTGGGGCCGCGGGCCCTCGAACGCCTGAAGGAGGCCGCGGGGCCCGAGGGGGCGGCGAAGCTCGATCGCGCCCCGACCCTCATCATCGTCTCCTGCGCGCTCGGCGCCGACCCGGTCCAAAACGAGGAGGACCTGCACGCGACCGCCGTCGCCTCCTACATCGTCCTGCTCGGCGCCCATGCCCGCGGGCCTGGCCGGCTACTGGCGCACGCCCGGACTGCTGCGCTCGGCCGGCGGTCGCGGCGCCGTCGGCCTGCCCGACGCCGAGCGCTTCGTCGGCCTCCTGCACCTCGGGCGCCCGCGCCAGCAGAAGGAGCCGCCCGAGCGCCCCCCCGTGGAGCAGACGACGGTCTTCCTCGACTGATGCTCTTCGCGAGCCACAGCAATCGAGGAGATCGCCGGCCAGCACTTCGAGGTCGTCGTGATCGGCGGCGGCATCACCGGCGCCGGCGTCGCCCTCGACGCCGCCTCGCGCGGCTACTCGGTGGCGCTGCTCGAGCGCGGGGACTATGCCGAAGGCACCTCCAGCCGCTCCTCGAAGATGGTCCACGGCGGCCTGCGCTACCTGCAGAACCTCGACCTCGGGCTGGTGCGCGAGGCCCTGCTGGAGCGCCAGCTGCTCGTCCAGCTGGCGCCCCACCTCGTCTACCCGACGCCCTTCCTCGTCGCGGACTTTCCCGACCGCCGCCGCGACCGCCGCCTCGGGATCGCGCTCAACATGTACGACGTGATGGCGACCACGCGAGTCGGCCGCGGCCGCGGCGAGATGCGCTCGGCCAAGGAGACGGACGAGGACTTCTACTGGTCGCCGGACCGCCACCGGATGATCGACCGCGACGAGGTGCTCGAGCTGGTGCCCGCGCTGGAGGCGCGTGACCCCAAGAACGCCTACCTCTTCTACGACTGCCAGACCGACGACGTGCGCATGGTCCTCACCGTGCTCGGCGAGGCCGAGCGCTACGGCGCGACGATGCTGAACGGCGCCGAGGTGACCGAGGTGAAGCTCGGCGCCGGAGGCCGCGCCCGCGGCGTCGCCTTCGTCGAGGCGGAGTCGGGCGAGCGGATGGAGGTCGGCGCCGACAACGTCGTCAACGCCACCGGCGTCTTCGCCGACCGCATCCGCCCCGAGGAGGTGGTCGAGGAGGAGGACGTGCCGCGGATCTCCCCCAGCCGGGGCACGCACCTGCTGATCGACCGCGACGTCCTCTCCACGGGCGACGCGGCCTGCATCGTGCCAGCGGGCGAGGGGCGCGCGATCTTCGCCCTGCCCTGGTACGGGCGCACCTTGGTCGGCACCACCGACAACGACTTCGAGGGGGACATCGACCACCCGCGCCCGGGGGCCGCGGACGTCGAGTACCTGCTCGACGCCGTCAACGAGTTCTTCGGCGCCTCGCTCGGCGAGCGGGACCTGGTCGGCGCCTACGCCGGCGTCCGCCCGCTGATCGCCACCGGCGACCCGAAGAAGTCGGTCGACATCTCGCGCAAGGCCGAGCTGTATGAGACCTCCTCGGGCATGCTGACGATCACCGGTGGCAAGCTGACCACGTGGCGGCGCATGGCCAAGCAGACCGTCGACCGGCTGGTCGAGCGCGAGGGGCGCGTGGCGCCCTGCCACACGGCCGAGATCCCGCTCGGCAGGGCGGCGGAGCCGGAGGAGCTGGAGGCGCCGGAGGGCGTGGGGGAGGAGGCCATCGCCCAGCTCGCCTTTCGCTACGGGCACGCTGCGCGCAACGTCCTCGCCCTCGTCCGGGAGGACCCGAAGCTGGCGGCGCCGATCGTCGCCGGCCGTCCCGACCTGCTCGCCGAGGCCGTGGTCGCCGCCCGCCACGAGCAGGCGCGCAGCGTCGCCGACGTGCTGCTGCGCCGCACCCGGCTCGGGCTTCTCGCCGCGCCGCAGCTGCGCGACGCTGCCTCGGTGTGGGCGGTGGCCACGGCGCTCGGCGGCGAGCTGGGCTGGTCGCGCCGCCAGGTCAAGCAGGCGGCTGACGCCTGGCCCGCCGCTGCGGCCGAGGCCGGCGTCGACCCCGCGGGCTCACCAGCGATCTAGCCGCTGCAATAACCTGCTGCACCGATGAACAAGACCGAGCTGGACTCCAAGCACATCGCCGAACTTCACACGCTCGCCGCCGAGGCGGGCGTGCCCCGCTACCGGATGCTGCGCCGCGAGGAGCTGATCGAGAAGCTGCTCGACGGCAATCCCGCGCAGGCCGGGCGGGAGCCGAGGGGAGAGGGGGCCTCCAAACGGGAGCGGCCGCCGCGCCGCCGCCGCGAGCGCTCCAGCGCGGACCGGCCTCCCAGGGATCGCCCGCCCAGGGACCGTCCGCCGCGCGAACGCGAGGCGAAAGAGGATGCAGCCGCGCAACCCGCCGCCCCCAAGCCGGACCCGGAGCCCGCACCCGCGCCTTCTGCCGCTGCCGGCGAGGCCGAGCGTCCGCGCCGCAAACGCCGCCGCCGTCGCTTCGGCCGCAAGAGCAGGGGCCTCGGCCTCACCGACCTGCTTCTGCCCCCGCCCGGCCGCCAGGCCCTCGTCTACGGCGAGAGCCGCGCGGTCTGCACCGCGCTGCTGCGCGAGATCGCGGGCGAGCTGTCGGGTGAGTCGAGCGGCCCGGACCCGATCGCGCTGCTGATCGATCCCAGCCCCGAGGAGCTGGCCGACTGGAAGCGCGAGGCCCCCCAGGCCGAGCTCGTCGCCGCCGCCCAGGCCCGCCACGCCGGCGACGCCCTCGCCCAGGCCGTCCGCCGCGCCGAGTCCGGCGAAGACGTGATCCTCCTGGTCGACTCCCTGACCCGCATCGAGGATCCCGACGTGGCCAAACAGATCTTCGACGGCGGCCTCACCCAAGCAAAAGGCTCCCTAACCGTAGTAGCGGCACTAGAGCGCCAGTCTTGATAGCCGGACCGAGGGCAGGGGTGGAGCGTCTTGCACTTTTTCGCGAGCGCACGCTCTCGCAAGCCCACCGCCGCCCCTCGAAAAAGTTAAGCGGAACCCCTGCCCTGGGTCCGGCTAACGCCGATACGCAATGCGCCGCCACGACGGCTCTTTGGACAGCTCGATCAGCTCCGCGCTGCGGTCCGGCTGCACGTAGCCGAAGGTCTGGGTGCGCTCGTCGAAGACGACGTCGAGCTCTCCCTCCTTGACCCGCTGGTCGAGCCAGGCGCCGCGGAAGACGAGGCGGCGCAGCCAGTGGACGAGGCTGCGGTTGGCGGGGCCGACGAGGTCGTCCCAGTTCTCGTTGATGTGCTCGCCGAGGCGGGAGCTGGGCTCGGCGATCTCGCCGCTGACGGCGAGGTCGAGCAGGTCGTCGAGCTCCTCGGCGCTGAGGCCCTGGGAGACGAAGCCGAGCTTCACCGCGGCCTGCTCGACGCGCTGGCCGAAGTCCTCCTCGTTGAAGGCGAAGCGGAGCTCTCCGTACTCGAGCACGTAGTCGGAGCCAGACTCGTAGTTCCCTCTGCGGGTCGTTTTCTTGTCCATGAGTTGAAGCCGGTCCACTCTCACTAGCCCGGTGAGAGCAGATGCCGGATCATGCCGGTCATCGTAGTCCGATGCCTGCGCGAGCCCATGGCTGAAATAGCGTTTGCACCTTGATCGACCTCCACTGCCACATCCTCCCCGGCGTCGACGACGGGTCGCTGGACATGACCGACAGCCTCGGCATGGGCCGGCAAGCGGCCAACGACGGGATCGAGGCGATCTGCGCCACCCCCCACATCCGCCACGACCACGACGTGCGGATCGAGGAGGTGGCGGGCCGGGTGGAGGCGCTGAACGAGCGGCTGCGCGCCGAGGGCGTCCCGGTGACCGTGCTCCAGGGCGGCGAGGTGGCGGAGACCGCGGTCGAGGACCTCGGCGAGGAGGATCTGGCGCGGGTGGCGCTGGGGAGCGGCCGCTGGATCCTGCTCGAGCCGGCGCCGGGCCCGCTGAGCGACACCCTCCTGAGCCGCGTCGCCCACCTGGCCGAGCGCGGCCACCGCACGCTGATCGCCCATCCCGAGCGTCACCTCTCGGCCGACATGTACGCGCGGATCGCGGCCCTGGTCGCCGCCGGGGCCCTGGTGCAGGCGACCGCCGACTTCTTCCTGCGCGAGCGCACCGCGGCCGGCATGGCGATGCTGGCGCAAGCGGGCCTGATCCACGTGCTGAGCAGCGACGCCCACTCCTCCCACGGCGGCCGCCCCGTTCACATGAGCGAGGCGTTCGAGCGCCTGGGGGCCCTCGAGCGGGTCGCGCCCCATCTCGAGTGGATGCGGGAGACGGCACCTCGCGCGATCGTCGAGGGGGCGGATCTGAAGCTCCCCTTCGGCCCGGTTATTTGAGCGGGCGGAGCTCGACCTTGCGCGCGAGGTCCTCGACGACCGACGCGAGCCGCTGCCGAGGCCGCTGCGCAGGAAGTTGGCGGCGCCCGCGGCGGCGCCGGTGCGAAGCGTCTGCTCCCACTCGACGCCCGCTGCCATGCAGGCGGCGAGCCCGCCCATCATCGAGTCGCCGCAGCCCTCGCGGGCGCCGCGCTCGAAGCGCGGCGGGATCAGCTCCCAGGCGTCCTCCTCGCGCACGACCACGGCCGGCTCCTCCGCCCGGGTGATGATCGCCGTGCCGGCCCCGCCCTCGAGCAGGCGCCGCGCCGCGGCGAGCATCCGCTCCTCGGTGTCGACCGGGCCCTCGACGTATTTGGCCAGCTCCCAGTCGTTGATCTTGACCAGGTCGGGGCCGCCCTCCAGGGCGCTGTCGAGGCGGGGCGGCGAGAGGTCGACGACGACGGGCGTGCCGTTCGCCTTCACGTCGGCGACCAGGTCGCCGTAGATCTCCAGCGGCAGCGCCTCGCCGGGGTAGGGCCCGCAGAGCGCCAGCACGCCGGCGTCGATCGCGGCGGCGACGGTGCTCGAGAAGAGCTCGTCGATCTCGTGCCGGCTCGGCGGCAGCGAGGCGCTCTGCGCCAGCGGCTCGCGCTCGCCGCTGCGGCGGTCGTGCAGGTAGCAGCCGCTCTCGGCGGCGGTCTCGACCAGGCGCAGCTCCACGTCCATCTGCTCCAGCAGCGGCCGCAGCACCGACCCGGTCTCGCCGCCGATGAAGCCGCAGAGGGTCGGCGCGGCGCCCATCTCGGCCGCCATCCGCGCCACCCAGACGCCCTGCCCGGCCGCGTGTAGGTGGATCTCGTCGCCGCCGTCGCTGGTCAGCGCCTCGACCGTGATCGAGAGCATCGGGTGGGGGCCGAAGACGGCGACCTTTCCGCTCGGGGCCGTTGGGTGGAAGTCAGGGGGAGAGATCTTCCTTTCGTCCCCTTGATCTGGAATGGCGAAACCTCAACTCGCACCGCGCCTGCGGCGCCTCCCGGTCGCGGTCGTGCTTGGCCTGGAGGTTCCGGTCGCCACTGGGTTCCGCTCCCGCCTGCTCGGGCTCGCCCGTCTCGATCGCTCCCACGCAGGTGTCGGTCTCCTCATCCCGCGCTGCGCCGGCGTCCACACCTTCGGCATGCGCTTCGCGCTCGACCTCTATCTCCTCGGTGAAGGGGAACGGATCCTCGGCGTTCGGCGCGCGGTTCCCCCGCGCCGCGTCGTCTCCCACCGCGGCGCCCGCGCGGTCCTGGAGATTGCCGCGCGGGAGGGGGGAGAGTTTTCGTCGCCTGGCCCTTAGACGGGGCATGCTTCCCCAGCGACGAGAGATCGCCAGCCTGGTCGTCTGCGAGGACGACTCGCCGACCCTGGAGCTGCTCTGCGACCACCTGGCGGCGGACCGCTTCGGCGTGATGCCGGCGCCGAGCGCTTCCGACGCGCTGCGGCTCTGCCGCTACAACCACCCCGACCTGTTGCTGCTCGACCTGAGCCTGCCCGACGCTTCGGGGCTCGACGTGCTGCGGGAGATCCGCGACGCGGACGGGGTCACCTCGCGCTTCGACCCGGGGCTGCCGGTGATCGTGCTCACCGGCCGCGGCGCCGAGGCCGACCGCGTCCGCGGCCTCGAGTTCGGCGCCGACGACTACGTGGTGAAGCCCTTCGCCTATCCCGAGCTGCGGGCCCGGATCGCCGCGGTCCTGCGGCGCGGGCCGGGAGGCGCGCGAGGGGCCGTGCCGGGTCGGCGAGATCGTCGTCGACCCGGCGCGGCGCAAGGCCTGGGTGGGCGAGCGGGAGGTGCGCGCTCTCCAACAAGGAGTTCGGTCTGCTGCGCGTGCTGGCGACCGACCCCTCGCGGGTCTTCGCCAAGCGCGAGCTGCTCGAGGCGGTCTGGGGCTACCGGAGCCCGGCCCGCACGCGCACCCTCGACTCCCACGCGAGCCGGCTGCGGCGCAAACTCGATCCCGAGCACGGCCGCTTCGTGGTCAATGCTGGGGCGTACGGATACAGGCTGATCGACGGATGACCGAGCTCGCCCAGATAGTCGCCGGCTGGCCGCTCGGCGCTCTCGATGGCGGCGACGGTCGCCGCCCAGGGCCTGCGCGCCGGCCGGCGCCGCAGCGCCCTCAACGAGGCGCTGCACGAGCTGCGCCGCCCGCTGCAGGCGGTGGCTCTTGCTACGGGGCCGGCGGCTGGCCGACGCCGGGCGATGGCGAGGATCCGATGGAGCTCGCCGCGGCGGCGCTGGAACGGCTCGACCGCGAGATCAACGGCGGGCCGCTCGCTCCCGGTCTGGGGCGCGGGTCGAGGCGCGCTCGCTGGCCCAGGCCGCGGTGGCGCGCTGGCAGGCCCGGGCGAAGCTCGCCGACGGCTCGCTGGAGCTGCGCTGGAACGCGGGGAGGGCGATCGTCGAGGGCGACCGCTGCGCGCTCGCCCAGGCGATCGACAACCTGATCGTCAACGCGATCGAGCACGGCGGGCCGACGATCGTCGTCGCCGCGCGGCGCCGCGAAGGCCGGCTGCGGATCGCGGTCGTCGACTCCGGCTGCACTTCGCGTCCGCGCTCGCGCGCCGCGGTGCCCAGGAGGCGATCGCGCGCCTCTCCGGACGGCGGCGTCGCGGGCACGGCCTCGTCGGTGGTGCGCCGCGTCGCCGCAGCGCACGGAGGGCCGCTTCGCCCTGCAGCCGGGCGGCGAGCAGGGTCGCTGGCCGTGCTCGAGCTGCCTCTGGCCGACGACGACCCGGGCTGGGCGGCGTGAGCAGGCGGGCGCGGGCCGCGGTCTTCCTCGCCGCTGCGCTGCTGGCGGCGGCGGCTCGCGGCGGCGATCGCCGACGGCTACGGCGCCAGGGTCGCCCGGGGCTACGGACCGCTGCGGCCCGTGGTGGTCGTCTGCGCAGAGCCTGCGACCGGCCGGGCCGCTCGGGCCCGAAGGAGATGGCGATCGCGCTGGAGGTCCGGCGGGTGCCGGAGCGCTTCGTCCCGCCGGATGCGCTCGGGGTGCCGCGCGACGCGCTTGGGCTCGCCCCGGTCTCGGCGATCCCGCCGGGCTCCTACCTGCTCGCTTCGCAATTGCGCCTGCCGGGCCGCCGCGGACCGCGGCGTCCCGGCGCTGGCGGGCCGTCGCCGGCCGGTCGAGATCTCCGTCAGCGGTGCCGAGGCGCTGCTCGCCACGGGCGCCTCGCCGCGCGGGGCGAAGGTCGACGTGGTGGTGACGAGCGAACCGACCGGTGCCGGCCCCGGTCGGACCTATGTGGCTGCGGCCGGGGTGCCGCTTCTTGCGCTGGGCCCGGGAGCCGACGGCCCCGGCCCAGGCGGCGCCTCGGCCGCGACCCTGGGCCTGACCAAGCGGCAGGCGTTGCGCCTGATCGCGGCGGAAAGCTTCGCCCGCAAGCTGACCCTGCTGCCGGAAGGCTGACGTGGCGGCTCGCGAGCGCCACGTCGAGGAGCTCGCGGCGTCGCTGCGGGCGCGCCTGATCGATCGGCGGCGCGGTGAGGCCGCGGCGGGGCGATCGCCGTCGGCGCCGCTGCCGGATGAGGTTCACGACCTGGTCGAGGAGGAGGCGGCGCTGCTGGGCGGCCGAGGACCGGAGCGCGGTCGAGGCCCGCATCGTGCGCGACGCCGTCGGCCTCGGCCCGCTCGAGGACCTCCTGGCCGACCCCGCGGTCGAGGAGGTGATGGTCAACGGTCCCGACCGCGTCTACGTCGAGCGCGGCGGCCGGATCGAAGCGGCCGGCGTCAACTTTCCCGGCGAGGAGGACCTGCGCAACGCGATCGAGCGGATCCTGGCGCCGCTGGGCCGGCGGATCGACGAGCTCAGCCCCATGGTCGACGCTCGTCTGGCCGACGGCTCCCGCGTCAACGTCGTGATACCGCCGCTGGCGATCGACGGCCCGGCGCTCTCGATCCGGCGCTTCGGCGCCACTCGCCCCGGCCCGGAGGAGCTGGTTGCGCTCGGCACGCTGACCGCGAGTCAGGCTGGAGCGCTGGAGCGCGCCGTGGCGGGCCGCCGCAGCGTCCTGATCAGCGGTGGGACCGGGTCGGGCAAGACGACCTTGCTCAACGCCCTTTCCAGCTTCATTGCTCCCGGGGAGCGGGTGGTGACGATCGAGGACGCGGCCGAGCTGCGCCTGCAGCAGCCCCATGTGGTCCGCCTGGAGAGCCGCCCGGCGAGCGTGGAGGGGAGGGGCGAGGTGACCGTGCGCGATCTGCTCCGCAACGCCCTGCGGATGCGGCCGGACCGGATCGTGATCGGGGAGGTGCGCGGCCCGGAGGCGCTCGATCTGCTGACCGCGCTCAACACAGGTCACGACGGCGCGCTCTCCACGGTCCACGCCAACTCGCCCGGCGACGCCCTGGCGCGGCTGGAGACGCTGGCGCTGATGGCCGGGCTGGGCCTTCCTCACGGCGCGGTCGCCGAGCAGGTGCAGCGCGGCATCGACCTCGTCGTCCACCTCGAGCGGCGAAGCGACGGCGCCCGCCGGGTCGCCGAGGTCGCCGAGGTTGTGCGGGTGGCGGGGGCGACGGCCGTGCGCACCCTCGACCTCTCCGCCACGGGATGAGCGGCGGGCCCGGCATCTCCCTCGTCCTTGCCGGCGCGGCCGCAGGAGGGCTCGCCGCCGTCGGGGCGCGCGAGGCGGTGCTCGCGACCCCGGCTCTCACCGCCTGGGTGCGGGCGGCCCTGGAGCCATTGAGGCGCGCCGGCCACGAGGGCTATGCGCCCTCGGCGCCGGAGCGCCGTCGCCTCGCCGTGCTCGGCACCGTCGCGGCGATCGCCGGCGGCTGGTTCCTGGCCGGGGCGACCCTCGCCCTGCCGCTGGCGGTGGCCGGGCCGGCCCTGGCCACCGCGGCGGTGAATGCCCGGCGCAGGCGCTATCGCCGCGCGGTCGAGCGCGCCCTGCCGGACGTCGCGATCGCGATCGCCGACTCGCTAAGCGCCGGGCGATCGTTGCGCGCGTCGCTTCCCGCCGCGGCCTCCTCCCTCGACGGCCCACCCGCGGTCGAGCTTGCCCGGCTCGGCGCCGAGCTGGACCTCGGTTCGCCGACCGCCGCCGCAATCGCGGCATGGCGGCGCCGCATGCATTCGGCCCGCGTCGACGCCTTCGCGGCGGCGCTGCTCAGCCAGCGCCTCGCCGGCGGCGACCTCGCCGGCCTGCTGCGCCGCTTCGCCGAAGGGGCGGCGGAGCGCGACCGGGTCGCGGAGGACGCCAGGGCGGCCACCTCTCAGGCGCGGTTCACCGGGCTGCTGGTCGTTGCAATGCCGACCGGCGGCGGGCTCTTCGCCGAGCTGATCCAGCCGGGCTTCGCCGTCGAGGTGCTCGCGGCCCCGGCTTCCGCCGTGCTGCTGGGGCTGGCGGGGGCGCTCCAGCTGGCGGGGTTCGTCGCGATCCGCCGCCTCTCGCGGGTGGTCGAGTGAAGGAGGGCGCGCCGGCACTGGCTGCGCGACTTGCCTTCGCGGTGGCCGGCGGGCTCGCCGCGCTCGTGGCGGCACCCGCGGCCCCCGGGCGCCTCTCGCTCCTCGTCGCGATCGGCATGCCGGTGGCGGGGTTCCTCGTGCCGGACGCGCGGCGCCGGCACCGCGAGAGATTGCGCCGCCGCCGCCTCGTCGCGGCCCTGCCCGACGCCCTGGACCTCCTCGCCGTCGCCATCGCGGCCGGCCGCAGCCCTGCGACGGGCTTTGCCGATCTGGCGCAAGCGGGAGAGGGCCCTCTGGCCGAGGAGATGCGGATGGCGGCCGCCGAGCTCTCCTGCGGCCGGCCGCTGGCCGAGGCGCTGCGGTCCCTGCGCGCCCGGGTACCCGGGGGCGAGATGGCCGCCCTCTGCGCCTCGATCGAGCGCTCCCGCCGCTATGGCTCGCCCCTGGCCGAGCAGCTCCGCCGCCAGTCGAGCGCCCTGCGGCGAGACCAGCGCCGCGCGGTCGAGGAGCAGGCTGCCCGCGCCGCTCCCAAGATTCAGCTCGTCGTCGCCCTGGTGCTCGTCCCCTCGGTCCTGCTGATGATCGCCGCCGCGCTGATCGCCAACGCCGACATCCTGCTTGCAGGGTTTTAAGCGGTCTCCAGCGACTCCTCGCGCAGGCGGCGGGCGACGGTGGCGGTGGCGGCGCGGATGGCGTCGAGGTCGGCGGCGGACTTCTTGTGGCCGTTGACGTAGCAGCAGAGCTTGCCGCCGACCAGCTCGAAGGCGAACTTCTTCGGCGCTTCCTCGCCGAGCCAGACGACGAAGGTCGGGGAGAAGAGCCGTCGCAGCCAGACCTGGTCCTGCTCCTCGAGGGAGAAGATCTCGTAGTTCTCCTCGAGCGCCTCGCTCTCCATCTCGACCCGCTGCCTCGATTTGCGGAAGGCGTCCTCGAGGCCCTCGAAGACCTTGAGGCCGAACTTGCGCCGGCAGAGGAGCTCGGGGACCTGCGCGGCGCACTCGGGCACCTCGACCAGGCCGATCGTGTAGGGGTAGTAGCTGGTCTGCCGGTCTTTGCCTGCGCCGGTCGTTTCCTCGTAGGTGTAGAGGGCAAGCAGACCCTCGACGTCCTCGGCGAGCGGGCCGGCGAAGCTGTGCTCGGCGTAGCGGTCGCTGCCCCTGCACAGCAGCGGCGTCACCGATTCCACTTCGCCGCGGCCGGACAGGGCCATGCCGCGCTGCTCGGCGTAGACCGCGAAAAAGGCGGCTTCGGAGCGCCGGTCGGCGATCGCGAAGACGATCAGCAGCGAGATCAGCAGCATCGCGACGGCAGCCCCGGCGCCGATCGCCCCGCCGAGATAGATCGCGCCGGCGGTTCCCGCCGCCAGGACGAAGATCGCGATGACGAGCCAGGTCAGGTGCCGGCCCAGCAACTCCCTGAAATGGAAGCCGCGCAGGTCGTTGGCGTCGTCGGGCAAGTTCATCGCGTCTCTCGTCACACCCTCCAAGACGTGTCTGAGCTTATGCCCCCATATGGGTGGTCAAGCTCAGACACCCCCTCTGGGGAGGGATGCAAATGGGCTTGCAGGATGGGGTCGTGTTGCAAAGTGGGAGGAAGTGGGGTACTGTCCCCGGCGAGTTGAAGCCCAAGGACCGGGGTGGTGAGGCTCCTCCCACCTCATCACTCCGGTCCTAACTCTCTTCCAGCACTCCACGACACGGCTCGCACGGAAAGGAACCGGCGGTGGCATTTCGGGGCCTCTACGAGCACAGTCTCGACTCCAAGGATCGGCTCACGGTTCCCTCCAGGTTCCGGGCGGCGCTTGCCGATGGAGTCGTTCTCTCCAAGGGCTTCGATCCCTGTGTCTGGGTGCACACGACCGAGGAGTTCGAGCAGCTCTCCGACCGCTTCCTCTCGCCGCACAGCCCCTTCGGGCGCGACGCGCGCCAGCTGCGCCGCCGCTTCCACGGCGGCTCCTTCGACGAGAAGCTCGACTCCGCCGGTCGCATCCGCGTGCCCAGGCCACTGATCGAGCACGCCGGCCTCTCCGGGCCCTGCGTCGTGATCGGAGCGGGGGAGTACCTCGAGATCTGGAACGCCGAGGACTGGGCGAAGCAGGAGGCCGAGCTCGACTCCTCCGCGCCGGAGATCGCCGAGGGCCTGGCCGCGAACGGAGCGTCTGAGTGAGATGGCGGTCCGTGCGCACTCAGCCCCTACTCACGGCACCCCGCACCTAGACCGCGCAACCCTTCTCTACATGCCGACCGAGCACAAGCCCGTCCTCGCCCCCGAGATGGTCGCCCTGCTCGCCCCCGAGCCGGGGCAGACCGCCGTCGACTGCACCTTCGGCGGCGGCGGCCACGCCCGCCACGTCGCCAGGGCGATCGGACCCAGCGGCACGCTCGTCTGCATCGACCGCGACCCCGCCGCGGAGGCCCGCTTCGAGACGTTCGCCGCCGAGGCCCCGTGCGCGACCCGCCTCCTCGGGACCGACTTCGCGGCAGGGCTTCGCACCCTTCGCGGCGAAGGCATCCACCCAGAGATGGTCTATATGGATCTGGGGATGTCCTCGATGCAGGTCGACGCCTGGGAGCGAGGCTTCTCCTATTCCTACGACGCGCCGCTCGACATGCGCATGGACACCCGCCAGCAGCTGAGCGCCGCCGACATCGTCAACGAGTGGCCCGAGGCGCGCTTGGCCCAGGTGCTGCGCCGCTTCGGCGAGGAGCGCTACGCCGGGGGGATCGCCCGCGAGGTCGTCCGCCGCCGGCCGCTCAGCACCACCTCCGAGCTCGTCGACGCGATCAAGGCGGGGATGCCCGCTTCGGCACGCTTCGGCGGCGGGCACCCGGCCAAGCGAACCTTCCAGGCGATCCGGATCGCCGTCAACGGCGAGCTCGACTCGCTCGAGGACGCGCTGCCCACCGCCTGGGAGATGCTGCCGGTCGGCGGTCGCCTCGCCGCGATCTCCTTCCACTCGCTGGAGGACCGCCGGGTGAAGCGCTTCATGGCGGAGCGCGCGCGCGGCTGCGTCTGCCCGCCCGAGCTGCCCGTCTGCGTCTGCGGCCGCGAGCCCGAAGCCGAGCTGCTGACCCGCCGCGCCGTCGCTCCCGGCCCTGACGAGGTTGCCGCCAACCCCCGCTCGAAGTCCGCTCACCTGCGCGCCGCGGTCAAGGTCGCCGAGACCGTCGAGGCAGGGGCCTGATGGCCGTCGCGGCGCCGGCACGGACGGCGACGCCCGCACGGGCGCCCGCTCGCAAGAAGCCCCCGGCGCTCAGGGCCGCGCCGGCTCGCAAGCCCACGCGCAAAGCTCCCCCGCCGCGACGGGCGCCGGCCCGCCGTCCGGGCGCCCAGCTGATCCCGATCGCCGTCGGCACGGCGACCGCCGTGCGGCACCTGCCCGACTCCAGCCTGATGGTGCGGATGACGCGCGGCCGCGCCTGGATCGGCGTGCTCGGGCTGCTGCTGGCCGGGATCGTCGCCCTCAACGTGATCACGCTCAGCCTCGCCGCGAACGCCGGGCACATCGACCAGAACATCCAGGCGCTCGACCAGGAGAACTCGGTCCTCGGCAGCCGTGTCGCGCAGCGATCCGGCGCAGCGCGGGTGCGTCACGACGCCGCGGCACTCGGGCTGACGGCGGCCATCTCGGATGGGATCGGATATGTGAAGGCGAGCCCGAGGGACGTAACCGTCGCCGCCCAGCGACTCGCCGCAGCCGGCACGGGTTACTGAGGGCGTCCGGCCGTGCGGGTGATCGAGCGAAGGGTCGGCCTCCTCTTCGCCGCCTTCCTCCTCTGCTTCCTGGTCGTCGTCGTACGCGCCTTCTGGCTGCAGGGCGTGCAAGGGGCGCAGCTCGCCTCGAAGGCGGTCAGTCAGCAGACCCAGTCGATCTTGCTGCCGAGCCTGCGCGGGAGCGTGCTCGACCGCCACGGCAACGAGCTCGCCACCTCCGAAGACGCCGCCACGATCTTCGCCATCCCGGCCGAAGTGACGAAGCCGGCGCTTGCGGCGGACAAGCTCGCGCCGATCCTCGACCTGCCGGAGAGCGAGGTGCTGGCTGAGCTGACCGCCGAATCGAGCTACGCCGCACTGGCCCACAAGGTCGCCCTGCCGACAGCGCAGCGGATCGAGCGCCTCGGGCTTGCCGGGATCGGCCAGGACCCCGACAGCAGGCGGACCTACCCCCAGGGGGAGATGGCGGCTCAGGTGATCGGTGCGGTCGGGTCCGAAAACGAGGGGCTCACCGGGCTGGAGGCCGGCGAGGACCCGGTGCTGCACGGCGACGACGGAGAACGGCAGATAGTCACCGACGCAAAGGGCGACACGATCCGGCTCGAAACCGTCGACGAAGCGGAGGACGGCGAAGACATCCAGTTGACGCTCGAGCCGGCGATCCAGGAAAGCGCCGAGCGGGCGCTGGCCGAAGTGGGCGAAGCGTACGCGCCGAAGGGAGCGACGGCGATCGTGATGGACCCCCGCAGCTCCGAGGTCCTGGCGATGGCCAACTGGCCGCCGATCGACCCGACCGATCTCTCGGACGCCGAGCCCGAAGACCTCCTCAACCGGGCGACCGGGTTCACCTACGAGCCGGGCTCGACCTTCAAGGCGTTCACGGTCGCGGCCGCGCTCGACGACAAGCTGGTCACGCCGGCCTCGTCGTTCACCCTGCCACCGACGATCCAGGTCGCCGACCGCGTGATCGAGGAGTCGCACGCGCGCGGGACGGAAACCCTCAGCGTCGCCCAGATCCTCGCCCACTCCTCCAACGTCGGTGCGGTGACGATCGGGTTGCAGCTGGGCAGCGAGAAATTCAGTCGCTGGATCAAGCGCTTCGGGTTCGGCCGCCCGACCGACGTCGGCTTCCCCGCCGAGGAGCAGGGAATCGTGCCGGCCCTGGAGGACTACTCGGGCTCGACGATGGGCAACCTGCCGCTCGGCCAGGGGATCTCGGTGACGCCGATGCAGATGATGGCCGGCTACCAGGCGATCGCCAATGGTGGCGTCCTGCGGCGGCCCCAGCTGATCGAGGAGGTTGGCGGGGAGCCGGTGGAGGAGTCGCGTGGGCACCGGGTGCTTGGCGTCGACGTCGCCGCGCAGGTGCGCGAGATGCTCGAGGGCGTCCTGGAAGCGGGGGGGACCGCTTCCGCGGTCAGCGTGCCCGGCTACACGCTCGCGGGCAAGACCGGAACCGCCGAGGTGGCGGAAAACGGGACCTACTCCGAGACCAAGTACGTCGCCTCCTTCATCGGCTTCGCGCCGGCGCAGGACCCGCAGTTGCTGGTGGGGGTCGTCGTGGACCAGCCGCAGGGGGACATCTACGGCGGGTCGGTTGCCGCGCCCGCGTTCGGCAAGATCGCGGCGTTTGCTCTTCCTTATCTCGGTGTGGCGCCTGAGTAGAGGTTGGGCGCCGGGCACCCCTCCCCAAAACGCTCGGCGGGAGCCTCGCTGGAGTGTTTTGGGGAGGGGTGCCCGACGCCCTTCTTAGAATCGGGCGCGTGAGATTGGAGGAGCTCGTCGCGGGAGCTGTTGAGGCCCGGATCGTTGGGGACGCCGCCGTCGAGGTGGGGTCTCTTGCTTATGACAGCCGAAAAGTCGGGCCCGGAGCACTTTTTTTCTGTGTGCCGGGTGAAAAGGTCGATGGGCATGAGTTCGCTGAGGTGGCTGTTCGGTCGGGGGCGGTCGGTCTCGTTGTTGAGAAAGAGCTTGAGGTAGATGTGACGCAGGTGGTGGTTCCCGATGCGCGGGCGGCTATGGCGCCGCTGGCGGCGCGGCTCTCCGGGGATCCGACGGCGGAGATGCGGGTCGTGGGGGTGACGGGGACCAACGGCAAGACGACGACCGCGTTCTTGATTCGGGAGGTGCTGGAGGCCGCCGGGGTTCAGTGCGGGTTGCTGGGGACCGTGAGGCAGGTGGTCGGCGGGGTGGAGGAGGAGGTCGAGCGGACGACGCCCGAGGCGATCGACCTGCAGGCGACCTTCCGGCGGATGCTCGAGGCGGGAGACCGCGCCTGCGCGATGGAGGCCTCCTCCCACGCGCTCGCCCTGCACAGGGCCGACGCGATCCACTTCGAGGCGGCCCTCTTCACCAACCTCACCCAGGACCACCTCGACTTCCACCAGACGATGGAGGAGTACTTCGAATCGAAGCGGCTGCTGTTCGAAATGGGCCCCGGGACGTCGATCGTCAACGTCGACGACCCCTACGGCCGCCGCCTCGCCGAGGAGTTCGACTGCGTGACGTTTTCAGCCGCCGGCGCGGACGCCGACTTCGCTGCCCACGAGGTCTCCTTCGACGCCGTCGGCGCCCAGTTCACCGTGAAAACCCCGCCGACGGGACGAAATCCGCGGGATGGCGGCGGATTTCGTCCCGTCGGCGGGGAAATCGAGGTGCGGACGGGGTTGCCGGGGGACTTCAACGTGGCCAACGCGCTGGGGGCGTTTGCGGCGGCTCGCGCGCTTGGGGTCGACCCCGAGGTCGCTGCCGAGGGGCTGGCGCGGGCGCCGCGGGTTCCGGGGCGCTTCGAGCCGGTCGAGGAGGGGCAGGGGTTCGCGGTGCTCGTCGACTACGCCCACACGCCGGACTCGCTGGAGAACGTGCTGCGCGCCGCGCGCCGGCTGACCGCGGGCGATCTGATCGTCGTCTTCGGCGCCGGCGGAGACCGCGACCGCGAGAAGCGGCCGCTGATGGGCCGCGCGGCCGCCGAGCTGGCGGACCTGGCGATCGTCACCTCCGACAACCCGCGCTCGGAGGATCCCAGGTCGATCGTCGACGAGGTTCTCGCCGGGGCCCAGAACGGGACGTCGGTGGCGGCGGTCGAGGCCGAGCCCGACCGGCGCGCGGCGATCGCCCTCGCCCTCAGCCGGGCGCGGCCGGGAGACTCGGTCGTCATCGCAGGCAAGGGCCACGAGCAGGGCCAGGAGTTCGAGGACGGGCGCAAGCTCCCCTTCGACGACCGCGAGGTCGCGCGCGAGGAGCTGCGCAGGCTTTGAAGCTCACGCCCGAGCAGATCTCGGCTGCCACCCGCTCGAAGCTGGTCGCGCGGGGCGAGCCCGGCTGCCCGGTGCGGGCGACGATCGACTCCGGTGAGAGCACCCGCGGCGACCTCTTCTTCGGCCTCCGCGGCGAGCGGGTCGACGGCGGCGAGTTCGCAGCGGCGGCGATCGAGAACGGAGCCTGGGGGGCCGTGGTCCGCCCCGAGCACGCGGAGGGCCTGCCCGACGCCTGGACCTTCGTCACCGAGGACCCGCTCGCGGGGCTGCAGTCCCTCGCCGGCGAGTGGCGCCGCACCCTTGCCGCCCGCGTGGTCGGCATCACCGGCTCGGTCGGCAAGACCTCGGTCAAGGACATCGCCCGGGCGCTGCTGCCCGGCGAGGTTCATGCCAACCGGGAGAACCTCAACACCGAGATCGGCCTGCCGCTCAGCCTGCTCGAGGCACCCGAGGGGACGGGGACGCTGGTGCTGGAGATGGCGATGCGCGGCCCCGGCCAGATCGCCCAGCTGGCCTCGATCGCCGAGCCCGAATACGCGGTGATCACCAACGTCGGGCCGGTTCACGTCGAGCTGCTGGGGTCGGTCGACGCGATCGCCGCGGCCAAGGCGGAGGTGCTGGGGGCCCTGCCCCGAACCGGAGCCGCGATCGTCCCGGTCGACGCCGGGGCCCTGGAGCCGCACCTCGAGAGGGCGCCGAGCCTGCTCCGCTTCGGCCCCGGCGGGGACGTCCAGGCGATCGAGAGCCGAGCCGCGGACGGCGCCACCGACGCCCTGATCGAGGCTCCGAGCGGGCGCCAGGACTTCCACTTCCCCTTCGCCGAGGCGCACAACCTCGAGAACGCACTGGCGGCGGTGGCCGTCGGGGTGGCCCTGGGGACGCCGCTCGCCGAGATGGCCGACCGCGTTGAGAGCATAGGCTTCTCACGCTTCCGGGGCGAGCGCCTCGAGATGGGCGACGGGATCGTCCTGGTGAACGACTGCTACAACGCCAACCCAGTCTCGATGCGCGCTGCGCTCGACCATCTCGCGTCGATCGGGAAGGGGCGGCGCATCGCCGTGCTCGGCGAGATGGCCGAGCTCGGCCCCGATGCAGCCGCCTACCACCGGGAGATCGGCGAGCGGGCGCGCGCCGCCGAGGTCGGTCTCCTGATCGGCGTCGGCGAGCCCGCTCGCGAGTACGGCCCGGACGAGCTGGTCGGCACTCCCGAGGAGGCGGCCGAGCTTCTCGCGGCGCAGCTCGAGCCGGGCGACACGATCCTGGTCAAGGGCTCCCGCTCGGCCGGCCTGGAGGCGGTCGCCGAGACCCTGGGGGAGCTGCTCGATGGGTGAAGTCCTGATCGCCGGCATGGCGGCGATGCTGATCTGCATCTTCCTCGGGCCGAAGTTCATCGAGTTCCTGCGGGTGAAGGAGTTCGGCCAGCACATCCGCGAGGACGGGCCGCAGGAGCACCACGCCAAGGCCGGCACGCCGACGATGGGCGGCCTGATCGTCTTCGCCTCGATCTGCGTGCCCTACCTCGTCCTCTCCGACCGCGACGCGCAGAGCCTGGCCGTCTTCGGCGTCGCGATGGGCTGCGCGGCGCTCGGCTTCGCCGACGACTTCATCAAGATCGTCAAACGGCGCTCGCTCGGCCTATCGGCCCGCTGGAAGATCCTCTTCCAGGTCTTCCTGGCGCTGGGGCTGTGGTGGGTGGCGCGCCACGAGGTCGGGCTGGAGCCGGTCCTCTACTTCCGCATCGGCGATGCCAGCATCGACCTCGGCCCCGTCCTCTACTTCGTCCTCGTCTTCCTCGTCATCGCCGGCACCTCCAACGGGGTCAACCTCACCGACGGCCTCGACGGCCTCGCCGCCGGCTCCTGCGCGATCGTCCTCCTCGCCTACACGGCGATCGCCTTCGTCACCAACGAGCAGCAGAACCTGGCGCTGCTCTCCGCCTGCCTGGTCGGGGCCTGCGTCGGCTTCCTCTGGTTCAACGCCTTCCCGGCATCGATATTCATGGGGGACACTGGCTCGCTCGGGCTCGGCGGGGCGATCGGCGCACTCGCGGTGATGACCCAGACCGAGGTGCTGCTGGTCATCATCGGGGGCATCTTCGTGATCGAGGCGCTCTCAGTCGCGATCCAGGTCTTCTCCTTCAAAACCTTCCGCCGCCGCGTCCTGCTGATGGCGCCGCTGCACCACCACTTCGAGATGATGGCCTGGTCGGAGACCAAGATCATGCTCCGCTTCTGGATCGTCGCCGCGGTGTGCTCCGGGATCGGGTTCACGCTTTACCAGCAGTCGATTGGGCGGTAGGTGTGGGTGGGGGCCGGGGCGCTCCTCCCCAAAACGCTCGGCAGGAGCCTCGCTGGAGTGTTTTGGGTAGGAGCGCCCCGGCCTCTCGACAGTTCACCCGGATCGACTGGAGGATGCGCGAGCCTATGCCGGTGTCCGCGGCGCCGAGGAGACAGCTTCGCCGAAGCTTCCGTGATTTGGGTGGCTTTCGGTGCACCGTGCGCACCATGGGTGCGTTGGCGGCTTCTACGGTCGGCGGGTGCTCCTATTCGGCGCCTTGCCCAATCCCGCGAGCCCCAACGTCCTTGCCATCGGCGCGGTGATCGGTGGGTTCGTCGGACGGGTGATTGCCCGGCGCCGGCGCTATAATGCAGACAAGAAGATGCAGGCAACGGCAGACGGAAGCTACTGGGGCATCGGCGTTGCTCTTGTCTTCTACCTGCTTGCCAACTTCATGGAAGCGAGTGTTCGATGATGCGAAACCTCCACTTGGCAGTGATAGCCGCTGGATGGGTCGGGTTCTTCGTTCTGCTCTTCTATTCCGGGACGAACTCTTGGAGCAGCTCATATAGCACCGGCGTCCTCACCAGCTATCTGGTGGCGGTGATGGCAATCGACGAGACGATCGACCGTCTGGAGAGGCGTGTGGTTCGCCGGCGCCGCTTGCATCGCTGAGCCTCGCTAACAGGGGCGACCGGCCGCGGCGCGAATCTATGACGGATGAGCACGCCGCCGCCCAGGAAGCCACGCCCGGAGATGCCTGTTGGGCCGTTTCTGGTCGTCGGTATGGCGCGTTCGGGACAGGCGGTTGCGCGGATGCTGGCCGAGCGCGGGGAGGAGGTGATTGGGGTCGATTCCGGGCATCCGTCCGGGGCGGCAGGGCTTTCGAAGGTGGGCGTCGAAGTCCTTCTGGATGCAGACGGACTTGCACTCCTCGACACGGTTCGGACCGTGGTGAAGAGCCCTGGCGTGCCTCGCGAGGCGCCGGTCGTCGCAGCGGCGCTGGAGCGGGGGGTCGAGGTCGTCGGCGAGCTCGAGGTTGCCTGGCGGGCGATCCCCAACCGCTTCGTCGCGGTGACCGGGACCAACGGCAAGACGACCGTGGCCGAGTGGCTCGGGCACGTCTACCGAACCGCGGGGGAGCCGGTGGCCGTGGCCGGCAACATCGGCACGCCCCTCTCGACACTGGCCGGCGACGTCGACCCCGGCGCGACCGTCGTCTGCGAGGCCTCCAGCTTCCAGCTCGAGGACAGCGTCGCCTTCGCGCCCGAGTGCGCGGTCTTCCTCAATCTCGCCCCCGACCACCTCGACCGCCACGGGGACCTGGCGGCTTACCTCGGGGCCAAGCTGCGGATCTTCGCCAACCAGGGCAACGACGACGTCGCGGTCTACAACGCCGACGACCCGGCGCTCGCCGGCGTCGACCTAGGCGGCTGCGCCCGCCGCGTCGCCTTCTGCCACGGCGCCGCACCCGATTGCGAGGTGGCGCTCGCCGAAGGGGCGATCTTCTACGACGGCGAGCCGCTGCTCGCCACCGGCGAGCTCGGCCTGCTCGGCGAGCACAACGTCGCCAACGCCATGGCCGTCGCCGCCGCAGCGCTGGCGATGGGGATCGACCGCGATGCCGTGCGCGAGGGGCTGCGCGGCTTCGCCGGGGTCCCGCACCGGCTCGAGCAGGTGGCCGAGGCCGGCGGCGTCCGCTTCGTCAACGACTCCAAGGCGACCAACGTCGCCTCGGCCACGGTCGGCCTGCGCGCCTTCGCCGGCGGCGTCCACGCGATCCTCGGCGGCAGCGAGAAGGGCGAGGCCTACGGGCCGCTGCTGGAGCCCGTGCGAGAGGTGTGTACCGCCTGCTACCTGACCGGCGCCTCGGCCGAGCGGCTGGCGGAGGCCCTGGCGCCGGCGATCGGGTCCGGTGTCGAGCTCCATCGCTGCAAGGACCTCGACGACGCGGTGCGCCGCGCCGCCGCGGCCGCCCGGCCTGGGGAGACGGTCCTGCTCTCGCCCGCCTGCGCCAGCTTCGACGCCTTCGAGAACTTCGAACGCCGCGGCGAGCGCTTCCGCGAGCTGGTCGAGGGCCTTTCGTGAAAGGCGGCGGCAAGAAGGCGCGGTCCAGCGGGAGGAGGAAACTGCCCACGGGGAAGAAGAAGGGATCCGCGGGAAAGAAGAAGCGCCGCGCGACGACCACGGCCCTGCCGGCCGAGTACAACATCCTTCTCACCGCGACCCTCTGCCTGCTCGCACTCGGGGCGGTGATGGTCTTCTCGGCCAGCTCGACCACCCAGGTGCTGAGCGACGGCAACCTCTCCAACAGCGCCCTCTTCCTGAAACGGACGGTGATGTACGGCGCGATCGGCCTGCTGGTCATGCACCTCGTCGCGCGCCACGGCCTCGCCGCCGTGCGCCGGTTCACACCCGTGTTCCTGGTCGGTTCGCTCTTCCTCCTCCTGGTCGTGCTCGCAGCCGGCACCAGCGCCAACGGCGCCAGCCGCTGGCTCGGCGCCGGCCCTCTGCAGTTCCAGCCCTCCGAGCTGGCGAAGGTGGCGCTGGTCCTCTACGGCGCCGACATGCTCGCCCGCAAGCCGAAGATGACGCGTTCGATCGGCGACCTGATGCCCTATCTGCTGGTCGTCGGCGCGGCCTGCCTGCTGATCATGGCCGAGCCGGACATGGGCACGACGATGGTCGTCGTCTTCGCCACCGGCGCAATGCTGGTCGCGGCCGGCGTCCGCCTGCGCGACCTCGGCCTGATCGCCCTCTGCGTCGGCTCCCTCGCCCTGGTGGCGGCCGTGATCGAGCCCTACCGGATGGCGCGGCTGACGGGCTTCCTCAACCCCGGCTCCGATGCCGCCGGGGCTGGCTTCCAGGCGGCCCAGGCGAAGATCGCGCTCGGCTCCGGCGGCCTCTTCGGCGTCGGCATCGGCGACGGCGTGCAGAAGGCCTTCTACCTGCCCGAGGCCCACACCGACATGATCTCCGCCGTGATCGGCGAGGAGCTCGGCCTCTTCGGCATCGTCGGCGTGGTCGGCCTCTTCTCGCTCTTCGGCTACGCCGGGCTGCGGGTCGCCCAGCGGGCCCGGGATCGCTACTCGAAGCTGCTCGTCGCCGGCCTCACCTCGATGGTCATGGTGCAGGCGACGATCAACCTCTTCGCGGTGATGGGGCTGGCGCCGCTGACCGGCGTGCCGCTGCCCTTCGTCTCCTACGGCAACAGCAGCCTGCTGACGACGCTCTTCGCCGTTGGGCTGATCCTCGGCGTTGCCCGGAGTGGGACCGCCGGCGCTGGCAAACTGCGCGTCGTCGAGGGCGGGCGTTCACCTGCCCGCAAAAGGAGCCGACCGAGCCGTGGAAAAAGCGCCCAGAGTCGCAGTGGCAGCGGGGGGAACCGCAGGCCACGTCGTGCCGGCGATGGCCGTCGCCGACGAGCTGCGGGCTAGCGGCGCCGACGTCTCCTTCCTCGGCGCACGGGGGAAGATAGAGGCCGCGCTGGTGCCCGAGGCCGGTTACGGGATCGACCTCCTCGACGTGCGCGGGCTCGACCGCCGCAACCCCCTGCGGGCGGCGATGGCCGTGGGCAAGGCGGCAGGCGCGGTCGGGGCGGCCCGGCGGGTGCTGCGCGAGCGCGGAGTCGACGTCGTCCTCGGCGGCGGCGGCTACGTCGCGGGGGCGGTCGGGATGTCGGCGGTCCTCTCGCGGGTCCCGCTGGTCCTGACAGAGGCCGACAGCCACCTCGGGCTCTCCAACCGGCTGCTGGCCCGGCGGGCGCGACGCGTCTGCCTCTCCTTCCCGATCGCCGGGCGCGATGGCGAGCACTACCTGCTCACCGGTCGCCCTGTCCCCGCATCCGTGCTGGGTGCGGACCGGCCGCAGGCCCGAGAGCGGTTCGGGGTCGCCGCTGCCGACCGCTGCCTGCTGGTCATGGGCGGCAGCCAGGGCGCCCGCTCGATCAACCTGGCGGCGGTCGGGGCGTTTGCCGAGGGCCAGGAAGCGGGTGCTCGCGACTTCCACGTGATCCACCTCAGCGGCGAGCGCGACCACGACGAGATCGTCCGGCGGCTTGCCTCGGCCCCGCACCCCGAGCGCTACACGCTGATCGCCTACGAGCCCGGCCTCGCCGACGTCCTCGCCGCCTGCGACTTGGTGCTGGCGCGCTCAGGGGGCTCGATCTTCGAGGTGACGGCGGCGGGGAAGCCGGCGATCCTCGTCCCCTACCCCCACGCGACCGCCGACCACCAGTGGGGCAATGCCGAGTGGATGGCCGGCGGCGGCGCGGCCGAGATCGTCGCCGACGCCGATCTGGACGCCCCGGCGCTGGCCCGGCGCGTGGCGAGCCTGTTCGCCGACGAGGAGCGCCTCGCCGCGATGTCGAAGGCCTCAACCGCCCTCGCCCGCCCCGACGCGGCGCGCCGGATCGCGGACGAGGTGCTCGCCGCGGCAGAGGGGCCTTCCGGTGCGCCTTATCCCCCTATGAGGGGGGAAAGGCGCACCGGAACATGAGCGTGGATGACTGGGCCTCACGGCGACTGCACTTCATCGGCATCGGCGGCGCCGGGATGAGCGGGCTGGCGCTGGTCTGCGCCGAGCTGGGCGCCACCGTGACCGGCAGCGACCGCGCCGACTCCTCTTATATGGAGCGCCTGCGGGCGGCCGGTCTGGAGCCGGTCGTCGGCCACGACGCCGCCAATTTGCCCGACGGCGCCGAGGTGGTCGTCTCGACCGCGATCGGCGCCGATAACCCCGAGCTTGCGCTCGCCCGCGAGCGCGGGGTCGAGCCGATCCACCGCGGCGCCCTGCTGGCGCAGATCTGCGCCGAGAAGCGCCTTGTCGCGGTTGCCGGAACCCACGGCAAGACGACCACGACCGCGATGCTGGCCTGGGCGCTGCGGGCGCTCGGCGCTGACCCGGCCTTCTTCGTCGGCGGCGAGGTGCCCGGGCTCGGTCCGGGCGCCGCCGCCGCCAACTCGGGCTGGGGGACGGGCGAGTGGGTCGTGGCGGAGGCCGACGAGAGCGACGGGAGCTTCCTGCGGCTGAAGCCCGAGATCGCGGTCGTCACCAACGTCGAGATGGACCACCACGCGCACTGGGGCTCGATCGCCGAGCTGCGGGCTGCCTTCGCCGAGTTCGCCGCCAAGGCGCAGGCGGTCGCCCGCCCCGAGGACCTCGACAGCGACCCCGAGCTTTCCGTGCCCGGGCACCACAACGTGCTGAACGCCCGCGCTGCGGTGGCTGCGGCGGGCCTCGCCGGGTTCGACGCCGGGGAGGCGGCGCGGGCCCTGGCCGACTTCCCCGGCGTGCACCGCCGCCTGGAGCTGAAGGGGGAGCTCGGCGGCGCGCGCGTCTACGACGACTACGCCCACCACCCGACCGAGGTCCGGGCGGCGCTGTCCGCCCTGCGCGAGCTCGGCCCCGAGCGCCTGGTCGCCGTCTTCCAGCCGCATCTCTATTCCCGCACAAAGGCATTCGCCGAGCAGTTCGGCGCGGCGCTGGCTCTCGCCGACGAGGCCGTCGTCCTCGACGTCTACCCGGCGCGCGAGGAGCCGGTAGGCGAGTTGGCCGGGGTCAGCGGGCTCGACGTCGCCCGCGCCGCGGCCGACCGGATGGGCGGCAGGCCGGTGCGCTGGGCGCCAACCCTCGAGGCGGCGCAGGGAGCGGTCGCCACGCGCCTGGGCGCCGGCGATGTCTTGGTCACGATCGGCGCCGGCGACGTCTTCCGCCTCGGAGAGGCGCTGGTCGAGGGGGGCGAGGGGTGAGGCCGCCGCCGGGCGTCCAGCCCGATTTCCCCCTGAGCCGGCTGACGACCGTGCGCACCGGCGGCGCCGCTGACTGGTTCGCCCGGCCGGAGACCGAGGCCGAGCTGTCGGAGCTGCTTGCCTGGGCGCGTGAGCAGGGCCTCGCCCTGGGGACGGTCGGCTCGGGCTCCAACCTGCTGGTCGCCGACGCCGGCTTCCGCGGTCTTGCGATCAAGCTCGACGGGCAGCTGGCGAGGGTCGAGCGCGAGGGAGAGCGGCTGATCTGCGGCGGCGGCGCCCGCTTGCCCTCGGTCTCGGCCAAGGCGGCGGGCTGGGGCCTTGCCGGGATCGAGTTCGGGGTCAACATCCCCGGCACCGCGGGAGGCGCGGTGAGGATGAACGCCAACGCCTACGGGGGCCAGCTCGCCGAGGTGCTGGAGTGGGTCGACGTCGCCACGGCGGCGGGGATCGACCGCCGGGAGCCCGGGCAGCTCGGCTTCGCCTACCGCAGCTCCAACCTGGGGCCCGGCGAGGTCGTGGCGCGGGTCTCGTTTCGCCTGCGCCCCGACGATCCCGCCGCGATCAGGGCACGGCTCGAGGAGATGCGGGACCGCCGCCGCGAGGCGCAGCCCTCTGGGATCAAGACCTTCGGCTCGACCTTCAAGAACCCCGAGGACGAGCGGGCGGAGGGGCGCAGCGCGGGCCAGCTGCTCGAGGCGGCGGGCTGCCGCGGCCTGCACCGGGGCGGCGCCCGCTTCTCCGAGAAGCACGCCAACTTCGTCGAGAACACCGGCGAGGCGACGACAGCCGAGATCCTCGAGCTGATGGCCGAGGGCCGCCGCCGCGTCCACGACCGCTTCGGCGTGGTGCTGGAGCCCGAGGTGCAGGTGCTCGGAGAGGTCCGCCGGCCCGAGGGTTGGGCGCTGTGAGGCGGCTGTCCCGGACGGTTGGCGTGATCCTCGCGGTGATCGCCGTCGCCTTCGTCTGGCAGCGCCTGTTCGGGGAGGAGCCGCTGGCGCCCCGGCTGGTTTCGAGCACCCCGGTGGCCTTGATCGGCGCCGAATCCGAAGAGCCCGTGGCGGTCGCCGCAGACGGCACGATCCTCGCCTGGTTTCCGGTCCGGGAGGAGACAGCCCTGCCCAGCCTGCCGCTCGACGCGCCCCCGGGAAAGGGCCGGCGCCTCGAGGGGCCGATGCTCGAACAGGTCCGCGTCCTCGCCGCCGTCCCGCCGGCCCTGCGCCCCTATGTCGCGAGCAGCTACTACGGCGAAAGCGGGGTGGACGTCCTGCTCGAGTCCGGAATCGAACTGCGCTTCGGCGAAGCGAGGCAGGCTGCGCGCAAGTGGCGGGCGGCCGCCGCGGTTCTCGCCGACCCCTCGATCGAATCGCTCGATTATGTCAACCTGCATGCCCCCAGCCGCCCCGCGATAGGCGGCTCTGGGCATACGCTTCCGCCGATTCCCTAAACCCTCGACCACAGGGTTAGATACGCGAAACCCTCAAGTAAGCCTTGAGATATTCCGGGTGCAGGATGCCGCCCGGTCGTTTGACAGACCCCGCGAAATGCCCTACGTTGAGCGCAATTTCCGCGGTCACGGCGTACCCTTGAACCCTTAAGCATCGCTGTAGCTTCGGATAGAACCAAGGCTCAACTCAATCTAAGGCTCAACTCAAACGCCGGCTCAAGGCCGGTGGCTGGAGAAATCGGGAGATGGAATCCACATACCTCGCGGTGATCAAGGTCGTCGGCGCCGGCGGCGGCGGTACCAACGCCGTCAGTCGCATGGTCGACGCCGGCATTCGCGGTGTCGAGTTCGTCGCGGTCAACACCGACGCTCAGGCTCTGCAGGCCTGCGACGCCGACATCAAGCTCTCGATCGGCCAGGAGCTGACGCGCGGCCTCGGCGCGGGCGGGAATCCCGAGGTCGGCGCGGGCGCGGCGGCGGAGAGCCGCGATGAGATCAAGGAGGCGCTGAAGGGCGCCGACATGGTCTTCGTCACCGCGGGCGAGGGCGGCGGCACTGGAACGGGCTCGGCACCGGTCATCGCCGAGATCGCCAAGGAGGAGATCGGCGCGCTGACGGTCGGCGCGGTGACCAAGCCGTTTGAGTTCGAGGGCAAACGGCGGATGCAGCAGGCGCTCGAGGGGATCGAGAAGCTGCGCAACAACGTCGACACCCTGATCATCGTCCCGAACGAGAAGCTGCTGCAGGCCGTCGAGCGGCGCACCAGCGTGCTGGAGGCGTTCCGCCAGGCCGACGACATCCTGCGCCAGGGCGTGCAGGGCATCACCGACCTGATCACGATCCCGGGCCTGATCAACCTCGACTTCGCCGACGTGCGCACGATCATGCGCGACGCCGGCTCGGCCCTGATGGGGGTCGGCTCCGCCGCCGGCGAGGCCCGCGCCCTCGACGCCGCCAAGGCGGCGATCACCTCGCCGCTGATCGAGGAGTCGATCAAGGGCGCGACGGGGATGCTGCTCAACATCACCGGGCCCGAGGACCTCGGCCTCTTCGAGGTCAACGAGGCGGCCCAGCTGGTCCAGGCCGAGGCCGACGACAACGCCAACATCATCTTCGGCTCCGTCGTCGACCAGTCGATGAAGGACGAGGTTCGCGTCACGGTGATCGCGACCGGCTTCGAGGGCTTCGAGCTGCTGGCCCGCTCGCCGCAGCGAGTGCGGCGTCGCTATGAGAGCAAACCGCGGATCTCGGCTGAGGACACCGACATTCGCAAACTGCGGGTCTCGGACGACGACATAGACGTGCCTGGATTTCTCAAGGAATAGCGCCAGGAGTGGGTGCGGGAGGGGCCGTCGGGGGTCCCTTCTCAGGCCGCTTCGCGGGAGTTCCTGAGAAGGGACCCCCGACGGCCCTAGCGAGCGCTCAGGCAATAGCCTTGCGCGCGCCATGAGGACTCCGCTCTATGACCAACACCTCGACGCGGGAGCCAAGATGGTTCCCTTTGCCGGCTGGGAGATGCCGGTGTCCTACGAGGGGATTCGGGAGGAGCACTCGGCTGTTCGGACTCATGCGGGGATGTTCGACGTGTCTCACATGGGCGAGGTCGAGGTGGAGGGGCCCGGGGCGCTGGCCTTTCTGCAGCGGGTGCTCTCCAACGACGTGGCGAAGATCGAGGTCGCCGGGGCGCAGTACTCCTGCCTGTGCAACGAGGAGGGTGGGGTCCTCGACGACCTCTTCGCCTACCGGCTCGGCGGGGACCGCTACCTGATCGTCACCAACTCGGCCAACCACGCGGCGGACCTGGGCTGGCTGGGGCGGTGGAGCCGCGAGTTCGACGTCGCGGTGCGCGACGTCGCCGAGCGCTACGCGATGCTCGCCGTGCAGGGCCCGCACGCGCGGGCGATCGCCGGCCACGCCCTCGGCATCGCGCTGCCGCCCCGGATGCGGGTCGCGACGGCGCGGATAGGCGGGCGCCCGGCGCTCGTCTGCGGTACCGGCTACACCGGCGAGGACGGGGTCGAGCTTTTGATCGATCCGGAGGTGGCAGCGGCGATCTGGGCGGAGCTGCTCGACGCCGGCGTCGTCCCCTGCGGCCTCGGCGCCCGCGACACCCTGCGCCTCGAGGCCTGCTTCCACCTGCACGGCAACGACCTGACCCCCGACCGCAACCCGATCGAGGCCGGCCTCGGCTGGTGCTGCGCCGAGGGAACTGGATTCCTCGGCTCGGAGGCCGTAGCCCAGGCGCGCCGCGAGGGGACGGCGGAGAAGCTCGCCCCGTTTCAGATCGACGGCGCCGGCATCCCGCGGCAGGGGAACCCGGTGCTGGCGGGCGGCGAGGCGGCGGGTGCCGTCACCTCCGGCACCTTCTCCCCCTCGCTCGAGGTCGGGATCGGGATGGCCTACGTCCGCTCCGACCTCGCCGAGCCCGGGACAGAGGTCGAGATCGACGTGCGAGGCAAGCGCCGCCCCGCCCGGGTAGCTTCCAAGCCCCTCTACAGCAGCAAGGAGAGATGACTTGGCCGACGCGACCTACCCCGACGACCTGCTCTACCACGACCAGCATGACTGGGCGCGGCTGGAGGGGGACGACCATGCCGTCTTCGGGATCACCTGGTACGCCCAGGACAGTCTCGGCGAGGTGGTCTTCTACGACCCGCCGGAGGTGGGCGGCACCGTCGACAAAGACGCCACCTACGCGGAGGTGGAGTCGGTGAAGGCGGTCTCCGACGTGATCGCGCCACTCTCGGGGGAGATCGTCGAGGTCAACGACTCCCTCGAAGACGCCCCGGAGAAGATCAACGAGGACCCCTACGGCGAGGGCTGGCTGGTCAAGGTCAAGCTGACCGCGCCGGAGGAGGCCGGAGCGCTGCTCGGCGCGGGCGAATACCGCAAGTTGCTGGAAAACGCCTGAGAAGGCGCGGCCACCCGCTTCCGTAGCCTTCCCGGAGTGACGCGCTACACCTCCGCCACGCCCGCCGACCGGGCCGAGATGCTGGCCTCGATCGGGGTTGGCTCGACCGCGGAGCTCTTCGCGCAGGTTCCCGCGCCCCTGCGCCTCGGCCGCCCGCTGAAGCTCCCCTCGGGGATGAGCGAGGCGGAGGTCTTCGAGCGGCTCTCGGCGCTTGCCTCCCGCAACGCCGACGCGGAGGAGCAGGTCTGCTTCGTCGGGGCGGGGATGTACGACCACTACGTCCCGGCGATCGTCGACGCGATCACCCAGCGCTCGGAGTTCCTCACCCCCTACACCCCCTACCAGCCGGAGATCTCACAGGGCGGCTTGCAGGTCATGTTCGAGTTCCAGACCGCGATGTCGGAGCTGACCGGGCTGCCGGTGTCGAATGCCGGCCTCTACGAGGGCCCGTCCTCGGTCGCCTCGGCCGGCTACCTGGCGATGGCGGCGACCGGGCGCAGCCGCTTCGTCGTCTCCCGCGGCCTGCACCCGCACAGCCGCGAGACGCTCGAGACCTATGCCGTCGGCTACGGCGCCGAGGTGGTCGAGGTCGGCCTCAGCGGCGGCGAGACCGATGCCGGCGCGCTCGCCGCGGCGGTCGACGGCGAGACCGCTGCGGTCTTCCTGCAGAGCCCCAACTTTCTCGGCGCGGTCGAGCGGGTCGAGGCGCTCGGGGCGGCAGCGAAGGAGCACGGCGCCCTGCTCGTCCTCGCCACCGACCCGATGACGCTCGGCGTGCTCAAGCCACCCGGGGAGCAGGGTGCAGACATCGCCCTCGGCGAGGGCCAGCCGCTCGGCAACCGGCTCGACTTCGGCGGTCCCTCCTTCGGCTTCTTCTGTGCGGCCGAGGAGCAGATCCGCCGCATGCCGGGCCGGATCGCCGGCGAAACGGAGGACGTCGACGGGCGTCGCGGCTTCGTCTTGGCCCTGCAGACGCGCGAGCAGCACATCCGCCGCGAGAAGGCGACCCACAACATCTGCACGGCGCAGGCGCTGAACGCGCTGGCGGCGATGGTCCACCTGGCCTGGCTCGGTCGCGAGGGCTATCGCGAGCTTGGCGAGCTGCTGGTCCGCCGCACCGCCTACGCGCGCGAGCGCCTGACCGCGGTCCCCGGCGTCGAGCTCCTCCACGAGGCGCCTGTCGCGCGTGAGTTCGCCCTGCGCCTCGACGCCCCGGTGGAGCGCGTGCTGGAGCGCTGCGCCGAGCGCGGCATCGCCGCCGGCTATCCGCTCGGCCGCGACTACCCGGAGTTCGAGGATGGCCTCCTGGTCGCGATCACCGAGCGGCGGACCCGCGCCCAGATCGACGAGCTGGCCGAGGCGCTTGGCGCGGCGATCGCTGCCGAGGCTGGCGACTTCTTGCCGGATAGCGGGAAGAAGTCGCCAGAGGGGACCGCTCGATGAACCAGCAGGACGAACAGGTCCTGACGATCTACGAGCGCTCGAAGCCCGGCCGCCGCGCCGCGGCCCTTCCCCCCGCCGAAGTCCCCGAGCGCCCGCTCGAGGAGCTGATCCCGGCCGAGCTGCTGCGCGACGAGCCGCCGCGGCTGCCCGAGGTGGCCGAGCCGGAGATCGTCCGCCACTACAACAAGCTCTCGCGGCGGAACTTCGACCTCGACTCCGGCTTCTACCCGCTCGGCTCCTGCACGATGAAGCACAACCCGCGGCTGAACGAGCGGGTCGCGGCGCTGCCCGGCCACGCGCGGTTGCACCCCGCCCAGGACCCGAGGCGAGCCCAGGGTGCCCTGGAGCTGATGTGGCTGCTGCAGCGCTCACTCGCCGAGATCTGCGGCCTGCCTTACGTCAGCCTGCAGCCCTCCGCCGGCTCCCACGGCGAGCTCGCCGGCCTGCTCCTGACCCGGGCCTTCCACTCCGACCGCGGCGAAGAGCGGACCAAGGTGCTCGCCCCCGACACCTCCCATGGGACCAACCCGGCCTCGGCGACGATGGCCGGCTACGAGATCGTGAAGGTTGCGACCGACGAGCGCGGCGGGGTCGAGATGGACGATCTGCGGGCGAAGATCGGCGAGGCCCCCGACCAGGTCGCCTGCCTGATGCTGACCAACCCAAACACCCTTGGCCTCTTCGACGAGAACATCGCCGAGATCGCAGCGCTGATCCACGAGGCGGGCGGGACGCTCTACTACGACGGCGCCAACCTCAATGCGGTCATGGGCCACTCGCGGCCCGGCGACATGGGCTTCGACATCGTCCACGTCAACCTGCACAAGTCCTTCAGCCAGCCGCACGGGGGCGGTGGGCCCGGGGCGGGCCCGATCGCCGTCTCGGAGCGGATCGAGCCCTACCTGCCGCGACCGCAGGTGGTGCGCCGCGACGGCGACAACGGCCACGGGCCGTTCTTCGACCTGGACCTTGAGCGGCCCAAGTCGATCGGCCGCCTGCGCGGCTTCCAGGGCAACTTCGGCGTCTTCGTCCGCTCCTACGCCTACATCCTCAGCCTCGGCGCCGACGGCCTCGCAGAGGCGTCCGAGACGGCGGTGCTGAACGCCAACTACCTGAAGGCGCGCCTGGCCGAGGGGCGCGCGGGCAAGCGCCTGCCGGTCGCCTTCGACCGCCACTGCATGCACGAGTTCGTCCTCTCCGGCAAGCCGATGAAGCGCGAGCTCGGCCTCGCCACCCTCGACCTCGCCAAGCGCCTGCTCGACTTCGGCTTCCACCCGCCGACCGTCTACTTCCCCCTCCTGGTGGAGGAGGCGCTGATGATCGAGCCGACCGAGACCGAGACCAAGGAGAGCCTCGACGCCTTCGCCGGCGCGATCGAGCAGATCCTCGCCGAGGCCGAGCAGGATCCCGGGGTCGCGAAGCAGGCGCCCCATACGACCCCGGTGCGTCGCCTCGACGAGGTCAGGGCCACGCGCCGGCCGGTGGTCCGTCAGCCCCTATAGCTCCGGCAGCTTCTGCTTCAGCTCCAGCACGGGGGCGAAGAGGTCGCCGTGCTTCTCGACGCGCTTCAGCACGTCGGCGGCCTCGAAGACGAGCGAGTCGGCGTCGTCGCGCTCGACCGCGCGCTCCAGCTCGTCCCAGGTCACGGGGGTGGACACGGTGGGGCGTTCGCGGGCGCGCAGGGAGTAGACGGCGATCGTCGTTTTGCGTTCGTTGTTCTGGTACCAGTCGATGAAGACCTTGCCCTTGCGGAGGGTCTTTTTCCCCATCTTCGCGATCACCTCGTCGGGCGACTGCTTGGCCAGCAGCTGGGCGATCGCCTGGGCGAAGGGCCGGGTCTCCTCGTAGCTCGTCTTCGTGTTCAGCGGGACGTAGACCTGCAGCCCCTTCGAGCCGGAGGTCTTGACGAAGCTCTCGAGGCCGACGTGGCCGAACAGCTCGCGCAGGCGCAGCGCCACCCGGCCGCAGTCGAGCGCTTCGGCGGGGGGCCCGGGGTCGAGGTCGAAGGCGAGCACGGTCGGCTGCTCGTGCTTTTTGCCCAGGGAGAGGGAGGGGTGCAGCTCGATCGCCGCCAGCTGGGCCATCCAGACCAGGGTCGCCCGGTCCTCGCAGACGCAGTAGTCGATGTACCCGGCGTGGGGCCCGGCGAGCACCCGTGCCGTCTGCACCCAATCCGGCCGGTGCTTGGGGCAGCGCTTCTCGAAGAAGGCCGCATCGGTGTCGTCGACCCCTTCGGGGAAGCGGCGCAGGGTCACCGCCCGCCCCGCCAGGTGGGGCACGATCGCCGGGGCCACCTTGGCGTAGTAGTCGACGACCTCGCCCTTGGTGAAGCCGGCCTCCGGGTAGAGCACCTTGTCGAGGTTGGTGAGCTTCAGCTCACGCCCGTCGACCTCGACCTGCTGGCTCTTAGCCACCTATTTGGAGGATTTGGCTTTGGCGCGTTTCTTCGCCGGGGCTTTCTTCGGCCCGGCCGCCTTGCGTTTCTTCGCCGTCGGCTTACGCGCTTTCGCTTTGCCTTGTACTGCGGCGATGCTCTCCTCCAGGGCGGCCATCAGGTCCGGGGCCTTGGTCGCTTCCGGCTCGGCGGTTTCGGGGGCGAGGATCTCCTTGCCTTCCGCCTTGCGTTCGATCAGCGCCAACAGTTCCTCGCGGTACTCGTCGCGGTAGGCGGTCGGTTCGAACTTGCTGGTCAGCGAGTCGATCAGCCGCTCCGCCATCTCGACCTCCTTCTTTGCCACCTTCGGCTTCTCGGCGGGCAGCACGTCCTCGAGCTCGGCGGGCGGCACCACCTCGTCGGCGAAGCGCATCGTGGTCAGGGTGAGGACGCCGCCATCGGTGCGCAGCGCCGCCAGGTGCTCCTTGTTGCGGAAGACGAAGCGGGCGATCGCCACCTTGCCCGAGCCCTCCATCGCACTGGCGAGCAGGGAGTAGGCCCGCTCGGCGCCGTCGGCTGGACCGAGGTAGTAGGGGCTGTCGAAGTAGATCGGGTCGATCTCGGTGATGTCCACGAAGTCCTGGACCTCGATCGCCCGGGACTTCTTCGGCGCCAGCGCCGCCATCTCGTCCTTGGAGATCGGCACGTAATTGCCCTCGGTGATCTCGAAGGCCTTCTGGATCTTCTCGTAGGGCACCTCTTCGTCGGTCCCTTCGGCGACGCGGCGGTGGCGGATGCGGGCTCCGTCGGACTCGCGGATCTCGCGCAGGCCGATGCTGCGCCTCGCCACCGCGCTGTACAGCTTCACGGGCACGTTGAGGAGCCCGAAGCTGATCGAGCCGCTCCAGATCGCTCTAGCCATCGGCGTTCACTACCCCGATTGTTCCAGCCGCTCACCGCCGGGCGCAATTGGCGCCCAAGGCCGGGAGCTATCTTGCGCAGCACCAGCCCTCGAGTCGTGGGAAGGTCGCTCGCCTGGCGTCGCCGGGCGCGAAGACGGCGGCGATGTCGCCAATCGCCCGCAGGCGGGCATCGCCTTCGGTCGGGACGAACAGCCACTGGTCGGCGGCCGGCCAGACGAGCAGGAGGCGGCGTCCGTCCGGAGACCAGGCGAGCTCGGTGAGATGGCCGGAGACGCCAAAGAGGCGGCGCGGGGGGCCGCCGGCCGGGTCGATCAGCAGGGCTTCGCTGCGCGGCGGGCCGGAACCCGGCGAGCGGTCCAGCAGGACCGCGATCGTGCGCCCACGCGGTGAGAAGGCTGCGGCGCGGACCCGCCCTGCGGCCGGGAGGGGGATGCGCCGCGCAGCGCCGAGCCGGAGGTCGCCGGCGAGCTTTCTCATTCGCACGTCCCGGAGCCAGAGGTCGCGCCTGGAGATCTCGATGATCTGGTGGCCGTTCGCGCTCCAGTCCAGCGCCACGACCCCGGGCGAGGCGGGGACGGCATCCGTCGTCTTCGCGGCGTCGGTCTCGGCGACCACGATCCGGCGCTCGCCGTCGACGTAGGCCAGCAGGTGGGGGCCCGGCGGGAACCAGGCCGGCGGCACCGCGGCGCTCGCCGGTCCGACCAGCGCGTCCCCCGTTCCGTCGGCCCTCACCACCCGCAGCGAGCCTCCCGCGCGATAGGCGATGCGAAAGCCCGAGGGCGACCAGCGCGGATCGCCGACGCGATCGCTTGCAGAGATCGACCAGCGGGGCGTACCGCCTGGCTCGATCGCGCTCAGCGTCCGGCCCGACGCGGCGGCGACGAAGAGGCCGCGCGGCGACCAGGTCGCTTCGCGGTAGCGGCCGAGCAGGCGCCGCGAGCCATCTGCCCGCACCGCCCAGGGGCCCCGCTGCGACTGGACCAGCAGCTCGCCACCGCCGGGGATCTCGGTCAGCGAGGGCTCGGCGCGGGGGACGCCGGTGGTGATGACGTCGTCGATCCAGCCCCGGACGGCGGCGCCGGCCGGGGTGAGGAGCAGGATCGCGAGCAGCGCCGCCACGGCCAGGGCCACGGCGAGGCGCGGCAGCACCGGCCTGTCCGGGGTCCGGCGCTCCGCCAGGGCCCGGGTGACCAGGTCGAGCCCGCGCCGTTCGGCCTCGGCGGCGCCGGGCAGCGGCTCTTCGCGGAGCAGCTCGCGCAGCCGACCCTCGCTCATCCCTCCACCTCGATCAGGTCGCGGAGCTGGTCCAGGCCGCGGCGCAGGCGCGAGTTGACCGTGCCGCGCGGCAGATCGAGCATCCGCGCGATCTCCCCCGGCGTGTACTCGAGCAGGTGGCGAAGGACGATGACGGCGCGCTGCTCGGGCGGAAGTTGGGCGAGCGCCGACATCAGCTCTCCGCCGATCGCCTTAGGCGGAGCAGCGGCTTCCGGTTGCCCGGCCGGGTCGCCGGCGCTGCGTCGCAGCGCTTCGCGGCGCCCCCAGTCGATCGCGCGGTTGATGACGATCCGGTGCAGCCAGGGGCCGAACCGCCGCCGGCGGTCGAAACGGTCGAGGTTGTCGATCGCCGCCAGGAAGGCGTCCTGGGCGATGTCCTCGGCGGCGCCAGCGTCGTGAGCGACCAGGTAGGCGGCGCGGTGGGCGGCCGGCCAGTGCGTCTCGTAGAGGCGGGCGATGGCCGCGCGCGAGCCACGCTGCGCTTCCCGGACGAGCTTCCCGTCAGTCCCCACCCATCACCTCTCGTCGCCCACATCTCAATCTTGGCCCACCTCGCGGGCGAAACGCACGACCGCGCGCTCGACCCGCCCTTCGAGGGCCTCGCCGAGATTGCCCGGGGGGAGCTCCACGACGAAGGAGCTGGTCCCCGGGAAACGATGGTTCTGCCAGTTCGGCGCCGTGCCGTCGGGCCAGGGCAGGCGGCGGAAGGGCATTCGGGCGAGCTGGGCGAAGGCGCGGGCAGCCGCAACGCTCTGCCCCCAGGCCCGGACCAGGGGCCGGGGCTGACGGTGCTGGTGGAACCAGATCGTCGCCTCTGGCCTGAGGGTGCGCACGATGCGCGCGGCGAGCCGCGTCTCGGGCTCCGAGAACGGCCTTGGCCCCGAGTACTGCGGATCGCCGCGCCTGCCGATCGGCCGCCAGCCGGAGGGGAAGTTGCGGTTGAGGTCGACGCCCCGCCCGTTGAGGCGGCTGCCCGCGGCCAGGCCGTCCGGATTGAGGTTGGGCACGATGAAGATCTCCGAGGCGGGGTCCGGGCAGCCGCTGCCGGGGGCGAGCGGCTGGAGATCGCGCGCGGCGCACTCGTCTCCGTGAACGCAGCCGAAGACGAGCAGCTCCTCTCCGATCGCCGGGTCGCCGCGCTGCAGCAGCCCGATTGGTCGGCCCGCCGCCGAGCGTCCGGCGAGGCCCCGGCGGGCCAGCAAGTTCCCCGGGCGGCGTGGCGTGCGGGTGAAGGCGAGGAAGGGATCCGGCGACGGGCGCACTGTGCCGTGACGGCCCTCCGCCGCCGGCGACGGGGTCACGCCGCTCGCGCCGGGCAGCAGACGGCCGGCGGCGATCAGCGCGACGCCACAGCCGGCGGCGGTCAAGGCGGCGAGCAGGATGCGCCGGCGGCTCATCCCGGCGCCGTCCCTGCCCCTGCATCGGGCGGGCGGCGCCGCATGAAGATCCAGGCCAGCAGTGCCGCAGCCGCGCAGAGCGCGAGGATCTGCGGCCACGGCCCGATCCCGCTCGACGCGGTCGCCGTCGGTTGCAGCCGGCTGACCTCGCGGCTCTGCGCGTTCACCATGAGCAGCGCCCGCTGCCGGTCTCGCCTCGGTCCGACCTCGTACACGATCAGTCGCCCGTTCTCTCCGGCTGCCAGGTCGAAGGCGAACGGCTCCCGGCCGCCCTCGAGCTGCGGCAGGTCGATGCAGATCGCTTTGCCGGAAACGGTGTCGAGCGCATGGATGAAGGGGTCTCGAACTCCCGCGGAGCCCCGCCCGTCCCGCCGTCCGCCGCCGTGGCCGGCGTACAGCGTGTAGGCCCAACGTCCGTTCGCGCTGTTCACCCGCGAGATCGGGATGCCCGACATCCGCTCCCACGGCGCCTCGGGGTCGAGGATCGCGCCGGGGAGCAGCTCGCCGCTGCGCGCGTCGAGAGCCCGCACCCGGTAGGTGCCGCCGTAGACCGGGCTGAGGTGCTCGATCAGGTAGACGGTCGAGCCGTCCGGCGAAATCGCGTCGAAGCTGAAGCTGCCTGCCAGGTGGAGCTTGTGAATCGCGTGCGGCCGGCCGTCGGCGCGGTGCGGGTGGCGGAGATGCAGGCCGGTGTCGAGGATCGCCAGGCCGGTGCTGCGCGGCGGGAAGATCCACGAGAAACGGCTGAGCACGAGCGTGCCGCCGTCGGCCGAGAGCCCACCGGCCCGGTCGTCGTAGGCGGCGGCGGGAATCGAGTACTGGCCGCGCAGGTACCACCAGCGGCTTAGCCGGCCGCCGTCGCGCTCGATCCGTCCGACCACCGTGAATCTCTCGCCGGGGCGGCCGGCGCCGACGCGGAAGGGCGAGTTGGGGGCAACGGCGACGAAACGGTAGGGGACGCCGCTCACCGTGGCCCCCTGGACGCTCGCAGCGCTCCCCTTCGCCGGCGCCGCGGCCGGCATCGCGGCGAGGACGGCGAGGGCGAGCAGCGCGGCCAAAGGCAATCTCTTCATGACCTGTGTACGCGCGAGCGGCGCTCAGAGGTCCCGGGTGTCCGTCTTACACTCGTCAGGTGTCTCGCCAACAGCGCCTGACGCTGGTCGCGACGATCCTCGGCTCGACGGTCGTCTTCCTCGACTCGACCGTGGTCAACGTGGCGCTGCCGGCGATCGCCGAGGGGCTGGACGCGGGGCTGGCCGGCCAGCAGTGGGTGGTCGAGGCCTACATGCTGGCTCTGGTCGCGCTGCTCCTGGTCGGCGGCTCGCTCGGCGACCAGTTCGGGCGGCGGCGGATGTTCGTCGCCGGGCTGGTCGCCTTCGGCGTCACCTCGGTGCTCTGCGCCGTCGCGCCCACGGCCGAGGTCCTGATCGGCGCCCGGGCGCTGCAGGGGATCGCCGGGGCGCTGCTCGTGCCCGGCTCGCTGGCGATCGTCGCCGCGAGCTTCGAGGGCGCGGCGCGGGGCAAGGCGGTGGGGACCTGGACCGCCTGGACCGGGATCGCGACGGTGCTCGGGCCGGCCGGGGGAGGGGCTCTGATCGGCCTCACCTCCTGGCGGGCGATCTTCTGGCTCAACATCCCCCTGATCGCGGCGACGATCGCGCTGACCTTGCACTCGGTGCGCGAGAGCCGCGACCCCGACGCCTTCCGGGGGATCGACTGGCTCGGCATCGGGCTCTCCGCGGCCGGGCTCGGCGGTCCCGTCTTCGCCCTGATCGAGCAGCCGGCGCGGGGCTGGGGCGATCCGCTGGTCTGGATCCCCTTCGTCGCCGGCATCGCCTGCTTCGCCCTCTTCGTCGTCCACGAGGCGCGTGCCCGCCACCCGATGCTCGACCTCGGCCTCTTTCGGATCCGCAACTTCGCCGTCGCCAACCTGACCACGCTGACCGCCTACGCGGGGCTGATCGGCGGCCTCTTCTTCGTCACCCTCTACCTCCAGCAGGTGGCCGGCTACTCGGCGCTGGAGGCCGGCCTGGCGACGACGCCGATATCGCTGATCCTCTTCGTCCTCTCGCCGCGCTGGGGCAGGCTCGCCTCGGGCACCGGCCCGCGCCTGCCGATGACGCTCGGGCCCATCGTCGGCGGCCTCGGCCTGCTGATGCTGCTGATGGTCGGCCCCGACGGGGAGTACGTCACCGAGGTGCTGCCCGGGATCCTCGTCTTCGGCCTCGGCCTCTCCGCCACCGTGGCGCCGCTGACCGCCACCGTCCTCGACTCGGTGGAGGAACGCCACGTCGGCATCGCCTCCGGCGTCAACAACGGCGTCTCGCGGGTCGCGGGCCTGCTGGCGATCGCCGTCCTCGGCGCCGTCATCTCCGCTCGCTTCACCGCCATCGCGGGCGACGTCGCCGGCGGCCCCCTCACCGCAGACGCAGCTGCCGCCTCCACTTCGGCTTTCCACCTGGGCATCGTGATCGCCGGCCTCCTGATGATCGCCGGCGGCATCGTCTCCGCCCTCGGCATCGAGAACCCCCGCCGCAAGACAGAAGCTGTCCCCACCCGCGGTACCGCCGCGGCCGGGGAGTGCGGCCACGGCTTGGATGCTGACGCACTCCGCATCGGAGCCAGTCGGCGAATCCGCCTAAGACAAGGACGGGGCGCCCCTCGAACCGGCGGATACTCAAAATGCCGGTCTCATTAGACCGGCATTTGTCGGGGCGAGGGCGCCCCGTCCTTGGCCCCTCATAGGCTTCGCCCATGGCGAAACCAATCGTCTTCTCGGGCATCCAGCCCACTGGCCGCAAGCACCTCGGCAACTACATCGGTGCCATCCGCCAGTACGTCGAGGGCCAGGACCGCGGCGACCCGGCGATCTTCTGCATCGTCGACCTGCACGCGATCTCGGTCGCCTACGACCCCGCCGAGCTGCGCGAGCGCCTCTACGACACGACCGCGATCCTGCTCGCCGCCGGCCTCGATCCCGAGCGCTGCATCCTCTTCCGCCAGTCCGACGTGCGCGAGCACACCGAGCTGACCTGGCTGCTCTCCGCGGTCACCGCCCACGGCGACCTCAACCGCATGCACCAGTTCAAGGACAAGTCGGCGAAGCAGCGCGAGCTGGTCTCCTCCGCGCTCTTCTTCTACCCGGTGCTGATGGCCGCCGACGTGCTCGCCTACAAGGCGACCGAGGTGCCGGTCGGCGACGACCAGCGCCAGCACGTCGAGCTGATGCGGGAGATCGCCCGCCGCTTCAACGAGCGCTTCGGCGAGACCCTGGTGGTGCCGGAGTACCGCATCCCCGAGGTCGGGGCCCGGATCATGGATCTGCAGGAGCCGGAGCGGAAGATGTCGACCACCGCTTCCAGTGAAGCTGGCACGATCTTCTTGCTGGACAAACCCGAATTGATTCGCAAGAAGATTGGCAGGGCGGTCACCGACGCCGGAGCGGGCATTTTCCGGTCCCCAAAAAAGCCGGGCATCTCAAACCTGGTCGAAATCCTTGCCTCGATGCAGGGGATTTCGCCGCTTGAGGTCGAGAAAGAATTCGAACCGCTCGGCTACGGGGACTTCAAGGACACCGTTGCCGACATCGTCGTTGCCGGCCTGGAGCCGCTGCAATATCGCTATTACGAATTGCGCGAAGACGAGAAAGCACTAGAGGGGTACTTGAGCACTGGCGCAGAAAAGGCACGCGAGTTCGCTGCCCCCACGCTGGCCGAGGTGCGCAACCGCATGGGCATCGGCCCCCCGCGCTAGTTTGAAGCCGTGACCGTCGCCGAGCTGGACCTCGACCTCGACGTCTTCGCCGGTCCCTTCGACCTGCTGATGGCGGTCGTGCTGCGCGAGGAGGTGAGCCTGCTCGAGGTCTCGCTGGCCGAGGTCGTCGTCGCCTACGTCGAGCACCTCGAGCGCGAGGAGGAGCTGGAGCTCGACGTCGCAACCGAGTTCCTCGTCCTGATCGCCGCCCTGCTCGAGCTGAAGTCGCGCCTGCTGCTGCCCGGCGAGGAGGAGGGCCTCGAGGACGTGACGCCGGAGGAGGCCGTCGAGGAGCTGGTCGCGCGGCTGCTCGAGTACCGCCGCTACCGCGACGCCGCGGCGATGCTGGTGCAGCGCTTCGAGAGGGCGCGCGGCTACCTCTACCGCTCGGCGCCGCTCCCCCCGGAGCTGCGTAAGGTGGCGCTCGAGGCGGCGACGGCCGTCTACGACCCCGACCGCCTCGGGACCGCCCTCGGCGACCTGCTGACGGCGCCGCCGGAGCTGAGCCTCGACCACATCCGCCCGACCGTCTCCCTGGAAAAGCGGTTGGGGGCGCTGCGCGCCGCGCTGCGCGCCCACTCGACGATCGACTTCGACGAGCAGTTCGGCGGCGAGGACAGGCTGACCCAGGCGGTGACCCTCTTCGCCCTGCTCGAGCTCTACCGCAAGGGCGAGGTGACCTGGGAGCAGACCGAGGCCTTCGGGCCGATCCAGATCCGCAAGCGGGAGGTGGAGGCATGAGTGACCTGACACGCACGATCGAGGCGCTGCTCTTCCTCTCTCCGCAGCCGGTCAGCGCCCGCGACCTGGCCGAGGCGACCGAGTCGACCGCGGGCCAGGTCGAGGAGGCGATCGGGCTCCTGCGCGAGGACCTCGCCGAGGGCAAGCGGGGAGTGGTTCTCCGCGAGATTGCCAGCGGCTTCTCCCTCGCCAGCGACCCGGCAAGCGAGGCCGCGGCGCGCCGCCTGCTGGCCAAGCCGCGCACGCCGCCGCTGACCCAAGCTCAAGCCGAGACACTCGCCATCGTCGCCTACCTTCAGCCGGTCACCCGCCCCGAGGTCGCCCGCATCCGCGGCGTCACCTCCGAGTCGGCGGTGCAGACACTGGCCGAGCGAGGTTTGATCGAGGAGACGGGGAGATCGCAGTTCGGGGCGGCGATCTTCAAGACGACGGAGCTCTTCGAGCGGCTCTTCGGCCTGTCCGGACTCGATCAGCTGCCCGATCCGTCGAAATTCGACCCAACGCCCGAGGACGAGCGGGAGCTGCGGGAGCGACTGCTGAAGGCGGGGGAGCAGCGAAGCGAGCCATGAAGCCGGTGTGGTCCCGGAGAGACCGGGGGAGGGTCCGGCGGAGCAACAGCGGGGAGGCTCCGGCGGACCCTCCCCCGGTCTCTCTTGCGTCGTCGTGAGGCTCGCGAAGTTCCTCGCGCATGGGGGAGTCGCTTCGAGGCGGAAAGCTGAGGTGATCATTTCCAAGGGAAGGGTCACTGTTGGCGGGGAGGTTGTGACCGATCCGGCCAGGGATGTTGGAGCTGAGGATGATGTGAGGGTCGACGGTAGCCCGGTGGGGGCCGAGCCTCGGGAGGTTTGGGCGGTGAACAAGCCGGCTGGGGTGGTGTCGACGGCGCGGGAGCCTGGGACGCGGCCAGCGGTCGTTTCGCTGGTCGATTCAGTGGCGCGGCTGTATCCGGTCGGCAGGCTCGACGCGGACTCGACTGGGTTGCTGTTGCTGACCAACGACGGGGAGCTGGCGAACCGGCTCACGCATCCTCGCTACGAGGTGGCGAAGGCCTACCGGGTGGAGTTGCGACGGCCGCCTTCGGACGCCGACTTGCGGCAGCTGGCCAGCGGGGTGGAGCTGGAGGACGGCATGACCGCTCCGGCCGAGGTGAGCCGGCTCGGCGAGCGCGAGATCGAGGTCGTGCTGCGCGAGGGCCGCAACCGCCAGGTGCGCCGGATGGCCGAGGCCGTGGGCAACGGGGTCGTCGCGCTGCGCCGCGTTCGCTTCGGGCCGATCGAGCTCGGCGAGCTGTCGCAGGGACAGGCAAGGCGCCTCGGCGACGACGACATCGCACGGCTCTGGGAAGATTCACGGCTGTGATCGCGGAGCGACCAAGCGTGCATATCTGGTTCTTCGCGCCGGGAGCGAAGCGGAGGTGGTGTTCTTGAGCGAGGAGCGACTCTTCGCGGTGCGCGGCGCGGTGCAGGCCGAGGCCAACGAGGCCGAGGCGATCGTCGCGGCGACCGAGACGCTGCTGCGGGAGCTCGTCGACCGCAACGCGCTGAGCGCGGAGGCGATGGTCAGCTGCCTCTTCACCACCACGGAGGACCTCGACGCCGAGTTCCCAGCCGTCGCCGCTCGCCGGCTCGGGCTCGACTCGGTGCCGCTGATCTGCGCTCGCGAGATCGACGTCCCCGGCGCTATGCCGCGGGTGATCCGGGCGATGGTCCACTACTACGCGCCGGTCGGCCACGAGCCCGCCCACGTGTACTTAGGAGCCACGCAGGAGCTGCGCGCCGACCTCCACGCAGCGCAGTAGCACTCGTTGAAGGGTTTTCCGGGCTATGAGCCGGACAATCCTTCAAACTCCACGCCATGAGCGTCACCTTCGCCGAGAAGCTCGCCCGCATGCCGGGCTACCAGGCCGGCGTGCCGACCGGGCAGGCGCCGGAGGCGATCGCCTCCGGCGGCATCGCCCAGCTCGCCTCCAACGAGTCGCCGTTCCCGCCGCACCCGCAGGTGGTCGAGGCGATCGCCGCCGCGGCCGGGGCGATGAACCGCTACCCCGACCCCGACGCGACGCTGCTGCGCGGCCGCATCGCCGAGCGCTACGACACCGACCCCGCCCGCGTCGCGGTCGGCAACGGCTCCTGCGAGATCCTGCTGGCCGCCGCCGAGGCGCTCTGCGAGCCCGGTGCGGAGATCCTCTACGCCTGGCCCGCCTTCTCGATGTACCCCTACCTGCCGGCGCTGACCGGCGCCCGCGAGATTCGCGTGCCGCTGGCCGAGGGCGACGTCCACGACCTCGACGCGATGGCGGCCGAGGTGACGGCGTCGACCCAGCTGGTCCTCGTCTGCAACCCCAACAACCCGACCGGCACCCACCGTCCCGCGGCCGAGGTCGCGGCCTTCTGCGAGGCCCTGCCCGCGCACGTCACCGTCCTCCTCGACGAGGCCTACGTCGAGTTCCAGACCCACGACGATCCCGACGCCACGGTCGACCTGCTGGCCGAGCTGCCCAACCTCGTCGTCCTGCGCACCTTCAGCAAGTGCTACGGCCTCGCCGGGCTGCGGGTCGGCTACGCGCTCGGCTCGCCCAAGTTCCGCGCCGCGGTCGACGCCGTGCGCCAGCCGTTCAGCGTCAACGCCCTCGCCCAGGCGGCGGGAGCCGAGGCGATCCTGCACTCCGACGACGTCGCGCGCCGGGTCGAGAGCACCATCGCCGAGCGCCTCCGCGTCGAGGAGGGTCTGCGCGCGCTCGGGCTCGCCACCTCCGAGACCCATGCCAACTTCTCCTGGATAGACCTCGGCGACGCCGGGGAGGCGGACGTGGTCGCCGGTCTGGCCGGGCGTCAGATCGCCGTGCGCCCCGGCACGCCTCTCGGCGACCCCGGCCACATCCGCGTCTCCTACGGCACCGCCGAGGAGAACGGGCGCTTCCTCACCGCCATGGGCGAAATCCTCGACTAAGCCCGTCTCACCTGCTACAAAGTCAGGCAGGTGAAGCGAACCGCCGACACGACGCACGCAAACCGCGCGAGCGACGCGGCGTCCCTCCCTGCCCGTTTCTCCTATTTCTGGCGATTTAGCTAGGCGTTCGGCCGCGCGGTGAGAGCCGCACCCAAATAAGCACTGGTCGGACGTCGGACAGGTCCCCGCCCCGCGGCGCATCTCGTGCGGCGAGGCATAACCGGAAGTAGGCTTGTGAGCGTGGAGGACGGTGAAGGCAAAGTGATGATCGGGACGCAGGGCGAGACCCGGGACCGGGTCCGGGACCAGCGAATCGAGCGAATCGAGGAGCTCGTCTCCCCGGCGCAGCTGCTAGCGGGGCTGCCCCTGGGCGAGGAGCGCGAAAAGGCGGTGGTGAGGGGCCGCGGCGAAGTCGGCAACGTCCTCGACGGCACCGACGACCGGGTCCTGGCCGTGGTCGGGCCGTGCAGCGTCCACGACCCGGAGGCGGCGCTGGAGTACGCCGCCGACCTCGCCGAGCTCTCGCGCGAGCTGAGCAAGGACGTACTGATCGCGATGCGGGTCTACTTCGAGAAGCCGCGCACGACGACCGGCTGGAAGGGCCTGATCAACGACCCCCACCTGGACGGGTCCGGGGACGTCAACACGGGTCTGCGCATGGCGCGCAAGCTGCTGCTGGAGGTGCTCGACCTCGGCCTTCCCGTGGGCACCGAGTTCCTCGACCCGATCACGCCGCAGTACATCGCCGATGCGATCTCCTGGGGCGCGATCGGCGCCCGCACCACGGAGAGCCAGACCCACCGCCAGCTCGGCTCGGGCCTCTCGATGCCGGTCGGCTTCAAGAACCGCACCGACGGCGACATCCAGGTCGCCGTCGACGCCGTCCGCGCCGCCGCGGCTCCCCATGCCTTCGCCGGGATCGACGACGCCGGCAAGCCGGCGATCCTCTACACCACCGGCAACCCCGACGGCCACGTGATCCTGCGCGGCGGCCGGGGCGCTCCCAACTACGACACCGAAGGCGTCGCCCACGCGCTGATGCTGCTGCGCGACGCCGGCCTGCGCGAGCGGGTCGTGGTCGACGCGTCCCACGACAACAGCCGCAAGGACCCCTCGACGCAGTTCCTCGTCGCCGGCCAGATCGCCGACCAGATCGCCGACGGCAACCGCCAGATCGTCGGAGTCATGCTCGAGTCCTTCCTGGTCGAAGGCCGCCAGGACGTCGGCGACGGCAGCGACCTCGTCTACGGGCAGTCGATCACCGACGCCTGCATGGACTGGGAGACGACGGCGACGCTGCTGCGCCAGTTCGGTGCCGCGGTACAGGCTCGGCGCGGCGAAGAATGAGGATCGCCGTTCTCGGCGTCGGCCTGATCGGAGGCTCGATCGGGCTCGCCGCCCGGCGGCGGCTGCAAAGCGAGGTCGCCGGCTTCGACCCCGATCCGGCGACCCTCGAGCGGGCTCTGGCCGAGGGAGTCGCTCGACCGCGGCGCGAGCACGCTCGGCGAGGCCTGCGAGGGTGCCGAGGTGGTCTTCTGCGCGGCGCCGGTTGCCGGCCTGGCCGAGCTCGCGGCGACCGCGCTGGAGGCCTGCGGGCCCGACGCGGTCGTCACCGATGTCGGCTCGACCAAGCGCGACATCGTCGCCGCCCTCGGCTCCGACGAGCGCTTCATCGGCGGGCACCCGCTCGCCGGGGCCGAGACCTCCGGCGTCGAGAACGCCCGCGATGATCTCTTCGAGGGCGCCCGCTGGTACCTGACCCCGCGCTCGCAGCACTCCAGCGGCCTCCTCTACGACCGGCTCTGCAGCGACGGTCGGCGGGCTCGGCGCGCGCGCCCAGGCGATCGACGCCGAGACCCACGATCGCCTGATGGCGACCGTCAGCCACCTGCCGCACGTGGTCGCCAACGTGCTGGTCAGCCAGGCGGCGGACGAGCTGACCCGCGACTCCGAGCGGATGCCCGAGGTCGGTCCCAGCTTTCGCGACACGACCCGCGTCGCCGGCGCCAACCCGGCGATCTGGGGCGACATCTTCGCCAGCAACCGCGAGGCGGTGGCCGAGGCGGTCGACGCGGTCGCCGCGCGCCTGCGCGACGCCGCCGAGCTGATCCGCGAGGGCGAGCGCGAGGCGGTCGCAGAGTGGCACTCAGCCGCCGCCGCCGACCGCCGCCGCCTGCTCGAGGCCGAGCTCTCCGGCGGGCAGCTGCGCGAGCTGCGCATCGTCGTCGCCAACCGGCCGGGCACGATCGCCGAGCTTGCCCTCGCCCTCGGCGAGGCCGGCGTCAACATCGAGGACATGGCGCTCTACCCGGCTCCCGATATGACGTCCGGGGCGGTCTCGCTCTGGGTCGCGGGCGACGAGCAGGCGGCGCGCGCGACGGCGCTGGTGCGCGGGCTGGGCCACAGCGCCAGCGTCGTCGGAGACGGCGAGTAGGGAGCGGCGTGGCGACGCGGTTCGATCCGAGCGGCTCCCTGCGCGGACGCCTGCGTCCTCCGGCCGACAAGTCGATCTCCCACCGCGCGGCCCTGATCGCGGCGATGGGAGAGGGGGAGGTGACGATCGAGGGCTACCTCGACTCCGCCGACACCCGCTCGACCTTGGCCGCGGTGCAGGCGCTCGGCGCCGAGGTCGAGGGTGTCGGCCCGGGTGCGATCGAGCCGACGATTCGCGTGCGCGGGGTCGGGCTGCGCGGCGCCAGGCCCGCGGGGATCGACGTCGGCAACGCCGGCACCCTTCTGCGCCTGCTGCCGGGCTGGCTGGCGGGGCAGCCGCAGGGCAGCTGGACGCTCGACGGCGACGATTCGATCCGTCGTCGCCCGGTCGACCGGATCGCAGCGCCCCTGCGCGAGATGGGCGCCCGCCTCAGCTGCCGCGAGGACCGCTTGCCGCCGCTGGCGGTCGAGGCCGCGCCGCTGAAGGGCATCTCGCTACGAGCTGCCGGTCGCCAGCGCCCAGGTCAAGTCGTGCATCCTCCTCGCCGGACTGCTCGCCGAGGGCGAGACCTGGGTCGGGGAGCCCCTGCGCAGCCGCGACCACACCGAGCGGATGCTCGCCGCCGCCGGCGCCGAGGTCACCTGGCTGCGAAGGCGGTGTCTCGGTGCTGCCGGCCGAGACGCCTGGAGCCGGGCGAGCTCGGCGATCCCGGCGGACTTCTCCTCGGCGGCCTTCTTCCTCCTGGCGGCGCTTCTCGTGCCCGGCAGCGAGGTCGAGCTGCCGCGCGTGGGCGTCAACCCGACCCGGACCGGCCTGCTCGGCGTGCTCGAGCGGATGGGCGCCGAGGTCGAGGTGGAGGCCGAAGCGGTCGGCAGGCACGGCGGGGAGCCGGTCGGGACGATCCGGGCGCGGGCGGCGGATCTGCGCGGGACGGAGGTCGGCGGCAAGGAGATCCCGCTGGCGATCGACGAGCTGCCGCTGGTCGCCCTCGCCGCCTGCTTCGCCGAAGGCGAGACGACGATCCTCGATGCCGCCGAGCTGCGGCGCAAGGAGTCCGACCGGATCGCCACCACCTGCGAGGCCCTGGCCGCGCTCGGAGCCACGGTCGAGGCGGCGCAGGACGGGATGCGGATCGAGGGGCAAGGCGGCCTGCGCGGCGGCACGATCGACTCCCACGGCGACCACCGGATAGCCATGCTCGGCGCGATCGCCGGCCTCGCCTCGCGCGAGGGCGTCGTGGTCGAGGGCATGGGAGCCGCTGCGGTCAGCTACCCCGACTTCGAGGCCGACCTGGCCTCGCTGCTGGGTAGCAGCGGCTGATCCGCCCCGCCCATACGCTGCCGCCATGGTCATCGCGATCGACGGGCCCGCCGGGGCCGGTAAGTCCACCGTTGCCCGCGCCCTGGCGGAGCGGCTTGGCTTCACCTACCTCGACTCCGGGGCGATGTACCGCTGCGTGGCCCTGGCTGCGCTCGAGCGCGGCGCCGACCTCGACGACGGAGAGGCGATGGGCGATCTGGCGGCGTCGCTCGAGATCGGCTTCGACGGCGAGCGGGTCGAGCTCGACGGGCGCGACGTCGGCGCGGCGATCCGCGAGCCGCGGGTGACCGAGGCGTCCTCGCGCGTCTCGGTGCACCCGGCCGTGCGCGAGGCGATGGTCGCCGGGCAGCGGCGGCTGATCGCCGCCGGCCGCTACGTCGCCGAGGGCCGCGACATCGGCACCGTGGTCAGCCCCGACGCGCCGCTGAAGGTCTTCCTCACCGCCTCCGCGGAGGAGCGCGCGCGCCGCCGCGCCGGGCAGACCGGGGAGGACCCCGCCGACGTCCTGGTCGCCCAGCGCGAGCGCGACGCCCGCGACGAGACCCGCGAGCACAGCGCCCTGCGGCCGGCCGAGGACGCGGTCGAGCTCGACACCACCGGCCTCGCCCTCGAGGAGGTCGTCGACCGTGTCGAGGGCCTGGCCCGCGAGCGGGGCCTGGCGTGAGCGCTGCCGACCGTCGCCGTCGTCGGCTTCCCCAACGTCGGCAAGAGCACGCTCGTCAACAGGCTCGCCGGCGGGCGGGAGGCGGTGACCCACGCCGAGCCCGGCGTCACCCGCGACCGCAAGCGCGTGCGCTGCGAGTGGAACGGCGTCGCCTTCGAGCTGCTCGACACCGGCGGCATCGACATCGAGGACTACTCCGAGCTGGCCCGGGACATCCAGCAGCAGGCGCGACTGGGGATCGCCGAGGCCGACGTGGTGATGCTCGTCGTCGACGCGCGCGCCGGCGTTCGGGCCGGCGACGCCGAGCTGGCCAAGACCCTGCGCGGCTCCGACGTGCCGGTGATCGTCGTCGCCAACAAGCTCGACCGGCCCGAGGACGAGCACATGGCCGCGGAACTGAACAAGCTCGGGCTCGGCGAGCCGCTCGGCGGTCTCCGCCACCCACGGGCTCGGCAGCGGCGACCTGCTCGACCGCGTGGTCGAGCTGCTCGGCGAGCATGCCAAGCCCGGCGAAGCAGGACGACGCGGTCAGGGTCGCGGTGATCGGCCGTCCCAACGCCGGCAAGTCCTCGCTGGTCAACGCCTTCCTCGGCTCCGAGCGGGTGATCGTCTCCGACGTGGCGGGGACCACCCGCGACTCGATCGACACCGAGGTCGAGGTCGACGGGCGCCGCGTCGTCCTCGTCGACACCGCCGGCCTGCGCCGCCGCTCCAAGGTCGCCGGCACGGTCGACTACTACGCCCAGCTGCGCTCCGAACACGCGGTCGAGCGGGCCGACGTCGCGATCGTCGTCTGCGACGCCTCCGACGGGGTCACGGCCGAGGACCTGCGGGTGGCCGAGATCGCGATGCGGGCCGGCTGCGCGACGCTGCTGGCGATGAACAAGTGGGACGTCACCCGCACCGACATCGACGACGCCCGCGCCCGGGTCACGCGCAAGCTGCGCCTGCGGCCGGCCGTCGTCACCTGCTCGGCGACGCGCGGGCGCAACGTCGCACAACCTGCTGCCGAAGGCGCTGGAGCTGGCCGACAGGGCCGGGGAGCGGATCCCGACGCCGGAGCTCAACCGGTTCGTCGCCGACGTCGTCGCCAAGACGCCGCCGCCCTCGCGGCGCGGCCGCCGCCTGCGTCTCTACTACGCGGCCCAGGTCGGCGAGCGGCCGCCGCGGATCGCGATCCAGGTCAACGACCGCAAGCTGATCGTCCGCGACTGGGCCTACCACCTGGAGAACCGCCTGCGCGAGACCTATGGCCTCGAGGGCGTCCCCCTGGTCATCGACTTCGTGCCGCATTCGGGCAGGCGGCGGTAGGCTTCGGGGTCATCGTGCCGAGGCGGTACCTCTTCACCTCCGAGTCGGTCACCGAGGGGCACCCCGACAAGGTCTGCGACCAGATCTCCGACGCGGTGCTCGACGCGGTGATGGCGGAGGACCCCGAGGGCCGCGTCGCCTGCGAGTCCCTTGTCAACACCGGCATGGCGGTGGTCTCGGGCGAGATCTCGACCGAGGTCCACCTCGACGTGCCGGATCTGGTCCGCGAGACGATCCGCGAGATCGGCTACGACCACGGCGACTACGGCTACCACTGCGACCACGTCTCGGTTCTGGTCTCGCTCGACAAGCAGTCGCCCGACATCGCCCAGGGCGTCGACGCGGCTTACGAGACGCGGACCGAGCCATCGGCCGACGACGAGCTGCTGGTCGCCGGCGCGGGGGACCAGGGAATGATGTTCGGCTACGCCACCGACGAGACCGAGGCGCTGATGCCGATGCCGATCCACCTCGCCCACCGGCTGGCCGAGCGGCTTGCCGCGGTGCGCAAGGACGGCACCCTCGACTACCTCGGGCCCGACGGCAAGACCCAGGTGACGGTCCGTTACGCCGAGGGCCGCCCGGTCGGGGTCGAGAAGCTCCTGATCTCCACCCAGCACGCGGAGGGGGTCGAGTCGGAGTCGAAGATCAAGCCCGACCTCTGGGAGAGCGTAGTGCTGCCGGTGCTCGGCGCCGAGGCCGCCGGCCTCTTCGACGAGGCCGAGCTGCGCAAGCACTTCCTCGTCAACCCGACCGGCAAGTTCGTGATCGGCGGCCCCGTCGGCGACGCCGGCCTCACCGGCCGCAAGATCATCGTCGACACCTACGGCGGCATGGCGCGCCACGGCGGCGGCGCCTTCTCCGGCAAGGACCCCTCCAAGGTCGACCGCTCGGCCGCCTACGCGGCTCGCTACGTCGCCAAGAACGTCGTCGCCGCCGGCCTCGCCCAGCGCTGCGAGGTCCAGGTCGCCTACGCGATCGGCGTCGCCCGCCCGATCTCGCTGATGGTCGAGACCTTCGGCACCGGCAAGCTGCCGGACGAGCAGCATCTCCGCGCTGGTCGAAGCGGAGTTCGACCTCCGCCCCGGCGCCTTCCGCCGCTACCTGGACCTGCACCGCCCGGTCTTCCGCGAGACGGCGGCCTACGGCCACTTCGGCCGCGAGGGCGACGCCTTCACCTGGGAGCGCACCGACCGGGCGGAGAAGCTGAAAGCCGCCGCCGGGCTCGAAGCGGCTCCCGCCTGAAGTACCCAGCGTGGGAGGAGCCTGCTCCTTGAAGCCCCGGCGCCCCGCGCCGAGTGCCGTCGAACAACGAAAGCTTTGAGACCTCAGCGTGCCGACGCCCCGAGCAGGAGGCGTCCAGGGCTGCCGAACGGTGCCTCTGGCCTAAAGCTTGTGTGAGCCGTCGGCGTGGGGGATCTCGGGGGTCCCTCCCCAGGAACTCCCGCGAAGCGGCCTGGGGAGGGACCCCCGAAATCCCCTCACCCCAACCGCAGAAAGCTGCTCAGGCCGGCGGCTGTGCCTCGCCCAAACCGTGGGTACCGGCGGCATTGGCGCCGGTTGCCTGGTCGACGCTGTGGACTACGTCCTGGGGGTCGGCGACCCCGGCGAAGACGAAGTTGTAGTCGTCGCCTGCCGCCGTGTCGAAGTCGACGTCGCCGATCTGCATGACCCGCTGGTAGACGGACTGCTTGTAGTTGACGTTCTGCACCCGCTCCAGGCGGGTCTCCTGGACCTCACGGGAAACGATGCCGCGGCGGATGTTGAGGCGGCGGTCGGTGATCGTGTAGGTCGTCGCGACCCGCTTGACGAAGCCGGCCAGGACCGTCACGCCGACGATCACGAGGACGACGAGGAAGACCGTGCCGCTGCCGGCGCCGAAGAGCTTGAAGACCACGCCGACGAGCGCCGCGACGAGGATTCCCTTCAGGTAGAAGCCGAGGATCGCCCGCCACGAGGGGTGGCCCTGGAAGATCACTCGCTCTCCCGGGCTGAGGTTCAGCGCCATCGAGCGGCAGCATACCCTCGCCGTCCGTGGCCCTCCATACCGTGAGGCGGATGTCGATCGCCAAGGTAGAGCCGCTCACCACCGCCCGCGCCCTGCGCGGGCCCTTCGACTACCGGCTGCCCGAGGCGATGGCCGGCCTCGAGGTCGGCAGCGTCGTGCGGGTGCCGTTCGGGCGGCAGCGGATCCTCGGGGTCGTGGTCGGGCTCGCCGAGTCCTCGGAGCTGCCGCCCGAGCGGCTGGCGGAGCCGATCGAGGCGCTCGAGGCCGGGGCACCGCCGGAGCTCGTCCGGCTCGGGCTCTGGATCGCCCGCGAGTACTGCTCGACGGCCTCGCGCGGCCTGCAGCTGGTGCTGCCACCTGGGACGGGCGCCGCTGGGCAGCGGGTCCGCTCCCGGACGGAGCTGCGGGCGGAGATCGCCGCCGCGGGCGAGGAAGCCCTAAGCGGCGGCGAGCGGCTGGGGGTGAAGCAGCGGGCGGTGCTCGAGGCGCTGCGGGCGGGGGAGATGTCGGCGACGGAGCTGGCCGCCGCGGTCGGCTCCGACCGTGCCGTCCTGCGCCGCCTCGAGGAGCGCGGCCTGATCGCCACCCGCAGCTCGCAGGTGCGGCGGCGCTCCGTCCAGCCGGACGTCGGCGCGGCCGGAGGCCGTCCCGATCTGCTCCCCGAGCAGGACTCGCCGCGGTGGAGGGGATCGTCTCCGCGCTCGACGGCGAGGCCGGGGCACCGCGCGAGCTCCTCCTCCACGGCGTCACCGGCTCGGGCAAGACCGAGGTCTACCTGGCGGCGGTCGAGGCGTCCCTGGCCCGCGGACGCGGCGCGATCGTCCTCGTACCCGAGATCGGCCTCGCCCCGCAGGCGGTGGCGCGCTTCCGGGCGCGCCTCGGCGACCGCTTCGCCGTCCTGCACTCGGCTCTCTCCGACGGCGAGCGCTACGACGAGTGGCGCCGCCTGCGCAGCGGCGAGGCGAGCGTCTGCGTCGGCCCGCGGTCGGCAGTCTTCGCCCCGCTCGGCGATCTCGGGCTGGTCGTTATCGACGAGGAGCACGACGCCTCCTACAAGCAGGAGGGCGATCCCTGCTACGACGCCCGGGCCGTCGCCCGCAAGCGCGCGGCGGACTGCGGCGCCGTGCTGGTCGCCGGCACCGCGACGCCGCGGCCGGAGACCTGGCTGGAGATGCCGCGTTTGGATCTGCCGCGGCGCGTCGACGGCCGCGCGATGCCGCCGGTGCGGGTGCTCGACATGCGCGAGGCCGACCCCCGCTCCGGGCCGCTGCACCCGGAGACCTGGGGGGCGCTGGGGGCCGTGCGCGAGGCCGGCGCGAAGGCGATCGTGATGGTCAACCGCCGCGGCTTCGCCCCCTGGCTCACCTGCCGCTCCTGCGGCAGGCACTGGGACTGCCCCAACTGCGACGTTTCGCTGATCGTCCACCGCCACAGCGGCCGCCTCGTCTGCCACCACTGCGCCCACACCGAGCCGCTGCCGCGCGCCTGCGGCGAGTGCGACTCGACCACCCTCTCCCGGGCGGGGGTGGGGACGGAGCAGATCGAGGCCCTGCTGGCCGAGCGGCTGGCGCCGATGCCGGTCTTCCGCCTCGACGCCGACACCGCCGGCGGCCGCGGCGCCCATGCCCGCATCCTCGCCGCCTTCGGCGAGGCGGAGTCCGCCGTCCTCGTCGGCACCCAGATGGTCGCCAAGGGGCACGACTTCCCCGAGGTCACCCTGAGCGCGATCCTCGACGCCGACGCGACCCTGCAGGTTTCCCGACTTCCGCGCCGCCGAGCGGACCTTCGCCATGGTCGCCCAGCTCGCCGGCCGCAGCGGCAGCGGGACCGGCGGGGGGCGAGGTGATCGTCCAGACCCTGGCCCCGAACGCGCCCAGCATCGTCCACGCCGCCGGCCACGACGCCACCGCCTTCCTCGCCGAGGAGGTCGAGCGGCGCAGGGCGCTGCGCTACCCGCCCTTCTCCCACCTGACCCGGATCGTGCTCAAGGCGGAGGCCGAGGGGCGGCTCGACCGCGCCGCCGCCGAGATGGCCGACGCCCTCTCGTCCGCCCTCCCCGAGGACGCCGACCTGCTCGGCCCGGCGCCGATGTTCCGCGTCCGCAACCGCCATCGCCGCCGTCTCCTGCTCAAGGCAACAGACCGCGAGGCGACGATCGCGGCGGTCCGCGACACGGTCGAGTCCATGGCCGCCGACCGCGCCCTGCGCGACGTCGCGATCAGCGTCGACGTCGATCCTCAGTAAACCCTCCATAGAATTGAACCGTGAGCGATCGGGCCGAGACCGATATCGACGACGCCGAGCGCGAGGAGCTCGAAGCCGAGCTGCTGGAGCGGCGCGAGGCCGCGCTCGCCCACGTGGTCAAGTTCGGCGATCCGGTGCTGAAGAGCGTGGCCTCGCCGGTGCGCGAGTTCGGCCCGGATCTGCGGGCCGACGTCGAGCGGATGATCGGGATCATGCGCGACGCGATGGGGGTCGGGCTGGCAGCCACCCAGCTCGGCGTGCTGCGCCGCCTGCTCGTCTTCCAGGCGGGCCCCGACAGCGAGCCGACGGCGCTGGTCAACCCCGAGATCGAGTGGCTCTCGGACGAGGTCGTCGTCGCCGAGGAGGGCTGCCTCAGCCTGCCCCGCGTCTCGATGGACGTCGAGCGCCCGCTGCATGCGCGGATCGGCGGACTGCGACGTCGAGGGAGCTGAGGTGCGGATCGAGGCCTCCGGCCTGGAGGCGCGCGTGCTCCAGCACGAGATCGACCATCTCGACGGCGTGCTGATCCTCGACCGCGCGCCGCGCGGCAGCAGCGCAAGGGCGCCCTGCGCGCCCTGCGCGAGGGCGGCAGCTACAGCCCGCCGCTGGCCGAGCGAGGACGAGGCGGGCGAGGACGGCGAGCATCGCGAGCCTCGCACCGACGCGTGAGGACGGTCTACCTCGGCACCTCGGAGTTCGCGGCGGTCGTGCTGCGCCGGCTCGCCGAGTCCGCCCATCGCCCCCTGCTCGTCGTCACCCCGCCCGACCGGCCCAAGGGCCGCGGCCGGCGCACCCAGTCGCCCCCCGCTGCGGAGGCCGCGCGCGAGCTGGGGATCGAGCTGCTGCAGGCTGCCGACGTCAACGAGGAGGCGGCACTGGAGCGGATCCGCGCCGTGCGCCCGAGGCGCTCGCGGTCTGCGCCTTCGGCCAGATCGATCCGCGAGCCGCTGCTCTCGGAGCTGGCCGATGCTCAACGTGCACCCCTCGCTGCTGCCGCGCTGGCGCGGCGCCGCGCCGATCGAGCGCACGATCATGGCTGGCGACGAGCGCACCGGGGTCTGCGTGATGCAGGTGACCGAGGGGCTCGACTCCGGCCCGGTCGCCCTCTGCGAGGAGACCGCCGGTCGGCGCCGAGGAAGACTTCGAGGCGCTCTCGGCGAAGCTCGCCGCGCTCGGCGGCGAGCTGCTGGTCGGGGCTCTCGACCTGCTGGCGGAGGGGCGGCTCGAGTTCGCCGAGCAGGACGAAGAAGAGGCTACCTATGCGGAGAAGATCGACGCCGGCGGAGCGCCGCCTCGATCCCTCGCGCCCGGCGGCCGAGCTCGCCCGCGGTCGTCCGCGCCCTCACTCCGCACGTCGGCGCCTATCTCGAGACCGGCGACGGCGAGCGGCTCGGGGTTCGCCGCGCCCGGCCGGTCGACGTCGCGCGTCAAGGCGGGCGAGGTGCGGCGCCGAGTGGGGGGCGCTGCTGCTCGGCTGCGGCCAGGGGGCGCTGCGCCTGGAGGTCGTGCAGCCGGCCGGGGGCAGGCCGATGGCGGCGGACGCCTACCTGCGCGGCCATCCGCTGCCGAAACTGTGAGCGAACGATTGTCATGATCGCACCTGCCCGCCTGCTCGCCTTCGAGACGGTCAGGGCGACCTTCGAGCGAGGGCGCCTACACCGAGCGGGCCTTTCGCGAGGCGGCCGACGCGCGCGAGCCTCGACGGTCGCGAGCGGGCCCAGGCCCAGCGGCTCGCCTTCGGCGCGGTGCAGCGCCGAGGCACGATCGACGCCGCCCTCGACCGGCTCGTCGACCGGCCGCTGCGCGAGCTCGACCCGCCGCGTCCTGGCCGGCCTGCGGCTGGGCGTCTACGAGCTGCTCTTCGCCGACGGGACGCCCGATCACGCCGCCGTCGACCAGGCGGTCGAGCTGGTCAAGCGAGCCGGTGCCGCCCACGCCTCGGGGTTCGTCAACGCCGTCCTGCGCCGCGCCGCCCGCGAGCGCGACGCGCTGGTCGCGTCGCTGCTCGGCGACGACTCGACCCCGGAGGCAGCCGCCGTCGCCCACTCGGCCCCGCTCTGGCTGGCGCAGATGTGGTGGCGCGAGCTCGGCCCCGAGGACGCCCGCTCGCTGCTCGCGGCCTGCAACGAGCCGCCCGAGCACGCCTTCCGGGTCAACACCCTCCGCACCGACCCCGACGTAGTCCTGGCCAAGCTGCGCGATGCGGGTGTCGAGGCCGCACCCCACCGGGAACGGCCGCTGGCGCCGGAGATGATCGTGGTCGAGGGGCGGACCGGGGACCTCGTGCCGGAGCTGGTCGCGGCCGGAGAGCTGACCCCGCAGAGCCGCGGCTCCGCCGCAGTGGTCGATCTGCTCGACCCCCAGCCCGGGCGAGCACGTGCTCGACCTCTGCGCCGGGCCGGGGATCAAGACCGGTCAGATCGCGGCGCGGATGGAGGACCGCGGCGAGGTGATCTCGGTCGAGAGCGACCCCGCGCGGGCGGCCGAAGTGGCGGGCCAGGCCCAGCGCCTGGGCTTGCGCAGCGTCACCGTGATCGAGGCCGATGCCGGCGCGGCGGGCATGGCGCCCGGCTTCGACCGCGTCCTGCTCGACCCGCCCTGCTCGGACCTCGGCGCGCTTGCCTCTCGGCCCGATGCGCGCTGGCGCAAGTCGCCGCAGGCGATCGAGCGCCTGGCCGGGGTGCAGCGGCAGCTGCTGGCGCGGGCGCTGGAGGCGCTTCGGCCCGGCGGCACTGCTCGTCTACTCGACCTGCACGATCCGCGCCGCGAGAACGAGGACCAGGTCGCGGGCCTCCTCGCCGCAGCCGAGTCAGGCGACGTCCCGGCCTTCGCGGTCGACGACCTCGGCACCCCCGCTCCCGGCCTCGCTTCGCCCGTCGACGGCCGCTGCTGCAGGTCCGGCCCGACCGCGATCGCACACCGGGTTCTTCATCTGCCGCCTGAGGCGCGATGATGGTCGCCGATGACTGAGCCTCCGGCAGCAGAGGGCGTGATGCGCCGGGCCGCCTGTCCCGGCTGCGGCGAGCCGTGGCTGCGCCCGACGCAGCTCCCGGGCCGCTTCCGCTGCGTGTACTGTCTGCGCCGCTTCGAGCTCGTCTCGCAGTGCCCCAACTGCGGCGAGCACCAGACGATCGCCCGGATGAGCACCACCGAGGACATGACCTGTCAGACCTGCGCGACTCGATGCTGAGGCCGGTATGAGCGAGCGCATGAGGGAGCTGATCGCCTCGCCGCGGGTCGCGCCCTCGATCCTCTCGGCCGATTTCGCCACAGCTGGGCAGCCAGCTGGACGAGGTGATGGACGCCGGCGCGCGGGTGATCCACTTCGACGTGATGGACGGGCACTTCGTCCCGCCGATCACGATCGGGCCGCTGGTCGCCGTCCTCGATCGCCGACCGGGTCCACGCCGCGGGCGGCGCCGTCGACGTCCACCTGATGATCGAGCGCCCGAGCGCCAGATCGAGGCCTTCGCCGAAGCCGGCGCCGACTCGATCACCTTCCACGAGGAGGCGACCCCGCACGCCCACCGGACCCTCGCCGCGATCCGCGAGCTCGGCTGCCTCGCCGGAATCGCGATCAACCCCGGCACCCCGGTCGAGGCGATCGCCGAGCTTCGCGGCCTCGCCGACATCGTCCTCTGCATGACCGTCAACCCGGGCTGGGGCGGCCAGGCCTTCATCCCCGGCTCCCCCGACAAGGTCTCCCGCCTGAAGCGACTAGCTGGCGATGCACGGATCGAGGTCGACGGCGGAATCGACGCTTCTACCGCTGGCTCGGTGGCCGAGGCCGGGGCCTCGCTGTTCGTCGCCGGCTCGGCCATCTTCGGCGCCGATGACCCGGCCGCTGCCTACTCCGAAATCTCTGAAGCGGCCGTCGCAGCCTAGCCCCGCGCGATAAGTGCCCCGATTGCCTCCTGCCACCAGGCCCGCTCGGCTGGGTCGTCGGGCCCCACCCGCTGGGCGCGGCGTTCGCACCAGGCCGCCAATGAGCGCCGGTCGCCGACGGCGACGACCGCTTCGGTGGTGAGCGCGTAGCGACCGTCGGCGAGCGCGACGAGCGCGCTGGCCCGGTCGCGCCGGCTGCGCAGTACCGAGACGACCGCGATGCCGTTGACCGAGCCTGGGTCCGACGGGTCCTCGATGTCCTCTCCCGGTCCGACCGAGAAGATCTGCGGCGCGCCCCGCTGGGGCAGGCGGGGAGGTGCGGGGGCGCCCACAGGGCCCTCGTGCCAGCGCCTGGTCATCTCCTCGACCTCCTCGCGCAGCTCGCTGCGGACGAGGATGTGGAGCTCGTCCCCCTCGCGCACGACGGTCGAGCCGCGCGGCGGGATCGCGTGGCCGTCGCGGACGATGACGTTGACCAGCGCGTCGCGCGGCAGGCCCAGTTCCCGCACCAGGTGGCCGGCCGCCGCGGCGCCGGGCTTGAGCCGGTAGGAGACGACGTCGCCGCCCATGCGGCGTATCCGTCCCGACTCGAGCAGCCTTCGCGGCAGCGCCGGCTCGTCGGTGGTCAGGCCGAGCCGCTGCGCCAGCGGCTCGAAGCTCGCCCCCTGGACCAGGGTCGAGGTGACGACGACGAAGAAGACGATCGCGAACAGCTCTTCGCCGCTGCCCACCCCGGCGACGACGGGGAAGGTCGCCAGCCAGATCGGCGTCGCGCCGCGCAGCCCGGCCCAGCCGAGCATGGCCCGCTCGCGGAAGTCGAACGGGGAGAAGAGAGTGGCGATGACCGCGGCGACGGGACGGGCGAGGAGGATCAGCACGGCCGAGAGGGCCAGGCTCTCCCAGACGACGTCGTCGAGCGTGCTGGGGAAGACGAGCAGGCCGAGCAGGATGAAGAGGCCGATCTGGGCGACCCAGCCGACGCCCTCGTGAAAGGCGACGATCGTGCGCCGGGCGGGGATGCGGGTTGAGCCGAGGGCGAGGGCGGTGAGGTAGACGGCGAGGAATCCAGAGCCGTGGGCGATCTCTGCCAGGCCAAAGGCGAGCCCGGCGATCGCGATCGTCGCCACCGGGTAGATCCCGTCCGTCGGCAGTTGCGCCCGGTCGAGGGCGATTGTGGAGACCCGCCCCAGGGCAAGCCCGACCACGGCGCCGATCGCCAGTTTCATCGCGAGCAGGCCGGCCATGTCGGCGAGGCCGTAGCCCGGCTCCTGGATCCATTCGATGAAGCCGATCACGAGCAGCAGCGCGACCGGGTCGTTCATTCCCGACTCCCCCTCCAGCGAGCGGGCGAGTCGCTTCTTCAGCGTCGAGCGGCGCAGCACGGCGAAGATCGCCGCCGAGTCGGTGGCGGCGATCGCGGCGCCGACGATCATCCCTTCTAGCACGCTGATGCCGAAGATCCAGTGGGCGGCGAGGCCCGCCGTGCAGGCGGTCACCACGGTGCCGACGCTCGCCAGCGAGGCCGCCGTGCCCAGCACCGGCCGGATCTCCGACCAGCCCGCGGTCAGCCCGCCCTCGAAGAGGATCAGGACCAGCGCGATCGTGCCGAGGGTGCGCGCCAGCTCGGCGTTGTCGAACTCGATCCCGCCGATTCCCTCCGAGCCGGCGAGCATGCCCAGCCCGAGGAAGAGCAGCAGGCCCGGGATGCGGATGCGGTCGGCGAGCAGCGCGCCGAGGATGCCGGCGGCGAGCAGGGAGCCGGCGACGAGGATCAGCTCGGCATCGTTTCCACTCACGGGTTGAACCTACGTGTTCTCGTCGACCGCGGCGAGGCGCAGCTCGAGCTCCTCGGGGGAGCCCGGGGCCGGCACGTCCTCGGCGCGTTCGTGGGGGCGGCGGTAGATCAGGTAGAGGAGGCCGAGCAGCACGCCCGCGGCGAGGGTGAAGCCGACCTCGACTCGGAGGAACTCGTCGTCGACGAGGGGCACGAAGTTCCAGCCGACGAAGAGGGCGGCGCAGAGGATCCAGCGGGCTGCGGCACGGCGCACCTGGCCCTGGGCGACGCAGGCCTGGTTGACCGTAACCGATGAGAGGTAGAGCCCGGTCCCGAGGGCGACCAGGAGCAGTTCGCCGCGCTCGTAGCTGAACTTGTCGCTGAAGGCGATCTGCATCAGCTGCGGCCCGGCGGCCAGGATCGCCAGCGCCATCACGCCGGTGAAGGCGGCGATGCCGAGCAGCACTGCCCGCACCGAGCGGCGGAACTCGCGCTCGCTCCCCGGCTCCGTGCTGGTGTGCAGGCCGGTCAGGTGGGGGAGGATGCTGGTCGAGACCGCCTGGAAGAGCTGCAGCGGCGCCCGCGCCAGCATCAGCACGTTGAAGATGAAGCCTGCCGCCGCGGCGCCGTCGAGGCCGCGCACGATCAGCGGCCCGGCGTTGAGGAAGGCCTGTTCGCTGAACATGATCACCAGCACCGCCGCGGCGAAGCCGGTGCCGTGGGCCATCGAGACCGAGGCCTCCCCCTCCGCCGCCTGGGGCTCGGGCGCCGTCCGGGCGCGCCGGGCGAAGACCAGCGGCACGACCATGAGGCTCAGCGCCGGTGCGGCGACGATCCCGATCGCCACCCACGACTGGCCGCTGAGCAGGCTGACCGCGACCAGCGCGGCGAACAGGGTGCGAAAGCACGACTCCGAGAGGATCAGCGCGGTGAAGAGGCCGAACCGCTTCACCCCGGCGAGGTAGCCGCGGGCGAAGTAGCTGGCGGCGTAGAAGAGGACGGCGGAGAAGTAGACCCAGTAGAGCGTTTCGTTGCCCTCGAGCAGGCCGTCCTGGAGCGGCCCGCGGAGGGCCAGCGCCAGGACCGCGAAGAGCATCGCCAGGCCGAGCTGGATCGTGGCAGCGTTGCGCGTGGTGCCGCCGATCGGCTCGCCCTTCACCAGGTGTTCGGAGATGTGGCGGGAGAGCAGCTGTTCGACCGGCCGGTAGAGGGTGGAGATGGTGATGAAGACGGCCGACCAGACGACCGTGATCTCGCCGTAGTCCGGCTTGGAGAGGACGTGCGAGGCGATGAAGAAGTAGACGTAGGTGATGACGCCGGTGAGCCCGACGCCGATCGCCAGGAAGCTCGCGGTCTTGCCGTAGTCCGCCGTGGCCGAGCGCCGCATCAGCGCTGCTGGTAATGGGACGGCTCGACGTCGAGAGCGAGCTCGACCCTGCGCACGCGCTCGAAGACCCGCTGCGTCATCACCCGCTGCCCGGCCAGGAGGTCGCCGATCACGCCCAGGGCGAAGAGCTGGATGGCGACGATGAAGAGCACCGCGCCGAGGATCAGCGACTGCAGGTGGCCCGTGCTGTCGCCGTTGAGGATCCAGTCGAGCAGGAAGGGCATCCAGGCGGCGAGGGCGAGCAGCGCGACGACGAGGCCGGCGGTGGCGAAGACCCGCAGCGGCTCGTAGCGGGCGTAGATGCGGAGGATCGAGAGCGCGTTTCGTCTCACGTAGCCGCCGGTCGAGCCGACGAGCCGCGACTCGCGCGTCTGCGGGTTGGTGCCGATCTCCACCCCCTCGACGGCGACGAGCATCTTGCCCGCCTGGATCAGGCTCTCCAGCGTGTAGGTGAAGCTGTCGACGACGATCAGGCCGAGTGCCGCCTCGCGGTTGTAGGCGCGGAAGCCGGAGGTGGTGTCGGCGATTTCGGTGTCGGAGAGCCGGCTGACCACCCAGCTGCCGAGCTTCTGCAGGGCTTTCTTGGAGCCTGAGAAGTGCTCGATCTGGGAGGTGCGGCGGTCGCCGACGACCATGTCGGCCTCTCCGGCGAGGATCGGGGCCACCAGCTTCGGGATGTCGGCGCCGCGGTACTGGTTGTCGGCGTCGGTGTTGACGACGACGTCGGCGCCGAGCTTTAGGCAGGCGTCGAGCCCGGCCTGGAATGCCGCCGCCAGGCCCTTGTTGTTGGTCAGGCGGACGATGTGCTCGACGCCGTGCTCGCGGGCGACCTCGACCGTGCGGTCGGTCGAGCCGTCGTCGACGACCAGGAGCTCGACCTTCTCGATGCCCGGGATCTCGCGTGGGATGTCGGCGATCGTTGCCGGGAGGGTTGCCTCCTCGTTGAGGCAGGGGATTTGGACGATCAGCTTCATTAGGCGGCTCAGGGTATCCGGGGGGCCGGCCTGACAGTGCCTGGCGCGCGGGTCCTGTCGCGGGGTGAGGGGGGCACTGCGGGCGGGCCACGGTCCGTCCTCGACCCCCCTCACCCCACGCCACCCGCGCGAGAAACGTGTGACGAGATTCCCGGAACCCCTGGCGCGGCGGAGTAAGCTTGTGTTGATTGACTCGTCAATCGGTCTAATGAATTCCCAGCTCACAGGCACGGATCGAGGGCATCTCTTGCGGGCGCTTGAGCTTGCCGAGGGCGGTCGGGGGCGGGTGAGTCCCAATCCTCTTGTCGGTGCCGTTGTGGTTCGTGAAGGGGAGGTGGTTGGCGAGGGGTTTCATGCTGAGCTGGGTGGGTTGCATGCTGAGCGGGCGGCTCTCGCCGACTGTCTCGAGCGCGGGGAGAGCCCGGCGGGGGCGACCATGTATGTGACGCTGGAGCCATGTGCGCATACGGGACGGCAGCCGCCTTGCGTGGAGGCGATCCTGGAGGCCGGGATCTCTCGCGTCGTCATCGCCTCGGACGATCCCAGCGAGAAGGCCGCGGGACGTGGGCCCGGCATCCTGCGCGACGGCGGGGTGGAGGTCGAGCTTGCCGCGGGCGAGGAGGCGACGGCGGCGCGGTTGCTCAACCAGCCGTTCCGCAAGCACGCCCGCACCGGGCTGCCGCTGGTGACCCTGAAGCTGGCGATGTCCCTCGACGGCCGCACCTCCACGCCCCCAGGCGACTCCCCCTGGATCTCGGGCGAGCGCAGCCGCGAGCTCGTCCACCGCTGGCGCGCCGAATCCGACGCGATCGCGGTCGGCATAGGCACCGTCCTCGCCGACGACCCCCTCCTAACCGCCCGCCCAACCCGTTCCGGTGCGCCTTTTCCCCCTATATCGGGGGAAAAGCGCACCGGAAGCGAGGTCCGGCAGCCGACTCGGGTGGTTTTCGACCGCCAGGCCCGGCTCCCGCTCGATTCCCAGTTGATGAGCACCCTCGACCAGTCGCCAGTCGTCGTGGTCGTATCCCCCGAAGCCGACGCCTCGGCGCTGAGGGATGCCGGGGTCGAGATAGTGGTCGCCACCGGCATTCGCGCGGTCCTGGCGGAGCTTGGCTCCCGCGACATCACCAGCCTCTTCCTCGAGGGCGGCCCGACCCTCGCCTCGGCATTTGCCGACGCGGGCGAGGTCGACGAGGCGCGTGTCTTCGTCGCTCCGGTGCTGCTTTCCGGTGCCGAGCGGATTTCCGCACTGGACCCCGGTGCGGAGGACACTCTGATCGAGACCCGTTTCAGGGAGTGGTGATGTTCACGGGCCTGATCGAAGACGTCGGCAAGGTGCGGTCGGTCGAGGCCGGTGGAGACGGGGCGCGCTTGAGCATCTCCACTCGGCTCGCTGCCGAGATCGCAAGCGGCGACTCGGTCGCGGTCGATGGGGTCTGTCTCACGGCCACGGGTGTCGACGCTGAGGGTTTCGAGACCGAGGCGATGAACCAGACCCTGGGCGTCACCGCCCTCGGTGCGGTCGAAGCGGGGGGTGAGGTCAACCTCGAGCTCGCGATGAAGGCCTCGGACCGCCTCGGCGGCCACATCGTCCAGGGTCATGCCGACGGCCTGGGGGAGGTGCTCTCGATCGGAGAGGACGGGTTCGCGAAGCGCCTGCGCGTGGCGCTCGGTCCCGAGCTGCTGCGCTACGCGGTCGAGAAGGGCTCGATCGCGCTCAACGGCGTCAGCCTGACGATCTCGGACCTGGGTGACTCATGGGCCGAGGTCTCCCTCATTCCCGAGACCCTGGAGCGCACGAACCTTGGAACGCTCGCCCCCGGCGACGAGCTGAACGTCGAGTGCGACGTGGTGGCGAAGTACGTGGAGCGATTGATGACACCATCCCCTGGAGAGGAGTCGGCGTGAGCCAGATGACGGAGCCGCAGGAGACAGAGCAGAGGGATCGGGACGCCGGCGAGAGCCCGTTCTCGACGATCGAGGAGGCGATCGAGGAGATCCGCGCCGGCCGCATGGTCGTCGTCTGCGATGGCGAGGACCGCGAGAACGAGGGCGACCTGGTGATGGCGGCGCAGTTCGCCACCCCCGAGGCGGTCAACTTCATGGCCAAGGAGGCGCGCGGCCTGATCTGCCTCGCCCTGACCGCGGAGCGCTGCGAGAAGCTCGGCCTCAACCTGATGGCGGCCAAGAACGAGGCGCCGCTGCAGACCGCTTTCACGGTGACGATCGAGGCCGCGGGCGGCGTCAGCACGGGCATCTCCGCCCACGACCGCGCCCACACGATCCAGGTCGCGATCGACCCCAACTCCGGGCCCCGCGACATCGTCGTCCCGGGCCACATGTTCCCGCTGCGGGCCAAGGACGGCGGCGTGCTGGAGCGCACCGGCCACACAGAGGCCAGCGTCGACCTCGCCCGCCTCGCCGGACTCACCCCGGCCGGGGTGATCTGCGAGGTGATGAACGACGACGGCACGATGGCCCGCGTCCCCGACCTCGGCCCCTACTGCGAGCGCCACGGCCTGAAGATGGTCACGGTCGCCGACCTGATCGCCTACCGCCGCCGCACCGAGAAGCTGGTCGAACGGGTCGTCGACACCGCCCTGCCGACCGAGTTCGGCGACTTCACCGCCGTCGGCTACCGCTCCCTTGTCGACGACAAGCACCACGTGGCGATGGTCAAGGGCGACGTCGACGGCGCCGAGGACGTGCTCGTCCGCGTCCACAGCGAGTGCCTCACCGGCGACGTCTTCCACAGCATGCGCTGCGACTGCGGCGAGCAGCTGGTCGCGGCGCTGACCCAGATCGAGAAGGAGGGGCGCGGCGTCCTGCTCTACCTCTCCCAGGAGGGGCGCGGGATCGGCCTGCTCAACAAGCTCAAGGCCTACAAGCTGCAGGAGGAGGGCGCCGACACGGTCGAGGCCAACCTCAAGCTCGGCCTGCCCGCCGACCTGCGCGACTACGGCATCGGCGCCCAGATCCTCGGCGACCTCGGCCTGACCAGCATCCGCATCCTCACCAACAACCCGAAGAAGATCGTCGGCCTCGAGGGCTATGGCCTCTCGGTCGCCGAGCAGGTGCCGATCGAGTCCTCGCCCAACGCCCACAACGAGGCCTACCTGCGGGTCAAGCGCGACAAGATGGGCCACTCGCTGCACCACCAGGGACTCGCCCTCGACGAGGAGATGATCCACGACGAGGACGAGCGCGACGCTGCCGCTGGGGACGAGCGGGCGGATGGCTGAGTCCGGGGCCTTCCTCGAGGCCTTCGGCGAGGAGGATCGGGAGGCGCTCGCCGGCCGCAAGTTCGCCGTCTGCGTCGGCCGCTTCTACGAGGACCTCGCCGAACGGCTGCTGAGCGGCGCCCGCGAAGGCTTCGAGATGGCCGGGGTGCCGGCCTCCTCGGTCAGCGAGGTCTCGGTTCCCGGCGCCTACGAGCTGCCCTTTGCCGCCAAGCTGCACGCCACCACCGAGCGCTTCGCCGGCATCGCCTGCCTCGGCGTGGTGATCCGCGGCGAGACCGACCACTACGACTTCGTCTGCGCCGAGGCGGCCCGCGGCATCCAGGACGTGCAGCTGGCGACCGGCGTCCCCTGCGCCTTCGGCGTGATCACCTGCGACACGATGGAGCAGGCCCTCGCCCGCGCCGGTGGCGGCAAGCGCGACCAGGGCCGCAACGCCGCCCTCACCGTCGCCCGCATGGCCCTGCTCAAACAAGAGGTCAACCCGTACCGCTGGCAAGTCCGCGACTAGGTCGCGGGCAGAACGGCAATCGGGTAGCGCTGCATCTGGCGGTCGGAGGTGACCAGCGTCAGTCCATCGACCTGCGCCTGGGCGATGAGCATCCGATCGAACGGATCGTCGTGGTGGTTCGCCATCGAGCCGATCGCCTTGGTGTGGCGAAGCAGCACAGGCAGCAACTGGAACCGATGATCCTCCACGGCACCCTCGAGGTCCTCGGGTGCGCGGAGCTTCTTCTTGGATCGCTTGATCGCTATCTCCCAGGGGCTGATCACGCTGACGAAGATGTTGTTCTCTTCAGCAGAGATGGCGTCTCTGGCGGAGGTGGACAGCAGCTGGGGCGCGGAAAATGCCCAAATCATCGCGTGGGTGTCGAGCAACAGCTTCAATCGCCCCTCCACAGGTGCTCCTCGCCCGGGAAGATCTCGCCTTCGAATTCGCGCGCGGTTTCTCGCTTCATCTGTGCCCACTCCTCTCGGGACGGCACGTCGAACTTTCCCTCCCAGCCACCGAGCTTGCGCTTGCCCGGTTTCGCCTGAGGCACGGGGACCAGCTTTGCCGCCGGCTTGCCGGCGCGGGTGATCACGATCTGCTCGCCTCCCTCGACCCGGGCGACCAGCTTCGAGAGGTGGGTCTTCGCCTCGTGCATGTTCACGTTGTCCAGGTCCTCAGCGGCCATTCCTCTTCCCCCTCTCGCGAATGCCGGCGTTAGTCCACTTAGCTAACTCGCGATCAATGTACCATGCGCGACCCATGGCCAAGGTTTGCCACAGCTGCGGCAAGGGACCGGCGTTCGGCCAGTCCCGCAGCCACTCGATGGTCGCCACCAAGCGGCGCTTCGACCCGAACCTGCAGAAAGTGCGGATCCAGGAGAACGGCCGCAAGCTGCGCGCCTACGTCTGTACGCGCTGTCTCAAGGCCAACAAGGTCGTCAAGGCCGCGTAGGTCCCAATCTCGAAGGTGGGGAGCCCGGTCGGTCGTCGGGCGAATTGATATCGCACGCGCCTTCGGCGCTTAGCGACAATCAGTGAGCGCGGCTGCGCCGCGCCTAGAAACACGAGTGCTGCGGCCGCTTCGCGACATTCGCCCGACGACCGACCGGGCTCCCTCTCGACAGCCGTTCCAGGACGACTCAGCGAGTCACGAAAGCTTTTCCCAAGATGCCCGCGCGGCTGGACTTTTCCGTTAAAGCTGTTGTGCTTCTAAGCGATCGGTCCGCCTGGGAGTATCTGATTGGTTTGGGCTGCGTTCCTGAGAGCCGATGCGGGCTCGGAAGGGATGCCGGTGCCCCTCCCCAAAACACTCAAGCGCGGCTCCTGCCGCGCGTTTTGGGGAGGGGCACCGGCATCCCCGCCATACCTCGTGATCCTGCGTCAGTCCGCTGGCGCAACAACGGGGTGCTCTCCCGTCGGCCTGGGGTCGCCCTCGGCGGGCTCCACGTGCAGCCTCGGCAGGATCTTGTCCAGCCACCCGGGCAGCCACCAGGCACGCTCGCCGAAGAGCTGCATGATCGCCGGGACGAGGACCGAGCGGATGATCACGGCGTCGATGAAGACGGCGGCGGCGAGGCCGAGGCCGAAGAGTTTGATGATGCGGTCTTCGCCGATCATGAAGGAGAGGAAGACGGTGACCATGATCGCCGCCGCCGCGGTGATCACGCGGCCGGTCAGGGCGAGGCCGCGGGTGACGGCGAGGGTGGCGTCGCGGTCGCGCTCCCACTCCTCGTGGATCCTCGACATCAGGAAGACCTCGTAGTCCATCGAGAGGCCGAAGATGATCGCGAAGAGGAAGATCGGGAAGAAGGAGATGATCGGCCCGGTGCCGTCGACGCCGATCAGGCTCGCTCCCCAGCCCCACTGGAAGACGGCGACGATCAGGCCGAAGGCGGCGCCGATCGAGAGCAGGTTCATCACGATCGCCTTCAGCGGCACCAGCACCGAGCGGAAGACTGCCATCAGCAGCAGCGCCGAGAGCAGCACGACGACGCCGATGAAGAGCGGCAGCTTGTCGGCGATTGCGGTGCCGAAGTCCTCGAAGATCGCGGTGATGCCGCCGACGTGCACCTGGGCGCCGGTCTGCTGCTCCACCGGCGGGATCAGCTCGTCGCGGATGCGGTCGAGCAGTGCGGTCGTCTGCTCGCTCTGCGGCGAGGTCGTCGGATAGACCTGGAAGACGCCGGTGTCCCCGGCCGGGTTGAGCATCACCTCGGTCGTCCCGGCGACGCCTTCTTCGCCGGCGAGCGTGCGGCGCAGATCGGTCAGCGCCGCGTCCTCGCCCTTGCCGGGCAGCGCCGCGACGATTGAGAAGGGGCCGTTGAAGCCCGGCCCGAAGCCTTCGGCGAGCAGGTCGTAGGCCTCGCGCGTAGTCGTCCCGGGCGGGTCGGTGCCGGCGTCGTTGGAGCCGAGGCGCAGCGAGAGGGTGGGTATGCAGAGGATCAGCAGCAGGCCGCCGGAGAGCAGCGCGGAGGCCACAGGCCGGCGCTGGATCTCGCGGCTCCAGCGGAACCAGCGCGTGTTTTCGGCGGTGGAGGGCGCGCGCTTCAGGCCGGGAATGCGCAGCTTGTCGACCCGCCGCCCGGCGATCGTCAGCAGCGCGGGCAGCAGGGTCAGCGCCGCGATCATCGTCATCAGCACGGCGAGGGCCGTCGATATCGCCACGCCGTAGAGGAAGGAGAGGCCGAGCAGCAGCATCCCCATCAGGGCGATGATCACCGTCACCCCGGCGAAGAGGACGGCGCGGCCCGCGGTGTCGACGGCGGCGATCGCCGCGTCTCGGGATTCCATCCCCTCGTCGAGGCCGTTGCGGAAGCGGGTGAGGATGAAGAGGGCGTAGTCGATGCCGACGCCGAGGCCGATCATCGCCGCCAGCTGCGGGGCGAACTCCGCCGTGTCGAAGACGTGGGTGCCGAGCGTGACCAGGCTGAGGCCGACGCCGAGGGCGAACAGCGCGGTGACTAGGGGAAGCCCCATCGCCACCACGGAGCCGAAGGTGAGCAGCAGGATGACGACCGCGGCCAGCAGGCCGACCATGAAGGAGGCGTCGCCTTCTTCTTCGGCCCGCGCTTCCTCGACCGGCTGACCGCCGAGGTCCACCTGAAGCCCGTCGCCGTTGGCCGCCTCCGCCTCGTCGATCAGCTTCGCCGTGTCCTCTTTTTCGATCTCGTCGGTGAAGGTGTCGTACTGGACGGTCGCGTAGGCGATCCTGCCGTCCTCGCTGATCGCCGCCGCACCGCCGCCTGCATAGGGGCTGGCGACTTCGCTGACGTGGGGGAGGTCTTCCGCTTCGGCGAAGAGGCCCTGCAGGGTCCTGCGCACCGCCGGCGACTCGACGCCGCCTTCGGCCTTGAAGACGATCGTCGTCGTGTCGCCCGACTGCGCCGGGAACCTGTTTTCGAGCAGGTCGAAGGCGTCGGTCGAGTCGGAGGAAGGCAGCTTGAAGTCTTCGCTGAAATCGGAGCCGACCGAGCCGGCGAGCATGCCGACCCCGAACAGGGCGACGATCCAACTGAGGATTACGGTCTTGCGGTGCCCTGTGCACCAGGTGGCGAAGCGTCTCATCGAGCGCCGCACCGTAGCGAACTAAGGAGGGGCTAGCGAAACACCCGCGCGCATCCAGCGGCGGCGGACACGGCGCGGAGCGGCGTCCTCAGTCGGCCAAATAGCGCTGCTATTCGGCCTCCCTGCGTCCTTGCTCCGCTTGGTCCGGCGCTCGCTGGACTGCACACGCGGGTTTCGCTAGCCCCTCCAAGGCGGCCGGGCTCCGGCGCTGCCCATCCGCACCCTGCGGTTAGATTTCGAAGCGATGCCAGACCCCTCGATCGAGCGCTTCCGGCGTGTCATCACCTCCGCCTACGCGCATCTCGAGGAGCGCCGGCAGGAGGTCAACGACCTCAACGTCTTCCCCGTCGCCGACGGCGACACGGGCGACAACATGGCGATGACGATGCGGGCGGTGATGGAGGAGCTCGACCGGCTCGACGGGCTCGAGGTCGACGAGGTCGGCCGCACGAGGTTGGTCCAGGCGCTGGCGAGGGCCGCGCTGATGGGCGCGCGCGGCAACTCCGGCGTCATCCTCAGCCAGATCGTGCGCGGCGCCGCCGAGGAGCTGGCGAGCCGCCCCGGCGAGCTGATCGACCCGGTTCTGATCGCCTCCGCCTTCGCCAGCGCCGCCGACGCCGCCTACGACTCGGTTCGCGAGCCGGCCGAGGGGACGATGCTGACGGTGTTCCGCGAGATGGCGCACTCGACCGCCCGCCAGCTCTCCCGTCTGGAGTCCGAGAAGCAGCGCCTCGACCGCGGCGTCAGCGACGAGCAGCAGGACGAGGTCCTCGCCGAAGTCCTCGAGCGGGCGATGGCCGACGGTCAGCGGGCGGTCGAGCGGACCCCGGAGCAGCTCGACGTCCTGCGCGAGTCCGGGGTCGTCGACGCCGGCGGCTACGGCCTCGTCCTGATCCTCGCCGGCGTGGTCGCCGGCCTGCGCGGCGACGGCGCCGCGGTCCCCGAGGTGTCCCACCAGGAGGCGCCGCGGCTGAGCCGTCCCCACCACGAGGACAGCCGCTTCCGCTACTGCACCAACTTCATCGTCTCGGGGACGGGCCTGAGCGGGCGCGACCTCCTCCCGCGGCTCGAGGGCCTGGGCGACTCGGTGCTCGTCGTCGGCGACGAGGCGACGCTCAAGGTCCACGTCCACACCGACGAGCCCGAGGCCGCCGTAGCGCTCTTCGAGGGCGCCGGCGAGGTGACCAACCTCGACGTCGCCGACATGCGCGAGCAGATCGCCGAGCGGCGCGCCCGGCTGGAGGGCGGGCGGACCGGCGCGCTGGCGGTCGCGGCCGGTGAGGGCCTGGAGCGCCTCTTCGCCGAGCTCGGCGCCCATGTGGTCCACGGGGGCGAGACGCTCAACCCCTCCACCTACGAGCTGCTGGCCGGCATACACGAGGTTCCCGCCGAGGAAGTGCTGGTCTTCCCCAGCTCCCCGAACGTGGTGATGGCCGCCGAGCGAGCCTGCGAGCTGTCGGAGAAGCCGGCGCGGGTGGTTGCCGCCACCTCGCTGCAGAAGAGCCTTCTCACCCTGGTCGAGCTCGACCCCGGGGCCGCGGTCGGGGACAACGCGGAGCGGCTGGAGGGCGCGCTAGGCACGATCGCCGACGGTGGGGTCGCCCCGGCCGCCCGCGACGACGCCCAGGGCCGCTTTCGCAAGGGGGACGCCGTCGGCTTCGTCGAAGGCGAGATAGTCGCCTGGGGCGGTGCGGGGACCACCTTCGCGGCCACGGTGGAGAAGCTCGCCGAGGGGGCGGAGATCGTCACGGTGATCGCCGGCGCCGAGGCCCCCATCGCACTCGACGAGCTCGACCCCCACGTCCCCGACGGCGTCGAGATCGAGACCCACCAGGGCGGCCAGCCCAACTACTGGTGGCTGCTCGCGGCGCAGTAGTGCAAGCGTTCGCAGGAGCTTCTGAGCTAACGGACGCGCAGCTGCGCGACGCCCCAGTCCACTGGCCAAGGCCAAGCGCGCTCGACGTTTCCCTCCAAGCCTTGGAGGGGGTTGGGCCCAAAACAGCTGAAGCGGCGGAAGCGGCCGGCGTCGCGACCGTCGGCGAGCTGCTGCTTCGGTTCCCGCATCGGCACCGCGATTTGACCGTCGTGCCGGTGGCAAGTCTGGAGCAGAAGCAGAGCGCGACGATCTCGGTTGAGGTGCTCGCCGGCGCGGGGCGGCCCTTCCGGCGAAGGGGCCTGTCGATTCTCAGTGTCAAAGTTGGCGACGACTCCGGGTCTGTGCGCGCTACATGGTTCAACCAGCCTTGGCTGTCCTCCAAGCTCACGGCTGGAGTGCGTTTGCTGCTCACCGGCTCGCGGGATCAACGTGGCTTCCGAGTCTCCGAATACGAATTCCTCCCTTCCGCGGGTGGCGTGGGGGAGGGGGGGCCGAGAACGGAGGCGCAGCCCCCGCCCGCAGGCCCCCCCTCCCCCACGACAGGACCCGCGGCCGCGAGCCTTGTCCCTATCCATCCGGCGACCGAAGACCTGAAGGCAGCGCGCATTCGCCAGTGGATGGAGCAGGCGATTCGGTGGGTGGGCAGTGTGCCCGAGGCGCTTCCGGCCGAGCTGCGAGTGCGGAGAGGGCTCGCTGGTGTCGCCGACGCGGTCAAGGCGATGCATTTCCCGGAGACGACGGAGGATGTGGAGAAAGCGAAAGAGCGGTTGCGATTCGAAGAGTCTGTTTTTGTACCAGGCGATCTTGGCGACGCGGAAGCGGTCGCACCGCACTGCGAGACCGGCGCCGAGGCTGGGGAAGTCCGGGGAGATGGTTGCGCGGTGGGTCGAGTCGCTTCCGTTCGAGCCGACTCGGGACCAGTTGAAGGCCTTCGACGAGATCGACGGAGATCTCGACTCGGGTGAGCCGATGCAGAGGCTGCTGATGGGCGAGGTCGGGTCGGGGAAGACCGTGGTTGCCGTGTACTCGATGCTGCGAGCGCTGGAAGCTGGGTTCCAGGCGGTCCTGATGGCGCCGACGGAGACGCTGGCCGAGCAGCATGCCCTGACCCTGGAAAAGCTGCTGGCTGAGGAGGCGACTCCGTTTGCCTTGCTCACTGGTGCCACCAAGGCAGCACGCCGTAAGGAATATCTGGAGCGGTTGGCTACCGGCGAGCTGGGGCTGATCGTCGGCACCCATGCGCTGATCGAGCCGACGGTGAAATTCGCCCGCCTTGGCCTCTGCGTCGTCGACGAGCAGCATCGCTTCGGGGTGCAGCAGCGCAGGGCGCTGGACTCCAAGGGCGTGGAGGGGATGGCGCCGCACGTCCTGCACATGACGGCGACGCCGATCCCGCGAACGCTGTCGCTCACCGCATACGGCGACCTGGACACGACCGCGCTGCACGAGCTGCCGTCCGGCCGCAAGCCGGTCGCGACCCGGATCGTCGAGGAGGGCGATCGCGCCGGGGCATATGAGTTCATCCGCGGGCAGCTGCGCGAGGGCAGGCAGGCCTACGTCGTCTGCCCGTTGGTCGAGCAGTCCGAGAAATTGCAGGGACGCGCGGCGGAGGTCGAGGCGGAGCGGCTCGCGGCGGGCGAGCTGCGCGACTTCAGAGTCGGCGTGATCCACGGCCAGATGCGCTCGGCCGACAAGGCCGCGGCGATGGAGGCGTTCGCCGCCGGCGAGACAGACGTCCTCGTCGCCACCACGGTGATCGAGGTCGGGATCGACGTCGCCAACGCGACTGTGATCGTGATCGAGGGCGCCGAGCGCTTCGGCGTCTCGCAGCTGCACCAGCTGCGCGGCCGGGTCGGCCGTGGCGCGCACGAGTCGATCTGCCTCCTCTTCCCCGAAGAGGCAGGCGAGATGGCCCGCCGTCGCCTGAAGGCGGTCGAGCGCGAGCGCGACGGCTTCAAGCTCGCCGAGGTCGACCTCCAGCTGCGCGGCGAGGGCGAGGTGCTGGGGACGCGCCAGAGCGGCCTGCCGCGCTTCGCCGTCGCCGAGCTGCCCGAGGACGGCGAGGTCCTCGCCACCGCCCGCAACGAGGTGCTCGCCCTGATGCACCGCCACGGCTCTCTCGACGCCCCCGAGCTCGGCCCGCTGCTCGAGGCCGCCCGCCGTCGCTTCGGCGCCGGCGCCGCCGACCCGATACCGCTTTGAGGGGTCGGCACCCTCCCTGAAAACGCGCTTCGCGCTGGAGTGTTTTCAGGGAGGGTGCCGACCCCTCCCGCAGACGCTTGCTGCTAGCCCTTTAGGTTTGCGGTGTGCGCGTAATCGCCGGCGACCTCAAAGGGCAGCACTTGGTCGCGCCGCGCGGGTGGAAGGTGCGTCCGACCTCCGACCGGGCGCGGGAGGCGATCTTCTCCGTCCTCGGCGACCTGGTCGAGGGCGCCGCGGTGCTCGATCTCTATTGCGGCACCGGAGCGCTTGCGATCGAGGCTCTCTCCCGCGGCGCCGCTCGGGCCACCCTGGTCGACCGCGACACCCGCGCCGCGCTCGGCAACGTCGAGCGGCTCGGGCTCGGGGGGCGGGTCGAGCTCGTCCGCGCCGACGTATCGCGCTGGCTGTCCGGCCGGGCGGAGGACGGGGAGGGCACCCGCTTCGACCTCGTCTTCGTCGACGCCCCCTATAGACTCGCCGACCGCGTGGGGCAGGAACTGGACAGCCATCTGCCGCGCCTCCTCCAACCGGGCGGGCGGGCGATAGTCGAGAGCGGCGCGCGGCGTCCGCTTCGCATCGACTCGCTGCCGCGCCTGCGCCAGCGCCGCTACGGCGCCGCCGACGTATCGATCTACGGAGAGGGAAGCTGATGGCCCAGCGCGACGGCACGGTGGTCTGCCCCGGCAGCTACGACCCGGTGACCAACGGCCACCTCGACATCATCACCCGCAGCGCCTCGGCCTTCGAGCGCGTCGTCGTCGGGGTCGTCAACAACCCGATCCGCAAGGAGAAGACGCTCTTCACCGCCGAGGAGCGCCAGGCCTTCATCGAAGAGGCCGCGGCGTCCCTGCCAAACGTCGAGGTGCGGATCTTCTCCAACCTGCTGGTCGAGTTCGCGCGCGAAATGGAGGCCAAGGCGATCGTCAAGGGCCTGCGCGCGATCTCCGACTTCGAGTACGAGTTCGAGATGGCCCAGCTCAACCGCAAGCTCGACCCGGGCATCGAGAGCATCTACATGATCGCCTCGCCTCAGTACAGCTTCCTCTCCTCCACGGGCGTCAAGGAAATGGCGACCTTCGGGGGCGACGTCTCCGACCTCGTACCGGGCCCCGTCGCGGGCGCGATGGCACAGCGCCTGGGCGACAGGTAGGCTTCCCGCGTTGGGGGGTGTTGGGCGAGAGCTTGCAAAAAGCCGAGGAAATAACCGCTTCTTCACCGAAGTCGCCGCTTACACGTAGGCTTACGATCTGCTGATGGACGTTCTCGTTCTCATAGACAAGCTCGACGACGTGGTTCACAACGCGCGCCCGGTGCCGCTGACGGACCAGGTGCGCGTCGACCGTGAGGAGATCTACGACCTGCTCGATCAGATGCGGGCGACGATTCCCGAGGAGATCAAGCAGGCGCGCTGGATCGTCAAGGAGCGCCAGGAGATGCTGGCCGAGGCCAAGCGAGAGGCCGAGCGCATCGTGCGCGAGGCCCGCGAGCAGCAGGCCCGTTTGATCTCCGACGAGGAGGTCACCAAGCAGGCCGAGCGGGCCGCCGACGAGATCGTCGAGGACGCTCGCACGCGCGAGCGCGAGATCCGGCTCGGCGCCGAGGACTACGCCGACGAGATCCTCAACACGCTCGAGGTCAACCTGCAGAAGTTCCTCGCCGCCGTGCAGCGGGGGCGGGACCGCTTGGCGGGCCGGGATGAGGAGCCGGTAGCCGAGCTCGACGAGCAGGCTTAGCGTTGAAGGGGAGGCGGGGATGCCTCCTCAAAACGCTCGGCAGGAGCCTCGCTGGAGTGTTTTGAGGAGGCATCCCCGCCTCCCCTTTTTGTGCGCCTACTCGTCGAGCTTTAGCTCTTGGAGCTTGGCCCAGCGAGGGTCGGTCGTTTGCTCGTGCTTGTGGTCTTCGGGGTCGGCGTCGTTCAATGGCTCGCCGCAGGTGGGGCAGAGGCCGGCGCAGTCTTCGCGGCAGAGGAACTGGGTGGGGATGGCCAGGACGGCGGCGTCGTGGGCCCAGCGGCCAAGGTCGAGTTCGTCGTCGGAGACGTAGGGGCTGCGCAGCTCCTCGTCGTCGGTGTCTTCGTGGGCGACCTCGCGGGCGTCGGCCTCGGCCTCCATCGCCGCATCCTCCAGGCAGCGCATGCAGGGACCCTCGATCCGCAGTGGGAAGCGGAGGCGGAAGGCGTAGCCGCCGCTGGGCCGCGAGACGTCGAGGCGCACCGGGACCGATTCGGGCACGGCGGCGTAGGTCTGGCCCGCGAGCTCCAGCGGCTCCAGCCGAACCGGCAGCTCGAGGCGGCTGCCCTCGCCGTGGGAGAGGGACAACCGGGCGAGGTCGATGATCGTCGTCGCTTGCGCCATGGGCTCTCCTCCGCTTCGGCCGGGCTTACGATGGGCTCCGACGAGATTACGGAATGGATCGATTCGACTGGACACCCGAGGTCTACCTGGAGCGGATTCGCTCGCAGGTGCCGCGCTACGACGAACTGCAGGAGCAGGCGATCGCGGCGATTCCGTTCTCGCCGGAGCGGGTGCTCGAGCTCGGGATGGGCACGGGGGAGACGACCCGCCGCCTGATCGAGGCCCACCCCGACGCCTGGGTCGTCGGCCTTGACTCCAGCCCCGACATGGTCTTCCGCGCCCGCCAGACCTACGACGACGTCCAGCTCGCCCGCATGGAGGACCCGCTGCCCGACGGCCCCTGGGACCTGGTCATCTCGGTCCTCTCCACGAGTGAGTTGAGCGACGAAGACCTCCTGACCCTTTGCCGCCGAGTCAAGGACCAATCCCGCGCCATTGTCATTGCCGACGCTTTCGAATCAGACAAGCTTCAAAACCTCCTGTCCTGGTTGGGCGGGAAGGTCACGTGGCAAGCCGACGGCCTCGCTGTTGTCCAAGCCGTCTACGAGTAGCGCTACTCGTGCGGGTGGCGCGGTGGCGGGGGTCCCCGCAGCGGAAGACGCCGCAAGGCGTCTGAGCATGTGGGGGAGGGCCACCGCGACAGGACCCGCACGCCATGTACCATGCCTCGGCTCATGGCAGTCCCAAAGAAGAGAACCTCAAGCACTCGCCGCGACAAGCGCCGGGCCAACCACAAGGCGGGCAAAGCCCCGCTCGGCCGTTGCCCCCGCTGCCACAGCCCGAGGCTGCCGCATCGCGTCTGTCCCACCTGCGGGACCTACGCGGGGCGTGAGGTGATCAAGCACACGATCGCCGCCGAGCCCTCGGCGACACCCACCGACTCGGAGTAGCGCTCTTGGGGCGCGGCGTGACCGTGGCCCTCGACGGCTTCGGGGCCGAGCAGGGCTTCGGCGTGCTCGCCGAAGGCGCGCGCCTGGCCGCCGCCGACGGCATCCGGCTGCGGGTCTTCGGCCCGCCCGGGGAGCTCGGGCTCGACGGCGTCGAGGGGGTCGAGGTCGTCCCGGCCTCGGAATCGATCGGCAACGAGGAGGACCCCGTCGCCGCGGTTCGCGCCAAGAAGGAGGCCTCGGTCGTGCGCGCGGTCGCCGACGTCGCCGAGGGCCGGGCCGAGGCGATGGCCAGCCCCGGCTCCACCGGCGCGACCATGGCCGCGGCCACCTTCGGCCTGCGGCGGCTGAAGGGCGTGCAGCGGCCGGCGCTCGCCGTGCGGCTCCCCGTCCCCGGCAAGCCGGTGCTCTTCCTCGACGTCGGCGCCAACGTCGAGGTGCGCGCCCAGCACCTGGTCCAGTTCGCCTTCCTCGGCGCCGCCTTCAGCGAGGCCGTGCTCGGGGTCGAGCGCCCGCGGGTCGGCCTGCTCTCGGTCGGCGAGGAGGCCGGCAAGGGCCGCGAGGAGGTCGCCGAGGCCAACCGGATCCTCGCCGGGATCGAGGGAATCGAGTTCGCCGGCAACGTCGAGGGGCGTGATCTCCCGACCGGGGCGGCCGACGTCGTCGTCGCCGACGGTTTCACCGGCAACGTCTCGCTGAAGCTGATGGAGGGGACGGCGAAGACCGTCACGGCGGCGATCCGCGACGCGGCTCGCTCCAACCCCGTCGCCGCGCTGGGAGGGCTGCTGATGCGCCCCGCCCTCGGCGGGCTGCGCCGCGAGCTGCACCCCGACACCACCGGCGGCGCGATCCTGCTCGGCCTGAGGGGGGTCGCCGTGGTCGGCCACGGCAGCTCGGGGGCCGAGGGAATCGCCAACGCCGTTCGCCTCGCGGCCCGCTGCGTCGAGGTCGACGCGGTCGGCCGCACCGCTGCGTTGCTGCGCGAGGGCGGTGCCGGCCGTGCGGCGCTCGCCGGCGAGCGCGATGCGGAGGGCGATGCGCGTGATAGGAAGGTGTAGATGACCCGCGAGGAAGTTCTCACACTGGTGCGCGAGCACCTCGCCGAGGAGCTCGAAGTCGACGCCGCCGGGATCGCCGAGGGGACCCGCTTCAAGGAGGATCTCGACGCCGATTCGCTCGACCTCTACGAGCTGGTGATGGAGCTGGAGGACACCTACGGGATCTCCGTCTCCGAGGAGCAGGCGGCCAGGATCGCCACGGTTGGCGACGCGGTCGAGTTCGTGCTCGAGCACTCTCCGGCGTGAGCACGCTGGCGGAGCTGATCCAGGACCTTCCAGAGGACCTGCGCCGTCAGGCGCTGACCCACTCCTCCTGGACCGACGAGCGGGGCGAGTCCTACGAGCGCCTCGCCTACCTCGGCGACAGCGTGCTCGCCCTCGCCGTGGCTCGCGACCTCGTCGACCGCTTCCCCGGCGAGGACGCGGGCGAACTGACCAAGATCCACAACCAGGCGGTGAGCGGAGTCTCCTGCGCCGAGGTCGGCCGCGAGCTGGGCGTTCCCGAGCTGCTGCGCGAGGTGGAGCCCGAGGAGCTCCAGGTCGGGATTCCGGCCGAGGTGCTGCTGAGCGGCGAGCGGCCGCTGCCCGAGGCGACCGAGGCGCTGATCGGGGCCTGCTTCCTCGCCTTCGGCTTCGAGCGGATCGCCCCCGCGGTCGCCGCGGCCTTCGAACCGAGGATCGAGCATGCGTCGGAGCACAGGATCGACTTCAAGTCCGCCCTGCAGGAGCTGCTCGCCCGCCGGCGCGCGAACGTAAGCTACGAGGTGACCGGCGAATCCGGGCCACCGCACCGCCGCAAGTTCGAAGTCGCGGCGGTCGTCGACTCCGAGCGGGTCGGCGAGGGGGTGGGCCGGAGCAAGAAGACGGCCGAGCAGGCCGCGGCCGAGCAGGCCCTCAAGCGGCTTGGGGGCTAGGGGATGCGCGTCGCGTCCGACCGAGAAGAGAGCCTTAGGGGCTCCGGGGACCAGGGACCAGGCACATGTATCTGAGATCGATAGAGATGAAGGGGTTCAAGTCGTTCCCCGAGCGGGCGAAGCTCGAGTTCTCCCCTGGCGTCAGCGTGATCGTCGGCCCCAACGGCTCGGGCAAGTCGAACATCACCGACGCCGTGCTCTGGGCGCTCGGCGAGCAGAGCCCGGGCGCGATCCGCGGCGCCTCGATGCAGGACGTGATCTCCGCCGGCGGCAAGGGCGTCGGCCAGCGCCGCATGGCCGAGGTCGAGGTCACGATCGACAACTCCGAGGGCCGGGCCGCGACCGAGCTCTCCGAGATCGCGGTCAAGCGGACGCTGGACCGCTCGGGCGACGGCGGCTACCGCCTCAACGGCGCCCGCTGCCGCCTCGTCGACGTCACCGAGGTGCTCTCCGACACCAATCTCGGCCGCGAGATGCACTCGGTGATCAGCCAGGGGCGGGTCGAGTCGATCGTCCACTCCAAGCCGCGCGAGCGGCGCCTGCTGGTCGAGGAGGCCGCCGGCCTCGGCAAGCACCGCAAGCGCCGCCGCCGGGCCGAGCTGAAGCTGCGCGCCGCGCGCGACAACCTCGACCGGGCGCTCGACCTCGAGCGCGAGGCGAGGGCGCGACTGCGCCCGCTGAAGCGCCAGGCGCAGGCGGCGGAGCTCGGGGCCCGGATCGAGCGCGAGGAGCTGGGCCTGCGCGGCCAGCTGGTCGCCGAGGAACTGCGCTTCGGCGCCGATCGCGCCGCCGCCGCCGAAAAGGCGGCGCAGGAGGCGCGGGCGCAGCGGGCGAAGCTGGAGGCGCAGCTGACCGAGGTGAGCGGCAAGCGGCGCGCGGCCGAGGAGCGCTTCGCCGCCCGCGACCGCGAGCGCACCCAGGCCTGGGGCGTGCTGACCAAGCTGCGCGGCGAGCAGCAACGTGTCGCCGTGCGCGCCGCGAGCCTGGCGGGCCGCGAGGGAGAGCTCGCCGCGGGCCTGGAGGCTTTGCGGGCCGAGCTCGGCCCGCTGACCCTCGACGTCGGCGACGGCGCCGCCCCGGGCGAGCGCGCGCGCAAGCTCGAGGAGGAGCTGGGGGAGATCGAGGCCGGTCTCTCGGCCGCCGGCGACGGGCTGCAGCGGGCGCGCTCCGTCGATGCGGGCGAGAGCGACCGCGAGGCGGCCCTCGGCGCGGTTCGCAGCGGCGCCGAGCGCGCTTCGCGCCACGCCCGACGGGCGGAGGGCCTGCTCGGCGAGCGTCACCGCGAGCAGCTGCGCAAGCGGCTCGCGGCCGGCGAGGAGCTGCTCGACGACGTTCGCGCCGCGGCTGCCGCCGCGACTGCCGCGGAGACCGCGATCCGGGCCCGGGTCGAGCGGATCGAGCAGCGGGTGGTCGGCGGCGAGGACGACGGCGACGAGATCGCCGAGGAGATGCGCGCCTGCTCCCAGCGCGAGTACGAGCTGCAGACCGAGATGAGCGCCGCCTCCGACCGCCTCACCGAGGTCGAGGTCGAGGCCGCGCACCTCGGCGACCGGCGCTCCGAGGCGGCCAAGGAGCTGGCCTCGATCGCCGAGCGACTGGGCGAGGAGGTCGAGGCCTCCGAGCAGGCCCTGAGCGAGGAGGAGAGGGCCGACATCGACCGCCGGCTCGAGCGCCTTGAGCGCCGCCGCGCCCAGATCGGCCCGGTCAACCCGCTGGCGGAGCGCGAGTACGAGGAGGCGCGCGAGCACGTCGAGTCGCTGCAGGCCCAGCGCGAGGACACCGAGCGGGGAATGCGGGAGCTGGAGACGCTGATCCGCGACATCGACCGCGAGATCGAGCGCGCCTTCGAGCAGACCTTCGAGGCGACGGCGAAGAACTTCGAGGAGATGGTCGGGCACCTCTTCCCCGGCGGTCGCGGCGCCCTGCGCCGGGTCAGCCTGCGCCCGGTCCGCGACGCCGCCGCGGACGAGGAGGCGCCGGAGGCGGAAGGCGGGGAGGAGGAGGACGAGGCCGCCGAAGAACGCGACGAGCTCGGCGTGGAGATCGAGGTCACCCCCGCCGGCAAGTCGACCCGCAAGCTCTCACTGCTCTCGGGCGGCGAGAAGTCGCTGGTCGCGATCGCCTTCGTCTTCGCCGTCTTCCTCGCCCGGCCCTGCCCCTTCTACATCCTCGACGAGGTCGAGGCTGCGCTCGACGACGCCAACATCGACCGCTTCCTGCAGCTGATCCGCCGCTTCTCCGACCGCGCCCAGTTCGTCATCGTCACCCACCAGAAACGCACGATGGATGCCGCCGACGTCCTCTACGGGGTGAGCATGGGCGGCGACGGCGTCACCAAGGTCGTCTCCCGGAGGCTGCCCCGGGAAGTCGCGGAAGGAGAGGACGGGGGCAGCGAGGAGCCGCCGTCCGAAGCGCCCGCGCCGCCGCCCTTCGCCGGCCTCGCCGATGAAGAGGGCGATGCGCCTGCGCCCCCCGGCCTGATCGGCGAGCAGCCTCCCGCGAGCCCCGCCGCGCCCAGGCTCGGTCGAAGCGGCGTAGACGCAGTCCGGTCCTGCATTTCACCCCGCATGGCGCGGGCAACGCAGGGCGCGGCCCGCCGGCACCGCCTTAAGGAAAACAGAATGTTCCTAAGCCGAGGGGTCGCTACGCTCTCTTCCGGGTACGAAAGGAAGGCAAATGGCCCAGCGGCATATGGACAGGCTGACGTCGTTCGACGCGTCGTTTCTGGCCAACGAGAGGTCAAACGGGCACATGGCTATCGGCGCGGTGCTGATGTGCGGGGGGAGCCCGCCCAGCCACGAGGACTTCGTCACCCATATCCGCAGCCGCGTCCACCTGCTGCCGCGACTGCGCCAGCGGCTCGCCGTCCCGCCCCTGCGGCTGGGAACGCCCTTCTGGATCGACGACCCTGACTTCGACCTCGCCAACCACGTTCGCCGGGTGAGCCTGCCGCCCCCCGGCGACGACGCCCAGTTCCACGACCTCGTCGGCGAGGTCCTCTCGCCGCCCCTCGACCGCTCCCGCCCGCTCTGGGAGCTGGTGCTGGTGGAGGGCTTCGAGGACGACCGTTTCTCGATCGTCTACAAGACCCACCACGCGCTCGCCGACGGCTTCTCGGCGGTGGACATCGGCACCCTCCTCTTCGACGTCGAGCCGCGGGCGGAGCCGACCCGCACCGAGGAGCCCTGGACCCCGCAGGAGTCGCCCTCGTCACCAGCCCTCGTCGTCCGTGCCGTGAGCGGCGTCTGGGGGACGGCGATGCGCATGGCGCGCTGGCTCGGCGGCGCAGTACGTCAGCCGAAGCGGGCGGCAGGGCGCGCCTCGGACGGTGTCGTCGGCCTCTGGGAGGTCACCTGGAACCTGATCAGACGGGCGCCGAAGGTGCCGCTCAACGTCGAGATCGGCCCCGCCAGGAGCTTCTCCTGGGCGGGCTTCACGCTCGATGACTTCAAGCTGGTCAAGAACACCTTCGGCGTCACCGTCAACGACGTCATCCTCTCGGCCACCGCCGGCGCGCTGCGGAGCTGGCTGCACGATCGCGAGGTGCCGGTCGAGGGCATGGAGCTGAAGGCGTTGGTCCCGGTCTCGATCCGGACCGAAAACGAGCAGGGCGAGCTGGGAAACCGGCTGACCGCGATGCGCGGCCCGCTGCCGGTCGGCGTCGCCGACCCGATCGAGCGACTCCGCCTCGTCCACGCGGAGATGGAGGCCTTGAAGTCCTCCAAGCAGCCGCTGGGGGCGGAAGCGATCTGGGGCCTCAACGACTGGTTCCGCGATTTCGCACCGCCCCTCCTGCTGCTGCCGACCGCGGCGGTCAACTTCTCGACCCGGCTCTTCAACCTGCTGGTCACCAACTTCCCCGGCCCCCAGATCCCCTTCTACATCCTTGGGCGGGAACTCGAGGGCGTCTTCCCGATCGGCTTCCTCGCCCGCCGACACGCGCTGGCGATCGCGATCATCAGCTACAACGGCCAGGTCAACTTCGGCCTGCTGGCCGACCGCGCCTCGATTCCCGAGGTCGAAGGCATCTCCGCCTACCTCCGCGAGAGCGTCGAGGAGCTCCTTGCCGCGGCCCGGATAGCCTCCGACGGCAAGCCCCATGGCGACGAGCTGGCAGGAAATACTCAACCTAGGTTCGCGCGAGAGCGCGAACGCCTCGGCGGCTGAGGACCCCGAGCAGCGCCGCGGCGTCTTCCGCCGCCTGCGCGAGAGCCTCTCCAAGAGCCGCAAGGCGCTTGCCGAGGAGGTCTCGGCAAGCTTCTTCGACCGCATCGACGAGGAGACCTGGGAGCGGCTCGAGGAGGCACTGATCCTGGCCGACGCCGGGGCGCCGACGACGGCCAAGGTGGTCGAGCGGCTCGAGCACGACGTCGAGGGCGGCAGCGTCTCCGCCGACGGCGAGGCCGTGCGCGCCCGCCTGATCGAGATCCTCGCCGAGGTCGCCGCGACGGGCCGGGCTCCGATCGACCTCAGCGGCGAGCCGGCTGTGCTGCTGATGGTCGGCGTCAACGGCACCGGCAAGACGACGACGATCGGCAAGATCGCCTGGCACCTCTCGCAGGAGCTCGGCCTCTCGGTGATCTTGGGTGCCGCCGACACCTACCGCGCCGCCGCCGCCGAGCAGCTCGCCGAGTGGGCCGAGCGGGCCGGCGCCGAGCTCGTTCGCGGGCAAGAGGGGGGAGACCCGGGCTCTGTCGCCTTCGACGCGGTCGAGGCGGCCCGCGCCCGCGGCGCCGACGTCGTCATCGTCGACACCGCCGGCCGCCTCCACACCCAGACCAACCTGATGGACGAGCTGACCAAGGTCCGCCGCGTGATCGCCAAGCAGCTCCCCGGCGCCCCCCACGAGACCCTCCTTTCGATCGACGCCACCACCGGCCAGAACGGCCTGCGCCAGGCCAAGATCTTCGCCGAGGCCGCCGAGGTCGACGGCGTGGTCCTCACCAAGCTCGACGGCACCGCCAAGGGCGGCATAGTCCTCGCCATAGCCGACGAGCTCGGCATCCCCGTCAAGCTGATCGGCACCGGCGAGACCCTCGAGGACCTGCGCCCCTTCGACCCGACCGACTTCGCCAACGCCCTCCTCGCCGAGTAGCCTGGATCCGTGTTCGACCAGCTCTCAGACCGGCTCCAGGCGACGCTGTCCGACGTCCGCTCGCGGGGGAAGCTGAGCGAGTCCGACGTCGACGCGGCGATGCGGGAGATCCGGCTGGCGCTGCTCGAGGCGGACGTCAACTTCAAGGTCGTCAAGTCCTTCACCGCGACGCTGAAGGAGCGCTGCCTGGGCGCCGACGTGCTGGAGAGCCTCGACCCGGGGCAGCAGGTGGTGAAGATCGTCAACGAGGAGCTGGCGGGGCTGATGGGCGGGACAGGCCGCGAGCTGGCCTTCTCCTCCTCCGGGCCGACGGTGATCCTGATGGCGGGCCTGCAGGGCTCGGGCAAGACGACCGCCTGCGCCAAGCTCGCCCGCTTCCTGCGCGAGAACGGCAGAAAGGACGTCGCCCTCGCCGCCTGCGACGTCTACCGCCCTGCCGCGGTCGACCAGCTGGTCACGGTGGGCGGGCGGGTCGGCGCTCACGTCTACGAGAAGGGCACCGACGCCGACCCGGTCGAGATCGCGGGCTGGGCCCTCGACCAGGCAAAGACCGAGCGCCGCGACGTGCTGATCGTCGACACCGCCGGCCGCCTCCACATCGACAGCGACCTGATGGACGAGCTGGCGAAGATCCGCAAGCGGGTCAAGCCGCACGACGTGCTGCTGGTCGTCGACGCGATGACCGGCCAGGACGCGGTCGGGGTCGCCGAATCCTTCGCCGAGGCGGCCGAGTTCGACGGCGTCGTGATGACCAAGCTCGACGGCGACGCCCGCGGCGGCGCCGCGCTCTCGGTCAACGCGGTGACGGGCAAGCCGATCCTCTTCGCCTCGACGGGGGAGAAGCTCGAGGCCTTCGACCGCTTCCACCCCGACCGCATGGCCTCGCGCATCCTCGGCATGGGCGACGTCCTCAGCTTCATCGAGAAGGCCGAGCAGCAGATCGACGAGAAGCAGGCCCTCGACCTGGAAGCGAAGCTGAAGAGCAACCAGTTCACGCTCGAGGACATGCTGCAGCAGATGCGCCAGGTGCGGAAAATGGGCCCGCTCAGCGGCCTGATCGGAATGCTCCCCGGCATGGGCGCGATGAAGCAGCTGAAGAACGCCGACATCGACGAGCGCGAGCTCGACCGGGTCGAGGCGATCATCCTCTCGATGACCCCCGAAGAGCGGGCCAACCCGGCGCTGATCAAGGGCTCGCGCCGCAAACGCATCGCCAACGGCTCCGGGACCAAGGTCCAGAACGTCAACCAGCTGGTCAAGCAGTTCGACCAGATGCGCAAGATGATGCGCCACATGGCCTCCGGCAAGATGCCCGACCCGCAGCAGCTGGCCCAGATGACCGGGGGCGCGCCGCGCCCGAAGATACGCAGGCGCTAACCTGCCGCAGTCCATATGGCAGTCCGAATCAGACTAAGACGCGTCGGGTCGAAGAAGAACCCGATCTGGCGGATCGTCGTCGCCGACAAGCGCTCCCCGCGCGACGGTCGCACGATCGAGACGATCGGCCAGTACAACCCGCAGACGGAGCCCTCGACGATCGAGCTCGACGAGGAGCGCGCCAAGCACTGGCTCGAGCACGGCGCCCAGCCGTCGGAGACTGTAGCCACGCTGCTGCGCACCAAGGGCATCGCCGCCTCGGGCTCCTAGCCGTGACCGAGCTCCTGGAGTTCCTCGTCAAGTCGCTTGTCGAGGACCCCTCCGCGGTCGTGGTGGAGGAGCTGGAAGAGGACGGCGACCTGGTCTACGAGATCTCGGTGGCCGAGGCGGACCTCGGGCGCGTGATCGGCAAGGGCGGCCGCGTCGCCAACGCGATTCGCACGATCGCCAAGGCTGCCGCGGTCCGGCTCGACCGGCGTGTCATAGTCGACATCCTGGACTGAGAGCGTCCGGGGCGGTGCCCATGAAGCTCGACATCTTCTCCCTCTTTCCCGAGGCGTTCGACTGGTTCCAGTCGCAGCGCTCGGTGCAGAACGCGATCGCCGAAGGCAACGAGCTGCGGCTGTTCAACTACCGCGACACGACCCCGCTCGGCGCCGGGCAGGTCGACGACGCGCCCTATGGCGGGGGGGCCGGGATGGTGCTGCGGGTCGACGTCGTCGACGCGGCTCTGCGGGCGGCTTACCCGAACGGGGAGCGGCCCCGGGTGGTGCTGTTGTCGCCGACCGGGCGGTTGCTCGACGACGAGCTGGCCGACGAGCTGACGCGGGAGCCGCACGTGGCGCTCCTGTGCGGGCGCTACGAGGGGTTCGACGAGCGGGTGCACGAGCACTTCGCCGACGACGAGGTCTCGATCGGGCGCTACGTGCTGGCGGGCGGCGAGCTGCCGGCGATGGTCCTCGCCGACGTCGTAATGCGCAAGCTGCCCGGCGCTCTCGGGCACGAGCGCAGCGCGGTCGAGGAGTCCTTCAGCCAGGTGCTGGAGGGCGCCCCCGAGTACCCGCACTACACCCGCCCATCGGCCTACCGCGGCTGGGGCGTTCCCGACGTGCTGCTCTCCGGCGACCACGAGCGGGTGCGCCTCTGGCGGGCGGAGCAGAGCAGGGCGCGGGCGGAGCAGCTCGAAAAAGGCCCCTGAGGCCCCGAGTAGCTACCATTCCGCCACCGCGCGGCGCCCGGCCCGGGCCCGGCGGTCTTTTTTCGCGAGCAAGCGCAGGGATCGATATGAGCAGCGTCATCCAAGACATCGAGCGCGGTCAGCTGAGGAAGGGACTTCCGTCCTTCGACCCCGGCGATCGCGTGCGCGTCCACTTCCAGGTGGTCGAGGGCACCCGCCGCCGCACCCAGGTCTTCGAGGGAATCGTCCTGCGGCGGCAAGGCTCGGGAGCGCGCGAGACCTTCACCGTGCGCAAGCAGTCCTTCGGCGTCGGCGTCGAGCGGACCTTTCCGCTGCACTCGCCGAAGATCGAGAAGCTGGAGATCGCCGCCCGCGGCGACGTGCGCCGGGCCAAGCTCTACTACCTGCGCGGCCGCATCGGCAAGGCCGCACGGGTTGCCGAGCGGAGGTGGGGGATCGACGACGAGCTGATCTCTACGCCGACCGCGGCGGCTGAGCCCGAGGCGGTCGACGCCGAGGGGGTTAGCCAGGCAGAGGAAGACGCTGCCGTGCAGGCCGAGGCCGCAGAGGCCGCGGGTCCTGTCGCGGAGGAGGACTCCTCGTCCTCGCAAGCTGCGGGCGAGGAGCCCACCTCCACGCCACCCGCGGACGAGGCGGCTGAGCCCGAGGCGGTTGAGGCTGAGTCCGAGGCGGAGGCGGCTGACGAGGCCCCCGAGGCGGAGGTCGCCGAGGAGGCGCCGGCCGCGGAGGGCTCCGAGGAGGAGAAGGCTGAGGCTGAGCCCGAGGCGGAGGCGGAGACTTCGGAGGCGCCCGAGGCTGAGGCTGAGCCCGAGGCCGCAAGCGAGACTGAGCAGGGCACGGACGCCGAGGCGGCCGAGGCGGGGGAGACCGAGGACGACGCCGCGGCGGATGATGCCGAGAAAGAGACGACGGACGAGGATTCCGACGGCTCCGGCGGAGACCCGGCCTGACCCCCCGGTTCCCCAAGCCGAAGACCCGAGCCGGCGCGCTGCTCGAGCTGGCCGCGATCGTCGCCCTGGCCCTTGCCCTGGCGCTGGCCATCCAGGCCTGGCTGATCAAGCCCTACCAGATCCCCTCGCAGTCGATGGAACCGACGCTCGACGTCGGGCAGCGAGTCCTCGTCAACCGCTTCCTCTACCGCTTCGCCGATCCCGGGATCGGCGACATCGTCGTCTTCCACCCCCCGGCCGGAGTCGACAACGGCGCCCAGTGCGGCGTCCCCCACGGGCCGCGGGAAGCCTGCCCGCGGCCCACCGTGGCCCGGTCAGACCAGAACTTCATCAAGCGAATCGTCGCCGGCCCCGGCGACACGCTCTCCGTCCGCAACGGATACCCGGTCGTCAACGGCAAGGAAAAGAGCGAAGAATCCTTCACCAGGCCCTGCGGCAGCGCCACAGTCTGCAATTTGCCGAAAACGATCGAGATCCCACCCGACCATTACTTCATGATGGGCGACAACCGTGGCGAAAGCGACGACAGCCGCTACTGGGGCCCCATACCCCGCGACTGGATCATCGGCAAGGCCTTTGCCACCTACTGGCCCCCGGACCGCGTCGGCATCTTCTAAGCCCCCTCCGGGTGGCAGGACCCACCAGCGCCGCCTGGCACGGACGCGCAAGCTCTTCGCCTTCGACCGCGGCCTTGGCAGCCGCATGGTCGCCGGTGCCGACGAGGCCGGGCGCGGCTGCCTCGCGGGCCCTCTGGTCGCCGCCGCGGTGCTGATCGACTACGAGGCGCTCTCCCATGCCGACCGCCGCGCACTCGCCGGCCTGCACGACTCCAAGCAGATGAAAGCCGAGAAGCGCGCCGAGATGTTCCCCTGCGTGCTGCGCGCGGCCGAGCGGGTCAGCGTCGTGGTCCGCTGCGCGCGCGGCATCGACGACCGCGGCCTGCACGTGACCAACATCGAAGCGCTGGCCAGCGCCCTGGAGCGGTTGCGACCCGGTGAGGAGGCGATCTGCCTGGTCGATGGCTTCTCGCTGCGCGACTGTGCGGTGCCCCACCGCGCCGTGGTCGAAGGCGACGGCACCAGCGCCGCAATCGCCGCCGCCTCGGTGATCGCCAAGGTGACGCGCGACCGCTACATGCACGGCGCCGCCGCCGAACACCCCGGCTGGGGTTTCGAGGAGCACGTCGGCTACTCGACCCCCGAGCACCGCGAGGCGATCGAGCGAATCGGCATCTCGCCGCTGCATCGCCGCTCGTTCCAGTCGGTCGCGTACGCGCAGCTGGAGCTCGCCGGGTAGGCGCCTGGACAAAAAGAGACCCGCAGCTGCGGGTCTCTGGGTTCGCCGAATGGCTCTTGTGGCCGAATGGCGGGAACGATTTGCGCGAAAGCGCCGAACTACTATAGTCGCTTTCGCATTGGGTACGCGAAAGGCAGTGGAATGAAATTTCTAAGGTTGCTCTGGAGCAACCCGATCGAAACGCTGTCCGCGTTCGTTCTGGTCGGCGTCGGCGTCTACATCTCCTCGATCGGAAGCTCCGCGACCACACACAAGACGGGCTTGCTCACAGCGGGCGGTCTGCTGACGACCTTCGGCGGCATCCTGTTTGCCTGGGTGGTCTCGAAGGCGTTCGCCACCGAGCAGGTTCGCGGGGAGTTCCAGCAGCAGCTTGGACACCTGAGCCGCAACCTCGGCCAGGCGGCCGGGCAGATCAGCCGGGCGGTCGAACAATCGCAGGCAGGGGACACGTCGTCGGAGACCGGGCTCGCCCTCATCTCGCAGGCGAACCGGATGATCTACGGCCAGGTCAGCGAGATCTCGGTGATCCAGGGGGCCGGGTTTGACCCCGCGTACCTGCTTGAGACCGCAACCACCCTCGATGGCCTGGCGAGGCAGCTCGAGTCCGATCGGAGGGCTGACGGCGAGCTCGAGAAGGTGCGTCGTCAGCTGAAGGAGGTGCGCACGAGTCTAAGCAGCGCCACGAGGAACCGGACCTATTCTCGGGCGGTTGTCGACTGCCCGAAGTGCGAGGCTCCGAACGGGGTCGAGCTCGGTGACTTCCCCGGTGACACCGCGTCGAGCACCTGTGAGAAATGTCGGACGCGGTTCAATGCGCACAGGGCGTCTGGGGGTGCCGCGTTCAGCCGGGCAGCTGGGCCTGCGGAGCTCGGTTCGAGGGACCTCGGTCATGTCGAGCGCTGGAGCTTCGCCTGTCCAGCTTGCAAACGGCAGATGTCGGCACCGGCCGCCGGTACCGACATCAAGACGATGGTCTGCTTCGGCTGTTACAGGCCCTTGAGAGTCAACCTTGCCGAGCGAACCGTCGCTCTCGGTACGGGCATCTACCGGCATGCCCCAGCGGCAATCCTGGGACGCCAGGGATCGCGGCCGATCGTGCAATGTCCCGAGTGCGAGCGGAAGGTGAACGCATTTCTCCAGGTTGGAAACAACCTGGTGGGCATCTGTCACCGGGACCTCCAGGTCATGGAGGTCCCCCGGGTGGAGTTCGAAGCGTGGCTTGAGGCGAATGTGCACGACGGTCAGGCCGACGACGGAGAGGAACTCGCCCCTCTTGCGCTGCCTCCCAGCGGTGGCGAAGGCTCGATCCCCGGGAGCTAGAACGCTCCACGGATGTGCTCGACATCGATGGCGCGGCCCGCCCGGTCGAAGGTGACGCCGACGGCGTCGAAGCGGATCTCGTCATAGCGGGGAGCGTCGCGGCGTTCGCCCATCCAGGCGGTCGCCAGGCGCCTCACCTTCAGCTGCTTGCGCCGGTCGACGCCGAGGACGGGGCGCTCGGGGCCGAAGGCCGAGCCGGCGCGGCCGGCCTTTACCTCGACGAAGACGAGCGTGCGGCCGTCGAGGGCGACGATGTCGAGCTCGCCGAAGCGGGTGCGGGCGTTGCGCGCGACGATCTCCCAGTTCGAGCCGGCGAGGCGGGCGGCGACGATGTCCTCGGCGGCCCGGCCGATGCGCTGTCTCTGGACGGTCATCGAGATCGACCATAGGGGGCGCCGGAGCCCCGCGACAGCCGTTGCGCGCCTTCGGGCCGAAAGGATTTGCACAACCGCGCGACAGTGGTGCCCACGCGTCGGATTTGGCTCCATAGCGTGGTTTCCGTGCTGGCCACGGCTCAGACCTTCACCCTCGACGGCATCGCCGCCCGCCCAGTCCGGGTCGAGGTCGACGTGCACCGCGGCCTGCCGGCCTTCTCCGTGGTCGGGCTGCCCGACCCCGCGGTGCGCGAGGCGCGGGAGCGCGTGCGGGCGGCGATGGTCAACTGCGACTTCGACTTCCCGCTTCGGCGGATCGTCGCCAACCTCGCCCCTGCCAGCCTGCGCAAGGCGGGGCCGGGGATGGACCTGGCGATCGCGGCGGCGCTGCTCGTCGCCTCGGGCCAGCTCGACCTGGGGCGGCTGCCGAGGCTGGCGCTGGTCGGGGAGCTGGCCCTCGACGGCGCCGTCCGTGCCGTGCCCGGGGTGCTGGCGATCGCCGAGGCGGCGCGGGAGCGGGGGACGGAGGCAATCGTGGTCCCGGCCGAGAACGGGTCGGAGGCGGCGTTGGCCGGAGACGTCGGCGTGATCTGCCTGGAGAGCCTCGCTCAGCTTCCGGCGCTGGCGGCCGGGGAGTGGATGCCCGACCGACCCGAGCCGATGCCGCTGCGGCTCGGCGCGGGCGCGGGTGTTCCCGACCTCGCCGACCTGCGCGGCCAGCGGCACCTCCGCCATGCGCTCGAGGTCTCCGCCGCTGGCGGCCACAGCCTGCTGATGATCGGCCCTCCCGGCGCCGGCAAGTCGCTCGCGGCGAGCCGGTTGCCCTCGATCCTGCCGCCGCTCGCTCCGGAGGAGGCGCTTGAGGTGGCGCGGATCGCCAGCGCCTGCGGGCGCCTGGGCGCCGGCGAGGCTGGCGGGAGGCCGTTTCGCGCGCCCCATCACACGGTCAGCCCGGCCGGCCTGGTCGGCGGCGGCAATCCGCCCTCGCCGGGAGAGGCGACGCTCGCCCACCGCAGTATCCGATCAGGTCACTAGAGTCCGGGCAATGCGTGAGTCTCCATCTGGCGAAGCCGTTTCCGGGGCCAGGGCGTCGGCAGGTTCCGCCGCATGAGAGCCGCCCGCTCCGTTCACGCCTCAACGATCTCCGAGGCACGCTCCAAGGTCAAAGAGGACTTCGATGGCCTCTATGAGGGCGAGGAGTACGAGGTGGTCTCGGAGTCTGCGGTGGCCTTCCTGGTCGACAAAGCGGGCAAGGTAGATCTCTGGGAAGTCGACTTCGCGGCTGAGTCCAAGGGGGCGGCGGTTTGAGCCAGGCTTGCATCGCGGTCGCGGTTCCCAACGGCGTCGAGCCGGATAGCTGGCTTAACGGTGACGAGTACAAGTCGTTTCGGGCCGCCTACGCCTACGCGACGACCCAAAGCTGCGCGATCCCCGCCCTCTCGAAGCTGAGTGCCGAGGAGGTTCACGGCGTCTACGAGATGTTGAGGCGGGGCGAGGAGAACTTCGAGCGGCGGCCAGCGGTCGGTAAGCGCCGGAGCGTGGGGCTCTAGATGGGCCAGAAGGATGGCTACATCGCGGGCTACCGGGACGAGGTGCGCCAAGCGATTGAAACGCTCGGCCCGGGCGGTAGGTGGCGCAAGGGCTACGACGAGGGCAGGGCACAAGCGCGCAAGGATCTGGAGTTCCGCGAGGAGTTCCTGCGCGGCCTTGAAGAACTGAATGGCAGCCCGGAGGTCAACCAAGGGACTGAGGCTGCGTGATCGTCACGGAGCCGATCCGATACCAAGGCAAGGGCCACGCACTGGGTGCCGGATGTGAGCCCTTTCGAGCGATTCTGCGCCGCGACCCCTGCTCCTACTGCGGCCGAGCCGGCGGGACCATCGACCACATCGTGCCTCGCCTCGGAGGGCGTCGGACCTCAGGACCGCTTTCCAACCTCGCCGCCGCCTGCCCAAGCTGCAACTGCGATAAGGGCAGCACGTCCCTGCTCCTCTACCTGCTTCAGCGGGTCAGCTCGGGGGCTGAGGCAGCGTGAGCCGAGACCACGTCCACTTTCTCGACTCAAAGGATCTCCGCTGCCCGATCTGCGGGAAAGACGGCAAGCAATGCCAGCACGAGCAGGGCCGAGTCGCCATCGCGGTCAGCCAGCCCGTCCCCAGCAACCGAGTCGGGGATCGCACCTTTCTCTACGGGCATGAGGTGCGGGTAGGACAAAACGCTGCGCCGGTCAACTCAGGGGAGAGGGTGAGGGCGTAGTGGATGCTGCCGAAGTCCGCGAGAAGCTCCGCAAGCGCCACCCAGCCATACAGGCAATGGGCGCTCGGCAGATCCCAGGCCCCTGGACCTGCATCGAGGAGTGGGCCAACGTCGACCTGCTCGCGTTCTGCGCCACACGATCAGGCGGGCGCGTCCCGTACGCCCGCGTCGGCTACGAGGTAAAGGTCAGCCGGGCCGACTATCGCTCGGAGCTTCGCGACCCCTCGAAGCGCGCCTACGCCGTTTCTGCCTGTCACGAGTTCTACTTCGCCGTTCCAAAGGATCTCCTGACCAGCGACGAGATCGCAGGTTTGACCATGGGGCCAACCGCGCTCTACGTCCCTGACGACGTTGGCCTGGTCGTGGTCGACGGCCGCGGTTGCAAAGTGCTCAAGGATGCGCCCCTCAACGCCGAGCCGAAAGACATCGTGGGCGGCCCGAAGGGTGACGGCTGGGGTGCCGATCTCAACGCGCTCATTCGCTGGGTAAGCGCCCGGCCCGACCCTCGACACGAGGGAGTGGTCGAGGCGGCACGGGAGCGTGCGAAAGAACTTCGCGATCTCCAGGCTGGCCGTCGAGCCGAACTCAAACGCGCCGAAGAGCGGAATCGGCAGCAAAAGGATCTGGAGGCCGTTGCATGACGACCGCCGCTCCAGCCCAGCCCCAAGAGCTAGCCGACCTCCTCCTAGACCTCCAGTTCAAGCTCCCCATCCATACCTTCAAGGCAGTCCGCCTACGAGCTGAAGGACTCGAAACCGACGAGGCCCGCCGCTCCTACCTGCTCGATGTTCTAGCCGAGAGGGAGCGCTCGGAAGGATGCCGATGACCACCCAACCCGGTCGCTACCTCCACATCACCTCCCGTCCCGGCATAGCAGGAGGGGAACCCTGCTTCTCCCTCAAGGGCACCCGAGTAGTCGATCTCCTCGACCGCATCGACGCAGGGGACTCGATCAAGGAGGTGGCCAAGGACTTCTCGGTAGAGACAGAGAGCCTTGAGCTGCTGCTGGAGCTTCGAGAGCAGGTGCGAGGAAATGTCCTCGACGCGCTTGCCGATATTCGCGAGACTGGCTCCTGGTCGAAGGCGCTTGACGTAATCCGCACTCGCATCATCGAGCCTCAGGACCGCCGCCTCGCCGAGGCCGAAGAGATCATCCGCGAATGCGACTCCCCCGACGGCTTCTGTGGAGAGATGCCCGATGAGACACGCGACCGCATCGAGGCCTTCCTTGCCACCGCCCCTACCCAGCCAGCAGTTCAGGAGGCGGCGTGAAGCTCTGCCGCATCCTCGCCGGCCTGGTGCTCTGGCTAGCAAGCGTCGTGACCATCAGCCTAGTCAGCGATGGCTCGTTGCGAGCGCTCGCGCTCTCCTTCGCTGGCGCCGGAATTGCCACCGGACTCTCCCTCGCCTTCGGCACCGACTTCGGGGGCGGGGACATGGAGAACGCCGAATCGGAGGCCCCATGAACTCCAAGGCCAAGGGCCTACGGCTGAACCCGGACAGGATCCGTGCTCAGCTGGCGGTTCTCTGCATCGATCTCGCCCGAGTGCTGCTGGGGATGCGCGGACCGGCCAGCGGCGGCTTCGACACCTGCATCTACTGCAAGGCTCCGGGCTGCGAGAGCGGAGAGGCTGAGCACAAGCTGGACTGTCCGAGCGTTACGGGCGTCTTTCCAGTTCGCCTCCAGGAAATGTGGCCCGCCGGCCCAGCCCAGTGCGACCGATGCAACACAAAGCTCTGGCCGGGAGACAGCTACAGCCACATCGAGGTTGAGGGCGGGCCGGTTCCCGTTTTTGAGGTTGCCTGCACGGGCTGCGCTGTGCTCGCGGAAGTTGAGGCGCTGCAATGAAGCCCCGTCTCCTCACCCTCACTGCCATAGCCATCCTCTGGATACGCCAGACTCCGCTTCGAGCGGCGCCTATCGAACCGACAAGGACGATGGGAGAGGGAGTCAGTGCGCGACCTCAGCCATGTGCTCGACCAAGGGCGGAAAGAGGTCTTCTCCGGCTTCGGGGAGATCGACAGGACCCTGTTGCGCTGGCACAAGGAAATCGAGAAGGGGTTCAAGGAACTGGCAGGGAGGCGATCGTGAAGTTCACCCAAGAGGAGAGGGAAGCTCGCTTTGACGCTTCGGAGCGGGAAGCCATCCGAGATGCGATCGACGTGCTGGATGGCCTCTGGGACTTCCAAGCCGCTCTAGGCCACCACGACACACGAGGCGGCGCTGAATACGAGCGGCTTGCCCTTAGCCAAAAGCTCCGCAAGATCATCGGGGAGGACGATTCATGAGCACAGCAGCGCCCGCGTTCCCAACGATCGCCCTAACCGACGACGAACGACCCGACTGCGGCTACTGCGAAGCGCGGAGTACCGAGCTTGTGGAGATCGAGCGCGATTCCAACCACTTCGTAGCCCGCTGCGGTCGCTGCATCGATATCCCCGCCGAGCCAGACGAGGAGCACCTGAGCAAGAACGGCAAACCCGCCTTCGACCTAACCCCCGACCAGCGCAACGCGATCTTCGCCGGCGACCACACCGCGATCAAGTTCGAGCCGGGAGAGGCCAAGCCCGAGATCAAGGCGGGCCAAACGATCATCCTCGCCAGGTCACGAGGTGGCAAGCAGTTCCTAGCCAAGACCGAGAGAGAGCGACGCCAGCGGGTTGAGGAAGATCTCCCGCTGCTCGCCGAGATCCCAAGCGAGCCAACCGTCTGGATCGTCTTCCACGAGCCCAAGCTGAAGGAAGGGCGCTGGCAGGTCTCCTTCGACGCGCACGACACGCGCGAGGGGGTGCGCACGCTGGCCAGCGCACCGACTGGTCATCGGCAACCAGGCCTGAAGACACGAGAGCGGAAGCGAGTTCCCAAGAAGGGCGAGTACAAAGCGCCCGGCCTATCCGACGACGCGGCCCGCGGCTACGGAGGAGGCGGCAAGTCCACTGTTGACGAGCGCGAAGGGGTGGACGACACGACCCTCAAGCGCTACGCGCAGATGGCCGAAGAGGACGGCCTGAAGAAACGCATGAAGCACCGCCAGACCGCCAAAGCCTTCGAGCGTGAGCAGCGCGCCGCCGAAGCCCGCAAGCGCAGATTGGCGACTGGCTTGAACACGTCCGCCGATACCGTCTAGACTTACTGCGTTGTCCTGATCCAAGTTCGCTGCGGCCAACAGAGGCCGCCGCCGATCACGGGAACAACCAGAGGTACCTCTTCTCCCAGTCCTCGATGCCGTCGCCCCTCCCTGGCCACTGGCATCGCTCACCCCCTCGCTCCGCTTCACGGTAGAGCGAGTGCGCGCCGGCTGAAATGCCGACGCTGCTATGCCCGGACGGCCCGCGGTAAGAGCGGTAGCGGCTCGGGCGCCCCCGGTGGACGCACCGGGGTTCAACTTCAAGGGCCGAGTCGATCTCCGGTCACTCGGTCTCACCTCTTCAGCGTGAGGCTTTGGGCGGTAGCTCCGTCACGGCCCCTTCAAGCCGCGTTCTCCCCTGACGAGGGGACACCGTGGGGGTACGGCGCTGAATCCTCTCTTGCTGCCGTGGTGTAACGAGCCGATCAAACAAGCCAGCACTCGCGTGCGAAGCAACCGAGGAACGGGCGGATATTGGGAGCTGGACTCCCCGCGGCCGTCCAGCGCGTAGAGCCGGGTGACGAATCGGAAGTCCCGGCCGGCAGCAAACAACGCCGCAGGGAAGAGCAGCCAGGTTTGCTCGCGGCGCTCATAACGCGGAGGTCGTCGGTTCGAATCCGACCCCTGCTATCGCGCTCGCCGCGCGCGCAACCCCGGGCCTCTCAACGATGCCAATGAAGAACCCAACCGAGTGGGGAGAAAGCGCGGCAACCCAGAACACGATCCGGGCTGGATAGCTCGGAGAAAGGAGGTGGGCGGATGCTCACCCGTATACGCATCGAGGTCGAGGGAGAGGACTCTGCCGCGGCCACAGAAGAGGCACTCTCGAAGTACGAGCACGTCATTCACCTGACGGAGATGGCCCGCCACGACCACTCGAAGGTCGACCACGAGAACCTGCCGCAGTCGTACTCATGGCAGCAGCCGGTCGACAGGCGCAACTTCTACGGGGGCGAGCTCGGCCGAGAGGTCACCGACGAGGTGATCGAGTACGACGCGAGCTTGCCGGGCTACAAGGGCCGAAGGGTCGTGCAGTTCAAGCGGCTCGACACGCGCAAGCAGTGCTGCCCGCCCGAGCCCGAACGCTGAGGCTGGCTTCGTCGTCCACCGATAGCTCTTCACTCCGGGGTGGTGTAGCCGGCAGCACGCGAGGCCCTGAACCTCGAAGCGCAGGATCGTCCCCTGCCCCCGGATCTGGACCAGCGAGACCCTTGCCCCCGCCGTCAACCCGAGAGCGTTCATGGGCGGTGGGCAGGTCCGCTGGCCGCTTGTCTTCGAAGGAAAGGAAGTATCCGATGTTCCATTCTCGCGATGGCGTGTTCTTTCAGCGCCAAGAAGACGGATCGGTCCGAGTTCTCATCCGTGAGACCGGCCATGACGAAGCGCCCGTCCTCAAGGACGCAACTCTCGGTCCTTCCGAATGGGCCTCCGTCGTCGCCTCCATGAGCAAGGAGGGCGAGAACGGCGAGACGTGGCGCATGGCGCTGCGCACTCAGGTCGGAGCCGAGGCGGCCTCGGGGATGCCGGGCTGCCCAGCTTGAGTCATGCCCGTCACCAAGACGACACGCCGCCACCACGACCGCCGCCCTGGTCCCTACCCAGCAGATAGGGAATGCAAGGGCTGCGGAGCCAAGCCGCTCTCTCGCTACCACGCCGGCGACCTCTGCGCACCATGCCAAGGCGGCGAGTGGCACTCCGAGGAGGAGCTGCGGGTCATTGAGGAACACCGGCTCGATGAGATGAGGGCAGCCGCATGAGCGCCGATGCCAAGAACCTGAAGCGATGTAGGAAATGCGGAGAGGCGCAGCCGCTAGAAGCCTTCAATCGCCGCGCGTCAGCGAAAGACGGAAGGCAGAGCTATTGCCGGGGGTGTGCCTATTCCACGAAGAAGGCGTGGCTTGAGGACCACCCAGGGAGGAACTCTGCCTACTGGCGAACCTGGGCTAGGAAGCATCCCGAGCGCGCGGCGGTTTCTTCGCGAAGGTGGGAACTGGAGAACCCGGCGGGCGCATCGGAAGTGAAGCGGAGCTGGCGGAAGGCGAATCCAGGACAGGCGCTGCTTGATAAGCAGCGAAGTCGCATTCGCCATCCAGAGAAACACAAGGCGCGAGATACTGTTCGATCAGCCGTTAAGAGCGGTCGGATCACAAAGCCCACCGACTGTGAACGCTGCGGTACGGCGGTTGTAGATCCGTCTGATCTACATGCCCATCACGAGGATTATGCCCAGCCCCTTGAGGTGTGTTGGCTGTGTCGCAGTTGCCATCTCAATGAGCACGGTCAGGTGCTTCGGCTTGGCATAGAGGTCGCCAGGTGACCTCTGAAACCAAGGAGAACCTCTGCCTCTCCTTGCTCGCCGCAAGCTGTGTAGCTGGCATCGTCCTCATCTGGTGGCTCTCATGAGACCGCCTCGAGGACTACCGCCCCTTAGACCGAGGCCAGTGGGGTGAAGCGCTGCCAACGCTGCCAAGGCTATTTCGGTGATGGTCCGCACTGCAAGCACTGCGGGATGCGCCGGGGGCGGAAGGTACGCCGTACGAGTGCCTTGCGATGGAGGCCGGAGAAGGCCGTGTCGCGCCCCGCGAGCTGATGCGCGTCTGCCTCGGAGTCCCCGGCAAGCCCTGCGGCCGGCTTGTCGGCAAAGGGAACCGCTGCATCTCCTGCAAGCGAGAGAACGCCCAGCGCCGTAAGGACCAGGGCCTCACAGGGGAACGCGGCTCAACCCACGCTTCTCGTCAGCGCCGACGACGAGTCCTCGAGGAAGCCAAGGATGCCAACGGGATCCCGCGCTGCTTCTACTGCCTCTGGGCTGAAGCGGCGATCGCTGATCACTTCCAGCCGCTTGCTCTCGAGGGACCCGATACCGAGGCCAACCTGAGAGCAGCCTGCCGTCCCTGCAACTCCCGTAAGAGCGACCAGCCGCCTGAGGAGTTCTTGGCTTCGGAGTGGCTGGCTGAGCGCCGGGATGCGGGGTAGAATGCGGAGCGTGAACGGATTGCGCTCGCCGGTCCTGCACGTCGAAGGGACGATCACCGCTATGAGCAAGCGTCCCTCTTTGCTCCACCCTCTCCGGCTCTACCGCTGGCGCCGCGACCATGGTCGAAGGGTCCGGCGAGTGGTCGAAGGCGTGAAGGTGGATCGGGTCACAGTCGGGCCGCCAAGATGAACGGTCTGGATGTGCCGGGTCTTGGCGAGGAGCCAGACTGGCCATACATCACGGTGGCGGCGGGGACGCAAGAGTGAGCACCGAAGACATCGGCATTGTCTGCAAGTCCTGCAAGCACTTCAACCGGGTCTTCTCGATGGAGAGGCCGGAGTCGGTCCTCGAAATGCAGCGCGAGGGCGACAAGCACGCTCGGCCCGAGTCCTGCGAGGAGTGCGGCGCATCGCTCGCAAACGCCAACCTTGAGCCCGAGAGCGAACGTCGTAGGGTCGCTGCGAAGACCGCCCAACTGAAGAGAGAAGCGGTTGCGCGAGCATGGGGAGGCCGCGGCTGATGGCGACCTACATCCTCTTCTCAGGCCGCCAGTACTACCCCGAAGGTGGAGCTGACGATTCAGTCTGGGTTCTCCGTGCCGAGAGCGATGACGACGCGCTCAACAAGGCAGCCGAGCAAGAGGGCATTGAGGAGTGGTGGAAGCTGACCCGACTTGAGGAGTCGCTGATTCCGATCCTCCAGGGCTGGAGCGATGGCGCGGGGAGGATCCAACTCACCACGGCCGCGATACCGCAATGACCACGGCCAGCGCGCTGAAGCCGGTGGAGGATCTGCATGTCGGTGAGCTTGTCCGGTTCACGCCGGGAAGCAACGGCCGGGTCGATCAGGTCCGCAAAGTCCACCTCCGGAACTCATCGGCGCTGCCATCGATGGTCACCGTCACGATCGCCAACGGCTGCTGGTCGAAGGAGGTTGGCGAACTCGTTGAAGTCGTCGGCCGCGAGCTTGACATCGAGCGGTTCGAGGAGTTGTCCCCGACGACGGCTACTGCGTCCACGGCTACTCCTCAGACGAAGAGCACGACTGCATGGCAGTGGATAGACGAACACGCAGTACAAGCGGCCCCGTCGCCCCTCCAAGAGCTAAAGGCCGGCCTTGAAGACGCCGGCATCAACTACCGGGAGTTGGTGACGACCTCGATAGGTGCTGAAGCGGCTACCTTCGTCACGGTCAACTGCTCACTCCCGATGAGCGGATCGTCAAGTTCGCTGAGGCCACGTTGAACTCGATGCCCGGAGTTACCGCCCCCATGCGCACCCAACTCCGCTCCATCAGCCAAGCAGTCGGCAAGACCCGCCGAGGCCGCTTGCTCGGCAAGGCACTCGGCCTCTACCCACCGCAGCCGGTTGACGAGTACGAGCGGCTCATGGAGTGCGCGGCATGACCGAGCCGATGTTCTGGAAGCGGGCCGGTGCGGTCGTGGACGAGGTTGAGATCCACCCCCAGCCGTACGACTACCGCCCCGCCTACGCCAAGCTGCTTGAGGAAGCCGAGGCCAAGCGCCGCGAGATGCTCAGCGACGAGGGGCTTCAGCGAGTAGAGCAGGCCGAGGCCAAACTGGAGGATGCGTGGCTGGTAGGCAACGGGGATCAAGACACCTCTCCCGCACCGCCCCCATCATTGCCATCTTCGGAGCACCCGCCGCAGGCAAGACCTACTGGCGAACTCGGATAGCCCAGCACCTCGACTGGTCCTCAATCGACATAGAGGACTACGGAGAGCCAGGCTCCGGTCGGTGGACCCGACTGATCGACCAGCTTCAGGCCGACGACTCCCCGGTCATCGTGGAGTCCATCGCCTGCCCCCAAGCCCTACCGCTCCATGCTCCGGCGCTGCCCGTCTCTCGTCATCCACGTCTCGACTCCACGCTCAACGCGATGGGCTCGACAGAGAGAGGGAGCCGACCAGCGCGAGGGCAAGGGAGCTACTCGCCATTACCGGGAGACCACCGCGGCGACCTGACCTCAGCGTTAGCTCAAACACCACTGAGCAATGGCTGATTGGGCAATGCGAGATGCGAACGCAGCGTCTCATCTGCAAGACAGGACGCTGAACCCCCAGATTTGGCTTGCTAGAGCCGTTTGCGGGGTGGTAGGGGGGGCGGGGTCGGCCATCAGGGTCGATCTCACCCGCCACCGGGTGCCTCCTGGCTGCGAAAAAAAGCTGAATCCTGAGAGGGCATGTCCCGATGGCCGCTTCCAAGTTTACGACCGAAATCACCGAGGGCCTAATCGAGCTGGTCGGTGACGGGCTGACGATTAAGGACGCCGCGCTGGCGATGGAGGTCCGAGAGAAGACCGTCCGCAACTGGCTCGCCAAAGGGCGGAGCGAAGAGGACGGCCCTTATGCCGCCTTCGCTGCGGCGATCGAGGAAGCCCAGCAGGAGGTCCAGGATCAGGAAGAGCCAATGGACCGCGACGAGCTGGCTCTCGTTGTGTCCAAGGCGGCGCGGAAGGGATCGGTCCAGGCCATGAAGCTGATGGAGGAAATGCTGCGACGTGGCGCAAACGACGACTCCGACGAAAAGCCAAGCGACCCGTTCGACGCCCTCGACAGCGAAGTCCCGAGCCTCGACGAGGCCCGCGCCCGCAAGGCGGGGTAGAAAGCCACTTCAGCCGTTTACGGTCGACCACTTCCGGGCATGGGCCTCCAACCTCGTCCTCGACACGGGCGGCCTCTGGCCGGTTCAAGACTTCCAACTCGAAGTCGCCGCTGACATCCTCGCCGGCGAGTCCGAGGTCTGGATGGTTTTTCCCGAGGGGAACGCAAAGACGACTTTGCTTGGGGGCATCGCCCTCTACCACGCGGACTACACGCCATCGGCGGAGGTTGTGCTTGGGGCCTCATCGCGCGACCAGTGCGAGTGGCTGCACCGTCAGGCGGCCGGGTTCGTTGAGCGGACCCCTGGCCTGAAGAAGCGGTTCCGCGTATTTGACGGCTACCGGCGGATCAAAGCCCTGCGGACCGGGGGGCGGATCCAGGTCTTCGCCGCAGACGAGCGCACGGGCGACGGCGTGATCTTCACGCTTGCGCTTCTTGACGAGCTCCACCGCCACCGCGATCTGCGGCTCTACCGGACCTGGCGAGGGAAGACCCGAAAGCGCGGCGGCCAGGTCGCTGCGATCTCGACTGCCGGGGAGCCAGACTCCGAGTTCGAGCAGATCCGCTCGCAGGTCAAGCAAGAGGCGCCTGAAATCCACTCCGCCGGCGCCTACACACGCGCCGCAGGCGCGGGGATGGTGCTCCACGACTACTCGGTGCCGACGGATGGCGATGTTGAGGACATGGAGCAGGTTAAGGCCGCGAACCCGCTCTCAACGATCACCGTCGACACGCTCGCGGAAGACTTCGCCTCCCCAACGATGTCCAAGCCGCACTGGCGGCGCATGAAGTGCAACCAGGCGGTGAGAGGCATCGAGCGCGCGATCGACGAGGGCGAGTGGGAGGCAGCCGGCACCGTCGAGGAGCCGGTGAGCTCTGAACTCTGCTGGCCCATCCCAGCGGGCAAAGCGATCTGGGTTGGCCTTGACGTCGGCTGGAAGTGGGACACGACGGCATGGGTGCCGCTGTGGTGGCGGGATCGCGAGTTCCGCCAGTTCGGAGTGCCGAGAATCCTCACCCCACCGCAGGACGGCACGAGCCTTGACCCGAAGGAGGTTAAGCAGGCGTTCCGGGACATCTACGAGCGGAACCCGGTCGAGGTGGTCGTGATGGACGAAAGCCGGGCCGAGGACATCGCGGGCTGGCTCCGAGATGAATTCCCGAAGCTGAAGGTAGTTGGCTACGGCCAGGGCAACCCGCTGAAGGCCACGGCAGCCGAGCGCTTCCTCGAGGGCCTGCGGGAGGGGCACATCAAACAGCCGCGGGACCCCGAGTTCACGCGGCATGTGTTGAACGCTGTCTCCCGCACGTTGCCGGATGGCCGGGTGCGCTTCGACCGCCCGTCGACCTCTCGCAACAAACGCCAGCAGGAGGTGCGCGTCTGGGATGCGCTGGATGCGGCGTCAATGGTCCACGCCACGGCTGTTGGAGAGATGGCAGCCGAAGCCACCGAGCCCCTCATCGCCTGGCGCTGAGCGCCCCGAAAGGACTTCGCATGAACCTGACCCCTCAGAAGCTCGCCATAGCCCTCTACGCCCTAGCTGTTCTGGGTGCTGCCCTGGTTGTCACGGGAGTAGCGATGGTTTCGGTGCCTGCTGGGTTCATCGTGGGCGGTCTGGCGGTTGCGGGTAGTGCTGGGGCTGCTCTGTTCCTCATAGACGTTCGAGCTTGACGCGGTAGCTCCGTGTCGAGAGCGGCGGGTGCGCACTCGCCCGCCGCGATTCTGGAAGGACATCCGCTCCAGTGCGGGGGCGGGAGAGGACGCACCATGAGCGAGGTCAAGCGCATCGATATCGCGGACTTCAGGGAGCAGGGCTTCCTGCAGGAGGCGAACCGCCAGTTCTTCCACCCGCTCGGGTTGGCGTTGGAGGTCGTCGTCGAGGAGGATGGGACCGAGCGCCTAGGCGGTGTCTGGGACTACCGCGATGATCCTGAGGGCGTCCTGTTTGGGGGCGAGATCGCAGTTGACCCCGGCAAGGTGGCAAGTGTCGCGGCCGAGGCCGAGCGCCATCGCATCCCACGGGAAGCGATCCTTGGCGAGGGGCAGACGATTCAAGGCGTTGATAGTTGATGCGCCCCAGCCCCATGCAGGCGGCTGAGCGTACGCCGCCACCTCCCCCACCACGCATCCCCGGCCTCGGCCGCCCAGAGACCACCCGCAAGGAAGCATGGTGGGAGAGGGCTTTTACGTGGTTGCTGAGTAGGGGTGAAGGCTGATGAGGCGCCTTCGCGAGTGGAAAGAGAAGTGGGGCGTCATTGTCTTGTGTCTCGTTGCGGCGGGCGCATTCACGGGCGTCCTCTACCTCGTCCACGAATCCCACGACCGCCCGACCGCCGAACAGTTCTGCAAGGGTCACGGCGGCGTTCGCAATCTCGATGTAGGCGGTTTCTACGCGACCCCTGTGGCGACATGCATGGACGGGACCGCAGGGCGGGTGTGGCTCTAATGTTCGGTCGATGCCAACGCCGCGAAGAGCGCCTGTACTGGAAGGGGTTTCGGGATGCGCTGGTGGTTGGGCGGCCGAACCCGTCGCAGTCCGAGACCGGCGTGTGCCGTGCGGATGAACCTCGATACCGCCAGGGCTTTGAGGACGGCAAGCACGCTGCGAAGCGCATCCATCGGGATGCTTTGGTCGCGGAGGTCCGCAAGCTCTCTCTGGCACCTGGTGACACGGTGGTCATCAAGCTCGGCCAGTCCCTCAGCGCGGAGGTAGCCGAACGGATCAAGAGCAACCTAGAACCCCGCTTCCCCGAGAACACAATTCTTGTGCTCGATGAGGATGTCGACCTGTCGACAATCGAGCGGCATCCCCTGATCGTTCAGACGGTGCTCGACGGCAAGGTGGTCGCCGAGGCAGTTGCAAGAGCCGCTGAGGACGAGGCAGCCCGATCGTGAAGCTCTACCGGGCCCTCAGCGCCCAAGGCGAGACCCGCTCCGGTTCGATCTCCCTCTCTGAATTGCTGACTCAGCTTGGTGGGCTGAACGGGCTGCGGCCACAGATGCCCCCGACCCTTCTGGGCTCCAAGCAGGAAGAGATCCCCGCCAGCTTCCAGGGCTATGTCGAACACGCCTACAGGGAGAATGGGATTGTCTTCGCCTGCATGCTGGTGAGGATGATGCTGTTCTCGGAGGCGCGGTTCCAGTTTCGGCGGCTGAAAAACGGGCGGCCGGGGGAGCTGTTTGGGACCGACGCCCTGAGCATCCTCGAGAAGCCCTGGCACGGGGCGACTACCGGGGACCTCCTCTCGCGGTGCATCCAGGACGCAGACCTCGCCGGCAACTTCTTCGGGACCGTCAGGGGCAAAGGCAAGAACAAGCGCATCGTGCGCATGCGCCCAGAGTGGATCACGATGATCCTGGGCAGCTACTCCGAACCCAAGCGGGACATCGGAGCCTGGGACCTCGACACTGAGGTAATCGGCTACGTCTACCAGCCGGGTGGCAAGGGCGGCGATGAGAAGCCGCAGTTCCTCGAACGTGATGAGGTAGTCCACTTCGCCCCGATCCCGGATCCGCTGGCGAGTTTCCGCGGCATGTCCTGGCTGACCCCGGTGATCCGGGAGATCATGGGAGACAAGGCCGCGACGACGCACAAGCTGAGCTACTTCGAGAACGGCGCATCGCCAAACCTAGTCGTGTCCTTCGACAAGGACATGAATCCCGACGAGCTGAAGAAATGGCTCGACGCTTTCGAGGAGAACCACCAGGGCGCGGCAAACGCCTATCGCACCCTCATCTTGGCATCGGGCGCCAGCGCCGACAAGATCGGCTCCGACATGAAAGAGGTGGACTTCAAGAAAGTCCAGGCGGCCGGCGAGAATCGCATCGCTGTTGCCTCTGGTCTCTCAGGGATCATCGTCGGTCTCTCCGAAGGCATGGAAGCGGCGACGCTGGCCAATTACGGGCAGGCGCGTCGGCGAGACGCTGATGTCACCCTGCGCCCGCTCTGGCGCAACATGGCCGGCAGCTTCAGCACGATCATCGACGTACCGGGCGGTGCGGAACTCTGGTTCGACGAGCGCGACATTTCGTTTTTGCAGGAGGATCTCAAGGACGAAGCCGAAATCCAGCACAAGCGCGCCATCACGATCCGGCAGTACGTGGACGCCGGATACACGCCCGACTCGGCTGTCGAGGCTGTCGAGTCGGGCGATCTGAACCGCTTGGTCCACACCGGCTTGTTTAGCGTTCAGCTTCAGCCGCCGGGGACCGCTAATCCCGGCGCCCCCGGGCAGTACCCCGCACTTCCCAGCGGCGAATAGCCGCGCGCAGTTCCTAACCCGCGCAGCAGGCCGGCCCTGCTGCGCTCTTTCACCGACCCCTCCAAGGAGGAACACAGGCATGGGCAAGAGCACGATTGAGCTACCGCGGGAGAACCTCCTGCGAGGGAAGGTCTCCGGCATTGCGCTACGTGCGGCCGGTGAAGAAGGCGAGGCGGATGGCCCGGTAATGGTCGGGCATTTCGCGGTCTTCGAGCAGTGGACCGAGATCAACTCCTATGAGGGGAACTTCTTGGAGAAATTCGCCAAGGGTTCCTTCAAGAAGACGATCCGGGACAGCCGCTCCAAGATGAAAGTGCTGTTCCAGCATGGCTACGACTACATGGTCGGTGACAAGCCGTTGGGGCCAATCGTGGAGCTGCGCGAGGACGAGGAGGGCGTCTACTACGAGGTGCCGCTACTCGACGCCGGGTATGTGCGCGAGGAAATCCTGCCAGGACTTGAGGCCGAGCTCTACGGGGCCTCCTTCCGCTTCCGGGTCATTCGGGAGGAGATCGACGAAGAACCGGACCCGAGCGAGGAGAACCCGCAGGGTTTGCCGGAGCGAATCGTCAAGGAGGCCCACGTAGTGGAGTTCGGCCCCGTCACCTTCCCTGCCTACGAGGGAGCCAGCGCCGGGCTACGTTCGCTGGAGGCCAGTGAACTGGTAGCGCAGGCCGCCCTTGAGCGCATGGAGCGGCAGGACTCCAAGCGGTCGCACAACCTCGCTGCTTGCTTTGCCACACGAAGCGAGTCGACCGAGACAACCGCACCCACTTCGACGGATGAGTCCGAGGAGACCGAGGAGGTCACCACGGAGGAGACCGTAGAGCCCGAGGTCGAGGAGACCGAGGGAGCAAATGTAACCCCCGAGCCCAACGGCGATGGGGACCAAGACGCACCCCCGGATGACAGCGCCGAGGCAGAGCCTCACCCCGAGTCCGGGCGCCGCGGAACAGGGGTGCCGCGAGGCACCAGCACTAGACCGACGCCTCCGTGGCGTCAAGACACTAAGCCGACGCCTCCCTGGCGTTCGGCAGAAAAGGAGTGAGTCGATGACTATCGATGAGCTACGCGCACGTCAGGACGAGATCAAATCTCGCCTCCAGGGAGCTGGATTCCGAGTTCGCTGGTCGGGAGATGACTACCGAGGCCCGCAGTGAGTGGGACCGGATCGAAGAGGAGTTCGAGACGAACTCCAAGACCCTGACCGAGCTGGAGTTCCGGCGGGAACGGGTGGAGGAGCTGGCCGGTAGGCCCGAGAATCGCGAGGAGGGAACCTCTTTCCATACGCGGCGCTCCGGAGTGGTCCGTGGCGATGAGATCTGGGACCTCTCCACGATTCGTTCCTCGGTGTCCGGTCCGGAGGAGGCAACCCGCGAGTTGCAGGAGCGCGCCAAGCGTGCCCTGGAGCAGGCGGATTTCGCCCACGAGCATGCCGACCAGGAGCGCACCCAGACCCACGTCGAGAAGCTGATGGCCCGCAAGGATGGCGCCCACGGCACCGTCTCGCGTCGGATCATGCAGACGGGTAGTCCGACCTACCGGCGCGCGTTCCAGAAGAAGCTCACCGGGCAGGAACTCTCCCCGGAGGAGCAGCGCTCGATGAATCTGCTGGGCGAAGAAGGCGCGGAAGGCGGCTTCGCCGTGCCTTACACCCTGGACCCGACGTTCAACCTGACCTCCAACGGCGTCGAGAACCCTGTTCGGCAGACTCGCGGATGTCAAGCAGATCACGACGAACACCTGGAAAGGCGTCAACACCAGCGGCACCACCGCCAACTATGACGGTGAAGGTGAAGAGGTTGACGATGGCTCGTTCAAACTGAGCCAGCCGGAGATCGACGCCCATCGGTGCAGCGTGTTCGTGCCGTTCAGCTACGAGTACGGCCAGGACTTCGGCTCTCTGGAGACCGAGCTGGCGACGGTGACGCAGGACGCCAAGGACACGCGGGAGGCTTCCGCCTTCCTCACGGGGACCGGCGAAAAACAGCCGTTCGGTCTCTTGGTCGGGGCGACCAACACGAAATCCACGGCGACCAAAGAAGTGCTGGCCGTCGCGGACCTCTACACCCTCAAGGGTGCGCTGCCTCCGCGCTACGTGCCTGGCGCATCGTGGCTGGCGAACGACGCTCAGTACGACCGCGTCCGCCGAGCTCGATGACGATGGTGGCGCGGACCTCTGGGTCCAACTGGGTGACGGCCGTCCGGCCAACCTGATCGGGAAGCCCGCCTACGAGTGGTCCACGATGGATGCCACGACGGGAGCCAACAAACTCATCGTGGTCTACGGCGACATCAAGCGTTGCTACGTCATCGTGGAGCGGATCGGGATGGCCGTGCAGATCATCCCGAACCTGATGGGTGAAAATGGCCGACCGAAGGGTGAAAGCGGGTTCTACGCTTTCTGGCGCAACGGGGCCAAGGTCCGCGACGCCAACGCTGCCCGCGTCCTGAAAGTCGCCGCTGCATAGGTATCAGTGAGAGGGGGGTTGGGGCCTTAGTGCCCCAACCCCCGCTTGCCTGCCAGAAAGGAGTTCTCGATGAGTTCCAGCATTCTTGTTGCCAAGCGGCCGTTCTCGGTCGATATCAACGGCGCGCCCCGGAGCGTTAAGCGTGGGGAAACCTTCCGCAAGGGCCATCCCGTAGTGGAGGGTCGCGAGCACCTGTTCAAGCCCTTCAAGGTCGACAACGAGATCGAGCAGGCCACGGCTGCTCCGGGTGAGAAGCGCTCGACCCGGATCAGGAAGGAGTCCAAGTCAGAGACGACGGAGTCAGAGGCACCCGCTGAGGATGAGTCTGCTCCTGAGCAGGTAGAGGAGAGCACCGAGGGGTCGACGGACACGACCGACTACTCCGAGCTGAAGCAGCCCGAGCTCAAGGCTCTCTGTGACGATCGGGGTATCGAGTACCCGGCCGGCGTGGTCTCCAACGCGGATCTGATCGCGCTCCTGGAGTCCAAGTCAGAGACGACGGAGTAGGCGCACCATGCCGCGCTACTCGCCCTCTTCGGAGGGGCTGACGCCTCACGGTCGCGTTGGGGCCTCCAGCACCTCGAAAGTGTTGCTGGAGGCCAATGACGCTCGCTCTGAAGTGCTGCTCAGCGTTGACGATGAAGCGGCGCTGGTCTCGCTGGCATTCGGCTCCACGGCCGTGCTGGGTGAGGGGCCGCAGCTAAGCAAGGCAGACGGTCTGCTGCGGCTTCAGACCAGGAGCGCAATCAGCGTCGTCACCGAAGCCGAAGGCCCCAACGAGAAACAGAAAATCACCATTGCCGGGGCCGAAGGCGGCACCCTCACGCTCTCCTACGACGGTGAGACAACCGACCCGATCGCTCACGACGCCGAAGCCGAAGACATCGAGAAAGCCCTCGAGGAACTCGAACCCATTGGCGCCGGGAACGTCGCCGTGACGGGTGAAGGTCCGTTCACGGTCGAGTTCAAAGGCGACCTTGCCGGCCAGGATGTGCCGGAGCTGGTGGCGGACGCCTCTGAGCTTGAACCTGAAGGGGAAGCCGAGGCCACGGTCACTGTTGAGACGACTGTGCCGGGCGGGATCAGCGTCGTTTTCTGCGAGGCGTGAGCCCATATGGCAAGGGCCATCACGCTGGCCGACTTTCGGCCATCGCCCCGTGCCGATGGGGAACCCTGGACGGAAGCTCGGATCGAGGAGGCCGATGAGTTTGACGGGTCGTGGAGCGAGGCTAAATCAGTCGAACTCGATCCCGTAGACGAAGACCCGACAGCGCCGGCGCTTCGGAGCTTCACGGTCGCGAGCGACAAAGAGTGGCTGCGCATTGTCTTTCTAGACGGAGAAGGCAGCGAAGACGAGCCATCGGCACCCGTGGCAACCAGTGGGCATCCGTTCAGGCCGACCGTCACCCACGTCGCCGCGGTCCTGCGTGCTCGTACCTACACCGATGCCGAAGACGGCCTGGTCGGCGGCGAGATGGCAGGGGAATTCAACAGCGATACAACGCCGACCGCCGAACAGCTGGAAAACGACCTAATCCCGCAGTCATGTACGGACCTAATCCGTGGCGTAGGCGGCGTGCCAGGGGTTCGCATAGACGATGCGCGGCGTGTCACCGCGCTGGGCGTGGCGGCTGAGATCGAGCGCTCCTACCTTCCCGAGCAGGCAGAGCCGGATGCCTCTACCTTCCAGACGCTCCGGAAAACCCATGCCGAAGAGTCGCAGCGGCTGCGTCAAGCCCTCCAGTGGTGGGCGCTCACGCGAAGGATGGAAGCGGCGTGAGTCCGGTCGGGTTTGGCCCAGGCGGCTCACGGGGAGGGCCGTCGCTCGATCTCGACATAAAAGGCCTCCGCGAGACCGGGGAGATGCTCACCGATGTAGCGGACCGCGGGGAGAACATGCGGCCCGCAATGTTGCGGATCAAAGAGCTGTTGGTGGAGGGTCACGCGCAGCAGTTCCGAAGCGACGGGGCATTCCTCGGGACTCCCTGGGAGGGCAATGCCCCCAGCACCTTGGCTCGGAAGGCACGCGAAGGCATCCCGTCGCTAAATCGTCCAATGGTCGCAACGGGGGCCTTGCAGGAGAGCCTCTCGGGTGGCAAGGGTGGGCGCAGCCGAGTCTCAAAGGGTGCGGTCAGCGTCGGCACCTCCCTCTTCTACGCGCTCTTCCACATCAACCCAAAACGTAAGGGGATGCCGGCGCGCCCCCCGGTCGGGATCAACGATGCCCAGCGTACGGCCGCCCTGCGGATCATGGATAACCACCTGATGGGGCGGTCGCTGTGAGCGAGCACCCGGTTGTGGGGCCGCTCTTCAGCCCTCACGTCATTGAGGAGGCGGTGATCGCGAAGCTGCGGAAGTGGCTCCCCGGCTACCTAAGCCTCGCCTGCCAAGAGCATGGTGTCAAAGGCGGCATAGCCGCTATCAAGTCTTGGGGCCTCGCAAGTGAGGAGGACCGCTGGCCCGAGCAGGGGCTGCCGGCACTGCTTGTGGTCGGGCCGAGTCGAACGCTAGGCGAGCCCGAGAAGAACGCTGGGATGTACCGAGCTACCTGGCCAGTAGAGGTTGGGGTGGCTGTGGCCGCCCGGACGGGGCCTGCCGCCCGTAAGTACGCGCAGATCTACGGTGCCGCGATCCGTGGGGCCATTCTCCAGGGCCGCTCTCTTGAAGTTGAGGGTCTGACCACCGAGTGGCAGGGGGAGGAACCGGCGACCACGATCAGTGCGAGCTCGAAACGAACCATCGCCGCGAACGTCAACGCCTTCGCGGTCATGTGCGACAGGGTCGTGTCGTGGCGGATGGGACCGGGAGAGGGCAAACCGCCCATCCCAGACGACTGGCCGGAAGTAACTGAAACCGAACTCGAAACGGAGATCGAAGAATGACCTACGTCGTTACAGGCGGACATGTGGAGAGCCTGACCAGCGGGCGCATGGTGACCGCTGGCGAGGAGATCTCCAACTCCGAGGCTCGCCAGAACCCCCGTCTCATCGAGCGCGGGGTCTTGGTTGAGCGCGCTGCGAAGCCAAAGCCGAAAGCCACACCCAAATCGACTCCGGCCAAGCCGGACCAAGATCCCCTGGCGCCAGCGCCTAAGGAGAAGGAGGAGTCCCAGTGAGCCCAGTTCTGCCAGATACCGAAGTCACCATCGGGGATCAGGTGCCCCGAAGCTTCACGCCCGGCAACACCGGGACTGCATATGTGATCGGCATTGCCGAGCGGGGGCCGGTCGACGGCCCTGTGCTCATTACCTCCCTCGGCCAATACCTCACCACATTCGGTGAACGGGTCTCATACGGAGCCCTCTACGACACGCTGGACGTGGCCTTTAGGGACGGCCTCGGCCACGCTTATGTTCAGCGCGTGGTCGGCCCGGACGCGGTAACCGCGACCGGGAAAATCAACGACGGGGTCGGTGAAGGAGCCAAAGAAACCCTCAAGATCGACGCAGTCTCCCCGGGGCAGTGGGGTAACGACCTCGACTGGAAAGTCACTGCGGGTGGCGGCGAAGGAACCTTCCGCCTAACGATTCTCTATGACGGCACGGTCGTGGAGGTCTCCCCAGACCTCGCCGACAATACCGAGGCCGTCGCTTGGGCCGCGACATCGAGCTATGTGCGGCTCACCGACAAAGCGGAGGGCAACCCGGCTGTCTCCGAAGGCTCGCTCGCGAGTGGAGACGATGACCGCGAAGCCGTCGATGCCGAAGTCATCGAAGAAGCGCTGGAGCTGCTGACTCCCGATCTCGGCCCCGGCCAGGTCTCTGCTCCCGGCTACACGACCGAAGCGGTTCACAAAGCGGTCATCGAACACTGCGTCACCCATACGCGGACCCCAGTCCTCGACCTGGAAGACACAGCGAAAGCCGAAGACCTGCTCGAAGACCTCGGGGCGCTGCGAGCGCTGCCAGGCGGGCGTCACGCCGGAGCATTCGGGCCGTGGGATGTGGTCCCGGGGGTCACGCTCGGGACGACTAGGACGGTTCCCCCTTGCGGGAAAATGCTCGGCCTGATTGCGGCCGCAGATCGCCAGAAAGGACACTCCAACGTGGCAGCAGCGAACCTCAGGGGCAAGTCCAGCTACGCGATCGAACCAAGCCAGACCTACACGAACGAAGAGCGCGGCGAACTCAACGAAGCCGGAGGCAACATCTCGATCATGGACGAAGGGACGGTAACCAACATGGGCTTCCGCACCCTCGCCAATCCGGTCACCAACAAGCCGTGGGTGAACCTCGCTGCGGCGAGGCTAATGATGGACCTCGCGTTCGGTGCCAAGACGGTGCTCAAGCGCAAGCTGTTTGCCAACCTCGATGCGCAGGGCGAGACGCGATCCAGTGCGGAAGGGGACATCTTCAATGAAGTCATCAAGTCGCGCTTTGAAGCAGGCGCCTTCAATGGCACAGCCCTTGAAGATGCCTGCAAAGTAACCGTCACGCAGGAAACGAACCCGAGCGATGGCTCGGTGGGCAAGCTCACCGGAGCCCTCGCAGCCAAGCCCTCGCCGTATGCCGAGCGCATCGAGTTCGAGGTAATCAACGTCCCCATAACCGAAGCGCTCTAGGAGGGCATAAGAGATGTCAGACACGCTGAGACAGGATCAGGCGAGCTGCACTCTCACGGTCGACGGCCGTGAGATGCCGTTCGTGTTCAACAAGCGGGATGGTGGCGAGATCAGCCCGGAGGGGTCTAAGACCTTTCCGGGCGGCGGTCGGACTCAGAGAGCGCATGGCGGGCCAGCGACGGTCGAGAATGTGACGCTCAACGGAGAGATGGTCCCTGACCGCGATCTAGCGGAGATCAAGTTCCTAGAGTCGCGCTCAGGTAAAGGCGACTGCTCCGTGGTTGAGAACATCCTTGATGTGAACGGGGCGGTGATCGGCCGTTCTGACTCATGGACCGGCAAGCTCGGCCGAGTCAACACCGGGAGCTACGACGCCAACTCCAGCGACCCGCGGGAGTTTGAGATCGAGGTCGAAACTCACGGGGTGAAGGGCTGATGGGTGTCGACACCGAGCGATTCGGCGGGACCCTGGGGCGGCTGCGAGAGCAGCGCGAGTCAATCCGCAGTGAGGAGACTCTCGACCTCCGGGTACCTGGCTATGACGACCTCCAGGTTCGCTACAAGCTGATGTCGGAAAAGGCGACTGAGGAGGTAGCGAAGAAGATCGAGGCCGCTCAGCGGAGTGGTAGCGGTCGCAAGAACCTCGATGCCGTGGCCGACTTCCTGATCGCGGCTTGCGACTCAGTCCTGGTGCGCGACGGCGATGGCTTTGAGTGTCTGGTCGATGACTCTGGGGTTCCCGTCCGCTTCGATGCCACGCTGGCAGAGGCCCTCGGGTTCGAGTCCGAGACCGCTCGTGACATCGTGCTAGAGACGTTCTCGCCGAAGGGCGACGATGGTCTTCGCCGGCACCCTGACTCAATGATCGACCAGTTCATGGCGATTGCCTCCTGGCGCCGTGGTCGCGCCTACGAGATCGATCGCGACCTGCTGGGAAACTAGAACGCCTGGGAGAGGTCGAGCAGGCAGCAGTTCTCTGCTCTCTGGGTCTCGACGGATGGAGGTATCTCACCTCCTCTGACTCCACCGAGCGCATGGCCCTCGTTGCACTCGCCGGGAAGGTGGGTGTGCTGCGCAGGGAACAACGCAAGGCGCTGGCAGCGGACATCGTCAACGCACTCGGAAAGTCCCTGAGCAAGAAGAAGTAGGAGGCACCACTGTGGCCGTTCGCGCAAGCTCGATCGATGTCCGCCTGCGCCTTCGCGGGCAACGTCAGTTCAAGCGAGAAGTGGTCTCGGCCGGGGCTGAGCTTGAGGCGATGGGGCTCAAGGGTGCGAAAGCCCTCGGCACGTTTGCCAGTAAGAGTCGAGCACTGAAGGACTTCGGCGCAACGTGGTCCCGGAACGTGACATTGCCGATTATTGGCCTCGGCGCGGTCTCGACCAAAATGTTCATGGACTTCGACGATTCCATGAACAAGATGGTTGGCCTCGTCGGGATCAACCGTAAGCAGGTACAGGCGTGGCATGAGGATGTGCTTGACCTGTCCACTGTTACCGGCCGCGCCCCGACTGAGCTGGCAGACGCGCTGTTCTTCATCACCTCAGCGGGTCTCCGAGGGAAAACGGCTATCGATGCCCTCACTGTCTCAGCGAAGGCTGCCGACGCCGGGCTGGGCGAAACGAAAGTTGTGGCCGATGCCGTGACCTCGGCAATGAATGCCTACGGTCCGGCAAACTTGAGCGCGGCTCAGGCTACCAACGTTCTTGTGGCTGCCGTGCGAGAGGGCAAGCTAGAAGCAAGTCAGCTTGCTCCGGTCATCGGTGGTGTGATTCCTCTGGCAGAGGCGATGGGGGTTTCGTTCGCTGAAGCGGCGGGTTCCATCGCGATGATGGCTAGGGCTGGGACCAATCCCGCGAAAGCCGCCACGCAGGTCTCGGCGATTCTTAGCACCTTCACCAAACCGACCGGGGACATGAAGACAGCCCTCAAACAGATGGGCCTGTCCATTGATGAGGTGCGTCGCCGTATTGATCGTGACGGGCTGCTGGATACGTTGGCGATGCTGCGCAGTGGAGCGTCGAAGACGGGCATCGAACTGTCTGAAATCTTCGGCAACAAGCGCGCGATTATCGGCGTATTGCAGCTAACCAAAAACGTGCGTCAAACCCGCGGGGTCCTTGACGGTGTAGCGAACTCAGCGGGTCTCACAAACAAAGCGTTCCGCGAGGCGCAGAAGACCGCTGGCGACAAGCTAAATGACGCACTGAACTCCCTGAAGGTGACTGCTATCCGTCTCGGCGCTGCGCTGGGGCCGGTCGTAGCGCCAATGCTCGCACAACTGGGCAGCGCCTTGGCGGGGCTTGGTGAGTCGTTCTCTGAGCTGTCACCCGAAATGCAGAAGACAGTGCTGGTCGGAATTGGAATTGTGGCTGCCATCGGGCCGGCGGCATCTGTTATGGGCTACTTCGCCGGTAGTGTCGGGCGGGTCATTATCCCCCTCGCGAAGTTCCTGCGGTTCACAAAGGGATTTATGGCTCTGAGGGCAGGGGTGGGAGCCATCGAGGCCCTGCGCATCGCACTTGCCGGGTTCGGGCTGACCCTCAAAGGGGTCATGATAACCACCGGCATTGGTCTCGCCATCGCTGCCATCCTCCTGCTCGATCAAAAGTTCCACTTTCTTGGGCCGACCGTCGAGTTCGTGACGGCGATCCTTGGCAAGGCGTTCGCATGGATCAAGACCGCAGCGGGTGATGTGTTCAACTGGCTCAAGAGCAACTGGCCCCTGCTCGTCCTCATCATCCTCAGCCCGATCGGCCTGGTGGTGATCTCTGTCGTCAAACACTTCGACACGATCAAGGGCGCTGTGGTCGGGGGGGCAACCGCGATCATTGGGTTCCTCAAGAGCGTCTGGCAGTCGGGCGTGTTCAAAATCCTAACCTGGCCGATTCGTACCTACATCAAGTTCCAGGTGAAGCTATGGATGGCGGTCAAGGATGTGCTGCTCAAGGCCTTCGGGATCGTCAAGAGCGTCTGGCCGGCCGTCTCGGAGTTCCTCAAGGACCCGATCGGCAATGCGATCAAGTTCATTCGGAGTGGCTTCACGAGCCTAATTGGGTTCGTCGCGAGCCTCCCCGGCAGGATCTCGTCGGCGACGAGCGGGATGTGGAGCGGAATCAAAGCCGCCTTCAAGGGCGCAATCAACTGGATCATCGAAAAGTGGAACGCCCTAGAGCTGCGCATCGGGGGAATCTCGATCGACCCGCCGGGTCCCGGCTCGATCTCAATCGATCCGGTCTCGCTGAAGACACCTAACATCCCGCGCCTCGAGAGGGGCGGCAATGTCCTGGCTCCGGGGGCCGTGGAAGTCGGAGAGCGTGGTCCGGAGATCCTCCAGCTTCCCCGTGCTGCCCGAGTGACGCCGCTGGACCCGGCACCGATCAACATGAAGAACGTCATCGGTGGAGTCAAGACGGTGATCGTGAAGTCGATCCTCGACGGCAAGCAGATCGCCGAATCCACCGCGCAGGTTGCCGAGGATCAGGCGGCGCTGGCACCGTGAAGCAACTCCGAATCATCTGCCCAGATCCCGCGGTAGATATCACCGTCCAGATGGGCGATGGCCCGGCCACTCCAACGGCCGGCTTTGCAGCATGGGAGATCATCGAACGCGCCGAAGGCAAGGGGATCACGGACCGTGCCAGTGTTCCTCCCTTCCAGCAGGACGTGCCGGTGTTCCTAGACGGATACGCCAAAGGCAACTCAGTACAGCGCCAACTCGACACGTTGCTGGAGCTGGGTGGTGAGGAGCCAGCAGTGTTCCGCGCATTCGGGCCTATTCATCGATCGGGCATCCACTACGTGCTGGGTGGAGAGCCGGAGTTCGGCGAGGTGATCCGAGACGAGGATGGCACCTTGCTTCGCCAGCGGTTGACGCTGAGGCTGATGGAGTACGTGCGCCCCGACACACTCGGGCAGCGGCTCAAGAAGCGCCGCAGTAGACGGGGAGTGGCGACCTACACCACGGGCGGCAGCACCTACGTCACCAAAGCGGGTGAGACGCTTGGCGAAATCGCAAGCCGTCTCTACGGGAACTGGGAGCGCTGGCGAGAGATCGGCGATAAGAACGGCATCCGCGATCCCCTCAGGAAACTGCCGGGCAGGCGCACCCTGAAGCTGTAGGAAGAAGCGGGAGGTTTTGGTGGCACCTATCAAGCGGGGTGACCCGAGGAACCATCGCGTCCAGGCCATCGACAAGAACATCGGCGACCTCGTCCTCAAGGGTGGTGAGCAGCTCCGGGTGAAGGTCGGGGGGGCGGTTCTCCCAACCCCAACCCTGAAACGCGGGATGGGGAACAGCAGCATTGAGCTCATCGTCCATGACTCGAAGCTCCGCTGGTTGAAGCTGGATCTGGCATCCGAGAAATGGGATGCTCAGATCGACGGTCTCTGGTTCCGCTACCTCGGCACCTCCAAGCAGGGCAAACAGCTCACGCTCCGGTTCGAGGATCGCGACGTGGCGCGGCTGCGGGAACTCGTGGGGCCTAAGAAAGTCTACGCCCGGCGCGGTCAGAAGAACGAAACGACGCGGGCTGAGTTCATCATCTCCCTGGTCAGGGAGCTGAAGCGCCCGAAGCTCAAGATCGTCTGCCCTCAACTGCATGACAAGCAGCCCATCGCCTCCCGCGAGCAGGGCGAAGAAGCCAAAGAAGCCGCGAGGACTGATCGGGGCAAAGGCGTCGGGGACACCAAGGGCCTGACCGTGAAGGGCGAGAAGGCCACCTCGGAGCAGATCGACGTCGGGGATCGCGCTCTCCGTGTAGCCGAGCACCTGAGCGCTCCCTTCCGGGTGAGGGTCGCGCTGATGGAGGCGCTGATCGTTGAGTCCCTATTGGGGAAACTCAGTTCGAACTACTTGCAGATCGAACCCGAGTCTGTGTCAGGCTTCTCCGGCTCCCGGACGGACCTAGAGGCGTCAGTCGACGGGTTCCTCACTGGCTATGAATCTACCTCGACGGGCGCGCTTGCCTTCTACCGCCAGAACCCTGGAGCTGCGCCGCACGAGATAGCCCAAGCCGTACAGCGCTCAGGTGCCGGCGAAGGCTCCAGCGGTGCGGGCAACTACGGCCCGTGGGAGGACGAGGCGCGCGAGTGGGTCGAAGCCGTTGACGGCGCTGGCGCCCCCGAAAGCGAAGAGGTAACCGAGCCCTTCACGTTCGAGGTCGGCAAAAAAGAGAGCTACTGGCAGGCCATCCAGCGCCTCTCCAAGGAGGTCAACTGGCGGGCCTTCATCACGAACGGGACCTTCTATTACATCTCAGAGCCGGAGCTGGCCCGCTCCCAGGTGCGCCTTGCCGTCGAGTGCGATGAGGACGGCGCCTACTCCCCGGCCGGAATAGAGGAGGTCGACTTCGACTTCAACGTCAACAAGGCCAACACGACCGCTACCGTCACGGCGTTCGTGAAGAAGTGGGGGGCGCCACCGGGGAGCGTCGTCACCCTTGAGGGGTTCGGCCCGGCGAGCATCGGCTTCGGAGACGCCCCCGTGAAGGCCGACAAGAAAGGTCGCCGGCAGGGAGTCGAGCTCCAACCGAGAGGCCAAGACCGGGGTGGGCAAAGGTCGCTACCTCGTGACGAACATCGAAACCCCGCTGACGGGTGACTCTGAGGCGAGGCTTGCGACCATTGAGACTCGCAAGCCCACCGCTCCATTGCCGGAGCCGCGGGCAGAGACGAGGACGGTCAACGCTGGGGGTACCGGTGGCGATACCGGCGAGATGGGTTCGCTCGACGGCACGCCCGAGGATGTCATCAACCGGGTGGTCGAATACGCCAACGGCCGTGGCTTCGATGTCACACCCGAGAGCGTCCGAGCGGCAAACAACGCGCACGGCCCCACAATCAGCGGCAGCACCTCCGATCACCAGGGGCCGCCCAATGTGCGGTGGGCGGCAGACATCTCCAACGGGTCCTCGCCGACTCCGGAGATGGACAGTCTCGCGGAGGCAATCGCGGAGGCGTTTGGGATTCCCTGGAGCGGCTCCGGCGCGGTCACGCACACCACGGGCGGCTTCCGATTCCAGTTGATCTACCGCTCCGACGTAGGGGGCAATCATTACAACCACGTCCACCTCGGTTGTGCGGTGGAGTAATGGCTGATCTGGCCGACCTCCACAACTCGACCGTCTCAACTACCGACCCCGAACTACATGAGGCAGTGGTGCTGGACGATGCCACCGAACGGGGGCAGGAGATCCGCTGTGTGATCCCGAGCTTCGGTGAGGGCTACGCCTCGGACCCAATGGCATGGGAGCCCTACACCACGGCCACTGGCGAGTTCTGGCCGAAGCGGGGAGACCGGGTGGTCGTCACCGCACACGCAGATGGCCCGCCGGTCATCGTCTGGTGGGAGCCTGTCGGAGAAAGAGACCCGGACTCGGTGACAGGCGGCGATGCCCTCGGGGTGATCGTCCATGGGGAAGACCCGAACGTCGCCAGGGGGACATCTCACTCTCACTACGTCTGGATCGGCACGGTGCGCCCTAACTTTGCCGACGACCTCGACCTCTTGGCGAAGTACGCCTGACTGGAGCGGCTAGATGCGCGTGCTTGGCGAATACGGCTGGGAGGAAGGCGACCCCGATTCCCCAAGCGGGGAAAGTGGCGGTCTTCAGGTAGTCGAAACCGATCCCTTCGCGGGCCTCAAACACATCGAGGCCGACGCTGGGGACTCGACAGAAGCTAACCACCGGGCGCTCTGGGTTCTCGAAGGAACCGCCAACAACCGCAACTACTTCGTCCGCATCTACTTCAAGAAGTCCGGCAACCCGTCCTCTCCGGTCAGCCTCTGCCAGTTCGGCAACATGGCCGAAGGCCGCTACGGCGAGCTGGTGCTCCAAGAAGACGGCACGATCAAGCTGATCCGCAACGGCAGCGTCGAAGTCGGGAAAAGCGAAGCGCTCGACAACGAATGGCACTACCTCGAGCTACGAATCAAGCTGGGCACCGAAACGACCAACGGCCAGATCGAGGCCCGGCTTGATGGTGAATCCTTCGCGGTGAACAACGCCACGAATCTCGGCGCCGGCCTAGCCCCGGATGAACTCCGCGTCGGCGTCTGCGATTCCGAAGGCGGCACGGGCGGCGTCACGCTGCGCTGGGACTGCGTTGCGATGAACGATGACCAAGGGGAAGAAGACATCTCCTGGGTCGGCGCACTCAACGCCGAAGACCCGCCCGTCGTCGTCACCGGAGAAGCCGACGAAATCGGCGGCGCAATCGCCACCCTGCACGGCACCGTCAACCCGAAAGGACTGCCGACCGACTACTGGTTCGAGTACGGGCCGACCGAAGCCTATGGCTCGAAAACGGCGGTCGTCGAAGCCGGCGACGGCGAAGAAGCGGTTGATGTTGAGGCCGACCTAACGGGCCTGGACCCCGAAACGCCCTACCACCTCCGCCTCGTTGCCGAAAACGAAATCGGGGAAACGCAGGGCGAAGACGCCGAATTTGAAACCGGACCGGGGCCGAGTGAAGATCCAGTTGAAACCACCTTCGTCGCCAGTCACGAGGGTGCCGATCCACTCGAAGAGTACGGCTCATCGGGCATCTTCGAAAAAGAAGGTGTTCCCGGGGGCTCCCTCACTGCCTACGTCCCTGGCTACGGCGGCGGCAAGGCGCTTCTCGCAACGGTCACTGAGCCAGATGGGTTTGCCCGGGGGATCGCGACGAAAGCCCAGACAGGCTGGAAAAACGGCCAGAAGGTACGCATTGGCTGCGGCCTCTATGTACCCAAAGGGTTCTTCGCGGCCAAGCAGGGGCAGATAGACGTCGGCTTTCGGGCTGAGAACTACGAGCAGGATGAAACCTTTACCGAGCGCATCGGGCTCGCCTTCCACGGCGAAGGCAAAGAGATCCGCCTGGTCCGCATCAAGGAGGGGGAACCCGACGAACAGGTGACGCTCATCCTCGGCCCCGAACTTGAAGAGGAGCGCTGGTACTGGATCGAGATCTTGCTGGTTCTCTGGCACGAGGATGAGCTTGCCCTCAACGAGCTGTGGATCGACGACGCCAAAGTAGGCGAATCGAATCTCCGCAACTGCGCCCGCCCTGACTTCGAAGTCTCTCGTCTCCGCACCGGGCTCCCCGCCACCAACGGCAAACAGACGAACGACATCTCTGTCGTCGTCGATCGCGTCATGGCAGGTCCGCCGCCGCTGGTCGGGCCGCTAGAGGAACTCACCGCCGGCCTCTATCTCCGCGTCGATAACGAATGGGTGGCGCTATGACGATCTCAACCCCGCACTTCCGAGTTCCATTCCGTGTCACCAACGGCAGCGTTGCAACGGTCGAGCAAGACTCCCAGCGGGAGATCGAGCAGTGCGTGGAGGCAGTGCTCTCGACCCGGACCGGCTCGCGCATTGAGGAACCCGAGTTCGGAATCCCGGACCAGTTGTTTGAGCTGCTGCCCCCAAACCCGAATGTGGATGACGTTCTCGGAGCACTCGAAGAATGGGAGCCCCGCATACGGGTGCTCGGGTCGGCCGAAGTGGAAGAACTGACAAAGCGAGTCCTCATCGAAATGGAGCGCCTCTAGATGCCAACGCCTTTCGTGGAGCTGTTCGCTGAGGTCGACACGGAATCGCTTGAGGGTGAAGTCCTCGAAACGCTGGAAGCGGCCTTTGAAGGATGGGAAGCACCCGAGGGGAGCCTAGCCCGGTGGCTCATCAAGTCCTTCATTCGCATCTCGGCCAGCGTGGCGGGTCTTGCCTCGATCGTCTCCCGAGAGGCGTTCAAGACCTTCGGGGAAACCATCGTCAACGTCCCCCCGATCCTGGCTGCTCCCGCTACAGCGACGAGCACCTGGAAACTCATTGACGAAAAAGGCCACACCATCGAGGATGGGACCCTCGTCAGCATCGAAGCCGACGGCGACGAATCGCTCTCATTTCGCGTGGTGGGCGATGTGGTGGTGCCGCCGGAAAGCGACGAAACCGAAGCTGGCGAGGTGCTGCTTGAAGCGGTCGAACCGGGCACCGACTACAACGAACTGAGCGCCGCTCCCGAACCGCAATCTTCGATCTCATTCGTGGAATCGGTCGCCCTCGTTGCCCCGACCGCCAACGGGGTCGACGCTGAGGACGAAGACACCTACCTCTCGCGTCTCACCGGAGAGTTGCAGACGCTCACGCTGAGCGCGGTCATCCCGAGGGACTACGAGATCCTGGCACGACGGATCGCCGGGGTGGCGCGGGCCACGGCCCTCGACAACTACAACGCTGAAACCGAAGAAGACGAACAGCCGCTCGTGATCTCCGTCGCGGTCGTCGACGCGGACGGGGCGAAACTGAGCGAAGGAGTCAAAGAAGAAGTCAAAGCACTGCTGGAAGAACGCAGCCTCTCGAACGTCGTCACCTTCGTTATGGACCCGACGTTTACGAAAGTGGGCGCGAAAGTCGAAGTAGTCATCGCGCCGGGTTTCGACCCCGAAGCCGTCCTCGCTGCGGTGGAGGAACGCCTCGCCGCCTACCTCTCGGCGGCCGAATGGGGCATCCCTTCAGCCAACGATGCCACAGAGAACCCGACCTGGATCAACCAGACCACCGTCTATCTCAACGAGGTGTTGGCGGAGGTCGATCGAGTTCAGGGCGTCCAGCGGGTGGTCAGCGTCAAACTGTCCAAAGGGGCGGGTGAACTCAAAGCCGAAGACGTGGAACTCTCCGGGCCGGTGGCGCTTCCTGAAACCGGCACGATGGAAGCGGTCGCGGTCTAGATGGGGGCACCCGCCGAAGACCTGTATCAGTCGCTTGGAGTCTTCGCCCGCAAGGATGAGTCAGGCGACCTGCTCAAGTTCGTGGAAGCGCAGGCTCTCGGGATCGAGAAGGTCTATGAGATCGTGCGCGACCGCGAGGACGGGCGACCGGGCTGGGCGGTCCTCTATGACGTAGAGGAGGTGGACGCCGAGCACCTCCCCTACACGGCGCAGTACGTGGGAGCACGGCTGACGCCGGAGATGGATACCGCTCAGCAGCGCAACGAGGTAGCGGCGCCGAGCACCTGGCGGCGGGGGCAGACGGAGACGCTGAAGACCGCGATCCGGCGGACGCTCACGGGGACCAAATACGTCGTCATCAAAGAGCGCACGCCAGAAGCCCACTCGCTGTACGTGCGCGTGCTGGCCAGCGAGGCTTCAACCCCAGCACGGACTGAAGCTGTGGCGAAGGGCAACAAGGTTGCCGGGCTGCTCATGGACTTTGCCCTGTTCACAGACTTCACGCTTGACGACCTTGAGGCCAAATACGAAACGGTGGCCGACGCCGAAGCTGCCTATGAAGCGCTAGACGACGCGATCACCGATACGCCCTAAGAGGAGACCATGCCAGAAACACCGATCCACAAACTGCGCTTCCCCGAAGGCGAAGACCCAGCGAAACTGGCGCTCTATTACCAGCAGCTCGCTGAAGACGTTGAGCGCGAGCTGGATGACATCGCCCCTTCTCAGATCGCTACCGCCGGAGCGGGCGATGAGGGGAAGCTTCTGATCGTCCAGAACACCGGAGCTCCTGCGTTCAAAGCGCTGAGCGGGGATGTGACCGTCGACAAAGACGGGAAAGTGACGATCGGCAAAGGCACGGTTGGGACCGAAGAGCTGGCGGACCTGGGGGTTACTACCGGGAAGGTCAACAACAAAGCCATCACGCTGGTAAAGCTGGCGGAGGCGCTGGGGTTGACGGAGGGCTATTACGCCGATGCCTCGGTCACGTCGCGGAAGGCGAAACTGACAGCGGGGGTCAAAGCGGCTACCGAAGACCTGGCCCTCACGGGCAGCTACCAGGATGTGCCGGGGGCGACACTGGAAATCACGCCTGCGGTAGCGGGCAATCTGCTTGTCGTGGCGACATTTGACCTTGAAACCGGAGCCGGTGACAACGCGGCTGGGACGGCGCAGGGGACATTGCGGGTAGACGAAGAAGATCAGGTGGCCACGGCCTTTGTTAGCACCACAACGCCTGGTACGCATGCAATTCGAGCGACTTGCACACAGTGCTACATAGTCCCTCTAAGTGCAGCCGCTCACACCCTGAAGTTGCGGGCGAAGTACGTCAGCGGGTCCGGTAGCTGCAAGAAAGCCAACACCCGCTTCCTCTACGAGCTGGTCGCGTCCTAACGGGGGGGTCGCGCTGAAGGGCGCGCCCTTTTCCTCCCCGGCTCTACGCACCAAAGGTAAAACGGACCTTCTGAATATGGCGCCCAGAGTCACGACGGCAGGCGACGCGGGAGGACTCATACCCAACGCGCCTCCTCTGGCAGGAGAAGCCAAGCGGCTCAGGAGCGGGGTTGTAGGCGAGTCCGTACGTGTAGCGCTTCGCGACAGCCCGCGCCTTGCCGCAGTAGAGGTTGTGGGCCTTGACGCGGTACCAGCCCGCTCCGCCGCCGGGTTGGCTCCCGCACTTTCGCCAGTAGTTGGCCGACGCCGAAGAGGTTGCGGTCAAGGTGGCAGCGATCACCGCGAGAAGTGCAAGCCGCTTCATAGGGCCGCGACCGTACCAGAGCTGCGCTTCAGCTCCCAGTCTGCCATCGGATCACCCGCTTGCCTCTTGAGCACCGAATGCGCCCTGCCTCATAGCCGGTGCTGCGGTAGTCGCAGTAGAAGCCAAGGACTCGGCCGTCACCGCCGGGGGCTTGAGCGCCGGGTGCGCTCCACCGCCGCACCACGCGACGGGCCTTCCCGCAGAGGACGTTACGCGCCTCGATGTTGTAGGCGAAGTGGTTGGGCATCTGCCCGCAGTCGCGGGACTGAGCGGCGTCGGCCGGGGCAGGGGAGGGCAGCAGCATGGCCAGGGTGGTGACCGAGAGAGCGAGCCCCTTCATCGCCGCCACCAGCGCTTACGGGTCCGCTTCCACTCGGCAGTTCGGCGTTGCAGCTCCACGTCCATCCCGTCAGGTGCAGCTTGAGCCAAGCCGGCCTCCTCTTTCGTTCGCTGCCACCAGGACTTGTCGGCATCGCGAGCAAGGATCGCTCTGTTGTCAAGCCCGACCTTGCCGCTCAACGCGACTCCACAGTGCTGGCACTCTGAGCCGGCCTGAGCCAGTGCGCCAGAGTTGGCCCAGGTGAAGTGGCCGATTCCCTTCGGCTGCGTATGAATCTTCCCGCCGCAGTTCGGGCAGATAGCCCGCAGGTTCCTAACACCCATCGTCGCCGCGCATCGTATAGATACCCACCGAGTCCCGTCAACCGGGACGGGGGGAGATTGCCCCTACCGGAACAGCGTCTCGCGCTCCGTGGCCGCTCGCCCCGCAAGCTCCCGCCCGCCGGCAAGTTCACGCTCGATCTGGTGGATAGCACGTTCCGTCTGTCCCCGGAACGCACGGGAGCGGGGAAGCTGCATACGCAGCTCGTGAAGTAGGAGCCACCTCTCGCGGCTGTTCGCTGTGTGCGCCATAGGGCATCTACTTACAAAGAGTAAGCACCCGCCCGGCAGCAAAACCCCCCGACCCCCTGGAGGATCGTTGCCTCAAGAAGATGACAACGAGATGCTCACCAAGTTGGCCACGATGGTCTGGGGCCCCTTCGGTAACAACGGCCTCAATGGAAAGAGCCAGGAACAGAGCAAGCAGATCGGTGAGCTCTATGGGAGGACCGAACAGCTCGGCAACGAGTTGGAGCGACGGCTTGGGGGCATCTACCGGATGCTCGCGACCCTGACGGTCTCCATGCTGGTCGGAGCGATCGGCATCATCGCGACCCTCTTGGTGACGAAATGAAGGGGATCGGCCGCTGGGTAGCCGAGACCCGCGCAGGCAGGATGGCCTTCTACCTCGGCGCGCTGGCCGTCGTTGGGCTGATCGTCTACATCGCGGCCACGCAGGAGATCGGCCGGCAGGCCCACAGGATCACCCAGCGCATCGAAGTCGTGGAAAGCGCGGATCCCTGCGTCGAGCTTTCCCAGGCAGTGAAGGAGCGGGCGACGAAGAAGATCCGCCCCTTGACGGCCAGCTGCGTCTCGTTTCTGGACGAACTCGGTCCTCTGATCTCCCTCAAGCTCTCCTGCGCGATCTTGGATGAGGGCGGCTATGAGTGCCCCAAGCCTGGCAGTGAAGCAGCACGACGGGAGGTGGTCGCCGGCAGCGGGAATACCCCGCATGGTCAACCCTCGCCGGCTCCGGCTGGCGAGAAGGGGAAGGGGACACCGAAGGGGACACACGGCGGGACAAAAAAGCCGCCGAAATCCGGCGAGCCGCCTTCCCATGCCGAATCTTCGCCGCTACCAGCGGACACGCCACCGGCCGAAACGGAGCCGCCTTCGCCGGGCAACTCCGGCAACGGAGCATCGGGTGAACACGGACTCGATGTCTGTGTCGAACTCGTAAAGAGCGCCTGCGTCAAGGTCGACGTCGCTGCACCCAACCTGCCGTAACTGAATCCTCGCCGCTCTAAGGCGGCTCCCATACCGACCCCCGAAAGGAGGGCTTGCGAATGGCCGCCAACGGCAAACTCGCCAAGTCCGAATTGGCCGCGATCCCTGGCGGTTCGCTGCGCAAGGATGCTGCTGCTGCGTGGAATGCTCCCGGTGGGCCCGCCGACGCTGGCCTGCGCCCGGGCGGCGATGACTCCAGCTATCGCCCGCTCGATCGACAGGAATACTTCTGGGACCTCTACCAGTCTGGGCGAGGCAATCTCGCCGCCGTTCCGGGTACCTCGAATCACGGCTGGGGCATTGCTGTCGACATTCCCAACTCCTGGGAACAGGAGTGGATGCGCGAGCACGGCGCAAAGTACGGCTGGCAGAAGACCGAAGCCTTCTCAGAGCCCTGGCACTGGACCTACGTAGGCGGCGTCAGCTTCCCCACCTTCAAGCCGCTCCGACACGGAATGCGCGGGCCGCGGGTCGTCAAGTACACCCGCCGGCTGGCCTTCATCCGCAAGCGGACCGGGAAACCCTACCTAGCTCGTCAGCACTGGAAGTTCAAGGACGCGGTGGTTGACTCGGTTCGCGCCTTCCAAAGGGCATACCGACTCAAGGTCGACGGTGAAATCGGGCCGAAGACCGCAGCCAAGATCAACGGCGTCTTCCATCGCCAGTACGCCAAGCGTGGCAAGCGAGGGAGGCGTTAATGGTCACCCGCGAGGACTTCGCCCGTCGCTTGCTAGATGCGATCGACGCCCCCGTGACCCAGCGCAACCTCTGGGCGCTGGTCTCCTGGATGCAGGCCGAGGGTTCAACGGCAACGTTCAATCCCTTGGCGACCACACAGGAGATGCCGGGCGCGACGAACTTCAACTCGGTCGGCGTCAAGAACTACAAGTCGCTCGAGCAGGGGGTCGAGGCGACAGCCAAGACCCTCAACTACGGCGCCGACCGGGGCATCTACGGCTACAAGCCGATCCGCCGTCGACTCCGGCGCAATGCCTGGGCCGACTGGACCCTGCGTGCCGTCGAGGACTCGATCTGGGGCACCGGAGGCCTCGCCCTTCGCTGTCTTCCCGGCGTGAAGCGCCACTGGAACCAGTACCGCAACCTGCCCATCGGGCAATAGGAGGAACGATGACCATCACCCAGATCACCGAGAAGGTGCGGGGCTTCCTGCGCCGTCTCTTCCCACCCGAACTCACCGCCTACATCCCTGGCGGCAAGCTCATCGCCGGCGGCGTCCTCTACGTCCTCTCCGTTGCCTTCGGGGTCGGTGGGGACGAGGTGATCCAGAACGTACCGGTCTTCGGTGACGTGACGGTCTCCGAGGCTGCGCTGGCGGTCGGCTTCTACCTGTATCCGTCGAGCTAAGAGGAGAGCCTGATGCCGATCGTCGCTGAAGACCTCGTATTCCGCCTCTCGGGTGGAGCGAATAACGAAGACCCGACCAAAGCCCTCGGCGGTGCGATGAGCACCAAAGCCGGTGGCGTCATCTCCGGGGCGGCCAACTCGCTCTATGACGACGTGACCGGCAAAGAGGGTGCAGCCGGAGACATCGAGTACCGCGGCTTCTACATCAAGAACAACCACGGCTCCCTCACCGCCCAGAACGTCGAGGTCTGGATCTCCCAGGACGCGAACTCCGCCGACGATGCAACAGCAATCGCGCTGGCCGACGAGGCGGTCAACGCTGAAATGGAGACGATCGCCAACGAGTCGACGGCACCCTCTGGGCCTGCCTTCACTGCGCCTGGAGAAGGCTCGCCTCTGGTCATCGGCAACATCCCGGCCGGTCAGTTCAAGGGGATCTGGGTGAGGCGGACTGTCTCGGCTGGCGCCGCGGCGAAAGACGATGTCACCTTCAAAATCCGGGTGAGCTGCGAAACGGCGGCGTAAGCCGTGGCTCGGGGTTGGCTGACCTGCCCAGTCATCGGTACTGGCGCCGAGGGAGACCCCTACCGTGCCTCGGTAGCCGATCGAGCGGCCACTGATGGTGACCGCATGGAGTTCGTGATCGGCGGGGGCGACTCGTCCTGCCTAGTTGCGTTCGACGTCGCGGACCCTTCCAACTTCGCCGAGCACGGGGGCGAAATCCTCGCCTACGAGGAGGAGCTGGATACCTGATGGTCAGGCCGACTTCCCTGCCAGCCAAAGCGCTCGAAGCCCTGGCACGCAAGCACGGTGTCAGCGCAAAAGGCACCCGCCGGCAGGTTCTACGGCGGATCGGGCGACAGATCAATCCTGAATTCGACGAGCGCTCCTATCTCGGGATGGCGCCAGCGCCGCCGAGCGGATCGTTCCTCGAAGACACCTTCAGCGAATCGGGTGGCTTCGGCAACCTCCAGACGCAGCACACGGGGGAGAAAGGCGCGACCTGGGTAACCAGCCTGGGGATGACCGTTGGCGCCCCCGGCCGCGTGTGGGGCAACGCCACCGGCTACCGCTACGCCTACGCCTCCGGCCTTCCTGCCGGGGCGGACTACTCGGTCGAGGCAGGCCTCTTCTGCGCATCGGTCGTCGGGTCGGTGCGAAGCGCTGGGCCGGCGGCGCGCGTCAGCACCAGCGCCGACACGTCCTACCAGCTCTACTGGGTGACGAATACCGGCTTCTCGCTGGTCAAGCGCGTCGCTATCACCGAAACTGTCCTCGGCACCTACGCCTTGGTGGGGACCGTGGGTCAGGAAGTCAAAGCCACGATCTCGGCAGTCGGCACGGCCATCAAGGGCTTCGTCAACGGCGTCGAACGGATCTCAGCCACCGACTCGGCGATCACCGCAGCAGGCAGGGCGGGGTTCCGCTGCCACGCCACTGAAGGCGCCTCGGCGCTGGTCAACTACATCGTTGCCACGGACATCCTCACCGAAGTCCTAGCTGACCTGACGGCGAAATACGCAATCCGAGGGGCGGTCTCGGCGGACCTGCAGGGCCTGTATGCGATCCGCAAGCTCGCAAGCGCAGAACTGAGTGCCCTGTATGCGCTGCGGGGACTCGTGCAGAGCGATCTCACGGCGCTCTATGGGCTGCGCGCTTTGGTCAACGCCGACCTGACGGGGGTCTATGCCCTCCGGGCTCTCGTCGACCGCGAGCTCGCGGTCAGCTACGACCTTCGAGGGCTTGTGCTGGCGGAACTCGGCGCCTCCTACGCGTTGCGGGGGCAGGCCCAGGCTGAGCTCCAGGGCCTTTATGCGATCGCGCAGCTCATCGGAGCGGATCTCGTTGGGCTGTATGCGATCCGGGAGCAGGTTGCGAGGGAGCTAGAAGCGACCTACGACATTCGCAGCCAGGCGCTCGCGGAGCTGGTCGCCAGCTACGACATAGCCGGCGTGACCACCGCCGAGCTCGTCGTCCTCTACAGCCTCCTGGAACCGAAGCGACATGCAACGAGCCTACGGCTGACCACCCGCCCCAAAACCTCGCTGGCGATGACCACTCGCCCAAAGACCGTATTGGTCATGCGCATGCGACCCCTGAAATAGAAGAGGAGGGAGTTCAGTGGAGACCCCAGTGAGGAGAGTTCGCTTTGGCGTGCCCGTCGAACTCGAAGTGGAAGAGACCAGCAGCCTGACCGGAGAGCTTGTCGACCCCGACGCTCCCCTCTTCCGGGTCCTCTTGCCCAACGGCGAAACCGCCGACCCTGAAGTCGAGCACATCTCCGAGGGGAAGTTTCGTTGCACCTACGACCCGACCGAATGGGGTATCCACAGGTGGCTCTTCATGGGCGAGGGGGAATGGAAGACCGCAGGGGAGACGTGGTTCGAGGTCCGCAAACCCAAGGTGCCGCGTGACTGAGCGGGCGACCCTGAGCATTCCCGCCACCCCGCCATCTTTCAACGCGGTTGGACTGCGCTCTCACTGGTCGGTGGGCCGGAAGGCGAAGCGCGACTGGGAACAGTGGCTCCAGATTGCGTTGCTCGAGCAACGGGTGCCGAAGGGCTTGAAGCGAGTCACGGCCTCGGCCACGATCCGGTTCAAGCAGCGGCGCAGAAGGGATGAAGGCAACTTCAAGCCGCTAATCGAAAAGGCGCTTGGCGACGTGCTGCAGAACGGCTGGGTAGAAGACGACACGCCGGAGCACTATCGCTTCGGTGCTGTCGAGCTATTCGCTCCGGTGGACCGGCCGGAGACGATTGTGGTCTTGGACTACGAGCGGTAGGCGCTTACTGGGCAATTAGGTGGCTGGGAATCGGGGGCAGCTCGGCGGGCATGGGTCGCTTCTCGACCACCATGTGCGGATGGTCGAAGCACTCCGCTACGAAGTCGCGAGCTTCCTTCTCGCTCGGCCAGCTCATTGCTCTCCATTCCTCCTCCGTCCAAAAGTCTGGGCCGTCCGGCTTACCGTTGGCCTTGCCCCCGTAGTAGAGAGCGGGTGAGCGTGGTGCGGTAAAGACAGCAGACTTCAAAATGCACCAGTGCTTCGGCTTGTCTGAGATGGGGTCGTGGGGCATCAGCGCGCCCAAGGCTTCGCCGGGTCGTCTATCTCGGCTGCAGCCTCTTGGCTGACCGACTTCCAACCTTCGCAGCCTTCCTCTTCGCAGTCGCATGGACGAACTACTCGGCCCTGTTCACGTAGCCACTCGACCGTAACGCCGGAGCGCTCGGCGTATTCGCGCTCGAACTGCTCGGCGGTTTCAGGGCGTGTCTGCGTGGTCATGATCCGGGCTGTTCTTGCAACTCGAAAGGTGGCGCCCCTTGGTCATGTGAGCTCCGCAGATCGGGCAGGTAGTTGAGAGCGTCGGCGGCGCAGGGACAAAGACCGCCCTCCTCTGCATGTCGGCCCACGCTTGCGGGGAGAGGTCTCGTACCTCGCTGTCATCGCCGTCTATGTGGAGGACCGTGGGCATCAGGAGTAGGCCCGTAGGTAATCGTGCTTGCGGCGAGACTCCGTTTCCTCGAAGGCGGCTATGCGGTCACGGTGGTACTCGATCGCTTCGGTCAGTTCAGGCCGAGGCAACGGGACGCCGAATTCGAGTTCCTTGACCGCAGATTCCTGCTCGATCTCTTCGAGCCGCTTGAGTATCTCGCGGTCCCGGTAGAGCGCCGGATGCTGGCCGGGTGGATAGAAGGCCGGGTCGCCCCACGGATTCGCTTTTGCCTCTTGAAGCACCGGGTCCACTGCGCCACATCTTACGCCGCGTAGCGGCCACCTGAGAAGCGCCCCGGCCCCTAAACGGCTCTGAGCTGGCGCAGTCCTCGCAAGCGACCAAGGAGACGTATCGCCTCCAAGGCATTTGCCCGCATAGCGGTGTTCGCTGCCCTGCTCGTCTTTGCAGGGAGCGCGAGCGCCCAACCACATATCGAATCCAATTCCAAGCTAGCTCCAAGTTGTTCCAGAATTTGGAGTTGCCCCAAGGCCTTCTGCGCCCAGCTGGTGACGGTCAAGCAGGTCTCTCCGTTCATCGCTCGGGTCTGGGATCTCGAGCGGTGGGAGAGAGGGGCGCCGAGGCCAGCTGCCTTCGCAACTCAGCGCCGGCACATCTTCTGTGCTGCAGGGCCCGGCCACCGCAAGGCGATAGCTCGCCGCTGGGAGCGCGACAAGCGCCGCTACAACCAGCATCGACATCGCCAGCTCGCTCGCCACAACATCAACCACCAGTGGCAGGGAGCGTTCTATCCGAGCTCGGCGTGGGAAGAACTGCCTCAGCTGCCGCCCTATGTGATCGCCGCGCTTGCAGAGAAAGCCGGCGATGTGCTCGGGGTCGATGTTCCCGGGTGGACGATGGCGCAGATGACGATCGGAGAGTCCTACCGCAAGCCGGGAAGCGCCGGCGTCGACCCTGGCGGCACAAGGGGCTTCGGCCTCTGGGCGGTCACGACTGGGTTTTCGTTCAACGATGAGCTGGTCGCTCGCTTCGATGGCGTCTCCGGCCCGCCTCGCTACGAGGCGATGTGGAACCCCGTCAAGAACTCGGCAGCGATGGCGCTGATCCTGGGCAGCCAGGGCACTGGAGCCTGGTACGGGGACCGTGGTGTCACCTGCTGGGACTGCCACTACCGAGGGCACTTCGACCTTCGGTTGGTCTTGGGAGGTCTCTCGTTTCGGAAGGCGCTGCGTCTGGGCACGTAGGATCTCTCGAACACATAGACGTATTCCCCCAACGGGGGTCGTCAGCTACGAAAGGCCCTCGTCGGTTCGGCGGGGGCTTTTCTGTTTGTCTGGGCCAAAACGCAAACGACCCGCCGTAGCGGGCCGTTGCGCAGAGCGGGCGTAGCGGGAAGCCGGCCCGCTAAGACGGTGTCTGGCGGTCGACGGGCAGCTCCTCGCCGACTCGATCACCCGTCGCTCGGAAGATCACGCCTACGCGGGTCGGCTTGTCCTTCTCTCTAAGTGCGGCCTCGATAGCCGCGATTCCGTCGGTCAGCATTCGCTGACGGTCTTCGTGCATTTGCTCGAAGACGGCGGTGGGCACATGTACCGCCAGATGTAGCCCTGACTCGTCGGCGGTCGCACGCCAGTCGGCTGATTCCGTCTCGTAGTCCGAAAGCTGCTTGCTCATCTCGGGCTTCCCCTCCGAGTAGTGGATTGCAGTTCAACCCCACCTTAGCGCGCTGATCGGCTTCAGCCCTCTGAACGCGATCGACCCGCCTGGCTAGAGACGGGTCGATGCGCATGACGGGTCCGGTTCCTCTGTGAAGGCCCGCCAAGCCTCACCTTAGCGCCCCGATTGAGCCGCATTGGGCAGTCTTGCCTCCCTGTCCTTAGGTACGCCGCCGTCAGTCCATGCAGGCAATACGTAAAATCCTGAGCGGTCGCCTGCGGTATCCCTTGTGTTGCGGGAGGCGCTGGTTCAGCCCCCCATGCATATCGACCCCCGACCACGCCTGCGCGAGATCGCCCGCGACCTACGCCTCGCTGAGGCGCAGATACCCGAGCGAGACCGCCTGATCCGCAAGGCAGTCGCCCAAGGCTATTCCGAGCGCCAGATCGCAAGCGCCGCTGGCCTCTCCCAGCCCCGGATCCACGAAATCGTCAACGAATAACTGATCGGCGACCAATCGCGGCGATGCGCTGCGTCCTTCTTAGGTACCGTCGCGGTCCTCATGGGCAGCGAGGGAGGGGCCAACCAAGCAGGCAAGCGTGGTCGGCCCCTGCGCGGTTACCGCGGCTTGATTGTCGAAAGCAGCGGGACAACCGTGTCGACCTTCATGGGTTTCATGGCTCACCTCCCTCCATCGTCAGCCCCTCCTAGGACCCCCTTATTGCTAGAGAAAGTTCCAGTAGTGGAGAAAACTCCACTGTGCGAGGGGAGCCAACGAATAAGATCGAGTGCTCAAGGCCCGTTAAAGGAGGCGAGGTGAGCACGAAAAAGAAGAGCGCTCCGAGCGAGACCGACCTGGGCAAGGCGGTCTCACACCCGCTGCGCTCGGAAATCCTTACGGCTCTCGGCAAGAGAACGGCCAGCCCAAGCGACATTGCCAAAGAGCTGGGTGCGCCGCTAACCGATGTCAGTCACCACGTAAAGCGGCTCGTTGAACTGGGGTGCGCCGAACTCGTTGAGGAAAAGAAGGCCCGGGGCTGGAACAAGAGCCTCTACCGGGCGACGATACGCAATCTCGGCAGCGAGGAGGTGATCGCGGCCATGCATCCTGCCGTGGCCGGTCACTACGCGGGCCAGGCCCTGCACGAGATAGGCAGCGCTGTGAAACGGGGCATTGAGTCAAAGAGTCTGGACCCCCAGGGACCAATTGAACTCAGCTGCACGGAAGTCAACGTGGATGAAGAGGGCTACCTGGAGATCCTGGAGATCATCGAGCGAGCGCGCAACAAAGCCATGGAGGTCGCCGGCCGAACCACCGAGGGCAAAGACAAGCGAGGGCCAATCTCTCTATCGCTCCTTTGCTTTCGGCTCCCGGAGTCCGAGTGAATGCTCTAGGAAATTCCACTAGACATGGGAATTCCACTAGAAAACCATCACTTGCCCTGAAAGGCTGAGCGCCATGGGGCGCAGGGGACAGAGGGATTCAGTGCGAGGCGGAGGGGACGAAAAGGGATCAGGCAGCCCTGCTAGCGTCCCGCAGAATGGCGCTCAGGGTCGTAGGGGCAATTGCTGGCGGAATTCTGCTGATCATCGGATTGCTTCCGCTGATCGTCTTGGGAGCGGTGGAAGGGGAAGCCTTGGCCACAGGGCAGGTCCTTTTCTCTGCCGCGCTGACGGCGGTGGGCCTCGCTCTGCTTGTTATTTCAATCAAGAGTCCTGGCCGCCCCTGTCCCCAGTGCGGCAAGAGCGTGAAGCGTGGTCTGGTGATCTGTCCAACCTGCAGCTTCGATTTCACTTTGCAGCACCCTGGTACCTAACCAGCCTCCACCGCCGAGGATCAGCGCGGAGCGGGCAAGCGAGTGATATGTTTTGTCTGCGCTTGTCCGAAGGGGAGCCGTTGTCAGTTCACCCTGAAGTCGAATCCACAATGCGGGCAGTCCAGTACCCCGTTGCGGACTCGCTTGCCGCACTGACGACACGGCCGAGAGTCTGGTCGAAAGGCCCACGAGGCAGCGGCGATGATGAGTGTCAGCACAAGCGAGAGCAATGCCAGCGGGGGATAGATCGCTGCCATCAGCAAGACCCCTACAACCCAAATCACCGGCCATAGAAAATGCACCAGCCGACCACCGACGAGCTTAGGGCCGCCGCGGAGATCGCGGCTTTCCTCGAATCCCGAGCGGCCAGACTGCCTACGCATTCCCCGCTCCGGTCCCTGGCTCTTCGGTCGGCGGGATGCTGGTCGACCATTGCCGGGCAGCAGCGAGCTCGTCTGCAAGCAGTTGGCGTTCTGCGGGGCCAAGGTCTGGCACCGTCGCAAGGGTCGCCAGGGCGGCCACCGCTTGACGCAGCTCCTGAAGCTCCTGGGCTTTCGCTGGTGCGCTGAGGGGGAGTTCCTCCGTAAACCACTCGCGAGGCAGACCCGTGTGCTTCGCGAGTGAGTCCAGCCTCGCTGGCGTAAGCGGCGGGGGCTTCTTCTTGCCGGACGGGCGCTCGAGACGGCCGGGGTCAGTTACCCCAAGCCCATCGGCCTTCATCAGCTCCCCAAGTTCCGGTTGCGTATCGAAGCCGGCGTAAGCGCGGGCCGCCCTCACGCGCCGCGCAAGCTCCTCTGGATTCAGCGCCATGCGCGATGTGTACAGGCTCCAGCAGGCGGCGTGTATCCACCTTCCTTAACTTATTTCCACGATTCTTGACAATTGTCCGTAGTTCGTGTACTTTGTCCACATGGCGACAACTTTGAAGCAGGTGGGACGGCAACTCAAGATCGCGCGGATCAAGAAAGGGATGAGTCCGGAGCGGTTCGGAGCGCACTACGGCATCTCGGGCATGACCGTCCGTCGCCTTGAGGACGGGCGGCAGAAACGACTTGACGCTCGGACGATGTGCAGGGTTGCCGAGGGCGTAGGTGAGCCCGTCGAGGAGCTCTTCGACCTATGAGCGCCAAGGTCAAGGAGCTGCCGATCACGGCCCGCCTCCCGGTCAAGGACGTGCGCGACCTGGAGAAGCTCGCGAAGGCCTCCGACCGGACCCGCAGCGCCGAGGTCCGGCGAGCGGTTCGGATCTACCTCGACTCCCAGCCCCTCGATTCTTCTAAGGCAGCGGCGTAGCGGTGGGGACCGCAGCGGTCCACGGAGCGGCGACCCCCCGGATGCGAGACGACATTCCGGCCTGGTTTCTCGACGCGATGTCGATGTCCGGGGAGCAGATCCGGTCTCTTCGAGACAAGGACATCCCTCGTAATCCAGGCTGGCGAGAGGGACCGAATCTCGACCTTCAAAGCGACTGGCACTGGGCCGAGGAGCGCTTCAGCGACGAACCAATGGACCCCGGCATTATCTGCGCGGTCCGCATCTTCCAGGAGCAGGGGATCGAGACCTGCCAGTCCTGCCAGGGCGGCGTGGGCCACAGCTACGAGTGGCCCACCGTGGACATCTACGGCGCACCGTGGAAGGCACTCGGTATCGCAAACGACTTCGGGCTCCCGGTGATGGCCATCAGCGAGCAGTTCGAAATCGTCGATGGTCGGCCCGCCGGACACTTCTGGCGCGTTGAGTTCAGCCCCCATCGCCTCGTCGCAGTCCGGGAGGCCCGCTACCGCTCGGAGGCTGCTGACCGCAGAAGGTTCTTGGCGTGGCAGGACGCGCGACCGGAGGCAGGCAAGTGAGCGGCGCGGCCCGCAAGACCGCACCGCCCCAGCGAGCGCTAACCGCTAATGCGTGTGCATTCTGCGCACTTGGGAAGCCCGCCGGTTCCCTTCGCCACGTTCTCGGTCTCGATGTTGTTGCCGATGTGGCACGTCGTCTCGTCGTGGTGAACGTCGCGGGTGAGCGTCGAGTACCACGGTTCCGTCTTCGCCATGTTTCACCTCCCTTCGCTTCCGATCAGCAGGGAGCCTATCTCGGTACCGGGGTGGCGGCCTAGATGCCGGACTTCACCTGGAGGCAGGTAGCGGTCATAGCCCTCGTCGTCTTGGCGTTCATCGCCTTCTGCGCTGCGGTAGTTCTCGAAGCTGCAGTTAGAGGGGGAGGGTCCTGATGCCCACCCCCTCCTTTACCACGCTCCAAAACGAAGCACGAGAGAGGGCCGAACGGTTCCTCGCAGCCTCAGCCGAGACCCTTGATCCCAAAGAGGCAGCGGGGTGGAGCCTGGCCGCCAAGAACGCGACGAGCGTAGCCGTCTCCTGCGAGACGATCTTGAAGATCCGTAACGGGGGGGGCAGGTAGTGGCTACCTCCGACGAGCTGGCCCGCCTGCGTGCCGAAATGGACCAGGGCCGCGAGACGATGCGGGAGCTGGCCGGCACGGCTTACGCCTTCTTCTCGGGCTGCACCCTTGCGGGCTTCTCTGACGATCAGGCCCTCCAGCTCACACAGACCTGGCTCACGAACTTGATCCAGAGCGCTCCCCTGTCAGGGATGGCAGATCAGCTCCTTCGGGAGTTCCTCGAAAGGGGCGGGGAGTAGTGGCGACCTCCCAACCAGAGCAGCGGGGGGACCAGCTACAGGACGAGCAGGTCAGCGCAGTGGTCGACTTCCTCGTCTCCTGGCGCTTCTGCCCCGTGGCCACATCATCGAACCCGTCGCGCTCGTGTCTCGAAGACGCGGCCAAGCAACTACTCGCGGCCCTACCTCCCCAGCTCCCCACCCCAGCACTTAGCGACGAGGGTGTGCGGAAGCGGCTGGAGCAGATCGTCGTCAACCTCGAAACCCACTGCGATGCGGACCCCGAGCGAGACCGGTATGGCATTGACAAGGACGCCGGCTTCCTCCGCACCCTCGCCTCTCGGGAGCAGGGGGGCGGGGCGCGGCCGGAGCGGGAGCTGACGCTGCGGCTTGCGGACACCTACGCGGTGCTCGACGCGAGCATTCACCGTGACGAGGATGGCGATCCCGACGAGGACTGGATGGAGGCGGTCGAAGGTCACTTCGGCGGCGGCTTCTTCTCCGCCATGGACTTCGCGCTCACAGGCGGTCAGGGCTGCCTCGATGACGAGGAGTTTGACCAGCGTCGTCGCGCCGCCTTGACTAAGCACCATGACTGCCTGAATCTCGCCGCTGCCGCCCCCCCAGCACAAGAGGCAGAGGGGCTGCGGGAGCGGCTGGAAGCTGAGATCAAGAACCTCGACAACATCCACTTTCTCGCTGACCAGGAGTCGATCCGCCAGGGCGCGGACGGCAACCAACTTGGTGAGGTCGAAGCGAAGGGGATCGCGACCACCGCTAAGAACGCCCGCGACAGGCTCCGCAATCTCACACCCCCCTCCGACTCCCAGGGAGAGCAGGGGCGGGTAGACCTCGGGCCTGAGCATATGCGCGTCGTCGATGCCCCGGACGGCGGCCTGGACGTTGTCCCTGCCGACCCGGCCTCCACTCAGGTAGAGGGAGAGACCTGCCACGGCTGCGACACATGGGGACCAAGGGAGCCGCATCCTCTTGGCTCTCAGGCAGGCCCGTACGACAAGGGCCGGAAGCCCTGCCAAAACTGCGTTGCCTTCGTCAACGAGCACCGCAGCTGCCCTCAGCCAGAGCCAGGAGGCGATGAGGACTGGCCGGAGGTCACGCTGATCCGTTCGAAGGGCAACCCCGACCACATCAACATCTTCGGTGGCGACCCGGCTAACGCTTCTGACCGTCTTCTTCGCGAGGCCGAGTTCCGCCGCTACCTCCCCGCCACCTCACAGGAATGCTCGGGGCTGGAGGAGGAGATCGCCTCAGGGGCTTCAGTCGTCGGCGCCATGCTCAAGCTGGAGCGGGACCGCGCCAACAAAGCCGAGGCAGCACTAGAGCAGCTGGCGTCTGACCTCGAAGCCGAAGCCGAGTCCTTCCGGCGAGAAGCTCAGCGCTGCAACCCCGCAACAAACGACTGGGCTCACTTCGAAGGGTCCGCCGAAGCGAAGGCAGCTGCCGCCCAGCTAGCCCGTAAGAAGGCAGCCGAGCTGAAAGGCGGTGGGTCGTGAGCGGTGAAGCCTTGACGCTGCCGGAGATCGCCAAGAGGGCGGGCGCCGATTACCGGACTCTGAAGAACTGGGAGTTCCGGGGGCTGATTACGCCGAGCATCCGCAATGCCAGCGGCGGGGGGAACGCGAGCTTCTATAGCGAGCACGACGCCGAGATCGTGGTCAGCCTGGTGAACCTTCGGCGCCGCGGTCTCGACATGACAGCCCTCGGCGTTGTCGCCACCGCATGGCGGGCCGGGGACGGTTTCCCCGAGTGCCCGATCTGTCACCGCTCCGAGTTGAAGCTGCCGGTACTCGACCGGCCAGCCGAGCTGAAGGAGGGGGAGCGGTGAGCACCAGGACGATCACAGTTGCCGGTGGCGGTCGCAGGACACCCGAGCGGGTTGAGGTTCCTGACCTGCCGATGCATCCGCCGACACCGGAATGCCCAAGCTGCGAGTCGCCTCGCCCTGAGCTTCACCCGGCAGTCCAGCACGGGGGCGAAGTGCAGCCCTGCAAGGACCCGTGGCACCGCTCCACCCGCCCCGGAATGGAAGCGTGGATGAAGTTGCCGGCCGAGGCTGAAGGGAGGCTCCGGTGGGGAGTAGCGCACATAACGCAGAGACCACGACGGTCCAGCTCCCCGTATGCCCAAAATGTCACCGCGTCGGAAAGATCCCGACCAACCACTTCGGCGGCAAAGACTGGTGCGCAGGGCCGATTGACAACGCCCACAAGCGCGTTCGAATGAAGCCCCGGACCTTCCAGCTGGTTGAGGAGGGATCGAAGTGAGCGTCCTCGCGACCCTCTTCGGGATCTCTCTCCTGGCCTGGGCGGCGATCGCCTCCGTCGCCTTCTCCATCGGTTTCCTTGCCCTGTGCGCATTGTTCAGCGCATCGATTGCCGAGAAGAAACGTGAGGAATACCAGCGCAGGGCAAGCGAAGTAACCAGCAGCCCGGACCTTGACGATTGGCTAGCCGGGGAGGAGCTGTTGGATTTCCCCGAGCTTTGGCGCCAACCCGAGGGGGAGACGCACCTTGAGCAGCCTGACCTTCGGAGGGCCGCCTGATGGATGTGACCAGTGAACGGCGACGTCGCCAAGAGGAGGCGTTGGCACAGATCGACCTCGGCCCGGGCATAGACGCCCAGGCAAGGGAAAGGGCCGAAGGCTGGATCTCAGAACTGGCCGAGCACGTAGGCAAGGCTGAGCTCCTACTCGCCACCCTGGGCGGGTTCTGCGACGGAGACCTCGCCGGCGCGATCGTCGGCTCGATGGGGATCAAGGCCGACGAGATCCGAGAGCAACTAGCGCCTCTACGTGAGGCGGTTAGGGGGATGGAGCGGTGAGCGACAAACCGCGCACCCTTCGACGCAAGCTCTTCTTGGCCCGCAAGGCGGCAGAAGCCGTAGTAAAGCGAGGCGAGAACGAGTCGGGTGGCTACACCTACGCCCGCGCCGAGGACGTGCTCGAGGAGGCCGGCAAGCAGCTAGAGAAGCGGGGCATTCTAATCGTGCCGAGCATGCCCGAAGAGGAACTGCTGATGGGGAAGCAGGGCGTGCTCGCCAAGGCAGTCATCGAGTATGAGGTCAGCGACACCGAGGGCAGTGAATCGCTCAAGGTCCGCTGGGCTGGCACTGGGTACGACACCCCCGGCGACAAGGCGCTCTTCAAGGCGACCACCGGGACTACCAAGTACTTCCTTGCCCAGCTACTTGGGATCCCGTTCGGGACGGACCCTGAGGCAGAGGCCGGACACCCAGCCCCCAGCGAGGCAGACCTTCGCCGGGAGGAGCAGGACCGGATAACCGAACAGCCCGACGAGGCCCCTGCGCTGAGGCCGGTACCAGAGACGGAGCTTCCCGAGCCGGATTGGGAGCAAGTGCGAGAGGCGGCGAGTGTCGATGGCTGACAAGCCGGCGCCGCTAATGGACGTGCGTGAGGACGATCAGTTCCTCACCGACAAGCGCGACGTAGAAGCGGCTCTAGTCCATGCCCGACGCTTCGGGACGGACAAGCCGATCAAGAACCACCAAGAAGCGGGCGACGTCACCGATGCCATTAAGGCCCTGAAGATCGTCATCGGTGAGGCAGAGGAGCATCGCCTCGGGATAACGGCTCCCTACCGCGCAACCACCGACGCCGTCAACGGCCAGTACAGCGAGCTCCTCTCCCTACCTAAATCTGCGATCAAGGGCCTGGAGGCGAAGGCCCTCGCTTTCAAGCGGGCCGAGGACAAGCGGATCGCCGAAGAGCGACGCAGGGAGCAGGAACGACTAGATGCCGAGGCCGAAAAGAAGGCCGAGGAAGCACAGAAGGCTGCCGAACGTGCCAACGAGGAGCCAGAGAGCCCAGCATCTCAGAGGGCTGCGGCAGAGGCGCATCAGGCCGCAGCCGCTGCTGCAGTTGCAAAGCCGGCGCCGAGGAAAGACCCAAAGCAGCTTCGCGGCTCTTTCGCCGCACTTGGAAGCCAGGTCCACTATCGCTGGGAGGTAGTTGACCTAACTGCCCTGCCGGACCCACACAAGACCTTCAACAAAAAGACCATCGACGCCGCTGTCAAAGGCGAGAAGGCGATGGCGAAGGCAGAGGAGCGCGACTTCAATCTTCAGCTAATCCCGGGCGTTCGGATCTGGACCGAGGAAAGCGGGGTGAGCCGCTGATGGTAACTCCACTTTTCCCAGCAGAGCGCGAGCTGAAGATCACCCAGGCCCTTGTCCTGCTCAAGGAAGGCCTCGGACCCACAGAGGTGGGAAGGCGAGTCGGTGCCGCCAAGCAGACCATCGAAGAGTGGCGAAAGAGGTACTGGAAGCTGGTCTGCAAGCGCTGCGGCGAGGAAATGGCCAAGCCGCAGCCGACCGACATCTGCCCCTTCTGCGCCGGGGAGCTGCGAGAGAAGGCGATCGGCACTCTCATCGCTCACCGGGGTGGCGGCGACTTCGAGCTTGCCCAGCGCGCAAAGGCAATCAGCATCCTTCGAGACCTCGGCTACTCCCAGCAGGAGGCTCTACAGATACGAGCCCGTGTTGTTGACGGGCACTCAATAGAGGAGATCGTCGGGTGGCTTTGTGGTGAGGAGCGAGAGGCGGTGGCGGCGTGACCCCCACCGCTTCGACCCACCCCATAGCCGACGTACGCGCCCTACAGGACGCCGCCAAGGCCAAGTGGTCATCGGTGGTCCGCGAGGCGATCCTCCGCGCTCTCCGTGAGCGAGGTGAGTTCCACGCCGACCACCTCGCACCCCTAGGAATCCCCGACCAGCACCGCAACATCATCGGCTCCCAGACGGCCAAGCTCGTCAACCAGGGCTGGATGGTCGAGTGCGGCCGGCGGAAGTCTACCGTCCCCTCTCGCAACGGGGCGAAGTCAAACGTCTACAGGTTCACAGAACTCGGGCGAGACAAGCTCGTCGGAGTGGGGGGAGGCGGTGCCATTAGTGGCCCTGTGTCCGCTTCCCCCCATTCGGGCGAGAGCGCCCCGGTCGGCGCTGGTGTTCCGTCACCGCAAGGGGCGGAAGGGGCGAGTATCTGCGTCCCGAATCGCGCCAGCACCGACCTAGACGAGCGCCGCCAGGTCGACAACGGCAACGAGGCGCTCACTGCCTCTCTCCCTGCCGGAGTCGACTCGAGCGAGGGCTCCCCAGAGGCTAGCCGTGCACCTGCTGGGGAGCCCCGCCCGGAACCTGAACCTCTCTCGCTCCTACCGGAGCCTGACCCGGAAGCGTGGGCGGCGTAGATGGCTGACCACGGAACAGCTATCGAGTGGACGCAGGCACCCGGCTACAAGGGGGAAACCTGGAACCCCGTCACCGGCTGCGACCGCGTCTCTCCGGGCTGTGCTCACTGCTACGCGCTCGACCTGGCCGCTCGGCTCAAAGGTATGGGGCAGAAGCGCTACCAGCGCGACGGCGACCCGAAGACCAGCGGCCCTGGCTTCGGCCTGACCCTGCACCCCGACAAGCTCGAGGAACCGCTGCGCTGGCGCAAACCCCGGATGGTCTTCGTCAACTCCATGTCGGACCTCTTTCACGAGGCGATACCGGACCAGTTCATAGCTTCTGTCTTCTACATGATGGCGCGTGCTCCGCAGCACGTCTTCCAGGTTCTCACTAAGCGACCGGAGCGAATGGCGGAGTTGGTGCCTCGCATCTATGCACCGCAGGGAGAGCTACTGACCAACGCCTTGCTCAACAGCGCCAAGCGACCTGAGGCGATCCCACTGCGTAACGTCTGGCTCGGCGTCTCGATCGAGAACCGCCGCTTCGTACACCGCGCCGACCTCCTGCGGCAAACGCCGGCGGCGGTGCGGTTCATCTCGGCCGAGCCGCTGCTGGGGCAACTAGTCGTCCGCGAGTGGGCGTCTGCTGGTCCGCGTCTTCGAGCATTGGGATGCCTGCGCTGGGATGACGGCAAGAAGATCGACTCTCAGAACCCCGAGCTTGACCTCACCAACATCAACTGGCTGATCGTTGGCGGCGAGTCCGGCCCCAACCACCGCAGCATCGACCCGCAGTGGGTGCGCGACCTGCGGGACGCCTGCCACGTCGATGATCGTGAGGGCTGCTACTGCACCGGCCCGGACGCGCACACCGACCACTGCCACGGCCAATGTCAGACCGCCTTCTTCTTCAAGCAGTGGGGCGGTCACACCCCGAAGGCCGGCGGACGAGAGCTAGACGGCCGTACATGGAGCGAGTGGCCCACAGTCCTGCAAGCAACCCCTCACTCCGAGGCGGCGTAAGTGCCGTGGTCCCTCGCACACAGGACGGGCAGGTAGATGGAGAAGCCGCCAGCCTTCCAGTTCTACCCGAAGGACTACATCGTCTCGACGCGGACGATCCCCGTCGAGGCACGGGGAGTCCACATCGACTTGCTCTCCTATGCATGGGTCGAGGAGGGCTTGCCCGCCGACCTGGAGGGCCTGCACACCTTCATCGGCCTGAGCAAGCGGAAGTTCACAACGCTCTGGGACACGCACCTTGCCCACCGCTGGGAGAGCGACGGCAACGGCAAGCTGGTCAACCCGCGTCAGGAGAAAGAGCGCGAGAAGCAGCGACGCTGGCGCGAGAAGTCGGCCAAGGGCGGCAAGGCCAAGAAGGGGAAAAGGTCGTGAAACCACCCTTCAACCACCCTTCAACCACCCTTGAAGCAACACACGGTAAGGGTCGTTCCAGTTTGCTTCAAGCCTTCAGTTTGCTGTTTGCAGTTCGCATAGAACTACCCCCCCTGGCCCCCCCAAAGGGGGGGCACCGATGACCTCCCTCGACGCGAAGAGGAAGGAACGCGCCCGCAACGGCTCTCGCCGCAAGCGCGACCTCGAAGCCGCACAGCCCGACCGACCCGACTGGGACGCCTACGTAGCCGAACACTTTCCCGGCGAGGTCTACAGCAGCGCTCGGGCCGCAGCGGAAATGGTCTACATGGCCAAGCGCCCCGCCGAGCGGGCCCTGCCCGACCCCGAGAAGGTCCGCGCCTACATGCAGTCCAGAGGATGGCTGCGCGAGCAACTGGAGACGGTTGAGGGCGGAGAGCCGGTCTCGTGAGCACCCAGCTAGCAGAGGCCACCCGCCGTGGAGTCGAGGTCCGCACCCAGCGGGCTCAGGTCAAACGGGAAATCAAAGCCGGCGAGGCACGCATCTCGGAGATCCTCATCGAGACCGCTGGCGGTGTCCCCACCTGGCTGGAGAACTTCGGCATCGCTGAGTTCCTAGACGCCATGCACGGCGTCAGCTTCAAGATGGGCGAGGGGCTCTGCGAGTCCCTCGGTATCCCCCCACTGAAACCCGTGGGCAAGATGACTTACCGACAGCGAGTGGAGGTGGCTCGGCATCTGGCGGAGTGGGAGGAGACGGCGGTGCCTTCGGGTGGGAAGCGGGCTGTCCTCGGGCGCATCCCCACCAAGCACCGTTGGGTCGGGAGGGCGGCATGAAATTCAGCTGCCCCCACGGCTGCGAGCGCGAGCAGCCCAAGAGCAAGGGCCACCCCGGCTCCTGCGAGGCCCACGGGGAGACCTTCGTCTACGAGAAGGCCCTGAAGCGGGAGGCGCCGATCCGCCGGGTCTCAGAGCGGCGCGCCCCTAAAGCCCGCCGGCGCGGGTCGACGCTGAGACGAGGCAAGGGCTTCGCCGCCTCCCCGGCCCAGCGCGAGAAGGTTCGCGGGCTCCCCTGCATCTTCTGTGGGCGGGAGGAAAGCGAATACCTGGCGAACGACCCGATGCACATCTGGCCGCGGGGCAAAGGTGGCTGCGACCACGAACTTTGCGTCGTCCCGGGCTGCCGCGAAGCGAACGGCGAAGGGTGCCATCGACTCTTCGACGAAGGCAAGCTAGACATCCTGCCAGCGCTCATCGACCGCGGCTACCAGGCCGAGATGGCCCACCCGATCGCAGAGCACGGCGTCTCACCCACCTTGCTTCTTGAGCGGTTGACGGGTCAGAGATGGCAGCCCGTAGAGGCCTCCGAGGTGGTGAGCGCCCGTGCCAGTTAAAGACGGCCCGAACTGCCCCGGATGTGGCCTCGCGAACTACGAGGGCCTCTGTCCCCATTGCTGCGGGGACCAGGACGCCTACGAGCACGAGCTTGTACCGCCATTTGAAACCACGCAACCCAACCAGGCGGCTATAGGGCTGCCCGAAAGGAGCAGCGCATGACGACAGCAACGAAGGAGCTACTCGCCTACCACGGCGACCCAGACTGCAAGGAGAAGACCCTCGCTGCCGCTCGCTGGCACCGGGAGCAGGGCACCTTGGTCAAGGACGTCTACTACGAGGGCGACGGGAAGAAAGCCTGCGCAGTCGGGTGCCTGACCAAGAACCCGAGCGGGGGCCACAGCGAATACCCCGAGCTGTTCGGCATCCCCGAGTGGATGGCCTACTTGGAGGAGAAGGTCTTCATCGCGTTGCCCGACGAGAAGGCAATGCTGTGGCCGGAGCGCTTCCTTGGCGCCATCCCAGTTGGAGCCGACTTCGATGGCTTGGCGGACCGACTCGCGATACGTCGGCTGAAGGAGGAGTGCCTTCCGCTGAGCGGTCGCTGGCCCGAGTCAATCCGAGCTGAGGTGGTCGCCTCAATCGAGCAGACCATCGCTGCGCTTGAAGGAAAAGGCGACCGCGAAGCGGCGGAGTCGGCGGCGTGGTCGGCGCGGTCGGCGGCGTGGTCGGCGCGGTCGGCGGCGTGGTCGGCGTGGTCGGCGCGGTCGGCGGCGTGGTCGGCGGAGTCGGCGTGGTCGGCGGAGTCGGCGCGGTCGGCGGCGTGGTCGGCGCGGTCGGCGGCGTGGTCGGCGGAGTCGGCGTGGTCGGCGGCGGAGTCGGCGTGGTCGGCGGCGGAGTCGGCGGCGTGGTCGGCGCGGTCGGCGGCGTGGTCGGCGCGGTCGGCGGCGTGGTCGGCGGCGTGGTCGGCGGCGTGGTCGGCGCGGTCGGCGGCGGAGTCGGCGGCGTGGTCGGCCTTTGAACGTGAGGCTGACCGCCTCATTGCCGAGTTGGAGCAGCTGCCCGTTCGGGAGGCCGCAGCCGCGTGACCCACAACGCCCTACAAGCAGAGCGAGCCCGTCGCAGCAACCTCGCGGTCTCACAAGACCAGCGCCGAGAGCTAAAGAGGCTGTCCCTCAAAACCGGGATCGAGATGCCCCACGTCTACTCGATGGCCGAAGCGACCCAGGCCATCGACCAGATCAAGGCGATGTCCGGTGAGCAGCCGCAGTTGGAGGGGTTCGGTCGGTGAGCGCCACCATCACCGACCTCTTTTGCGGCGCGGGCGGATCGAGCATCGGCGCCGAGGTTGCCGGCGGCGAACTGCGCCTCGCTCTCAACCACTGGGAGCGCGCGATCGAGACGCACGCGACCAACTTCCAGCACGCCGACCACGACTGCAACGACGTGGCGGCGCTGACGACCGCGCAGATCCGCCGCTACCCCCACACTGACATCCTGCTCGCCTCGCCCGAGTGCACGAACCACTCCCTCGCCAAGGGCGCCCGCCGTCGCAAGCCGCAAGCGTCCTCGCTCTGGGAGGACGGCCCGGGCGGCGACGCCGAGCAGGACCGCTCCCGAGCCACCATGTGGGACGTCTGGCGCTTCGTTGAGCAGAAGGAGCTCGCCGGCCACCCCTACAAGGCGATCGTCGTCGAGAACGTCGTAGACGCCTGGAAGTGGGGACCCGACGACAACGGCCAGCTCTTCCAGGCCTGGCTGCAGGCGGGCCACGCGCTCGGCTACCAGCACGAGATCGTCTACCTCAACTCGATGTTCGCCGGCACCGTTCCGCAGTCCCGCGACCGCATGTACGTCGTCTGGTGGCGCAAGGGGATCAAGGCGCCCGACCTCCGCGTCTCCCCGCTCTCCTGGTGCCCGGCCTGCGAGCAGCTCGTTGAGGGCTGCCAGACCTGGAAGAAGCCGGACCTCCCTTGGGGCCGCTACGGAGCCCAGTATTTCTACACCTGCTCGGAGTGCCGAGGCCCGGTCCTGCCCGGCGTGTACCCGGCGGCGTCGGCGATCGACTGGGCACTGCCCGCCGAGCGCATCGGCGACCGCAAGCGTCCGCTGGCCGAGAACACGCGCAAGCGCATCCGCCGCGGCCTGGAGAAGCTGGCCAGCGAGCCCTTCGCAATCCGGCTCACCCACGGCGGTACCCCCAAGCCGCTGACCCTGCCGATTGTCACCCTCACCCAGCGGCACGACATGGCGATGGTGCTGCCTGTCGCCGGCAACACCTTCGAACGGACGCCGGGTAACCGCGCCCGCGACGCCGCTCACCAGCCCTGCGACACCGTCCACGGCACGCTGGACCGAGCGGTGGTCGTGCCCCCGATGGGGGCGGTCGCACCGAGGGACGCCGACTCCGCTCCGGTGCCGACCCAGACGACGTCGACCAGGGCCGCGCTGGTGACGACCGCAGGCGGGAGTTGGTCGGAGGATGGAGCCGATGCCGCTGTGGAGGCGCTCGCCACCCAGACGGCTACGGAGTCCAAGGCACTGGTGATGCGCGCCAACCAGACGAACAGCAACGGCAACGCGACGAAGGACGCCGAGGCCGACCCGATGCACACCATCTGTGGTGGCGATCGGATGGCGCTCGTCATGGCCAACCGGGCAAACAACGTCCCGAAGGCCGCTGGCCAGGAGCCGTCGCCTCCGATTCTCACCGGGGAGACGGTCGGAGTCGTCGGCGCCCCACAGTCCCTCCTCATCCCCTACGACAGCACCGGCCAAGCGCGCATCACCGACCAGGAGCCGACGCAAACACTGACCACCCGCGATCGCCTCGCGATGGTCGTTCCCTTTACCCGAAACGGCCGACCCCGCGACGCCGACTTCGACGTCGCCCCAACCGCCACCGCCGAAGGCCCACCCGCCGTCGTGCTGAGCGAGGAGGACATCGACGACTGCCGCTTCCGCATGTTCGCCCTGCACGAGATCGCCGCTGCGATGGCGATGCGCGACCATGTCGACGGCTCCGAGTATCAGGTGCTCGGTAACAAGCGCGAGCGGATGGCGCAGTACGGCAACGCAGTCACGCCGCCCGCGATGGAGCTGCTGGTCGGGCGGCTGCTTGAGGTGATCGGGTGACCTGGGAGATCCGCCAAGGCGACGCCCTAGAGCGTCTGCGTGGGGGGCGAGTAGGGGCATGAGATTCGCCCTGGCAGATCCCCCATACCCCGGCCAGTCGGCAAAGCACTACGCAGATCACCCCGATTTCGCCGGCGAGGTCGACCACCGCAGGCTCGCCCAGCAGCTCACCGAATACGACGGCTGGGCGCTGCACACCTCAGCACCCGCCCTGAAGCTCGTCATGGACTGCCTCGAGGAGACCGGCGAGTGCCCGATGGACCCGAAGACCTTCAAGGGCGGGACCTACCGGGTCATGGCCTGGGTCAAGTCCTTCGCCGCCTACAAGCGGAACGTCTCCTGGGCCTACGCATGGGAGCCGGTGCTGGTCAAGCCCCTACGCAAGCCGGTCACCAACCGCATCGAGGATCTCGACTACCGCGACTTCGTGATCGAGGACCCGGCCACCCCAGAGCGGGCGCTGCACGATGCGATCGAGGCCCGGCGCTTTGACGTCGTCGTGCAGATCGCCTCCGAGCTCCGCACCCCGTCCCCAGAGGTGATCGTCGAGCCGATCACGATGAAGAGGGGGCTGACCGGCGCAAAGCCAGAGCGAGTCTGCCACTGGGTCTTCGAGGGGGCGGGGCTGGATCCGCAGGACGAGCTCCACGACCTCTTCCCCGGCAGTGGAGCTGTAACTAGGGCATGGGAGTCCTGGATGGCGACTCCGAGCTTGTTGGAGAGAGGCGGGGTGGGGGCGTGAAGCGCTACCGAACCATCGTGGCGGACCCGCCCTGGGAGATCGCCGGGAAACGGATGCGTGCCGGCGGCCGGCGCGCCCGGGACACGGAGGTCGACTACGAGTTCATGGGGCTCGAGGAGATTGAACGGCTGCGGGTGGAGGAGAAGGCAGCCGAGTCCTGCGCACTCTTCATGTGGTCCACGCGCAAGCTCTTCCGCGAAGTGGTATCCACTTTGATGGCCCGATCCTGCTATACTGCTGGCACAGGAACGAAATGGGGAGGCACCGCGCCAACGGCCCTCCCCCGACACCCGAAAGGAACGTTCGGATGCCAGATCAGCCTAACCAAGAGCCAGAGCGCAAGTACGCGCTCACGAAGCTCGCAGCGGGGGATTACTTGCTTCCCTCGAACGACGCCAAAACCATTTGGCGGATCAAGCAGTACACCGACCTCATACCCGCCAAGGACGGCCACGGCGACGAAGAAATCGACTACTGGGGCCTGTGGCGCTGGATTGGACGCGGCACTCAGGTCGATCTTTATCACGAGAATGACGACTGGGACTTCTACGACGGTTGCTACACGAGGCGTCACGAAGCGATCCGGGCGGCACTCCGGGTCGAGGTGCCCCGATGAAGCGGCCATCTTCGCGCCGCAAGGTCAAACCCGAGTTCACGGAGGCGCAGGCGGGAATGATCCGCTTTGCGCTCAAGGAGGTCGGGGAATATGAGCTTGACGGCCCTAGTCACAAGGCCGCGCGCAACGCGCTCAATGAGTTGGACCGAGCGCAGCGTGAGGCCAAATCGTGAGCCGCAAGGAACGCTTCCGGTCGATGGGCTACCAGGGCGGCACGAGCCGCAGGGCCGCTCAAACCCGGCGCTACCCGCTTCGCAGGGTCGTCAACGAGTTCGCCTCGAAAGAGGTGACGGTCGGTGACACGAGCTATGAGGTTGAAGCTGTCGAGTTGGAGTGCGGCCACAAGGTCAGCCCACCCACCGACATCATCGGTCGTCGTTATCCGGCTCGGATGCGCTGTCGAAGGTGCTGGGAAGCCGAGCAGGGATCAAGTAAATGACCCCGCGAGTGGACATCGACTACCCGCGCACCTTCAACGATTTCCTCGCCCGCTTCGACACCGAGGCAGCCTGCCTGGAGTACCTGGAGACGATCCGCTGGGGCGACGGCTTCACCTGTCCCCGCTGCGGCGTCGTCGGCTCCTACTGGCGCATGGGGGACGGCAAGCGGCGCTGTACGGCCTGCCGCAAACGAACCTCCGTGACCGCCGGGACGATCTTCGACAAGACGCGCTACCCGCTGCGGACGTGGTTCCACGTCATGTGGCACGTCGTCAGCCAGAAGAACGGCGTCAGCGCCCTTGGCTTGCAGCGCGAGCTAGGACTTGGCTCCTACCAGACGGCCTGGACCTGGATGCACAAGCTCCGGCGGGCGATGGTGCGGCCCAACCGCGACATGATCGGCGGGCAGGGCTTCACGGTCGAGGTAGACGAGACGTTTATCGGCGGGGTTCGCTCGAAGGCTCAGGGCGGTCGCTCACCGATTGGCAAGGCCATCGTGGGGATCGCGGTCGATGCTCGCAAGGGCGGTCCCGGCCGGGTGCGCCTGGAGCGCTTGCCGAACACGGAGAAAGACACGCTGACCGAGTTCGTGCTTGCCAACGTCGAGCGCGGCTCAGAGGTCCACACGGATGCCTGGCAGGGCTACAACGACGTGGGCCGGTTCAACTACTCGCACGTCATCACGAACATGTCGAGCGCCGATGCGCTGGACGCCCATGTGACGATGCCGAACGCGCACCGGGTCGCCTCTTTGCTCAAGCGCTGGCTACTGGGGACGCATCAGGGCGGCATGTCGCGGGAGCAGTTGGACTACTACCTAGACGAGTTCACCTTCCGCTTCAACCGCCGCGCATCCCGCTCTCGCGGCCTGCTGTTCTACCGGCTCTGCGAGGGCGCGGTCGGGACGAAACCGCGCCCGTACAAAGACCTGATCATCACCAGCGACCGGCTGTTCAAGGTCACCTAAGCGGATACCCCACCTTCCGCGAAGGCGCTGCCGCCCAAGTCGCGCGCGCCTGGGGCTTCGAGCCCTGCGGCGAGGTCATCTGGGGGCTGCGGAATCCTGGAATGGGAACGAGGGCGATCGCCAACGACCATGAGCCGATCCTGGTCGCGACCCGCGGCCCCTCGCCGTTCACCGCTACCGAGCCAATGGGCGTCTGGTTCTGGCGCCGAGCTCTACGCGCCCGGGGGGGGCAAGGTGCATAGCGCCAAGCCCGACGCTTTCCTCGACCACGTAGAGGCCTGGTCACCCGGCCCCTACCTGGAGCTCTTCGCCCGCCGCGCCCGCTTCGGCTGGGACTACTGGGGCGATGAGTCGCTTGGGACGGCCGAGATGCCGGAGGCAGCGGCATGAGCAAGAGCCCATCGATAAACGCCGTCAAGGCAACGAAAGGAAGCGATGACTGAGGCAGAGAAGGGGATCGAGCGAATCGATCACAAGGCAGCGGCGGAAGGGCGACTGAGCCGGGCGGTGGATCTGGCGAATTCGAGCAAGGGTGCAGACGGCTACATCTACATCGCTCTAGCCGAGGCCCAAGTACACGCCGCCCTCGCCATAGCCGAGGGACAGGAGCGGGTGGCGAGGGAGATCGGGCAGCTCCGTAGGCAATACGAAAAGTCGCGGAAGTGGAAGCCATGACTCCCTCCACACACCAGGACAGTCCGAGGCGACCACGGCAGTGTCCGTCTTGCGACTCGCCCCATGCCTCGCGCTTTCCCGCCACGGCGTTCGAGGGTGAAGCGCTCGCTTGCGCTGACGAGTGGCACCTGACCGACCCGCAGTCGCCGCCCACCGAGACGATGTGGTCACTGGTCGAACGGGGCCGAAAGAACGAGGCCGCCCGTGTCTAGTCACCAGGACAGTCCGAAGGTGCCGGGGTGGCCGCCGCTGCTCATCGCGGGCATCCAGGTTGGCAACCCGGAGAAGGTGGGCGATAACCGTCTGTTCGGGGTCATCCATAAGGCCAAGAGCGCCATGGATCGCTACAGGGCCGACGAGATCGAAACCTACATCCCCGTCTCCGCCCTCCTCTCCGACGAGGTAGTGGGGGCAGCCGCACATGGTAACTACGAAGCCGGCCGCGTCGAGATACACGGGCCGAGTCACCCCGAGTGGGACGACGCCCTTGAGCAGATAAAGGAGATCGACAGGAAGCACGCCCGCCGGGTTCTCCAGGCCGCCATAGAGCAGGTAGGAGGTGCCGAGTGAGCGATGAGCAAGAGCGCTGTCTGCGCTGTGCTGGAACGAGCAGTTACCGATACATGGTGAAGGGCGGCGGCTATCTCTGTCCGCCCTGCTGCGCGCTGGTCGATCCCGAGCGGGTGCGATACATGATCGGCGACTACGCCGTTGAAGAAGGGCAAGCCAAGGCCGAGCGCTCCGACGAGGAATGGGAAGCCCTCGGCTGGTCCCCGCCCGCTTCTGTCACTTCAATCGAGCAGGTAGGAGGTGGTCAGGGTGAAGGTCGCTGACGCGGTTCGTGAACTGGAGCAGCGTTACGAGGCGATGCGCGAGAGGGCCGAGAAAGCCGAGGGCATCATCCGGGTGTACGAAGCCCGCGACCGTGGTGCCGAGATCGCCCGGACTGCCGTAGAGGACGGCAACTGGCGGGTCTGGTGGAAGAACGGCGACGACGATCCGGTCGAGTTCACCTACTCGCCCGGCATGTGGCTTCTCGGGCTGAGCGAGTCCTTCCTTCGTAAACCGATGCCGTTCGAGCTTCGCGTCGAGGCCAAAGACCAGTGAGCGACCTAGCTGATCGGCTCGCAGCTGAATTGCGCGACGCGCTGGCCGAAGCTGAAAACGGCAACGCGAGCGGAGCCATGTGCTACGTCGACCGCGCCCAGGAAATCTGGGAGGAAGCGAAGCCGTCCGTGCGCGACGCAGAGGCGCATGTCCGCCGCCGTGCCCGTGAACAGGAAGGGGCGGCCAAATGAACCGGGAAGAGCGGGAGCGGCTGAAAGAAATCGCAGACGAACTCGACCCACCTGTTCGACTACCTGGGCGGGTTCCGTTCAAATCCGAGGTTGACGCCGCCGCCTTCCTCCGCACCCTCGCCTCTCGGGAGCAGGGGGGAGGACCGTGTAAGTGTCACTCGATTATCCAGTCGGCGGGGCCGCTCGGCTATGTCTGTGAGGACTGCGGCAAGGCGTGGGACTTGGATCAGTGGACCCAGCGCCCAGAGAAACCGGCGCGCGAGGAACTGACCATGATCGCGCTGGCCCTGAAGAACCAGGGCATCGAAGGCGTCACACCCGAACGCGGCGTCGAGCTTCTGATCGAGCGGCTTTATGCCCAGCGCCCCCACGCCCCAGCACAAGAGGTAGAGGGGCTGCGGGAGCGGCTGCTGTCGAAGAAGGCACTCCAGGCCGGCGCCGATGCTATCTGCATCGCTCCGCCTGCCCCCGAGGCCGACCTGAATGAGGTCCGCATCGAGATCGAAGCTGCTTGGGATGCCGCTTTCCCGCCTCCCTCCGGCTCCCAGGGAGACACTCAGGTAGAGGGAGGCGAAACTGATCCGCCGTCACAAGCCGACGCGCCATCAGTCCCCGATCAGTTTGAGCCAGGAGGCGATGAGGACTGGCCGTGGCCCCCGGAACTTTGGCTCGGCGCCGACCAGGACCGCCCGTGGTTGATCTGGGATGACAAGCCGCACGACGACTGGTCGGCTTCTCGCCGCTACGTCCCCGCCACCTCCCAGGACCCGTCGGACCTCGATGAAGCAGCGTGCGAGGAGCTGGAGCTAGAACGCGACAAGGAGCGGGACCGCGCCAACAAAGCCGAGGCAGAGCGAGACGAACAGGACCGCATGCGGGCGATGAACTGGGAGACCCTCGAACACTGGAAAAACAAATGCGTCGCCTACCGCGCAGCACTAGAGGAGCTGGGGGACGAGTTCGTACGGCGAGCGAAAGGCGATCGTCACGACAACGAGCTGGCAGCCTACGCAGCCGCCGCTCTCCTCTGCCGTGAGAAGGCAGCCGAGCTGAAAGGGCGTCCTGATGTTTGACGTTCGTCGTAGAGCGGGGTCGCCAGTTGAGCTTGAAGCGACGATGGAGCGTGCCTTGGAGTCGGTCCAAGCCGACTTCCAGAAACTCCTTCAGTGCGACGAGGTAATGGTCGTTATCTGCGACGAAACGCTGGCGCTTGGCCTCATCCACCCGGGCGGTGCCTACTTCGCCCGGATCTCACCCGAGACCGAATACTCGCTGGAGGAACGCAGGGAGGGCACCATGCCACCGGAGATCGCCGACGAGTTGGACTCGGTCTGGCGCGACACGGTCAACCTCTTCGCCGCCAAGGGCAAAGAGCTTCGCGAGGACTCCAAGGGCGGTGGGGAGGGGTGAGCGCGTTGTTCCGTCTCTGCAAGGCGATCACCGAAGCCTCCCACCAAGGGCGCCCAAAGGGCCTCAGCCCCAATGCCTGCGGCCGACTGCGATCAGCGATCAAGCGAGCCGAGGAGGGCGACAGCAGCGACCTAGAGCGCCAAGCACCGCAAATGCTGGTCGACATCGGCAACTACTGGCAACGCCGATTCTGGGAGTGGAAGATCGAGGATCAGGACTTCGAGCTCCGGGCAGCGCGCCTCGCTGTTCGCTACACGCCCGATGAGCTGCGGGCGAAGATCGCAGGGGTCCGAGGCGAGGCGTCTTCGAACTCCACACAGCACCTAGCCGGCTTGGATCAAATGGGGGCCGGTACGCGACCTACAGCAAGTGCTGTGGCCGGAGAGGCAGCGGCAGGGACCTTCAAGGCCCTGCGCCCCTACGAGCGGGCGTTGGAGATAGTCGAGGAAGAGGAACACCGTGCAGCCCAGAAGCGAGGTGAGGGGTGATGGCCACCGCCAAGGAATGGCGCAAGCACCTACGGCGGTGCCGCTGGCAGTTCGGCCGCCGCCCCGCAGAAGATCTTGATGAGGCCCAGATCGAGGTTCTGGAGGGACGAGAGGAGCGGCTAGAGGCGGCACTGAAGGAGGCGCACCATGCGATCAAAGAGACAGCGAAGGCGCTGATGGTGGTCGAAGGCACGCTGAGGAAGCCCTACGACGACGACCCTCGCTGGTCCCCTTGGACTCGCTTCCTAGACCGCAACGAGCGCTCGCCTTGGACGCTGCTCGTAAAAGCTGACACGACCGCCCGCTCCGTACTACAGGACTCGGGGGGCGATCAGTGAATCGCTACGAAGCTCTAAAGCACGCCGTGAAGGCCCATGCAGGTGCTGTTGACAAGTGCGGCAAGCCCTACATCCTGCATCCGATAGCGGTGGCGGAGGCCCTCGAGTCGGTCGAGTGGGTCTTCAGTCTCGGCTTGGAGGAAGCTGTGGTCGTCGCCCATGTTCACGATGTCTGGGAGGACACCGACTACCTGCACCTCGACACCGGTTTGACCAGTCGCCAGTTCCGCGCGCTTGGCCTGCTGACCCATCTGCCAAACGAGAGCTACGCCCAGTACATCGGCCGGATCTGCGACGAGCCGTACCGCGACGTTCGGGCAATCGCTGGCGCCGTCAAGCTCGCAGACCTCTGGCACAACCTCCAGCCCGAGCGAATGATGTGCCTCCCCTCGGCCGAAGCTCTCAGCCTCTCCCGCCGCTACCTGAAAGCACGAGACCGGATCTGGGAGGCGCTGGACTACGAGTGGTGGCCTGCTGAGCTGGCCCTATCCGAGGACTCAGGGGGCGGGGAGTGATGAACCGGCCGACCGACGACACGATCGCACTGACCGCGTTCCTACTCGGCAGAGAATGGCTGGCCGCAGATGAACTCCGCCACGGCTTGGCGAGGCTCGGCTTTGGGATGCCTTCCAGCCAGTGGATCGCCGGGCGACTCACGGCCATGTGCAAGGAGAGCGCGCCCCGGTTTGAGCGCCGCCCCATACTCGGATTCACCAATCTCCGCGAGTACCGGGTAACAGGCTGGGCGAAGACGGGCCTGCGGAATGAGTGGCCGGGCTTCCACGGGCCATCGCGCCCACTCTCCAGCCCCAAACCCGAGGGCCTGAGACAGCAAGGGGAGGTGGGCTAGGTGGGCCGCCTCGGCAAGCTCATCTACTACTGGGCCTTGGCCTTCAAGATCGCCTGCGACGAAACGTTCGCGCGGCCCCGCCCCCAAGACGTCTCTGAATCCCGCCGTCTCCATCGCGAGCTTTTCGAGCTAGTAGAGGAGGGGCAAGGTGGCTAGCGAGCCCTGGCAAGCGAAGCCCGAGCTCAAGGAGTCCGCCCGACATATCGTCGAGTCCTCCTGCCGCGAGCAAGGTGTGGAGGTTCAGATCACCGACCCCGTCGTCATAGGGAAGGTGGCGGCGATTTTGAGGATCGGATCAGGTCCGCCAATTGGGCGCTACCCGTCTCGGGTCAAACCGGTTGAGACCCCGGATCGCGGCGGAGATAGTGATCGAGTCGAGAACCGCAACGAGCACGGCGCGTTTGCGGCTTAGTGAGAGATCGGGCCAAGCCTCGCGAATGCTCGGTCCCCCTCGAACGAATTGCTCTAGGGCGCTGGCGCCAGTAGTACGGGCCAGGTCGGCCTTCGCTTTGCTAAGTCGTTCCTCGATCGGCCCACGCGCTGCCATCCACTCAGAGACGGAGATGCTTTGCTCGGCGTAGAGGGCAGCCAGCTCCCAAGTTGTCCGTTGGCTTCGTCGATCACTCGCTGATAGCCCTCATCGCTGCCGCCCCCCCGAGCCGCAAGGGCACGAAAGAGGGCAGGCCCTTCGAGTCGCTGAAGGACCATCTCCGTGACCAGCGCCTCGAGATCCTCGGCGAGGATGGCCATCTTCCCGCAGGCAGAAGAGCCGGGTCTTCGGGCGCAGACATAGCGCCGCCGCCCGTCGGCGCGTGGTCGCGAAACCAGCGGCTCGCCACAGTTCCCGCAGACGAGCAGACCAGCAAGGAGGTAGCTGCGCGCCCGCTCGTTCTTTCGGCGCGTGGGGTCGGCCAGCAGCGTCCGGACTCGATCGCTGTCGGCGGGGCTGATGATCTGCGGCCACTCGGCCTTCGCGACGATCTCACCTTTGTGTTCCCGCCGGCCGCTGATTCGGCCGGAGCGGAGCATTCGCTTCAGGACGTTCGGGACCCATTCGCCCCCGGTGGTCGTATGGATGCCTCGCTCGTTCAGGTCGAAGCAGAGAGACCGGAGGCTCTCGCCGGCCAGGAATCGGTCCTTCAGTTCGACAATGACGACAGCCTCGGAAGCGCGGATCGTCCTGCGGTCCTGCCCGAAGCCAAAGGGGCGCGTGCCGCCGCCGCTGATCTTGCCGTCCTGCGCCATCTCGAGCGCCTTGCGCTTAATCCGCCGGCTCTTGTCGTCGGACTCCTTCACGGCGACGGCCGCCTCGGAAATGCCATCGCTCATGTGCTGCGAAGAGTTCGGACCGGAGTGGCGGAGTGGGAGGAGCCCCGCCACTCCGGTCGATCAATGAAACCCACGGTACCCCACTTTTTCCCACTTGGCAACACATAACCCCACCGTTCCGTCCGATCGGCCCCGTTACGAAGGGCCTAAAGCGGGGATTTCGCTCTACGGAGCGGGTTACCGACGGTGGGAGGCGGTGGGACGGCGCCGGCGCTCACGTGCAGACCGCGCGCGGGTGCAAGCGCCGTTGCAGAGGAAGGAGCTCCAAGGACGAGGCTTACGTTTGCCGCCTATATGGCGGTCAACGTAAGGAGCATCGTCCAAGCGGCGGTTGCGGGTCCGGCCCTCATGGCTGTCGTAAACGGCTCAGACCGGCAGCACCGACCCGCCCCCGCCCCCGCCAACGAGCGCGGCAAGCAGGGCGGCCGCCACCAGCAACAGCACCGACGGCACCAGCAGGAGGGCCACTACGAGCTGGATCTTGGGCCCAGCCCGCGCGGCCTCCTCGCGGGCGCTGCGCGCGACGGCGTAGCGCGCGTCGCGTGCCTGGGCGGCCAGAGTTCCGGCGAGCGGGGCGCCATGGCGCCGGGCGCGGTCGAGGGCGGCCACCAGCGCACGCACCTCCACGAGCGGGGCGCGCTCGGCCATGCCCCGCAGCGCCCGGTCCAGTGGCACACCGAGTGTCACCTCACGCGCGGCCGTGCGCCACTCGGCCGCCAGCGGGCCGCGGGTACGCGCCCCGACCTCGCCCAGCGCTGCCGGCAGCGAGCGGCCGGCCTCGACGCTGAGACGCAGCAGGTCGAGCAGTGCGGGCAGCTCGCGCCGGACTCGCCGGGAGCGCTCGCCCGCTCGACGCAGCAGCCAGAGATCGGGGGCGAGGAAGCCGCCCACCGGCGCCAGAGCCAGCAGCAGGATTCCCAGCCTCCCGGGCGCCGCGGTGAGGAGCAGCACGCCGGCCAGCCCACCCACCACGGCCGCGGCCGTCTTCGCCGCCATGAGTTCGCGCGGGCCGAGCCCTCCCGGTCGCCCCGCGGCGGCGATTCTCGCCTCGAGATCGCGCGGCGCCCCGGCGCCCGCGGCCCGAAGCCGCTCGCCGGCACGAACCAGCACGCGCAGGAGCCGCGGTCCGCCCGCCGCGACTGGGCCCGGCGGGTCACCGCGGCGGCGGGCGGGCAACGGTCCGACTACCAGCCCACAGCCGGCCACGGCCAGAGCGGCGCAGAGGAAAGCGAACAGCGCGGCAGCGCTCACCAGCGCACCCGGCCGAGCCGCCGTATCGCCACCGCTGCCACCGCTTGCAGCACGATGGCGATCCCCACGAGCCAAGCGGTGAGAAAGGAACCGAGCAGCCCGGCCGTCCAGCCGGGGCTGGCCAGCTCCGCGAGCAGCGCCCCGCCCAGGGGCAGCAACACCACGAGCAGGCCGGTGAAGCGCGCCTGAGCGGTTGCCGCCCGCAGCTCGCCTTCGAGGCGCGATCCCTCCTCCATGGCCCTGGCCGCCTCCCGCAGCAGCCTCCCGAGATCGCCGCCGGCGCTGCGCTGAAGCAGGCAGGCCGCCACCACGGTGTCCAGGCGCGGGGAGCGCACGCGCAGGCCCATGGCCTCCAGCGCATCATCGGTGGGCGCGCCGGCCTCGAGCTCGGCGACCGTGCGTCCCAGCTCGTGGCCCGCCGCGCCGGAGACCGAGCGCCTCGCCTCGGAGAGCGCGCCGCGTAGCGAATGTCCGCCGGCGAGCGCGTCCGCGAGCGCGAGCGCCAGCCCGGGCACCTCGGCATCCACCGTCCTGCGGTAGCGCTGCCGCCGGGCTCTCAGCACGCGCGCCACCGCCCAGGGGCCACCCGCGGCGAGAGCCAGGCCGACCGGCGGCCCGGCGAGCAGGGCGCCGAGACCGAAGGCGGCCCCCGACCCCGCGAGCAGCAGCCGCCGGCGTTCGACGGCGCCCGGGTCACGTCCCTCTCTCCCGAGCGTGACCACCGAGTCGACCAGACGCGCGAGCGCGCGAGCGACACCCGTGCCGCGGGCCACAGCACCCGCCCCGAGCAGGTCTCGCACCGCCAGCGCCGCGGCCACGCCGGCCGTGAGGGCGAGCGCAACGGGCGCGCTCACGGAGGGCCCTCGCGGCGCAGCCCGGCGACTCTGCGGGCCAGCCGCCCGTCCGACGGTGGTCGCAGCGAGCCCCCCGCGCGGTAGAGCTCGCGCACGCCGGCCGTACCGGCCACGCGCACCACCTCGGCCACCAGCTCCACCGCTCGGGAGCCATCGGGCAGTCGAGCCTGGTGCACCACCAGGTCGAGCGCGCTCGCGGCCTGCTCGCGCACGGCCGCGTGGGGCAATCCGACTCCCGCCATCAGCGCGAGCGTCTCCACCCGGCGCAGAGCGTCCTCCGGGGAGTTCGCGTGGACTGTCGTCAGCGAGCCGTCGTGGCCTGTGTTCAGAGCCTGCAGCATGTCGAGCGCCTCGGGACCACGCACCTCCCCCACCACGATCCGGTCGGGCCGCATGCGCAGCGCGTTGCGCACGAGCTGGCGGATCGTCACCTCGCCGCGCCCCTCGAGGTTGGCGGGGCGCGCTTCCAGACGCACCACGTGGCGCTGGCGCAGCCGCAGCTCCGCGGCGTCCTCGATCGTCACGATTCGCTCCTCGCCGGGGATCGCGCCCGAGAGGGCGTTGAGCGTGGTCGTCTTGCCCGAGCCGGTGCCGCCACTGACCAGCACCGACGCCCGGGCCGCCACCGCCACCGCCAGGAACTCCGCGACCTCTGCGGGCAGCGTCCCGCCCGTGACCAGGTCGCGAAGGGAGAATCCCTCGCGCCGGAAGCGCCGGATCGTCAGGCAGGGCCCGGACAGAGACAGCGGCGGGATCACCACGTTCACGCGCGAGCCGTCCGCCAGGCGCGCGTCGCACAGCGGCGACGCCTCGTCCACCCTGCGTCCCAGCGGCGCCAGCACCCGCTCGATGGCGTGCAGCAGCTCCGCCTCGCCGGCGAACTCGACGGCCGCCCGCTCGATGCGCCCGCGCCGCTCCACGTAGACCGAGCCGGGACCATTGACCATCACCTCGTCCACCGACGCGTCGGCGAGCAGCGGCTCCAGCGGCCCGAGACCGGTGGCCAGCAACACCACCCGCGCGGCCAGCTCCTCGCGGTCGGCTTGCGGAAGCGGCGCCGCCTCGGCCTCGACGAGCGAGCGCACCTCGGCCTCGAGCGAGCCGCCGGCCTGGCCGTCGCGCGCGCGCTCCACCAGCCGCCCGCGCAGGGCCACCGCCAGCTCGTCCAAAGGCTCCATCGAGAGGGGAAGGAAACGGAGCGGTAGCCTCGCCCCCATGGAAGGCGCCCTCCCCCTCACCGGCGGCTGCATGTGCGGCGCCGTGCGCTACGCGGTCGACGCTCCGCTGGAGCTGTCCGGTTACTGCCATTGCACCCGCTGCCAGCGGCGCACGGGCGGCGCGTACGCCGTCAGCGCCAAGGTGCAGCCCGGCTCCTTTCGCATCGCCCGAGGTGGCGAGCGGGTGCAGATGTTCGCTCCCGAGGAGGGCTTCGAGAAGGCGTTCTGTGGCGAGTGCGGCTCGGCGCTGTTCAGCCGCAACCCGGCCGATCACGATCACATCAGCGTGCGCATGGGGACCTTCGACACCGATCCGGGCATTCGCCCCTCCTACCGCCAGTTCGTCTCCTACGCGGCCCCCTGGGAGCCGCTACCCGACGACGGTCTGACGCGTTTCCCCGAGCGCCGCCCAGGTTGATGGACCTCACGCTGCTCAACCTGAACGAGCCGTTGGAGGTCAGAACCTTCGAGAAGGGCCGCTTCGAGGTGTACGAGGTAGGCCCCATGACAATCGGCCGCGCCACCTACGAGCCGGGCTGGGTGTGGTCGAAGCACGTGGGCGCGGACAGCGGCGCTTCGCTGTGCGAGGTCGAGCACGTCGGGCTGGTCGTGAGCGGGCAGGCTGCAGTGAAGATGGGCGACGGCACCGAGCGGGTGATGAAGGAAGGCGACTTCTTTCACGTGCCGCCCGGCCACGACAGCTGGGTGGTCGGCGACGAGCCCTACGTGTCGCTTCACTTCACGGGTGGTGAGCGCTACGCGTTG
>CAVSKZ010000003.1:0-334424 GCA_963728835.1 uncultured Solirubrobacterales bacterium
CTGCGGCCACTCGGCCTTCGCGACGATCTCACCTTTGTGTTCCCGCCGGCCGCTGATTCGGCCGGAGCGGAGCATTCGCTTCAGGACGTTCGGGACCCATTCGCCCCCGGTGGTCGTATGGATGCCTCGCTCGTTCAGGTCGAAGCAGAGAGACCGGAGGCTCTCGCCGGCCAGGAATCGGTCCTTCAGTTCGACAATGACGACAGCCTCGGAAGCGCGGATCGTCCTGCGGTCCTGCCCGAAGCCAAAGGGGCGCGTGCCGCCGCCGCTGATCTTGCCGTCCTGCGCCATCTCGAGCGCCTTGCGCTTAATCCGCCGGCTCTTGTCGTCGGACTCCTTCACGGCGACGGCCGCCTTGATCCGCAGCGTCAGCCTCCCGTCGGTCGAGCCGAGGTCGACGTCTCCGGTCACCTGGGTCAGCTCGGTGATCTTGGCTCCCTCGCACACGTCGAGGAATTCCTCCAGCTCGCGAGGCTGGCGGTAGAAGCGGTCGCTGTCGTAGACGATCAGGGCATCGACCGAGCCGTCGGCGATGTCGGCAAGCAGGCGCCGGAAATTGTCCCTGACGACAGTGCGCTTCCAGGCGCTCTTGTCGTTGTCGTTGTAGATGGCCGGCTTTGGCCATCCGCGCGCCGCAGCGAGCGCCAGGCCGTCTTCGAGTTGACGGTTGACGCCCTTAGACTCTCCCTCCCGGTCATCGCTTATCCTGACATAAAGAGCCGGATGGGCGGGCTTCATCGAGCGGGGGACACTACTCAACCCTGGGCCATCGCGGCGTCCTCTTCCTCGACGAGCTTGCGAGTTCCGTCGCGATGCGCTCGAGGCGCTGCGGGCGCCGCTGGAGACCGGCTGGGTCTCGATCGCCGCGCCGGCGCCGGCGCCGCTGCCCTGCCGCTTCGTGCTCGTCGCCGCCGCCAACCCCTGCCCCTGCGGGCGCGGCGAGGCCGACCCCGAGTGCGACTGCGCGCCGCTGGCGTGCACCGCTACCAGGCCCGCCTCAGCGGCGCGCTCGCCGACCGCATCGACGTCCTCGCCGCGATCCGCCAGCCCAGCGGCGAGGAGATCGGCGGACCGCCAGGCGAGGCTTCGGCCGCGGTGCGGGAGCGAGTCGGCGCGGCGCGCGAGCGCCAGGAACACCGCCTCGGGCCGGGCGTTGCAACGCCGAGATGACCCGGCAGAGGCGCGCGAATGCGCACTCGAGGAGGCCGCGGCGGCGCTGCTCGCCGATTCCTACTCGCGGCGCCGGCTCAGCGGTCGTGCCCACGAGCGGGTGCTGCGCCTGGCTCGGACGGTCGCCGACCTCGCCGGCGACGAGACGATCGAGCGCGAGCAGATGGCCCAGGCGCTGCAGCTGCGGCGGAGGGAACGAGTGAGCGAGCCGCGCGCCTGTCCCGACTGCCTGCGCCGCTCCCGGCTGCTCGCCCACCTCGCCCCCTACATCGAGAAGATCGCGACGGGCGCTGCCCGGCTCGCGCTCGCCGGAACTGCTGCGTCTCTCCAACGAGGACCTCGCGGCGCGGCCGCCCGAAGGCGCAGCCCAGATCGCTGGCCGAGGTCGCAGCGGTGCCCGAGCGCCAGCTCGACGCCGACCTAGCGCGCGGCCGGGTGCTGGGCGCTGCCGGCCGACCGGCTCTTCCCGCCGGGCTGCGCGACGCCGCCGATGCGCCCTGGGCGCTGATCGGCCGCGGCGACCCGGCGCTGCTCGAGCGGCCTCGAGCCGAGGCGGCGGTGACCGTGGTCGGCGCCCGGCGGGCCAGCGCCTACGGCCGCGAGGTGGCCCGCGAGCTCGGCCGCGAACTGGCCGCCGCGGGGCTGCTCGTCGTCAGCGGGCTCGCCTTCGGCATCGACGCCTGCGCGCATCGCGGCGCGCTCGAGGCGGGGCGCACCGTCGCGGTGCTCGGCTGCGGCGCCGATGTCGCCTATCCCGCCGCGCACCGCTCGCTCTGGCGGCAGATCTGCGAGAGCGGCCTGGTCCTCTCCGAGCTGCCGCCCGGGCACCGGCGCCTGGCGCTGGACCTTCCCGGCGCGCAACCGGATCATGGCGGCGCTGGCCGGGATGACGGTCGTCGTCGAGGCGGCGGAGCGTCGGGATCGCTGATCACCGCCGATCTCGCCGCCGACCTCGGGCGCGACCTCGGCGCGGTGCCGGGCCCGGTCAACTCGCGCGCCTCGGCGGGCCCCAACAGCCTGCTCGCCGGCGGCGCCTGCCTGGTCCGCGATGCCCAGGACGTGCTCGACGCGATGCTCGGTCCGGGCGTGCCGCGGGCCAAGCGCACCGGGCCGGCTCGAGTCCCGGGCAGTCGCGGGTGCTCGCGGCGGTCGAAGCGGGGCGAGGAGACCTGCGACGCGATCGCCGCCGACCTTGGCCTCGCCGGCGCCGAGGCCGCCGCGGCCCTGGCCGACGCTCGAGGCGCTCGGCTACGTCTCCTGCTCGCTGGTCGGCGTCCTACTCCCGGACTCTGCTCGAGCCGCCCGCTGCATCTAGGCTGCGCGCCGATGAGTCCGACGCGCATACCCAGCCGTCCTCTCGATCGCCGGCTCGGACTCCGGCGGCGGCGCCGGCATCCAGGCCGACCTCAAGGCGTTCGCCCGCTGCGGGGTGCACGGGATGACCGCGATCACCGCGATCACGGCGCAGAACACGGTCGGGGTCGAGGCGGTCGAGGCGGTCTCGCCGGAGATGATCGTCGCCCAGATGCGCGCCGTCGCCGAAGACATCGGCGTCGACGCGGTCAAGATCGGGATGCTCGGCGACGCGGAGACGATCGAGGCCGTGGTCGAGGCGCTCGGCATCTGGTCGGCGAGGCGCCGGTGGTCGTCGATCCGGTGATGGTCGCCGAGAGCGGCGCCGTGCTGCTCGACGACGAGGCACGGGCGGCGCTGATCGAGCGGCTGCTGCCGCTGGCCGCCGTCGTCACCCCGAACATCCCCGAGGCGCGGGCGCTGACCGGCGCCGGCGGGAGCGCGATCGCAGGAGGACCTGGCGCGCGAGGTGCTCGAGCTTGGGGCCGCGCGCCGTCGTCGTCACCGGCGGCCACAGCGAGCGCGGTGGTCGACGTCTTCTTCGACGGCGGCGAGTCGGTCGAGATCGCCGGCGAGCGCCATCCCGACGGCGCCGCTCACGGCTCCGGCTGCACCCACTCCTCGGCCCTGGCGGCGTTCCTGGCCCTCGGCGAGACGCCGCTGGAGGCGGCGCGCAAGGCGCGCGAGATCGCCTCGGCCGCGGTCGCGCGCCGGCCTGCGCGAGATCGGCGCCGGGCCCGGGCCCGGTCGACGTCTTCGGCTCGCTGCGGCTAATCCGGGCGTGCAGTAGATTTCGGCCATGAGCTCGCAACGGCGCCACCACGACCAAGCTTCCCCGTCCCGCGCTCCAGCGCCGTCTTCGACGGTCCCGACCGCGCCCACGCGCGCGCCTACATGAAGGGCATCGGCTTCGACGACGACGCGCTCAGCCGGCCGACGATCGGGATCGCCAACACCTGGATCGAGGCGATGCCCTGCAACTTCCACCTGCGCGGCCTCGCCGAGCACGTCAAGGAGGGCGTGCGCGCCGCCGGCGGCACGCCGATGGAGTTCAACACGGTCGCCGTCTCCGACGGGGTCACGATGGGGACCCAGGGGATGAAGGCCTCGCTGGTCAGCCGCGAGGTGATCGCCGACTCGATCGAGCTGATGGCGCGCGGCTACCAGTTCGACGCGATCGTCGCCCTCTGCGCCTGCGACAAGACGATCCCGGGCTGCGCGATGGCGCTGGCCCGGCTCGACGTCCCCTCGGTGCTGCTCTACGGCGGCTCGATCGCCCCCGGCCACTGGCACGGCCGCGACGTCACGATCCTCGACATCTTCGAGGCGATCGGCGCCCACAACGCCGGCGACATGAGCGACGAGGAACTGAACGAGCTCGAGGGCGTCGCCAGCCCCGGCGCCGGCGCCTGCGGCGGCCAGTTCACCGCCAACACGATGGCCTGCGCCTTCGAGGCGCTGGGGATCAGCGCCGGCGGCTCGGCGATGGTGCCGGCCGAAGACGACGACAAGGGGACCGTCGCCGAGCGGATCGGCGAGCTGGTCATCAAGGTCCTCGCCGAGGACATGACGCCCGAGCAGGGTGATCACCCGCGACTCGCTGGAGAACGCGATCGCCTGCGTCTGCGCCTCGGGCGGCTCGACCAACGCCGTCCTGCACCTGATCGCCGCTCGCCCGCGAGGTCGGGATCGAGCTGACGATCGACGACTTCGAGCGCATCTCCCGCGCGACGCCGCTCTTCGCCGACCTCAAGCCCGGCGGGCGCTTCGTCGCCACCGACCTCTACGCGGCCGGCGGCGTGCCGCTGGTCCTCAAGCGGCTCGCCGAAGCGGGCAGCCTGCACGAGGACGCGATCACCGTCACCGGCAAGACGATCGGCGAGGTGGCCGGCGAGGCGACCGAGGCGCCCGGCCAGGAAGTCGTGCGCCCGCTCGACGACCCGCTCAAGCCCGAAGGCGGCCTGGCGATCCTGCGCGGCAACCTCGCGCCCGAAGGGCGCGGTGGTCAAGCTCGCCGGCACCGAGCGCACCCAGCAGACCGGCCCGGCCCGGGTCTTCGAGTCCGAAGAGGAATGCTTCCGCGCGGTCAAGGACCAGCAGATCGAGGCCGGCGACATCGTCGTGATCCGCAACGAGGGCCCGGTCGGCGGCCCGGGCATGCGGGAGATGCTGCAGGTGACCGCGGCGATCGTCGGCGAGGGACTGGGCGAGAGCGTCGCGATGGTCACCGACGGCCGCTTCTCCGGCGCCACCCGCGGCCTGATGATCGGCCACGTCGCCCCCGAGGCGGCCAAGGGCGGCCCGATCGCGGCGATCCGCGAGGGCGACGAGATCACCGTCGACATCGACGGCCGCCGCCTCGACGTCGCCCTCTCCGACGAGGAGATCGCCAAGCGCGTCGCCGACTACGACTCGCCCGCCGTCTCCTTTCGGCACGGGCGTGATGGCCAAGTACGCGGCGACCGTCTGCTCGGCCTCGCGGGCGCCGTCACCTCCTAGTCGTTCGAGGAACTCCTCGAGCAGCGCGTTGAAGCGCGCCGGCCGCTCCAGCTGCGGCACGTGGCCGGTGCGCTCGAAGATCTCGAGGCGTGAGTGGGGGATGCGCCGGTGGTAGCTGTGCGCGGCCCGGCGGGGATGACCCAGTCGTCGGTCCCCCAGACGATCATCGCCGGGATCTCGATCTCTTCCAGGCGGTCGCGGGCGTCGTATTCGATCACCGCGTCGAGCGCGTCGGCGAAGCCCGGCGCCGGGAGCCCCGAGGCCATCTGCTCCCAGAGGAGCTCCTGGCGCAGCCGCCTCGGGTGGCGCATGAAGAACCGGAACATCAGGTAGCGGGCGCGCCGGCGGGTCACGACCACGCGCGCGAGCTCGCCGAAGTCGGGCCCGAAGGTCGCCCCAGGCGCGAGAGGTCGCCTTGCCCCGCTCGTGGGCAGCCAGGTGTTGATCAAGCCCGCGGCCGAGACGAGGACGAGCCGGTCGAAGCGCGCCGGCGCGGAGAGGACCGCCTCCGCGGCGACGAGGCCGCCCATCGAGTTGCCGACCAGCGTCGCGCCTCGCTCGACCCCGAGCTTCTCGCAGAAGTCGTGCAGCAGCCGGCCGTAGGCGGGCATGTCGATCGTCCAGGTGGCATCGGGCTGGCGCCGAAGCCCGGCAGGTCGAGCGCGATCGCCCGTGGCCGCCGGCCGAAGTGGGGCAGGTTCTCCAGCCAGTTCTGCCAGGAGCCGGCGATCCCGTGGACGAAGACGATCGGCTCGCCCTCGCCGATCTCGGCGTAGTTGACCGAGCCGCCCGGCAGCTCGACCCGGTGCACGTGCGGCCGCCAGTCGATCTCCGGCCACTCGGGGTCGGGATTGCCGTAGTCGTCGGGCTCCTCAGGCGTAGCCCATACGTTCGAGTATGGGGATCTCGCGGATCTGCGGCGGCTGCAGGTGGTCCCAGAGGATGCCGCGCGGCCGCTCGTACTGGCGCTCGACCTCGATCACGGCGCGCGGGGTGGCGATCAGGTCGACCGGCAGGTCGTGCGCGGTCATCATCAGGTGGCGGCGCAGGATCTGGGTCGGGTGGACGGTCGTCGCCACCGTCGTGTGGTCGTCGATCTTGCCGGCGTCGATCAGGACGCCGTACTCGAGGTCGGAGTAGCCGCCGCCCTTGCCGACCCGGGCGCCGCTCAGGTTGACCGCGACCGAGCCGCAGAGGACGAAGTCGATCTCGGGCAGCTCTTCGAGGGCGACGACCCGGCCGTGCTTGAGCGCGCCCTTGATCGTCGCCGCCTCCTTCACCGCCGCCTTGGACAGCTTCTTCGGGTCGAGGACGCGGAAGGGATGGGGGTCGCGCAGGCGCGGGACGGCCATGATCACCGTCTTGCCCTCCTCCAGCGCCACGCGCCGGGCGTGGGTCTGGGGCGAGTCGGGGTTGGCCTTGATCGTCCGCGCCCGCTTCCAGAGCCGGTGGCTGGCGAGCTTCTCGGCCGCCAGCCTGGCCCCGGCGAAGTTGGGGATCCGGCCCTCGGCGCCGGGGAAGCGCGAGACGCCCTCGCGGTCCATCGCCTTCCAGACCTCTTTGCGGACCTCGTCCTTGGAGCGCACCGCGAAACAATATCCGCCGCGGTACGTCATCGGTCAGCGCGAACTTTGCAGGGGATGCGCCCTGCGGCCGAATGATCCGAGTGCATAAACTTTCCGCAGTCGGGTCGAGTCGAGTCGATAGGCTTCAAGGAAAGTGTGGGACGCAAGACGAAAATCGCGATCGTCACCGGCGTCGTCGTCGTCTGCTCGGGCGCTCGGTCGGCCTACGCCTACGACAGCTCCCAGAAGGACAAGATCGCCGAGGGCGTGACGATCGGCGGCGTCGACGTCGGCGGCATGGACGCGGAGGAAGCCGAAGCGGGCCGTCCGCGCCCAGCTGCTCGCGCCCGCTCCGCCACTCGCTCCGGGTCGGCTACGACGGCGAGAGCTGGAAGCTCGCCGGCGAGAGCGCTCAAGGTCCACGCCGACGTCGACGCGGCGGTCGAAGAGGCGCTCGACGAAAGCCGCGACGGCGGCCTGCCGGGCCGCATGGTCCGCTACGTGACCGGCGGCGACGTCGACGAGCGGATCCCCGCCGACGTCACCTACTCCCAGCCCGCGGTCAACCGATTCGTCCGCATGGTCGCCGAAGAGATCAACCGGGAACCCGAGGACGCCACGGTCGAACCGAGCGGCGGCGATCGCTCGTCGTGGTCCCGGCGGAGAACGGGCGCAAGCTGCGCGACAACCTGCTCACCGACCAGATCAACGCCGCCGTGCTCAACGCCGACGCCGACCACACGATCGCCGCCCGCACCCACTCGAGCGAAGCCGGAGGTGACCGGCAGCGAGGTCGCCGACGAGTACCCGACCTACCTGACCCTCGACCGCGGCAGCTACACGCTGCGCCTCTGGGAGGACCTGAAGCTGGCCAAGACCTACACGGTCGCGGTCGGCCAGGAAGGGCTGGAAACCCCGGAAGGCCTCTACGCGATCCAGGAAAAGGCAGAAAACCCGACCTGGAACGTGCCGGAATCCGACTGGGCCGGCTGGCTCGCGGGCCAGTCGATCCCGCCGGGGCCGTCGAACCCGATCAAGGCCCGCTGGATGGGGATCTACGAAGGCGCCGGCATCCACGGCACCGAAGAGACCTACTCGCTGGGCACGGCCGCCTCGCACGGCTGCGTGCGGATGTCGATCCCCGACGTCGAAGAGCTCTACGACCGGGTCGAAGTCGGCACCCCGATCTACATCGGCTGACCGCAGGCGCGCCGCGCCGGCGCGGCGAACTGGTCCGATGACCTGGGAAGAGTCCCTCGCCGCCTACGACCGCGACCTGAGGGGCCGCGGGCGCGCCGAGCGCACGCGGCGCGCCTACGGCGTCGACCTCGGCCAGTTCGACGAGTGGGCGGGGGGCGGCCTCGGCCCGCGCGACGTCCGCCATCGCGACGTGCGCCGCTACGCGGCCGGCCTCTCCTCGGCGGGCGCGGCGCCGGCGACCGTCGCCCGCAAGCTCGCCGCGATCCGCGGCCTCTTCGACTTCCTCGTCCGCAGCGAGCGGGTCGGCCAGAACCCGGCCGACCTCGTCTCCAGCCCGAAGCGCGAGCAGAAGCTGCCGCGGGTGCTCAGCGCCGAGCAGGTGCAGGAGCTGCTCGAGCGGATCCCGGCCCGCACCCCGCTCGAGCTGCGCGACCGGGCGATGCTCGAGCTCGCCTACTCCTGCGGGCTGCGCTGCGAGGAGATCGTCAACCTCGACCTCGGCGCGCTCGACTTCGAGACCGAGCAGCTGCGCGTGCTCGGCAAGGGGTCCAAGGAGCGGCTGCTGCCGGTCGGCGAGCCCGCCCAGCGGGCCCTGCGGCGCTACCGAGCGCGGGCGCCACGTCCTCGCCGCCGACCCGCGCCGAGCAGGCGCTCTTCCTCTCCAAGAGCGGCCGCCGCCTCTCCAACTCCGACGTCACCCGCCGGCTCGGGCTCTGGGTGCGGGAGGCGGCGCTGGCCGCCGGGGTCTCGCCGCACTCCCTGCGCCACAGCTTCGCCACCCATCTGCTCGAAGGGCGGAGCCGACCTGCGCACGATCCAGGAGCTGCTCGGCCACTCCTCGATCTCGACCACTCAGATCTACACTCGCGTCGATGCCGCCCGCCTGCGGGACGCGTATGCTGCCACCCATCCACGCGCATGATCGGCAAATGAGCCGTCAGCGACCGTAGAATCCGGCCAAGGCCATGGAAACAGGGGTAAAAGAGATCGAGCTGCGCGACCTGTGGCGGCGCTACAAGGGCGAAGGGGACGCCAGCGCCCGCGAGCGGCTGGTCGTCGCCTACTCGCCGATGGTCAAATTCGTCGCCGGCCGGCTCGGCGCCGGGCTGCCGTCCCACGTCGACGACGCCGACCTGATCTCCTACGGCCTGATGGGCCTGATCGGCGCGATCGAGCGCTTCGAGCCCGAGCGCGGGATCAAGTTCGAGACCTTCGCGATGACCCGGATCCGCGGCGCGATCATCGACGAGCTGCGCTCGCTCGACTGGGTGCCGCGCTCGGTCCGCTCGCGCGCGCGGGAAATCGAGGCGGCCCAGGCCAAGCTCGAGCACGAGCTGCAGCGGGCGCCGACGCGAGGCCGAGCTGGCGGCGAAGCTGGGGATCGACGAGGAGGAACTGCAGTCCTCGCTGCTGGAGATCGCCAACTCCTCGGTCTACGCGCTCGACGAGCTCTGGACGGTCTCGGACTCCTCCGGCGACCAGGTCTCGCTGCTCGACACGATCTCCGACCCGCGCGCCGACGACCCGCAGGAGTCGCTCGACAGCAGCGAGATCAAGGACCGCCTCACCGAGGCGATCGCCTCGCTGCCCGAGCGCGAGCAGCTCGTCGTCGCCCTCTACTACTACGAGAACCTCACCCTGCGCGAGATCGGCGAGGTCCTCGGCGTCACCGAGTCGCGCGTCTCGCAGCTGCACACCAAGGCGGTCATGCGGCTCAAGTCCCACCTCCAGCCGGCTGACCGCCGGCTCACCGGCATTTGATCCGGGCCGGCGCGCGGGTGTAGCGTTGCACGCGTGCCTCACAAGGCCGCAGACCGGATTCGCAACGTCGCCCTGATCGGGCACCGGGGCTGCGGCAAGACGAGCCTGCACGAGGCGATGCTGTTCGAGGCGGGGGCGGTCAACCGGCTCGGCACCGTGACCGACGGCTCCACCGTCTCCGACCACGAGCCAGACGAGCAGGAGCGGGCGATGTCGATCAACGCCGCCGTCGCCTGCTTCGAGCACGGCGGCCGCGAGATCAACCTGATCGACACCCCCGGGGAGCCGAGCTTCGTCGCCGACGCGATCGCGGCGCTGCGGGTCGCGGACGCCGCGGTGGTCGTCGTCAACGCGGTGATGGGGGTCGAGGTCCACACCGAGCGGCTCTGGCGCCGCGCCGACGCCGAGGGCCTGGCCCGGCTCGTCTTCGTCAACATGCTCGACCGCGAGCGGGCCGACTTCTTCCGCGCCATCGACTCGCTGAAGGCGTCCTTCGGCCCACACGTGGTCGCCACCGAGATCCCGATCGGCGCCGAGCAGGACGTCCGCGGCGTCGTCGACCTGATCGACCTGAAGGCGTTCGTCTACGAGGGGACGGGACCGGACGCAGCCGAGGAGGTCGAGATCCCGGCCGAGCTGCGCGAGCAGGCCGAGGAGTACCGGGAGAAGCTGATGGACGAGGTGGCGGAGAACTCCGACGAGCTGATGGAGCGCTACCTGGAGGGCGAGGAGATCGACCACGACGAGATCGTGCGCGTGCTGAAGCGCGGGGTGACCGACGGGCGGATCTTCCCGGTGACCTGCGGGGTGGCGACGCGCAACCTCGGCACCGGCCGGCTGCTCGAGGCGCTGGTCGAGGACCTGCCCTCGCCGGCGATGCGCGGCGCGGTGACGGCGGGCGGGGCCGGGGGGGAGGAGGTCGAGATCGAGCCCGACGAGGACGGCCCGCTCGTCGCCTACGTCTTCAAGACCCTCGCCGACCCCTACACCGGCCGCGTCAACCTCTTCCGCGTCTACCGCGGGACGCTGGGCTCGGACTCGCAGGCGTTCAACGCCGGCGTCGGCCAGAAGGAGCGGATCGGCCAGATCGGCCAGCCGCTCGGCAAGGAGGTGAGGCCGGTCCCCGAGCTCGGGGGCGGGCGACATCGGCGCCGTCGCCAAGCTGAAGGAGACGCACGCCGGCGACGTCCTCTGCGGCGACCAGGAGGAGATCTCCTTCCCGCCGCTCGACCTTCCCAACCCGGTGATGGCCTTTGCCTATGAGCCGAAGTCCAAGGGGGACGAGGAGAAGGCCGCGACGGCCGTGCGCCGGCTGAGCGAGGAGGACCCGACCCTCGACGTCCACCGCGACGCCCAGACCGGGGAGCAGATCATCGCCGGCCTCACCCAGATCCACGTCGAGGTGATGGTCGAGCGGATGAAGCGGCGCTTCGGGGTCGAGATCGAGCTGCACCCGCCGCGCGTCCCCTACCAGGAGTCGATCCGCTGCCCCGCCGCCGCTCACGCCCGCTACAAGAAGCAGTCGGGGGGGCGGGGCCAGTTCGCCGACTGCCAGATCGAGATCGAGCCGGCGGGCGACGGCGTCGACCTGGACTTCGTCAACAAGATCAAGGGCGCGGCGATCCCGGGCAGCTTCATCCCGGCCGTGGAGAAGGGGGTGGAGGAGGCGATGATGCACGGCACCGTCGCCGGCTACCCGGTGAAGGGGGTGCGGGTGCGCCTCGTCGACGGCAAGCACCACGACGTCGACTCCTCGGAGATGGCCTTCAAGATCGCCGGCGCGATGGCCTTCAAGGAGGCGATGGAAGCGGCGGACCCGGTGCTGCTGGAGCCGATCGTGCGGCTCGCGGTCAGCTGTCCCGAGGACGTCGTGGGCGACGTGATCGGCGACCTCAACTCGCGCCGCGGGCACCCGCTGGGAATGGAGCCGAAGGGGGCGATGACCGAGGTCAGGGCCGAGGTGCCGATGGCCGAGGTGCTCGACTACGCACCCGACCTGCGCTCGATCAGCGGCGGCCGGGCGGACTTCGAGGTCGAGTTCGACCGCTACCAGGAGGTGCCCGCGCACCTTGCCGAAAAAGTCGTCTCAGCCGCCGGCTGAACCGCGTCGCACCGAGCCCGGTGAACTAGCTTTCAGGCGTGAGCATCTACCAGCGCGATCCAGCCGCTCCGGGGGCCAACGTGAGGCGGCGGCTAGTGGAGTCGCCCGACGGCAAGCTCGAGCGGGCGGTCGTCCGCTTCAACGAGAGCGACGCCGCCCGCACGGTGACGGGCTTGACTCGCAGCCTGGGCAGGCCCTCGGTCTCGGTCGGGGCCGCCGCCGGCTCGCCGAGCGAGGTGCGGGTGACGATCGCCTGGGAGCTCTGCTGGTACCAGTGGGGCGTCGACGTCGGCGAGGGCCGGCAGCCGGTTCGGGAGATCGCCAGGGGCGAGGACGTCGAGCAGGCTCGACCGCTCCGCACGCCACTGGAACGCGAGCCTGGGCGAGGGCGCCCGCGTGGTCTTCGGCGCGGCCGGCTCCCCGGTGCGCCGTCGCCGCATCGGCTGGCTGGGGCGCCGGTGAAGCTGCTCGTCAACGTCGACGGCGGGGCGCGCGGCAACCCCGGGCCGGCGGCGATTGCCGCGGTCGTCCAGGACGCCGGCGGCGCGGTGCTCGAGGAGCGCGGCGAGCGGATCGGCCGCGCGACAAACAACGTCGCCGAGTACAGGGCGCTGCTGCTCGGGATCGAGCGGGCCGCGGCCCTCGGCGCCCGGGATCTGGAGCTGGTCGGCGACTCCGAGCTCGTCGTCAAGCAGGTCAAGGGCGAGTACAAGGTCAAGGATGCGACCATGCGCGAGCTGCACGCCCAGGTGAAGGAGGCGCTGCGCGACTTCGAGAGCTGGTCGATCCGCCACGTGCGCCGCGAGCACAACGCCGAGGCCGACCGCCTCGTCAACAATGCCCTCGATGGCCCCTGAGCCGATCGACCCCGGCGCCGACATCGGCCACGTCCACCTAAAGGTGGCCGACCTGGAGCGCGCGCTCGACTTCTACTGCGGCGTGCTCGGCTTCGAGCTGCAGCAGCGCTATGGAGAGGAAGCGGCCTTCGTCTCCGCCGGCGGCTACCACCACCACATCGGCCTCAACACCTGGCACTCGAAGGACGGTTCGCCTCCGCCGCCGGGCTCGACCGGTCTCCTCCACTTCGCGATCCGCTATCCGACCCGCGCCGCTCTGGCCGACGCGCTCGACCGCCTGCGCCGCGCCGGCGTCGAGCTCAGCGGCGCCTCCGACCACGGGGTGAGCGAGGCGCTCTACCTGAGCGACCCCGACGGCAACGGCATCGAGCTCTACTGGGACCGGCCCAAGGAGGAGTGGCCGGCGCCGCAGCCCGGCCAGAAGGTCGAGATGTACACGCGGCCGCTGGACCTCGGCGGGCTGTTGGCCGAGATGGACGCTTAGGTCTTCCTGCCCTCCAGTCGGAGAGGGCCGAATGGACGGCCGCCGGCCCGGCCGGTACTCCTGCCGAGGCGACGGAGGGAGGGACCGCCGCGACAAAACGAGCACCCTGCACACGCAACGAGGGCTTTTAGGGCCAGAGATGCTGGACCCTCGTTGCTGGACCGGCGACCGTCCACCGGAGACTGCAAGCAGTCTACCAAATACTGAGTAACAACCAGCTGGCGAGATCGGCAAGCGCCTCCCGGCCCCACAGCTATACTCGCCGTCCGCGCGGCTGTAGCTCAGCTGGCTAGAGCGTCTGCTTGCCATGCAGAAGGTCGTGGGTTCGAATCCCATCAGCCGCTTTTCGCGAATCCGCTGCACGTGGGCGGATTGGGTTCGGCCCGGGTCGCCGAAACCAAATGGAACCATCACCGCATATCGCCTCCATTTCGGGCACTAGTGCCCGAAATGGCGCGGATGCGCACGGATTAGCGGCGATTCCGCCCGATTCCGCCTTGCATTGACCCAGCGGGCGGAGCTACGGTCGCCGCGCAGACATAAGCAAGCGCCCCGGCGGCGTTGGCGCCCTAGGGCCATTGCTTTCTCTGGGGCGGCATTGAGGCCGGCTTCGGCGCCCTATCGAGAGGAGGGGTGCCACGATCACCATCGCCCGCGAGCAGGCGCTGCCTTCTCTGGGGCGACTTGGCTTCGAAGAGGCAAGGCTCTCCTCGTTACTGACGCCAGTTCGCACCGCGGCGCCAGCCGCATTGATCTTGCGCCTTCCGGCCTAACCGTCCACCCGGCTAAAGAGAATGACCTTCATGCTCAAGTCGAGAATTCCCATTCAGCACCCCGCCGATGTCTGGTGAGGTGAGCGAGCAGGGCCCGCCGCAGGCTCTCGCCAGAGTTAAAGCGACCCACAACGGCGGTCAGCTTCTCTATCTCCAGTTCCTCAACGGAACTTATGTCTGGATTGCGATCAAAGACTCGATGGAGTTCGAGGTGGGCGACTGGGCTCTAGTCGGGGATGAGCGCATCGACTACGCCCCCGAGGAGCTCTGGCCCGATGAGCGCTGGCTCGCCATCGTCAAGAGCAGGCTCTCCGACCTGACCATTCTCGACGCCAGCGGCCAGCTGCGCTTCGTCCCCACTAACGAGGTTGACTACAAGATCGGCAACACCGTCCTGGTCACCGACGATGGGGTCGATCGTGTAATCGACGAGCGCCCCCTCCGTCGTGACTCTGACCCGCTCGATGAGAGCGCCCTTGCTCCCTACATCGTGCCTCCCTCCGGCGATCTCGACTTCAGCAAGTTCGGCGGCCTAAAGGACGTGGTCCAGCGGGCGACGCGGCTGGTCGAAGCGACGCTGGTCAAACACGAGAAACTGAAGGCGATCAAGGCGCGTCCGATCAAGGGTGTGCTGTTCACCGGCGACCCTGGTACCGGTAAGACGATGCTCGCTCGGATTATCGCCAAGGAAACCCAGTCGACTCTCTACCGGATCCGGGGTCCCGAGTTCGTCAGCAAGTGGGTCGGAGAAAGCGAGGAGGTGCTCCGCATGATCTTCGACGCCGCCGCCAAAGAGGAGCGTGCGATCGTCTTCTTCGACGAGATCGACAGCGTCGCCGGGCGGCGTGAGGAGAACGACCACGATGCCTCGCGGCGAATCGTCGCGACGCTCCTGACGATGATGGACCGCGCCGAGCCCGAGGAAAATGTCCTCGTTTTGGCGACGACCAACCGCCCCGACGACATTGATGAGGCTCTGCTCCGGGCTGGGCGTTTTGACTGGACGATCGAGTTCCCAAAGCCCTCGCTCGAGGATCGAGTCGAGATCCTCGAGATCGGTGCCGCCCGCCACACGATCAAGGGCGATCTGCCGCTTGCCACCATCGCCGCCCAGACCGAGGGCTGGACCGCTGCCGACTTGGACCTGATCTGGGCCGAGGCCTCGCTCTTCGCGGTCTCTGATGAGCGCGAAGCGATCATGACGGAGGACTTCGTGGCCAGTTTTCAGCGAGTGCAGGAGCAGTTCAACCTCAAGCGAGCGAACGAACGCAGAAGGGCGGCACAGGAGTGAAGAAACTGATCGCCTGGGTGCGAGCCCAGCGAGCCAGCCCTAGCCAAGCTGGAGACGACCTCGGGCCGCGGCGAGAGTTCGTCTACCTCGACGAAGTCAGCGTCTACAGTCTCCTCGCTTCCCGACTCGGCAGCATCCCCGAGCAGCTGACCAAATCGGCCTCGGAGTCGCTGCAGAGCGAGATCAACTCCGCGATCGGCGTCAACTACGGTCTCAAAGCTGAGGTCGGTTCAAAACTCGCCAGCACTTCGACCTCAGCGACCCAGGTTGTCCGCAAATCGATGGTTCAGGGTGCGTTCAAAGAGCTGGTCGATATCGAGCAGGGCAAGTTGGCGCTACCCGACCCGTCTACGGGCGGCGAGCAGCCCTCTGCCGCCGACTTCGCCTCGCTGAAGGCGCTTGCTGAGGACCCCGAGTCGAGTTTGGTGCTGGCCGCCGATCAGCCGGCGCGCGGCCAGCTCCTAGAGATCGAGATCGAGCTCGACGCCGATCCGAGCTTTGCCTTCAACACCGTGATCTCCGAGGTGGTCAAGTTCATGGACCAAAACCCTGAGTTCTTTCCGGCGGGTCTCGAGGGAATCGCGGCCGGCGAGACCATGAACAGGATCATCGCCCAGCTGATGTTCGGTCTCGTGCCGCTGCGCTGTCGCGTCCTCGACTACCAGGCCGTCGAGATTGAGGAAACGGAATTTCTCGTCCACCAAAGCCTGCTTTCCCGCCGAGAGTTGCCATCCGGCGCGCAGTTCCGCGACGTCCACCTCGTCGGAGTCGCCGAGGAAGGGCATTTCTGGAAGGACCTGCGCAGGGTGCTTTTCTCGCGCTCGCGCTTCACCGTCATGTGCAGGCTCGGCAAGGACGGGCTGCAGCCGACCTGGAGTCCGGTCAAGCTGATCGACGTCTTCAAAAAGGTCATTCCCCCCATCGGCGTGCAGCTTGAAGAGATGATCGGAGGGATGATCAGCGGCTTTCAGAGTGGCGCCGCCCAAGCCCTTGAGCAGCCGGCAGTTGACGAGAAGATGCAGGCGGGCATGGAGGACTACGCGCGCCTATATGCCGCCGAGTTCCGCCAAGAGCCTCTCAGCCCAGTCGAGTTGGCGACACTCGGCGGGCCGGCCGCGGGCATCGATTATGGGCAAATGGAGAACCGCCGAAGCGCACTGGCGCAGCTCCACGCTGCGACTCCGCGAGATCCTCGGTAGCGACGAGGACCGAGAGTTGGAGGCGAGGCTCAGAAATGAGGCAATGGAGACCGTCGGCTTCGGCCTCGGCGGCACCGATGAGACGCCGATACCCGAGGTCTCCCCGCCGACGAGCGCCGCAGAGCGCTTCCTCGACGTCGAGTTCGTTGCGATCTACTGGTAGTGGGCCTCGGGGGCGGTCAGTCAGGGAAGCCGTCCGGCTCTCTCTTGAACTTTGAGCGATGCCTGACGTTTGGCTCCTCCCATATTTGCCGCTGACGGCTGAATGCCAAGTCGGCCCTTATGCACTAGTCCCGTTTCGTGAATTTGGTCGGCGACACGCGACGAGCCAGGTGGTCTACAACGAGGTCCGCCGGCTACGGACTGCCTACCGGGTTGGCAGCATGGGCCTGCCGGTCGGCGCTCTAGTCGTCCCGGTGAACTCGCGAATCGGCGGTGACGAGCTTGAACGGGAGCGGTTCCCAGCTTTGCACAGCGCGGTCCTCGCGGCAACGATCGAGGCGAATCCGATCCTGGTCGGAGCCGACGAGGAAGGGAATACGGGGCACGCCACCGCGACCGCAGAGAACGCCAAGATGTTCGGGCATCCACTTACGGGCGAGCGTTCCTACGTGACCGAAACCGGCGCAATGGTCACGGTCCTGGCAATGCAGTCTTCGGAGCCGGGTCGCCCATTGCCCAAGATCCACCCTCCGCCCAATTTGCCGGAGCCGATGTTCTTCAGCTTCGATGTCGAGTACGCGGGTGCTCTCCACGATGCCCTCAGCCGGGATGCCGACGAAGCGCGTCGGTTGGCGCTGGCGATCGACTGGCTGAACATCACTTGGAGCAACAACGAAGACGTAGGCGCTCGCACTCGCGTCCTTGCCTACCGCTCGGCCTTTGAGGCGCTGCTGGGCGGAGAGGCCAACACGCAGAAGCAGCGAGAGGCGTTGTCGTCGCTACTGGATGACCCGAAAGCGAAGAAACGACTTCGACGATGGACCGAGCACAACGGAAAGGAGCGCGCATTTCGACTCACCGACCTCGAATGGTGGTTTCAGAGCTTCAGCCTGCTCCGCAACCGAATCTCACATGGCGACATCGCTGGCAGCGAGGGACAAGAATGGGACTTCGATGATGGCGAACATCATCTGCGCCACGCCGATGCTTGGCTCCGGCGGGCGATCAAGCAGACGATCATTCGCGGGGGTGCCGATCCTCTCCTCGAACAGTCGCCACGGCAACGCACGATGGTCCGCGCCGTCGAGGCCATGTCTCGCGGGGATGACGAGACAAATGATCGCCGCTAGATCAAATGGAACCGCCCCATCACGTTTCGGGCACTTCCGCACCGAAGTTCCCAAACCGCCGCATATCGCCGCATATCCGCTCGTATTGCTGATCGAGGCCGTTCGTCGCGCCGCTGTGAAACCCCTGCAAGCGGCCATATTTATTACCAGCTGGTCCCGGAGATGGGCCTAATTGCCATGCAGAAGGTCGTGGGTTCGAATCCCATCAGCCGCTTTTAAGTCCGTCTCGTAGAGCCAAAAAGACGAGGGGCCTACTCGACGAGATCGGTCGGGTCGAGGATGAAGACCTCGCACATCATGTCGGGCTCCTGCTGGTTGCCGCTCATGAAGCCGATCACGTGGCGGCCGGTCGCCTTTTCGACGACCTCTTCGAAGCGCGCGCGCATCATCTCCTGGAATTGCATGCGCTGTTCGATCACCGCGTCTCCCCTGCCGCCGTCGCGCAGCGTTTCCTCTACCCGGGTGAAACCTCCGCGGAGGATGCAGACGACGAGGTCGTCCTCGTAGTAGGACTTCGCCTGGGTGGGACCGCGGCCGTAGAACTCCTTCAACAGCGTGACCAAGCCATCGGAGATCGCGGTGAGTTCCTCGCCGTGCCGCTGGTTGCTCTCGATGTCTTCTCGACTCTTGATCAGGAACTCTCCGGGACGACCGTCTCGCGATGGTAGCCCAGAGCGCTACGCTGGACAAACCGCTACCGCTCGTTGGGTTCTTCCCCCCTCTGCCTCGCGCGCGACCTGCCCAGAGGACGAGAAAAGGGACAACCCATGATGGCGACCGTTGATCCACCTCTCTACGGCAACGCTCTACTCGCGGCCGTGACCGATTCGATGGTCGCGATACATGAGCGCTACCACCACCGCGCCCCGGTCACCGCCAAGTCTCAGATGCTCGGTGACGACCTTCTCGCCTGCGTGCTCGGCGGCGTCTACACCGACGTCGAGAAGACGATGATCGAGCTGCAGCGAAGCACCGTCGTGCAGGAGACGCGCAGCGCCTTCCAGAACACGATGCAGCAGACGTTCATCGCCGAGGTCGAGCGCCTCTCCGGCCGCGACGTCATCGCCTTCATCTCCAATCACCACGTCGGCCCCGACATCGAGGTCGAGTTGTTCATGTTCAGGGATCCCTGAGCTATCCTCCTTTGAGGAGGGCATCACTGGGGTCGGCCTGAAAAGGTCGGCAGCACTACTTGACTTCCGGCACAGCAGTCGTTCGAGCCGAGGAGTCCCGATGCCCCAGATCCCCTCACTTTCGGTCAGTCCCACCGACGCGGTCCGCGGTGGGGTACCCGCCCCGTTTGCCTGTACCTGCAAGCCCGACGGCTGGGGCTCAGTTTGCCTCCACCTCGTGGGCGAACTGGATATCGCAACCTGCCCACTCTTCGAGCAGGCCTTGAAGGAGGCCCAGGGCAATTCGAGCATCGTCTCGATTGACCTGCAGGAGCTGTCCTTCATCGACTGCGCAGGCCTGGCCGCCATCGTCAACGCAGCAAGGCGCGCTGCCGCTATTGAGACAAGATTGATCCTTGTTGGAGCTACTGGTCAGGTAGAGCGGCTCCTCGATTTGACCGGTCCCCCCCGGGCGGTGGAGGTGGTCAAGTTCGATCCAGCCCACGGTCTTCGAACCACGCCTTCTGCGCATTACGTCGTCCCCCAGGGCGCCAATCTCGAAAAGGCCCAGACGCCCGAACAGCAAGGGAGCAGCTTGTGAATTCCGGGCCCTCGATTGGTGCACAAGGGAATCGCTGGTCAGCTCCCACGCACTTTCAGGCGCGATTGAAGATGCCTTGAAAGCAGAAGCCCCGCTGTGCAGGGGCTTCTTCCCAGGGTCAGATGGAGGAGTGGCGGTTTCCCCGCTCGAACCTCGGGTAGCCAAAACGTGGCTCCAGTTGGATCACCAGCGTTAACCAATCCGTGGAGACCTCGTTGGAGCCGTCTGGCCAAGTTGCGCCGTCTCGTCTCAGGGCGGGGCATTGGCTGAGCTTGGAAGAAGCCAATCCAATAGGAGGACATCATCATGGAGTCAGCAACGACTCGCGCCCCAGGCGCGGGCGCAGCCGACCGCTCCTCAGGGCGCGGCGTAGTTCGCCGTCTCGCCACCGAGACGAAACAGGCGTTCAAGACGACCGAGTTCTGGGCGATGGTGGCCGTGATCGTCGGCATCCTCGTCGCCGCCGCCGCGATCAAGGGCGGCGACACCAGCGGAACCGACGAGTTCATCGCCAGGCAGGCGTGGCTCTACGTCGCCATCGTCGCCGTCGGCTACATGATCAGCCGCGGTTTGGCGAAGTCCGGCTCACGCGAGCCTTACGACGCCGACCGTGACGACCGCGATCCGCCTCGTAACTAGACCGTGAGGCAAAAGTGGTGTGAGGGGGGCGCTTCGGCGCCCCCCTTGACTTCAGAGGCGCCTAATCCTGACTGAGCGTCAGGATACGGCGGTCGATGAGCGCTTCGACTGAAGCCGTTACCGCGCCCGCTCCCCTTCGAGCCTCATCATTCGGGGCCCCGGCCGATGATGCGATTGGATTTGCCGCTATGCCGCGCGGCCAGCAGGTGGACCGGAAGTATGCTCGCGCAGTGCGACCTCTTCGGTATTCCATCAACGTCACTTTGGACGGATGCTGCGATCACCGTGCAATTTCCCCGGACGAAGAGACCCATCGTCACGCGACGGAGATTCTCGCCCAGGCCGATGCTCTCCTCTTCGGCCGGGTGACCTACGAGATGATGGAGTCAGCCTGGCGGCCGCCGGGGCAGACGGAAGCGATGCCCGATTGGACGGCGCCTTTCGGCCGGACGATCGACGCGGCGAAGAAGTACGTCGTGTCGAGCACCCTGGACCGGGTCGATTGGAATGCGGAGCTCGTGCGTGGAGATGTCGGGGAGGCAGTTCAGAAGCTGAAGCAGGAGCCGGGCAAGGGACTGCTCGCGGGAGGCGTCAAGCTCCCGCTGGCGCTGGCGGAGCTGGGGTTGATCGATGAGTACGAGTTCGTAGTGCATCCCAGGCTGGTGGGCCATGGGCCGACGTTGTTCGCGGGGCTGTCGAAGCGTGTCGACTTGAGGCTCGTGAGCCGGCAGGAGTTCGGCTCAGGGGCGGTGGCGATGCGGTACGAGCCTCGGGTTACCTAGAGGCGCCTGCCGGAATCGAGGTCGACTCCTCCTCTTCGTCCAGCCGCTCGCGGGCATAGCGAAACGCGGTCCAGGCAGCGGCGGCGACGGGAATGGAGAGGAGAGCGCCGAGGATGCCGGCGACGACGGTGCCGGCGGTAAGGACGAGGAGGATGGTGACCGGGTGCAGCCGGATCATCCTGCCCACCACGTTCGGGTAGAGGAGGTCGCCCTCGATCTGCTGGATGGCGACGATCGCGGCGAGGACCAGCGCCGCGTCGATGACGCCGTTGCTGATCAAGGCGACGAGAGCGGCGATCGCGCCGGAGGCGACGGCGCCGACCAGGGGGATGAAGGCACCGAGAAAGACGAGCACCATCAGCGGCAGGACCAAGGGAACCCCGATCAGCGCCAGGGCGATCCCGATCAGCACCGCGTCGACCACGGCGATTAGGGTGACGCCGCGCATGTAGCCGCCGGTCGCCTCCCAGACCTCGCGGCCGGCGCCGTCGATCAGCTCGCGCCGCTGGCGAGGGACCAGCGAGAGGCCGAACTCCCACATCCGCCGGCCGTCGTGGACGAAGAAGAAGACGAAGACGATCATCAGCAGCAGCCCGGCGATCACCTCGGCCAGGATTGAGGCGCCGGTGAGCACGCCCCTCCCGATGCCGCCGGCGTTCGAGCGCAGCGAGTCGAGGCCGTTTTGCACTCCTTCGTCGATCTGGCTGCGTTCGAGGTCGAAGGGGCCCTGGACCAGCCACCGGACCACCTCCTCGACCGCTTCGTCGACGGAGCTTTCGAGCTCGCTGAACTGGTCGACGAAGGCGGGCGCGATCAGCGCCACGATCCCACCCAGGATCGCGGCGGCGGCGACCATCACCAAGCCCGTCGCAATTGCGCTGGGGAACCCGTGCCGGCGCAGGAAGTCGGCCGGCGGCACGAGCAGCGTCGCGAGCAGCAGCGAGGCCAGCACCGGGACCACCACGACCCGCAGCTCGCCGAGCACCCAGAGACCACCGATGACCGCTACCGCGATCAGGAACAGGTTTACGGCGACGCGGGTCGCCGGCCAAAGAACGCGGCTCACATCACGGAGGGTTCCCCGGTGGGGGAACCTAGAAACGCGCGCCATGCAGTGCATGGGCACGGCGCCGATGGCAGCAGGGGCGTGCGCTGCCTCGGCTGAGTGAGTTCCGTCTCCCGCTCATGTCTCACCTACGTGGCCCGATGGTGCCCCTACCGAGGGCATTGAAGTCTGAGGGCCTTCGAGGCATCGAAGCAAGCCACGGACTTATTGTCTACGGCTATGCCACGAGAAACTGACTCCGCCACCGCCACGTCCGTAGAGCAACCCGACCTCACCGCAGCCGCGTCTGCGGTCGAGATCGCCGGCTCGGTTGTCGAAGGGGCCTTCAAGCACCTCGCCGCCGACGGCGACCTCGATGCCGACCAGGTCGTCGCCTACGACCTCGCGCACGCCGCAGCGGCGGTCGAGAACGCTCGGGCCGTCCTCGACTATGGAGAGAACGGGGACGAGGAGGCCTGCATCGCATGCGCTTTCGTCGCCGACGCCATCCATGACGTTGCCACCCGGCTCATGGGTCGCGAGCAGGAGTGGGGCGCCGAGTCGGGGGCTCTCGATTCCGCCCTTGCCTTTGCGCGCCCCTATCGCTCCCCGGAGTTCCTCGCAGCCCTCTGCGGGACCCAGGGGCCGCGGCACCTCGACGACGACTTCGTGATGGTGCAGGACACCTTCCGGCGCTTCGCGGAGGAGCGGATCCGTCCGATCGCCGAGGAGATCCACCGCGACAACGAGGACATCCCCGAGGAGATCATCGAAGGCCTGTCCGAGCTCGGGACGTTCGGTGTCTCGATTCCCGAGGAGTACGAGGGCTTCGCGGCCGAAGGCGAGGGCGAGTACCTCTCGATGGTCGTCGCGACCGAGGAGCTCTCGCGCGGATCGCTCGGCGTCGGCGGCTCGCTGGTCACCCGGCCGGAGATCCTGGCGCGGGCGCTTTTGGCAGGCGGTACCGAGGAGCAGAAGCAGGAGTGGCTGCCGCGCATGGCCAGCGGTGAGCTGATGGTCGCGATCGCCGTGACGGAGCCCGACTACGGGTCCGACGTCGCCTCGCTGAGGACCATGGCCACCCGGGACGGTGACGGCTGGCGGATCAACGGCGTCAAGACCTGGTGCACCTTCGGCGCCAGGGCGGACTTGTTCATGCTGCTGGCGCGGACCGACCCGGATCGCTCAAAGGGCCACAAGGGACTCTCGCTCTTCATCGTCCCGAAGGAGCGCGGCGCCGGTCACGGCTTCGAGCTGAGCCAGGAGGAGGGCGGCAAGATGGAGGGCCGCGCGATCGACACGATCGGCTACCGCGGGATGCACTCCTACGAGGTTGCGTTCGACAACTGGTACGTCCCCGCGGAGAACCTGATCGGCGGCGAGGAGGGGCTCGGTCGCGGCTTCTACCTCCAGATGGCGGGGTTCGAGAACGGCCGCATCCAGACGGCGGCGCGTGCGGTGGGCGTGATGCAGGCCGCATACGAGGCCGCCTACGACTACGCGTCGGAGCGCAACGTCTTCGGCAAGCCGATCGTCGAGTTCCAGCTCACCCGCGCGAAGCTGGCCCGGATGGCGGTGGTCATCCAGGCCAGCCGCCAGTTCGCCTATCGCGTGGCCCGTCTGATGGCGCAGGGCGAGGGGGCGATGGAGGCCTCGATGGTCAAGGCCTATGTGTGCCGGGCCGCGGAGTGGGTGACCCGCGAGGCGATGCAGATCCATGGCGGCATGGGCTACGCCGAGGAGTTCCCGGTCAGCCGCTATTACGTGGACGCCCGGGTGCTCTCGATCTTCGAGGGCGCGGACGAGGTCCTTGCCCTCAAGGTCATCGCCCGGCGGCTTGCGCAGTGATTGCCAGGCGGCACGCGGTTCGCGCTTAGGATTGGAGTAGATGACGATCCAGCGGATGGACCACGTCGGCATCGTGGTCGACGACCTCGCGGCCGCGACTGAGTTCTTCGTCGAGCTCGGGCTCGAGCTGGAGGGAGAAGGGACGGTCGAGGGTCGCTGGGCTGACCGCATCGTGGGGCTCGACGGCGTCCGCTCGGAGCTCGCGATGCTGCGGACCGCGGACGGCCAGAGGCGCCTCGAGCTGGCGAAGTTCCACTCCCCGCCGGGCCCGGACGGCGACCCGTATGCGGCGGTGAACACACCGGGCATCCGCCATCTCTCCTTCGTCGTCGAGGACATCGACGCCCTCGTCGCCGGCCTGCGAGCTCGCGGCACCGAGCTCGTCGGCGAGCTGGTGCGCTATGAGGACCGCTACCGGGTCTGCTACGTCCGCGGCCCCGAGGGGATCATCGTCGAGGCTGGCGGAGGAGATCGGCTGAAGCGTTACTGGAACTTTTCTGAGTAAAAGCCCGGTCTTCCGTCCATGGAGGCGAAGACCGCGGGTTCGCAGGGGGACTGGGCGCTCAGCACCTATCAGGCGATGGCGCCTGTCTATGACGACTTCACCGCCCATTTCGACTACGAGGGGTGGCTGGCCGACCTGCTGAAGATCCTCGAGGCCAATGGGCTGACGGGCAAGCGCCTGCTCGACGTGGCCTGCGGGACGGGCAAGAGCTTCCTGCCGATGCTGCCGTGGGGTTGGGAGGCGACCGGGTGCGACATCTCGCCGGCGATGCTGGCCCTGGCCGAGGAGAAGGCGGGGGACCTGGTCGAGCTTTCGGTCGCCGACATGCGCGAGCTGCCGAGGCTCGGGGAGTTCGACCTCGTCTGGGCGCTCGACGACGCGATCAACTACCTCCTCAGCCCGGAGGAGCTGGAGGAGGCGTTGCGGGGGATGCGGGACAACCTCGCCGCCACCGGGCTGCTTCTCTTCGACGTCAACGAGCTGCTCGTCTACCGGACCTTCTACGCCAAGACCTCGGTCCTCGAGCAGGGCGGCAAGCGGTTTGTCTGGCGCGGCCTGGCTCCAGCTGACGTCCCCGCCGGGTCGGTGTGCGAATCGCGCCTCGAAGTCGAAGGCGAGGAGGCAGCGGGCGCCGCCAAGGGCGAGACCGCCATCCACCGCCAGCGCCACTTCCCCGAAGCCGAGGTCCTGGCCGCGCTGGAGCGAGCCGGCCTGGAGTGCCTCGACGTCTACGGCCACGGTCTGGACGGGATTCCCGTACAGCCGCTCGACACCGAGCAGCACACCAAGGCGGTCTACATCGCCCGCCGCGCCGGCTCCTAGCCCCGGCGCCGAGCCGCGCCGCCGGTCCGAGGCCCTTGCGTAAGAATGCGCCCGGTGGCAGCCGAGCGGGAATACGACGTCGCGCTCTTCGGGGCGACCGGGTTCACCGGCGGGCTGACCGCACGGTACCTCGCGGCGAACGGCCCGGACGGGCTTCGCTGGGCTCTCGTGGGTCGCAACAGGGCCAAGCTGGAATCGGTCCGCGCGGAGCTCGAGGAGATCCTCCGGTCGGGCGTTCCGGCGCCCGGCCTGCTCGAGGCCGACGCGGCCGACCCGGCTGCGCTGGCGAAGGTCGCCGGGGCGGCCAAGGTCGTCGCCACCACGGTCGGTCCCTACGTCTTCTACGGAGAGCCGCTGCTCGCCGCCTGCGCCGCGGCCGGCACCGACTACGTCGACCTCACCGGCGAGCCCGAGTTCGTCGACCGGATGTGGCTCGGCTACCACGAGCAGGCGCGGCAGAGCGGGGCGCGGCTCGTCCACTGCTGCGGCTTCGACTCGATCCCGCACGACCTCGGCGCCTACTTCACGGTCAAGCAGCTGCCGGAGGGCGTGCCGCTGACCGTCGACGGCTACGTCCGGGTCGAGGGTCAGTTCTCCGGTGGCACCTTCCACTCGGCGATCAACGCGTTCGGCCGGGTGCGACAGACGGTGAGCGCCGCCCGGCGCCGCCGCCGGAGCGAGCAGCGGCCGGCCGGGCGCCGGGTCCACTCGGCTCCCGCCCGGCTGCGACGCGACGCCGAGATGGACGGCTGGGCCGTGACGTTCCCGACCATCGACGGGCCGGTCGTCCGCCGCTCCGCGGCCGCGCTGGAGCGCTACGGGCCGGACTTCAGCTACGGCCACAACCTCGTCGTCAAGCACCTGCCGGTGCTCTTCGCCGGCGCCGCGGCGATCCCGCCGGCGTTCCTGCTGGCACTCCTGCCGCCTACCCGCAAGCTCCTGCTCAAGGCGAAATCTCCGGGCGACGGGCCCAGCGAGGCGGTGCGCGCGAAGAGCTGGTTCAAGGTGACCTTCGTCGGCGAGGGCGGCGGCCGGAAGGTCCTCACCGAGGTGTCGGGCGGCGACCCCGGCTACGACGAGACCGCCAAGATGCTCGCCGAGTCGGCCCTCTGCCTCGCCCTCGACGAGCTGCCCGAGACCGCGGGCCAGGTCACCACCGCCCAGGCGATGGGCGACGCCCTGCTCGACCGGCTGCAGCGGGCGGGGATGACCTTTACCACGCTCGCGTCCGGCCCGGCCTGAACCGCAGGGCCGGCGCTAAACTGCCAGCGAAGCTCCCGGGGCTGTAGCTCAGCTGGAAGAGCGTCGCGCTGGCAGCGCGAAGGTCAGGGGTTCGAGCCCCCTCGACTCCATGAACGGTTGCTTGCTTCGTGCAATGCGAAGCTGAACCTAGTCTGGCGGTGGGCTCACTTGTGTCGCGACCTTGTTGCTGATGAGACTTTTGTCAGCGATCTGCCCGAGCTGGACGGCAAGGCTCTGAATCATTGAGAGGCCTCGACCCAGGTCAGTCAACGGACTAGCAACAACGGCGGCAAGACGGCGGTTGAGCGCCACGCGTCTAGCTGTCGCGCTGCGACGCTCCACGGCCGCTCTGTAAGCCGCATATTCCGCTGCTTGCCGTTGAACCTGAGCCTGGACATTGGCAATTCGTGCTTGCACTTCTCCTAGGAGGGACTAGCGAAACTCGCTAGCCCCGGTGTAGTGCGGGTTGCGAAGCCCGCCCGTTTGGCGATACCTCTCATCGCCGCAACTTTTACCCCAATCGGCCGACGACGGCCGATTTTCGTGCGGTCAGAGCGCGCTTAGAAGCGTCCGCGTCTGAATCCGTCCGACAACGGTGTAAGGGTGCTGCCCTCAACGCCACTCACCCGATCAGGGGACGAAACTCCCAGGGAAGGAACCAAAATGCGAGCACCAAAACCAGACCGCCAGGAAGACCAGACCCGAATATCTGTTCGGCTTCCCGCCGCCCAAGTTGAGGTGCTACAGAAACGTGCGGTTGCGGAGGACCGCACGGTCAGCGCGGAGATACGGCGGCTGGTTCGACGGGCAACCGAAGGTCAGGAGGCAGCCGCCGCCTAATCATCTTCAACAACAGGAGAGGGGGAGCCAATGGCTCCCCCTCTATGCAGAACTTCACGGGGCTGGTGCTTGGTAGCTCGGGCTTGGACTTAGGACCCCGGCCCGAGGGTTCGATTCCCTCCAGCTCCACTCATTCCTCTATGTATATACCCCAGATCGGACGAAAATTGCGAACAGATCACTCGGTTTTAACAGGCCCTAAACCCCGGTTTTCCGTCCGGTCCATGCTCTAGATTCCCCTTTACAGAGCCAAAAAGCGACCCCCGCGAGGCTGCAACCTCCGGGGGTCTGGACCAAGGAGTTGTGCCTCCATTGGCCTCAACCAAAGTACCAGGACGCACGGCCGCGTCCGAGCTTTCCGACCTGCTGGACATGCCTGAGATTCGGGGGCTGATCGAGGAACTTGAAGCCACCCGCTGGACGGGCCGACCCGGCTTCTCCGTGCGCACGATGGTCGGGCTGTGTCTGGTCAAGGCCCGGTACGCGATCCCGACCTGGACGAAGACCGTTGCCCTGGTCCGCGAGCACTGGGCGCTGCAACGGGCGCTCGGCTGCGAAGGCAACCCGCCGAGCGTCTACGCGGCCTATCGCTTCGCGGAAAAGCTCCGCAAGCACGGCACGATGGTCGAGCGTTGCATCGACTCCGTGATCGAAGGGCTGCACTCAAAGCTGCCCCTCTACGGCCGCGACCTCTCCATCGACGCCTCCGACATGCCCGCCTACGCAAACGGCCAGCGCTACGTTTCCAAGAACGGCCCGGAACGCGAACGCTACTCGGACCCCGACGCCTCCTGGGGGCACCGCTCCGCAGTCTCGACGCGCAAGGGTGGCGGGTTCTACGGCTACCGCGTCCATGCCGCCGTGTGCTCGAACACGGGGCTGCCGGTGGCCTGGGCGGTGGAGACTGCGAAGGCCAACGAGTCGCGCTTCGCCGCGCCGCTGATCGACGCCGCCCGCCGTCGCGGGATGATGGCCGCGACCGCCGCGATGGACAAGGGCTACGACGTTGTGCGCGTCTACGAGGAGTGCGCCGAGCGCGATTGCCTGCCGCTGATCCCGTTGCGCGAAACGACTGCCGTGAAGCGTGGCGAGCACCGCCCGCCAACCTGCGAGCACGGCGAGTGGGCCTTCGCCGGTTCGGATCACAAGCGCGGAGCCTCCAAGTGGCGCTGCCCGACCGGCGAGTGCAAGCCCGCCTCGGTATGGGTCAAGGCCGACCGCCTGCACCCGCTGGTTCCACGCGAGACAAAGCGCTGGAAGGCGATGTATCGCAAGCGGGCCTCGGTCGAGCGGGAGTTCGGCAGGCTGAAGAACGATTGGGGATTGAAGCCGCTCCGCGTCCGTGGCTTGGAGCGCGTCCGGCTCCATGCCGACCTGACGGTGCTGACCAAGCTGGCCTGCGCCCTGGCCCGCACCCGCGCCGCTACGGCCCATCCTCCCCGGAGGATCGAAAGCGCCCATAGACCATCCCGCCCGGCTTCCACTCCAACCCGGCCAGAAGTTCGTCTGCGCTGACTTCGAGCGAGGCGGCGAGCTTGACGAGGGTGTCGATCCTCGGGATGCGCAGGCCGCGCTCCAACTGGCTTATCTCGGTTCGGTGAAGCGAGGCTCGCGCCGATAGCTCCTCTTGGGAGAGGTCCGCGAGCTTGCGGCAACGGGCGAGGTTGTCCCCGAACCGGGCGGCTATGTCGATCACGGCAGTTCCAGCCGGTCGAAGTGGACGGCGGCCTTGGTCGGGCGAACCGAATCGCCATCGCGTTCGACCAGGCCGACGCTGACGAGTTCGGCTACGGCGCGCTCTACGGCGTCGCCTCGGTCGATCTGACGGGCGAGTTCGCGGGTCGTTAGGGGCTTCGGGTGCGAGTCGAGAACGAGGCCGAGGACGGCCCTCTGGGTAGGCTGGTCCTGCATGGGAGCTTGTACCTCCTGTGCCGGGCCGGGGGGCGTTAGCGCGCCGCCCCGGCCGTTTCTGTTTCAGTGACCCGCCGACCGTAGACTCAGCTACCGATGCAAGGCAAGAGTTTCGCTAGCCGTTTCGCGAGAGCCTCCTAGTGGGAAGTCATATCCTGGCATGAAGCTAGGGAGCCTCGGGAATGTCGCATGCTTCCAGCAGAGAAATTGACCTATTGTCAACTGATCCTGCCTCCATTACCCGGGTCGCATGCAGAGCAATGGCGTCCTCGAACAGGTTACGTACTGCGCGGGCATTGCCGAAGCTGGGATTGTCATCTGACACAGCTGCGGCGAGTACCGCCGCGGCCTTGGCGCTTGCTTCTTTAGATAGCGCGTAGTCAGCGTCGTGTACTTGGTGCAGGAATATCTGATGCAGCTCATTGGCCGAGTAGCTCGGGAAGTCGATTGTCTCGCCAAATCTGCTGGCGAGCCCTGGGTTTGATTCGAGAAACGTGCGCATCTCGCCGCGATAACCAGCTACTACGACGACAAATCGACTCCTGTCGTCCTCCATTCGCTTCAGGAGGGTCTCAACTGCCTCCCGACCAAAGTCCCGTGCGCTATCCGGGGGCGAGAGTGCGTAGGCCTCGTCGATGAAGAGTACTCCTCCCAAAGCCGACTCAATCGCCGCATTCGTCTTAGGGGCAGTGTGGCCGATGTACTCGCCGACGAGGTTCTGACGGCTGACCTCCACTAGATGACCCTCAGTCAAGACGCCGAGCACCGAATAGATGCGAGCAATGATCCTCGCGACCGTAGTCTTGCCGGTGCCGGGCGGACCGGTGAAAACAAGGTGGTGGGAGACCGTCGGGATGTTGAAGCCGCGGCTCCTTCGGATTGCTTGCAAGCGCGTAAGGTTCGTGACCCTGTGAACCTGCGCCTTCACTGGTGCCAGGCCGACAAGCTCGTTGAGCTCCTCCATGACCCGGTTAAGGCGCCGCTCCGTCTCGGCTTCCAAGCATTGCGAGCCAGGGGCCTGGAGGCCGCTCTTCTCTGGAGATACGTACTTTCGGCCGAGTTGTACGGTGCGAAATGACTCCCGTAGCACCACGCGCGCACTTCGGAGCGCTGCATTTGAGAACTCACGGCGACATTGGACGCACCGCGACGAGCCGATGCGGTTGCGGTCATGCCCGCATTCTGGGCACTGCCATGACTCGATCAGAGTGCACTTCAAGGTGGTTATGCCGGCAAGCTCTTGAGACGTGTACGCACGATTACATCCGCTGCAATGGCTCGCCTCGATCGGATTCCGGCAGCTACATTGCGGGCACACCCATAGCCGTTGCCCCGACGGAGAAGATTTGATCTGGCTCATGGTGCCCTCTTTCGCCCATGTCGACAAAGCCATTCATCTGGAGGGACCTGCTGGGGCTGGGATTTCACGATCCCCGCAATATGCCACAGCTCCTTGCGCTGCTCGCGGTCATGGCTTATCGCGCGAGCTTGGCCGAGAGAAGGTTTTAGGAATGCGGGGTTCGAAAGTCGTCCGGCTAGCTCCATGATCGGAAGTCCCTGTACGCCACCTCCCTCAGTCATCTTGGGTGTCACGAACCGAAGCGCGGGCCATGCCGCCGACCTCCGGGCCGGCGCTGGCGAGCACATCGCCTTCCGGCGACCAGATTGCGGACGAGCCGGCTGTGCGCTCATACCCGCCACCAGTAGGGCCGGCGAAGCTTGCGAAGGCGACGAAGGCCTTGCTCTCTTGTGCGATCGAGGCAGCGCGCATCTCTTGATGCGGGAGCTCCTCCGGCGTATGCACGAGGCCCGCAACGTACACGTCGATGCCTAGGGCGGCGGTATCTCGCACGTGCGCGGCGACTCCGGTGTCTTTGCAGATTCCCATGCCAAGGCGCCAGCCGTCCACGTCGAAGACAGCAGGCCCTGGTCCGGGACTGAAACGCATCGACTCCTTGCCACCCAGATAGCACTTTCGGTATGCCACTTCCACGCTACGCTCACTCACGCAGAGCATCGCGATGTGGATTAGCCCAGCATCGCCTTTAACCGGAGCACCTACGAGCGCAACGGAATCTGTCGCGGCGCACGCCTCCACAATGGCATTGAGCCTCGCGTCATCACACGACACAGGAGGCGCCAGCAGCTCGTAGCCCGTCAACGAAAGCTCTGGAAACACGACCACCTGTGCCTTCGCCGCGCGCACCGCTGCCGCATGGGACCGCGCATTTGCTGCCACGTCATTCGCTTTGCACGCTGGCTGCAAGGCGGCAATGGTCAGCACCGGCGATCGCATCGCCGCAACCTACCGCAGGCGACACCCCAGTCCGGACGCGAATTGCATGGTTTGCGCAGCGCCCAAAGTTCTCTCAGTTATGCGGAATCCCAGCTCAAGCGGCGTGAGCACTCTTGGACTGGGCGCCGAAGCGCTGGTCTTCGCGAGTAGGTCGAGTGCTCTGCCGGTCGCCAATAGCCCCAGCTTTCGAGCAAGCCGCCGACGAACTGAGTGCTCTCAGCAAAGGCGATCTCCACGGGGTCCGGTCGATTCTGTGGAGCAGAAGACCCATTGCGGTTGACCCAGACCGCGCCAAGTCCAGCCGAGAGGGCGCCATCAACATCTTTGGAGATGCTGTCACCAACCATCACAGCTTGATCGCTGGTGGCATCGAGCTGCGACAACGTGTACTCGAAGACGGCGGCATCGGGCTTGGCGCCAAGTTAGACTCGCGCGATGGCAGCAAGTGGTCCAAGGCTTCCCCGCAAGCGCACTGCCCTCGCGCGGTCGCGCGGAGCGCTACGAAGTGTGGCCTTCCAGATCGGTGTCCTAGTGGCGGTGGAGCGCAACCGCCACGGCCTCACCCAGCAGGATCTAGCAGATCGGGTGGGGATTCGCCAGATCGATGTCTCATCGCTAGAGAACGGAGAGCGACTTCCGAGGACGGTGAAAGACCAGCAAGTAGACAAACTGTTCCGGGCGGTCGATCTGCCGGCCCGCGGCCTCCATGCGAACTTCGTCAAGTGGTGGCGGGACAACGCCCCTTAGCTCTCGGCCCTAACTGCCTCCAATTCCTTGAGCAGCCGGTCTATCCTGGTCAGGAAGTCGGGGTTCGACAGACGTCCACCCAACTCCACTTACCCGACGCAGCGTGCGGAATCGAGCTTGTATCGCCCCGCCGACATTACGATGAACTCGTCGCGCCCTGGCGCGTAGATCTGGGCCTCCTGTTCGTCACGGGGGAACCAGATGGATCCTCCCTCGACGCGGCGTACCTCGCCCTTCGTCAACCGGACGGGCTGCTCGGGCACGAAGGTGCCCATGTTGTCGAACAGGTAGCTGGCTTCGATGTCTCTGCAGGTCGAGGTGAACACTTCCGCAATCGTTAGCCCTTCGGCTTCGGATTCACCTGGGCCAAGGTTGCTCGCGACCGTGATTTCGGTGAAGCCATCGCTGGCTGCCCCTGGCGGAGGCGGGTCCTCACAAGCACGAAAGAGCACCCGGCCCTCGGCGACGTCCTTTCTTTCGCTGGCCTGGGCGAGGCCGTGCTCGCTGATGCATTCGCCGATGCGGTCCAGCTTTCCATTCTCATCGCCGCCAGCGATTCCGGAGAGGGTGACGACGGCAGTGGCGATGCCAAGCAGGCTCGCGATCAAAGTGACGACCGCAAGCGGCCGTTCCAGGAACTTCTTGCCGGACTGGGCTTCGCTCAAAGGGTTTTAAGTCTAGATACCGGGCGGAGGGCATGTGCTCAACCGTCCGGGGTCTATTGCCGATGAGCTATCGATGAACGCCGCCAACGAACACGTCTTCTCGCACGGGATGGACGACACGCGGGCGGCGCTGGAGGCCTGGAACGGGCGGCCGTGGGCGGTCCTGCGCGGCTGGACGGCGCTCAGCCTCGCGATCTCTCTGACCCTGCTGGGAGCGGTCTGGGTCGTCGCCGGCCTGCTCACCCCGGACATCACGCCGCTCCACTTCCCGGGCCTGACCGAACCGGCGGAGCCGGGCGACCTGCTGCCGATCCTCTGGCGCAACTCGCTGGTCCTGGCCCTGCACGCGACGGCCTGCGTCGCCGGCTTCATCGCCGGCGCCTCGATGCCGATCGCGGCGGCGCAGCGGACCGGCTTCTCGCGCTGGATCCACGTCAAGACCGCCGAGTTCGCGGTCGTCTTCGTCGCCGCCGTCACCCTCTTCTCGCTCAGCACCCAGGCGCTCTACCTCGGCTTCCAGGGCTCGACGATCGCCTTCCAGCTGGAGATCTCCCACGCCGCCCTCATCCTCAGCGTCCTGCCCCACGCGATCCCCGAGCTGACCGCGCTCTTCCTGCCGCTCGCCGCCTGGCTGATCGCCAGCCGCCGCGGCGAGTGGAACCAGCTCCTCGCCGCCACCTTCATCACCGTACTGCTCGCGATTCCCGTCCTCGTCGTCGCGGCGACGGTCGAGGTCTACGTCTGGCCCCAGGTCCTCGAGGCTCTCTCGCCGGTCTTCTGACGAGGCGTTTGGGCTGGGCACCCTCGTAAGATCGCGCCCCCATGGGCTACGACCCCAAAGAGATCGAGGCGAAGTGGCAGCGGGTCTGGGCCGAGGAGAGGACCTGGGAGGTCGCCAATCCCGGACAGCCCGGCTACGACGCCTCCAAGCCGAAGTCCTACGTGCTGGAGATGCTGCCCTACCCCTCGGGGCAGCCGCACGTGGGGCACCTCAAGTGCTACGCGGTCGGCGACGCGATCGCCCACTTCCGTCGCCGCCACGGCTTCGAGGTGATCCACCCGATGGGCTACGACTCCTTCGGGCTGCCGGCCGAGAACAACGCGATCAAGACCGGCGAGCCGCCGCGCGTCGCGACGGAGCGCTCGATCGAGTCCTTCCAGCGCCAGTTCCGCGAGTGGGGCATCTCGATCGACTGGTCGCGCGAACTGGCGACGCACACGCCCGAGTACTACCGCTGGACGCAGTGGATCTTCCTGCGGCTGTTCGAGAAAGGCCTCGCCTACCGCACCGAGGCGCCGGTGCAGTGGTGCCCGAAGGACGCCACCGTGCTCGCCAACGAGCAGGTCGTCGACGGCCGCTGCGAGCGCTGCGGCACCGAGGTCGTGCAGCGCAAGCTCGAGCAGTGGTTCTTCAGGACCACCGAGTACGCCGAGCGCCTGCTTGCCGACTTCGAGCTGCTCGAGTCCTGGCCCGAGCACGTGATCACGATGCAGCGCAACTGGATCGGCCGCTCCGAGGGCGCCGAGGTGGCCTTCCGCTGCGAGGAGCTCGGCCTCGACTTCCCGGTCTTCACGACCCGGCCCGACACTCTCTTCGGCGCCACCTTCTTCGTCCTCGCCCCCGAGCACCCCGAGCTGGAGCGGCTGGTCGCCGGCACTCCCGCCGAGGGGGCGGTGCGCGAGTACGTCGACCGCGCCGCCCGCGAGTCCGCCGAGGAACGCGGCGCCGAGGACCGCGAGAAGACCGGCGTGCCGCTCGGCCGCAGCGTCGTCAACCCGGTCAACGGCGAGGAGATCCCGATGTTCGTCGCCGACTACGTGCTGATGGAGTACGGCACCGGCGCGATCATGGCCGTCCCCGCCCACGACGAGCGCGACTACGAGTTCGCCAGGGCCTTCGACCTGCCGGTGCGCCGCGTGATCGAGGGCGAGGATTCCGAGACCGCCCGCGACGACGCCGGCCTGCCCTATCCCGGCGACGGCCCGATGACCGGCTCGGGTCGCTTCGACGGCAAGGGCAACCGCGAGGCCTACGAGGAGATCGTCGCCTGGCTGGCCGAGGAGGGGCGGGGGAAGAAGTCCGTCAACTATCGCCTGCGCGACTGGCTGGTCTCGCGCCAGCGCTACTGGGGCGCCCCGATCCCGGTCGTCTACTGCGAGGACTGCGGCATCGTGCCCGTGCCCGAGGACCGGCTCCCGGTCGAGCTGCCCGAGATCGAGGACTACGCGCCGCAGGGCAAGAGCCCGCTGGCGGCCGCCGAGGACTGGGTCGCCACCGAGTGCCCGCGCTGCGGCAAGGCGGCCCGGCGCGAGACCGACACGATGGACACCTTCGTCGACTCCTCCTGGTACTTCATCCGCTACCTCGACCCGCGCAACGGGGCTGCCGCCTGGGACCGCGCCGCCTCCGACCACTGGCTGCCGGTCGACCAGTACATCGGCGGGGTGGAGCACGCGATCCTGCACCTGATGTACGCGCGCTTCTTCACCAAGGCGCTCGCGGACTGCGGCCACCTCGACGTGCAGGAGCCCTTCGCCAACCTCTTCGCCCAGGGGATGATCACCCGCGACGGCGCCAAGATGTCGAAGTCGCGCGGCAACACGGTCAGCCCCGCCGAGTACGTCGAGCGCTACGGCGCCGACACCGCCCGCACCTACATCTGCTTCATGGGCCCGCCCGAGCGCGACGCCGACTGGGCCGACGAGGGGGTGGAGGGAGTCAACCGCTTCCTCTCCCGCCTCTGGCGGCTTTGCGAGGAGGTCGAGCCGAAGGAGGCCGCCGAGCTCGACGCCGCCGCGGCCGAGGGCGATGCGCGCACGCTTCTCGCCAAGGCGCACTGGGCGATCGACAAGGTGACGCGGGACTTCGAGCGCGGCTTCCAGTTCAACACCGCGATCGCCGCGGTGATGGAGCTGGTCAACGACGCCTACCGGCTGAAGGACGGCCTCTACGGGAGCCCCGGCGGGACCGCCGCGGTGCGCTTCGCCTCCGCCACCGCGGCCTCGCTGGCCTTCCCCTTCGCCCCGCACCTTGGCGCCGAGATCTGGGAGCGGCTCGCGGGCGGGCGGGTGTGGGAGCAGCCCTGGCCCGAGGCCGACCCGGCGCTGCTGGTCAGCGAGACCGTGACCCTCGTGGTCCAGGTCAACGGCAAGCTGCGCGACAGGATCGAAGCGGCCGCGGACGCACCGGAGGAGGAGCTGCTGCGACTGGCCCGGGAGAGCGAGAAGGTCAGCCGCTTTCTCGACGGCAAGGAGGTCGTCAAGGAGATAGTCGTCCCGGGCAAGCTGGTGAACCTAGTGGTCCGCTGAGGCACCACTTTTAACGGCTTAGGGCAGACTTTCTGGTACAAAGCGCGCGTGCAGGTGAGAAGGCTCTCAGAGGCGCCGGTGGAGGAGTGGCATCGCCTGCGCACGCATGTGCTCATGGACGCGGGCGAACTCGGCTCGCGAAACCTCTCGGTCACCTGGCTGGAGCTTCCCGCCGGCGCCGAGCAGTCGCTGCGCTCCCACGAAGAGGCCGAGCAGGTCTACGTCGTGATCAGGGGGGCGGGCTCGATGTCGGTGGCCGGGGACACGCAGCGTGTCGCCGAGGGCGACCTGATCCTGGTGCCGCCCGCGACCGATCACTCGATCGCCAACGACGGCGAGGGCGAACTCGCCTGCATCTCGGTCCAGTCGCCGCCGGTCGCCGCCTCGGAGCTGTACAGCGACCAGCTTGCAGAGGTTGCGGGTTACAACGACGACGAAGACCTGTAACGCAACCGTGTGAGTCAGCGCGCCACGTGCGCGCCGGCATCGGGGACGGTTCGGGTCATGCCCGAGCTGAGCAGGTCGCAGATCGCCGTCTACGGCGCCGTCGCCGTGCTGCTTCTCCTGCTCGGGGCACGGGCGATACGGGCCGAGGGGAGCGGCTCCGCCTACGAGCCGGTCCCGAGCTTCGCCTCCGGCGAGTCGTCTGATGCGAGCGGCGGCTTCAGCCTCGACGCCTCCGGCGGCGATCTGGTCGTGCACGTCACCGGCGCGGTCGCTCAGCCCGGCGTCTACCGGCTGCCGGTGGGGGCACGGGTCACCGACGCGGTCTCGCGGGCGGGCGGTCCCAGCCGCGGGGCCCTGCTGGAAGCGATAAACCTGGCGGCCCGGCTTGCCGACGGGCAGCAGGTCGTCGTGCCGAAGGCGGGGCCGGGGGGCGCGCCGCCGGCGACGGCCGGCGCAGGCGAGGACGGTCCGATCAGCCTCGGCACGGCCACCGCCGAGCAGCTGGAGACGATCGACGGGATCGGACCCGTGACGGCGCAGAAGATCCTCGAGTACCGCGACGAGCAGGGCGGCCTCGCCTCGGTCGACCAGCTCGACCAGGTGAGCGGGATCGGGCCGGCGACGATGGAGTCCCTGCGCGCCCGCCTTCAGCCTTAGATGCGCGCGGGGCGGCCATCGACGTTGGTCGTCCTCGCGGCTCTCGCCGCGGTTGCTCTCGCACTCGTCCATCGCGATGAGATCCACGGGCGAGCGGTCGATGCCCTCGGTCGCGGCATGCCCGCACGCGAGGCCGAGCTGGCGCGCGGTTTCGTCCTCGGCGAGGACGACCGAGTCGACGAGGCGACCGTCGAGGACTTCCGCCGCTCGGGCCTCAGCCACCTGATCGCCGTCTCGGGCCAGAACGTGGCCCTGCTGGCACTGCTTGCGATGCCGCTGCTCGCGGCGCTCGGGATGCCGCTGCGCACCCGCCTCGTCTGGATCCTCGGGGCGATCGTCGTCTACGTGCCGCTGGCCGGCGCCGGGCCCTCGATCCTGCGCGCGGGCGTGATGGGCGGCCTCAGCGTCCTGGCGACACTGGCGGGGCGACGCTCCTCGCGTCTCTACGCGCTTGCCCTGGCCGCGGTCCTCGCCCTGGCGATCGACCCGCGCGTCGCCGGCGACGTCGGCTGGCAGCTCAGCTTCGCCGCGGTGCTCGGCATCCTCGCCCTGGCGTCGCTGCTGCGCCGAGCGATCGTCGTCCGGACCGGCGGCCGGGGATGGCGCGGGACCCTCGCCGAGGGGGCCGCGCTGACCGCCGCCGCCACCCTGGCCACGGCGCCCTTGATCGCATTGCATTTCGAAGCGGTCTCGACCACGACGCTCGTGGCCAACCTGCTTGCACTGCCCGCGGTGGCGCCGGCGATGTGGCTGGGGATGCTGGCGGCAGCCGGCGGCCAGGTCCCCGGCTTCCCGGTCGAGCTGCTCAACGCGGTCAACGCCCTCCTCCTCGCCTACATCGCCCAGGTGGCCGCCTGGTGCGGCGGTCCGGGCTGGGCCTATCCACATGTGCGGCTGGGACCGGGTGGCCTCTTCGTCTCCTACCTCGTCCTCGCCGCGCTCGCCATCGGCGTCCCGGGGGTCCTGCGCCGCCACCGCCTCGCGAACCTCAGGCGGCGTCCTCTTTCCGCCGAGGGGCCGAAATGTCAACTGTGGGTTGACATTTCGGCCCGTCGGCGGGGGATTTGGCGGGGTGCGGTCGCTGCGGGTGTCGGGGTCGCGGTGCTCTTCACGGTCCGGGGCGGCGGGGGAGCGGACGCGAGCGGGCCCGCAAGCGGGTTGCGCGTGACCTTCCTCGACGTCGGCCAGGGCGATGCGATCCTGCTGCAGCCGGCCCACGCACCGGCCGTTCTCGTCGACGGGGGCCCGCCCGGGGCCGAGATCTCGGCGAAGCTCCGCGCGGCCGGTGTCCAGAGGCTCGGGGCGGCGATCCTCACCCACGAACAGTCCGACCACGCGGGTGGGATCGAGGAGCTGCTCGGGCGCTTTCCGGTGAGGAGGCTCGCCTACGCACGGATCGGCGGCGGGCTCCGCCGTGAGGCCGAGGCGGCCGGCGCCACCCCGGTGCCGATCGCCGCCGGCGACGCCCTCCGTGCCGGCCGGCTGCGGGTGGAGGTCCTCTGGCCGCCGGGCGAGCTGCTCGCGACGCCGCTGGCGGGGACTGATCCGAACACCCAGGCCCTGGTCCTCCTCGTTCGCTGGCGCCGCCTCTCCCTGCTGCTCACCGGCGACGCCGAGGCGGAGGCGGTGCCGATCGACCCCGGCCCGGTCGACGTGCTCAAGGTCGCGCACCACGGCAGCGAGGACACCGGCCTCGGCCCGCTTCTCGACCGCGTCAGGCCGCGACTCGCGGTCATCTCCGTCGGCGACGACAATCCCCATGGCCATCCGGCGCCGACCACGCTGGCCACCCTCGCCGCGCACCGCGTCCCCGCTCTGCGCACCGATCGCGACGGCACGGTCGTGCTCGACGCCAGCCGTGCCGGCGTCGAGATCGGCACGACCGATTGAAAGCCGTCATCTAAACGAATCTCCGACCCAGTATTCGGTTTTCCCGGCCGCCGGCTATCGCGATCGGGATGCCACGGCCGATGGCCGTAGTGGTGCTCCATAGGACCCGACATGCGCTCTCGCGAAAGCTCCTCGGCTCGAGCCTGGCGGGAGACGGCATGCTCGTCAGGCTGCGCAGCACCACGATCGGCCTTCTGGGGCTGGTCACCTTCGTCGGGCTCGCTCTAATCGCCTTCGTCTCCCAGATCGGCTGGCCCGGCGTCCTCAGCGGCCCCCTTCCCGCTGCTCCGGCTCCCGCTGTGGTCCAAAACGACACGATCGCCCTGGTCCAAGCCGAGGCGCACCCGCTTCTCGCGACGCGCGGCGGCGCGGGGCAGCGCCCGCAAGCGACGGCGAACCGCCACGGCGAGACGGCGTCGGGCCTGGAGTCGGGCGTCGCCGCGGCGGATCAGATCGCCGGAGCCCCGGCCGAGCCCCCGGCCTTGCCGGACCCCGCGCCTTCAACCCCTCCCGCTCAGGCAGCACCGACTCAGACTTCCCAACCCACCGGCCAGGAGCCTCCCTCCTCGGCTCCAGCACCCCGTGATGACGACGGGGCGGTGGAGCCACCGCCTGTGGCCGCTGGCACCGACGGCAAGTCCCGAGGGCGTGACAAGGAAAAGGGGCACGCCAAGGAACACGCCAAGGAAAAAGGGCGTGAGCGCGACGACCGGCCCCGCGACTCCGGCGATTTTGACGACGACCTGCGCGGGGGCTCGGACGACCGCGATGACGACCACTCGGCCCCCCCGCCTTCAGAGGACCGCCGGGATGGCAACGACGCGGACTGGGATGACGACCGCGACGACCAGGACGAGCAACGGGGAAAGTCGGACGACCACCGCCACTAGACTCGCCCGCGATGGCCGAGGGCTTGGCAGCGCTGTACCTGATCGCCGGCACCGACGGGGCGAAGATCGATGCCACGCGCGCCCGTCTGCGCGCCCGCGCCGAAGGTGACGGCGGCGCCGGGGCGCTGGAGGTCTTCGAGCCGAGCGAGGGCAGAGGCGCCCCCGACCACGAGGCGCTGCTGGCGGCGATTCCGGCGATGTCGCTGACAGAGACACGCCGCTACCTGCTTGCGGACGGCGTCGAGCGCTGGCGCGACAAGCAGCTCGAGGCCGTCGCCGCCGCCGTCGGCGCGCTGCCGCCCGAGCTGACCGTCGTCCTGATCGCCCGGGCCAAGGCGCCGGCGAAGCTGATGAAGGCGGTGAAGGCGGCGCAGGGCGAGATCCACGAGTTCGAGGCGCCGAAGCCACGCGACATGCCGCGCCTCCTGGTCGGCGAGGCCAAGGGTCTCGGCTTCGCGCTCGAGTCCGAGGCGGCTCGCATCCTCGTCGACCGCATGGGTGCCAACCCGGTGCGACTGCGCAACGAGCTCGGCCGCCTGGCGCTTTGGGCCGGAGAGGGGGGGCGGGTGACCGCCGCCGATCTCGACGCGATGGTCTCCGACACGTCCGAAGCGGCGGTTTGGGCGCTTTCCGACGCCCTGCTCGAGCGCGACCCGGCAAAGGCGAGCAGGCTGGCCGAGCAGCTGATCTCGCAGGGGGAGAACGTGACCGGCCTGATCTACGGCCTCGCCTCCAGGTTGCGCAAAGCCTGTGCCGCCGCCGCCCAGCTCGAGGAGGGGGTGCCTCCGAAGCAAGTCGAGGCGGGTCTCGGGATGCACCCCTACGCAGCGCGTCAGCTGGTCTCCCGGCTGGGGAAGACAAGCCTCTCGAACCTGCGGCATGCGACGACGGCCCTCGCCGACTTGGAGGTCTGGTGCCGCGGCGGAGCCGACTATGGCGACGACCTGGCCTTGACGCTTGCGCTGCGCCGCGCGAGCGCCGGTGCATAGCAAGGACGCAGGGAGCGTGGCGTGCTTTGCACGCGAGCGACCGAGGACGCCGCTAGGCGCCGGCGATTCGCGCGGCGCGGGACTTCTTGCGCGCGCCGGTGTTCTTATGCAGGGCGCCCTTCTGGACGGCCTTGTCGATCTTGGAGACCAGCGCCTTGTGCTCGGCTTCGAGCTTGCTCGCGTCGCCGGCCTCGACCGCGCTTTCGAGCCGGCGGAAGTGGGTCTTCACCGTGCTCGTGAGCAGGCGGTTCTCCGTGCGCTCGCGCTCGCTGCGTAGGATCCGCTTCTTCTGTGAGGCTATGTTCGCCATGTTTCCGGCGGCCGACTATAGCGAGTGAGATAGGTATTGGAGACCCCCGAGACGCCGGACGGGCGCAACATCGAGGCGGACGCCGCGCTGCGCGCCGCTGAGGCCTTCGATCCCGGTGAGGAGCCTTCGGCCGAGCCGTCGCCCGGCCGGATCGCCCGCTCGACCGCGTTCTTCTCGGTCGCCACCGCCGCCTCGCGGGTCGCCGGCCTCGGGCGCGAGATCGTCGCCGCCTCCTATTACGGGGTCAGCGGCCCGATGTCCGCCTTCACGATCGCCTTCCAGGTCCCCAACCTGGTCCGCGCCCTCTTCGCCGACGCGGCGCTTCAGCCCGCCTTCGTGCCGGTCTTCACCGAGCAGCTGGAGCGCAAGAACTACCGCGAGGCCTTCCGGCTCGCCTCGACCCTGCTGCTCCTCGTCACCCTCGTCCTCGGCGCGATCACCGCTCTCTTCGTCCTCGCCGCGCCGGTCATCATGCCGCTGGTCGCGCCGGGCTTCGAAGGGGCGATCCTCGACCTCACCGTCACCCTCTCCCAGGTCCTCTTCCCGATCCTGATCCTGCTCGGGATGAGCGGCGTCGTCGTCGGCGTGCTCAACAGCTACGACCGCTTCGGGGCGTTCGCGATCTCGCCGCTGTTCTGGAACCTGACGATCATCACCCTCGTCGTCGTCCTCGCGCCGATGTTCGAGGGGCAGGACCGGATCTACGCGTACGCGATCGGCATCCTCGCCGGCACCCTGGTGCAGCTGCTGATCCCCGCCTTCGACCTGCGCAACACCCCGTTCAAGTTCGAGTGGAGCTTCGAATGGCGCAACCGCGACGTGCGGCGGGTCCTGCTGCTGATGCTGCCGGTGACGATCAGCCTCGGCCTGATCAACTTCAACCTGATCGTCAACAGCCTCTTCGGCACCCTCGTCAGCGACCAGGCGCCGGCGGCGATCGACAAGGCCTTTCGCATCTACCAGCTGCCGCAGGGGATCTTCTCGGTCGCGATCGCGACCGTGCTGTTCCCGACCCTGGCCCGGTTCGCCACCCGGGGAGAGCACGACAACCTGCGGGCGACGATGGCCAACGGGATGCGCCAAATCCTCTTCGTCCTGATCCCGGCAGCCGCCGCCGTCCTCGTCCTCGCCGAGCCGATGGTCCGGCTCGTCTTCCAGCGCGGCGAGTTCACGCCCGAGCAGACCACCCTGGTGGCGACCGCGCTCTTCTGGTTCGCCTTCTCGCTGCCCGCCAACGGCCTCTTCCTGCTGCTCACCCGCACCTTCTTCAGCCTGCAGCGGCCCTGGGTGCCGACCGGCATCGCGGCGGCGAACCTCGCCGTCACAGCCCTGGCGGCGCTCGGCCTCTACCACCTCGGCGTCGGCGGCATCGTCGCCGCGACCGCGATCGCCACGGTTGCCAGCGTCGTGGCCCAGTGCGTGATCCTGCGCCGGCTGCTCGGCGGCCTCGAGCTGGGCCGCCTGCTCGACACGGGCCTACGGATAACGGCCGCCGCCGCTGCTCTTGCCGCCGTCTGCTTCGGTATCTGGGACCTGCTCGACGACGCCCTCGGCCGCGGGCTCCTCGGCCAGATCGTCTCGCTGGGCGTTGCACTCGGCCTCGGTGGCCTGACCTACCTCGGGGCGGCCAAGTTGCTGCGCATCGGCGAGCTCGAGCAGATCATGCGCCTCGTGCGGCGGCGCTAGATGCTCGACGTTGGGGAGTACCTCCTCGGGGTCTTCGCGGTCGGGGCCCTCGTCGGCTTCGCCTGGCTCGGGGCTGTACAGCTGCGCCGCGGCTTGCTCCGTGACGTCGACGGAGCACCAGCTCACCTCGCTACCACGGTCATCGCGCTGGCCATTCTGCTCTGGACGGCCGAGCTGCTGGGCAGTTTCGGGCTGCTCGAGCCGGTGCCTTTTGTGCTGGCGGTGGCGGGGATCGGGGTAGGGATGGAGGCCCTTGGCCGCGGGTCCTGTCGCGGGGGAAGGGGGGGCGCTGCGGGCGGACGCACAGCGTCCGTCCTCGACCCCCCCAACCCCCACGCCACCCGCGGAAGGGGGGTCGACGTCCTGACTCTGATTGGGCTTGCCCTCGCCACAGCCGCGACCCTTCATTTCGCCCTCGAGCTAAAGCCGCATCTATCGACAGGGATGACCGGGTTCGACTCGACCTGGTACCACGGGCCTTTTGCAGCCGGGTTCTTTCAGAGCGGTGACACGTGGGGACTTCACTTCATCGCGCCGCAGTTTTTGGCCTGGTTCTACCCCGCCAATTCAGAGCTCTTCCATAGCGTGGGGATGGTCGCGTTCGACCGGGATGTGTTGTCCCCGCTGCTGAACCTCGGCTGGTTCGTCGGCTGCCTCATTGCAAGCTGGTGCATTGGCAGGCCGTACAAGGTTGCGCCTTTCTCGCTTGCCCTGGGCGCCATCGCGCTGAGCTTGCCCGCCCTCTCGGATCAAGCCGGAGAGGCGCGCAACGACATCGTCGGGATCTTCTTCCTACTTGCTGCTGTTGCGGTTGCCTTGAACGCTTGGGCTGCGCGTAGAGAGGGCGAGCGACTGTCGCTGGGAGCGGTAGCAGTTGTTGGCCTGGCGGCTGGACTGGCCGCCGGAACGAAGCTCAACTTTCTCTTGCCCGCCGCGGTCCTCGTTGTCGGCCTCGCGGTGATCGCGCCGCGAGGAGAGAGGTGGCGCTCGCTGGCGGTCACTGGGCTTGCCGCCCTCGCCGGCGGCGGCTACTGGTACCTGCGCAATCTCATTCACGCCGGCAACCCTCTGCCGTGGATCAAGGACCTCGGCCCGGTTTCCCTGCCGGGGCCTGAGCAGGCTCTCGGTGGCCGCGAAGGCCACAGCGTCCTTGGCTATTTGACCGACGGCTCGGTCTGGTCCGACTGGTTCCTCCCCGGCCTCCACGACGGCCTCACCTTTCTCTGGCCGCTATTCCTGGCCGCCGCCCTCGCGGGCCTGTTCCTCTGCCTCGGCCGCCGCGCCGACCCCGTTCTCCGAGTTGCCGCCCTCGCCGGCCTGGCCGCCGCCCTCGCCTGGCTCGTCGCCCCGACCTCCGCCTCCGGCCCCGAGGGCATGCCGAGAGGCTTCGAGTCCGGCCTCCGCTACCTCGCCCCGGCCCTGGTCCTAGGCCTCGCCCTGCTCCCTACCGCCCCACAACTTCGCAACCGCCTCGTCTCCCTTTCGCTGACTTCGTGGTTAAGGGTGCATATGGACCCCAAAAGACGAAGTCAGCGGATGGGGAGGGGGTTGGCCCTTCTTGCGGTGGGGGGTGCGGTGCTGCTGATCGCGGTGGGCTATCCCGTCCAGCGCCACTATCTAGAGAGCCGCTACGAGAGCCCCACCTTCACAACCCCGGGCCTGAACGCCGCCTTCGAGTGGGCGCAGGGAATCGAGGGCGCCCGCATCGCCACCACCAGCACCCGCCAGTACCCCCTCTTCGGCCGCGACCTCAGCAACGAGGTCGACTACATAGGCGAGGAGCAGCCTCACGGCGGCTTCACCGCCCCCACCACCTGCCCCCGCTGGCGCCAGCCTCCTCAACGAGGCGACTACGACTACGTCGTCGCCTCCCGAGACCGCATCGAACCCGGCAAGCCCACCTACCCGGCAACGTCCCGCTGGACAAAAGCTCCAGGCACCACCGTGGTCCTGCAAATGCCGCCAACGGTCATCTACAAGCTAAGGACCTCCCTGGATCCATCGGCGTGCCGTCGATAGCGATCCTCCGGCGGGTGGCGCGGCGGCGGGGGTCCCCCATAGCGGAGGACGCCGCAAGGCGTCCGAGCACATGGGGGAGGGCCGCCGCGACAGGACCCGCCGGCCAATCGCCATACTCCGGCCCCCCCGATGGACCACATCCGCAACTTCTCGATCATCGCCCACATCGACCACGGCAAGTCGACCCTGGCCGACCGCATCCTCGAGATCACCGGCGCCGTCGACCCGAAGAAAATGCAGGCGCAGATGCTCGACTCGATGGACCTCGAGCGCGAGCGCGGGATCACGATCAAGGCGCAGGCGGTGCGGGTCGAGTACAAGGCCTCCGACGGCGAGACCTACCACCTGCACCTGATCGACACCCCCGGCCACGTCGACTTCTCCTACGAGGTCTCGCGCAGCCTCGCCGCCTGCGAGGGCGCCCTGCTCGTCGTCGACGCCGCCCAGGGCGTCGAGGCGCAGACCGTCGCCAACACCTACCTGGCGATCGAGAACGGGCTGGAGCTGATCCCGGTCATCAACAAGGTCGACCTGCCGGGCGCCGAGCCCGAGCGGGTCGCACAGGAGATCGCCGACCTGACCGGCGGCGATCCCGGCGAAGCGCTCTGGATATCGGCCAAGACGGGGGAGGGGGTGGTCGAGGTGCTGGAGGCGATCGTCGCGCGCATCCCGCCCCCGAAGGGCGAGCCCGAGGCCCCGACCCGGGCGCTGATCTTCGACTCCGAGTTCGACCAGTACCGCGGCGTGATCGCCTACGTGCGGATGGTCGACGGCTCCTTCCGCAAGAACGAGCGGATCCTGGCGATGCAGAACGGGACCGAGGCCGACATCGACGACATCGGCTTCTTCCGCCCGGCGATGACAGGGGTGCAGGGGATGGACGCGGGCGACGTCGGCTACCTGATCACCGGCATCAAGGACGTCGCCAAGCTGCGCGTCGGCGACACGCTGACCTCGCTCGACCGGCCGGCGACCGGGGCGCTCGAGGGCTACCGCGAGGTCCGGCCGATGGTCTTCTGCGGGCTCTTCCCGATCGACACCGACCGCTTCGAAGACCTCCGCGACGCGCTCGAGAAGCTCGCCCTCAACGACGCCGCCCTCTCCTGGGAGCCGGAGACCTCCGAGGCGCTCGGGTTCGGCTTCCGCTGCGGCTTCCTCGGCCTGCTCCACATGGAGATCGTGCGCGAGCGGCTGGAGCGCGAGTACGGGCTCGACCTGCTGGCGACGACCCCGAACGTGCGCTACGAGGTCAACCTGACCAACGGCGAGTGGATCGAGGTCCGCAGCCCGACCGAGCCTGCCCGACCCCGGCACGATCGAGACGATCGAAGAGCCCTACATCCGCGCCACGATCATCTGCCCCGCCGAGCAGGTCGGCGCCGTGATGGAGCTCTGCCAGTCGCGCCGCGGAACCCACGTCGACATGCACTACCTCAGCCCGCAGCGGGTGCAGATCCGCTACGACATGCCGCTGGCCGAGATCGTCCTCGACTTCTTCGACCTGCTCAAGTCCTCGACCCGCGGCTACGCCTCGCTCGACTACGAGCCGATCGGCAACCGGGCGTCGGACCTGGTCAAGGTCGACATCCTGCTCGCCGGCGACAGGGTCGACGCGCTCTCGATCATCGTCCACCGCGAATTCGCCTACGAGCAGGGCAAGAAGCTGGTCGGGCGGCTGCGCAAGACGATCCCGCGCCAGCTCTTCGACGTGCCGGTGCAGGCGGCGATCGGCTCGAACATCCTCGCCCGCGAGACGGTCAAGGCGCTGCGCAAGGACGTCACCGCGAAGCTCTACGGCGGCGACGTCACCCGCAAGCAGAAGCTGCTGAAGAAGCAGAAAGCGGGGAAGAAGCGGATGAAGTCGGTCGGGCGGGTGGAAGTTCCTCAGGAGGCGTTCCTGGCCGTTTTGGAGATCGACGAGTAGGGGTTGGCGGGCGGGTCCTGTCGCGGCAGGGGACCCACCGCCCCTTCCGGTCGCTAAAGCGTCCTCAGGGGCGGTTCCCCCTACCGCGCCACCCGCCCGAGACACCAAGCTGGTCAGACGACCAGGGTGTCGAAGCGTCTTTAGACTGCCCCGCCATGACCGTCAAGACAGAAGCTATTGGGAAGGAATGGCCCGCCACGACCTATGAGGTGGGCAAGGAGAAGATCGGCGAGTACGCGCGAGTGATCGGGCTCGACAACCCGGTCCACTTCGACCGCGAGGCGGCCAGGGCGGCCGGCTACCGCGACGTCGTCGCGCCGCCGATGTTCTGCGTCGTCTACAGCGCCCCGGCGCTCGGCCCGGCGATGTTCGACCCCGAGGTGGGGATGAACTTCGCCGCGATGGTGCACGGCGGCCAGGAGTTCGAGTGGGGCGAGCCCGCCTGCTCGGGCGACGAGATCACCACCACCGCCAAGTGCCTGGAGATCTTCGAGAAGGACGGCAAGGGCTTCTACGTCTTCGAGACCCGCTCGGTCAACCAGGACGGCGACGAGGTCGTCAAGGGCACCTGGACCAACATCGTGAGGGGAGTCTGAGATGGCTGACTTGAACAGGGGGGACGCGATCCCCGAGCTGAGGGTCACCCCCGACAAGTACCTGCCGCACCGCTACGCAGGCGCCTCGGGCGACTTCAACCCGATCCACATCGACCCGGAGTTCGCGAAGGCGGTCGGCCTGCCGAACACGATCCTCCACGGCCTCTACATGATGGGCCTGGTCGCGCGCTCCGCCACCGACGCCGCCGGCGGCGACCCGGGAACGCTCAAGAGGCTCTCCGTGCAGTTCCGCGGCATGGGTGCGCCCGAGACCGAGATCGTCGTCACCGGCACGGTGAAGTCCGTCGAGGGCGACCGCGCCGTCATCGACACCGTTGCAGCTCAGGGCGACAACCAGACGATCCGCAACGCAGAGGCAGAAGTCCAGCTGTAGGTGTGAGGAGCGCCGGGTGGGTCTCCCAAAACACTCAAGCGAGGCTCCTGCCGAGCGTTTTGGGAGGCCCACCCGGCGCTCCTCCTAGACTTCCAGCATGCTTTCGCCTCGGCAGGAGCTGATTCTCAAGCTGGTGGTCGATGCCTACTTGGCGTCAGGGAAGCCCGTGCCTTCGAAGGAGCTCGTAGAGCTTTCGGAGGTCGAGTGGGGAGCTTCGACCGTGCGGGCGGAGCTGGCGGCACTGGAGGCGGCTGGGTACCTGACCCATCCTCATACTTCGGCTGGCCGGGTTCCGACGGAGCTCGGGGTATCGGCGTCACGTCGACCTGATGATGGCTGCGGGCGGGCCGCCCGCTGAGAGCCGGGTGGAGCTGGAGCCTGCGGCGGGAGATCGACGCGGCGATGCGTGAGACGACGGCCGCGCTGGCCCAGGTGACCGACCTGATGGCAATGGTGATGGCACCGCCGGAGACGCTGGCGGCGACGATCCACCGGGTCGAGGTTCTGCGCCTGCAGCCCAGTCGCGTGATGGTGGTCGCGATCGCCTCCAACGGCGCGGTCGCCAAGCGCGTCTTCGACTTCCACACGCCGGTCGACGCCGGCTTGGTCGAGTGGGCCTCCAGCTACCTCAACGAGTCGACTGTCGGGAATGGGCTTGGGAGCGCGGATGATCGCCGGTCGCCTTGCCGATCCCGAGCTCGGCCCCGCTCGAGGGCGAGTTCATCGCCACGCTCGGTGCCGCCTTCACCGAGCTCGAGCGCGAGGAGTCTTCCGACACCCTCTACATGGAGGGCGCGGCCCGTCTCCTCTCCGAAGCGCACTCCGCCGACCTGCCCCGGGCGGACAGGCTGATGACCGCTCTGGAGGAGCGGGCGAGCCTGCTCGGGATGCTGCGCTCGGCTCTCGAGGAGCGCTCGGTCTTCCTCTGGATCGGCGCCGAGAACCCGCAGCCCCGAGCTGCGCTCGGTCAGCGTCGTCGGCGCCAATTACGGCCTCGCGCACCGCAACCTCGGGGCCGTCGGCGTCGTCGGTCCCCTGCGCATGGACTACGCCACCGCGATCGCCTCCGTGCGCGCCGCCGCGCGCGAGCTCTCGCGCTACTGCGAGACGGTCTACGACGGCTGATCGGGACCCGATGCCACGCGACTACTACGAGGTCCTCGGGGTGCAGCGCGGCGCCTCCGAGACGGAGATGAAGCGGGCCTTCCGCGGGCTCGCCCGCGAGCTGCACCCCGACGTCAACGCCCACGACCCCGACGCGGAAAGGAAGTTCAAGGAAGCCGCCGAGGCCTACGAGGTGCTCTCCGATCCGCGAGCGCCGCCAGGCCTATGACCGCTTCGGCCACGAGGGCTTGCGGGGCGGTGGCGCCGCGGCCGGCGGCCCGGGCTTCGGCTCGGTCGAGGACCTGTTCCAGGCGGTCTTCGGCAGCGCCTTCGGCTTCGAGGTCAGGCGGGGCCCGATGCGCGGCCAGGACCTCGTCCACGCGGTCGAGATCTCTGCCCTGGAGGCGATGCTCGGGGCGACCGTCAGGATTCCGAGCCACGAGGGCGAGCGCGAGGTCGAGCTGCCGCCGGGGATCCAGCACGGCACCCAGTTCGCGCTGCGCGGTCACGGCCTGCCGGGTGCCAACGGGGGACCGCCCGGCGACCTACGCGTCGTCGTCCACGTGATCGTCCCGACCGACCTCTCCGAGGAGCAGCGCGAGCTGGCCGAGAAGCTGGAGGAGTCCCTGGAGCCGCACAACCTCCGCTCCGAGCAGGATGACGGCGGCTTCTTCTCCCGCGTGCGCCGGGCCTTCGGTTGATCCGCCTGGCGGTCCGCTGCACGCCCGAGCAGGCCGAGATCGTCCTCGCCGAGCTCACGGTGCTGGCCCCCAACGGGGTTGAGGAGGAGCGGGGCCCTGGCTACGTCGAGTACGCGATCTACGGCGGCGAGGGCGAGCTGCCCGAGCTGGGCGAGGTCGAGGTGGCCGCCGGCGACGGCCTGGTCGAGGTGGTGGCGACCGAGGTGCCCGACGACTGGGCCGACCGCTGGCAGGACTTCCACAAGCCGCTGCTGGTCGGCGAGCGCCTCTGGCTGCGCCCCTCCTGGGAGGAGCCGCGCGAGGGCACGGTCGACCTCGTCGTCGATCCCGGCCGCGCTTTCGGCACCGGCGCCCACCCGACGACCCGCCTCTGCCTTGAGTTCCTGCTGGAGCTTGCCGACGCCGGCGAAGCTTCAGGACCCCTCACAGACCTTGGCACCGGCTCCGGAGTCCTGGCGATCGCAGCGGCCAAGCTCGGCTGGTCTCCGGTGCGCGGCTACGACCACGAGCAAGCCTCGATCGAGGCAGCCACAGCCAACGCCGAGGCGAATCGCGTCGCAGCCGAGTTCGAACAGATCAACCTCCGCGATGCGTTGCCGGCGCTCGCTCCAACGACGGTCGCCAACATGACCGCGCCGATCTTGCGAGAGATTGCCAAACAGCTGGCGGGTAATCCGAGGAGTCGGGCGGGGGCTACTCGGAGCCTCCCCGCTGTTGCTCCGGGTAGCCCCCGCCCGACTCCCGACACGTCCGCCGCTCCGCCGGACCCTCCCCCGACGCCCGCCACGATGGTCCTCTCCGGCCTCCTACCCCAGGAGCTCGACGACACCGCTGCAGCCTTCGCGCCCGCGGGCCTCATCGAGGCGGATCGCCGCTTGGACAGGCGACTGGGCTGCGCTGGTGCTCAAACGCTGATTGGCGACTTATGCGTCATATAGACGCATAAGTCGCCAGGCGCCGCGTGCGCCTGTATGTTTCGCGCCGATGCTGGCGACGATCGTCGACCCCGGCTACAAGATTGCGCTTTTCCTGCACATCTTGGCGGTCGTGCTCGCCTTCGGGCCGACCTTCGGCTACGCGCTCTTCTTCTCGGTCGCGCCGCAGTATCCGCGTGCGACGCCGGCGATCCTCGCCGGCGTTCAGAAGTGCGATCGCTATCTCGTCTCTCCCGGGATGATCGTCCTGCTTGTGGCTGGGATCTACCTTCAGGCCGACGGCGACTGGGACACGAGCGAGGCGTTCATCAGCGTCGGCTTCCTGGCGATCATCGGGCTCTTCGCCCTTCAGGGGGCCTTCTTCAAGCCGCAGACGCGCAAGGCGAGGGAGCTGGCCGAACGCGACCTGAAGGCAGGCGACACGCTCAGCGAGGAGTTCAACGCGGTGAGCGAACGGATCGGCAAAGTCGGCGGGCTCGCGGGCCTGATCGTCGTCGTCGACGATCTTCTTCATGACGTACAAGCCCTTCATCTAGGGCGCCGGCGCTGACGGTCTCGGAACCCAGCGGCGCCCGGCTCGACGCCTCGCTGCCGATCGCGATGTTCGACTCGGGCGTGGGCGGCCTCACCGTCCTGCACGAGTGCCTCGTCTCCCTGCCCGAGGAGGACTTCGTCTACCTCGGCGACACGGCCTGGTTCCCCTACGGGACCAAGGGCACGGCAGACCTGCGAGCGCGGATCCGCTGCGATCGCCGAGCTGCTGCTGGGTCGAGGCGCCAAGCTGCTGGTCATCGCCTGCAACACGGCGACCTCGATCGGCGCCGACGTCGCCCGCGAGGTTGCTGCCGAGCACGGGGTGGAGGTGGTGCCGGTGGTCGAGCCGCAGGCCGAGATCGCCGCCGCGATCACCGACAGCGGCCGGGTCGGCGTGCTGGCGACGCCGAACACGGTCGAGAGCGGCGCCTATCGACGTGGCTCTCGAAGCCCAGGGCCGAGCCCTCGAGGTGACCGAGGTCGCAGGCGCCCGATCTCGCCGGCTTCATCCAGGACGGCTCGCCCTTCGACGAGGGGGTGCTCGAGATGGCCCGCGCCTACTGCGCGCCGCTGAAGCGGGCCGAGGTCGACACCCTGATCCTCGGCTGCACCCACTACCCGCTGGTGGCGCCGATGCTGCAGCGCATCCTCGGTCGCGACGTGCGCCTGGTCAGCGGCGGTCACGCCGTCGCCGCCGCGGTGCAGCGCACGCTCGAGCGCCGCGGCCTCGCCCGAGCCGCTCGACGGCGAGGGCGAGTACCGCTTCCTCTGCACCGGCGACGTCGAGTCCTTCCGCGAGCTCGGCACCCGCTTCCTGCAGATGCCGCTGGGCGCGGTCGAGCGGGTCGAGATCGGATGACACCCGACGCTGCCGACTACCCTTAGGCCGATGAGCGTTCTCGAGCAGGTTCAGGCAGACGTGCGCACGGCGATGAAGGCGGGCGAGCGCGAGCGGGCGGGCGCCCTGCGGATGATCGTCGACTCGCTGCAGAAGGACGCCAAGCTGGGCGACGGCGACGAGGTCGCGGTGCTCCAGCGCGAGCGCAAGAAGCGGCTCGAAGCCGCCGAGGCCTACGGCGAGGCCGGCCGCGCCGAGCAGGCCACGGCCGAGAGCTTCGAGGCCGAGCTGATCGAGGGCTACCTGCCCGCAGCAGCTCTCCGACGAGGAGCTGGCCGAGCTGGTCGACGCCGCGGTCGCCGAGACCGGCGCCAGCGAGCAGAAGCAGATGGGCCAGGTGATGTCGGCGCTGATGCCGAAGGTCGGCGGGCGCGCCGACGGCAAGCGGGTCAGCGCGGCGGTGCGTGAGCGGCTTGGCGCGTAGGCAGCTGACCCTCGACAACACCGTCGCCGCCGAGCTGGCGGGCTCCGAGGACGCCGTGCTGCGGGCGCTGCGCGGCCACCTCGACTGCGAGCTTCCACCTGCGCGGCAACGTCCTCACCCTCGACGGCGACTCCGACGACGTGCAGACGGCGGCGACCGTGGTCGACGAGCTGGTCGAGCTGATCGAGCAGGGCCACGAGGTCGCGCCGGGGACGATCGAAGCGGTGACCGGCGCGCTCGACGCCCACGAGAGCCCGGCCGAGATCCTCGAGGACGTCGTCTGGCGCCACCGCAACACCAAGGTCGCGCCGAAGACGCTCAACCAGAAGCGCTACGTCGACTCGATCCGCGACCACACGATCACCTTCGGCGTCGGCCCGGCGGGCACCGGCAAGACCTTCCTCGCCGTGGCGATGGCGGCCGCGGCGCTGGCCGAACGGCAGGTGCAGCGGATCATCCTCACCCGGCCGGCGGTCGAGGCGGGCGAGCGGCTCGGCTTCCTGCCCGGCGACATCCAGGCCAAGGTCGACCCCTACCTGCGGCCGCTCTTCGACGCCCTCTTCGACATGCTCGACCCCGATCGGGTCAACGGCTACTTCGAGCGCGGCGTGATCGAGGTCGCGCCGCTCGCCTTCATGCGGGGCCGCACCCTGAACGACTCCTTCGTGATCCTCGACGAGGCCCAGAACACCAGCCCCGAGCAGATGAAGATGTTCCTCACCAGGCTCGGCTTCAACTCGCGCATGGTCGTCACCGGCGACGTCACCCAGATCGACCTGCCGACCGACCAGCGCTCCGGCCTCGTCGTCGTCCGCGACATCCTCGACTCGGTCCAGGACATCTCCTTCGTCGACTTCGGCGGCGAGGACGTCGTCCGCCACAAGCTCGTGCAGCGGATCGTCGCCGCCTACGACGAGCACGGCAACCGCGAGCGTGCGGCGCGGGCCGAACACGGCCCGACCCCCGGCCCTTGAGCCGGGACCTCTCAGACGTGCCGCCGGAGCTGCGCGACGCGGTCGCGGCGGCGCTCGACGGCGCCGGTGTCGCCGACGGACACCTCGCGGTCGAGCTGGTCGGCGCGGAGCGCATCCGGGAGCTGAACCGCGAGCACCGCGGCAAGGACGTGCCCACCGACGTGCTCGCCTTCCCGCTCGACGGGGCCGAGCCGACCGCCGGCCCGCGCGAGCTGGGCGACGTCGCGATCTGCCCGCAGCACTGCACCGACGTCACCGAGGCAGCCGTCCACGGCGTCCTCCACCTCTGCGGCCACGACCACGAGACCGACGATGGCGAGATGCTCGCGCTGCAGGCCCGGGTCCTGGAGGGACTGACGTGACCCGCGCGGGGTTCATCGGGCTCGCCGGACGGCCCAACGTCGGCAAGTCGACCCTGGTCAACGCGATCGTCGGCAGCCAGCGTGGCGATCGTCTCGATGCGCCCGCAGACGACCCGGAGGGCGATCCGCGGCATCCACACCGACACCGAGGCGGGCCGCCAGCTGGTCCTCGTCGACCTGCCCGGGCGTGCAGACGCCCCCGCGACGTGCTGACCGAGCGGATGCAGAAGCGGGTCGAGCGCGAGCTGGCCGACTCCGACCTGGCCCTGATCGTGATCAACGGCGAGGAGGGCGTCGGGCCGGGCGATCGCTTCATCGCCCGTGCCCTGGTCGAGGGCGGCGGTCGCGCTGCCGACGATCTGCGCCGTCAACAAGGTCGACCGGACTCGGGCCGAACGAGCTGGTCCCGGTGCTCGCCGAGGCGGCCGAGCTGGAGGGCGTCGACGAGGTCTTCCCGATCAGCGCCCGCGAGGGCGAGGGCCTCGAGGCCCTGGTCGAGCGCCTCGGCGAGCTGGTCCCCGAGGGCCCCTACCTCTACCCGCCCGAGGACCACAGCGACCAGCCGAGCGAGCTGCTGCTGGCCGAGCTGATCCGCGAGCAGGTGCTCAACCGCACCCGCGAGGAGATCCCCCACTCGGTCGAGGTCGCGGTCAAGGAGGTCGACGAGCGCGAGGACGGCCTGGTCACCGTCTCCGCCGAGATCTGGGCCGAGACCGAGTCCCAGAAGGGCATCCTGATCGGCAAGGGCGGCAAGAAGGTCGGCGAGATCGGCACCGCCGCCCGCAGCTCGCTCGAGGCCGAGCTCGGCGCCAAGGTCCACCTCGACCTCAAGGTCCGGGTCCGTAGCCACTGGCGCCGCGACGAGGACCTGCTCGATCGGCTGGGCATCGAGTAGACTACGATGGCTCGATGTTCGAGCAGCTGAAGTTCGACGAGCGCGGCCTGGTCCCGTGCATCGCCCAGGACCACGCCAGCGGCGAGGTGCTGACCCTCGCCTATGCGAGCGAGGAATCGCTGCGGCTCACGGTCGAGACGGGAGAGCTCCACTTCTACAGCCGCTCGCGGGAGGAGATCTGGCGCAAAGGGGAAACCTCCGGGAACGTGCTCAAGCTTCGCCAGCTCCGCCTCGACTGCGACGGCGACGCGATCGTCGCCCTGGTCGAGCCGACAGGGCCCGCCTGCCATACGGGCGAGCGCTCCTGTTTTCACCGTGACATAGACGGCGAATACAGCAATGACCGCCGCTTTGCACGAAACGCTCGCTGCGCTGGAGCGCACGCTGCGCAGCCGTGCCGCCGAGCGGCCCGAGGGGAGCTACACGGTGAAGCTGCTCGACGACCCGAAGCTGATCGGCGAGAAGGTGGAGGAGGAGGCCGAGGAGGTGGTGCGCGCCGCCCGCGAGGAGTCCGACGAGCGCGTCGCCGAAGAGGCCGCCGACCTGCTCTACCACCTCGCCGTCCTGCTCGCCTCGCGCGAGGTCCCGCAGTCCGCGGCGATGGAAGTGCTCGATGGCCGTCGCCGCTGACTCCGATCTGATCCTCGAGCCGAGCCTGGAGGAGGCTCGCGCGCTGGCCGAGCGGGGCAACGTCGTGCCGGTCTGCGCCCGCCTGCTCGACGACTGCGAGACGCCGGTCTCGGCCTTCCTCAAGCTGCGCGCCGGCGAGCCGGAGGGGGCGCCCTGCTTCCTGCTCGAGTCGGCCGAGCAGGGCCAGGTCGGGCGTTACTCGTTCGTCGGTTTCCGCCCCCGCTCGGTGCTGCGCTGGAGCGACGGGACCCTCTGCCGAGGACGGCGGCGGAACGGCGCGACGCCCCCGATCCCTACGCCGCCGTCGCCGAGCACCTCGCGCGCTTCCGGCCGGCGCCGGTCGAGGGCCTGCCGCCGTTCAGCGGCGGCGCGGTCGGCTTCTTCGGCTACGACCTCGTGCGCACGGTCGAGCCGCTGGGCGAGCCCAACCCCGACCCGCTCGGCCTGCCCGACATGGCGCTGATGGTGACCGACTTACTGCTCGTCTTCGACCACCTCCGTCACGAGCTGACGATCATGGCCTGCGCCTTCTGCCGAGGACGAGGGCGGCATCGACGCCGCCTACGAGCGAGCCGCAGGCGCGATCGCCGACGCCCGCAGGCGCCTGCGGGGCGCGGTTCCGGCGCCGGAGCACCCCGTCGTCGCCGAGCCACCGGAGTTCACGTCGAACATGGAGCGAGAGGAGTTCGAAGCCGCGGTCGAGCGGATCGTCGAGTACGTCCACGCCGGCGACGCCTTCCAGGTGGTGCCTTCGCAGCGCTTCTCGGCGCCCGCGCCGGTCGAGGCCTTCTCGATCTACCGCGGCCTTCGCGCCGTCAACCCCTCGCCCTACATGTACTTCCTCGAGTTCGGCGACTTCCAGATCGCGGGAGCCTCGCCTGAGCCGCTGGTCAAGGTGACCGGTGACCGGGTCGAGACGCGGCCGATCGCCGGCACCTACCCGCGCGGCTCCGACGAGGAGGAGGACCGGCGCCTTGCCGAGCGCCTCGTCAACGACCCCAAGGAGCGGGCCGAGCACGTGATGCTGGTCGACCTCGGCCGCAACGACCTCGGCCGGGTCTGCGAGTACGGCTCGGTCAAGGTCGACGAGCTGATGGTGGTCGAGACCTACTCGCACGTGCTGCACATCGTCAGCCAGGTCTCCGGCACCCTGCGCGAGGGGGTCGGCGCGATGGACGTCCTGCGCTCCGCGCTGCCGGCGGGCACGCTCTCCGGCGCTCCGAAGGTGCGGGCGATGCAGATCATCGACGAGATGGAGCCGGTCAAGCGCTGCTCCTACGGGGGCGCCATCGGCTATCTCTCCTGGAACGGCGATCTCGACACCGCGATCCACATCCGCACCGTGGTCGTCAAGGACGGGCAGATGCACGTCCAGGCGGGGGGCGGGACCGTCGCCGACGCCAAGCCCGCCTACGAGTACAACGAGTCCGTCAACAAGGCCAAGGCCGTCTTCCGCGCGGTCGAGCTGGCCTGCGAGCAGCCGGACTGGCCGTGAGGTCGTGGTGAGAACGCTCGTCATCGACAACTACGACTCCTTCACCTACAACCTGGTCCAGTACCTGGGCGAGCTCGGTGCGGAGATCGAGGTCGTCCGCAACGACAAGGCGACGGTGGACGAGCTGCTCGAGCGCGGCGCCGACCGTCTCGTCGTCTCGCCGGGCCCCTGCACGCCCGCCGACGCCGGGATCTCGATCGAGGCGATCCGCCGCTTCGCCGAGGCCGGCACCCCTGTCCTCGGCGTCTGCCTCGGCCACCAGTCGCTGGTCGAGGCCTTCGGCGGCCGCACGGTGCAGGGCGAGCCGATCCACGGCAAGGAGGCCGAGGTGGAGCACGACGGGCGCGCCGTCTACGCCGGCCTGCCCAGCCCCCTCCTCGCCGGCCGATACCACTCGCTCGTGGCCGACCCCGACCTGCCCGACGAGCTCGAGCTGAGCGCCAGCCTCGGCGACGTGGTGATGGGCGCGCGGCACCGCGAGCTGCCCGCCGAGGGCGTCCAGTTCCACCCCGAGTCGGTGCTGACGCCGCAGGGCAAGCACCTGCTCGCCAACTTCCTGGGGGAGAGTTGACGCCGAACGACGTCGTCACCAGGGCGATCGACGCGGTCTGCGCGGGCGACCACCTGACGTCCGACCACGCCGCGGCCGTCCTCGCCGAGATCATGGAGGGGCGAGCGAGCGAGGTCCAGACCGCCGCCTTCCTGATCGCGCTGCGCGCCAAGGGGGAGACCGTCCCCGAGCTGGTCGGCCTGGCCCGCACGATGCGCTCGCTCGCCACCCCGGTCGCAACCTCGCGCACCGACCTCGTCGACACCGCCGGGACCGGCGGCGGGCCCTCCACCTTCAACGTCTCGACCACCGCGGCGCTGGTGGCTGCGGCGGCCGGCTGCGCGGTCGCCAAGCACGGAAACCGCTCCGCCACCAGCAAGTGCGGCTCCGCCGACCTGCTCGAGGCCCTCGGCGTCGACATCGAGCTCGAGCCCGAGCAGGTGGGCCGCTGCATCGACGAGGTCGGCTTCGGCTTCATGTTCGCGCCGCGCCACCACCGGGCGATGGCGCACGTGGTCCCGGTTCGCAAGGAGCTGGCGGTGCGGACGATCTTCAACTTCCTCGGTCCGCTGACCAACCCGGCCGGCGCCCGGCGGCAGCTGCTCGGGGTCTCCGACCGCCACTACCAGGAGACGATCGCCGAGGCCCTGGTCGGGCTCGGCAGCGAGCGGGCGATGGTCGTGACGGCCGAGGACGGGGTCGACGAGATCTCGATCTCGGCTCGCACCCGCGTGATCGAGGTTCGCGACGGCGGTACCGAGGAGCACTTCGTCGAGCCCGGCGATTTCGGTCTCGCCATGGCCGAGCTCGGCGACGTCGCGGGGGGCGCGCCCGAGGAGAACGCCGCGGCCTCCCGGGCGGTGCTCGCCGGCGGGAGCGGCCCGCGCCGCGACCTCGTCCTGCTCAACGCCGGTGCCGCGATCTACGTCGGCGGCGGGGCCGAGAGCCTCGCCGCGGGAGTCGAGGCGGCCGCGGCCACGATCGACTCGGGCGCGGGCGAGGAGATGCTGGAGCGCCTGATCACAGCGACCACGGCCCCGTCCGTCTAGGCTTTTCCCTACCAGTGGCAATGATCGAGCAGCTGATCTCGGTGGCGCGGGAAGGGGTGGAGGAGCGCCGCGCCCAGGCGTCGCAGGCGGACCTCGAATCCCGCCTGTCCGTGCGCGGTGAGGACCGCCCGTTCAACGAGGCCCTGGTGAGGCCCGGGCTCTCGCTGATCGCCGAGTTCAAGCGCCGCTCGCCCAGCGCCGGCGACATCTCCGCCTCGGCCTCCGTCCCGGCCCAGGTGGGTGCCTACGAGCGCGGCGGTGCGGCGGCGCTCTCGGTGCTCACCGACGAGCGCCACTTCGGCGGCTCGCTCGAGGACCTGCGCGCCGCCCGCGATGCGTGCGACCTGCCGATCCTGCGCAAGGACTTCATCGTCGACCCCTACCAGCTCTACGAGGCCGCGGTGAACGGGGCCGACGCGGTGCTGCTGATAGTCCGGGTTCTCGACGATCGGCGCCTGGCGGAGCTCTACGGCGAGGCCCGCGACCTGGACCTCGACTGCCTCGTCGAGGTCCACGATGCGGAGGAGCTGGAGCGCGCGCTGGACCTGGACGCCGAGGTGATCGGCATCAACAACCGCAACCTCGACCAGGGAACCGTCGACGTCGCCACCACCTACGAGCTGATGCCCGACGTGCCGGCCGGCAAGACCGTCGTCGCCGAGAGCGGCATCTCCTCCCGCGCGGAGCTGGAGGAGCTGGAGCGGGTCGGAGTCGACGCGGTGCTGATCGGGAGCGCGCTGATGAGCGCCGCCGACCCCGAGGCGAAGACGCGTGAGCTGACCGGGGCCGAAGAGGGCACTCGCGAGCACCACCTTCCCTGACGCCGCGCCCTGGGGGCGGTTTAGCACCCGCTTGAGCGACGTTTAGGAATCGCTGAGGATGCGGCTCTACAGTTCTCCCCGATGCGACGCTTCCTCCGGTCACCCTTCGGCTCCGCGCTCCTCGGCGGCGCGGTCGTCGCCGCCTTCGGCTGGGTGGCGATCGCCTCGGGCTGGATCGAGGCGGAGGGCGGCTCGACGACGACGGTCGCGGCGCCCCTCGCGGCGCCCATCGCCGTCAAGGACAGCGGTGACGGCAACCTGGTCAACCAGATCTACCGCCGCGACGGGCAGGGCGTCGCCTTCATCCAGGCATCGCGGCCATCCGAAGGATCCTCAGGCATCAACCCGTTCGGCGAACCCGAACCGGAAGGGGAAGGCGGCGGCGTCGCAACCGGCTCCGGCTTCCTGATCGACACCGAGGGCCACATCATCACCAACAGCCACGTCGTCGAGGGGGCGAGCAAGGTGCAGGTGACGCTCGGCTCCGACGAAACCAATCACGACGCGGAGATCGTCGGCACCGACCCGGCGACCGACGTGGCCCTGCTCAAGGTCGACGTTCCGGCCGACCAGCTGCACCCGCTGGCGCTCGGCGACTCCTCGAAGGTCCAGGTCGGCGACCCGGTGGTGGCGATCGGCAACCCCTTCGGTCTCGACCGCACCGTCACCAGCGGCATCGTCTCCGCGCTGCAGCGCCAGATCCAGGCGCCGAATGGCTTCTCGATTTCGCATGTGATCCAGACCGACGCGGCGATCAACCCCGGCAACTCGGGCGGCCCCCTGATCGACGCCTCCGGCAGCGTGATCGGGATCAACTCCCAGATCCAGAGCGGCGGCGGTGGCGGCAACGTCGGCATCGGCTTCGCGGTGCCGATCAACACCGCTCGCGACGTCGTCGAGCAGATCAAGCATGACGGTGAGGTCGAGCACGCCTACATCGGCATCACCGGCGGCAGCATCACGCCGGCGATCGCCGACGCGCTGAAACTGCCGACCGACAAGGGCGTGCTGGTCAACGAAGTGTCCGAGGACGGTCCCGCGGACAAGGCCGGGATCAAGGGCGGGGAGACCGATGCGACGATCGAAGGCGCGCAGGTGCGGCTCGGCGGCGACATCATCACCGAGATCGACGGCGAGGCGGTCACCTCGATGGAAGCCCTGATCGACGCCGTCGACGCGGCCGAGCCGGGCGACAAGATGGAGATGACCCTGGTGCGCGACGACGGCGAGGAGAAGACCGTCACGGTCACGCTCGGGGTGCGGCCGGACTCGGTCGAAGGCTGAGCGCGAGCCAGCCCTCCCGTACCCTGGGGGCATGCGGGTAAAGATCTGCGGGATTACGAACCTGGACGATGCGGCGGAGGCCGTGCAGCTGGGGGCTTGGGCGATTGGGCTGATTCACTACGACAAGAGTCCGCGGGCTTGTGCTCCCGGGGAAGCGGCTGCGATTGCCGCTGCGTTTCGGCGGAAGTGCGAGGTGGTGGGGGTCTTCGTCAATCCCGAGCTCGACGAAGTCGTCAAGGCGGTGGAGGACGCGGGCCTGACCATGGTGCAGCTGAACGGGGCCGAGGGGCCACAGCTCTGCTCCGAGGTGGCGCGCCGCACGGGCGTCAAGGTGATCAAGGCGATCCACGTCGCCAGCGCCGCCGAGATCCACGCCGCCGAGGCCTTCCGCACCGACTTCCACCTCTTCGACCGCCGCGGCCGCGGCCTCTGGGGCGGCACCGGGGAAAGCTTCGACTGGGGGCTGCTGCGCGCGCACCGCTCCGAGGTGCCGGCGATCGTCGCCGGCGGGCTGCGGCCCGACAACGTCGCCGAGGCGATCGCGACGACCCATCCCTACGCGGTCGACGTGGCGAGCGGGGTGGAGGCCGAGCCGGGCCGCAAGGACCACACGGCGATGGCGGCCTTCTTCGATGCCGCCAAGGCGGCTAGCGTTCCCGCTCGATGAGCACCGTTGAGGAGCGCTTTGGCCCCTACGGGGGGCGCTACGTACCGGAGACGCTGATCGCGGCGCTGGACGAGCTGGCCGCCGCCTGGGCAGCGGCGCGCGAGGATCCCGAGTTCCACGAGCGCCTGGCGGCGCTGCACCGCGACTTCATCGGCCGCCCGACGCCGCTCTACCTTGCCGCGCGCCTCTCCGAGAAGGCCGGTCGCACGGTTTACCTCAAGCGCGAGGACCTCGCCCACACCGGCGCCCACAAGATCAACAACGCGGTCGGCCAGGTCCTCCTCGCCCAGCGCATGGGCAAGCCGCGGGTGATCGCCGAGACCGGCGCCGGCCAGCACGGGGTCGCCACCGCCACCGCCTGCGCGCTGCTCGGCCTCGAGTGCGTCGTCTACATGGGCTCGGAGGACATCCGCCGCCAGCGGCCCAACGTCGAGCGGATGGGCCTGCTCGGGGCCGAGGTCGTTCCGGTCGAGGCGGGGGCGCGAACGCTGAAGGAGGCGGTCAGCGCGGCGATCCGCGACTGGGTCGCCAACGTCGAGACGACCCACTACGTGATCGGCTCGGCGGTCGGGCCGGCCCCCTTCCCGGCCCTGGTCCGCGACCTGCAGCGGGTGATCGGCGAGGAGGCGCGGGAGCAGGCCCTCGCTGCCGAGGGGACGCTGCCGGCGCGCGTGATCGCCTGCGTCGGCGGCGGCTCCAACTCGATCGGCATCTTCAAGCCCTTCGTCGACGACGCGGGGGTCGAGCTGATCGGCGTCGAGGCGGCGGGGGAGGGGCTCGACACCGTTCGCCACGGCGCCTCCCTGGGCAAGGGCAGCACCGGCGTCCTGCACGGCTCGCTCTCCTCGGTGATCGCCGACGAGGAGGGGCAGATCCTCGAGGCGCACTCGATCTCTGCGGGTCTCGACTATCCCGGCGTGGGTCCCGAGCATGCCTTCCTGCGGGACAGCGGGCGGGCCAGCTACTTCGCGGTCACCGACGCGCAGGCGCTTGCTGCTTTTTCGATGCTTTCTCGGCTGGAGGGGATCATCCCGGCGCTGGAGTCCTCACACGCGATTGCGTGGCTGCTCGAGAACCCTGGTGAAGGCGATGGCTACGACGTGCTCTGTCTCTCGGGACGGGGCGACAAGGACCTCGCTGAGGTGATCGAGCGCACAGGGGGCCCCGGGGGGTGAGTCGGCGGAGCAACAGCGGGGAGGCTCCGGCGACTCACCCCCCGGGGCCCGGTGCGACAGCATTGACTGGCTCGGAGCGCATCGCCGCGGCGTTCGATGCTGCCCGAGACGAAGGCCGGGCGGCGCTGATGCCTTACATGATGGCTGGATATCCCGATCGGGAGAGCTCTTCGGCGGTTGCAGAGGCTTATGCCGAGTCGGCAGATTTGGTCGAGCTTGGGGTGCCTTTTTCGGATCCCCTTGCGGATGGCCCCACGATTCATGCCGCTGCGACTGCCGCTTTGAAGGCGGGAGCTTCTTTGGAGACGGCGCTGGAGATCTGCGAGGAGATCGCGGAGCGGGTTCCCGTGGTCTTTATGGTCTACGCGAACATGGTGCTGGCGCATGGTGGCGCTGCAGAGTTTGCCCGCCGCGCTCTTGCGGCGGGAGCTTGTGGGGCGATCGTGCCGGACCTGCCGCTGGAGGAAGCCGAGCCGGTGCGGACCGCGTTCGGCGATGCGGGGCTGGCGCTCGTGCCGCTCGTCGCCCCGACCACGCCGGCAGAGCGGCGCGCTCGTATCTGCGCTGCCGCGCAGGGGTTCGTCTACGTCGTCTCCACGGTGGGGACGACGGGGGAGCGCGAGGGGCTGCCGGCGGAGCTGGCCGGTCTCGTGGCCGCGACCAGGGACGAGGCAGAGGTTCCCGTCGCCGTCGGCTTCGGCATCGGCACCGCGGACCAGGCCGCCCAGGTCGGGCGCATCGCCGACGGCGTGATCGTCGGCAGCCGGCTCGTTCGCGCCGCCGGCGAGGCGGGGGGCGTCGATGCCGCGGCCGAGGCGGTCGGCTCCTTTCTGCGCGAGACGCGCGTCGCCCTGGCCAACAGCTAGGATTCCGGCCGCATGGGAATGGTCGTGACGCTCTTTCTGGCCCTGGCCGCGATGACGCTCTCCTACGCCTTCGGGCAGGGTGGGCCGATCGCCGGCATGGTCTTCTTCACGGTGCTGCTGATCGGCGCCGTGCTCCGCGTTTTCAAACCCACCTAGCCGGCGCATATCGGCGTCCTCGGTCGCTCGCGTGCAGAGCACGCCACGCTCCCTGCGTCCACCGATCTGCTTGGCTAGCGCGCCCGTACTGCGACGACCTGCAGGTACTCCGGTTCGAGCACCAGCGTCTCCGGCCCGGCGGTGTTGAACTCCTCCAGATAGCCGCGCAGGTCGGCGGTGAGCGCCTCCTCGCCGTCGGGCCCCACCCGCTCGTAGGCGACCTTGACCGGCCCGAAGTAGGTGCGGAAGAACTCGATGAAGTGGTCCGGGGAGCGGAAGGTCTGGCGGGATTTGCGCCGCTCGGTGCGCAGCTCGGCGACGCCGTCGCCGAACAGCTCGCGCAGGTGGTCCTCGGTGCCCCAGAGCGCCGGTGGCACGACGCCGGGGGGAGGCGGAGCATGCTTGGCGATCGCCTGGAACATCTTGCCGACGCCGCCGTCGGGCACCCAGTTCGCCATCCCGATCCGGCCTCCCGGCTTGCAGACGCGCAGCAGCTCGGCGGCGGCCTTCTCGTGTTCGGGCGCGAACATCGCCCCGAAGATCGAGATGACGACGTCGAACTCGGCGTCGCCGAAGGGCAGCTCGGCGGCGTCGCCCTCGACGAACTCGACGTCGAGATGCTCGGCGGCGGCGCGCTCGCGCCCGCGCTCGAGCAGGGCTGGGACGAAGTCGACCCCGACGGTGTTGCCCCACGCCCGGCGCGCTGCGGCGAGCGCGCCGTTGCCGCTGCCGCAGGCGACGTCGAGCACGCGCTCGTCGGCGATCACCCCGACCGCCTCGACCAGCTCCTCGGCCACCATCTCGACGATCCCCGCGACCATCGCGAAGTCGCCCTCCGACCAGGTTTTCTGCTGCGCCTGCCTGACCGCGTTCAAGTCGACCACGTCGCCCATCTCAGCTCCTTTCGCAGTGTGAGACGAACTTACCGCGTTGTCGTGCATCCGGCAGCATTAATCTCAGGGTCATGCGGATCGGCGTGCTCACCGGAGGCGGGGACTGTCCGGGCCTCAACGCCGTGATCCGCGCGATCGTGCGCAAGGGGGTCGAACGCTGCGGGCATGAGTTCGTCGGCTACCGCGACGGCTGGCACGGGCCTCTGGCGGGCGAGAGCCGCCCACTGGGCGTGCCCGAGGTGCGCGGCATCCTGCCCCGCGGGGGCACCATTCTCGGCGCCTCGCGGACGAATCCGTTCAAGGAGGACGGGGGCGCCGAGCGGATCGCCGTGAACCTGGAGGCCGACGGCGTCGACGGCCTGGTCGCGATCGGCGGCGAGGACACGCTCGGGGCGGCCGCCCGCCTGCACCGCGAGCACGGCATCCCGATCGTCGGCGTGCCGAAGACGATCGACAACGACCTCGGCGCCACCGACTACACCTTCGGCTTCGACACCGCGGTCAACATCGCGATGGAGGCGATCGACCGGCTGCACACGACCGCGGACAGCCACCACCGCGTCCTGATCGTCGAGGTGATGGGTCGCCACGCAGGCTGGATCGCCTTCCACTCGGGCCTCGCCGGCGGGGCCAACGTGATCCTGATCCCCGAGCAGCCCTTCGACCTCGAGCGTGTCTGCGAGTTCGTCGGCCGTCGCTTCGAGAGCAACTACGCCCCGATCGTCGTGGTCGCCGAGGGCGCGACGCCGGTCGGCGGGATGCCCGAGGTGCAGGAGGACGAGCTCGACGCCTTCGGCCACGTCCGCCTCGGCGGCATCGCGCACTGGCTGGAGGGCGAGATAGAGCGGCGCACGGGCAAGGAGGCGCGGGCAACGGTGCTCGGGCATGTGCAGCGGGGCGGGACGCCGACCGCGTTTGACCGGGTGCTGGCGACGCGTTTCGGGCTGCACGCGATCGACGCGGTCGATTCGGGGCAGTGGGGCAAGATGACCGCTTTGCGTGGTACTGACATCAAGCTGGTCGGCCTCGACGAGGCAACCGCCGAGCTGAAGACCGTTCCGGAGTCCCTGTATTCGGAGGCCGAGGTCTTCTTTGGCTAGGCGTAGGGAGGGCCGGGAGTCCCCTCCCAAAACGCTCGGCGGGAGCCTCGCTTGAGTGTTTTGGGAGGGGCCTCCCGGCCCTCTTTTGTCTTGCGAAAGGGTCTGGCCGCGGTCGGGGTCGGCTTGCTCGTAGCTTTCGCCGGCTGCGGCGAAGGCGAAGGCGTGGCTGAGGACGCGACCGTGGCCGCGTACGTTGAGGCGCCGCTCTGCGCTGGAGCGAAGCAAGAGCTTGTGAGGAGCGGCAGCCGCGCCGGGAGCCTCAACGTGAAAGCTGTCTGCCTTCCCAGCGCAACCGAAGACGAGAAGCTCAACCTCGCGACTCTCGGAGCCAACGCGCGGAGAGCCACGGAGGACTCGACCGCTGTCGCCTTCCTGGAAGCTCCCAATCCCCGCGCGGCCCGCTTCACCCACCCGATCCTGGAAACCGCCGAGATCCCCTGGCTCACCGCAAGCTCGGGCAAAGCCGCGATGACGGAACTGCTCGAGCTCATCTCCGAAGCAGACTCGGGCTCCCTCCGCCGCTCGCTCCAAGACAAGCTCGACGAGCCCTGAGGCGCTCCGAGCCTTTCGAATCGAAGAGAAGGCCGGGAGACCCCCTCCCAAAAACACTCCAGCGAGGCTCCTGCCGAGCGTTTTTGGGAGGGGGGTCTCCCGGCCCTTGCCGCTAGAGCAAGTCTTCGAGCGCCTCGTCCAACTCCGGATGCTGGAACTCGTACCCGAGGTCTAAGGCCCTGCGCGGCAAGACCCGTTGGCCACCGCGGAGAACCTGCCCGAACTCTTTGCCGTACATGAGGTCCAGCGTAATCCCGGGTACCGGAACCACGGCCGGCCGTCCCAGCGCCTTGCCGAGGGCCTTCGAGAACACCCGGTTGGTCACGGGATTGGGCGCCGTCGAGTTGATCACACCGCTCACCTCGTCGTTGTCCACTGCCCAGAGCAGGATGCCGACCTCGTCGGCGACGTGGATCCAGGAGACGTACTGGGCCCCGCCGGCCAGGGGGCCGCCGACGCCGAGCCTGAACGGCGTCAGCAGCGCGGCGAGGAATCCGTCGCCCGGGTCGAGAACGTGACCGGTGCGGACGACGACAAGGCGCGCGCCGGTGGGCTCGACCTCGCCCGCGGCCTTCTCCCACTCGTGCACGACCTCCGCGTCGTAGCCCTCGCCGGGCTCGCTGGACTCGTCGACGATCGCCTCGCCGCGGTCGCCGTAGAAGCCGATTGCCGACTGGCTGACCAGGGTCCGCGGCTTGCGCTCGAGGCCTGCGATCGTGCCGATCAGGTTGTGGGTGCCGGTGCGGCGGCTCTCCATGATCCGGCGCTTGGCCTCGTCGGTCCAGCGCTGGTTGATCTTCTCGCCGAGCAGGTTGACAACGGCGTCGACGCCGTCGAAGGCCTCGGCTGGCGGTCGTTCGAGGGTCGGCTCCCAGGCGTGCCAGCTGACGCTGGGGTTGGTCGGGCGCGCCCGCTTCGGGTTGCGCGTCAGGCCGACGACGGTGTCGCCCCGGACCAGCAGCGAGTCGCAGAGGGCCGACCCGATGAAACCGCTGGCTCCGGTGACGAGGACCTTCACGGACTAGGTGACCTCGACGGTCGAGAAGGTCCCGGTCTCCTCGTTGAAGCGGGCGATTCCCTCGCGCTTGGCCTCCTCGACCACGGCGGCGGCGACCTTCGGCGCGACGTCGCGGTTGAAGACGCTGGGCACGATGTAGTCCTCGGAGAGGTCGTTCTCGTCGACCGTTTCGGCGATGCCCCTGGCGGCGGCGAGCTTCATCTCCTCGGTGATGCTGGGCGAGCCGGCGTCGAGGGCGCCGCGGAAGATGCCGGGAAAGGCGAGCACGTTGTTGATCTGGTTCGGGTAGTCCGAACGCCCGGTGGCCATGATCCTCACGTAGGGAGCGGCGTCCTCGGGCATCACCTCCGGGTTGGGGTTGGCCATCGCGAAGACGATCGCGTCGTCGTTCATCTTGCCCAGCGAGGAGGCCTCGATCAGGCCGGGGCCGGAGAGGCCGATGAAGAGGTCCGTGCCCTCGATCACCTCGTTGGGGCCGCCGCTCAGCTTGTCGGGGTTCGAGTTCTCCGCGTACCAGCGCTTGATCCCGCTCATCTCGCCCGACTCGTAGTCGGCGCGGGTGGTCGAGAGGGCGCCCTGGCGGTCGCAGCCGACGATGTGGGTGACGCCGCTGGCGAGCATCATCTTGGTCACCGCTACCCCGGCCGCGCCGAGTCCCACCATCAGCACCCGCAGGTCCTCGATCGGCTTGCCGACGATCTTCAGCGCGTTGAAGAGCGCCGCCATCGTGACGATCGCGGTGCCGTGCTGGTCGTCGTGGAAGACGGGGATGTCGAGCGACTCCTTCAGCCGGTCCTCGATCTCGAAGCAGCGCGGGGCGGAGATGTCCTCGAGGTTGATCCCGCCGAAGGTGGGGGCGATCAGCTCCACCGCCTTGATGATCTCCTCGGCGTCCTGGGTGTCGAGGCAGATCGGGAAGGCGTCGACCTGGGCGAACCCCTTGAACAGCATCGCCTTGCCCTCCATCACCGGCATCGCGGCCTCGGGGCCGATGTTGCCTAGGCCGAGCACGGCGCTGCCGTCGGAGACGACCGCGACGGTGTTCTTCTTGATCGTGAACTCGAAGGCCTTGGAGCGATCGTCGTGGATGTCCTGGCAGACCCGGGCCACGCCCGGCGTGTAGGCCATCGAGAGGTCGTCGCGCGTCTTAAGCGGGTACTTGTTCTCGACCGAGATCTTGCCGCCGCGGTGCATCTGCATCGTGCGGTCGACGTAGTCGAGCACCTTGGCCCCGCGGGTCGAGCCGATCCCGCGCAGGATCTTCTCCCAGTGCTCGCGGTCCTGGGCGTCGATCGTGAACTCGCGCACCCGCTTGCCCTCGCCGCCGGCTCCCGGCACGAGGTCGACGCCCTGCAACTGCCCGCCGGCTTCGGCGATCTCAGCGGTCAGCTTCCCGAGCGGCTCCTGCCGCGCGTCGAGCTCGACCCGGATCGTGACGCTGTATTGGGCGCTTACGGCCATGACGGCTATCGAATCAGATTCGGCGGGCCCGGCTACGCACGGTCACCCCAGCCTCTCTCCGGCTTGCGTTCCTCCGCTAGCGTTGCCGGCCCATGAGGGTCCCTGGTTTCGACGTCGGGCGCGGTGACGGATTCCTGATCTGGGCTGCGCTCTGCCTGGCTTTCTCCTTCGCGGCGGGGGTCGCCAAAGCAGAGCCCGCTCCGGGAGAAGCCGCACCGATCTATGACCCTGGCACGGTGAGCGTGGTCGACATCGGCCTCGCGCCCGAGGCGATCGACGCACTGGAAGAAGAACCGGACGAGTACGTGGAAGGCACGTTTGCGCTTGCTTTCACCGACGGTACGCCCGGAGGCGAGGAAGAGACGATTGAGCTCGCCGGCCCGGTCGGCGTCCGCCTCAAGGGCGGGACCGGCTCCTTCCGCCCGCTGAGCGGGAAGGCCGCCTTCAAGCTCAAGTTCAACGAGTACGCGAAACAGAGGTTTCTCGGGCTGAAGAAGCTGACCCTCAACAACATGGTCCAGGACCCGTCGATGATCCACGAGACGCTTGCCTACACGATGTTCCGCGCGGCCGGGGTGCCGGCTTCCCGCACCGGTTACGCCTACGTCCGGGTCAACGGCGAGGACTTCGGCACCTACCTGAACGTCGAGGCCCTCGACGACGTCGGCCTGGAGCGCTGGTTCGGCGAGCTCGACGACGATTCCCAGCATCTGTACGAGGGGGAGTACGGCACGGATGTCACCCCGGGCGGGGCGGCGGCGTTCTCGGTCGACGAGGGCGACGAGGCGGTGCGCACCGACCTCGAAGCGCTGATCGCCGCCGTGGCCGATGGCGGCGGGGCGTTCTCGGAGCGGATCGAAGGCCTTGCGAATCTCGGCGAGATGACCCGGATGTGGGCCGGCGAGAAGTACGCCGGGCACTGGGACGGCTACGCGGGGGCGGATTCGAGCCAGTTTCCGGGCGGCGTGATGCCGAACAACTTCTACCTCTTCAGCGATGCTGCGGGCGAATTCCAGATGCTGCCCTGGGGGACCGACCAGACCTGGTCGAGTCGCCTCGATTTCGGCGCCGGGGCCGGCCTCCTCTTCGACGAATGCCTCGCCGACCCGGCCTGCCGGTCGATGTACCGCGAATCGCTCGTGGAGGTGGGCGAGACCGTCGAGGCGCTCGAACTCGACCCGCTGGCGGAGGCGACGGCGGCGATGCTCGGGCCGTGGCAGGCGCTCGGGGCTTCGCGGGAAGAGCACGGCTTCGAGGAAATCGAGGAAGGAGTTGCGGAGACGCGGGACTTCATCGCCGAGCGACCTGCGGAACTGGATGGCTGGCTGAGCTCGCAAGACGAGCCATCGCCTTCGTCTTCTTCGGCTCCCCTTGCCCCGGTGGACCACTCGGACCGCGCGCTTCGGGTCGGCCGCGCCGCCGTGGCCGAGGGTGTCCTGACCACTCGCCTGAACCTTCCCGGGGCCGGGACGCTGAGCAAGCGGGTGATGATCCGCACCCGCGACGGGGTCGTGGTGGTGTGCGCGACGCGCGTGCGCGCAAGGGCACCCGGGCGGGCGGTCCTCCGGTGCAGGCTCTCGCGCTCCGCCCGTCAACGCCTCGCGGCGAGATGGCTGAGGCTCTGGGTCGGGCTCGATTTCGCCTCGGACGATGGCGGCCGGGAAAGCCGAAACTTCAACCTCGTGGTCCGCCGGGCCGCTGCCTGAGCGACGATGACCGCAACGGCGATCGTCCTGTACGGGCTTTCCCTGGCCCTCACCTTCGGGGTGCGGATCGCCGTGCAGCTGCGCCGCACCGGGTCGACGGGAGTGCGCGGCCTTCCCCGCGACGCCGGTCCGCTCGAGCGATTCGCGGGGGCCCTCTTCGTCGCCTCGCTGGCGATGGGCGGGGCGGCACCGGTCCTCACGCTGCTCGGCGCCCTAGAGCCGGTCCCGGCGCTGGACCACGCTCCGGTCCAGATCGCCGGCCTCGTCCTCGGCGTCGGCGGGATCGGGCTCACCTTCGGCGCGCAGCTTGCGATGGGGGACGCCTGGCGGATCGGCGTCGACCCGGAGGAGCGCACCGAGCTGGTCACCGACGGCCCCTTCGGACTGGTCCGCAATCCGATCTACAGCGCGATGGTCCCCACCGTCTTCGGCCTCGTCCTGATGGTCCCGAACGCTCTCGCGATCGCCGCGATCGCCTGTCTCGTGATCGCCCTCGAGCTCCAGGTGCGCCGGGTGGAGGAGCCGCACCTGCTGCAGGTGCATGGCGACGCCTATGCCGCCTACGCCTCGCATGTAGGCCGCTTCGTCCCCGGCATCGGCCTGATCCAGACCCGCTAGGGGGAGAACCGAGTGCCATTGGCGACTTATGCGTCATATGGACGCAAAAGTCGCCAGGTCAGATGCACGCGTGGCAGAAATCGCAGGCCGCCAGCATGGTGTTATCTCGATCGGGCAGCTTCGACGTGCAGGCATCACCAGGGATGCGGTGCGTCGTAGGCTCGAAACGGGACGCCTGCATCGGATCCACCGTGGCGTGTACGCGGTCGGCCATCCGGGGATCTCTCGCCACGGCGGATGGATGGCGGCCGCCCTCGCTTGCGGAGAGGGGGCGGCCGTTAGCCACCGTAGTGCCGCAGAGCTCTGGGGCCTGTTGATGCCGAATGAGGGACCGATCGACGTCTCGGTTCTTGGAACCGCCGGTAGGGCTCGGCGATCGGGGCTCCGTGTGCACCGAAGGGCTTCACTGGTGGCCGTACAGGTAATCCGGCGCCATGGAATTCCCGTCACAAAGCCAGGCCAGACGATCGCTGACTTGCGGGGCGCCGTATCGCCCAGGGAATTGCGTCGCGCCATTCGCCAGGCGAACGTGCTCGGGTTGCCAATTGGCCCGGAAGCCGGCCGCGATCGGACCCGCAGCGACCTCGAGCGTGCCTTCCTGCGCATCTGTCGCAGACGCCGATTGCCAGCACCGGAGGTCAACGTTCGCGTCGGCCCTCACCTCGTCGACTTCCTCTGGCGAAGTCGCCGCCTGGTAGTCGAAACCGACGGCTACCGGTACCACCGGGGGCGCCAGGCGTTCCGAGACGATCGGACCCGCGACCTCGATCTGCGGAGCCGGGGCTTCGAGGTTCTCCGCCTCAGCGAAGAGCAGATCGACGACGAACCCGAGCGGGTAGCGGAGGCGCTGCGGACAGTGCTGGATAGACCACGGTTGCAGCGCCAGCCGGACGCATAGAGTGAGCGGCCGATGGCGCCCGACCACGAGCTCTTCCTGATCGACGGCAACTCGCTCGCATACCGGGCGTTCTTCGCGCTGCCGGAGTCGATCGGGACCAGCGACGGACGGCCGACCAATGCGATCTACGGGCTGGCGTCGATGCTGGTCAAGATCATCGACGAGCACGCGCCGGCCGGGGTCGTCGTCGCCTGGGACGCAGGGATGTCCGGGCGCGAGGTCACTTACGACCTCTACAAGGCCCAGCGCAAACCTCGCCCGGATCTGCTGCGCGAGCAGTGGCCGCACCTGATGCCGCTGGTCGAGGCATTCGGCTACACCAACGTCAAGGTCGAGGGCTACGAGGCCGACGACGTGATCGCCTCGCTGGCCCGCCAGGCTCGCGAGGAGGGGATCCCGGTGATGGTCGTCACGGGAGACCGCGACGCCTACCAGCTGGTCGGGGAGGGGGTGCGGGTGATGAGCACCTCGCGGGGGATCACCGAGACCAAGATCTATGACGCCGAGGCCGTCGTCGAGCGCTATGGGGTGCCCCCGGAGCGCATCACCGACCTGATGGGGCTGCGCGGCGACACCTCGGACAACATCCCCGGCGTCCCCGGGATAGGCGAGAAGACGGCGACCCAGCTGCTGCAGAGATTCGGCGACCTCGAGGGCGTGCTCGGCGCCGTTGAGGAGATCTCCGGCGCAAAGCGCAAGCAGAACCTGGTGGAGCATGCCGACAACGCCCGCATGTCCAAGCAGCTGGCGACGCTGCAGTACGAGATCGAGACCGGGGTGGACCTGGCCGAGGTCATGGCCGCCGAGCCCGACCGCGGCGTCCTGCGCGAGTTCATGCGCGAGTTCGAGCTGCGGGCGGTCATGGAGCGGCTGGAAGAAGCGCTGCCGGAGGGCGATGCGGTGCCGGGCCGCAGGGTCGAGACCGAGCTGGAGGTCGAGGCGGTCGAGGCCAGTCCCCCGGAACTGAGCGAGGGCGAGGGGTCGCTGGCGCTGGCGATCGACGGCGAGCGCTGGGCGGCCGTCGACGGCGCGCGCATCCTCGCCGGCAGCTCGAGCCAGGACGAGCTCGCCGCGGCGGTCTCCGCCCGCCCGCTCGTCGCCCACGACGCCAAGTCGCTCGGCGGCGGCCGGCACGGTCTGCTCGCCGCGGCCGCGCGCGAGGGAGTCGAGCTGGGGCTCGACCACGACACGATGCTCGCCGCCTACCTGCTGGAGCCGCAGCGCCGCACCTACGAGCTGACCGAGCTCGCCGCGGACGCGGGGATCGGGATCGCGGCGGGTGCGGCCCCGGAAGACCAGGCCGGGGCCGACGGCCAGCTTTCGCTCGACGGCGACGGCGACGGGGAGGCGGGGCTCGACCCCGCCGAGGAGGCGCGTCTGGCCTCCGCCCTGGCCGACGCCCAGCGCCCCCGCATCGAGGAGCTCGGCCTGGGCGGGCTGCTGCGCGAGGTCGAGCTGCCGCTGGTCCACGTCCTCGCGGCGATGGAGCGCGAGGGGCTGAAGCTGGACGCCAAGCGGCTGGCCGAGGTTGGCGCCGGCTTCGGCGAGCGCATCGACATCCTCGAGAAGGAGATCTTCGAGCTGGCCGGGGAGGAGTTCACGATCGGCTCGCCCCAGCAGGTGGGCCGCGTCCTCTTCGAGGAGCTGGGGCTGACCCGGAAGCGGCGCGGCAAGACCGGCTACTCGACCGACGCCCGCGTCCTCGCCCAGATCCGCGAGGAGCACCCGATCGTCGAGAAGATCGAGCACTGGCGCGAGCTGACCAAGCTGAAGAACACCTACCTCGACTCGCTGCCCGACCTGATCGACCCCGAGACCGGCCGCGTCCACACCACCTTCAACCAGGCCGCGACCACGACCGGTCGCCTCTCCAGCACCAACCCGAACCTGCAGAACATCCCGATCCGGACAGAGATCGGCCGGCCCGTCCGCGCCTGCTTCGTCGCCGAGCCCGGGGCCCGGCTGCTCTCCGCCGACTACAGCCAGGTCGAGCTGCGCGTCCTCGCCCACGTCGCCGAGGAGGAGGTGCTGAAGGAGATCTTTCGCGCCGGCGACGACGTCCACGCGGCGACCGCGGCGGAGGTCTTCGACATCTCCCGCGAGGAGGTCGACGTCGGCCAGCGCTCGAAGGCGAAGATGGTCAACTTCGGGATCGTCTACGGCCTCACCGGGTTCGGCCTCGCCGACCGGCTCAACATCCCGCGCAAAGAGGGCGAGGAATTCGTCTCTCGCTACCTCGAGCGCTTTCCCGCCGTGCGCGCCTTCCGCGAGCAGGTGGTCGAGCGGGCGCAGGAGGAGGGCTACGTGACTACCTTGATGGGGCGCCGCCGGGCGATCCCCGAGCTGCGCTCGGGCAACCCCAACACGCGGCGCCTCGGCGAGCGGCTGGCTGTCAACACGGTGATCCAGGGCACCGCGGCCGACATCATCAAGGTGGCGATGGTGCGCTGCCGCGAGGCGCTGCGGCGGTCGGGCGCGGCGACGCGCCTCGTCCTCCAGATCCACGACGAGCTCCTCTTCGAGGGCCCGCCGGAGGAGATGGACGACGCGGTCGAGCTGGTGCGGCGCGAGATGTGCGCCGCCTACGAGCTCGACCCGCCGCTGGAGGTCGACGTCGGCGTCGGCGAGGACTGGCTCGACGCCAAGTAGGCGGCGAGCCTCAGCCCCGCACGCCGAGCGTCTTCACCGTCTCGGACTTCGGCACGGTGCGGTGGTCCGGGCTGGTGCCGAGGACGCGGTCGGCGGCGTCGGAGCTGACCCCGAACCAGTAGTGCTCGTTCTTGAAGTGGTGGAGGCGGTGCGAGCGCCAGATCGCGCGGTAGTAGCGGCTCTTCGGCCGGTAGGGCGTGTGGATCAGGAAGTGGCACCACTCGTAGACGCCGGTGAGGACGACGCTGACGATCATCAGGGTCAGCCAGAGGGCGACGTGATCGCCGCCGAGCAGCGTCCAGGGCCAGCTCAGCAGCCACATCACGAGCAGCACGGGGACGAGGAACCCGGCGATCAGCGAGCCCGGGATCAGCACGGCCTCCAGCCGGGTCGGCTCGCGGTGGTGCCAGCGGTGCGCACGCGCCGTCGGCAGGTCGACCGTCCTGCCCCCGACCTTGCGCGGCCTGGTGTGGAGCAGGCCGACGTGGATCAGCCACTCGGTGAACGGCTGCGCCGCGATCAGCAGAGCTACGACGGCCAGGTCCATCCAGCTCAAGCTGCCGATGGCTGCCCGTAGGGCCAAGAAAACGACGAGGAAGGCCGCGAGCACCTGCGGCGAGCGGAAGCGGGCGAATGCGCGGACGCAGTCGAGCAGGGTCAGGCGACCGTCGGAGCGACCGTTGACGGAGACCGCCGCCGCGGTCAGCGGATCCCCGTCGATGACCGTCCCACCCTTCATCTCCCCAAGCGTACCCGCCCCAAACACCGCTGACTTCGTCTTTTTCGGTGCATATGGATCGGAAACCACGAAGTCAGCGGCGGGTTGTCTGGGTAGGCCTGATATGACCGCGGGTATGGACCGGGGGCTGGCCGTACTACTGACAGCGCTCGCGGGCGGGTTGATCGCCCTGCAGGCGCCGATCAACGCCGAATTGGGCAGAGCCACCGGGAGCCTGCCGGCGGCGCTCGTCTCCTTCATCGTCGGCACCGTCGCCCTGGCCGCGATCGTCGTGCTCAGCGGCAAGGCGGGTGGGCTCGGCTCGACCTTCGACGTCAGCTGGTACTACCTGCTGGGCGGCCTGCTCGGCGCGGTCTACGTGGCCAACGCGCTGATCGCGGTGTCGGCGATCGGGGCCGGCGGCGTCGCCGCCGCGACGATCACCGGGCAGCTGGTCGCCTCGGTGGCGATCGACCGGCTAGGCCTTTTCGGCCTCGACCAGGTCTCGCTCAGCCCCGAGCGCATCGTCGGCGTCGGCCTGCTTCTCGCCGGCACCGTTCTCGTGGTTCGCTGAGTCGAGCGCGAACTCCGGCGGCGCTATCCGCAGGTAGTGGCCGAACGACCAGTCGATGAACCGCCTGGCGCCGAGCGCGCGGACGAGCGGCCCCAGCAGGCGCGGCGGGATCCTGGGGACGAGGCGCTGCACGCGCAGCATCCAGCGGAACTTCCACTCGTGCGAGTCGTTGAACTCGGCGTAGCGGGTGGCTGCGCTCTCGCGGCTCTGGCGGCCGTCGACGACGCCGCGCAGCTCACGTCCCAGCGCGATCCCGAAGTAGAGCGCGGTGCGGATGCCCTCGGCGCTGAGCGGCAGGCAGTGACCCGCCGAGTCGCCGGCGAAGAAGACCCCGCCCTCGGTTGCGCTGCGCAGCTTGTGTGGGATCCAGTTGCCCTGGTAGCGGACCTTCTCGCTGCCGAGGTCTTCTGCGAGCAGCTCGGTGGTGGCGCGGACGTGGAAGCGGGGGTCGAAGGAGCCGACCCCGATTCGCAGCTCGTCGCCCGCGGGAAAGGACCAGCCGTAGCCGGCGGGGACGTAGCGGCGGTCGATCCAGACCTCGAGGTCCTTGCTTTCGCCGTGTGGATGGACCTCGAGCCCCCGCGAGAGCGGCGCGTCGGGGGGCTGGTAGCCGTCGCCGCTGGCGAGCATGCGGCGCCAGCCGAGCGCATCGACAACGAGCGGGGCCGAGATGACCCCGCGGTCGGTCTCGACAGCGATCGTCTCCTCGCCGCTCGCCGGCCGCAGGCGCCGGTTCACCTTCGCGGTCTCGAACCTGGCGTCGCAGTCGCGCCAGAGGATCTCGCAGAGCTCGCGGTAGTCGAAGGTCGAGAAGGTGAACGGCAGGCGGAAGCGCGAGTCGCCGTGGGGGGTGTGCATCAGCAGCGAGTCGAAGCGCTGGCGCTCGGCGTCCATCAGCCCCATCGCCCGCATCCACTCGGTCGGGATGCCGCAGGCGGAGGTCTGCCGCTCGCCGATCTCGTAGCGGTCGATCAGCAGGACGTCGGCCCCCGATCCCGCCAGCTCCCGGGCGACCGCGAGCCCGGCGAAGCTCGCCCCGCAGATCAGCACATCGTGGCTGCCGTCGAGGGGCGTCCGCTCCTCGCCGCGTTTCGTCGCACGAATCGGCACGACGCAGAGCGTATCTACCTGCAATTATCCCCCGCTGTGTCCGTGACCGATACGACCATCACCCCAGAGTCCACCGGTACGCCCGTCGAGGGCTCCGGCGGCCTGCTGATGGAAGTCGACGGCAAGGTGGTGCCCAACTACGCGGCGACGATGGTCTCCTTCGAGGAGGGCGACGTCGTCAAGGGCCACGTCGTCCGGATCGACAAGGACGAGGTCCTGGTCGACATCGGCTACAAGTCGGAGGGAGTCATCCCCTCGCACGAGCTCTCGATCCGCAAGTCGGTCAACCCGGCCGACGAGGTCGAGATCGGCGAGGAGGTCGACGCCCTCGTCCTCACCAAGGAGGACAACGAAGGGCGCCTGGTCCTCTCCAAGAAGCGGGCCCGCTTCGAGAAGGCGTGGCGCCGGATCGAGGCCGCCGCCGAGTCGGGCGAACCGGTCGAAGGCAACGTGATCGAGGTGGTCAAGGGCGGCCTCATCCTCGACCTCGGGGTGCGCGGCTTCCTCCCCGCCTCGCTGGTCGACATCCGCCGCGTCCACAACCTCGAGGAGTTCACCGGCCAGACCCTCGAATGCAAAGTGATCGAGCTCAACCGCAGCCGCAACAACGTCGTGCTCTCCCGCCGCGCGGTGCTGGAGGAAGAGCGCAAGGAGGTGCGCGAGCAGATCCTCGGGCGCCTCGAGGCCGGTCAGGTGGTCGAGGGCAAGATCTCCAACATCGTCGACTTCGGCGCCTTCGTCGACCTCGACGGGATCGACGGCTTGATCCACATCTCAGAGCTTTCCTGGAGTCACGTCAACCATCCCTCCGAGGCGGTGGCGATCGGCGACACCGTGAGGATCAAAGTCCTCGATATCGACCGCGACCGCCAGCGCATATCGCTCGGCCTCAAGCAGACCCAGGAGGACCCATGGCAGCGGGTGATCAGCGCCCACCGCCCCGGCGACGTGCTCGAGGGGGCGGTGACCAAGGTGGTCGCCTTTGGCGCCTTCGTCGAGATCCTGCCCGGGGTCGAGGGCCTCGTCCACATCTCAGAGCTCGCCGACCACCATGTCGAGAGCCCCAGCGAGGTGGTCGAGCCGGGCACCAAGCTCAACGTCAAGATCCTCGAGATCGACGAGGAGCGGCGGCGGCTGTCGCTCAGCATCAAGCAGGTTGCCGAAGGCAAGATGGCGATGGGGGACCTGGGCGAGCAGATCGATGCTGCGGCGGGTGCAGAGGCATCTGCCGAGGACTCAGAGGAGTCGACCGCGGGTCCTGTCGCGGCAGAGGACTCCTCGTCCTCGCAGGCTGCGGGCGAGGAGCCCACCGCCGCGCCACCCGCGGAAGAGGCGGTTGAGGCTGAGGAGGCCCCGGCCGCCGAGGCTGAGGCTCCTGCTATTGAGGAGGCCCCGGAGGCTGAGGCTCCGGCTGTTGAGGAGGCCGCCGAGGAGGAGGCCCCTGCTGCTGAGGCCGAGGCTCCTGTTGCCGAGACGCCTGAGGAGGCCGAAGAGGCCGAGCAGGAGGGGGAATCCGTCCAGGAGCGGCCGGATTCGCCGGACGACATCGACGAGGCCGCCGGGGAGTCCGACGAGGCCGAGTCGCCTGCCGAGGACTCCTCCGAGTCTTAGCTCGCTGTGCCGCTGACCATCGGCTTGACCGGGGGGATCGCGGCCGGGAAGTCCGAGGCGCTTGCCGCGTTCGAGCGGCTGGGGGCGGCGACCATCTCCAGCGACGCGGTCGTGCACGAGATGCTCGACTCCGAGCCGTTGCTCGGGCGGCTGACGGAGCGCTGGGGCGAGGAGATCGCCCCCGGCGGCCGGGTCGACCGCACCACGATCGGCGAGATCGTGTTTGCGGACCCGGAGCAGCTGAAATGGCTGGAGGCCCAGATTCATCCCCTGGTCGGAGAACGGATCGGAAGCTGGCTCGGCTCGCTGGGGGGCGACGTCGCGATCGCCGTCGTCGAGGTGCCGCTGCTGTTCGAGGGTGAGATGGCGCCGGTCTTCGACACCACCGTGGCAGTCGTCACCTCCGACGAGGTGCGGCGGGCGCGCGCCGAGGCGCGCGGTCACGCGCTCGTCGGCGAGCGCGAGGCGCGTCAGCTCAGCCAGGAGGAGAAGGCCACTCGTGCCGACCATGTGATCGACAACGACGGCTCTCTCGAGGACCTGGAGAAGCGCCTGTCCGCTCTCATCGCGAAGCTGGATGGATGAGCCCGGCGCGAAATCGCTCGGCTAAGAAACGGAGAAGGCGGGGCCTGACGATTGGCGCTGCCGCGGTGGCCGTCGCTATCGTCGCCAGCGTGTTGCTGGCGGGGACGATAGACAAGGCGATCCAGGAGCTGACCCTGCCCCTGCGCCACGAGGACGTGATCCGCCAGCAGGCGCGCGAAAAGGGAGTAGACGCCTCGCTGATCGCCGCCGTGATCTACTCGGAGTCGAAGTTCAGCGACAGCACCTCCAGCGCGGGCGCTCGGGGCCTGATGCAGATAACGCCGGCAGCCGCGAACGAAATCGAGCGACTCAGCGGGGGCACCACCTTCAACCTGCGCGATCTCTCCGATCCCGAAATCAACATCCGCTACGGGACGTTCCTACTGAGCGAACTGATCGACCGCTACGACGGCGACGTCGCGGCGGCGCTGGCCGCCTACAACGCCGGGCCCGGCAACGCCGACGAGTGGGGCGGCAGCGCCCTCCGCGTCGAGGAGATCCCCTTCCCGGAAACCCGCGCCTATGTGGAAGAGGTGCTCGAGAAGCAAGAGTCCTACCGCGAGGAGTACGCAAGGGAGTTGGGCTACAGATGAGCGAGGCGCCGAGGCCGCGGCTCGCCGCGCTGGCCGTTGCCGTCGGGCTCGTGCTGGCCGACTCCTCGATCGTCGTCCTGGCGCTGCCCCAGATCTACCGCGAGCTCGACACCAGCGTCGCCGGCGTCACCTGGGTCCTCGTCTCCTTCAACCTGGTGATGGCGCTGGCGGCAGTTCCCGCCGCCCATCTCGCGCGGCGTACCGGTCCCGGACGCTCGGCGGCCGTCGGCCTCGCGGTCTTCGCCGGCGCCAGCATCGCCTGCGGGGCCTCCGCCGAGCTCGGCACCCTGGTCGCGGCCCGCTGCATCCAGGCACTTGGCGGCGCCCTGGCCGTCACCGCCGTGCTGGAGCTGCTCCCCGCCACGGTCGGCTCCGAGCGCCGGGCGACGGCGGTCTGGGCAACCGCCGGCGCCACCGGCGCGGCTCTCGGTCCGGCGGTCGGCGGTCTCCTCACCGAGCTCGTCTCCTGGCAGTCGATCTTCCTCATCCAGGTACCGGTGGCGCTGGCAGCCGCGGTGCCGATCCTCGCGGTCGCCAGGCACGAGGCGGCAACCGGCGTGCTCGCGGCCGAGCTGCGCCAGACCGGCCGCCCGCACCTGCTCGCCAACCTGGCGCTGGCGATGGTCTCGGCGGCGATCGCAGCCGCTCTCTTCCTGCTCGTCCTGCTGCTGATCGAGGGCTGGCGCCTGACGCCGATCGGCGCCGCGATCGTGGTCAGCGTCATGCCCCTGGCGGCGATTGCCGGCAGTCGCCTCGGGCACTTGGTCCCGAGCGCAAGGGCGCGCGCGGCGGCCGGGGCGATCCTGGTCTCCGGTGGGCTCGGGGCGCTGGCGCTGCTGCCCAAGGCCGAGGTGGCGCTGACGGTGCCGCCCCAGGTCATGGTCGGGATCGGCCTGGCCCTGGTGCTCTCGGCCCTGACCGAGACGGCGCTGCACGGGCGGGCGCCGCAGGCGATCCACGGCGGCTGGACGATCTCGGCCCGCCACGCGGGGGTCGTCCTCGGGCTGCTGGCGCTGACGCCGATCTTCACCGCGGACATCGCCGAGCAGCGCCAGGACGCGATCGACGCCGGCACCGCGGTGATCCTCGACTCGCCGGCGCCGCCGCTGCTCAAGCTCGAGCTCGCGCAGCGGATCGAGAGCCAGCCTCGAAGGGGAGGAGGGGAGGGTCCCGACGATCGGACCTGCCTTCGAGCCGCTGCCCGAGGACCCAGAGGACCGCGACGGGGTCGTCGAGCTTCGTGACGAGCTCCAGGAGCAGCTGAACCGCGGCGCCACCCACGCCTTCAGCCCCTCCTTCGGCCTCGCGGCGCTTCTGGGCCTCCTCTCGCTGATCCCGATCGGCCTCGCGAGGAGAATCGATCTGTGAGCCGGCGTGCGGAGAGCCCAGGTCCTCGTCGGCGCCGCGATCGTCGCGGCCGTCGCGCTGCCCGGGATCTACCTGGCTTCGGGCGGCTCCTCCTATGCGCCGGCGAAGACCGCGGATCCATGCGAGACGCGTCCCTGGCGCGACCCGGAAGGGCTCGACGAGCTCGCCGAGCAGTTCTCGCTCTCAGCGCTCGACGGCGCCGCCTGTGAGCTGGGCGTGAGCCGCGAGACGCTGGCGCGGGCGCTGGCCACGCCGGAGTCGCGCGAGCGCTTCACCGAGCGCTACGGGATCGACGACGCCGAACTCGTCCGCGCGATCCGGGCCGGCCTCCTGCGCGCCGTCGACGACGCCGAAGACGCCGGCGCCCTGAGCCCGCTCCTCGCCGGGCCGCTGCGCGAATCGCTGAAGGGCATCCCGCTCAATCAGGCAATCGATCTGCTCAACAACGCCCGCGCCCTCTTCGACAGCGCCCAGTCCTTCCTCGGCCCCCTGCAGAACCTGTTCGAAGAATTCCTGCCCTAGCCGCTACTTCTTGAACTGGAACTTGCCTTTCTTCGGCAGCCAGGCGATGCCTTCGCAGAGCGCTTCCGGGGTCGTCTCCAGCGAGCTGGCGAGCTTGACGATGGTGCCGAGGCGCGGCTCGCGGCCACCGCGCTCGAGCAGCGAGATCTCCGTGCGGTGCAGGTCGCAGAGGAAGCCGAGTTCCTCCTGCGACACGCCTTTCTTCTTGCGCGCTTTGCGCAGGTTGATTGCAAAACGTTCGCGTGGTTTCATGCGGCAATTCTCTGTCTGCGAAGACAGAAGCGCTACAGCCAAAACATCTACAGACGAAACCGCACGTTTATATACGAATCAGTCGCGGGTTGCGCGCCAGACCCAGAGCATCGCCAGCGGCTGCAGGGGAAGCCGGGCCCAGAGCGCCCAGCGTGGCAGCCGGTCGAGGTCGAGGCCGTCGACCTTCTCCGGGTTGACCGCCATGTGCACGTTGGCGGGGAAGACGGCGACCAGCAGGCCCAGCAGCCACCAGCGCGCGAAGCGCCTGGTCGGCCGCGCCAGCACGGCCGCGCCGCCGACGATCTCGGCGACCCCGCTGATCGCCACCGCCTCGCGCTTGGGTATCGAGGGCGGCACGATCGCCTCGTAGTTGCGCGGGATGACGAAGTGCATCGTCCCGGCGAAGCTGAAGAATCCTGCCAAAGCTTTCTGCGAGCGGCTCATCGAGCGGCCCAGTCTAAGGGCTTCAGGTGAGAGGGCGCCGGGGGTGGGTCCCCGGGAATTCCCGGCGAAGCCGGCCCGGGGACCCACCCCCGGCGCCCACCCGGCACAGGCCCTATCGTGGGTCCTCATGCCCGAGTTCGAGCTCAACCCCGCCTACACGCCGACGGCCGACCAGCCGAAGGCGATCGCGGGGCTGGCCGAAGGCCTCGGCGCGGGGGATCGCTTCCAGACGCTGCTCGGCGCCACCGGCACCGGCAAGACGTTCACGATGGCGGCGACGATCGCCGCCGTGCAGCGGCCCTCGCTGGTGATCGCCCACAACAAGACGCTGGCCGCACAGCTCTGCAACGAGTTCCGCGAGTTCTTCCCCGACAACGCCGTCGAGTACTTCGTCTCCTACTACGACTACTACCAGCCGGAGGCCTACGTCCCGGCCCAGGACCTCTACATCGAGAAGGACTCCTCGATCAACGACGAGATCGACCGTCTGCGCCACGCGGCCACCGCAGCGCTCTTCGCCCGCCGCGACACGATCATCGTCGCCTCTGTCTCCTGCATCTACGGGATCGGGTCTCCTCAGGTCTACAACGAAAAAATGCAGCTCTTCAAGGTCGGCGAGGAGATCGACCGCGACGAGGTGCTGCGCAAGCTGGTCAAGATGCAGTACCAGCGCAACGACTCGGTCCTCGGTCGCGGCGCCTTCCGGGTGCGCGGCGAGGTGCTGGAGATCATGCCCTCCTACGCCGAGTCCGCCTACCGGATCGCCCTCTTCGGTGACGAGATCGAGGGGATCCAGCACTTCGACCCGCTGACCGGCGAGATTCTCGACACGATCGACCACGTCTCGGTCTGGCCCGCATCGCACTACGTGACCCGCGACGAGACCCTGGAGCGGGCGGTGGAGGAAATCCGCGCCGAACTGGCGGCCCGCACCGCGGAGCTGGAGGCCGAGGGCAAGCAGCTGGAGGCGCACCGCCTGCGACAGCGCACCGCCTATGACATCGAGATGCTGAAGGAGATCGGCTTCACCTCGGGGATCGAGAACTACTCCCGCATCCTCGACGGACGCCCGCCCGGCAGCCCGCCGCACACGCTGATCGACTACTTCCCCGACGACTTCGTCGTCTTCGTCGACGAGTCCCACCAGACGATCCCGCAGATCGGAGGGATGTACGAGGGGGACCGCTCGCGCAAGCAGACGCTGATCGACTACGGCTTCCGGCTTCCCTCGGCGATCGACAACCGTCCGCTCAAGTTCGGCGAGTTCCTCGAACGGGTGCCGCAGCTGGTCATGGTCTCGGCGACCCCGGGACCGTTCGAGCGGGCCGAGTCGACGCGGATCGTCGAGCAGATCGTGCGCCCGACCGGGATCGTCGACCCCGAGATCGAGCTGCGCGCGACGAAGAACCAGATCGACGACCTGATGAACGAGATCAAGTCCGTTGCCGAGGACGGCGACCGCGTCCTGGTGACGACGCTGACCAAGAAGATGGCGGAGGACCTGACCAACTACCTGCTCGAGTACGGCGTCCGGGTCCGCTACCTGCACTCGGAGATCGACACCCTGGAAAGGATCCAGATCATCCGTGACCTGCGCCTCGGCGAGTACGACGTGCTGGTCGGGGTCAACCTCCTGCGCGAGGGCCTCGACCTTCCCGAGGTCTCGCTGGTGGCGATCCTCGACGCCGACAAGGAGGGCTTCCTGCGCGGCGAGACGAGCCTGGTGCAGACGATCGGCCGCGCCGCGCGCAACGTCAACGGGCGGGTGTTGATGTACGCGGACAAGGAGACCGACGCGATGCGGGCGGCGATGCGCGAGACCGACCGGCGCCGGGCGATCCAGGTCGCCTACAACGCCGAGCACGGGATCACGCCGGAGACCGTGCGCAAGGGCATCTCCGAGATGAGCGAGTTCCTGGCGATGGAGGACCGGGCCCCGCGCAAGCGCCGCGGCAGGCGCGCCGCCGAGTTCGAGGACCCGGCTGAGCTGGAGCGCACGATCGTCTCGCTCGAGGAGGAGATGCTGGCCGCGGCCGACGACCTCCGCTTCGAGGAGGCGGCTCGGCTGCGCGACGAGCTGAAGGAGCTGCGCCGCGACCTCGATGGAATGAGGACCGGGGCGTAGAGCCGATCCCGGCAGGGGTTCCGCTTAACTTTTTCGAGGAGCGGAGATTGCTGGCGCGCGAGCGGTGCTCGCGAAAAAGTGCAAGACGCTCCACCCCTGCCGGGATCGGCTTTCTGTCTCGGTTCGTGCGACCATCGAGCCTGTGACGATTTGTGAGCAGATTGGAGAGTGGGCGGTCGGGTTGCGCGCTGAGGATCTGCCGGCAAGCGTCCGTGAGCGAGCCGAGCTGCAGGCGTTGTGCGTCGCCGCCGGGCGCGCCGCCGGCGAGGAGGCTGCCGCGCCGTTTGCGGCCGTCGCCCCGGACGGGCCCGTCGGCGAGATCTACCGCTCGGCTGCCGCCTCGATCGCCCACGACTGGGACGACTACCTCTTCATGGGTCACACCGGGCACTCGGCGGTGCCGGCTGCCGCTGCCTTCGCGGCCGATCCGGAGCACCGCCTCCTCGCCCAGGTCGCGGCCAACGAGGTCGCGGGACGGCTCGGCGCGGCGCTCTTCCTCGGTCCCCACAACGGCCAGTTCTGGGCTTCGATCCACTGCGCCTCGGCGGCGGTGGCCGCCTCGGTCGGGCTCGGGCTGGACGCCGAGCGCACCGCGCACGCACTGGCGATCGCCCTCTACCAGCCGCCCTACGGGATGTGGCCGGGATTCATGGGGCCAAAGAGCAAGCTGCTGACCGCCGCCGAGCCGGCGGCGGTCGGTGCGCGCGCGGCGCTGCTCGCCGCCGACGGCGTCACCGGCGCGCTCGACGTGATCGAGCATCCCCGCGGCGTCCTCGCCGGCCTCTCCTTTGCGCCGCGGCCGGCGATGCTCGGTGCGCTCGGCCGCGCCTGGCTGACCGACACGCTTGCCTACAAGCGCGTGCCCGGCTGCGCGTACCTGCAGTCGGTCGCCGAGGCCGCGCTCTCCTCCGGCCTCGCCGCGGAGGACGTCGACGCGGTCGAGATCGAGGCCGGCTGGCTCACCTGCGAGATGCAGGAGCTGGGCGAGGGGCCCGACCTGACCCCGATCAGGGTCAACTTCTCCGCCACGCTGACCGCGGCGATCGCGCTGCTCGCCGGCAGGTTCACCCCGGCCGAGCTGGATCCCGCCTGGCTGGCCGGGAACGAGCCGCGGATCCGCGCCCTGGCCGCCCGGATCGAGCTCCGCCACGACCCCGGCGCCACCGCGGCGACGCTTCGGGGCAGCCTCGAGGCAGGCGCCTCTCCGGACCTCGGGCTGGCAGACCTGCTGCGGATCCGCCGCCGCCTCGCCTACGCGAACATGGAGGGGGCCAACCCGGCGCCGGCGATCGTCAGGGCGCTCGTCGCCGATCGCGGCTTGCGCCGTCACCTCGGCCGTTCGCTGCGCGATCGGCTCAGGGGCGATGGCGGTGACCCCGGCATCGAGGGCCTCGACACCTCGGTGCTGCGGATGACCTTCCCCAGCCGCCTGCGCATCCGCCTCCGCGACGGTTCGACCCGGGTGGTCGAGGGCAGCGAGCCCGGCTCCTGCGGCCGCCCGCTCGCCGAGCAGCGCGCCGTGGTCGAGGAACGGCTCGCGGTCGCCGGCCTAGCCGCGGCGCCGGCCTGAATATCCTCGTTTCCGTGGCCCTGAACGTCAGCGAGGCGACCTTCCAGGTCGAGGTGGTCGAGCGCTCCCGCTCGGTGCCGGTGGTGGTCGACTTCTGGGCCGAGTGGTGCGGGCCGTGCCGGACCCTGACCCCGGCGCTGGAGGCAGCGGAGGCCGCACGCGAGGGCCAGGTGGTCCTGGCCAAGGTCGACGTCGACGCCAACCAGGCGCTGGCTGCGCGCTTCGGCGTGCAGGGGATCCCGGCGGTAAAGGCGTTCCGAGACGGCGCGGTGGTCGACGAGTTCGTCGGCGCGGTCCCGAAGGCGAAAGTGGAAGAGCTGTTCGACGGCCTGGTGCCCTCGCGTGTCGACGAGCTGCTCGAGGCGGGTGACGAGCTCTCGCTGCGCGAGGCCACGGAACTGGAGCCGCGCCGGGCCGACATTGCCGTCGCCCTGGCGAAGAAGAGGCTCGAGCGGGGAGCCGACGACGAGGCGCTGAGCGCAGTCGAGGCCCACGAGGGCGACTTCGCCGCCGAGGGGATCGCCGCTCGGATCGGCCTGGCGAAGGAGGGCGTAGGGGCGGACGCCTTCGAGACCCTCGACCGTGGTGACCGCGAGGCCGCCCTCGACGCCCTGCTCGGGGCGATATCCGACGCCGACGATGACACCCGCGAGCAACTCCGCCGCGCCGTAGTCGGCATCCTCGCCGATCTCCCCCCAGCCGACCCGGCGGCCGTCAGCTACCGCCGCCGCCTAGCCACCGCCCTCTACTAACTCAATGCTGACTTCGTGTTTGTGGGTCCGTATGCATCCAGAAAGACGAAGTCAGCGTTGAGATTGGGACTGGAGGCCCAAATCGTGGCGACGCTGGGCAAGGAGTCGGTGTAGCCGGCGGGCGATGGAACTCGGTTCGCGGTCCATGCGGATGCCGGTGATGCGGATCATCTCGATGCCTGCGAGCTTCAGGTTCTCCTGGCGAACGCGATCCGCCTCGAAAGCGGTGGGGCTCCCGTGATAGTCATAGGTGTCGAGTTCGACGGCGAAACGATGCGTGGGCCAGTAAGCGTCGAGCTCATGTCCCTCGACGTAAAGGTTCATCGACGGCAGCGGCAATCCGGCGCGTCGGACCAGTGCGAGGAAGCGGCGCTCCAGCCCTGAGCGGGTGAAAACAGTCGGGCTATGGATCTCCAGCGCCGTGCGCAGCCTCGCGACGCCCCTGAAGCCCTTGCTTCGCGAGATCAACTCGTCGAGGGCGATCAGGTCGAGCAAGCCGAGGCGATGAGCGTTGTCGAGTGCCTGGCTGAGGTAGTGAGGATCGATCGCAGCAAAGTCCAAGAGCGTTCGCGGAATCGCCGTGACCGGAATGCCCTCATGCGAGTACCGGTCCCCTGGAACTAGGGCCGCGGCGCTGTGCACCCGAATCGTCCCCCGGGTCTGTCGGGGGCTGATGGCGGTGACCTCGACGGGAAGATGGAATCGCTTCGTCAGTCCCCACAGCCACGCAGCCGAGCGATGACTCAGCAGCGCCCCGTCGCCGCAACTGAGCACTGCCGCCAGCCCCTGTCCATGTCGCGAAACCGCCGCATGGCCAACGGCATAGACCCCGTGGTAGAGCAAGTGAAGCCTGCTTGTTCGAAGGGCATGCCTGAGATAGCCGTCCGAATACCCGAGCTCCCGCAGCTGGCCCACCGAGACCACCCCGTGTTGCTCCTTCGCCAACTCCGCCAGCGCATGGTGACTTCGTCTTTCTGGGTGCATACGGGGTACTAAGGGCGAAGTCAGCGGAGGTTCTTCCCCCCGAACGTGTGTTCGGTCAGTTAGGATGGCTGCAGTGGCCGCTTCGGATCGGATCGTCATCTCGGGTGCCCGGGAGCACAACCTCAAGGACGTCGACGTCGAGCTGCCGCGCGACGCGCTGATCGTGATCACCGGGCTCTCGGGGTCGGGGAAGTCGAGCCTCGCCTTCGACACGATCTACGCCGAGGGGCAGCGGCGCTACGTCGAGTCGCTCTCCGCCTACGCGCGCCAGTTCCTCGGGCTGATGGAGAAGCCCGACGTCGACTCGATCGAGGGGCTCTCGCCGGCGATATCGATCGACCAGAAGACGACCTCGCGCAACCCGCGCTCCACGGTCGGCACGGTGACGGAGATCCACGACTACCTGCGCCTGCTCTGGGCGCGGATCGGCGTCCCCCACTGCCCCGAGTGCGGCGCCGAGATCACCGGCCAGACCCAGGAGCAGATCGTCGACCGGCTGATGACCCTCGAGGAGGGCGCGAAGTTCATGGTCATGGGCCCGGTCGTGCGCGGGCGCAAAGGCGAGTACGGCAAGCTGCTGGAGCAATTCCGGCTCGAGGGCTACTCACGGGTCAAGGTCGACGGCGAGCTGCGGCGGCCTCGACGAGGAGATCGTCCTCGACAAGAAGTTCAAACACGACGTATCGGTGGTCGTCGACCGCCTGGTGATGAAGCCGGACCTGCGCCGGCGCCTGTCCGAGTCGGTCGAGGCAGCCGCAGGCCTCGCGGGCGGCCTAGTCGAAGTCGAGATGGTCGGGGAGGGCTCGGCCGAGCCGTTGCTCTTCTCCGAGCAGTTCGCCTGCCTCGAGTGCGGCACCTCGATCCCCGAGCTGGAGCCGCGAATCTTCTCCTTCAACTCGCCGCATGGAGCCTGCGAGCGCTGCCACGGGCTCGGCTTCCAGCGCGTGATCGACCCCGAGCTGGTCGTCCCCGACCCGACCCTCTCGCTGGCCGAGGGCGCCCTGCAGCCCTGGAACCGGGGGGTCACCGCCTACTGGCGGCGGCTGATCGCGGCCGTCGCCGAGGGGTACGGCGTCGACGCCGAGAAGCCCTGGTCGAAGCTGAAGAAATCGGAGAGAGAGATCTTCCTCCACGGCACCGGAGACGAGCGCCACCAGGTCACCTACACGAACCGCTTCGGCCGGCGCCGCTCCTACAAGGTTCGCTTCGAGGGGATCGTCAACCAGCTCCAGCGCCGTTACGAGGAGACCGACTCCGAGGTCAACCGCGAGCGGATCGAGGGATACATGGCCGAGCAGCCCTGTCCGGATTGCGACGGCGCCCGGCTGCGTCCGGAGAGCCTCGCGGTCAAGGTCGGCGGGATCAGCATCGCGGACTTCAGCCAGATGTCCGCTCGCGGCGCGGGGGAGTGGATCGCCGCCCTGGAGCTGACGAAGACGGAGCGGGCGATCGCGCGGCTGATCGTGCGCGAGATCACCGAACGGCTCGCCTTCCTCGAGAACGTCGGCATCGGCTACCTCTCGCTGGGCCGCTCCGCCCGCTCGCTCTCCGGCGGCGAGGCTCAGCGGATCCGCCTCGCCACCCAGATCGGCTCCAGCCTGGTCGGCGTGATGTACGTGCTCGACGAGCCTTCGATCGGGCTGCACCAGCGCGACAACGAGAAGCTGATCGCCACCCTCGACCGCCTCCGCGACCTCGGCAACACGGTGATCGTGGTCGAGCACGACGAGGGCACGATGCTGGCCGCCGACCACCTCGTCGACCTCGGCCCAGGCGCCGGCGAGCACGGCGGCCACGTGATCGCTGCCGGCACACCGGCCGCCGTCGCCAAGGACCCCGCCTCGCTGACCGGCCAGTACCTCTCCGGCAAGCGCCGGATCGAGCTTCCCGAACAGCGGCGCAAGCCCACCGGCGCCCTGCGCGTCCGCGGCGCGCGCGAACACAACCTCAAGGGAGTCGACGTCGCGATTCCGCTCGGCGTCTTCTGCTGCGTAACCGGCGTCTCCGGATCGGGCAAGTCGACCCTGGTCAACGAGACGCTGCACCACGCGGTCGCCAACCGCCTGCACCAGGCAAAGCTGCGGCCGGGCGCGCACGACGGCGTCGACGGGCTCAGCCAGATCGACAAGATCATCAACATCGACCAGTCGCCGATCGGCCGCACGCCGCGCTCCAACCCGGCGACCTACACCGGCGTCTTCGACCACATCCGCCAGCTCTTCACCCAAACCCAGGAGGCGAGGGCGCGCGGCTACAAGCCCGGCCGCTTCAGCTTCAACGTCAAGGGCGGGCGCTGCGAGGTCTGCCGCGGCGACGGTCAGATCAAGATCGAGATGCACTTCCTGCCCGACGTCTACGTCCCCTGCGAGCAGTGCCACGGCAAGCGCTACAACCGCGAGACGCTCGAGGTCCGCTTCAAGGGCAAGAACATCGGCGACGTGCTGGAGATGTCAGTCGAGGAGGCGGTCGTCTTCTTCGAGAACGTGCCGAAGATCGCCCGCCGCCTGCGCACCCTGCACGACGTCGGCCTCGACTACATTCGCCTCGGCCAGGCGGCGACGACGCTCTCCGGGGGCGAGGCGCAGCGGGTGAAGCTGGCGACCGAGCTCTCCAAAGTCGCCACCGGCAACACCCTCTACATCCTCGACGAGCCGACCACCGGCCTGCACTTCGCCGACGTGCAACGCCTGCTCGACGTGCTCGGTCGCCTGGTCGACGCCGGCAACAGCGTGGTCGTGATCGAGCACAACCTCGACGTGATCAAGACCGCCGACCGCCTCATCGACCTCGGCCCCGAGGGGGGCGAAGAGGGGGGTGAGGTGGTCGCCACCGGCACTCCCGAGGAGGTGGCCGCGGTGGAGGGCTCCTACACCGGCCGCTTCCTCGCCGGGCTGGTCGAGCCGGCGAAGCCGAAGCGCAAGCGCGAGCCGGTCGCCGCTTAGGTTCTCGGGGACGCGACGAGCAGCGAGGCCCCGACCGCGCCGCCGAGGTCGCCGAGCGAGGCGACCCTCACCGCGGGTGGCCGGTCGTCGACGAAGAGGTGATCGCCCATCTCCTCGGTCAGCGGCCCCATATAGCGCTCGCCGAAGCGGACGCCGAGGCCGCCGCCGATGATCACCGCTTCGGGGTCGAGCAGGTTGACGGCCGACGCGATCCCCGTGCCCAGGGCCTCGATCGCCCGGTCGATCAGCTTCTCGGCGAGGTGGTCCCCGTGGTCCAGCGCGCGCTGCCAGATGCCGCTGGTCAGCCGGTCTTTCTCGTGCTTGCGCATCAGCTTGAAGAGGTCGGTCTTGGCCCCGTCATCGTGCTGGCGCCTCGCCTCCGCCTCCATCGCCGCCCGGCCCGCGTAGGCCTCCATGCAGCCCCTGCGACCGCAGGGGCACTTCGCTCCGCCGTGCTTTACGACCATGTGGCCGATCTCCCCGGCGGCGCCGCGGCCGAGCCAGGGCTCTCCGTCGAGCACCAGACCGCCGCCGACCCCAGTGCCCCAGAAGACGCCGATCAGGCTGGAGTACTCGCGCCCGGCGCCGAGGTGGAACTCGGCCTCCGTCGCGACCTGGACGTCGTTGCCGACGCGGACCCCGGTCCCAAGCGCCTCCTCGAGCGCTTCGGCCAGCGCGAAGCTGCCCTCCCAGCCCGGAAGGTTGCGGGCGCCGGAGACGACGCCGGTTCGCTCGTCCGCGTCTCCGGGCGAGCCGACGCCGACACCCCGGAGGGCGCCGGTCTGCACGCCGGCCTCCTCGGCGGCCTCGCGGAGCGCCGCCGCCATCTCGCCGGCAACGTCCTCAGGCCCCCCGCTGGTCGGCGTCGGGCGCCGCGACTGGCCGAGCACCTCGCCGCTCGCATCGACGATCGCGGTCTGGATCTTCGTCCCGCCGAGGTCGATGCCGCCGCGCAAGTCCGCCACGTGCGTCAGTCTATGGCGCGGTGCAGAGAGGCTGGCGCATCTGGTGGGCGAAGCGGCGCTGGTATGAGCGCAACCGGCGGCTGGCCCGGCGCCGGCGGCTGGCCCGGCACGCGGCGCGCGGCGGCTTCTACGTGCGCCAGCCGGTCGAGGGCGAGGTCCTCGAGGCGCTCGACGAGGGCCGCCTGCGGATCGGCGAAGGGACCCTGCTGGAGCCGGGTTGCTGGCTCACCCTGGCGCCCGAGGCGCGGATCGAGATCGGCGAGGGCTGCTTCCTCAACCGCAACACGATGCTGGCCGCGCTCGAGCGGATCGAGATCGGCGACCACACGATGTTCGCCAACGGCTGCTTCGTCGGCGACTCCGACCATCGCTTCGACGACCCCGGCGTTCCGATCACCCAGCAGGGCTTCACCTCCAAGGGGCCGGTGAGGATCGGCTCCAACTGCTGGTTTGGCGTCAACTGCGTCGTCACCAGCGGGGTGACGGTAGGCGACCGCTGCGTGATCGGCGCCAACTCGGTCGTAACCCGCGACCTGCCGCCCGGGACGATCGCGGCGGGCATCCCCGCGAAGCCCTTGAAGCAGCAGTAGCACTGCTTTTGGGCAACTCGCGCAATGTGATCAAAACAGCGTAGTTCCGCACGGGACTGCCTATAATCCGCCACACGGCCGTGACCCGAAGGGCATGGACCCAATGGACCTCGCAGAACTCGTCGATCCCACTCACGCACAAGGCGACGTGAAGCTCTTCCGTGTCAAGGACGAGCTTCGAGCTGCGCTTGCCCCGGCGCGACGGGACGGCGGCTCGATCGGCCTGGTGCCGACGATGGGCTACCTCCACGAGGGCCATCTCTCGTTGCTGCGCGCAGCCCGCGCCGAGTGCGACCTCGTGGTCATGAGCCTCTTCGTCAACCCGGCCCAGTTCGGCCCGGGGGAGGACCTCGACCGCTACCCGCGCGACGAGGAGCGCGACCTCCGGCTTGCCGCCGAGGCCGGGGTCGACCTCGTCTACGCGCCGCCCGTGGAGGCGGTCTACCCGGCCGGCTTCGCCACCCATGTCGAGGTCGGCGGGGAGCTCACCGGCGTTCTCGACGGCGATCCCTCGCGCCGCGGCCCCGGCCACTTCCGCGGCGTCGCCACCGTCGTCGCCAAGCTCTTCAACTCGATCCAGCCCGACATCGCCTATTTCGGCCAGAAGGACGCCCAGCAGGTCGCCGTGATCCGCCGCATGGTCCGCGACCTCGACATCCCCGTGAGGATCGAGGTGCTGCCGACCGTGCGCGAGGCCGACGGCCTGGCGATGAGCTCGCGCAACGCCTACCTCGACCCCCGCGCTCGGGGGCAGGCGGTCGCGCTCTCGCGGGCGCTGCGCGCCGCCGAGGAGGCGGCCCGGGCCGATGGCCTCGAGGCCGGGCTGCGGGCCGCCCGCGCCGAGCTCGAGGCCGCCGGGGTCGAGCCCGAGTACCTGGAGGCGCGCGACGCAGAGAGCTTGACCGAGGTCGCCGAGCTCGGCGACCGTCCAACCTTGATCGCGGTCGCCGCCCACGTCGGCGGCGCCCGCCTGATCGACAACGTCTTGATCCGACCTTGAAACGCGAAATTCGAGAGAGCTGAACGGGAGGCCAGATGCAAAGGCAGATGCTCAAGTCCAAGATCCACCGTGCCACGGTGACCGACTGCGACGTCGACTACATCGGCAGCATCACCATCGACACCGAGCTGATGGCGAGCGCGGACCTGATCACCAACGAGCAGGTCCACGTCTGGGACATCGACAACGGGGCGCGCTTCGTGACCTACGTGATCGACGGCGAGCCGGGGTCGAAGACGATGCAGGTCAACGGGGCGGCGGCGCACCTGACCCGCCCGGGCCACAAGATCATCGTCGCCTCCTTCGGCGCCTACGACGAGAGCGACCTCGAGACCTACTCGCCGGTCGTCGTCCACGTCGACGACGAGAACGAGATCGTCGCCGTCGACAGCCACCCCGAGGTGCTCCTCGCCGAGCCGGCGCACGCTTCGGACGCGGAGATGGCTTGATGACCTCGGGCGCCCGCTCGCACACCGCGCCGCCGCCCGAGGGGCGGAAGCCGGTCACCCTGCCCCGCCTGGCCGAGATGAAGGCCGCCGGCGAGCCGATCGCGATGGTCACCGCCTACGACTACCCCTCGGCCCGGGTCGCCGAGGAGGCCGGCGCGGACGTCGTCCTGGTCGGCGACTCCGCAGCGATGGTCGTGCTCGGCCACCCCGGCACCGAGGCCGTCTCGATGGAGGAGATGATCGTCCTCGGCAAGGCCGTGCGGCGCGGGCTGAACACGCCGCTGATGGTCGGCGACATGCCGATGGGCAGCTACGAGGCGAGCAACGAGCTGGCGATCGGCAACGCCCAGCGCCTGGTCAAGGAGACCGGCTGCCAGACGGTGAAGCTGGAGGCGGGAGGGATATCGGTCGAGCGCGCCCGCGCGATCGTCCGCTCCGGGATCCCGGTGATGGGCCACGTCGGGCTGACGCCCCAGACCGCGACGGCGCTGGGCGGCTACAAAGCCCAGGGCAAGACCGCCCAGAGCGCGATCCAGCTCTGCGAGGACGCGCTGGCGCTGCAGGCGGTCGGCTGCTTCGCGATCGTCTTCGAGGCCGTGCCGGCTGCCGTGACCGAGGCGATCGTCGAGAAGCTCGAGATCCCGGCGATCGGCATCGGCGCCGGCCCCGCGACCGCGGGCCAGGTCCTCGTCTTCCACGACCTGCTCGGCATCACCACCGGGCGCATGGCGAAATTCGTCAAGCAATACGCCAATGTCCACGAGGAGATGGTCGGCGGCATGGAGCGCTACGTCGAGGAGGTCCGCACCCGCCACTTCCCCGAACCCGACCACGTCTACGGCATCGAGCCCGCCGAGCTGGCCGAGCTCGAGGCGCTACCTGGAGCAGGAGAGCCTCACCTCGGCGAAGGCGTGGGACTGGGAGCCGCTGTCCTAGCGGCCTAGAGTCCACCCGAGACTCTTAAGATGGGCGTCAGAGTGCCCGTCTACGAGTTCGAGTGCGAGCAGTGCGGCGACCGCTTCGAGGAGCTGGCGCCGAGCGATACGCAGAGCCTTGCCTGCCCGGCCTGCGGTTCGGGTCGCACACGGCGCCTGATCTCGCCGGTTTCCCCACCCGGCCGCCAGCCACGCGGGGCGAGCGTTCGCTCGGGCGAATCGCAGCGCCGCGAGCGCGAAGCGGCGCGGGGGGAGCGCCTCGCCGAGACCAGGCGCAAGCGCGCGGCGGGAGAGCTTTGATGGTCACCGCCGAGGAGCGGCGAGAGCACTTGGTCGCCCTCTACAAGGAAGTCCGGGCCTGCACGAAGTGCCCCCTGCACGAGACGCGCACCAAGGCGGTCTTCGGGGCCGGGGACGCCGACGCGGACCTGATGTTCGTCGGCGAGGCGCCCGGGGCCGAAGAGGACCGCCAGGGCCTTCCCTTCGTCGGTCGCGCCGGCCAGCTGCTCAACCAGATGCTGGAGGAGATCGGGCTCTCGCGCGAGGAGGTCTTCATCGCCAACGTGCTGAAGAGCCGTCCGCCGGGAAACCGCGACCCGCAGCCCCTGGAGATCGAGGCCTGCCGCGCCTACCTCTTCGAGCAGGTGCGCCTGATCGAGCCGACGGTCATCTGCACGCTGGGCAACTTCGCCACCAAGCTGCTCACCGGCAACCCGGCCGGAATCACCCGGGTGCGGGGAACCCCCCAGGTGCACGAGCTGGGCGGGCGCACGGTCTTCCTGTTGCCGATCTTCCACCCGGCGGCCGCGCTGCGCACGCCGGCCGTGAAGGAGACGCTGCGCGAGGACTTCGCCACCATCCCGGACCTGCTGGCGATGGGTCCCCCGGTCGCCGCCGAAGAGCCTCTCGAGGAGCCGGAGGAGGGGGATTCGGCGCCCGAGCCCCCCGCCGACCAGCTCGGCTTCTTCGGGTGAGCGTCCAGCGGCATCTCACGCAGTCCGCCGCGGAGACCGAAGCGCTCGGCGGCGAGCTCGCCGAGCGGCTCGGCCCCGGCGACGTGGTCGTCGTCAGCGGCGAGGTCGGTGCCGGCAAGACGACCCTGATCCGCGGCGCCTGCCGGGCGCTCGGGATCGAGTCCCCGGTCACCTCGCCCACCTTCACGATCGGCCACCGGTACGAGGGGGGACGGCTGCCGGTCGCCCACCTCGACCTCTACCGGCTCGAGGGCGGCCTCGAGGGCGAGGACCCAGCCCTTCTCGACGACTACCTGGTCGCGAACGCGGTCGCCTTCGTCGAGTGGCCGGCGGTGGCCGAGCCCCATCTCACCGACCGGCGGGTCCTGGCCGTGCGCCTCGCCCACGCGGGCGGCGACCGCCGCGAGATCGAGATTCCGCCGCATCCGCCCGCAAACAGGCGTGTTCAGTAGAGAGCGGTACATGTAGCATCGAACGGATGTCGAAATGCGAACTGGAGGGATGCCGATGAAGGGAATGAAGACGCTGGGCGCCGCGCTGCTGACGGTCGCGGCTCTGACCTGCCTGGCGCCGGCGTCGGCGGGGGCTGCCGCCTACCAGCATTACGTCGCCTGCGGTGTCTCCCAGAACGCGCCGCCGGCGCACAAATGTCCGAAGAAAAGCAAGAAGGGCGCCTTCTTCAAAAGCCTCCAGGCGGAAGTCGACTACAGCATCTGCGTCAAGTTCCCGACTGGGGAAAACATCTGCGCGAAAGCCCAGCCGGCCAAACAGGGAAAGCTCTACGTCAACAAGATCACTTCCAACATCCCCGGCAAGCACCGGGTGACCTGGTTCGTCGGGGGCAAACGCGTCGGTCTCTTCATCTTCAAAGTCTCTGACTGACCGTCCGGGAACCGAGATCGCCGTCGTCGGCTTCGACACGGCGACCGCCGACACCGCTGTCTGCTCGACGCGCGGCGACGCGGCGATGCACGAGGAGCGACTCGGGCTCGGGCCTGACGGGAGCCCGCGGCACTCGACCGCGCTGCTGGCCGAGGTCGAGCGCGCGACGTCGGCAATCGGGGGCTGGGGTGCAGTCGACCGGATAGCGGTCGGTCTCGGCCCGGGCTCCTTCGTCGGGATCCGCATCGCGATCGCCACGGCTCGCGGCTTGGCCGCGAGCACCGGCCTGCCGGTGACGGGGGTCTGCACCCTCGACGCGCTCGGCCGGGCGGCGGGGGAGGCGGCGGACCCAGGTCGGTCCTGCCTGGCCGTGCTCGACGCGCGCCGGGGGGAGGCGTTTGCCGCGCTCTACGCGGCCGACGGCACCCGGCTTTGGGAGCCCTTCGTGGCCGCGCCCGAGGAGCTGGCGGACCGCGTCGGGGCTCTTCCGCAACCGCCCCTGGCAGCCGGATCGGGAGCGCTACGATTTCGGGATGAGCTGGCGAGTCGGGGCGTCGAGGTTCCCGGCGACGCCGACCCCGTCCACCGGGTCGCGGCGCGGCACGTCTGCGCGCTCGCGGCGCCCGGCGGCAGCGTGGACGACGACCGGCTCGACCCGATCTACCTGAGGCCTCCCGATGCGCAGCGATGGCGTGAGCGAAACGATGTCCAGCCGGCCGAGTGAGGCGCTCGAGGGAGTCGAGATGAGGCGGCTCGCCTACAGCGACCTGCCCGCCGTGATCTCGATCGAGCGCCGTTCCTTCCCGACCCCCTGGTCGCTGGCGATGTTCGTGCTCGAGCTCTCCAAGCCGTCGGGCATCTGCCTCGCGGCGACCGACGGCACCGGGCTCTGCGGCTACCTGGTCTGCTCGCGCTACGACCAGGTCTGGCACCTGATGAACGTCGCCGTCGCCCCCGAGCGCCGGCGCACCGGCATCGCCCGCGGCTTGATCTCGCGGCTCCTCGAGGAGGGGGAAGGGCGACTTCCCTTCACGCTCGAGGTCCGGGTCTCCAACCGGCCCGCGATCGCGATGTACGAGAGGCTCGGCTTCCACTCGGCAGGCGTGCGGCCCCGCTACTACCAGGACAACGGCGAGGACGCTCTGATCATGTGGCTGGACTGATCCTCGCGATCGAGACCTCCTGCGACGACACCTGCGCGGCGCTGCTCGACGGGCCGCGCGTGCTCGCCAACACGATCTCCTCGCAGGCGGCTGCCCACGCCCAGTTCGGCGGCGTCGTGCCCGAGGTCGCCTCTCGCCACCACCTGGAGCTGGTGACCCCGGTCGTCGAGGCGGCCCTGGAGGCGGCCGGCGCCACGCTCGACGACGTCGGCTCGGTGGCCGTCACCGCCGGGCCGGGCCTGATCGGCGCGCTGCTGATCGGGGTGAGCACGGCGAAGGCGATCGCTGCCCCGCGCCGCCTGCCGCTGATCCCGGTCGACCACCTGCAGGGGCACGTCGCCGCCAACTTCCTCGAGCCCGAGCCGCTGCAGCCGCCCTTTCTCTGCCTCCTTGCCAGCGGCGGCCACACGCTGCTCGCCGCCGTGCGCGACCACGCCGGACACGAAGTGCTCGGCCAGACCCTCGACGACGCGGCGGGGGAGGCGTTCGACAAGGTCGCCCGCCTGCTCGGACTCGGCTATCCGGGCGGGCCGGCGCTGGAGAAGCTGGCCCGCGAAGGCGACCCCGCAGCGTTCGAGATGCCGGTGGCAATGAGCCGCGATCCCGGCCTCGACTTCAGCTTCAGCGGCCTGAAGACCGCCCTCGTCTACCTCTGCCGGGATCTCGGTCCCGACGGCGTGAGCGAGCGCCGCGCCGACCTGGCGGCCAGCTTCCAGGCCGCCGCCGTCGGCCAGCTCGTCGCCAAGCTCGAGCGCGCCCTGAAGCGCGGAGACTGGCAGGCCGTCGCCCTGGGCGGGGGCGTGGCCGCGAACGGGCCGCTGCGCGAGTCGGCGCGCGAGGCCTGCGAGCGCAACGGCGCCGCCCTAAAGCTGGTCGGGCTCGAGCTCTGCACGGACAACGCGGCGATGATCGGCTCCGCCGCTCGCTTCGCGGAGCCGATCCCCTATCCCGACTACCTCGCCTACGACGCCTTCGCCACCCGTAACCACCCGCCGACGGGACGAAATCAGCCCGTATGAGGCGGATTTCGTCCCGTCGGCATCGAAGATGACGATCGTCACTGTCTACTCCCGGCCGGAGTGCCACCTTTGCGCGGAAGCGATCGAGGCGCTCGTCGCCCTGCACGCGGAGGGTTTCCGCTTCGAGCTGCACGAGGTTGACATCGAGAGCGAGGAGCTGCTGCTGCGGCGCATGCTGGAGAGAATCCCGGTGGTGGAGGTCGACGGCGAGATCGTGTCCGAGCTGCTGCTCGACGAGGCGGCGGTACGGGCGAGGCTCGATAGGGTGGAGGCGTGAGCCCCTTGATCGAAGAGCAGGAGGCGGCCGACGGGCTGATCGTCGAGGGCGAGCGCCTCTCGCTCGGCGTCGCGGCACGGCTCTCGCGTTACCTCCAGGTCCTCACCCAGGCCCGCAAGATGGGCCGCGAGACGATCTCCTCGCAGGAACTCTCCGAGTACACGCACATCAACCCGACCCAGATCCGCCGCGATCTCTCGGGCTTCGGCAAGTTCGGCAAGCGTGGCGTCGGCTACAACGTCGACTCCCTGGTGGCGGAGGTCCGCAAGATCCTGCGCACCTCGGGCCAGCACAACATCGCCCTCTTCGGCGCCGGCAACCTCGGCCAGGCGATCGCCAGCTCCGACATCTTCGCCGACCACGGCTTCCAGATCGTCGCCATGTTCGACGTCGACAGCGGGGTGGTCGGCACCGAGGTCGGCGACATGCGGGTGCGCGACTTCTCCGAGCTGGAGTCGGTCGTGTCCGAGCAGGAGATCGTCGTCGGGGTGCTGGCCGTGCCCGCCGCGGCTGCGCAGGGGGTCGCCGACCGGCTGGTCGAGGCCGGGGTGAAGATCATCTTCAACTACTCCGAGCAGCTTCTCCAGGTGCCGCCGGAGGTGACGGTCCACACCTCGAGCCCCGCTGTCGACCTCCTCTACGCGCTCTACTTCTACCTGACCTGAGGCTGATTCTTGTCCTTGGACCTCGACCTCGCTCGGGAGACGTTCGAGTCCTCTACCGACTTCACCATCGGGCTCGAGGAGGAGTTTGCGATCCTCGACCCAGCGACGCTCGAGCTCGAGCACCGTTTCGAGGACGTGTACGCGGCCTGCCAGCGCGACGAGCTGCTTGCCGAGTCCGCGGCCGGGGAGCTGATCGCGTCGGAGATCGAGATCCGCTCGGGCCGGGCCGGCGACTTTGCCGAGGCGGTTGCGCTGCAGCGCGAGCGGCGCGTCCGTCTCTTCGATCTGGTGGGGGGGATGGGCCTGGCGCTGGGAGCGATGGGCACTCACCCCTGGGCCGACTATCTCGACCAGCGGATCATCGACACGCCACACTACAGCCGCCTTAGGCACGAACTCGGCTACGTCGCCCAGCGCAACAACACCTGGAGCATGCACGTGCACATGGGCGTGCGCGGGGCCGACCGCGCGATCGCCGTCTGCGACTGGATGCGCGAGCTGCTGCCGCTCCTGCTCGCGGTTTCGGCCAACTCGCCTTTCCTCGACCGACGCGACAGCGGCCTGCACACGGTGAGGACCGAGATCTTCACCCGCACCTTTCCCCGCTGTGGGGTGCCCAGCCCGTTCGTCGACTGGGCCAGCTACGCCGACTTCATCGGCACCCTCGAGCGCACCGGCTCGGTGGTCGAGTCGACGCAGCTGTGGTGGAGCGTGCGCCCGCACCATTCCTTCGGCACGGTCGAGGTGCGGATCTGCGACGCCCAGACGCGTGGGGAGGAGTCCTTCGCCCTTGCCGGCCTGATCGCCGCCTGCATCGCCCAGACCGCGCTCTCCTACGACGAGCACGGCTACGACGGCGCCGGCCGGCCGCTCGCCGATCGGGAGATCGAGGAGAACCTCTGGCGCGCGATCCGCCACGGGATGAGCGGACGCCAGATCGACTTCCGCCGCGGAGTCGAGGTGGAGGCCCCCGCGGCCCTGGAGTCGCTGCTTGCCTGGACCGAGCCGGCACGGGCCCAGCTGGGCATCGAGGTCGACCTTCCGGCTCGCAACGGCGCCCAGCGGACGCGCGAGGCGATCGACGCGGGAGTGGCGATCGAGGACGTCTACCGGGACGCGGTGGCGGAGACGAAACGCACCTACACCGCCGATGTCGGCGCACGTAGATAGACTCCCGCGCCGCTTAAACCACGCCGGAGGAATTGACTTGACCAGCTTCTTGACCGACTACGGAGTCGTTGTCGCGCTCGTCTGCGCGGGCGCCGCCGTTCTCTACGGACTTGTAATCACCCAGCGCCTGCTCAAGCGTCCCGCGGGCAACGACCGCATGCAGGAGATCTCAGGCGCCGTCCAGGAAGGCGCAACCGCCTACCTGAACCGCCAGTACACGATCATCGCCGCGGTCGCCGTGCCGATCGCGATCGTGCTCCTGCTGCTGCAGAACTGGGAGACCGCAGTTGGCTTCGTCATCGGAGGGGTTCTCTCCGGCGCCGCCGGGTTCATCGGCATGAACCTCTCGGTGCGGGCCAACTCGCGCGTCGCCGAGGCGGCTCGCGGTGGGGTGCCGCCGGCGCTCGACGTCGCCTTCAAGGGCGGCTCGGTGACCGGCATGCTCGTCGTCGGCCTGGCGCTGCTCGGCGTCGCCGGCTACTACGGCTTCCTGGTCCTCACCGGCAGCAGCGACGAGCACGCTGTCGACGCCCTCGTCGGGCTCGGCTTCGGCGGTTCGCTGATCTCGGTCTTCGCCCGTCTCGGCGGCGGCATCTTCACCAAGGCCGCCGACGTCGGCGCCGACCTGGTCGGCAAGGTCGAGGCAGGCATCCCCGAGGACGACCCCCGCAACCCCGCCGTGATCGCCGACAACGTCGGCGACAACGTCGGCGACTGCGCGGGGATGGCCGCCGACCTCTTCGAGACCTACGCGGTCACCTCGGTCGCCGTGATGCTGCTCGGCGTGCTCACCTTCACCGGCGCCGGTGGCGACTACCTGCGCGAGGTGGCGATCTACCCGCTGGTGCTGGGTGCCGTGGCGATCCTCGCCTCGATCGTCGGCGCGCTCTCGGTGCGGACCAAATCCGACCGGGTCGAGGGTGCCCTCTACCAGGGCCTGATCGTCTCCGGGATCCTCTCGATCGCGGCCTTCTACCCGATCACCGAGTGGCTGATGAGCGACGCGGTGCGGCTCGGCCTGAGCACCGCCGCCGACGCGGTCACCACCACCGACCTCTGGCTCTGCGCGGTGATCGGCGTGGCCGTGACGGGCCTGCTCTTCGTCATCACCGACTACTACACCTCGACCCGCTTCCGGCCGGTGAGGACGACCGCCGAAGCCTCCCAGACCGGTCACGCGACCAACATCATCCAGGGGCTCGCCCAGGGCTTCCAGTCGACCGCGGCGCCGGCCCTCGTGCTGGCGCTGGCGATCCTCGGCGCCAACGAGCTTGCCGGCATCTACGGCATCGGCGTCGCCGTGATGGCACAGCTCTCGCTCTGCGGCCTGATCGTCGCCCTCGACGCCTTCGGGCCGATCACCGACAACGCCGGCGGCATCGCCGAGATGGCCGACCTGCCGGAGGAGGTGCGCAACGTCACCGACCCGCTCGACGCGGTCGGCAACACGACCAAGGCGGTGACCAAGGGCTACGCGATCGGCTCCGCCGCGCTGGCGGCGCTGGTTCTGTTCGCCGCCTTCAAGTAGCGAGCTGGAAGCGGAGGCCCCGGCCGGCTTCGACCTCAACGGCCTCTTCAACCTGACCTCGCCCGACGTGCTGATCGGGTTGATCATCGGCGGCATGATGGTCTACCTCTTCTCGGCCTTCGCGATCGAGGCGGTCGGTCGCGCGGGCGGACAGGTGGTCGAGGAGGTGCGCAAACAGTTCCGCGAGCACCCCGGGATCATGGAGGGCACCGAGAAGCCCGAGTACGGCAAGACGGTGGCGATCGTCACCGCCGCCGCCCAGAAGGAGATGATCCTTCCCTCGCTGATCCCGATCGTGATCCCGGTGATCGTCGGCCTGCTCAGCGTCGACGCGCTCGGCGGCCTGCTGATCGGCGTCATCGTCGTCGGCCTCTTCGCCGCGATCTCGATGACCGCCGGTGGAGGCGCCTGGGACAACGCGAAGAAGCTGATCGAGGACGGTGCCTTCGGCGGCAAGGGCACGCTGGCCCACGAAGCCTCGATCACCGGCGACACGGTCGGCGACCCCTACAAGGACACGGCCGGGCCGGCGATCAACCCGATGATCAAGGTCGCCAACATCGTCGCGATCCTGATCATCCCGATAGTTCACTTCTAGGCTTGGAGCGTTGGGAGGGGCCGGGTGGCCCCTCCCAAAACGCGCGGCAGGAGCCGCGCTTGAGTGTTTTGGGAGAGGCCACCCGGCCCCTCTGAAAGCCCAGGCCGAAAGCCCTCCTTCGGGGGATGACCGAAAGGCTCCTCGTGGCGTGGCTTACCGATGCTTCAGGGCTGCCGCCACACGCTCTGGTTCGTCGATCACCTGTCGGTAGGTGAGCCGCACGACGTCCAGCGAGCTCACATGGGCGTTTACCTCTGGCCTCGGCAGGCCGTATCGCTCGCATATCCGCAGGAAGGCTTGCTCGAGCGCGCTGCGTGTGCCCTCGAGCGAGGATTCGTCGTCGACTCGAAATCCGAGCACGCCCGCTTGACGTAGGGCGCGCTGCACCTCGGCGACGGGCGCGACCCTCCTCAGGTCCGCGATCGTTCGGGTCGGTGTTGTGACGGGAATTCCACGCCGCCGAGTTGTCTGCTCGGGTGTCAGGGTTCTTGAGCGATGAAGCTGGACCCCCTTGTGTTTGCCTTTGTTTGCGATTCCGGAGACCGAGACGTGGACGGGCTCGCTCCTCGGCGCCAGCAGCCCCCACAGAGATGCCGCGCTTCGGTGGCTGACGACGGCGTCGGATCCGTACGCAAGTGCCGCGGCCATCCAGCGCCGCTCGTTGCTAGGGGCGGTGTGGCCAACTGCGTACACACCGCGGTGGATCCGATGCAAACGGCCAGATCTCAGGCGCCGGGTGATGGCATTGCTGGTCAGCCCGGCCGCTCGCAGCTGCCGAACGGACACGACCCCGTGCTGCCGGGCGGCCAAGTGGGCGATCACCACGTCTGTGGCGTCTTGCGATCGCATACCGACCATAAGACGCCACAGGCACGGGATTCTCCCCCTGGCGAGGGGTGGATGAGACGGGCTAGGGGGCGGGCTGGGCGCCGCCGTCGGAGATGGTGGCGCTGTTTACGCGCCTGCTCAGCTTGTTCACCCGTTCGTTGGTGGCGGCGATGCGGGTGTTGAGGCTTTCGGCCTGGGCTTCGAGCGAGCCGACCCGTTTCGCCAGCTTCGCGGTCTGTTCGGCGCCGGCTTCCAGCTTGGCGGTCTCGCGTTCGAGCTTGCCCAGGCGCTTGGAGAGGCTGTCGATGGCGCTGCGGCCTTGCTTGGCCTTGCCCTGCAATTCCTCCTGCTCGCCGGTCAGGCTCTCCTCGGCGATTCCGAGCCGGTCGGCCATGTTGGAGAGCTTGGTGGAGACTTCCTCGACGGACTGTTCCTTGGCGGCGTCGTCGCTTGCGCTCTTGGCGCCTGCGGCGACGATCAGGGCGATCACTCCGAGAGCGAGACCGAGTCCGGCGATCGCAATCAGGATCCAGGACTGACGACTGTTCTCTTGCTCCACTTGCTTCCTCCGGATGTGGCCGAGCCGGCCTGGGGCTCGCTGACGGGACGGGACCCGGCGATCCTCGCAGCCGCTGCGGTCGCCACTGGGAGCGAGAGCGCTAGGGTCGCGCCACGGTGCTCGACGATCCGATCAACGTCGCCGGCTTCGAGCGGGCGGCCGAGGAGAAGCTTGACCCCGGCGTCGCCGGGTACTTCTTCGGCGGCGCCTGCGACGAGGTGACGCTGGCCGAGAACGTCTCCGCCTGGGGGCACTGGCGCCTGCGACCGCGGATGCTGGCCGGTCATAGGGAGTGGCGGACCGGGTCGAAGCTGCTCGGCGGCGAGCTCTCGATGCCGATCTTGGTCGCGCCCGTCGCCTACCAGCGCCTCGTCGACCCGGACGGTGAGGCTGGCGATGGCGCGGGCCGCTAGCGCCGCCGGCACCGTGATGTGCCTTTCGACCCTGGCCACGACCCGGCCCAGCGAGGTCGCGGCCTCCTCGCCCGGCGGCCGGCGCTGGTTCCAGCTGTACTGCTTCCGCGACGAGGGGGTGACGCGGGCGCTGATGGAGGAGGCGATCGACTCCGGCTTCGAGGCCATCGTCGTCACCGTGGACGCACCCCGGGGCGGCCGGCGCGAGCGCGACCTGCGAACCGGCTTCAGGATTCCCGAGGGCCTCGGCGTCCCCAGCGTCCAGGCGGCGCTCGGCTCTGAGCGGGCGGTGACGATCGAGGAGACCTTCGCCCTGATGGACCCGGCGCTGGGCTGGAGGGACCTGGAGGATCTCGCCTCGGACTGCAGCGTGCCCGTCCTGGTCAAGGGCGTGCTGACCGCGGAGGACGCGACGCTCGCCGTCGAGCACGGCGCCGCGGGCGTCGTCGTCTCCAATCACGGCGGTCGTCAGCTCGACTGCGTCCCGGCTACCGCCGACGCGCTCCCCGAGGTCGTCGATGCGGTCGAAGGCCGGAGCTCCGTCCTCGTCGACGGCGGGGTGCGGCGGGGGACCGATGTGGCCATCGCCCTCGCGCTCGGCGCCGACGCGGTGCTGGTCGGACGGCCGGCGCTCTGGGGGCTCGCGGTGGGGGGCGAGGCCGGAGCCCTCCGGGTCCTGGAGCTGCTCCGCGCGGAGCTCGAGCTGGCGCTGGCCCTCTGCGGCTGCGATTCACCGGCAGGCCTGAGCCGCGCCCACGTGCGGCGGGCACCGGCTGCGTCCGTATATTCGGCCTAGATGATGGCCCCAGGCAGGAATAGATGGCGCAGCGGATCCCCCGCGACGAGTCGCTGAGTCGCGTACACGGCGTCGGCGGCCTCTTCGCCGCGGCCTACGGCAACGTCGGCTCGAGCATCTACTACGCGCTCGGCGTCACCGCGGCCTTCGCCCTCGGCCTGACGCCGGTCGCCTTCGTCATCTCTGGGCTGATCTTCGCCGCCACCGCCGCGACCTACGCCGAGGCGACGGTGATGTACCCGGAGGCCGGCGGCTCCTCGAGCTTCGCCCGCCATGCCTTCAACGAGCTGGTCAGCTTCGTCGCGGCCTGGGGCCAGATGCTCAACTACGTGATCACGGTCGCGATCTCGGCCTACTTCGTCCCTCACTACCTGGCCGTCTTCTGGGAGCCCCTCGGCGAGGCGCCGGGCGACATCGTCGGCGGCGCGGTGCTGATCGTGGCCCTGGCGCTGCTCAACATCCGCGGCTCGCAGGAGTCGGCGAAGCTCAACCTGGTCCTGGCGATGGCGGACCTCGCCACGCAGGTGGTGCTGGTCGGGATCGGCGTCTTCCTCGTCCTCAGCCCGGAGGTTCTGATCGACAACGTCCACCTCGGCGTCGCCCCGACCTGGAGCGACTTCGCCCTCGGGATCGCGGTCGGAATGATCGCCTACACGGGGATCGAGACGATCTCCAACATGGCCGAGGAGGCCCGTGACGCGGCACGGACGATCCCCCGCAGCGTCGGCCTCACCGTCGTCGCCGTGCTCGGGCTGTACCTGCTGATACCCATCGTCGCGCTCTCGGCGATGCCCGTCACCCAGGACGCCGCGGGCCAGTACACGACCACTCTCGGCACCCAGTTCGCCAACGACCCGATCCTCGGCATCGTCGAGAACCTCGGCCTCAGCCACGGCCCGACCGAAGCGCTGCGCTTCTACGTCGGCGTGCTCGCCGCGGTGATCCTCCTGATCGCGACCAACGCCGGCCTGATCGGCGTCTCCCGCCTCACCTACTCGATGGGCCAGCACCGCCAGCTGCCCGAAAGGCTGCGCCAGGTCCATCCCCGCTACCGGACGCCCTACATCGCGATCCTCGTCTTCTCCGCGATCGCGATGATCACCCTGCTGCCGGGGCAGACCGACTTCCTGGCGACGATGTACTCGTTCGGCGCGATGCTGTCCTTCACGATCGCGCACGTCTCGGTGATCCAGCTGCGACGGCGCCGGTCCGAAGACGGGCGCCCCTGGAAACCGCCGTTCAACTTCCGCGCCTTCGGCACCGAGGTTCCGCTGACCGCCGTCCTCGGGGGGTTGGGCACCTTCGCGGCGTGGATCGTCGTCATGGCGCTCAACCCGCGCACCCTCGCGGTGGGGCTCGGCTGGATGGCCTTCGGACTCCTCGTCTACGTGCTCTACCGCCGCAATCAGCGCCTGCCGCTCACCGAGACGGTCAAGGTTCTGACACCCGAGCCGCTTGGAGTCGAGGAGATCGAGTACCGCAGCGTCCTGGTCGCCTTCGAGGACGGCGAGCCGTTCTCGGAGGAGATGGTCGCCACCGCGGTCAAGCTCGCCTCCAAGCGCCGCCGCGGCATCCACATCCACTCGATGCTGACCGTACCCACCAACCTGCCCCTGGACGCCGAGCTTCCCGCGCAGGAGTCTGAGACCCAGAGCAAGATCGAGCAGGCGAAGCTGATCGGCGGCCAGCGCGTGACCGGGCACGTCGAGCGGGTCCGGCCCGGCCAGGCCGGCTACGCGATCGCGGAGGAGGCGGAGCTGATCTCGGCCGCCGCGGTGGTCGTCGGCCTGCGCTACCGCAACGGGCGTCCGCTCTACGACAAGACCCTGCAGACGGTGCTCGGCCAGCGTCCCTGCCGTGTCATCGTCGTCTCCGACCCGGCCGTAGAATCGCAGGCGTGGGCTCGCCCGAACGGATCTACCGCGGCTCCGTCCGCGCCCTCTCCCTCGTCTTCCTAGCGCTGGGCCTGGCGATCCTCGTCAGCACGGTCGCCAACGGCGGCGGCCCGCTCTCGGTCGGGACCCTGCTCGGCGTCGCCTTCCTCCTGCTCGGATCCGTGCGTCTCTGGATCGCGTTGCGTTGACCGAGCCCGGGCAACCGCGGAAACCGCCGCTGCCGCCGCTGCTGCAGCGCGGCCTCGGGGTGCCGGGGCTCTTCGTCGCCGTCTACTCGGCGGTCGGAGCCTCGATCTACTTCGCGCTCGGGGTCGTCGCCGAGCGGGGCCTTGGGCTGACCCCGCTGATCTTCCTCGCCGCGGGGCTCCTCTTCGTCCTCACGACGCTCAGCTACGCGGAGGGAGCGGGGATGCTGCGCGAGCGCGGCGGCTCTTCGAGCTTCGCCCGCCATGCCTTCAACGAGCTGATCGCGTTCATAGCCGGCTGGGCGATCCTGATCGACTACCTGATCGTCGCCGCCCTGGCTGCGATCTCGGTCCCGCACTACCTGGCGCCGGTCTCCGCCGACCTCGCCTCCTCCGGCTGGGAGGTGGGGATCGCCGCCCTGGTCATCGTCGCCGCCTGCCTGCTCAACGTCTTCAACGTGACCGGGCGGGGCCGCGAGCGCCAGCTGGCCGTCCTCGCGCTCGCCGACATCGTCCTCCAGCTGGCGGTGGTCGCGGTCGGCGTCCTCGTCGTCTTCCACCCCGACCGGCTCACTGCCGAGCTCGACCTCTTCACCGACCCCAACGTCACCGACATCGTCTACGCAGCGGTGATCGCGATGCTCGCCTACGCCGGGATCGAGGCCGCAGCCGACCTTGCGCCGGACATCGACGCTAGGCCGCGCGAGCTGAGGCGGATCGTCTCGATCGGCGCGATCGCCGTCCCGTTCGGCTACGCGGCGATGGCGACGATCGCGCTGATGGCGGTGCCCGTGATCGCCGGTCCGAGCGGCCCCGAGACGGCGCTCGGCGGCGAGTTCGTCGAGGCGCCGATCCTGGGGGTCGTCTCCGCCTACGAACCCGTCTGGGTCGCCGACGGGATGCGCTGGGCCGTCGCGATCGTCGCCGTGCCGGTGCTCTTCTGGGCGGCCACGACCTCGCTGCTGGGGGTCTCCCGCCACATCTACACGCTCGCGATCAACCGTCAGATCCCCAGCTGGCTGGGAAAGCTCAACCGCCGTCACGCGGCCCCATACGTGGCGATCGCGATCTCCGGCCTGATCGCGATCGGCCTGGTCGTGCCGGCGGACGTGCACGTGCTGGCCGGCCTGTACGCCTTCGGCGCGACGCTGGCGATCACGATCGCCCACCTCTCGGTGATCCGGTTGCGCGTCACCGAGCCCGGCCTCGCGAGACCGTTCCGCGTCCCCTGGGACTTCTCCTGGCGGGGTGCTCGGCTGCCGGTCCCGGCGGTGCTGGCGGCGGCGATCAGCGGCCTCGCCTTCCTCAGCGTGCTCGGATACCACGACACGGCGCGCTGGGTGGGAGGCGGCTGGATGCTGTTCGGGCTTCTCTTCTACGTCGTCTACCGCAAGGTCGTCGAGGGGACGAGCCTGACCAAGCGCGTCTCGGTGACCGAGAAGGCGCTGACCAAGCAGGTGCCGGAGGTCGCCTACCGCAACATCCTCGTTCCCGTCTTCGGCACCAAGCTCGACGACGACATCGTCGCCACCGCCGGTCGGCTGGCCGCGGCGGAGCAGGAGCAGGCCGCCGCTGACGCCGACCCGACACGTCTGGATTTGATCTTCGTGATCGAGGTGCCGCTGACCGTCGCCCTCGACGCCGAGCTGGACCCGGGGATCGAGCGGGAGGCGGCTCGCGCCCTGCGCCGCGCCAGCGACGTGGGCGAGGAGTACGCCGACGTTCGGGTGACGGCGGAAGCGGTGCGCGCCCGCGACGTCGGCGCCGGGATCGTCGACGCGGCGCGGCACAGCGGCGCCGAGGCAATCGTGATGGGGAGCGAGCCCCCCACCAAGATCAGGGGCGGGGCGACGCTGGGGGGGATCGGCGCCGCGAAGCCGGCCGAGATCGGCGCCGCGACCGAGTACGTCCTGAAAAAGGCCCCGTGCCGCGTGTTGCTCACCGCGCCTCCCGAGAGCCCAGACGGGGAAGTTGCGCGCCCCTTTCAGTCCTGACATCTAGTATCCGGCCATGTTCATTCTCATCGTCGGATGCGGTCGCGTCGGGTCCTCCCTGGCGCGGGCGATGCTGAGCCAGGGGCACGAAGTCTCCTGCCTCGACGAGGACCCCGAGTCCCACGCCCGGCTCGAGGTCGGGCTCGACAAGGGGTGGGAGGACCTCGGCGGCCAGTTCACGGTCGGGGCAGGCCTGGAGACCGACGCCCTCGTCGCCGCCGGGATCGAGAGGGCGGACGCCTTCATCGCCTCGACCGACGGCGACAACACCAACATCGTGATCGCCCAGATCGCGCAGCGCCGCTACGAGGTCCCGACCGTGGTCGCACGCATCCTCGACCCCCTGCGGGCGGAGTGGTACGAGCGCCAGGGCGTGCACACGGTCTGCCCGACCCGAGTTGCGATCGACATGCTCGAGGCCGCCGTGCTCGAGGGCCCGTCCCGGGAGAGCGCCGCCTCCGGTGAGCGAGCAGAAGCCGGACGGGGGGGCTGAGACATGTACATCATCGTCGTCGGCGCGGGGAAGGTCGGTTGGAACCTGGCCCGCGAGCTGCTCGAAAAGGACCACGAGGTGACGCTGATCGAGAGCGACCGCCGCCGCTACCTCACGGTCGAGCAGGAGCTCGAGCACAACGTCACCTACGGCGACGCATCCGAGCTCTGGGTGCTGGAGCGCGCCGGCATCCAGCGGGCCGAGATGGTGATCGCCGTGACCGGCGACGACGAGGACAACATGCTGATCTGCCAGGTTGCCCGCGAGAAGTACGAGGTAGAGCGGATCATCGCCCGGGTCAACAACCCGCGCAACAAGTCCCACTTCGACCTGCTCGGGATCAAGCCCTCGGTCTCGGCCACCGACCTGATCCTGCGCCTGCTCGAGCACGAGGTGCCCGAGTACGGCCTCGTCCACCTGCTCGACCTGCAGGAGGAGCAGCTGGAGATCATCGAGATGCTGCTCGGCAAGGACTCGGGCGTGACCGGGCGGCGGGTCGGCGACCTGGAGATGCCCGAAGGGAGCCTGCTGATCTCGGTGCTGCGCAGCGGCAAGGGCTTCGTGCCGGTGGCCGACACGGTGCTCGAAGCCGGCGACGAGGTCCTCGCGGTGCTCGATCCCGGCCACGAGGAGCAGCTGAAGGAGCTCTTCGGGCCGGGCGGCAACGGCTCCGTCGCCGATGGCTGACCGCGAGGTCGACTTCCTCCTCGTCGGCGGCGGCATGGCCGCCGCCCACTGCGCGGCGGAGCTGCGAAAGCGCGGCGCGGAGGGCACGATCCTGCTCGCCGGCCGTGAGCCCGAGCCCCCCTACGAACGCCCGCCGCTGTCCAAGGAGTACCTGCGCGGCGAGGCCGAGCGGGCCGATGCCTACGTCAACCCGCTCGCCTGGTACGAGGAGAACGGGGTCGAGCTGCGCTCCGGCGTCAACGTGATGTCGCTCGACCCGGCGGCGCGCACGGCGAAGCTGCAGGGGGGAGAGGAGGTCGCCTTCGGCAAGGCGCTGATCGCCACCGGGGCGATGGTCAACATCCTCCGGGTCGAGGGCGCCGAGAACGAGGGCATCCACTACCTGCGCGCCTACGGCAATTCCGATGCGATCCGGGTCGATGCCGAGGCGGCCGAGCACGTCGTCCTCGTCGGCGGCAGCTACATCGGCGCCGAGGTGGCCGCCTCGCTGACCGCACGGGGGACGAAGTGCACGATCGTGACGATGGAGGACGTGGCGCTCTCCCGCAGCTTCGGCGAGGAGGCCGGCCGCTGGTTCCACGAGATGCTCGAGTCGAAGGGGGTCACGATCCACGGTGGCGAGGAGCTGGAGGCCTACGAGGGCGACGGCAGGGTCAAGGCGGTGCTGACCAAGAGCGGCCTCGCGGTCGAGTGCGACGCGGTGGTCGTCGGCGCCGGCGTGCGCCCCGACGCGATGCTGGCGCAGCGCGCCGGGCTGGAGGTCGACGACGGCATCGTCTGCGACTCGAAGCTGCAGACGTCCGCCGACGGGATCTACGCCGCCGGCGACTGCTGCTCCTATGAGAGCGTCGTCCACGGCCGCCGCCTGCGGGTCGAGCACTGGGACGTGGCGATGCAGCAGGGGGTGCACGCGGCAGGGAACATGCTCGGCGCGGACGCGGACTACGAGGTCGTCCCCTACTTCTTCAGCGATCTCGCCGACTGGGCGAGCCTCGAGTACGTCGGGCCCGCCTCCGAGTGGGACGAGGAGGTCTGGCGGGGCGACCGCGACGCCGGCGAGTTCTCCGTCTGGTACCTGAAGGACGGCCGCGTCGCCGGCGCCCTCAGCGTCGAGCGATCCGAAGACCTCGCCGAAGCCCGCCGCCTGCTCGCCGCCGGGACTGACGTCTCCGCTGCCAGGGCCGCGATCGCGGACGCCGGCTTCGACCTTTCGGCTCTTTGAGCGCCTAAACAGGCACCTTGGATCGGATAGCCTGTTGAGCGGGCACCTCGCCCGTCTGTGCCCGGTCGTCTAGTGGCAAGACACTCGGCTCTGGACCGAGGAACGGTGGTTCGAATCCATCCCGGGCAGCTTTTGTCTCGCGCTCCGGGGGCAACGTTCTGTCCGAGCCTTGATCGAACATTTGCTCGATGAGAAAAAGAGTCGGAGAGCCTGCTCGCTCTTGGGCTTTCACGGCAGGAGATCGCGCGAAGGCTCGGAATCACGTCAATGGCGATGGGCAGGACAATCGGCTGGAGAACCTTCAGTTGCTCTGCGGCAACTGCCACGCACAGACTGACAACTGGGGTGGGCGGGGCAGAAAGCAAAAGCGCAGTCGCCAGGCGTGCTGAGCGTCTATCCACTCTGCTACTTTCGCCCCTCGCATGAGACCCCGTCACGCTTCGCTTCTCTCCCTGCTGGTTGTCATCGCGTTCCTCGCCGGCTGCGGTGGGGGGGACGATTCGACCGAATCGGCGCCTGTGGCGAGCACGCCGACCGTCGAGGCTGTGACGCAGGCCGAACTGATCGAACGGGGGGACGCGATCTGCGCCGAGGTCAACGCCGCTGTCGGCACGGTCGGGGCAAGCACGGAAACGGGCGGCGCCGCCGAGCAGGCGGCAGGTCTCTACACCGGCATGGTCGACAGCCTGAAGGGCATCGGGGAACCGCAGGAAACCACCGGCTACCCGGAGTTCATCGCCGCCGCCGAAGCGCTTGCCACGGCTGAGGACGAAGTCGAGCTGGCTTCCGAACGCGAAGACACAGCAACCCTCGAAAGCGCCGAATCGAACGCGTCCTCGGCGCTCGCCGACTTCCAGTCGGCCGCGGAGGAATACGGCTTCGAGCAGTGCAGCGAGGGTCCCAGCGCCCCGGTCAGCACAGGAACTGGACCCGAAGCAGGCGAACCCGGCGCCGCGGAAGCCCCCGAAGAAGAAGCTGCTCCAGAAGCGGTGGAACCGGAAGCAGAAGAAGCTCCGGAAGCTGCGCCTGAAACCGGCGGGGCCGGTGGCACCGCCGAAGGTGGCGGTACTGCTGGAGCCCCCGAAGGCGGCGGCACGACTGGCGGTAGCTCCGGCGGCATCGGCCCCTAGCCGAGGGGCGACTCCAAGACGGCCTCGGGGGTCCTTCCCCAGGCCGCTTCGCAGGAGTTCCTGGGGAAGGACCCCCGAGGCCGTCAGGCAGCCGAGCTTCGTTCCCAGGCGCCGTAAAGCCGCGAGTACGGCCCGCCGGCCCCGATCAGCTCCTCGTGCGTGCCGGTCTCGGCGATGCGTCCTCCTTCGAGGACGACGATCTTGCCGGCTCGGCGAATCGTCGAGAGCCGGTGGGCGATCACGATCGCGGTGCGGCCGGCCAGCAGGCGCTCCAGCCCGCGCTCGATCGTCTTCTCGGTGCGCACGTCGACGTTCGAGGTCGCCTCGTCGAGGATAAGGATGCGGGGCTCGGCGATCAGCGCCCTGGCGAAGGCGACGAGCTGGCGCTGGCCGGCCGAGAGATGCACTCCCCTCTCTCCGACCTCGGTCTCGATCCCCTCCGGCAGCGCCGCGATGAAGTCCGTTGCGCCGACGGCCGCCGCCGCGGCTTCGATCTCCTCCAGCGAGGCGCCCGGCCGGCCGAAGGCGATGTTCTCGCGCACGCTGCCGGAGAAGAGGAAGCCCTCCTGGGGGACGATCCCGAGCTGTCGCCGCAGCGCCTGCTGGCGCATATCGCGCAGGTCGTGGCCGTCGACCAGCACACGGCCTCGCTGGGGGTCGTAGAAGCGCGCGACCAGCTTCGCGAAGGTCGACTTGCCGGCTCCGGTGGCGCCGACCAGGGCCAGCGTCTGTCCGGGGGGCACGTGCAGGTCGACTTCCTCCAGCGCCCAGGAATCAGGCGGCGGATGCTCTGCTCCCGCAAGCTCGCGCTCATCATTACCGGAGATCTCGCGAGCTTGCTCCCGCGTCCGCTCCGCCTCGTCGGCATAGGAGAAGCTGACACCTTCCATCTCGATCTCGCCGCGCAGGGTTCCCGGGTCGAGGGCAGCGGGCGCGTCGACCATGTCCGGCTTGGTGTCGAGCAGCTCGAAGATCTTGTCGAGGGCCGCCATCCCCTGCTGGTAGGTCGTGTACAGCTGGGAGAGCTGCTGGATCGGGTCGAAGAAGAGCTGGAGGTAGCCGATGAAGGCGACGATCACGCCGACCTGGATGGCGTCGTCGATCGCCAGGGTGCCGCCGTAGAGGATGATCGCTGCGGTGCCGACGGCCGAGAGCAGTTCCACGCCGGGGAAGTAGGTGGCGTTGAGGTAGACGGTCTTCATGTTGGCCTCGCGGTTGGCCTCGTTGAGCTCGTCCATCGCGGTCGTGTGCCGCGTCTCCTGGCCGAAGCTGCGAACCACCCGCACTCCGCTCAGCGTCTCCTGGAGATAGGCCGTGACAGCGGCGATCCGCTCGCGCGTGGCCCGGTAGGCGCCGTGGGAGACGATCCGGAAGATGACGCTGGCGATCGCCAGCAGCGGGAAGGTGAGGAAGGCGACCAGGGCCAGCTTCAGGTCGAGCAGGAGCATGATCGTCACCACGCCGATCAGGGTGAGGCCGCTGGAGAGCAGCGTCACCGCTCCCGTGGTGACGAGCTGGTTGAGCGCCTCGATGTCGTTGGTCAGGCGGCTGATCAGCATGCCCGGGCTGCGCCGCGTGAAGAAGCCGATCGACATCGACTGGATGTGGGCGAATACGTGCTCACGCAGGTCCTGGAGGGCGCGGGTGCCGACCCAGCCGACCAGGTAGGTCTGGGCGTAGGTGGCGATGGCGTAGACGATCGCCGCGCAGACGAAGACGATCACGATCAGCGCAAGGGCGGCGGTGTCGCGGGTGGCGATGCCGGCGTCGATCGCCTGTCCGGCGAGGTACGGGGGCGCGAGCCCGGCGGCGGTGGCGGCGAGGATCGCGACGAGGGTCAGCGTGACCCGTCCGCGGTAAGGACGCAGCAGTCCGGCAAGCCAGCGCAGCTTGCGGGCACGCTGGTCCTCGCCGCGGAGCAGGCGCCAGAGGTTGCCGATCCGTCTCACAGGTGCGCCTCGCGTTCGCGCCCCAATCGACACGGATTCGAGCCCCCGGAAGTCACCGTGTCGATTGGGGCGCTCACAGCCGGGCCAGCTCCTCGCGCTGCTCGAGGTCGCGCTGGAGGAAGACCGTGTCGGCGAGGCCGTGCTCGGCGATCTCCCGGTAGAAGCCGCACCCCTCGAGCAGCTCCTCGTGGGTGCCGCGGTCGACTATCCGGCCCCGTCCATCACCACCACCTCGTCGGCAAGCGAGACGGTGGAGAGGCGGTGGGCGATGACGAAGGTCGTGCGGCCGGCCATCGCTTCCTGCAGTCCCGTCTTGATCGCCGCCTCGGTGGTCGCGTCGACAGCCGAGGTGGCGTCGTCGAGGATCAGGATCCGCGGGTCGGCCAGCAGGGCACGGGCGATCGCCACCCGCTGGCGCTGCCCGCCGGAGAGGGTGAGGCCGCGCTCGCCCACGGTGGTGTCGTAGCCGCCGGGCAGGTCGCGGATGAACTCGTCCGCCTGGGCGCGGCGGGCGGCCACTTCGATCTCCTCGCGGCTCGCCTGCGGCCGGGCGTAGGCGATGTTCTCGGCGACGCTGGCGCTGAAGAGGAAGCTGTCGTCGGCGACGAAGGCGACCTGCGAGCGCAGCGATGCGACGTCGACCGTGCGTATGTCCACCCCGTCGACCAGCACCGACCCCTCGCCGGCGTCATACAGCCTGGCGATCAGCGCAACCAGGCTGGTCTTGCCCGAGCCCGACGGCCCGACCAGGGCCACCGTGCTCCCCGCGGCCACGTCGAGGTTGACGTCGCTCAGGGCCGCATCCGACTTCGACCCACCCTCAGCGTGGTTTTCCACGTCGGATGCGCCGGCGCGGTCACTGCCGTAGCGCAGGGTCACCCCCCGCAGCTCGACTCGTCCCCCGCCGGCCGGCAGGGCGGGTGCTCCGGGGGGCTCTCGATCCGCGGCTCGCGGTCGAGCACTTCGAACAGCCGGTTGCCGGAGGCGATTGCCCGCTGTGCCATGCCCAGCGTCATCCCCAGCATCCGCATCGGCGCCGCCAGCATCACGACGTAGACGTAGAAGGCGGTGAAGGCGCCGAGGCTGAGGCTGCCGGCGATCACCTGGCGACCGCCGACGAGCAGGACCAGCGCTATCCCGATCTGGGGGAGGAAGCCGAGGAGCGGCGAGAAGAAAGCCTGCAGGCGGGTCGAGTAGACGCTCTGGTCGAAGACGCGGGTGACGGCGCGCTGAAAGCGGTGCAACTGGTGCTCCTCGCGGGCGAAGGCCTTGACGATGCGGATGCCGGAGACGCTCTCCTCGGCTTCGGCGGTCAGCTCGGCGAGACGTTGCTGCACCTCCTGCACGGCCGGCCGCGAGACCCGGTTGTAGCGGGAGGAGGCGTAGACGACGAACGGGGCCGGGGCCAGCGCAATCAGCGCCAGCCAGGGCTCGAGCGCGAACATCACCGCGCTGGCGAGGACGATCGTCAGCAGGTTCTGGGTGATGAAGATCAGGCCGTAGCCGAGGAAGAAGCGGATCGACTGCAGGTCGACGGTCGCCCGCGACATCAGCTGACCCGTCTGCTGGCCGTCGAAGAAGCCCAGCTCGAGCCGCTGCAGGTGCCCGTAGAAGCGCTGGCGCAGGTCGAACTCGACCGCAAGCGAGACTTTTCCCGCCACCACCCGCCGCACGAGGGTCAACCCCAGGCGCAGGATCCCGGCGGTGACGATCGCCAGCGCCAGCGGAAGCAGGTCAGGCTGTTCTTCGGCCTGGATCGCGTTGATCGCGCGCCCGATCAGCCACGGGATCAAGACCGTCATCCCCATCGCGGCCCAGGCGAACACCAGCGATCCCCAGAGCTGACCCCGGTAGGGACGGAGGAAGGCGGTCAGACGGCGGTAGGTCCGCATCGAATCTCACTATACAAAGTGAAGTATTGGCCCCCGTGGGTCGGGGGACCGGTGAAGATGCGTCACAGCGCAGGGAGAGTTGGGCCGGCCGGCCCCCTACCTGGCATCGGGCAAGGCACGCCCAGGATGCCGGCTTGCCTTGTACTCGTCGACCCATTGACGGGTCGAGTACCAATTTCCTCCATATTTGTTGGCCTTGAGCCTGCCGCGCTGCGCAGCCCCGACAAGCGCCGCTCGCGATAGATCTCCGTCTGCGAGTCCGGCGAGGGGAACCACAGAAAGCGGCCCGGCGAGATTGGGCATCAAGAAGCGGTAAATGCCCTCTTGGACAGACCGAGCAAGCAGTTCAGCGAGCGCGCCAGGATCTCCGTCGTCGGCTCGCTGCAGGGCCGCCAGATAGCGTTTTCGCTCCTCCTTGTAGATGATCGCGGGGGGATAGCCGTTTTGAACCAGGAGCATCGTCAGCACTAGGCGACCGGCTCGGCCATTGCCATCCGGGAATGGGTGAATCCGCTCGAGCGTGGCATGGCGCTCAGCCAGGTGCTCGATGACATGGCAGTCCTTGGGGGGCCCGGCATTGGTCTCCTTCAGCCAATCTCCCACCAGGGCCGAAACTATGCTGGGCGGCGGTGGCGTCAAATCGGGTCGGAGGGGTTCGATGTCGCCCGTTCGGTAGCCCCCCGGTTTCTCGTCGGCTCGGAGGCCCTCGGGCGGGAAGTGAACCCAGACGGACTCGACAGCAAGTTGGTGGATGCGACGTAGATCGGACTCCTTGATCGTGTCTCCGCCCTGGAACCGCCCACGGTAGGCGCCCTCGTAAGTCCAGCGTGCAGCCTCTCCATAGGCCTTCGCCTCCATCCACTCCTTGAGCTCGTGGGCGCTCCCGGTGACAACGCCCGCCTCGAGAAGGAGTGGACCTGTTTTCGACGCAGCGTGTTTCCCTCGATCGCGGTCGAGTTGTGGGTCTCTTCGATCCAGATGTCGGCCCATACGTCTTCGAAGACGGTGGGCTCGGGAAGACCGCCAATGATGTTCAAATCTCGACGAGCCTCGTCGAGATTCCTGAAGACCCGTTGGCGGCTGGGACGTCCTCGTGGCATAGCCTCGTCCAGCATAGCTGTTTTTAACTTGATCTGGACAAGGTTGCGAACATCAGTTCGGTTGTCGTGGCAGGGAAAAACTAATTCCATCTGGACCAGGTTTCAGAAAATCCCTGGAGAGTCTGCTTCCAGCCTGACCGGGATGGCGGTCAGGGCGCTAGTCGAAGGCGGCGGCCTTGGCGCTGGGAACCTTGCCGCCGCTGCACTTCGGGCCGTGGCCGGAGCGGGGGAGGATCTGGAAATTGGTGACCGCGTGGACCGGAGTGGGGGAGCCGTCGTTCTGGGCGAGGGTGATGACCAGCCGGTAGAACCCAGAGCGCAGGTCGTGGTAGTAGATCTCGGGCCTGGTCGCCGGCGAGTAGCTGCCCGCAGAGCCGATCCGCTCGGCCAGCACGCCGTTGGGGCCCGCGTACTCGGGGAAGTCGAAGGAGGCGCCGACCAGGCGGCCTTTGCCGAATGGGCTGTCGATCGCCCGCTGGAGCTTCACCGGGTCGACGCAGTCGGGGACCCGGTTGAGCCCGAAGCGGATGTGGCCCTCGCCCAGCTGCGGTTCGCCGCCGAAGTGGCGTGGCGCCAGCTGGAAGTTGTCCAGGGCGACCTTGACCACGACCGCGTGGCTCGACTGCCGGGCGCCGTTGCGGGGGGAGATCACCTCCACGCTGGGGCGACCCGTTTCCGTGTCGCCGTCGGCCCGCGCGGTGCCCCCGTCCCTGCCTCCGCCCAGGAGGAGGACGACGAGGGCGACGGCCGCCGCGGACCCGGCGGCGAGGAGGATCGAGGTTCTGCCTCGCATGGCGGCCGGGACTTTACGCCTACCGACCCCATAGGCTTTTCCGGGATGAGCCCCGCCGCTGAATTCGCCTACCGGCTCGGTGCCGCCGCACGCCGCCCGGCCAGCTGGTGGCAGCTGATCAAATTCGGTCTCGTCGGCGGCTCGGGGTACGTGATCAACCTCGCCGTCTTCGCCCTGCTCAGCGCCGAGCTCGGCCTCCATCACGTCCCAGCCGCCCTCGGCGCCTTCTGCGTCGCGGTGAGCAGCAACTTCCTCTGGAACCGGCACTGGACCTTCGCGGCTGCCGATGGCCATGCGGGGTTCCAGGCGGCCCGCTTCTTCGCCGTCAGCGCCGGCGCGCTGCTGATCAACCTGATCGCTCTCGAAACCCTCCTGCTCGGCACCACCCTCGGCGCGCTTCCGGCGCAGGCGATCGCGGTCGCGATCGCGATGCCGTTCAACTTCCTCGGCAACAAGCTCTGGACGTTCGCGTAGCCCGGCTGTTCGGTGTCCCCGCTCGCCCGGGCGTTTGGGCGCTAAGATTCCTGACCAATGGCGCAGGCCAGTGCAATCGAGATTCCCTCCGACTGGTACCGCCGGGCGTTTCCGCCCGAGGAGACCACCCGCAGGCCGTGGGCGGACCAAACCGAGTCCGAAGTCGATCGCGCCCTGGCGATGCTCGGCGCGACCGGCTCCGAGCGGGTGCTGGACCTCGCCTGCGGAACGGGAAGGCACTCGCTGGAGCTGGCGCGAAGGGGCTTCTCGGCTGTCGGCGTCGACATCTCGCGAGACCTGCTCGAGATCGCCGAAAAGGACGCGGAGGCGCAGTCCCTCGACGCCACCTTTGCCGAAGCGGACCTGCGCAAGCTGGACTTCAGCGAGGAGTTCGACCTGGTTCTCAGCCTCAACGACGGCGCCGTCGGCTACTTCGAGACCGAGGAGGAGAACCGCCGCACCTTCGAGGTCGTTGCGCAGGCGCTGCGCCCCGGCGGCGGGCACCTGATGCAGCTTCCGAACGTCCTCTACGCCGAAACGCACCTGCCGCAGAAAACCTGGATCGAGGGCGATTCGATGATCGAACTGATCGACCACCGCTGGGACAGCCGGACCCGCTACTTAGAAGGGACGACGACCCCGATCCACTTCGGCGACGTCTTCGAGGGCGTCTCCCCGATTCCGTTTCGCCAGCGCCTTTACTCCGTCGAGGAGATCGAAGGCCTCTACGAGTCGGTCGGCATGACCCTGGCAAACGTCTTCAGGGGCAACGGCAAGCCGCGGCCCCCGAAGGACACGCAGTTCGAGCTCTTCGTCGCAGGCCGGAAGCTTTAGGAGGGCTTGGCGAAACCCCCGCGCACGTCTGGCGGCGGCGGACACTGCGCGGTACGGCGTCCTCAGTCGGCCAAATAGCGCTGCTATTCGGCCCCCCTGCGTCCTTGTCCCGCTTGGTCCGGCGCTCGCCAGCCGCCCACGCGGGTTTCGCCAAGCCCTCCTAGAAGCGCCTACCAGGAGCCCTCCAGCCAGCGCAGCAGCTCCGGCATGCGGCTGCGCAGGTCGGGCTCCGGCGTGGCGAGCTCGTGCCTGGCGAGCTCTATCGCGGCGCCGAGCGAGAAGGTTGCCCGCACCGGGCTCATGCCCAGCGAGGCCTCCAGGCGCTCGACCGCATCGCGGTTGCCACGTAGTGACCAGAGCGCCGCCCGGGTGCCGGTGGGGTCGAGCTCTGCGAGGTCGACGATGGTCTCGACCGCCTCGCGGACCCGCTCCTCCGGCGGCGCCTCGGAAAGAGCTTCCAGCGTCCTCTCGACAAGCCGTTCGTCCAGCTGCCCGTCGACTACTCCCGTGACTCCTCTACCCTCTGTCATGTTGGGACCTCCTCTTCAGGTCTCGGCCAGGCCCCGGGGTGTCGCAAGCACCGCCGGGGCAGCTTTATGAGAGTTTGCGAGTGTAGACTCGGCCTAAGACGATAAGCGCCCGTCGCTCAATGGTCAAATTGTCTCGCTCGTGACGCACGGGAGCGCATGAGGAGCCAGGTGGATGAGCAGCGCAAGATCGAGCTACGACGCATCGACGATTGAGGCCGAGCGGCAGGCCGCGTGGGCGCAGGCCGACGCCTTCGCGACGCCGGCGCCGGACGATGTGGGTCCCGGCCGGGGCGTCTACATCAAGCCCTCCAGCCCCTTCACCTCGGGCAAGCTGCACATGGGGCACGTTCGCGACTACTCGATCGGCGACGCCTACGCCCGCTTCCGTCGCGCCCGGGGAGACGCCGTCCTCTTCGGCTTCGGCTTCGACGCGTTCGGCCTGCCGGCCGAGATGGCGGCGATCGAGCGCAAGGTCCCGCCGGCCGAGTGGGTGCAGGGCTGTGGCGAGCGGATGCTCGAGCAGATGAGGCGGCTCGGCTTCTCGTTCGACTACGACCGCGTCTTCTACAGCTCCGACGAGGAGCAGTACCGCTGGTCGCAGTGGCTCTTCCTCGTTCTTCTCGAGGCCGGCCTGATCTACCGCGACGACACGACCGTCGACTGGTGCGACAGCTGCCGCACGACGCTTGCCGCCCTGCAGGTTGAGGACGGACGCTGCTGGCGCTGCCACAACGAGGTCCGCCTGATCCGCCGGCCGACCTGGTTCCTGCGCATCACGCCCTACCTGGAGGAGAACGACCGGAGCCTGCGCGAGCTCGAGGAGCGAGGCCACTGGGACGAGATCTCCCTCTCGACCCAGCGGTACATCCTCGGCCGCAGCGACGGGGTCGAGGTCGAGCTGGCCGGTCCGGACGGAAGCGACTTCGAGGCGTTCACGCCACACGGCGACGCGGTCGCGCAGGCGAGCTTCGTATTGATCTCCCCGCGCCACCCGAAGGTCGAGGCATGGGTAACCGACCCGGCCGTGCGGGAGCAGCTCGACGAGCTTCGCTCCGGCGGATGGGAGCGCAGCGCCCGCGACGCCAGGTCGGTGCCGGTCGTCGATGCCGGCGTCTCGGTGCCGGCGCCGTGGGCGGTGGATCCCCTGCCGGTCCTGGTCTCGCCGATCGTCGACGCCCGCTACGGGCCCACGGCGGCCCTCGGCATCCCCGCCGCCGACGAGGCGGATGCGGCGGTCGCGGAGCGTGTGCCGGGGCTGGGGGAGGGGGACGCGGCCGAGTCCGCCCCCGGGGCGCACCCCGACGCCCGGCAGACGGTCCGCTACCGAGCCGCGGACTTCTCGATCTCCCGTCAGCGCTTCTGGGGCACGCCGATCCCGATCGTCCACTGCGATGCGTGCGGGGCGGTGCCGGTGCCCGAGGAGGACCTGCCGGTCGTCCTGCCCCGCGACGTCGAGCCAACCGGCGAGGGCAATCCCCTGGCGGAGCTCGCCGCCTTCGTCGACGTGCCCTGCCCGCGGTGCGACGCGCCCGCCAGGCGTGAGACCGACACCCTCGACTGCCACTTCGACGCGCTCTGGCTGTGGGTCCCGGCGGCGGTCCCGCCCGACGGCAGGGCCGAGTCCATGTTCGACCACCCGGAGCTGCGCACCTGGTTGCCGTCCGAGCGCCTCGTGGCCGGCTCCGACAGCGGCGGCTTCGTCTTCGACCAGCGCGTCGTGACCAAGGCCCTGCGGGACATCGGTCCCTTCGCGTTCATGGCCGAGGGGGAGCCCTTCTCTGGGTGCCTCTTCCACGAGATGGTGATCGCCGACGGCCGCAAGATGAGCAAGCACCTGGGCAACGTCGTCGATCCCGACGAGCTGGTCGAGCACTACGGCGCCGACACGGTGCGCCTCGCCATCCTCTATGCGGCGGGCCCGGCGAAGACGCTGAACTGGAACGACAGCGCCCTGCGCTTCGCCGACCGCTTCCTGCGCAACGTCTGGTCTTACTCGCAGAAGCGCTTCGAGGGCGTCGCGGCGGCGCCGGAGGACCCGGAGGCGGCCGAGGACACCGCGTTCATGCGGGAGCGCCTGTGCAAATGGGCCGACAACGGCCTGGCCCGGATCACCGCGGATCTCGAGCAGCTGCAGATGCACAAGGCGGTCCGCAACGTCACGCGCCTCTTCGAGCGTATCCAGGATTTCGAGAAGCGCGTCATCGCGCGTCGCGGAGAGCTGGGTCGCGCAGACGCGGAGGCCCAGGTCGCGGCCCTGCTCCTGCTTGCGAGAGCGCTCGCTCCCTTCGCGCCCCATGCCGGCGAGGCGCTTCTCCTCGCCGGCGGTGAGGACGCCGGCGAGCTCCCCGGCGCATGGCCGGAGAGGCTCGTCTTCCCGGCTGCCTCCTCGGGTGCCGGGACGCTCTAGAGATTTGAACGAAAGTAGTTGACTGGTTGCTGTAAACCTGTTATGAATGGAATTGCTGACGATCAGCGCAGCGAAGAGGCGGGGTCCACTCAACGGAGGCTCGCCTGGCACGGCAAAGGGAGAGTCCGGTAAAGAGCCGCGACACGGCATCGGCACACTCTGCTGACCCTTGTTGCCCCCGACCTCTTCCTGCGCACCTCTTGCGCGGCGGGTTGGATACCGCGCGCCGCGCTCCACTTTGAATTCCGGCCCGACGACTCTGGTCGCCGGGGTCTCGGGTCGCTCGCGGCGCAATTGCAAGGTGGTGAAACCGTTTGCCTCCGTCGCGCGTTCTTCCCTCCAGGGAGTACCAGAAAAAGTATGTTGAGTTTTCTAATGGGCTTCGCGGGAAGGATGGTTTTAATGGGAGAGCAAGGGAAGCTGAAGGCCGCGGCGCGCGACGTTGCACGGCTGGCGGCCAGTGAGAAGGCATTTTGGGCCGGGCTCTGGGAGACCCCGATCCAGGACGCGGTGCACGAGAGCGGGGTCGACGTCGTGCGTTTCGGCCCGATCCATGCGGCATGCGTCGCGGAGGTGCCCAGGCATTCGGGGGTCAACTTCGTCCTCGGCGCCAGTGAGGCAGGCGCCGTTTCGCACGGACACCTGCGCGATGCGGTCCGCTGGCTCGAGACCAGGCGCTCTGCATGGAGCGAGGATTGCGGCGTCGACTATCGCGTTCCCGTCATCCCCGGCCTGCCCGAGGCAGCCGAGGCGGAAGACTGGCTGCGGGAGCACGGGCACGTTCGCGACGAGGGAGTGGCGAAGCTGGTCCGCGACGCGACCGAGCCGCGGTTTTCCCCGGCGGCGGACATCGAGGTGCTCGACTGGGAGGAGTGGGACGAAGGGTTCGCAGCCCCACTCGCCGAGAGCCTCGGCCTCTCGACGGCAGCCGAGATCTTCTTCCTCTGCCTGCTGGAAGAGGAGGACTGGCGTTGCTATTGCGGCATCATCGGCGACGACCCCCTCGCCTATGTCGCGATGCACGTCGGCGCCGGAGTGGCCTCGATCGCGCTGGCGTCCCGGCACTACGCGGGTCGCGGCGGAGAGGGACAGCTCGCTGTCCTGCATCGCTGCATGGAAGACGCGAGGGCGGAGGGCTGTGACGCGTTCGTCCTGGTCGACGCCGGTGGCGAATCGCCGGTGATCGATCGCGCGAGCCTCCTCCAGGCCGGCTTCGAAGTCGCCTACCGGGTGCCGAGCTGGCACAGCCCGGCACGGGTTGCGGCGTGAGCCTGCAACGGTCAGCCACTTTTGCGCAAAAAGACTTGACTGGTAGCGGGAGCGTGTGTTATACGTACACACGCTGACGACCAAGCGTTTGCGAAGAGGTGAGAAATCCCGGTCAGGGGCGACTCGCTTTGCGATGACTAAGGAGTTGTGTCGAGTCATGAGTCGAGAAGACGGACGTTTCGGGTGCAACACAAGGAAGGCAATGACGCTGCGCGCGCTGCCCCACCTCGAGCACGTAGCGCTGCCCCCCGTGACGGCCGTCTCGCCCTCTCACCCCTGGCAGCTAGGCCCTCGGAGAGGGGGGGCGGCCATATAGCTGGCCGAAGCGCAGGTTCTTAGCCGTGGCTGACCGAGGCCACGATGAATTTGGGCCCGTCCCCGCGGAACGTGACAGCCGCTCGGACGGGCCCAATTCCTTGCTGGGGGTGGCAGCGCCTTGGAGCGCCCAGTACCCTGCTCGGAGGAGACGTCGATGCTGAACCCCGAGGACCGAACCCGCTCCTGCGCTACCGAACTGGTCTGCCGCGATTGCGGTCGCCGCCTGCCGCTTCTCGATACGACGTTCAAGTGCCTTGGCTGCGGCAACGGACTCGACATCGACTACGACTACGAGCTGGCCAGGGAGCGGCTCGGCGAGATCCCGCCGGCCGAGCGGGAGATCAACATCTGGCGCTTCGAGGAGCTGCTGCCGATCGTCGACGCGAGGGCCCAGGCGCGAGTCGGGCGCTACAGCGGGCGCACGCCGCTGATTCACGCCGACCGGCTCGGGGCGGAGCTGGGGCTGAAGAAGCTCTACCTAAAGGACGACAGCACCTCGCGCCCCAGCCTCTCTTACAAGGACCGTGTGGTCTCGATGGCGGTCGCCCGCCTGCTCGAGCTGGGCAAGGACGAGATCGGCTGCGTCTCTACCGGCAACGTCGGCACCGCCGTCTCCTCGCTGGCGTCCAAGGCCGGCGTCACCGCCTACGTCTTCTACCCGTCGAACATGGAGCGCGGAAAGGCGCGCGCCTGCCGGGCGCTCGGCGCCGCCGTCTGCCAGCTCGACGGCAACTACGACGAAGCCAACCGCGCCTGCCGCGAGCTTGCCCTCGCCAGCGGCATCCAGTTCGCCAACATCACCCTGCGGCCGTTCTACGCCGAGGGCGCGAAGACGGTCGCCTACGAGGTGGTCGAGCAGCTCGAGTGGGAGGCGCCCGACCACTTCGTCATCCCGGCCGCCGGCGGCACGCTCTCCTCGCGCGTGCACAAGGGGCTTGTCGAGCTCGAGACCGTGGGCCTGGCGGAGACCTCGGGGGTCAGGATCGACGTTGCCCAGGCAGAGGGCTGCAGCCCGATCGCAACGGCGATAAGCGACGGCTCGGGAGAGATCGAGCCGCAGACCCCGCACACGGCGGCGCACTCGATCGCGATCGGCGCGCCCGGCGACGGCCCGCTCGTGGTCGATGCGGTGACGTCGCGGGGTGGCAGCGCCGCGACGGCCACTGACCGGGAGATCTTCGAGGCGATCGACCTGCTCGGCGCCACCGAGGGCATCCTCACCGAGCCCGCGGGCGGGACGACGATCGCCTGCACGGCCAAGCTCGCCAACGAAGGCAAGCTCGGTCCCGACGACACCGTCGTCGCGATCGTCAGCGGCAACGGCTACAAGACCCTCGACGAGCATCCCGACAAGCCCTGGGCCGAAGGCGTCGCCTGCGACGTCGACGCGATGGGCGAGATGCTCGAAGAGTTCCGCCAGCACGGCGTCGGCGCCACGCTGTCGGCTGATTGACTCGTCAGTCAACCGCCCGGATATAGTTCCGGCCATGTTCGCCTACGGCGATGGAAAGTTCGTGCCGGCGGATTTCCCGCCCCCGGTCGAGCCGCGCGAGGAGTTCGTCAAGCGCTCGCTCGACGGCGAGGACGAGCGGATCGAGATCGGCGTCGCGATCGTCGGCGGCGGCACCGCCGGACTCGCCTGCGCCAACCGCCTGCTGCAGCTCCTGGCAGACGATCCGGAGACGATGGAGCGCCTCGGCGAGGTCCCGGTCGCCGTGATCGAGAAGGCGAAGACCTGTGGTGGCCACAACCTCTCCGGGGCGGTGATGCGGCCCGGGCCGCTGCAGGAGCTCTTCCCGGAGATGAGCCGGGAGCAGTGGCGCCAGGAGGGCTTTGCCTTCGGCGAGGTGAAGAAGGAGGCGATCTACCTCCTGCCCAGCGCCAAGACCAAGATCCGCATCCCGCCGCCCCCGCCGCAGCGCAACCACGGCAACGAGGTGATCTCGGTCGCCGCCCTCTGCCGCCACATGCAGCGTCAGGCCGAGGAGGCGGGCGCCTACCTGCTGACCGAGACCGCGGCCACGCAGCTGATCGTCTCCGACGGCGCCGTCGTCGGCGTCCGCTCCGGCGACAAGGGCCGCGGCAAAGACGGCGAGGAGCTCGGCAACTTCGAGCCGGGGACCGACATCGCTGCCAGGGCGACCGTCCTCGCCGAGGGCTGCTGGGGCCACCTCACCGACGCCGCGGTGCGCGAGTTCGGCCTCGACGAGGGCCGCGAGCCGCAGGTCTGGGAGCTGGGCGTGAAAGAGGTCTGGAAGGTGCCCAAGCCGCTGGACCGCGTGATCCACACGCTGGCCGGCTGGCCGCTGAAGATCTCCGCGAAGCACCACCAGATCGGCGGCTCCTGGATCTACCCGATGGTGGACGAGAAGACGGGCGAGGACCTGGTCTCGATCGGCTTCGTCCTCGACCTCGACTACGCCGACGCGACCAGCTCCGCCCACGACTTCCTGCAGCAGTTCAAGACCCACCCGATGGTGCGCGACATCCTCGAGGGCGGGGAGCGCGTCAGCTGGGGCGCCAAGGCGATCCCGGCGGGCGGGTACTGGGCGATGCCGAAGCTCTCGATGCCCGGTGCCGCGATCGTCGGCGACGCCGCCGGCATGGTCAACCTGGCTGCGCTGAAGGGCGTCCACTACGCGATCAAGGCGGGGATGCTCGCGGCGGAGCAGATCCACGCCGCGCTTCGGGCCGGCAGCGACGACTTCTCCGGATACGAGCAGGCGGTCGAGGACTCGATCATCCGCAAGGACCTCTACGAGCAGCGCAACACCCGCCAGCCCTTCCAGAAGGGCTTGCTCAAAGGCGGCCCCCTGGTCAACCTGATGATCGCCACCAAGGGCCGCTTCCCCGGCGGCCGCTGGAAGCTGCACCGCAACGACGCCCAGCCGATGTTCGTCGGCGAGACCAGGGACGGCTACCCCCAGCCCGACGGCAAGCTCACCTTCGACAAGCTCTCCAGCGTCTTCATCACCGGCAACGCCACCCGCGACGACGCCCCCAACCACATCCGCGTCCAGAAGCGGGTCCCCCGCGAGATCGCCGAGACCTGGAAGTGGATGTGCCCCGCCGGCGTCTACGAGATCCCCGACGACGCCCCGGAGACCGGCGACGTCGACGTGATCGTCAACTACACCAACTGCGTCCAGTGCGGCGCGATCACGGCCAAGGGCGGCCGCCTGACGACGCCCGAGGGCGGCGACGGGCCGCTGTACCAGAACACCTGAGCGCGCCTTTCTGGCGAAGCTTCTTGTCTGCAGCTTAGTCTAAGCTCGTGGACCGTGATCAGGCTCGTCTCATTTCGCATCGCGCTATTCGCGGTCCCTGCTGCGGCGGTCGCCGGCCTCATGCTTTTGCTGAACGGTCTCGATGCAAGCGCGGGTATCGCCGTAGCTGCTTTTGGGGTGGTCGCCGTCGCGACTGGCACCGCACTTGGTTACTTCGCCGAATGCCTCCCTGAGCTTCCTCGGGTTCGTCGACATCATCGCCTTGCTGGCATTCATCACGGCGACTGAGGCGTGGCTGTTGTCGCCGGGCAAAGCAGTCCGGTTGGCAAGTCCGTTTCGGGCCCACTAAAAAGCCCGAGCGTGAACTCGTCGTCCTCTAGTCTGCGTTCTCGGTTATGCCAGTGAAATTCGGACTGTGGCGAGTCGACGGCGAGTCAATCGAGCGGGTTCCGACGAGCGGCGTTGCCAGCGAGGAGCGCCTGGAGGACATCCTTGAGGCGCGCATCGATCGGTCGACAGGTCGTCACCGACTTCGGCAAGCGCATCGACCTGTTGGCTATCGACGGCCAGGGTGACCTGCACGTCATCGAGCTGAAGAAGGACCGAACGCCGAGAGAGGTCGTAGCGCAGGCGCTGGAGTATGGGTTCTGGGTCCAGGGCCTCTCCTTCGAGGCCATCCGCGAGCTCTACGCGAAGCATCACGACGGAGAGGACTTCGACTCGGCATTCACCAGCCACTTCGAGTCTGAAATCCCGGAGGCGGTCAACACAAGCCACCAGCTCGTCGTCGTCGCAACCGGAATGGATGCCAGCACTGAGCAGATCGTCGAGTACGTGCGCGGCTACGGCGTGCCGATCAATGTCCTGTTCTTCGAGTACCTCGCCGATGGTGGCCGCGAGTATCTGGCACGCTCGTGGCTCACCGACCCCGAGCTTGAGTCGTCAAGCAAAAGCGGCGGCAAGAAGCAGGCGCCTTGGAACGGCGTTGACTTCTTTGTCGCCGTGGGAGAGAACAACGAGAGGAACTGGGACGACATGGTCCGCTACGGCTTTGTATCTGCCGGGCACGGAGACAAATACCGCAAGGCGATGGAGAGCCTCTTCGAGGGCGCCCGTGTTTGGGCTGCGATCCCAAGTAGCCGCGCCACGGGAGGCGCTCATGGCTATGTCGGGGTGGGCCGGGTGACGGCGCCTGCCGTCGGCGTGAACGACTTCGATGTTGAAGTCGCAGGCGCGACTGTGAACGTCCTCCAAGCGCCGTTGGAGGCTACCAACATGGGCTGGGATGCCGATGACCCTCAGTTGTGCGAGTACCTCGTCAGGGTCGAGTGGATGAATACTCGCCCCCGGGAGAAGGCGGTGTGGGAGAAGGGCATGTTCGCCAACCAGAATGTCGTGGCGAGGTTGCGGCAGCCGTTTACCTTGCAATGCCTCAATGAAGTTTTCGATCTCGAAGAAGGGCTGGCGGACCCAGGGGTCACGCCCACGGCGGATAACAAGGAGTCGTTGAGCACATAGCGCAGAGCCCCTGCCAATCTGATTCCGCTTGCTGCTGCCATGCCCGAGGAGGACTCGAACCCCCGACACGCGGATTACGATGGGCGACACGCAGGGGGTCTGACGGTTCTGGGAGCGGCTCTCAGCACGCCCCCCGGTTGTCGGGAATTCGCGCAAATCGGGTATTCGCGGTCGTAGGCCGTCCGGTCGAAGGGCTAGTCTCGCCCAGATGAATGAGGCGAGCAGCAGCGAAGTCGAGAAGGTTCTTCTCTTCGTATCGGATGCGCGCGACCGGGCTGGCAAAGCGCGGGCTCGGCTACAGGCGGACGGTGCCGACCAGCATTTGATCGAGGCCTTGGAGCGCGCCGAGGCGTCGCTGGCCGAGACTCACCGCGACCTCATGCAGGGCACCTACTTCGCGGTGCCACGGCGCGAAAAGCAGCTCGCTCTCTAGAAAGTCGTGTTGATCACCGGCGAGGAGATTCGCCGTCGCCTGACCGGGTTCGTCGAGAAGTGGTCGTCCTACCAGGGCTCCGAGCGCGCCGAGGCCCAAACCTTCCTCAACGAGCTTTTCGGCTGCTTTGGCACCGACCGTCAGGAGGTCGCCCGCTTCGAGGACCCTCAGCACAGAAGGTTCCTTGACCTGATCTGGGACCGTGTCTGCATCGTCGAGATGAAGCGGCCCAGCGAGGCTCAAAGGCTCGATCAGCATCGCCCTCAGGCGTTCGGCTATTGGCGAAATGCGGCCGACCCCGATCGCAACCTCCCGGCGCCCAGATGGCTCGTCCTCTGCGCATTCAGGCGATTCGAGATCTGGGAGCCAGGGTCGTTTCCCAATGAGCCACGAGCTGAATTCGAGCTTGGCGAACTTCCCGACCGACTCGACTCACTTCTGTTCTTGGCCGGCAGAGAACCCGTTTTCCTGTCGTTTCAGGAGGCGGTGACTCGCGAAGCGGTCAAGCATGTGACGGACCTTTACGCGGGGCTGCGCGAGCGTCGTGCGGCTGACTCAGATGTCTTGCGACTTCGTCCTGCAGAGCGTCTGGTGCATGTTCGCCGAGGACCTCGGCCAGCTCGAAGGCCATCTCTATACCCGTATCGTCGACGAGCTTCTGGCCAATCCGCAGCGATCGAGCGCGGATGACCTGGGTGGTCTATTTCGATGGCTCAATACGCCAGGGAACCGGCCCGACGGGGGGTTCTACGCCGAGACCCGATATGTGAACGGCGGACTTTTCGCTCATCCGGCTTTGGTTCATCTGGCGTCCGAGGAGTTGGAGCAGCTTCGCTCTGCCTGCGAGTTCAACTGGAAGCGCGTCGAGCCCCACATCTTCGGGTCGCTCCTGGAGGGGGCGCTTGGCCGAGAGTCCCAATGGATTCTCGGTGCCCACTACACGCACACGGTGGACATCATGAAGGTCATCGGTCCAAGCATCGTCGTTCCCTGGCGTGAGCGAATCGAGAACGCGGATACCGTCCGGCAGGCTCAGCAGCTTCAAAACGAGTTGCTCAACTACGTGGTACTCGATCCGGCCTGCGGCTCCGGGAATTTCCTCTACATCGCCTACCGCGAGTTGCGCCAGATCGAGAAGAGACTGAGGGTGCGGGAGCGGGAGCTGCGCCGCGAGTCCGGCATGCCCGACGCCGACGCGCTGAGTGCCTTCTTTCCGCTGCGGAATATTGCGGGGATTGAGATCAACGCTTTCGCCGTGGCGCTTGCGCGGGTCACGCTGTGGATGGGGCACAAGCTTGCGGTCGATGAACTTGATCTAGCCGAGTCCACCCTGCCGCTTGAGGATCTCGGCGGAATTCAGGCCGGCGATGCGCTCAGGATGCCTTGGCCGAGATGTGACGTAATCGTCAGTAATCCACCGTTCCACGGAGATCGAAACCTTCGTGGACTGCTCGGTGACGATTACGTCGAGTGGCTCAAAGAGGAGTTCGGCTGTGGCGTCAAAGATCACTGTGTCTACTGGTTTCGCATGGCGCAGGATCATCTGGAGCCTGGGCAGAGGGCTGGGATGGTCGGCACCAACTCGATCAGCCAGAACCGAGCGCGGGGCGCGAGCCTCAACTACATCGTCGAATCCGGCGGGGTCATCATCGACGCCATCAGCTCGCAGGATTGGCCCGGGGGGGCAAACGTCGACGTCAGCATCGTCAACTGGATCAAGGGTCCTCTTTCGAACGAGCCACAGCGGGTTCTGGACGAGCGGCACGTCGATGGAATCGACACCGCCCTTCGGTCGTCGACGATTCCAGTTGCCGATGTTCCTCCGCTCAGCGCTAATCGGAACTTCGCGTTCCAGGGTTTCCTGCCCGGAGCAAAGTTCGACATTCCGGGTGAGGTGGCAGAGGAGCTGCTCGGACTGACGGATGCCGCGTACTCCGACGTCGTCTTGCCGTACCTGGATGGCCGAGACATTGCGCGGACGGTGGATCAGCGGCCGACCCGCTACACGATTGACTTCGCACAGATGGAGCTGGAGGAAGCAATGCGCTACCCGGCGGCCCTTGAGATCGTCAGGGACCAGGCGAAGGACGCCAGGGAGTCGAGCAACTCCTACTCTCGAAATCCGCGCTGGTGGCAGTTTCTCTGGCCCCGGCCGGATTTCCGAGAGCGTGCGGCGGGTCTTCAGCGCTTTATTGCAGGCTCGGCCACAGCTAAGCGCATTTTCTTTATCTGGTGCGATCTGGGCTGGCGTCCGAGCAACAGCACCAACATCTTTGCCTTCGATTCCGATTACGCAATTGCTGTCTTGAGCTCGGCGATACATACGGAATGGGCGGGGGGACGTTCATCCACGCTTGAGGATCGCATCCGTTACACACCCAGCTCCGCATTCGAGACGTTTCCTTGGCCGTCCGTAGACGCGACCGAAGCCGGCGCCATCGGAGATGCCGGGCGGGCACTGCTTGCTCGACGCAGTGAGATCTGCAACGAAGCCGAGATCGGCCTCAACGAGCTTTACAACCGGCACGAGGAAGGCGCCTGGTCTGATTTGGGCGAATTGCATCGCCAGCTTGACCAGGCCGTGTTGAGCGCCTATGGCTGGAGTGATATCGGCGTCGATGACAACGTTGCCGTCAATCAGAGGCTCTTTGCCCTAAGCCGCGCGATTCAAGGCGGCCATGTCGAATATGCCGGGCCGAACGCTGCCAATGCGATGCCGGAGGAGGGACTCGAACCCCCGACACGCGGATTATGATTCCGCTGCTCTAACCAGCTGAGCTACTCCGGCGGGGAGTGGATCGTAGCGATGGAGGGGCGGCTCTCGCCGGGGCGCGCTCCGCGGCGAATGAGGCCTTAGGCTTAGCCTTGGGACATGACGCAGGAGCTGGACAGGGCGGTGAGGACGGTTCTGCGGGATTGCCTGCGGATCGAACCTGGCGAAGAGGTGCTGGTGATCTGCAACCCGGTCACCGAGGACATCGGCGCCCTGATGCGGATCGAGGCCGAGGGGGATGGGGCGTTCGCCACCCTTGCGGTGATCTCCGAGCTCGACTCCAACGGGGCCGAGCCGCCGACGCCGGTCGCGGCTGCGATGGTCGCCGCCGAAGTCGTGCTGGCGCCGACGATCCAGTCGCTCTCCCACACCAACGCGCGCCGCGCCGCGACCCAGGCGGGTGTGCGGATCGCGACGCTGCCGGGCGTGACCGAGGACATGCTGGCACGGCTGATGAACGCCGACATGCGCACCCTGCGGCGGCGAGGAGCGGCGATTGCGGCCGCGCTGCGCAGCGGCGAGGAGGCGCGGATCACCTGCCGGCACGGCAGCGACCTGCGGCTCGGGCTGAAGGACCGGATCCCGATCGCCGACGCCGGCGTGCTCAACGCTCCGGGCGCATTCGGCAACCTGCCCTGCGGAGAGGCCTTCGTCGCTCCCACCACCGCCGAGGGGACGCTGGTCGTCGACGGCTCGATCGCCGGCGTGGGAAAGGTCGAGACCCCGGTCGAGCTGACTGTGCGCGACGGTCACCTGATCGACGCGACCGGCCCCGAGGGCGCGGCGCTGCTCGAAATGCTGACCCTGCACGGCGAGGACGGCACCAACGTCGCCGAGCTGGGCATCGGCACCAACGAAGAGGCCACTTTGACCGGCAACATCCTCGAGGACGAGAAGATCCTCGGCACCGCCCACGTCGCCTTCGGCGCCTCGGCTGCGATCGGCGGCACCGTCCAGGTCCCCGTCCACCTCGACTGCGTGATCGTCGAGCCGACCGTGGAAGTGGACGGCAAGGAGATCGTCCGCGGCGGCCAGCTGCTCGTCTGACCGGTGACGCCCGCCTTCCTCGCCGTCCCGAACGTCTCCGAGGGGCGGGACTCCGGTCGCATCGCCGGCCTGCGGAGCGCGTTTGGGCGGGGGGCCGCCCTGCTCGACCTCCACTCCGACGCCGATCATCACCGCACCGTGCTCACGCTGGCGGCGGACCAGGCGCCGCTTCGCGACGCGCTCCTCTCCGGCGCCGCGCAGGCGATCGAGACCGTCGACATGAACGGCTACGACGGGCTGCACCCGGCGGTCGGGGCGCTCGACGTCTGCCCGGTCGTCTGGCTCGACCCCGCCGACCGCGACGCCGCCCGCGCCGAGGCGGTCGAGCTCGCGGCGCAGATCGGCGGCCTCGGCGTCCCGGTCTTCCTCTACGGCGACCTGGCCCACCGCCCCGAGCACGCCGAGCGCGCCTACTTCCGCAACGGCGGGCTCGCCGAGCTCTGGCTGCGGATGGAGGGCGGGGAGCTTCGCCCCGATCACGGGCCTGCCTTCCCCCACCGCACGGCGGGCGTGACGCTGGTGACCGCGCGCCCTCCCCTGGCGGCCTTCAACGTCGAGCTCGACAGCGGAGACCCCGAGCTCGCCGGCTCCGTCGCCGCGGGCCTGCGCGAGTCCGGTGGCGGCCTGCCGGGCGTGCGAGCGTTGGGGCTGGTGCTCTCCAGCGGCCGCGCCCAGGTCTCGGCCAACGTCCACGATCCCTTTGCCGTGCCGCTGGCGGAGGTGGTCGAGCGCGTCGAAATGCTGGCCGCCCCGCTCGGCGCACGCCCGGTCGAAGCCGAGGTCGTCGGGCTGGTCCCGGCGGCGGCCCTCGCGGGCTATCCCTCCGGGGTGCCGATTCGCGACTTCGATCCCGCCGCGCAGACGATCGAGGGGCGCCTGCGGCCCGCCGCTTGAGCGCTCCGAACGCTAGATTCAGCTGATGGCACAGACCAAGAAGAAGCGCCGCCGCAAGCACCGCGGCACCCAGGGGGGCCGTGTCGACGCCAACCGCAGGCCCTCGCGCCCGCGCAGCCGCGCCGAGGCGAAAGCCCGCGCCCGCGCCGGCACCAAGAAGAAGGGCGCGCCGCGGGGTGACCAGCCGCCGACCTGGCGCAGCGCGATCACCCGCGGGCTGGTGGCGGCCGTCATCTTCACCGTCCTGCTCCTGCTGATCTTCAAACGCTCGCTCGGCTCCGCGCTCGGTCTCGGCGCCTTCATGCTCGCGTTCTACATCCCCGCGGGCTACTACATGGACATGCTGATGTGGCGACGCCGGGAGCGGGCGCGGATACGCGCTGCCGAAAGACCGTGAACCTCGACATCCGCCAGCTAACGGTTGGCGCGATTGCCGAGAACTGCTTCATCGTCCGTCGCGAAGGCTCCGGCAAAGGGTTCGTCGTCGATCCGGGCGAGGAGCCGGACCGGATCCTGGCCGAGATCGACGAGATCGGGGTGAAGATCGAGGCCATCCTGGTCACCCACTGCCATTTCGACCACATCGGCGCCGTCGCCCCGGTCGCGAAAATGACCGGTGCTCCCGTCTACTGCCCGAAGCTCGAGGTTCCGGTGCTCGCGGACATCATGTCCTTCGTGCCGATCGGCGGCTTCGGCCCATACGAGAGCTATGAGGCCGACGTGGCGGTGGAGGGCGGGGAGAGTCTCGATCTGGCGGGGCTCGCTCTCGACGTCATCTTCACCCCGGGCCACAGTCCCGGCCACGTCACCTACTCGGTCCGCGACCACGACACGATCTTCTCCGGCGACGTGCTCTTCCAGGGCTCGGTCGGGCGGGTCGACCTGCCGGGGGGGGACGGGCCGACCCTGATGCGGTCGATCCGCACCCTGGTCGAGTCCCTGCCGCCGGAGACCGGTGTGTACCCCGGGCATATGGGAGTCACGACGCTGGGGGCCGAGCGGGCGACGAACCCCTTTCTCGCCCAGCTCTCGGGGTAGGGCGCAGGCCGGTAAGGTCGCGGCACTGTGGCGGCGCTCAGGTACCAAGCCCCTCGCGGGACGTTCGACGTCCTGCCGGCTGCTGCCCGCACCCGCGAGAGGATCGTGGAGACCGCCGCGACGATCTTCGCCCGCGCCGGCTACGAGCCGATCGCCACTCCCAGCTTCGAGGACACGGAGCTGTTCGAGCGCGGCGTCGGCCACTCCACCGACATCGTCCGCAAGGAGATGTTCACCTTCGAGGACAAGGGGGGGCGCAGCCTCACCCTGCGCCCGGAGGGGACCGCGCCGATCTGCCGCGCCTACGTCGAGCACGGGATGCACAAGCTCGCGCAGCCCGTGAAGCTCTCCTACGCCGGCCCGTTCTTCCGCCACGAGCGCCCCCAGGCCGGGCGCTACCGGCAGTTCCACCAGCTCGGGGTCGAGGCGATCGGCAGCGACGCGCCGCTCGCCGACGCGGAGGCGATCGGGCTCTTCGCCGAACTCGTCGCCGAGCTCGGTGTCCCGGGGGTCGAGCTGCGGCTGGGAAGCCTGGGTTCGCTCAGCGCCCGCGAGGCCTACCTGGAGGAGCTGAAGGCGTACCTGCGCGCCCACGAAGGCGAGCTTTCCAGGGAGGTGCGCGAGCGGATCGAGGCCAACCCGCTGCGCGCCTTCGATTCAGACGACGAGGGCACCCGCGCAGCGATGGCGTCGGCGCCGAAGCTTCTCGAGCGCCTCGAGGACGATGACGCTGAGCATTTCGCGGAGGTGCGGGCCCTGCTTGACGCCGCGGGGGTCGAGTACGAGATCGACCCGACGCTGGTGCGAGGCCTCGACTACTACACGAGGACGATCTTCTCCTTCGTATGCGACCGCCTCGGCGCCCAGTCGGAGATCGGCGGCGGCGGTCGCTACGACGGCCTGGTCGAGCAGCTGGGCGGACCGCCGGCGCCGGCGATCGGGTGGGCCGCGGGAATCGAGCGGATCGCGCTGTCGCTCGAGGAGGAGGAGACGTCAGCCGGGCGAGACGTCTTCGTCGCCACGGCCGAGGAGGAAGACGACCGGCGCGCCCTGGCTCTGCTCCTGGCGGGGGAACTGCGCAAGGCGGGGCTCTCGGCCGAGGTCGACCTGGGTGGGCGCGGCCTCAAGGGCCAGCTCAAGCACGCCGACCGCCTCGGCGCCCGCCGGGTGCTGATCCTCGAAGACGCCGGGGCGGCCCAGTTGCGCGACATGCAAAGCGGCGAGCAACGCCCGGTCGACACGGGCAACCTGATCGAGGAGATCACAGGGGGGCGGCTGTGATCGCGGAGCGACCAAGCGTGCATATCTGGTTCTTCGCGCCGGGAGCGAAGCGGAGGTATTTGCGATGACCGAGGTCCCGGCGCTGAAGCCGAATGGATACCGCGACGCGTGGTGCGGCCAGGTGCTGCCCGACCGGGTCGGCTCCGAGGTCCGCGTCGCCGGCTGGGTTCACCGCCGCCGCGACCACGGCGGCCTGGTCTTCGTCGACCTGCGCGACCGCACCGGCATCGTCCAGCTCGTCTTCAACCCCGACGAGGCCGGCGGTGCCTTCGAGCTCGGGCACGAGCTGCGCGCGGAGCACGTGCTGTCGGCGACCGGCACCGTCGTCCAGCGCTCTGCCGAGACCGTCAACGCCGATCTGCCGACGGGAGAGGTCGAGCTCGAAGGTGAGCGCCGCGGAGCTGCTCGCCGAGGCCGAGACGCCGCCCTTCCAGGTCGAGGGCTTCGCCGGCGAGGTGGGCGAGGACGCCAGAATGCGCCACCGCTACCTCGACCTGCGCCGCGAGCAGATGCGCGAGGCGCTCGAACTCCGGCACCGGGTCGTCGCGGCGATACGCGAGTTCCTCGACGGCGAGGGCTTCCTCGACATCGAGACGCCGATGCTGACCCGCTCGACGCCGGAGGGCGCACGCGACTTCCTCGTCCCCAGCCGCCTCCAGCACGGCTCTTTCTACGCCCTGCCCCAGTCCCCGCAGCTCTTCAAGCAGCTGCTGATGGTGGCCGGCTTCGAGCGCTACTACCAGATCCCGCGCTGCTTTCGCGACGAGGCGACCCGGGCCGACCGCCAGGCCGAGTTCACGCAGCTCGACGTCGAGATGTCCTTCGTCCACGCGGAGGACGTGATCGAGCTCAACGAACGGATGCTCGCGCACGTCTTCGAGCGGGTCGACGGCCCCCCCGTGAAGCTGCCGATGGAGCGGATGCCCTACGACGAGGCGATGGAGCGCTTCGGCACCGACCGGCCCGACCTGCGCTTCGGCCTCGAGCTGGTCGACCTCGGCGAGGCGCTGCGCGAGACCGAGTTCAAGGTCTTCCGTTCGGTGATCGAGGGCGGCGGGGCGGTGCGGGGGCTCAACGCGGGCCGCCGTGAGATGCCCCGCTCCGAGCTCGACGGGCTCATCTCGCGCGCCCAGGAGCTGGGGGCCAAGGGCCTCGTCTGGGCATTTCGCGAGGGCGATGGATGGCGCTCGCCGACGGCGAAGTTCCTCTCCGGCGAGGAGCTGCGCGAGCTCAACGACCGCCTTGGCGCTGAGGAGGGCGACCTGCTGCTGCTGGTGGCCGACGAGCGGGCGGTCACCGACGCGGTCCTTGGCCAGATGCGGGTCGACCTGGCCGAGCGTTTCGGCCTGATCGAGGAGGGCGAGGACCGCCTGGTTTGGATCGTCGACTGGCCGCTGATGGAGTGGAACGCCGGGGAGGGTCGCTGGGACTCCCTGCACCACCCGTTCACGGCGCCGGCGGGCGAGTTCGACCCCGAGAACCCGGGCGCGGCCCGCGCGCTCGCCTACGACGTGGTCCTGAACGGCCAGGAGCTGGGCGGCGGCTCGATCCGCATCAACCGTGCCGACATGCAGAAGGCGGTCTTCGCGGCGCTGGGGATCGACGCCGAGGAGGCGGAGGCGCGTTTCGGCTTCCTGCTCGAGGCGCTGCGCTATGGGGCCCCGCCGCACGGCGGCATCGCCTACGGCATCGACCGCATCGTGCAGCGCCTGTATGGGGCCGAGACCATTCGCGACGTGATCGCCTTCCCCAAGACCGCGTCGGGATTCGACCTGCTGACCGGCGCTCCGGCGCCCGTCGACGAGATGCAGCTGAAGGAGCTGGGGATCTCGATTCACCAGCGCAAGCTCGCCGGCCACTAGGCACGAGATGCGTTTCTTCAGCCGGATTCGAGCTGTGTTCAAGCCGGCACCCGGCCCAGGGGCGTCGCCGGTCCACGTCGACGACCCCCGCTTCGACAGCTGGGAGGTGGTTCGCGACTTCGTCGACGTGCGGACGGCCCGGGCCTGGCGCCAAGCCCTGGAAGAGGGCGGCATCGAGGCGGTCCTCACCGCCGACTGGCCGCTCGATCGCTTCGGCCGCGGCGACATCGCGCTCCGAGTCCAGCCCGACGACTGGAGCGAGGCGGAGCTGCTGCTCTCCAATCTGGACCTGGAGGATTGACCCCTCGCCACCGGCGCCCGCCGGTGGTACGGTTGCTGCGAGGTTCGAGCCCGTACGTGAGCCGTCTCACCGTTTGACCCAACACAAACGGCGCGGGAGCTGATCTCTCTCGGTCCCTCGGGATCGCGAGGAGGCGCCCACCCTTTACTTCAAGGGATCAAAGCCAGAGGCGGTACCGGCGGGCTGGAACCTCTTTTTTACGTCGCGAAGACGTGACTCTCAGCGCGCCATGCGCGCGCCATGGTAGGCGACGCTTCCTCGGATGGCCGACGCGTCGCACGTTTCCCATGTCAGACATGGGAAACGTGCGTCATGTTCTCTTGAGCAGAGCATGGGTGACCTCGCGGAGCGTCAGCACGGGCTCGTTACGCGACGCCAGCTTCTGGGCCTCGGGATGGGTCGCGGCGCAATCGAGGACCGGATCGGGCGCGGTCAGCTGCGCCCGGTTCGGCGCGGCGTCTACGCGGTCGGCTGTAGGGGCACAGGACAAGCGGCTCGCTGGATGGCCGCGGTGCTTGCCGCGGGTCCCGGCGCCGTCTTGAGTCACCGATCGGCAGCCGCTCTTTGGGGCCTCCTGCCGGCGAGCGCGACCGAGCCCGAGGTGACCCGACCGACCAGGATCAGATCGCGACCTGGGATGCGAGTCCACCAATCGATCTTGCAGCGCGACGAAGTGTCGGTCGTGGACGGCATTCCCGTTACCTCGCTAGCACGCACCCTGCTGGACCTGGCAGCGGTCGTGAGCGAGCGATTGCTCGAGCAGGCGTTCAACGAGGCCGAAGTCCGGCGGCTGACCGATCGCCTCTCGGTTCCGGATCTACTCGCAAGGCGTCCCCGGCGCGCCGGCGCGAGTGCGCTGAGGAAGATCCTCGCCGCCGATGCTCATTCGCGTGGGATAACGCGAAGGGAGATGGAGGCGCGATTCGCGAGCCTGCTTGAAGGCACTGACCTGCCGAGGCCGCAACGCAACGCCGATATCGCGGTTGCGGGCCGGTTCTTCGAGGTCGATTGCCTTTGGCCGGCGCAGCGGCTGATAGTCGAGCTCGACGGAAGGGCCGTTCACGGGACCGCTCGGGCCTTCGAGCGGGACCGGGAACGAGATCGTCTCCTGCTCGCTGACGGATGGCGGGTGGTCAGGATCACCTGGCGACAGCTGCGGGACGATGCGTAATCCGTCGTTGCCGATCTGGAGCGGCTGCTGCGCAGCGGGGCAGGGCCTCCTACTCTGTAGCCGATGGACCGCGAGCTATTCGAGGCATATCTGCGGGATTCGAGCCGGAACGGGCCGGCTCTCGATGGCGCCTTCACCGGGGCGGCAGGCGGCGCCGCCTGCGGGGACCTCTCTCGGGTCTCCCTCGTGGTCGCGGACGGCGTCCTCGCCGGCGTGACCTTCGACACCGAGGGGTGTGGGGCGACTCGGGCTGCGACCGCTGCGGTGGCCGAGATGGTCGACGGGGCGGCGGTGCTGGACGCGGCGCGGATCGGGACCGAGGAGGTCGAAGGGGCGATCGGGGGATTGACTCCGGCCAAGCGGCACGCGGCGCAGCTGGCTGCGGATGCGTTGCACCGGGCCCTGGCGCAAATGGCGGCCTCCTCGGAGAAGCTCGCCGGGACGGGCGGCGACCGGGTGCTCGTCGCGATGTCCGGCGGGGTCGACAGCGCCGTGGCTGCGCTGCTGGAACGGGAGCGGGGGGCGGAGGTGGTCGGGGTCACCCTGAAGCTCTGGGCCGACCCGCAGACCGACGGGGCGAAGGCGTGCTGCTCCCCGGAGGCCGTGCTGGGCGCTCGTGCACTTGCCCACTCGCTCGCGATCCCGCACATGACCCTGGACCTCGAGGAGGAGTTCCGCCGGCGCGTGGTCGCCGGGTTCGTCTCCGGCTATGCGGACGGCAGGACGCCCAACCCGTGCATCGTCTGCAACGGCGAGGTGCGCATAGCGGCGATGGTCGACCTCGCCGTGCGGGTCGGCGCGACCCACCTCGTCACCGGCCACTACGCGCGCATCGTCGAGGACGGCGACGGGCCGTTGCTCGCCGCCGCGTCCGACGCCAACAAGGACCAGAGCTACATGCTCGCGGCGCTGCCGCCCGGGTTGCTGGGGCGGGTCCGGTTCCCGCTCACCGAGATGACCAAGCCAGAGGTTCGCGAGATCGCCGCCCGCCACGACCTCGCCGTGGCCCGCAAGCCCGAGAGCCAGGACCTCTGCTTCCTCTCCGGCCAGGGCAAGGCCGACTTCCTGCGCCGCCACGGTGGCCTGCGCGAGCGCGAGGGGGACCTGGTCGACCGCTCGGGCCGCAAGGTCGGCCGCCACCGCGGCCACCACCACTTCACCGTCGGCCAGCGCCGCGGCATCGGCGGCGGGGCCGAGGAGCCGCTGTACGTGCTGGCCACCGATGCCGCGGCAAACACGGTCACGGTCGGCCCGCGCCGGGAGCTGCTGGAGCAGACGGTGCGGATCCGCAACGCGGTCCTGCACCGCGACGGGGCTCGGGTCGACGCGGTGCGCCTGCGCTACCGCGCAAGACCCGTCCCCGCCGCAGTATCGGCGACGGGGACGGGTCGGCATCCCAGGCTCGACATCCGGCTGGGGGAGGGGTTCGCCGGAGTCTCACCCGGCCAGACAGCGGTGCTGCTGGCCGGCGAGACGATCGTCGGGCACGGCACGATCTGCCCCTAGTAGGGATTGGCGAAACCCGGGTGTGCGGGCCGGCGAGCGCCGGACCAAGCGGGACAAGGACGCAGGGAGGCCGAATAGCAACGCTATTTGGCCGACTGAGGACGCTGTACCGCGCAGTGTCCGCCGCCGCCGGACGTGCGCGGGGGTTTCGCCAATTCCTACTAGGCCTGGGCCTGTTCTTCCTGCTCTTCCTCGCGTTCGTCGCGCCGCAGTTCGGAGATCGACTTCACGCAGCGGCTGAACTCGGTGCCCTTCTCGCCTTTGACGTGCTTCTTGCTTTTGCCCTTGCAGACCTGGCCCGGCGCCTGATCCTCGTTGCGAGCCGCGCGGGCGGCCGTTTTGACGCAACGGGAGAAGGCGGTGCCTTGCTCGCCTTTGACGTGTTTCTTGCTTTCCCCCTGGCAGTACTTGCCGTATGCATTCGCCTGGGGCGGGGGAGCGGTTTCGTAGTTCGGCCCGCCCTGGCCTTTGCCGTTGCCGTTGTTGGCCAGAGCCGTCGCCGGGATCATCAGCGCCAGCGCGCAGGTTGCGAGTGCGATCTTCATTCCTAGCTTCATCGTGCCTCCTTGACTCGAGTGTCGAGGTTTTGGGATTGCTTCCCGGACCTGAAACGGCCCTCGGAGCCAGTTGTCAGGGATTACCTTCCGTGCCTGCTTTCGCCGCTTCGACTTCGCCTCCCCCTGTCTCGGCCGGTGGCTGGTCGTCGCTCGCCTGCGGCGCGACCTCGCTCCCGTTGCCTTTCGGAGCGGGCTGCTGTGGTTCCGGCTGGGGAGGTGGAGCGGTGTCATGGCGCTTTTCCGTGCCGCCCCCGCGCTGTGCGCGTCCGTGCCCGGCCTGGCTCGATCCGCTCGGGGGATGAGATCGGCGTCCCGCCGAGCTGCCGCCGCGACGGGCCCCCGCGCCTTTTCGGTGCGCGGCGGCGGTTTCCTGGCCGTGCGCCGCGGCCGGCGCGGCTCCGGCCTGCGGCGGGGTCACAGACTCAGGGCCTTTGCCTCTCGACCCGCTGCCCGGGCCCCCGCCGTCGTTCCTGGAGCGGGCGGGCGACCTCCCGGTTTCATGCCCGGCGTTGCCGCCGCCGGGCTGCGCGGTGCCGGCTTCGCCGGCGGGAGTAACAGGAGGAACGACCGGGCGCTTCGCGGCGGGGGTACCGGTGTCGCCCCCCGGGAGGCGAGCGTCGACCAGGCCGCTGCGGTCCGCCGCCGTCACCCCGACCGTCGCGACGATCGCAACCGTGGCGACGGATTTGACGAGGGCCGAGGTCGCGGCGACTTTTCCCACCCCGGCGAGCGCGGCGCCACCCGCGGCCCCCGAGCCCGTGGCGGTTGTCCCGACGCCGATGGCGGCGGTCGCGCCCGCCGCCGATGCCGAGGCGCCGCCGCCGAGGGCGGCGTGGAGGATGCCGGCGACGGCGACGGCTGGCAGGGGTGCGAGCGCGGCGAAGTCCTCGCGCCGGGACTCGATCGCAGCGGCGAACGCGCGGCACCGTGGGCAGGCCCGTAGGTGCGCCTGGATCTCGCGCCTTCGCGCCGTCCTCCCGTCTTCGTCGGAGAGCTCGCCGCGTCACCTCTGCGCAGCTCATCTCACGCCCCGCTTCCAGGCGCTGCAGGCTCTGCCGTGCCTCGTAGACGGCCTGGCGAACCACCGCGGCGCTCGTTTCGAAGGCCGCCGCGATCTGTGCGAACTCGAGGCCGGCGAGCTCGCGCATCACGAGCGCGCCGCGCTGGCGCTCGGGCAGCTCGTCGAGGTCGCGAAGCAGGGTCCGCAGGCGCTGCCTCTTCTCGGCGGTGTCGGCAAGGCCGCCGCCGCGCGCAGCGGTCTCCGGGTCGAGCGGCCTGGTGTCGCGACGCCTGCGCAGCAGCTCCACCGACTCGTTGTGGGCGATCCGGTACAGCCAGGGCCGGAGCTGAATGCGCCGCTTCTCCCCGGGCAGCGCCTGCAGGACCTTGACCATCGTGTTCTGGAGCGCGTCGTGAGCGTCCTCGGGATCGCCGACGATCGAGGCGCAGAACCTGTAGAGGCTCTGGCCGTAGCGCTCGAATATCGCCGCGAAGGCGTGTTCGTCGGCCTGCGCCGCGCGCAGTGCCAGGCGCTCGTCGGAGATGAGCTTGGCGCCGACCCCCAGCCGTGACGAGACTTGCGCTCCAGCCCTCCGAGTCATCTCCAATACGTCGTTTCGGCACTCGCGGCCATCCAGTCAAGGGTTGGGGGACCATCCGTCCACTCCCTGAACGTGGAGGGCCGGCGATTGTCAGCCCTCTTTGCCACCGTCGTGGCTGCGAAGGAGTGGTACGCCCCCCGGCGGAATAGGCCCTAGTCTGCCCACCATGAAGGCGACCGAGATCCGCCAGACCTACCTCTCCTTCTTCCAGGAGCGAGGGCACAAGATCGTGCCCTCGGCCTCGCTCGTTCCGTCCGTGCTCGACCCCTCCGTGCTGCTGACCACGGCTGGGATGCAGCCCTTCAAGCCGTACTTCCTCGGCCGCGAGGAGCCCCCGGCCCGTCGCCTCGCCGACGTGCAGAAATGCTTCCGCACCACCGACATCGAGGAGGTCGGCAACACTGCCCGCCACCTCACCTTCTTCGAGATGCTCGGCAACTGGAGCTTCGGCGACTACTTCAAGGAGGAGTCGATTCCCTGGGGCTGGGAGCTCTCCACGCAGGGCTTCGGCATGGACCCCGAGCGGATCTGGGTCACGGTCTTCGGCGGCGACGAGGAGCTCGGGCTGGGCCCCGACGAGGAGGCGATCGCATGCTGGGGCGCCATTGGGGTTCCCGACGAGCGGATCGTCCGCCTCGGTCGCGAGGACAACTTCTGGCAGGCCGGGCCGACCGGCCCCTGCGGCCCCTGCTCGGAGCTCTACCTCGACCGCGGCGAGGGCTTCGGCGCCCCGGGCGAGCGCCCCGGCGACGACACTGACCGCTTCCTCGAGTTCTGGAACCACGTCTTCATGACCTACGACCTCGGCTCCGACGGCTCGCTGGCCGAGCTGCCGATGCGCAACATCGACACCGGCATGGGCCTGGACCGGATGGCGGCGATCCTCCAGGACGTCCCCTCGGTCTTCGAGACCGACCTGATCCGCCCGCTGCTCGACCTCGCCGAGGAGATGTCGGGACGCTCCTACGGGGAGGACGCGGCCGTGACCCGAGCGATGCGGATCGTCGCCGACCACTCGCGCGGTGCCGCATTCCTGATCGCCGACGGCGTCGTCCCCTCGAACGAGGACCGCGGCTACATCCTGCGCCGGATCATGCGCCGGGCGATCCAACAGGGGCGCACGCTGGGCCTCGAGGCCCCCTGGCTGGGGCAGCTTTGCCGAGCGGACGATCGAGGTCATGTCCGAGGCCTATCCCGAGCTGGCCGCAGAGCGCGAGACGATCGCGCGCTGGGTCGGCGACGAGGAGGAGAGCTTCGGCCGCACGCTGGAGCGCGGCAGCGAGTTGCTGGAGCGCCTGGTCGCCGAGGCGAAGGAGTCCGGGACCTCCTGGATCGACGCGTCGGACGCCTTCAAGCTCCACGACACCTACGGCTTCCCCTACGACCTGACCAAGGAGCTGCTGGCCGAGCAGGGGCTCTCGGTCGACGACGGCGGCTTCGAGGAGCTGATGGAGGAGCAGCGCCAGCGCGCCCGCACCGGCGCCGCCACCGCGCACGGCTCCGAGGACCGCCACGAGCGGGTGATCGCCTTTGCCCGCGAGGCGGCACCCACCCGTTTCGTCGGCTACGAGACCCTGCGCGCGACGACCGGCCTGGCCGCTGTCGAGGGCGACGACGGGCGTGCGCTGGTGAAGCTTGAGGAGAGCCCCTTCTACGCCGAGGGCGGCGGCCAGGTCGCCGACACCGGCGTGCTGCGCTGGGAGGGCGGCGAGGCCCGCGTCGTCGACGTCTACCGGGTCGGCGAGGACCAGGCGCTCGAGGTGGAGCCGGCTGGGGAGATCGACCCGGCAGCCGCCGTAGAGGCCGTTGTCGACCGCGGGACCCGCCACGCGACGATGCGCAACCACACCGCCACGCACCTGCTTCACGCGGCGCTGCGCGAGCGGCTCGGCACCCACGTCCGCCAGGCCGGGTCGGCCGTCCGGCCCGACAAGCTGCGCTTCGACTTCACCCACGGCCAGGCGCTCGGCGGCGAGGAGCTTCGCGCGGTCGAGGACCGGGTCAACGAGTGGGTCAAGGCGAGCCGGCCGGTGCGCTGGCTGGAGATGGAGCGCGCGGAGGCCGAGCGCCTGGGCGCGATGGCGCTCTTCGGCGAGAAGTACGGCGAGTGGGTGCGAGTGGTCGAAGTCGAGGACGTCTCGCGCGAGCTCTGCGGCGGTACCCACGTCGCCAACACCGCGGAGGTCGGCATCTTCAAGATCTCCTCGGAGGGCTCCAGCGCCGCCAACGTGCGCCGGATCGAGGCGCTCACCGGTCCCGCGGCGATCGACTGGTTCCGCGAGCGCGAGGACCGCCTGCGGGAGGTCGGCGAGGTGCTCGGCGCGCCGCAGGACCCCCTCGCGGGCGCCCGTCGCGCCGCCGAGCGCCTGCGGGAGGCCGGCGCGGGGGCGCAGGAGGCCCAGAAACAGGCCCTTGGCGAGGAGGCGGAGCGGCTCCTCGGCGAGGCGGTCGATGCCGGCGACGTGAAGGCGGTCGTCTCGGGCGTGCCGCTGGCGGACCAAAGGCAGATGCTCGAGCTCGCCAACCGGGTCCAGTCGAAGCTCGGCGGCGACTCGGCGATCGTCCTCGGCGGGACGGAAGAGGGCAAGGTCGCCCTGGTGGTCCTCATCTCGAAGGGCGCAGTCGAGCGGGGCCTCTCCGCGTCGACGATCGTTCGCGAGGCGGCTGCGGTCGTCGGCGGCGGGGGTGGCGGTCGCGACGACATGGCCCAGGCGGGCGGCAAGGACCCCGCCAAGCTCGACGAGGCGCTGGCGACCGCGCGCCGGGCGATCGAGCGGGAGGCCGGGTAGCGGCAGGTGCGTGTGCTCGCGCTGGATCACGGCACCGCGCGGATCGGCTGTGCGATCTCCGACCCGAGCGGGACCCTGGCGACGCCGATGCCGGTGATCGAGCCGCCCGAGGCGCGCGCGGTCGCCGAGCTGGTCGCCGAGCACGGGGTCGAGCGGGTAGTCGTCGGGTTGCCGCTGCACCTGAGCGGCGAGGAAGGCAGCCAGGCGGCCCTGACCCGGACCTTCTGCGGCGAACTGGAGGCGATTCTCGACGTCCCGGTCGAGACCTACGACGAGCGGCTGACGACCCGGATGGCCGAGGCGAGCAAGCGCGAAGGCGCCGCGGCCGCCGCCGGACTCGCTCGCCGCCGCCCACCTGCTCCAGGCCTACCTGGCCGGTCAGCGCCGCGGTCGGAGGAGGGCGACGATGAGTGAGGAACGCGCCGCCGCCGAACGCGAGCAGCGGCGCCGCGAGCGCGAAGCGCGCCGCGCCGAGCGCGGCGGCGGGGCGCCGGCCGCGGTCGATCCGGCCGGCCTCCCGAAGCCACCGAAGCCGCCCAAGCCTCCCAAGTCGCCAAAGGCGAAGCGGGAAGGGCGGCCGCGCCCGCCCGGCCGCCGCCTCGGCATCGCCGTCGGGGTGGCGGCGATCGTCCTCGGCGTGGTTGCGATCGCCGCGTTCGCCTACCGCCACTTCAACCGCGAGACGCCGCCGCCGGTCGTGGTCAGGACGATCACCGTGACGGTGCCCGAGGGCTACACCCGCGCCCAGACCGGTGAGCTCGCCAAGGACGAAGGCCTGCGCGGCAGCTATGAGCGGGCGAGCGTCCACTCTCCGTACCTGAACCCGGCCAAGTACGGCGGGAAGGACGCAGAGAGCCTCGAGGGCTTTCTCTTCCCCGACACCTTCGAGCTGGAAAGGCGCGCCGAGGCCGCGACGCTGGTCCAGCTGCAGCTCGAAGACTTCAAGCGCCGCATCAAGGGGGTCGACATGGGCTACGCGCGCTCGAAGAACCTCACCACCTACGACGTGGTGACGATTGCCTCACTGGTCGAGGAGGAGGCCCAGCTCGAAAGCGAGCGGCCCCTGGTCGCCGCCGTGATCTACAACCGCCTGCGCGAAGGAATGCCGCTCGGCATCGACGCGACGATCCGCTTCGCGACCGGCAACTACACCGAGCCTCTGACCGAATCCGAGCTCGCCGTCTCCTCGCCCTACAACACGCGGCTCAATGCCGGTCTGCCGCCGGGACCGATCGGCAGCCCCGGCCTGGCCTCGATCGAAGCGGCGGCGCGGCCGGCCAAGGTCGACTACCTCTTCTACGTGGTCGAGCCGGGCAGCTGCGGCAAGCACGCCTTCTCCTCGAGCGAAGCCGAGTTCCAGCGTGACGTCGAAAGCTACAACGCGGCCCGCGAAGCGGCCGGCGGCAACTCGCCGGACAGCTGCGGGGAATGAGAGCGTGTCGCGCCTAGCCGTTCTCGGGCACCCGGTCGGCCACTCGCGCTCGCCGGCGATGCAGGGCGCGGCGCTGGCCGAGCTGGGGCTGGGGGGTGAGTGGAGCTACGAGGCGATCGACGTCGCTCCGGACGCCTTCGAGGCGCGGGTGCGATCGATGCCGGGCGAGGGGTTCGCCGGCGCCAACGTCACGGTGCCGCACAAGGCCGCGGCGCTCGCCCTCGCCGACGAGCTCTCCGAGACCGCCCGTGAGATCGGCGCCGCCAACACCCTGGTCTTCGCGGAAGAAGGGGAGATCCGCGCGGAGAACACCGATGCCGAGGGACTGCTGCGCGCGCTGCCGGTCTCGCCGGCCGGCAAGCGGGCGCTCGTGCTCGGCGCCGGCGGGGCCGCCCGCGCCGTCGTCTGGGCCCTGCTGCGCGAGGGCGCCCGGGTGGCCGTCTGGAACCGCACCGAGCTGCGCTCGCGCAACCTCTGCGCCGAACTGGGGGGCGACCCGGTCCTCGACCCGGAGCAGGGGGCGTTCGAGGTGATCGTCAACTCCACCGCGGTCGGTCTCGGCGGCGAGGACCCGTTCGCGGAGCTGCCGCTGGACCCGGGCGGCTTCGGTGCGGCTCAGGTCGTCGTCGACATGGTCTACGGCGCCGAGCCGACCGCGCTGCTGCGTGCCGCCGAGGCTGCCGGTGCCACCGCCGTCGACGGCCTCGAGATCCTCGTCCAGCAGGGTGCCCTCTCCCTTGAAATCTGGACCGGCCGAAAGCCCCCTCTCGACACGATGCGCACCGCCGCCCGTTCGATCCGCCGATAGCCTTGGCGGCCTGATGAGCGGGTTTCGATTCACGACTGCGGGCGAGTCGCACGGGCCGGGGCTCGTCGCGATCGTCGAGGGGATGCCGGCAGGGCTCGAGCTCGACCGCGAGGCGCTCGACCGCGACATGGCCCGCCGCCAGCTCGGCCACGGCCGCGGCGGGCGGATGAAGATCGAGACCGACGCCGTCGAGGTCCGCTCCGGCCTGCGCCACGGGCGCACGCTCGGCAGCCCGATCGCCGTCCTCGTCGCCAACCGCGACTACGCCAACTGGGAGGTGCGGATGAACCCCTGGCCGGTCGAGGCCGGGGTCGACCAGGTCCACCTGCCGCGGCCCGGGCACGCCGACCTCGTCGGCGCCCAGAAGTACGGCCACGACGACATCCGCAACGTCCTCGAGCGCGCCAGCGCCCGCGAGACCGCCGCCCGCGTGGCGGCCGGCTCGGTCGCCCGCGGCTTCCTCGCGGCTCTCGGCGTCAGCGTCCACAGCCACGTCACCCAGATCGCCTCCGTGAGCGCGCCCGAGCAGGCCGATCTCGGCCCGGAGGATTTCGATGGGGTCGACGAGGATCCGGTCCGCTGCCTCGACCCCGAGGCCAGCGCGGCGATGGTCGCGGAGATCAACCGCCTGCGCAAGGCCAACGAGAGCCTCGGCGGCACCTTCGAGGTGCGCGCCTTCGGCCTCGTCCCCGGCCTCGGCTCCCACGTCTCCTGGGAAGACCGCCTCGACGGCCGCCTCGCCGGCGCCGTCGCCTCGATCCAGTCGGTCAAGGGCGTCTCGATCGGGGAAGCGTGGGAAGTCGCCGGCCGTCCCGGCTCCGAGGCCCACGACGAGATCTTCTGGTCGCAGGAGCGCGGCTACTTCCGCGAGACCAACCACGCCGGCGGCCTCGAGGGCGGGATGACGAACGGGCTGCCGCTGTCGGTGCGCGCTGCGATCAAGCCGATCTCGACCCTGACCAAGCCGCTGCGCTCGGTCGACACCGAGACCAAGGAGCCGGCGCAGGCACTGCGCGAGCGCACCGACTCGACCGTGGTGCCCGCGGCCGCGGTCGTCGCCGAGGCGATGGTCTGCCTCGTCCTGGCCCGCGCCTTCCGCGAGAAGTTCGGCGGCGACCACATCGACGACGTGCTCGGCGCCGTCGAGGCATACAAGCAGCGCATCGACTTCCGGGGGTGAGTCCCGTATCGACCGTGTTATCGACGGTGAAAGCGGGGCGAGTCCGGTGATGCGGCCCGCCCTGGTCTTCATCGGCTTCATGGGCGCAGGCAAGTCGACGGCACTCGCCGCGGCTCGCGAGGCGGGCCTGGAGACGACCGAGATCGACGACCTGATGGAAGAGGCGTTCGGCAAGCCGATCAAGGCCGCCTTCGAGGAGGACGGCGAGGTCGCCTTCCGCGAGCGTGAGGCCGAGGTGGTCGGCTCGCTTCTGGAGCGGGCCGGCGGCGGCGCGATCGCGCTCGGCGGCGGCAGCGTCCTCTCCGAGCGGGTCCGAGTGGCGCTGGACCGCCACGTGGTCGTCTGGCTCCAGGTCGGGGCAGATCAGGCCTGGGAGCGGATCGCCCGCAGCGACCGCCCGCTGGCGACGAGCGCCGATGACGTCGCACGTCTTCTGGGGGAGCGGCTGCCGCACTACGAGGCCCTCGCCGACGCGATCGTGCCGGCCGGGGAGCGCGAGATGATCTCCCGCTCGATGCCCTCGCTGCTGGCGCTGGCGGGCCTGCCGGCGGGAACGAAGATGCTCTGGGCGGTGAGCGCCTCTGGGGAGTATCCGGTCTTCGTCGGGCCCGGCCTGCTGGGCAAGGGCGAGTGGCCCCTGCTCGGGCGGCGTTTCTGCGTCACCGACAGGACCGTGGGGGCCCTCTACGCCGAGCCCCTCGCGCCGCTCGCCGCCACGGTCGAGGTCGAGCCTGGAGAGTCGGCGAAGACGATGGCCGAGGCCGAGCGGGTGCTGGGAGAGCTGGCCCGTGCCGGGATGACCCGTGAAGATCACGTGGTTGCCCTCGGCGGCGGTGTGGTCGGCGACCTGGCGGGGTTCTGCGCCCACGTCTACCAGCGCGGCGTCCCCGTGATCCAGGTGCCGACGACGCTGGTCGCCCAGGTCGACTCGGCCTACGGCGGCAAGACCGGAGTCGACCTGCCCGAGGGCAAGAACTACGCGGGCGCCTACCACCTGCCCGCTGCGGTCCTCGCCGACACCTCGACCCTGACCACCCTTCCGGCGGAGGAGCTCGCCGCCGGTTTCGTCGAGCTGCTGAAGACCGGACTGCTCGCGGGCGGCGAGCTCTGGGAGCAGACGAGGGTGCTCGACCGAGCTCGACCCCGAGATCCTCGCGCCGCTCGTCTTCGCCTCCGCCGGGTACAAGTGCGGGATCGTCGCCGCCGACGAGCGTGATTCCGGCCAGCGGGCGGTGCTCAACCTCGGCCACACCGTCGGCCACGCGATCGAGGCGGCGAGCGGGTATGAGCGCTATCGCCATGGCGAGGCGGTTGGGCTTGGCCTGCTCGCGGCGCTTCGTCTGTCGGATGCGCCCGAGTTGCGCGAAGAGGTCGAGGCGATCCTCCGTCGCCACGGCCTTCCGGTCGGCCTCGATCCGGAAATCGACGTCGAGGAGACGCTCGAGGCGCTCGAACGCGACAAGAAGCGCACCGCCGCGGGCGTTGGCTTCGTACTGCTGAGCGAGCCGGGCAAACCACGTACGGGCGAGCTGGTCGATCCGGCTAAGGTCCGCGCAGCCGTGGAGGAGCTGTTCCAAAAGTGACAAGCGCCCACAACCGCGTCGCCGTCTTGCACGGCGTCAACTTCGACATCCTCGAGCGCCGCGACCCCGAGGTCTACGGCGGGCTCTCGCTCTCAGAGCTGGAGCGGAAGATCGGCGGCTGGGCCCGCGAGCTCGGCCTGGAAGCGATCTTCTTCCAGACCAACTCCGAGGGCGAGTTCGTCGAGTACCTGCACCGGGTGCCGGAGCTGGCCGACGCCGCGCTCGTCAACGCCGGTGCCTGGAGCCACTACAGCCGGGCGATCGCCGACGCCCTGGACGTCGCCCGCCTGCCCGCGGTCGAGGTCCACCTCTCCGACGTCGAGGGGCGCGACGAGTGGCGCAAGCTCTCCGTCTTCGACGGCCTGGTCCTGGCGAAGATCTTCGGCAAGGGCCCCGACGGCTACCGCGACGCGCTCGAGCTGCTCGCGGCAGAGCTCGGCGCGGGCGCCGCTTGATGCAGGCTCGCGGTGACCGTCTCGCCACCCTCGTGGCCGAGCGCGAGCTGGACCGGCTGCTCGTCACCGACCTGGTCAACGTCCGTTACCTGACCGGCTTCGGCGGCACCAACGGGGCTTGCGTCTGCGGTGGCGAGGCGCGCCTCTTCTTCACCGACTTCCGCTACACCGAGCGTGCCGAGGCGGAGGTCGAGGGCTGGGAGGTGATCACGGTCACCGACGACTGGCTCGGCGGGATCGCCGCCCACCTGGCGGGGCGGACCGGCTTCGAGGACCAGCAGATGGCCGTCCGCACGCTGGGGAAGCTGGAGGAGAAGCTTCCCGACGGCGTCACCCTGGAGGGGGCGGGGGGAACGGTCGAGAAGCTGCGCCGGGTCAAGGACGAGGCCGAGCTGGCGGCGATCGCCGCCGCCTCCGAGCTCGCCGACGAGATCTGGCGGTGGTCGCTGGAGCGCGGCCTCGCCGGGCGCAGCGAGCTCGATGTCGCCCGCGCCGCCGAGGCCCGCATGCGCGAGCTTGGGGCGGAACCGTCCTTTCCGGCGATCGTCGCCGCCGGCCCGAACGGCGCCCTGCCACACGCCGAGCCCGGCGGGCGCGAGATCGGCCGCGGCGAGCTGGTCGTCTTCGACATGGGGGCGAAGCTCGACGGGTACTGCTCCGACGGTACCCGCACCTTCGCCACGGGCGAGCCCGGTGAGCGCGCACGCGAGGTATACGAGATCGTGCGCGAGGCGCAGGAAAGTGCGCTCGGCGCCGTCCGCGCCGCGGCATCCGCCGAGGCGGTCGACGCGGTCGCCCGCGAGCGGATCGCGGCCGCCGGGCACGGCGAGCGGTTCGGCCACGGCCTCGGCCACGGGGTCGGCCTCGAGGTGCACGAGGAGCCGCGCGTCTCGCCGCGCTCGGAGGACGTGCTCGAAGCCGGCGAGGTGGTGACCGTCGAGCCGGGCATCTACCTGCCCGGCGAGCTCGGTGTGAGGATCGAGGACCTGGTCGTCGTCACCCCGGACGGCCACCGCAATCTCAGCGGCCTGCCCAAGGATCTTCAGCTCGTCGAGTAGGCGGCGCAGACAAGACGTTTAGCGGAAGACCGCTGTCAGTTTCAAGTAGCGGCGCCGAATAGCCGATGTCACAGCGTGATCGCAAGCGCCAAGATCGCGAGCGCCGTGAGTGCTCCCGCCGACACGGACCTCCTGCGGCAGCCTGATTCGCTGGCGGAAATCCGCGACGACGCCCGCCGCGAGCGCCTGCTCGACATGCAGGTGCGGCTGCGCCCCTACAGGAGCGGCTGCTTCGCGATCCTCGCCCTGGCCCTGGTCTCGGTCTCCTCGGAGATCGGCTGGTGGTGGGTCGTCCCTCTCACGGCCGGCCTCGCGGGGTTCACGGTCGCCGACCACTTCATGAAGCGCAGTGCCCATCCCGGCCTCTGGGCAGCCACGGCCTGGGGGATTCTGCCGCTGCTCCTCGCCGACGCGGTCGTCACGACCGGCGGCGCCGACAGCCCGGTCCTGATGTGGTTCGCGCTGCCCGCGGTGACGCTTGGGGCGCGATTCTCCCCACGCGGGATGGCCCTCGGAACCGCCTACATCTTGGCCCTTCTGCTCGTTGCCACCTTCGGGCTCGATCAGGCGACCGCGTCGGAGCACCATCAGGACGTGATCGCGGCCTGCGCCCTGGTCATGAGCACGGTGATCCTCTCCGGCGCCCTGGTCGAGTCCGACCGCGCCCACAGGCGCAGTTCCACGCTCGACCCCCTGACCGGGCTCTTCAACCGCAACGCGCTCGAGCAGCGCCTCGCCGAGCTCGACGGCCAGCCGAGCAGCGAGAAGAACGGGCTCTCGCACGCTCTGCTGCTCTGCGATCTCGACCACTTCAAGCAGGTCAACGACCGGCTCGGACACGCCGCCGGCGACCAGGTCCTGCAGGACGTCGCCTACACGATGCGCTCGGTTCTGCGCGCCGGCGACTCGATCTACAGGATCGGCGGCGAGGAGATCCTCGTCGTCCTGCCCGGCGCCGGCAAGAAGGATGCGGCCTCGATTGCCGAGCGCCTGCGCAGGGCGGTGCGCGAGCTGCGCCCGGTCGGGACGGAGGTGACGATCAGCATCGGCGCCGCGGTCTCCAGGCCGGACGTGGTCAACACCGACGACCTGGTCGCCAGGGCCGACGCGGCTCTCTACTCGGCGAAGGCGAACGGCCGCGACATGGTCTTCATGGACACTGACGATCGTCAGTCAGCGACTGAGGTCGACGTCCCCGTCGATGCGCCCTGCGAAGGCCGCGATCAGCTCGACGGTCGCCTCGACGTCTGCCAGGTCGACCATCTCGACCGGGGAGTGCATGTAGCGCAGCGGGATCTCGACGAGGCCCGTGGGTATTCCCGAACGGGCGAACTGGACGGCGTCGGCGTCGGTGCCGGTCGAGTTTCCGGAGGCGCCGAGCGTGTGCTCGATCCCGGCCTCCTCGGCGGTCTCGACCAGGAGCTCGAAGACCCTGGGGGAGAGGGTGGCGCCGCGGAAGATCACCGGTCCGGAGCCGAGCGTGTGGGTGCCCAGCTCCTTCTCGTCGACGCCGGGCGCGTCGGTGGCGTGGGTGACGTCGACGACGACGGCAAGGTCCGGTTTGACGGCGAAGGCCGAGGTGCGGGCGCCGAAGAGGCCAATCTCCTCCTGCACGGCGGCGATCGCCGCGAAGCTGCCGCTCAGCGAGCCGCGCTCGTGACAGCGGCGCAGCGCCTCCAGCGCGACGTAGGCGCCGAGCCGGTTGTCCATCGAGCGGGAGATGACGCGAGAGCCGGCCAGGCGCAGGGGCTCGCTCGCGATCACGACCGGGTCGCCGACCCTGACCAGCCCGGCGGCCTCCTCGCGATCGGCGGCGCCGACGTCGATGTGCAGGCCCTTCATCTTGACCACCTTCTTGCGCGCGTCGGCGTCGAGCAGGTGCAGCGGCTTGCGCCCGACGATTCCGAGCACCGGGCCGTTCGGGCCCTGGACCTCGACCCGCTGTCCGACCAGGATCTGCGGGTCCCAGCCTCCGATCGGCGCGAACCAGAGGAAGCCCTTCTCGTCGATGTGGCGGACGACCAGGCCGATCTCGTCGATGTGTCCGACCACGGCCAGGAGGGGTGAGGCCTCTCCGATTCGGGCGACGGAGGAGCCGATGCCGTCGGTCGAGAGCGAGGCGAAGGAGGCCTCCTCGCGCCAGGCGACAGCCGCGGGAGTCTCATACCCCGAGGGGGCGGGAACGCGAAGGAGCTTGTCGAGCAATCCGGGGGTCTCGTGCACGGCGCGGGCAGTATGTCGATTCGCGCAGATGCTCGCGTTAAGTGAATTGGAATAGCGTGCCGTCATGGCCGCGAACGGTCCCGTCGCCCTCGTCACCGGCGCCTCCAGCGGCATCGGCGAGGCCGCGGCGCGGAGGCTCGCTTGCGAGCCGGGCATGGAGCTGATCCTCGTCGCCCGGCGCGAGGAGCGCCTGCGGGCGCTCGCCGAGTCGCTGCCCTGCAAGGCCACCTACCTCGCCGTGGACCTGACCGGCACCGACGCGCCCGAGCGCGTCGGTACCCACGTCTCCGGGCAGGGGGGCCGGTTGACGCTGCTGGTCAACAACGCCGGCGCCGCCTGGCGCGGCACCTTCGGCGAGGGCGGACACGCCAGCGTCCACCGTCACATCGAGCTCAACTTCGACGCGGTCGTCCGCCTCACCGAGGCCCTGCTGCCGACGCTGCGAGCCTCGGCGCCCAGCGCGATCGTCAACGTCGCCAGCACCGCGGGCCGCGTCGCCCGCGCCGGCACCGGCGCCTACTCGGCCAGCAAGTTCGCGCTGATCGGCTGGAGCGACTCGCTCTACGCCGAGGAGCGCGCCGGCGGGGTCCACGTCGGCCTCGTCCTTCCCGGCTTCATCGCCACCGAGGGCTTCCCGGCGACCGAGCTGCGCGAGAAGGCGCTGACCCGCTGGATCGTCTCCAAGCCCGAGCGGGTCGCCGAGGCGATCGTCCAGACCGGGCTTCGGGGCAAGGCCGAGCGCTACGTGCCGCGGGCCTACGCGCTCGCCGCCGTGTTCCGCATCCTCACGCCCGGCCTCGTGCGCCGGGTTCTCGCCGGCGGCTCCGCGGCGAGGCTGACCACGACCACCGCGGCCGAAGCCGAGTAGCACCACCTTGCGGTTGGCGCCCGCCGCTCAGGTGAAGCGGGAGGGCGTGATCCGGCAGTGGTGGAATTCGAAGGCGAAGCCGACGTTGTTGGCGGCGTTGGCGCTGCGTTCGACGCGGATCCGTTCGTGGGCGGCGCGGATCCTGTTCTCTGCCTTCAGCGCCTTGCCCAGGCCTCGAAGGTTCGCCTGCACGACCCTCAGCTGATCGAGCCACCTCGAAAGCCGTGTGTCGTCTTCGGCTGGGCGGGGCACCGCGGAGAGCTTGTCGACGGTCGAGCCGAACGCGGCCGAGGCATGGATGAACTGCGAGCCGGCCTCCTTCAGCTTGCCGTTGCGTGCTTTGGCCTGGACGTTCTTGAGGATCCGTTTGTTGGCGATCGTGTTCGCTTCGCAGATCGGCTCGACCTGCGAGACGTATTCGGCCCGGCTCGGGATCGTTTCCTCCGCGCCGGCCGGGCAGGCGAGGAGCAGCGTCGCAGCGCCGGCCAGCAGGATTGTTCGAGCAGACACCCCCATTCCCAAGTCGCCAAAGCTTACGGCCCCCCGGTGAGGAGGCCGGCTTCCAGCGTCCTGACTAGTGTCCTGAGTAGCAAGCCCTGCGCCGCCCCGGCGGCGTCTCGCCGTCCGTGGCGGCGTCCTCGGATTTGCCTTTGCCACCGGCAAAGGCTGCACCCTGCGTCCTTGCCACGGTCGCCGATCCACGCGCCGGATGCGACACACGGCTTACGACTCAGGACACTAGGATTCGCCGCCGTGATCTCCACCAACGAATTCAAGAACGGCTCGCACATCGAGATCGACGGCACGATCTTCCGCATCGTCGAGTTCCAGCACGTCAAGCCCGGCAAGGGCGGGGCCTTCGTGCGGACCAAGCTGCGCAAGATCGAGGACGGCTCGGTGCAGGACAAGACCTTCCGCGCCGGGGAGAAGTTCCGGCCGGTTCGCACCGAATCGCGCAAGATGCAGTACCTCTACGACTCTGGCGACGCCGCCGTCTTCATGGACAGCCGCGACTTCGAGCAGATCGAGATCCCGCGCGAGGTGGCCGGCGAGTCGATGCAGTGGGTGCTGCCCAACGCGGAGGTCGACGTGCTCTTCGTCGACGAGCGGCCCAGCGACGTGCAGGTGGCGAGCGTGATCGAGATGAAGGTGACCCAGACCGAGCCGGGCGTGAAGGGCGACACCGCCTCGGGCGGCGGCAGCAAGCCGGCCACCCTGGAGTCCGGCGTCACCGTCCAGGTTCCCCTCTTCATCGAGGAGGGCGAGACGATCCGCGCCGACACCCGCAGCGGCGAGTACGTCTCGCGAGCCTAGGCTCGCGCGCCAGCCGACCGGCGGAAGCGCGAGAATGGAGAACCCATGCGTAGGTCCGACCAGCGCCGCGACGCCGTCTTCGCCTGCTACCAGCGCGACGTCACCGGGCGCCCGCTGGAGGAGCTGGTGGCGGAGTCGCGGCCGTTCACGCGCGATCTGGCGGCCGGGGTCGAGGCGCACCGCGACGAGCTCGACGCGGCGATCGCCGCTCACGCCAAGGGCTGGGAGATGGAGCGGATCGCGCCGCTGGAGCGCAACGTGATGCGGGTGGCGCTGTACGAGATCGAGCACTCCCCCGACGTGCCGACCGAGGTTGCGATCGACGAGGCGGTCGAGATAGCCAAGGAGTACTGCGGCGTCGACGCGCCCGGCTTCGTCAACGGCGTGCTCGGCGCGATCGCCCGCGAGCGGGAGGGCGTTCGGTGAGCCGCTTGCGCGAGATCTCCGAGCGGCTTGGCGCGATCGCCCGCGAGCTGGAGGCCGGCGAGGCCGGGGACGCGCGTGCCGCGGAGCTGGCCAACGAGGCGGCCGAGCTCTCGGCCGAGGCAGTCGAGGAGGCGAACCGGCGCATCCGCGAGGGCGAGGCGGCCGAGCCCGAGCCTCGTGAGCTACCCGGAAGACCTCCAGGCTCTGGTTGAGGCCGAGCTGGAGCGGCTGCGCTTCGCCCAGACCGGCCCGACCGCCGGCCTGGAGGAGGCGATGCGCTACTCGCTGCTGGCCGGGGGGAAGCGGGTGCGCCCCGTTCTGGCGCTGGCGACGGCGCGAGCGCTCGGCGCCGAGCCCGAGCGCTTCCTGCCGGTTGCCTGCGCGATCGAGATGGTCCACACCTACTCGCTGATCCACGACGACCTGCCGGCGATGGACGACGACGAGCTGCGGCGGGGCTTGCCGACCTCCCATGTCAAGTACGGCGAGGACGTGGCGATCCTCGCCGGCGACGGGCTCTTCGCCGAGGCGATGCGGCTCTCCTGCGAGCAGCCGGGCGAGCCGGCGCGGGTGCTCGCGGCGCTGCGCGAGCTGAGCGCGGCAACGGGGGTTGAGGGGATGGTCGGCGGCCAGTACGTCGACGTGGTCGGCGGCCGCCGCGACGCCGGGGATCTGCGAGCGCTGCACGCGCTGAAGACGGGGAGCTTGATCGCCGCGAGCGTCGGCGTCGTGCTCGTCCTCGAGGGGCTGGGCGAACCTGAGACAATGCCGTTTCGCCGGTTCGCCAGTGAGCTGGGCGTCCTCTTCCAGATCGTCGACGACATCCTCGACGTGACCGGGAGCGAGGAGCGGCTCGGCAAGCCGCGCGGAAGCGACGAGCGACATGGCAAAATCACCTACGTCAGCCACTTCGGCCTCGAGCGGGCGCGCCGGCTCGCGGCCGAGTCCCATGCGAAGGCGGTCGACTCCCTCGACGAAGCCGCCGGCGATACGTCCGACCTGCGGCGGGTAGCCGACTACATCTTCACCAGGAACGAATGAGCGACAACGGAAACTCAGCGGAGCGCCAGGACGAGGGGCCGCACCTGCTCGACGGCATCGACGGGCCGGCCGACCTGCACGGCCTCGACGACGCCCAGCTGCAACAGGTGGCGCGGGAGATGCGCGCCTACATCATCGACACGATCGGGGAGATCGGCGGCCACTTCGGGGCCAACCTCGGCACCTGCGAGCTGGCGGTGGCGCTGCACAGCCTGCTGGACTCCCCGCGCGACAAGGTGCTCTGGGATGTCGGCCACCAGGCCTATCCGCACAAGATCCTCACCGGCCGCCGCGAGGGGCTGCCGACGATCCGCCAGTACGGGGGGCTCGCCCCGTTCTGCTCGGTCTTCGAGTCCGAACACGACATCATGGGCGCCGGTCACGCCTCGACCTCGATCGGCTACGCGGTCGGGCTGAAGGAGGCGATGCGCAAGGGCATCGGCGAGGACGGGAAGGTCGCAGCCGTGATCGGCGATGGAGCGCTGACTGGCGGCGTCGCTTACGAGGCGCTGCACGCGGCCGGCGGCCTGCAGACCCCGGTAGTGATCGTGCTCAACGACAACGGCATGTCGATCTCGCCCAACGTCGGGGCGCTCTCGCGCTATTTCAACAGGGTGCGGCTCAACCCGCGCCTCTACCACGCCCGCGAGGGGGTCGAGGACCGGCTCACCAAGCTGCCGCTCGGCCTCGGCAGGCGAATCGAACGGCTCGGGCCGGAGATCAAGTCGGCGATCAAGGCCTACTGGGCGCCGGGGCTCTTCTTCGAGGAGCTCGACCTCGCCTACATGGGCGTCATCGACGGCCACGACGTCCATGCCCTGCGCGAGGCCCTGCGCGAGGCGTTCGACGCCGACCGGCCGGTGATCGTCCACATCCACACGGTCAAGGGCAAGGGCTTCTCCCCGGCCGAGGAGGGCGGCCTCGAGGGCATGGAGAAGTGGCACGCCGCCAAGCCGAACTCGATCGTCAACGGCGCCCCCGCCACCGAAAAGCCCGCCGACGGGACGAAATCGTCCGCTGGAGGGACGATTTCGTCCCGTCGGCGGCCAGTTGGGGTGCAGGAATCGGACTCGCCGGAGGGGATCGCGCCGGAGCGGCTCGAGGTCCCGCCGGCGCCGAGCGCGCCGCCCCAGTACACCCAGGTCTTCGGCGACGCGATCGTCGCCGAGGCGCGGCGCGACCCGCGCGTGATCGGGATCACCGCTGCGATGGCGGGGGGGACCGGGCTGCAGAAGCTGGCCGACGAGGTGCCCGGTCAGTACTACGACGTCGGCATCGCCGAGCAGAACGCGGTGCTGCTCGCCTCGGGCCTGGCGATCCAGGGGGCGAAGCCGGTCTGCGCGATCTACTCGACCTTCCTCCAGCGCGCCTACGACCAGATCATCCACGACGTCTGCCTGCAGGAGCTCGACGTCACCTTCGCCATGGACCGGGCCGGGCTGGTCGGCGACGACGGGCCGACCCATCACGGTGCCTTCGACGTCTCCTACTTCCGCCCGATCCCGAACGTAGTCGTGATGGCGCCGCGCGACGAGGCGATGCTGGTTCACATGCTGCGCACGGCGGTGGCCCACGACGGCCCGGCTGCCCTGCGCTACCCGCGCGGCGCAGCTGAGGGGGCGGAGTTGCCGGCGGAGGCGCTGGAGATCCCGATCGGCACCGGCGAGGTGCTGGCGAACGGCGAGCGGGTCGCCCTGCTCGGGTTCGGCTACGGGGTCGCCGTCGCCCTGAAAGCGGCCGGGATCCTCTCCGGGCACGGGCTCGAGGCGACCGTGGCCGATGCCCGCTTCGCCAAGCCGCTCGACGGAGAGCTGGCTCGAGCGCCTCGCGCGCGAGCACGACCTGGTCGTGACGATCGAGGAGAACGTCCTGCCGGGGGGCTTCGGCTCGGCGGTGCTGGAGCACCTCGAGGACGCCTTCTCCGACCGTCCCGGGGACCGCGCCCACGTCATGCGCGTCGGGCTTCCCGACCGCTACGTCACCCACGGCAAGCCGGCCCTGCTGCGCAAGGAGGCCGGCCTCACCGGAGAGGCGGTTGCCCAGCGCGTCCTCGCCTCGCTGCGCTCGGGCGAGCCCGCCCTGAGCTGATCCGCCCGGACCCGGACCGGGCTTGCGTCAAAACGCTCAATCGGTTAGCCTCTCCGAGTCTCTTCTGGGGTTACTTGAGGGAGGAGAGACATCTCTATGTATGTGGCTTCGCACGTCAGGGAGCGTCGTGGATCCACTACTTCGACCGCGCCGGTGCCTTGGGCATCGCGTCGCGGTGCGCGGAACTCAGCCGTCCTCGGCGGCGGCGCCCCTGGGCCTCAGACGGATCGCGAAGCCGGCGAGGACGTAGGCGATGGCCAGGGCGAGGAAGGCGAACTTGAGCGAGGCGAAGATCGTCGCCAAAAGGGGAAACGCCGCACCGGCGCCGTCGAGCGTCAGCAGCAGGCAGACGTTCTCGATCGCATCGAAGGCGGCGGCCAGGACGCCGAAGGAGACCGCGACCCGGCCTATCGCCCCCAGCCGCTGCCAGCCTCTTCGAATGGCGAGGTCCCGTGTCGCGGCGAGAGCCAGGGTGAGGAAGGCCCCGTAGGCGAGCAGGAAGCCGAAGTCGATCCACAGCGACTCGCGAGCCGCGTCCTGGCCGTCCTCTCCCCATTCGGCGAGGATCTCGTCGGCTCGGTCCTGGCCGCCGGTCAGCTCGAACGGGATCATCCCCGGACCGCCCGTGTCAGTCATCCGGTTCTCGGCCGGCGACATCGCCAGGAGCAGGAGCAGGCTCGCGATTCCCGACACGATCAGCCCCCGCTTGCGAGTCGTCATGCGGGCATTATCGCCACAGCTTAGGTGGATCGACTCGCCGAGCATTGAGATACTGCCGACTTGACTGGCGAGGGAGTCGAGATACGCCGATGTCGGCATGAGGACGCGCCAGCGGTCCTGGAGCTTTGGACCCGGGCCCGGAGCGAGCACGCATCCACGGCCGACCGCCTGGACGACGTCGAGCATCTGATCGAGGATTCTCCTGCCGCCCTGCTGGTGGCTGAGCGCGACGGCGAGATCGTCGGCGCTCTGATCGCCGGCTGGGACGGCTGGCGCGGGAACATGTACCGGCTCACCGTTCGCGAGGGGCATCGACGGCAGGGCATCGGGATCGCCCTGACGCGGGCGGGCGAGGAGTACCTGCGCAGTCGCGGCATCCGCCGAGTGACCGCCCTGGTCGCCTTCGAGGACGACGCAGCCGGAGCGTTCTGGGAGTCCGCCGGCTATCCCCAGGATCAGGAGATCGGCCGCCGGGTTCGCAATCTGTAGGCCATTGGAGCGAATCAGCGGGAGGCCGACCATCCGCATTTGGCTGCGCATCGGGTTGTCGTCCGGTTGTCTCCGGCATATACGGCACAGCCTCTAGCGCAATGTCAGCCGGTCTGGTGGCAGGGAAACTGAGTCGCGAAGCACGAAGCGTCCATGGTGCACGTGCACGGAGGTTGTCGAGGTTCCACTCCGGACGAGTACGGTGCGAGTTCCCTTCGGGACCACGCCGACGATTATGCGCCTGCCGGAGGTTGGGTCGAGCGAGGTGTTCGCGATCCCGTGGCGAAGCGCTTGGTTGGCGCTTGCGCAGACAGTGCCGATGGCCGGCGACTCGGGGGCGGTCGCCACGATGCAGAGGTTTCCAGCGCCGGGTACCAGCCAGTACGAGCTCGTCGTAGACACAGGGACTCGGCGGGCGAGGTTCCATCTCATACCAGGCACTGGCCCCCTCAGTTTCCGGCTGACGTGGGAAGGCATGCCGTCGGGGGGAGTGCGCAGGAGGGCGAAGTTGGCTGCCAGCACGGGGGAGACGGGGGTGTCAGAAGCCGGCCGCAGAGCGTCGTTTGAGATTTGAGGAGTTCGCGTCGGCGCTTGCTCGCTACGCGACTGATCAGTGCCGCATGCCGTCAAGCTCACGGACAGCATGAATGCGAGCACCAGGCCGAGCTGCCATCTCTCACAAGGAGAACGACGCTCGACCTGGTGCTCACGACCGTCCGGTGGGCCTTCGAAGTGCAGCATCAACTCCTGAGGTGCTATGCCGCACTGTCGCCCGCGGCAACTTAGTCGATGGTCCAGCTGCTGGTGTAGGTGAAGTTCGAGCCGGTCCCAATCGTCCAGGGAGAGTGGTTGCCGGGGGTTATCCAGACGATGGCAAGCGATCCAGTTGGCGCACAGGTTCCATTGGTCAGGTCGGCGCCAACGCATACGCCGGTGCTTTCCCCTTTGGACGTGGCGCCCTGCAACCAGCGGCTGGCGCCCCAGCACTTGTTCCAGCTGTTTACTAACTGGCCTCCGCAGAACTGACTATTTGCCGACGCCGACGATGATGCGAGAGCCATTGTGACGATCAATGTCGCGAGCAAGGCCAAGATCAAGCTGGCCCTCTTCAATGCGAGCTGCATTTGCTTCCTCCTTGGATTGCGGTGGCAGCGGTCTGGCGACAAGAGGTACAACAGGGATCCAGCCACATACCACCGGATGCGTGATTGATGCTTCCAGCTTCGAGCCTATAGCAATCTTGAGCATTCAGGAATCATGGGTCAGGTTCATCTAGGGCTCGACTCCGATCCGTCTCCGCCTTCTACGAATCGCTGTCGTGTCAGGGAGCTTCTTTCAAGGAGCGCCGAGCGCCAAACAGAAAACGCCCCGCCGGGGAGGCGGAGCGTCTTCTGGGGTTACTACAGGGAGGAGAGATATTTATCTCTATATATGTGGATCCGTGGGAGGTAGGTGGGCCCTTTGATGTGCCGCTGGAACGTCATCGTGGGAGGCGATGGCGCTTATGGGCGGCGCCGGACCCAGCCAAGAAGTTCTTTGTTCGTGCTCCTTATCGGTTGTCCTCTGCGAATCCTTGAACAGCATACGAACATATGTGCGCTTTTTCTGTGAGTGGGATCACAGACCCGTTGTCCAAATCGGTCGACTACCCGATCCCCTGTCATGCAATCAGGTTAAACCAAAGCTTGGATAAAAACCTGTATCTCCCGTTAAGCAGCGTCGCCGGGCCTGGGCGGCGCTACCGTTGCGGCGGATGAAGAAGGCCCGGATAGACGCTGTTTTGGCCGAGCGAGGCCTGTTCCCCTCGCGCACCGCCGCTGCGGTCGCGGTGCGCGCGGGCGAGGTGCGCGTCGGCGCCGACGGGCCGGTCGCGCTGCGCCCGAGCCAGCTGGTCGAGCCGGAGGCGGCGTTCGTTGTCGACTCGGGGCCGCGCTTCGTCTCCCGCGGCGGCGTCAAGCTGGAGAACGCGCTGGAGGCGCTGGGGATTGACGTCACCGGGCGAGACTGTCTGGACGTGGGCGCCTCGACCGGCGGCTTCACCGACTGCATGCTGCAGCGCGGCGCTGGCCGTGTCGCCGCGGCCGACGTCGCCTACGGGCAGATCGACCAGGGGCTGAGGGAGGACCCGCGAGTCACGGTGATCGAGAGGCTCAACGCCCGCGACATGCTGCCCGCGGACCTGCCCTTCGTCCCCGGTCTGGCCACGATCGACGTCTCCTTCATCTCCCTCGCGAAGGTGCTGCCAGCGGTCGCCCGCTGCCTGAGCGCCGAGGGCGAGCTGCTCGCGATGGTCAAGCCTCAGTTCGAGCTGGGGCGGGAGCGGGTCCGCAAGGGGGTCGTCCGGGACGCGGGAGACCGTCGCGAGGCGATCCTCGGCGTCGCCCTCGCGGCACGCGAGCTCGGCCTCTCGGTGCGCGGCTTCGCCTCCTCGGGCCTGCCCGGCCCGAAGGGCAATCGCGAGACCTTCGCCTGGTGCGGCCGGGGCGGCGAGGAAGTGGCGGATCTCGAGGCGGCCATTGCCGAGGTAGAGGAAGGCGAGTGAAGACCGCCGCCCTGATCACCCACTCCCATCCGCCGGCCGCGACCGAAGCCGTCGCCGTGGCAACCGCCGTCGCCCGCGATGCCGGCTGGCGGCTCGTCGCAACCGAGGGGGAGATCTCCAAGCACGACCACGCCGCGGCGGGGGTCGAGCGGGTCGACTCGCTGCCGGCCGATCCCGACCTCTGCCTCGTGCTCGGCGGCGACGGCTCGATCCTCTACGCGCTGCGCCGCTTCGCGCGCACAGGCGTGCCCGTCTTCGGCGTCAACTTCGGCACGGTCGGCTTCCTCGCTGCGGTCGAGCGCGACGACGCCGAGGAGGGGATCCGTCGCGCCCTGGCCGGGGAGACCGAGGCGATCGACCTGCCGGCGCTGGCGATCGAGATCGACGGCGAGGAGTGCCTCGCCTTCAATGACGTCAGCTTCAGCCGCCGCCCCCACGACCGGGTTGCCGAGCTGAGCTACCGGATCGCCGGCGAGGAGGTCGGCAACGTGCGCTGCGACGGACTCGTCGCCGCCACTCCCGCCGGCTCGACCGGCTACAACCTCGCCAACCAGGGCCCGATCCTCGCCTGGGGGGTGAAGGGGTACGTGGTCAGCTACATCTCGCCTCATTCCCTCACCGCCCGCGCCCTGGTCGTCGCCCCCGGCGACGTGCTCAGCGTCGGCAACGCCTCCGGTCGCGAGCCGGTGGACGTCGCAGTGGACGGCGCGCACGCCGGGTCCCTGGCGCCCGGCGCAGCCCTCGACATCCGCTTCGCCGACGGGGCCGGCCGCCTCGCTCAGCTCCCGGGGTCGAGCTTCTACCACCGGATACGCGAGAAGTTCGGGCATCTCGCCGTATAGGCCCTCAGGGAAGGGAGTGGTTGTCTAGGCTGCGACGCATGGAGCGAAAGTGGTGGACGCTCGTCCTGATCTCGATCGCGACGTTCATGCTGTTGCTGGACATCACGATCGTCAACGTCGCCCTGCCCGACATCCAGCGCGACCTCGACGCCAGCCTGTCGAGCCTGCAGTGGGTCATCGACGCCTACGCCCTGACCCTGGCCGCCTTCCTGCTCACCGCCGGCTCGCTCGGCGACCGCCTCGGTCGCAGGCGGGTCTTCTCGATCGGCTTCGCGATCTTCACCTTCGCCTCGTTCCTCTGCGGAATCGCCGGCGACCCGACCCTGCTCAACCTGGCGCGCGGGCTGCAGGGAGTCGGCGGCGCGGCGATGTTCGCGACATCGCTGGCGCTGATCGGCCAGGAGTTCCACGGCAAGGACCGGGCGACCGCGTTCGGCGTCTGGGGAGCGACGGTCGGCGGCGCCGTGGCGATCGGCCCGCTGGTCGGCGGCCTGATCACCGAGCACCTCGGCTGGGAGTGGATCTTCTTCGTCAACGTTCCGATCGGCGCGCTCGCGATCGCACTCACCGAGCGCAAGCTCGCCAACGTCGCCGCCCAGGACGCCGCGCCGATCGACCTGCCCGGCCTGGCCACCTTCTCCCTCGGCCTCTTCCTGCTGATCTTCGGCCTTATCCGCGGCAATCCCGAGGGCTGGGGGAGCCCCACGATCGTCGCCTCGCTCGGCGGCGCGGCGCTGCTGCTCCTCGCCTTCGTCGCGATCGAGGCGCGCAGCCCGCACCCGATGCTCGACCTGACCCTCTTCCGCAAGCCCGCCTTCAACGGCGTCTCCGCCGTGGCCTTCGGCCTCTCCGCCGGGATGTTCGCGCTCTTCCTCTACCTGACGATCTACATGCAGGGGGTGCTCGGCTACTCGCCGCTGGAGACCGGCCTGCGCTTCCTGCCGCTGACCGTGCTCTCCTTCGTCGCCTCGCCGATCGCGGGGGCGCTCTCGCACCGCATCCCGATCCGCGTCCTGCTCGGCGTCGGGATGACGAGCGTCGGCACCGGCCTGCTGCTGATGCACGGGCTGAGCCCCGACTCTGAGATCGGCGACCTGCTGCCGGGCTTCCTCATCGCCGGGATCGGCATCGGGGTGACCAACCCCGGCATCGGCCAGGCGGCGATCGCCGTCGTCCCGGTCGAGAAGGCCGGCATGGGCTCGGGCATCAACACGACCTTCCGCCAGATCGGCATCGCCACCGGCATCGCCTCGCTCGGCGCCGTCTTTCAGTCGCGCGTCGCCTCGAGGCTCAACGAGCTGCTGCCCAATGCTCCGGATGGCCTGGCCGAAGCCGTTTCGTCGAGCGGCACCCATGCCGCCGCCGGATTTGCCCCACCGGGCCAGGAGGCGCGGATCGTCGAGGCCTCCGAAGCTGCTTTCGTCAGCGGCTTCAACGAGATCCTCCTGATTGGCGCGATCCTCTCCTTCGCCGTGGCGGCCGCCGGTTTCCTCCTGGTCAGGTCCAGCGACTTCGTGCAGCCGGCCGAGGCGGTGCCGGAGGCGGCGGCTGCTTGAAGCCGGACCCGCCGCGCCAGCTGCTACACAGACACCGTGCTGCGCGAGCTCCGGATCGAGAACCTCCTCCTCATAGAAAGGGCGGAGATGCGCCTCGGCAAAGGGCTTAATGCCATCACCGGGGAGACTGGGGCGGGGAAGACCGTTTTGGCTCATTCGCTGGATCTGTTGATGGGCGGGAAGGCCCGGCCGGGGATCGTGCGGCCCGGGGCGGAGGAGGCCTGGGTCGAGGGGGTGTTCGACTTGCCCGACGGGTTGCTGGCGGAACCCGAGCTCGCTGAGATCGCGGAGCGGTTGCCGGAGGGGGCGGACGAGGTGGTGCTGGGCAGGCGGGTCTCCGCCGGCGGGCGGACGAGCGCCTTCGTCGGCGGGCGGGCGGCCTCGGCTTCTGACCTGAAGCTGCTGGGCGGGAGACTGCTCGCCTTCTACGGCCAGCACGAGCACCGCAGGCTGACGATCTCCTCGGCGCAGATGGAGGTGCTGGACGGGTTCGCCGGCGCCGGGCACCTGGATCTGCGCGAGCGCTACCGCGATGCGCACCGCGAGTGCCAGCGGCTGGAGGCGGAGCTGGCCGAGATGCGCGAGCGCGACGGCTCGCGGGAGCGCGACCTCGACCTCTACCGATATGAGCTGGCCGAGATCGAGGAGGTCGCGCCCGACCCGGCCGAGAAGGCGGAGCTCGGGACCGAGCGCGAGCGGCTGCGCCACGCCGAGGGGCTGCGCGAGGCCGCGGCTGGGGCGCACGCGGCGGCGCTCGGCACCGAGGAGGGCGGAGGGGGAGCGGCCGAGCTCCTCGCCCGGGCGGAGGCGCTCCTGCAGGGCTCCGGCGGGATCGACTCGGATCTCGACGCGCTCTCGGCGCGGCTCGGCTCGCTGGCGATCGAGCTGGGCGACGTCGCCGGCGAGTTGCGCGACTACGCCGAGGGGCTCGAGGCCGACCCCGGCCGCCTGGCCGCGGTCGAGGAGCGCCTCGACGGGCTCGACCGGCTCGAGCGAAAGCACGGCGGCAGCGTCGAGGCCGTCCTCGCGCACGCCGAGCGCTGCCGGGCTGAGATCGCCCGCCTGGAGAGCGCCGAGGAGCGCGGCGCGGAGGCGGAGGCTGCGCTGGCCGAGGTGGAGGCGAGCCGGGCAACGCTCGCGGACAAGCTCGGCAAGGCGCGGGCCAGGGCGAGCGCGCCGCTGGAACGCGAGGCGGCGCAGGAGCTGGAGCGGCTGGCGATGCCCGGCGCGCGGCTGGAGGTTCTGCTGGAGCCGCATCCCGACGGGTTCGGCCCGAGCGGAGCCGAGTCGGTCGAGCTGCGCCTCGCCCCGAATCCCGGCCTGGAGCCGGCGCCGTTGCGCGACGCCGCGTCGGGGGGAGAGCTCTCGCGGGTGATGCTCGCACTCAGCGGCTTCGGCGGCGCCGGCGGCGCGGGAACGCTCGTCTTCGACGAGATCGACGCGGGCGTCGGCGGCAAGACGGCCCGCGTGGTCGGCGAGCGGCTGCGGGCCCTCGGCGAGGGTCGCCAGGTGCTCTGCATCACCCACCTGCCCCAGGTCGCCTCCCAGGCCCAGACGCACTTCACGCTCGAGAAGGACGTCTCCGGCGAGCGCGCCAGCGCCACCGTGCGGCGGCTGGAGGGCGAAGGCGTCGTCGCGGAGATCCGCCGCATGCTCGGCGGCGAGCAGTCCGACGAGGCGGCGACCCAGCACGCGCGCGAGCTGCTCGCCGCAGCCTGAGAACCTGCCTGAAGCGGTTTGCGGCGCTTGCCAGAGCGGTTAACCTGCTCCGGTGGCTATCGCTGCCGGCCGTCGTCGTCTCCCTGCGCTGCTTCTCTCGCCGCAACGGCGGGTCCCCGGACGAGGCGATCGAGGGCACGGTCCGGCTCGGCCGGCGCACCAAGCACCTGGTTAAGCGCCTGGCTCCCGGCGACATCGCCGTCGTCGACCACGTCAACATCGACCGGATCGCGGCCGAGGAGCTGATCGCCACCGGCGTCGGGGTCGTGATCAACGCCGCGCCGTCCTCCAACGGCCGCTACCCGAACACGGGCCCGCTGCTGCTCGCCCGCGCCGGCGTGGTGCTGGTCGACGCGGACGGCGCCGACCCGTTCGAGCTGCTCGGCGAGGGCGAGCGGGTGACCGTCTGCGGCGGCGCCGTGCTCGCCGGCGACCGGGAGGTCCTGCGCGGCCGCGTGCTCGGGGCCGAGGAGCTGGAGATCCAGCTCGACGAGCAGCGCGAGCGAGTCGACGAGGCCCTCGCCGAGTTCGCCGAGAACACGGTCGCCCACGTGCGCCAGGAGACCGACCTCCTCACCGGCAGCGTCGAGTTCCCGCCGACGCGTGCCTCCTTCCGCGATCGCCACGTCCTGATCGTCGTTCGCGGCGAGCACCACCGCCGCGACCTGCAGGCGCTGCGCGCCTACATCCGCGACGTGCGGCCGCTGGTCGTCGCCGTCGACGGCGGTGCCGAGGCGGTGCTGGAGGCGGGTCTGAAGCCGGATCTGATCCTCGGCGACATGGACTCCGCGGGCGACGAGGCTCTGCGCTGTGGGGCCGAGCTGGTCGTCCACGCCTATCCCGACGGGCGCGCTCCCGGCCGCCAGCGCCTGCTCGACCTCGGGCTCGACCACACCGTGCTGCCCGCCGCGGGCACCAGCGAGGACGTCGCGATGCTGATGGCCTTCGAGAAGGGCGCGGCGCTGATCGTCAGCGTCGGTGCCCACTTCAACCTGATCGAGTTCCTCGACCGCAAGCGGGGGGGCATGTCCTCGACCTTCCTCACCCGACTGCGGATCGGCGAGAAGCTGGTCGACGCGAAGGGCGTCAGCCGGCTCTACAACCCGAGCTCCCCCTTCGGCCCGCTCGTCCTCTTCGTCGCCGCCTTCGCGATCCTGGTGGCGATCGTCGTCATCACCTCGCCCGCCCTCAGCGGCCTCTTCGACCTGGTCTGGCTCAAGGTCAAGATCTGGCTGGGGCTTTAGATGGCGTAGCGCGGCCCAGATAGCCTGCCGCCGTGGGCTACAGCGCCAAATACCACGCGACCTCGATGATCGCGGTGTTCCTCGCCCTCGCGATCGGGATCCTGATCGGCGCCGAGTTCGGCGGCGACGCGCTGACCAACACGCGCCGGGACCTCGAGCGCAGCCTCACCGGCAACCTGCAGGACGCCCGCGACCGGGCCGACGAGCTGAGCGCCGAACTGGCGCGCTCGGACGAGTTCGCCAGCCGCGTCTACCCGGCACTGGTGCGAGACCGTCTCGCCGGCCGGCGGATCGGGATCGTCGCCCTCGGCGATCTGCCGGGGGATACCTCGGCGGCGATCGAGGACGCGCTGGAGCCGACCGGGGCGCGCCTCGTCGGGGTCGGCGTGGTGCGCGAGCCGGTCGACCTGCGCGCTCTCGCCGACGACCTCTCGAAGACGCGCTTCGCCGCACTGCGCCGCGACGGTGACGCGCTCACCGCCTTCGGCGCCGGGCTGGGGCGCCAGATCGTCCGCGGCGGCGTCCTGCCCGAGCTCGTCCGCGGCCATCTCTTCTCCCGGGCGAGCGGCAACTTCGGCGCCCTCGACGGCGTCATCGTCGTGCGCGACGTGCCCGAGGACATGGGCGCGGTGCAGCGCTCCAACGCGAGCCGGCTCGAGTCGGCGCTGATCGCCGGCATCGCCGGAACCCGGACGCCCGCGGTCGGCGTCGAGACCTCCAGCACGGAGCCCTCCTCGGTCTCGTTCTTCAACGGCAACGACCTGACCAGCGTCGACGACGTCGAGCTCGCGGCGGGCCGGGTCGCGACCGTCTTCGCCCTGCTCGGCGCCGAGGGCAGCTTCGGGATCAAGGGCTCGGCCGACCGCCTGCTCCCGGACCTGCTGCCGCCGGTGGGGTCCCGGTGAGCGCTCCGACCGTCACGGTGATCTCCGGTCATTCGAATCCGGGACGGTCGGGGCGCGAACAAATGGATGCCCCGTGACCTGGGTCGGGCTCCCCGGTCGCGATCGCGGTCGCCCTGCTCGTCGTGCCGGCCGGCGTGCGCGGGCTGTTCGACGCCGGCCTGGTGCGCGAGAACTACCGTGGCGCCTCGCTCGCCTTCCCGCTGGGGGCGGTGCTCGCGACCGCGGCCCTGGTCGCGCTGGCGCCGCTCGCCTTCCTCGACGACCGCGCCGACCTCGACCTGCTCGTCCCCGAACTGCGCCGCTGGATGCCCTACCTGCTCGGGGTCGCGTTCCTCGGCTTCCTCGACGACTCGCTGGGGCGGGGGGAGGTGGCCGGCGCGCCGCGCGGCTGGCGCGGGCACGTGCGGGCGCTGCGCCGGGGCAGCCTCTCGACCGGAGCGGTGAAGGCGCTGGGGGCGCTGGCGCTCGCCGCCTACGTCGTCTCGGGGCGGGGGCTGGAGTCCTGGCGCTACCTCGCCGACGTCGCCCTGCTGATCCTCGCCACCAACGCCTTCAACCTGCTCGACCTGCGGCCGGGGCGAGCGGAGAAGGGCCTGGCTCTGCTCGGGACCGGCCTCTGCCTGGGCGCCTGGACCCTGGCGCCGCTGGAGCTGCTCGGGATCTTCGCCGGCCCGGTGGCGGTCGGCGCCTGGTTCACCCTGCGCGAGCGGGCGATGCTGGGCGACACCGGCTCCAACCTGCTCGGCGCCGTCGCCGGGGTCTGGCTGCTGACGACGTTGGGGGCGGATGCCCGCCTGATCGCTCTGCTCGCGGTCGCCGGACTGACCATTTACGGAGAGTTGCGTTCGATCTCAGCCGCGATCGATTCGGTTCCGCCACTGCGATGGCTAGACTCGCTCGGCAGAGCATGAGTCGGCCCTCCCAAGGAGACACGAGGTTCATCTTCGTCACTGGCGGGGTGGTCTCGGCTCTCGGCAAGGGGATCGCCGCCGCCTCGATCGGCCGCCTCCTCGTCTCCCGCGGCTACCGGGTCCAGCTGCAGAAGTTCGACCCCTACATCAACGTCGATCCCGGGACGATGAGCCCGTTCCAGCACGGCGAGGTCTTCGTAACCGAGGACGGCTCGGAGACCGACCTCGACCTCGGCCACTACGAGCGGTTCACCGACGAGAACACCTCGCGGGCCTCCAACGTCACCGCCGGCGCCGTCTACAACTCGGTGATCAACCGCGAGCGCCGCGGCGACTACCTCGGCGCCACGGTGCAGGTGATCCCGCACATCACCAACGAGATCAAGAACCGGATCCTGATCGTCGCCGAGTCCCAGGCGGTCGACTTCGTCATCACCGAGATCGGCGGCACGGTCGGCGACATCGAGTCGCTGCCCTTCCTCGAGTCGATCCGCCAGCTCAACACCGATCTCGGGCCGAAGCGGTCGATGTTCGTCCACCTGACCCTTGTGCCTTACGTCGGCCACGCCGGCGAGCTGAAGACGAAGCCGACGCAGCATTCGGTCAACGAGCTGCGGCGGATCGGGATCCAGCCCCACGCGCTGGTCTGCCGCTCCGAGGGGCGGCTCGACCGCGAGATCCGCGAGAAGATCGCGCTCTTCGCCAGCCTGCCGGTCGACGCGGTGATCTCGGCCAACGACGTCGACAACATCTACAAGGTGCCACTGGTCTTCCGCGTCGAGGGCGTCGACGACCTGGTGCTCGACCACTTCGGCATGGAGGCCCCGGCGCCCGACCTGGCTGAGTGGGAGGCGATGATCCGCCGCGCCGACACGGCGGAGGGCAAGGTGCGGATCGCGCTGGTCGGCAAGTACGTGCAGCTCGCCGACGCCTACAAGTCCGTGATCGAGGCGCTCGAGCACGGCGGCATCCACCACGGCGCGAACGTCGAGGTGGAGCTGGTCGACTCCGAGAACTTCGACCCCGAGCGGCTGGAGGGCGCCGACGGGATCCTCATCCCGGGCGGCTTCGGCGAGCGCGGGATCGAGGGCAAGGTCGCGGCGGCGCGGATCGCCCGCGAACGCTCGATTCCCTATCTGGGGATCTGCCTCGGGATGCAGATCGGCGTGGTCGAGTTCGCGCGCTCGGTCGCCGGCATGGAGGGCGCCAACTCGGCCGAGTTCGACCCCGAGACCCCGTTCCCCGTGGTCGACCTGCTGCCCGAGCAGAAGGAAGTCTCCGAGATGGGCGGCACGATGCGGCTTGGCGCCGACCCGGTGAAGCTCCACGACGGGACGCGGGCGCGTGAGATCTACGGCGAGGCGGTCATCTACAAGCGCCACCGCCACCGTTACGAGGTAAACAACCAGCTGCGCCGCCGGCTCGAGGACGAGGGGCTGGTCTGCGGCGGCACCTCTCCGGACGAGCGGCTGGTCGAGATGATCGAGCTTCCCGACCACCCGTTCTTCGTCGCCTCCCAGTTCCACCCGGAGTTCAACTCCCGCCCGAACCGCCCCGAGCCGCTCTTCCGCGAGTTCGTCGGCGCCGCAGCGCGACACGCGGGCGAGCGTCCCGCCGATGGCGAAGAGATGCCCAAGTCCGAAGGTTCCTCTGTAGCCCACTAGCCTTCTCCGTCGTGGAGAGGCTTCATGAGACTTTTGTGCGGCTCTGCGAGATTCGCAGTCCGACTGGGGAGGAGCGCGAGGTCGCGGACACGATCGCCGCCGAACTGCGCGCGCTCGGGCTCGAGGTGAGCGAGGACGACGCCGCGGGGCCGGCCAAAGCCGGAGCGGGCAACATCCTCGCCCGCCTGCCGGGGCGCAGCGAAGAGTGGGTGATGTTCTGCGCCCATGTCGACACCGTCCCGCACAAGGGCCAGATCGAGGTGGTCGAATCCGACGGCGTATTCCGCAGCGCCGGCGAGACGATCCTCGGGGCCGACAACAAGGCGGCGGTTGCGGTCTTCATCGAGATGGTGGCGCGTCACGTCGCCGAGCCGCCGCCGGTCGGGATCGAGCTGGTCCTGACCGTCGCCGAGGAGCAGGGCCTGCGCGGCGCGAAAGCCTTCGACGTCTCGGCGCTGCGCTCGAAGCGCGGCTTCGTCCTCGACCACGCCAGCTCGATCGGCGAGGTGATCGTCACCTCGCCGACCCAGCAGCGTGTGCTGGCGGACTTCCACGGGGTCGAAGCGCACGCCGGCATCCGGCCCGAGGACGGCAGCAACGCGATCGCCGCTGCCGCCGCCGCGATCTCGCGGATGGAGCTGGGCCGGCTCGACGAGGAGACGACCGCAAACGTGGGCTTGATCTCGGGCGGGACCTCGGGCAACGTCGTCCCCGGCCACTGCGCGATCGTCGCCGAGGCGCGCAGCCTCGACTCCGGCCGGACGGCGGAGGTCGCGGGGTCGCTGAGCGACGCCTGCGCCTGGGGTGCCAGCGAGCACGGCTGCGACGCCGACGTGCGGATCGAAGAGCTCTTCCGCGGCTACCGGATCCCGGCCTCCTCGCCGGCGCTGGGCCTGGCCGAGGCAGGGTTGCGCAGCGCCGGGTTCGATCCGCAGCGCACGGCGACCGGTGGCGGCAGCGACGCCAACGCGCTGGTCGCGAACGGCTTCGACTGCATCCTGCTCGCCAACGGCACCGAGGCCAACCACACCCCCGACGAGGCCGTGAGCGCGCGCAACCTCGACGCGATGCTCGAGGTCTGCGAGGGCATCGTCGCGGCGGCGGCCTAGCCCGGTCCTGTGGGCGGACGGCTGAAGCTGCGCCGCGGCGTCGTCGTCGGCGAGGAGCCGCTGGTTGTCGAGGTCGACGGCGAGCGCCGGGCGGCCTGGGCCGACACGGCCCTGCTCGGTGAGATGCGCGAGGGCGACGAGGTCGTCGTCAACGTCGAGGCCCTGGACCTGGGTCTCGGCTCGGGCGGCTTCGACGTCGTCCACGTCAACCTGACCCGCGGCCTGGAGGCGAGCGGCGAGGGCCGCGAGCACGTGATGAAGCTGAACTACACCTCCCTCCAGCACGCGGTCGACCCAGTCGAGCAAGCGCCGCACGTTTCACATGCTGGACCTGTAAAAGGTGCGACGGAATCGGAGACGAGGCAATTGCCGGTGCTGGTCGTTCCCCTGCACGGGCATCTGGCGCCCTCGGCGTGGGCGATGGCACAGGCTGCGCCGGGGTCGAAGGTCGGCTACGTGCAGACCAGGGGAGGGGCGCTGCCGGGGTCGCTCAGCCGCGATGTCGCTGAGCTGCGCGAGCGCGATCTGCTTTGCGGTCACGTCACCGCCGCTCCCGCATACGGCGGCGAGCACGAGGCACTCTCAGTCGCGGGAGCGCTCGATGCCGCTGCCCAGTCCCTCGGCTGGGACGCGGCGATTGCGGGGCCGGGGCCGGGCATCATCGGCTCCGACACCCGCCTCGGCCACGGCGGCATCGCCGCCCTCGACACGGCCCACGCTGCGCTCGGCCTCGGACTCCGAACCCTTCTCTCTCCGCGCCTCTCCAGCGCCGACCCCCGCGAGCGTCACCGCCCGGTCAGCCATCACACACTCACCGTCCTCCAGATGCTCCTCGCCCCCGTGGAGATCCCCGTCCCCGCCGGCGACCCAGTCCCAATCGCCGTCCTCGCCACAGCCGCCGGCTGGCGCCACCGCCTCCGCGAAGCCCCGGCAGACCTCTCGGGCTACGCAAGCTCAAACCTCCCAGCCCGGACGATGGGCCGCACCATCGCCGAAGACCCCCTCTTCTTTGCAGCAGCCCTCGCCTCCGGCCAGGCCCTGGCCGCATCCTCCGCGGGTGGCACGGGGTGAGGGGGGTCGAGGACGGACCGTGGCCCGCCCGCAGTGCCCCCCTCACCCCGTGACAGGCCGCGGCCGGAACGCACGGTCCCTTGCCAACCAAGGATTGCGGCACTCCAGAGGGAATCGTGCCGCCATGGCAGTCGCCACCCCATCGCCCCCGCGCACCGAGTCCCGCTTCGAGGGCCTCGTCCTCGACTTCCTCTCCTACCTCGAGCTCGAGCGCGGCCTCTCGCGCAACACGCTGGACGCCTACCGCACCGACCTTCATCAGTACGGGGAGTTCCTCGCCGCCCGCGACATCGACGCCCTCGCCGCGGGGCCCGCGGACATCAGCGAGTTCCTCGCCGGGCTGGCGACGGGGGAGGGACGCCCCGCCTGCTCCTCGGCGACCGTCCACCGCAAGGCCGCCTGCCTGCGCTCCTTCTACAAGCAGCTGCGCCGCGACGAGCTGATCGGCGACGACCCGACCGCGGCACTGAGCGCGCCGCGGCGGGCGAAGAAGCTGCCCCAGGTTCTCAACTACGCCGAGGTCCAGAAGCTGCTTGACGCCCCGGAGGGCAGTGCCCCCGCGCCCCTGCGCGACAGGGCGCTTCTGGAGGTGATGTACGCCTGCGGGCTGCGTGCCTCGGAGACGATCGGGCTGGAGCTCGGCGACGTAGACCTGCACGAGGGGTTCCTGCGCGCTCGCGGCAAGGGCAGCAAGGAACGCCTGGTCCCCCTCGGCCGCAAGGCGATCGCGGCGATCTCCGCCTACCTGAGGGGCGGACGCCCGAAGCTGGTCGGCGAGCGCCACGAGGTGAAGCTCTTCGTCAACTTCCGCGGCGGTCCACTCAGTCGCCAGGGCCTCTACAAGATCGTCCAGCGCAACGCCCGCACCGCCGGCCTTGCGGGTCAGATGAGCCCGCACACGCTGCGCCACAGCTTCGCCACTCACCTGCTGGCGGGCGGCTGCGACCTGCGCGCCGTCCAGGAGATGCTCGGCCACGCCGACATCGCCACGACCCAGATGTACACCCACCTCTCCGGCGAGCACCTGAAGGACGCCTACTTCAAGGCCCACCCCCGCGCCACCGCCAACTAACCCCGCTGACTTCGCCCTTTCCGGTGCATATGCACCCTTAACCACGAAGTCAGCGTTCGATAGAACTGGGGGGTGCCCGAGCTGCCGGAGGTGGAGACCGTTTGCCGGCAGCTGGATCCGGAGCTGCGGGGCCGGGCGATCGAGGCTCTGGAGGTGCTCGACGCTCGCTGGTCCCGGCCCGTTCCGCCGGCGGAGATGGAGCGCGCGGTCGCGGGGGCGGCGATCGAGGGGCTGGGCCGGCGCGGCAAGTACCTCCTGCTGGGGCTCGACGGAGCCCGGACGCTGGTCATGCACCTGCGGATGACAGGGAATTTGGTCCTGGTCGAGGGTGAGAGCAAGCTCGACCCCTCCGAAGGCCGGCGGCTGTACGAGGGCGAGCGCTCGGTCTCCGAGCGCCACCTGCGGGCTCGCTTCCGGCTCCGCGACGGGCGCGAGCTCTGGTTCACCGACCCGCGCCGCTTCGGCGAGGCCTTCCTGATCGACGACGCCGGCCTCGACCAGCGCTTTGCCCGCCTCGGGGTCGAGCCGCTCTCCGCCGGCTTCACACCCGACGCGCTGGGGGAGATGGCGGCCGGTCGCACGGCACCGTTGAAGTCCTTCCTGCTCGACCAGTCCGGCGTCGCCGGGGTCGGCAACATCTACGCCGACGAGGCCCTGTTCCGGGCGCGCCTGCACCCGCTCTCGCCGGCCGGCTCGATGAAGCCCGAGCACCTGGAGGCGCTGCGCGACGCGGTCGTCGCTGCGCTGGAAGCCGGGATCGACGGCGGCGGCGCCTCGATCGACGACTACCGCGACGGCCGCGGCGAGAAAGGCACGATGCAGGACGAGTTCCTCGTCCACACCCGCGAGGGCGAACCCTGCCCGCGCTGCGAGGGCCCGATCGTGCGCATCGTCGTCTCCGGCCGCTCGACCTATTACTGCCCGAGCTGCCAGGTGAGGCTGCGCCGGAAGCCGCGGAGGCGCCGTCCGGCCCGTCGTTCACCGTAAAACGGCTATGGCCGGAACGACGCTGAAGACAGAGGCGGTGGTGCTGCGCAGCATCCGCTACGGGGAGGCCGATCGCATCCTCCACCTCTACTCGAAGACGCGGGGCAGGATCGGCGCGATCGCCAAGGGCGCGCGGAAGCCGAAGTCGCGCTTCGGCGGTCGCCTGGAGCCGTTCTTCCGCCTCGACCTGATCCTGCACGAAGGGCGCGGGGAGCTGCTCACCGTGACCAGCGCCTCCACCGCCGACGGCTACCCCCGGCTGCGCGCGTCCGGCGCGGCCCTGAACGCGGGCGCTCGCGCCTGCGACGCCGTGCTGCGCCTGCTCGACTCGGCCGAGCCCAACCCGCCCGCCTACAACCTTCTCTGCCGCTACCTGGCGCTGCTCGACGACCCTGCGGCCGAGCGGGCGAGCAGGCTGGAGACGGCGCTCTCCTTCCGCCTCAAGCTGGCGCTCGCAGCCGGCTTCGCGCCCGAGCTCGCCTCCTGCGCGCGCTGCGGCGAGGCCGAGCACCTGAGCGGCTTCTCCGGCGCCGCCGGGGGGGTCGTCTGCGCGAGCTGCGAAGCGGGCGCCTTCCCGCTCTCGGAGGAAGCGCACCGGTTCATGGTCGAGGCGATCGGCAGCCCGCTGGCCGAGGCGCCCGCCGCCGAGGGGCTGGCGCTGCGCCAGGTCGAGCGGGCCGTCGGCGAGACGCTCGAGCACCATGCCCACGTCCAGTTGCGTGCGGCGGCTTAGAGGGAGACGGGGGAGGGACTCGGCGGAGCAACAGCGGGGAGGCTCCGGCGAGTCCCTCCCCGTCTCCTTATGATCGGCGGGTGCCCGCAACCGTCGGCTTCGAGGAGCGCGTCTCATCTTGGGAGGAAGAGTTCCTTTCTCCGGACGCGACGCGGTCCTATCCGGCGCGGCGGGCGGTCGAGGAGCCCGACAGCCCGGTCCGCACGCCGTTCCAGCGCGACCGCGACCGCATCGTCCACTCCAAGGCCTTCCGCCGCCTCAAGCACAAGACCCAGGTCTTCGTCGCGCCCGAGGGCGACCACTACCGCACCCGGCTCACCCACACGCTGGAGGCCTGCGGGATCGCTCGCACGGTGGCCCGCGCGCTCGGCCTCAACGAGGACCTGACCGAGGCGATCGGGCTCGGCCACGACCTCGGCCACCCGCCCTTCGGCCACGCCGGCGAGGAGGCCCTCGACGCCGCGCTCAGCGTCGAGCGCTGCGATGCCGGCTTCAAGCACAACGAGCACTCCCTGCGCGTGGTCGAGGTGCTGGAGCGCGACGGGCGCGGCCTCAACCTGACCGAGCAGGTGCGCGACGGCATCCTCAACCACACCGGCTCGCGCAAGCCGGCGACTCTGGAGGGGCGGATCGTCAAGCTCGTCGACCGCGTCGCCTACATCAACCACGACATCGACGACGCCCTGCGGGCCGGGATCCTGCGCACCGAGGACCTGCCCGCGGCGGAGATCGAGCTGCTCGGCGCGACCGGCTCGGCCCGGATCGACACCCTGGTCCGCGACATCGTCGAGCGCTCGCAGGCGGCGGGCGACATCGTCCAGAGCGAGGAGATCGGCGGCGCGATGCTGCGCCTGCGCAAGTTCATGTTCGACCGCGTCTACCTCGGGCCGCTGGCGCGCAGCGAGCACGACCGGGTGCACCGGGTGATGCGGGGCCTCTTCGACCACTACATGGAGCAGCCCGGACGAGGCGCCGTCGCCCGAGCATGGGCGCAGGCGACTGCCAGCGCGTCGCCGACTACCTGGCCGGGATGACCGACCGCTACTGCATCGCCAAGTTCGCCGAGTTGACCATCCCCGAGGAGGCGCGCTTCTAATGGCGCTGATATCGACCGAGAGCCTGGAGCGGGTCAAGCAGGCGGTCGACATCGTCGAGGTGATCTCGGCGCACACCGACCTGCGCCGCCAGGGCGCGCGCTGGGTCGGGCTCTGCCCCTTCCACGAGGAGCGCACGCCCGTCGTTCTCGGTCGACGCGCAGGAAAAGCTCTACCACTGCTTCGGCTGCGGGGTCGGCGGCGACACGATCAAGTTCGTCGAGGAGAAGGAGGGGCTGGGCTTCGCCGAGGCGGTCGAGCTGCTCGCCGACCGCTACGGGGTCGAGCTGGAGCGCGAGAAGGAGGACCCGCGGGCGGAGGCCAGGCGCCAGCAGCGGCGCCGGCTGAGCGAGCTGCTCGACCGCACCGGCGCCTTCTACGCCGCCTATCTCTGGGATTCCGAGGAGGCCGGAAAGGCGCGCGAGTACCTGGGTCGAGCGCGGCCTCGGCGAGGAGGTCCTGCGCGCCTTCGGCGTCGGCTACGCGCCCAGCGCCTGGGACACGGTGCTGCTGCGCGGGCAGCGGGCCGGCTTCGAGCGTCGACGAGCTGCGCGGCGTCGGCCTGGCGCAGCGCGGCAGAGGGGGAGGGGAGTACGACCGCTTCCGCTCGCGGATCATGTTCCCGATCCGCGACCGCCGCGGCCGCACGCTCGGCTTCGGCGGCCGGGCGATGCGCTCCGACCAGGGGGCGAAGTACGTCAACACGGCCGAGACCGACTTCTTCCACAAGAGCACGATGCTCTACGGCATCGACCTGGCCAAGGCCGCGATCGCGAAGGCCGGCCGGGCGGTCGTGGTCGAGGGCTACACCGACGTGCTCGCCCTGCACCAGGCGGGGATCGAGGAGGCGGTCGGCGTGATGGGCACCGCGATCACCGAGGAGCAGGTGGCCTCGCTCTCGGGGATGGTCGACGAGGTCGTGCTGGCGCTCGACGCCGACTCCGCCGGGCAGGAGGCGATGCTGCGGGCGCAGCGGGTCGCGGCGGGGCGCAAGATGCGGCTGCGGGTGGCGGCGATGCCGGCCGGCGAGGACCCGGCGGAGATGATGGCGGCCGAGGGCGGGGCCGAGCGCTTCCGGGCGCTGCTCGACGGCGCGGTCGAGCTCACCGCCTTCCAGGTCGGTCTCGTCCTCGACCGCACCGACACGGCCTCGCCCGCTGAGCGCGACCGGGCGCTGGGCGAGGTGGCGCCGATCCTGGCCGGGCTCGGGGAGAGCGCCAGCCGCGACGACCTGGTGCGGCAGGTCGCCGAGCGCCTGGACCTGGAGCCGGCGATGGTGATGGGGCGGGTGGTGGCTGCACAGCCGACCAGCGGCGGGCCCGGGGAGGCCCCGGTCCGCGGCGGCCGCGGCGCCGGCGCCGCGGCGGACCGCGGAGCTGACCTCGCGCGAGCGCCGCGAGCGCGCCCTGCTGGCGATGTGCATCGCCCTGCCGGCCGAGGGCAGGGAGTACCTGGCCCGCCTCAGCGACGCAGCACCTCTCGCCGATGGGCATGCGCGCCCTCGCCTGGCTGCGCGAGCACCCCGAGGACCCGGCCTCCAACCTTCCCCACGACGACTCCGAGCTCGCCGGCCTGATCGCCGAGCTGGTCATCCTCGCCCACGACGAGCCCGCCTCGCCCGAGGCGATGGAGCTCAACTACCTCCTCCTGGAGCAGCGCCGCATCGAGGCCGAGATCGCCGCCGCCGGCGAGCGCGACGACTACGAGCGCCGCGCCGCCCTCAGCCGCGACCGCGCCGCCCTGGTCGAACGCATCGCCCGCACCGAGCGGGTCGGTGGGTAACCGGTAAATTCCTCCAGGTCGTTCCGGGGTAGCTCAATCGGTAGAGCACTCGGCTGTTAACCGAGTTGTTGTGGGTTCGAGTCCCACCCCCGGAGCTTCCTCAGGCCGTTGCCCGGCTGAGCGCCAGCCGCTCGACCAGCTCGGCGCCGCGCGTCGGCGCCGTCGTTCTCCGCGGCCCAGGCGGCAAGCTCGCCCGCGCTACCTGCGAAGGAGCGGTCCTCCGAGCAGTCGCTGCGTGGCCCAGCGCAGCGGGGCGGGGCGGCAGAGGCGCCAGGGGAGGGAGAGGCCGCACCCCGCCCAGGCGACCCGCATCGCGGTCTCGCTCATGTCGCCGATGATCGGGCAGATCAGGACGGGCGTGCCCGCGCCGAGGGCGCGGGCGACGGTGCCGTGGCCGCCGTGGGAGATCACCAGCGAGGCGGCGGGCATCAGCTGGCTGTAGCTGAGCCAGTCGACCAGGACCGCGTTGGCGGGGACCTCGATCGGGCGCTGGGGGACGACGCGGTTGGTCGTCGCCACCACCCGCACCGGCTCCTCGGCCAGCGCCGCGAGCGCCGTGCGCACGAGGTGGTTCTCGGAGTCGTGGGCGGTGCTGGGCGCGACCAGGACCAGCGGCTCGTCACCCGGCGGCAGCTCGATCTCCGGATGCGGGATCTCGAAGGTCATCGGCCCGGTGATCTCGACGCCCGCCGGCCAGCGCCGCGGGTACTCGAGCTGGGGGAAGGTCCCGACCAGCGCCAGGTCGGGGCTGATGCCGCCGTGGAAGCGCTCCACCGGGGGCAGGTCGAGCCGCTCTCGCTGGCGGTTGAGGTCGTTGCGGCCCTGCTCCAGGCCGATGTTCAGCGCTCGCTGTCCGGTCCGCCAGACGGCCCGCCCCAGCGGCGTGCGCGGCGGTTGCAGCCCGACGGCGAAGAACGGCAGCCCCGGCTCGACGACCGGGTAGATGTGGGGGATCAGGGTCGCAAGCGGCACGCCCGCCTTCTCGGCCGCCAGCGTCGGCGCCAGGGTGAGGATGTCGCTGACGACCGCGTGCGGGCGCGTCTCCTCGAGCAGCGGCAGCAGCGCCTTGGCCGCTTCGGCCGCGTGGGCGCCCTCGGGCGAGTCGGGATCGGGGGGAGGGAACATGCGGTATTCCTCGGCCGCGGCGAAGCCGAGCCCGGCGCCCTCGACCGCCTCGCGGCGCTCCTCCCAGGTCTCGATCGTCACCTCGTGACCGCGCCCGCACAGCGCCCGCCCCAGCGAGATCGCGGGGAAGACGTGGCCGGGGTCGCCGAAGGCGGCGACGAGGAAGCGCAATCCGCCCCCCGTCGCCCGTTCGTCCCGCTTAGGGAGTGTCGAGCCCCTCACCGGGCCGGGTGAAGACGATCTCGGGCACGTGGCAGTTCTTCGAGGTGCGCAGCAGGAAGCGCACCGCCTCGCCGAGGTCCTCCGGCCGGATCATCTCCTCGCCGGGGATCTGGCCCTGGACGAACTCGGTCATCGGCGTCTCGACGAAGCCCGGCGCCAGCGCCGTGCACTGGATCCCGGCGCCGCCGACCTCGCGGTGCGTCGACTGGGTGAAGTTGATCACCGCCGCCTTGGTCGCGGCGTAGATCGAGAGCCAGGCCTGGCCGCCCTTGCCGGCGATCGAGGCGGTGTTGACGATCAGCGCCTTGCCGTGCTCCTCGCCGGCCTGCTGCAGCATCGGCAGGCCCTCGCGGGTGCCGATGATCAGCGCCCGTAGGTTGACCGCCAGCTGCATGTCGAGGTGCTTGGTCTGGATCTCCTCCATCGGCGCGCCGATGCCGACGCCGGCGTTGTTGACGAGCACGTCGAGGCGCCCGTAGGTCTCGCGGTGCTTGGCGAAGACGCCGACCAGTCCCTCCTCGTCGGTCATGTTGGCGGCGACGCTCTGCACCTCGATCCCGTCGGCGCGCAGCGCCTCCGCGGCGCTCTCGAGCTTCTCCGGGCGCCGTGCGGCGACCGTCAGCGCGTAGCCCTCGCCGCCGAGGACCCTGGCGATCGCCAGGCCGATGCCGCTCGACGCTCCGGTGATCAGTGCCGCTCGCTCCGCCAACCTCTTCTCCTTCCGCTTGCCCTTCTGCGCTGCGGACCCTATCTCCAGCCCGGCGAGGGTGCCTTCGGGGGCACCGCTCCCGGCTCACGGCCCTCAATAACATGCCGCCGATGCGTCGCAGCCAAGCCCTTGCCGCCCTCGCCCTCGTGGCGGCGATCGCGGTTGCCGCGCTCGCGGGGTGCGGCGGCGACTCGGATACCTCGACCGACTCCTCGCAGGGCTCCGCCGAAAGCCGTCCGGCGCCGCCGAAGGGCGACTTCCCCAGCGCCGAGGGCAAGACCCTGGCGCAGGTCGCCGAAGCGGCCGCCGGGCCCTCGACCCTGGTCGTCTCGCCCGCGGCGAAGGTCTTCTACGAGGGCCGCAACCGCTACCCGTTCGGGGTCTTCGAACGCGACGGCGGCCAGGTCGCCGACGCCAAGGTCGCGCTCTACTTCGCCGGGTGCCGCTGAAGAAAGGCACCGCCGCGGGCACGGAGCGGGAGAAGGAAGCGCTGGAGGAAGCCCTCGACCGGCCGGCGGTCGGCCCCTACCCGGCGGCCGTCGAAAGCATCGAGACCCAGCCCGCCTTCCGCGCGATGACGACGACCGACGACCCCGACGCCGCCACCGCCGCCTACGTCACGCGCGTCGACTTCCCGGAGCGACGGGGAGTGGCGGATCGTCGGCCCTGATCGAGGAGGACGGCGATCTGAAGTCCTCGCTGCTGCCCAGCGCCTCGGTCGGCGCCTTCGCCAGGGTCCCGAGGCCCGGCGAGGAGGCGCCGCTGATCCACACGCCCACCCCCGAGGACGTCGGCGGCGACCTCAGCAAGATCACCACGCGGATCCCGCCGGACACGCAGAACGAAGTCGATTACGCCGACGTGCTCGGCAAGGAGCCGATCGTGCTGCTGTTCGCGACGCCCCAGTTCTGCCAGAGTCGGGTCTGCGGTCCGGTCGCCGACGTCACCGAGCAGGTCAAGCAGACTCTACGGCGACAAGGCGGAGTTCATCCACATGGAGATCTACAAGGACAACGACCCGAACAAGGGAGTGCGTCCGCAGGTGCGCGCCTTCCATCTGCCGAGCGAGCCGTGGTTGTTCGCGATCGACCAGAATGGAAGGATCGAGGCTGAGATCGAGGGCGCCTTCGGCGTCGAAGAGCTGACCAGGACAGTGAAGGGACTGATCGGAGAATGAGCGAGAAGACGAGCCCGGACGCCGAGCTGCTGGCCTCCTTTGCCGAGGAGGCCCGCCGCCGCTGCGACGTGATCGCGGCCGGCCTGGCGACCGAGACGACCGACTTCGAGACGATGCGGATGGAGGCCCACGCCCTCAAGGGTGCCGCTGGCGCCGTTGGCCTGCGCCGCCTGGCCGAGCTGGCCGGCCTGATGGAATCCGACCTCGACGAAGCGAAGAAGACCGGCACCATCCGCGGCGGCCGCACCCACCAGATCGCCGACGCCGCCAAGGCCCTGGCTGAAGGCGCCGCCGCCGCGGCCAAGGGCGAGGAAGAGCCCCCCGACGTCGGCCGCTCCCTGGCCCAGCTCTTCAGCGCCTAGCGCTACCCTCTCCAGCCACTGGGGCGGTAGCTCAGTTGGTTAGAGCAGCGGACTCATAATCCGTCGGTCGAAGGTTCGAGTCCTTCCCGCCCCATGAAAAGTGCCCGGAAATCGGCCTCTTCGCGATAGGCCCGATCCGCCCCGACTGCAAACTTGGTCCCAAAATGGTCGCGGGGTTGACCGCTAGAATCGCCGTATGAGCGACCCCCTGCACCTCACGATCCTCTACGAGGAGGGAGACGACGGCTGGATCGTCTCCTCGATCCCCGAGGTTCCTGGCGTGCTCAGCCAAGGCCGAACCAAGGAGGAGGCCCGCGAGATGGCCCTTGACGCCTTGGCGGGGATGCTTGAGCTGCGTGCCGCAGAGCACGAGCCTCAGGGCAAGTCGGTTGGCAGCGAGTCGCTCAATATCGTCGCGGCGTGAAGAAAGGTTCTCGGTAGAAAGCAAACATGCTGCCGCGCGTTTTTTCTCACGTTGCTGAGTTCAATGAGGCGGGCTATCAGTCCATCCCGGCGCTCGCATTTATCGCCGAGCCGTTGATTCTGTGGAGTCCTTCAGGGAGTCAGATTGCCGACGCGAAAAACAAGGGCCTGTCCGTTCTGGGACCCAACGACTTGCTAGCGCTGGTGAGGAGGCGCTTTATTCGGGTGCACGGCCGCGAAGATTGGCTTATGTCCGAGCAGCACCGAGAGTCACAGTGGAAGAAAACCAAATGGCCCCACGCCAAATGGACCGAGTTTGATGATGGCGTGCGCGAGATTGCTCACGAGGACTGTGCAAAGCCTGTAAATGAAAGACGTGTGCGCTTCGCTGAGCCAGATGGCGGTGGGGAGTGGGCTGAGTTGCAGCTTGAAGGGGGAACAGAGGCTGCGACTATCGTTCGCTCCCTTGTGGAGGACCCAGATGTTGGGGCGAAGCTGCCACCGGGCACCCACGAAAAGATCGAACGCGCTGGGAGTAACCAGGCTGCCACCAAGGCTGTGCTCAGGGACATCCACAATCATGCGGCAGCATTTTCAGAGGCTCAGGCTATTTCGGTAGAGCCCCCGGCTTTTGCTCCACTGATCTCGGGTCTGGCCGGGGAGGTGATCGAAGAGCGAGATCCTGCTGCGCTTCCAGAACAGCGATCCTCGCTGGGGGAGACGGTGGAGTTGTTTGCAGCACTGTTGGATGAGCGGGAGGCCCCTGCTGATTTGAGTGAGGTCGAAGAGCTCTTGCGCGTGAGGTCCGCAGACCCCAGAATCAGGATGGAGATCGGCTCTCTGCTGTCAGAGCCATCTTCAGCAACTTGGCTCGACACCCAGATCGAAAGCGACAAGGCTGCTCGTGGGGCTTGGGATGAAGTCTTTCCAGGCGATCAGTGGGATAAAGATCGAGCCTTCGTCTTCATCATGGCGCTTCTCGCAGGCTTTGAGCCATCGGCAAGCGTTCTGCCGACCGCTATCCGATTCCTCCCAAGGGCTTATTCGGCTGCCAAGCAGCGCATGCGGCGATCTGAGGGGGCTGTCGACTACGGCGGTCCACGAGTTCCGTTTCTTCTTGCCTATGGAAACGGAACGCCGACTTACCAGCAGATAGGGGAGATGCGGGGAAAGCTCAAAGGGTTCCTCGAACGCCTTTCTTGATTCAACTTGGTCCCGAAATTGGTCCCCGACTCCACCGAACTCAGCCGAACTCCTTGGACGTGATTCGCTCTATCAGGCCAGATTCGGCTCTATAGAAGGGTTCCGGGCGACTCATAATCCGTCGGTCGCTGGTTCGAGTCCAGCCCGCCCATCCAGCTGGCCGCCTCGTTCGCTGCGGGAACTAAACTCACCAATCACCGAGATGGAATTCGCGGGAATACGGGGGATAGTGACGATTGGAGGAGCAACGGATCGCTCGCGCATTCGTGCGCCTCACCTGTGGTTTCTACTCCTGACCGTTGCCGGTTTCCTGGCGGCGGGTTTGGTCGCATCGCCCGCGAGCGCTGCGCCAGGCTGGTCGCGCCCGATGAATGTCTCCGGGGCTATGAGCATTGGCGAAGAATCCCCGTTGGTGAGTGTTGATTCCGCAGGCAATGCGACCGCCGTGTGGCGGCGATACCGCGGCGGAAAACTCATCTACGAGAGCGCGGTGCGGCAAGCCGCCGGACCTTGGTCCACTCCATCCCGTTTCTTTGGCGGTTTGGAAGCTGCGTATGGATTGCAGATCGCCCTTGACCCCCCGGGCAACGAGACGGCCATCTGGGGGCGCCGTGTGGGTCGCTCCTGGGTCGTCCAGAGCGCGACCCGCTCAGTCGGAGGGAGCTGGTCGGCGCCGGTCACCCTCTCCGCAGCTGGCGCGGGTTCGGCGCTCGTAGCGGCCGGCCCTGAAGGCAACGTAACTGCGGTCTGGCTCTTGGAACGGGAGGAAGGTTGGCGCTCGGTCGTCCAAAGCGCAACCCGGTCGGCTGGAGGAAGCTGGTCGGCACCGGTCACCCTGTCTCCACCGAGAAAGGCCGCCCGATCTCCGCAAATCGCACTTGACCCCCAGGGCGGCGCAACTGCGGTCTGGGAAGAGGAATACAGCGGTGCAATTGAAAGCTCGACCCGCTCATCCGGAGGGATCTGGTCGGCGCCGGTCACACTCTCTGCCAATGGAGTAGTGGGCGGTTGGCCACAGGTGGCTGTGGATTCCCAGGGCAACGCCACAGCGGTCTGGGCAGGCAGGGCGTCCAATGGCCGTCGGATCCGGATCCAAAGCCGTCGGATCCAAACTGCGACCCGCCCGGCCGGTGGGACCTGGTCGGCGCCGGTCAGCATCTCCAAGGCGGGGCACCGCCACGTACAGGACCCGCAAATCGCGGTCGATCCCCAAGGCGAGGCGACCGCGATCTGGCAACGTTCCAACGGTAGTTATCTCGTCGTCCAGGGCGCGACCCGCCCGGCCGGAGGGGGCTGGTCGAGGCCGGTCGACATCACTACCGGTCACGGACGGGGTGGGCAGCACCTGCAGCTGGTGGTGGATTCCTGGGGCAACGCGACCGCGATCTGGGAGGGCTACGACACCCGCCCCGGCCCCAACTTCGCCATCCAGGCGGCGAAGCATCCGCCTGGAGGTGCCTGGTCGCGGCCCACCGATATCTCCGGTTGGACGAAGAGTCTCGGCGAACCGCAGATCGCTGTCGATCCACAGGGCAGGTCAACCGCAATCTGGGTAATCGGCACTAAGGGCGGCGCGGTCATCCAATCTGCCACCTCGGTCAGGAGGTAGAGCGCACGCTGCTCGCTTCCATCCGTCCGGGGGACGGGCCTTGGTCACGGTGCGCTGCGCGTATGAAATCGCCGAGGCAAATCTGTGGTCTGAAGACACCGAAACTTGGTCCCGAAATTGGTCCCCGACTCCCACCGAACTCAGCCGAACTTCTTAGACGTAGATCGCTTAATCAGGCCAGATTCATCTCTGTAGACGGGTTCCGGCGCGACTCATAATCCGTCGGTTCGAAGGTTCGAGTCCTTCCCGCCCACTGGCCTAGGGATCCCGAACCTCAACAGGTACCGCCGTGGCCCGGACACGATTCGGTACGGGTTGGTATCGTGCTGCGCGCCGTGGGCGGTCGTTCGGCTCCATAGATCGATGTTGAGTGCACTTCCCGGACTTCGAGAGATTCGTGCCCCGCTGGCAGCCGGATATCTCTGGCTTCTGAATCTGTGGCTGATCACGCATGCGGACGAAGCCCAGCCCAACAACCTGTCGCATTCGTTCATCGAACTCGGTGAACTTACGGGCGCGATTAGCCTCAGCGTGGCCATCGGGTTTGGCGCTTATCTGCTGGGATCCCTCACCGAGGGTGCTCTCCTGTGGCTCGTTTCGCGATTTACTGAGTTGCGGGTCTCCAGCCGAGGGCTCGCAACTCTAGAATCAGTTGCGGCTCGCGAGGTAGAAGGAGCCTATGCCCCAACCCTCGAGGCCCGGGATCTTGCGTATGAGTTTTCCCGGCGCCGATACGGCTGGAAGCTAGGCCTAAGCGATCCAAGCCTCGACAGCCATGAGACATCGGATCGTGACTTCCTCGAAGAAGCCCTGCTAAGCGAGTTGTTGGAAGATCTGGATCTAACAAAAACCCGCTTGCTAGAGGCGCACAAAGAGGTGTTCTCAGTTAGCGATCGTCTCAGTTCCGAGGCGGACCTTCGCTTTGCGGTCATACCACCGCTGACTCTTCTTTCTGCTGTGATTGCCGACCGAGCGGATACCTGGTGGCTTTTGCCTCTACTCCTCGTTCCAGTTGCCCTGCTAGGACTTCAAGCTTGGTCCCGCAAGCGGAGCGGGGGAGACGTGTTGGCCGACGCCTTGAGCTTGCGGCTCGTCGAGGCTCCCGCGTCAGAGGATCTCGCCCAGGCAGTCCGAAAGCTCGAGATCGGCAGCTGAACATTGCCCGCGCAATGCGGGGGTTCAAAATGCCGTTCGCCCGCCTGGCGGAGAGGCGAGCGCCACGGGCACTCGGTAAGCCCCTGATCTGGCACCGGCGTTCAGCCATATCATCCGAGCGGTCAACCTGGGAGAGGGCAATGGGTAACCCGTTCGATTTGTCGGGGCATGTGGCGCTGATCACCGGCGGCAACAGCGGCATCGGGCTCGGCATGGCCGAGGGGCTTGCCGCCGCCGGGGCGAGCGTTTGCATCTGGGGGCGGACCGAGGAGCGGAATGAGGCCGCCAGGGAGCGGATCGCCAGTCATGGGGGAGAGGTGGTCGCGGTTCGCTGTGACGTCAGCTCGGCCGATGAGGTCGAGGCCGGCTTCGCGGAGGCTCTGGATCGACTCGGGCGGATCGACTCCTGCTTCGCCTGCGCCGGGGTCGCGGCCGGCGGCCAGCGCTTCCTCGAGATGTCGCCCGAGGAGTTCCAGCGGGTCCTGGCGGTGAACCTCAACGGGGCCTTCCTGACCCTGCAGGGGGCCGGCCGCGCCATGGTCGAGCAGGGGGAAGGCGGCAGCCTGGTCGGGGTGGCCAGCCTCGCTGCGCTCTCGGGGCAGCCGCGGGGACAGAACTACGCGGCCTCCAAGGGCGGACTCGTCTCGATGGTCAACTCCTGCGCGGTCGAGCTCTCGAAACACGGTATCCGGGCGAACTCGATCCTGCCGGGCTGGGTCGAGTCGGCGATGACCGAGGAGATCCTCGCCCGGCAGCCGTTCATCGATCGCGTGCTGCCGCGAATCCCCGCCCGGCGCTGGGGCACTCCGGCCGACTTCGCCGGGATCGCCGTCTACCTCGCCAGCCCGGCGAGCGGGTACCACACCGGCGACTCCTTCCTGATCGATGGCGGCTACCGCGCCTTCTGAGCGGCTCGCCGGGCAGCTTCGCGCCGTGGTGGCGGAGGCATGCGCGGAGCCGGAGGCCGAGGTGCGCAACCTGCGGCGACTGACCGGCGGCGCCAGCCGCGAGACTTGGGCCTTCGACGCGGTCTTCGCCGGCGGGGCCGAGCGGCCGCTGATCCTGCGCCGCGACCCGCCGAAGGCGGCTCGGGCCGGAGGGGCGATGCGGCGCGAGGCGACCGCGATCGAAGCGGCGGCGCGCGCCGGCGTGCCGGTGCCGAAGCTGATCGCCCACGGCAGCGACGACGCCGCTCTGGACGCCCCCTTCATCGTGATGGACTTCGTCGAGGGCGAGACGGTTCCCCGCCGCATCCTGCGCAACGACGCGTACGCGGGCGTTCGCCCGGGCCTGGCCGAGCGCTGTGGGGAAATCCTCGCCCGCGTGCACGCGATCCCCCCGGGAGAGGTGGAGGGGCTGGAGACCCCCGACTCCCTGGGGCAGCTGCGCGGCGCCCTCGACTTCTTTGAGGAGAGCAGCCCGGCCCTCGAGCTGGGCATGCGCCGGCTGGAACGGGACCGACCCGACGCGGGTGCCGCCCGCGTCGTCCACGGCGACTTCCGCAACGGCAACCTGCTGGTCGGCCCCGACGGCATCCGCGCCGTGCTCGACTGGGAGCTCGTTCGCCTGGGCGATCCGATGGAGGACCTGGGATACCTCTGCGCGCGGTGCTGGCGCTTCGGGGTCGTCGAGCGCCCGGTCGGCGGCTTCGGCGACTACGCCGACCTGTTCCAGGGCTATGAAAGGGTCTCGGGGCAGCCCGTCGACCCCGAGCTCGTCCGCTGGTGGGAGCTCTTCAGCAGCGTCTGGTGGGGCGTCGGGTGCATGGTCCAGGCCTCGCGGCACCTCTCCGGGGACGTGCGCTCGATCGAGCTGGCGGCGATCGGCCGCCGCGTGTGGGAGCAGGAGTACGACGTCCTCCTGTATCTCGACGGGCGGGGCGGCTGAGATGGCGCGCGGCGTGCCGAGCACCGCCGAGCTGGTCGCCGCCCTGCGGGGCTTTCTCGAGCAGGACGTGATGCCCGGCACCGAGGGGCGCCTCAGCTTCATGGCCCGCGTCGCCGCCAACGTCGCCGCCACGGTCGAGCGCGAGATCGCGCTCGGGCCGGCGCAGGCGCAGGGGCACGCGGAGCGCCTGGCGGCGCTGGGGTTCGGCGACGACGACGAGCTGGCGCGGGCGATCCGGGCCGGCGAGCTCGACGACCGCCTCGACGAGGTGGCCGAGGTCACGCGGCGGGGCGTGGTCGAGCGACTCAGCCTCTGGAACCCGCGCTATGTCGAACCCGAGGACGCCGACCTGATCGTCCAGCTGCCCGCTCGCGACGGTGGAACCCCGGACTCGAACACCCCTGACAAAGGCAGGTAGCCGCCAATGGACTACGAGCTGCCGCGCGACCTCCTCGACTTCATCGCCGAGCTGGACACCTTCATCGAGCGCGAGATCGAGCCCCTCGAAGCCGAGAACATGCAGTTCTTCGACCACCGTCGCGAGTGGAAGCGCACCGATTGGGAGAACGACGGCGTTCATTCGCGAGAGTGGGTCGAGCTGCTCGAGGAGATGCGGCGCCGGGCGGACGCGGCCGGCTTCTACCGCTACGCGCTGCCCGAGCGGATGGGCGGGCGCGACGGGACCAACCTCGGGATGGCGGTGATCCGCGACCACCTCGCGGCGAAGGGGCTGGGCCTGCACAACGACCTGCAGATGGAGTCCTCCGTTGTCGGGAACCTCGTCTTCCCGCTGATCCTCGAGCAGTTCGGCAGCGCCGAGCAGAAGGAGGCCTTCCTCGCGGGCTCGATCTCAGGCGAGCTGGCGTTCGCCTTCGGCCTGACCGAGCCCGACCACGGCAGCGACGCGACCTGGCTGCAGACGGCGGCGGTCAGGGACGGCGGCGACTGGGTGATCAACGGGGCCAAGCGCTTCATCAGCGGACTCGGCTTCGCCCACCACGCGATCGTCTTCGCCCGCACCTCCGGCGATCCCGGCGCGGCCGAGGGAATCACCGCGTTCATCGTCCCCACCGACGCCCCCGGCATCGAGGTCCCGTACATGCACTGGACCTTCAACATGCCGACCGACCACGCGGAGATGGCGCTGAGGGACGTGCGGGTGCCCGACGGCGCGATCCTCGGCGAGGAGGGCAGGGGGCTCGCCACGGCGATGTTCTTCGTCCACGAGAACCGCATCCGGCAGGCGGCCTCCGGTGTCGGTGCGGCCGACTACTGCGTGACCGAGTCGGTCGCCTACGCGCGCGAGCGCAGGACGTTCGGCAAGCCGCTCGCCGAGCGGCAGGCGATTCAGTGGCCGCTGGTCGAGCTCGCGACCGAGATCGAGATGCTGCGCGGCCTGGTGCGAAAGACGGCTCATGAAATGGACAGCGGCAAGGGTCGCATCAGCGGCGTCAGCGACAAGGTCTCGATGTGCAACTACCGCGCCAACCGCCTCGTCTGCGACGCGGCGGACCGGGCGATGCAGGTGCACGGCGGTGTTGGCTACACCCGGCACAAGCAGTTCGAGCACATCTACCGCCACCATCGCCGCTACCGGATCACCGAGGGCTCCGAAGAGATCCAGATCCGCAACATCGCCGGCCACCTCTTCGGCTTCGTCTCTCGCTAGGGGAAGGCTACGGACGATGTGGCGGGGTTGCCGGTGCCTATCGCGTGCGCTCCGTCACCCAGGCGGCGAGCAGGTCGGCCACCTGCGTGCGGGCGCCCTCGACGCCGCGGAAGTAATGGTCGCCGGGGAGCTCGACGAGCTGCTTGTCGGTGGCGGCGAGGCCGTTGTGGATCGCGCGCGCGTCGCTGGGGAATACCCCTGTGTCCATCGTCGGCTGCACGATCAGGGAGGGGAGCGAGATCGCGGCCAGGTGCTCCTCGGAGTTGCACTGCGACTCGGAGAGGCTCCACATCGAGAGCCAGCTGCGCAGCGAGTTCAGCATGCCGATGCCGAGCACGCCGCGGTTGGCGAAGCGCGGATCGCCGAGGTAGCACGCCGGAGTCGGCCGGTCGGAGGGGTCGAGGGCCCCGTCGAGGAAGCGCAGGTCGGCCCAGGTGCGGTGGACGGTGAAGAGCCGGTCGAAGTGACCGGCCGCCTGCACCCGCTCGAGCTCCTGCTTGGCCCAGTCGGTGATGCGCTCGTTGCGGGCGCGCTGGGCGGCGCGATAGCGCTCGACGAAATCGGCGGAGTAGGGAGGACCGTTCTCCTCGCTGTACATGTCGAGCGCGGGGTCGGTTCCGACCGGGTCGCTCTCCTCGGGGAGCGCCGGATCGAGCCAGTTGGTCAGCACCTCGGGCCGGCCGGGGTGCGCGGCGACGCTGACGTAGAGGTCGCCGGAGGCGAGGTCGTCGAGGCCGTCGGCGAGCGGCATCCCGAGGGCGGGGCGGATGACCGGCCGCTGGGCCTGCGCCTGGTAGGCGGCGATCAGCGAGCCGCCTCCCGAGTTGCCGAGCAGGACGACGGCCTCGACGCCGCTCTCGCGCAGCCAGCGGACGCCGAGGCCGATGTCGAGCAGCGCCCGGTCGAGCAGGAAGAAGGCCTCCATCCCGCGGAAGCGCGTGTTCCAGCCCAGGAAGCCGAAGCCGCGGCGGGCGAGGTGGTCGGCCAGGTAGTGCTCGGAGAAGTCGATGTTGTAGTGGGCGGCGATGAAGGCGACCCTCGGCCGGGTGCCGGCGGAGCGGTAGTAGACGCCCTGGCAGGGGTGCGAGCCCCAGCCCATGCGCGGCATCTCCGGACCGGACAGCGCGACGAGCTCGCGCTCGACCCCGTCGAGGTCAAGTCGCTCCTCGATCATCGCTTCCCCCGGGCCCCGGCCCGGCGCGCCCGGCGCTTGTTCAGCTTTGCCTGCCCTCCGTTGACGAGGGCGGTCGCGGTCGTGCCCCGCGGCGTGCGGTAGCGCTGCTCGGTGTGCGGCGCGTAGCGGACCTCGCCGCCCTCCGCTTCCAGCCAGCCTGTGTGCTGGCGGACGCGCAGTGCGGTCAGCTCGGGCCCGAAGCGGTGGCCGAGGAGCCCGGCACGGCGCCGGCCGCCGGGCACGGCGCCGGTCGGGTCGTGCAGCGTCAGGCCCTCGCGATCGGCCCCGGCGACGTTCACCGGCGCCACCGCCGGGAAGCCGTCGGCGCCGACCCACCCGAGCAGCAGGTGCGGCAGCCGGCGCAGGCGCGCCCCGGCGCGACCGGCGGCGATGCGGGGCCCGACGCCGCCGCGCGGCGCGTCCTGCGAGGCCGGCGGCTCCGGGGGCAGGGGGAGCCCGTGCACCACCGGGGGCGAATCGCCGCCCGGTTCTGGCCAGATCGTCACCCGCTCGACCGCGACGGTCACCGGCACCCGCTCCATGTAGTACTCGTGCATCCACCAGCGCCAGAAGCGGCCGGACTTCGGCGGGGAGAAGAAGCGCCGCGTGCCCCTGGCCAGCGCCTTCCCCTGCGCGACGGGGTCGGTCCAGCCGATCGTCGCGCGGCCCTGGACGAGGACGAACTGCGGCCCCTCGGCGAAGCCGTGCTCGCGGGCGTGAAAGGCGAGGGCCACCCGGTCCTCGCGCCGGATCCGCTCGAGCTTCTTGCCGAAGGCGAGCGAGGTGGTGAGCATCGCAGTCCCCGCTGCGCGGTCACGTACGCCGGCAGTCGTGATCGGGGCGACGACGGCCCCCTGCGCCGGGGTCGCGTACGCGAGGGCTGTGGCCAGGTCGCCCGAAATGAACGTGTCGGTCTCCTCGCCCCAGCCCGCCCCGCGTGGGCGCGCCGCGGCGTCGGGGGACGCGGCGTTCATTTCGCTTCGGCGTCCGACCGCTCTCGCAGGTGTGCCGGGACCGCATCCGGTGGGAATCCCATGAAGCTCGTGTACTGGGCGACGAGTGGGTTGTCGAAGAGCGCTGCGCGCGCCTCCGCCGTCCAGCGCAGCGGAGTTGCCGTGTCGAAGTTGATCCGCATCTCGCGCATCTCGCGGACCGGGTTCGGCGGGTAGGCGGTGGGCATCTTGAAGCCCGGGTGCGGCAGCGTGCGGGGCAGCAGCCAGAGGTGGTCCTCCGGCGCGATCTGCGAGTGGTGGGTGAGCCAGAGCTCGTCGTAGTCGTTGAGGTGGGACGGCGGGCCGATGCTGCCGTTCGGCGACGGCGTGTTCGGGAAGGGCTGCATCGCCAGGGCGTTGAAGAAGAACTCCTTGTCCTCGCCGAGCAGGACGCAGCTGGCCGGCGGGGTCAGGTGTCCCCGGCTCGTCCCGACGCCGGGCACCGCCCAGACGCTCATCTTGAAGAGGACGGGGTCGCCGATCCAGCCGACGACGTCGCGGCACGGATCGTGGCTGTAGACCATCGTGTGCTGCTCGCCCTCGCAACGGACCCGCACCTCGGTCTCGCCGCCGATCTCCTTTCCGGCCGGCTCGGGGACAGCCATCTCGGAGTAGTCGATGAAGAGGCTCGCGTACCCGACGCCGTCCCACATCTCCTTCGCCAGGCGAATGGTCGCGGTGGTCTCGAAGACGAAGACCGCGTTGCCGTCGTCGCTCAGGGGAACCTCGCGGTAGATCAGCCCGCGCGGGATGACGGCGAAGTCGCCCTCCTCGATCTCCAGCGGCCCCAGCTCGGTCTCGAGGCGGAAGCGGCCGCGATGGTAGAAGCGGATCTGGTGGGCGTCGACGTTCTTCTCGGCGAACGGCATCGGCGCCGCCCGCTGGGAGAGGGAGACCGAGTGGCCCTCGCCCTCCATCAGCCGCAGGGGCTCGCCGCGCGGGTCGTCTGCATCGGTCGCGGTCAGCACACCCGAGTCCAGCCCGCTGTACATCAGGCGCTCGTCGGACCAGCGCAGCGGGTGCGCGAGGTTCCGGCGGCGGTAGAGGTGCGCCCACTCGCCGAAGAACCCCTTCAGCGAGTAGATCTCCTCGGTGTAATCGCCTGTGCCGCTCGGCGTATAGGGAATCTTGCCCTTGCGGAAGGAACCCAAGTCGAGCTCTCCTTCTCGATCGCCTCGCGGACCGGCGCCAGGTCCACGTAGAGGTGCTGGCTCTGGAAGAGCCCGTCGCGGATCGTGCAGAAGACAGAGCCGGCGAGGGTCACCTCGGCGCCGCGGGCGAGGACGTAGGTGATGTCGACCTCGTAGGCCGCTTCGCCGTCGACACCCTCGATCACGCGGGTGATCGCGTGGCGGGTGGCGGTGACGCCGCGAAGCTGGCGCGCCATCGCCTGCAGCCCCTCCATCCACGGCTGGGTGGGCCCGTTGGCCGCTCGTACGGTCGCGTCCGCGGCGAAGAGCGCCAGCGCCTCCTCGGGACGCTGACGGTCGATCGCGTCGTAGTAGCGCCGCAGGAACCCCACGGTCTCGGCACTGGCGTCTGTGGTCAACATCCCGCTCCTTCGCTCCGGGTGGCCCCGGCATCCTCCCATCCACCTGGTTTCGGCGGTTCCTCCTAGACTCCCGCCGTACCGGGAGGCGATCCCACTACCAGCGGAGGAGATGCGCATGGAGACCAATTCCGACCCCGAGCGGCTGAATCAGGAGGGCTTTGCGGCTTTCTCGGGGCGGGCTGGGGACGGCGCGCCCGTGGTGATGCTGAACCTGCTCGCCTTCAAGCCCGGCGGAGGGCAGGAGCGCTACGAGGAATACGGCGCCGCCGTCGCTCCCCTGCTGGAGAAGGCCGGCGGGCGGATCGTCTTCGTCGGCGAGCCCGCCGTGGCCCTCCTCGGCGAGGACTCATGGGACATGGTGGCCCTGGTCGAATACCCCACCCGGCAGGCTTTCCTGGACATGATCGCCTCGACCGAGTACCAGGAGATCGGCCACCTGCGGACCGAGGCGCTGGTCAGGGGGAGCTGCACCCGATGGACGCCGGCGAGGTGCCGACCTTCGCCTAGGAAGGCTGGTCAGGCGCTAGGGTGCAGGTTCCGGAAGCTTCCGGCTTATCCGCACCAGCGAAAGAAGGAGCGAAGTTGAACGGCGATGCGCTCGACGAGATGGGGCCGATCGACTACCTGATCGTCGAGTGGCCGGATCGCCAGCCGACCGGCGAGGCCGCTCCGCACCTGATCGACCTGGTCGACCGCGGCCTGATTCGCATCCTCGACCTCGCCTTCATCGCCAAGGGCGAGGACGGCTCCGTCGCCGCCCTGGAGATCGCCGACCTCGGCGACTCCGTAGAGGCCTTTGCGGCGTTCGAGGGTGCGTCGTCCGGCCTCCTGTCGGACGACGACGTCACGGCCGCCGGCGAGGCTCTCGAACCGGGGACTTCGGCGGCACTGCTGGTCTACGAGAATCGCTGGGCCGCGCCCTTCGCCGCCGCCATGCGCCGCACCGGCGCCCAGCTCGTCGCCAGCGGCCGCATCCCAGTCCAAGACGTGCTCGCCGCGCTCGACGCGGCCGAGTCGGAATCCTGAAGGAGGAAGGTCATGCCGGGACTGCTCAGAGGAGTTGCACGAACTGCCGCCATCGCCGGGACCGCGACCGCGGTGAGCAACCGCGTCTCCAAACGCCAGGGCGAACGCTGGGCCGAACAGGAAGCCGCCCAGGCACCTGCGCCGGCGGCGCCCGCTGCGGCCCCGGAAGCCGCGGGCCAGTCGCCGATCGAGCAGCTGAAGGAGCTCGGCGAGCTCAAAGCCCAGGGGATCCTCACCGAGGAGGAGTTCGCGGCGCAGAAGGCCAAGCTGCTCGGCTCCTGAGCAGGCGGCCCGGGGTGCTGCGGACGGCGTCGTCTACGGCGTCAGCCGCACCGGCAGCGTCTTCAGCTGGTTGAGGAAGCCCGACTCGACGAACTTGGGCCTGCCGTTGATCGTCATCCCCGGGTAGCGCGCCAGCGTCTCCTCGAAGAGGATCTTCAGCTCGAGGCGGGCGAGGGCGGTGCCGAGGCAGAAGTGGCGGCCGCCGGCACCGAAGGCCTGGTGCTCGGGATTGCGCAGGACGTCGAAGCGGTCGGGGTCCTCGTAGCGCGTCTCGTCTCGGTTAGATGACGCGTACCACATGACCACCTTCTCGCCCTCTTTGATCTGCTTGCCGTTCAGCTCGACGTCGCGGGTCGCGGTGCGGCGGAAGTGGGCGAAGGCGGGGAACATCCGCAGGGACTCCTCGACCACGCCCGGGATCAGGCTCGGGTCGTCGATGACCATCTGGAGCTGCTCGCGGTCTTCCATCAGCGCCCGCATGCCGCTAGCGTAGGTCGACCTGGTGCTGTCGTTGCCGGCGGCGACGAGGAGGAAGAAGCCCATCACTATCTCGTGTTCCTCCAGCATCTGGCCTTCGACCTCGGAGTGGACGAGGACGCTGGTCAGGTCGTCGGTCGGGTTCTCCCGCCGGGCGGCGATCATCTTGTTGCAGCGGGCGAAGATTTCCGGGATGGCCTGCTCGAGCGCTTCCTCGACCCCGCCGGGGCTGAGGTCGGGATCGCCGGCGCCCAGCGTCGAGTTCATCAGCGTCGCCCAGACCTCGTCGTCCTCGGGAGGGATGCCCATGAAGCTGCCGATCACGCGGGAGACCGCCGGCTGGGCGACGTCGGTGACGAGGTCGCAGTCCTCTCGTCCCTCGAGGCGGTCGAGCACGCCGATGACGATCTCCCGGATCGACTCCTCGTGGGCGGCGATCCGCTTCGGCGTGAAGCCCGCCTGGAACAGTGCCTTGATCCGGTCGTGCTTGGGCGGGTCCATGCCGATGAACATCGCCCGCGAGAGCTCGATCGGGAAGACCTCGTTGATCGCCGTAACCCCGCCAACCTCAGAGGAGTAGGTCTGCCAATCGCGGCTCACCTCGTGCACGTCGTCGGCGGTCATCACCGACCAGAAGCCGGCCGCCTCGGGGAACTCGGTGACGTGCGAGGTCCAGTGAACCGGGCAGCCGCTGCGCATCTCCTTGAACAGGGCGTGGGGCGGGCCGTCGACCCAGTGCTTGCGCTCCAGTACGAGCTCGTCCTCGAGCTTTGCGGCGGCAGGATTCATCTGTGAGCTCCTAGTCGGGTTGATCCGCTGATCCTACCGGGCGAACTGGCCAGCTGGCCAGGAAGCGTCAGGTGCCCGGCGGCGCTGACGCGTGCCGGGTGCAAAGATCACCTCAACCCTGCGATCCGAGAGGAGCGATTGTGTCGAGTAGAGACTTGAGTTGGCGGAGCGGGAGGCTGGCTCGCCTCGCGGTGCTGGTGCTTGCGATCGGCGCCTTCGGCGCGCTTGCGGCCGGCTGCGGGGACAGCGACAGCAACGGCGTCTCAGAGGCCGAAGACCGGCTCGAACGCGGCCTCGACGAAGCCAAGCAGGGCATCGAAAAGGCCGGGGACGAAGTCGGCAAGGGCTTCGACGAGGCCGAAAAGGCCGCCAAGCAAGGCCTCGAAGAGGGCAGGGAGGAAGCGAAGAAGGGAATCGAAGGCGGCAAGAGCCAGGCCGAGAAGACGATCGAAAAGGCCGAAGAAGAAGCCAAGCAGGGCATCGAAAAGGGCAAGGAAGAAGCCAACGAGGCGATCGAAGAGGCCGAAAAGCAGGCCGAAAGGTACGGCTACTGAGGTAGGAGGTAGGCCACGCTCGGGCGAACCGTCATCCTTTTCGGGGATGGCGGAACCCGAGGGCATGGACCCCTTCGAAGCGCTGGTCGCCGACGCGATCGACGCGCTGCCGGAGGAATTTCAGCGTGTGCTGGAGGGCATCGCGGTCGTCGTCTCCGACCGCGGTGCGGAGATGCATGCCTACGGCCTCTATGAGGGGGACGGGCTCGCCCGCGAGCGCTACGAGGACCGGATAGTGATCTACCGCGACACGCTGGAGCGCGACTTCGGCCACGATCGCGCGCTGCTCCGCAGGCAGGTCGAGCGCACCCTCCGCCACGAGCTCGCCCATCACCTCGGCTGGGACGAGCGTGGGGTCGGCGGCCTCGGGCTTTGAGCGGAACCGTCCTGCACTGCGCTCCCCACCCCGACGACGAGACGATCGGGGCGCCGGCGACGTTGATGGCCCTCCGCGACGCGGGCTGGAGGGTGGTCAACCTGGCCTGCGGGCTCGGAGGGCCGGAGCGGCGGCGGCAACGCGAGGCCGAGCTGCGCGAGGCCTGCCGGCTCGCCGGCTTCGAGCTGCGCATTCATGCGAGCCTCGACCCGCGCGCCGCGGTTCCCGAGGCGATCGCCGCGCTGCGGCCGGCGCTGGTCGTCTCGCCAGGACCGCACGAGCTGCACCCCGCTCATGTCCTCGTTGCCGGGGCTGTGCGCGACGCGCTGGCGGCACCCGGCGAGGGGGCACCGCGCTGGTGGATGTGGGCGCTCTGGGGCTCGCTGCGCCAGCCGACCATCGCGACCGCCTTCGGGCCGGCGCGGATGGAGGAGATCCTTGCCGCGCTCGAGGCCCACGAGGGCGAGCTGGAACGCAACGACTACCGGCGGCTGGTCGAGGGCCGTGCCGCGATGAGCGCGTCGCTGGCGCCGGAGCTCCTCTTCGGCTTCGGCAGCGCGGCCGACTCCGGCATCGACTACGCGGAGCTGCTCACCGAGGCGGTGCCGAGGGGCGGACGGTGGCTCTTGGGCAGGCCTCGCTGGCTCGACGCGAAGGACGCGCTTGCGCCTCCCGGCGAAGCCGAGGCGCTGGTCGGGTAGCTACCGGACCCTGCAGTCCCCGGGCAGCTTGCTGGTCAGCCGCTTGCCGTCGGGGAAGGTGAAGGTGGCCCTGGCCAGGTCGTAGACCGCCCCCGGGAAGCCGGCCGGCGCGGCGCAGCGGGCGCTGAGGAAGCTGCGCGCCTCGCCGGCGTAGCGGTACCTGCGCCCGATCGTCAGCCTCGATGTCGGTGACATAGCCGAGGTCGGAGGCGAGCGTCGGGATCTTGGCCGTGAAGACCGTCCCGAACTCGCCCCGAGACCGGCGCGAGATCTCGAAGGGGAGCACGAAGGCCGCTTTCACGGGCGTCGTTCCGTAGAGGTGCAGCACCATCCCCGAGCCCTTGCGAGTGCTGCTGTTGAAGACGAGCACGGCCCCCTTGGCCGGGATCAGGGACGAGTCCGAGACGTCGACGTTGACGGCGAAGCGGCCGTGGCCGACCAGGGCGCCGCGACAGAGGTGGAGCGCGGCTTCGGTGCTGGTCTGCTGGAGGCGCGAGGGGGGGCAGGAGGGGAGGCCCGCGGTCGAGAGCCGCCCGGCGCGGTTCACCGCCACCGAGATCTCGCGCAGCTGCGGCGGGCGAGTGCCGTCCACGGTGGCGACCGAGCCGTCGAGGTGCACCGTCACCGGCGCCAAGCGCTCGCGCGGCAGCGCACGGGGGGCGAGCCGGCCGTCGAAGGAGACGCGCACGTTGCCCGACTGCACGATCTGGCGCTGCGCGGCGGCTCCGGCGATCGGCAGGCAGAGAGCGGCTACGGCAGCTGCGATGAGAAGACGGCGCATTCCCTCTCCAAGTCTAGGTGCGCGGTGTGTTCGCCCGGTTAACGCCGGGGTCGTAGGGTTCGAGGGGTGGCCAAGGCGCCTCACGCGAGCATCGAGAGATGGGTGGAGGGTTACGAGCGCGCCTGGCGCGCGGCGGGGACCGAGTCGCTGCGTGAGCTGTTCGCCGCGGACGCCACCTACCGCATGTCGCCCTACGAGGAGCCCGTCACGGGAATCGCCGCGATCGCCGAGCTCTGGGAGCGCGAGCGCGAGGGCCCCGACGAGCCGTTCGAGATGCGTCACGAGATCGTTGCGGTCGAGGATGAGACCGCGGTGGTCCGCGTGGAAGTCCAGTACGGCGGACCGGATCGACTCCAGTACCGCGACCTCTGGATCGTCCGCCTCGCCCCCGACGGCCGCTGTTTAGCGTTCGAGGAGTGGCCGTTTTGGCCGGGCCAGCAGATCGTCGCTGGCAAGTCGCGCTAGTGCCTAGCGATCCGAGGGGCGGTCGATGTGCGCCACCCGTTCGGCCCGCTGGCGTGCTTCGGCCACGGCCTCGCGGGTTGCGGCGACGGCCTCCTGCTGGGCGGCGGCGACGCCCTCGCTCGGCTTGCCGCCGACGATGTCCCGGAAGGCGTTCTTGAAGCGTTCTGTCCGCCGGTCGAGCGGGAAGCGCTCTTCGGCCCGCGCCTGCCTGGCGGGGTCACGTTTGCCGTAGCGCCGGCGGGCCCAGGGCGAGCCCGGCTTGCCGAGCCGCGAGGCTCCGTAGATCGCGAGCGGGAGGAAGAAGAACCCGACCCAGCCATGCATCAGCCGCTGCTTGGCGAAGCAGATCGCCACCATGGCGAAGACGAGCAGGGCGCCGGCGACGCTGGCGGCGATCTCGGTCGCCGAGCTCGGTGTCGAAGTCGAACGGCGTGAAGCCGAGCAGCAGCAGGACCATGCCGGCGGCGGCGATCACGGTCGCGTCGATCGAGCTGCGCCCCTCCTCGGCCCAGTAGACGTCGTCGAGGTAGACCCAGAGCGCGAACTCGTCGATCGTCAAACCGGCGCCGACGCCGAAGGCGAAGGCGCAGATCTCGAACCAGGGGCTGGCGCCGAGGGTGCTGAAGCCGAGCGTGCCGGCGGCCATCATCGTCACGATCCCGAAGACGAGGTGGTGCAGGTGGACGCCGCTCTCGCTGACCACGCTGCCCGGCCACCAGGGGACCTTGGGGCTGCGCATCAGCCGCGTGCTCATGCGGATGAAGGCGAAGGAGAGGATGAAGCCGGCGAGGACCAGGAAGAGGCCCTGCTCGTCGTGCTCGACGAGCCCGTTCCAGAAGTCGGTGAAGATCGATGCGGCGCTCACTGTCTCGGCTTCGAGTGTAGTTCGACTACCGCGCCCTCCTTTTCGTGGATCCGGTCGACCGTGAGCAGTACGGCTGCGACGGCGAAGAAGGGGGTGAAGGCGAGGTTGGACAGCACGTCGGCCAGCCACTTGGAGAGCAGCGTCTCGCCGAGCAGGTCATGGGCGAGCTCGGTGGCGAGGTTGGTGAGGGCGTCGCCGACGATCTCGATCGGGATCATCACGGCCGCGATCAGGAGGAACTTGCCGCGCACGAGCTGCACGCTGCGGGCGAGGGCGGCGCGCACGCCGTGATGCTCGATCTCCACCACCGGAGCCGCGAGGGCGAGCCAGACGAAGACGAGGATGCCCGGCACGAAGAAGAGGACCAGCCCGACCGCGACCGCGACGCCGTAGATCAGGTCGATCGCGATCAGCGGGCCGTAGTTCACCATGCGCGCCGTTTCGCGCAGCGTCGGCGGCTTGCCGTCGTGGGGGTGGGTCAGCGAGATCGCCACCGCGCCGGTGTAGAAGACCTCGCCGAGCAGCCCGGTGACGGCCAGGGCGATCACGGCCAGCGCGGCGGCGAAGACCTCGATCAGGCTGTCGACGTCGAAGGAGCCGATCTCGGCGTGCACGGCGATTGCGTGCACGAGCCCGAGCGGGATGAAGACGATCAGCGCCAGCGCCAGCAGGGACGGCGCCCACTCGAGATAGGTGCGGCCGATCCGCAGGTAGACGGAGGCCAGCTCGGCGCGGCGGCTCACGTCAGCGGTGGGGGCGCCGGCCGGAGGGATGGCGACCGCGCTGCTCCAGCTTCGACTGCGCCGACTCGCCGGCCGGCACGCGGCGCGCATCGCGCAGCTCCGGGATCAGCAGCTCTTCGGCGCAGCGACGATGCCAGTGGTGGTGTTCGGTGCCGCCGAGGCGGAAGACGTACTGGACGACGACGTGCTCGCTGCCGATCTCGATCTCGCCATGGCAGGCGGGGCAGCGGTAGAGCTTGCGCGAGATGCCGCGGATCACCCAGGCCTCGTCGCCCTCTTCGGTCAGGCCCCGCACGCTCCAGCGCTTGTCTGGCAGCCCGGCGAGGTCCGCCACGGCGTTACCTCCGGGAGAGCCAGGCGAAGCCGGCGGCCATCGCCAGGTTCGAGATCCCGGCGAGGCGCAGGCCCAGCTTCGCGCCGGGGCGGCTGACGGCTGACGATTCCGCCCAGAGCGCGTCGGTGGCGATCTCGGTGCCGCGCAGCCATGCCAGCGCCCACCAGTCGCGCTGCTCGCCGCGGCGGTCGGCGAGCGCGTGGGCCGCCGCAAAGGTGAGCCAGATCGGGCCGCAGCGACGGAAGAGGTGTTCGGCGTCGGGTGACGGGTGCTCGTGCCCGAGCACCTTCAGGGTCGTCGCCGGGGCGAGGATCGCCGCGCTGCCGAGGACCAAGTCGAAGGCGACCATGTTGCGGTTGGTGAGGCGCAGCGCCTGTTCGAGCGTCATCGCAGTGCCCATCCAACCAGATCCTTCCGGTGGCCGCCGGAAGGGAAAGCGTGCGGTCCGGCGAATCTGAGGCCCGTGACCAAGACCGCAACCAAATCAGCCGCGCAGCTCAAGAGCCTCTCCGATTACATCCAGGAGCGCTTCGACGAGTTCTCCCGCTCCCAGAAAGACGTCGCCCGCTACATCGTCGACCACCTCGACGAGGCGGCCTTCCTCACCGCAGAGGAGCTGGCCCGGCGGGCGAGCACATCTTCCTCCACAGTCGTGCGCTTCTCCCAGGCCCTCGGGTTCGAGGGATATCCGGAGCTTCAACAGGCGGCGATCGAGGAGTACCGGACGTCCGGGGCGGCGACGAACGGGGCGTCCAGCGCCGGCTCGCTCTTCTCCTTCGACCACTCCGAGCTGGAGGGGTCGCTGGGCGCCGACTACGCGAATCTCGAGGAAACGGCGCGCAAGCTGACGCGCGAGCAGGTCGACGGGGCGGTCGCGGCGCTGGCAGGGGCCCAGCGAGTCGTGATCGTCGGCGTCGACCAGATGGCCTTCTTCGCCAGCTACCTCCGGCACACGCTCAGCCTGCTCGACATCAGGGCCGAAATCGTCGCCAGCACCGGCGGCGAGTCCCTGCAGCGGCTGGGACGGATAGACGACGAGACGCTCGTCATCATCCTCTCCTCCGGCCGCGCCCACCCTCTTCTGCTGCGTGCGATGAAGCTCTCGCTGCACCGTAACGCGCGTACCCTGGCAATCTCCGACGCGTCGATGTCCGAGGTGGGGGAGGACGCCGAGCTGACGCTCTACTACTCCTCCAACAGCCCCTCCTTCGCCCGCTCCAACACCGCTCTCATGGCGTTGGTCCAGGCTCTCGCCCACGGCCTCTATGCCCGGGACGAAGACAGCCACAAAGACCGCATCAGGGCCTACAAACTCAAGTAGCGAAGCTGACGACGTTGGCCCGCGGGTCCTGTCGCTGCAGGGGACCCACCGCCCCTTCCGGTCGCTAAAGCGTCCTCAGGGGCGGTCCCCCCTACAGCGCCACCCGCGGGAGATGCGTCGCCTGTTCCCGTTCCTCGCGGGGGGTGGCGTGGATTTGGGGGACCAGCCCGAGGAAGCTTTAGCTACCGCAGGGCTGGTGGCACCAAATCCGCGACAGGACCCGCCGCGCCGGAGACGTAAGATGCGGGGAATGGCTGCCGAACGCGCTACGTTTCGCTTGAAGACGGGTCTTGCCGAGATGCTCAAGGGCGGGGTGATCATGGACGTGGTGACGCCTGAGCAGGCTCGGATTGCGGAGGATGCCGGGGCTTGTGCCGTTATGGCGCTCGAGCGGGTTCCGGCGGACATTCGCCGGGACGGCGGGGTTGCGCGGATGTCGGACCCGGCGATGATCAAGGGGATCCAGGAGGCAGTGACGATCCCCGTCATGGCCAAGGCGCGTATCGGCCACTTCGCGGAGGCCCAGGTGCTGCAGGCGCTCGAGGTCGACTACATCGACGAGTCGGAGGTCCTGACCCCGGCCGACGAGCGCAATCACATCGACAAGCTTGCCTTCGAGGTCCCGTTCGTCTGCGGCGCGACCAACCTGGGCGAGGCCCTGCGGCGGATCGGCGAGGGGGCGGCGATGATCCGTTCCAAGGGCGAGGCCGGGACGGGCAACGTGGTCGAGGCCGTACGCCACATGCGCGAGATCGTCGCCGGGATCAAGCGACTCGCCCAGCTCGGCCCGGAGGAGCTGGCCAGGGCCGCCAAGGAGCACCAGGCGCCGCTCGAAGTCGTGCACGAGGTCGCCGCCAACGGCAGCCTCCCGGTGCCCCTCTTCTGCGCCGGCGGCATCGCCACGCCCGCCGACGCCGCGCTGATGATGCAGCTCGGCGCCGAAGGCAACTTCGTCGGCTCGGGGATCTTCAAGAGCGACGACCCCGAGCGACGCGCCAAGGCGATCGTCGAGGCGACCACGCACTTCGACGACCCCGAGCGGGTCGCGGCCGCCTCGATCGGGCTTGGCGGCGCGATGCCGGGGCTCGAGATCGCCGAGCTGGCGGCGGCCGACGCGCTTCTGCAGGACCGCGGTGCCTGACCTGCGCATCGGCGTCCTCGCGATCCAGGGGGGCTTCGAAGCGCATGAGCGTGTGCTTCGGATGCTGGGCGCCGGCGTAACGGCCGTCAAAACGCCGGCCGACCTGGAGGGGCTGGACGGGCTGGTGATCCCGGGCGGCGAGAGCACGACGATCTCGAAGGGGATCGAGTCGGCCGGGCTGGCCGAGCCGATCCGGGCGCACCGCGAAGCCGGGGGAGCGGTGTTCGCCACCTGCGCTGGGATGATCGTCTGCGACGACGAGCACCTGGGGCTGATCGACGCGACGGCCGCGCGCAACGCCTTCGGCCGCCAGCTGCAGAGCTTCGAGGCGGACCTGGAGGTGGCGGGGATCGGCGAGGAGCCCCTGCGCGCCGTGTTCATCCGGGCGCCCTGGGTCGAGCGGCACGGGACGGGGGTGGAGGTCCTCGGCGAGTACGACGGCCATCCCGTGGCGATCCGCGAAGGCGGCGTGCTCGCCTGCGCCTTCCACCCCGAGCTGACCGACGATCCGCGCCTTCATGCATTGTTCATGGCGATGACGACGAACGTTCGCGAGAGAGAGGAGACAGCGCGGTGAGGGACCCAAGAGCGGAGAGCCTGGCGAAGATCCTGGTCGGGTACTCGACCAAGGTGGCCGAGGGCGAGGTGGTCTCGATCGACGGCGAGGTCGGTGCCGAGCCGCTTTTGCGGGCCGTCTACGAGGAGGTGCTGAAGGCCGGTGCCCACCCGATCCTCAACGTCGCCCTCGACGGCCTGGCCGCGGTCTACTACAAGCACGCCAGCGACGCCCAGCTGGACTGGATCTCACCGGTGACGGAGTGGATGGCGGAGAAGGCCGATGTGCGCATCGCGATCGGCGCCAGCGCCAACACACGCGAGCTCTCCGCCATTCCGCCGGAGCGCCAGACCCGTCGCCAGACGGCCGTCGGCGACCTGCTGGGGAAGATGATGGACCGCAGCGCGGCCGGCGATTTCCGCTGGTGCTACACGCTCTACCCGACCAACGCCTACGCCTCGGAGGCCGAGATGAGCCTCGACGACTACGAGGACTTCTACTTCGGCGCCTGCCTCGCCGACGACCCCGACCCGCTGACCGCCTGGAAGCGCGCCTCGAAGGAGTGCGAACGGCTGGCGGAGTGGATCGAGGGCCACGAGGAGGTGCGGGTCACCGCGCCGGGGACCGACATCAAGCTGGGCATCGCCGGACGCAAGTTCATCCCCTGCGTCGGCGACCACAACATGCCCGACGGCGAGTTCTTCACCGGCCCGGTCGAGGACTCGGTCGAGGGCGAGGTGACCTTTCACCTGCCCGCCGTGATCGGCGGGCGCGAGGTCTCGGGGGTGCGCCTGCGCTTCGAGTCCGGGAAGGTCGTCGACGCGAGCGCGGAGAGGGGAGAGGAGTTCCTGGTCGAGCTGCTCGACACCGACGAGGGAGCCCGCCGCCTCGGCGAGCTCGGCATCGGCACCAATTACGCGATCGACCGCGGCACCCTCGAGGTCCTGCTCGACGAGAAGATCGGCGGCACCGTCCACATGGCGGTCGGCCGCAGCTACCCCGAGTCTGGCGGCGTCAACGAGTCCGCCGTCCACACCGACCTGGTCTGCGACCTCCGCCTCGGCGGCAAGCTCGAAGTCGACGGCGTCGTGATGCAGGAAGACGGCAAGTTCGTCGTCTGACTACTGGGTCGGCAACGGCGATCCCGCGAGGAAGAAGAACCAGACGGTCAGGCAGAAGGCCGCGAGGATGACGGAGCCCATCAGGACGGCCTCGACGACGGTGGTCGAGCCGGCCCGGGGGGAGCTGTCGCGCATGCTTTTCAGCCAGGGGGCGCGCATCGGGGCAAGCTGGTTGGTGCCCGTAATCTGGATGTAGAGGCGGTTGAGGCGGCCGATCAGCCAGGCGATCAGCAGGACGGAGACGATGATCCCGGCGGCGACGACGAAGTAGGGGCCGGTGCTCGGGAACTGCGTGTGGGAGACCTTGGACCCGATGTAGATCCAGGTCAGGGGTATCGCGGTCCAGATCGAGAGGGCGGCGAGCAGCATCGCGACGAAGACGACGCTGGCGACCAATCCCCTGGCCGGTCTGATGCTGTGCGACTCGGTGACCATGCCCGATTCATAGAATGCCAGCTATGTCCGGTCACTCGAAGTGGTCTTCGATTAAGCACAAGAAGGGCGCCGCGGACGCCAAACGCGGAAAGCTCTTCACCAAGCTGGCGCGGGCGATCACGGTCGCGGCACGCGACGGCGGCAGCGATCCCGACGGCAATCCGGCGCTGGCGACCGCGGTCCAGAAGGCTCGCGAAGCCTCGATGCCGAAGGACAACATCCAGCGCGCGATCGACCGCGGAAGCGGCATCGGCACGGACGCCGCGGCGATCGAGCGGATCCTCTTCGAGGGCTACGGACCCGGTGGGGCGGCGATCCTGGTCGAGGCGCTGACCGACAACCGCAACCGGGCCAGCGCCGACATCCGCCACGCCTTCACCAAGCACCACGGCAGCCTCGGTGAGCCCGGGTCGGTCGCCTGGATCTTCGAGAAACGCGGCGTGGTGGCGGTCGACGCCGGCCGCTACGGCGAGGAGGACCTGATCGTCGCGATCGACGCCGGGGCCGAGGACGTGCGCGAGGACGGCGACCGCCTGCGGGTGGTCTGCGAGCCGGGCGACCTCGGCGCGGTGCGCGAGGCGCTCGAGGCGGCCGGGGTCGAGATCGCCTCGGCCGACGTCGCGATGGAGCCGAAGAGCACGGTCATGGTCAAGGGCAACGACGCGGAATGGCTGCTGCGCCTGGTCGACACGCTCGAGGAGCACGACGACGTCAACGAGGTCCACGCCAACTTCGACGTGCCCGAGGAGATCATCGAGAAGCTGGCTTCCCAAGCTGCCTAATGGGTGGGTTTGGCTGAGGACGCCCCGGGTGTGGCGACTTTTCCGTCCATTTCACGGATAAGTCGCCACATCCATCGTTTCTCCGATGCTTGCGCGGCCGTAGGCCGCGCTCCTGGTTGCCCCGCGCCTACGCGCGGTGCTCAATTCGACTGGAGGACGGCCATGCTCCTCCCACCCCACGTCGCCGGAAGGCATCCGGGGCTACTCCCAGAATCACCTCCCATGCAAGTCGTGATGGGGATCGACCCCGGGGCAGCCAACCTCGGCTTCGGGGTGGTCAGGATCGAGGGCACTCGCATGGTCGCGCTCGACGGCGGCGTCGTCGAGACCTCGCCCGAGCTGCCGATGGAGTTGCGCCTGGAGCGCATCCACGGCGCCCTCTCGGAGCTCATCGAGTGGCACGAGCCCAGGGCGATGGCGCTCGAGGACCTCTACTTCGGCAAGAACGTCCACTCGGCAATGGCAGTCGGCCGGGCCAGCGGGGCGGCGATGCTGGCGGCGGCCCAGGGCGGCGTACGTTGCTTTACCTACACGCCGCAGGCGATCAAGAAGGCCGTATGCGGGTCCGGTGCGGCCGGCAAGGAGCAGGTGCAGCGGATGGTCGGCACCCTGCTCGGCCTGCCCGAGCCGCCGACGCCCGACCACGCCGCCGACGCGCTCGCGGTGGCGATCTGCCACGGCGGCGGCAGCGGGCACCAGGCGGCCGTCGCGGCCGCGGGAACCGTGGCGCAGGGCTCGAGGCCGGCGGCATGATCGCGGCCGTTCGCGGAGAGGTGATGGTGCGCCGCCCCGACCACGTGGTCATCGACGCCGGCGGCGTCGGCTACCGGCTGGCAGTCTCGGCGGAGACCCTGAAGGCGGTGCCGGCAACCGGGCGCGAGGCCTTCCTGCACGCCGAGCTCGATCTCCCGCGAGGACTCGCTCGCCCTCTTCGGCTTCGCCTCCGAGGAGGAGCGCGACCTGTTCGGCGAGCTGATCTCGGTCAGCGGCGTCGGGCCCAAGGTGGCCCTCGCCGCGCTCTCGGGCGGGCCCGCGCGCGAGCTCCTGCGTGCGATCGCGGCCGGCGACGCCAAGCGCTTCCAGGCCGTGCCGGGCATCGGCAAGCGGACCTCCGAGCGGATCATCGTCGAGCTGCGGGAGAAGATCGCCGGGGCGCTGGAGGAAGAGGTGGCTCCGGCCGGCGACGGCGAGGACGCCCGTTCCCTCGCTCGCGACGGCCTGGTCAACCTCGGCTACGCGCCGCTTGAGGCCGAGCAGCTCCTCGACGGGATCGACAGCGGCGACGCCGAGGAGCTGATCGCGGCCGCCCTGCGCAAGGCCGGGGCGTCGAGGAGCAAGGCGTGAGCGGCTCGAAACGCATACGCACCCCGGGGATCGACGATCTGCCCGAGACCGGCGACGTGCGTGTGCACGACGCCCGGGCCGATCTGCCCGACGAGGACCTCGACCGCTCGCTGCGCCCGCGCCGGCTCGCCGACTTCGTCAACCAGACCCAGGTCACCGACCAGCTGGCGATCTTCATCGAGGCCGCGCGTGGCCGCGACGAGCCCCTCGACCACGTCCTGCTGGCCGGCCCGCCCGGCCTCGGCAAGACCTCGCTGGCCCACATCGTCGCGGAGGAGATGGGGGTGCCGATGGTGCAGACCGCAGGCCCGGCGCTGGAGCGCAAGGCCGACGTCGCCTCCTTCCTCACCGCCCTGGAGCCCGGCAGCGTCTTCTTCGTCGACGAGATCCACCGGCTCGGCCGCGCCGTCGAGGAGACGCTCTACCCGGCGATGGAGGACGGAGAGCTGCCGGTCGTGCTCGGCCAGGGCGCCGGCGCCCGCACCGTCACCCTGCCGCTGCCGCCCTTCACGCTGATCGGCGCCACCACCAGGGCCGGGCTGCTGACGACGCCGCTGCGGGACCGCTTCGGCCTCTCCCACCGGCTCGAGCACTACAGCCCCGAGGACCTGGGGGAGATCGTCGTACGCTCGGCGGGCATCCTCGGCGTCGCGATCGATGCCGAGGGGGCGCGGACGATCGCCGAGCGCTCCCGCGGCACGCCCCGGGTCGCCAACCGGCTGCTGAAGCGGGTGCGGGACTTCGCCCAGGTCAAGGACCGCGGGGCGATCGACGCCGAGGTCGCGGCCTGCGCCCTGGAGATGCTCGAGGTCGACGCCGGCGGCCTCGACCGCAGCGACCGCGCCCTGCTCGACACGGTCGCCAGCAAGTTCGCCGGGGGCCCCGTCGGCCTCTCGACCCTGGCCGTCGCGATCGGCGAGGAGGCCGACACGGTCGAGGACGTGCTCGAGCCGTATCTGCTCCAGCAGGGCCTGCTGAAGCGGACCCCGAGGGGCCGCGTGATCACCCAGAGAGCCTACGAGCACCTGGGCCTGCAGATTCCCGATGCCGCAAGAAGCCTCTTCTAAAAGTCACTCTCAGTAACCTGGCGGGGGATGCCGTTCTTCATCTGCCCCAATTGCGGCCATAGGGAGGCCAGCGCGGAGCGAACCGCAGGCTTCAGCACCCGTCCCAAGGGCTGCTCCAAATGCGGCTTCGGCTTCGTCTTCGAGCCTGCTGGACGACTACTACCCGGCACCGAACGCGGCCTTCTTCGTCTGCGACCAGCAGGCCAGGGTGATCGACGCCGGCCGGGGCAGCTTCGAGCTGACCGGTCTCACCGACGAGGACGTGATCGGCCGGCCGGTGCAGGAGGTGCTCGGGCTCGAATGGCGCGAGCCGGACGAGCGCCGCGAGCCGCCCCAGGCGGGCAACGGCGGCGCCTCGGGCGACCCGATCGAAACATCGCTGGAGTGGGGGGTGCGCTCGCTGGGAAAGCGGGTCTCGGTGAACGCCGAGGGCGACCTGCCGGCGGAGGCCGTCGCCGATGTGTTCCCCGCCTACGACGACGACGGTGGGCTTCTCATCGTCCTCACGCCGGAGGGCTAGGGCGATGCGGAAGGGGTGGAACGGATGAGGAGGATGGGACGCTGGAATCGCTTCGTCCTCGTCTTCGTGGCGGGTCTGATCGCGGCTTCGCTGCTGGTGATCAGCTCGACCTCGACGAAGCTCGGGCTCGACCTGAAAGGCGGGGTCGAACTGATCTACCAGGGCACGCCCACCAACCAGGTTCAGTCGGTCAGCGGCGAGGACATCGAGCGCTCGATCGAGATCATCCGTGAGCGGATCGACGAGTTCGGCGTCTCCGAGCCGGAGGTCTCGCGCATCGGCGAGGACGGGATCACGGTCGCCCTTCCCGACGTCAGCAACGCACAGAGGGCAATCGACCAGGTCGGAACGACCGCCCAGCTTTTCTTCTACGACTGGGAACCAAGCCTGATCGGGCAGGAGTTTGCGATCGCCGGCCGCCCCGGCGCCGAACCGCCCGAAGGCGCGCTGAAAAAGGCGACCGAAGAATGGGAAGACGCCGACCGCAACATCGCCAAATTCGAGAACCAGCAACTGCTCTACTCCGGCGCCTTCCCCGCCGCCTACAACGCGGCCAAGCTCGCCTCCGAACAGAAGCCGGTCGAGGACTGCACGACCTGCTCGACCAGCCGGCCGCGCTTCTACCTCTTCACCGAGTCCAAGCAGCACGAGCTGATAGCCGGGCCGGAGTTGGCCGAAAAGGACCTCTTCCTGAAGCCGACAGGGGAGAAGCGCCCCCGCAAGGGTGTCGTGATCGAAGTCCCCGCCGGCACGATCGTCGTCTCCGAGCTGCCCAGCGACCGCGACGGCCAGGCTCTCGAGAATAGCGAGCCCGGCTGGTACGCCCTGAAGGACCGACCGGCGCTTTCGGGCCTCGACATCACGGACCCCAAGCAGGAATACGACCAGGTGACCGGGGAACCGAACGTCACCTTCGACTTCACAGACGATGGTCGCCAGGCATTCCAGGAAGTGACCCGCAAGATCGCCCAGCGCGGAGCCGCGCGGGCGATCGGCCCGGTCAGCGGAGAAGAAGCCGAACAGCTCTCCGGGCGCTTCGCCGTGATCCTCGACAACGAAGTCAAGACCCGTCCACGCATCGACTTCCAGGAGCTCCCCGACGGGATCGACGGCCGCACGGGAGCGCAGATATCGGGTGGCTTCACCAGCGTCACCGACGCCCAGGACCTGGCGACCGTGCTGCAGATCGGTGCGCTGCCGATCAACCTGAAGCTGATCAGCCAGTCGGAGGTCTCGGCGACGCTGGGAGAACAGGCGCTCGAGCAGGGACTGCGGGCCGGGATCATCGGCCTGCTCCTGGTCGTCGCCTTCCTGATCGCCTACTACCGCTTCCTCGGCCTGGTGGCGGTGCTCGGCCTGGCGGTCTACGCAGTCTTCTTCTTCGCCCTGATCAAGTTGATCCCGATCACGATGACCCTCCCGGGAATCGCCGGCCTGATCCTGACGATCGGCGTCGCGGCGGACTCCAACATCATCATCTTCGAGCGGATCAAGGAGGAGGTGCGGGCGGGCCGCAGCATGTCTGCGGCTATCCCGGTGGGTTACAGGCGCGGGATCGCGACCATCGTCGACGCCAACGTCATCACCCTGCTCACCGCCTTCATCCTCTTCGTGCTGGCCACCGCCGGGGTCAAAGGCTTCGCCTTCACGCTCGGCGTCGGCACCCTGGTCTCGCTGTTCACCGCCGTGGTCTTCACCCAGGCGCTGCTCGCCGCCTTCGGTCGTGGGCGCCTCCTCAACTCACCGCGTTTCCTCGGTGCGGGCACCGAGGACTCGGGTTTGCGATGGCACTTCGACTTCATCGGGGCCAGCCGCTGGTTCTTCTCGGTCTCCGGCGTGATCCTCGTCATCGGCGCCCTCTCGCTGTCCATCAGCCAGCTCAACCTGGGCATCGACTTCGAGTCGGGCACGCGACTCAACTTCGCCCCCGAGCGCAGCGCCACCGTCGAGGAGGTGCGGGAAACGCTCGACACGGTGGGGCTCGGCGACGCCGAGATCCAGGAGACCGAGGACGAGGCGTTCGGCGCGGGCTTCCAGGTCCAGGCCAGCGAGCTGCAGCCAGGGGGTGTCGCCGACGTCCGGGTGGCCCTCCAGTCGGATTTCGGCGTCCAGCCGGGCAGCTTCGAAAACACCAGCGTGGGCCCGACCTTCGGCGAGCAGGTGGCCCGCAGCGCAATCCTCGCGATCATCTTCTCGCTGCTCCTCATCTCCGCCTACGTCGCCTTCCGCTTCGAGGCCAAGTACGCGGTGCCGGTCCTGATCGCGGTTGCGCACGACATCCTGATCACCGCCGGCGTCTACTCGCTGACCGGCCGTGAGGTATCCAGTGCGACGGTGGCGGCCTTCCTGACGATTCTCGGCTACTCGCTCTACGACACGATCATCGTCTTCGACCGAGTGCGCGAGAACGTGCCGCGAATGCCGCGAGCCGCCTTCTCGCAGATAGTCAACCGCTCGATGAGCGAGGTCCTGACCCGGTCGCTGATCACCGGTCTGTCGGCGGTCTTCCTGGTCACCGTGCTGCTGATCTTCGGTGGCGCGACACTGCAGGACTTCGCCTTCGCGATGATGGTCGGGATCGCCTCCGGCACCTACTCGTCCATCTTTATCGCCTCGCCGGTGCTCAACGCATGGAAGGAACGCGAGCCGAGCTTCGTGCGCAGGCGCGAGCGGATCACCGCTGCGGTTGGGAGCGTTCCCGCCTTCGCCGACGAGCTCGAAGTTGCGCGGCTGGAGGACGAAGAGGAGAGCGACGCAGAGCTCGAGGAGGAGATCGCGGCAAAGCGGGAGGAGCGACCCAAGGCCAGCGCGGTGGCGACGGTTGAGCCGGAGCCACCGGCGAGGGACGGCGGGAAGCCCTCGAGCAACGGCGAGCCGCCTCCCGCCGACCCTGTCGAGGCGGCCCGGCAGGAGCGCAACGAACGACGTCGCGAACGCCGCCAGCAGCGGCGCAAGCACGGGAGGAATAGATGACCGTCTCCACGACCCCGCACGCCTGGATGGCCCGCGTGGCGCTGCGCATCTCTGCGTCCTCGGGTTTGCCTTTGGCACCACCAAAGGCTGCACCCTGCGTCCTTGATCTGCTTGACCACGCGGACCCCCACTCGCACGCGGCCATGAAGGCGGTCATCTAGCGATGGCAATGGTCGTCTGGTTCACCATGGGTCTCGCGCTCTGGCACTTCACGGTCTTCATCCCGGACCGCTTCTGGCAGGGAATCGTCGGTGCGCTGCTCGGCGCCACGGTGGGTGCTGTGGTATTCGGCGCGATCGTCCAGGCGGCTTCGGGCCGGAGCCTCGGCGACACGGACCTGCTCACCGCGCTGATCGCGATCCCCGGGACGGCGCTCGGCCTCGCCGTCGTTTATGCAGTCGGCGTACGTTCCGAGCGCCAGACGACGTAGATCAGAGGCATGCGGCGACCCGCAGCTTCACTCCAGCTCGATTCGTAACGACGGCAGCTTGATCCGTCGATGGCATCCACCTTCTATAGCTCTCTGCTTGAACGCTTTGATCCCCAAGCGAAGCGGGTTCTTGCGTTTGCCGAAGACGAGATGGGGGCCTCGCATCAGAGCGTCGTGGCCGCGCACCTCTTGCTGGGTCTTCTGCGCGAAGAAGAGAGCTTGGCGGCCAGCGTACTCCACTCACTCGGGTTGAATGCCGATTTGGTGCGACGCCGGGTGGGGCCGGCTGTCGGTTTGGACGAAGAGTTTTCTGTGGGAGTCATTCGCCCCTTCTCCGTCAGAGCGATGAAAGTGTGGGAGCTTGCGATGCGCGAGGCTCTTGCTCTGGGTCGAGCCTATATCGGACCTGAGCACATCCTGCTGGGCCTGGTAGGGGAGATGCCCAACAGCGGTCTTTCCATCCTGTGCGAGTTCGACGTCGATCCCAATTCGATCCGGGCCAAAGTGCTCGAGTCGGTACGCGATCGAGAACCAGATTCTGACGGTTTCTCCGGGGCGCTCGTTTCAGACGGCGGTACGGCCATCCCAGCGCGGCTGGGAACGATTCCGACCCATGCGGATCGTCCGGCCATCAATGACAGTCTGGGACGCACCCGACTTGCCGAGGTTCTCGGTGAGCGAATTCGTCGAGTCCGAGGCGAGGACACCGAGGTTGAGGTCTTTGGCGAGTTGCTGGAACAAATGGGCAAGCGTGCGGCGGACCGAGCAGCGGCGCAGGATGCCGGCTCCTTCATGGTCCACATTCATGCGCCATGGGGGGCGGGTAAGTCGTCCCTGCTCAACCTTCTCGCGGTTGATCTACGAAATCGTCGTGGGAGTGCCTTCAATCCCAGTCTTTCCCAGTGGATAGTCACCGAATTCAGCGCGTGGCGTCACCAGCGGCTCGCTTCGCCGTGGTGGTGGATGCTGGCAGCAATTCGCCGCTCCTGCACGAGAGATCTGTGGAGGATGAGTCGCGTCCGCTGGGCTTGGTTTTGGCTTCGCGATATCGCCTGGCGGGCCTGGAACTTCCGAGTGACGCTGTTCACCGTACTTACGCTTGCTGCCATCTTCGGCATTGCAGAGTTCTTTGAATGGTTCGGCCTGCAGGGTGCCCCCTTGACGACCGTTCAAACGATTGCTCTGACCGCTAGCGCGGTGGCCACTCTTGGCACCGGCCTGTGGGGCATTGTCCGCGGAACCAGCGCGCTTCTCGCACTTGGTTCGGCCGAAGGTGCGGCGCGTTTCCTGAGGAGGGCCCATGACCCGTTGGGTGCTTATCAGCGTAGGTTCCGATGGCTGGTTCGATCGAGCGGACGGCCGATCGCGGTGTTTATAGACGATCTCGATCGCTGCGATGCAAGCTACGTGGTTGAACTGCTGGAGGGTATCCAGACGATCTTCGCAGGCGAGCCCGTAACCTATGTCATCGCCGCTGACAGATCCTGGTTGTGTCAGAGTTACGCGACTGCCTATGGTGATTTCAGCGAGGTTGTCGGCGAGCAAGGACGACCACTTGGCTTTCTCTTTCTCGAGAAGACGTTTCAGATCTCCCTGGAGCTGCCGCCTATGTCCTACGAAGACAAGGTGCGGTACTGGCAGGACCTGACCGCCGGCCAGGAGGGGCGTCAACCCGATGGGCAGTTCACGTTTGAAGGTAGCTACGCGTTTGCCGATGCCTCGACCCACAAAGATGTCGAGTCGAGAGTTGAGACTGTGTTGGCTTTGGACCTGGATCCACCGGCTCGAGAGGAGCTGCTCAGGGCTGCGGTCCGGCGGCTTAATGCCCCGGAGCTTCGGCGGGAGCTCGAGCAGTCCCTGGGGGACTTCGCGGACATGATCGAGAACAATCCTAGGTCCATGAAGCGGCTTCTCAACGCATACGGCCTCGAGCGCGATTGCCTCCTCCGCGAAGGGCGACTTCTGACCGCCGAGGAGCAGGGCCAGCTGATTAGGTTCTCGATCCTTAGGTTGCGCTGGCCGTTGCTCGCGGAACATCTGCTGAGATGCCCAGAGGACGTTGCCTACTGCATCAATGACCGTGTACCGAATGGGCACCGATTTGCGCCTCTGTTCGAGGACGCCGACGTTCGCCTGCTCTTCGATCGATCGTCTGGCAACGCTGCATTGGACTCCGCTTCGCTCGAACGGTTCGCTGGCCGCGCGGGATCTGGTCGACCGTCGGTCGGGGCGTGATCTGCCCTGGCCTGCGCGCGAATCCGTCCCGGCCGCCGCTTAGCCTGCGAGCGTGGCTGAGACCCTGAGCGCCTACAAGGCCGAGCCGTACTCCTACGCGGAGGCCGAGGCGATCTCGAGGGCGCTGGGTATCAGCGATCCTGTGGCGATCGCCCTGGTCCGGCGCGGCTATCGCACGCCGGAGGACGCCCGGACCTTTCTAGCCGCGGACGAGTCGCACGAGCCGGGCGCGTTCAGGTCGATGGCTGCGGTGGTCGAGCAGGTGCTCGGTGCCATGGAGGCCGGACGGCGCATCACCGTGCACGGGGACTTCGACGTCGACGGGGTCTGCGCCACCTCGATTCTCGTCAGCACCCTGCGGGACCTGGGTGCCGACTGCGACTGGCTGATTCCCGACCGGATAGCTGATGGCTACGGCCTCAGCGCCGAGAACGTCCAGAAGCTTGCAGAACGAGGGACCCAGCTGCTGATCACTGTCGATTGCGGCATCACAGCGGTGGATGAGGTCAAGCTTGCCCAAGAGCTTGGGATGGATGCGATCGTCACCGATCACCACCAGCCTGGCGAGGAGCTTCCGGATTGCCCGATCCTTCACCCGACCGTCGACGGCTATCCCTTCGAGGATCTCTGCGGCACCGCTGTCGCTTGGAAGCTGGCATCCGCGCTGCGGGAGGCGCCGGGGGTGGGGTCCCCGGGAACTCCCGGCGAAAGCCGGCCCGGGGACCCCACCCCCGGCGCCTCTGCCGACGCCGACCTCGACCTCGTTGCTTTGGCGACAGTTGCCGATGTGGTGCCTCTGGTTGGTGAGAATCGGTCCCTGGTCAAGCGGGGGCTGGAGGAGGTGCGGAGAGCACTGCGCCCCGGGATGCGGGCACTGCTGAAAGCCGCCAAGTGCGACCCGAGCCAGCTGGACGAGGGGGACCTCGCGTTTCGGCTGGGGCCGCGGATAAATGCCGCGGGAAGGCTTTATCGCGCCGATGCGGGGGTGGAGCTTTTCCTGACCGGGGACGAGGGGCGGGCCGAGGAGATCGCGGTTGAGCTGAGCCGGGCGAATGGGGAGCGGCGAGCTGCGGAGCGGGAGGTTGCGAACGAAGCTGAATTGGCGCTGCGGGAGCTGCCGGAGCATCTGCGGGAGGCGCCCGGGCTGGTGCTTGCCAGCGAGGGTTGGCATCCCGGGGTGATCGGGATCGTCGCCTCGCGGCTGGTCGAGAAGCACCACAAGCCGGTGGTCGTCGTCTCGCTCGATGGCGAGGGCAAGGGACGGGGTTCCGGACGGAGCATTCCTGGCTTCGACCTGCTGGCGGGGCTGGAGGCTTGCTCTGAGCACCTGACGGGGTTTGGGGGGCATAAGGCCGCCGCTGGGCTGCAGATTGAGCAGGCAAACGTCGATGCCTTTCGCGAGGCGTTTGCCGCTCATGCGGCGAGCGTGCTGGGGCCCGAGGACCTGAAGCGGACGGAGCGGATCGACGCGATGGTCGGGGGGGCGTCGATCGGGCTGGACCTGGCCGAGGAGCTGCGTCGGCTGGCGCCGTTCGGGATGGGCAATCCCGGCGTGCGATTGCTCGTGCCGTCGGCCCGGGTCAGGGACGTCCGCTCCATCGGCGAGGGGAAGCACGCGCGCTTCAGCCTGCACAGCGGCGCCCACCGCGCCCTCGGGGTCGCCTTCGGACGGCCCACGCTCGGAGTCGGCGAGGAGGACCTGGTCGACGTCGCCGTGCGACTCGAGGTGAACCGGTGGAACGGGGCGGTCGAGCCGCAGGTGGTCCTGCGCGAGCTCTATCCCCGTGGTGGCGGCGCGGACTCCGTCGAGGCGGAGGAGTGGTGGCGGCGCTTCGAGGCCGAGCTGGCACTTGACCTCGGCGAGTGGCCGCCCGCCCACGAGCTCCCACCTGGAACCCCCGAGCGCCGAGTCCTCACCTCCACCAACGCCCCCGCCGCGGTGGCGGGGGAGCTGGCCTCGAGCGGGGAGAGCGTTCTCGCCCTTTGCGCGGACGCCGCGCTGCGGGCGAGCATGGCTCGCGCGGGGCTGCGCCTGGCGGACTACCTCGAGCTGGAACGCGACCCGGGTCTTCCAGCGGGCTTTTCCCACGTCGTCCTCGTCGACCCGCCACCCTTTGCGCACCTCGCGCAGACTCGCTTCCGGCGCGGCCGGGGAGGGGTGCTACCTGCACCGTGCCTGGGGCGAGGCCGAGCGGCGATTCGCGCTCAGCGCGATCGGGGACCAGCTGGCCCAGCGCCCTGTGCTGGTCGCCGCCTTCCGCGACCTGCGCGAGGCCGGCGTGGCGAGCGGGGAGGACCTGCGCGAGGCGCTGCTGGGGGGCGGGCCACACCCGCGGCGGGCCGAGACCGCCGCCCGCTGCTTCCGCGTTCTGGCCGAGCTCGGCCTGGTGCGGGGAGTGCCGGAGGGCGGCGCAGGCGAGGTCGGGGTCGTATCCTCAGAGGAGACCGATCTCGAGCGCTCGGCGTCGTTTCGCGCCTTCAGCGCCCGCTATCAGGAGGCAAGCCGATTCCTCGAAGGACAGAGACAGCCGTAGCGAACCAGGAGCTCCTGGGCGACCTCTTCGCCGTGGTCGAGGAGTTCGACTTCGCGCCAGACGGGAACGGCGGCGACGGCGGCAACGGCGGCGCCGGCAGGGAAGAGGCTTCCCCGGCGCCGGACGTCGACCGCGAGGCGATCACCCGCGCCTTCGACTTCGCCTGCGATCGCCACGCGGACCAGCTGCGGCGCTCGGGCGACGAGTTCATCACCCACCCGGTGGGCGTCGCCCAGATCTGTGCCGGGATGCGGCTCGACACCCAGACTCTCTGCGCCGCGCTCCTGCACGACACGGTCGAGGACACCAGCGCCAGCCTCGAGGAGATCCGGGCCGAGTTCGGCGCCGAGATAGCGCAGCTCGTCGACGGCGTCACCAAGCTGACCGGAATCACCTTCGAGAGCCGCGACGAGCGCCAAGCGGAGAACTACCGGAAGATGATGGTGGCGATGGCCACCGACGTCAGGGTGATCCTGATCAAGCTGGCCGACCGCCTTCACAACATGCGCACGCTCGGTGCGCTGCCCAAGCAAAAGCAGCTGACCAAGGCCCGCGAGACGCTGGAAATCTACGCCCCGCTGGCCCACCGGCTGGGAATCCACGCGATCAAGTGGGAGCTGGAGGACCTCGCCTTCTCCACCCTGCACCCGCGCAAGTACGCCGAGATCAAGCAGCTCGTCGCCCAGCAGCGCGACGAGCGCGAGAGCTATGTCGAGGACGCCGGCAGCTTCCTCGCCGGCGAGCTGCGCCAGGTCGGGATCGAGGCGGAGATCTCCGGCCGGGCCAAGCACTTCTACTCGATCTACACGAAGATGACCAAGAAGGGGCGCGAGTTCAACGAGATCTTCGACCTCACCGCGATGCGCGTGATCGTCGGCTCGGTCAAGGACTGCTACGGCGCGATCGGCGTCATCCACTCGCTCTGGAAGCCGCTGCCCGGTCGCTTCAAGGACTGGGTCGCGATGCCGAAGGCGAACATGTACCAGGCGCTGCACACGACGGTGATCGGTCCCGAGGGCAAGCCCCTGGAGATCCAGATCCGCACCGAGGAGATGCACAAGCTCGCCGAGTACGGGATCGCCGCGCACGTCGCCTACAAGGAGGGCGAGGTCGAGGACCCCCAGCGGGAGAAGATGACCTGGCTGCGGCAGCTGGTCGAGTCCGAGGGGGACCAGGACCCGGCCGAGTTCCTCGAGTCGCTCAAGGTCGACCTCTTCGAGGAAGAGGTCTTCGTCTTCACCCCGAAGGGCGAGGTGAAGAGCCTCTCGGCCGGCTCGACACCGCTCGACTTCGCATACGCGGTCCACACCGACGTCGGCCACGCCTGCGTCGGCGCCAAGGTCAACGGCTCGATCGTGCCCCTGCACTACCAGCTGCGCTCGGGCGACATCGTCGAGGTGCTGACCGCGAAGCAGAAGCGCGGCCCCTCTCGCGACTGGCTGAAGCTGGTGCGGACCAGCCGCGCGCGCAACAAGATCCGCGCCTTCTTCAAGGAGGAGAGCCGCGAGGACGCTGAGCGCAAGGGGCGCGAGGGCCTCGAGGAAGCCCTGCGCACGCGCGGGCTGCCGATGCAGAAAGTGGCCGCCTCGCCGCTGCTGGTCGACGTGATCCGCGAGATGGGCTTCCGCAAGGCGACCGAGTTCTACATCGCCCTCGGCCAGGGCAAGGTCTCGACCAAGGCCGTCGCCAACAAGCTGATGCAGCGGCTGAAAGAGGGGGAGGCGGTCGAGGAGACAGACCCCCTCGGCCTCTCCAGCCACCGCGAGGAACAGGCCAGGCGGACCAAGGATGCGGCCAACTTCGGGATCAAGGTCAAGGGCGCCTCGGGCAACGTCGCGGTGCGCCTCGCCAAGTGCTGCCGGCCGGTGCCCGGCGACGAGATCGCCGGCTATGTCTCCCTCGGTCGCGGGATCACCATCCACCGCAACGACTGCAAGAACATGAAGGCGCTGAAGCGCGCGCCGGAACGCTTCGTCGACGTCGGCTGGGACGGCGACAACGAGTCCTCATACCGAGTCGAGCTGCAGATCGACGCCTACGACCGCACTCGCCTGCTCGAGGACCTCTCGCGCACCTTCGCGGAGGCCGGGATCAACATCCTGGGCGCCAGCTGCATGACCAAGCACCCGATGGTGAAAAACCGCTTCGTGGTCGAGGTGGGCGACACCGAGCAGCTGAAGGCGTGCATCGCCCGACTGCGAAACGTGGAGTCGGTGTTCGACGCCTACAGGATCACTCCCGCAGCCTGAGCGCTGTTTCTTTTCTGGCCGTTTAGGGTCATGGCATGCAAAAGTCGATCCTGGCGGCGACGCTTGCGCTCTTCTCCCTCGTCGCGGTCGGCTGCGGCGAGGACTCCTCCTCCAGCGCAGAGAGCTCCCCGATCCCCGTTTCGGAGCGGGTCGACCCGCTTGCCCACCGCTACGCGCCGGTCGTCTGGATCCACCCCAACGAGAGGTTCGGGCCGACCGCGGTCGACCGCTTCCTCACCCGCTCCGAGCTGACCTGGCGCACTGCCCCGCGTCTCAGCCGCGACCCCGATCTCACCGCACGCGGCTCCCTGGCACCCGCCCGGCTTGGATCCGGCTGCTCGGAGCACGGGGCCGGTTGCTATTTCCACGCGAGATTCGTCGCGAGCGAGCTCACCCGTCCCCACCACGAGGATCCCTCCAGGGCTCCAGGCCTGATCACCGGGGACGGCTTCTACCTCGACCCCGACGACTCGGTGCGAAGGGGCGAAACGCAGGAGCCCGTTCGGGCGCCGGTCTACTACGAGATTCGCAAGGGCGCGGCAACGCGGATCGACTACTGGCTCTTCTTCGGCTTCAGCCGGCCGAACGAGACGATCGCCGGGGTCAACTTGGCCGCTCCCTTCAGCCATGAGGGCGACTGGGAGAACATCGAGGTGGTCCTGGGCCCCCGCGGCAGACCTCACGCGGTCCGCTACTTTGGACATGGCCATCCCAGGAGCTTCTCCTGGGCTGAGATCTGCAAGGAGGTGGAGGGTGGCGAAGAAGCCTGCGGCACGGCCGAGCTGGGCCGGCCGATCGTCTACAGCGCCCTCTTCAGCCATGCCTCCTACGCGACCCCGGCGCAGGGACGCTCGCAGGAGACCAAGGTCTGTGCCAAGGGCCGCCTCGGTTTCCTCTGCTCGCACGACTTCCGCGGCAAAGGCACGCGCTGGGACCCGCTCGCCCCCGGCGGCGGCTTGCGCGACGCGCGTCTGCAGCCGTGGTACGGCTTTGGCGGGGCCTGGGGCAGCGCCGGCCTGACCGCGGACACCACCGGTCCGCTGGGACCCTCGCGCTACAAGCTGCCGGGCGAACCCGACCCCGGCGAACTCGAATCGGTTGCCCCCGAGCAGCCACCTGCTTAGGAGGGCCTGGCGTCTCGCTGCGTCAGGAGACGACGGTGAGCGCGCCGGGGTCGACTTTGAGCGTGAGCTCGGTCTTCTCGCCGATGTAGTCGCCGTCCACCTGGATCGGGAAGGGCCGCAGGACTCCGTCCCTGGTCTCGGAGATCGAGCGCACGGTTCCCTCCGCGATGCCGGCGAAGTGCTCGATCTGGCGGTGCTTGGCGGCCGGGCCGCGCTCGCCGAAGAGGCGGGCGATCAGGGTCGGCATGTCGCGCACGGCGGCGCGCTTGAGGACGCCAAGGGCAAGCGTCCCGTCATCGATCGCCACTCCCTCGCAGACCCGCACCGGGCTGCTGGCGAAGTATGTGAAGGGGTCGGAGTTCTGGGCCAGAGCGGTGACGCCCTCGGCCTCCCCGCCGTCGCCGGTCAGCACCCGCATCCGCACCGGGTTGATCAGGTAGGAACGGTAGAAGGCAGAGACCGTCGCCCAGGTGTAGTAGTAGGGCCCGGCCCGGGACTTCAGCTTCGGGTGCGCGTCGACCCGCTTGACCACGGTGGCGTCGATGCCGACCCCGCAGGAGAAGACGAAGTGGCGACCGTCGGCCATGCCGAGGTCGATCTTTCGCGGCTCCCACTCGTCGACCATCGCGAGCAGGTGCTCGGTTGCGTCGACCACGTCGTTGGGGATGCCCAGGGTGCGGCAGACGACGTTGGTGGAGCCCCCGGGCAGCACCGAGACCGGCACGTCGGTTCCCGCCAGCCCGTTCGCGACCTCGTTCAGGGTTCCGTCCCCGCCGAAGGCGACGACGATGTCATAGCCGTGGTCCCGAACCTCCCGCCCGATCTCGGTCGCGTGGTTCTGGGCCTCCGTGTCGACGGTCTCGACCTCGTAGCGCCCCTGCAGCGCATAGACCACGAGGTTCTTCAGCCGGTCCGATACCGTCGTCGCGTACGGGTTGACGATGATCAGCATCCGCTTCTTGGCGGAGCGGTGCCTACCCGGTCGCTTCATAGCGGACCACCTCCCCGTCGTCCACTTCCCTCACGCGCGCTTCGTTGACCAGGAGGTCGGCGTGGCCGATCACCTCGGAGAGGGTGAGGAAGGCCTGGGTGACGGCGACGTTGCCCCAGATCGCCTGGGCCAGCTCGTAGCCGCTGCGCGGCTGCTCGGCGATCAGCTTGTGGATCTTCTCCTTGCGACGGTCGTGGCCGGCGATGCGGCTGTCGATCAGGGCGACGTGGTCGGTGATCGGCTCGCCGTGGCCGGAGAGGACGATCTCGGCCGGCATCTCGCGGGTCTTGCGCATCGACTCGATGTAGGTGACCAGGGCCTGCGGCCGCTCCTTGGAGCCGTCGAGCGGCGGGGAGATCAGCGGATTCGAGGAGATGTGGGCGATCAAATGGTCGGCGGCGATCAGGATCCGGCGCTCCTCGTCCCAGAAGATCGTGTCGGACGGGCTGTGCCCCGGGCGATGGAGTGCCTGCAGAACCCGGTCGCGGAAGGGGAGGGACTGACCGTCGCGCAGCGGTTTCGTCACCTCGGCCCGCGAGCCCCAGCCGCGGAAGCTCCGCGAGACGCTCTGCAGCGCCCGCGCCACCTCTTCGGGAATGCCGTTTCGCAGCATCAGCTCGACTGCGAAGCCGTCCTCGCGCTCGGCGTCCTCGCTGAAGTTGGCGAGGCGGTCGGCGGCGAGGCCCAGCGCGGCGACCTCGGCGCCGGAGTGCTCGGCGACGATCTCGACCAGGCCGAGGTGGTCGATGTGCTGGTGGGTGACGATGACGAGCTCGAGGTCGTCGATCGAGTGGCCGCGCTCGCCCAGCTGGGATTGCAGCTCGTCCAGCGCCTTGCCCGAGTTGGGCCCGGTGTCGACCAGGGTCAGCGGCTCGTCCTCGATCAGGTAGCAGTTGACCCGCCCGACCGCGAACGGGGTCGGGATGCGCAGGCAGTGGATGCCGGCAAGCGCCGCCTGCTCGAGTGCCTGCTCGGGGGAGAGCGTCACGCGCGAATTAGCCCCAGGACCTCGTCGCGCTTAGCCTCCATGTCCTCGCGCGAGACCAGCGACTCGAGGTTGAGCCGGAGCAGCGGCTCGGTGTTGGAGGGGCGCACGTTGAAGTGCCACTCGGGGTAGTCGACCGAGATTCCGTCGAGGGTCGTCTGCTCGCCGTCGCCGTAGCGCTCGGCGATCTCGGCCATCTTCGCCTCCTGGTCGGCGACCTCGGAGTTGATCTCGCCGGAGATGAAGTAGCGCGAGCGGAACTCGGCCATCAGATCGGCGAGCGAGCGGCCCTCGACCGAGAGCAGCTCCAGCATCAGCAGCGCCGGGATCGTGCCCGAGTCGGCGCACCAGAAGTCGCGGAAGTAGTAGTGGCCGGAGACCTCGCCGCCGAACGCGGCGCCCTCATCGCGCATCCGGGCCTTGAAGAAGGCATGGCCGACGCGCGAGAGGCCGGAGCGCCCGCCTTCGGCGGCGACGAGGTCGGGCACGGCGCGGCTGGAGCGAGGGTCGTAGAGGATCGTCGCCCCCGGGCTCTTCGCCAGCGCCGCCCGGGCGAGCAGGGCGCAGACGAAGTCGCCGTCGCAGAACTCGCCGCCGCCGTCGATGAAGAAGCAGCGGTCGGCGTCGCCGTCCCAGGCGATGCCGAGGTCGGCGCCGCTCGCCCGCACCCGTTCGACGATCATCTGCCGGTTCTCCGGCAGCAATGGGTTGGGCTCGTGGTCGGGGAACTCGCCGTCGGGCTGGAAGTACATCTCCTCCAGGTCGAGGCCGAGGCCGTGCAGGGTCGGACCGACCATCGGCCCGGCCATGCCGTTGCCGCCGTCGACGACGACTTTCATCGACCTCACCTTGGCGGGGTCGATGAAGAGAGAGCATGGGCGCGGAACTCGTCCCAGATGTCGACCTCCTCCAGCGAGCCGCCGCCGGGTGCGTGCCCGAGCCCCGCCTCGATCTCCGCCTTCACGTCGCCGATTCCGGCGTCGCCGGAGAGGGGCAAGGCGCCCTCGCGCACCAGCTTCACCCCGGTGTACGCCTTCGGATTGTGCGAAGCGGTGACCATCGCGCCGCCGTCGAGCTCGCGCGAGCCGACCAGGTGGTAGAGCATCTCGGTTGCGACCATCCCGGCGTCGAGCACGGTGGCGCCCTCGAAGATCAGGCCGTCCCGCAGCTCGGCGGCCATCGCCGGCGCGGTGAGGCGCATGTCGCGGCCGAGGCCGATCCGCAGCTCGCCCGTCTGCTTGCCCCGCAAGCGCGCCAGCACGCGGGCGAAGGCGCGGCCGATCGCGTGCGCGGTCGTCTCGTCCATCTCCTCGCCGTAGAGGCCGCGGATGTCGTAAGCCTTGAAGATGCCGGGAGGCGCCAGCGGTGCTTTCTCGCTCAAAAAGCCCCCTTCAGCGCCTCGTAGCTCTGCTCGAGCGTCTGCGGCATCACTTTGGTGTCTGCGATCACGGGCATGAAGTTGGTGTCGCCCCCCCAGCGCGGGACGACGTGCATGTGGATGTGGTGCTCGACCCCGGCGCCGGCTACGCGGCCCTGGTTGAATCCGACGTTGTAGCCATGTGGGTCGTAGACGTCCTCGAGCCGGCTCATCGCCCGCTGCGCCAGGGCCATCATCTCCGTCACGGTCTCCGCCGGCAGATCCTGGATCCGGCCGACGTGATCGTAGGGCGCAACCATCAGGTGGCCGTTGGTGTAGGGGAAGAGGTTGAGGAGGACGAAGCAGCTCTCGCCCCTGTGCACGATCAGGGACGCCTCGTCGTCACCCGCAGCCGGCTTGGCGCAGAAGATGCACTCCTCCTCGATGTCCTTCGCTGCGTCCTTCACGTAGGCGAGGCGCCAGGGCGCCCAGATGCGGAAATTTGCCACGGGGACTGGAGGCTATAGCCAACCGCGACGGCGGAAGTAGCCGACCATGCCCACCAGCATCGCGACCATCGCGCCGAGCAGGATCCAGAACGCGGTTGAGTCTCCCTCGCCCGGGACGTGCACGTTCGCCCCCCAGATGCTGGCGATCAGGGTCAGCGGCAGGACGATGACGCTGATCGAGGTGAGCACGCGGAGGATGTCGTTGACCCGGTGGGAGATCACCGACTCGTTGGTCTCGGCCAGCGCCCCGACCACCTCCTTGTAGTTCTCCAGCATGTCCCAGATCCGCTCGTGCGCGTCGACGATGTCGTCGAAGTAGATCTCCAGGTCGAGGTCGGTCGCGAGGTAGCGCTGCTTGACCTTCTCCAGGTCGCGCAGCACCGGCCGCTGCGGCCGGATCACCTTGCGGAAGTTGATGATCTCCTGCTTGACGTTGGAGATGTCGCGCACGACCTCCTCCGAGCGCCCCTCGAAGATGTCGTCCTCGAGCGCGTCCAGCTTGTTGCCGATCTTGCGCAGCATCGGGAAGCAGTAGTCGAAGCTGTCGTCGACCAGCCGGTAGAGCAGGTAGCCCGAGCCGCGCGAGAAGAGCTGCTCGCGGAGCTCCTCCTTGGCCCGGCAGCGCTCGAAGAGGTACTCGACCGGCTGCAGCGGCTGGTTGGGGATCGTCACCACGTAGCCGGGCCCGACGAAGAGGTCGAGCTCGCCCGTGCCCAGCCGCCCGGCGGCGGGGTCGAAGACGGGGAAGTGCAGGACGATGAAGAGGTAGTCGTCGTAGACGTCGATCTTCGGCCGCTGGTTGCGCGAGAGCACGTCCTCGAGGTCGAGGGCGTGGAAGTCGAAGTTCTGCTCCAGCCACTCGCGCTCCAGCGCGCCCGGCTGCTCGATGTTGACCCAGCGCAGGCCGGAGGCGTCGATCTGCTCGACGCGGGGTGCCTGCGGCTCAGCCTGCGCGGCGGGGTGGGCCGGCTGGCGCCGCGGGACCCGCCGCAGCCTCGGCTTCGGAAGGTTCGGCATCGTTTTGGCCTATCAGCTCGGCGGGCATGGACGCACTAGGTTAGCCGCCGGCCCGAGGGCTGGCTGCACGAGAACGCCCCTGGTAAGGTTCATGCCTACATAAGCGCCACATCAAGAGGGGTGGAGGGACTGGCCCGTAGAAGCCCCGGCAACCATCTCGAACCTTCGGGTTCGGGGCAGGTGCCAACTCCAGCAGGTCGTCGTAGAGGCCTGGAAGATGTGGGGGACGTCCGATCGGACCTCTGCCCCACAAGGCGGAGGTTTTTTCTTTGGCAATGGAAAGAGAGATCGGATGGCAATCGAGAACCTGAAGTGCAAGGAGTGCGGGGCGACGTACGACCTCGGCGCTCATTTCGCCTGTGAGAACTGCTTCGGGCCGCTCGAAGTCGCCTACGACTTCTCCGGCCTCGACCCGCGCGAGACCAAGCGCAAGATCCAGGCCGGCTCGCAGGGAATCTGGCGCTACGCCGACTTCCTCCCCTTCGAGGGGCGACCCGGCGACCCGCTCGAGCCGGGCCTGACGCCGCTGCTGCGCGCCGACCGGCTCGCCGAGCGCCTCGGCCTCGACGCCGAGCTCTGGATCAAGAACGACGCCGCCAACCCGACCCACTCCTTCAAGGACCGCGTCGTCGCCGTTGCGGTCGCCAAGGCGCAGGAGCTGGGCTTCGACACCGTCGCCTGCGCCTCGACCGGCAACCTCGCCAACGCGGTCGCCGCCCATGCTGCCGCCGCCGGCCTGCGCTCCTACGTCTTCGTTCCCGCCAACCTCGAGGAGCAGAAGCTGCTCGCGACCGGCATCTACGGCACGAACCTGGTCGGCGTCCGGGGCAACTACGACGACGTCAACCGCCTCTGCACCCAGCTGGCCGAAACGCGGCCCTGGGCCTTCGTCAACGTCAACCTGCGCCCCTACTACGCCGAGGGCTCGAAGACGCTCGCCTACGAGACGGCCGAGCAGCTGGGCTGGGAGCTGCCGGACCGGGTGGTCTGCCCGATCGCCTCGGGATCGCTCTTCACCAAGGTCGGCCGCGGCTTCCAGGAGTGGCTGGACATCGGCTTGGTCGAGGGGGAGCAGCCGGTCTTCAATGGCGCCCAGGCGCAGGGCTGCAGCCCCGTTGCCACCGCCTACGCCGAAGGCTGGGACGTCTGCAAGCCCCAGCGCCCCGACACGATCGCCAAGAGCCTCGCGATCGGCGACCCGGCCGACGGCCCCTACGCGGTCGAGCAGGCCCGCCGCACCAAGGGTGCGATCGACTCGGTCACCGACGAGGAGATCCGCGACGGGATCAGCCTGCTGGCCGAGACCACCGGGATCTTCACCGAGACCGCGGGCGGCGTCACGGTCGGCGTGCTGGCGAAGCTGGCCGAACGCGGCGAGATCGCCGCCGGCGAGCGGGTCGTCGTCTACATCACGGGGGAGGGCCTGAAGACGCTCGACGCAACCCGCGATAGGTTCCAGATGCACGAGATCGACCCCGACCTCGAGAGCTTCGAGGCCGAGTTCCGCCAGGAGGTAGCCGTCTGATGTCAGTCACCGTGAAGATCCCGACCCAGCTGCGTGCTGCGACCGGGGGCCAGGCCGAGCTCGAGGTCGCCGGCTCGACCGTCGGCGAGGTCCTCGACGCGGTCTTCGAGACGCACGACGGCCTGCGCGAGCGGATCACCCAGGACGGCGACCTGCGCCGCTTCGTCAACGTCTACGTCAGCGGCGAGGACATCCGCTTCCAGGAGGGGCTGGCGACCCAGATCGACGACGGCGCAGAGGTCACGATCCTGCCGGCGGTGGCGGGTGGGTAGAGCCCATCAGGCAGGGGTTCCACTTAACTTTTTCGAGGATCGGTGGATGGCTGGCGCCACGGGCGAGCGCAGGCGAAAAAGTGCAAGACGTTCCACCCCTGCCTGATGGGCTCTTCACGCCCGACCGTCGTCATTCTCTGTGGAGGTAGGGGGACGCGGCTGCGCGAGCGGACCGAGACGGTGCCCAAGGCGCTGGTCGAGATCGGTGGACGGCCGATTCTCTGGCACGTGATCGGGATCTACGCGGCGCAGGGGTTCGAGCGCTTTCTGCTGGCGACCGGGTACCTGGGGGAGATGGTGGAGGAGTTCGTCGCGGGCGAGGCCTGGCCGGGCGGAATCGAGGTCGCGTGCGTGGACACGGGCATCGACACGCCGACCGGGGGGCGGATCGCCCGGCTCGGCGACCGTCTCGGCGATGAGTCGTTCTGTGCCACCTATGCCGACGGAGTCGCCGACGTCGACCTCGCCGCGCTGCTCGGCTTTCACCAGGAGCACGGTGCCCTCGCGACCGTGACCGTGGTTCAGCCGACGCTCCAGTGGGGGGTGGTGCAGCTCGCCGGCGACGGGCGGGTCGGGGGCTTCGTCGAGAAGCCCCGCAGCGAGCACTGGATCAACGGCGGCTTCTTCTGCTTCGAGCCGGGAGCGCTCGCCTACATGGAAGAGGACAGCGTCCTGGAGCGCGAGCCGCTCGAGCGCCTTGCCGCGGATGGCCAGCTCCGCGCTCATCGCCACGAGGGGTTCTGGGACTGCATGGACACCTACAAGGACGCGGTGGAGCTCAACGACCTTTGGTCCTCGGGGAACGCTCCGTGGCTGAGTTTCTCTGCCGACCGGTCGATTGACCACCCTATGAGTGGGTCAATCGACCGGTCCTCGCTATCCGGGAGGGCCGGATGAGCGCCCTGGTAACCGGGGCGCATGGCTTCGTCGCCTCGCACCTGACAAGGGCCCTGCTGGCACGCGGTGACTCGGTGCGGGTGCTCGACCGGCCCGACCCGCGCCTCGCCGACGTCGGCGGTCCCCGCCTCTCGGCACTCGACATGCTCGGCTTGCGCGGGGAGGTCGAGCTCGCCGAGGGCGATCTGCGCGACACCGAGGCCGTGAGCGCGGCTGTCGCCGGTTGCGAGTCGGTCTTCCACCTGGCCGCGCAGACCATCGTCGGGGTCGCCCGCGAGTCCCCGGCCGAGACCTTCGAGATCAACGTACGCGGCGCCTGGAACGTCTTCGAGGCCTGTCGCGAGCATGGCGTCGCCCGGGTCGTCTTCGCCTCCTCCGACAAGGCGTATGGCGCCAGCCCGGAGCTTCCCTACCGGGAGGACTTCCCCCTGCGCGCCTCCTATCCATACGACGCGAGCAAGGCCGCGGCCGACGTCATCGCCCGCAGCTATGCGCAGGCCTACGGGGTGCCCCTGGCGGTCACGCGGTTCGCCAACGTCTACGGCGGCGGCGACCTCAACTTCTCGCGCCTGATCCCGGAGGCGACGATCGCGGTGCTCGAGGCCCGCCCCCCGCAGATCCGCTCCGACGGCAGCCCGGAACGAGACTTCCTCCACGTCGAGGACGCGGTGTCCGCCTATCTCGCGATAGCAGCGGCGCTCGATGGCGAGGGGGCGAGGGGAGAGGCGTTCAACGCCGGCGGCGAGCGACCCCACCCGGTGCGAGAGGTCGTCGACCTGATCGCCGAGGTGGCGGGTACCGGCGTGGAGCCCGAGTACCTCGGCGCCGGCACTCCCGACGGCGAGATCGATCGCCAGTACGTCGACTCGGCCAAGCTTCGCGAGCTGACGGGCTGGCGGCCGCAGGTCGAGCTCGCCGATGGGCTGGGCCGCACCTTGGAGTGGTACCGGTCTCACCCGGAGGCCCGGCCCGCAAAGGTGTCCGCGTAGCCATGTGCGGACGCTTCACGGTCACGACGAAGGACACGAAGACGATCGCCGACCGCTTCCAGGTCGAGATGGAGAAGGCGCTGGAGCGAAACGCGGCCGGAGACGCGCCGCCGCCGCGGGCCGAGCGGGTGAAAGAGGTCGAAGCCGGGCTGGGGCGCTTCAACGTGGCGCCGACCCAGGAGGTGCTAACGGTGCGCGCTTCGCCCGATCCCGACGAGGCCGCGCGGGGCGAGCGCGAGGCGCGGCTGATGCGCTGGGGCCTCGTCCCCCGCTGGGCGAAGGACCTCAAGGTCGGCTACCGGATGATCAACGCCAAGACCGAGAACCTGACCTCGAGCCGCGCCTACTCGCCGCTGGTGGGCAAGTTCCGCCACCGCTGCCTGATCGTCGCCGACGGCTTCTACGAGTGGATGGTGGCGGAGGACCCCAAGCAACCCCGCCAGCCGTGGCGCTTCACGGTCGACGGCGGGGAGCCGTTCGCGTTCGCCGGGATCTGCACCCGCAAGGAGTGGGAGGACCCCGGGGACCGGGGCTTCGACGACGGCTGGCTCTACAGCTGCACGATCGTCACCACGACGCCGAACGAGGTGGTCGCCAAGGTCCACGACCGGATGCCGGCGATCCTGCCCGGCGCCGAGGCGGAGGCCGCCTGGCTGCGTCCGGATCTGGAGATCGAGGACGCGGTGGCGATGTGCGCGCCGCTGCCCGCGAGTCGCATGGAGGGTGCGCCCGCCAACCCGAAGCTGAACAAGGTGGGCAAAGGCATCGAGGGCCCGGAGCTGCTGGTCGCGCCCTAGCCTTCTAGAGGGTGCCGGCGGTGCGGACCGTCGCCGAGCCTGTCGCCGTCTCGATCGTGCAGGAGATTCGCGCCGCGGGGGTGACGGTGGTGCGCCAGATCGAGACGAAGGGGAGGCTCAGCGTTTCCTTCGGCTGACCGCTGGGGAAGCCCAGCTGCCAGGCCTGTCGCCCGATCCGGAAGGGCGCCCACTCGACGACTATTCCCGGCTCCCTCGTGTAGCGGGAGCTGATCACGTCGCCGATTTCAACCGACGCCAGTTCGGTGCTGTGCGAATTGAACTCGACCAGCGAGGTTTCGTGGACTTCTTGGTCGGCGAGGTCTTCGCTGGAGCGGGGGTAGGAGGCGCGGCTGTTGGGGGTCTTGGCGACGATCGTCCGCTTCGGAACCGAGATCGCGCAGGTGAGCCGCCCCTGGCCGATCGCCGATCCGGCGTCGATCCTCAGCAGCGCCGAGGAGCGGAAGAGGGTGTACTCGCCTGCGTTCGGTTCGGTGGAGCGGATCTGCCCTTCGGAGAGCGTCATGCGCCCACCGCCCGGGACTTCGACCGGCTCCGGGTCTGGCATCCGCGCTTCCTCGACCCATTCCAGCGTCGCCGCGCCGAGCGGCTTGTCCGTGCTCAGCAGTGCCGCCGCGATCGTGGCCAGCAGGCCGACCGCGATCACGATCAGCGCCCCCCGCGGCGGCCGGCTCTGCTTCTCGTCGGACATCGGTCGCGACAGTATTGGAAGAGCAGGCGCGAGCGCGGGGATCTACGCCGGGATGCCGGGGCGGCTACGGTAAGAGGCCTGCCTCAGCGCCCAACATCCTCCGATCCCGTAGAGGTGACCGTCCAGGCGACTGGGCTGCACGGTCGCGTCATCAGCTACCTCGGCGGCGGCGATGGGCCGGTCCTGCTGCTGGTTCACGGGATGGCTGGCAGCTCTGAGAACTGGCGCGACGTAATCGAGCCCCTGGCGCAACGACACACGGTCATCGCGCCCGACCTCCCGGGTCACGGCGCCTCGGCAGCCGGGTCAGGCGACTACTCGCTCGGCAACCTGGCGGCCTCCCTGCGCGACCTGCTGCTGGTCAGGGGCCACGAGCGAGTAACGGTGGTGGGCCACTCGCTCGGCGGCGGCGTCGCGATGCAGTTCGCCTACCAGTTCCCCGAGATGGTCGAGCGTCTCGTGCTGGTCTCGAGCGGCGGGCTCGGGCCTGAGGTCAGTCCCGTCCTGCGAGCCGCAGCGCTGCCGGGGGCAGAATTGTTCATCGCGGCGACGGCTGGTCTCGGGCAGAGGGTGGGCGGCGCCGTGGGCCGGCGCCTGGAGGCCGCCGGCATCACGCCTTCTGCCGACGTGGCCGAGGTCGCACGAGGCTATGCCTCTCTCTCAGAGCCCCGACGCCGCAGGGCCTTTCTGGCGACCCTGCGCGCGGTGGTCGGTGCCAAAGGACAGCGCGTCGCGGCTGTCGACCGCCTCTACCTGGCCGAGGCGGTGCCGGTGCTGATCGTCTGGGGAGCCCGCGACCGGATCATCCCGGTGAGTCACGGAAAGGAGGCCCACGAAGCGATCCCTGGCAGTCGGCTCGAGATCTTCGAGGACGCGGGGCACCTTCCCCAGGTTGAGCAGCCGGGACGTTTCGCCGCCCTCCTCGAGCGTTTCGTGGCCGAGACGGACCCTGCGCATTTCGATCGCGAGGAGTGGCGATCCAGGTTCAAAGCCGACTGACGAGTTCGGCGGGGAGCGCGCCCGACAGGATTCGAACCTGTGACCTCATGCTCCGGAGGCATGCGCTCTATCCAGCTGAGCTACGGGCGCTCGGAGGCCAGTCTAGAGGCGTTGGTGGGGGGACGCCGGTGGCCCTGCCCAAAACGCTCGGCGGGAGCCTCGCTTGAGTGTTTTGGGCAGGGCCACCGGCGTCCTTCAGCAGCGCGCGAAGCTCGAAGCACCTCTCCGAAGCCTCATCGGCTCCCCAAAGCTTCAGATGTCCAGGTGCCGTTTTCGGGCGCCTCCAAGCTTTTAGAAAAGCTTGGAGATTCTGGTGCCGGGTTCGCCGGTGGGGCGTAACTCGGTGACGTGTGAGAGGAGCCTGGTCGCCCTCCAGGCGAACCTCGCGAAGCGGCCTATGCAATCTGTCCTGGGGCGCGGCGCAGCCGCGCACGAGGTTCACCCCACGCGCGCAGCGCGTGGGGTGTGGGTTCGAATGGAGGGTGACCAGGCTCCTCCTAATACCCCGCCCGCTTCGCGTAGGCTCGCAGGCTCCCATGGACCTCTCGGCGATCTTCCTCGGCACCGGCAGGCTCGGTGCCCTCGGCGCGGCGCTCGACCGCGAGCGTGATGCTCGTCCGCGGCGGCAAGCGGATGATGTTCGACTGCGGGGAAGGGACGCAGCGCCAGCTGCAGCGATCGGTGGGGCTGACCCAGGTCGACGAGATCTTCCTCACCCACTTCCACGCCGACCACATCCTCGGCCTGCCGGGTCTGCTGAAGACCTACGACCTGACTGCGCGGGAGGAGCCGCTGACGATCTACGGCCCGCGTGGACTCCGTGACCTCTTCGTGATCCTGGGCCGCCTGATCGGGCGAACCGACTACGGCATCGACCTGGTCGAAATGGACCCGGGCGACGCCGTGCCCCACGACGGCGCCAGGGTCGAGGCCTTCGCGGTCGAGCACAGCGTGCGCGCGAACGGGTACGCCCTGATCGAGGAGGAGCGGCCCGGCCGCTTCGACCCCGAGGCCGCCAAGCGTCTGGGCGTGCCCGAAGGCCCCGCTTTCGCCGCCCTCCAGCGGGGCGAGCAGGTCGAGGGGGGTTCGGGCACCGTCCGTCCTGAGGACGTGATGGGGGAGCGGCGCCTCGGCCGCACGGTCGCCATCACCGGCGACACCGCGCCCTGCCACTCGACGGTCTCCGCCGCGGCCGACGCCGACCTCCTGGTCCACGACGCCAGCTTCTCCGAGGAGGAGGTCCAGCGCGCCGCCGACACCGGCCATTCGACGGTCGGCCAGGCGGCCGCGGTCGCCCGCGAGGCTCACGTGAAGATGCTCGCCCTGGTCCACATCTCCTCGCGCTACCACGTGGGCAAGGTCCTCGAAGAGGCCCGCGAGGTCTTCGAGCCGACCCTGGCCCCCCGCGACTTCGACGTCATCGAGATTCCCTTCCCCGAGCGCGGAGAGCCGGAGCTCATGCCGAACGGGGCCCGCACTCAGGCCAATGGGGAGCCGGAAACAGCGGAATAGCCCAGGGCGCCATCTCGCGGCGCTGCTACTCTGGCCCTGTCCTTTAACCAGGTCCTGAGAGGCCAGGAAGGAGCAAACCGAAGTGAGCGACAAGGTCGTGCTGACGCACGACGACCTGAGGCGAACCCTGCAGCGGATCGCCCATGAGATCGCCGAGAAGAACCCCGAGCCCGGGGAGTTGGCGATCGTCGGAGTCCACACCCGGGGCGCGCTCCTGGCCCGCAGGCTGAACGCGTTGCTTGCCGAGCTGACCGGCTCCGAGGCGCCGATCGGCGACGTCGACATCTCCTTTTACCGCGACGACGTCGGCGTGAAGCCTCGCTCGAGCCAGCCGGTCGTCCACGCCTCCCACATCGATTTCGACCTGACGGGCAGGACGGTGGTGCTCGTCGACGACGTGCTCTTCACCGGCCGCACCGTGCGCGCCGCGATCGACGCGCTCTTCGACTACGGGCGCCCCGAGCGGATCCAGCTGGCGGTGCTCTGCGACCGCGGCCACCGCGAGCTGCCGATCCGCCCCGACTACGTCGGCAAGAACCTGCCGACGGCGCGGGAGGAGCGGGTCAACGTCCGCCTGGAGGAGATCGACGACTCCGACGAAGTGACGATCTCCGAGCCGGTGGAGGTGAGCGTATGAGGCATCTGCTCTCGATCGAGCAGCTCTCCAAGGGGGAGATCGAGGCGATCCTCGACCGCGCCGAGAGCTTCGCCGAGGTGGGCCGGCGCGACATCAAGAAGGTGCCGACGCTGCGCGGACGCACCGTCGTCACCCTCTTCTACGAGTCGAGCACGCGGACGAGCTCGTCCTTCGAGCTGGCGGCGAAGCGCCTCTCGGCCGACCTGGTCTCGGTCAAGGCGGCGGGCTCCTCGGTCGACAAGGGCGAGTCGCTGAAGGACACCGTCGCCACGCTCTCCGCCTACGAACCGGCGGCGATCGTGATCCGCCATCCGCACGCCGGCGCCGCCCAGCTCGTCGCCGAGTGGGCCGATGCCGCGGTCGTCAACGCCGGCGACGGGAAGCACGAGCACCCGAGCCAGGCCCTGCTCGACGTCTACACGCTGCGCCGCCGGCTCGACTCCCTGGAGGGCAAGCGGATCTGGATCGTCGGCGACGTCCTGCACAGCCGCGTCGCCCGCTCCAACCTGATCGCCTTCAGGGCGATGGGCGCCGAGCTCACGGTGTGCGGCCCCCCGGCGCTGATCCCGCGCGGGCTCGAGCATCTCGGCTGCCAGATCGAGCACTCGCTCGACCGCCTCGGAGAGGCCGACGTCGTCTACGCCCTGCGCCTCCAGCGCGAGCGCATGGCCGAGAGCTTCGTCCCCTCCCTCCGTGAGTACGCGGCCCGCTTCCAGATCGACTCCCGCCGGCTCGGGCGGCGCCAGCTGCTGATGCACCCGGGGCCGGTCAACCGGGGCGTCGAGCTCTCCGGAGAGGTGATCGACTCGCCGCAGTCGCTGATCGCCGAGCAGGTCGCCTCCGGTCTCGTGGTGCGGATGGCGATTCTCTACGAGCTGCTCGCCGCCGGCGACGACCAATCGGCCCCGGCGGCGGGCAACGGCGCCGGGCGACCCACCGCGATCGGGCAGCCAGCGTGAGCCCCGGTCAGCTTGAGATGCGCTCTGGAGAGAGCGCCGACCTGGTCCTGCGCGGGGCCGCGGTGCTCGATCCGGTCGCCGGCATCGAGGGCAGCCACGACGTAGTCGTCCGTGACGGGTCGATCGCGGAGCTGGCGGCGCCCGGGTCGGCCGACGCGACAGGCCTGGAGGAGATCGACGCGACCGGCCTGCACGCCTTCCCGGCCTTCTTCGACCCGCACGTCCACCTGCGCACCCCGGGCCAGGAGCACAAGGAGGACATCGGGACGGGAAGCCGCTCGGCCGCCGCCGGTGGCTACTGCGGTGTGCTCGCGATGGCGAACACCGACCCGCCCGTCTCCACCCCCGCCGACGTCGAGGCGCTGCGCGAGGACGCCCGCTCGTCCGCCTCGGTAAGGGTCGGCTTCCTCGCCACGGTCACCGCCGGGATGAAGGGCGAGGAGCTGACCGAGATGGCCTCCCTGCGCGATGCCGGGGCGGTCGGCTTCAGCGACGACGGGCTTCCCGTCCGCAGCGCGTTGATGCTGCGGCGTGCGCTCCAGTACCAGCGGCTCTGCGGCGGCACGATCGCGCTGCACGAGGAGGACCCGGAGCTCTCGGGTAGCGGCGTGATGCACGAGGGCCCCGTCTCCGCGGTCCTCGGCCTCGACGGCATCCCCTCGGTCTCGGAGTCGACGGCGATCGCCCGCGACGCGGCGCTTGCCGGCTACGAGGGCGGGCGGATCCACGTCCAGCACCTCTCGGCAGCCGAGTCGGTCGAGGCCGTGCGCCGGGCCAAGGAGGCCGGCGTGCAGATCAGCTGCGAGGCCTCGCCGCACCACCTCTGCCTCACCGACGAGGAGGTGCGCAGCCTCGACCCCCACCGCTTCAAGATGAACCCGCCGCTCCGTTCCGAGGCCGATCGCCAGGCGCTGATCGACGGCCTGCGCGACGGGACGATCGATTGCGTCGCCACCGACCACGCGCCGCACGCGCCGGAGGAAAAGGAGGTCCCCTTCGAGCAGGCGGCGATGGGGGTGACCGGCCTGGAGACCGCCTTCGCCGCCCTGCACACCGAGCTCGTCCTCCCCGGGGTGCTCGACCTCGGCCTCGTGGTCGAGCGGATGTCGGCCGGGGCCGCACCCTTCGGCGTCGAGCGCTCCTCGCTCACTCCCGGGAGCGAGGCGAACATCGCCCTCTGCGACCTCTCGGCGGAGTGGACGGTGGGCGAGAACGGCTACGAGAGCCGCTCTTCTAACTCCTGGTGCGGAGGCCGCAGGCTCACCGGCCAGGTCGTGATGACCCTCGCCGGCGGCCAGGTCGCCTTCCGGCTGCGCTCCTTCAGCCTGGGGGTCGCCGCATGACGTCCGTTCCGGTGCGCTTTATGCCACCTATGACCGCAAAAGTCGCACCGGAATGAGCGAGGGGTACCTACTGCTCGAGGACGGGGCGCGCTTCGACGGCGTGCCCTGTGGGCATGCCGAGGCGGTGACCGGCGAGGTGGTCTTCAACACCGCGATGGCCGGCTATCAGGAGTCGGTCACCGACCCCTCCTATGCCGGCCAGATCATCGTCTTCACCTATCCGCTGATCGGCAACTACGGCGTCTCGGCGGAGGCGATGGAGTCGGATCGCATCCATGCCCGCGGCGTCGTCATGCGCGACCCCAAGAACGGAGAGGACGTCGCCACCGCCGAGGGCGGCTGGCTCGACTGGCTCGCAGACTGCGGGGTGCCGGGAATCGGCGGGGTCGACACCCGTGCGGTGGTCCGCCACATCCGCGATCGCGGCGCGATGCGCGGGGGGATCTTCCCCGCGGACACCCCGGAGGCCGAGGCCCGCGAGCGCGTCGCCGCCGAGCCCTCGATGGACGGGGCCGACCTCGCCCGCACCGTGACCCCGCCCGAGCCGGTCCGCTTCGAGGGCGCCGGCCCCCATGTCGTCGGCATCGACACCGGCGTCAAGCTCAACATCGTCCGCCAGCTGCGCGAGCGGGGGTGCCGGGTGACGCTGCTCCCCTGCACCTCCTCGGCCGACGAGGTCCTCGGCGAGGACCCCGACGTCGTCTTCCTGGCCAATGGCCCGGGCGACCCCGCCGCGCTCGGCTACGTCGTCGAGACCGTTCGCGACCTGATCGGCAAGCGGCCCGTCTTCGGCATCTGCCTCGGTCACCAGCTGCTCTGCCGCGCGGTCGGCCTGGAGACCTACAAGCTGCCCTTCGGCCACCGCGGCGCCAACCACCCGGTCAAGGAGCTGGCGACGGGAAGGATCGACATCACCTCCCAGAACCACGGCTTCGCCGTGCGGGGCCCGGGGGGCGAGCCGCGGATCGAGGCCGACGAGCCGGTCCGCTGGGAGACAGATTTCGGCGCTGCCGAGCTCTCCCACCTCAACCTCTACGACCGCACGGTCGAGGGCCTGGTGCTGAAGGACGTCTCCGCCGCCACGGTCCAGTACCACCCCGAGGCCGGTCCCGGACCGCATGACGCCCGCCACCTCTTCGACTCGTTTCTGGAGCTCGCCCATGCCTAGGCGCGACGACATCGAGAAGATCCTCCTGATCGGCTCCGGGCCGATCGTGATCGGCCAGGCCGCCGAGTTCGACTACTCCGGCGTGCAGGCCTGCAAGGTGCTGCTCGAGGAGGGCTACGAGGTCGTGCTGGTCAACTCCAACCCGGCGACGATCATGACCGACCCCGAGTTCGCCACCTCCACCTACATCGAGCCGCTGCTCCCGGGCCCGGTCACGCGGATCATCGAGAAGGAGCGCCCCGACGCGCTGCTGCCGACCCTGGGCGGCCAGACCGCGCTCAACCTGGCGATGACGCTGCACGAGGACGGGACGCTGGAGCGCTTCGGGGTCGAGCTGATCGGAGCCGACGCCGCCGCGATCCGGCGCGCGGAGGATCGCGAGGAGTTCCGCCGCACGATGACCGAGGCCGGGCTGCGGATCCCGTGGTCGATGACCGTCGAGAGCCTCGGCGAGGTCGAGGCGGCGCTGGCCGACGGGCGGATCACCATGCCCGCGATCGTCCGGCCGGCTTTCACGATGGGGGGGCAGGGCGGGGGCGTGGGTAGGACGGAGACCGAGCTGCGCCAGGTCGTCTCCGAGGGCCTGGCTGCCAGCCCGATCAACCAGGTCCTGGTCGAGGAGTCGGTGATCGGCTGGGGCGAGTTCGAGCTCGAGGTGATGCGCGACCGCAACGACAACGCGGTGATCATCTGCTCGATCGAGAACGTCGACCCGATGGGCGTGCACACCGGGGACTCGGTCACGGTGGCGCCGGCGCAGACCCTCACCGACGCGCTCTATCAGGACCTTCGCGACCAGGCGCTCGCCGTGATCCGCGCCGTCGGCGTCGAGACCGGCGGCTCCAACGTCCAGTTCGCCGTCGATCCCGAAAGCGGCGAGATCGCCGTGATCGAGATGAACCCGCGCGTCTCCCGCTCCTCGGCCCTGGCCTCGAAGGCGACCGGCTTCCCGATCGCCAAGATGGCTGCGAAGCTGGCCGTCGGCTACGCCCTGGAGGAGATCCCCAACGACATCACCCAGGCGACGCCGGCTTCCTTCGAGCCGACGATCGACTACGTGGTGACGAAGATCCCGCGCTTCGCCTTCGAGAAGTTCCCCGGTGCCGAGGGGCGCCTCTCGACCCACATGCAGAGCGTGGGGGAGGTGATGGCGATCGGTCGCACCTTCCGCGAGTCCTTCGCCAAGGCGCTGCGCTCGCGCGAGCTCGATTCCAAAGCCGAGGTTCCCGGCTCCGACGAAGCCCTGCTCGACCTGCTCGAGGTGCCTTGCCCAGAGCGCTTCGACCTGATCCTGGCCGCCTTCCAACGCGGCGTCGGCGTCGAGGAGGTGCACGAGCGCTGCCTCGTCGATCGCTGGTTCCTGCGCGAGCTGGAGGCGCTCGCCCGCGAGGGCGACGGCACCGAGGGCCTCGTCCGCACCTACAAGTCCGTCGACACCTGCGCCGCCGAGTTCGAGGCGGCGACGCCCTACTACTACTCCGCCCACGAGCGCCCCTCGGCAGGCGCGGCGGCCTCGGAGGTGCGGCGTGGCGATCGCGACTCGGTCGTCATCCTCGGCGCCGGGCCGAACCGGATCGGGCAGGGGATCGAGTTCGACTACTGCTGCGTGCACGCAGCGATGACCGCGCGCGAGCTCGGCCGCGACGCGGTGATGGTCAACTGCAACCCGGAGACCGTGTCCACCGACTACGACACCTCCGACCGCCTCTACTTCGAGCCGCTGACCGAGGAGGACGTGCTCGCGGTCTGCGCGCAGGAGGAACCCGAGGGAGTGATCGTGCAGTTCGGCGGCCAGACGCCGCTGAAGCTCGCGCGCGCCCTGGAGGACGCGGGCGTCCCTCTGCTCGGCACCCCGGTCGACGCGATCGACCTGGCCGAGGATCGCGGCCGCTTCGGCGCCCTGCTGCGCCGCCTAGGCATCAAACACCCGCCCTACGGCACCGCGCTCTCGGCCGAGGAGGCGACGACGATCGCCGGGGAGGTCGGCTTCCCGCTGCTGGTCCGGCCCTCCTACGTGCTGGGCGGACGGGCGATGGAGATCTGCTATTCGACCGAGGACCTCGGGGCCTATCTGGAGGCCAACGTCAAGGCCGACCAGGAGCACCCTCTGCTGCTCGACCGCTTCCTCGAGAACGCGATCGAGGTCGACGTCGACGCACTCGCCGACGGCACCGACGTCCACGTCGCCGGGATCATGCAGCACGTCGAGGAGGCCGGCGTCCACTCGGGCGACTCCGCCTGCGTGATCCCGCCGCTGAGCCTGGGCGAGGAGATGCTTGAGGAGATCCGGGCGACGACGCGGCAGATTGCCCTGGAGCTTGGCGTGATCGGCCTGATCAACATCCAGTACGGAGTCGCCGGCGGCGAGCTGTACGTGATCGAGGCCAATCCGCGCGCTTCACGGACCGTCCCCTTCGTATCCAAGGCGACCGGCGTGCCCCTGGCCAAGGTCGCGGCCAGGCTGATGCTCGGCGAGAAACTCACCGACCAGGAGCTGCGCGACCCGCCCGCCGGCATGGTCAGCGTCAAGGAGGCCGTGCTCCCCTTTGCCCGCTTCGCCGGGGCCGACTCGGTCCTCGGGCCGGAGATGAAGAGCACCGGCGAGGTGATGGGCATCGCCGCCGACTTCCCCGCGGCATTCGGCAAGTCCCAGGCGGCGGCGGGCGTCTCGCTGCCGCTGGAGGGGTCGGTCTTCATCACGGTCACGGACACCGACAAGCCTGCGGCGACCCAGATCGCCGCCCGCTTCCACGACCTCGGCTTCGAGCTCGTCGCCACGAGCGGCACCGCCCAGGCGATCTCGGCGATGGGCGTTCCCGTGACCACGATCAGCAAGATCGCCGAGGGCTCGCCGAACGTCGTCGACCTGATCCGGGAGCGCCGCTGCGCCCTGGTGATCAACACCCCGACCGGCTCCGGCGCCCGTGCCGACGGCTACGAGATCCGCACCGCCGCGGTCCGCCACGGCATTCCCTGCGTAACGACGATGACCGGGGCATCCGCGGCGGTCCGCGCGATTGCCGCGAACATCGAAGGCGACTCCGACGTCCGCTCCCTCCAGGAGATCCACGGCCTGGAGAGGGCGAAGCAGCCTCGATGACCGCGCCCTTCGGGCGCCGGCTCTGCACCGTTTCCGAGAGCAAGTCCTCGGGCGGCTACAAGCTCTTCTCTCTGATCGATCAAGAGGGCCCCGAGCCCCAGCCGGGTCAGTTCTACATGCTCGCCACCGAGTCCCACTGGGAGCGGCGAGACAGCCGCCCCTATCTACCGCGAGCGCTTTCCGTGGCCGAAACCGCCTCCGCCGTGTCGGGAGTCCGCCTCGACTTCCTGATCGAGGGCATCGGCCCCGGCACCGACCGGCTCTGCGAGCTGCAGCCAGGAGAGCAGGTCTGGGTCAACGGCCCATTGGGCAACTCATTCTCGGCTCCCAAGGAGCTCTCCCCGGAGGCAGCCGGCGCGATCCTCGTCGGCGGCGGAATCGGCATAGCCCCGCTGGCCCTGCTCCGGCGCACCTTCGCAGCGAGGAGCATCCCAACCCGCGTCCTCCTCGGCTTCCGCAACGAAGCCCACTCCGGTGGCCTCGACGACCTTTTCTCCTGCTGTGAGATCAAGCTGGCCAGCGACGACGGCCACATCGGCCACCACGGCTACGTCACCGACTTGCTCGCCTCGATGTTGGAAGGCGATGACGCAAGCACGGCAGCTGTCTACGCCTGCGGTCCGCCGCCCATGCTCGACGTGGTGGGAGCTATGTGCCTTGAAGCAGGCGTGCCCTGCGAGCTCGCGATGGAGTCTCCGATGGCCTGCGGCTACGGCGCCTGCTTCGGCTGCGCCGTCCCGAAGGGCGACGGCACTTACCTCCGCCTGTGTGTAGACGGCCCTGTGATTCGGCCCCTGCCGGGGGGTGGCGTCGCAGGGGGGACCGCCCCTGAGGACGCTTTAGCGACCGGAAGGGGCGGTGGGTCCCCTGCGGCGACAGGACCCGCCGGCCCAGCCCCGCTCGACTTCTGCGGGATCGAGTTGGCGCATCCCGTCATCAACGCATCGGGCACTTTCGATGCGATTGCGGCGCATCGGGTGTATGGCGATGAGCTTCTGAGGGATTTCCCCTTCTCGGCGTTCGTATCGAAGACGATTACGCCAGAGCCGCGGGCGGGCAACGCGCCGCAGCGGATCTGGGAGACCCCGGCGGGGATGATCAACTCGATCGGGCTGCCGAACAAGGGTCTGGAGGGGTTCCTCTCCGCTGATCTACCTCAGCTGGCGGCGCTGCCAGTGCCTCTGATCGTCTCGGTGATGGGGACGAGCAAGGAGGAGTTCTCTCGGCTCGTCACGGGTGTGGGGGAGAGGGAGGAGGTCTCGGCGATCGAGCTCAACGTGTCGTGTCCCAACGTCCATTCGGGCTTGATCGTCGGTGAGCAGCCGAGCGAGACCGAGGCGCTGCTGGAAGCGCTGCGGCCGCTGACGGAGAAGCCGCTGATCGTGAAGCTGACTCCCAACGTGGCCAACCCCGCCGACGTGGCGGTGGCCGCTGAGGCCGGCGGGGCGGATGCCGTGTCCCTGATCAACACGCTGAAGGCGAGCGCGATCGACCCGGCAACCGGAGAGCCGGGGATTGCGGCCGGTCATGGCGGCCTTTCAGGGTCCGCTGTCCGGCCGATCGCCGTCGCTCAGCTGCGTGCTGTCGCAGCTGCGGTTCAGGTGCCGATCGTCGGCATGGGCGGGGTCGCCAGCGGCGCCGATGCGATGGAAATGATCTCCGCGGGAGCGACGCTGGTGGCCGTTGGGACCGAGAGCTTTCGAGACCCCCGCGCTGGACTACGAGTTGCGGGCGAGGTAGCCGAAGCGCTCAAGGCGGGTCGAAGCGGTGAGCGGCCCGCATTTCAAAGCTGAACCTCCACTCGAGGTTGAGGTGAATTTCAGGGTAAATGGCCCGGGAGCCCTTGCACCCGAGCGACCCGCGGCTATACTCGCCGCCCACATGGCCAGCCCAGTCAAGACTTCCGCCGTGACCCCGGAGCGATCGTTGGACCAGAGGATGGACGCGCTCAAGCGCGCCAACGACATTCGCACCGCGCGCGCCAAGCTCAAGAAGGACCTCAAGGCGGGCAAGGCCAACATCCACACTCTGCTGCTCGACCCGCCGGAGTACCTGCTGACCGCGAAGGTCTTCGACATGCTTCTGGCGGTACCCAAGTACGGCAGGGTGAAGACCAACAGGATCCTCAACCAGTGCCGGATCTCCCCCTCGAAGACCATCGGCGGCATGTCGGAGCGGCAAAGGGCGGAGCTCGTAGGTCAGCTCCGCAGGTAGCGACCGCAAACCGGCCCTGTCCGGACGATCTGCTTGGTTTCCTCGGCTGAGATGGCCAAGGTCTTCGTAATCACAGGCCCCTCCGGGGTGGGCAAGGGGACGCTGATCTCCAAGCTGCTCGAGCGAGTCGAGGGCCTGGAGCTCTCGATCTCCGCGACCACCCGGGAGCCGCGCGAGGGCGAGGTCGACGGACGGGATTACCACTTCCTCACCCCGGAGGAGTTCGACCGCCGGATCGAGGCCGAAGACTTCCTCGAGTTCGCCACCTACAGCGGCAATCGCTATGGCACGCTGCGTTCCGAGGTCCGCCGCCGGCTCGACGAGGGCCACTCGGTGGTCCTCGAGATCGAGGTGCAGGGAGCGCGCCAGGTTCGGGCCGCGATGCGGGAGTCGGTGCAGGTGTTCATCGCCCCCCCGGATCCAGCCTCGCTGCGGCACCGGCTGGAGTCGCGGGGGACCGACAGCCTCGAGGCAATCGACTCGCGGCTCGAAGTCGCCGAGCAGGAGCTGGCCGCCCAGGACGAGTTCGCGCACCGGGTCGTCAACGACGAGCTGGAGCGGGCCGCCGGCGAGCTGGAAGGGATCGTGCGCGCCGAGCTCGGCGTACCACTAGACTCCGGGACCGAATGATCAAACCACGCGTCGACAAGCTCCTGGACCACACCGACTCCCACTACGCGGCCGTCGTCGTCGCCGCCAAGCGGGCCCGGCAGATCAACAGCTACTACCACAACCTCGGCGAGGGCAGTTTCGGCGAGTACCCACCTCCGATGGTGGACGTGCCCGGCGAGCGAAACTACCTCTCGATCGCCCTCGAGGAGGTCGCCGGGGGCAAGCTCAAATACGAGTACCGCTCCTAGCCGCGCAACCGGCCCGGCCGGAGCGAGGAGACAAGCCATGGCCAGAATCCTGCTCGGGGTCAGCGGAGGGATCGCCGCCTACAAGGCGCTCGAGTTCGCGCGCCTGGCCACCACGGCCGGCCACGGGGTGAGGGTCCTGATGACGGAGGGCGCCAGCCGCTTCGTCGGCGCCGCCTCCTTCGAGGGGATCGTCGGCGCCCCGGTGCTGACCTCGGAGTTCGAGCGCGACCCGATGCGCGGCGCGTTCCCCGGCGACCGGGCGCCCGAGCATGATCCGATCGGCCATCTCGCCCTCGCCGCCAACTGCGACGCCTACCTCGTCGCGCCGGCCTCGGCAAACACGCTGGCGAAGCTGGCGGCCGGGGTGGCCGACTCGATGGTCACCACGTCCTTTCTCGCCTGCACGGCGCCCCGCCTCCTCGCGCCGGCGATGAACGACCGGATGTACGCGGACGCTGCGACACAGGCCAACCTGGCGACGCTGCGCGAGCGGGGGGTCACCGTGATCGAGCCCGGCGAGGGGGCCCTCGCCTCCCGCGGCGAGCGCGGCAAGGGCAGGCTGCCCGACCCATCCCGTCTCCTCGCCCTCGTCGAATCCGAGCTCCCTACGGGCCACCGCCCCTGGGACGGCCTCCGGGTCCTGGTCACCGCGGGCGGCACCCGCGAGCCGATCGACTCGGTTCGCTTCCTCGGCAACCGCTCCAGCGGCCGCATGGGCATCGCCCTCGCAGCCGCAGCGGCCCGCCGTGGCGCGGACGTCACCCTGATCGCCGCGAACGTCAGCCTCCCCGAACCCCCCGGGGTCCACCGCATCGACGTCGAAACCGGCGAGCAGCTGGCCGAGGCCGCCCAGGCCGAGTTCCCCGGCTCCCACGTCCTCCTGATGGCGGCTGCCCCAGCCGACTTCAGGGCAAGCGAGATTGCGACAGGCAAGCTAACCCGAGACGCCTCCCTGGGCCTCCGCCTGGAGCCCACCGAGGACATCCTCGCCAGCCTCGCTGCCACACGAGACGAGAACCAAACCGTGGTCGCCTTCGCCGCCGAAGCCGGCGACAACGTAGACCGCGCAAGGGAGAAGCTCCAACGCAAGGGCGCGGACCTGATGGTCCTGAACGACATCTCAAACCCCCAAATCGGCTTCGAGAGCGAAGAAAACGCCATAACCCTGATCGACTCAGCGAATGCTGACCCCGTCCCGCAAGCTTCAAAGGACGCCATCGCCGAAGCGATCCTCGAGAGAGTCGACCAGCTGAGAAACAAGGCAAGCTCCGGAGCGAGAAAAAGCTGAGGCACCTCGTCTACCGAGCGTCTCTGCCGGGGGGTGGCGCGGATTTGGGGGACCACCCCGAGGAGGCGGCGCAGCCGCCCCCGCAGCGGGTGGTGGTTCCAAATCCGTGACAGGACCCGCCGGCCCAACACCTCTCGCGGGCTATACTGACTCCAGCTTTAGTGAGTCCCGATGTACCGGAAGTGGGCCTGGCCCACTTTTTTTACGGCCTGACCCAGTGCAAGATCTTCAGCAAGACATCCAAGGACAGCTTCGCGAACTCGACGCCGAGCTCGATCTCGTCGCGCTCGAGCAGCCGAGCAAAGAGGCTCTGCGGCTCTTCATCGATCACCCCGAGGGGGTCGACCTCGCTCTCTGCGAGAAGGTGACGAAGCACCTCAACCACCTGCGGGCCGAGTACTCGCTCGAGGTGTCCTCGCCCGGTCCCAAGTACCGCAAAGACAAGGAGCATCTCCAGTGAGCAAAGAGATCGTCGACGCAGTCAAGGCGCTGGAGCTGGAGAAGGGGATTTCCGCCGACAAGCTGATGGACGCGCTCGAGGACGCGCTCCTCTCCGCCTACAAGAAGACTCCCGGCGCGGCCAAATACGCCCGCGTCGACCTCGACCACGAAACCGGCGATTTCCGGGTCTTCGAGTTGATCCTGCCGCCCGAGCTGGAGGAGAAGCTGCTCGCCGAGGCGGCGGAGGCGCAGGAGGCCGAAGAGCGCGAAATCGACCCTGAAACGGGCGAGCTGCGCGAGCCCGAGGAGCCCGAGCTGGACCCGGAGATGATCGCGCCCTACGAGGACCAGATCTCCACCCGCGACGTCACCCCCGAAGACTTCGGCCGGATCGCCGCCCAGACCGCCAAGCAGGTGATCCTGCAGCGGATTCGCGAGGCCGAACGGATGATGATGTTCGACGAGTACCAGGACCGCGTCGGCGAGCTGATCACCGGGATCATCCAGCAGTCCGACAAGCGCTACACGCTGGTCCAGCTGCGCGAGCGGGTCGAGGCGCTGCTGCCCAAGTCAGAGCAGGTCTACAACGAGCGCTACGACCACGGCATGCGGGTCAAGGCCGTGATCACCGACGTCTCCGACTCGACCAAAGGCCCTGCGATCGTCGTCTCCCGGCGCAGCTCCGAGCTGATCAAGAAGCTCTTCGAAATGGAGGTGCCGGAGATCGCCGACAAGCTGGTCGAGATCGTCGGGGTCGCCCGCGAGCCCGGTTACCGCTCGAAGATCGCGGTTATCTCCCATGCCGACGGGGTCGACCCGGTTGGCGCCTGTGTCGGCCCGCGCGGCTCGCGGGTGCGGATGGTCGTCTCAGAGCTGCGCGGCGAGAAGATCGACATCATCCCCCACAACGAGGAGCCCGCCCGCTTCGTCGCCAAGGCCCTCTCGCCGGCCCGCGTGCGCGAGGTGATCGTCGACGACGAGGAGCGCCAGGCGACGGTGATCGTCCCCGACGACCAGCTCTCCCTGGCGATCGGCCGCGACGGCCAGAACGCCCGCCTCGCCGCTCGGCTCACCGGCTGGCGGGTGGACATCAAGTCCGAGACCGAGTTCTCCCAGGAGGACCAGGACGTCGAGTACGAGGGCGAAGAAACCTTCGACGGGCGCTGCATGGCGGTGCTCTCCAACGGCCGCCGCTGCCCCAACGCGGCGATCGAGGGCTCGACCTACTGCGGCCTGCCCCAGCACCAGGCTCTGAGCCGCTTCGAGACCAACCAGATGGCCGTGCTCGGGGCCGTCTCCGAAACCGAGGTCGAGATCCTCGCCGACCCGGACGCCGATCAAGGCCAGGTGGACGAGATCGTCGCCAAGGCCGAAGCCGAGTTCGTCGAGGAAGTTCCCGAGGAAGAGGCTGAAGAGGAGCTGGCCGCGGGTCCTGTCGCGGCGGAGGACTCCTCGTCCTCGCAGGCTGCGGGCGAGGAGCCCACCACCACGCCACCCGCGGAGGATGCTGTTGAGCCCGAAGGCGGGGCTGGCGACGAAGTCGGCGAGGAGCCTGCTCCGGAGCTTGTGGAGGACGAGGCGGAGGAGGATTCCGTGGAGTCGTCGGAGTCCGAGGAGCCTGTGGCTGAGGAGGCAGAGCAGTCCTAGTGGCGAAAAAACGGGTTCACGAGATCGCCAAGGCGCAGGGCCTCCAGAGCAAGGAGGTTCTTGCCGCGCTCAAGAGCGCTGGGATCGAGGCTAAAGCTGCCGCCTCCAGCGTCGAGGAGGCCGACGCGCTGAAGGCGATCGAGGCCGCAAGGGGGGATGGGGGAGCCCCCGCTGCCACCAAGGAGAAGCCCGAGGCCGCTGCCAAGCCGAAGGCACAGGCAAAAGCCGCTGCGGAGCCAAAACCCCCGGCCGCCAAGCCGGCCGGTGCGTCGAAAGGGCCTGTGCGGCCCGCCGCCAAGCCTGCTTCCGGCGGTGGCGCAGGCGCCGCCAGCGGCAAAAAACGCCGTGTCGTGATCGACTCGCAGGCCGCCCGAAGGGATCAGATGGGCGGGCCGCCACCGCAGCGCCCGCCGCGCAGGCGCGGAGGCCGGCGGCGCCGGCCGATGCTGGAGGAGCCGCCGCCAAAAGTCGAGGCGGCTGAGCCCGAGGCGACCACTGTGCCCTCCGGGGCGACCGTGCGCGAGGTCGCCGAGCTGCTTGGCCTCGGCAGCGCCGAGGTGATCAAGAAGCTGATGATGATGGGGGAGATGGCGACTCTCACCCAGACCCTCGCCGACGAGTCGATCTCGGCGATCGCCGACGAGTACGACCGCAAGATCGAGATCGTCACCGCGGCCGAGGAGGAGCCCGAGGCGCCGGAGTTCGAGGACGCCGAGGAGAGCCTCGCCGACCGGCCGCCGGTGGTCACGATCATGGGCCACGTCGACCACGGCAAGACCTCGCTGCTGGACGCGATCCGCGAGACCGAGGTCGCCGCGGGCGAGGCCGGCGGCATCACCCAGCACATCGGCGCCTACCAGGTGCACCACGACGAGAAGACGATCACCTTCCTCGACACTCCCGGCCACGCCGCCTTCACCGCGATGCGCGCCCGCGGCGCCAAGGTGACCGACATCGCCGTCGTCGTCGTCGCCGCCGACGACGGCGTGATGCCGCAGACCAAAGAGGCGATCGACCACGCCCGCGCCGCCGACGTGCCGATCCTGATCGCGGTCAACAAGATCGACAAGGAGGGCGCCCAGCCCGACCGCGTTCGCAACGAGCTCGCCGCCGACGGCCTCACGCCCGAGGACTGGGGTGGGGAGACCGTCTACGTCGACGTCTCGGCCAAGACCCGCGAGGGTCTCGACAAGCTGCTCGAGATGATCCTGCTCGTCACCGAGCTGGAGGAGCTCGGGGCCAACCCCGACGCTCCCGCGTCAGGCACGGTGGTCGAGTCCCAGCTGGACCCCGGTCGCGGCCCCGTGGTCACGATCCTGGTCCAGCGCGGAACGCTCGAGGTCGGCGACTCGCTGGTCGCCGGGCCGCAGTGGGGCCGGGTGCGCGCGATGCAGGATTTCACCGGCCAGCGCGTGCAGAGCGCCGGGCCCGGGATGCCGGTCGAGGTGCTCGGCTTCGACGGCGTTTGCGACGCCGGCGAGTTCGTGCACGCGGTGGAGAACGACCGCCGCGCCCGCCAGGAGGCCCAGGAGCGCGCGAACCGGCTCAAGACCGAGGCCCTGGCCCGCCGCCAGGCCCGCAAGGTCAGCCTCGAGGAGGTCTTCTCGCGCGTCCAGGAGGGGGACATCAAGGAGCTCAACATCGTCCTCAAGGCCGACGTCGCCGGCTCGCTGGAGGCGCTTCAGGACGAGATCGCCAAGGTGCCGCAGGAGCAGGTGGCGATCAACATCATCCACTCGCAGACGGGTGGCATCAACGAGTCCGACGTGATGCTGGCCTCGGCCTCGGAGGCGATCATCATCGGCTTCAACGTGCGCCCGCTCGCCGACGCCCGGCGGGCGGCTGAGCGAGAGGGCGTCGACGTCCGCACCTACTCGGTCATCTACAAGATCACCGAGGACCTGCGCAACGCGATGGAGGGCCTGCTGGAGGCGGTCGAGGTCGAGGAGATCCTCGGCGAGGCTGAGATTAAACAGACGTTCAAGGCCTCCAAGGTCGGCCGCATCGCCGGTTGCATCGTCAACGAGGGCAAGGTTGCTCGCGACGCCAGCGTCCGCCTGATCCGCGAGGGCACGGTCATCTGGGACGGCAAGCTCGGCTCCCTGCGCCGCTTCAAAGACAACGTGCAGGAGGTCGAGGAGGGCCAGGAGTGTGGTGTCGTCCTCGACGGCTACGCTGACGTCAAGGAGGGCGACGTGTTGGAGTTCTTCAAGACGAAGCAGGTCGAGCAGACGCTGGCGTAGGATGGCCACTCCTCGCATGCGCCGGATCAACGAGGTGCTTCGCGAGGTCGTCGGCGCTGCGATCGCCGATCTGAGTGACCCCCGCATCGGCTTCGTAACCGTGACATCGGTCGAGACCAGCCCAGACCTGCGCGCCGCCAAGGTGCACGTCAGCGTGCTCGGCTCCGAGGAGGAGCGGGAGGCGACGCTCGAGGGCCTGCGCTCCTCGCATGGGGTGCTGCAGTCGAAGATCGCCGCCGAGACGCGGATGAAGCGAACCCCTACGCTGAGCTTCCACTACGACGAGACCGTCGAGCAGGGCATGAGGATCTCGCGCCTGCTCGACGAAGAGGAGGAGGAATGAGCCGGGTCGGGGTGAGGCCGTCGAGCCTGGAGGACGCCGTCGCCGAGCTGCGCGCGCGCGACCGCTTCCTGCTCACCGCCCACGAGGGGCCCGACGGCGACGCGCTCGGCTCGCTGCTCGGCATGCACCACCTGCTTGGCCAGATCGGCAAGGACTCGGTGATGTTCATGGCGGCGAAGGAGTTCCCGCTGCCGATCGAGTACCGCTTCCTGCCCCTGGAGGAGGTCTTCCACGAGGCGCCCGCGGACATGGCCGACCGCACGATCGTCTTCCTGGACTGCGGCAACGTCGACCGGATGCCGGTCGAGTTCCTCACCGCGGGCGACAACTTCAGGATCAACATCGACCACCACCACGACAACACGCTCTTCGGCGACGTCAACCTGCTCGACACCGGCGCCTCCAGCACGGCGGAGATCGTCTACCAGCTGGCGATCGCGCTGGGGGCCGAGATCACGCCGGAGATCGCCTCGGCGCTCTACGTGGGGCTCGTCACCGACACCGGCAAGTTCATGTACGAGAACACGAACGCCCACACGCACAGGATCGCCGCCGAGCTGATCGACGCGGGAGTCGTGGTCGACGAGACCTATCGCCGCCTCTACGAGCACGTGCCGATCGAAAAGCTGCGGCTGCTCTCGCGCGCGCTCGACGGCATCGAACGTCACTGCGACGACCAGCTCGTCCTCACCTACATCACCGAGGCCGACTACGAGGCCACCGGCGCCGGCGAGGAGATGACCGAGGGGATCATCGACCATCTGCGCTCGGTCGAGGGGGCGAAGGTCGCCGCCCTGATCCGCGACCAGGGCGACCGCGGACGCGCCGCCCGCAAGGCGAGCCTGCGCTCCAGCAGCGGCGAGGTCGACGTCTCGGCGATGGCCCGCAAGCACGGGGGAGGGGGGCACATGAGAGCCGCCGGATTCTCCACCGACCTCGAGCTGGGGGAGCTGGTCACCTTCCTCTGCGAAGAGGTCGTCGCTCAGCTCGGGCCCTGACGATGGGCGGGCAAGGCGACGGCGCCGTTCTGCTCTGCGACAAGCCGGCAGGGATAACCTCGCATGACATGGTCGTGGCGATGCGGCGGGAGCGCGGGTGCAAGGCGGGGCACGCGGGCACTCTCGACCCCTTCGCGACCGGATTGCTGCTGGTCCTGCTCGGCCGGGCGACCCGGCTGCAGCGCTTCCTCACCGGGCTGCCAAAGACCTACGTGGCCCGGGCGCGGCTGGGCTGGCGCTCGAGCACCGGCGACCCCGACGGGGATCTGAACGAGACGGGTCGCGTCCCGGGGTCGCTGGATCTGCCGACCGGCCGCGTGCGCCAACGGGTGCCGATGACCTCGGCGGTGCGCGTCGGCGGCGAGCGCCTCTACCGCAAGGCCCATCGCGGGGAGACGGTCGAGACGCCCGAGCGCGAGGTCGACGTCTACCGCGCCGAGCTGCTCGCGAGCGACGCAGAGAGCGCCGAATACGAGATCGAGTGCTCGGCCGGCACCTACATCCGCACCTTGCTCGAGACGCTCGAGGACGCCTACTGCGCCGAGCTGCGCCGCACCGCGATCGGGCCGTTCCGCATCGAGGATGCGGGCCGGGAATTCGACTTGGAGCAGGTGGGCGAGATGGTCCCGGCCGCTGCGGAGGCGCTGCGATGACCTTCCGGTGCGCCTTTTCCCCGATATACCCGGATAAAGCGCACCGGAAGGGGTTGCGATGAGCATCCAGGTGACCTCGCTGCCGGACGCCGAGCCGCGGCCCCGCCACGTCGCGATCGGGACGTTCGACGGTGTCCACAGGGGCCACCAAGCCGTGATCGACGACGCCGACACGGTTCTCACCTTCGACCCGCACCCGTTGGAGATCCTGCATCCGGCGGCCCTGCCGAAGCTGATCATGCCCTTCGGCGTCAAGCGCGACGTGATCGAGGGGCTCGGGGTGCACGAGCTGGTGGTCATCCCGTTCGACGCCGAGTTCGCCAGCCGCAGCGCCGAGGAGTTCGTCGGGGACGTGCTGATCGCCAGGCTGGGCGCCGAGAAGGTCTCCGTCGGCGAGAACTTCCGCTTCGGCGCCAGGGCGCAGGGGGACCCGGCGATGCTGGCCGCGCACGGCGAGTTCGAGACCCGGGTCGTGCCCCTGGTCGAAATGGACGGCGAGACGATTTCCTCGACCCGCATTCGCGCCCTCGTCGCCGCCGGCGACATGGAGGGCGCCCGGCACTGCCTCGGCGCCCCCTTCATGGTCGAGGGGGAGGTCGTCAGCGGCGACCAGCGCGGTCGCGAGCTGGGCTTCCCGACCGCGAACATCGTTCCCGACGACCGCCTCGCGATTCCGGGGTATGGCGTGTATGCGGCCTTCGCCAACGGAGTCCCCGCAGCCGTCAACGTCGGCGTGCGGCCCACCTTCGAGACCGGGCGCGGCGTGCTGATCGAGACCTACCTGATCGACTTCGAGGGCGACCTCTACGGCAGCGACCTGCGGGTGGCCTTCGTCGCCCGCCTGCGGGGTGAGAAGCGCTTCGCGGGGGTCGAGGAGCTGATCGCCCAGATGCACGTCGATGTCGAGGACGCGAAGCGGGTCTGTGCTAGCTTCCAGCGGCCGTGAGCTCCACCAGGAGCGCGGCACTTTTTTCGAGATGAGCCTCCCCAAGGAGAAAAAAAGCGAGCTGATCGGCAAGTACGGCCGCGCCGACGGCGACACCGGTTCGGCCGAGGTCCAGGTTGCCCTGCTCACCGAGCGGATCAACGAACTCACCGAGCACCTGCGCACGCACGCCAAGGACCATCACTCGCGCCGTGGCCTGCTGATGCTGGTCGGCAAGCGCCGCCGCATGCTGCGCTACCTAGAGCGCCACGACCTCGAGCGCTACCGCTCCCTGGTCGCCGAACTCGGCTTGAGGCGATGATCGAAGCCGGCGAGCCGGCGCCCGACTTCACGCTTCGCAACCAGGACGGCAAGAAGGTCTCGCTCTCGGACTTCCGCGGCCGCAAGGTCCTCCTCGTCTTCTACCCCCTCGACTTCAGCCCGGTCTGCAGCGACCAGCTCTCGATCTACCAGGAGGTCAAGCCCGAGATCGAAGCCAAGGGCGTGGCGATGGTGGGGATCAGCGTCGACCACGGCTTCGCCCACAAGGCCTTCCAGGAGTCCCTCGGCATCGACACCCAGCTGCTCGCCGACTTCGAGCCCAAGGGCGAGGTGGCGCGTGCCTACGGCGCCTACATCGAGAAGGCCGGCACCTCCAACCGCTCCCTCGTCCTCGTCGACGAGGAGGGGACGGTCGAGTGGGTGCACGAGTCCCCGACTCCGCTCGAGATCCCCGGCGCCAACCTGATCTTCGACGCACTGAGCCCTGGCTCCTGATCTGACCAGCGCCGCGGTTCCGCCGGCGGGGCCGGAGGATCACCGCAGGGGGGAGGGACCGGAGCTGATCGTCTACGCCGACCTCGGCTGCCCGCACTGCGCCTCGGCCTGGACCGAGCTCACCAGCCGCGAGGCGACGATCGTCTTCCGCCACTTCCCGGTCGCCAGCAAGCACCCGCGCTCGCCGGCCCTGCACGCGGCGGCCGAGGCGGCCGGCGGGCAGGAGCGCTTCTTCGAGATGGTCGATTCGCTCTACGCCGACCGCGGCCACGTCGACGACCCGCACCTCTGGCAGCGGGTCGAGCACTTCGGGCTCGACCTGGAGCGCTTCGAGGCCGACCGCCGCTCCGATGCCGTCGCGACACGGGTTCGCCGCGACTTCGAGTCGGGAATCCGCGCCGGCGTCACCGGCACTCCCGCCATCTTCTCGGGGGTGTCTGAGCTTAACCACCCATAGCGGGGGCAAACCTCAGACACGTCCTGCGTGTACCCTCTTTTCCGAAAGAGAACGAGAGTTCTGAAAGCAAATGGCCGCCATCCGGGCGGCCGGAGGTAGGACAACTAAATGAGCATGTTTGACGTAACCCGCGTTTCGGCGGACATCGGCGACAGCCAGATTTCCTTCGAGACCGGAAAACTCGCGAAGCAGGCGGGCGGCGCGGTCGTGGTTCAGGCCGGCGACACCATGGTGCTCTGCACCGCAACCGTCGGGAGCCTTCGCGACGTGGACTTCCTTCCCCTCACCGTCGACATCGAGGAGCGCATGTACGCCGCGGGCAAGATCCCCGGCTCGTTCTTCCGTCGCGAGGGCAAATCCAGCGAGAAGGCGACGCTGACCGCGCGCATGATCGACCGGCCGATCCGGCCGCTCTTCCCGAAGGGCTGGCACTACGAGACCCAGCTGGTCGCGGTCCCGATGTCGGTGGACCAGATCCACCCCTACGACATCCTCGCGATGAACGGCGCCTCTGCGGCGCTGGCGATCTCGCCCGTCCCGGTCGCCGCCCACGTCGGCGCGGTGCGGATCGGCAAGCTCGACGGCGACTTCGTCGTCAACCCCTCCGAGGAGGATCACGCCGAGCTCGACCTCGACCTGATCGTCGCCGGCACCGACGAGGCGATCCTGATGGTCGAGGCCGGCGCCAACGGCGTCACCGAGCAGGAGATCCTCGACGCCCTCGACATCGCCCACGGGGAGATCAAGAAGCTCACCGCGGCGATGGAGGAGCTGCAGCAGAAGGCCGGCAAGGAGAAGATGGAAGTCGAGGCGCCCAGCATCGACGAGGGCCTGATCGACGACATCCGCTCCTCCCATGGCCAGGCCCTGGTCGACGCGATCGCCACCGAGGGCAAGCTCGAGCGCTACGAGGCGATCGACAAGGTCAAGGACGAGGTGGTCGGCAAGTACGCGGTCCCGGACGACGCCGGCGAGGTCGACGAGAAGCAGGTGGCCGAAGTCAAGGCGGCCTTCGGCTCGATCGAGAAGGACACGATCCGCAAGGCGATCGCCGTCGACAAGAAGCGCCCCGACGGCCGCGCCCAGGACGAGATCCGCCCGATCGAGTGCGAGGTCGACGTCTCGCCCCGGGTCCACGGCTCGGCCCTCTTCACCCGCGGCGAGACGCAGATCCTCTCCAACGCCGCCCTCGGCACGACGCGCATGGACATGCGCATCGACACGCTGGGGCTGGAGACCTCGAAGAAGTTCTGGCACCACTACAACTTCCCGCCCTTCTCGGTCGGGGAGGCCGGCTTCATGCGCGGTCCCAAGCGCCGCGACATCGGCCACGGCGCGCTCGCCGAGCGGGCGCTGGTTGCCACGATTCCCAATGAAGAGGACTTCCCCTACGTGATTCGGGTCGTCTCGGAGACGCTGGAGTCCAACGGCTCCTCCTCGATGGGGTCGGTCTGCGCCTCTTCGATGGCCCTGCAGGCTGCCGGCGTCCCGGTCAGCGCTCCGGTCGCCGGCGTGGCGATGGGGCTGATCAAGGAGGGCGACGACTACATCGTCCTCACCGACATCGCCGGCGTCGAGGACCATCTCGGCGACATGGACTTCAAGGTCGCCGGCACCGCGGAGGGGATCACCGCTCTGCAGATGGACATCAAGATCACCGGAGTCACCTTCGAGATCCTCACCGACGCACTGGAGCAGGCAAACAAGGGCCGCCAGTTCATCCTCGGCAAGATGGCCGAGGCGATCGACGGTCCGCGCGAGCAGCTCTCCCAGCACGCCCCGCGGATCGAGGCGATCAAGATCGACCAGGAGAAGATCGGCGCCGTGATCGGCAAAGGCGGCGAAACGATCCGTGCGCTCTGCGAGGAGTTCGAAGCCGAAATCGACGTCGAGGACGACGGCACGATCCGCATCTACGCCCCGACCGGCTCGCTGGTCGAAGCCTGCGTCGCCCGCATCCAGTCGATGACCAAGGAGGCTGAGATCGGCGACCGCTACAACGCGGCCAAGGTCGTCAAGACGACCACGTTCGGCGCCTTCGTCGAGCTGGTCAAGGGCACCGACGGCCTCCTGCACATCTCCAACGTCAAGCCCGGCGAGCGGGTGGACTCGGTCGACGACGTCCTCACCGCCGGCGAGGAAATCGACGTGACCGTGGTCGAGGTCGACCGCGAGCGTGGCCGGATCGGCCTTCGCCTCTCCGATGACCCGTCGGTCGCCGGCAAGAGCCCGGAGGAACTGGCGGCGGTCGGCTCCGGCGATGGCGGTTCGCGTCGCAACGGGGGAGACCGCGGCGGTCGCGGCGGTCGCGAGGGGCGTCGTCCCCGCGGCGGCGACCGCGAGCGGCGCTGAGCAACGAGCATTGAGCGCACCCCAGCTAACCGAGCAGAGCACGGGCGTCAGGGTCGTCACCGAGGAGGTTCCCTCGGTGCGGTCCGTGGCGCTCGGGCTCTGGGTGCGCACCGGCTCCCGCGACGAGACGCCGGCCCAGGCGGGCGTCTCCCACTTCCTCGAGCACCTGCTGTTCAAGGGAACCGAGCGGTTCTCGGCGATCGAGATCGCCGAGCGGCTCGACGGCCTCGGCGCCTCGGTCAACGCGGCCACCGGCAAGGAGACCACGCACATCCACGCCCGCTTCCTCGACGAGCACACCGAGGAGGTCTTCGACCTGCTGGCCGAGATGCTGCTGGCGCCGACCTACCCGGAAGTCGACTCCGAGCGCGAGGTCGTGCTGGAGGAGATCGCGATGTACGAGGACGAGCCGCAGGACCGAGTCCACGACATCCTCGCCGAAGCGGTGTTCGGCGAGCATCCGCTGGGCAGGCGGGTGCTGGGCGAGGCGGAGGTGATCAGCTCGGTCCCCGTGCCGGCGATCGAGGCCTACCGCAGCGGCCGCTACACCGGGCCCAACGTCGTCGTCGGCGCCGCCGGCAACGTCGAGCACGCGCGCATCGCCGACCTGGCGGAGCGCCTGGTGCGCCCGCCGTCGGCGGCGGCGGCGGAACCAGGGGCAGCCGGCGGTCTCGACGAGGAGGCGCGTCTGCGCTTCTACGAGAAGGACACCGAGCAGTACCACATCTGCTTCGGGGCGCCCGGGATCACGCGCGAGGACGAGCGCCGCTACGCCCTGGCCGTGCTGGACTCGATCTTCGGCGGCTCGAGCTCCTCGCGGCTCTTCATCGAGGTCCGCGAGAAGCGCGGCCTCGCCTACTCGGTCGGCTCCTACAGCGAGCAGTACACCGACTCCGGCCTGGTCGCGACCTACGTCGGCACGCGCGAGGACAACGTCGAGGAGGCCTGCTCGATCATCGGCGCCGAGCTGGCGCGGCTGCGCGGCGCCCCGGTCGCCGACGCCGAGCTGACCCGTGCCAAGGAGAACGTCAAGGGCCGCCTCGTGCTCTCCTCCGAGTCGACCGCGGCGCGGATGAGCCGCATCTCCCGCGCGACGCTGTTCGGCCTGCCGATCGACAGCCTCGACGAGATGCTGGCCAAGGTCGACGCGGTCACGGTCGACGATCTGACCGCCCTCGCCGCGGAGCTCTACCGTCCAGAGCGCCTCTCGGCCGCCTGCGTCGGTCGCGACGAGAGCCGCTTTCGCGAGGCCGTCGGCCCGGTCAGCGAGGCACTGGTGGCAGCGTGATCCGGGTCGCCGTATCCGGCGCCGCCGGTCGCATGGGCCAGGCTGTCTGCGAGACGGTCGAAGCGGCTGAGGACACCGAGCTCAGCGGCAGGGCGGACCCCGCCCTCGGCACCGGCCTGGCCGACGTGTTGGGAGGGGCCGACGTCGTCGTCGACTTCACCACCCCCGACACCGCCCTCGCCAACGCCGAAGCCTGCCTGGCCGCCGGCGTGCACGTGGTGATCGGCACCACCGGATTCGATCTCGAGGCGCTCGAGGCCGCCGCCGAGGCATCTCAGGCGAACTGCTTCGTCGCCCCCAACTTCGCGATCGGCGCCGTGCTCCTGATGGAGGTCTCGCAGACGATTGCCCGTCACATGCCCGAGTGCGAGATCGTCGAGCTGCACCACGACAAGAAGCTGGACGCCCCGTCCGGGACCGCCAAGCGCACCGCCGAACTGATCGCGGGCGCCGGGGGCAACGTGCACGAGCCGATCCACTCGGTGCGGCTGCCCGGCCTGGTCGCCCATCAGGAGGTCGTTTTCGGCGGCGAGGGCCAGACCCTCAGCGTCCGCCACGACTCGATCGACCGCCGCTCCTTCATGCCCGGCGTGCTGCTGGCGGTGCGCAGGGTCGGTGGCTTGACAGACCGTTTCACCGTCGGGCTGGAGAAGCTGCTTTGAGGGCGTCTCGACCGGTCTACCGCGATACCCTGGCGCCATGAAGGAGATTCGTGGCGTGATCACGGCAATAGCGACCCCGTTCGACGCCAACGGGGCCGTCGACGAGGCGGCGGCGCTGAAGCTGGCCGTCCATTTGCTCGAGCACGGGTCGCATGGGCTGGTCATCTCCGGCTCCACCGGCGAGGCGCCGACGCTGACCGACGAGGAGGCGCTCGATCTCCTGCGCGCCATACGCCGGGAGGTGGGGGACGAGGCGCTGCTCATCTGCGGTACCGGCACCAACTACACGCAGCACTCGATCGAGCTGACCCAGGGGGCGGTCGAGGCAGGCGCCGACGCGGCCCTGATCGTCACCCCCTACTACAACAAGCCCAACCCGGCCGGAATCCTCGCCCACTTCGAGTCGATCGCAGCCGCCGTTCCCGGCTTCCCCCTGATCGCCTACAACATCCCCTCGCGGGTCGTGGTCAACGTCCCGCCCGAGCTGCTCGGCGAGATCGCCAAGATCGACAACGTCGTCGCGGTCAAGCAGGCAAACAACGACGAGCTGCAGCCGATCGAGGGGCTCGAGATCCTCGCCGGCAACGACGACATCTTCCTCAAGACGCTCGAAATCGGCGGAGCGGGCGGGATCTGCGTCGCCTCCCACCTGGTCGGCCCCCAGATGCGCGAGGTGTGGGACGCCGTCCAGGCTGGGGACCTCGAGCGGGCGCGTGAGATCGACTCCGGGCTGGGCCAGGTCTATGCGGCGATGGGCGTGACGACCAACCCGATCCCGGTCAAGGCGGCGCTGGCGATGACCGGCCTGATCCCCACCGACACCCTGAGACTTCCCCTCGTGCCCGCTGATGCGGAGCAGCGAGAGGCCGTAAGAGCGGCGCTGGAGAGCGTCGGCCTCACCCCGGTGACGCCCTAGTGTCCGCCGACAAGCTTCGTGTGCTGCCGCTCGGAGGGCTGGGCGAGATCGGCAAGAACATGACCGTGGTCGAGTACGCAGGCCGCATCGTCGTCGTCGACACCGGCCTGATGTTCCCGACCGCCGAGATGCTCGGGATCGACCTCGTCCTTCCCGACTTCTCCTACCTGCGCGACCGGGTGGACGACATCGAGGCGATCGTCCTCACCCACGGGCACGAGGACCACGTCGGCGCCCTGCCCTACGTTCTGCGCGAGCTCGGCTCGCCCCCGGTGATCTACAGCGGCCAGCTGACGATCGGGATGGTCCGCTCGAAGCTCGACGAGCACAAGCTCGGCGACGCGCCGCTCCAGGACCTCGCGGCGGGGGAGAAGGTCAAGGCCGGGCCATTCGAGCTGGAGCTGATCCACCTCTCGCACTCGATCCCCGACGCCCGCGGCGTCCTGCTCACGACCGAGCTCGGCTCGGTCCTGATGACCGGCGACTACAAGTTCGACCAGACGCCCGTCGACGGCCGCCCGGCCGACATCTCCCGGCTTGCCGAGATCGGTCGCGACGGGCTGCTGCTGCTCTGCGGCGACTCCACCAACGCCGACCGGCCCGGAATCGCGCCCTCGGAGTCGAGCGTCGGGCCGGCTCTGCTGGAGACCTTCTCCGGCTGCAAGGGCCGGATCATCGTCACCTCCTTCGCCTCCAACATCCACCGTGTCCAGCAGGTGATCGACGCCGCGGTGAAGCTCGACCGGCGCGTGGCGCTGGTCGGCCGCTCGATGCGCAAGAACTTCAACATCGCGTCGAACCTGGGCATCGCCGAAGCGCCGAAGGGCCTCTTCATCCAGCCTCGCGAGATCGAGAGCTTCCCCGACGAGAAGGTCGTCGTGATCTCGACCGGCAGCCAGGGCGAGCCGCTCTCGGCGCTGCGGCGGATGGCCAACAACGACCACCGCGACGTCGAGCCTGCACTCGGGCGACACGGTCGTCTTCTCGGCAACGCCCGTCCCCGGGAACGAGCGTGCGGTCAACGAGACGATCGACCGCATCTACGAGATCGGCGCCACCGTCGTCACCGCCAAGAGCGCGCCGATCCACGCCTCCGGCCACGGCTGGCAGGAGGAGCTGAAGCTGATGCTCAACCTGACCAAGCCTCGCTACGTGCTGCCGGTGCACGGCGACTACCAGCGCCTCCGCCTGCACGCCGAGCTGGCCGAATCGGTGGGAGTCGAGGCCGAGTGCATCTTCCAGGGCCGCAACGGCCTGCCCCTCGAGATCGGCGAGGACGGCGCCCGCTTCGGCGAGGACGTCCACACAGGGGTGATCTACGTCGACGGGGTCAACGTCGGCGAGCCCGATGACGTCGCCCTGCGCGACCGCCGGGAGATCTCGGCGGACGGGATCTTCATCGTCGTCGCGACGATCTCCTCCGAGGACGGCCATGTGATCGCCGACCCGGAAGTGCTCTTCCGCGGCGTCGCCTTCCTCGACGAAGCGGACGCTCTCGTCGACGACTTGAAGGACGTGGTCGAGGACTCGCTGGAGGACGCGGCCTCCGCGGGCACGCGCGAGCTGCACCTGGTCCAGGAAGACGTGCACGACGCGGTGGCGGGGCTCGTGTACGACAAGCTGAAGAGAAGGCCCATGATCATTCCCGTGGTGGTCGAGGTCTGACGGCTCTGGCGCGCGGGTCCTGTCGCTGCAGGGGACCCACCACCCCCTCCGGTCGCTAAAGCGTCCTCGGGGGCGGTTCCCCCTACAGCGCCACCCGCGCGAGAGGCGGTGACCTCTCACGCGGGAAGCTGCGGGCAGGAGAGAGCCCGCTCGATGCGATCCGCCGAAGGGCCGCTGAGACTCGGACGTCCTGGGGCGGAGGGCTTGTAAATCTTTGGCCCGCCGGAGCTGCGTTGGGGAGAGCTCCAGCGGGCCTGTGTCTCGTCCAGAAGCGAATCTAGATCGGCGGGGTAAAGCGGGGCTTAAGCGGGGGTAACTGTTTGCTCAGACTTGGCGAGCGGGAGGCGGACGCGGAAGAGGGCGCCGCCACTCTCCGACTTCGCCACCTCAACCGACCCTCCGTGCGAGGCGGCCACGGCGGCGACGATCGCCAGGCCGAGGCCGCTTCCCGCCCCGACGGCGGTGTCGGCGGGGCCATCGCCGCGGACGAAGCGGTCGAAGATCTGCTCGCGCAGCTCCGCGGGGACGCCGGGACCGTCGTCGGAGACCTCGACCACGGCATCGCCCCCGACCGTTCGCAGGCGCATCTCGATCCGGCTTCCCGCCGGCGTGTGCCGGGCGGCGTTGTCGAGCAGGTTGAGGACCATCCTGTGCAGCTCGTCCGGGTTTCCCTCGACCGCCAGCGGGACGCCGTTGTCGACAGCCAGATCGTGGTCCACCAGGGTCGGGACGACCTCGGCCGCCGCGTTGCCGGCGACCTCGGCCAGATCGCAGGACCGGTGCTGGCTGACCCTTCCCGCGTCGGCGCGGGCGAGCAGCAGCAGGTCGGAGACGAGCCGGCTCATCCGCCGGGAGGAGCGCAGGGCCGAGTCGACCATCGCCCGCTCCTCGCTGTCGCGTGGCTGCCGCAGCGAGGCCTCGAGCAGTTCGAGGTTGGCGAGGACGCTGGTCAGCGGAGTTCGCAGCTCGTGCGATGCGTCGGCGACGAACTCGCGCTGCTTCTTCATCGCCGCCTCGCGCTCGCTGCGGGCGGCGTCGAGGGAGCGCAGCATCTGCTCCAGGGTCCGGGCCAGCTCGCCGACCTCGTCGTCGACCTGGGGGTCCGGCATGTGGGGGGAGGGGTCGCCGGTGTCGGCGACCTCGCGCGCGGTCGCCGTCAGGGCCGAGATCGGCCGCATCGCGCGCGAGGCGATTGCCAGCCCCGCAAGGCTTGCCAGGAAGGTGCCGCCGAAGATCCCGGCGGCGATGAAGAGCCAGAGCCGGTCGACGGTCGACTCGACATGGGTGAGGCTGCGGCCGTACTGCACGTAGCCGGTGACGACGCCGGTCGTGCCCGTGATCTGAGCTGTGGCGACGCGCATCTGTCCGTGGTCGGAGAGGCCGGGGGAGAGCGCCCCCATGCCGGCGGCGCCGCTGCTCTCATCCACCAGGTTGCCGTTGAGGTCGAAGACCCGGGCGCTGGCGTTGTCGGGGCGTACGAAGTCGTCGAGGCTGGGCCCCCGCTTGAAGGAGACCCTGCCGACCGGGGTGTAGACGATGCGAAATTCCCCGGCCAGGGCCTGCGCGGCGTCTTTCACCTCGCGGTTGAAGTCGTCGCGGACGCGGTTCGTCGTCATCTGGCCGATCACCGCGCCGAAGGCGAGCAGGATTACCAGCGTCAGCCCGGCGGAGACGCCGGCAAGGCGCCAGCGGACGGGCCAGGCGCCGGGCTTGCGCAGGAGCTTCTTCATCTACCCCTTCAGCACGTAGCCGGCTCCCCGCTTGGTATGCAGGAGTCGCGACTCGCCGCCTGCCTCGAGCTTGCGCCTGAGGTTGGAGACGAAGACGTCGATCGTGTTTGTGGCGGCGGTCGGGTCGTAGCCCCAGACGTCGTCGAGAAGGCGCTCGCGAGAGACCACGAGGCGCTCGTTTCGCATCAGGTATTCGAGCAGCTCGAACTCCCGGTTGGTCAGATCGAGCTCGCGCTCGCCGCGCCTGACCTCGCGCGTGCTGGGATTGAGCGAGAGGTCCTCGACTGCGATCGAGGCCGATCCCCGCGGGGGCCGCCGCCGCAGCAGCGCCCTGATCCTGGCCAGCGAGCTCCTGGCGCTCGAAAGGCTTGACGAGGTAGTCGTCGGCGCCGCTGTCGAGACCGTCCACGCGGTCCTCGGTCTCCGACCGGGCGGTCAGCATCAGGATCGGCACGTCGCCGTCCGCCCGCAGGCGGCGGCAGACCTCGATCCCGTCGAGGCGGGGAAGTCCCAGGTCGAGGACGACCAGGTCGGGCGCGAATCCGGAGGCGACGTCGAGGGCGTCGACGCCGTCGGCGGAGGTCTTCACCTCGTAGCCCTCCTGGCGCAGCGAACGGCGCAGGACGTCGGCGATGTCGGCGTCGTCCTCGACTACCAGGACGCGAGCGGTGGCTGTCTCGGGGCCGATTGTGAGCATTGCGTCGATGGTAACCCCGCTGCGCGCGCATCCGCGCGGCTTTTAGCGCGAATTTAGGCACACTCCCACCGCTGACTTCGTGATTAGGGGTGCATATACACCCCGAACGACAAAGTCAGCATCCGGGGGCTGCCGCGCAGGGGAGGGCCGTTCGACGTCGAAGCGGCATCCATGTTCGTGCGCAAGAAGAAGACCGCTGCCCGCCGGAAACCGAGAGCCAAGGCGAAGGCTTCGAAGCCTAAGCTGCACCTGCCGCGGGCCTTGGAGCAGCGGCACCTGGACTTGATCGGGCTTGGGCTGATCGCCGCCGGCGTCTACCTGAGCTTCGTGCTCTTCTTCGGCTGGGACGGTGGCAAGGTCGGCTACGGGGTCGAGGCAGGACTCAGCTACCTGGTCGGCAACGTGGGGGCCCGGATCGCGACCCTCCTGATGCTCGTCGTCGGCGGCTTGCTCGTCACCGGGACTTCGATCTCGACTCTGTTCCGGGGCATTGGCCGCGGGTTGCGGGCCCTGTTCCTCGGCAGTCGCGGGGTGGCCGACACCGTTGCTCGGTCCCGGGATGCCCGGCGTGAGGCCAGGGCCGATGCCTTCGAGACGCAGGTGGGGCCGACAGACGTGATGAGCGCCTACCCCGACGAGGAGGAGATGGAGCCGACCGTGGCGCTCGCCGAGGAGGCGGAGGAGGCCCTCGAGGAGCCCGTCACCCAGGACTTCGACCAGGAGTTGGCCGAGATCGAGGCCGAGGAAGAGGCCGCGGCGGTCGATCCGGTTCCCGAGCAGGTCGCGCTCACGCCCCAGGGGAACAAGCGGGGGGTCACCACCTCGGAGGAGATCGACTACCGCCCGCCGGGGGCCAAGGTGCTGGAGCGGGGGAAAGGCGACAAGGGCGTCGACCCGCGCGATCACGAGCTGGTCGGGCGCAAGCTGGTCGAGACCCTCGGGCACTTCGGGGTGGAGGCGAAGATCGTCGGCATCGTCAGCGGTCCGCACGTCTCGCGCTACGAACTTCGCCTCGCTCCCGGCACCAAGGTGAAGAAGGTGACCGAGCTCTCAAACGACCTCGCCTACGCGCTCGCCTCGACTGAGATCCGCATCCTGGCGCCGATTCCCGGCAAGCAGGCGGTTGGGGTCGAGGTGCCGAACACGCGCCGCCGCATCGTCCGCCTCGGCGACATCTACGCCCCTCGCCCCGAGAAGACCTCCCCGCTCGTGGCCTGGCTGGGCAAGGGGATCGACGGCAACGCGGTCTGGACCGACCTGGCGAAGATGCCGCACGTGCTCGTCGCCGGCACGACCGGTTCGGGCAAGTCCGGTTGCGTCAACGCGATCCTCTCCTCGATCCTGATGCAGGCCTCGCCAAACGACGTGCGCCTGGTCCTGGTCGACCCCAAGCAGGTCGAGCTCAACCACTACGAGAACGTCCCCCACCTGCTGACGCCGGTGGTCACCTCGCCGCGCCTGGCGGCCAACGTCCTCGCCAACCTGATCGGCGAGATGGAGAGCCGCTACGGGATCATGGGCCAGGCTCGCTGCCGCAACCTCGCCGAGCTGAACCGCGCCCGGGCCAAGGCCGGCGAACCGCCGCTGCCGCACATCCTCTGCGTGATCGACGAGCTCGCGGACCTGATGATGGTCTCGCCGGCCGAGGTCGAGGACTCGATCATCCGCCTGGCGCAGAAGTCCCGTGCCACCGGCATCCACCTCGTCCTCGCCACCCAGCGGCCGTCGACCGACATCATCACCGGGACGATCAAGGTCAACATCCCCGCGCGGATCGCCTTCGCGGTCTCCTCCCAGACCGACTCGCGGGTGATCCTCGACCAGGGCGGGGCGGAGGCCCTGCTCGGCCAGGGCGACATGCTCTTCCGCGGCGCCGGGACCTCGAAGCTGCAGCGGATCCAGGGTGCCTTCGTCACCGAGGAGGAGACCGCCCGCATCACCGGGCACTGGGCAAAGCAGGGGGAACCCGAATTCGAGGAGGAGCTGCTCGAGGTGCACGAGGAGAAGGGGGTCGAAGCCGAGGGGGACTACGACCCCGACAGCGACGACCTGCTCGACGAGGCGATCCGCGTCGTGGTCGAGACCGAGACCGCCTCGGTCTCGATGATCCAGCGCCGCCTGCGCGTCGGCTACACCCGCGCCGGCCGCCTGATCGACATGCTCGAGCGACGCGGCGTCATCTCCGGCTACGAAGGCTCCAAGCCTCGCCAGGTCCTGGTCACCCAGGCCGACCTGGCCCGGCTCACCGGCGCTTCGGGCAAACCGGCCGAGCCAGAGCCGTCCGGCGCCCTGCCCGAGTAGACGCGGTAGGACAATGGAGGGATGGAACGCCGCATCGGCGCAATCCTCCGCGAGGCGCGCATGCGTCGTGGGATCGAGCTCTCCGAGGTCGAGGCGGTAACCAGGATCCGCCTCGGCTATCTGCGGGCGATCGAGGACGAGGACTGGGATGCGCTCCCCGGCGGCGTCTACAGCCGCGGCTTCATCCGCACCTACGCCACATTTCTGAGCTTGGACGGGGACCGGCTCGCCGCGGAGTACCGCGAGAGCGTCGAAGGCGAGTCGGGGAGCGGCCCCGACCTCGTGGCGAGCCCCGCAGGGCGCTCCCTTCCTCGCCGGGAACGAACGACTTCCTGGCGGCGCGGCTGGGTCGCGGTGACGGGCGTCCTCCTCCTCGGCGCGATCGCGGTCGTCGCCCTGCCCGATGGCGGAGACGGCGGAGAAGGGCCCCGGCAGCCGGCCGTGGACAGCCCCGCGAAGATCACGGGAGACGGGGCTCCCGTCACTGCGCAGCCGGATTCGGCGAGGTCGGCGACCGTCCGGCTTGCCCTGCTCGCCACCGCCGAAGTCTGGGTCTGCCTCCTCGGCGACGGCGGCGGGGAGCTCCTCGACGGCCTGATCCTCGATGCGGGAGCCGAGGCAGGGCCGTTCCGGTCCGGTAGCTTCACCGTCTCCCTCGGCAACGGGGAGGTATCGATGCTCGTCGACGGCCAGGAAGCTGAAATCCCAGCGACGTCCAGCCCGATCGGGTACTCGATCGACGCCGCGGGGCGGCTGACCCGGCTCTCCGAGACGGAGCGTCCAACCTGCGCATGAGCGAGCTGCGAGCGGGGATAGTGGTGACGGGAACCGAGGTTCTCACGGGGCGAATCGCCGACCGCAACGGGCCCTGGGTCTCCGAACGATTGGCCGAGCTCGGGATGGAGGTCGCCCACATCCTCGTCGTCGGCGACCGCCCGGGCGACCTCGAGGCAGCCCTGCGGTTCATGGCCGCCGAGGGCATGGACCTGATCGTCACCTCCGGCGGGCTGGGACCGACCGCGGACGACCTCACCGCCGAGGTCGTCGCCGGCTTCGCCGGTCGCGAGCTCGTCCTCGACGAGGAGGTGGAGGAGAAGATCGCGGCGATCCTGCGCGGCTTCGCCCGCCGCTTCAACTTCGACCCCGAGGCGGTGCGCGAGGCCAACCGCAAGCAGGCGATGGTCCCGGCCGGCTCGATCGCGCTGGACCCGGTCGGAACCGCACCCGGCCTGGTCGTCCCGGCCGACGGGCGAGTCGTCGTCGTCCTGCCTGGCCCGCCCCGCGAGCTGCAGCCGATGTGGCCCGCGGCTCTCTCCGCGGAGCCTGTCCGGGAGCTGCTCCAGCGTGCCTCGCCGCTGCACGGGTACACGCTGCGGATGTTCGGGGTGCCCGAGTCGGAGATCGCCAAGAGCCTGCGCGAGATGGAGAGTGCGGGGATCGCGCTGCCGGAGGTCGAGATCACGACCTGCCTGCGCCGCGGCGAGATCGAGATCGACGTCCGCTACCGCGACGAGGCCGCCGGCACCGCCGAGGCCGTGCGCGCCGGCCTCGCCGAGCGCCACGAGCGCCACCTCTTCAGCCTCGACGGCGAGACGATCGACTCCCAGGTCGCGGGACTGCTTCAGGGGCACCGGCTCGGCGTCGCGGAGTCGTGCAGCGGGGGGCTGCTGGCGGCGCGCATCACCGACCTGCCAGGCGCCTCGGGCTACATGGCCGGCGGCGTCGTCTCCTACTCCAACGAGGCGAAGGCCGAGCTCCTGGGAGTCGACCCCGCGCTGATCGAGGCGAAGGGCGCCGTCTCGCCGGAGGTCGCGGAGGCGATGGCCCTGGGCGCGCTGGAGCGCTTCGGAGCCGACGTGGCGGTCTCGGTCACCGGCATCGCCGGTCCGGACGGGGGGAGCGACGAGAAGCCGGTTGGCTACGTCTGCTTCAACGCCCGCCTCGCCGACGGCACCTCGCTCGCCCGCGATCCGGTGATCCCGGGTGGCCGCGCCGACATCCGCGAGCGCTCGGCGCTGGTCGGAATGCACCTGCTCCGCATCCTCCTCAGCGGCGACGAGGCGCCTTTGTAGCGAGAGCCGGCGCGCTCTCGGCGGCAAGTGGTGTTGTCCCGCGCGTCTCGGCCCCCTAGCGTTGGCCGGGATGGCGAAGGAAAGGCTGAAGAGCCCGCGGGCAAGGCTGTTCGTGGCGCTGGACCTGCCCGGCGCGCTGCGAGATGGAATCGTGGCCTGGGGGCGGCGGGAGCTGGACGACCCGGCACTGCGGGTGGTGCCTGGGGAGTCGCTGCACGTCACCCTCGCCTTCCTCGGCTACATGCCGGAGAAGGAGATCGGACGCCTGGCCGGGATCGTCGAGGGCCTCGACGGTCCGGCGCCTTCGATCGAGCTGGCCGACCCGGTTGCCAGGCCTTCTCGCGGGCGGCCGCGCCTGTTCGCCCTCCCGGCCATCTCGCCCGCTGCCGTGGATCTGCAGGCAAGGCTGGAGCGCGGGCTCGTCGCCGAGCGGCTCTACGAGCCGGAGAACCGTCCTTTCTGGCCCCACGTCACGGTCGCCAGGGTCAAGTCCGAGGGGAAGGGATCCCGGCGGCCGCGGCGGGTCGAGAAGGCACCGGGAGGGCTGCCGGGAGAGCTCTTGCACGGCACCAGTTGCGTCCGGGTGACGCTCTACCGTTCTGAAATCCAGCCGCAGGGTGCGCGATATGCCCCGCTGGCGCAAGTCGAGCTGTCCGAAGGCGGGCGGCAGTGAGGTGAAAAAGAGATGGCAGACAAGAAAGCGGCCCTGAAGGACGCCTCGGCGAAGGACGCCAAGGCCAAGGACGCGGCCCTCGAGGCCGCCGTGACCCAGATCGAGCGCGACTTCGGACAGGGCGCGCTGATGCGTCTCGGCGCCGACAGCGCCCTGCCGGTCGAAGCGATCCCGACTGGCGCCCTGGCGCTCGACCTCGCGCTGGGCATCGGCGGGGTGCCGCGGGGGCGGATCGTCGAGATCTTCGGCCCCGAGTCCTCGGGCAAGACGACGCTGATCTACCACGTCATCGCCGAGGCCCAGGCGAAGGGCGGGGTCTGCGTCTTCATCGACACCGAGCACGCGATGGACCCCGTCTACGCCCGGGCGATCGGCGTCGACACCGACGAGCTGCTGGTCTCCCAGCCCGACTACGGCGAGCAGGCGCTGCAGATCGCCGACCGCCTGATCGCCTCTGCCGCCGTCGACGTGGTGGCGATCGACTCGGTCGCGGCGCTGACGCCGAAAGCCGAGCTGGACGGCCAGATCGGCGACACGACCGTGGGCCTGCAGGCTCGCCTGATGTCGCAGGCGATGCGAAAACTGGCCGGCAACCTCAGCCGCACCAACACCGTCTGCGTGTTCACGAACCAGATCCGCGAAAAGGTCGGCGTCCAGTTCGGGTCGCCGGAGACCCAGCCGGGTGGCCGGGCGCTGAAGTTCTACTCCTCGCAACGCCTCGACATCCGCCGCATCGAGACGCTCAAGGACGGCACCGAGGCGGTCGGCAACAGGGTGCGGGTCAAAGTCGTCAAGAACAAGTGCGCGGCGCCGTTCCGCCAGGCCGAGTTCGAGATCGAGTACGGCCAGGGCATCTCGCGCGAAGGCGAGCTGCTCGACTTCGGCATCGAGCACGACATCGTGCGCAAGTCAGGGGCCTTCTTCTCCTACGGCGAGACCCGGCTCGGGCAGGGGCGCAACAACGCGAAGCAGTTCCTGGTCGAGAACCCCGAGATCGCCGACGAGATAGAGGCCAAGATCCGCACCGCCCTCGGCATCGGCGCCGAGGTCGCGCCTGCCGTTGAGCCAGAGGCGCCCCCGGTTGAAGAGGCGCAGGCTGCCTGACGGCGCCTGCCCTTCAGTGGATAGGATTCCGGCCGCATGAGCAACGGCGACCTCTTCTACATCTGCGGGATCGCGCTGGCGGTCTCGGCTGTGCTGTTCAGCTTCATAGGCCTGCGCGCCAAGGAGTTCCCGGGGCGGTTCGGGGCGCTCGTGGTGCTCTGGTTCGTCCTCCTCATCGGCGGCACGACGACCTACTCCGTGCTACACGCCCAGGACGAGGAGCACCACAAGGAAGCGGAGCTGCACGAGGCGAACGAGGAAGCCGAAGAGGAGGAGGCCCACTAGGGCTGGAAGTTGGGGCTGTCGCCCCGGTACGCTGAGCGCATGCCCAGCTACCACGTCACCACGTTCGGCTGTCAGATGAACGTGCACGACTCCGAGCGGATGCGCGGCATGCTCGAGTCGCTGGGCTACGAGGAGGCGCCGAGCCGGGATGGCGCCGACCTGATCCTCTTCAACACCTGCTCGATCCGCGAGTCGGCCGACAACCGCTTCGTCGCGCACCTGGGGGAGGCAAAGCGGCTCAAGTCCGAACACCCCGACCGGGTCGTGGGCGTCGGCGGCTGCTGGGCCCAGTCGGTCAAGGACGAGGTCTTCCAGCGCTTCCCCTTCGTCGACGTCGCCTTCGGCCCGGGGCAGATCCACAAGCTCGCCGAGTTCCTCAACTCCGACTCGCTGGGCGCCCAGGGCTACTTCGAGTTCGAGGACTTCTCGGCCAGCCTGCCGACCCGGCGGGTCCGGGAGTTCCAGGGCTGGCTGCAGGTCTCCCAGGGCTGCAACTGCAAGTGCTCCTACTGCATCGTGCCCTCGACCCGGGGCCGGGAGGTCAGCCGCGACCCGGCAGCGCTGGTCCGCGAGGCCGAGGCACTGGCGGCCGATGGCGTGCGGGAGGTGACCCTGCTGGGCCAGAACGTGAACAGCTACGGGCGCGACCTGCCGAGGGAGTCGCGGATCGGCTTCGGCGAGCTGCTTGCGATGATCGACGCGATCGACGGCATCGAGCGCATTCGCTACACCAGCCCCCACCCGAAGGACATGAAGGAGGACGTGGTCCGGGCCCATGCCGAGCTGGACGCGGTCTGCGAGCACATCCACCTGCCGCTGCAGTCGGGCTCGAGCGCGATCCTCAAGCGCATGCGGCGCACCTACGACCGCCAGCGCTACATGGACCGGGTCTCGCTGATCCGCGAGCACGTCCCCGACTGCGCGATCACCACCGACATCATCGTCGGCTTCCCGGGTGAGACCGAGGCCGACTTCGAGCAGACGCTCGAGGTGGTCGACGAGGTCGGCTACGACGGCGCCTTCACCTTCGTCTTCTCGCCGAGACGCGAAACCGAGGCAGCCGAGATGGACGAGCAGGTGCCGCATCCGGTCAAGGTCGAGCGGATGGAGCGGCTGGTCGAGCTGGTCCAGGCGCGGGCCGCCGAGCGGGCCCAGAGGTTCGTCGGACGCGAGATGGAGGTCCTGGTCGAAGGGAGGAGCCGGACGGATGAGACGCGATTGCGGGGGCGGACGAGGCACAACAAGGCGGTGAACTTCGACGGCGAGGGCGAGCCTGGGGAATTCGTCAACGTCGAGATCGACGATGCGACTTCGCAGACGTTGAGCGGTGTGGCGGCGAAGCCCCTGACCCGGCTTCTTTGACTGTAGTCGCGATATTCGGGCCCACCGGAGTCGGGAAGACCGGGGTGGCCGTCGCTCTGGCTGAGCTGCTGCGGACGCGGGGGGAGGATCCCGTCGCCATCTCCTGCGACGCGCTGCAGGTGTACGAGGGGCTCTCGGTGCTCACCGGGGTCGCCACGGCTGCCGAGCGGGAGAAGCTCGAGCACAGGCTGATCGGGTTCGTGCCGGTCACCGAGGCCTTCAACGTGGGGAGCTACATGCCGCTGGCCCACGCGGAGATCGATGCGGCGCTGGCGGCGGGGCGGCGGCCGATCGTGGTGGGGGGCACGGGGCTCTACCTGCGGGCGGCGCTGGCGCAGCTGTCGCTGGTGAAGGCAGAGCCCGAAGCGGAGGACTCCGAGCTGTGGTCGCCTGAGACCAGGCACCCGACGGCGATCTTCGGGCTCGACATGGATCGCGAGGAGCTGTACCGGCGGATCGACGCCCGAACCGAGGCGATCGTGGCCGCCGGAGCGCGTGGAGAGGTCGTGCGAGCCGAGGCTGCCGGCCCGTCGCGAACGGCTCGCAAAGCCCTGGGCTTCGACGAAGTCCTCGCCGGCGACGTCGAGCTGATGCAGAAGCGCTCCCGCAACTACGCCCGCCGACAGCTCACCTGGATGCGCAAGGTCCCAAACCTCCGCTGGATCGACCGCACCGCCCTCTCCGACGCCGAAGTGGCGGCCCAAATCGCCCACCACCTCCGCTGACTTCCCGGTTTGGGATGCATATACATGCCTAACCACGAAGTCAGCGGTGGAGGCATAGGGTGCGCGACGTGAGATTCGAGAAGTGGCAGGCGCTGGGGAACGACTATTTGATCGTCGAGGAGGGCTCGCTGCCCTGGGAGATGACGGCGGGGCGGGTCAAGCGGCTCTGCGACCCTCACTTCGGGATCGGCGCGGACGGGGTGCTGCTGCTCTCGCGTAGCGAGGATCCGGCCTTCGTCGCCTCGCTGCGGATCTTCAACCCGGACGGGTCGGAGGCCGAGCTGTCTGGAAACGGGGCCCGGGAGGCGATCCTGTATCTGCGCCGGCACGGCTGGACCGAGGACGACACGTTCTCGATCGGAACAGTCGCCGGCCCGATGACGCCGACGATCACCTCCGATCGGACCTGCTCGGTCGAGATGGGGCGCGCGTCGACCACCTCGAAGGACTTCCCGTCCGGCGGCCCGGAGGGGGTCGGGACGCTGAGCGCCGGTGGCCGCGAGTGGGCCTTCCAGCACGTCTCGATCGGCAACCCGCAATGCGCGATCGAGGTGGGCGAGGGGCTTGAGTCGCTCGACCTGGCCGAGATCGGGCCGCCGATCGAAGCCCACGAGCTCTTCCCGAACCGCACCAACGTCTCCTTCTTCCGCGTCGAGGGCAGCCGGGTGCGGGCGCGGATCTTCGAGCGCGGGGTGGGGGAGACGCTCTCCTCGGGAACCGGTGCCAGCGGCGCCGCGGTTGCGGCCTTCCTGCGCGGGGCCCCCAGCCCGATCACGGTCGAGCTCGACGGCGGCGAGCTCGAGGTCGGGATCTCCGAGCGACCTCGACGTGACGCTGAGCGGCTGGGCGGAGCCGATCTGCGCCGGCGAGCTCTCGGCCGAGCTGCTCGCGGCGCTCGCCGCGCTGGACTGAGGCCCCGTCCAATAGATTTCCGCGCCCGTGGGAATCTCGGACCCGTCCAAGCGCCTGGAGGCGATGCCTCCCTACATGTTCCAGGAGCTGGAGCGGACGATCGCCGACAAGCGCGCCGCCGGCATCGACGTGATCAGCCTCGGCATCGGCGATCCCGACGAACCGACCTACCCACACATCGTCTCGGCGATGCAGGAGGCGGTTGCCGACGCCGGCAACCAGCAGTACCCGAGCAACCGCGGCCGCGAGGAGTTCCGCCGGGCCTTCGCCGGGTTCTACGACCGCCGCTTCGGGGTCGAGATCGACCCCGAAGACGAGGTGATCCCGGCGATCGGCGCCAAGGAGTGCATCTACAACCTCTGCTTCGCCTTCCTCGACCCCGGCGGCGTCGCGCTCGCCTCCGACCCCGGCTACCCCGTCTACACCGGCGGCCCGATCCTCGCCGGGGCCGCCGCGGAGCTGCTGCCGCTGGTTCCCGAGCTGGGCTTCGCGCCCGACCTCAGCGCGGTCCCCGCCGACGTCGCCGCCAAGGCTCGCCTGATGTTCCTCAACTTCCCCAACAACCCGAGCGGCGCGATCGTGCCCGAGGGCTTCTTCGAGATGGTCGTCTCCTTCGCCCGCGAGCACGAGATCCTCGTCGTCCACGACAACGCCTACTCGGAGACGACCTACGACGGCTACGTGGCGCCGAGCTTCCTCGCCACCCCCGGCGCCAAGGAGGTCGGGGTCGAGGTCTTCTCGCTCTCCAAGGGCTACAACATGACCGGCTGGCGCTGCGCGGCGATCCTCGGCAACGCCGAGGCGGTGCAGACCTACTGGCGGCTGAAGACGAACGTCGACTCAGGCCTCTTCGAGGCCGTGCAGATGGCCGGCGTCGCGGCGCTGCAGGGCCCGAGGGGGCCGCTGGAGCGGATGAACGAGACCTACGCCCGTCGCCGCGACCTCGTGGTCGAGCGCGCTGCGTGAGATCGGCGTCGAGGTGAGCGCCGCCGAAGGGCACGATCTACGTCTGGGCGCCGGTCCCCGAGGGCCACACGTCGACCTCCTTCGCCGAGCTGGTGCTCGAAGAGGCCGCCGTCGTCGTCTCGCCGGGCTCGATGTACGGGCCGAGCGGCGAGGGCTTCTTCCGCATCTCGCTCACCACGCCCGACGACCGCATCTCAGAGGCCGTCGAGCGCATGCGCGAGCACCTGGCCTGAGGGCTACTCGACCTCGACTTCGTCGACCATGCCCTTGAGGGCATGGGGCTGACCGCCCTGGCGGTCGCTGATGAAGCAGAAGAGCACGTAGCGGCCGGGCTCCAGGTCGAGCGTGACCAGCTGGGCTTCGCCGCCTTCGAGCACGGCGGTCGACTGGAAGCCTTTTTCGTCGAAGGGGGGCTGGCCTTTCTCGCTTTTGAAACGCTTTCTCGACGTCCTCGGCCGTGCTGTCGCCTGTCAGCGGGGCTGCAAGCAGGTGGTGCGGTTGGGCGCCGGTGTTGTCGAAGGCGATCTCGACTTCGCCTGCCGAGAGCTGGTCCGCCTCGAAGCCGTACTCGAAGGCCTCGACGGTCTCATCTGCCTCGACAGCCTCGTCGGAGGATTCGCCGCTGACCTCCACCGCGGGGACCGCATCCGCCGCCGGCAGGTCGCCTTCGGTGTTGAAGGCGTAGTAGGTGCCCGGCTCGAGTACCTGGGTCACGGTCTGGCTCTCGCCCCCGGCGGTGGTGCCGACCCCGCCGCCGGCGAAGAACCACTCGGGGAAGGGCTTGCCTTTCATCGCTGCTTCCAGCCCTTCGATCGCTTCCTCGGCAGAGCGGTCTCCCTCGACCCGGATCAGCTGTAGTTCGCCGTCGCCTTTGCCTTCGTTCTCGAAGGTGATCTCCGCTTCGCCCGCCTCGGCGCTCTCCGGCCCGGACAGCTTGGCGTCTTTGCCTGCGCCCTAGGGTGAAGGTCAGTGCCTGGTCCTCTTCGGAGTCACCGCAGGCGACCAGCGACGGATGCCGCGAGGACGAGCGGCGAGGGCTACGAACGACAGGACGAAAAGAGCTCGGACTCACACTCGGCCTCCCGGTTGGCTGACTGGATCACGGGGGGACACGCTACCCGCGTGTCCTCCGCCTAACCCTCTCGCTTGCGCCAGTAGCGGTCAAGTCCGCGCCACTGGTACTCGGGCGGGACGCACTGGATCAGCTCTCGGCCGTGCTCGGGTCGGCGTTCTCGGCGACGCGAAGTCGGTGGCGGTGCTCGTATTCCTGCTCTGAGAGCTCGCGTGCCAGCTCGGCCTCCTCGCGCAGGCGCTCGCGCACCTTCTCCAGGTGCTCGATCGGGTCGTCGACCTGGCCGAAGTGGGTGAGGGCGAGGCGCTCCGGCCTCCAGGACTCGACGATCGCGATCGAGTCGACCCAGGCCTCGACGTCGATGTCCGGCGGCGGCGTGGGGGGGACGATCAGGTCGGCGGGCGGGATGCGGACCGCGGCGACGTCGCCGACGAAGGCGGTGCCGGTCTCCTCATGCAGGTAGCAGACGTGGTGCGAGGCGTGGCCGGGCGTGTAGGCGACGCGCATGCCGAGCACGTCCTCGCCGCCCGCCAGGGGCTTCACGTTCGACTCGGGCACCGGCACGATCTCGCCCCAGAGCCGCTCCATCTCCCCGCCGTAGAGCCGCTCCGCGCTGGCCAGGAGCCTCGAGGGGTCGATCAGGTGCGGGGCGCCGCGCTCGTGCACGTAGACCTCCAGATCGGGCCAGCGCCGCACCAGGGCCCCGGTCGCGGCGGCGTGGTCGAGGTGGATGTGGGTGAGCAGGATCGCCCGAGGCCGCTCGTCGCCGAGCGCCTCCAGCAGCGTCCCCATCGAAGACTGCGGCCCCGGGTCGACGAGGCAGCCGTCGACCTCCCAGCAACCGATCACCCGAGGGCGGCCGAGGTGCTCTACGTCGATGACCCGCACGGCTGCCGGCGGTGCTCAGGTCGCCGGGTAGGGGAAGCGCTCGTCGGCTTCCAGGGTCTGGCGCATGCCCTCCTCCATCCCGCGCGGCGCGTAGCCGAGCTCGCGGCTGGCCTTCTCGTGGCTCGCCCAGAAGGTGACGCCGTCGGCGGAGGAGATCAGCTCGCGCAGGTTCGGCGGCTGGCCCATCAGCTTCCCGACCAGCGGTCCGAAGGGCGCCATCGCCTTGATCAGTCCGGTCGGCAGCGCCCGCTTCGGCGCCTTGCGCCCGGAAAGCCCGGCCACGGTCTCGATCGCGTCGCGCATCGTCGTCACCGGCCCGCTGAGCACGTAGGCCTCGCCGATCTTGCCCTTGTCGAGGGCGAGCAGGATGCCGCCGGCGATGTCCTCGACGTGGGTCATGCAGACCCCCAGCTCGGGGAAGGGAAGCAGGGGCAGCCGGCCGGCGAAGAACTGCTCGAGCAGGTCGGCCACCTGAGAGGTGTCGCCGGGGCCGTAGACGCCGCCGGGCTGCACGATCACGCAGGGCAGGTCCTCCTCGGCGATGAAGCGTTCGGCGACCCGCTGCGATTCGAGCTTCGTCTCCTCGTAGTAGGAGGTGAATTCCTTGCCCGGGTGCCTGTAGGTCTCGTCAACGACCTTGCGGTGCGTGTTGCCGAAGGTGCCCACGGTCGAGACGTGGATGACCTTGGGGACCTTGGTCTCCAGCGCGGCCCGCATCACCCGCTCTGTGCCCTTGACGTTGGCCTCGTACATCGCCGGGTGCTGCCTGGCCGGGATCCCGACCTCGTACATCGCGGCGACGTGGACGACCGCGTCGGAGCCCTCCATTCCCTGGCGGAGCACCGCCTCGTCGCCGAGGTCTCCGGCGAGGAGCGCGCAACCGAGGCCCGACAGCTTCGCGCCCTTCTCGGGGGTTCGCACCAGGCAGACCACGTCGTCGCCGCGGGTGCGCAGCTGGCGCACGACCTCGCCGCCGATGAACCCCGTTCCGCCAGTGACGAAGACCCTCACGGCCGCGAACCTTATCCGGACGGGGCGCCCGCCTACAATCGGCACAAGTGCAGCGATCGAGAAACGGACGCCAGGAGCAGACCCGCTACGGCGCAAACGGCGCCGGCGTCTCCAATCCCCGGGCCCGCCAGCGAGCCCTCGCGATCGGCATCTCGGGCGGAAAGGCCGAGGCCGATCCGCTGGCCGAGCTGAAGGAGCTGCTGCGCACCGCCGGCGTGGCCACGGCGGGCGAGGCGATGCAGCAGCGCGACGCGCCTGACCCGGACCGCTATGTCGGCCGCGGCAAGCTGGACGAGCTGAAGGAGCAGATCGCCGCCTGCGACGCCAACCTCGTCGCCTGCGACGACGAGCTTGCGCCGCGGCAGGAGCGCAACCTGGAGGCGGCGCTCGGCGTGCCGGTGATCGACCGCACGGCGGTGATCCTCGACATCTTCGCCGACCACGCCCACTCGGCCGAGGGCAAGCTCCAGGTCGAGCTGGCCCAGCTGGAATACAACATGGCCCGCATGCGGGGGCTCTGGACGCACCTCGAGCGCCTCGGCGCGGGCAGGATGGACGGCGGCATCGGCACCAGGGGACCGGGCGAGAGCCAGATCGAGACCGACCGCCGGCTGGCCCGCGACCGCATCGCCGCCCTGCGGCGCCGGCTGGTGCGGCTCCAGCGCAACCGCGGCGTGATGCGGGCCCGTCGCGAGCGCTCCTCGCTTCCGCGGGTTGCCCTCGCCGGCTACACCAACGCGGGGAAGTCGACCCTGCTGAACGCGCTCACCGGGGCCGAGGTCGGCGTCGGCAACCGGCTCTTCCACACCCTCGACCCGACCACCCGCAGCCTCGAGCTCTCCGGGCGCGACTACCTGCTGACCGACACCGTCGGCTTCATCGAGAAGCTGCCCCACCAGCTGGTCGAGGCCTTTAAGGCGACCCTGGAGGAGACCGTTCTCGCCGACCTGATCCTGCACGTCGTCGACGCCGCGGCGCCCGAGGAGCGCCGCCGCGCCGACATGCGCGCGGTCGACGAGGTGCTGGAGGAGATCGAGGCCGGCGGGAGCCCGCGCCTGCTCGTCCTCAACAAGGCCGACCTGCTGGAGCCGGACGAACGCGAGGAGGCGCTGCTCCGCCACCCCGACGCCGTCCTCGTCTCGGCCCTGGAGAAAGAGGGGCTCGACGAGCTTCGCGGCCGCATCGAGACCGCCTTCGAGGACACCCTCGCGGATGTTGAGCTCCTGGTTCCCTACGCCGAAGGCTCCCGGCTGCACGAGCTGCACGAGGTCGCGGGCGACCTCGACCGCGAGGACCGTCCCGACGGCGTCCTCGTCCGCGCTCGCGTCCCCATCGCCGAGCTGCACCGCTTCGAAGACCTCGCGGTCGCCGCCTAGCTAGGGTGGCGGCCGTGGAGCTACCGGTCGCGAAGCTGAAGGACGAGGCGGTGCTGCCTTCGCGGGCGCACGAAGGGGACGCGGGGCTCGACCTGTACGCATGCGAGGCGGCGCACATCGGGCCGGGGGAGAGGTGGAGCGTCGGGACCGGGGTGGCGGTGGAGATTCCGGAGGGGCATGCGGGGCTGGTCCTTCCGAGGTCCGGCTTGGCGAAGAAGCATGGGATCTCGCTGGTCAACGCACCCGGGTTGATCGACTCCGGATATCGCGGGGAGATTCGGGTGCTGCTGCTCAACACCGACCCGGCCGAGACCTTCCGGGTCGAGCCCGGCGACCGCATCGCGCAGCTGGTGATCTCGCCGATCGCCCTCGCCGACCCGGTCGAGGCAGAGGCCCTGGCCGACTCGGCCCGCGGCGACGGCGGCTTCGGCTCCAGCGGGCGCTGAACCCGACGCTCGTTGAAGCTTTTTCCGGGCCGGGGCCCCGGAAACCCTTCAACGAACGCCAGCAGCGTCCCGGGCGCTTCTGTGAGCCGCCTGCTCGAGGGCGTCGTCTAGCGGCTCGAGCTCCGGGCGCTCGCCGTAGCGGTGCTCCAGGGCCCCGGCGATCAGGTGGTCGGCCAGCCAGGCGTTCTTGGGGAGGAGGGGGCCGTGGAGGTAGGTGCCGATCAGGTTGTCCTTCTTGACGCCCTCCAGGCGGTCCTCGCCGTTGTTGCCGAAGCCCTCGAGCACGCGGCCGAAGGGCTCTTCGCCGGCCCCGAGGTAGGTGCGGCCGCCGTGGTTCTCGAAGCCGGCCACGGTGCGGGCGCCGCTGCCGAGGTCGACCTCGATCGCGACGTTGCCGATCAGGCGCGGGCCGGGCTCTCGCACCGTCTCCAGGTCGGCCAGGCCGAGCCCGGGAAGTCGCTCCTCGCCGAGCTGGTAGCTGTGGCCCAGCAGCTGGTAGCCGCCGCAGACCGCGAGCACGGCGGCGCCGTCGCCGAGCGCGGCGCCGAGGGCCTCGCGCTTGGTCTCGACCATGTCGGCGGCGACGGCGCGCTGGTCGCGGTCCTGGCCGCCGCCGAGGTAGACCAGGTCGTGGGAGCCGGGCTCGAAGCGCTCGCCGAGGCCCGCCGCCGCGTACTCGAAGCCGATGCCCCGCCACTCGCAGCGCCGTCGCAGGAAGACGATGTTGCCGCGGTCGGCGTAGATGTTCATCTGCTCGGGGTAGAGGGCGAGCAGCCGCAGCGCCGTCACGGTGCTTTCTCCAGCAGCACCACGGTCGAGCCGACATGGGCCTCGGTGGCCGGGATCTGGCGCCGGCCGACCGGCAGCAGCCCGGCCTGGGCGGCCTCGCCTTCGAGCTCCGCGGCGCCGAGCACCCGCAGCTCGACCTCGTTCATCTCGTCCTCCATGTTCCCCTCGGGGTCGACGGTCTGGCGCAGGCGGCGCAGCACGATCCGGTCGGGGCCGACGACCGGCTCCAGCGGCAGGCTCGAGTAGATCCAGCCGTCCACCTGGCGCACGTCGGGCAGCGGCGGGGGCGACCCCTGGGGCGCCGGCGGCAGATCCTCGACGATCGCGAAGGCAGCGCGGCTGCCGGGATCCATGCAGTCGGCCGTGCACCGAAGGCAGTCGCCTCGCTCTTCCCTGCCGGCCAGGAGCTGGATCAGCTGCATCGGCGCGAGGATCAGGCTGAACGTGGTCCCGAAGGGGCCGAAATCGCGTACGTCCTCCACCTCCGCGTCGCCAGACGTGCCCCGGCACTTCTCCCACACGGCCCCGACCAGGTCGGGGTCCCGGTCGAGGCCGATCACCAGGTTGGGCAGGCGAGAGGAGAGGTGGTGGACGACGCGGCCGGCGCCGCAGCCGAGCTCCATGATCGCGTCGTCCTCGCGGAGCGAAGCGGCCAGCTCCTCCCAGAGCGGCAGATCGGCCTCGTAGTCGCCGCACTCCACTTCGTTCCAGATGACCGCCTCGGGGTCGTTGCCGGAGAACAGCCTCATCGCCAGAACTCCTCAGCGTGCCCGCGGTCCGCGAGCAGCTTGCGCACTTCCAGCAGGGCGGTGTAGGTGGGAAGGGCGAAGAGGCGCCCGCCGGCGCCGGCGAGCGCCCGGTCGAGCGAGGCCCCGATCTCCGGCTCCACCTCGATCGCCTCCACTGGCCAGCCAGAGTACTTCAGGCGTACCGCAAGCTCCGCCGCCCGCGTCCCGGCGCAGACGACCCGGCGCACCGCGCCGGCGAGCAGCTCGAAGTCGGCGTCCCAGACCCAGGAGACGTCGCGCCCGTCGGCGATCCGGTCGTTGAGCGCGATCCAGAGGTCCAGTCCCCCTTCGCCGGCCTCGAGGCGAAGCGTGCGCAGCACCTCGTTGGCGCCGGCCGGGTTCTTGATCAGCAGGATCGAGAGCGGCGTTCCGCCGACCTCGATCGTCTCGACCCGGCCGAAGGCCGCCTTCATCCCGGCCAGGGCGGAGGCGATCCGCTCCGGCGCCACGCCGAGCTCCAGTCCGGCGGCGACTGCGGCAAGGGCGTTGTAGACGTTGTAGAGGCCCGGTAGGGGGAGCTCCAGCCGGATCGGGCCGAAGGGGGTGCGCATCGCCACGCGCGAGCCCTCCATGCCGAGCAGATCGATCTCGGTCGCCGCAACCGCCGGCTTGGGGCGCCGCGCGCCGCAGCCGGGGCAGGAGTAATGGCCGAGATGGCCGACGAAGGCTCGCTCGTAGGCGTAGGGACGGCCGCAGCGGCGGCAGTGCTTGGCGTCGAAGGCGTGCTGGAGCTCGGGCAGGGCCTGCGAGGCGTCCTCGATGCCGAAGTAGGCGATGCCCCCTCGCGGCTCGCCGGCCGCGTCGCGACCGAGGTCGGCGATCGCCGGATCGTCGGCGTTGAGGACGAAACGCGTGCGACCCGCCCGCGCCTCGACGACCCGTGCCCAGTCCTCGGCGAGTGCCTCCATCTCCCCGTAGCGGTCGAGCTGGTCGCGGAAGAGGTTGCCGAGGACGATCAGCGAGGGATCGAGATGGGCGGCCACCTGCCCGAGCCAGGCCTCGTCGACCTCGAAGAGTCCCTCCCGGCCCTGCTGCTCCAGGAGGGCGGTGGCGACGCCCCAGGCCATGTTCGAGCCGGCCCTGTTGTGGACCGGGCGGCGACCGTCGGCTTCGAGCAGCGCGGCGATCATCCCCGCCGTGGTCGTCTTGCCGTTGGTGGCGCTGACGATCGTCGCGCCGCCGTCGAGACCCGCTCCCAGGCGCCGCAGCGCCTCGGGCTCCAGCTTCAGCAGGAGGCGCCCGGGGAGGGTGGTGCCGCCACCGCGGCCGCTCCTGCGGCTGGCGGCGCCCACCGCGCGGGCGAGGGCGACCTTCGCGCCGAAGGCGGTCAAGGCCCGGCTGCGGGCGCGAGCACGTTGAGGGCGCGGGGCAGGATGCGCAGCGAGGCGGGGAGCTCGGTCAGGTGCTCGCCGTCCGCGTAGACGGGGAACGGACGGCTCGCGGTCAGTTCCAGGTGCGGGGCCCGGAAGACGCGCACCTGGTCCTCCTCGACGTGGGTGCCCTTGAACACCTTCGGCAGGTTACCCACGAAGCGCAGCTTGCTTCCCTCGCCGACGGTGACGACGTCGAACTCGCCGTCGTCGAGCTCGGCGTCGGGCGCGATGTACATGCCGCCGCCGAAGGCGCGGTTGTTGGCGACCGAGACCGAGTAGCCGGTGAACCGGTAGCGCTCCTCGTCGACCCGGACCGTGAAGCGGCCGGGCTTCCAGGCCAGCAGCGTGCGGACGGCGGCGTAGGCATAGACGAGGTTGCCGCGCATGAAGGAGGTCTCGTTGGCCACCCGGTTGGCTTCGGAGTCGAAGCCGACGCTGACGATGCCGAGGAAGCGCTTGCCGTTGGCCTCGCCGACGTCGATCTGGCGGGTCTCTCCGGCGGCGAGGACCGCGACGCCGCCGGCCGGGTCGCCGGGGATGCCGAGCACGCGGGCGAGGTCGTTGCCGCGGCCGGCCGGGATGATCCCCAGCGGCGTCTCGGCACCCGCCATCGCCCCGCCGACGGCGCCGACGAGACCGTCACCGCTGCAGACGACGGGCAGCTCACCCGCCTCGACCGCGTGCAGCGCCCGCTCCACGCCGTCCTCGAGGCCCTTGGTCCGCTCGACCCGAAAGGGAATCCGCCGCTCGTCCAGCTCCTGCTCGACCTTGGGCAGCAACTTCAGCGTGCGGCCGTGCGCGGAGTGCGGGTTGACCAGCAGGGTGAGCGGCATTCCCTCGATTGCCATCGAGTGGGCAGCCTAGATGGACGGCCCGGGTCAGTCGGGCCGGCCGAGGCGGCCGACGTAGAAGTTGCCGTTTGCAGGCGCCTCGGTCCGCACCGCGGTGAAGCCTTGCCTCGCGAGCCCACGCGCAAGCGATCGGGGCCTTGGCCGCAAAGGCCATCGCGGGCTCTCGGAGTAGATCAGGTGACCGCCCGGGCGCAGGACCCGCACGATCTCCTTGGGCCACAGGTTCCCGTGCAGCTGAGCGACGAGGTCGAAGAACTCATCGGGATAGGGGAGGGAGGATGCCTTGCCCACCTTGAACGCGACCCGCCCCTCGGGGTCGAGGCCGATCCGGGCGGTCGCCTCCCGGACCATCTCGGGCGAAGGGTCCAGCCCCCGGACCCGCGCCGCCGGGAACTCCCGCGCCAGCAGCAGCACTGCCTCGCCGTCCCCGCAGCCGACGACCAGGGCGCGTTCGGGCGCCGGCACGTGGAGCACGGCGGATGCCAGCGAGATCAGCGAGGGAGCGGGCACGCACCCCGATCATCGCAAGCGCCCGGGCGGTCACCCGATCATCTAGGCTTCCGCCGCGATGGACGAGGATCAGCAGCAGCAGGGACAGGGGCAGCAGGGGTTCGACCAGCGCCTGATCATCCTCGGCGTCTTCGCCCTGATCGCGGTCGGCGTGGTCGCGGCGATCCTGATCGGGCGCAGCGGGGGCGACGAGGACTCGGCCACGACGGCAAGCGCGGGCGGCTGCCGGGAGGTCGAAGCGCCGAAACCGAAGACGGTCAGCTTCGATGCGCCGAAGCAGGTCCTCTCGAAGGGCGAGCAAGCCACTGCCGTCGTCGAGACCAGCTGCGGCAGCTTCGAGATCGCGCTCGACACCGAGCGCGCACCGAAGACGGCCAACTCCTTCGCCTTCCTCGCCGAGGAAGGTTTCTACGACGACCTCACCTTCCACCGCGTCGCGCCCGGTTTCGTGATCCAGGGCGGCGACCCGGAAGGGACCGGCACCGGCGGGCCCGGCTACAGCGTCGACGAGAAGCCGCCGGCGAACCTCGCCTACACCAAGGGCGTCGTGGCCATGGCCAAGAGCGCCGCGGAGCCGCCGGGGCGCTCCGCCAGCCAGTTCTACGTGGTCACCGCGCCGGACGCCGGGCTGCCCCCCGAATACGCGCTCGTCGGCAGGGTCAGCGGGGGCTACGACGTCGTCGAACGGATCGAGGCGCTTGGCCCAGGCGAAGGTGGAGACGGCGAACCCACTCAGACGGTCCTGATCGAGGAGATGACGGTCGAAAAGGGCTGAGCCGATCCCTCCCTGACTGCCCTAGGCTCTGGCCCATGGCCAAGGTCGACGTGGGGGACACGGCACCGGACTTCGAGCTGCCGGGCACGGGCGGGCACACCTTCAAGCTCTCCGCCCACCGCGGGCGCAACGTCGTGCTCGCCTTCTATCCGGGTGACGCGACCACCGTCTGCACCAAGCAGTTCTGCTCCTACCGCGACAACGCCGAGAGGCTCGACGCGCTCGACGCCGAGGTGGTCGGGATATCGCCCCAGTCGGTCGACTCCCACGAGCGCTGGGTCGAAGAGCAGGAGCTCAACGTGCCGCTGCTGGCCGACGAGCAGCTCGAGGTGAGCAAGCGCTACGGCGTCACCGCCTGGCTGGGACCCCTGGCCCGCTTCACCGAGCTCGAGGACGTGCCGGGAGGCCGCTACGTGATGCGCTCGATCTTCGTCGTCGACCGCAGTGGGGTCGTCCGCTACCGGCACGTCTCGCGGACGGGGGCGACCTTCCAGTCGGTGAGCGACATAGAGCGCGCCCTCGCCGCCCTGGGCTGATGCCCGCGGACAAGGCCGAGCCGCGTGCGTTCAAGGTCGGCGAGGGGCCCGCGATCCATGGCGAGACGACGGGGGAGGGGACGCCGATCGTCCTCTGCCATGGGCTGACGGCGACCCGCGGCTCGGTCGTCCATGGATCGCGCACCCTGGAGCGCGCCGGGCACGTCGTCGTCACGTACGACGCGCGCGGCCACGGCGATTCCGACCCCGCCCCGGGGGACGGGGGTTATGGATACCCGGAGATGGTGGGCGACCTCGAAGCGGTCGTCGAGTCCCGGGCGGGCGAGGGCCCCTTCGTCCTGGGCGGGCACTCGATGGGCGCTCACACGGCGATTGCCTATGCCCTGCGCCATCCCGGGCGGCTCGCCGGCCTCGTCGCGATCGGGCCGAGCTACCCGGGGTCGGCTGGCGGCGAGGAGTCGCTCGGCTACTGGGACGGCCTCGCCGCGGCGCTCGAGCACGAAGGCGTCGAGGGCTTCGTCGCCTACATCGACCGGAACCAGCAGATCGGCCCCCGCTGGCGCGACTCGGTCCTGCGCTTCACCCGTGAGCGGATGCTGCGCCACCGGCGCCTCGACGCGATCGCCGAGGCGCTGCGGCAGGTCCCGCGCTCGCAGCCGTTCGAGAGCCTCGAGGACCTGGGGTCGATCGAGGTCCCCACTCTGGTGGTGGCGAGCCACGACGCGGCCGATCCCGGCCACCCATACGAGGTCGCGGCCGCCTATGCCGAGCGGATCCCACAAGCGGAGCTGATCAGCGAGGAACCCGGGCAGTCGCCGCTCGCCTGGCAGGGCGGCCGCCTCTCGCGCGCCATCGCGGCCTTCGCCGCAGGCTCTTAGGTTTTCCAAAGAAGCTTCCAATAGCGTTGCGGCGATGAAGGCGCCGGCGGAGGGGACGTTGCGGGGGATTGCGACCTTCCTGGCGACTTTCGGGATCGGCGTCGCGGCCTACATCGCGATCGAGGAGTCGGGGGGCGGCTCGCCGGTCTGCATCGCCGGCGGGCACGGGTGTCAGACGGTCGCCGAAAGCTCCTACTCGCACCTGCTCGGGGTCAACATCGCGATCTTCGGGGCCCTCGGCTACGTGCTGCTGCTCGGCGCCGCGCTTCTCCGCGGCGACCTGGCCCGCATGGCCGGCTTCGCGATCGCCCTGGTCGGCTTCGGCTACAGCCTCTACCTGACCTACCTCGAGGTCTTCACGATCGAAGCGATCTGCCAGTGGTGCGTGGCCAGCGCGGTTTTGATGACCCTGCTGTTTGCTACGAATTCCCTCCGAATGCTTGCCTACGTGGGTACCGAGCCGTGAGCGACCGCCAGGACCAGGAGGCGCGCCGCCAGAACCTGATCAAGCTCGCCAGCGCCCTCGCCTTCATCGCCGTGGCCGTCGTCGTCGTGCTGATCGTCGTCAGCCAGAACCAGAGCAGCGGCGGCGACAGCAGTGACCTCGAGGGCATCGCCGAGGTCAAGCAGGAGCTCTCCGGCATCCCGCAGAACGGCATGATCCTCGGCGACCCGAAGGCGGAGGTGACCGTGCTCGAGTTCGCCGACCTCCAGTGCCCGGTCTGCAAAGGCTATGCCGAAGAGGTGCTCCCGCAGGTGATCGAAAACCAGGTGCGCAGCGGTGAAGCGAAGCTGAGCTTCCGCAACTACACGATCATCGACGAACAGTCGATCCCGGCCGGCGCGGCGGCCCTCGCCGCCGGCAAGCAGGGCCGGGGCTGGAACTTCGTCGAGCTCTTCTTCCGCAACCAGGGCATCGAGCGCTCCGGCTACGTCACTGACGAGTTCCTCACCGCGATCGCCGAAGGCGCCGGGGTCCCCGACATCGCCAGGTGGAACAGGGACCGGAAAAGCAAGGCCGTCCTCGACGAAGTCTCCGCGAGCACGGCCCAGGCGAGGGATCTGGGCTTCACCGGCACGCCGTCGTTCGCGCTCGACGGCCCGGCCACCAACGGCGTCGCAGCCCTGGGAACGCCCGAGTCGGCAGCGGTGCTCGAAGAAGGCATCGAAGCGGCAGCTGGTTAGCGCCGCGCGGCGCGAGGGGCTCCTCGTCGCCCTCAGGCGGTGGCTTTGTCCTAAGTAGACATAACCACCATTATCGTGCGTTGTATTCGGGCGTCCCGCTGTTCCGGTGCGCCTTTGCCCCCCAATAAGGGGATAAAGCGCACCGGAAGCTAGGGATCTATGCCCTGAGGGTGGCCTGGCCGTGCACGAGGGGCCTGACCAGCGGCGGTGACTTGGGGAGCTCGCCTTTCTCGACTCGCTCGACGGTGAACGGCGCGGCTTCGATGCTGGCGACGGTGTCGCGGTTGCAGTGGCAGCCGTCGCCGAGGAAGCGCCAGGGGCCCTCGAGGCGGTCCTGCCAGCGCGCCAGGCCCGGCTCCTCGGAGCGCACGTGCTCGACGAAGAGCAGCTTGCCGCCCGGCTTCAGCACCCGGGCGGCCTCGTTCAAAGCGGCGCGCGGGTCGGGCACCGTGCAGAGCACCAGGGTGAAGACGGCGGTGTCGAAGCTGTCGTCCTCGAACGGGAGGCGGTCGGCGGGGGCTTGGACGACGTCGACCGCCCTCCCCCACGTCGCCGTTTTCGGTCGCAATCTGTTGAGCATGTGCTCGTCGGGCTCGGCGAGCACCAGCTCGGTGACGCCCTCCGGGTAGAGCTCGACGTTGATGCCGGTGCCGGCGCCGATGTCGATCGTGCGCCCGCGCGCCGGGGCGAGCGTCTCCCGCCGGATCTCGCGCATGCCGGCGTCCTCGGTCGACTTCATCAGGCTGTCGTAGACGGCCGAGAAGAACCTTCCCCAGGTGGCGTCGTAGATCCGCCCCATCATCGCTTCCGACTTTGACCACGCCATAGGTGGGTCAACGTCGGCTACGCCGCCTCGCGCTCGTGACTGGGCTGCTCACTGGCCGCGGAGCTCTCGTCTGACTTGCTGGCCGCGGCGCGCTCCTCGTAGGCGTGGCGAGCCCCGTGGTCGACTTCGGTCATCAGCTTGTCGATCTTCATCAGCCGCCCGATCGCCTCGCGCAGGCCACGCGGGAGCAGGCCGACGAACTTGAACATGGCGCCGTTGGCCCGCGGCACCCAGACGTCGAAGCGAGGGATCTCGAGCGCGTCGACGATCTCGTTGGCGACGTCCTCGGCCTCGACCGGTTTGACGAAGCGCTGGCCGACCCCCGCCGTCAGTTCGGTGTTGACGACGGTCGGCATCACGCAGCTGACCTCGACCCCGCTGCCGCGCAGCTCCTGGCGGACGGCCTCGCTGAGGCCGACGACCGCGTGCTTGGTGGCCGAGTAGGTCGCGATGCCCGGGACGCCGCCCTTGCCCGCCTGCGAGGCGATGTTGACGATGTGCCCCCCTGCCCGCGGGCGCAGCCTTTCGATCCCCAGCTGGGTGCCGACGATGACGCCGTAGACGTTGATGTCGAGCTGGCGCTTGATCGAGTCGTCGGCCTCCTCGACGAGCGGCGTCACCGGCATGATCCCGGCGTTGTTGATCAGCACGTCGACGGGACCGAGCTCGCGTTCGGCGGCGTCGAGGAAGGCGGTGAAGGAACCGCGGTCGGTGACGTCGAGTGCCAGCGCGACCGTGCCCCCGCCCAGGCTCGCGGCCGTCTGTTCGGCCAGCGCCAGGTCGAGGTCGCCGATCGCTACGCGGCAGCCCTTGCGGACCAGTGCCGTCGCCGTAGCCTTGCCGATCCCCCGGGCACCCCCGGTGATCGCCACGACCTTGCCGCTGAGTGAGCGTCGCTCCTTCTTCGCCATCGGGTGCCTCCTCCTCCGGGCGGCCTCAGGCCGCCGGCTTGTAGACGGTGACCACGGCGGCGCCGCCGAGGCCGATGTTGTGCTGCAGCGCGGTCTTCGCGCCCTCCACCTGGCGCTTGTCGGCCTGGCCGCGCAGCTGCCAGGTCAGCTCCGAGCACTGCGCCAGCCCGGTTGCGCCAAGGGGGTGGCCCTTGGAGATCAGTCCCCCGGAGGGGTTGACGACGACCTTGCCGCCGTAGGTGGTCGCTTCTTCGTCAACGAGCTTGTGGCCCTCGCCCTCGGCCGCGAAGCCGAGCGCTTCGTAGGTGATGAGCTCGTTGGCGCTGAAGCAGTCGTGCAGCTCGCAGACGTCGACTTCCTCCGCCGCGACCCCGGCCTCGGCATAGGCTTCGTCCGCGGCCTGCTTCGACATGTCGGCGCCGACGATCTTCATGCAGTCGGCGTCCTCGTCGAAGGTGGAGTCGAGGTCGGTGACCATCGCCTGGCCGGCGATCTCGATCGCCTGGTCCCAGAGGCCGTGCTCCTCGACATAGCGCTCGGAGGCGACGATCGCGCAGGCCGAGCCGTCGGAGGTCGGCGAGCACTGCAGCTTGGTCAGCGGGTCGTGGATCATCTTCGCCGCCTTGATGTCCTCGATCGTGTACTCGTCCTGGAACTGGGCATAGGGGTTGTTGACCGAGTGCTTGTGGTTCTTCCAGCCGATCCAGGCGTAGTGGTCGGGGTTGGAGCCGTACTTCTCCATGTGGTCGCGGCCGGCGTTGCCGAACATCTGCGGAGCCGGCGGGGACTGCTCGGGGTCGCGGATCTCGAACATCCGCATCGCGTGCTTGTCGAGCGCGTTGGTGCGGTCGGTGTACTTGACGCCGAGGCTGCCCGGCTCCATCTTCTCGAAGCCGACCGCGAGCGCGCAGTCGACGAGGCCGCCCTTGACAGCCTGGCGAGCGAGGAAGAGCGCCGAGGAGCCGGTCGAGCAGTTGTTGTTGACGTTGACGACCGGGATCCCGGTGAGGCCCAGCTGATAGAGCGCCCGCTGGCCGTAGGTCGAGTCGCCGTAGCAGTAGCCCGCGTAGGCCTGCTCGACGTCGTCGTAGGAGATGCCGGCGTCGGCGAGCGCCTTCTCCCCCGCCTCCTTAGCCCAGTCCGGGTAGTCGCCCTCCTTGCTGCCGGGCTTCTCGAACTTGGTCATCCCGACCCCGATCACGAACGTGCGGTTGCTCAAAGTCTGCTCCTGTGTCGTCGCCGCGCCCCGCGGGCGAGTTTGGCTGCCTGGCCAGTAAATCTACCGGGTACCCTGAAGGGCCGTGATCCTCGCTGCACTGAGCACCGATCCCGCCGCGGGGGTGGGGATCTTCGCCGCGCTTGCCGCGGGCGTCGTCTCCTTCCTCTCCCCCTGCGTGCTGCCGCTCGTGCCCGGCTACCTCTCCGCGGTCAGCGGCGTCTCCGCGGCCGAGCTCGAGAGCGCCGGCTGGCGCCGCATCCTCGGCCCGAGCCTGCTCTTCGTCGCCAGCTTCTCGACCATCTTCATCATCCTCGGCCTGACCGCGACCGGCCTCGGCTCGGCCCTGCAGGACCACCAGCAGCTCCTGACCAAGATCTCCGGCGCGTTGATCGTCGCCATGGGCGTCCTCTTCGTCGCTTCGCTCTTCGTCACCCGGCTCAACAGGGAGTGGCACGTCGACGCACTGCTGGAGCGAGCAGGCAGGGGCGGGCCGATCGTCGCCGGCGCCGCCTTCGCGATCGCCTGGACCCCCTGCATCGGCCCCACCCTCGGCGCAATCCTCTCGGCTGCCTCGCTCTCGGACTCGGCCGGGCGCGGCGCCCTCCTCCTCGCCGTCTACTCGGCGGGGCTGGCGATTCCCTTCCTCCTCACCGCCGTCGCCTTCTCCCGCGCTACGACGGCCTTCACGGTGGTCAAGCGCCACTACCAAGCGATCGTCGCCACCGGCGGCGCGATCCTGATCGCGATGGGCATCCTGATCTGGACCGGCGAGCTCACGCAGCTGAACGCCGAGGCCCAGAGCTGGCTGTCGGGCCTGGGACTGGACTTCTGGAACAGCGTCTGAGTTCGATTTGATCGATTGACCACCCCATAGGGGGCACAATCGATCAATCAGCCGCGGAACGCTCAGTTGTTGAGTGGGGCAACCGTCTCCAGCTCCTGACCGACGGCCTCGACCTCCTCGAGTCCACCCGCGTCGAGGTCGCGCGAGCAGACGATGCGGAAGCGGCCGGTGCCGATCTCGGCATCGGGCACGACCGGCAGCCCCCGGATGTGGTCCCAGCCGAGTCGCTCGACCTCGAACGGGTTCATCCGCACCTCCGCCGCCGGGAACGGGCAGTTGGAGTTGTGCTGGTCGATCGCCTTGGAGATCGCCTCCAGGTTCTTCGCCTCGGGAGATGCCATCGAGCCAATACTAGAAGCGAGGAGCAGGGCTACAGCGTGCCGGCGGTGTCGTAGGCCTCGCCGGGCGTGGCGCCGAGAGCCAGGAGGCGGAGGCCGTCGGGACCGGCGGTGACCTTGCGCTTGACGGCCGGGCCGACCCGGACGATGTGGTCTTGGTCGAGCGGGTAGCGCTCGCCGTCGGCTTCGAGAGTGCCCGAGCCGCGGAGAGCTACATAGACCTCCTCCTGGCCCAGCTGCTGGGGCCGCTTGGCGAACATCTGGCCGCCGATGCCCTCCCGGGAATGGTCGTGCTCGGGGTATTCGTCGGCGCCGGGCGCCATCTCCTCGATCGAGATGCCGAAAGAGCTCGACGCCGAGGGCCGCGGCGGCGCGGCGGAGGCTGACTCTGTCGAAGCCCTGGAGGGCCTCGATCTCCTCGATCCTGGTGTGCGTCACGTCGGCGATGCCTGGAAGCTACCCGCGCTCAGCGCGCTCAACCCCGTCCTCATCCCCTCCTACCATCGGCATGTGGCCTTTCAGCGCACCGTCGCCCACCTCGACATGGACGCCTTCTACGCCTCGGTTGAGCTGCGACGGCGGCCGGAGCTGAGGGGGAAGCCGGTCGTCGTCTGCGGGTCGGGGCCGCGGGCGGTGGTGACCACGGCCAGCTATGAGGCGCGGAAGCTGGCGGGGATCCACTCGGCGATGCCCGCCGCGGTGGCGCGGCGGCGGCTGCCCGACGCCGTCTACCTGCAGCCTGACTTCTCCGCCTACCGGGAGGCCTCGGGAGAGGTGATGGCGATTCTGCGGCGCAACGCCGAGACGGTCGAGGTCGTCGGGCTCGACGAGGCCTATGTCGACCTGACCGGGATCTTCTCGCCCAAGGCGACGATGCGGCGGATCGCCGCCGAGGTCCGCGAGGAGACCGGGCTGACCTGCTCGATCGGGATCTCCGAGAGCCGGATGCTGGCGAAGATCACCAGCGAGCTGGGCAAGCCCGCCGGCCTGGTCGTGCTCTCGCGGGCGCAGGCCCTGGAGCGGTTCTCCGCCTCCTCGCCCGGCCTGATCCCCGGCATCGGGCCGAAGTCCGTCGCCAAGCTCGAGGCGATGGGCATCCGGACCCTGGCGGACCTGCGCGCACAGGACCCATCGACTCTGGAGCGGTCCTTCGGCCCGCGCCAGGGGCGCTGGCTGCACCGCCGCGCCCGCCTCGAAGACGACACCCCGGTCACGGTCGTGCGCGAGACGAAGTCGCAGTCGACGGAGATCACCTTCGACGTCGACGTCGGCGACCGGGCCGAGATGGAGAGGCACCTGAGCGAACTGGGCGAGGAGCTCTGCCGGCGGCTGCGCTCGCGCCAGCTGGAGGGCCGCACGATCGGGATCAAGGTCCGCCTCGACGACTGGACCAACGCAACCCGCTCGCACACCCTCGACGCACCGACCGACGACCCGGCCGTGGTCGTGCCGGTCGCCCTCGACCTGCTGCGCGCCTACGACCCCCAGCGGCCGGTGCGGCTGCTCGGCGTCCGGCTCGCAGGCTTCGACGGTGGTGCTGAAGCGGCAGACGGCCAACCGGAGGTGCCGCCGGGGGGCCAGCTGCATCTGGGCCAGGCGGCCTGAGCCTTTACAACGGCTTCGCAGGACCTCTCGGAGCGTGTGCGAACATTCTCCCCGTGAACGGCGACAGGCTCAGCGGACTCGACTCCTCCTTCCTCCACATGGAGAGAGCCGGCGCGCACATGCACGTCGCCTCGGTCAGCACCTTCGAGGGCCCGGCGCCGAGCCACACGGACTTCCGCGACCACATCGCCGCCCGCCTGCACCTGGTCCCCCGCTTCCGCCAGAAGCTGCGCTTCGTGCCCTTCAATCAGGGCAGGCCGGTCTGGATCGACGACCCCTACCTCAACATGGAGTACCACGTGCGGCAGACCGCGCTGCCCGCCCCCGGCTCCGAGGAGCAGCTGCGCAATCTCGCCGCGCGGATCTTCTCCCAGCAGCTCGACCGCAGCAAGCCGCTGTGGGAGCTGTGGCTGGTCGAGGGGCTCGACGGCGACCGCTTCGCGATCATCGGCAAGAGCCACCACGCCCTCGTCGACGGCATCTCCGGGGTCGACATCACCACCGTCCTCTTCGACGTCGAGAGGGAACCGGCGAACCCGCCCGTGCGCCCGCCCAAGTGGGCGCCCCGCCCCGAGCCGACCGACCTGCAGCTGCTCGGCGACGCCCTGCGCGAGCGTGCCACCAGCCCGCGCGAGATCGCCCGCGGCGTGCGCGCCGCCCTGCGCGGCCCGCGCCAGGTCCTGGCCGGCATCGGCGACGCAGGCAAGGTCGTCGGCGCCGGCATGTCGGCGCCGACGACCCCGTTCAACGTCGAAATCGGGCCGCACCGCCGCATCGCCTTCGTCCGCACCGAGCTCGACGCGCTGAAGGCGGTCAAGAACGAGCACGGCGGCACCGTCAACGACGTCGTCCTCTCCGTCGTCACCGGGGCGATCGGGAACTACCTGCGGGCTCGCGGCCACGACACGGAGGACCTGGAGATGCGCGCCATGGTCCCGGTCAGCGTCCGCGCCGAGGAGGAGCGCGGCGCTCTCGGCAACCGCATCTCGGCGATGATGGCCCCGCTGCCGGTCTGGTGCGAGGCACCGGTCCAGCGCCTGCACCTGATCACCGAGACGATGGGCGACCTGAAGGGCTCCGGGCAAGCGGTCGGCGCCGAGATCCTCACCCGGATCGTCGACTTCGCCCCGACCACGATCGCCTCCCAGGCCGCCCGCCTGCAGCCCGCCCAGCGCTTCTTCAACCTCGTCGTCACCAATGTGCCCGGGCCGCAGTTCCCCCTCTTCGTGCTGGGGCGGGAAATGGAGTCGATCTTCCCGCTCGTGCCGCTGGCCCGACGCCAGGCGCTCTGCGTCGGGATCATGTCCTACAACGGGCAGGTCGACTTCGGCCTCGTCGGCGACTACGACTCGATGGCCGACCTCGAGAGCTTCGGCCTCGACCTCGAGGGTGCGATCGCCGAACTCACCGGCGCTCCGGCAACGGCCGAGGAGCGGGCTCAGCGAGCCAGCCGCGCGGAGACGCGGAACGGCGCGCTGTCTGTCAAGTAGGCCCAGTCGAGCCGGCGGGCGCTGAAGCCGGTGGCCCTTGCATCGGCGTTGACCAGCACCGCGGTGATGCGACCGAATCTCCCCGGTCGCGCCAGGCGCACGGTCATCCGGCCGCCGCGGCGGGCGAAGTCGAGGGTCCTGACGACGTGGCCGAGGCGCTCGCTGCCGGTCCTGCCCACCAGGGCCAGCCCGGCGGCGATCCCCCGCGGCGCCGCGGCCTCGACGACTAGGGTCCGTCCCGTTCGGGCGTGGACCCGCAGCAGCTGGAAGGTCGTGTGGTTCAGCTGGCGCCGGCGAACCTGGCCGCCGACCGGCAGGCTTCCCTGCCTGGAGACGTCGGGGTACGAGTGGCCCTCGGAGAAGATCCGGTCCGTGCGCCACTCGGGCAGGTCGGCGGCGAAGCGGGCGAAGTCCCGGCTGAAGTCCGACCCCCCGGCGGCCTCGATCGCCGAGCCGTAGGCAGCGACCGAGAACCCTCCCGGCTTCGTATGCACCGCGCGCGACCAGGCGTCGCGCACGACGTCGCGCCCGTAGCGACGCGAGAGCCACTCGTTCCAGACCGCGGAGCCGTACTCCTTGATCGAGTTGGCGGTCAGCGGGACGTCATAGCGCTTGGTCCAGCGCCGCACGTAGCGCAGGTAGTCGTCGATCCCGTCGTAGACCAGGTCCTCCATCCAGACGGCGGTCGACTCGGCGAACCAGGCGTCCTGATAGGCGTCATAGCCGAACTGGAGGATGTGGGTGTACTCGTGGGCGAAGGTGACCTCGAGGTCCTGCTGGGGCGAGGTGCCGGGGAACTCGCGCGGGTCGTAGTCGTTGTCGAGCACGAGGTAGCCGTGCATGTGGCGCGGCAGGCGCCCCCTCGCCCCCTGTCCGCGGTCGGGCGCCGCGTAGCCGAAGAGGGCCCCGCCGATCTGGTCGAGGTAGACGTCGGTCTTGCCCTGCCCGCCGCCCTCGCGCCCGTCGGACTTCGGCGGTCGCCAGCCGAGCTTCCCGTTCTCGATCTCGTAGACGTGCTCGGCGACCTCCTGGACCTGGACGACGTAGTCGGGGATCCCGTCGCCGTCGCCGTCGGCCAGCTTCGGCGCGTCGATCCCCTCCGCGACCCAGTGAACGCAGAAGTGGCGGGTGCAGGCGGGCGAGCGCGCCGCCTCGGGGACCGTGTAGGCGTTGCGGTTGGGGTTGGGGTGATCGGTCGGGCGCGCCGCCGGCGCGCGGAACACCCCCTGGTCGGACGCCGTGACCGCTGAGGGAAGGGCAAGCAGCAGAGCCGCGGAGGCCAGCGATACCCCTATCGGCCACCGGCGAGCCCGCACGCGGGGCAATCTACAGGCCGGCCATGCGCGCCCAGCCGGCCGCGGCGGCGATACTTCAGGCGTGAGCGTCCCGAGGAAGCCCGCTTGCGAGTAGCCCTGGCCCAGATCGACCCCACGGTCGGCGACGTCGACGGCAACTCCGCCAAGATCGCGGAGTGGATCGGCCACGCCCGCGCCGAGGCGGCGGAGCTGGTCGTCTTCCCCGAGCTCTGCGTGCCCGGCTACCCGGCCGAGGACCTCTACCTGAAGCGGCACTTCGTCGAGGCGAACCGGCGCGCGGTCGAGGAGCTCGCCGGCGAGACCGCCGGCCTGGTCGCACTGGTGGGCTTCGCGGAGCCGGTCACGGGCGGCGGCGGCGAGGGCCGCCACGCCCACAACTCGCTCGCCGTGCTCGCCGACGGCGAGCTGCGCACCGTCTATCGCAAGAACCGCCTGCCCAACTACTCCGTCTTCGACGAGCAGCGCTACTTCGTCCCCGGCACCGGGCCCGAGACGATCGAGGTCGGCGGGCAGCGGGTCGGCCTCACCGTCTGCGAGGACGTCTGGATGCCGGGACCGCCCGCCTCGACCGAGGCGGAAGCGGGCGCGAGCCTGATCGCCAACCCGTCGGGCTCGCCCTACCACCGCGGCAAGGGCCGCGAGCGCGAAGCCATGTTCGCCGAGCGCGCCCGTGCCTACGGCACCCACTTCGCCTTCTGCAACCTCGTCGGCGGCCAGGACGAGCTGGTCTTCGACGGGCACAGCCTCCTCGTCGATCCCAGCGGGGAGGTGATCGCCCGCGCGGCCCAGTTCGAGGAGGAGCTGCTGGTCTGCGAGGTCCCCTCCCCCGGCCCGGGTCGTCTCGCCGAGCCGCTCCCCGACCTCGCCGAGGTCTACGCCGCTCTCGTGCTCGGCCTGCGGGACTACGTGCTCAAGAACGGCTTCCGCCATGTCGGAGTCGCGCTCTCCGGCGGCATCGACTCGGCCCTCGTCGCGCTGCTGGCCGTCGACGCCCTCGGGCCCGACCGGGTCAGCTGCGTCGTGATGCCCTCGCCCCATTCGAGCCCTGAAACACAGGCCGACGCGCGGACTATCGCCGCCAGCCTCGGCGCCGAGCTGATCGAGATCCCGATCGCCCCCGCGATGGCCGAGTACGAAAGCTCGCTCTCGGGCGCGTTCGGGAAGGGCAACGGCGGCGAAGCGGCCGACGAGGGGTTGCCGCGCGACCCGAGCCGGCCGTCCGAGCCCGACCTCGCAGCCGAGAACATTCAGGCGCGGATCCGCGGCAACATGATGATGGCGCTCTCCAACAAGCACGGCTGGCTGGTGCTGACGACCGGCAACAAGAGCGAGATGTCGGTCGGCTACGCGACGCTCTACGGCGACATGGCGGGCGGCTTCGCCGCGATCAAGGACGTGCCGAAGACGCTGGTCTACGAGCTGACCCGCCACCGCAACGAGAGGGCGGGCCGCGATCTGGTGCCGGCGTCGGTGCTGGAGCGGGCCCCTTCGGCGGAGCTGCGCCCCGACCAGCTCGACAGCGACTCGCTGCCTCCCTACGACATGCTCGACCGCATCCTCGAGTCCTACGTCGAGCGCGACGAGGGGCGCGAGGAGATGATCGCCGCCGGCCTGCCGGCCGGGGTCGTCGACGACGTCATCCGCATGGTCGACCGCTCCGAGTACAAGCGGCGCCAGGCCGCACCGGGCATCCGGATCACGCCGAAGGCGTTCGGCCGCGACCGCAGGCTGCCGATCACCAACAGCTTCGGCGGCTAGTCAGGCCGCTCCCCGACCTGCGGGAGCGGCCTGACAGCGATTGTCATTTGGGCCAGCGCGCAAAGTCTGCCGCTCGCGTCAATGACCTCGGCGTCCCAGACCCAGGTCGTGCGGCCGCGGTGGCGGGCCTTCGCCTGGACCTCCGCGTGCCCCTCGGTCACCGGGCGGATGAAGCTGACGCTGATCGACTGGCCCATCGCCACCATCCCGTCTTCGAACACGGCCAGCGCGGTCGCCCGCGAGCAGACGCTCTCGACCAGGCTCGACATCACGCCGCCGTGCAGGAGGCCGACCGGCTGGCGCAGCTCGTCGCGCATCTGCACCCGCACGCGAGCGTGCCCGGGATCGTCGTCGAGCCACTCGGTGCCCAGCAGGGCGTCGAAGTGAGAAATCAGTCCGTGCGGATCCTCGGCCATCGCGGCCGGCACACTACCCGTGTCTGAGCTAACCCACCCATAGAGGGGCTTAACCTCAGACACCCCCCTTTGGGGCGAGGCTCGCGTAGGCTTCCGGCCCGTGGCACTGACCGACGACCAGAAGGCGATGCTCCGGCTGCTCGCGCAGCGCGAAGAGGGCTACGAGGACATGGCCGCGCTGATGGGAATCAGCGTCGAGGAACTGCGCGCCCGGGTGAAGGAGGCGCTCTCGGAGGTCGAGGAGCCGGAGGCACCCGCCCCGCCCCCCGCGCCGGCGACCCCGCCCAGCCCCCCATCCCCCGTCCCGCCTCCCGTCGCCGAGCAACCGCCACCAGCTTCCGAGGCGGTTCCGCCTCCATCTCCCGCACCCCGACCCAGGCAGGCCGCGCGGCCCTCGCCGCTTGCCCGGCTGCGCGGGTCGAAGGACCGCGGCGCCCTGATCGGCGTCGGCGCGGGCGCCCTCGTCGTCCTCGTCCTGGTCGTAGTCCTCATCCTCGGCGGCGACGACGGCGGTTCGTCGTCCTCGGCGACGGCGGACGGCGGCGACACCTCCCTCACCGCGGCGGAAGAAAGCAAGCTCACCCAGGCGGTCCTCGAGCCGACCGACGGCAGCGACGCCAGTGGCCGTGCGCTGTTCGGGCGGTACAAGAAGAGCGTCCTGCTGCAGGTCGAGGCCGAAGGGCTGGAGCCCTCGCCGCCCGGCGCGACCTACACGATCTGGCTCTACCGCTCGCCGAAACTGGTCCTGCGGATCGGCGCGGTGCCCATCGACGAGCAGGACGAGGGCAGGCTGGCAGTGCAGCTGCCCGTCCCGACCCAGGTCCTCAGCTACGTCGCCGGCGGGGCCTTCGACCAAGTCGACGTCTCGCTCACCTCGAACGCCGCCTACAAAGCCGCTCTCGCCAAGGCCAAGACGGAACGCCGGCTGCCGCCCTACACAGGCGAGTCCGTTTTGCGCGGCGAGATCACCGGCCCCGCGATCCGCTGAGGGGTGCTTTTGATACTGCGGAATTTCCCCTTTTTTTCCTAAAGATTTGTTGCGTATTGCGTTAGCTTCTGGTAGGTCACACCCCCAGTGAGACCAGTCAACCTTCCCTTACCCTGATGAAAAGGGCCGGATCGATCCTCCCGGGTCTGCTCTGTGCCCTCCTCCTCAGCGGTCTGCTGGCCGCCTCCGCAGCCGCCACCTGCGGCCAACAGCCCCCCTACACCCCTCCTGCGGGCTACGGCGGCGGCAACCCCGGCTCCCCCAACCTGATCATCTCCTGCACCGGGGACCCGATCAACTGCGCCAGCGGCAACCTGACCGAGGAACAGACCGACATCGCCCCCCTCGGCGGCAGGGGACCGGCCCTGGGCGTGACCCGCGCCTACAACGCCCAGCTTGCCGCCGAACAGGAATCGGCAGGCCCCTACGGCTTCGGCTGGACCGGCCCCTACAGCGCCCACCTGGTGATCGACGGAGAAGCAGAACCGCCGACCGCGACGGTGCACCACGACAACGGTTCGGTCACCGTCTTCAACATCGTCGGCGGCGCCTACATCCCCGGCCACTGGGTACAGGCGGAGCTCAAAAAAGAAGGCTCCGACTACTTCTACACCCTGCCCGACCAGGAAGAGCTCAAGTTCAACAGCTCTGGCCAGCTGACCGAAGTCACCGACCGCCACGGCCTCTCACTCGCCCTCACCTACAAAGAAGGCAAGCTGGAAAAGGTCGAAGACGAAGCCGAACGAGCCCTCACCTTCGCCTACAAAGAAGGCAAGGTCGAAAGCGTCGAAGACCCACTCGGGGGCAAAGTCAAATACGGCTACGAATCGGGTGAGCTTACGAAAGTCACCCTGCCCGGGGAAGCGGAACCCAACTGGGAATTCGACTACGACGCCTCGCACCGGCTGACCGAGCGCACCGACGGGCGCGCCAACACGACCGAAAACGAATACGACGGCTCTGACCGCGTGATCTTGCAGATCGACCCGCGCGGAGGCGAACGGGAACTGGAATACAAAGTGACCGAAGGCGTAAAGGAAACCCTGATCACCGAGCCCAACGGCTCGGTGACGAAGCAGAAGTTCAACGAACTCGGGGAGCCGACCGAGATCACCAGGGCCCACGGCACCGAACTGGCGCAGGCGACGAAATACGAATACGACCCCGTCCACCACTACCTGGTCAAAGAAACCGATGCAAACAACAACGCCACCACCTTCACCTACGACCTCGAAGACAACAAAGTCTCCGAAAAAGACGCCAACGGCAACGAAGCCAAATGGGAATACAACTCGACCCATGACGTGATCAAAGAAACGACGCCGCGCGGCAACACGACGACGATCACCCGCAACGCCGCCGGGGACCCGGAAACGATCAAACGCCCCGCCCCGGGAGAAAAAACCCAGGAAACGAAATTCAAATGGGCCGCCAACGGCGACCTGGAATCCGAAACCGACCCGCTGGGCAACAAAACGAGCTTCGAATACGACGAATACGGCAACCTCGAGTCAGAAGTCAACGCCGAAGGCGACGAGACGACCTTCGAATACGACGAAAACGGCCGCCTGACCTCAGAAGTCAGCCCCAGGGGCAACGAAGAAGGCGCGACGCCGGCGGAATTCGAGACCGAGACCGAACGCGACGCCCAGGGCCGCCCGGAAGCCGTGATCGACCCCCTGGGGCACGAAACGACCTACGAATACGACGACGCCGGCAACCTCGAAGTGCTGACCAACGCCAACAACCACGCGACCACCTACGTCTACGACGAAGCCAACCAGCGCACCGAAGTCAAAGAGGCCAACGGCAACGTCTCCAAAACCGCCTACGACTCGATGGGCCTGGTCAAAAGCAAGACCGACGGACGCGGCAAAACGACCGAATACAAACGCAACCTGCTCGGGCAGCTGACCGAAACGATCGACCCGCTGGAACGCAAAACGACCAGGAAATACGACGACGCCGGGCGCCTCGAAGAACTCAAAGACGCCAAAGGCCGCACGATCACCTACACCTACGACGTCGGCGACAGGCTCGAAAAAATCAACTACTCCGAAGGCGGCACCGCCGACGTCACCTACAAATACGACAAAGACGGCAACGTCACCGCGATGGAAGACGGCACCGGGACGACCGAAAAGGCCTACGACATCCTCGGCCGCCTGACCGAAGTCGAGAACGGGGCCGAAGAAGTCGTCAAATACGAATACGACCTCGCCGGCCAGATCACCAAAATCACCTATCCCAACGGCAAAGCGGTCAGCCGCGGCTTCGACAAAGCCGGGCGGCTGGAAAAAGTCACCGACTGGCTGGGGAAAGAAACCAAATTCGCCTACGACCGCAACTCGATGGTCAAAACGGCGACCTTCCCCTCCGCCTCGGAAAACAAAGACGAATACGAATACAACAAAGCCGGCGAGCTGACCAAAACGACGATGAAGAAAGGGGCCGAAACGCTGGCCTCGATCTCCTATGCCCGTGACAACCTGGGCCTGGTCAAATCGGCGACGCAGACCGGGCTGCCGGGAGCCGAAAAACCAGAATACGAATACGACGAACGCGAGCGGCTGAAAAAAGGTGCGGGCACGTCCTTCGAATACGACGCCGCCAGCAACCCGACGAAACTGGGCGGAACGACGCTCAAATACGACGCAGCCTCCCAGCTCGAAGAAGCCGGGACGACCGAATACGCCTTCAACGAAGTCGGCCAACGCACCGAAGCCGACCCGGCCTCGGGCCCCTCGACGACCTACGGCTATGACCAGGCCGGCAACCTGATCTCGGTCGACCGCTCAGCGGAAGGCGAAATCGCCAAAATCGAAGACGACTACGCCTACGACGGCTCGGGGCTGCGGGCATCGCAGACGATCTCAGGGAGCAAAGCCCAGCTCGCCTGGGACGTCAGTGGAGAGCTACCGCTGCTGCTCTACGACGGGGCGAGCTACTACCTCCACGGCCCCGACGGGCTGCCCTTCGAGCAGATCGCCTCAGAAACGGCGACCTACCTGCACCACGACCACCTGGGCTCGACGCGGCTGATCACCAACGCCTCCGGGGAAGCGAAAGGCAAATACACCTACACGCCCTATGGGGCGGTCCAGGAATATTCGGGCACGGCCACGACGCAGCTGGGCTTCAACGGGCAGTATCGCAATCAAAGCACGGGGTTGATCTACCTCAGAGCCCGCACCTATGACCCGGTAACGGCGCAGTTCCTCTCAGTCGACCCGATCATCGACCAGACCGGGGAAGCCTATGCCTATGCGGGGGACGACCCTGTTAATTACGGGGACCCGAGCGGGTTGCAGATTCAATTCCCGCCCGGTAGGACGCCCCCCGGCGCCTACGGGCAACCCTCTCCGATTCGGCCTACTGGCGGAGGGCAACTGCCGCCACCGCTGTACACCACCCCGTACGGCCCGGTGTATCCCCCGCGGCCTACTGGAGGAGGATCATTGCCGCCACCGCTGTACACCACTCCATATGGTCCCGTGTATCCGCCGCGGCCTACTGGCGGAGGGCAACTGCCGCCACCGCTGTACACCACCCCGTACGGCCCGGTGTATCCCCCGCGGCCTACTGGAGGAGGATCATTGCCGCCACCGCTGTACACCACTCCATATGGTCCCGTGTATCCGTTGCCACCAACCGGTAGACCTCCCTGTGGGCGTTACTACCGATAACTCCAGCACTACGACGCAGCTAGGCAGCACGCAACGCCGCGTCAGCAGATCAGCTTGCCCGGATTCATGATCCCAGTCGGATCGAGCCGTTCCTTCGCTGCGCGCAGCACGTCGAGGCCTGTCTGGCCCACCTCCGCCTCCATGTAGGGGGCGTGGTCGCGGCCGACGGCGTGGTGGTGGGTGATCGTGCCGCCGTGGGCGACGATCGCCTCGCAGGCGGCGCGCTTGACCTGCTGCCACTGGCCGATCTCCTCGCCCCGGCGGGCGCGGGAGATGAAGGTGAAGTAGAGCGAGGCGCCGTCGGCGTAGGCGTGGGAGAGGTGGCAGAAGACGAGGCCGGGCGTGCCCTGAGCCTCTAGCGAGTCGCGAATCGCGGCACCGACCGCGGCATGCAGCTCTCCGAGCCTGCTCCAGGTGTGCGAGGTCTCCAGCGTCTCCACCATCGCCCCCATCTCCATCAGCGTGTCGCGCAGGTAGGGGCCCTGGTAGCGCCCGTGCTCCCAGGAGCGCCCGGCAGACTGTCCCAGGTACACGGCTCCGCCGCGGCGCAGCTCGCGCACCGAGAGCGCCCGGCGACGGGAGACCGCCTCCTCCCCGCCCTCGTGCCCGACGACGACCAGGCAGCCGCCGCGGCGGCTGCGCAGGCCGAGGTAGCGGCCGAACAGGGTGCCCGCGACGCCGCGGGGACCGGAGAGCGCCAGGGAGACCTCCGTCTCCTCCTCGTCGGAGACGCGGATCACGTCGGGCAGCCCCGGCCCCTGCGCCAGGGTGCGGACGATCTCGGCGCCGGCCTCGAAGCTCTCCGCCATCCAGGCCTCGTAGCGCCGCACCGGCGGCGCCGGGCGCACGCGCACGGTCACCTCGGGGATGACGCCGAAGACGCCCTCCGAGCCGACGGCCAGCTCCCGCAGCGCAGGGCCGGCGGCGGTGTGCGGCGTCTCCAGCGTGCGCAGGTCGCCGGCCGGGGCGATCAGGCGGACGGAGCTGACCAGCGCGTCGAAGCGCCCGTAGCCGCTCGACGCCTGCCCGGCCGAGCGGGTCGCGGCGAAGCCGCCGATCGTCGCGTACTCGAAGGACTGCGGGTAGTGGCCGAGGACGAGGCCGTGGGTGGCGAGCTCGGCCTCGGCCTCGGGGCCGCGCAGGCCGGCGCCGAGCCTGGCGGTGAGCGAGCGGCTGTCGATCTCCACGCCGCGCAGGCGGGCGAGGTCGAGGCTGACCACGCGGGAGTGGTCACCGCGCAGCGGTGCCACCCCGCCGACGACGCTCGTGCCGCCGCCGAAGGGGACGACGGCGACCCCCGCGGTCGCGCAGGCATCCAGAACACGCTTCACCGCCTCGGCATCGGGTGGCAGCAGCACCGCGTCCGGTGCGGCGTCGAGGCGACCGCCGCGCAGGCGCGCCAGGTCGGCGTAGCCGCAGCCGGTGGCGTGGCGGACGCGGTCCTCGAGGCCGGTGAAGACGCTCTCCTCGCCCACCGCCTCGATGAGCGCTCGGGGAAGAGGCTCCGCCGGCGGCAGCTCGAAGCCCTCGAACTCCACCGTACGCGGCGAAGCGCTCAGCTCGCCGACCCGCTCGCGCAGCGTCGCGAGGGCCGCCTCGTCGAGCTCTGGAAGGACCGACGGGTCCCCCCAGCCCCACCACTTCGAGTCGCGCCGCGGCCCGCTCACGTCAACGCCCGCTCGATCCCGTCGAGGGCGTCCTCGAGCAACGACCCCTGCCCCCGCCGCATCATCAGCCCGCCAAGGCGCGAGAGCCCGCGCAGGGCCTGTGTCGCGGTCAGCGAGACCTCCGTGCCCTTCCCCGCATCCTCGAGGGCGACCACGACCTCATAGCGGCGCAGGTGTCGCTCGAACGGCGTTCCCTCCACCCGCTGCTCCCACCCGTACCGCTCGCCCTCGGCCGACGACTCGGTGCAGCGGTAGTCGGCCCGCACGCCCCGTCCCTCGGCCGTCCCCAGGACCTTGGTCCACTGCGCTCCCGCCCCGCTCCCCTCGACGCCCTCGACCCGCATCGTCCGCGGCCACCAGCGCGGCAAGTTGTATGGATCGGAAACCAGGCCCCATACTTCCGGCCGCGATGCGTCGATCGTCCTCCGGCGAGTCGCTCGCGGCATGGCCGGCCGAATCAGTCGCCCGCGAGGCGGCGGAGATCGCGCACCAGCAGCAGGTGCTTGAGGTGGCTGACGGTCGCAGCCAGGCTCTCCAGGCTCTCGAGTGCCTCCTTGCGCCGTTCGGGGTTGCGCGAGCGCAGCGAGGGCCCTAGCAGCGCTTCCAGCAGGTTCGCCTCGCGGTCGGCCGAGGAGCGGAAGACGCGCAGGTTGCGGGCCGCCACGCCGAAGCGGGAGAGCTCGTTGGCGGCGCGGATCACTTCGCGGTCGGTCTCGTCGTAGACCGTCTTGCCGTCCCGCTTCTCGGGCTGCACGATGCCGAAGTTCTCCAGCTCGGAGATCAGCTCCTCGCGGGCGCCCGTCTCCTCGATCACCTCTTCGAGGGTGAGGTAGGCGCGCGAGGTGTCGATCAGGATCGCCCTGCGCACGGCGCCGCCCCCGGTCCGCTTCTCCGCGCCGCCGACCGCGGCGGCGATGTCGCCGCCCGCGGCGAGCTCCTGGCGGATCACCCGCAGCGGCAGGAACTCGTCGCGCTGCAGGCGCAGGATCGTCCGCAGCCTTTCGACGTCGGACTGGCTGTAGAGGCGGTAGCCGCCCGGCGTCCGCCGGGGCGTCAGCAGCTTCTGGTCCTCGAGGTAGCGGATCTTCGAGATCGAGACGTCGTCGAACTCGCTCTGCAGGATCTTGCAGACGGCGCCGATCGTCAGCGCCTTGCGGGGGCGCGAGTCGCGCTGGCGGACCTGCTGCTCGGATACGGCCAAGGGTCTCTTCCTACTTCTCCAGGTAGCTGAGCTTGTACTTGCCGACCTGGATCTCGTCACCGTCGGCGAGCCGGTGGGACTCGATCCGGCGCCGGTTGACGTAGGTGCCGTTGAGCGAGCCGAGGTCGTCGATGTAGAGGCCGTCGCGGCGCCGCACCAGCAGCGCGTGGTTGCGGGAGACGGTGACGTCGTCGAGGAAGACGCCGGCGTCGGGGCTGCGCCCGATGCTGACCCGGTCCTCGCCGAGCGCGAAGCTCTCGCCGGCGCGGCCCCCGCCGGCGCGGATCACCAGGGCGGCGCCGCTGCGCTCGATCGTCTCGTCGATGTCGACCGGCTGCATCTCGCCGGTGTCGTCGACGGTGTAGGTCATCGTCGTCGGTTCGTCGCCCTCCGCCCCCTCGGCCGGGCCGCCGACGTAGGCACCGCACTTCTGGCAGTAGTTGGCGCCCTCGGGGTTGACGAAACCGCATTCAGGACAGTGGACGGCCATCGGGTGTCTCCGCTAGGCGGGCTGGTCCTCGGGCTCGTCCTCCGGCGCCTGGGCCTTGCCCGCCAGGATCTCGGTCAGCTGCGCCACGTCGTCGCCGGAGAAGAGGGTGTCGCCGCGCTCGCGCTTCTGCCGCAGGCGGTTGACCAGCTCCGCACGGAGGATGTCGATCTTCCCGTGCAGGACGCGGCGCTTGTAGGAGATCTCGTCCTCCTCCTGCGTGAGCTTGTCGATCAGGCCCTTCAGCTCCTCGTCGCTGAGGGAACCCAGGTCGGGAAAGGTGTCCTCCATCTCGCTCCTTGGTTGAGATTGCGGCCTCGACGGCCTCGTCCGGCGATTATAGGAGGCTCGGCGCCGAAGGTTCAACTGCAGGTTGAAGGTTTCATTGCGGCTGATGGGCGGAGCGGACCTGGCTGACGCCGTCGCGGGCGTAGAGCACCGTGGCGACGATCGCAAAGCCAAGGCCGACGATCAGCAGCGCGGCCGGGACCCAGCCGGCGAAGACCATCGCGAAGAAGATCCCGCCCATGATCGGGAAGACCGAGATCCGGCCGGGCCAGTTGACCCGGATCTCGACGCCGTGGCGCAGGCCGTACTGGGCTAGGACGAGCATCGCCATCTCGCGCGCGGCGAGCAGGGCCAGGGCCCAGCGCGGCAGCAGCTCGAAGTGCCAGCAGACGACGGCGCCGGCGAGGATCGTGAGGCGGTCGACGAGCGGGTCGAGGATCGAGCCGAGACGGCTGTACTGACCGGTGACGCGGGCGAGGAAGCCGTCGACGTAGTCCCCCGCCGCGATCAGCCAGAAGACCGTCGCCGCCGCGGCGCTGCGGCCGTCGCCGGATTCGAAGGCGAGCCAGAGGAAGAGGGGAAGCGCGGCGAGGCGCAGGTAGCCGACCAGGTTTGGCAGCGTCCACGGGTTGAGCGGTTCGCCCTTCCGGGTCTGCCGGGGCGGCGGGCCGCTGCGGTCGAGGCCGAAGAGGCGCCGCACCCGGCCGCGCCCGAACGGCGCGGAGTCAGGAGCCATCGATGCCCCGGAGGAGCGCGTCGGCCTGGGCGGCGGCCTCCCCCACGGGCAGCTTGTGCTCGGCGCCGCCGGCGCGCTCGCTTGCCTCGACCACGCCCTCGGCGAGCCCGCGGCGGCCGACGACGACGCGCAGCGGGCAGCCGAGCAGCTCGGCGTCGGTCAGCTTCTCCCCTGTTCCCGCGTCGCGGTCGTCGTACAGCACCTCGACGCCGGCGCTCCGCATCTCCCCGTAGAGGGTGTCCGCCGCGCCGCGCTCCTCCTCCCCCGCCTTCGCCAGCGAGACGAGGTGGACCTGCCAGGGGGCGAGCGCCCGCGGCCAGACGATCCCGCGCTCGTCGGCCCCCTGCTCGATCGCGGCGGCGAGGATCCGGGCCGGGCCGATCCCGTAGCTGCCCATCACGATCGGCCTCTCCGTTCCCGACTCGTCGAGGTAGGTCGCGCCGAGCGGCTCGGAGTAGCGCGTGCCGAGCTTGAAGATGTTGCCGACCTCGATCGCCGGCTCGACCTCGATCGTGCCGCCGCCCGGCGCGGTGTCGCCGGCCTCGACCGTGCGCACGTCCATCTCATGGGACTCGAAGTCGCGCGAGGGGTCGATGCCGCGCAGGTGGGTGTCCGGCCTGTTGGCGCCGGAGACGTAGGAGTCGCCGCTCAGCGCCGCGTCCCTGATGATCGGCAGACCGCTGCCGACCGGGCCGAGGTAGCCAACCGGGCCGAGCTGGGACTCGATCTCCTCTGCGCTGGCCTGGCGGAAGTCCGTTTTCATCCCGTTGCGCAGCTTGATCTCGTTGAGGCGGTGATCGCCGCGGAGCAGGACGAGGACCATCCCCCTGCCCTCGACGACGATCGGCAGCGTCTTGATGAAGGCGCCGTTCGGCAGGCCCAGGTGCCCCGCCACCTCCTCGACCTTGGCCAGGCCGGGGGTGTCCACCTCCTCCGGCGCGGCCAGCGACGGCGGCAGATCGACCGGCTGCGCCGTCGCCGAGGCGACCTCGACGTTGGCGGCGTAGCCGGGCGCGAGGGCGACCTCGTTCTCGCCGGCCGCGCAGGGCGCCATGTACTCGTGGGCGCCGGAGCCGCCCATCATCCCGACGTCGGACTCCACCCGGTACCAGCGCAGCCCACTGCGGTCGAAGATCCGCGCGTATGCCTCGCTCTGCAGCTCATAGGACCGCGCCAGCCCCTCCTCGTCGCGGTCGAAGGAGTAGGCGTCCTTCATCGTGAACTCGCGCGTGCGCAACACCCCCGCCCGCGGCCGCGGCTCGTCACGCTCCTTGGTCTGGAGGTGGTACAGCATCAGCGGCAGGTCGCGGTACGAGCGCACCTCGCGAGAGACGTGATCGGTGACGCACTCCTCATGCGTCATCGCCAGCACCATCGGCGACCCCTTGCGGTCCTCCAGCTTGAACAGCTCCTCGATCGAGTACCGCCCGGTCTTCTCCCAGTTCTCCGCTGGCTGCAGAACCGGCATCAGCATCTCCTGGCACCCGATCCCCTCCATCTCCTCCCGCAGAATCGCTTCCACCCTCCGGTGCACCCGCCACCCCGCCGGCAGATAGCTCCACAGCCCCGCCCCGACTTGGCGGATGAGACCCGCCCGCACCATCAGCTTGTGCGACAAAGCCTCAGCATCCGCAGGCGCATCCTTAAGCGTCGGAAGGAAAGCTTGGCTGAATCGAGTCATCGGAGAAACCTATCCGCAACTCGCGGGGGGTGGCGCCGTAGGGGGAACCGCCCCCGAGGACGCTTTAGCGACCGCAGGGGGTGGTGGGTCCCCTACGGCGACAGGACGCGCCAACGCGGCCGGCTACTCCGCGTACAGCTCCTCGATCTCGTCCGCATACCGATGCTCGATCGGCCGCCGCTTCAGCTTCATCGTCGGCGTCAGCTCGACACCCCCCGGCTGCCAGTCGGCCGCCAGCAGCCTGAACTTCTTCACCTGCTCCACCCGGGCCAGGCGGGCGTTGCCCCGCTCGACCCCGGCGCCGACCTCCGCCAGCACCGCGGGCTCGGCGGCGAGCTCCTCCGGCGCGGAGCCCTCGATCCCGTTCTGCGCGGCGAAGGCGGGTGCCGCGTCGGGATCGAGCACGACCAGCGCCACGTTGTAGGGGCGGTTGTCGCCGATCACGCAGACCTGCCCGATCAGCGGGCTGGACGCCTTGATCTTCGCCTCGATGTTCGCCGGGGACATGTTCTTGCCGGCCGAGTTGATGATCAGCTCCTTCTTGCGGTCGACGATGCGCAGGTAGCCGTCATCGTCGAGCTCGCCGACGTCGCCGGTGTGCAGCCAGCCCTCGGCGTCGATCGCCTCCGCGGTCTTCTCGGGGTCGTTGCGATACCCGGTCATCAGGACCGCGCCGCGCAGCAGCACCTCGCCGTCCTCGGCGAGCTTCAGCTCTATCCCGGGGGCGGGTGGGCCGACCGTACCGATCTTGATCCGCTCCGGCGGGTTGCAGGTACCGGCCGCGCAGGCTCTCCGAGAGGCCCCAGAGCTCGGCCAGGGGGACGCCGATCGCGTGGAAGAACTCGATCACCTCGCGCGGCGTCGGAGCGGCGCCGACGTTGACGGCCTCGATCTCGTCGAGGCCAACCCGCTCGCGCAGCTTGGACAGCACCAGCGCGTCGGCCTGGGCGTATTCCTCGGCCAGATCGCCGGGGACCGGTCCGCCGCCCTGCTCGGCCTCGACCTTGCGCCTCCCCACGTCCAGCGCCCACTCCACCGCCTTCTTGCGGTTCTCGTCGGGCTCGGCATCGAGCCCGATCTCCATCGCCGCCTTCAGCTTCTCCCATATCCGCGGCACGGCGAAGAACCAGGTCGGCCGCACTTCGGCCAGGTAGGCGGCCACCTGGCGCGGGTCGGGGCAGCAGGTGGTGGTGACGCCGTGCACCATCGGCATGTAATGGGTGACGTTGCGCTCGGCGACGTGGGCCATCGGCAGCCAGGAGATCAGCCGGCCGCCCTCGGGGAAGGGGATCAGCTCGTTGAAGGAGCGGGCCGCTGCCAGCAGGCTGCCGTGGGTGAGCTGAACCCCCTTCGGCGGGCCGGTCGTGCCCGAGGTGTAGATCAGCGTCACCAGGTCGTCCGGCTCGACCTCGCGCCAGGCGGCCTCGAGGTCGAACTCCGGATCGCCCATCGCTTCCAGCTCCGCGAGGGAGATCGTGCCGTCGCGGGCGTCGCCGTCGACAACCACCACGTGCTCGAGCGCCGGCGCCCCGGCGCCTGCCTCCAACACCGTGTCGAGGAAGGCGGCCTCCGTGAACAGGACCCGGTTGGCCGCGTCGCCGATCAGATAGGAGATCTGCTCGACCGTGGAGGTGTTGTAGATCGAGAACGGCGTCGCGCCGAGGTGCATCGCCCCGGCGTCGGCGAAATGGAACTCCGGCCGGTTGACGAGCATCAGGCCCACCGTCTCGCCGCGGCCGACGCCGAGCGCCGCCAGGCCCGCGGCGATCCGCCGCACCCGCTCCGCGTACTCCGACCAGGTGGCGGTGAACTCGTCGTCCTTGGTGCGGATCGCGATGCGCTCGCCGTGCTCGGCGGCCGTCAGCTGGAAGGCCTCGGCCATGTTAGCCGCGTCTGTCAGGGCTCGGGCGTTCGACATCTAGGCTCGCGTGAAGCGGCGCCCCGCCGTGGGCGAGACGTCCTCGTCGAGCAGCACCCGGTCGGACTCGCCCTTTTCAGCCGCTTCGTGCTCCATCCGCGCAATCTTCTCAGGCGTCAGTTCGCCGGCGTTCTCCGCCTCGATCTTCGCCAGCCAGGCGGCCCCCTCGCGCGACTCCTCCTCGTCGAACTCGACCCCGCCCCGGTCCAGCGACTTGTCGATCTCCTCGAAGAGGGTGTCGACGAGCTTGGCCTGGGGGACCTTGCGAAGCGGCTTGCCATGCGCGTAGATCAGGCCCTCGTTCTTGGCACCGGCGATGCCGAAGTCGGCGTGGGAGGCCTCGCCGATCCCGTTCACCGCGCAGCCCAGCACGGCCACCTCGATCGGCTCGGCATAGCCTTCCAGCCGCTGCTCGATCTCCGCCACGACGGAGTCCATGTCGAACTGGAGGCGACCGCAGGTCGGGCAGGCGATCAGCACCGGGCCGCGCTCGCGCAATTGCAGCGCCTTGAGGATCTCCCAGGCGACCTTGACCTCCTCCTCGGCGTGGAAGGTCGAGAGGCTGATCCGGATCGTGTCGCCGATCCCGTCGGCGAGCAGCGTGCCGAGGCCGACCGAGGACTTCAGCGACCCCGACCATTTGGTCCCGGCCTCGGTGATCCCCAGGTGCAGCGGATAGGGGATCCTCTCGGAGAGCAGGCGGTTGGCGGCGATCGTGTTCGGCACGTTCGTCGACTTGATCGAGACCTTGAAGTCTTCGAAGTCCAGCGACTCCATCAGCTCGACGAACTCGACCGCTGCCGCGACCAGCGCATCGACCGGGCTTTCGCGCTCGAGCGCGTGAAGGTGCTTGGGCAGGGAGCCCGAGTTGACCCCGATCCGCATCGGCACTCCGGCGGCGGTCGCCCGCTGCGCCACCTCGGCGACCTTCTCGCGGCCGCCGATGTTGCCCGGGTTGAGCCGGATGCAGTGAGCGCCCGCGTCGATCGCCTTCAGCGCCAGGGTGTGGTTGAAGTGGATGTCGGCGATCACCGGGATCGGCGACTCGGTGACGATCGTCTTCAGCGCCTCGACGTCCTCATCGCGGGGCACCGCGACGCGGACTATGTCCGCACCGGCGTCGGCGACCTTGCGGATCTGCTCCATCGTCGCCGCCAGGTTGGCGGTCTCGGTCTTCGTCATCGTCTGCACGGCGACGGGAGCGCCGCCGCCGATCGGCACGCCGCCGACGAATATCTGCCTTTTCGAAGCCATATGCGAAGGGTATCCGGGTGCGCGTGCGCGCCGGCTAGCGCACGTTGAAGCCCTCGCCGGTGAGGCGGCCGATGTCGTTGGTGAGGCCGAGGGCGAAGAGCATGATCACGAGGACGAAGCCGAGCGCACCGGCCCGCTCCATGACGCGGAATGGCACCGGGCGGCCCCGCACCTTCTCGACCAGGCTCCAGAAGATGTGGCCGCCGTCGAGCGGCAGGAAGGGGAAGAGGTTGATCAGCCCCAGCGAGAGGCTGACCACGGCGAGCAGGGTGAGCGCCTCGCGGGCGCCGATCTCGATCACCTGGTTGGCGACGTCGCTGGTGCCGACCACGCCGGACACTTCCTTGCGCTGTTCGGGGTCGAGGAGGTTGGCGAAGACGGTCACGGTCTTGCTCGTCACCAGCCAGATCGCGTCCCCCGCCCGCTCGGCGGCGCCGCCCACGCCCAGGTCCGCCGGCGCCGTGCCGTAGGAGAAGCCGATTCTGGTGCGCCCGGCCGCATTGTCGTACTCGGGCCGCACGGAGATCGTCTCGACCTGGCCGCCCCGCTCGACCCTCAGGACCACCGGGGCGGCGGCCTTGCAGCCCTCTACCGGCTTGCCCGCACACTCGTGCTTGCCGACCGCTTCGAAGAAGCGTTCGAGGCGCGCTTCGGTGCCCAGGTTCGGATAGCTGCGCCCGTCGACGGCGAGGATGCGGTCGCCCGGCTGGAGCACCTTCGCCGCCGGTGAGCCGGGTACGACTTCATCGACTCTCTGCGTCGGATCGCTCGCCCCCAGCGCGAGCACGAAGAGGATCACGAAGGCGAGCACGATGTTGACCGCCGGCCCGGCTCCGATCGTGACGATCCGCTTCCAGACCGGCTGTTCGTAGTAGCCGCGATGCTCCTCCCCGGGCGGCAGCTTGTCTTCGGGGTGCATGCCGCTGATCTTCACGTAGCCGCCCGCGGGGATCGCGGCGATGCCGTACTCGGTCTCGCCCCGCTTGACCGAGACGAGCTTCGGCCCGAAGAAGAGGAAGAACTTCTCGACCCGCATTCCCGTCGCCTTGGCGGCGAAGAAGTGCCCGGCCTCGTGCAGGATGATCAGCAGCGAGAAGCCGAGGAAGATCAGGACCCAGTTCATACCCTGGCCAACCCTCCCACCTCTTCTTCGGTGCGGCGGCGGGCCTCGGCGTCGACCGCGAAGAGGTCTTCGAAGTGGGTCGGCTGCAGCGCCGGCATCGTTTCCAGGACCCGTTCGATCGCGGCGGGGATCGCGGGGAAGCCGATCTTCCCGTCGAGAAAGGCGGCGACGGCGACCTCGTCGGCCGCGTTGAGGACGCAGGGCGCGGTCCCCCCCGCCCTTCCGGCCTCCAGGGCGATGCGCAGGCAGGCGAAGGTCTCCAGGTCGGGCGACTCGAAGGTCAGCCGGCCGACCGCGGCGAGGTCGAGGCGCGGCACGTCGACGTCGGCGCGCTGCGGGTGGTGCAGCGCGTAGGAGATCGGCACCCGCATGTCGGGATAGCCGAGATGGGCCAGGGTGGCGCCGTCGTTGAGGTCAATCAGCGAGTGGACGATCGACTGCGGGTGGACGACGATTTCGATCCGCTCGAAGGGAACGCCGAAGAGATGGTGGGCCTCGATCGCCTCGAAGCCCTTGTTCATCAGCGTTGCCGAGTCGATCGTGATCCGCCCGCCCATGCTCCAGGTCGGGTGGGCAAGCGCCTCCTCGATGCTCACGCTGGAGAGGTCGGTGCGGCCGCGGAAGGGCCCGCCCGACGCGGTCAGGACCAGCCGGTCGACCGTCCCCGGGGGCTCGGCCCCGATCAGCTGGAAGAGGGCGGAATGCTCGGAGTCGACGGGGAGCAGCCGTGCCCCGGTCGCCTCGGCCAGCGCCATCGTCAGCTCGCCGCCGATCACCAGGCTCTCCTTGTTGGCGAGCGCGACGTCGATCCCCTCGCCGAGCGCGACGATCGTCGGCCCCAGGCCGGCGGCGCCGACGATCCCGTTGAGGACCAGGTCGGCGCCGGAGTCGAGCGATCAGCTCGCGGATCCCGTCTTCGCCGAGCAGGACCCGGCCGTCCCAGGCCCCACGCGCGGCTTCGGCGGCCTCGGCATCGGCGAAGGCCACGGCGCCGACGCCGTGCTCGCCCGCCTGGGCAAGCACCCGCTCCCAGCTCGACCCGGCGGCCAGTCCCACGACCTCGAGCTCCTCCGAGGCCGCGACGATCTCCAGCGCCTGCGTCCCGATCGACCCGGTGCTGCCCAGAATCACCAGCTTCTTCATCTCCCAGAGCATAGGCAGGAGCCGCCGACGGGACGAAATCCGGACGTATGGCGCGGATTTCGTCCCGTCGGCGGGCGAAGTCAGTAGACGAACTGGATCGAGAGGTAGTAGCCGACGACTACGGTGAAGAAGACGGCGTCCAGGCGGTCGAGGATGCCGCCGTGGGGGCCGAAGAGGGTGCCGGTGTCCTTCTTGCCCAGGTCGCGCTTCAGCATCGACTCGAAGAGGTCGCCGACCGGGGCGATCGCCGCCACCGCGGCACCCATGATCAGGGCGTCCACGCCGGAGAGCCAGTCCTGGTAGAGGCCGGCGAACCAGAAGGCCATCGTGCCGATCACGAAGCCGCCGAGGAGGCCCTCCAGCGTCTTGTTCGGCGAGAGCGTCGGCGCGATCTTGTGGGAGCCGAACATGCGGCCGGTCGCGTAGGCGCCGGTGTCGGCGGCGAAGGTGCCGACGAGGACGTCGACGAGCAGCGCGGCGCCGTGGTCGGGAAGGTCGCGCAGGAGCACCGCGTGCACGAGCGGGATCCCGATCCAGACGATCCCGAGCAGGGTGACCCCCATCGACATCGTGATCCCGTCGCGATGGTGGCGGTCGGCCCCGAAGGCGAAGAGCACCGGGAACGAAGCGGCGAGGACCAGCAGGACGTTGAAGGCGGTGCCGAAGTGGGCGGCGAGGATCAGCGCCGGGACGGCGACGTAGGCGGCCCGCTGGACCGGGCGCATCTCCCCGGTCAGCGAGATGAACTCGCGCAGGCAGAGCATGCCGATCCCGATCATCGCCACCGTGAAGACCAGCTCCCCCGCGACGACGATCGCGATCGCGAAGATGGCCCAGGGAATCGCGAAGAGGATGCGCTTGACCGTCTCACCGCTCCGCGCTCCCCCCGCCGACGGGGCTTCCGCGGCGGCCGCGGGGCCGGCTTGGGAGCCGGCTCCTCGAAGAGGTCGTCGTCGAAGAGGTCCTGCATCAGACCCTCGCCCCGAAGCGGCGCCGGCGCTCCTCGAACTCCCGCAGACACTCCTCCAGCGCCTCGCGGCCGAAGTCCGGCCAGAGCTCGTCGCGGAAGACAAGCTCCGAGTAGGCGCACTGCCAGAGCAGGTAGTTGGAGATGCGCCGCTCGCCGCTGGTGCGGATCAGGAGGTCGGGATCGTGCATCTCGGGCGCGTAGAGCCGCCGGCGAAACTCCTCCTCAGAGCCACCCTCGAAGCCACGCGCAGCGTCGACTATCTCCGCCCGTCCGCCGTAGTTGAAGGCGACGAAGAGGGTGATCCGGTCGTTCGCGGCGGTCTTCTCCTCCGCCCAGTCCATGCGCTCGACCAGCTCCGGCGGGACGCCCTCGCGCCGTCCGGCGAAGCGCATCCGCACGCCCTCCGCGTCCAGCTCGGGGGTCTCCGCGTCGATCCTCTCGCCGAACATCGCCATCAGCGCCGAGACCTCCTCGGCCGGGCGCGACCAGTTCTCGGTCGAGAAGGAGAAGACGGTGAGCTCCTCGATCCCCATCTCGACGGCGTCGCGAAGGCGGGCCTTCACGGTGTCGGCGCCGGCCCGGTGCCCCTCCACCGTCGGCACGCCCCGCCGCTCTGCCCAGCGCCCGTTGCCGTCGGTGATGATCGCCACGTACCGCGCGGAGGCACTCACACCTCCAGGATCTCCTCTTCCTTCCCCTTCAGGAGGGCGTCGATCTCGGCGATCGCCTCGTCGGTCTGCTTCTGCAGGGCGGCCTCGGCACGGCGCTCGTCGTCCTCGCCGGCTTCCCCCTCCTTCTTCAGCTCGCGCAGGTCGTGCATCGTGTCGCGGCGGATGTTGCGGATCGCGACCCGGCCCTCCTCGGCGACGCCGTGCACCACCTTGACCATGTCGCGGCGGCGCTCCTCGGTCAGCTCGGGGACCTGCAGCCGGATCACGTTGCCGTCGTTGCTGGGCGTCAGGCCGATGTCGGACTCCTGGATCGATTTCTCGATCGCCCCGATCGAGGACTTGTCGAAGGGGGTGACGGTGAGCAGCCGGGCGTCGGAGGTCGCCACGTTGGCGAGCTGCTTGAGCGGCGTCTGGGCGCCGTAGTAGTCGACGACGATGCGGTCCAGCAGGTGCGGAGAGGCGCGACCGGTCCGCACCGTGGCCAGTTCGCCACGGCTCGACTCGACCGACTTGCCCATGCGGCCTTTCGCGTCTTCGAGCAGTTCGTCGATCAGCTCCACTGGGCCCCCGTTTCTCGTCACCCGGAGGGCGCGCCGGCGACCAGCGTGCCCACCCTCTCGCCGCTGACGATCCTATCTATGTTGCTCGCGTCCCCCATGTTGAAGACGTAGATCGGCAGGTCGTTGTCCATGCAGAGCGAGAGCGCCGTCGAGTCCATCACCTTGAGCCCGCGCTCGATCGCCTCGCGATGGCCGATCTCGGCGATGAACTCGGCGTCGGGGTTGGTCGCCGGGTCGGAGTCGTAGACGCCCTCCACCCCGTTCTTCGCCATCAGGATCGCTTCGGCGTGGATCTCCAGCGCCCGCAACGCGGCCGCCGTGTCCGTGGTGAAGAACGGGTTGCCCGTGCCGGCGGCGAAGATCACCACGCGGTCCTTCTCCAGGTGGCGCATCGCGCGGCGGCGGATGTAGGGCTCGGCCACCTCCTTGACGTCGATCGCCGAGAGGACCCGGGTGTGCTCGCCGGTCTTCTCCAGCGCGTCCTGGAGGGTGAGGGCGTTGAGCACCGTCGCCAGCATCCCCATGTAGTCGCCGGTCGCCCGGTCCATCCCTTCGGCCGCGGCGGAGAGGCCGCGATAGATGTTGCCCGCCCCGACCACGACCGCCACCTCGACCCCGCGCCCGCGGATCGCGGAGACCTGCTCGGCGATCCTCTTCACCTCGGCCGCGTCGGTGCCGTAGGAGAGATCGCCCATCAGCGCCTCGCCCGAGAGCTTCAGGAGGATGCGTTTGAACTGGGGGTCGCTGGCCAAACCAGGCCTGAGCCTATTCGCCGACGCGGAAGTAGGCGAAGCGGGCGATGCGGATGTTCTCGCCGGTCTTGGCGGCCAGCTCCTGGCGCAGCTCCTCGATCGACTTCGAGTCGTGCTTCTCCGCGTTGACGTGGGCCTGGTCGAGGAGGGCGACTTCCTTGCCCCACTTGGCGAGCTGCCCCTCGACGATCTTCTCGACGACGTTGTCGGGCTTGCCGTCCTCGCGCGCCTTCTCCTCGAAGACGCGCTTCTCGGCCTCACGCTCGGACTCGGGGATCTCGTCCATGGTGACGTAGCGCGGCGCCATCGCCGCGACGTGGAGGGCGACCTCGTAGGCGAAGGCCTTGAAGTCCTCGTTGCGGGCGACGAAGTCGGTCTCGCACTGGACTTCGACCATCGCCCCGACCTTGTCGTTGGCGTGGATGTAGGAGGCGACGACCCCCTCGTTCGTACCGCGCCCTTCGCGCTTGGCGGCCGAGGCCTGGCCCTTGACCCGTAGGATCTCGATCGCACGGTCCACGTCCCCCTCGGACTCGGTCAGCGCGGCCTTGCAGTCCATCATCGCCGCCCCGGTCCGGTCCCGGAGCGCCTTCACGTCGGCAGCCGTAACGCTCATTTCCCCTCCTCAACTTTCTCCTCAGAAGCCTTCTCCTCAGCGGCGGGCTCCGGAGCTTTCTCCTCCTCAGCCTTCTTCGCCTCGGGAGCTTTCTCGGCAGCGACAGGCTCCTCAGCCTTCGCCTCGGCAGCCTCCTCGTCAGCGGGCTTCGTCTCGGGAGCCTTCTCGGGCTCCGCAGCCTTCTCCGCCTCGGGGGCTTTCTCCGCCGCTTCAGGCTTAGCCGCTTTCTCTGCGGGTGGCGCGGACTCGGAGGGGCCGAGAACGGAGGCGGAGCCCCCGCCCGCAGGCCCCTCCGAGGCTGCGACGGGCCCCGCAGCCGAAACCGCCGGGGCTGCAGCCGCTGGGGCCTGAGCCGGCGCTTTAGCAGCAGCCTGCGCCGCCTCTGCTTTCTTCGCCGCCTCCGCCTCAGCCTCGGCTTTCTGAGCAGCCTCCTCCGCAGCGATCCGCGCTTTCTCCTCTTCCTCGCGCTTCTTGCGCTCTTCCTCTTCCTTCTTCCGCCGCTCCATTTCCTCGGCGATGCGGCGCTCCTCTTTGACCCTCCAGGAGCTGGCGCCCTCGTCGACCGCGCCGCCGATCGTGCCGATCACCAGCTCGCAGGAGCGGATCGCGTCGTCGTTGCCGGGAATCACGTAGTCGATCGGGGTCGGATCGCAGTTGGTGTCGACCAGGGCGATGATCGGGATCCGCAGGCGGGCTGCCTCTCGCACCGCGATCTCCTCGGTTTTGAGGTCGGTGACGAAGACCGCGTCGGGCAGGCGCTGCATGTCGCGGACCCCGCCGAGGTTGAACTCGAGCTTGGCGAGTTCCGCCTGCATGCCCATCCGCTCCTTGGTCGGCAGCAGCTCGAGCTTCCCCTCCTCGCGCCACGAGATGAGCTCGTGGAGACGGGCTATGCGCGCGGACATCGTGTTGAAGTTGGTCAAGAGGCCGCCCAGCCATCGCTGGTTGACGAAGGGCATCTTGCAGCGGTTGGCCCAGTCTTCGACCGGCCCGCGGGCCTGCTTCTTGGTGCCGACGAAGAGCACGGTGCCACCGCCCGTGGCCAGCTCGCCGGCGAAGCGGCGCGCGTTCTCCAGCAGCGCCTCGGTCTGGACGAGGTCGATGATGTGGATCCCGTCCAGCTCGCCGAAGATGTAGCGGCGCATGTTCGGGTTCCAGCGACGGGTCTGGTGGCCGAAGTGGACTCCGGCCTCCAGCAGCTCTTTGAGGCCTGCCTCTGGCATGGGTGAAGCTCCTTGGTTGTGAGATGCGTTCCCCGTCGCCCTCGCCGGGACCCGGCGCGATGCCGGTCAGGATCCGGTTCGGCACCGACGGGGGTCGGTTTCCGAGCCGGTGGATTGTAGAGGGGCGAAGCTAGGCGGCGCGGGCCGCCTGCAGGGCGGCCTCGAGGTCCGCCGGCAGATCGGAGGCGAAGCTCAGCCGCTGGCCGCTGGAGGGATGGTCGAAGGCGAGCCGGCGAGCGTGGAGGAACTGGCGCTCGAGCCCGTACTTGCGCTCGCCGCCATAGGTCGTGTCACCCGCCAGCGGATGGCCGATCGCCGCGAAGTGGGCGCGGATCTGGTGCGTGCGGCCGGTCTCCAGCCTGGCCTCGAGGTAGGTCTCGGCGGCGAGCAGCTCGAGCACCTCGAAGTGCGTGCGAGCCTGGCGCGAGGCGGCGCCGGAGACGGCCATGCGATGGCGCTGGCGCGAGGCGCGCCCGATCGGGGCGTCGATCGTGCCGGTGCGAGAGGCGAGGCGGCCACGCGCCAGGGCGAGGTAGACGCGTTCGACCTCGCGGCGCTGCACCGCCGCCTGCAGCGCCGCGTGGGCCTCGTCTGTGCGGGCGACGACGAGCAGGCCGCTGGTGCCCTTGTCCAGGCGGTGCACGATCCCCGGCCGCTCGGGGTCGGCTCCGCCTCCGAGCAGGTCGCCGAGCTCGTCGACCAGGGTCGGGCCGCGGTGCGAAGGGGCCGGGTGGACGACCAGGCCCGCGGGCTTGTCGACCACCGCCAGTGCCTCGTCGGCATGGACGATCCTCAGCTTTCCGCTCATGGCTCCCGCAGGTAGGAGAGGACGAAGAGGAGAACGCCTGCGGTCACGGCGACGTCGGCGAAGTTGAAGGCCGGCCAGGCGCCGATCTGGACGTAGTCGGTCACGGCGTCGGCGCGGACCCGGTCGACGAGGTTGCCGAGGGCGCCGCCGGCGAGCAGCCCGACGGCGATCCACATCCCCCGCCGGGTCGGGTCCCGCGAGAAGACGACGCCGATCGCGATCAGCGCCAGGACGGGGAGCGTCACCAGAAGCGCGCCGCCGCCGCTGGCCAGGCCGAAGGCGATCCCGGTGTTGTGCGAGAGCGTCAGTTCCAGCGGGCCGAGGAGGTCGACGTCCTCGCCGGGCACGAGCCTGGCCTCGACCACGGCCTTCGCGACCTGGTCGAGAACCAGGACCAGCCCGGCAAGCGCGCCGGCGAGGCCCCAGGCGCGGGCGCGGGGGCCGGTCACCCTTCGATCAGGCCGACGACGATCGCGCGCACGAGGAAGAGGACGATCACGCCGACGATCGGGCTCAGGTCGAGTGCGAAGCCGCCGCCGCCGATCGGCGGCAGGAAGCGCCGGAAGAAGCTCAGGTAGGGATCGGTGGTCTCTTTGACGAAGTCGAGAGTCGCCCGCAGCGGCCGGTTGTAGGGCATTCGCGGGATCCAGGAGATCAGCACGTTGAGGAAGATCAGGATGATGTAGACGAGGAACAGCGCGCTGACGTATGCGGCTATGTCGCTGCGGGCAAGCGCGAGGAGGGTCATCCGCGCATCCTCTCCAGCGAGGCCCTCACGGCGGCTTCGAAGGCCTCACGGGCGCCTTCTCGGTCGAGCGCCTCCAGGCCCGCCTCGGTGCTGCCTCCAGGAGAGGCCACGGCCCTCCGCACGTCCGCCGGGTGGCGTACCCGCAGCAGCTCCGCCGTCCCCGCGGTGGTCTCCACCACCAGATCCCTGGCAAGCTCCTCGTCCAGCCCGCCGGCGGCGCCGGCGTCGGCGATCGCCTCGACCGCAAGCGCGAGGTAGGCGGGAGCGCACCCCATCACCGCCGTGGCCGCGTCGAACTGGGTGTCCGGCAGGTCGACCACGTGGCCCAGGGCACCGAGCATCTCGCGGAGGGCCGGGTCGGGATCGCCCGCCAGGCAGAGCACGCCCTTGCGCACCTCCACGCCGACGTTCGGCATCAGCCTGACGACCCTGGCTCGCGGGAAAGCCGCCGACACCTTCTCCAGGGAGGTCGCTCCGAGCAGGGAGACGACCGCCTTCGCGTCGCCCAGATCGGCTGCGGCGGCCCCGAGCGCCGCCGGCTTCACGGCCAGCACGACGACGTCCGCGCGCTCGGCGAGCTCGCGGTTCGTGGCGAGGGCCTCTCCGCCGACCTCGGCGGCAAGCTCGGCGGCCCGGCCGGAGCCGCCGTCGGTGAAGACCATCGCCTCCACCGCGCCGCGCAAGCCGCGCGCCATGGCGGCGGCCATGCTGCCCGAGCCGACGAATCCGACGATCATCGCCCGGGAGACTAGTCGCAGCTAGGACTGGTTGAAGAAGCCTTTGTCGAGGAGGCGCGCCTTCTCCTCGGCCGAGACCTCGACGTTGCGCGGCGTCAGCAGGAAGATCTTCTCGGCGATCCGCTGCATGCCGCCGTCGAGCGAGTAGGTGAGACCCGAGCAGAAGTCGATCATCCGCTTGGAGAGCTCGTGGTCGGTGGTCTGCAGGTTGAGGATCACCGGCACCGAGCGCTTGAACTGGTCGGCGACCTGCTGGGCGTCGTTGAAGTTGCGCGGGATGACCAGGTGGACCTGGACGTCGGAGTCGCCGTTGGACACCGGCCGCAGCGTGCGCGTGCGCGAGGCCGCGATCGGCTCGTCGTCGGGGAAGATGTCGTCGATCTCGTCGCGCCGGGAACGCCTGGAGGTGGGCAGGCGGCGCACCTGGCTCGAGTCGCGACGGCCTTCGTGGGCCTCTTCGGTTCCCGTCTCCGGCTCGAAGTCGTCTTCGTATTCAGGGCCGTAGTCGTGGTCCTCGGCAAGGCCGAAGTAGACCAGCGCTCTATGCCATGTATCGCGTAGGGCCATGGTTATCGCGTGTTTCGGCCCCCATGGGCCGATTCCTTTACAGATTATGGCTGACGCTGTGGCCCGCGGGTCCTGTCGCTGCAGGGGACCCACCGCCCCTTCCGGTCGCTAAAGCGTCCTCAGGGGCGGTCCCCCCTACAGCGCCACCCGCGGGAGATGCGTCTAGATGTAGAGCGCTGCGCCCAGGCGGATGATGGTGGCGCCCTCCTGAACGGCCACTTCCCAGTCCTGGGAGGTGCCCATCGAAAGGCGCTGGAGGTTGTGCTGGGCTGCCAGGTCTCGGAGGCGGGCGAAGTATGGCCTGGAGTTCTCCGGGTCTGTGCTGAAGGGGGGCATGGTCATCAGGCCGGCCACCTTCACCGGGCAGCGCCCTATGAAGGCGGGCAGGTCGTTCGGTGCGACCCCGCCCTTGCCCTCCTCGCCGGCTACGTTGACCTCGATCAGGACCTCCGTGTCCGGGTTGCCGTGGCGGGCGAGCTGCTCCAGGGCGGAGTCGGTCGCCACGGAGTGGATCAGGCGGCAGAGCGGCAGTACCTGCTTCACCTTGCGGCTCTGCAGGTTGCCGATGAAGTCCCACTCGAAGGCCTCGCCCCAGCGCTCGTGCTTGGCGGCCAGGTCCTGCTGGCGGTTCTCGCCAACCAGCTTTGCTCCCGCCTCGGCCAGGGCTCCCATCTCCTCCACCGGCACGTACTTGGTCGCGGCGAGGATCTCCACCTCGGGGCCGGCGATCTCTCGCGCCCCCTCCAGGTTGGCGGCGATCCTGGCGGGGTCGAGGCCGTGGATCAGGCCGGGCACGTCAGGCCCGCTCCGGGTCGAGCCAGACCAGCCCAGCCTGGCGCCCGGGGTCGCCGTCTCGCCTGTGCGAGAAGAAGAGCTCGGGTTCGCAACAGGTGCAGAGGTCCGCGGACTCGACCACTGCGACCCCCGCCTCTCGCAGCTGCCGCCGCGCCTCGCTCCAGAGGTCGACCTCGTAGCAGCAGGGACCGATGCCCGGTCCGATCGCCGCTGCGACCGCGCCGACGGCGGCGGCGCCGTGGAGGGCCAGGTCCTGCTCCAGGCCGCGCCTGCCGCAATGCAGGATCGCGGCGGCCCGCGGTCCCGCGACGGCGACCGGAAGGCAGTCGGCGCCGAAGACGAGGCCGACGGTCCCCGCGGCGGCGATCACGTGCCCGTCCGCCTCGGCCGGAACCTCGCCCCGATCGTGGAAGGCCAGGTCCGCCTCGTGGACCTGGCGGGAGCTGACGACCGCGGCGGGATCGACCCCCAGGGCCGCCAGAGGCGCGAAGCTGTCCTTCGCCGAGCCGAACGTGCGGGTGGTGAAGGCGGCGGTCGCTCCCGGCAGCCCGGCCTCGAGCCACCGCATCCCGCTGGATTCACGCCACTCCATCGGCGCTCCCGGCCGCCTCCAGGGCGACGGCCATCTCCTGCTCCCGTCCCGAGATCTCGCCGTCGAGCTTGCGCCGCAGAGCCTCCCGCAGGCCTCGGCCGAGCGCCGGCCCCTCGGGAACGCCGGCCCGCATCAGGTCTGAGCCGTCGATCTCGAGGCTCACCCCGCGCCACTCGGCCAGGTACCGGTCCAGCCACTCGGCACCGAGCGCCCTGGCGAGGACCATCTCGACGGGGTCCCGCCTCTCGGCGGCCTCGACGCCCTCCGAGGGCCGCTCGGGACGCGCCCGCGCCAGCTCCTCCTCCTCACCCGGGGGGCCGATGGCCGCCGCAAGCAGCGTGCGCGCCCGGGGGGCCGCTTCGCTCCAGGGGGCCGTCTCGAGGAGCGCCGAAGCGCGACGCGAGAGAGCCGCTCCTTCCGGACGCAGCTCGACCAGCCCCCACTCGGCCAGCAGGGCGAAGGCGCGCGGGGCCTCCTCCTCGGCGGCCAGGCGAAGCAACTCGGCCTCGCGACGGTCGGCCGAGAGCGATCCCAGGTCCGCTGCGCGCAGGAGCTCCTCGGTCCCCGGCTCGAGCTCGAAGCCGAAGCGCGCCGCGTACCTCGCCGCCCGGATCGCGCGGGTCGGGTCGTCCAGGAAGGAATCTGGGTGGAGGACGCGCAGCACGCCCGCCTCGAGGTCCTCGCGACCGCCGTGCGGGTCGATCAGGCGCGGCTCGCCCTGCAACGGGACCGCCATCGCGTTGATCGTGAAGTCGCGCCGGGCCAGATCGGCCTCGACGTGCTCGGCCGGCTCGACGACCGGCAGCGCCCCCGGCTGCGGGTAGCTCTCCGCGCGGGCGCTGGCGATGTCGACCTCGTGCCCGTCCAGCTTCACCTTCGCCGTGGAGAAGCGCTCGTGCGAGACGACCTCGGCGCCGAGCGATCCCGCGAGGGCGGCGGCGTCCCCCTCGACGACGAGGTCGATGTCGGCGCGGCCGCGGCCGAGCAGGAGGTCGCGCACCGCCCCGCCGACCAGGTAGACGGGCTCAGTCGCGACCTCGCCGACGACGGTGAGCTCTGGGTGGACGCGCTCGAGCGCCTCGGCGAGGCCCTCGCTGGGCTCGGCCTGCATCAGAGCCGGACCGGGATGCCGTCCGCGGCGAGGCGCTCCTTCGCGTCGCGCACGCGGAAGGTGCCGTAGTGGAAGATCGAGGCACAGAGGACGGCGTCGGCCCCGCCCTCCGCGATCGCCTCGCTCAGGTGCTCGAGCGTGCCGGCTCCGCCGGAGGCGATCACCGGAACCGGGACGGCCTCGGCGACGGCACGGGTCAGCTCGACGTCGTAGCCGTCGTTGGTGCCGTCGCGGTCCATGCTGGTCAGCAGCACCTCGCCGGCGCCGCGCTGCACCGCCTCGCGCGCCCAGCCGACCGCGTCGCGCCCCTCGACTCTCTTGCGCCCTCCGTTGACGTAGACGCCCCAGTCATCGCCTTCCCGCTTGGCGTCGATCGCGATCACGACGCACTGGGCGCCGAAGTGGTCGGCCAGCTCGCCCAGCAGATCGGGACGCGCCAGCGCCGAGGAATTGACCGAGACCTTGTCGGCGCCGGCGTCGAGCACCGCCTGGGCGTCCTGCACGGAGCGGATCCCGCCGCCGATAGTGAAGGGGATGAAGACGTTGTCGGCGGTACGCCGCGCCAGCTCGACGATCGTCTCGCGCTTCTCGTGCGAGGCGGTGATGTCGAGGAAGACCAGCTCGTCGGCGCCCTCGGCGTCGTAGCGCTCGGCCAGCTCGACCGGGTCGCCGGCGTCGCGCAGGCCGACGAAGTTGGTGCCCTTGACCACGCGGCCGGCGTCGACGTCTAGGCAGGGGATTACACGCTTGAGGACCATGGAGAGAGCCTAGAGGCCATCCCGGCAGGGGTTCCACTTAACTTTTTCGTGGAGCGACAAATGCTGGACGCGCGGACGAGCGCAGGCGAAAAAGTGCAAGACGTTCCACCCCTACTGGGATGGGCTCTATCCAGCCTGAAGAGCTGCGATTGCCTGCGCGACGGTGAACTTGCGCTCGTAGAGGGCGCGGCCGACTATGGCGCCCTCTACGTTGGGGGCGGCGTCGCGGGCCAGGGCTTCTAGGTGGGCGAGGGTGCCGACTCCGCCTGAGGCGATTATTTTTGCTTGGGTGGCCGCCGCAATGCGGTCGAGCTCGCCTAGGGCTGGGCCCTCCATGGTGCCGTCGACCTCGATTGCGGTGCAGAGGAAGCGGGATACGCCGCGCTCGCCGAGGTCGGCGACGGCTTCGGCGACGTCTACGTCGCTGGTCTCGGTCCAGCCCGCCAGGGAGACCTTGCCGTCGCGGGCGTCGACGGAGACGACGACCCGGTCGCCGTGGGCCTCCAGAGCGGCGGCGAGGAGCTCGGGGTCGCGCAGCGCCGCGGTGCCGATCACGACTCGCTCCGCGCCGGCGCCGAGGACCGCGGCGACCGACTCGGCATCTCGCAGGCCGCCGCCGGCCTGAATCGGGCACTCGACCGCCGCCGCGATTCGCCCGATCGCCTCCAGGTTCTGGGGCTCCCCCGCCTTCGCCCCGTCGAGGTCGACCACGTGCAGGATCTCGGCCCCTTCGCCGGCCCATCGCTTCGCGGCGTCGACCGGGTCGGCGTCGTAGGCGGTCTCGCGCTCGTAGTCGCCCTGGGTCAGGCGCACGGCCTGGCCGCCGCGGATGTCGATCGCGGGATAGAGGATCACGCCGGCCGTCTGGCTCCCGGTGGGGTGCGGTCGAGGGCGTTCCAGCCCAAGCCTGGCCAGGACGCAGGGCGCAGTCCTTGCTGGAGGCAAGGGCAAGCCCGAGGACGCCGCCAGGCGCCGGTCTGGGACGTCATCGGACGTGCTCCATCGGGGTCAGCCGGCCGAAAGGACGGAGGCGCAGATGCCGGCGAAGTTGGCGAGCAGGCGCAAGCCGGCCGCGCTCGACTTCTCCGGGTGGAACTGGACTCCGAAGACGTTGTCGCGCTCGGCGGCGCAGGCGAAGCGGGCCCCGTACTCCGCCGTGCCGAGGAGATCGCCGGACTCGGGGTGCGGCGCGAAGGAGTGGACCAGGTAGAAGGGCGTCTCGGTGTCGATCCCCTCGGTGAGCCGCGACTCGCGCTCCCAGCGGACCGGGGACCAGCCGATGTGCGGGACCTTGAGCCCGGGCGCGTCCAGATCAGACACCCCGCCCGGCAGCAGGCCGAGGCCCTCCGCCCCGCCCAGCTCCGTGGTCGAGTCGAAGAGCAGCTGCAGGCCCAGGCAGATCCCGAGGATCGGGACGCCGGCCTCGCGGCGCTCGGCGATCATCTCGTCGAGCCCCCGCTCGCGCACCACGGCCATCGCCTTGGGGAAGGCGCCGACGCCGGGCAGGATCAGCCCGTCCGCGGCGCGAATCGTCGCCGCGTCGCTGGCGATGGTCGCGGCCGCGCCGACGTGCTCGAGCGCCTTCTCGACCGAGCGCAGGTTGCCCATCCCGTAGTCGAGGATGCAGATGCGAGCACTACTCATTGAGCGTTCCCTTGGTCGATGGCACGCCGCTCTCCTCGGGGTCGACGGAGACCGCCACCCGCAGAGCGCGGGCGAAGGCCTTGAAGCAGGCCTCGATCATGTGGTGGGCGTTGGTCCCGTAGCGGACCGAGATGTGCAGGGTCAGCTTGGCGCTGTTGGAGACGGCGCGGAAGAACTCCTCGGCGAGCTCGGTGTCGAAGCCGGCGATCGAGGTCGTCGGCAGGTCGGCGTCGAAGACGCAGTGCGGCCGGCCGGAGACGTCGATCGCGCACTCGGCCAGCGACTCGTCCATCGGCACAACGGCCGAGCCGTAGCGCCTGATCCCGGCCCGGTCGCCGAGCGCCTCGTCGAGCGCCTGGCCGAGCACGATGCCGACGTCCTCCACCGTGTGGTGGGCACCGGTCTCCAGGTCGCCGTTCGCCTCGACCTGCAGTCCCAGCTTGCCGTGGCGGGCGAGCAGGTCGAGCATGTGGTCGAGGAAGCCGACCCCGGTCGCCGAGCTCGACTCGCCCCCGTCGAGGTCGAGGGAGAGCCGGATCTGCGTCTCGGCCGTGCTTCGCTCTTTCGTCGCGGTTCTGCTCATTTCTCGGCCCTAATCATCGCCGACTCGCCGTGAACGGGGAATCCCTCGGCCCGGGCGAGCACATCGACGTGTGGGGCAAGCTTCGCCGCGGCCTCGGCGGAGACCTCCACCGTGGAGATCTTGCGCATAAAGGTTCCGGGTCCGAGGGGACCGGCGAAGCGGCCGCTCCTCGTTGTCGGCAGAACGTGGTTTGAGCCGGCGACGTAGTCGCCAAATGCAGTAGCGCCGTTGCGCCCAAGAAAGATGCAGCCAGCTGTGGTCACCTTCTCTGCCAGCACCGCAGCATCCTCCTCCATCAACTCGAGGTGCTCGGGAGCAAAGACGTTGGCGAGGTCTATCGCGTCGCTCAGATCTGGGACCTGAACGAGCGCGAGTCGAGCATCGGCAACGCTGTCTCGGTTCCCTGAAATCGCGGCCACTTCAATGGCGATCGCGTCGAGGACCGCTTTCTCCACGGCGGCAACGAGGAGGGGACTTTCTACTCCGTGCTCGGCTTGTGCACAGAGGTCCATCGCGGCCCAGCGCGGATCGGTGTCATGACCCGCGACCAGCATCAACTCCGATGGTCCCGCGAAGGACTCGATTCCCACCTGACCATAGGCGCGGCGCTTTGCCTCCTGCACCCATCGATTCCCAGGCCCGACCACCACATCGACCCGCGGAATGGTGTCCGTCCCCCAAGCGAGGGCAAAGACTGCCTGCGCGCCGCCGACTGCGTAGATCTCATCGACCCCGCATAGGGAGGCGGCAGCAAGAACCACCTTGGACGGACGACCGTCCGGGCCAGGCGGCGAGACCAGGGCAATGCGCTCGACTCCAGCCACTTGCGCGGGAATGGCGCACATGAGGACACTCGACGGATAGGCCGCCTGGCCACCCGGGGCGTAGATGCCCGCTGATCCCACAGACACCTCGCGCACCGTCACGACCTGGCCCTGGGACGAGCTCGAGGCTCTGTGGGTCGTCTCGAACCTGATGCTCGGCGACCTTTCGGATGTTCGCCACCGAAATTTCCATCGCTTCCCGCAGGGTCGGGTCGAGGGTCTTCTGGGCCGCTCTCGCCTCTCCAGGGTCGACTTTGAGCTGGTCTCGGGTCAACGTCACGCCATCGAAACGCTCGGTTAGCCGCAGCAGGGCCTCGTCACCTTCCTTGATGACTTCGTCGCCGATCTTCCTGACGCCGGAGGCAACGTTTCGCTCTGTTCCCTGAACGAACCAGGCTCGGGCAGCCTTGGCCGTCTCGAATGCCCCCTTCCATTTGAGTTCTTCCATCTTCATCGCATCGCCTCTCGCAGCTTCTGCGTCATCTCATCCACCTCAGCCGCGCGCAGCTTGTGCGCCACCCGGTTGGCGACGAACCTCGCCGTGCACTCGAGGATCTCCTCGCGCACCTCCAGGTCGTTCTCTTCCAGAGTGCGGCCGGTGGCGACCAGGTCGACGATGCCGTCGGCGAGGCCGATCAGCGGCGCCAGCTCGACCGAGCCCTTGACCTCGATCACCTCGACCTGGCGGCCGGTCGACTCGAAGTGGCGTTCCGCCGTGCGCGGGTACTTGGTCGCGATCCGCATCATTCCCAGGCGGCGCTGGGACTCCCCCAGGCTCTCGTCTCCCTTGCGGGCGGCGAGCACCATGCGGCAGCGGCCGAAGCCGAGGTCGAGCAGCTCGTAGACGACCCGGTCGGCCTGCTCGAGCAGCACGTCCTTGCCGGTGATGCCGACGTCGGCGGCGCCGGCCTCGACGTAGGTCGGCACGTCGGAGGGGCGCATGGTGACCAGCGTGATGCCCTCCGTCTCGAAGATCAGCGAGCGCGACTCGCCGCGGACCTCGCTCGTGTCGATGCCGATCGCGTCGAGGGCGTCGAGCGTCTCGCCGAGCAGGGCGCCGCGCGGCACCGCCAGCTTCAGCGGCCCCCCGGCCTTCGCGTGGCCAAGTCCGGCGACCTCGACGCTCACGGTCCCCCCTCCACCCCGCGCGCCTCCTCCATCTGGGCGACGTGCACCCGCTCCAGGTACAGGGCGAACCCGGCCGCCGGGAGGTCGAGGCCGAAGCGCTTCAGCAGGCTGTCGTAACGGCCTCCGCCGCCGAGGACGTGGCCGATCGCCGGGTCGTAGACCTCGAGGATCGCGCCGCTGTAGTAGCCGAGGTCGCGCAGCAGCCCGAGGTCGATCTGGACGCGGTCGGCGACCCCGCGGGCTTCCAGCGCCTCGAAGGTCTCGCCGATCCGGGCCGTGGCCCGCTCGACCGCCGCGCCTCCCAGCGCGCGCGCCTCCTCCAGCACCTCCCTGCCGCCGCGCAGCTGCGAGAGCGCGACGCAGGTGGCGACCCGCTCGGCCCCGACCCCCTCGAGCCCGGAGAGCTCGGCCTCCAGGCCGACCAGGTCATGGGCGGCGAGCCGGCCGAGCACCGAGTCGCGGGCCTCGCCCTCGACGCCAAGCTCGCTGAGCAGCTGGCGGAAGAGGTCAGAGTCGCCGAGGCCGATCACGGCGCGGTTGAGCCCGGCGGCGTCGAGCGTCGCCTCCAGCACCTCGACCACCTCGGCGGTGCCCTCCGGCGCGGGCGCCCCGATCAGCTCGACCCCGGCCTGGGCGAACTCGCGCATCTGGCCGCGCTGCGGGCGCACCGCGCGGAAGGCGTTGGCGAGGTAGCAGAGCCGGATCGGCGGATCGGCGTCGGCGTAGCGGCTGGCGACGAGGCGGGCGATCGGCACGGTCATGTCGGAGCGCAGGGCGAGCAGGTCGCCACGCTCGTCGAAGAAGCGGTATGCCGAAGCGGCGGTGCGACCGTCGCCGCGCGCCATCACCTCGTCGTACTCGATCGCCGGCGTCGCGACCTCGCCGTAGCCGCGGCTCTCGAAGACCTCGATCATCGCCAGGTGCAGCCGGCGAAGCTCGCGCATCTCGTCGGGCAGCACGTCGCGGGTGCCTGGGGGTATCGGGTGGATCATCCGCCGGACCTTACGAGAGCGGGCGGGAAAGCCCTGCTAGGCCGGGACCTCTGACGAGCGCCGTTCAATCTGGGCGCCGAGCGCGCGCAGGCGCTCGTCGATCTGCTCGTAGCCGCGGTCGATCTGGCGGATGTTGCCGATCTCCGAGGTGCCGTCGGCCGCCAGCGCGGCGATGAGCATGGCCATCCCGGCCCGGATGTCGGGGCTCTCGACGCGTTCGCCGTGAAGCCGGCTCGGACCGCTGACGATCGCCCTGTGGGGATCGCAAAGCGTGATCCGAGCGCCCATCGCGACCAGCTTGTCGACGAAGAAGAGGCGGTTCTCGAACATCTTCTCGAAGATCAGGATCTCGCCGTCGGCCTGGGTGGCGAGGGCGAGGGCGATCGAGGTGAGGTCGGCGGGAAAGGCCGGCCAGGGACCGTCCTCAATCTTCGGGATCGCGTCGCCGAGGTCGGCCTGCACGCGCAGGCGCTGGCCCGGCGGCACGATCGCGTCGTTGCCCTCGATCTCCGAACGCAAGCCGAGGCGGCGGAACTGGCGCCGCACGTTCAGCAGGTCGGCGGGCTCGACGTCGCGGATGCGCAGCTCGCCCCCGGTCGCCGCGGCAAGGGCCATGAAGCTGCCGACCTCGATGTGGTCGGGGCAGATCGCGTACCTGGCGCCGCCGAGCTTGTCGCGACCGTGGACGGTCATCACGTTGGAGCCGATCCCGGAGACCTCCGCCCCCATCGCGCTCAGCAGCCGTGCGAGATCCTGCACGTGCGGCTCGCAGGCGGCGTTGGAGATCGTCGTCGGGCCCGGGGTGAGGGCAGCCGCCATCAGGGCGTTCTCGGTCCCCATCACCGAGGGCTCGTCCATGAAGATGTGGCAGGGACGCAGGCCCCCGGCCGGCGCCTTGACCTCGATCCAGCGATCGCCGGCGACCGTGGCGCCGAGGTCGGCGAAGGCGTCGAGGTGCGCGTCGAGGCGACGGCGGCCGATGAAATCGCCGCCGGGGGGCGGCATCCGCGCTTCGCCGAAGCGGGCCAGCAGCGGCCCGGCGAGCAGGAAGGAGGCGCGGATCTGCATCGAGAGCTCCTCGTCGGCCGCCGTCTCGGCGACTCCGGCCGCGCAGAGGCGGATGCTGTTGTCCCCCGTCCACTCCGCCTCGACCCCGAGCTGCTCGAGCAGCGCGATCTGCGCTTCGGTGTCGCGAATGCGCGGCACGCGATCGAGCAGCAGCTCCTCCTCGGTGAGCAGGCAGGCGGCGAGGATCGGCAGGGCGGCGTTCTTGTTGCCGGCGACGGTGAGCTCGCCGGAGAGCGGCACGCCGCCCCGGATGACGAATTTCTCGTTCATGCTCGGCTAGGGTAACGGCCGGCATGGGAAGAGGCTGGAAGATCCTGATCGGGGCAATCGCGGCGGTGGTCGTGCTGCTCGTGCTCAACGCGCTCAGCGTCAGCCACGAGACGAAGGGCGCCGGCGTGACCGAGCCCGGCGGCCGCATCCTCAACGTCTCCGGGATCGAGCTGCAGGCGATCGAACGCGGCCCGCGCGATGCCAGCCCGATCGTGCTCGTCCACTGCTTCACCTGTGCGATCGACTGGTGGGACGGGATGATCCCCCTGCTTGCCCGCGAGCACCGCGTCGTCGCCCTCGACCTACTGGGGCACGGCGGCTCGGAGAAGCCGCGCTCGGGCTATGAGATCTCCAACCAGGCCGATCTCCTGGCTCAGGCGCTCGGCCGGCTCGGCGTGCGGGACGCGACCGTCGTCGGCCATTCGCTCGGAGGCAGCGTCTCCACGGCCCTCGCACAGCAATCCCCGCAGCTGGTCGACCGGGTGGTGATCGTCGACACAGGGCCGACGCACGAGGGAGGCGACCTCGGGCTGATGGCCAAGCTCGCCTTCTCTCCGGTGATCGGCGAGTTCCTCTGGCGGATCAAGCCCGATTTCGCGGTCAAGCAGGGCCTGGAGGTGGCCTTTGCCCCCGGCTTCGAGGTCCCCGACGCCTTCGTCGAGGACCTCGACTCGATGACCTTCAGCTCCTACGACAACGCCGCCCGCCAGTCCGAGGACTACTCCGGCGAGACACCGCTCGACGAGCGCATGCGGCAGGCGGGCAAGCCGTTGATGGTGATCATGGGCGCCGAGGAGCAGATCATCGACGATCCCCCCGCGCGCCTCGCCGAATACCGCGAGACGGTGCCCGGCGCCCGCACCGTGCTGATGGCCGGCGTGGGACACTCGCCCAACGTCGAGGCACCGGCGAAGACCGCCGCCCTGGTCCTCAGTTTCGCCACCCCGCCACCCGGGAAGGAAGGGACTGCCAGGCGCCAGATGCAAGACCGCCTGCAGGATCGGGATGCCGTCCGCAGGCGACCCTAGATTACGAACCTATGTTCGATACGACGAAGACCTCAAGCACAGACCGCATCGCCGACGCTGTCGACCTGGCGATCGACTTCGCCACCCTGGGCGAGTACGGGCTGGAGCCGGTGGAACCGGCTCCGAAGCCATGCCAGGCGCGACGCCGCGTGGGCACGATGCGCAGCAACGGCACCTGGAACGCGGCAATCGCCCGCTTCTCCACGCACGCCTAAGAACCCCATAGGGAGAGCTTTCCCGCGGTCAGGAGAGCTTTCCGAAGCCCCCGCGGTCCTCGACGGAGTCAGGCGCGGAAGCGAGGGGTCCGAGCAGCAAGCGATCCGCTGCTGATGAGCGGCGCCGCGTAGCAGAGCTACGCAAGCCGATCAGCGGCGGCGTAGCGCGCCGCTGATCGGCCACCGCAGCCCGCGACTTACTCCGTCGCGGACCGCTAATAAGAACCGGCGGCGACCTACTCTCCCAGGAGGTTGCCCTCCAAGTACCATCGGCGCTGAGAGGCTTAACTGCTCTGTTCGGAATGGGAAGAGGTGTCTCCCTCTCGCTATGAACCACCGGAATTTTGCGAGACCGCCCCGGTGGAGCTTGAAAACCGCACAAGGCCGCAAATGGGTAGGTAATAAAACATCCGTCAAGCCCTCGAACCATTAGTACCGGTCGGCTGAGCAC